>NZ_PDHU01000001.1:0-3105000 GCF_002573675.1 Micromonospora sp. WMMA1996 | reverse complement strand
GGTGGCATGGAGCCCGCGACCTGCGAATGTCGGGTCGGGGTGCTCAGATGGCGGAGACACTGGCAAGTCGGGTGCCGGCAACGGCCATGGTTCCTCTAGTACAGCTGCTTCTTCGGGGGTGGTGGGAACGAGTCCGTGGTGCGGCTGGTGACTGATGTAAGCACCCTGTTGGGTCCTGAAGGAACAACCACGGTTGTTTTTTCAGAACCATGCTCCTGCCCGTGGTGGTGGGAGACGGTTATCCAGGCATGGCCTGGTCCTGCATACCGCCGGCGGTGGTCGGGTTTGGTGTGGGGCTGTGGGTTGTGGGTTGGTTGTTTGTTGAGAATTGCACAGTGGACGCGAGCATCTTTGTGGTCAAGTTGTCAAGGGCGAACGGTGGATGCCTTGGCACCAGGAGCCGATGAAGGACGTGGGAGGCCGCGATAGGCCTGGGGGAGCTGTCAACCAAGCTGTGATCCCAGGGTGTCCGAATGGGGAAACCCGGCATCAGTCATGTGATGTCACCCGCACCTGAACACATAGGGTGTGTGGGGGGAACGCGGGGAAGTGAAACATCTCAGTACCCGTAGGAAGAGAAAACAAATAGTGATTCCGTGAGTAGTGGCGAGCGAAAGCGGATTGAGGCTAAACCGGCTGCGTGTGATACCTGTCAGGGGTTGCGTGGTTGGGGTTGTGGGACCCTGCTGAGTGTGCTGACACGCACTCGAGGAGTTACAAAGCTGGTGGCTAGTCGAACAGTCTGGAATGGCTGACCGTAGACGGTGATAGTCCGGTAGGTGAAAGTTGCCAGTCTTCTGTGGGTGTTCCCGAGTAGCGGCGGACTCCTGAAATCTGCCGTGAATCTGCCAGGACCACCTGGTAAGCCTAAATACTTCCTGGTGACCGATAGCGGACGAGTACCGTGAGGGAATGGTGAAAAGTACCCCGGGAGGGGAGTGAAATAGTACCTGAAACCGTTCGCCTACAATCCGTCGGAGCCTTGCGGGGTGACGGCGTGCCTTTTGAAGAATGAGCCTGCGAGTTAGTGGCATGTGGCGAGGTTAACCCGTGTGGGGGAGCCGTAGCGAAAGCGAGTCTGAATAGGGCGAACATAGTCGCATGCTCTAGACCCGAAGCGGAGTGATCTAGCCATGGGCAGGCTGAAGCGCGGGTAAGACCGCGTGGAGGGCCGAACCCACCAACGTTGAAAAGTTGGGGGATGACCTGTGGTTAGGGGTGAAAGGCCAATCAAACTCCGTGATAGCTGGTTCTCCCCGAAATGCATTTAGGTGCAGCGTCGCGTGTTTCTTGCCGGAGGTAGAGCACTGGATGGTCTAGGGGGCCCACAAGCTTACCGAAATCAGCCAAACTCCGAATGCCGGTAAGTGAGAGCGCGGCAGTGAGACTGCGGGGGATAAGCTTCGTAGTCGAGAGGGAAACAGCCCAGATCACCAGCTAAGGCCCCTAAGCGTGTGCTAAGTGGAAAAGGATGTGGGATCGCATAGACAACCAGGAGGTTGGCTTAGAAGCAGCCACCCTTTAAAGAGTGCGTAATAGCTCACTGGTCAAGTGGTTCCGCGCCGACAATGTAGCGGGGCTCAAGCACACCGCCGAAGCTGTGGCATTCACATTTCAACCTCGCTTGGACTTGATTCCTTGTGCAGGTGTGTGGATGGGTAGGGGAGCGTCGTGCCGGGGGTGAAGCAGCGGGGTGACCCAGCTGTGGACGCGGCACGAGTGAGAATGCAGGCATGAGTAGCGAAAGAAGGGTGAGAAACCCTTCCGCCGGATGACCAAGGGTTCCAGGGCCAGGCTAATCCGCCCTGGGTGAGTCGGGACCTAAGGCGAGGCCGAGAGGCGTAGTCGATGGACAACGGGTTGATATTCCCGTACCCGCGAAAGAGCGACCCTGATGAACCTCGTTGTGCTAACCATCCGAGCTGCCGGACGTCTTCGGACTGATGGTGGTGAGCGTGGGAACCTGACGGGTAGTAGTCAAGCGATGGGGTGACGCAGGAAGGTAGCTGATCCCGGCCGGTGGTTGTGCCGGGGTAAGCGTGTAGGCCGTACCGTAGGCAAATCCGCGGTGCACATAGGCTGAGACGTGATGCCGAGCCGATTCAGGTGAAGTCAGTGATCCTATGCTGCCGAGAAAAGCCTCTAGCGAGTTCTTAGCGGCCCGTACCCCAAACCGACACAGGTGGTCAGGTAGAGAATACCGAGGCGATCGGGCGAACTGTGGTTAAGGAACTCGGCAAATTGCCCCCGTAACTTAGGGAGAAGGGGGGCCGGAGACGTGAAGCCCCGCGCGGGTGGAGCGTTGTATGGCCGCAGAGAGCAGGGGGAAGCGACTGTTTACTAAAAACACAGGTCCATGCGAAGAAGTAATTCGATGTATATGGACTGACGCCTGCCCGGTGCTGGAACGTTAAGGGGACCTGTTAGCTCTTCGGGGCGAAGCGGAGAACTTAAGCGCCAGTAAACGGCGGTGGTAACTATAACCATCCTAAGGTAGCGAAATTCCTTGTCGGGTAAGTTCCGACCTGCACGAATGGCGTAACGACTTCCCCACTGTCTCAACCACAGGCCCGGCGAAATTGCATTACGAGTAAAGATGCTCGTTACGCGCGGCAGGACGGAAAGACCCCGGGACCTTTACTATAGCTTGACATTGGTATCTGAATTAGCTTGTGTAGGATAGGTGGGAGCCGGTGAAGTCCATACGCCAGTATGGGTGGAGGCAATCTTGAAATACCACTCTGGTTGATTTGGGTATCTAACTTCGGACCGTTATCCGGTTCAGGGACAGTGTCTGGTGGGTAGTTTAACTGGGGCGGTTGCCTCCTAAAGGGTAACGGAGGCGCCCAAAGGTTCCCTCAGCCTGGTTGGCAATCAGGTGTTGAGTGCAAGTGCACAAGGGAGCTTGACTGTGAGACTGACAGGTCGAGCAGGGACGAAAGTCGGGACTAGTGATCCGGCACTGGCATGTGGAAGCGGTGTCGCTCAACGGATAAAAGGTACCCCGGGGATAACAGGCTGATCTTCCCCAAGAGTCCATATCGACGGGATGGTTTGGCACCTCGATGTCGGCTCGTCGCATCCTGGGGCTGTAGCAGGTCCCAAGGGTTGGGCTGTTCGCCCATTAAAGCGGTACGCGAGCTGGGTTTAGAACGTCGTGAGACAGTTCGGTCCCTATCCGCCGTGCGCGTAGGATACTTGAGAAGGGCTGTCCCTAGTACGAGAGGACCGGGACGGACGAACCTCTGGTGTGCCAGTTGTCCCGCCAGGGGCACGGCTGGTTAGCTACGTTCGGAAGGGATAACCGCTGAAAGCATCTAAGCGGGAAGCTCGCTTCAAGATGAGGTATCCCACCCACATTTGTGGGGTAAGGCCCCCAGCTAGACGACTGGGTTGATAGGCCGGAAATGTAAGCCCGGTAACGGGTTCAGTTGACCGGTACTAATAGGCCGAGGACTTGACTACCAAGCTGCTACGCGTCCACTGTGCAACTCTGAACAAACACCACCCATCGGGTTGGTTGACATGTTCATAGAGTTACGGCGGTCATGGCGGAGGGGAAACGCCCGGCAACATTCCGAACCCGGAAGCTAAGCCCTCCAGCGCCGATGGTACTGCACTCGGGAGGGTGTGGGAGAGTAGGACACCGCCGGACAATCTTTCAGTCGAGGGCCGCCCCAGCAGGGTCGGCCCTCGACTGCGTTAGCGTTACGGCGGAAACGCCATCAGGAAGGATGCACCTGTGAGTTCAGGACCGCAGGGCGGGGACCGGCCCCGCCGTCACGAGGACAGCGCCGACCGCGGCCGGGAGCGTAACGACGCCCGCCGCGACGACCGTCCTTCGTACCGGGGTGGCCGCGACGACCGCGCCGGCGGCTTCCGTGGTGGCGAGAACCGCGACGGCGGTTTCCGTCGCGACAGCCGGGCCGGCGGTGGCGAGCGTCGCGAGGGTGGCTTCCGCGGTGGGGACCGTGAGGGCGGTTTCCGCGGTGGTGAGCGTCGCGAGGGTGGCTTCCGCGGCGGTGACCGCGACAACCGCCCCGGCGGCGGCGACCGTCGTGAGGGCGGCTTCCGTGGCGGGGACCGTCGTGAAGGCGGTTTCCGTGGGGGTGACCGCGACAACCGCCCCGGCGGCGGCGACCGTCGTGAGGGTGGCTTCCGTGGCGGGGACCGCGATGGCGGCTTCCGGGGTGGCGACCGTCGTGAGGGCGGCTTCCGCGGTGGCGACCGCGAGGGTGGTTTCCGCGGTGGTGAGCGTCGCGAGGGCGGCTTCCGTGGCGGCGACCGTCGCGAAGGTGGCTTCCGCGGTGGCGACCGCGAGGGTGGTTTCCGCGGTGGTGAGCGTCGCGAGGGCGGCTTCCGTGGCGGCGACCGTCGCGAGGGCGGCTTCCGCGGTGGCGACCGTCGCGAGGGCGGTTTCCGTGGGGGCGACCGCGACAACCGCCCTGGCGGCGGCGACCGCCGTGAGGGCGGCTTCCGTGGCGGTGACCGTGAGGGTGGTTTCCGGGGCGGCGACCGTCGCGAGGGCGGTTTCCGTGGCGGTGACCGCGACAACCGGCCCGGCGGCGGCGACCGCCGTGAAGGCGGCTTCCGGAGCGGTGACCGTGAAGGTGGTTTCCGCGGCGGTGACCGTCGCGAAGGTGGTTTCCGTGGCGGTGACCGCGACAACCGGCCCGGCGGCGGCGACCGTCGCGAAGGCGGCTTCCGGAGCGGTGACCGTCGTGAAGGTGGTTTCCGTGGCGGTGACCGCGACAACCGGCCCGGCGGCGGCGACCGTCGCGAAGGCGGCTTCCGGAGCGGTGACCGCGAGGGTGGTTTCCGCGGCGGTGACCGTCGTGAGGGTGGTTTCCGTGGCGGTGACCGTGAGGGTGGTTTCCGCGGTGGTGACCGTCGCGAGGGTGGCTTCCGTGGGGGCGACCGCGACAACCGGCCCGGCGGCGACCGTCGTGAGGGCGGCTTCCGCGGCGGCGAGCGTCGCGAGGGCGGCTACCGGGGCGGCGACCGCGACGGCGGCTTCCGTCGCGAGGACCGGGCCCCGGGTGGTTACCGGGGTGGGCGTGACGACCGGGGCGGGGAGCGTCGCGGCTACGAGGACCGGCCGGGCAACTACGGGCCGCAGCGTGAGCGTCAGGATGAGCGCGGCGAGGGGCGTACCGGCGAGGCGCCGGAGCTGCCGGACGAGGTGGTCGCGAGTGACCTCGACTCGACCGTCCGCGCGGAGCTGCTCTCGCTCGCCAAGCCGGTCGCGGAGACGGTCGCCCGGCACCTGGTCGCGACCGGCCTGCTGATCGACGACGACCCGACGCTGGCGCTGGCGCACGCCATGGCGGCCCGCCGGCTCGCCTCGCGTATCTCCGCGGTGCGGGAGGCGGTCGGGCTGGCCGCGTACCACGCGGGGGAGTGGCAGACCGCCATCGCCGAGCTGCGGACGTACCACCGGATGAGTGGCCTGCAGAGTCACCTGGCGGTGCTGGCCGACTGCGAGCGGGCGCTGGGCCGGCCGGAACGGGCGATCGACCTGTTCCGTGGCGCGGACCGGGAGAAGCTCGACCAGGCCGTCGCCATCGAGCTGCTGATCGTCGCCGCCGGTGCCCGGGGCGACCTGGGGCAGAAGGACGCGGCCGTGGCGATGCTGCAGGTCCGCGAGCTGACCACCGACTCGCCCGAGCCGTGGACGGCGCGGCTGCGCTACGCGTACGCGGACGCGCTGCTCGCCGTGGGCCGACGTGAGGAGGCCCGGGAGTGGTTCTCCCGGGCGGCCGACGTCGACTCCGAGGGCGAGACCGACGCCGCCGAGCGGCTGCTGGAGCTCGACGGCGTGGTCATCGAGGGTGACGACGAGGACGACGAGCCGGCGGACGACGCGGACGGCACCGGCCCGGCGGCCGCGCGCCCCGACGACGAGACCGACGCCGCCGACGACCACCTCGACGAAGACGAGGACGACGACCTCGACGACGAAGACGAGGACGACGACCTCGACGACGAAGACCTCGACGACGAGGACGACCTCGAGGACGACGAGGACGACCTCGAGGACGAAGACGAGGACGACGACGACCTGGACGGCGACACCCGTCCGCGGGCCGACGGCGCCGACACGGCGGACGCCGGTGACGCGGCTCGGGCCGGTTACCGCGACCGCGACGCCGGCGACCTGGGCGACGACGAGCTGACCGACGCCGAGGCGGAGTCGCTCGCCGGTGACACCCCGCCCGCGTCCGGTGGCACGCCTGCCGGCGGTGACGAGGCGGCGGAGCGCCGGTGACAGCGCCCGCCGGGGACACCGCTTCCGGCGCGGACCGGGGTGCACCCGACCGTGCCGGGGCGGGCGGCTGGCTGGTCGACGGGTACGTCCTGGTCGTCTTCGACCTGGACGGGGTCATCTACCTGATCGACCGGCCCATCCCCGGCGCGGTCGAGGCGGTCGCCCGGCTGCACGACGAGGGGCGGGCGGTCGCGTACGCGACGAACAACGCCTCCCGCCGCTCCAGCGAGGTGGCCGACCTGCTCACCGGCATGGGCGTGCCGGCCCGGCCGACCGAGGTGCTCACCTCGGCGGCCGCCACCGCCGAACTGCTCCGGGACCGACTGCCGGCCGGCGCGCCGGTGCTGGTGGTCGGCGCGGAGGCGTTGCGGGCGGAGTTGCGCGCGGTGGGTCTGCGGCCGGTGTCCACGGCCGACGAGGAGCCCGCTGCCGTGGCCCAGGGGTACGGGCCGCAGGTGGGCTGGTCCGACCTGGCCGAGGCGTCCCTGGCCGTCCGCGCGGGCGCGCCCTGGTACGCCACCAACACCGACCGGACGCTGCCCAGCCCGCGCGGACCGCTGCCCGGCAACGGCTCGCTGGTGGCGGTGCTGCGCACCGCGCTCAACCGGGATCCCGACGTGGTGGTGGGCAAGCCGGAGCCGGCGCTGTTCACCACCGCCGCCCGGCGTGCCGGCAGCGGGCGGACCCTGGTGGTGGGGGACCGGCTCGACACCGACATCGAGGGTGCCCGTCGGGCCGGGCTGGACAGCCTGCTGGTGCTCACCGGGGTCAGCGACGCCGCCGAGCTGCTGGCCGCGCCGGAGTCGCGCCGGCCGGCGTACGTCTCTTTCGACCTGGCGGGGCTCTTCGACCCGGCGGCCGTGGTGGCGGTGCCCGGCCGGCCGGACGCCGGCGGCTGGTCGGTGACCGTGACCGGCGGGGAGCTGGTCCTCGACGGTGCGGGACGGCCGCTGGACGCGCTCGCGGCGCTGTGCGCGGTGGCCTGGTCGACGTCGGTCGACCCGCGCGTGCGGGCCGGCTCGGCGCAGGCGGCGGAGGCGCTCGCCGCGTTCGGTCTCGACGGCTGAGCCGCCGGCCGCTCAGAGCAGCTTGCGGAGCTTCATCAGGTCGAACGGGTTGGCCTTGATGGAGACCCGCCGGGACGCCATCGCCGACATGATGTCGAGCCTGCCGTGCACCAGGGCGACCAGGTCGTCACTGCCGGTGCTCAGCGCGATCTTGGCCTTCGGGTCGTCGCCGTCGGCGAGGTCGACCAGCCGGCCGCCCTCCAGCCGACCGTGGAAGGCGGTGCCCAGGTCGGTGATCCGGCAGGCCAGGGTGCGGTCGAGGTCGATCTTCCCCTGCGCCTCGGCGTGCTGGTCCAGCCGGGTCGCCAGGTCCTGCAACGCCTGCCGGCACTCATCCACGCTGGCCACATCGTCTCCTCACCACGAGCCACGCCGTTTCCCGGCACCGTACCGCAATGGGACGTCCCAGGCGCCCGGTAGCGTGGCACCTGCACACCTCGCCCCGCGGAAGGACTCAGGCATGCAGGACGCGTGGCGCGCCTACCTCGAGCTGGCCATGGGCCTGACGGAGGCGCCCCGGAAGAAGGCGCAGGACGCGGTGATGCGCGTCGTCGGCCAGGGTGGCGCGACGGCCGCGCAGCTCCAGTCCCTCGCCGAGGAACTGGTCGCGACCGGCCTGTCGAACCGGGAGGCGCTGACCAAGCTGGTGCGTTTCGAGGTGGACCGGGCACTCGGCGCGGTCGGCCTGGCCACCGCCGACGAGGTCGCCGAGCTGACCCGGCGGGTGCACGACCTGGAACGGCAGCTGCGCGAGGCCCGCACCGTCCCGGCCGGCGCGGGCCCCGAGCGGCCCACGCCGTCGAGCGGCGCGTCGACCGAGCCCGCGCCGTCGGGGGCCGAGCCGCCGGAGGTCGCGCCGACCGGAGCGGCGCCGACCCCGGCGCCGTCCAAGGCGGTCGTGAAGAAGGCAGTGGCCAAGAAGGCGATCGCGCGCAAGCCGGCCGCCACCGTGGCGCGCACACCGGCCGAGGACTCGCCCGCCGCCCCGGTGCGGCCGGCGAAGAAGACCACCGGGCGCCGGGCGGCCGACTCGTGAGCGCGCCCTTCCGCCCGGGTCCGCCTCCCGGGCCGCGCCCCGGCCCGCCCGCGCGCCCCGGCCCGCCGCCCGGTGTCCGCCCGGCGCCGGTCGAGGAGGTCGGCGAGGCCCGGCACCCGGCGGTCGACGCCGCGGTGCGGGGCATGGCCAACGCCGAGGCGCTCGCCCCGGCCGACCAGATCGCGCAGTACGAGGCGGCGTACGAGACGCTGCGCGAGACGCTCGCCAGCATCGACCAGGCCTGAGCAGAGGCGGAGAACCACACCGATGGCTCGTCGTACCCGGCTGGACGCCGAACTCGTCCGGCGTGGCCTGGCCCGCTCCCGCGAGCAGGCCGCCGCGCTGGTGGAGGCCGGTCGCGTGCAGCTGCGCGGAGTGCCGGCCCGCAAGGCCGCCGCCATGGTCGACCCGGCTGACCCGCTGCTGGTCACCGGCGAGGACCCGACCGAGGACTACGTCTCCCGGGGCGGTCACAAGCTGGCCGGCGCGCTCGCCGCGTTCGCCCCGGGCGGGCTGACCGTGACCGGCCGGCGCTGCCTGGACGCGGGCGCCTCCACCGGCGGCTTCACCGACGTGCTGCTGCGCGCCGGCGCCGCCGAGGTGGTCGCCGTCGACGTCGGCTACGGGCAGCTCGCCTGGCCGCTGCGCACCGACGAGCGGGTCCGGGTGTTCGAGCGCACGAACGTGCGTACCCTCACGCCGGAGGCGATCGGCGGGCCGGTCGACCTGACGGTGGCCGATCTGTCGTTCATCTCACTGCGTCTGGTGCTGCCGGCGCTGGCCGGCTGCACCGGCCCCGACGGCGACCTGGCGCTGATGGTCAAGCCGCAGTTCGAGGTCGGCAAGGAGCGGGTCGGCGCCGGCGGCGTGGTGCGCGACCCGGCGCTGCGGGCCGAGGCGGTGCTCGACGTCGCCGCGGCCGCCGCGCGGCTCGGCCTCGGGCTGGCCGACGTGGCGGCCAGCCCGCTGCCCGGGCCGAGCGGCAACGTCGAGTTCTTCGTATGGTTGCGCCGGGGCGCGCCCGCCGCCGATCCCGACCGGGTCCGCGCGGTGGTGGCCGCCGGCCCGCAGGGAGCCGCCGCGACGGCGGCCACGACCGAGGAGGTGTCCGGATGAGCCGTACCGCGCTGCTGGTGACCCACACCGGCCGTCGACGCAGCACCGAGCACGCCCGGTCCGTGGCCGCCGACCTGATCGCGGCCGGGTTCGAGGTGCGGGTCGTGGCCGAGGAGGCCGACGACCTGGACCTGCCCGGCGTGGTGCCGGTGACCGGCCCGGAGGCGGCCGAGGGCGCGGAGATCGTCTTCGCGCTCGGCGGGGACGGCACGTTCCTGCGCGCCGCCGAGCTGGCCCGCCCGGCGAAGGCGCCGCTGCTCGGCATCAACCTGGGCAAGGTCGGCTTCCTCGCCGAGGCGGAGATCGACGACCTGGACACCGCGGTGCGCGACGTGGTCGGGCGCAACTACACAGTGGACGAGCGGCTCACCCTCGACGTGACCGCCGAGTTCGACGGCGGGCCGACCATCGAGTCGTGGGCGCTCAACGAGATCAGCGTGGAGAAGGGCGAACGCGCCCAGATGCTGGAGCTGCTCGTCGATGTGGACGGCCGGCCGCTGTCGCGCTACGGCTGCGACGGCGTGGTCTGCGCGACCCCGACCGGCTCCACGGCGTACGCGTTCTCCGGCGGCGGCCCGGTGGTCTGGCCGGAGGTGGAGGCGCTGCTGCTGGTGCCGATCAGCGCGCACGCGTTGTTCAGCCGCCCGCTGGTCACCGCGCCGACGTCCACGTTCGCCATCACGGTCGACCCGTTCACCACGCTCGCGGTGCTCTGCTGCGACGGCCGGCGGGTCTACGACCTGCCGCCGGGCGCCCGGGTCACCGTGCGGCGGGGCGCGTTGCCGGTGCGCATCGTCCGGCTGCGGGCGCGTCCGTTCACCGACCGGCTGGTGGCCAAGTTCGACCTGCCCGTGCAGGGCTGGCGCGGCAACCGGCGCTGATCGGCCGCTCAGATCCGGCCGGCTCCGCCCCGGCGCGCGTTACCGTGGGCGCACGGGTCACGTCGAGGTGAGTCCGGGCACGGCGGTGAGGCCCGCCGGTTCCCGGACGCGTGACCCGGTGGTCGCGGGCCCGACCAGGGGGTGGTCGGTCCGCGACGGTCGGGGCGCCGGAGCGTTCGCGGCCGGGCCACGGCGGGTGGACCGGCGCGCCGCGCCCGGTCGGGTGTCGACCCCGGTCGGGCCGACAGCTCGTCGAGCCGCCGCCGGAGGAAGCGGCGGCGCACGAGCTGGGCGACGACGCGACGTCCGGCGCCCCGACCACCCATCCGGGCCGTGCCGTGTCCACCTGGCGACATGTCGCCGGTGCGGCGGCCCGTACCCGGTGACCGGGCGGTGCGCGCCGTCGCAGACTCCGATCGCCGGCCTCACGGGGCCGGCCTCGGAGTAGAGGAGCACATCGCATGCACCGGTTCCCCCGCTGGCTCACCGCCGGCGCGGTCGGCGCGTTGGTGGTCGGGCTCGCCGTACCGGCGTCCGCCGACCCGCCCGCCCGGCCCGTGGGCCCGTCCCCGGGCACACCCGCCCCGGGCGCGGCGCCCGCCCGCGTCACCCTGATCACCGGCGACCGGGTCGAGCTGGTCCGGGCCGCGCCCGGCCGGATCGCCGCCACGGTCCACCCCGGTCCGGGACGCGACCGGATCGTCTTCCAGACCACGCAGGTCGACGGCGGGCTGCGGGTGCTGCCCGCCGACGTGGTGCCGTACCTGTCCGCCGGGGTGCTCGACCCGGACCTGTTCGACGTGCAGGAGCTGGTCGAGCAGGGGTACGGCGACACCGGCTCGGCCGCGCTGCCGCTGATCGTGCGCTACCGGGACCCGGCCGCCGGCCGGGTGCGGGCGCTCGCCGGCGCCACCGAGGCCCGTCCGCTGGCGAGCATCAACGGCGCCGCGCTGCGGGTCGGCAAGGGCGACCTCGGCGCGCTGTGGACGTCGCTGCGGGGCACGGCGTCGGCCCGGGTCACCGGCGACGGACCGGCCCGGCTCGGGGCCGGGGTGGAACGGGTCTGGCTGGACGGGCGGGCCCGGGTGGCGCTGGAGCACAGCGTGCCGCAGATCGGCGCGCCGGCCGCGTGGGCGGCCGGTCGGGACGGCGCCGGGGTGCGGGTGGCGGTGCTCGACACCGGCGTCGACGCCGGGCACCCCGACCTGGCCGGTCGGATCGCCGAGGCGCGGGACTTCACCGGCGGCGGCAGCGCCCGCGACGGACACGGGCACGGCACGCATGTGGCGGCCACCGTCGCCGGCAGCGGCGCCGCCTCCGGCGGCCTGCGCAAGGGCGTGGCGCCGGGAGCGCGGCTGCTGGTCGGCAAGGTGCTCGACGACTCCGGCTCCGGCTACGACTCCGGCATCATCGCCGGCATGGAGTGGGCCGCGCACTCCGGGGCCAAGGTGATCAGCATGAGTCTCGGCGGCGCGCCGACCGACGGCACCGACCCGATGAGCCAGGCGGTCAACGACCTCACCGCCGCCACCGGGGCGCTGTTCGTGGTCGCGGCCGGCAACGAGGGCACGGCCCGCAGCGTCGGCTCGCCGGGCGCGGCGAGCGCCGCGCTGACCGTCGGCGCGGTGGACCGCGACGACGCGCTGGCCGACTTCTCCAGCCGCGGCCCGCGGCTGGGCGACAACGGACTGAAGCCGGAGATCACCGCGCCGGGCGTCGGGATCGTCGCCGCGCGGGCCGAGGGCACCGCCATGGGCACGCCGGTGGACGCCGCCTACACCCGGGCGTCGGGTACCTCGATGGCCACGCCGCACGTGGCCGGCGCGGCGGCCGTGCTCGCCCAGGAGCACCCCGACTGGACCGCCGCGCAGCTCAAGGACGCGCTGGTGAGCACCGCGAAGCTGACCGCCGGGCCGACCGTGTTCGAGCAGGGCGGCGGGCGGGTCGACGTGGCCCGGGCGCTGGGCCAGCGGGTGTACGGCACGGCCACCGCCGACTTCGGCCGGCTGGCCACCGGCGCGCCGGCGGCGACGCGGACCGTGCGCTACGTCAACGGCACGGCGACCGCGCAGACGCTGCGGCTGGCGCTGGACCTGCGCAACCTGGACAGTGGCACGGCCGAGGCGGACGGGGTGACGTTCGACGGCGGCGCGGTGACGGTGCCGGCCGGTGGCGGCGTGGACGTGCCGCTGCGGGCCGACCCGGCGCGGCTCGACCGGGGCCCGTACGGCGGGTGGCTGACCGCGACCGGGACCGACGGGGTGAGCGTGCGGACGGCGGTCGGGCTCACCCTCAGCGGCCCGCAGCACACCGTGACGCTGCGCGCGCTGGACATGGCCGGCCGGCCGGGGCCGGCGCCGGTGGTGACGCTGTTCGGCGAGCACCCGGAGTCCGACGCGCTGGGCTGGCTCGGCGGCGGGGACTGGCAGGTCCAGGTGGAGGAGGGCCCGTACCTGCTCCAGGCGCTGATCGAGCACGGCGCGCCGCTGGACGAGCAGCTCACCCTGGTCACCGACCCGGAGCTGACGGTGGACCGGGACCTCACCGTGGTGCTGGACCCGAGGCGCGGCACGCCGGTGCGGATCGAAACCCCGCGCCCGGCCGAGCAGCGGGCCACGCTGAGCTTCTACGAGCACCGGGTCTTCGGCAACGGCCGGCAGGTCGACCACGGGGTGATGGCGTTCAGCACGGTGCAGCAGCTGAACGTCACGCCGACCCGGCCGGTGCGTCGGGGCGAGTTCGAGTTCTCCTCCCGCTGGCAGTTGGTGGCGCCGATGGTGGACGCCCGCGTACCCGGGGTGTCCGGGCCGCTGGACGTCAACCTGATGGGTCAGTCGCCGGCCCCGGCCGGCCGGCAGCGGCTGCGCCTGCTGGCGGCCGGCACCGGCACCCCGGCCGAGCTGGCCGGCGCGCGGGGAGCGGCGGCGCTGCTCACCACCGCCGAGGACCGGTCCGAGGAGGAGCAGGTGGCCGCCGCCGCGGCGGCCGGGGTGGCGGCCGTGCTGATCGTGCGGCCCGCGGACCGCAGCGCGTGGACGGTCTGGCGGCCCACCGGCGACCGGTTGCCGGTGGCGGCGCTGGCGGTGGCGTACGACGACGGGCAGCGGCTGCTCGCCGCCGCCCGGACCGGGCGGGCCCGGCTGGACCTCACGCTGACCGTGGACAGCCCGTACCTCTACGACGTGTTCCAGGTGTCGCGGGGCCGGGTGCCGGAGCGGATCACGCACCGGGTCACCGCCGGCAACACCGCCGAGGTGACCGCCCGTTACGGCGACACCGGCGGGCTGGACTGGTCGACCGAGCAGCGGTTCGGGTGGCGGCCCTGGCAGGAGTTCTCCTGGAACGACGACCAGCGGATGGTGCGCACCGGGACCACCCGGCAGGAGTTCGTCAGCGCCGGTGACTCGTGGTGGCAGCACCGGGTCCTGCACCGGCTGATGTTCGCCAACTGGGGGCAGCTCAACGGCGGTCTGGACGCCGCGCCCCGGCGGTACGCCGGGACCGACCGGGCGGTCGAGACGTGGTACGCGCCGCTGGTGCGTCCGGCCGTGCCGGCCGGCGTCGGGGTGACCGCGCCGAGCCGGACCGGGGACACGCTCGACCTGCGGCTGGCCGAGTTCGTCGACGCGGACGGGCACGCCGGGGCCGCCGGGTACGCCGAGGAGCAGGACACCGTCACCCGCCGGGTCAGCCGGGACGGGCAGCCGATCGCCGACCTCTCCGCCGGCTGGGCGCCGGTGCCGGCCACACCGGGTCGGGCCCGCTACCGGCTGGACGTGACCACCGCCCGGTCGTCGCCGGAGTGGCGGTGGGCCACCCGCACCGAGACGGCGTGGGAGTTCACCTCGGCCCGCCCGGCCGGGGACGCGGCCCGGCCGCTGCCGCTGCTCCAGGTCGACTACCGGGTCCCGGCCGACCTGCGCGGCGAGGTGTCCGGCCGGCGTCCGCACGCGGTCGGCCTGACGCTGCGGCAGCCGGCCGGCCTGCCCGCGCCGACGGGCCTGCGGGTACGGGTCGAGGTCTCCCTCGACGGCGGGCGCACCTGGCGGACGGCGGCGGTGCGGGGAGCCGGCGCCCGGTTCACCGTCGAGGTGCCGGCCGGGCGGGGCGCGGTGTCGCTGCGCGTCCGCGCGTCCGACCGGGCCGGCAGCTCGGTGACGCAGACCGTGTACGACGCGTACGGGCTGCGCTGAACCGGTCGGGGCGGGACGGCTCTGGGGACCGTCCCGCCCCGACCCCGGTCAGATCCAGCCCCGGCGGGCGGCCTGAAAGGCCAGCCCGGGGCGGGTGTCCACGCCGGCGGCGGTCATCAGGTCGGCCAGCCGTCGCTGCACGGTGCGCCGGCTCACCCCGAGCTGGGAGGCGATCGACTTGTCCGGGACGCCGGCCACGAACAGCGACAGCAGCCGCACCTCGTCGTCGTCGGGCTGGTAGCCGGCGGCGTCGCGGTCGGCGGAGGCGCCCAGCGGGGTGGCCATCAACCAGTGGCTCTCGAAGAGCGCGACCAGCGCGTCCAGCAGTTGGCTGCGGCCGATCACCGCGGCGGTGGGCTCGCCGCCGTCGCGGTCCGGGACCAGCGGGCAGATCGCGGTCCGGCCGTCCACCACGGCCAGCCGGACCGGCAGCCGGTCGAGCACCCGGGCCTGTTCGCCGGCCCGTACGCCGCGTTCGACGTCGGCCAGCGCGCCGGGTTCGAGGAGCATCGCGCGTTCGTAGATGGCCCGGTAGCGCACGCCCCGGGCCAGCGCGTCGAACTCCTCGACGTTCTCCGGGCCGGGCATCGCCAACGGGTTGGCGCGGCAGAACCAGAGCACCTCGTCGCGCGCGCCGTCCTGCAGGTCGCGCAGGCGTTCCCGCAGCGCCCGCGCGCCGGTGACCACCTCGACCAGGTGGGCCGCGTCGTGGCGGCGCATCCCGGCCCGGTAGTCCTCGGCGAGCTGCGTCACCGCGGCGCGGGCCGCCTCCAGCGCGGACTGGCGGCGCAGCAGCGCCTCACCGAGCGGGACGTCCGGGGCCAGCGGCCGCAGCGGCGCGTCCGGTCCCGGGCCGGTGGGCAGCACCAGGCCCTTGTCCCGCAACGTGTCCAGCCGGGCGGCGACCTCGGCGCGGGGGCGCCCCAGCCGCTCGGCCAGCTCCTCGACCCGGGCCGTGCTCGCCTGGACCAGGCTGCGGTAGAGCTGCTCCTCGCCCGGGGTCAGACCGATCTCCTCCAGCACGGGCCAGAACTGTACGGCGTCCACAGGCCACCGTGCCGGCTGGTCAACTGTCACACGGCGGGGCTACTGTCGGGTGCTGTGCTGGAAGAGCTGCGCATCACCGGACTGGGCGTCATCGAGGACACCACGCTGCCGTTGGCCGGGGGGATGAACGTCATCACCGGCGAGACCGGCGCCGGCAAGACGATGGTGGTGACCGGCCTCGGCCTGCTCTTCGGTGGCCGGGCCGACGCCGGCCGGGTGCGCGCCCAGCCGGGCCGCGCGGTGGTCGAGGGGCGGCTGCGCCTGCGCGGGCGGGTGGCCGAGGCGGTGCACGCCCGGATCATCGACGCCGGCGGCGAGCCCGACGAGGACGGCTCGTTGCTGCTGAGCCGCACGGTCACCGTCGAGGGCCGCTCCCGCGCCCACCTGGGCGGGCGCAGCATGCCCGTGTCGACGTTGGGTGAGGTCGGCGAGCAGGTGCTGGCGGTGCACGGGCAGTCCGACCAGCTGCGGCTGCTGCGCCCGGCCGAGCAGCGGGCCGCGCTGGACCGGTTCGCCGGCCCGGAGCACGAGAAGCTGCTCGACGCGTTGCGCGAGACGTACGGCCGGTGGCGGACGGTGGTCGACGACCTGGCCGACCGGCGGCGCAACGCCCGCGAGCGCAACCAGGAGGCCGACCTGCTGCGGCTGGGCCTCGACGAGATCACCCGGGTCGACCCGCAGCCGGGGGAGGACGACGAGCTGAAGGCGGAGGCGCAGCGGCTGGAGCACGCCGAGGGGTTGCGCACCGCGGCGCAGGTGGCGCAGCAGTGCGTGGCCGGCGGCGTGGAGGCCACCGACGAGGCGCCGGACGCGACCGCGCTGCTGGGCACCGCCCGGCGCACGCTGGAGGCGCAGGCCGGCACCGACCCGGCGCTGGGTGAGCTGGCGGCCCGGCTGGAGGAGGCCGCGACGCTGGTCACCGACGTGGCCGCCGAGCTGTCCACCTACCTGGCCGCGCTGGACGCCGATCCGGCCCGCCTGCAGACCATCTACGAGCGGCGGGCCGCGCTGCGCGCGCTCACCCGCAAGTACGCCGACGACGTCGACGGGGTGGTGGCCTGGGCCGAGCGGGCCCGAACCCGGCTGTCCGACCTGGACACCTCCGACGAGCTGCTGGACGAGCTGGACCGCGAGGCGTCCCGGCTGGCCGGTGAGGTGGCCGACCTCGCCGGGCGGGTCTCCGCGTCCCGGCACGAGGCCGCGGTCCGCTTCGCCGAACAGGTCACCGTCGAGCTGGCGGGGCTGGCCATGCCGCACGCGCGGATCGAGGTGGCGGTGCTGTCCCGGCCGGCCGGGCGGTCCGAGCCGAGCCTGCCGGTCAACGGCGTCGAGGCGGGCGTCGGCGCGGACGGCGCCGACGAGGTCGAGCTGCGGCTGCTCGCCCACCCGGGCGCGCCGGCGCTGCCGTTGCAGCGGGGCGCGTCCGGCGGTGAGCTGTCCCGGGTGATGCTGGCCATCGAGGTGGTGTTCGCCGGTTCCGGCGGCCCGCCCACGCTGGTCTTCGACGAGGTCGACGCCGGGGTCGGCGGCCAGGCCGCGGTGGAGATCGGCCGCCGGCTGGCCCGGCTGGCCCGCAGCCACCAGGTGCTCGTGGTCACCCACCTGCCGCAGGTCGCCGCGTTCGCCGACCGGCACCTGGTGGTGGCGAAGGACACCGGCGGCGCGGTGACCACGAGCGGCGTGCGGGTGGTGGAGGACACCGAGCGGGCCCGCGAGCTGGCCCGGATGCTCGCCGGTTTGCCGGATTCCGATCTGGGTATCGCTCATGCCGAGGAACTCCTGGCCGTGGCGGCCAAGGAAAGGCGTCCGTGATGCCCCGATTGTGAGCGCAAGCACACCGGGGCGCGTCCCGGTGTGCTTCCCTGGGTAGGCGGCCCTGCTCAGGCATGTCGCGACAGCATTACCTGCCCCACATGCCAGGATGGTCACGATGCGTCTACCCACACTGCGCCGGACCCGGAACGCGGAACCGGGCTCGATCCTCGGCACCGCGCGCCTCGACCGCCGGACGAAACGGCTGGTCGGTCGCCTGCGCCCCGGTGACATCGCGGTCATCGACCACGTCGACCTGGACCGGGTGGCGGCCGACTCGCTCGTCGCGGTGGGGGTCGCCGCGGTGCTCAACGCCAAGCCGTCGGTCTCCGGCCGCTATCCCAACCTCGGCCCCGAGGTGCTGGTGGCGGCCGGCATCCCGCTGCTCGACGACCTCGGGGAGAGCGTCTTCGAGCAGGTCCGCGAGGGCGACCTGGTGCGGATCGAGGGCAACACCGTCTTCGTCGGCGACGAACCGGTCGCGCACGGCGCGCTGCAGGACGCCGAGACCGTGGCCAAGTCGATGGCCGACGCCCGGGAGGGCCTGTCGGTGCAGTTGGAGGCGTTCGCCGCCAACACGATGGACTACCTCAGGCAGGAACGCGACCTGCTGCTCGACGGCGTCGGCGTGCCGGAGATCCAGACCCAGATCCAGGGCCGGCACTGCCTGATCGTGGTCCGCGGCTACGACTACAAGGCCGACCTGGACGTGCTGCGGCCCTACATCCGCGAGTTCAAGCCGGTGCTGATCGGCGTCGACGGCGGGGCTGACGCGCTGGTCGAGGCGGGCTACACCCCCGACATGATCATCGGCGACATGGACTCGGTCACCGACGACGTGCTGCGCTGCGGCGCCGAGGTGATCGTGCACGCCTACCCGGACGGGCGGGCCCCGGGGCTGCCCCGGGTCAACGGCCTGGGCGTCCCCGCGATCACGTTCCCGGCGGCGGCCACCAGCGAGGACCTGGCCATGCTGCTGGCCGACGAGAAGGGCGCCTCGCTGCTGGTGGCCGTCGGCACCCACGCCACCCTGGTGGAGTTCCTCGACAAGGGCCGTGGCGGCATGGCGTCGACGTTCCTGACCCGGTTGAAGGTGGGCGGCAAGCTGGTCGACGCCAAGGGGGTCAGCCGGCTCTACCGGCAGAGCATCTCCGGTTCGTCGCTGCTGCTGCTGGTCCTCTCGGCGGTGGCCGCGATGGCCTCCGCGGTGGCGGTATCCACCGTCGGGAAGGCGTATTTGGGCGTGGTCTCCGAATGGTGGGACAATTTCGTGTTCCAGCTCGGCCAGCTCTTCTAGCTCCCCCGACGATCAAGAGGCTGCAAGCGTGATCAACTTCCGCTACCACGTGGTGTCCCTGACCGCGGTCTTCCTCGCGCTGGCGATCGGCCTGGTGGTCGGCACGGCCGCCCTCAACGGGCCGGTCGCCGACTCGCTCCGGGAGAACGTCAACGGCCTGCGCAAGGACAACTCGCTGATGCGCCAGTCGGTCAACAGCATGCAGAAGCAGCTGGAGACCGAGGAGGACTTCGCCGCCGAGATGGCGCAGCTCGTCCTGCCCGGCAAGCTCAGCGGCCGCCGGGTGCTGGTGCTCACCCTGCCCAGCGGGCGGGACCAGACCGAGGGCGTGCTGAAGATGCTGGCGACCGCCGGCGCCGACGTCACCGGCCGCGTCGACCTCCAGGACAAGTTCATCAACCCGGACAGCAACAACAACCTGCTGGAGCTGGCGGTCACCGCCGCCCGCCCGAACAGCGCGCCCACCGCCAACCTGCCCGGCAACGGGCACGGCGTGGAGACCTCCAGCGCGCTGCTGGCCAACGTCCTGGTGGACCGGCCGGCGGGCAGCGCGCCGGTCAGCGAGGCCGACCGGCGCGGCGTGCTCGAGAAGTACGCCACCGCCGGCTACCTCACCCCGGAGGACAAGATCTCCGGCGCCGCCGAGGCCGTCGTGCTGGTCACCGGCCAGCCGTACGTTGACAAGGACTCGGCGAAGAAGGACGAGTCGGTGGTCAAGATCGCCGAGCAGTTCGACCGGGCGGGGGTGCTCGTGGTCGCCGGCATGGGCTCCACCGGCGGCAACCTGGTCGCGGTGGTCCGCGGCGACCCGGTGCTGTCGCAGACCATCTCCACCGTCGACAACGCCAACACCGTGCAGGGCCAGCTGGTCACCAGCCTCGCCCTGGCGCAGCAGCTGGCCGAGAAGAAGACCGGCCAGTACGGCGTGGGCGACAACGCCACCGGCCTGCTGCCTAAACTGCCCCAGTGAACGCGCCCGGGCCGTCCGGTCCGTGCCGCGCCGCGTTCGGAGTCCGGATCGGAGGGGTCGCGTGAGACTGGGTCGGCTGCTGGCCGTGGGCGCGGGGGTGCTGACCGCCCGCTACGTGCTGCGCGAGGTGCGGATGTCGCCGAGCGCGCCCGCGCTGGAGCGCACCAACTACCGGGGCCGCACCGTGACCCTGGCCGCCGGTCCGGCACTGGCCGTCGGCGCCGCCACCGCGGGCGCGCTCGGCGCCGGCAGCGCGCCGGCCGGCGCGGCCGCCCTGCTCGCCGGGGTCGGCGCGGGCGCGGTCGGGCTCTACGACGACGTGGTCGGCGCCCGCCCGGAACAGAAGGCCGCCAAGGGGTTCGCCGGGCACCTCGCCGCGCTGCGCGAGGGGCAGGTCACCGCCGGGCTGGTCAAGGTCGCCGGGGTGGGCGCGGCCGGGCTCGGCGCCGCGGCGCTGCTCGCCGCCGACCGGCGGGTCGCCGCCCACCCGCGCCGGCAGCGGGCCGGCACGCTCGGGCGCGGGCTCGACGTGCTGCTCGGCGCCGGCGTGGTGGCCGGCACCGCCAACCTGGTCAACCTGCTCGACCTGCGCCCCGGCCGGGCGCTGAAGTCCGGCATGCTGCTCGGCGCGCCGCTGTCCACCGGCCCCTACGGCGGCATCGCGGCGGGCGCCGTCGGCGCCGCCGCCGGCCTGGTCCGGGAGGACCTGGACGAGCGGGTGATGCTCGGCGACAGCGGCGCCAACGCGCTCGGCGCGGTGCTCGGGGTCAGCCTCGCCGCGCGTACCGGGCCGCTCGGGCGCGCCGCCGTGCTGGCCGTGCTCGCCGCGCTGACCGCGGCCAGCGAGAAGGTCAGCTTCACCCAGGTGATCCAGCGGACCCCGGGGCTGCGACACCTCGACGAGCTGGGCCGGCTCGCCGACTGACGTGACGAAACCGGCACCCCTCGCCGCCGCCGGCCGCGTCGCCGGCGCGGCCGCCCTCATCGCCGTCCTCACCGTGGTCAGCCGGCTCGCCGGGTTCGGCCGCACCGCCGTGTTCACCTGGTCGCTGGCCCCCACCGACCTCGGTGGCGCCTACCTGGTGGCGAACTACGTCCCGAACTTCATCTTCGAGATCGTCGCCGGCGGGGCGCTGGCCAGCCTCGTCGTACCGCTGCTGGCCGGCGCGGTCGAGGCGGGTGACCGGCGGGCGGTGGCCGCCACCACCGGCGCGCTGCTGACCTGGACGCTGAGCCTGCTGGTGCCGCTGGCGGTGCTGGTGGCGCTGTTCGCCGACCCGCTGATGGGCCTGCTCGGGCACGGCCTGGGCGAGGTCCGGCAGGCCTCCGGCGCGCGGATGCTGCGGGTCTTCGCCCCGCAGCTGCCGCTCTACGGCGTGGGGATCGTGCTCACCGGCGTGCTCCAGGCGCACCGGCGGTTCGCCTGGCCGGTCATCGCGCCGCTGCTGTCCAGCCTCACGGTCATCGCGGTCTACCTCGGTTTCACCGCCGTCGAGGGCCGGCTGGCCACCATCGGCGTGGCCGGGCGCGGCGGCGAGCTGCTGCTCTCCGGCGGCACCACGCTCGGCGTGGTCGTGCTGTCGCTGTCGCTGTTGATCCCGCTGCGCCGGCTGCGGCTGTCGATCCGGCCGGGCTACCGGTTCCCGGCCGACGCCCGGGCCCGGGTCGGCGGGCTGGTGGCCGCCGGCGTGGTCACCGTCGCCGCCCAGCAGATCGCGCTGGCCGTCACGCTCAACCAGGTCACCTACGGCCGGGTCGCCGACGTCGGCGTCTACAACCTGGCCCAGACGGTCTACTTCCTGCCCTGGGCGGTGCTGGCGGTGCCGCTCGCGGTCGCCGCGTACCCGACGCTGGTGGCGGCCCGGGCGAGCGGTGACGAACGGGCCTACCGGGAGACCCTCGCGCCGGCGGTGCGCGGGATCGTGCTGTTCAGCCTGCTCGGCGCCGCCGCGCTGGTCGGCACCGCCATCCCGGTCGGGCACTTCTTCTTCAGCGACCCGCTCGACGCGCGGACCGCGGCGGTCGGGATCGCCGGTTTCGCTCCCGGCCTGCTCGGCTACGGCCTGTTCGCAGTGCTCACCCGGGCCCTCTACGCGCGGGGCGAGACCCGCGCGGCAAGCGTCGCCACCGCGGTGGGCTGGCTGAGCGTGCCCGCGCTCGCGGTCCTGCTCGGCCAGGCGCTGCCGCTGGCCGACCGGGTGCTCGCGGTGACGCTGGCCACCTCCGCCGGGATGGTGCTGCTCGGCGGCCTGCTGCTCGCCGCCGTGGGCCGGGCCGCCGGCCGGGAGGCGCTGGCCGGCGTCGGGCGGGCCGGGGCCGCCGGGCTGCTGGCCGCCGCCGTCGCCGCCGCCGGCGGAGTGGCCACCGCCCGGGGACTCGCCGGGCTCGGCGACGGGACCCCGACGACACTCGCGGCCCTCGCGCAGGGCATGCTGTCCGGGGTCGTGGTCGGTGTCCTGTTCCTCGCCGTCGCCTGGCTGACCGACGCCCGCGACCTGCGGCCGCTGCTCGCGGCCCTGGCCCGCCGGGTACGCCGGCGGCGCCCGGCCGACGGGGCCGACGGCCCGCGGACCGACCAGCACCCCGGCGAGCGGGGCGACGGAAAGGAGACCGTTTCCTCATGACGGACGCCTCGCCGGCACCGCGCTGGCCCGGGTCGGTCGCCCTGGTGCTCGCCTCCAGCACCGGCGGGGTGGGGCAGCACGTCCGCTCGGTCGCCCGAGGCCTGACCGAGGCCGGCGCCGCCGTGCTGGTCTGCGGCCCGGCCGCCACCCAGGACCAGTTCGACTTCACCGGGGCGGGCGCCCGGTTCACGCCGGTCGAGATCCCGGCCAGCCCCACCCCGGGCGACGCGCGCGCGGTCACCGCGCTGCGCCGGGCGCTCACGCAGACGCCGGTCGACGTGGTGCACGCGCACGGCCTGCGCGCCGGGCTGGTCGCCGCGCTCGCCCGCCCCGCCGCCCCGCTGGTGGTGACCTGGCACAACGCGGTGCTCGCCGGTGGGCTGCGCGGCACCGTGTCCCGGCTGGTGGAGCGGGTCGTCGCCCGCTCCGTCCGGGTCGCGCTGGGCGCCTCCGCCGACCTGGTCGAGCGGGCCGCCGCGCTGGGCGCCACCGACGCCCGCCTCGCGCCGGTCGCCGCGCCCGCGCTGCCCGCGCCGCGCCGCCGTCGCGCCGCCGTGCGGGCCGAGTTCGGGGTCACCGGGGACCGTCCGCTGATCCTCTCGGTGGGCCGGCTGCACCCGCAGAAGCGGTACGACGTGCTGATCGACGCGGCCGCCCGGTGGCGGACCCGGACCCCCGCCCCGGCGGTGGTGATCGCCGGCAGCGGGCCCGCCTACCTGCCGCTGGCCGCGCGGATCTCGGCCGCCCGGGCGCCGGTGACCCTGCTCGGGCACCGCACCGACGTGGCGGACCTGCTGGCCGGCGCCGACCTCGCCGTGGTCACCAGCGACTGGGAGGCTCGGCAGCTGTTCGCGCAGGAGGCGCTGCGGGCCGGCGTACCGCTGGTCGCGACCGCTGTCGGCGGCCTGCCGGAGCTGGTCGGCGACGCCGCGGTCCTGGTGCCGCCCGGTGACGTGGACGCCGTCGACGCGGCGGTGCGTGAGCTGCTCGACGACGCCCCGCGCCGGGCCGAGCTGAGCCGGCGCGGCGCGGCGCGGGCCGCGACCTGGCCCACCGAGGCCGACACCGTGGCCGCCCTCGCCGCCCTCTACGCGGAGCTGACGCCCCAGCACTCGACGGGGAACCGCTGATGCTGCGCCGACTCGTCCCGGTGCTGTTGACGCTGGTGGTGGTGGCGCTGGGCGTCACCGCGCTGGCGGCCCGCCCGGACGACGGCACGCCCCGGCGCAGCGCCGACTTCGTGGTGCTGGTCGGCGCCGCCGGTCTGCGCTGGGACGACGTCGACCCGCAGAACACCCCGACGCTGTGGCGGATGGCCGAGCAGGGCGCGATCGGCTCCCTCTCGGTGCGCTCCGCGCACCGCCCCACCTGCCCGGTCGACGGGTGGCTGACCCTGGGCGCCGGGAACTTCGCCGCCTGGAACGGCCCCCGGACCGGCGGCGGCTGCCCGGCCACCGGGGTGAGCGTCGAGCAGCCCGACCGGATCGGCGCCAACCTGCCCGACCAGGAGTCCGTCGTCGCGTACAACCAGGACAAGCTCGCCTGGGGCGCGACACCCGGGGCGCTGGCCGAGTCGGTGCGCTGCTCGGTGGCGGTCGGCCCGGGCGCCGCCGTGGCCGCAGCCCGGCCGTTCGGCCGGGTCGACCGGTACGCGCCGGCGCTGCCCGAGGACCCGGCGGAACTGCTCGGCTCCTGCGTGCTGAGCATCGTCGACGTGGGCACCGTCGACGACGACGACCCGGCCGTCCGCGCCGGTCAGGCGCGCCAGGCCGACGCCCGGCTGGCCCGGGTGCTCGCCGCCCGGCCGCCGAACTCGCTGGTGCTGGTCGCCGGCGTCTCCGACACCGACTCGCCGGCGCGGCTGCACGTCGCGGTCGCCGACGGTCCCGGCTGGGACGGCGGGTGGCTGACCTCCGCGAGCACCGCCCGGGCCGGCTACCTGCAACTGGTCGACCTGGCGCCGACCGCGCTCGCCGCGCTCGGCCGGCCGATGCCGGAACGGGCGTTCCTGGGTCGGCCCGCCGTGACGGTCGACGACCGGCCCGACGACCTGCGGACCGCGATCGAGGCGCCCGCCGACGCCGACCGGGAGGCCGCCGCCCAGCGGCGGGTCGCCGGCTGGTTCTTCACCCTGCTGGCCGCCGCCCAGCTGGCTCTCGCGGTGGCGGTGCTGCCGCTGCTGCGCCGGGCCCGCCGACTGGCCGGCCCGCACGGGCCCGCACCGGTGTCCCGGCGCGTGGTCGCCGTGGTGGAGCTGCTGCTGATCGCCGCCGCGCTGGCCGTGCCGGCGGCGTTGCTGGCCGACGCCGCGCCCTGGTGGCGTGGGCATCACGCCGGTTGGTGGTTCGCCTCGGTGACCGCCCTGCTCATCGTCGGCGGCACTGCGGCGGTCCGGTTCACCCCCGGGCACGACCGCACGCTCGGGCCGCTGGGCGCGGTCGCCGGGCTGGCCACGCTGGTGGTCGGCGTGGACGTGCTCACCGGCTCCCGGTTGCAGCTCAACGGCGTGGTCGGCTACTCCGCCCTGGAGGGCGGCCGGTACGCCGGGCTGGGCACGGTCGGGCTGGGTGTGTTCATCGCCGGGTCGCTGCTGTGCGGCGGCTGGCTGGCCCAACGCGTCCGGCGGGGCTGGCGGCCGTTCGTCATGGTCGCGGTCGGCGGCGTCGCGGTGGTGATCGTGGGCAGCCCCTATCTGGGCGCCGACTCGATCGGCGCGATCGCGCTCACCGCCGGCGTGAGCGTCGCCGCCGCGATCTGCACCGGCGGGTGGCTGACCGTGAGCCGCCTGGCCTGGGCCACCATGGCCGGGCTGGCCGTCACCATCGGGTTCGCGCTGGTCGACCTGGGCCGGCCGGCGGTGGAGCGGGGCAGCCTGGGCCGGTTCCTGGCCGCGCTCGGCGACGGCACCGGCGGGCTCACCGTGCACCGGTCCAGCACCTCCAACTTCCAGACGTTGGTGAACAGCCCGTTGACCGTGCTGGCCCTGGCCGGGGCGGCGTTGGTCTGGCTGGCCCTGCTCCAGCCCTGGGGTGGGCTGATGCGGCTGTTCGGCATCTACCCCGCGATCCGGGCGGCGATGGCCGGCACCGGCGTGGCGGCCGGCCTCGGCGGCGTGCTGGGCGGCTCGGCGCTGGACGTGGCCGGTGCGGCGGGGGCGCTGGTGGTGCCGATGGCGGCGCTGGCCGCGCTCCGGGTGCTCGACCACTCCACCGACCGCACCCGGCCCGACAGCGGCCGTCCCGGGGGTGAGGTCGGCGCGACCCCGTCCGGCGGTGGCCCGGCCGGCGGTGGCGCGGCCGGCGGTGGCGCGGCGTCGGGCGGCGTGTCGGGAGCTGGCGGCGCGTCGGCCGGTGGTGCCCCGTCCGACGGTGGCGAGGCGCCGTCAGGAGCCTCCGGCCCCGCCACTGACGTGGACCGGCCCGCCGGGTCCTCCGCGAGCGCGACGCGGGCCGCGGGCGGCTCACCGGCGGCGGGGGAGGAGCCCTCGGCCGGCCCCCGGGTGCCCACGCAGCCGACCGCGACCCCCACCGAGATCCCCGCCGGCTGACGCCCGTGGGGCGCGCCCCGGGCGGCGGATGCGGCCCCACGTGCACCGACAGCGGGTGCGACGCCGGCTCACCGTCCGGAAGGTGTTACCGTGGAATCCCGTGGATCGCGTGATCACTTGGCTGATCGGCACGGCGGTTCGCACGACCGCTACGGACGACACGGGAGCAGGCCTTGGCCCCTTCAGCACGGACGACCAGGCACATTTTCGTCACCGGGGGCGTCGCCTCCTCGCTGGGTAAGGGCCTCACCGCCTCCAGCCTCGGCAACCTGCTGACCGCGCGCGGGCTGCGCGTGGTGATGCAGAAGCTCGACCCGTACCTGAACGTCGATCCCGGCACGATGAACCCGTTCCAGCACGGCGAGGTCTTCGTCACCGAGGACGGCGCCGAGACCGACCTCGACGTCGGGCACTACGAGCGGTTCCTCGACCGGGACCTCTCCGGCAAGGCGAACGTCACCACCGGGCAGATCTACTCGGCGGTGATCGCCAAGGAGCGACGCGGCGAATACCTGGGCGACACCGTCCAGGTCATCCCGCACATCACCAACGAGATCAAGGCCCGGATCCTCGGCATGGCCGACCCGGACGCCGACGGCCAGGTCCCCGACGTGGTGATCACCGAGGTCGGTGGCACGGTCGGCGACATCGAGTCGCTGCCGTTCCTGGAGTCGATCCGGCAGATCCGCCACGACCTGGGCCGGGACAACTGCTTCTACCTGCACGTGTCGCTGGTGCCCTACCTGGCGCCCTCGGGCGAGCTGAAGACCAAGCCGACCCAGCACTCGGTGGCGCAGCTGCGCAGCATCGGCATCCAGCCCGACGCGCTGGTGCTGCGCTGCGACCGGGAGATCCCGGACAAGGTCAAGGAGAAGCTGTCGCTGTACTGCGACGTCGACCGGGAGGCGGTCACCGCCGCCCCGGACGCGCCGAGCATCTACGACATCCCGAAGGTGCTGCACCGCGAGGGCCTCGACGCGTACGTGGTGCGCCGGCTCGGCCTGTCGTTCCGCGACGTGGACTGGACCAGCTGGGACGACCTGCTGGAGCGGGTGCACCAGCCCCGCCACACGATCACCGTCGCGCTGGTCGGCAAGTACGTCGACCTGCCCGACGCGTACCTGTCGGTCAGCGAGGCGATCCGGGCCGCCGGGTTCGGCCACCGCGCCCGGGTGCAGCTCAAGTGGGTGCCCAGCGACGACTGCGTCACCCCGGCCGGGGCGGCCGCCGCGCTGGCCGGCGTCGACGGCATCGTCATCCCCGGCGGGTTCGGCGTGCGCGGCATCGAGGGCAAGGTCGGCACCGCCCGGTACGCCCGGGAGAACGGCGTTCCGCTGCTCGGCCTCTGCCTCGGCCTGCAGTGCATGACCATCGAGGTGGCCCGCCACCTGGCCGGCCTGGACGGCGCGAACTCCCTGGAGTTCGACGAGGAGGCCGTGCACCCGGTCATCGCCACCATGGCCGACCAGGAGGACATCGTCGCGGGCCGGGGCGATCTGGGCGGCACCATGCGGCTCGGGGCGTACCCGGCGAAGCTGGCCGAGGGTTCGATCGTCGCCGAGGCGTACGGCAGCACCGAGGTCAGCGAGCGGCACCGGCACCGCTACGAGGTGAACAACGCCTACCGCGACCAGCTCACCAAGGCCGGCCTGACCATCTCCGGCACCTCGCCCGACGGGCGGCTGGTCGAGTTCGTCGAGCTGGACCGCGAGCTGCACCCGTTCTTCGTGGCCACCCAGGCGCACCCGGAGCTGAAGAGCCGCCCGACCCGGCCGCACCCGCTGTTCGCCGCGTTCGTCGGCGCCGCGGTCGCGTACTCCGAGGCCGACCAGCTCCCGGTGGACCTGGACGGCACGGCGAAGAAGACCGGCCGCGGCGGCGCCGCGAAGGCGTCGGCCAAGTGAGCGGTGTGGAGCACCGCTACGAGGTGACCGCGCGCCGGGACGTCTGGTCCGGCCGGATCTTCTCGGTGGTCAGCGACGACGTGACCATGCCCGGCGGCGGCACCGCCGCGCGCGACTACGTCCGGCACGTGGGCGCGGTGGCCGTGGTGGCGCTCGACGACGCCGGCCAGGTGGTGCTGATCCGCCAGTACCGGCACCCGGTCGGCCGGCACCTGTGGGAGCTGCCGGCGGGTCTGATGGACGTCAGCGGGGAGGACCTGGCCGCCGCGGCGGCGCGGGAGCTGGCCGAGGAGGCCGACCTCACCGCGGGACGCGTCGACGTGCTGGTCGACCTGCACAGCTCGCCCGGTTTCTCCGACGAGGTGGTCCGGGTCTTCCTGGCCCGCGACCTCGGCGACGTGCCGGCCGAGCAGCGGCACGACCGGCACGACGAGGAGGCCGACCTGCAGGTGGTCCGCGTCGACCTCGACGAGGCGGTCCGGATGGTGCTCGCCGGCGAGATCACCAACGCGTCCTGCGTGGCCGGGCTGCTCGCCGCCGCCCGGGCGCGGGAGACCGGCTTCACCGAGCTGCGCCGCCCCGAGGCGCCGCTGCCGCGCTGATCCGGGACGGACGACGAAGGGGCCGCGCGGTGCGACGCACCGCGCGGCCCCTTCCGTGTCGGCGCTCAGTCGCGCAGCGGGCGACCCTGCCCGTCGACGCCACCGTTGACCAGGATCAGGATGCCGTCGATGGTGCCCCAGAGGGCGCCGAAGCCACAGGTCACGACGCTCACCACGAGCTGGAGGACGCCGGTCTTGGTGTCGCCCATGTAGAACCGCCCGGCGCCGAAGAAGCCGAGCAGGATGCCGAGGACGCCCGCGACGACCTTGCTCTTGTCCGAGACGCCCTGCGGGTACTGCTGGTAAGGAGTGGTCATGAGCGGACACCATAGTGATCCACTCGCGTCCTGTCCGCACCGGCACCCGCCGGTGGGAATATATTTACCGAAGTCTGTCCTGTCGGCTGAGGTCGTCTCCACCGGGCAGCCCGGTCCACGCCTGACAGATCGTCAGCACCACCGGGCACCGGATGTCACTGTGTTGGCGTCCCCGGGCCTCCCACGCGCCTAGACTGCCGCCGGCGGGACCGGTGGACCGCGTCGGCAACGGAGCCGTCGCGGCGCCGTTCAGTCGGGGGTGAGCCGCCCCGGAGGAAGGTGTCTGCATCGTGAAGGTCGGAATCCCCCGCGAGGTCAAGAACCACGAGTACCGGGTGGCGATCACGCCCGCCGGCGTCAACGAGTTCACCCGCCACGGCCACGAGGTCTTCGTCGAGGCCGGCGCCGGGGTCGGCTCCAGCATCACCGACGACGAGTTCGCCGCCGCCGGCGCGAAGATCCTGGCCACCGCCGACGAGGTCTGGGAGACCGCCGAGCTGGTGCTCAAGGTCAAGGAGCCGATCGCCGAGGAGTACCACCGGATGCGCGAGGGGCAGGTGCTCTTCACCTACCTGCACCTGGCCGCCTCCCGCGAGTGCACCGACGCGCTCGTCGACCGCAAGGTCACCGGCATCGCGTACGAGACGGTCGAGCTGCCCGACCGTTCGCTGCCGCTGCTCGCCCCGATGTCCGAGGTGGCCGGCCGGCTCGCCCCGCAGGTGGGCGCCTTCTACATGATGCGCACCGGCGGCGGGCGGGGCGTGCTGCCCGGCGGCGTCTCCGGCGTGTACGCGGCCAAGACCGTGGTCATCGGCGCCGGCGTGTCCGGCCTGAACGCCGCCGCCATCGCCCTCGGCCTCCAGTCCGAGGTGCTGCTGCTGGACAAGAACGTGGCCCGGCTCCGCTCGGCCGACGCCATCTACCGCGGCCACCTGCAGACCGTCGCCTCCAACGCGTACGAGATCGAGCGGGCCGTGCTCGACGCGGACCTGGTCATCGGCGCGGTGCTGGTGCCCGGCGCGAAGGCCCCGAAGCTGATCTCCAACGAGCTGGTCTCCCGGATGAAGCCGGGCAGCGTGCTCGTCGACATCGCCATCGACCAGGGCGGCTGCTTCGAGGACTCGCGGCCGACCACGCACGCCGACCCGGTCTACAAGGTGCACGACTCGATCTTCTACTGCGTGGCGAACATGCCCGGCGCGGTGCCGAACACCAGCACCTACGCCCTGACCAACGTCACCCTGCCGTACGCCCTCGAACTGGCCAACCAGGGCTGGCAGCAGGCGCTGCGCAGCGACCCGGCGCTGGCGCTGGGCCTGAACACCCACGCCGGCAAGGTCGTCTACGGCCCGGTGGCGGAGGCGCACGGCATGGACGTGCTGCCGCTGGCCGAGGTGCTCAGCTGACCGACCCCACGGTGGACCGGGCCGGCGCGGAACCCGCGCCGGCCCTGCGCCGCGCGGTCCGGGGCTACCTGGACCACCTCACCGTCGAGCGTGGACTGTCCGCGAACACGCTCGCCTCGTACCGTCGGGACCTGGACCGCTACCTCGCCACCCTGGCCGACGTCGGGGTGACCGACCTGGCCGCCGCCGGCGCCACCCAGGTCGAGGCGCACCTGGCCCGGCTGCGCGCCGGCGACGACACGCACCCGCCGCTGGCCGTCTCGTCCACCGCCCGCGCCGCCAGCGCGGTGCGCGGCCTGCACCGCTTCGCGCTGCGCGAGGGTCTGGCCGGCGCCGACCCCGGCCGCGACGTCCGCCCGCCGACGCCGCCGCGGCGGCTGCCCCGGGCGCTGCCCGTCGACGCCGTCCTGCGGCTGCTGGAGGCCGCCGGTCCGGCCGGGGCCACCGGTGACGCCGCGCCCCGCGCGCTGCGCGACCGGGCGCTGCTGGAATTCCTGTACGGCACCGGCGCGCGCATCTCCGAGACGGTCGGCGCCGCCGTCGACGACCTCGACCTCGACGCCGGCACGGTGCTGCTGCGCGGCAAGGGCGGCAAGGCCCGGCTGGTGCCGATCGGCGGGTACGCCGCCGACGCGACCCGCGCCTGGCTGGTCCGCGGCCGCCCGGCGCTGCTCGCCGCCGGCCGGGGCACCCCGGCGCTGTTCGTCAACGCCCGTGGCGGCCCGCTCACCCGGCAGGGCGCCTGGGGCGTGCTGCGCGCCGCCGCCGGCCGGGCCGGCCTGCCGGTCGACGGCCCGGACGCGGTCTCCCCGCACACCCTGCGCCACTCCTACGCCACCCACCTGCTCGACGGCGGCGCGGACGTGCGGGTGGTGCAGGAGCTGCTCGGCCACGCCTCGGTGACCACCACCCAGGTGTACACGTTGGTCACCGTGGAACGACTGCGCGAGGTGTACGCCACCGCGCACCCGCGCGCCCTCGCATGAGCGGCCGACACGCCGACCCGCTACCGAACGCGCTGCTGGCCGGTGGCGTACAGTCGGCATCGGCGCGGACCTCCAGGTACGACGGACCGGGGGTGCGCAGCGGCGCCGCGAGGGACGTCGGACGGCTCCGACGCCGGGTGGTCGTCGGGAGGGGGCAACGAGGACATGGCAGGAAACGGTGACCGTGCCGAGACCTGGACGTCGGAGCTCCGTGAGCAGCAGGCGACGCTCGGCGCCGACCTCGGCCCCGCCGACCCGGCCGCCTACACCATGCGCAAGCCGATCCCCGAGCCGATGCCGACCGACCGGCACGGCCCGGCGCGGATCATCGCGATGGCCAACCAGAAGGGTGGCGTCGGCAAGACCACGACCACCATCAACCTGGGCGCCGCGCTCGCGGAGTACGGCCGCAAGGTGCTGCTCGTCGACTTCGACCCGCAGGGCGCCCTCTCCGTCGGCCTGGGCGTCAACCCGCACAACCTCGACCTCTCGGTCTACAACCTGCTCATGCAGGACGACGTCACCGCCGAGGACGTCCTGATCAAGACCGACGTGGCCGGGCTGCACCTGCTGCCGGCCAACATCGACCTCTCCGCCGCCGAGATCCAGCTGGTCAACGAGGTCGCCCGCGAGATGGCCCTGGCCCGGGTGCTGCGGACCATCCGCAAGGAGTACGACTTCATCCTGATCGACTGCCAGCCCTCGCTGGGGCTGCTGGCGATCAACGCGCTGACCGTCGCGCACGGCGTGCTCATCCCGCTGGAGTGCGAGTTCTTCAGCCTGCGAGGTGTCGCGCTGCTGCTGGACACCATCGACAAGGTGCGCGAGCGGCTCAACTTCGACCTGGAGCTCGAGGGCATCCTCGCCACCATGTACGACAGTCGCACCACCCACTGCCGGCAGGTGCTCCAGCGTGTGGTCGAGGCGTTCGGCGACAAGGTCTACCAGACCGTGATCACCAAGACGGTGAAGTTCCCCGAGTCGACGGTGGCCGGCGCGCCCATCACCACCCTCGACCCGGCCTCCTCCGGCGCGCGCAACTACCGCCAGCTCGCCCGAGAGGTGATCGCCGCCCAGGCGGACCGGTAGGCCGCAGGCCGCCCGCCCACCGCGTCGACTACGGTTTCCCGGTGACCGCACCGCCCCTCGACCCGCCGCACGGCACCGGCGACCCCGCCGCCGCCGCGGAGCTGGCCGCCGAGGTCGACGGCGTGGTGCCCGCCAACCCGGAGACCAGTGGCTTCACGGTCCGGCTGGACAACTTCACCGGGCCGTTCGACCTGCTGCTCCAGCTGATCAGCAAGCACAAGCTGGACGTCACCGAGGTCGCCCTGCACAAGGTCACCGACGAGTTCATCGCCTACCTGCGAGCCATGGGCGACCAGTGGGACCTGGACGAGACCAGCGAGTTCCTGCTGGTCGCCGCCACTCTGCTCGACCTCAAGGCGGCCCGGCTGCTGCCCTCGGCCGAGGTGGAGGACGAGGAGGACCTGGCGCTGCTGGAGGCGCGGGACCTGCTCTTCGCCCGGCTGTTGCAGTACAAGGCGTACAAGGAGGCCGCCGCGCACATCGCCGAGCTGGAGGCGGTCGGCGGCCGGCGCTACCCGCGGGCGGTCACCCTGGAGCCCCGGTACGCCGAGGCGCTGCCCGACCTGGTGCTCGGTATCGGCCCGCAGCGCCTGCTCAAGCTCGCGCTGAAGGCGATGAGCCCGAAGCCGGTGCCCGAGGTGTCCATCGCGCACGTGCACATGGTCCGGGTCAGCGTCCGGGAGCACGCCGGCATCATCGCCGACCGGTTGCGCCGGGCCGGCGTCGCCACGTTCTCGCTGCTCTGCGCCGACTGCGAGATGACGCTGGAGGTGGTGGCGCGGTTCCTGGCGCTGCTGGAGCTGTACCGGCAGGGGCTGGTCGCGTTCGTGCAGGAGCAGGCGCTGGAGGAGTTGACGGTGCGCTGGACCGGCCCGGCCGAGGGGGAGGCCGAGCTGACCGTCGACGAGTACGCCGGCACCCCCGAATCCACGACCACGTCCACCCCCGCCGCGCTGGCCGACGGCGATGTCGCCGGATCCGCCGGCTCCGCCGCGCCGGGCGCCCCGGTCGTCGCCGCATCCGACGCCGTCTTGCCGACCGACGCCGCGGACGAACCCGCACCGACGCAGGAGTTAGAGGGATGAGCGACGAGGAACGCCACGACTCGCTGGCCGATCAGGCTGCTGCCTGGATCCCTCCCTGGCAGCGGCCGTCCGCGCCCCAGGCCGCGCCCGAGCCGGACGACTCCAGTTCGGCCGCCGAGCAGGCGGAACCCGAGATCTCGGACACTTCTGACTCGCCACGAACCGGGACCGCCCACGATCTCGACTCCGCCGCAGGGCCGCCCAGAGATCTTGGAAGCGAACGGCCCTCAGAGGGGCCGATTCCTTCCAAGATCGCCGCAACCGGGTCGGATCTTGGTACGGGGGCGCCCCCGGAGGGGCGGGACCGTACCAAGATCTCTGGCGGAAGCGGGGCGGACGTCGGCACGTCCGAGCGGGACGCGGCGGACCAGGGGAGCGGGGAAGCGGGAACGAACGGCGTACCCCCGAAGCGGGGGCGGCGGCGGGCGGCGCCCGAGCCGGCGCCCGCGCCGGTGCTCGACGACGCGGAGCTGCGCGGCGCCCTGGAGGCCATCCTGCTGGTGGTCGACCAGCCGGTCAGCGAGCTGACCCTGGCCGAGGTCCTCGAACAGGCCCCGGAGCGCGTCGGCGCGATGCTCGACGAGATCGCCGCCGGCTACACCGCCGCCGGGCACGGGTTCGAGCTGCGCCGGGCCGCGGGTGGCTGGCGTCTCTACACCCGGCCGGAATACGCCACCTACGTGGAACGGTTCGTACTGGACGGGCAGTCGGTCCGGCTGACCCAGGCCGCGCTGGAAACTCTCGCCGTGGTCGCCTACCGGCAGCCGGTGACCCGTTCCCGCATCTCCGCCATCCGGGGTGTGAACTGCGACGGGGTGCTCCGTACCCTGGTGGGTCGCGGCCTGGTCGAGGAGTGCGGCACCGAAGCGGACAGCGGTGCGTTCCTCTACCGGACCACCACCATGTTCCTGGAGAAGCTGGGGCTCAACTCGGTGGACGACCTGCCGCCCCTGGCCCCGTTCCTTCCCGACGACGTAGAAGAGCTTGCCGATGCGACGCGATGACCGTGCCCCGAAGCCCGACGCCCCCGTCTACGAGAGCGCCGAGCGCCTGCAGAAGGTGCTCGCCGCCGCGGGGGTGGGTTCCCGGCGCGCCTGCGAGGACCTGATCTTCCGGCGGCGGGTGACCGTGAACGGGCGGGTGGCGCAGCTCGGCGACAAGGCCGACCCGACCCGCGACGTGATCGTCGTCGACGGGGAGCGGCTCCAGGCCGACGTCCGGCTGGTCTACGTGGCGATGAACAAGCCGCGCGGAGTGGTCACCACCATGGCCGACGAGAAGGGCCGCACCGAGCTCGCCGACTTCATCGGCGCGCGGCTGGAGCAGCGGGTCTACCACGTCGGCCGACTGGACGCCGACAGCGAGGGCCTGCTCCTGCTCACCAACGACGGCACCCTCGCCCACAAGCTCATGCACCCGTCGTACGAGGTGCTCAAGACCTACCTCGCCGAGGTGGCCGGGCCGATCCCGCGCAACCTGGGCAAGCGGCTGACCGCCGGCATCGAGCTGGAGGACGGGCCGGTGAAGGTCCACGGGTTCAGGGTGGTCGACACGCTGGGCAAAACCGCCCAGGTGGAGCTGACCCTGCACGAGGGGCGCAAGCACATCGTCCGGCGCCTGATGGCCGAGGCGGGACACCCGGTGTCCCGGCTGATCCGTACCTCGATCGGTCCGATCAAGCTCGGCGACCTGCGCACCGGGCGGCTGCGGCGGCTGACCAACGCGGAGGTCGCCGCCCTGTTCAAGGCCGTGGGTGACTGACCGGAGACGACCGGGGTACGGCTCCCGGTAGGCTTCGACGCGGTCCGCGGGCCGGCGCACGCGCCGCCCGGCGGGGCGCCCGCGCGGCGCGGGCATGATTGACGACGAAAGACATCCGCTCAACGGCGCCGGAGACACCGGCGACCCGCGAGGTACGGGCTGAGGAGGACAACGGTGGAGGAAAACGTACCGGCCGGGCGATGTGTGGTCGCTGTGGACGGGCCGTCCGGTTCGGGGAAGTCCACCGTGTCGCGGCGACTGGCGGTGAGCCTGGGCGCCCGCTACCTCGACACCGGTGCCATGTACCGGGCGCTGACCTGGGCGGTCCTGCGCTCCGGGGTGGAGCTGACCGACGCCGAGTCGGTGGCCAAGGTCGCCGGCGAGGCCGACCTGCGCCTCGGCACCGACCCCCAGGGGTACGCGGTGACCGTCGACGGCACCGACGTGTCCACCGACATCCGCGGCCCGGAGGTGACCGGCGCGGTCTCCGCGGTGGCCGCCGTGGGCGCGGTCCGCGAGCTGCTCGTGGAGCGGCAGCGGCGCATGATCGCCGAGGCGGGCCGGATCGTCGTGGAGGGCCGCGACATCGGCTCGGTGGTGGCGCCCGACGCCGACCTGAAGGTCTACCTGACCGCCTCCGAGACGGCCCGCGCCCAGCGGCGCAGCGCCGAGGACGCGGCCGACGTCGCGGCGACCGCCGCCGACCTGGCCCGCCGGGACCGGCTGGACTCGACCCGCAAGGTCAACCCGCTCCAGCAGGCCGCCGACGCGGTGGTGCTGGACACCACCGAGCTGGGCATCGACGAGGTCGTCGCCCGCCTGCGCCAGCTCCTCACCGAGCGGGGCGTGGCGTGAGCGCGAGGAGTGAGCGGGTTGTGCGAGCCCCGCAGTCGCGAACGAAGGGTGGCTCGGCGTGAGCGACGACGATTTCGGTGGCTGGGTGGAGCTGCGCGAGCCGGAGGTCGACTCCGGTGAGCCGACCGGCCCGCAGCCCGTGGTGGCCGTGGTCGGCCGCCCCAACGTGGGCAAGTCCACACTGGTCAACCGCATCATCGGCCGCCGGCAGGCGGTCGTGGAGGACATCCCCGGCGTGACCCGGGACCGGGTGCCCTACGACGCGCAGTGGAACGGCCGGGCGTTCACCGTGGTGGACACCGGCGGCTGGGAGCCCGACGCCAAGGACCGGGCCGCCGCCATCGCGGCGCAGGCCGAGATCGCCGTGGCCACCGCCGACGTGGTGCTGTTCGTGGTGGACGCCATGGTCGGCTCGACCGACGTGGACGAGGCCGCGGTGAAGATGCTGCGCCGCAGCGCCAAGCCGGTCATCCTGGTGGCCAACAAGGCCGACAACACCACCATCGAGATGGAGGCCACCTCGTTGTGGTCGCTCGGTCTCGGTGAGCCGTTCCCGGTCTCGGCGCTGCACGGCCGGGGCTCCGGCGACCTGCTCGACGCGATCCTGGACGCGCTGCCCGAGGCGCCGAAGATCGTGGAGAACCGCCCGCGTGGCCCGCGCCGGGTCGCCCTGGTGGGCCGACCCAACGTCGGCAAGTCCAGCCTGCTCAACCGGTTCTCCGGCGAGGAGCGCGCGGTGGTCGACTCGGTCGCCGGCACCACCGTCGACCCGGTGGACAGCCTGGCCGAGATCGGCGGCGAGACCTGGCAGCTGGTCGACACCGCCGGCCTGCGCAAGCGGGTCGGCAAGGCCAGCGGCACGGAATACTACGCCAGCCTGCGGACCGCCTCGGCGATCGAGGCCGCCGAGGTGGCCGTGGTGCTGCTGGACTCCAGCGAGGTGATCAGCGAGCAGGACCAGCGCATCCTCACCATGGTCGTGGAGTCCGGCCGGGCACTCGTCATCGCGTTCAACAAGTGGGACCTGGTCGACGGGGACCGGCGCTACTACCTGGACAAGGAGATCGACCGGGAGCTGCGCCGCATCCCCTGGGCGATCCGGCTGAACCTGTCCGCGCGCACCGGCCGCGCCGTCGACAAGCTCGCCCCCGCGCTGCGCAAGGCCCTCGCCAGCTGGGAGACCCGCATCCCGACCGCGCAGCTCAACCAGTGGCTCACCGCGCTGGTCCAGGCGACCCCGCACCCGGTACGCGGCGGGCGCGCGCCGCGCATCCTGTTCGCCACCCAGGCCGGGGTGGCGCCGCCGCGGTTCGTGCTGTTCACCACCGGTCCGCTGGACGCCGGCTACCAGCGGTTCGTGGAGCGCAAGCTGCGCGAGGAGTTCGGCTTCGAGGGCAGCCCGATCGACATCTCGGTACGCCCCCGCAAGAAGCTCGGCCCGGGCGGCCGGGGTAAGGCACACGGCTGATCCTCCCACCGTAGGTGGCCTGCCGGCCCTTCCCGGCAGGCCACCCTCCTAGGACGCTCTAGGGGGTGTGGCGTGGGAGGGGCCTGTGCGCACGGTGCGAAGATCCTGCGCTAAGCTGTACCGGCTGCTGCGGGGGAGACCGCGCGGGGGCATCGGGACGTGGCGCAGCTTGGTAGCGCACTTGACTGGGGGTCAAGGGGTCGTCGGTTCGAATCCGGCCGTCCCGACATTAAAACAGCAGGTCAGGGCCTTGATTCACTTCGGTGGGTCGAGGCCTTCTTGCTGTTCCGTCTCACAATTCATCACTCCGGCGAACCGGGGAACCTCCACGACTTCCGGAGTCAGTCTTCACCGAGCGGCGGCACAGGTCGGATCCTTGATCTGGCAGGGATCGGGTTCACGACTGCCCCGGGTGACCGAGGGCTCCTACGCTGAGATTTGTGGAAGATGTCGATGACGCTCGGGAGCTCGTTGAGCAGCGGATGCGCGCCACGGGGTTCGAGGAGGACATCCTCGACAAGGTCTTGGATCTGCTGGAACGCTTCGACACCGATCGGGAGAAGCTGTTCGAGGAGATGCTCTCCAAGCTGGAGCAACCGGGCTATGACGGCCTGACCGACCGGTGGGAGACCAACTGCGAGCAGGCCGAGGCGCTGATGGAGCGCCTCGAATCGGACATCCGGTCGGTGCTGGAGGACAGCCAGGCCAACGCGATGTCCGTCGACGAACGGTGGACCGCGGTCGGCCCGCGTGACTTCCTCGCCGGGGAGCGCAAGATCTGGGCGCAGGTCGCCCGGCTCGACGTCCCCGAGGTCGCCACGCTGATGAGCAAGGTCCTGGAGGCCGACCTCGCGCTCATCAAGAAGTGCGAGGAGGACCTCAAGAACGCGCGCAGCAACGACACGATCGTCGAGCAGCTGCTCCTCAAGAACTTCGGCTCCATCCAGGACACCGTCAAGAGCCTGCTCGTCAAATACCTCCCGACCTCGGGCGCCCGCCTGATCGTCCTCTTCATGAAGGACCCGTCGTCCAAGGAAGCCGCCAACGAGGCGATCAAGAACTTCGAGAAGCTCACCGCGGAGAACCTCATGGCGGCCAAGCAGAAGCGTGCCGCGAAGCAGACGGTGGTCGACAACATCAAGCTGCTGACCGCGGCCCGCGAACAGCTCGACGAGGACTGGATCGACAAGCTCTTCGCCCGCGGCGCCGAGGCGGCGGGGAACTGGCGCGGCATCGGCGCGTCCGGCGACTACCGGGCCACCGACTGGGACTGGATGAAGGAGAACGTCCTCGACCGAGGGCTCGACACGCGGGCCGAGGCGGCCAAGGAGCAGTCCAGCAAGCTCTACGACGAGCTCTTCCCCACGCTCGTGGAGGAGAGCACCAACGCCTTCGCCCAGCTGACCGATGATCCGGGCACGCTGGCGAAGTTCAACGAGGAGCTGAAGAAGGCCTCGGAATCCCTGGAGTCGCTGCTGGCGACCGAGGAGGAATACGTCAAGGACCTGGCCGAGGGACCCTACAAGCAGACGGGCCTCGCCGCGTTCGCACAGGTCAGAGACGCGGTCAAGGTGGGCTTCAAGCTGCTCGCGGACAAGACGGAGGAAGCCGACGACGAGGTGAAGAAGTCATGACCGACCTCTTCGTCGCGGCGGGCGGCCCGGTCGGCGACGGCACCCGGGCCCGGCCGTTCCACGACCCGTGGCTCGCGCTGCGGCAGGCTGCGCCCGGCGACCGCATCCACATCGCGGCGGGCACCTATACCGGGCGTGGCGAGCGCTCCTCGTGGGTCGTCGACACCCCCGAGCTGGCCCTGCTCGGCGGATACAGCCCCGACTTCGCCCGCCGTACCCCCTGGCAGACACCGACGGTCTTCGCGGCAAAGACCGGCCTGCGCGTCCCGAACGAGCCGAACATGCTCCAGGGCATCGGCGGCCACGACGGCCTCGTCCTGGACGGGCTGTTCTTCGACGGGGCCGGGCGCGACGACTACGACGAGCAGGGCGGCCTGCAGCGCGCCTCCTACGGGGACGGCCCGCTGGTGAGCCTGCGCGGCAAGCGCATCACCGTCCGCGACTGCTGCTTCGCCAACGGCAGCTCCGGCGCCGTCGAGCTCGGCGGCGACTCCGTGGTCTTCGAGAACAACATCGTCGTCAACTGCGTCGGCCTCAGCCTGCTCACCGTCCGCGACGGCGCCCCCGAGACCCCGGCCGCGGTCAGCCGCAACACCTTCGCCTTCGCCCACGACGACTCCGACCCGCCGCGCGGCTCCGGCGCCGACCGGGCAGTCGGCGTACGGGTCAACGGCGCTGCCGCGATCGCCGACAACGTGTTCGTCGGCTGCGGCAACGCGGCCGTCGCCTGCCTGCGCGACGTCGGACAGATCGCCATCGACCGCAACCTGTTCTTCGCCACACCGCGCGACATCGTGCGCAGCCGGGTGTCGGGCGCGGAGGCCGAGCTCACCGAGGAGTACGCCGCGGAGCTCGAAGACGTCGGCCTGCGCTCGGCGGCCGGCAACACCGTCGGCGACCCACAGCTGACCGGGCTCCCGGCGGCGTGGCTCGACACGTACACGGTGGACGTCGCCGTCACGTACGAGCGCCCGCCGATCGCCGCCCTCAACGCGCTGCGGAAATCGGCCGGCCTCGGCGCGCTGTCGTCCACATCAGACCGTGATGTTCAGCGGCCCGTCATGCGTCGGCTCGCCCCGGCCGAGGTGCTCGCCCTCGCGGTCGGCGCGGCGCCGGGCGCGCACCCCGCCGACCTGGCGGCGCCGGAGCCGTTCACCGAGCTCGCGGCCGGTCCGGCGTACCAGGCCGTCGACTGGGCGCGGCTCTACGAGGCCGACCCGGCGCTCGCCGGAGCCCCGGTGCAGGTGCGGGCCGGGGTCGGCTTCGACCAGAACACGCAGATCCTCCCTGAGCTCGCGGAGACGCACATCGGCGTCGCCGTCTACGAGCCCGGCACCGACAACAGCCCGTGGTGGGCGCTCGCCCCGCGCTACGGCCTCGTCCATCACCAGACTGAGGAGGCCGTACGGTATTCGCGCGGCCTCGACGTCGAGTCCACGTACCTGCTCCGCGGCACGTATCGCCTCACGCCGCCCGGCGGGCGTCAGAGCGCCACCATCGTCCTCGACTCCCTCGCGCCCGTGCTCGACGTCACGGCCCCCGAGCCGCCCCGGCCGGCCGGCCGCGACTGGTTCGTGCGGGCCGGATCCTCCGGCGGGGACGGCAGCCGCGAGGCGCCGTTCCGCGACCCGTTCCAGGCCCTCGAAAAGGCCGCCGAGGGCGACCGCATCCTCGTCGCCGCAGGTGAGTACACGGGCCGCCTGCGGTCGGGCACGTGGCGCATCCCCGTACGCAACCTGACGCTGCTGGGCGGGTGGGACGCCGAGTTCGCCGCGCGCGACCCCTGGCGACACCCCGTGCGCTTCGTGCTCACTCCGGAGACCAAGGCGAAGGGCATCTTCGGCGATCCGGTGCTCACCGGCGAGGACTCGGGGGAGGGCCTCGTCCTTGACGGGTTCATGTTCGACGGGGCGACCTACAACGCGTACGCCGACAGCGGCGCTCTCGACGCGGGCCATTCCCAGTCGGCGGCGCTGCTCGACCTGCGCGGCGGCAGCGGTGGCATCACCGTGCGCAACTGCGTCTTCGCCAACGCGGCGTACTGCGCCGTGCAGCTCAGTGCGGCGTACGGGACGTTCGAGAACAACGTGGTCGTCAACACGAGCGGCACCGCCGTCCGTATCCAGGCACCCGGCGCGGGCCCCTGGACCATCCGCGGCAACACGGTCCTGTTCGCCGCCGACCCCACCGGCCGGGCCTCGACCGGGCAGTCCACGACCGGCTGCCTGCTGGACATCTCCGGCCGAGGTGTCATGCGGGTCGAGGCCAACGTGCTCGCCTTCGCCGACAGCATCGCCGTCCGCGCGACCGTGCCCGACCAGAACCTGCTGCTCGACGGGAACGTGCTCGCCGCCAACCTGTACGCCGACCTCCACGACGGCCGCCACGTGCTCGTCGACGCCGAGAACCGCGACCGGGTGTTCCGCGACGCCCCGTTCGGCGCTCAGACCGGAACCCGGTTCGAGCTGCCGGCGGTGCCGGTCGACGCCGCGTACGCCGACCAGGCCGTCGGCCGCCTCTCGGCGCTGGCCGCCGCGATGCCGAAGGACGGGCTCAACGCCGCTGCGGCGGCGCTCGGCGTCTCGATCACGGCGCCGAAGACGGAGGCACCCGTCGAGGCGGCGCCCTCGGAGCCGAAGAAGGAACCGTCAGTGGCCGACCTGCTCGCGGACCTCGGCCGGGCCCGCAAGGCGTTCGAGGCGAAGGACGCGGCCCCGCCGGCCACAGACACTCCGCTGTACTGCCCGGTCTATCCGGTCGAGGCGGCGCTGAGGCTGGCCCTCGACGCCCCGCCAGGCGAGCCCGGCGCCCACGCCCCGCCTTCATGATCGAAGAGCTTGTTACGCCTGATTCCGCAACTCATCTGGCTTGCTCCACCCACTCGCTCGACCGCAGGATGGGTGAGCGGTGCCGCAGCCGCCGGCGCCGGCGGCACTTCGGGTTCCGAGGTGCCGCACCCGGCGGTCAGGGGCAGCGCGGCGCACAGCATCGTGACGGCAAATGCCTGCTGCTCGCCGCGGCTTGCGGGGAATGTTCGTCATGGCGTCACGTCCGAGAGGCTGATCAAGTCGGTTTCTGCGGCGCAGAGCGGACGGTTTGCCTCCTGCACCCGGTTGCCGAGGCGGGCGGCCGATGATCCCGTGAAGCGCGAGTGGATCAAGGCGGCCCGCAAAGCGCCGGCCCGGCCGGTCACGCTGACGGACGACCAGAACCATGAAGACCTCGGGGCTTTGCCCGAACCCCGGCCCTCCTCAGAGATCCGCCGACAGCTTCGGGCGACGGCGGGCGGCAGGACAGGGCATGATGCTCGGATGACGTTGGCCGAGGTCTGGCCCGTGCGCCGTCTGCGGGTGACGACGTCCGTGCTTGAGCTGGCTGTGCCGGGCGAGGACGAGCTTGCCGAGCTGGCGATGCATGCGGCAGCGGGCATCTACGATCCGCAGAGCCGATTTCTGGCGCGTTCGCCCGTGGCGGGATGGGAGTCGGGACCGTCTCCCCAGGCCGAGTGGTCGTTCCTGCGGTACTACTGGGCGTCCCTGGCGGACTGGCGGCCGAGCAGATGGAACCTGGTGATGGCCGTGAAGGTCGATGGCGCGTGCGTCGGGGTGCAGGAGATCGGCGCGCAGGACTTCGGGATCACCAGGACCGTCTCGACGGGGTCGTGGATCGCGCGGCGGTTCCAGCGGCGTGGCTACGGCAAGCAGATGCGGGCCGCCATCCTGCACCTGGCGTTCGCCGGGCTGGGAGCGGATCGCGCCGAGTCCGCCGCCTGGTCCACCAATGCACCGTCGCTGGGAGTCTCGTGGTCGCTCGGCTATCAGTCGAACGGCACCACGATCCGGGCTTTCGACGGTGCCCGCCAGGAGCAGATCAACCTGGTGCTCGACCGCCAACGGTGGGAGAGCGGGCGTGACGACATCGCGATCCATGGACTCGGTGACGAGGTGCTTGAGCTGATGGACGTCAGCGCCGCATCCCGGTGATGGCCGCTGCCCGTGGCCGCACGTCCGTTGGGCCGTAGGCCATTGGTGCAGCCGAGCTGGCCGGCAGGCGTGGGTGACGAGCGACGGCAACCGAATGAGAGCACGTGTCTCGTCGGGGGGCGAAGATCGCGTTGTTGGGGCCTTCAGCCCGTACCCTGGCGGTTGACCCGCCCTTCCCCGGCCGCCTTCGCCCGGCCGTGGTCGCGCTCGGTGCCGGCTGGTCCGGTCGCGGTGCGCTCGTGCCGCTGATTCGGCGAGTGCTCCACCGTGGCTCCCTGCCGGCCTCGTGCTCCGCTGCCCGGGTGTCGGCGGCCCCGCGCCGACTCGCCGCCGCTGTCATGCTTGTTGCGCTGTTGGCTACCCATGCCCGGGGATACCCGGTAGCTGGGCGCCCATGCTCTCGAGCGGGACGGCTTCGGTGAAGGATGCCGACCTGTTCGAGTTCGACGAGGTTCTCGAGCCGGATCGCCCGGGTGCTCACGGAGGCGCATCGGGATCGGTTGCCCGGTGGAGAAGCCGGGCAGGCGAGCGTCGTTCCCTGGCCGGCCGGCCGGCCGGCGGCCGGTCCGGACGACGACCGCCATCTGTCCTGGCACGACACCGCCCATCCGGATGGTATGTCGATCAGCCCTGCTGCTGTTGCCCCTGAGGTCCTACCAGGCGCGCCGTGATGTGCCTCAGTGGCTGGCTGCTGTTGACCATCCTCTTCATCCGTTGCCAGGCGGCTCGGGCCGGAGATCCACCCGGGCCACCACCAATGGTCTGGTGCAGCGTCTGCGACAGCGGTCCCTCAGGCCCCAGCGCCTCCTGCGCCGTCTGCCCGACGTGGTCGAGCGTCCGCGCCAGTGGCCCCTGCGGCCCGAGCGCCTGCTGAGCCGTCTGTCCAACCTGGTTCACGGCGGTGTCCACGGTCTTGACCAGCGACTCGATGATCTGAGGATTGCGTTCGATGGTGTGCAGGGCGCTGTCGAGAATGCCGCGGAGTTCCTCGAGTCGAACCTCGAGCATCGCCTCGGCCTCGACGCCCTTGATGTCGATCTTCACGGTGCCGAGCTGCGCCTGAACGCCCACGTCGAGCTGGAGCAGGCTACCCAGGCGGGCTCGGAGTGAGACGGAGGCGTCCAGGTTGTCGACCTCGACGTAGATCTGTTCGACCTTGGCCTGCGGGATCTGGAGGACGACATCCGGTTCTGACATCGTCTTGCTGCTGCGTCCGCCGGTCGGCCGGGGCAGGTCGCGCTCGCCACGCTGTGGGGCGGGGTGTCCCCCCGGCCTCGCACCCGTCGGCCCGCCGGTGGCGCCGAGGTTCCGGCCCCGATCGGAGACGTCAGCGCCCTCCTCGGCGTCGCGCTGCGGATCGATGTGGTCGCGCGGTTGCGCGGGCGACTCCCGTGCGTCCCTGTCCCGGCTCTCCGGTTCGGCCATCCCGCACTCCTCGGTCCTCGCCCGTCATGCGGACCGGACGGAGCCCACCATCTGTGGCTCCGATCCTCGGTCCACCTCCTCGGACCGGGTCGCGGTCTACCCGTGTGCCGAGGCGTCAAACGGCTCAGCGGTGTTGGTGAGATCTGCTGCCTTCGCGGGTGCCGCTGGTCGCGTGGACCGTCGGCCGGCGCCTGCTGTGCGATCGGGGCAACGGCCGATCCGGCAGGGTTCAGGCGCTCGGCGGGGGGTATGCCGGCCCCGCCAATCCGCCACCCCGTTCCCAAGGGGATCGAAATGCTCGGCCAGGCGCGACCGGACAGGGAGGCCACCCGTGACACGACTTGCGGTCAGAGAGGTAGGGAAGGCCAGGCAGGAGGAGGTGCGGCGGCGGGGGCGCGGGCTCGGCTGGATGAGTGCCGGTCTGGGCGTGGCGCAGTTGGCGGCACCGGACACGGTGCGCCGAATCAGCGGCGTGGACGACTCTGCGACATCTCGAGTCATGGTGCCGCTGGTCGGAGCGCGGGAGCTGGTACACGCCGCCGGGCTCCTGACGAGCCGGCGGAAGGGCTTCTGGGCGTGGACCCGGGTCGTGGGCGACGCGATGGACCTGGCCTCGCTCGGACTGGCCCTCGCTCATCGGGGCGGTCGCCGCCGGCGGCGACTCGTCGGTGTCACCGGCGCTGTCCTCGGGATCACGGTGCTGGATCTCCTGACCGCCGTGCACGCCACCCGGGCGAAGGAGGCCGGCTCCGCGTCGGCGACACGAGGCGCACGCAGAGGAGGACCCATGGAGCTGACAGCCACGACAACCGTTCGCAAGCCCCCGTCGGAGGTCTACGCGTTCTGGCGCGACCTGGACAAGCTGCCGAGTTTCATGGCTCATCTCGAAGAGGTCCGGCCCACCGGTGAGCGGACGAGCCACTGGTCCGCCAGCGCTCCGTTCGGCAAGAACGTCGAGTGGGACGCCGAGATCATCGGCGACGTGGCCGGCGAGAAGATCGCTTGGCGGTCGATCGGGAAGGCAGACGTGCCGAACGCCGGTACGGTGCGGTTCGTGCCCGCCCCGGACGGTGTGAGCACGGAGGTGCACGTGCTCCTGACCTACGACATCCCCGGCGGCGCGGTCGGCAAGGCGGTCGCCAAGTACTTCGGCGAGGAGCCGCACCAGCAACTCGACGACGATCTGCGCCGGCTCAAGCAGGTGCTGGAGACCGGCGAGGTGGTCCGCTCCGACGGCGCACCGTGGGGCAAGCGGGCTCGCAGGGAGTTCCCGCAGCGTCCGGCGCAACCGCTGTCGGACGCCGAGCTGGCGAAGGGGGCGGGGGCGTGAGGGCGAACACCTGGGCGGGCCGCAACAACGTCAAGGTCCGTGACGTACCGGACCCGAAGATCCTGAACAACCGCGACGCGATCGTCAAGATCACCTCCACCGCGATCTGCGGCTCCGACCTGCACCTGGTGGACGGATACGTGCCCACCATGCAGGACGGCGACGTCATGGGCCACGAGTTCATGGGCGAGGTGGTCGAGGTCGGCTCGGGCGTACCCCTGAACAAGCTCCGGGTCGGCGACCGGGTCGTCGTGCCGTTCCCGATCGCCTGCGGCAACTGTGGCGCCTGCGCCGCCGAGCTGTACTCCTGTTGCGAGAACTCCAACCCCAACGCCGGGATCGCCGAGAAGATGTTCGGCCATCCGGTAGCCGGGATCTTCGGCTATTCGCACCTGACGGGCGGGTTCGCGGGCGGTCAGGCGCAGTACGCGCGGGTGCCGTTCGCCGACGTCGGTCCGTTGAAGATCGAGTCTGACCTGACCGACGAGCAGGTGCTGTTCCTCTCCGACATCCTGCCCACCGGCTTCATGGGCGCCGACCTATGTGACATTCAGAAGACCGACGTGGTGGCGGTGTGGGGTGCCGGACCGGTCGGCCAGCTCGCCATGGACAGCGCCCGGGTGCTCGGCGCCGCGAAGGTCATCGCCATCGACAAGGAGCCGTACCGGCTGCAGATGGCGGAACGGGCGGGCCACACGACGATCAACTTCGACGAGGTCGACGTGCGGTCCCGGCTGCTGGAACTGACCGGCGGGCGGGGACCGGACAAGTGCATCGACGCGGTCGGCATGGAGGCCACCCACGGTGCCGCGCACATCCACGCGTACGACCGGGTCAAACAGGCGGTCCGCTCCGAGACCGAGCGCCCCCACGCGCTACGCCAGGCGATCATGTCGTGCCGCAGCGGCGGCATCGTATCGGTGATCGGCGTGTACGGCGGCTTCCTCGACAAGTTCCCCGCCGGCGCGTGGATGAACCGGGCGCTGACCCTGCGGACGGGGCAGTGCCACGTGCAGCGCTACATGAAGCCGCTGCTGCGGCGCATCGAGCGCGGCGAGATCGATCCGACCCGGGTGATCACTCACACCCTGCCGCTCGAAGAGGCGGAACGTGGCTTCGAGATCTTCAAGAACAAACAGGACCAGTGCGAAAAGGTGGTGCTCAAAGCCTGACGAGCGGGACGCGGCGGCTACGGAGGACAGGTTCAGGGGCGGTCGCGACGACCACTCGGCCCGCGCCGCCGTCGCGATCCCAGGAACTCACGCCCGATCCGGTGATAGCTCCAGGTTTCCCGTGCCCCACCCGGCCTGGCCGGAACGCTGAACGGATGGAGCAGCGATCGGCAGGACGGGACCTGGGGCGCCTGCTGTCAGTCAGGCGTGCCGTGTGGTCGTTGGTCGTCGGTGTGGTCGCCGGCACGGTCACCGCCCTGGTCGGGGCGCCGGAACTGACGCCACTGGTGATCTGGACGATCGCGGCGGGCACGATCCTCGTGTGGGTGTGGCGGTCCTGCTGGTCGGCGAGCCCGCAGCGTACCGAGCAGCTTGCCGAGGCGGAGCAGCGCTCCCGTTCCACCGACTCGGCGATCCTGATCGCGTCCGTTGTCAGTCTCGTCGCCGTGGCCGAGGCGCTCGTCCGCGCCTCGGACCAGCAGGACATGGTTGCTGTCACGTTGGTGATCCTCAGCGTCGTCGCGGTGGTGCTGGCGTGGATGCTGGTGAACACGGTCTTCGCGATCAAGTACGCCCGGATGTACTACTGCGGCGACGGCCGTGGCATGGACTTCAGGCGGGACGATCCTCCCGCGTACGCCGACTTCGCATACGTCGCCTTCACGGTCGGCATGTCCTACGCCCCGGGAGAGAACGAACCGACCAGCAACCGCATGCGCCGGGTGGCGCTCGGACACGCGCTGCTCTCGTACACCTTCGGGACCGGCATCCTGGCCGTCGCCGTCAACCTGGTCACCAACCTGGGCCAGTCGTGACCCACGGGGCATGTGCTGCACGTGCCGGACGGGAGTGCCGATGACGGTCGCCGGTGGCAGGAAAGTCGGTTGGTGACCACGAGGACGGTCCTGGTGGTCGCGGTGGCTGTGGTGGTCGCAGCGGGCCTGCTGGCCGGCGTGCTGGTCCAGCGTCGCGCCGGTGGTCGTAGCTACCGTTGGCTGCTCGCGCCGCTGTACCGCGCCTGCCGACGCCCCGCCGTCGCCGTGCTGCTTCTCGCGGCGCTGTATGTCGGAATCCGCGCGTACCCCGGCCCGGGACCCCACATGGTCCGGCGCGTCGTCGTGGTGCTGTTGATCGCCGGCGTGACGTGGCTGGTGCTTCGCGCCCTGCACATCGCCGAGAGGGCCGCTTTCAGCCGGCTGCCGGGCGAGACGCGGGCCGACCGCCGGATCCGCCGGGCCCGCACCCAGATCCGACCGGTACGGCGCCTCACCTCCGTCGTGGTGACGGTCGTGGCGATCGGCCTGGTCCTCACCACGTTCCCTCCGCTGCGCACGATCGGGCTGTCCGTGCTCACCTCGGCGGGTGTCGTCGGCGCGCTGCTCGGACTGTCCGCACGCACCGCGCTCGGCAACGCCTTCGCCGGCATTCAGGTGGCGTTCGCCGACGGACTCCACGTGGGGGACGTGGTCGTGGTCGACGGGCAGTGGGGGCGCGTCGAGGAGGTGAAGCTGACCAACGTGGTCATCCGGCTGTGGGACGACCGGATGCTCATCCTGCCCACCACCTGGTTCACCGAGCACCCCTTCCAGAACTGGACCCGGCACGAGACGCGCGTGGTCGGCGAGACCCGGGTCCACGTGGATCACACCGCGGACCTGGACGACCTCCGCGCCGAGACCAGGCGGATCGTCGAGTCGTCACCACTGTGGGATCGGCACCAGTGGGTGCTGCAGATGGTGGACGCGACGCCCCAGACCGTCGTCGTCCAGGTCCAGGCATCGGCGGCCGACGGACCGAGCGCGTGGGACCTTCGCTGCGACGTGCGTGAGGGGCTCATCCGGTATCTGCGTGACCGCCGCCCCGAGTGGCTGCCCCGCACCCGCGGGGAGTTCCACCCCTGAGCCCAGCGCCGTCGGGGCCGCAAGCGCGCTGAGACTCGGTTCGCCAGCCACTGCGCCGCGATGTCCCGGAGGCGGGTGCGGGCTGGCCGAACCGGACGCCACCGACAACTCGCGCTCAACCGCCGGATCTCCCCGCCGTTACAGCATCTCGAGCGGTTGCGGGCCGGCCGGCGCGGGGAACGCCGTGTCGAGTGCCGCGACATCCTCCTCAGCGAGATACAGGTCGCGCGCTTCCGCGTTCTCCCGGGTGTGTTCGGGGTTGGACGACCGGGGGATGGCCGCTATGCGCCCCTGCCGCAGCAGCCAGGCCAGCGCGACCTGAGCAGCCGTGGCCTCGTGCCGGGCGGCGACCTCGGCGACCTGGGGGTGGCCGAGCAGCCTGCCCTGCTCGATCGGCGAGTAGGCCATCACCGGGATCTGGTGCTCGCGCAGCCACGGCAGCAGATCGAATTCCGGACCGCGGCGGGTGAGGTTGTACAGAATCTGGTTGGTCGCGCAGGCGCTTCCGCCCGCCTCGAGGAGGTCCTGCATATCGGAAAGATCGAAGTTGCTCACGCCCCACTGGCCGATGTCGCCGGCCTCGACAAGTTCGCCGAACGCCTCGATCGTCTCGGCGAGCGGATGGCTGCCGCGCCAGTGCAGCAGGTAGAGGTCGATGTGGTCGACGCCGAGTCGTCGCAGGCTGCGGCGGCAGGCCTGCACCGTACCCCGTCGGCTGGCATTGGACGGCAGGACCTTGTCGACCAGGAACACGTCGGCGCGTCGTCCGACGATCGCCTCGCCGACGAGTTCCTCGGAAGCGCCGTCGCCATACATCTCGGCAGTGTCGATCATGGTCATGCCCAGGTCGAGCCCGGTGCGCAGGGCGGCCAGCTCGTCCCGTCGCCTCTCGGGGCGCTCACCCAGGTACCACGTGCCCTGGCCGAGCACGGGCATCGTCTGGCCGGACGGCAGTTCGATCGCGTCGGCGGCGAGGGTCATGTCGTGCCTTTCCGGAGCCTGGATCCCAGTGGGTTGAATGCTTTCCCGCTGCGACAGGAAGCACTCTCCAGGCCGGACCTTTCTCCGCGCAGCGGCGATCGTATGTGGGGATTGTCCGCCCTTGGGCGCCGTGCGGTGGCCCGTTTTGCGGTCCCGACACCGGGAAGGCGGCCGCGAGCGAACGATGTGCCGCCGACCGGGCGGCACCACGAAGGGGGCCGCAGAAAATGGCACAGAGCCAGCAGCGACTGACCGGCAAGCGGGTTGCTTGCCTCGCCGCAGACGGGGTGGAGGACGTGGAGTACACCCAGTCGAGGGCCGCCGCGGAGCAGGCGGGGGCCGAGGTCCACCTGGTCTCACTGAATTCCGGCGAGATCCAGTCGATGAACCAGGACATCAACCCGGCCAACCGCTACCGGGTGGACCGGACCGTGAACGAGGCCGATGCGGCCGACTACGACGGGCTGCTGCTGCCGGGTGGGACGGTCAATCCCGACCGGCTCCGGATGAACCAGCAGGCGATGGACTTCGTCCGGGCGTTCTTCGAGCAACAGAAGCCGGTGGCCGCGATCTGCCACGGCCCCTGGTCGTTGGTCGAGACCGGGATGGTCAACGGCAGGACGGTGACCTCGTTCCCCAGCCTGCGCACCGACATCCGAAACGCGGGCGGCAACTGGGTGGATCAACAGGTTCAGGTCGACAACGGCCTGATCACCAGCCGCAACCCCAGCGACCTTCCGGCCTTCTGCGCCAAGATGGTCGAGGAGTTCGCGAAGGGCGAACGCGTTCGTCACATGACGACGGCGTGACCCGGTGGGGCTCCGGAGCGCGAGGATCAGCGCGGCCCGGAGCCCCGGACCGGCAGACGTCACGCCGACCGGATCCGGCAGGCTGGCTGTCCCGGTCGGCGACGGGAGGCGAAAGTACGACGCACATCGCCGCAGCGAGATGGCATCAGCTTCGGCCGGAGCCGGCCGTCCCCGCGGTGCCGCATCCCATTAAGGCTGCCGCTAGCGCCGGCCGCCCGAGGCGCGTCCATCATCGGACGGGTTCCACGACAGCGACGAACTTGTCCTTCGACCGTCTCAGCTGGTCAGGTCGCGCCGGTTGAATGTGCTCACCGCGATGCTCAGTAGCACCGCCACGACGGCGGTCAGGACCCCGAGGTCGGTCCATTGGAATCCGTTCCGGAGCGGCTCTCCGCCGATGTAGTAGTGGAAGGGGGAGGCGTAACGGAGGGCGTCGGCGTCGAGCTGGGTGGCTGCGGTGCCGGCGGCGTAGGTGAGGACGGCGACGCCTGCGGTGCCCGCGAGTGCGGCGGGCCGGCTGCCGGTGGCCGCGCCGATGGTCATCGCGATCGTTCCGAAGACGACGATCAGCAGTGCCAGCGCGAGGCACTGGGCGGTGAACTGGCCGGCGCTGATGCTGTCGAGCCGGGCGCCGGGCCGGACGGCGAGCATGGCCAGCAGGACCACTCCGGCGATGAGGGCGGCGCCGACGGTGAGCGCGGCGAAGCGGTGCAGCAGCAGTCGGGTTCGGCCGACCGGGTGGGCGAGGAGCAGGTCGAGGTAGCCGGCCTCCTCGTCGCCGGCGATGGCGCGGGTGCCGGTGGTGATGCCGAAGATGACGGCGACCAGGGGCACGATGATGCCGAAGACGCTGGAGCCGAGGTACCCGGCGGCGGAGGCGAGGTCGTCCATCCGTAGTGCCTCGCGTAGCGCGGGGGAGAAGCCCTGGACGGTCTGTCCCATCGCGCCGTCGGCGACCTGGGGGTAGAAACCGGCGTACGCGGCGCCGATCAGGGCGGTGCCGGCGGCGAAACCGGCAAGGCCGCGCCGGCCGTCCCACAGGGTCTTGGTCAGGACGTCAGGCATGGGTGGTCTCCTTGCTCGCGGCGTCGGCCTGGTAGTAGGTGAGGAACAGTTGTTCCAGGTCGGGTTCGGTGGCGCGCAGCGCGGCGACCCGGTGCCGCGCGAGGACACGGATGAGTCCGTCGGGGCTGCCGGCGAGCTGGAATCTCGCGGTCGGTCCGTCGACGGTCAGGCCGGACACCTGCGGCAGAGCGGCGAGCGCGGATCTGTCGATCGGGCCGCTGAAGGTGACCTGGAACTCGTGCGCGCTGCGGTCGCGGAGTCGCGCCACCGTGTCGAGCGCGACGAGGCGGCCCTCGCGGATGATGCCGACCCGGTCGGCGATCGCCTCGACCTCGCTCATGATGTGCGAGGACATGAACACCGTCTGCCCGGCGGCTCTGGCCTCGCGGACCAGGTCGAGGAAGGTCTGTTGCGCCAGGGGGTCCAGCCCCGACGTCGGCTCGTCCAGGATCAGCAGGGCCGGGCGGTGCATGAACGCCTGTACCAGGCCCACCTTCTGCCGGTTTCCCTTCGACAGGGCGCCGATGCGCGCCGTCAGGTCCAGCTCCAGCCGCCCGGCCAGCTCGTCGATGCGGGCCCTCGGTGTGTCACCGCGTAGGCCGGCCAGGAAGGTCAGGCACTCGGCTACCCGTTGCCGCGGGTTGACGACGACGTCGCCGGCCAGGTAGCCGACGCGCCGGTGCAGCGCCACGGCGTGCCGGCGCGGGTCGTGTCCGAACAGCAGTGCGCGTCCGCTGGTCGGTCGGATCAGGTCCAGCAGCACGCGGATGGTGGTCGACTTGCCGGCGCCGTTCGGGCCCAGATAGCCGAACACCTCACCCTCGGCCACCGAGAGGTCCAGGTCCACCAGGCCCCTGCGGCGTCCGTACGTCTTGGTCAACTTCTCCAGCTGGATCACATCGCCCATGTCTTGCAGAGTATCGAAGTTTCAAAGAATTCTGAAGAGTGGGAGATGTTAAGATCCGCCAGATCGAGTAGGGAGGACGCGGATGGCACTCAGCGATCCGGCGGAGCGGCTGGCGCTGGCCCTCACCGAGGGTGGCCTGCAACGGATGACCGCCCGCGTGCTCGCGGCGTTGTTGTTCACCGAGCGGGAGACGATGACCGCCGGCGAGATCGCCGACACCCTCACCATCAGCTCCGGCAGCGTGTCCACCGCGCTCAAGTCGCTGTCGACCGTCGGGCTGATCGAGCGGGTGCCCGCCCCCGGCAGCCGCCGGGAGCACTTCCGGCTCCGCGAGGGCGCGTGGGCGACGCTCATGTCCGGTCAGAACGCGATGATCGGAACCATGCGGGAAGCCGCCGACGAAGGCATCACCGTGACCGGTGCCGACAGCGTCGCCGGCGCCCGCCTCGCCGAGATGCGCGACTTCTACGACTACCTCTGGCGGGAGCTGCCGGCCCTGATCGACCGGTGGCGGGACGGCCGGCGTCGCTGACGTCGTGCCGGCCGTCAGAGCCGTAGGTCCCGCCGGGCATAGGCCCAGCTTCCCGCTGACACGACGGCGACCGCGCCGGTGACCATGACGCCGGCTGCCGCCCAGTTCGGTGCCGTGGCCGGCACGGCGGCGAGGTGTGCGTACGGGGACAGCGAGCCGACCCAGGCCGGGGCGTGGACGCTGTCGGCCGTCGCCGTGAGCAGGAACCCGCCAGCGGTGGGCAGCATGCCGATCGTCGCCACCGCCCGCGGCGCCAGTCCGACCGCGAGGGTGGCGGCTCCGACGCCGAGCAACACCACCGGCAGGACGTTGACGGTGCCGGCCAGGGCGGCGGTGAGCGGTAGTCCGGCGTCGACTGTCGTGGTGCCGGCCCAGGTGGCGACGGCGGCCACGGCCACGAGGACGGTGGTGCCGGCGACGGTGGAGACAACCTCGGCGGTCAGCAGGCGGGCGCGGCTGACCGGTCCGGCGTGCAGCAGGGTCAGCCGTCCCGTGTTCTCGGCGGCGGCGAACGCGGCCAGGCGGGCGGTGGCGAAGGCCCCGACCGGAACGGCGAGCAGGGCGAAGAGGGTGGCGGTGTATCCCTCGACGGTCCCGAGACCGGCGAAGCCGGCCCGGGCGGCGAGGTCGGCGAACCGAGGATTGTCGGTGAGGAAGCCGGTCAGCGACTCGGCGAGCAGGCCGATCAGCAGGAAGTAGGCGCCGATGCCCGTCGACCAACCCGCGAGGGGGCGTACCGCGCGCCGGACCGCGAAGGCGCCGACGGAGCCGAGCAGCCACCGTCGGGGCGCGCGGCCCGCCGGCGGGCGCAGCAGCCCGGACCGGACGTCGCGTCTGCCGGCCAGGACCAGCGCGATGCAGGCCAGCGCCACCGCGCTGACGGCCTGCGTCAGCAGGGGAGTCCAGCGGTCGTCATGGTAGGGGCGGCTCAGGGCGAGCGGCCCGTACGGGGGCAGCCACCGCAGCCAGGCCAGTGCGGACACGCCGTCGCCGACCATGCGAGCCAGCAGCCCGACGCCGAGGAAGGCCAGCGTGGCGCCGGTGGCGCCGGCGCGGGCGGGAAAGATCTGCGCGGCGCAGGCCGCCGCCGCGACCGCGGTCAGCCCGGCCAGGGCGAGTCCGGTGGCGTGCAGCAGCGCCCCGTCCGTCGGCGTCCCGAGGGCCGTGAGCGCGCCGGCGAGCAGGAGCCCGGTCGACGCCATCGCCAGGGTGAGCACGGCGAGGTGCCGGCCCAACAGGGCCGCCGGGGTCAGCCGGCCGGCCAGCAGCAGGTCCCAGCGGCCGGCCTCCTCCTCGCCCCGGGTCAGCCGGGTCGTCGCCAGCGCACCCCAGGTGGTGAGCAGGACGGCGAGGACGGTGCCGGTGCGCCAGACGGCGAACCCGCCGGCGGTGTCCGGGGCGACGGGTTCACCGAACAGGGTGCGGACGGCCGGGTTTCCGGCGAGCGCGGCCAGCGCCTGCGCCGCCGCGGCATCGCCCACTGTGCGGGCGTAGGTGGCGACGACGAGGGCGGACATGCCGACGGTCACCGTGGCGACGACCAACGCCGGGCGGCGTACCTGACGGGCCGCGAGGCGGGTGACCGCGCGGCCCGGCGCGGTGGGTGCGGCGGCGCTCACCGGGCGGCCTGCCCGTAGTAGTCCAGGAAGATCTCCTCCAGGCTGGGTTCGCGTACGGCGAGGGCGGTGACCTCGGCGGCGGCGAGCACGCGCAGCGCCGCGCCGGGCGGGCCGGCCAGGGTGAAGCGCAGCGTCCCGTCCGACTGGTCGAGCAGGTCGACGCCGGGCACGCCCGCCAGGTCGGGCGCAGGGCCGGTGAACCGGGCGGTGACCTCGCTGCGGTGCAGCCGCCGCAGCTCGGGCACGGTCGCGACGTCGACGAGCCGGCCGGCCCGCAGGATCCCCACCCGGTCGCAGACCGCCTCCACCTCGGCGAGCTGGTGGGAGCAGAGGAACACGGTCTGTCCGTTGTCGCGCGCCTCGGCGACGGCGCGGCGGAACTGCAGTTCCATCAGAGGGTCCAGGCCGCTGGTGGGTTCGTCGAGCACCAGCAGGGGAGCGCGGGTCGCGAACGCGGCCACCAGCGCCACCTTCTGCCGGTTGCCGGTGGAGTAGGTCCGGGCCGGCCGGGACAGGTCGACGTCGAAGCGGGCGACGAGATCGGCGCGGTACGCGACGTCGACGCCCGGGCCGGTGGCGGCGAGCAGGTCCAGCAGTTCCGCGCCGGTGAGCTGCGGCCACAGCGCGACGTCGGCGGGCACGTACGCCAGCAGTCGGTGCGCGGCGGCCACGTCGCCGGCGTCGACGTCGAAGATCCGGGCCCGGCCGGCGGTGGGTCGGGCCAGGCCGAGCAGCAGCCGGATGGTGGTGGACTTGCCGGCGCCGTTGGGGCCGAGGAACCCGAACACCTCACCGGCGTCGACGGTCAGGTCCAGCCCGTCCAGGGCGAGGAGCCGGCCGTAGCGTTTGGTGAGCTGGTCGGTGCGGATGGCAGGTGCGGTCATCAGGGGCCTTCCGGTCGACGACGATCACGAACGCCGACCAGGCTTCCCGGCACACCAGCGGCCACCGTACCCACGATCCGGTGACCGGGGAAGGGCTGCCCGTCATCGATCCGACGCAGACGGCCTACTCGCTGGCGGCGAACCGTTCCACGCTGTCGATCGGTCCGACGATGAGGATCAGGTCGCCGTAGGCGAGCACCGTGTCCGGGGTGGCGTGGCTGAACTCCGCGCTCACTCCGGGCGGCGGAGCCTGCGGCTTGACCGCGACCACGGTGACGCCCCAGCGACTGCGGAGCCGGCATTCGCGTAGCGGCACGCCCACGACGTCGCGCGGCGGGGTGGTCTTGACCACGGCGAAGTCGGCGTCGACCTCGACATAGTCGAGGATCCGGCCGGAGAGCAGATGGGCCACCCGCTCGCCCATGTCGTGCTCGGGCGCGACGACCCGGTGGGCGCCGACTCGGGTGAGGATGTGCCGGTGCTGGTCGCTGACCGCCTTGGCCCAGATGTCGGGGACACCGATCTCGGACAGCAGGCTGGTGGTGAGGATGCTCGCCTGGATGTCGGTGCCGATGGCCACGACGGCGCGCCGGAACTCCCCGACGCCGAGTTGTCGCAGCGCCTCGATGTCGGTGGAGTCGGCCGTGACCACGTGCGGGAGGTGGCCGGACAGAGCCTGGACCACCTTCGGCCGGTGGTCGATGCCGAGGACCTCGGTGCCGCGGCTGATCAGCTCCAGGGCCAGCGCGGAGCCGAACCGGCCCAGGCCGATGACCACCACGGGTTCGTTGAGGTCAGCCAACGATCGTCCTCTCCTCGGGCAGTTCGAAACGTCGGGTCCGCTCCCGCAGTGCGAGCGCGGAGGCAAGGGTCAACGGCCCGATCCGGCCGGCGAACATCAGGACGATCAGCAGCAGGTCCGCCTGCGGTGGCAGGCTGCCGGTGATCCCGGTGGACAGCCCGACGGTGGCGAATGCCGACACCGCTTCGAACAGTGCCCGGTCCAGTCCGTGCGGAGTGATCACCACCAGGGTGAACGTGGCGGCGGCCACCGCGCCGACACTCAGCAACGCCACCGCGAGCGCCTGCCGTTGGTTGCTCGCCGGGATGCGCCGGTTCCCGACGTGGACGTGGGTCTCGCCGCGCATCTCCGACCAGAGCACGAACGCGAGCAGCCCGAACGTGGTGACCTTGATCCCGCCGGCGGTGCCGGCGCTGCCGCCGCCGACGAACATCAGCACGTCACTGGCGAGCAGGCTCTCCGGACGCATCGCGCCGATGTCCAGGCTGTTGAAACCGGCCGTGCGGGTCATCGTCGAGGCGAAGAACCCGGCCAGCAGTTTCTCCGGACCGCCGAGCGGGCCCAACGTGGCGGGGTTCGTGAACTCCGCCGCGGTCAGCACGACGGTGCCCAGCACCAGCAGGGCAGCCGTGAGGGTGACGGTCAGGCGGGTCATCACCGACCACGCCGCGGGCCGGCGCCAGCACCGGGCGAGCTCGAACACCACCGGGAAACCCAGGCCGCCGAGGATCACCGCCCCGGAGATCGTCAGCGTGATCCAGGGGTCGGTGACATAGCCGACGAGGCTGTCGGCGTTGGTGGAGAAGCCGGCGTTGTTGAACGCCGACACCGCGTGGAACACGCCGTGATACGCGGCCGCCCCGACCGCTTCGCCGTGCCCGAGGGCGAACCGTAGCGTCAACACCACTGCCACGACTGTCTCGGCGGCGAGGCTGAACAGCACGATGCGCCGCACCACCCCCCGTACGTCGGTGAGGTCCAGGCTCTTCGTCTCCGCCTGCGCGAGGAACCGGGCCCGTAACCCCAGCCGGCGCGACACGAGCACGGTGAACAGTGTGGCCAGCGTCATGATGCCCAGGCCACCGGCCTGGATCAGCAGCAGGATGACCACCTGCCCGAACAGCGACCAGTAGCTGCCGGTGTCCACGGTCGCCAGGCCGGTGACGCACACCGCCGAGGTCGCGGTGAACAGCGCGTCGACCAGCGGCGCTCGCCGGCCCGACGCGGTGGCCACCGGCAGCGACAGCAGACCGGTGCCCAGCGCGATGGCCGCGCCGAACCCGACGGAGATCACCTGGGCCGGATGTCGAAAACGGGCGCTCCGGCGCTGCCAGACGGGCCGTCGAGCGGTCAGCGCCACGGTGGGCCCGCCCGCCCCGGTCCTGTCGCCGGGTTCGTCCGCTCCACCTGTCCTGCCCGCGTCACGCCTGGATCCTGTCATGCCGGCGGCGGTGGCGATCATCAGCGTCGGCCCCGGGGTGACGTGCGAAGGCGGCCCGGGCGCGGGCCCGTTATGATCGGCCGGATCCGTGGAGCGCCGGGAAGTCTGGTCGGCACCCTGCTTCGCCGTGCCCGCCGGAGGTCCCCGTGCTGCTGCTCTGCTTCGCCGCCGTCCTGCTCGCCGCCGTGCTGGTGTCGGCGCTGGCCAAGCGGACGATCCTGTCGACCGCGGCGTTGTTCCTGGTCGCCGGCTTCGCCCTCGGCGAGGGCACCACCGGAGTGCTGCACCTGCAGGCGGACTCGCCGATCGTGGCGCAGCTGGCGGAGCTGGCGCTGTTCGCGGTGCTGTTCACCGACGGGATGCGCGTGGGCTGGGCGGACCTGCGCAGCGCGTGGCGGCTGCCCGGCCGGGCGTTGGGCTGGGGCCTGCCGCTGACCCTGCTGGTCACCGCCGTGCTGGCGCACTACGTGGCCGGCCTGGACTGGCCCGAGGCGCTGCTGATCGGCGCGATCCTGGCGCCGACCGATCCGGTGTTCGCCGCCGCGCTGGTCGGCAACGACAAGGTGCCGGCCCGGCTGCGGCACCTGCTCAACGTGGAATCGGGCGTGAACGACGGGCTGGCGCTGCCGTTCGTGGTGGTGCTGCTGGCCGTCGCCGCCGGCTCGGACGACCTGCACCTGGGGGAGCTGTCGACCGAACTGGCCGTCGGCCTGGCGATCGGCGTGCTGGTGCCGCTGCTCGCGATCGCGCTGGAGCGGACCCGGTTCTTCGCCGCGTCGGCGGCGTACGCGCCGCTGAACGGGGTGGCGATCGGGTTGCTGGTGCTGGCGCTGGGCAAGGCCACCCACGGCAACCTGTTCCTGGCCGCGTTCGCCGCGGGCATCACGGTGGCGACGTTCGGGCCGCGGGAGCGCGCCGCGTTCGAGCACTTCGGGGAAAATGTCGCGGAGCTGCTGAAACTGGCCGCGCTGCTGGTGTTCGGGGCCCTGATCTCCCCCGGGTTCCTCGGCGAGATCCCCTGGACGGGCTGGGTGTTCGCGCTGCTGGCGATCGTGGTGGCCCGGCCGCTCGCGCTGTGGGTGTCGTTCCTGCGCTCCGGGTTGAGCCTGCGCGAGCAGGCCGCGGCGATGTGGTTCGGCCCGAAGGGCTTCGCCTCGGTGGTCTACGGGCTGCTCGTGCTGGAGGCCGGCATCGGCGCCGCGGACGAGGTGTTCCACCTCGTCGCGTTGACCATCGTCATCTCCATCCTGGCCCACTCCTCGACCGACGTGGTGATCGCCCGGGCGTTCGACGACAGCGCCGAGACGCCGAACTGGCACGGTGTGCTGCGCCGGATCCGCCGCGCCCGCCGTGTCCGCCGCGCCGACGCCGCTCCGAGGCACCGGGTCGTGGTCGGCGCGGACGCGGCGGACACCGACCGGACCGGGCGGGACGACAGCGCGACACCGGACCCTCAGGCGAGGGCGAAGTAGCGCAACCACAGGTACGGCATCGCGAGCCCGACGGTGACCAGGGTGACGACCAGGCCGTAGCGGGTGAACTGCCAGAAGGTGATCCGCTGCCCGGCCCGTTCGGCGAGCCCGAGGACCACCACGTTGGCGGAGGCGCCGACGGCGGTGGCGTTGCCGCCCAGGTCGGCGCCCAGGGCGAGGGCCCACCACAGGACTCGGGACTGCCCCGCGTCGCCCTGGGCGTTGACCAGGTCGGCGACCACCGGACTCATGGTGGCGACGTACGGGATGTTGTCGACGAGCGCCGACAGCGCCGCGGAGCCCCACAGCAGGACCATCGAGGCGGGTAGCAGCCGGCCGTCGGTGACGTCGATCGCGGCGCGGGAGATCTGTTCGACCACGCCGGTGTTGACCAGCGCTCCCACCATGACGAACAGGCCGGCGAAGAAGACCAGCGTGGGCCACTCGACGTCGCGGCTGATCTCACCGGCGTCCAGGCGGGAGAGTGCGAGCAGCAGCAGGCCGCCGAGCAGCGCCACCACCGCCGGCTCCAGGTGCAGCGTGGTGTGCAGCACGAACGCGGCGGTGACCGCGCCGAGCACGGCCAGGCCGAGGACCAGCAGCCGCCGGTCCCGGATGGCGTCGCCCTCGTGCAGGGCGGCGATCTGGGCGGCCCGCTCCGGGTCGTAGCGGAACGCGTCGCGGAACAGCACCCGGCACAGGCCCAGGAACACCACCAGCAGCAGGGCGACGAACGGGGCCAGGTGGATGAGGAAGTCGTTGTAGCTCAGGCCGCCCCGGCTGCCGATGATGATGTTCGGCGGGTCGCCCACCAGCGTCGAGGTGCCGCCGATGTTCGAGGCCATCGCCTCGGCGATGAGGAACGGCACGGCCGGCACGCCGAGGCGCTCGCAGACCAGGAAGGTCACCGGCGCGATCAGCAGGACGGTGGTGACGTTGTCCAGCGCCGCCGATGCCACCGCGGTGATCACCACCAGGATCACCAGCACGCGGTACGGGCGGCCTCGGGCCCGCTTCGACGCCCAGACCGCCACGTACTCGAACCCGCCGGTGCGTTTGAGGACGGCGACGATGAGCATCATGCCGATCAGGAGGAAGATCACGTTCCAGTCGACGCCGGCGTCCTCGGAGAAGAACGCGTGCGCGGTGTCGGTCGCGCCGATCAGGAACATCACCGCCGCCCCGCCCAGCGCCGCGGCCACCCGGTGGACCTTCTCGGTGGCGATCAGCACGTAGGCGGCGGTGAAGACGGCCACGGCCGCCCAGGCAGTCGCGGTCATGCGGCGAGCATCCGGTCCAGCAGTGCGTCGAGCGTGATGCCGCCGATCATCGGCTCGCGGGGCGGCGCCACCGCGACCAGAGGGCTGCGCTTCTGGGCCATCACGGCGGCCACCTCCAGGACCGTGGCCTCGGGGCCGACCACAGGAGGCGCCAGCCGTTCCGGTGGTAGCAGGTCCGCGACCGACCGGCCCTCGGCTCCCCGCAGGAACATGTCGGCGGCCGGCTCGTCGATCATGCGGGCCAGGGTGGGGTCCTCCCGGCAGTAGCCCGGGATCACCAGTCGCAGCACCTGCGTGCCGGGCAGGACGGTCACCGGACGCCCGGCGGCGTCGACCACGATCAGGCCGGGCAGGTTGTGTCCGGCCAGGAGGCGGGCGGCCTCCAGGACCGAGGTGGCGACGGTGATGGTCGGGAAGGGAACGGCCAGGTCTCGGGCTCGCACGACAACTCCTGGGATTCGGTGGACGTGACGGTGGGTGGGCCGACCGGACTCGTCGGTGCTCCGATGATCATCCAGCCCGGGGGTGCGGGAGCCTGGAGACGCTCCGTGACCGGGTGGACGGCTCAGACACCGGGCTCGCGACCGACACTGCCGGCCCACTCCCGCCACCACTGGTCCTCGGTGGGCTCGCCGGCAGCCGCCACCAGGGCGGTGACGAGGCCCGCCGCGTCCGCGGAGGGGGCCACGCCCGCGGCGCGGACGAGGTCGCGGATCCGCTCGGTCCGTCCACGGACCACCTCCCCGACCAGGTCGCGTCCGGCCTCGGTGAGGGTCAGCCAGGCCACCCGCCGGTCGGTGGTGCCCTGCCGCCGGGCCACCAGGTCGCGCCGGACCAGCCGGTCGCAGGCGCGCGTCGCGGTCGACGGGTGGACCCCGAGCACGGTGGCGAGGTCCACCGTCCGCAGCGGTCCGCGTGCGGCCAGCAGCACCATCGTGCGGTACTGGGAGAGGGTCAACTCCGTGTCGAGGCCGGCGAGCGTCCGCGCGGTGAAGCCCACCATCACCCGGCTCAGCGCGGCGAGTCGGGCGACGAGGGCCGACTCGGGGTCGGCCACCGGCGCCTCCGGCGGCATGTGGAGTTCCACCGCACAATGGTTGCATGGATACAGGAAAGGTGGCGGGGGTGGTCCTCGACCAGCGGGACGGATTCCGACGGCGCGCGATCGGGCGCCGGGAGCAGCTCAGCGCCGCCCCGCCGACCCTGCTGTCCGTGGTGTTCCTGGCCGCGTACGCGTGGCCCATCCTCGTGCCGCAGCTCTCCCGCCGGTGGGTGGCCGCCTGCGAGCCCATGACCGTCCTGGTGCTGCCGTTCCTGCGTCCGCTGCGCGCCCTCCGACCGGTCACCGTCGTCCTGAACCTGACCCGACGCACGACCGACCGGGCCCGTGGTCGCCTCGCCCTCTACGTCACCGCCACGACCGTGCTGCTGGTGGTCGTGTCGGCGCTGGCGGTGCTCGACGCGGAACGGGCGGCGCCGGACGCCTCGATCACTTCGTTCACCGACGCGCTCTGGTGGGCCGCGGTGACGATCACGACGGTCGGGTACGGCGATCTCTTCCCGGTGACCACGGCGGGACGGCTGGTCGCGCTCGGCCTCATGGTCGGCGGGATCGGCCTGATCGGTTTCGTGACCGGGTCGCTCGCGACCTGGATCGTCGAGCGGGTCGCCGACCGGAACCGACCGGAGCCGGCCACGGCCGCCGACGTCGCCGCGCTGCGGGACGAGATCGCCGCGCTGCGGGCGAGGTTGGAATCGGGGTCCTCCGCCGCCGGGGTGCCTGATCGGCTCGCCGTCGATGACTGAGCCGGGGCGTTCCGCCGACTCCGGTCACCGGTCGTGGCTCGGACTGCCCGCGGCGTTGGCGCTCATCGCCGTCGTGCTGCTGGTCGACGTGGCGGCCGCCGCACACGCCGTACTCATCGGTTTCCTGGCCCTGGCCCCGCTGCTGGCCGCCGCCGTGGACACGCCGAGACGGACCGCCGTCGCGTCCGCCGCGGCGACGGCCGCCGCCGTCCTGGCCGGCCTGCCGAGCCAGACCCTCGGCAGCCTCGACCACGTCCTGCGGGTCGCGGTGGTCATCGCGGTCAGCGTCGCGGCACTCTACGTGGCCCGGGCCCGCACATCGCGCGAGGAGCGGATCCGGCGGATGAGCGAGATCGTGCGAGTCACCCAGAAGGCCATCCTGCGGGAGGTCCCACCCAGGATCGGCGACGTCGCGCTGGGCGCACGGTACGTCTCCGCGCAGCGGGGTGCGGGGGTGGGCGGGGACCTCTACGAGGTCGTACCGGGACCGGACCGGGTGCGCGTCATCATCGGTGACGTGTGCGGCAAGGGACTACCGGCGGTGCAGCTCGCCTCGGCGGTCATCGGCGCCTTCCGGCAGTCCGCGATCGTGCGTGACCGGCTGGAGGAGGTCGCCACGGATCTCGACGCCCTGGTCGCCCGGGAACCGAGGCCCGCCTACGGGGTCACCTTCGTCACGGCCGTGCTGCTGGAGGTCCGTGGGCCGGACCTGTGGGTGATGAGCTGCGGGCATCCCGTGCCGCTGCGACACCGTCCCGGGCGCACGTCCGTCCCGCTCGGCGAGCAGGAGCCGGACCGGCCGCTCGGGCTGGGCGGCCGGCGTACCCCGCCGGCACGCCACACCTGGTCGACCGGTGACCGGTTGCTGCTCTACACCGACGGGCTGATCGAGGCGCGCGACCACGCCGGCAGGTTCTTTCCGCTTCGGCTGCTGGACCGCCCGCTGTCCGCCCCCTCCCTGCCGAAGGCGCTCGACGCGATCTGGCGCGCGGTGCGCACGCACGTCGGTGGCGAACCTCGCGACGATCTCGCGCTGCTGCTGATCGAGCGGCTGCCGGACGCGGGCGGCGACGCCGGTCGGTAGCGGGCCGTCCCGTGTGACGTCAGGCCGGCACGTCGGCGTCGACCGACGTGGTGGCCCCGCTCGACGTGGCAACGGGGCCCGGTGTCGGTGGGGCGGTGACGGCGGGCGTGGACCGCGCGTCAGGGGTCGGCGGGACCGGCGGGGAGACGGACGGGGGCGGGTGCGGATCGTCATGAACCTGTCGTATTGCCTGCCGAACACTGGGGGTAGGTCGTGAGGAACGCCGATCGAGTGAGGAGACCAGTCATGACCTACCCGTGGTTCTTTCCGGAGGGAACACCCGCGCTGTTCCACGACGGCCCGGCCGCGAACGACACCCGGTTGGCCTGCCGGGTGGTCGAGCAGCTGAGTGGTGACCCGCTGCTGCGCCACGAGCGCATCTGTGTGGAGGCGCAGAACGGGGTGGTCATCCTGGAGGGACGGGTGGGCTCGGCCGACGTGGCGGCCCGTGCCCGGGCTCTCGCCTGGGCCGTGCCCGGGGTGCACGATGTCAACGTCAGGGTGCACGTGGTGTGACGCCGCCAGGCGGGGACGACAGGAGAAACAGATCATGGCAGTTGATCCCGTCGGTCGGGACCTGAAGGCGTTTCTCGCCGCCGACTCCGACGCTCCGGTGGTGATGCTCAACCTGCTGCGCTTCGCCGAGGGCGGGCGGGAGTCCTACGAGCGGTACGGCGCCGCCCTGCGGGAGACGTTCCTGCCCCGCTACGGCGGCGAGGTGCTCTACGCCGGCGACGGTGCGCCGGCGCTGGTGGCGGAGGAGGGCCAGGCGTGGGACGCGGTGCTGCTGGTGCGTTATCCGAGCCGGGCGGCGTTCAGCCGGATGGTCGCCGACCCGGAGTACCAGGAGGTGACCCGGTGGCGTACAGCGGCGCTGGAGGAGGCCGTGCTGCAGCCCACGGTGCCCTGGACCAAGGAGTGAGCCCGGCCCGGCCGCGACGGCGGACGCACCTGGCAGCCCTGTCGACGGCGGTCCTGCTCGCCACCGGCTGCGCCGGCGAACCGGAGCCCCCGCGGCCGTCACCGGAGCCGACCTCCACCGTCCGGCTGGGCACGGTCGCCCGGGCCGAGGTGGGCGCCCGTCTCACCGTGACGGCCACCGTCGATCGCGTCATCACCGGCACCGCCTTCGTGGTGCGCGACGTCGACTTCACCGACGGGACCCTGCTCGTGCTGTCCGTCGATCCGGCCAGCGCGGAACCGCCGCAACTGGTGACCGTGAGCGGCACCGTCGTCGACTTCTCGTACCGCGACCTGTCCGACCGCTACCGGCTCGGGCCCGCCGGCGCGTACCGGGAGTTCGAGGGTGGTCGGGCGCTCGCCGCCGAGCAGGTGAACGGCTGGAACTGACGGTCAGTTGTCGAGTCGGTCACGCAGGTCGTCGACCTGCTGCTGGAGCCGGTCCACCGCGCCCTCGTTGTTGAGGAACGTGCTGATGCCCGCGCCGAGCGCCAGCCCGAGCAGCAGGGCGATCACACTGAGCACGAGGCCGCCGATCGCCACGCCGCGGCCGGTGACTCCCGGCCGGGCGGCCATCTTGAGGCCGACGATGCCCAGGACGACGCCGACGATGGCGAGGACCACGCCGATCCAGGCGAGGATGGCGGTGAGCACGCTGAACAGCGCGGCCACGCCGAACACGAGGGCGAGCGCGGCGGCCGTGCTGGTCTTGGCCGCCGTACCGGATCGGGTCCGGCCGGCGCGGGTCGAGGCGTCGGCCCCGCGGGCCGGTTCGCTGGACGCGGTCATGGTGCTCCCTCCACCACGCCGTGTGGCGCGGGCCTGTGCCGGCCGCTTCCCCCGTCACCGCCGAGTCATTCCTGCCGACTCTCGGTCCGACGGGCGATGTCGGGCAGGTGTTCCGGCAGCGCCACGGAACGCAGGTCGGCCAGCACGTCGTCCAGGAGGCGGGTGATCCGCGGCTGGTCGCGTCCCGCCCGCCGGACGTCGTCGACCGCGACCGCGAGGAAACCGTCGAAGTCCTGCGCCCGCGCCCGTACCCGTGGCGTGCCGTCAGGGTCGTCGACGAGCAGGCGGTGACCGGGCCGGCCGGCCAGACGACGCAGCAGGTCGTGCATCTCCTGGACGCTGCGGACCGCGGTGGTGGTGTCGTTGATCCCGGGTGACAGGGCCCGCTCGGCGATGTCGGTCAACTGCCGGAACCCGAACCCGACGTCCTGACCCAGGGTCCGTTCCACGCCGAGGCTCACCGCGACGCACGCCCGCGTCTCCGGCACGCTCGCCGGGAGCTGGCCGCCGGGCAGCGGATGGACCGCGATCAGCGGTTGCCCGGCCACCACGAAGTCGCCCGGCGCGGGCAGGACCGACAGGGCGCAGTCGTGTTCGCGGGCCAGCGCGGCGAGCCGGCCGAGGTCGACGTGCTGGATCATGCCGGGCTGCGCCGCGGTGATCACCTGCGCCGGCGGGGTCAGCGGTGCGACGGGCCTGGCGGCCGGGCCGACCGGATACTGCTCCTCGATCACCCGGCGGGTCTGGGCGCCGACCGCCGCGATGATGTGTGAGACCCGCATGACCGTGGTGACGTGGTGCAGGTAGTAGACGAACAGCCCGCTGCTGGCTAGCACGAAGGTCATCGTCACGGCGAGCGAGAGTTCCGGCAGCCGGGCGTCGGGGCCGGCCGGCAGTGCCGCCAGCACCACCATGGCGAACAGCGCGGTCGCCAGGAAGGTGCCCAGAGCCGCCTGCGTGATCCGGTCCCGCAGGAAGGTCCGCAGCACCCGGGGGGAGTACTGGCTGCTGGCGAGCTGGACGGCCACCACGGTGATGGAGAAGACCAGCGCGGTGAACGAGATCATCGCGGTGATGATCGAGGACAGCAGCGACCGGGCGCCGGCCACGCTGCTGGGCAGGAACCCGGCGGTGGGCAGGCCCAGCCGCAGTTCGGCCACCGACAGGCCGAGGGCCAGCAGCACGGCTCCGGCGGCGAACGCCGCCGGCACCAGCCAGAATCCCGACCACGCGGCCGCCAGGCGGGACCGGACGGTACGCGGAGTGCCGCTCATTCCCCCGTAGTCCCCGGTACGCGCCCTTTGCATACCTGCCGACGGGTCTGTTTACCTGGAGGGGCATCCCGACCGGACGCACGAGGGGAGTGGGCCGGAACCCGGCACGCTGATCATGAGGAAACGACACGTCACGGCAGCCGTCACCGCCGCCGCCCTGCTGGTGCTTGCCGCCGGCTGCGGCGCCGAGCAGGATCCGGAGCCGGCCTCGTCCGGTCCGAGCCGGCCGGCGACGTCGACACCGCCACCGGCCCCGCCGACCGCCCCGACGACCGGTGCGACGCCCACGCCCGCCTCGACCACGGCGTCGCCTTCGCCGTCGAGTCCGTCGCCGTCGGGCACGCCCGACGGCGGGGCGCGGGAGGCCCTACGTCGTGGCGACACCGGCGACGCGGTCCGGGCACTGCAGGAGCGGCTGGACCGGCTCGGATACTGGGTCGGCGAGTCCGACGGCACCTACGGCCTGCTCACCGAGCAGGCGGTCTACGCGCTGCAGAAGGCCGCCGGCCTGCGCCCGGACGGGATCGTCGGCGCGAAGACCCGGGCCGCGCTCGACGACGGGAAGCGCCCGGACGCCCGCAGCACCGACGGCCATCTCGCCGAGGTGGACCTGGACCGGCAGCTGCTGATGATCGTCGACGACGGCGAGGTGAGCCGGATCTTCAACACCTCGACCGGCACGTTCGAGCACTACACGTACCAGGGCGAGACCTACCTGGCCGACACCCCGCGCGGCCGGTGGACCATCGACTGGCAGGTCGACGGCTGGCGCGACGGCCCGCTCGGCCGGCTGTACCGGCCGAAGTACTTCCAGGAGCAGGGGATCGCCATCCACGGCTACACCAGCGTCCCGCCGTATCCGGCGTCGCACGGCTGCGTGCGGGTGACGCTGCCGGCGATGGACTGGCTGTGGGCCCAGGACGTGCTCCCGAAGAAGACCCAGGTCTGGGTGTACTGAACGCTCGGGCGGGCAACTGTCGGACATCTTCCGTCGACAAGGAACGTCCCCTCGTCATGCTCGGCCTGCGACCCCACGACGACCACCTCGACTGACGGGTCGGCCCTCACTCCTCCGGTTGGCGGCGTTGCTCCTCGGCCCGCTCGCGGCTGAGGAAGAACGCGCCGAGCGCGCCGGCCAGGGTGCCGAACACCGCCACCGAGTACGCGGCCAGCACCAGTTCCAGGATCTGCGCGAACGTGTCGTTCACGCGCAGCGGCTCACCGGTGATGGTGGCGTAGGCCGCGTCGTGCAGGGCACGGGGAAGATTGCGGTAGGAGCCGGTGACCACGAGCAGTTGCCCGGCCGCGAGGATCACGGCCATGGTCACCACGGCGAGCCAGGCCAGCCGGTCGGTGAGCAGCCGGCCGGCGGACCGGGACCCGCGGATCGCGGCGGCGACCACGCCGCCGCCCCGGGCCGCCCGCAGCGCGCTCGCCGCCCGCAGGAACCGCAGGAAGGGCACGGCCAGGAAGATCAGCTGCCACCAGTTGTGCTTCCAGAACTCGCCGGCGCGGTGGCGGGCGGTCCAGGCGCGGAGCGTGAACTCGGCGACGAAAACGGCCCACAGGATCCAACTGGTGACGGTGAGCACCGTGCTGAGCGGCTCGTCGTGGACGAACGCCTGGGCCAGGACGAGCAACAGGAAGAGCAGCCCCAGGACGCCCATCGGCTTGTCCAGCCGGTGGGCGAGGCCGTTGAGGCGGGCGTCGTCCTCATGTCGTCGCCGGCCGGGATCGTCGCTCACCCTGCCGTAGCCTACCCGCGCCCGGACCCGGGAACGGCCGCTCGCGACACGCGCGACGTCCGGCGAACAGGCACGCGGACGCTCCCGGCACGAGTGGACACGAGGCAGGTGCCACGAGCGAGGTGCGATCGGCCTACCGGAGAACGGTTCCGCAGTGCGAGCGCCTCACAGATACTCCTTCCGCCAGGCGCTGACCGCCTCCTCGACGGCGTGCTCCTCGCGACGCAGCGATGCCTTGATCCGTCTGCGCTCGCCGGTCATCCGTTGGAACACCGCGAGCACACCACAGGCCACGACGAGCGTCGTCAAGGCGGCCAGCGGCGCGACGTGCGCGCCGGGCACCGTCAGCGCGGCGATCAGCACGGCGGCGACGAGGGTGGAGCGGCTCGTCCGACGAAAGGCGCGCCGGGCGATCGCCGCCTGACTCACCAGGTAGATCACGACTCCACCGTGCAGGACCGCGCTGACCGGACCGGACAGCGGGGAGTGCCGCATGGCGACGGCTTCCAGCAGCAGCTTGAGGCCCAGGGCGGTGGTCACCACGCCGAGGATCGTGAGCAGGTGGAGGTAGGTGTAGACGTCGCGGGCCAGCGGCACCCGGACGCGATCCCGCACGCCGTGCAGGATCTGCTCCACACCGGCGGCCAGGCTGTCGAAGTGCAGCCACCACAGCGCGGCGACCAGCGCGATGCCCAGCACGGACGCGGTGATGACCCGGGTGGTCAGCGCCAACCGGTCGAACCGGCCCGGTCCGATGCCCAGCGAGATCACCACCTCGCCGAGGGCGACGAGCACGATCAGGCCGTGCCGCTCGGCCCAGTGCCCGGCCGACGGCAGCGACCAGTGCGCGTAGGGCAGGAAGAGCCCCACCGAGTACTCGACGAGCAGGGCTGCGGTCCACAGGACCAGGCGGGTCTCCAGGACCGCGTCGGCGGCCACCCACCGGGGCGCGGCGACCGACAGCCCGATCAGGACGGCGGCCAGCACCGGCGGGACGGTGACGGCGGCGAGTTGCACGCGGGTGTGCCCGGCGCGGGTGAGCACGAACAGGAACCCGGCCGAGGTCAGGGCTCGCACGATCAGGTAGGCGGTGGCGAACACCAGCGGGCCGGGCAGGTCGTCGGGCTGGTCGACGAAGGCCTGGGGGATCGCGATCGCGAGCACGAACACCGCGGCCATGATCCCGAAGCCGAGGACCGGCAGGACGCCGTGGTCGGCGCGGACCACGTTGCCGAGCGCGACGAAGCCGGTCCAGCACCACCACAGCAGCGCCACCACCACCATGCCGGCCGCCACCTGGGAGGCCGCCAGATCGCGGGCGACGAGTCCGGTGACGTTGAGGAACGCGAAGACGAAGATCAGGTCGTAGAACAGCTCCAGGCGGGTGACCCGGCTGCCCGGCGCCACCGGGATCAGCCACCGGGACCGGCGGAGGCGCGGCGGGCTGCTCATCCGGCCAGTCTCGGGCATCCGGCGCGGCGGCATCCCAGCTTTGCCGTCGCACCCACCGACTGGAAGCTGCGGCATCGCGGTGTGCGGCGCGTCTCCGCGGGTACGCGGCCGGGCACGCGGCGGCGCAGTGGGAGGTGCGATGAGCGAGGGGACCGTCGGAGGGGACGGACGGCGGAGCCCGACCGAGCGACTCGCCGAGGACGTGGCCGACGTCGTCCGCGAGGAGGTGCGAGCCGTACGCGCGCAGGTGGGCGAGGCGGCCCGACCGGCGGGTGTGGGCGTCGTCCTGCTGGCTGCCGCCGGTGGCTGTCTGGTGCTCGGCGCCGGCGCGGCGTCGACCACGGTGCTGCGCGTGCTGGAGACGATGCTCCCGCGCCGGCTTGCCGCCGCCGGTCTCACCGCCGGCTACCTCGTCGCCGCCGTGGTGCTGGGGCGGGCGGGGCTGACGCAGCTCCGGGCGGCCGGAGGTCCCTCGGCGCGGCTCGCGGACGACGTGCGCGACATGGTCACCGAGACCGCCGGTCGGGTGCTGCCCGCCGGCGTCGACGCCGCCCGCGACGAACTGGACAGGTGACACCGGAGCAGGAGGCAGCGACATGCCGGACAAGCACGAACAGGCCGAGGAGATGCGCGACGACGTCCCGTCGACCATCGCGCGCTCGGACGACAAGGCGGTTCGCACGTACAAGAAGACGCTGGAGTCGGCCGAGGAGAGCTACGGCGACGGCGAGCGGGCGCACCGTGCCGCCTACGCGTCGTTGAAGCACACCCACGAGAAGGTCGGCGACCACTGGGAACCCAAGGAACACAAGGGTCCCTCCGACCCGCAGGCGGCGCAGGGCACCCCGGCGTCGCGGGACCGCGACCGGCCCACCGCGCAGGGGGTCGACGCCAACGCCGGCAAGGGCCACCTGGACGACGTGGCGCGCAAGGTCGGCATCGACGACCCGGAGAACATGAACAAGGGTGAGCTGGTCGAGGCGATCGAGAAGGCCAACGCCCGGGCCACCGCCCGCGCCCGGCGCACGTGAGGCGGCGAGACGGCCGAGTGGGCGATGCCGCGACGGGTAGCGGGCGGGCATGAATCCGCTGCTGCTCGCGTACGCCCTCGTCGGGGGTCTCGGTGTCCTGCTCGCCTTCTGGTCGAGCGCCATCCGCCGAACCGTGCTGTCCGAGCCGCTGCTGGCGCTCGCCCTGGGGGCACTGGCGGGCCCGGTGCTCGGCCTGGTCGACGTCGGAGACCGGCTCGGCGCCGAGCTGAACCGTGAGGTGAGCCGGGCCCTGCTGGCGGTGTCGCTGATGGCGGTCGCGCTGCGTTTCCCGCTCGCCGGTTACCGGGCGGTGCTGCGCCCGGTGCTCGTGCTGCTCTCCGCCGGCATGCTCGGAATGGCGCTGCTCAGCACCGGCCTGTCCTGGCTGGTGCTCGGCACGCCGTTGGGCCTGGCCGCGCTGCTCGGCAGCTGCCTGACCCCCACCGACCCGGTCCTGGCCTCCAGCATCGTCTCCGGCGGCCCGGCCGAACGGCAACTGCCCGACCGGCTCCGGCAGGTGATCAGCGGCGAGTCCGGCGGCAACGACGGGCTCGCGTTCCCCCTCGTCGTGCTCGCCCTGGCCGGCATCGGCGCGCAGCCGTGGGCCGACCAGGTGACCGCGGCGTTGTGGGGCGTGCTCGGCGCGGTGGTCGTCGGCGTCCTGCTCGGTTGGCTGGCCGGTCACGCCGTCCGCGCGGCGAGCCGCCGGGAGACCCTCGACCAGGGCTCGCTGCTCGTCTTCGCGGTGCTGCTCGGCATCGCCGCGCTCGGGGTCGCGCGGGTGCTCGACACCGACGGCATCCTGGCTGCCTTCGTCACCGGGCTGGCCTACAACCGGGTCGTCGGCGACCAGCCCCGCATCGCCGAGCAGAAGCTGGACGACTCGCTCACCCGCTACCTGGTGCTGCCACTGTTCTTCCTGCTCGGCGTCGAACTGCCGTGGCGCGACTGGCTCGACGCCGGCTGGCGGCTGCCGCTGTTCGCCGTCGCGGTCCTGCTGCTGCGGCGGCTGCCGGTGGTGCTGACGCTCCGGAAGCCGCTCGGGCTGCCCTGGCGGGAGCTGGTCTTCCTCGGCTGGTTCGGCCCGATCGGCGTGTCCGCGCTGTTCTACCTGGCTTTCAGTGCCGACGAGGGCGCGCGGGATCCGCTGCTCTGGACCGCCGGCAGCCTCGTCGTCACGCTCAGCGTCGTGGTGCACGGCGCCACCGCGATGCCGGGCCGCCGCTGGTACGCCGCCGGACACCACGAGATCTCGAAGCGGTAACGGTCGACCCGCCGGCGTTTGCCGGCGACCTCCCCGGAAAGCGATCGAGGTAGCTCGCGCTTCGCAGCCGCGGTGTCGACGAACGGCACCAGGACGACCACGTCCACCCTGACGGCTCAGCGCGCACCTCCGGGGCTCGTCCCTGCCCGCACGCGTGTCACGACGCTGCAGTGGCCGGCCCCCGTGACCGCTGATCCGCCGCCTTCCGTGGAGGACTCCCATGACCATGTCCGTGCTGCGCCCCGACGCCGGCGTCGACGAACTGTTCGCCCTGCTGCACGACGCCGTCGGCCCGACCGCCCGGCGCGCCCGCGAGCGCCTGGTCGAGGTGCACCGCCCGCTCGCCGTGGCGCTGGCCCGGCGGTTCGCCCACCGGGGCGAGCCGCTCGACGACCTCGTCCAGGTTGCCTGCTACGGCCTGGTCAAGGCGGTCGACGCGTACGACCCGCGGCGCGGGGTGCCGTTCGCGGGCTATGCCACCCCGACCATCCTGGGCGAGTTGAAGCGCCACTTCCGGGACCACGGCTGGGGGGTCCGGGTCCCCCGCGGCCTGCAGGAGCGGTACCTGCTGGTGCACGCGGCCGAGGCCGAACTGACCCGCCGGTCGCAGCGCGTGCCGCGGGCCGAGGAGGTCGCCGGACACCTGGGCGTACCGGTCGACGTGGTGGTGGAGGCGTTGGCCGCCGGGCGGGCGTATCGCAACGTGTCGCTGCACCGGCCGGCCGGTGGCGACGACGAGGCGGGGGAGCGGGAGGACCTGCTGGCCGAGCGGGACTCCCGGGTGGAGGGGCTCTGCGACCGGCTCGACCTGCTGGCGGCGCTGCGTCGGCTGCCGGAACGGGAGCAGGGCGTGGTGATCCGCTACTTCCACGGCAACCAGACCCAGGAGCAGATCGGGGACCTGCTCGGCATCTCGCAGATGCACGTGTCCCGCCTGCTCCGCCGGGGGATCGGGCTGCTGCGGCAGGAGATGACCGCCGAGGAGCCCGGAACGACGGGACCGGCCCGGATCCGGGTGGCGCTACGCAGGGCCGGCGCCACCACCGTGGCGACGGTGGCCGGAGTCCTCGACGACGAGGGCGTGGACCTGCTCCGCGACCGGCTCACCCGCACGGCCGTCACCGCACGCCCCCGCGGCCTCGTGGTGGACCTACGGCGCGCGTCGGTCGAGTCGCCCCGGGTCGCCCGGGCGGTGCTGGACCTCCAGCGGGCCTGCGCCCACGTCCGGGCGCGGCTGACCCTGGTCAACCTGCCACCGGCGGGAATGAGGCTGCTCCGCCGGGCGGGCCTGACCCGACTGGTCGCCTGCGTGCCGCTGCGGGCCGAGGCGCGAGTCGTCCCGGCTCCGCCGGCGGACGAGCGCGGTGCCGCAGGACCGGGCCGGCCGTCGCCGCCGTGCCGGAGGGAACCGGCGGCGATAGGGTCGAACCGCGACGAGCGACCGAGCGTGGGGAGGGCACGTGCCGCGACGGCGAACGACGACCGCCCCGCCCCCGCCCCTGGTGGCGACCGTGCAGCGGCTGCAACGGGAGTTGGACACGCTGCGCCGGGAGCGGCGCGCGCACGCGGTGGTGGAGCAGGCGACAGGCCTGCTGATCGCCCGGCTGGAGTGCTCGCCCGAGGAGGCGTTCGCGCACCTGCGCGGGATCTCCCAGCACAGCAACATCAGGCTGGTGGACGTGGCCGCCGGACTGCTCGGCGCCGCGGCCCCGCCGGCTCCGCCGCCGCCGTCCCCGCCCGAGCCGTTCCGGCCGGAGCGCTACCTGCGTCCGCTTCCGCCGTCGTCGGCGCCGGAGGTCGCCGATCCGCTGCCCCTGACCGGCGAGGCGGCCGCCCGTTACCACCTCGCCCGGGCCGCCATGAAGGCCGTCACCGAGACGAACGGCCTGGCCGAGGCGCTGGCGGAGGGCGTGCGTCACCTGGGCGCCGGCTCGACCCTGCTCGGTCTGCTGGAACCGGACGGCGCGGTCCGGCTGGTCGGCTCGTACGGCCTGCCCCGATCCGTGGCGAGCCTGTGGCAGCGCGCTCCCGGCACGGTCAACATGGCGCTGCTGCGCGCGGCCGTGGACGGGAACCCGCTGTGGCTGACCCGGGACGAGGCCCGCCGCCGGGGCTACGACTTCATCGGCGGTGGCGCCATGCGGGTCTGTCTCCCGCTGCGCCGGGCCGACCGGGCCATCGGCGTGGCCGCGATCAGTTGGGACACCCACCGGGATCTCGACGAGACGGAACGGGCGTACGTGGTCGCCCTCGCCGAGGCCGCCGGTCGCCGGCTGTCGACGCTGTCCTCGCGGCCGGCCGACGCGCCGGCCGCCCACTGGTTGGAGGCGGTGCTCGACGCGCTGCCCGGCTCGGTGGCGCTGTGGTGCCCGGTACGCGACGACGACGGCGCCGTCGTGGACTTCCGCCTCGACAGGTGCAGCCCGGACGCGACCGACGGGGCGGACCGCGGACGGGACGCGCTCACCGGTCGCCGGCTGCTCGAACTCCACCCGTCGGCGGCCGACGACGGCATCGTCGCCGGCTGCGCCCGCGCCCTGCGCGACGGGCGTCCCTTCCGGTGGGGGCCGGGTCAGGTGTGGCGGGCCGGCGGCGCCCGGCCGACCCGGGTGCTGCTCAGCCTCCGGGCCGTCCCGTTCGGCGACGGGTTGCTCGCCAGCTGGCACTACCACGACGAGCAGCGGCGGGCCGCGGACCGGTCCGCCCGGCTGGAGCGCGCCGGTGACGTCGGCTGGGTCGAGTGGGACCTCGGCGGCGACGCCGTCGCCTGGTCGTCGGGTGCCTACCGGGTGCTCGGCCGGGACCCGGCCGACGGCCCGTTGCCGCTGGGCTCCCTGCACCGCTGGGCGACGCCGTCGGACGCGCCCCGGGTGCGGGAGGCGCTGCGTGCCCTGGTGGAGCGGGCCGAGCCGGCCGAACTGGAGTTCACCGTGCGTCGGCGCGGTGCGGCGTGGCCGGTGCGACTCGTCGCCGAGCCCGTCGTGGACCCCGACGGCCGGGTGGCCGAGGTGCGCGGTGCGGTGGCCCGCCGCTGACGTCGTCCCGCCTGGTCGGTGCCGTCAGTCGCTCGTCCTGGCCCGCGGAGTCCGCTCGGGTCGACCGCCCCTCGGCGGCGGATGGTGAGCCACGTCTACCCGGAGCGGCGCATGGTCCGGCCGGCGCCGGGCACCGGAGCCCGCCATGGACCGTGTGCTCGGTGAGGAGTGGCTGTCCCACTCCGTCGACCTGCTGGTGCGCCTGGTGGAGACCGCCGGCGCTCTGATCATCTTCGTCGGTGCGATGGCCGCGCTGGTGCGCTTCGTGGTCGTCGGCCTCCGCGAGCGGCGTACCCGGGCGTTCGTGCCGGTCCGGCTCGGACTGGGTCGGTTCCTCGCCCTGGGACTGGAGTTCCAGCTCGCCTCGGACATCCTGCGTACCGCGATCGCACCGACCCTGCGGGAGATCGCGGAGCTGGCCGCGGTGGCCGCCATCCGGACCGCGTTGAACTTCTTCCTGGCCCGGGAGATCCGGCAGGAGCGGGCGGAGTTGGCCCGGGACGGCCGGCGTGTCGCGCCGGACCCGGTGGACGAGCCGGCTGGACGAGCGTCGTGAGCGCGCTCATCGGTTACGCGGCTCTGGCCTGTGTGGCCAGCGGGCTGCTCGCCGGGTCGGTCGTGCTCGCCGTCGCCCGGGACGGCCGGCTCGCGCTGCGGGTCGCGCTCGACCTGTGGCTCGCCGCCGGTCTGCTCCGGCTGGCGCTGCCGCCGTCCTGGGACCAACTGCTCAGCGCGGCCGCGATCGTCGCCGTCCGGCAACTGGTCGGCCTCGGCCTGGGGCCGGCGCGGGCGGCGACGGCCGGCGAGAAATGATCCGGCCGGGGTTTGCGTCGCGGCCCGGCCGGACACCGCCCCACACCTGGGGAAGGGGAGCGGATGGACCTGTGGACGGCTCCGGGACCGGTCGCCGTGGTGGGGCCGGTCCGCCGGCCGGTACGCGGCTCGGCGCTGGCGCGCCTGCTGCGCACCACCGACGCCAAGCAGATCGGCGTCCTGTACCTGACCACGGCGTTCGGCTTCTTCCTGGTGGGTGGGCTGCTGGCACTGCTCATGCGGGCCGAGCTGGCCCGTCCGGGCATGCAGCTCCTCTCGCCCGAGCAGTACAACCAGCTGTTCACCATGCACGGCACGATCATGCTGCTGCTGTTCGCCACCCCGATCGTGTTCGCCTTCGCGAACTACCTGGTGCCGTTGCAGATCGGCGCGCCGGACGTGGCGTTCCCGCGGCTGAACGCGTTCGCCTACTGGCTGTACCTGTTCGGCGGGCTGCTCGTGCTGGGCGGGTTCGCCACGCCGGGCGGCGCGGCCGACTTCGGGTGGACGGCCTACCAACCGCTCGCCGGGCCCGCGCACTCGCCGGGAACGGGCGCCAACCTGTGGCTGATCGGCCTGGTGATCTCCGGGCTCGGGACGATCCTCGGCGCGGTCAACCTGATCACCACGGTGCTGACGTTGCGGGCTCCGGGTATGACCATGTTCCGGATGCCGATCCTCACCTGGAACATCCTGGTCACCGCGGTCCTGGTGATCCTGGTGTTTCCGCTGCTGGCCGCCGCGTTGCTGGCGGCGCTGGCGGACCGGCAGCTCGGCGCGCACGTCTACGACGCCGACACCGGCGGGCAGATGCTGTGGCAGCACCTGTTCTGGTTCTTCGGGCATCCCGAGGTCTACATCGTGGCGTTGCCGTTCTTCGGCATCATCACCGAGATCATCCCGGTGTTCTCCCGCAAGCCGGTCTTCGGCTACCGGGGGCTGATCGGCGCGACGCTGGGCATCGCGGCGTTGTCGATGAGCGTGTGGGCGCACCACATGTTCGCCACCGGCCAGGTGCTGCTGCCGTTCTTCAGCTTCCTGAGCTACCTGATCGCCGTGCCCACCGGGATCAAGTTCTTCAACTGGATCGGCACCATGTGGCGCGGGCAGATCACGTTCGAGACGCCGATGCTGTTCGCGCTCGGCTTCCTGGTCACGTTCCTGCTCGGGGGGCTCACCGGGGTGCTGCTGGCCAGCCCGCCGCTGGACTTCCATGTGCACGACTCGTACTTCGTGGTGGCGCACTTCCACTACGTGCTCTTCGGCACCATCGTGTTCGCCGTCTTCGGCGGCGTCTACTTCTGGTTCCCGAAGATGTTCGGCCGGATGCTCGACGAGCGGCTCGGCAGGATCCACTTCTGGCTGACCATGATCGGCTTCCACACCACGTTCCTGGTGCAGCACTGGCTCGGCGCCGAGGGCATGCCGCGCCGGTACGCCGACTACCTGGCCCTGGACGGCTTCACCGCGCTGAACACGGTGTCCACCGTCGGGTCGTTCGTGCTCGGCATCTCGATGCTGCCGTTCCTGTGGAACGTCTGGCACTCCTACCGGTTCGGTCCCGTGGTGCGCGAGCCGGACCCGTGGGGCCACGGTCTCGCACTGGAGTGGGTGACGTCCTCGCCGCCGCCGCTGCGCAACTTCGACCGGATGCCGCGGATCCGATCCGAGCGGCCCGCGTACGACCTGCGGCAGGAACGGGCCGCGGCGGCGCTGCCCAACCCCCGCGCCGCGGCGGACTGACCGATACCGGGCGGGAACGCCGGCGGGCTGGCAGGGTGGAAGCACCGATCGGGAAGGAACAGGACGGATGGGAAGGTACGCGCCGGTGCTGGCCATGCTCGGTCTGGCCGCCGCCGGAGTGGGCACGTTGTACCTGGCCCACCTGCGGACGGCGGTGGGCGCGCCGTCCACCGTCGCCGCGTTCCGGTCCGGGCTACCGCCCCACGAGCACGCCGTCTCCCGGTTCCACGTCCGCTGGTACGCGATCAGCCTGCTCTTCCTCGCCTTCGACGTGGAGATGCTGTTCATGTACCCGTGGGCGGTGGTGGTCGCCGACATCGGCACACCCGCCGTGGCGGAGATGTTCGTCTTCCTCGGCCTGCTGATGGCCGGTGTCGTCTACGCCTGGCGGGAGGGCGCGCTGCGGTGGGCCTGATCGACGACGTGCTGGCCCGCTGGGCGGCCCGCCGGCCGCACCTGCTGGTCGCGGCCGTGCCCGGCGCCACCGGCGCCCGCCTGGCCGTGGAGGCGCACGCCGACCGGGCCGGGTGGCCGCTCGCGGCCTCCCCCGCCGAAGCCGACCTGCTGGTGGTCACCGGCGACCCGGGTCCGGCGCTGGCGGCGGCGATCGAGCGGGTGTGGAAGCAGCTTCCGGGCCCTCGGGCGCGGGCGCGGATCACCGACCCGGCCGGGGTGGCATCCGGGCTCGGCGCGGCCGTCGCCCGCTGGACCGGGACGGGCGAGGAGCCCACGGACGTGGGGCCGGACGGCGCGCGGGACCACGGGCCGGCGGGTCACGAGCCGGGCGCGGGCAACCGGGCGCACCCGGGCCACCGGCCGGCGGCGGACGACGCGCGCGGTCACGGGCAGCACGGTGGCGGGTCGGAGCGGCCCGGCCACGGTGACCACGACGGGATGTCCATGCCGGGTGGGCTGATGATGGCCGAGCGGGCCGAGGACCGCGACGGGTTGAAGCTGGACGTGCTGCACCTGGCGCTCGGTCCGGTGCTGGCGGACTGGCCGGCCGGCCTGGTCGTCGAGGTGGCCGTGCAGGGCGACGTGGTGCAGTCGGCCGACGCCCGCGTGCTGCCCCCGGCCGACCCGTCGGCCGTGCGACCGTACCCGGACGTGGACCATCCCGGGCTGTGCCGGCGCCGGCAGGCCGTGGCGCACCTCGACTCGCTGGGCCGGCTCTGGGCGGTCGCGGGCTGGCCGGCCGGCGCGGCCGACGCGCGGCGGCTGCGTGACGCGCTCGTCGACCACGTGCCGCTCGCCGCCGCGTACGCCGGCTTCGCCGCGCTGGACCGGCGGGCCCGGCGCTCCCGCGGGTTGCGCCTGGTCACCGACGGCCTGGGGGTGCTGTCGCCGGTCGCGGCGGCCCGCGCCGGGGTGGCGGCCCCGGCGGCGGTATGCGGTGACGCGACCGCCCGGTGGCGGCACCGGCTGGTCGAGACGGACCGGCTGCTGGCCGGCGGCGAACCCGGTTCCGCGCCGGACGCGGCGGCGGTCCTGGAGTTGGCGGCGCGGCTCATGGTCGGGCTCGACCTGGCCGCGGCCCGGGTGGTGCTGGCCTCGTTCGACCCCGACCCGGACGGGGTGCTGGCCGCGGGGACCCGATCGTGACCGCCGGTCCGTGGTGGGGCGTCGTGCCGGCCGCCGGGATGGTGCTCGGCCTCGCGCTGGCCGCCGCGGTGCTGGCGGGCCTGCTCGACCCGGCCGGCGGCCCGACGCTCGCGCACCGCGCCGGGCGGCCGCTGTGGGAGACCGCCCGGCTGCTGCGGCAGCGACGGCGACGCGTGGTGGCGGCGGATCTGCTGCTGTGGCGGCTCGGGCTGGCCGGTCCGCTGGTGGTGGCGCTGCTCATGGTCGTGGTGGTGCCGTTGGGCGACCGGGTGGTGGCCGACCTGCCGGTCGGGGTGGTCTGGTTCAACGCGATGGACGTGCTGCTCTGGGCGGCGGTGTGGCTCGCCGGGTGGGGGAGCAACAGCGTCCACGGCCTGGTCGGGGGTTACCGGTTCCTGGCGCAGGCGCTCGGCTACGAGCTGCCGCTGATGTTCGCGCTGACCGCCCCGGCGGTGGCGGCCGGCAGCCTGCGGATCGCCGACGTGGTGGCGGCGCAGCGGGAGCTGTGGTTCGTGGTGTGGATGCCGGTGGCGTTCCTGGTTCTCCTCGGCGCGGTGCTCGCGTTCAGCATGTCCGGGCCGTTCGCCTATCCGGACGGGCGGGACGTGGCCGGCGGCGTGCTGGCTGAGCCGTCCGGCGTGGACCGGTTGGTCCTGCTCGCCGGCCGGTACGCGTTGCTGGCGGCGGGCGCGGCGACGGCGGTGGCGCTGTTCCTCGGCGGCGGGTCGGGGCCGCTGCTGCCGACGTGGCTGTGGAGCCTGCTGAAGACGCTGGCCGTGCTGGTGGCACTGGTGGCGGTGCGCGGCCGGGTGCCGGTGCTGCGGGCGGACCGGCTGATGCGCGTGGCCTGGCTGGTGGCGTTGCCCGCCACGCTGCTGCAGGTGCTCGTCGTGGCGGTGATCGTGGTGGGAAGGGGTTGAGGTGGCGGTCGTCGCCTTCGTCGTGCTGGCGGTGGTCGCCGTGGCGTCCGGCGTCGCCGTGTTCACGGTGGACTCGATGGCCCGGGCGACGTTCGCGCTGGCGCTGTCGTTCGTCGCGGTCGGTGGTGAGCTGCTCCTGCTCGACCTGGGCTACCTGGGCGTGGTGACCGTCCTGATGATGGTCATGGAGATGGCGATCATGGCGGTCTTCATGGTCATGTTCATGATGAACCCGGCCGGCCTGATGCCCATGTCGATGCTGCACAACCGCCGGGGCGCGGTGGCGGTCTCGGTCGGGGTCTTCGTCGTGCTGGCCGCCGGCTCCGTGCTCGTGCCGTGGCCCACCCGCCGCGGCGAGCCGCCCGCCGACCCGACCCGGGCCCTGGGCGAGGCGGTCATGGGCTCGAAGATGCTGGTCATGATGGCGGTCTCGGCGGTGCTGTTCGCCACCATGGTCGCCGCACTGGTGCTCGCCACCGCCCGCGGCCGGTACGACCGTCCCGACTCTCCGGAGCGGCCGTGACACTGCCGATGTTCCTGCTGCTCGCCTCCGCGCTGTTCAGCGTCGGCCTGTACGGCGCGCTGAGCCAGCAGGCCGCCGTGATGGTGATGATGGGCCTCGAACTCATGATCAACGGGGTGATCGTGGCCGCCGCCGCCCTCTGGTGGTTCCTCGCCCCGCAGCAGCCCGACGGGCAGGTCCTGGTGCTGGTGGTGATCGCCGCGATGACCGTGGAGATGGCGATGGGCTTCGCCGTGGTGACCCTGCTGTTCCGGTCCAGCGACGCCGACATGACCGACATGGCGGGGGAGCTGCGAGGATGAGCGCGGCGCTGTGGGCCCTGGTCGTGCTCCCGGCCCTCGCCGGCGGGGCGCTGCTGCTGGCCGGGCGGCGGGCGGAGCGGGTCGCTCCGGCGCTGGCGCTCACCGTCGCCGCGCTGGTGGCCGGGCTGGCCGTCGCGGTGGCGCCGGCCCGGCCGTCCGTCGACGCGCCGTTCCTGGCCGGCGCCCGCTGGGGCCTGGCCGTCGACGGGCTCGCCGCGCTCGTCGTCCCGGCGGTGGCCGCCGTGGCGCTGCTGGTGCTGGCGTACGCCGCCGCCGAGATCCGCTCCGACCGGTCCCGGTTCCACGGGCTGATGCTGGTCTTCCTCGCCGCCGTGCTGCTCACCGCCACCGCGACGACACTGCCCGTGCTGCTGTTGGGCTGGGAGATCATGGGCGCGATGTCGTACGCGCTGATCGCGTTCCACTGGCGACGCGACGACGCGGTCGCGGCGGGCGGCACCGCGTTCCTCACCACCCGCGTCGGCGACCTCGGGCTCTACCTGGCCGCCGGGGCCGCACTGGCCGGCGGCACCCTCGACCTGACCGGGCTCGCCGCGCTGCCGACCGGCTGGCGGGACCTGGCCGCCACCGGCGTGCTGGCCGCCGGCTTCGGCAAGGCGGCCCAACTGCCGTTCTCGTTCTGGCTGTCCCGGGCCATGCTCGGCCCGAGCCCGGTCAGCGCGCTGCTGCACTCGGCCGCCATGGTGGCGATGGGCGGCTACCTGCTCGTCCGCCTGCACCCGCTGCTCGTGGCGACCGGCTGGGCGGTGGACGTGGCCGCCTGGGGCGGCGCGCTGACCGCCCTGGCGCTCGGTGCGGTCGCGCTGGCCCAGAGCGACCTGAAACAACTGCTGGCCGCCTCCACCAGCGCCCAACTGGGGTACGTGGTGCTGGGCGCCGCCGTCGCCCCGGCCGGCGCCGTCGCGCACCTGATCGGGCACGCGGCCACCAAGGCGCTGCTGTTCCTCGCCGCCGGGGCGTGGCTGACCGCGCTCGGCACCCGGCGGCTGTCCGCGCTGCGCGGCGCGGGCCGCCGCCACCCGCTGGTGGGGGCCGGGTTCGCGGTGGGCGCCCTGGCGCTGGCCGGGGTGCCGCCGCTGGCGTTGTGGGCCACCAAGGACGAGGTGCTCGCCGGCGCCCGCGAGCGGTCCCCGGTGCTCTACCTGGTCGGCCTGGCCGGCGCGCTGCTCGCGGCCCTCTACGCCGGCCGGGCGCTCGCCCTGGTGCTGCGCCCGGTCCCGCCCGGTGCCGAGGCCGGGTACGACACCGAACGCGCCGGCACCCGCGAGGTGGCCGCCGGTCAGCGGGTGCCGCTGGTGCCGCTGGCGGTGGGCGCGGCCGTGCTCGGCGCGCTGGCGCTCCCGCCGCTGTCGGGGGCGGTGGCCGGTGCCGTCGGAGCCGGTGCGGCGCCCCCGGTCCGGGGCGCCGACCTGGCCCTGTCCGGCCTGCTCGCGGTCGCCGGCGTGACGCTGGCGGTCGCCGCGCCGACCCGGCTGCCGGCCCCGGCCTGGGCCCGGGCCTGGCTGGGGCTCGACCCGGCGGCCCGGCTGCTGGTGGTCCGGCCGACGCTCGCGCTGGCCCGCGGGCTGGCCCGGTTCGACGACCGGGTGCTCGACCGGGCCGTGCACGCCGTGCCGGGCGCGGCCCTCGGTGCGGCGCGGGGGCTGGCCCGGTTCGACGACGCCGTCCTCGGTCGGGGGGTCGCCGCGGTGCCGGTCCTGACCCGGCGGGCGGCGGAGGCCCTGGCCCGGGCGGACGACCACGGGGTGGACGCCCTGGTGCGTCGGCTCGCCCGGGCGGCCCGCCGGCTCGGCGCGCTGGCCCGCCGGCCGCAGACCGGCCTGATCCACCAGTACTACGTCCAGGTGGTCCTCGTGCTGGGCGCCGCCGTGCTGATCCTGCTGCTGGCGAGGTGACCCGTGCTGTCCCTGATCGTCTTCGCGCCGCTGGCGGCGGCCGTGCTCCTGCTGTCCTGGCGTGGCCTGCCGGCGCGGGCGGTGTCGTGGCTCTGGATCGCGGTCACCGGCGTCGAGGTCGCGGCGGTGCTCGGCCTGTGGTGGGCGTACCCGGGGGAGGGGTTCGCGTTCGAGGTGGACCGGCCGTGGATCCCGGGCGCCGGGGCCGGCTACCACGTCGGGGTGGACGGGCTGTCGCTGCCGCTGCTCGCGCTCACCACCGTCGTCTTCGCCGCCTGCGCGGTGTACTCGCTGCGCCGCCAGCACCGGCCACGCCAGTTCGCCGCGCTCTTCCTCGCCCTGCAGACCACCTGCCTCGGGCTGTTCGTCGCGCTCGACCTGATCCTGTTCTTCGTCTTCTTCGACCTGTCCATCGTGGGCATGTACGCGGTGATCGCCGGCTGGGGGCACGGCTCGCAGGCCCGCCGCTCGGCGCTGACGTTCTTCCTCTACACGTTCCTCGGCTCGCTGGCGCTGCTGCTGGGCTTCATCGGCCTCTTCGTCGCCGCCCGGCCGCACACCTTCGACATGGTGGCGCTGACCCGGGACCCGCCGACTGAGGGCGTGGCCGGCGCGCTGGTGCTGCTCGCGGTCCTGCTCGGGCTGGCGATCAAGACGCCGACGTTCCCGTTCCACACCTGGTTGCCGCCGGCGCACACCGACGCCCCGGCCGCCGGGTCGGCCGTGCTGGCCGGGATCCTGCTCAAGATGGGCACCTACGGGTTCGTCCGGATCGCCATGCCGATGCTGCCGGACGCCTGGCGGCGCTACGCCTGGATGGTCGTCGTGGTCGGCGTGGTGAGCGTGCTCTACGGCGCGCTGGTGGCGCTCGCCCAGACCAACTTCAAGCGGATGATCGCGTACACCTCGGTCAACCACATGGGGTACGTGGTGCTGGCCGTCGGCGCGGCCGGCCTGGTCGCCGGCTCGGACGCGCAGGCCCGCGCGGTCGCGGTGACCGGTGCGGTCACCCAGATGGTCAGCCACGGGCTCATCACGTCGGCGTTGTTCCTGCTCGCCGGTGTCCTCTACGACCGGGGCGGCACCTACCGGATGGACGCCTACGGCGGGCTGGCCGGCGACACCCCCCGGTTCGCCGCGCTGACCGCGGTGGCGGCGTTCGCCAGCCTCGGCCTGCCCGGCTTCTCCGGGTTCGTCGCCGAGTTCCAGATCTTCGCCGGCGGCCTGGGCTCCGCGCCGGTGGCGGTGGCGATCGCGCTGCCCGGCATCCTCGTCACCGCCGGGCTGTTCCTGTGGGCGCTGCACCGGGTCTTCCTCGGCCCGGCCCGGCACCGCCTGTCGGCGACCGCCGACGTGACCGCCGCCGAGACCGCGGCGGTGCTGCCGCTGCTGGCGCTCGCGCTGCTGATCGGCGTGTTTCCCCGACTGCTGCTGGACGTGGTGGAACCCGCCGCCCGCGTGATCACCGACCTGGTGGCCGGGTGAACGAGCGTCCGCTCGCGCTGCTGCCGGAACTGCTCCTGCTGGCCGGTGCGGTCACCACGCTGCTGACCGGGGCGTTCCTGCCCCGCGACCGGCAGTGGGTGGCCCGGCTGGTCGCCGCCGGCGCGCTGCTCGCGGCCGTGGTCGCCACGCTGCCCGCCGTCGGCGAGCGGACCACCGTCTACGCGCACAGCTACGCCCTCGACCCGGCCACCACCACCGCGCGGCTGCTCATTCCGCTGGCCGGGCTGCTCGTGGTGGGGATCGCCGCCGGCCGGGTCGCCGGCAACCGGCGGGAGACCGAGTTCTACGTGCTGACGTTGCTCGCCGTGCTCGGCGCGGTGCTGCTCGCCGGCGCGTCGGACCTGCTGCTGCTCGCCGTGGCGTACCTGCTGTCGTCGGTGCCGCTGGCCGGGCTGGCCGGCTGGGGCCGGGACCGGCGGGGCGCCGAGGCGGCGCTGAAGGTCTACCTGATGGGTGCGCTGGCCGGGGTCGGCCTGCTGGCCGGCGCGGCGCTGCTGACCGCGCTCGGCGGCGGGACGAGCGACTACGACCGGCTCGGCGCCGGACTGGCGGGGGCCCCGCCCGCCGGCGTCGCGGTCGGGGTGGTCGGGGTGCTCGCCGGTCTGCTGTTCAAGATCGGCGCGGTGCCGGGGCACTTCTGGGTGCCCGACGCGGTGCAGGGCGCGTCGGTCCCGGCCGGCGCGTTGCTGACCACCGTGCCGAAGCTCGGCGGTCTGCTGGCGGCGTACCGACTGTTCGCCGTGGCGGTGCCCGCCGACGTGGTGGACTGGCCGCTGCTGGTGGTGGTGCTCGCGGCGGTGACCATGACGCTGGGCAACTTCGCCGCGTTCGGCCAGGCGGACCCGCGCCGGCTGCTCGCGTACTCCACCGTGGCGCAGGTGGGCTACCTGCTGATGGCCGTCGCGGTCGCCGGCCGCGCCGAGCGCGCGCTGCCCGCCCTGCTGGTCTACCTCGTCGGGTACGCGGTGACGAACCTGGGCGCGTTCGCGGTGCTGGCCGCCGAGCCGCACGACACCCTCGACGGCTACCGGGGGCTGGCCCGACGTCGGCCCTGGCTGGCCGGGGCGCTGACGATCTGCCTGCTGGGACTCGTCGGCACGCCCCCGACGGCGGTCTTCGCCGGCAAGCTGACCGTGTTCACCGCCGCCTGGGACGGCGGGCTGGCCTGGTTGGTCGTCGTCGCCGCGGTCAACACCGTGGCCAGTCTCTTCTACTACCTGCGCTGGCTGGTGCCCACGTACACCCCGGCGGGGCGGTGCCCGGCCACCGACGGCCGGAGCGGCACGGTGGCGGCTGCGTCGGCGGCCGGGGTGGCGTTGGTCGGCGCGGTGTTGACCGTGCCGCTCTACCAGCTGGTGCCCCAGGTGCTCGCCCACTGATCGGGTACCGGCCCGGTTAACTCGGGCCTGGGCGGGTAGCGGCAGCGCACGGGATCCGCGGGGGACCCGGCGGGTCGGACCGGGATGGGGTGGCGGTGACGGGCTTCGCGCTCTACGTCGCCGCGCTGGGCGCGGTGGCGGTCCTGGCCGTGCTGTCCAACCGGCTCGCCGACCGGTTGCGGCTGCCCGCGCCGGCGCTGTTCCTGTTCGCCGCCGCGATCGTCTCCGACCTGTTTCCGAAGCTGAACGAGCTGTCCCTGTACGCGGTCCGGCACCTGGTCGAGATCGCGCTCGTGCTGGTGCTGTTCAGCGGTGGGATGAGCATGGGCTGGCGGCGGCTGCGGCCGTCACTCGGGCCGGTCGCGCTGGTGGGTGTGCTCGGGACGCTGCTGACCGCCGGCGCGCTGGCGCTGGTGCTGCGCTGGGTGTTCGGGTTCGACTGGCTCGCCGCGCTGCTGGTCGGCACCGCCCTGTCCCCGACCGATCCGGCCGCAGTGTTCTCCGTGCTGGGGCGACGCACCGTCGTGGGGCGCAGCGGCACGATCCTGGAGGGCGAGTCGGGCGCCAACGACCCGGTGGGGATCGCGTTGATGGCGAGCCTGCTCGCCGCCGGGACCGCCGGCGGCTGGTCGGCGGTCGCCTCCGGGGCGGGGGAGTTCGCGCTGCAACTGGTGGTCGGTTCGGTGGTCGGGTTGGCCGGCGGGTGGCTCATCCTGCAGCTGATGCGCCGGGTGTCCCTGCCGGACGAGAGCCTCTACCCGCTCCAGGTGGTGTTCGCCGCCGTGTCGATCTACGGCGCGGCGACGCTGGCCCGCGGTTCCGGGTTCCTCGCGGTGTTCCTCGCCGGCATCGTCGTCGGCGACGCCCGAGCGCCGTTCAAGCGGGAGATCCAGCGGTTCCACGGCGCGCTGGCCAGCCTCGGCGAGATCCTGGCGTTCGGCCTGCTCGGCCTGATCGTGTCGCTGCGCAGCATGGTGACCGAGCGCGCCTGGCTCACCGGCCTGGCGCTGGCCGTGCTGCTCACGTTCGTGATCCGGCCGATCGTGGTCGGTGGGCTGCTCAGCACGGTCCGACTGCGCTGGGGTGAGCGGATCTTCGTGGTCTGGTCCGGCCTCAAGGGCGCGGTGCCGATCCTGCTGGGCACGTTCATCCTCACCGCCGACCTGGAACAGGACCTGCGGCTGTTCGACATCGTCTTCGCCGTGGTCGCGTTCTCGATCGTGGTGCAGGGCGGGCTGGTCCCCCTCGTGGCCCGGTGGTGCCGGGTGCCGATGCGGACCACGCCGCTGCAACCGTGGGCGGTCGGCATCCGGGTACAGGGCGAGCCGGTCGGGCTGCGCCACTACACGATCGCCTCCGGCGCCCCGGCCGACGGCCGGCCCCTGTTCGAGCTGAGCCGGGACGAGGGCGTGTGGGTGAGCCTGGTCAGCCGCGACGGCGAGCAGCTCCGGCTCGGTCGGGCGACGGTGCTGCGCGCCGGCGACGAGGTGCTGGTGGCCGGCGGTGAGCAGCCCGCGGCGGAGCGGGTCTTCACCGGTCGGGACGAGTGAACGTTTGGTGGGCGTCCCACCGGGTAGCCGGCGGCTCTCGGCAAGGGGGTGGGCCATGGACCGCGGCAAGCTCGGTGACGTGGTGGTGGGGGCCGCGGGCGACGTGGCCGGCAGCGTGGTGGACCCGAAGGCGGGCCTGGGCCGGTTGCGCTCCGCGCTCACCGCGCACGGGTTGGTGACGCTGACCGTCGGTGCGTTCCTCGGCTTTCTCGCGGCACGGTCGATGCGGCGGTCCTGAGCCCGGCGGTCGGGGATGGACGCCGTCACCGCTCTCGTCGGCCACCCGGGCTGGCTGGTCTGGGTAGGGGTGAAGGCGTTCCTGCTCTACCTGACCGCCGTGTTCGCGATGCGCCTCGGCGGTCGGCGGACGCTGGCCGAGCTGTCCGCGTACGACTTCGTGGCGGCCGTCGCGGTGGGCGCGATCGTCGGGCGGCTGCCCAGCGCCCCGGACGCCAGCTACCTGTCCGGCGCGATGACGCTGGTGGCCATCCTCGCCGCCCACGCGCTGATCACCTGGGTGCGTCTGCGGCCCGCAGGCCGGCGGCTGATCGAGAAGGGTCCGGTGGTGGTGGTCGCCCGGGGTCGGGTGCTCACCGGCAACCTGCATCGCGCCGGTCTGACCCGGGCCGACCTGGACGGACTGCTGCGCGAGCACGGGGTGGGCGAGGTCGACGCCGTGCACCTCGCCGTGTTGGAGGGGCGGGGACGGCTGTCCGTGCTGCCCGGGGACACCGGGCGCGGGTGACGGCGGCCCGGAACCGGTCACCCTGGTGGGTTTGCGGTCCGGGAGGCCGGGTAGCCGCCGCCCCGTCCGCCCTGGTCCGCACTGTCCGGTGGGGCAGGTGAAACCCCGCTGACGCGGACGAGGACGGGTGAACCCCGGAAGAGGAGGACGACGTGCAGGAGATCGTGGGCGAGAGCCTGGCCCGCCGCCTGGTGGAGTGGGGGGTCGACACCGTGTTCGGCCTGCCCGGTGACGGTATCAACGGCCTGATGGAGGGATTCCGCCGGCAGCGGGAGAAGCTGCGGTTCGTGCTGGTGCACCACGAGGAGGCCGCCGCGTTCATGGCTACCGGCTACGCCAAGGCCACCGGCCGGCTGGGGGTCTGCTGCGCCACCTCCGGGCCGGGGGCGATCCATCTGCTCAACGGGCTCTACGACGCCAAACTCGACCACGTGCCGGTGCTGGCGCTCACCGGCATGCAGGAGACGTCGGTGCTGGGCTCGCACTACCAGCAGGAGGTGCACACCACCCAGCTCTACCAGGACGTCGCCTCGTACAACCTGATGGTGACCAACCCGCAGCAGATGCCCGCGGTGGTGGACCTGGCGATCCGCGACGCGATGAGCAAGCGGACCGTGGCGCACCTGACCTTCCCCAACGACGTGCAGGTGGCGCCGGCCTCCGATGACCCGTACCGGCACGTGAGCCCGGGCAAGCCGCCGATGAGCGCGGCCACGGTGTCGTACCCACAGTTGCCCGCGGATCCGCGGGAGCTGGCCCGGGCGGCCGAGGTGCTCCGGGCCGGCCGGAAGGTCGCCATGCTGGTCGGCGTCGGCGCACGGGGCGCCCGCGAGGAGGTGCTGGCGGTGGCCGAGGCCCTGGCCAGCCCGATCGTCAAGACGCTGCCCGGCAAGCTGGTGGTGCCCGACGACCACCCGCTGACCACGGGCGGGCTCGGCCTGCTCGGCACCGCGCCGAGCGAGGAACTGATGGAGGAGTGCGACACGCTGCTGATGGTGGGCACCTCCTTCCCGTACGGGAAGTACCTGCCCGGCCCGGGGCAGGCGAAGGTGGTGCAGATCGACGCCGACCCGAGCCTGATCGGGATGCGGCTGCCGGTCGAGGCCCCGGTCTGCGCGGATGCCCGCCTGGCGCTGCGGGACCTGCTGCCGATGCTGGACCACGCCCCGGACCGGTCGTTCCTGGAGAAGTACCAGGGCAAGATGAACGACTGGCGGTCGGAGATGGGCAGCCTGGTGGATCCGGAGCGGTCGCCGATCGCGCCGCAGTACCTGATGGGCTGCGTCGACTCCGCAGCCGCCGACGACGCGATCCTCACCTGCGACTCGGGAACCATCGCCACCTGGTCGGCGCGGCACTGGACGATCCGCGGCGACCGGGAGTTCTACCTGTCGGGCAACCTGGCCACGATGGCGCCCGGCCTGCCGTACGCCATCGCCATGCAGCACGCCTACCCGGGGCGGCAGGTGATCGCGTTCGTCGGTGACGGCGGGTTCGCGATGCTGATGGCCGAGTTCCTCACCGCGGTCCGGCACGGCCTGCCGATCAAGGTGGTGGTCAACAACAACAACTCGTACGGGCAGATCCTGTGGGAGCAGATCATCCTCGGCTACCCCGAGTACGCGGTGCGGCACCGGCAGCCGGAGGCGGACTTCTCCACCTGGGCGCGCGGTTGCGGCGCGTTCGGCGTGAAGGTGACCGACGCGAAGGCGCTGCCGGGCGCGATCCGGGAGGCTCTCGCGCACCCCGGGCCGGCGCTCGTCGACTGCGACGTCAACCCGAACGAGCCGCCGATGCCCGGCAAGATCAAATATGACCAGGCGAAGCACTTCACCGAGGCGTTCCTCCGCGGTCAACCGCACAAGGTGGCCACCGTGGCGTCGGTCGCCCGCGACAAGATCAACGAGCTGCGCTCATGACCGAGGTGCTGCCCGACCCGGTCCTGCGTCCACCCGAGCCGACCCGCGACATCGACCTGACCGCGCTCGCCGCCGACCTGCGGGCGGAGGTCGACGGCGAGGTCCGCTTCGACGCCGGCTCCCGCGCCGCGTACTCCACCGACGCCTCCAACTATCGCCAGGTGCCGCTCGGGGTGGTGGTGCCCCGCACCGTGGCGGCGGCGGTGGCCGCGGTGGCCGTCTGCCGCCGCCACGGCGCGCCGCTGACCTCGCGCGGCGGCGGCACCAGCCTGGCCGGCGAGTGCACCAACACCGCCGTGATCCTCGACTGGTCCAAGTACTGCCACCGACTGCTGGAGGTCGACCAGCGGGCCGGCACCTGCCTGGTCGAACCCGGCATCGTGCTGGACGAACTGAACGCCCGACTCGAACCGACCGGCCTGGAGTACGGGCCGCGCCCGGCGACGCACAACCACTGCACGCTCGGCGGCATGATCGGCAACAACTCCTGCGGCGCCACCGCGCAGCGCACCGGCAAGGTGGTCGACAACATCGTCGAACTGGAGGTGCTGCTGTACGACGGCACCCGGATGTGGGTGGGGGAGACCAGCGACGAGGAGTACGCCCGCATCCAGCGCGACGGCGGCCGCAGGGCCGAGATCTACCGGCGGCTACGGGCCCTGCGCGACGAGTACCTGGCCGACATCCGCACCCGCTACCCGCACATCCCCCGCCGGGTCTCCGGCTACAACCTGGACAGCCTGCTGCCGGAGAAGAACTTCCACGTCGCCCAGGCCCTCGTCGGCTCCGAGGGCACGCTGGTCACCGTGCTGCGCGCCCGGCTGAAACTGGTCCCCCGGGTCAAGGCCGACGCGATGGTGTTCCTCAGCTACCCGGACATCGCCGCAGCCGGTGACGACGTGCCGCGGATCCTGGAACACCAGCCGATCGCGCTGGAGGGCATCGACGACAAACTGGTCAGCTTCGAGCGGCGCAAGAACCTGCACCCGCACGCGCTGCACGAGCTGCCCGAGGGCGGCGCGTGGCTGATGGTGCAGCTCGGCGGCGACACACCCGACCAGGCTCGGGCTGCCGCCGACCGGCTGATCGCCGCCGTCCGTCGCGACGGTGGGCCGCGCGTGCACGAGTTCGCCGACCCGGCCGACGAGAAACGGATGTGGGAGGTCCGCGACTCCGCACTGGGCGCCACCGCCCACGTGCCCGACTCCGAGAACACCTGGCCCGGCTGGGAGGACTCGGCGGTCGCCCCGGACCGGCTCGGCGACTACCTGCGCGACCTGCAGGCGCTGTACCGTGAGTACGGCTACCAGCAGGCCTCGCTCTACGGACACTTCGGGCAGGGCTGCGTGCACACCCGGATCCCGTTCCAACTGCGCACCGCCGACGGGGTGCGGGACTTCCGCTCCTTCGTCGAACGCGCCGCCGACCTCGTGGTCTCCTACGGCGGGTCGTTCTCCGGCGAGCACGGCGACGGGCAGGCCCGCGGCGAGCTGCTGCCGAAGATGTACGGCGAACGGCTGATCCGGGCGTTCGGCCAGGTCAAGGCGATCTTCGACCCGGACGACCGGATGAACCCCGGCAAGGTCATGCCGCCCTACCCGCTCGACAGCCACCTGCGCCTCGGCGTCGACTACGACCACGGCGCCGTGTCGACCACCTTCGCCTACCCGGACGACGGGGGCAGCTTCGGCGACGCGGTGCTGCGGTGCGTGGGCGTCGGCAAGTGCCGGCGGCACTCCGGCGGGGTGATGTGCCCGTCCTACATGGTGACCCGGGAGGAGGAGCACTCGACCCGGGGCCGATCCCGGCTGCTGTTCGAGATGCTCGACGGCGCGGCCCGCGGCGGCGCCATCGGCGACGGCTGGCGCTCCGACGCGGTGCGCGACGCGCTCGACCTCTGCCTGGCCTGCAAGGGCTGCAAGGCCGACTGCCCGGTCAACGTGGACATGGCCACCTACAAGGCCGAGTTCCTGTCCCATCACTACGCCGGCCGGCTGCGCCCCCGCGCGCACTACTCGATGGGCTGGCTGCCGCTGGTGGCGACCGTCGCCGCCCGGCTGCCCCGCACGGTCAACGCCCTCGCGCACGCCCCCGGGCTCGGCCGCCTGGCCAAGGTCGTCGGCGGGATCGACCGGCGCCGGGACATCCCGCTGTTCGCGGCGGAGTCGTTCCAGCACTGGTTCGCCCGGCGTACCCCGACCGGCGACGGTGCCCGGGGCGACGTCGTGCTCTGGCCCGATACCTTCACCAACCACTTCCACCCGGCCGTCGCCCGCGCCGCCGTCGAGGTGCTGGAGGCCGCCGGCTGGCGGGTACGCGTGCCGGACGGCCCGGTGTGCTGCGGGCTGACCTGGATCTCCACGGGTCAGCTCGACGTCGCCAAGCGGGTGCTGCGGCGCAGCGTCGACGCGCTCCGTCCGCACCTGCGCGCCGGCACCCGGGTGGTGGGGCTGGAACCGAGCTGCACAGCGGTGTTCCGCAGCGACGCCCACGAGCTGTTCCCGGCCGACGACGACGTCACCCGCCTACGGGAGCAGACCGTCACGCTCGCCGAGCTGCTGCACGACCACAGCCCCGGCTGGCAGCCACCCCGCCTGGACGCGCACGCCCTGATCCAGACCCACTGCCACCACCACGCGATCCTCGGCACCGCCGCCGACCAGGCCGTGCTGTCCGCGGCCGGCGTCGACGCCGAGTTCCTCGACTCCGGCTGCTGCGGCCTGGCCGGCAACTTCGGCTTCGAGCAGGGCCACCACGAGGTGTCCGAGGCGTGCGCGGAACGGGTGCTGCTCCCCGCCGTCCGGGAGGCCGCCGACACGGACGTGATCCTCGCGGACGGGTTCAGCTGCCGTACCCAGGTCGAGCAGAGCGCCTCCGCCGGCCGTTCCGCGCTCCACCTGGCCGAGCTGCTGCGGGCGGCCATGCACAACGACACCGTTCCCCGGCGCCCGGAACAGGGCTGGGGTGACCGGCCCCGACCGCCCGGCCCGATCACCCGTTGGGCGACGGCCGGTCTGGTGGCGACCGCCGGGCTGGCCGCGGCGGCCGCGTTGGCGCGTCGGTGGTCGCGGTGACCGGCGTCGGTCTCACCGCCGAGGCGTACCGGATCCCCACCGACGCCCCGGAGGGCGACGGCACCCTCGCCTGGACCGCCACCACGCTGGTGCTGGTCCGGGCGCGGGCCGACGGGCACACCGGGATCGGCTGGACCTACGGCCCGACCGCCGTGGTCGCGGTGGTGGCGGACCTGCTCGCGCCGGTGCTCACCGACCTCGACCCGGACGACGTGCCGGCGGCCTGGGACCGGATGCGTCGCCGGCTGCGCAACGCCGGCCGCCCCGGCGTCGCCGGGCTCGCCCTGTCGGCCGCCGACTGCGCGGTGTGGGACCTGAAGGCGCGCCGCCACGGGCTGTCGCTGGCCCGGCTGCTCGGCGCCGCCCGCCGGGAGGTGCCGGTCTACGGCAGTGGTGGCTTCACCACCTACGACGCCCAGCGGCAGCACCGGCAGCTCGCCGGCTGGGTGCACGAACAGGGCATCCCCCGCGTGAAGATCAAGATAGGGGAGTCCTGCGGCACCGCGGTGGAGCGCGACCTGGACCGGATGCGGCAGGCGCGCCGCACCATCGGCGACGACGCGGAGCTGTTCGTCGACGCCAACGGCGCCTACCAGCGCAAACAGGCGGTCCGCGTCGCGCACGCCGCCGCGGACCTGGACGTGCGCTGGTACGAGGAGCCGGTCAGCTCCGACGACCTGCCCGGCCTCGCCCTGGTCCGCGACCGGGTCGCGGCCGACGTGACGGCGGGGGAGTACGGCTACGACCTGGTCTACTTCCACCGGATGGCCCCGTACGTCGACTGCCTTCAGATCGACGTCACCCGGTGCGGCGGCATCAGCGAGTTCCTCCGCGCGGCGGCGGTGGCGGACGCCGCCGGGATCCAGGTGTCCGGGCACTGCGCGCCGCACCAGCATCTGCCGGTCGCCGCCGCCACACCGAACCTGCGGCATCTGGAGTGGTTCCACGACCACGTCCGCATCGAGGCGATGCTCTTCGACGGGGCGCAGTCGCCGACCGGCGGCGCGGTGCCGGTGCAGCTCGACCGGCCGGGCAACGGGTTGGCGTTCCGCGCCGAGCAGGCCCAGCGGTTCCGGGTGGCCTGACATGACCGGTCGACCGCCGGGACGAGCGCTGCGACGCGCGGCACTGATCGGCCGCGTGGCCTGGGGCGCTCTGCTGCTGGTCGCTCCCGGCGCCCTGCTGCGGCCGGTCGGACCGGCCACCCCCGCCGCCCTGGCGACGCTTCGGGTACTCGGCGCCCGGCACCTGGTCCAGGCCGCTGTCACCGTGCGTCGGCCCGCACCCGGAACGTTCCTCGCCGGCGCGGCGGTCGACGCCGTCCACGCCCTCAGCACGCTCGCCCTCGCCGCCGTCGATCGGCGGCAACGGCACGCCGCGCTGGCCGACACCGCCGTCGCCGCCGTCTGGGCGGTGCTGGGCGCGACCACGGCACGACACGAGGAGGAGTCATGAGGGCCGAGGAACTGCACCAGCCGACCGGACGGGTGCTGGTCGTCGTCTGCGACAAGGGCGACGAACCGGTGACCGCGCTCGGCGACGCGCTGCGCCGGCACGACCTGCGCGCCGGACGGGTCACCGCCGTGGGCGGCTTCCGGGAGGCCGAGGTCGGCTGGTTCGACCGGGAGCAGGGCGACTACCGGCACATCCCGGTCCGCGAGCAGGTGGAGGTGCTGTCGCTGGTCGGGGACGTGGCCGCCCGGGACGGCGAGCCGGCCCTGCACGTGCACGCGGTGCTCGGCCGCTCCGACGGCAGCACGGTGGGCGGGCACCTGCTCTGGGCCCGGGTGTGGCCGACGCTGGAGGTGATCGTCACCGAGGTCGCCCCGGAACTGGCCAAGCGGGTCGACCCGGAGACCGGGCTGGCGCTCATCGCCGGTGCCGGCCGGTAGACCCGGTCAGCGGCAGGGGTCGACCTGGCCGAGCGTCACCGCGGTCTCCAACATCAGCGCGTGCACGAACCCCTGGGGCAGGTTGCCGCGGAGCTGGCGTTGCCGCACGTCGTACTCCTCGGTGTAGAGGCCCGGCGGGCCGCAGGCGGCCCGGTTGCGTTCGAACCAGCGGTTGGCGCCCACCGCGTCGCCCGCCTGCCACGCGGCCAACGCGGCGGCGAACCCGCACAGCAGGAACGCGCCCTCGGCGTCGCCGAGCGGCCGCCGGTCCGGACGGAACCGGTAGAGATAGCCGTCCTGGGCCAGGTCCGCGACGACCGCCTGGTGGGTCCGGGCGGTGCGCGGGTCCTGCGGCGGAAGCGCCCCGCGGATGCCCGGCAGCAGCAGCGCGGCGTCGACCCGGTCGTCGTCGTACGCGCGGCGCCAGTGCCCGTCCGCCGCCAACCCGTGCGCGGCGGCGTCGGCCAGGATCCGGTCGGCCAGCGCCGACCAGCGCGCGGCCGGGCGAGCCGTCGCGGCCCGCGCCGCCGCCCGCAGCCCGGCCACGCAGGTCAGCTTCGAGTGCGTCCACTGCCGGGGCGGCAGCTCCCAGATCCCGGCGTCCGGCTCCGCCCAGCGCCGCTCGATCACCTCGGCGGCCACCCGCATCGCGCGCCGGCCGTCGCTGTCGAGCCGGTCGTGGCGCTGCGCGGCCGCCAGCACCATCAGGACCTCGCCGAACGCGTCGAGCTGGAACTGGCCGCGTACCCAGTTGCCGGTGCGGGCACTCGCGCCCGGATAGCCGGGCAGGCCGTCCAACGGCTGCTCCCGCGGCACCGGATCCCCGCCGACCGTGTACGCCGGCGCGAGCCCGTCGCCGTCGGCGAGCACCCGACCGGTCAGGAACGCGACGGCGTCGTCGAGCAGGTCGTACCGCCCGACCAGCGCGGCGGCCTGGCCGGCGAAGGACTGGTCGCGGATCCAGGCGTACCGGTAGTCGTAGTTGCGCCCCGCCATCGCCCGCTCCGGCAGGGCGGTGGTGGCGGCGGCGACCATCCCGCCACCCGGTCGGGTCATCCCGCGCAGCACCGCGTAGGCCAGCGTGGCGTCGCGGGCGGCGGGCCCGGACAGCGTCGGGACCACCGACGCCCAGTGGTGCTCGGTGGTGCGCCACAGCTCCCCGGCGGGCTCGCACGGCTGGTCGAGCGGGCCGGCCGCCAGCTCCAGCACCAGGTCGTGCCGGCCACCCGCCGGGACCGTCAGCTCACCGGCCAGGAAGCCCTGCCGGTCGCGGCGCAGCCGGCCACCGCCCTGCAACCGCAGGTGCAGCCCACCGGTACGGGCCAACCACCGCTCGCCGTCCCGGGTCACGTCCCGCACCGGCTCCCGGCCGAAACCGGCCCGCGGGTCCAGCACCACCCGCACCCGCGCCGGTTGCTGCAAGGCGCGAACCTGGCGCAGCAGCACCACCCGGCCCGCCTCGCCGGGAAAGACCAGCGCCTCCCGGGACTCCACGATTCCGTCCCCGGTGACCCACCGGCTGCGCCAGATCAGCGAGCCCGGCTCGTAGTGACCGCCCCAGACGAACCGGTCGGCCGCCGGCGCGACCAGGTACCGGCCCGCCCCGCCGAGTAGCGCGCTGAACACCGCCGGGTCGGACCAGCCGGGCGCGCACAGCCACGCGACGTCCCCGCCGGGGCCGATGAGCGCGCCCCGGTGCCCGTCGGCGAGCAGCGCGTAGTCCCGCAGCACCGCCGGCGTGGTGCCGGTGGCCGGCTGGTCCATGGCTGTCGTCCCTCCCCTCGGCGTCCGTGGCGTGCGGTACCCGATCGTCCCGCGCCGACACGTCGGGGCCGCGCGAATCAGACGCGCCGAGGCGACTGGGTCGCCCGGCCGCGGGTAGTGCGGGCAGCAGGACCCGACGACAGGAGGCGAGATGGGCATGCGGCGGCAGGACATCCAGGTGGCGGTCGTGACCGGAGCCAGCGCGGGAGTCGGCCGGGCCACGGTACGGCTGCTGGCCCGGCGCGGTATCGCCGTCGCGCTGCTGGCCCGCGGGCGCGTGGGGCTCGACGCCGCCGCCGCGGAGGTACGCGCCGCCGGCAGCCGGGCCCTGCCGATCGAGGTCGACATGGCCGACCACGACCAGGTCGTCGACGCCGGCCGGCGGATCGAGGCGGAGCTGGGCCCCATCGACCTGTGGATCAACGACGCGTTCAGCTCCGTCTTCGCCCCGTTCCAGCAGACCCGGCCGGAGGAGTTCCGCCGCGCCATGGAGGTCACCTACCTCGGCTACGTGCACGGCACCCGCGTCGCGCTGTCCCACATGACGCCCCGCGACCGGGGCACCATCGTCCAGGTCGGCTCCGCGCTGGCCTACCGGGGCATCCCGCTGCAGGCGGCCTACTGCGGGGCGAAGCACGCGATTGTCGGATTCACCGAGTCGCTGCGCTGCGAGCTGCTGCACGAGCGCAGCAGCGTCAGGGTGACCATGGTGCACCTGCCGGCGGTGAACACCCCGCAGTTCGACTGGCTGCTGTCGCGACTGCCCCGGCACGCCGAGCCGGTGCCGCCGATCTACGAGCCGGAGGTGGCCGCCCGCGCGATCGTCGGCGCCGCGGACCGACCCCGGCGGCGCGAGTACTGGGTCGGGACCTCCACCGTGCTGACCATCCTCGGCAACCGCGTCGCACCCGGGCTGCTGGACCGCTACCTGGCCCGCACCGGCTACCGGTCCCAGCAGACCGGCCGCCCCGCCGATCACGACCGGCCGAACAACCTCTGGCACCCCCTCGACGGGCCCGGCGGTCGCGACTACGGCGCGCGGGGCGAGTTCTCCTCCCGGGCGTACGGCCACAGCCCGCAGGCCTGGCTCTCCCGACACCGGGTGAGCGTGGCCGCCGGCGTGCTCGGGACGGCCGCCGGCGTCCTCGCCTGGCGCCGCGCCTGATCAGTCGTCGCCGGTCGTCCCGGGGCCACCGACCGCGCCACCCCGATCGGAGGCGTCGGGCAGGTCGGCCACCGGCGGGGGCAGCAGGCCACGGTCCGGCGCGGTGCTGATCCGGCGGACCGCCGCGCGTACCGCCGCGGCCCGCAACCGGCCGCCGCCGGCGTGCAGCAGCGCCGCCTTCGCCGCGTTCGCCCCCGGCCCGCCGTGCACCCCGCCGCCGGGGTGCGCGCCGGCACTGCCCGGATACAGCCCCCGGACCGGGGTTTCCGCTCGCCTCAACCCCGGCAGCGGCCGGAACACCAACTCCTCATCGCGCGCGCCCTGTCCGTCTGCGCATGGTCTCGGCGTTCCCCCGCGGCATCCACCGAAATGAACGGTCAACCGCCGGGCCGCGGTGACGCGCCGGGCACGTCGGCGAGGCTGCTGCCGTCGCCGAACCGGCCGCGGGTGATGACGCTGAGGCTCCCGTCGGTCTCCAGCACCACGGCCGCGAGGTCACCGAGGTCGCCGGTGCCCTGGCTACGCGCGGCCTGCCGGATCTCGCTCTCCGCCACCCGGACGCTGCGCATGGTCTCGTACCGGAGTTGTCCGTCCCGCAGCAGCAGGGTCGGTCGGGCCTTGAGCAGCCGCTGCGACGGTGGCCAGCGGACCGCCAGCAGCACGGCGGCGTACTGCAGGGCGACCAGCAGGGCCAGCGCGAGGATCCCCTCGACCAGGGAGACGTCCCGGGACAGCAGGATCGTGGCCACCGTCGAGCCCAGAGCCACCGTGACCACGAAGTCGAACGCGTTGACCGGGGGCGTGGCGACAGCTGGGAGCGATACCAACGGGGCGACGATCCACATCGTCCGGTCGCTAGACTCCGGGACGAAGCCCGGAGCCACCCTCAGCACCCCGTGCGCTGACCAGAATCGGATGGAGAGGCCATTGACCGCAGACAAGGCCGCACCCCCCGGAATCGACCGCACCGTTCCCAGCGTGGCCCGGGTGTACGACTACTTCCTGGGCGGCAAGGACAACTTCGAGGTCGACCGGCAGGTCGCCGAGCACGCCCTGCGGATCACGCCGGACGGGCCCGCCGCCGGTCAGGCGAACCGGGCCTTCCTGCGCCGCGTGGTGCGCTTCCTCGTCAGCGAGGCCGGCATCGACCAGTTCCTGGACGTCGGGTCCGGGCTGCCCACCCAGGGCAACGTGCACGAGGTCGCCACCGCGCACGACCCGGGCGCCCGGGTGGTCTACGTGGACAACGACCCGATCGTCCTGGCGCACGGGCGGGCCCTGCTCGCCGCGGAGGGCACGACGACGGTGATTCAGGCCGACATCCGACGCCCGCAGGAGATCCTCGGCGATCCGGACGTCCGCCGATTTCTCGACTTCGACCGGCCGATCGGGTTGTTGCTCTTCGCGATCCTGCACCATCTCGGCGACGACGAGGAGCCGCGAGCCGTGTCGGCGGAGCTGATCGACGCGCTGCCGTCGGGCAGTTACGTGGCGATCTCGCACTTCCGTGACCCGGGTGAGCGGGACCCGGAGGGCTCCCGGAAGGCCCGCGAGGTCGAGCGGGTCTTCAACGAGTCGCTGGGCACCGGCCGGTGGCGGACCGACGAGGAGATCCTCTCCTTCGCCGACGGGTTGACGCTGCTGGAGCCGGGGCTGGTGCCGTTGGCCGAGTGGCGTCCGGATCCGGGCACGCCCGCGCCGAAGCAGACCGACACCTACCACACCTTCGTCGGACTGCTCGCCCGCAAGCCGTAGGCGCTCGCGACGTCGCCGGTGCCCTCGCCTCTGGCGGAACGGACCGCGACGAGACTCGCCGAATGCCGGCCCGGACCCGCCATCGGGAGAATTGCTACTCTGCGCGTCGCCGCCGGAGCGTCCGACGTGATGCCGCGGCCGATGGAGGAAGTGGCGTGCGCGCGATCTCCCAGTCCCGACGACGGACGGCGGTCGGCGTCGTCCTGGTGCTGCTGGCGTCCGGGTGCGGCGCGGACCCGCCGGCGCGCACCGGCGCGGCTGCGCCCACGACGGTCAGCACGGACCGCGTCGCCCCACCCTCGACCCCGTCCGCCGGCCGGGCCGGGCTGGGACCCGCGCCGGTCGACTGCCCGCGGCCCGGGTCGGCGCCCCGGTCGTCGAACCGGCTCAGCCCCACCGCCGGGTCCTACCTGGGGCGCGCCGGCGGCACGGCGAGCGCGGTGGACGTGACCCCGGCATGCCAGATCGTGGTCGGTGGGCGGTTCACCGGCCTGCCGGGCGGGCCGACGACGACGATCGGTCGGGGTGGCGCCGGCGCGCTGCTGCTGCTCGACGGCACCGGTCGCCGGCTGCTGCGTACCGTCCGGCTGGCCGGCGCGGTCGAGGACCTGGAGGTACGCCGCGGCGGCGGGGAGATCGCCGTGGCGACCGACCGCGGCGCCGTGCTGCTGGACGCGGCCGCCGGGCGGGCGCGCTGGCAGCGCGGCGGGCCGACCAGCCGGGTCGCGGTCGGCTCCGCCGGCACGGTCGCGGCCCTGAGCGGTTCCACGGTCACGGTGTACGACCTGGGCGGCGCGACGCTGGCCCGGGTGGCGCTGGGCGGCCGCACGGTCAGCGACGTCGCCGTGGACGACCGCAGCGGCCTGGTCTTCGTCAGCGGTTTCCGGCAGACCGGCGGCGCGCGGTGCGTGCCGGTGCAGATCGCGTACGTGCACGCCTACGACCGGCGGGGCACGCTGCGCTGGCGTGCGTACGACCATCCCGTGGACCGGCTGGGTGACCTGTGCGCGGACAGCCGTGCCGACCGCGTGGCGATGGGCCGGGACGGGCGGTTGTACGTGGCCGGGGAGACCGCCGGCGGGAACACGGTCTTCGCGCGCTCGGCCGCCGACCCGGGGCGGCCCGCGCCGAACGTGGTCACCGACGACTTCAGCCGGGCCAGCAACACCGGAAACGCGCACTACACCTACCTCGCGCGCTTCGATCCCGCCTCGGGACGCCAGCTCGCCGGTCAGGCGGTGATCAGCCGCATCGACAGCAAGGGCGACCGGGGCAACACCATCACGCCGCTCGCGGTCACCGCCGACGAGTCCGGTCGGATCTACGCCGGCGGGGTTTCCGCGTACCAGATCGCCGGCCGCGCCCAGGTGACGCTCGGCGGCCGGCGGCTGGCCCCGTACGCCGGTGGTGACGCCTGGGTGCTGGTGCTCTCCGCCGACCTGCGGCGGCGGCTGACCTGGGTGGTGTTCACCGACGGCGGTGCCGGCGTCGTGCGCGGGGTGGCCGTGGCCGGCGGCGTCGCGGCGGCGGCGGCGCAGGTGGACCGGGCCGGCTTCTGGCGCGGGCCCGGTCCGTCCCTCGGCGCCGGCGGCGGCTACCTCGCCGCCTGGCCCGGCCTCGGCTGACCCGCGTCGCGACGCCAGCGTCCCCTGGTCAGTCCCGGCACGCCGGACGCCTGACATCAGGAACGCATACGAGCCGTGCCGAACCACCTGCCGCCGGGCCAGCTCGCGGGCGGCCCCGTCTACGACAGCGGAGGGCGGGAGCGTGCCGGGCGACGGACACCTGCTCGGATCGGTGCCGGTGACCTCCTCGTCGGCCATGATGGAGAGCGTGAGTTCTCCCCTGGACACGCTGCCGAAGATCGGTGCGCCGGCGACGCGCGCGTTGCACGACGCCGGCTACACGGCCCTGCGTGAGCTCGCCGGGGTGCCGCGCACGGAGTTGGCCACGCTGCACGGCATGGGCCCGAAGGCGCTACGGACCATCCAGCACGCGCTCGAGCAGCACAACCTGAGTCTGGGCTAGAACGCGACGCGACGTCTGAAGGTTCCGGGCCGGCGCTGCCCGGTCACGACTCGGCACGATCCGGCCGGTGGCGCGCGAACGCGTCGAGCCGGCCCCAGCGGCCGGGAATGTCGAGCAGGGTGATCCGTTCGAAGGCGGGCGGGAGCGCCGGAGTGGTGGCGAGGTGATCCTCGTGCGGCTCCAGACCGAGCATCGTCCGGATGAGGAGCAGCGACGCGCCGCTGGACCAGGCCTGCGGACTGCCGGCGGTCGGGTAGCGGACCGGGTACCGGGTGGTCCGGCGGTCGAAACCGCCGAACGCCTCGGGCAGCCGGCCCTCGAAGTAGCCCGCCGCCTGGATGATGCCCTCGGCGATGCGCCCCGCCTCGTCGGTCAGGCCGTAGCGGCGCAGGCCCCAGGCGATGAAGGAGTTGTCGAAGGGCCAGACGGTGCCGGTGTGGTAGCCGAGCGGGTTGTAGCGGCGCTGCCCCTCGGCCAGCGTACGGACGCCCCAGCCGGAGAACAGCGCCGGACTCATCAGGTGTTCGGCGACGCGTCCGGCGCGCTCCGGTGGGACGATGCCGCTCCACAGGAGGTGCCCGATGTTGGAGGACAGGCTGTCCACCGGAGTGCCGTCGCCGTCGAGCGCGAGCGCGTAGTAGCCGCGATCGGCCAACCAGAAGTCCCGGTTGAACCGGTCGTACAACGCCGCCGCCTCGCCCTCCAGGCGCTCGGCCAGGGCCGGGTCGCCCCAGAAGGTGCGCGCCAGCCGGGCTGTGCGGATCTTGGCGTCGTAGGCGTAGCCCTGGGTCTCACAGGTCGCTCTGGGGAAGCCCGGCAGCCGGCCGTCGGCGTAGGAGATGCTGTCCCAGGAGTCCTTCCAGCACTGGTTGTCCAGGCCGGTGGACCGGTTGCGGCGTTCGTACGAGACGTAGCCGGTGCCGGTCAGGTCGGCGTGGTGGTCGAGCCAGTCGAGGGCGGCGCGCGCCTCCTGTTCCAGCTCGCACACCAGGGCCGCGTCACCGCTCCACCGCTCGTACTCGTCGAGCAGGACCAGGAAGAGCGGGGTGGCGTCCACGGTCCCGTAGTACGGCGAGTGCGGTTGTTCCTCGAAGGCCGCGGACTCGCCGTACCGCAGTTCGTGCAGGATCCGACCGGGATCCTCCTCCAGCACGTCGTCGGTGCGCGCCCCTTGCAGCGAGGCGAGGATCCGCAGGGTCGTCGGTGCCAGGGACGGCGTGAACGGTAGCGTCTGGAGGCAGGTCAGCAGACTGTCCCGGCCGAAGAGGGTCATGAACCAGGGCAGCCCGGCGGCGGGCACGGTGGCGCCGCCGAGCGAGAGCGGCGCGAACCGCAACGCGGCCAGGTCCACCAGGCTGCGCTCGTAGACCTGTCGCAGCACCGGGCTGTCGGTGTCCAGCGTCGGCGCCGCCGACACCCAGGCCCGTGCGCTGTCCGGCAGGGTGGACGCGTCGGGCCGGAGGGCCCGGGGCCCGGACCGCAGGTCGACGCCGTCGGGCCGCAGCGCCCTCATCTCGGCCCGTATCTCGACGGTCCAACTGGATCCGGCGGCCAGCCGGATCGGGAAGTGGAGGTGTTCCGGTGTGAAGGTCGCCGGTTCACTGGCCGTGAGGACGATCTCCCGCTGGAAGGTGCCCCGACGGTAGCCCAGCCGCAGCTCGTCCGGCGCGGCGTGGGCGTAGCGCTCGCCCACCTTCGTGCCGACGTCGAACTTGATCTCGAAGATGTCGGCGAAGTCGGCGTCCACCTCGAGACGTACGGACAGGTCCAGATCAGACTCGCCGTAGTTGAAGACGGTGACGACCTCCACGAGGTCGGCGCCGATGCGGCGTCGTCGGATCGCGGACACGTCGGCCTCGACGTAGTCCATCCGGCCGCCGGGTACGAGGAAGAACGCCACCTCGAAGTACTGGCTGTCGTCCACGGAGAGGGCGGTCATCCGCTCGCCGTCGACGGTGAGCACCCAGCGCGACAGGTACCGCGTGTCGGCGGCGAACAATCCCACCGGCGCGGCCGACGACGCCTCGATGTCCCCACTGCTGTCGGACACGACGAAGGTGTTGCCGTCGATGCACGACACCGTGCCGGGCACGTCCCTCACGCGCCGCCTCCACCGTGCCGGCCGTTCGCCGCCGGCGCGGGTAGCAGTCGCCCGAGCCGCAGCGCCAGCGCGAGATCCCCGTCGACCATGATCTCCCCCCGGTTGATCGCCGCCAGTCCGTTCATCTCGCCTGCCACCAGCGCCTCGGCCGTCTGCTCGGACATCCTGATCACTGCCGAGGCGGGGCCGTCGTCCTCGGTGACCCGCAGCCGCCCGCGGTCGATGTCGAGCCGCCAGTGGCGCAGGCCCCGCTCTCCCCTGATGTCGAACCGCACGCTGCCGCTGACCCGGACGAGACGGTCGTCCGCGCCGTCGCGGCGCAGACGGTCGAAGAAGGCGTCGATCGACGTCACCCGTGCCTCCTCGCTGCCACTCTGCGGGGTCGTCGCCTACCCGCCTGGTGGCGGCGCTAACGCCGGCCTGCTGCTCCGGAAAGCTCGCCGAGCGGCGGAAGTCGAACCACGGGTGGATTGCGGTGCAACAAACCTGCACATCTCAACTGTTGCCTTGACGGTAAGCGCTTTCTTAGCCTGTGTTTCATCGATGTTTCGGTTCTCGACCAGGGCCGAGGGTGCGCGCGCGAAGCCATGCGCGGCGCCGGACTGTGCGCAGGTCCGGGCCGTTTCGACTCCCGAGGAGACGTAGTGAGAAGCGTAGTGCGACACAGATTTCTTGCCGGCTTCACCGCCGCCGCGGCCACCGCCGCGGTCGCCGCGGTGCTGCCGATGACGTACGCGTCGGGCGCGCTCGACGCGGCGAATTCAACATCGATCATCGCCAATGCTGCGAATCTCAGTATCGGAGCCGGCGCCGACGGCTCCAGCAAGGCTGCCGGCACCAGTTACGGCAATGTGGTGGACGGCGACCTGGGCACCTACTGGTCGCCGGTCGGCACGACCGGGCGCATCTCGGTCAAGTGGGGCTCCGCCACCACGGTGGCCTCGGTCGCCGTCCGGGAGGCGGCCGGCGCGGTCGGGGTGATCGGCTCGTGGCGGATCGTCAACAACGACACCGGGGCCGTCCTGGCCAGTGGCGCCGGAGCGGGGGTCGTCACGTTCGCCGCCACCTCGCTCCGAAAGATCAACTTCGAGATCACCAGCGCGACGGGGACGCCGAGGGTCGCCGAGTTCGAGACGTACGCCCCCGGGGCGACCACCCCGCCGCCGACCACCCCGCCGCCCACCGGCGGGCCGACCACCCCGCCGCCGAGCACGCCACCACCGTCGAGCGGCGCGCTGTACGTGGCGCCGACCGGCACCGACGGCGCGGCCGGGACGCAGGCGAACCCGACGACGCTCACCTCCGCGATCGGCCGGATCGCCGCCGGCGGCACGATCTGGCTGCGCGGGGGCACCTACCGCTACGCGCAGACCGTCACCATCGGCCAGGGCAACAACGGCACGTCGAGCGCGCGCAAGAACATCTTCGCCTACCCGGGTGAGACCCCGGTCCTGAACTTCTCGGCCCAGAGCGAGGACCCGGCGAACCGTGGCCTGCAGATCGGCGGGTCGTACTGGCACCTCCGCGGCCTCGTCGTCGAACGGGCCGGGGACAACGGCATCCTGCTCGCCGGCAACAACAACATCATCGAGCGGGTGGTGACCCGCCACAACCGGGACTCGGGGCTGCAACTGTCCCGACTGGTGGCCAACGCCCCCCGCGACCAGTGGCCCTCGAACAACCTCGTCGTCAGCACGGAGTCGCACGACAACGTCGACTCCGACGGTGAGGACGCCGACGGGTTCGCCCCGAAGCTCACCGTCGGCCCGGGGAACGTCTTCCGCTACACCGTGTCCCACCACAACATCGACGACGGCTACGACCTCTACACCAAGAGCGACACCGGGGCGATCGGCCCGGTGACCATCGAGTCCTCCCTCGCCTACGACAACGGCACCCTGAGCAACGGCGGCCAGGCCGGCAACGGCGACCGCAACGGCTTCAAGCTCGGCGGCGAGGACATCGGGGTGAACCACACCGTCCGGGGCAACATCGCCTACCGCAACGGCCAGCACGGGTTCACCTACAACCGCAACCTCGGCGCGATGACGGTGTCGAACAACGCCAGCATCGACAACACCGAGCGCAACTTCACCTTCGACGGCGGCTCCTCGGTGTTCCGGAACAACACCTCCTGCGACGGCGGCTCGAACGACCGGATCGTCGGCAACTCCGACAGCTCGAACCAGTTCTGGTCCGGCACCAACGGATCCCGGTGCTCCTCGTACACCGGAGCCCTGGGCTGGTCCTTCGCGGCCGACGGCCGCCTGGTCGTGACGTTCGGCGGCCGGGTGGTCACCCCCTAGCCGGGCGGACGACGCCGGCGTCACCGCCGCGGTGACGCCGGCGTCGGACGGCGGTCCGGCCCGAGACCGGTCGGCCGGCCGCAACGGCGGGTGGGGGAGCGGCGACGACCGGGCCCGCGCGTGACATGCTCGCCGTGATGACCGCCGAGCGACCGTACGACTCCCGCCCGCGCCGCCGCGCGGTCCGCGTCGCGTCGGTCGTCGGCGTGCTCGCGGCGCTGGTCGCCGCCGCTGTGGTCGTGGTGCCACTGCTGCGGCCGGGTCCACGGCCGGCCTTCCACCTGCCGGTGGCCTGCGGCGAGACGTGGCGGTTGTCCACCTATCCCGGGCACGACGACTACGACGTCGACCTGTTCCCGACCACGGGTGAGGCGTGGGGCCGCCCGGTGCTGGCGTCCGCCGCCGGCACGGTCACCGTGGCGGGGATCAACGGCTCCCTGGGCGGTCGTACCCCGCAGGACCCGGACGGGCCGAGGGGGCGGGGCGGCGGTTACTGGGTCAAGATCGATCATGGCGGACGGTGGGAGACGCAGTATCTGCACCTGCTCGAACCACCGTCGGTGCGGGCCGGCCAGCGGGTGGCCCGGGGCGACCAGCTCGGGCGGGTCGGCAGCACCGGGAACTCCGGCGCGCCGCACCTGCACTACGAGCAGCGCCGGGGCTGGGAGAAGGTGGAAACCCACTTCGACGGCGTGCCGTCCGGGATCACCTCCGACGACCGCGTGTACACGGTCCGGCTCACCAGCGCGAACTGCCCCCCGACCCGGCGCTGATCCGACCGGGTCGGCGCGTAGCTCCGGGGTTTCCCCGTCGGGCCGAGGCGCGTGTGCAGGGACGCCGGGCACGGAAAGTTCGACCCTTGGTCCGTCGTGTCTCGTCCCTCGTGCCGGGTAGTCCTGCTCCGGCGGCCGGGCGCCGGGTGACGCCGGTACCGGTGCGGGGTATCCGTGACCGCCGAACGCCCCCGGTCGGAACCAATGTGTTGCCGTGATACCCCCTAGGGGTATAAGTTCGGTGCGGAGGTGGATCCGATGACACGTCACGACGCCGACCACGGGCGGCACCAGCACGGCGGCCACGCCGCCCACGGCGGCGGGCACGACAAGCACGCCGGTCACGACCCGGAGCAGTTCCGGCGCAGGTTCTGGCTGAGCCTCGCGCTGACCGTGCCGATCGTGGCCACCAGCCACATGGTCATGGACTGGTTCGGCTACCGGCTGGACCTCCCCGGCGTGACCTGGGTCGGGCCGGTGCTCGGCACGGTGGTGTTCGGCTACGGCGGCTGGCCGTTCCTGGTCGGTGGTGTGCGCGAGGTCCGCGACCGGGCGCCCGGCATGATGCTGCTGATCTCGATGGCGATCACCGTCGCGTACGTCGCGTCCCTGGCCACCAGCCTCGGTGGGTTCAGCCTCGACTTCTGGTGGGAGCTGGCGGCGCTGGTGACCATCATGTTGCTGGGCCACTGGCAGGAGATGAAGGCCATCGGTCAGGCCCAGGGCGCCCTGGCCGCGCTCGCCGCGTTGCTGCCCGACGACGCCGAACGCCTCGACGACTCCGGTCGCGCCCACCCGGTCCCGGTCGGCGACCTGCGGGTCGGCGACGTGGTGCTGGTGCGCTCCGGTGGCCGGGTGCCGGCCGACGGGCGGATCGTCGACGGCGCCGCCGAGCTGGACGAGTCGATGATCACGGGGGAGTCCCGGCCGGTGCCCCGCGCCGCCGGGGACCGGGTGGTCGCCGGCACCGTGGCCACCGACTCCGCCCTGCGGGTACGCGTCGACGCCGTCGGCGAGGACACCGCCCTCGCGGGCATCGGCCGGCTCGTCGCCGAGGCCCAGAGCTCCGCCGGCCGGGCGCAGGTGCTCGCCGACCGCTTCGCCGCCTGGCTGTTCTACCTCGCCACCGCCGCGGCGCTGATCACCTTCGGCACCTGGTGGGCGCTCGGCGACCTCGACCAGGCCGTGGTCCGGACCGTCACCGTCCTGGTCATCGCCTGCCCGCACGCCCTCGGGCTGGCCATCCCGCTGGTGATCGCGCTGTCGACGGCCGTCTCCGCCAGAGCCGGCATCCTGGTCAAGGACCGGACCGCCCTCGAACGCATGCGGGGCGTGGACGCGGTGCTGTTCGACAAGACCGGCACCCTCACCCGGGGCGCACACACCCTCACCGCCGTCGCCGCCACCGCCGGACACGCCGAGGACGACGTCCTGCGTATCGCCGGCGCCGTCGAGGCCGACAGCGAGCATCCCCTCGCGCGCGCCCTGACCGCCGCCGCGCACGACCGCGGACCGACGCCCCCGGCCCGCGACTTCCGGTCCCTGACCGGTCGGGGCGTGCGGGCCGTCGTCGACGGCACCCCCTACGCCGTCGGCGGCCCCGCCCTGCTGCGGGAACTCGACGCCACCGTGCCCGCCGAGCTCGACGCCGCCAGCGCCCGCTGGTCGGCGCGGGGCGCCGCGGTCCTGCACCTCGTACGGCTGCCCGCCGACGGCCGCCCCGAGCCGGTCGGCGCGTTCGCGCTCGAGGACGAGGTGCGCCCGGAGGCCCGCCAGGCCATCACGGAGCTGCGCGAGCAGGGCGTCCGGAAGATCGCCATGATCACCGGAGACGCCCGTCCGGTCGCCGAGGCGGTCGCCGCCGACCTGGGCTTCCGGCCCGGCGTGGACGAGGTGTTCGCGGAGGTTCTCCCCGCCGACAAGGACCGTGCGGTGGCCGAGCTACGGGCACAGGGGTTGCGGGTGGCCATGGTCGGCGACGGGGTCAACGACGCCCCCGCCCTGGCCCGCGCCGACGTCGGCATCGCCATCGGCGCCGGCACCGACGTGGCCATCGAGTCCGCCGGGGTGGTCCTGGCCTCGTCCGACCCGCGCGGGGTCACCGGCGTGATCCGGCTCTCCCGCGCCTCCTACCGCAAGATGGTGCAGAACCTCGCCTGGGCCGCCGGCTACAACGTCGTGGCCATCCCGCTGGCCGCCGGTGTGCTGGCCTGGGCGGGCCTCACCCTGAGCCCCGCCGTCGGCGCGGTGCTGATGTCCGCCTCCACCATCGTCGTGGCGCTCAACGCGCAACTGCTGCGCCGCGTACGCCTCACCCCCTCGTCCGACTGACGGAGCGCACCGCGGCCAGATGCGGGCGTTCGTCGTACCCACGTCTGTCAGCCGTGATATCTCATCTACTATAGACCTGTAGTAGAAGTGAGAGTCGGTGCGGACGACCTCTGCCGCCAGACGCCACACGGTCGGCCGAACGTGCGGGGGGTGACATGCGACAGCCGCGGGTGGACCGCCCAGGCGCGCCGCGACCCCTCGCTTCGTCGACGCGTCGACTGACGCGTCGGCCGGCGCGTGGGTCCCATCCGCTGCTGCGGCTGGCGCTGCTCGTCGCCGTGACGCTCGGCGTGTTCGGCATGCACACCCTCGGCCACCCGGCCGAGGCCGGGGCCGGGGCCCTCCACGCCGGGCACGCGAGCACCGTTCACGCGAGCGTCACCGCACCCGCCGCCGACGGCTCGCCCGGGCACCACGACGGGATGCACGCGTTCACCGTGTGCCTCGCGGTGCTGGGTGGCGCCATGGTGCTCGGCGCCCTGTCCCTGCTGCGGCACCGCCGTCGGATCTCCGGCGCGCCGCTTGGCCTCCGATCCCGGGACATTCGCCCGGACCGGGGTCCACCCCGCCGGCCCATCGGGCTGCGACTGCGAGCCGGAACGGTCCTGCGCACGTGAGCAGACCCCGGTCCGGGACCTCACCCGGACCCGACGGCCCTGTTCCGGCACACCTCACGACAAGGACCACGTACCTGATGAAGCCCACCATCCTGCGCCGCGCCGCCCTCGCGGGCGTCGCTCTGACCGCCCTGCTCGCCACCGCCGCATGCGGCGGCGCGGACGACACCGGCGGCATGGCCCACGGCACCGGCGGCTCGACGCCGAGCGCGTCGTCCTCGGCCGACGCCAGCGCGAACGACGCGGACGTGATGTTCGCCCAGATGATGATTCCGCACCACCAGCAGGCGGTCGCCATGGCCGATCTGGCTCCGACCCGCGCGAGCGACCCCGAACTGAAGGACCTGGCTGCCAAGATCAAGGCGGCGCAGGACCCGGAGATCACGACCATGAAGGGGTGGCTCACGGCCTGGGGCAGGCCCACGGACCTGCCGAGCGACCACAGCATGCCCGGCATGAGCGCCACGCCCGGCCATGACATGCCCGGCATGTCCGCCAGCCCCGGGCACGACATGCCGGGTATGGACGCGGGCATGCCCGGCATGATGTCCGAGCAGCAGATGACGGACCTCGCCGCCGCCAAGGGCGCCGCGTTCGACAGGATGTTCGCCCAGATGATGATCGCCCACCACAACGGCGCCATCGACATGGCCAGGACCGAGCAGGCCGAGGGCAGCAATCCCGAGGCCAAGGCGCTCGCCGCGAAGATCGCCGCGGATCAGGCCAGCGAGGTGCAGATCCTGCAGAGGATCCTCGACCGGCTGTAGACGGCGGGCCCGGCCGGTCCCGGCGTCCGATTTCGGGACCGGCCGTCTGCGGGTGGGAAGCCGCCGTGTCGCTCACGTACCCTGACGCACACGGAAGGGGATCACGTGGCGGAACTGGGCAAACTCGAATCGGCCGTGATGGACGTCCTCTGGCGTGCCGCCAACCCCCTGCTCGTGCGCGACGTCCTCGACGCGGTGACCGCCGACCGGGCCCTGGCCTACACCACCGTGCTCACCGTGCTGGACAACCTGCACCGCAAGGGCTGGGTCGTACGGGACAAGGACGGCAAGGCCTACCGCTACCGTGCCGCCGGCACCCGCGAGGAGATCACCGCGCGCACCGTGCGTCGGGTCATCGAGACGAGCGCCCACCCCGACCTGGTGCTCCTGCACTTCGCCCGGTCCGCCTCCGACCACGAGCTGCACATCCTGCGTCGGGTCATCGACGAGCGGGAGTCCGACGCGTGAGCCTCGCGCTCGCCCTCGCCACCGGGGCGACGGTCGTCGCCTGGTGGGGCCCGGCCGCGTTGCGGCTGTGCTTCCGCCACGTCGCCGACCCGTTCGCGATGCTGCTCGGCTGGTTCGGTCTGCTCGCCGCCGTGATCGCCACCTTCGTTTTGACCATCGCGATGCTCCTCGCACCGGACAGTGCCCGGCAGTGGGCGCTGCACGACCTCGCCCGCCTGTGCTGGCACTGGGCGCAACCCGACCGGCGACCCGCCGCCGACGAGATCGCCGGAGCGGTCGGAGCCCTGATCCTGCTGGCCGTGCTCACCCGGTTCACGGCGACGTGCGCCCGCCGGGCCCGCCGCGCCCACCACGCGCGGCGGGCCCACGCGGACCTGCTCACGCTCGCCGGCGGGCCGGCGGAGTCCGGTGCGGCGGCGGTACTGTGGATTCCGCACCCGACCCCGATGGCCTACAGCATCGGCGGAACCCGCGGGCTGACTGTCCTGGCCAGTGCCGCCGGTGACCTCCCGGCGGACCAGCTCGCCGCGGTGCTCAGTCACGAACGCGCCCACCTGCGCGAGCGCCATCATCTCCTCGTCGCCGCCGTGGAAGGGCTCGCGGCAGCCGTACCGTGGCTGCCGCTGACCCGGCAGGCGCCCTCGGCCGTGCGTCTGCTCGTCGAACTGCGCGCCGACGCCGCAGCGGTCCGAGAATGCGGCGAAACCGCGGTACGCGACGCGCTGCTGACCTTCGCCGGCGCGCCGCACCCGTTGTCCACGCTGTCGATGGCCGGGGCCGACGTGGCCGTCCGCCTGCAACGCCTCCAGGGACGCCACCCGCACCGTCGCAACCTGCTCGCCCGCGTCGTGCTCGCCTCCGCCGCCCTGATCGCACCGCTGGGCGTCGGCGTGGCCACCGGAATCCTGTTCTGCCGGTAGCGCCGGGGTCTACGTCAGCGGTGTGACCTACCACGTGCCCGCCGGAACGGGCCGACGGCGACGGTACGGCCGGCCGCGACCCGCCGCTCCACCGTCCACGAACGTCCTGTGGCGGATCGGCGAACCGGCTGCGGTTGCCGTCTCGGCCCGATCGGGGTAGCCGACAGTGGGCCTCCTGCTCCTATGCTCTCCAGCGTGCGTCTCCCCAAGATCCCCTCCCTGCTCGGGGTGCCGAGCTACGACCTCGTCGACCACTACGCCGATCTGGCGCCGCTGCGGCGGGCGCTGCGCGCCAGGGACTGGCCGGCCGTCGTCGCCTTCTTCGACCGGTTGCCGGAGCACGACGACCCGACGGTCGCCACCGCGATGGTCGCCGAGACGAGGGGCGTGGAGACGTTCCTGCGCGTGGCGGGAGGCGGACCGGCCGAGTCCACCCTGGCCGGAACGCTGCTCGGCGCCCGGCTGGTGTGGATGGCGTGGCAGGCCCGGGGGTCGGCGCGCGCCCGCTACACCAGCCGCGGCCAGTTCGCGTCCTTCCACCAGATCCTGCACGAGGCCGAGCGGGTGCTCGGCGAGGTGACCGCGGAAGAGCCGGGCAACATCGCCGCGTGGACGGCGCGGCTGCGCACCGCCCGGGGTCTCGAGATGGGGCAGGCGGAGGCGAACCGTCGGTACGAGCGCGCCGCGAAGGCCCGGCCGGATCCGTTCTTCGCCCAGCTCACCCACGTCCAGCAGCTGTGTCCGAAGTGGGGCGGCTCGCTGGACCGGTTGCTCGGCTTCGCCCGGCACTGCGCCGAGACGGCGCCGCCCGGATCGCTCAACGCGGCGGCCGTCGCCGACGCCCACCTGGAGTTCGCGTACGAGTCGGGCATCGCGCACCTGCGGTCGCCGGCCGTGCTCCACGAGATCCGCGGCGCCGTGGCCCGTTCGGTCGGGCACCCGGACTACCGGCCGGTGCACGGTTGGGTCCAGGCGGAGTGCAGCTTCTCGTACGTCCTGCGGCTCGCCGGTGACCGGCCCGGCGCCGCCGCCCGACTGGCGGCGCTCGGCAACCGCGTCACCATCTACCCCTGGCCCAGCGCGGGGGAGCTCAGGACGGCGCGGCGCACGCTCCGGGTGGCCGCCGCGCGATGATCCGGGGTCGGGCCGGCTGGGGTGGACCCGGGGACCGATTCCGGTGGCGGCGGCGGGCCGGTCGTGCCAACCTGGAGACTGCTCGCCGCCGTACCGGGCGGGCCGCGAGTTCGGCCACGACGACCACGACGAGGAGTGACAGTGCGAGCAGCTTCCACGCTCCGGACCCCTGACCGTCTGACCGTGGAGTCCTGCCTTGGCCCTGGTGAACCTCGGAATCGTCGCCCATGTTGACGCCGGCAAGACCAGCCTGACCGAACGCCTGCTCTACGAGGCCGGCGCCGTGTCCCGGCCGGGCAGCGTCGACGCCGGCACGACGCGGACCGACTCGATGGAGTTGGAGCGCCGGCGCGGCATCACCATCCGGGCGGCCGTCACGTCCATCACGATCGGTGATCTGCGTATCAACCTGCTGGACACCCCCGGTCACCCCGACTTCATCGCGGAGGTCGAGCGTTCGCTGGCCGTGCTGGACGCCGCCGTGCTCGTGGTGTCGAGTGTGGAGGGTGTCCAGCCGCAGACCGTCGCCATCTGGCGGGCGCTGCGCCGCATCGGTGTGCCGACGGTGGTGTTCCTCAACAAGGTGGACCGCCGCGGCGCCGACGTCGACCGGGTGGTGGGCCAGGTGCGCCAGCGGCTCGGGGCACGTCCGGTCCTGCTCACCGCGGTCGCCGGCCAGGGTGGTGCCGAGGCCCGGGTGCGGGCCGTGGGCCTCGACGCCGAGCCGGTGGTCGAGGCGGTGGCGGAGGTCGACGACCCGGTGGCGGCGCGGTGGCTGGCGAACGAGCCGGTGCGCGTCCGCGACGTCCGGCGGGCGATCCGGAGCGGGGTGCGCCGCGCCGAGCTCACCCCGGTGGCGTGCGGTTCGGCGATCACCGGAGCCGGCGTACGGCAGCTGTGTCACCTCCTCGCCGACCTGCTGCCGCGCGGTGCCGAGCGGGACGGCCCGCTGGCGGGCACCGTCTTCGCCGTGGATCGGGACGGGCACGGCCGGCGGGCCTGGCTGCGATTGTGGTCCGGGCGGCTGCAGGTGCGGGATCGGGTGCAGCTGGCCGGAAGCCGCCCGCAGACGGTGACCCAGATCGCCGTCATCGAGCCCGACGGCGTCCTGGTGCGTCCCTCGGTCTCCGCCGGACAGATCGCCGCGGTGCGCGGCGTGTCGGCCCGGATCGGCCAGCACATCGGGGACCCGCCGCGGCGACACGTCTACCGGTTCCCACCCCCGACCAGACAGGCCGTCGTCGAGCCGGTCGACCCGGAGCAGCGCCTGGCGATGTTCGCCGGTCTGGCCGAGCTGGCCGACGAGGACCCGCTGGTCGACCTGCGGCTGGACGAGCGGGAGGCGGAGGCGGTGATCCGCCTGCACGGCGAGGTGCAGAAGGAGGTGCTGGCCCCCTCATGGCGGACCGCTACGGCGTCCGGGTGCGGTTCTCCGGCACGTCGACGGCCTGCATCGAACGGGTCGCCGGCACCGGGACCGCCGAGGAACGGGCGAACGAGCGCGGCAATCCCTACCTGGCCGGGTTGGGTCTGCGGATCGAGGCGGCCCCGGCCGGGCACGGCATCGAGTTCCGGCCGGGTGTCGAGCCCGGCCGACTGCCACCGGCGTTCGTCGCCGCCACCGAGGAGGGCGTGCGGGCCGCCCTCCGGCAGGGCCGGTACGGCTGGCCGGTCACCGACTGCACGGTCACCATGACCGCCTCCCGGTACTGGCCGCGACAGAGCAGTTCGCACCAGAAGTTCGCCAAGTCCATGTCGAGCGTGGCGGCGGACTTCCGCAACCTCGCCCCGGTCGTGGTCGCCGCGGCGTTGCGACGGGCGGGCACCCGGGTGTGCCAGCCGGTCGAGCGGTTCGACGTCAACCTTCCGCAGCGTGCCGTGGAGACGGTGATGGCGCTGCTGGGCCGGTTGGGCGCGGTCGTCCACGACACCACACTGGCCGGCGGGTACCTGGAGGTGAGCGGCACCCTGCCGTCCGCGCGGGTGCCACAGGTCGTCGCCGCGCTGCCCGACCTCACCGGTGGCGAGGCCGTCCTGAGCACCACCTTCGACCACTACGCGCCGGTCACGGCCGAGGAGTCACCGACGGCGCCCCGGCGCGGACCCGATCCGGGCGACCGGGAGGCGTGGTTCCGCGCCGTACCGCGGTAGGTCGCCGCGGTACGGCGCGTGCCCGGACCGGCGTCCGCCGGTCAGGGCGTGGGCCCGCCGCCGGCCGGGACGGTGGTGCGGGCGGGGTCGGTGACGTCGATGTGGAAGGCGGCGTCGACGGCGGCGATGCTGCGGTCGATGTCCCCGGCGGTGGCGGCACGCATGACGACGACGCCGGCGTAGGTGGAGGAGTCGACCGGGCCGCGGACGGTGTCGCCGACGTGGGTGGTGATGCTGGCGTCGACGACGCAGTCGAGGCGAAGGAGTTCGTCGCGGCTGGTGATGGCGGTGACCGTCCCGGCGGGCCGGGGCAGCATGTACTGGATCATGTGATCGTCGCGGGGCGCCCGGGCCACGTCGACACCGATGCCGGTGGCGAGGTCGAGGAAGGTGTCCCACAGGTCCACGCCGTACTGGTGGCGGATCTGGGCGGTGATGCCGCCGCCGCCGGGACGGCAGGCGATCTCGCCGATGAGGTAGCCGCTCGGGCTCTTGAGGACCTCGAGGTGGGTGACGCCGTCGTGCAGCCCGAGGGCGTCGACGACCTGGGTGTGCAGGTCGGCGATGAGGCGTGCCTCGGGGTCGTGGTCGGGCAGCGTGTACGAGCCGATGACGCCGCCGACGCTGTCGAGGACCGGGGCGAAGTAGCGGGACACCGCCGCGAACCTGACCTGTCCGTCGACGACGACACCGTCGCAGTGGTATTCGGCTTCGATGTCGACCATGCGCTCGGCCATGAGCGGGAACGGCGCGGTGCGCATGGCGGCGCGGCTGTCCTCGGCGAAGACCTCCCGCAGGTGGTCGGCGTCGCGGACGACGACGACGTATCCGGCGCCGCCGCCGCAGACCCGTTTGACGACGACGGGCCAGCCGAGGTGGCGGGCGGCCTCGACCGTGTCGCCGAGGGCCTCCAGGCGTCGGAAGGCGGTGACGGGCAGGCCGGCCGCCGCCAGTTTCTGCTTCATCACGAACTTGTTCGAGAACGCGTTGGCGACTTCGTATCCGGGGCCGGGCAGGCCCAGGTACGAGCGGAGGTAGCCGCCGGCCTGGACGCTCCACTCGGAGGGCGCGACCACCCAGTCGAACGGGTGCCGCTCGCGGATCCGCAGCGCGGCGAGCCGCACGCCGGTGAGGTCGGCGACCGAGTCGACGAGTTCGACGTCGGTGCCGGGGTCGTAGAAGTGCCGGTACTTCTCGATGGTGATGACGGAGAGCCGGACGTCGGGGCGGTCCTGCAGGAGCCGGGCCCCGGTGCGGCAGTTGGAGTTGACGAGCAGCACGCCGGCCATGGTCACCGCGCCGCTTCCTGCGGCACGGCGTGCGCCATGGCCGGGGTCTCGGTGGGGACGGGCCCGGGTGTGGGCGCCGGATCCGGCGCGCTGCTGGCGCGGGTGGGCGACGTGGTCCAGATGACGACGGCGAGCACGGCGGTGACGGCAGCGGGGAGGAAGACGAGGAAGGAGCCGGTGAAGCCGACGGTGAGACCGAGCAGGAGCGACGACAGCGGCACGGTGCCGGTGATGAACGTGCGGATGACGGCGTTGACCCGGCCGGAGAGTTCGGCGGGGATCTCGGCCTGACGGTAGGCCATGGTCGTCGCGTTGACGCCGCCCTCACCGAAGCAGAGCAGGCAGAACGCGATGATGACGAGGATGGGCGCGACGAACAGTAGGCCGAGTGAGCCGAGGGCCGCGACGCCGAGCCACACGCCCACGCGCAGGTGGCGGCGGTGCGGGCCGTGGGGTGCGAGGGGGCTGACCCAGGAGCCGACGGCGGCGGCGACGGCGCCGAAGGAGACGGCGATGCCGAGGGCGCCGGGGGACCAGTTCCAGTGGTCGGTGCCGATGGTGAGGATGGTGGGCTCGACGGCGCCGGCGCCGAGGTTGTAGAGCGCCACCGCGGCGGTGAGCCGGCGCAGGTCGGGGCGGGCCCGGAAGTAGGCGATCCCGGCGCGGATCTGTTCGCGCATGGTGGGGCCGTGTTGTTCGATGGCGGTGCGCACCCTGGGCAGGAACAGGGCGGCGACGGCGGTGACGAGGAAGCTGCCGGCGTCGATGATGAGGGCCCAGGTGACACCGGCGGCGGCGATCGTCAGGCCGGCCAGTGCCGGGCCGGCGAACCGGGCGACGAGCTGCGCGGAGTTGAACCAGCTGGCGGCCTGGTCGAGCCGCTCGCGAGGAACGAGGGCGGGGATCAGGCCGTAGTCGCCGGCGACGTCGGAGACGACCTTGGCCAGGCCCATGACGGCGAGCATGACGAAGACCAGGGCGACCTGGTGGAGCATGAGCAGCAGCGGGATCATCGCGACGGCGGCGCACTGGACGATCTCGCCGGCGATGAACAGGGTGCGCCGGTCGTGCCGGTCGATGAACGCGCCGAGGAGCGGGGCGAGCAGGAACGGTGCGGTCTGAGCGGCCATGCTCGTGACCGCGAGCAGGCCGGATCCGGTGTGTTCGAGCAGTGCCCACGGCACGGCCAGGTACAGGAACGTGTTTCCGGCCATGGAGATGGCCGTCGCTCCGGTGTACAACCAGAATTTTCTCATGATCTTCCCATCGCCGTCGCGGCCGGGGTGCGGCTCTCGCTGTGTCGGGCAGGGCCGGGTCGGGGGTGACGAGCTTCGTCGGTTCGGGGCGGCGCGCTGTCCGATCGCTGCCATGTTGCCACGCCTTGCCAAATCTTGGCAATGAGGTCACGATGATGACGCGATGGAATGTTTCCCGCGCTGCCGGCCCTGGCAACGCCGGCGCGTCGGGAGGTCGTCCACGCGCACGATCATCCGAGAGAGAGGCAGTACCGTGGCGCAGACCCTCGTGGCCCCACCGGCCGTCACCGTCACCCGGCTCGCGGGCAACATCGGCGCCGAGATCGGTGGCGTCGACACCAGCGGACCGCTCAGCGACGAGGCCGTCGCCGCGGTCCGCGCCGCCCTGCTCGCGCACAAGGTGGTCTTCCTGCGGGACCAGAAGCTCGACTACGACACCCAGCGGGCGTTCGCCGAGCGGCTCGGCGAGCTGACCCTGAGCCACCCCATCTACGCGGCGCCGGAGCGTCGTCCCGCGCTGCGGGAGATGGACTCGGCCCACGGGACCAAGGCCAACCACTGGCACACCGACCTGACGTTCATCGAGCGACCGCCCGCCTTCTGCCTCCTGCACGCCAAGATCATTCCGCCGGTCGGTGGGGACACGATGTGGGCGAACTGCGTCACCGCGTACCAGTCCCTGCCGGAGCCGCTGCGCGTCCTCGCCGACCAGCTGCGCGTCGTGCACAGCAACGACTCCGACTTCACCGACGACACCGTCGACCACCGGGACGACTACGTGGCCACCCCCTACGTCGCGGAGCACCCGGCCGTCCGGGTGCACCCGGAGACCGGTGAGCGCGCGCTGCTGCTCGGCGGCTTCGCCCGCAGCGTCGTGGGGATGGCCCCGGCCGCCGGCCGCGACCTGATCCGGGTGCTGCAGGAGTACGTGACCCGGCCCGAGCAGACCGTCCGCTGGCAGTGGCGCGTCGGTGACCTGGTGATCTGGGACAACCAGGCGACCATGCACTACGCGATCTACGACTACGGCCGGGAGCGCCGACGCGGTGAGCGACTGACGACCATCGGCCGGACGGCGGTCGGGGTCGACGGGCGGCCCAGCGTCACCCTCGCCGGCGACACCTCCGCGTACAGCGCCGGACTGCGCTGACGCCGGGGCCCACGTCCGCTGCGAAGGAAGAGGCTGCGACATGAAGAACGTGCTACTGATCAACTCGGGTCGCAAAGCCGTCGCCCGCGCCCTGCAGGAGCGGGACGACATCCGGCTGTCGGTCATCTCCATGCCCGGCTACCTCGACTGGTACGACGCGGGCACCGACCTGGAGGTCGTCGACACCATCGAGAACCTGAACCTGGTCCGTCAGGCCGCCCTGCGGATCCGGGAGCGCAACCCCTTCGACCACGTGGTCGCCCCGTCCGAGTGGAGCGTCCCGGCCGGCGGGTTCGTCCGCTCCTACTTCGGCATTCCCGGGCCGAGCTTCGACGTGGCGAACGCGTTCTCCAACAAGTTCGTGATGAAGCAGAAGGTCGCCGCGGCCGGGCTGCCGGTGGCGACGTTCCGCCGGGTGAACGCGGTCGGCCAGCTCGTCGCTGTCGGCGACGAGCTGGGCTGGCCGTACGTGCTCAAGTCCGCCTTCGGCGGCGGCTCGGAGAACGTGTTCGTGGTCCGGGACGCCGCGCACGCCCGGTCGATCATGGACGGCGAGGTCCTGGCCCGGCTCGGCGAGCTGGACAGCCCGATGCTGGCCGAGGAGTTCGTCGACATCGAGACTGAGTTCCACTGCGACGGCGTCGTGGTCGACGGAACGGCCGTGTTCGCCGCGGCCTCCCGGTACTTCGCCCCGGTCCTCGACAGCCTCGGCGGCGTGATCGGCTCGTACACCCTGCCGGACGACGACCCCGAGGGCCGCCTCATCCGCGACCTGCACGACCGGGTGGTCGCCGCGCTGGGGCTGCCCGACGGCGTCACCCATCTGGAGATCCTCAAGTCGGCGCGGGGCTACCTGGTCGGCGAGGTCGCCTGCCGGACCGCCGGCGGCGGGATCCCCCTGCAACTGGAGCACCAGTACGGCGTGGACACCACCGACGCCCTCATCGCCACGTCCATCGGCGACCCGGTCGACCTGGACGTGCCGGCCCGGTCCGACCACATGATCCAGTACATGCTGCCCCGACCGGTCGGCACCGTCACCGCGATCAGCACCGCCGCCGAGCTGCGGGCCGCGCCCGGGGTGGAGTACGCGGAGATCACCACGAAGGTCGGCGACCACCTGGCCGGCCCGTTGGACTCCTCGATCTACGCCGGGATCGTGCTGATCCGGGCCACGACCGAGGCGCAGGTGTCCGAGCGGTGCGCCGAGGTGGCGCGCCGGTACCGCATCGAGGTGGCCGCCACGTCGGCCGGGCAGGCCGACCTGGCCGTCCCGGCCGAGGCGAGGGGGTGAGACGGTGCGCATCAGTGACCACCACGGGCTGGCCGTCGCCGAGATGGAGCCGGACGAGCTGGCGCGGCGGCCGTGGCGCGGCGACGACCGGCACATCGACGTGGTGCGCCTGCCGGAACCGCCCGCCGACCTCCTGCCCGAACTCACCGGGCTCGGCTTCGTCCACAAACCGGAGCTGCTGTCGTGGCGCGCCGAGCTCGGCCCGGGCGAGGAGGAGTTCCTCGCCGGGCTGGCCACCAAACCGCGTCAGGACATCCGGCGCGCGCGGCACCGGGCCGAGGCGGCGCTCACCCTGACCGTCCACGACACGTTGCCGGCGTCGCTGCTCGACCGGTTCCTGGACCTCTACCGCTCCCGGGTGGAGCAGATGACGTACGGGATCACCATCGCGTGCCGGTACCGGGACGCGATGCTGCACGGCCCGGACAAGTACTACGGCGTGTTCGCGATGGACGGCGAGGAGATCGCCGGCGGATGCCTGGTCCGCGAGTGCCCGGACGAGGACATGGCCCGTATCCGGTTCTCCGCCGTGACCGAGGAGTGGCGTCGGGCCAGCCTGGCCCGCACCCTCTACTTCGCGGCCATGCGGGTCGCCCGCGACAAGGGGTTCAAGTGGGTGACGTTGGGCGACGAGCCCAACCTGTACGGCCACCTGACCAAGGCGGGCCTGTTCCCGTTCAAGGTCGCGATGGGCTTCCACCCGGTGCCGTCGCAGGACAACCACGACCCGGAGGGCCGTGACCTCGCCGACCTGATCCTGACCGACGCGCACCTGAGCGGGCCCGGGCTGATGCTCGGGTACGCCCACGGCCGGCGGCACGAGCGGCAGCTGACCGGATACGTGATCAGCGCCGAGCCGGTGGACGTGAAGCCGATGGCGGCGCCGTTCCTGGACGGGGTGACTGTGGTGCCGCCCGGTGAGCGGGTCGCCTCGGTCCCGCCGGCCTGAGCGGCGCCGCTCCCGCACGGCCGCGGCCCCACCCCACGACGCGACGGCTCCCGGTTTCCGCCGGGAGCCGTCGCCGTTGTGCGTCGACCGTCCATCGTGGCCGCCCCACCGCGGGCCCGCGGCGGAACCGGGGCGCAACGCGGGCGTTCCCCGGTCGCGCACCGGTGGACCGGTGTGCGACCGGGGAACGGGATCGCCCGCGCCGACGGGGGCTACATGCCCGTGCCCGCCACGAACTCGGAGGTGTTGCCCTGCAGGGTGACGGCGGGAGCGCCGTCGACACCCACCGTGGTGGGGCCGGCGACGGTGACCCGCTCACCGCGGCGGTGCTCGGTGTAGTCCCTGATCGCGTAGTGCAGGGTGGCCTGGTTGTCCCAGATCACCAGGTCGCCCTTCTGCCACTTCCACCGCACCGTGTACTCGGGCTTGGTGGCGTACTCGGTGAGGATCCGGAGCAGGTCGCGACCGGCCTGCGGGGTGTAGCCGTTGACCGCCCGGGCGAATCCGCCCAGCAGCAGGCAGCGCTCGCCGGTCTCCGGGTGCACCCGGACGGCCGGGTGTTCGGCCGCGAACCGGTTCTTGAGGTACTTGGTCCGCACGTCGCCGTCGTAGGTGGCGTCGGTGAAGTCCGAGTCGTTGGAGTGGATGACCCGCAGCCCGTCGGCCAGCGTGCGCAGTCCCTCCGGCAGGTCCCGGTACGCCGCCCCGGTGTTGGCCCAGATCGTGTCGCCGCCCACCTCGGGGCAGACCACGTTGTGCAGGAAGGCGAAGGCCGGCGGGTTGTCCATGTAGGTGAAGTCGGCGTGCCAGTAGTTCGCGCGGGTGCCCTCGCCGCGGGAGTCCATCTCCCGCAGCAGCGGCTTGCCCTCGGGGCCCCCGTAGATCGGGTGGCCCAGGGTGAGGGTGCCGAACCGCTTGCCGAACGCCACCAGCTGGTCGTAGCCCAGGTCCTGCCCGCGAAGGAAGATGACCTTGTGGGTCAGGAGGGCCTGCCGCAGCTCGCCGATCACCTCGTCGCTGAGCTGCGCCCCGGCGTCGACGTCGAGGATCTCGGCGCCGATGTTGCCCGCCACCTGCCGGATCCGGACCCGGGTCGCGGTGGGGTTCTCGATGGTCTGAGTCACTGTTCCTGCCCTTCCTCGTCGGGGCCGGCGCCTGCCCGTGCGGGGCTGGGGACGGTACGTGGCGCGCCGCGGGTGGGGAGACGCACGCCCGATGCCGCCGGCCGTGGGACCCATATTGCCAACTATTGCCATCGCTGGCAATGCCGGAATCCGCAGCAGGCGCACGATGTCTCGGGCCGGCGTATCCTGAGCCGGCCACGGTGTTGGCGAGCACTTGCCACATCTGGCAAGCTCTGGCAAAGGCAACCGTGTCGTGGGAGGGCTGGAGATGATCGATACCGAGGCCGTGGCGGCGATCCGGCAGGAGCCGATCACCTGGAGATACAAGGGACTGCCGGTGGCGCTGGACGGGTGCACGGTCGCGCAGGCGGCGGAGCGCGGGCTCAACCTGTTCGAGGACGGATTCCTCGGGCCGGTGCTGGTGCTCGACGAGGCCGCCCTGAGCCACAACCTGACCACGATGGCGAAGTGGTGCGCCGACCGGGGCGTGCAGCTGGCCCCGCACGCGAAGACGACGATGGCGCCGCAGCTCTGGGCGCGCCAGATCGAGGCGGGTGCCTACGGCCTGACCGCGGCCAACACGGCCCAGCTGCGGGTGTACCGCGCGTTCGGGGTGTCCCGGGTCATCTTCGCCAACGAGTTGGTGGACCCGGCCGGGCTGCGCTGGGTCGACGAGGAACGGTCCGCCGACCCCGGGTTCGAGTTCACCTGCTTCGTCGACTCCGTCGAGGGGGTGGCCCGGATGGAGGACTCGCTGCGGCAGGTGGGCGCCGCGCCGGTGGACGTCGTGGTGGAGGTCGGCCGCACGGCGGGCCGAGCCGGGGCGCGCTCGACGGCCGAGGCGACGGCGGTGGCCCGCGCGGCGGCGGCCAGCCCGCTGCTCCGCCTGGTCGGGGTGGGCGGCTACGAGGGCGTGCTGGTCAACGATCCGTCCCCGCACAGCGTCTCGGTCGTCGACGAGTTCCTGCGCCGCATGCGGGAGCTGACCGTCGCGCTGCACCGGGAGGGGCTGTTCGAGACCGACGAGATCCTGCTCACGGCCGGGGGGAGCTGCTTCTTCGACCAGGTCGCCGACGTGTTCGCCGGCCCGTGGCCGGGCATGTCGGTGACCACCGTCCTGCGCAGCGGGTGCTACGTCACGCACGACGACGGCTTCTACCGGTGGATGTCCCCGTTCTCCCGGGGAGAGGCCGGCAACGGTTCGCTGCGACCCGCGCTGAAGCTGTGGGCGCGGGTGACCTCGCTGCCGGAGCCCGGGCTGGCGCTGCTGACCGCCGGCAAGCGGGACCTGTCGTTCGACGCCTGGCCGCCGGAGCCGCAGCTGGTCCGCGGTGCCGACGGCGAGATCCGGGAGCTGACCGACTGCACCGTCAGCGCGGTCAACGACCAGCACGCCTTCATCACGTTGGCCGCCGGGCACGGGCTCGCGGTGGGGGACTGGGTCCGGCTCGGTCTGTCCTACCCGTGCACGGCCTTCGACAAGTGGCAGCTGATCCCGGTGGTACGGGGGGAGACCGTGGTCGACTTCGTCCGGACCTACTTCTGACCACCCGGCCGGTGCGGGGCGGTGTCGACGCGTCGCCGCCCCGCCGGGCCTCCTACAGGAAGTGGCCGCTGGCCAGGTACGGCGCGGGCTCCGGCAGGCCGCGCAGCGCCAGGTAGCCCTCCTGCCCGAGGTCGAGCCGGGCGGCGAGCCCGACGTCGACCGCCCAGTGGTTGGCGGTCGTGATGCAGTTGACGAGCGTGGGCCCGCGCGACGCGGCCAGCGCCTCCCACAGCAGCGCGGACGCCGTCCGCGGGTCCTGCGCCGCCAGCAGCTTCGGCTGCCCGGTCTCCTCGTCGAGGTAGACGTACCCGAGTCGGCCCGACCGCCGCGACACCACCAGCCGCAACCGTCGGAGCATGTACTCGTGGTCGGGGCCGTGCCCGGCGCCGCGGCGGCTCTCGTCCAGCCGATCCATCCATCCGATGTCGTTGCCGTCCCCCTCGCTCAGTCCGGGGACCGCCGGGAGCGTGGACCGGTCCACCGTGCCCACCATCCGCATCTGCGGATACAGCAGGAAGCCCGCCAACCGGTAGCGGCGGGTGGCCCCGGGGTGCACGGTGGAGGAGAACAGACCCGGTCGGCCGTCGGCGTGGGCGAGGACGGCGTCCATCAGCCGCCGGCCCAGCCCGCGTCCCTGCTGTCCGGGCAGCACGCCGTAGGTGGCCAGGTACCAGAACCGACCCCGGTTCTGGGAGATCGCGAAGCCGACGAGGTCCTCGCCGTCCACGGCCACCCAACAGCCACCCGGATCGGGTTCCACCAGGTACGACATCCGGTCGATCCACTGCCCGCCCACCGCGGCGGACCGGGGCCGGACCTCCGGTTCGCTCACCCGGCGGCTGAGCCGGTCGCCCTCCAGGAAGGTCACCGCCGAGGCGCGCTCGGCGGCCGGCACGTCCTCGACCCGCATCGGCCTGACCCACGGCTGCGGCACGGTTGCGTCCCTCCTAGCCGGCGCTCGCCGGCGGTCGCGTCGTCATCTCCCGCAGCCGGGCCGGAGCGGACAGCGTCTCGGCCAGGCTGCGCCAGGTCTCCGCGGCCAGCTCCAGGTTGTGCGCGGCGGTCGCGCTCTGCGCCAGCCGTTGCAGGTGCTCGATGCCGGCCTCGGTGTCGCCCTCGACGATCCGCAGGCGGCCACGCAGCACCTCGATCCGCAACTGGTCCCGGAACGACAGGCGCCCGCCCGAGTCGTCGATCCGGCCGGCCAGTTCCCGGGCCTCGGCGAAGCGCCCCTCCTCGAACGCCAGGTGGGCCCGCAGGGAGAGCAGCTCCTGGTGGTGCAGCTCGGACCCGATCATCTCCACCACGGGGGCGACCTCGTCCAGGCGCGCCCGCGCCGCGGCGGCCTGGGCCGGCGTGCTCTGCAGGTAGAGGGAGGCGGCGGCGAACCGCAGGCGCATCCAGAGCTTGAGATCCTCGTGGCTGTCCAGCAGCCGCAACGCCCGTTCCAGCACCTCCTGCGAGGCGCGGTGGTCACCCTGGCGCATGCTGACCGTCGCCGACGCCCACAACGCCTCCACGTACGCCGTCCCCGGCGTGCCCTCGGTGAGGGCGCACAGCAGGTCGGCGTGCCGGCGTGCCTCGCCCAGTCGGCCCGCCTCGGCCTCGGTGGAGATCAGCACGTGCAGCGCGGCCGTCCGGTCCGGCAGCGCGAGCTCGGTGGAGAGCGTGACGGCCCGCTGGGCGTACTCGTGGGCCTGCACGTTGTCGCCCAGCACGCGCAGGCAGCGCGACATCCGGGTGCAGGTGCGCACCAGCAGCTCGGGCACGTCCAGTTCCTCGGCGAGCCCGAGCAGTTCGGTGAGCAGCGCGTACGCCGTCTCGTGCGCGCCCTCGTCGCTGCGCAGCCCGGCCAGCAGCCACAGGGCCTGCCAGCGCAGCTCCGGCGCGCGTCCGTCGTCGAGCCGGAGCGCCTCGGCCACCCGGTCGGCGCTGTCACGCGGGGTGCCCGACGTGACCGAGGCGAGCACGATCGCCAGGGACGTGGGCCTCGCCTGGGCGAGGAACGCCGACTCCTCGACGCCGAGCCGCTCCGCCAGGTATGCCACCACGCGTGGTGTGGGTTGCCGGGCGCCCGACTCCAGTCGGGACAGATAGCCGGTGGAGATGTAGTTCCCGGCGAGCGCAGCCTGCGACAGCCCACGCCCCAGTCGGAGGGCCCTCAAGCGTTGACCGAACTGCGGCTGTTCCAATGTCTCATCCCTGAGGTGTGGGAGACGGTGCCCTCGGCATCGTCTCCCCTCTGCCGAGACGCGGAATCACGGCAGAATGCGGACGGGTTGCGGTGTCGACAAATGCGCCCCCCGCGCCTCTTTGGCCGCTTGATCGTAGTAATGGCACAGCAGTGTTGTCAATGTCAGGCAACAGCATTGTCAAAGACGTTGCCATCCTCTACCGTCGTCGCTGGGCACCATCCCGCCCCCCAGTTCGCCACCCTTTCCGCCCGCCGACTGCGGGTCCCTCGGCCAAGCCGCCGGCGCGAGCTGGGCTGACCACCGCTGGCGGCTTTTTGCCACGTGCGCACTCGGCGCGTGCCCTCTGCGAGGAGTCTCGAATGGCCTCGGCGAACCACCTCAGCCCGCCCACCGATCTCGACTTCAGCAAGTTGTCCCCGGAGATCCGACGCGAACTGCGCCGGCTGTGCCGGCTGGACAACCACCACGGGATACTCGGCGTCCTCTTCGACTACGCGGTCATCGCGTTCGCCGTCTACCTGAGCCTGGGCGTGTCGTACTGGTTCTACCCGGTCTCCCTGGTGCTCATCGGCTCCACCCAACGCGCTCTGGTCAACCTGCTGCACGAGGCGTCGCACAAGGTGCTGGCACGCAACCCGACCCTCAACCTCGTGCTCAGCACCGTCTTCACCGGGCACCTGGTGTTCCACATGCACAACCCCTACCGCAGCTCGCACATCGGGCTGCACCACCGCTACCTCGGGGACCGGGAGAAGGACCCGGACTACAGCTTCCACGTGGAGTGCGGCATCTACGATCCGCGCGGTTCCAACCGGGCCTTCTTCCTGCGCAACATCCTGTTCGCGGTGCTCGGCCTGCGCACGCTCGAGTACGTCCGGTACGTGGTGGAGGACCGGCTGCTGTTCCGCGAGGACCAGGTGGCCGTCTCGATGCCGATGAGCCTGCGGGCCGAACGCTGGCTGCTGCTCGGCGTCTGGACGGCGCTGCTCACCCCGATCGTGTCCGGCGGCTATCTGCTCGAGTTCTTCCTGTTCTGGATCGTGCCGCTGTTCACGACCGCGGTCGCCATCGGCTGGCTGTCCGAACTGGCCGAGCACTTCCCGTTGCCGGAGAGCGAGAGCCGGCAGATCCTGATGACCCGCAACCGGCACGGCTGGGCCGTCGAACGGTTCCTGCTGGGGCGGCACAACGACAACTACCACCTGGTCCACCACCTCAACACCGGGGTGCCCTTCTGGAACATGAAGAAGGCGCACCGCATCCTGCTCGGCGACCCGGCCTACGCGCAGTGGGACGGGCTGTGGGCCGGCATCCTGACCCGCCCGCCCGGCCGCCGGGACAAGGAGACCCTGATCAGTTACGCGGCCAAGTACCGGCAGTGGCGTCGGGACGGCGGCGTGCCCGGCGATCCGGGACAGCGCAGCTTCGCCGAGATCGTCGCCCTCGGCCGGACGGCGCCGGAGGCGCGGACCGCGCCGTACCGGACCGATCCGCCGCAGGCGGAGCTGGCCTCCGTCCTCGCGTCGTCCACCGCGACGCGACCCACCCCACCGCGACAGCCGGCGGACACGCCGACACCGGCCCGGGCGCGGCGATGACGGCGGGCGCGATCCACCTCAACACCGCCGGAGCGGGCCTGCCGGCCCCCGGCGTCACCGCCGCGATGACCGGCTACCTCGACGCGGAGGCCGCCGTCGGGCCGTACGAGGCCGAACAGGCACGCTCCGCCGACCTCACCGACCGGGTGTACGCCGCGCTCGCCGCCCTCGTCGGCGCCCGCCCGGAGCACATCGCCCTGTTCGCCAGCGCCACCGACGCCTGGTGCCGGATCGCGTGCCACCTCGACGTCGCCGAGGGCAGCCGGATCTGGACCACCCCGTACGAGTACGCCGGCAACCTCATCGCCCTGCAGCGGCTCGCCGCCCGGCGCGGATGCACGCTCGAGGTGATCCCGGTGGGCGACGCCGGGGACGTCGACCTGGAGTGGATGCGCGCGCGTCTCGACGACCGGGTGGCGCTGGTCTCGGTGGTTCACATGCCGTCGGCGGTCGGCCTGATCCAACCGGTGGAGCGGATCGGCACGCTGCTCGCCGGCTCGTCGGCGGTGTACCTGGTGGACGCGTGCCAGACGATCGGTCAGATCCCCGTCGACGTCGGCGCGATCGGCTGCCACGCCCTGACGGCGGCCGGACGCAAGTTCCTCCGCGGCCCGCGCGGCACCGGGTTCGCCTACCTGCGCCCGGACCTGTGGGACCGGATCGATCCGGTCTTCTACGACCTGCACGTCGCGCAGGCGGTCTCGCTGCACGAGCACCGGCTGGACGTGGAGACGGCGGCCCGGTTCGAGACCGCCGAGCGTGGCAACGCCGCGGTGCTCGGTCTGCTCGCCGCTGCCGAGTACGCCCGCACCGCACCGGCGCCGACGGCCGAGGTCTACCCGGCGCTCACCGCCACGATCGGACAGACGCCGGGAACCCGGCTGCTGATGCCCGGCAGCCGGCACGGCGGCATCGCGTCGTTCACCCACGACCGGCTGCCGCCGGAGCGGATCCGTGACGCCTTGGCCGAGGACGGGCTCAACGCGTGGGTCGGCGTCGGCGCGCACACCCCGCTCTACCTGGCCGCGGCCGGGATCGAGCGGTTCGTGCGCACGTCGGTGCACCACTACAACGGCGTCGCCGACATCGAGGCGCTCGGTCGCTCGCTCCGGCGCGTCTGCGCCGCCTGACGCGGTGCGGCACCGGTCGTGCGAGCCGCCGCCGGGGCGGGGCTCAGCCGGTGGGGGCCCGGCCGGCGAGGGCCGGATCCCCACCGTACGGCCGGGCGAGGGTCTCCGCGAGACTGCGCCACAGCTCCGCGGCGAGTTCGACGTTGTGGGCCTGCTCGGCCTGGCGGGCGACGTCCTGCAGCGCCCGGATGCCGCCGTCGGCGTCACCGCCCAGGATGGCCAGCCGGGCCTGCAGGGCGGCGAGCTTGAGCCGGTCGCGGAACGACAGCAGGGAGCGCCGGTCGGCTGCCGCGTCGCAGATCGCGCGTGCGTCGTCGAGCCGTCCCTCGGCGAACGCCAGGTGCGCCCGCAGGCTCTGGTGCTCCTGGTGATGGCGCTCGGTGCCGATCAGCCGCAGCACCGGCTCCACCGTGTCCAGCGCGGCCCGAGCCTGCTCCGGCTGCGCCGGGGTGGTCTGCAGGTAGAGCGAGGCGGCGGCCAGGTGCAGGCGGATCCACAGGTGCAGGTCCTGCCGGCTGTTCGCGCCGGAGAGCGCCTCCTCCAGCCGGGCGATGGCGCCGGCGTGGTCACCCTGGCGGGTGCGGACCGTCGCCGCCGCCCACAGCGCCTCCACGTGCAGCGTCCCGCCGGCCGGCTCGGTGAGGCGGCACAACTCGTCGGCGTGGGTCCGGGCCTCGTCGAGCCGGCCCGCCTCGGCCAGCGCCGAGACCAGGGCCTGCAGCGTCGCCGCGCGGTCGGTGAGGGACAACTCGCCGGCGACGTCGTACGCCCGTTGCGCGTACTCCCGGGCACCGGCGGTGTCACCGAGGGTCCGCAGGCAGCGGGACAGCTGGGTCTGCGCGCGGGCCAGGAGCGGCGCGACGCCGAGCTGCCCGCTCAGCTCGACCAGTTCCTCGAGCAGGTGGCGCTGTTCGTCGCGCTCGCCCTCGTCGCCGCGGATCTCGGCGAGCAGCCAGAGCGCCTGCCACCGCTGGGCCGGGTCGTGTTGGCCGTCGGCCCGCAGCGCCTCGGCCAGCGGTTCGGCGGCGCGGTCGTGGCTGCTGGCGGAGATCACCGCGGCCAGGACCTGGGTGAACGGGGACGCCTCGACGGCGTCCACCGGGTCGGCGTTCGGATCTTCCAGGACCGAGACCGGCACGCCGAGGCGTTGCGCGAGATAGGCCACCACCCGGGGGGTCGGCCGTCGGGCGCCGGACTCGAGCCGGGACAGATAGCCGGTGGAGATGGCGCCCTCGGCCAGCGCCGCCTGGGACAGGCCACGCTTCTCGCGCAGCGCGCGAAGCCGGGATCCGAACTCGGACTGCTGCAGCATTCCCACTCCCAAGGCCAAGATCACCGACAACCGCCACGGAACTCCGCGAGGTGTGGCCGCCGGTGATGGTCGGCTCGGCATTGCCATCGCCGGTTTATGGCTGTAAAGGAGTATAGCCACCCTGACCGGGCACCGGATAAGGGTGTCGGCACAGTCGTTGCCAGCGGGTTGCCGGCTCCCACGGTCCCGCCGGACGGTGGGACCGTGGAAGAGGGTTGCCGACGCCCTTGCCGCGTCGGCAACCCTCCCGGGATCAGAAGCGGGTGTGGTAGACGGCGTAGGCCTCCGACTCGGGCAGCGCGGCCAGGTCCCGGACGTCGGCCCGCTTGATCGCGGTGTAGAGCTCCCGGCGGGGCGAGCCCAGCACGGACATCAGCAGGTCGTCACGTTCCAGCGCGTCGACCGCCTCGGCCAGGCTGCCGGGCAGGGTGGTGACCCCCCGGCGGCGCAACTCCGCGTCGGACAGGGTGTTCGGGTCGACGGTCAGCGGTGGGCCCGGATCGAGCCGCCGTCGCACGCCGTCCAGGCCGGCGTGGATGACGGCGCCCAGCGCCAGGTACGGGTTGGCGGTGCCGTCGCACGGCTTGATCTCGACGTTGGTGGTGCCGGACTCGTCACCGCCCAGCACCGACGGGACCCGCACCGCGGCCTCGCGGTTGTCGAAGCCGTAGCACCCGTAGGCGCCGGCCCACTTGCCCCGCATCAGCCGGGTGTAGCTGTTCACGCCGGCGCACAGCAGGGCGCTGAGTCCGGGTAGGTGCGCCAGCACCCCGGCGATGAAGTGGTGCGCGACGTCCGACAGCCCGCCACCGGGCGCGGCGAACGCGTTGCCGTCACGCCAGAGCGACACGTGCAGGTGGTTGCCGTTGCCGCGCAGGCCGGCCAGCGGCACCGGGGCGAAGGTGGCGTGCAGACCCCGCCGCCGGGCCAGCCCGCGGGTGATCATCCGCTGCCACACGTGGTTGTCGGCGGCCCGCAGCGCCGGCGCGGGCCGGACCGTGACCTCGTGCTGGCCCGGTGAGGTCTCCGGGTGGTACTGCTCCACCGCCACCCCGGCCGAGCGCAGCGCCCGGACCAGCGCGATCACGTAGTCGTTGGTGACGTCGAACGCCTCGTTGTCCAGGGTGAGCCCGTCGTCCAGCGGCGCCCCGTCGCGCAGGAGCGTGAACTCCGGTTCGAACGCGGCCACGACGGCGTACCCCTCCCGGGCGGCATCCGCCACGGCGTCGCGGAGGAACGCCCGCGGACACGCGCCCCATGGCGTTCCGTCCCTGGTGAGCAGGTCACCGAGAAGCGCCGCCGAGCCCGGCGCGTGCGGCAGCAGCGCCAGGGTGCCCGGGTCGCCGGCGATGCGCACCTCGTCCATGACCGCGAAGCCGGGCACCGGTTGGGCCTGGTCCAGCAGGCTGGCCGCCTGCCGGCCGACGGACAGCGGCACCCCGGACCGCAGCCGCCCGGGCAGCGACTCCCGGGACACGCCCTTGCCGCGGACGATTCCGTTGTGGTCCACCCACAGGAAGCGGACGATCTCCACGTCGTGCCGTTCGACCAGTTCCAGGACGTCCACCGCGCGGGCCGGAGCCGACCGTCGCGGCAGTTCGCCGGAGCCGGGGAGGGCTGCGCCGGAGCCGCCGCCTCCGCCGACAGCCAGCGGCGTCGGCGCGGCGGTCACGGACGTCACGGCCCGCTCCGCACCGGCACCGGCAGGCAGTCGCCGAGCAGCGCCAGCGGCGGCTCGTCCACCAGGTAGAAGTGGTCGCCGCGGACGCCGTGCTCCCGCACCGGCCCGCTGGTCAGCGTCGACCACGGGCGGCGGTCGGCGTCGTCGTCGACGTCGCCCACGATCGTCGTCACCGGGCACCGCAGCATCGGTCCCGGGCCCGGCGTGTACGCGTGGAACATCCGGCCGTCGGCGCGGACGTACGGCAGGACCAGTTCCTGGAATTCGGGGTCGGCGGCCAGCTCCGGGTCGGTGCCACCGAGCGTCAGCAGGCGCTCCACCACCGCCGCGTCGTTCAGCTCGTCCGGGTCCGACAGCTCCTCCGGCTCCGGGTAGGGCGCGTCGCGCGACCCCGACGCGAACAGGTGCAGCGGCTCGACCCCGCGCTCCCGCAGCGCGACCGCGGTCTCCAGGGCGACGGCCGCGCCCATGCTGTGGCCGAACAGGATCAGCGGGCGGTCCGCCAGCGGCATCAGGGCGTCGGTGATCTGCGCCGCGAGGCGGCGCAGATCGGCGGGGGGCGGTTCGGCGATCCGGTGCGCGCGCCCGGGATAGCAGACCGCGTGCACCTCGACGCCGGGCAGACGCCCGCCCCAGGGATGGAACATGGCGGCGGAGCCGCCGGCGTGCGGGAAACACACCAGGCGCGCCTCGGGATCGTCGAGCGTCAGCGGGCACCGCAGCCAGCGGGCGGTGTCGGGGGTCGTCGTCACAGCGCCTCCTGGGGGGTGAGCCCGGCACGACGGGCACGCAGGGCCCGTGCCCGCTGGGCGCGGGCGGCGCGGCCGTCCCCGTCGTCCGCGTCGGCGGCGTCCGGGTCACCGCCGTCGCGCAGCAGCGCCACCTGCGCCGCCACGGTGGTGTGCTGGAACAGGGCGACCACCGACAGCCGACGCCCGGTGCGCCGCTCCAGCGTCTCCCGGAGCCGGAACATCGCCAGCGAATGACCGCCCAGGTCGAAGAAGTTCACGTCGTCGGGGACGTCGTCACGCTGCAGAACCTCCGTCCACGCCGCGCTGACCTGGGCGGCCAGACCGGCCGGGTCCGTCGTGCCCGGCCCGGCCGACGCCACCGCGTCGTCGGCCGGCGGACCGGCGTCGGCCAGGCCGCGCAGGGCGTCCCGATCGGTCTTGCCGTTGGGGGTACGCGGGAAGCGGTCCAGGACCACGATGCGGCTCGGCACCATGACCGCGGGCACCCGGTCGGCCAACTGCCGTCGCAGCGCGTCCGGAGCGGGCCCGCAGGGGGCGAGGACGAAGCCGACCAGCTCGGTGTCACCGGCGGTGGGCACCGCCACGGCCTCCCGCACGCCGGGCAGCGCGCACAGCTTCGCCTCGACGGCCGCAAGCTCGATCCGGTGACCGCGCACCTTGACCTGGTGGTCCCGGCGACCGAGGAACTCCAGGGTGCCCGCACGGGTCCACCGGCACAGGTCACCGGTGCGGTACATGCGCTCGCCCGGGGTGGTCACGAACGGATCGTCGCGGAACGCCCGGGCGGTCGCGTCGGGCCGCCCGTGGTAGCCGCGGGCCACGCCGGCGCCGGCCACGTACAGCTCGCCGGGCTCGCCGACCGGCACCGGGCGCAGCCGCTCGTCCAGCACGTACGCCCGCGCGCCCGGGATCGGTCGGCCGATCGTCACCGGGGCCGGCGCGGTGAACCGGTGGTAGGTGGACCACACGGTCGCCTCCGTCGGGCCGTACTCGTTCACCAGCTCGCAGCGGCCCGCGGTCGCGGCGAAGTGCCGCTCGACCAGTTCCTGCGGCAGGGCCTCACCGGCCACGATCGCGGTCCGCAGCGAGCCGAGGCGGTCCGCGCCGGCACGCGCGGCGGCGTCGAGCAGATAGCTGTACAGCGACGGGATGCACAACAGGTGGGTGGCCCGGTGGTCGTCGATCAGCGTCACCAGCTGCTCCGGGTCGCGCACCTGCGCGCCCGTGGCCACGATCAGGCAACCGCCCGCGGTGAGCGTGCCCCACAGCCCGGCCACCGAGGAGTCGAAGCTGAGCGGCGACACCAGGAGGAACGTCGGCTCGCCCGGGTAGACCAGCCGCCGGGCCCGGGTGGACGCGGCCAGCTGCCCGTGCTCGACCACCACGCCCTTCGGCTCGCCGGTGCTGCCCGAGGTGTAGATCAGGTACGCCGGGTCGGTGAGCAGCACCGGGACGTCGACCGGCGTCTCGGCGCCGTCGGTGGCGCCCTCGGGCAGCGCGGTCGACACCAGCGGCAGGCCCGTGCCGGTCAGGCGCGCCCGGGTGTCCTCGTCGACCAGGGCCGCGGTGACCTGGGCGTCGGCGAGGATCTCGGCCAGCCGCTGGTCGGGCTGCCCCGGGTCGAGCGGCACGTAGGCGGCACCGCAGCGCAGCACGGCGAGGACAGCGGCGACCGTGGCCGTGGAGGCGTCGGCGAGGACCGCCACCCGGTCCCCGCGGCGTACCCCGGCGCGCGTCAGCGTGGCGGCGATCCGCGAGCTTGCGGCGACGAGTTCGGCGTAGGTCATCTCGTCGGCGCCGCAGCGTACCGCCGGGCGGGACGGTGCGCGTGCGGCGACCGCGGTCACCAGGTCCGGCACCGGCGTCAGCGGACGGTCCGGCAGGGGGTGGCCGAGGTGCGCCGGACCCGGCAGGTCGGCCGGGGTGCCCGACCGGGGGGCCATCGACAGCGTCGTCATGGACTAGCTCCTTCTTTCGCTGGTGACAGGGGTGTGGCGGCGGCCGGCGGTCAGCCGACCGTGACCCGGGCGCGGGTGTCGTCGTCGAGCAGGGCCCGGCACAGCGACGTGTGGTCGCCGAGCGTCGGGCGGGTCATGAGGTCGCGGATCGGTACCCGGACGCCGAGGTCCGTGCGGAGCCGGCGCGCCAGGTGGGTGACGCTCAGCGAGTCGCCGCCCAGGTCGAAGAAGTCGGCGTCGTCGGACAGCTGGTCCCGGCCGAGCAGATCGCGCCAGAGCCGGCCGACCAACGCCGGCACGTCGTGTCCGGTGGGACCGGCCGGGTGGTCCGGAACGGGGGTCGTCGTGGCGGCCACGAGCGGCGGGACACCGGCCGGCGGGGTGGGCCCGTCGGCCACCGGAGCGGCCTCGGCGGCGAGGTGGCGCGGCCCGTGGAAGGCGTAGCCGGGCAGGTGGACGCGACGCCCGGTGGGGCACGTCGCCTCGATCGCCACCGGTTGGCCCATGGTCCACAACCGGCCCAGGGCGCCCAGCACCGCCTCGTCGTCGTCGGTCCGACCGCCGCACAGCGGCACGGCGGTGAGACCGCCGCTCTCCGCCAGGGTGGACAGGGCGTGACCCGGTCCCACCTCGACCACGGCCGCGCCGGGGAACCGGCCGGCCAGCTTCTCCAGCGCCGGTCCGAATTGAACGGTGTGGCGTGCCTGCGCGGTGAACCGGGTCGCCTCGACCGGTGTGCCCGGGACGAGCACGTCGCCGTTGTTCGCGGCCCACGGCAGCGTCGGGGGTCGGAGCCGCGTCGCGCCCAGTGCCTCCCGCAGCGGCGCGTCCGCGGCGTCGACGAGCGCGGTGTGGAACGCGCGGCGGCTCCGCAGCCGCCGGGCGCGGACCCGGCCGGGAGGAAGCCCGGCCTCGAAGGCGTCCACGACGTGCGGCGGCCCGGCCACGACGGTGTGGTCGGGGGAGTTGACGGCGGCGACCTCCAGCGCCAGGCCGGAGGCGCGAATCAGGTCGTCGGCCTCGGCGCGGCCGCACGTCAGCGCCAGCATGGCGCCGGGCGGGCACTGCTGCATGGCCTGCCCCCGGACGGTCACCAGCCGGGCCGCGTCGGCCAGGTCGAGCACACCGGCCACGCACGCGGCGGTGATCTCGCCGAGGCTGTGTCCGATCACGGCCGCCGGGCGCAGGCCGAGCGCGCGCAGGGCCGCGGCGGCGGCGTGCTCCACCGCGAACAGGGCGGGCTGGGCCAGGGCGGTCTCGGCCAGTTCGTCGGCGGGGAACCGGGGGTCGTGCAGGGCGCGGCCGACCAGCTCGGCGGTGGCCGGGTCGTACGCGTCGAGCACGGTCGCCAGCGCCGGGGCGAAGCCGGGCAGGCCGGTGGCCAGTGGCCGGGCCATCCCGGGGTGCTGGGCGCCCTGGCCGGGGAAGGCGAGCACGATCGGGGCCGGGCCGGACGCGGGCACGCCCGCGCGCAGGGCGTCGCCGGACGTCAGCCGCCGGGCGAGCTGGTCGGTGTCGGCGGCGACGACGGCGAGGCGCTCGGTCAGGTGGGCCCGGCCGGTGGCCAGGGTGCGCGCCACGTCCCCGGGCTCGGTGCGGTGGGCGCCCAGGTGGGCGGCGAGGCGGGTGGCGGCCCGGTCGAGCGCGGCCCCGTCGGCGGCGGACAGCACCACCAGGCGGTGGCCCGGGTCGGCCTGGGACTGCGGGCTCGCGACCGGCGGTTGTTCCACCACCACGTGGGCGTTGGTGCCGCCCACGCCGAACGAGCTGACCCCGGCACGCCGGGGCCCGTCGCCGGGCCACGGACGGGCCTGGTCCGGCACGTACAGCGGCGACTCCTCGTGGTCCAGCAGCGGGTTGAGCGCGCCGTGGCCGGCGACCGGCGGGATCACCCCGTCCCGGACCACGAGGATCGCCTTGATCAGCCCGGCCACGCCCGCGGCGTTGTCGAGGTGCCCGGTGTTCGCCTTCAGCGCGCCCACCGCCACCTGCGCCGGGCGCGCGCCGCTGGCACGCAGCGCCGCGGACGCCGCGGCCCACTCGATCGGGTCGCCGATGCGGGTGCCGGTGCCGTGGCTCTCCAGGTATCCGATGGTCTCGCCGCCGACGTCGGCGGTCCGCAGGGCGGCGCGGATCACCGCCTGCTGGCCCTCGACCGAGGGGGCGTAGTAGCCGACCTTCGCCGACCCGTCGTTGTTGACGGCGGTGCCCAGGATGACGCCGTGCGGCGCCGGGCCGTCGTCGAGCGCGTCGGCGAGGCGCCGCAGCACCACGCAGGCGACGCCGGACCCGGCGACGATGCCGTCGGCGCGGGCGTCGAACGGGCGGCAGTGCCCGGTGGGGGAGTGGATGCCACCGGGCACGTGCAGGTGACCGGCCTGCGGGAAGGCCATCCCGGCCGCGACCACGAGCGCCTGGTCGCAGTCGCCGTTGAGCAGCGCCTGCACGGCGAGGTGCACTGCCACCAGCGACGACGAGCAGGCGGTCTGCACCGCCAGCGCCGGGCCGTTCAGGTTCAACCGGTACGACAGGAGGCTGGCCAGGAAGTCGGGCTGGGTGCCGTGCAGCGCGTCCTCCAGCGTCAGCGGCGTGAGCCGACCGCCGGCCACCATCCGCCGGAGGTAGTCGCTGCTGCTGGCGCTGGCGTACACGCCGGTGGTCAGCCCGGTGTCGAGCGGGTTGACTCCGGCGTCCTCCAGGGCCGACCAGGCGCACTCCAGCATCAGCCGGTGCTGCGGGTCGAGCATCTCGGCCTCGCGGGGACTCATCCGGAACAGCGCGTTGTCGAACCGGTCGGCGTCGGCGAGGTGTCCGTGCACCGGCACGTAGTCCGGGTCGTCGAGCAGGTGCCGGGGCACGCCCTCGGCAGCCAGCTCGTGCCGCTGGTAGCGGCGGGTCAGAACCTGTCCGTCGGTGAGAGCGGACCACCACCGGGTCAGCTCGGGTGAGCCGGGGAACCTCCCGGCCATGCCGGATACGGCGATGTCGAGGGAACGGTCGCGCGCCATGCACCCACCTTTGATCAGTCACCAGGCGCACCGTCCGGCGTGGAAGATGCGGCCTCGATGCCCGGACTTGCCAGTAGGTTGCCAGACGAGGCAAGGTCATGGCAACGTTCTTGTCGAACATGGTGACGCGCATCGTCCGGTCACCACGAGAGGGCACCGACGAGGGGAGAGGCAGCGTGCAACCAGACCCACGATGGACGGTCGGCGCGCCCAACACCGCGCCGGCCGAAGGGCTGCACCAGACCGTGGCCCGGCAGGCACGGTCGCGGCCCGCCGGCGTCGCCGTCGTCGAGGGCGCCCGCGCCCTCACGTACGCACGGCTCGACGCCACCGCGGACGCCTGGGCCGCCGGGCTGGTCGCCGCCGGGGTACGCCCCGGCGACCGGGTGCCGATCCTGCTGCCCCGCAGCCTCGACCTGGTCGTCGCGCTGCTGGCGGTGCTGAAGGCCGGCGCCGCCTACTGCCTGCTGCCGCCGGAGTGGCCCGCGCCCCGGCGCGACGCCGTGCTCGCGGACCTGCGACCGCCGCTCGTGGTCACCGGCGACGAGCCGGCCGGAGACCTCCCGGCGCCGGCGTGGCCGGTCGCGGCCGCGCCGGTCGCCGCGCCCCCCGGCTTCCGACCGGTGGCCGTCGACCCCACCGCGGCCTGCTGCGTCTTCTTCACCTCGGGCACCACGGGCCGGCCCAAGGGGGTGGTCAGCCCGCACGGCGCCACCGCCCGCCTGCTGCAACCCGGCGGCTTCGCCCGCTTCGACCACACGACGGTGACCCCCCTCGCCGCCGCCACCGCCTGGGACGCCTTCTCCCTCGAACTGTGGTCCGCCCTGCTCAACGGCGGCACCTCCCTGATCGTCGCCGATCCCTACCTCTCCGCCTCGGCCCTGCGCCAGGGATCGGCCCGGCACGGCGCGAACACCGTGTGGTGCACCGCGAGCCTGTTCAACCTGCTGGTGGACGAGGACCCGGACGCGTTCCGGGGGCTGCGCCAGGTGATGATCGGCGGGGAGCGGCTGTCCGTGCCGCACGTCCGCCGCTTCCTGGCGCGCCACCCCGACGTCGTCCTGCTCAACGGCTACGGCCCGGTCGAGTGCACCATCTTCGCCACCACCCACCGGATCCGCCCGGACGACTGCGACCGACCCGGCGGCATCCCGCTCGGGCGGCCGGTGCCCGGCACGCAGGTGTACGTGCTGGACGGGCAGCGCCCGTGCGCGGTCGGCGAGACCGGGGAGATCTGCCTGGCCGGCGACGGGCTGGCGATCGGGTACCTCGGTGACCCCGCCCTCACCGCCGCCAAGTTCACCCGGGTCCGCCTCGACGGTCGTGACGTCCGGGTCTACCGCACCGGGGACCTCGGCAACTGGGCCGACGACGGCCTGCTGCACCTGACCGGCCGGACCGACCGGCAGCTGAAGATCCGTGGCAACCGGGTGGAGCCGGCCGAGGTCGAGCGCCAGATCGAGGAGTTGCTTCCGCAGGTGCGGCAGTGCCGGGTGGTCGCCCGCACCGACGGGCGCGGCGACCGGGAGCTGATCGCGTTCTGCGTCCCCGACCGCGCCGACGCTCCGCTGACCGACGCCCTGCCCCGGCTCCGCGACGCGCTCGTCGCCCACCACCGCCCGGCCGCGGTGGTCGGTGTCGCCGCGTTCCCGCTCACCGCCCAGGGCAAGCTCGACGAGCGGGCGCTGCTGGCGCTGGCGCCGCCGGTCGCCCACCCGGATCCGGTCGTCGGCGCCGACCCGGCCACCCTCGACGACCCGGTGCTGCGCGACGTCGCGGAGTGCGTCGCCGCCGTCCTCGGCGCCGGCACGGTCCGGCTTGGCACCCCCTTCCCCGAACTGGGCCTGACCTCGCTCGACGCCGGCCGGGTGTGTGCCCGTCTCACCGCCCGCACCGGCACCCCCGTACCGGTGTCCTGGCTCTACGAGTACCCGACCGTCGCGGGTCTCGCGCGCCGGCTGTCCGACGCGATCGCCGTCCCGGACCCGGCACCGGAGCCCGCCGCGCCGGCCTCCGACGACGACGCCGCCCCGCTGACCACCGTCCAGGTCATGCAGCTCACCCGGGAGCTGCTGAACCCCGCCGACCGCACCGGGCACTGCCTGCTCAGCTGGGTCGTCGAGGGCGACCTCGACCGTGCGGCCCTGGCCCGGGCGATCGAGGCGGTGCACCTGCGGCACGAGTCGCTGCGCGCGGCGTACCTGCTCGACCCGGAGCCGGCGGCGTACCCCGACGACGTGCCCGCGCCCGCGTTGACCGTGCTGCCGTCGCACGACCGCGTCGACGCGGCCCGGGCCGCCGCCCGCGCGGCGCTCGCCGCGCCGTTGGCGCCGCAGGACGCCCGGATCTGGCACACCGTCCTGGTTCCCGTCGACCGGCCGGCGCCCGCGCCGGCCACGGCCGTGTTCGGATGCGCGGTGCACCACGTCGCCTTCGACGGCTGGTCCGAGGCCGTGCTCGCCGAGGACCTCGGCACGGCGTACCGGGCCGCCCTGGCCGGCGCCGGCCCCGACCGGGTCGCGGCCGCGCTCGGCGCCGGCCCGGCCCTGGCCGACCTGGCCCGCGCCGCGCGTGCCCGCGACCGCCTGGCCGAGCCCGAACGCCGCCTCGCCGAGACCCGGGTCGACCTGGCCGGCGTGCCGCCGCTGCGGTGGCCGTCCCTCGACGGCGACGACCCGGGCGTCGGCCCCGACGCCGGGGCGGCGCCGACCGGCGCGATCGTGCCGGCCGGGGGCCGCCGGCCGCCCGAGCGGGTGGAGGCCAGGCTGGACGCGGACGCGCTCGCGGCCGTCGACGCCACCGCCACCACGGCCGGCGTCACCCGCTTCGTCGTGCTGCTCTCCCTGTGGGCGGCGAGCGTCGCCGACGTCACCGGTCAGCGGGACCTCGCCTTCGGGGTGCCGGTGGCCCGCCGCGACGACCCCGCGCTGCGACGCGCGATCGGTTGCCACATCAGCATGCTCTGCCTGCGGCTGCGTGACGCCGCGTGCGCGGGCGACGGCGCGGCCGTGCGGTCGGTGGCCGCCGCCGTCCGGCAGGGGCTCGCGGCCCAGAGCCTGTCCGGAACCCACCTGCTCGGCCCGGCCGGACGGCCACCGGCCTACCAGACCCTGTTCGCCTGCCAGGACAACGCCGTGCCCGAGCTACGGCTGCCCGGCGCCCGCGTCACCTTCGCCCGGCAGCCGTATCTCGATCTGCCCCTGGACCTGCACGCCGAGCTGTGGCCCGACGGCGACGGACTGCGGCTGGAGATCGCCTACCACCCCACCGCGGTCACCGCGAAGACCGCGCACGACCTCGCCAAGTACTTCACCGAGCACGTGTACAGCCAGGCGACGGGAGCCCGGGCATGACCATCAGCGCCGTACCGGCCACCACCTTCGATCCGGCCGGGCCGCACGCGCCGTCGCTGTCCCGGCTCACCGACCCGGAGCTGTACGCCGAGGGCGACCCGCACCCGCTGTGGGCGTGGATGCGCGCCCACGCCCCGGTGCACCGGCAGCACGCGGGCGAGCTGCCGGCGTTCTGGTCCCTGACCAGGTACGCCGACATCCGCGCGGTCTACCAGGACAGCACCACGTTCAGCTCGGCGCAGGGGGTGCTCCTGCGGCCGGCCGTGGTCGGCCCCGACCCCGGCGGCGGTCTGACGCTCGCGCTCACCGACGCTCCCCGCCACAAGCAGTTGCGGTCGCTGATGGCCGGCTGGTTCAACACCCGCGCGGTACGCGCGCTGGAGGGCTACGTGGAGGCCGCTGTCCGCCGGGTCCTCGACGACGCGGCGGCACGCGAGACCTGCGACTTCGCCACCGACATCGCGGGCCGGCTGTCCCTGGCGGTGATCGCGCACATCCTCGGGGTGCCCGAGGCCGACCACGACCGGCTGTACCGGTGGACCGACGAGGCGTTCGCGGCCCACAGCTCGCTCGTCTCCCACCCCGACATCGTCGAGTACTTCCTGGACCTGCTGTACCGGCGGATGGAGGAACCGACCGGGGACCTGGTCAGCGCCCTGCTGCACGGCACCGTGGGCGGTGAGCTGCTCACCGAGATCGAGGTCGTGCTCAACTGCGAGAACCTCATCGGGGCCACCGAGAACGGCCGGCTCGCCCTCATCGGCGGCGTGCAGGCGCTCCTCGAACACCCGGGGGAGTGGCGTCGCCTGGCGCGGGACCGGAGCCTGCTGCCCGGCGCGATCGAGGAGATCATGCGGTGGACGTCGAGCGCCACCCACAGCGTGCGGACCGCCACCCGCCCCTCCGAGCTGCACGGTCGGTCCATCGCCGCCGGTGACAAGGTCGTGCTCTGGCTCCCCTCGGCCAACCGGGACGAGGACGTGTTCACCGACCCGTACCGGTTCGACATCTCGCGGACCCCGAACCGGCACATCGCCCTCGCCGTCGGTGAGCACTTCTGCATCGGCGCCACGCTGGCCCGGGCCCAGATGCGGGTGCTCTTCTCCGAACTGCTGGACGGGGCGTACGCGATCGAGCTGGACGGTCCGGGCCGCCGGGTCGCCTCGATCGCGGTGAACGGCCCGCAGAGCCTGCCGGTCCGGCTGCGCGCGCGCTGACCGGCCGCCGTCACACCCACCCATCACCGCATCCTCGGGAGGACACCTGTGCCAGCACCACGGATCACACACCTGAGCGAGCCGGCCGGCGTGCAGCCGAGTTCCGGCTACACCCACGTCGTCGTCGGGCGGGGCCGGCTCGCCGCGATCGCCGGGCAGATGGCGTTCGACGCCGAGGGGGAGCTGGTCGGGGCCGGCGACCCCGAGGCGCAGGCGCGGCAGGTCTTCACCAACATGGGCCGGTGCCTGGCCGCGGCCGGCGGCGGCTTCGACGACGTCGTCAAGCTCACCTGGTTCGTCACCGACGTCGCGTTCCTGCCGACCGTGCTGGCGGTCCGGGACGAGTTCATCGACACCGCCCGGCCGCCGGCCAGCACCGTGGTCCAGGTGGTCGCGCTCTACCGCCCCGACCTGTTGCTCGAGGTGGACGCCCTGGCCGTGCTGGAGGAGGCCTGATGACCGGGACCGTGACCCGCCCGGTGGCCGCCGCCCCACCGCCGTTCGACCCCGAACTGGCCGGTCCGCTGGCGGAGATCCTGTCGGAGCTGCCGATGCCGCTGACCGCGGACCTCGTCGCCGACCGGCGGCGCCGGTCCCGCGCCGGCCGGCTGACCGACGCGCAGATCCGCCGCGACGGGGCGTTCGAGATCGAGGAGCGGACCGTTCCCGGCCCGGCCGGCGCTCCCGACGTCCCCCTGCTGATCTGTCGTCCGGCGAACGTCCCGGCGCCGGTTCCCGTGGTCTACCACACGCACGGCGGCGGGATGGTGGCCGGCAGCCACCGCAGCACGGAGCTGGCCGGGGAGCTCGACCGGGCGCAGGCGCTGGGCCTGGCCGTGGTCTCGGTCGACTACCGGCTGGCTCCCGAGCACCCGGATCCGGCCCCGGTGGAGGACTGTTACGCGGGGCTGCGGTGGCTCGCCGACCACGCCGGCCCGCTCGGTCTCGACCCGGACCGCATCGTGCTGAGCGGCAACAGCGCCGGTGGCGCGCTGGCGGCCGGGCTGGCGCTGCTCTCCCGGGACCGCGGTGGCCCGCGACCGCGGGGGCAGCTGTTGCAGTTCCCGATGCTGGACGACCGGTGCCTCTCGGACTCCTGCCGGCAGCTGGGCCGGGTCGGCCTGTGGGACGGGCTGTCCAACCGGGCGGGATGGACCGCGCTGCTCGGTGCGCGCCGGGGGACGGCCTCGGTGTCCTGCTACGCCGCCCCGGCCCGGGCCGCCGACCTGTCCGGCCTGCCGCCGGCATACCTCGAGGTGGGTTCGGTCGAGGCGCTGCGGGACGAGGGCATCGCGTACGCGAGCCGGATCTGGCAGTCCGGTGGGCAGGCGGAGTTGCACGTCTGGTCCGGCGCGTTCCACAGCTTCGACGAGTGGGTGCCCGCCGCCACCGTGTCCCGAAGTGCCCACCAGGCGCGCGTCGGCTGGCTGACGCGCGTGCTGGGCTGACCGAGTCGGATCAACAATCGTCCGGAGCCGGGTCGTCGCCGTGAGGCGGGGGCCCGGCTCCGCGCTCGGAGGGGATCCGCAGAAATTCGAGGCAAATTGTTGGCATGAAGTAGGCAAAAGCGCGCTTCCTGGTACGCATGACCGGTGCCGAATACGCGGAGCGCCGCCCTGCGGCTGCCACCGCCTGGCAACGGGTCGACGACCCGGATCAAGGCGGGACTCCCGGGTTCTGTCGTCCTTGTCGGATCTGCGTGGTGCTTCACATTCGTCCTGGGATCTGCGGCGGAGGAGAAGCCGAATTCTGCGGGTACCTGGCTAATTGCCCTGCTTAATCGGCACGGCGGAGCGGGTCGTCCCGAGTCGTCGGCCCCTGGTGCGGTGCCGGCGGAGGTGCGTGGCGGTGGCCCGAGCGGGCTCCCGGGGGCGACGGGTCAACGTCACGTCCGAGCGAGGATTTCTCGCGTCCGTGCGCGAGTTGCCAACGGTGAATTGATTCGTGCCAAAGCCAGGCAACACCTTGCCAAGAGCCGGCCGGTGTCGATAGGTTATCGCGTAGCGGGGCGGACAACCCGAGCGACACAACCGCCGGTTCTGTCCACATCCCCATCCCTCTGATCTGGAGTTGACAATGCGCAGGTGCCTGGTTATCGCCGTTGCCGTCCTCGTCTCCGTGCTGGGCACCACCAGCAGCGCGTCGGCCTCGGACATCGACTGGCCGGTGGCCCCGGTCTCCACCGCGCGGTGACCCCCGGGCTCGCCGGCGCCGTGGCGTCCCCGGGTGTCGGGTCGGCCTCACCGGTCGGGTCACGCCGGCGCCCGGAGCGAACCGGATCCGTCCTCCCGGACGAGACGGCCGTGGCTCTGGTCGCCGCCGCGGCGCTGGCGAACACGACCACGGCGGACGACGCCCGACCCGACGACGCCGCGCTCGACCGGATGGCCCCTCTCCTGGACACCGGGGAGGGGCCGGTCTGCGGCGCGGACGACCTGCGGACACTGCGTGGCCTCCGCCCACGGGTGCGGGCACTCTGGCAGACGACCGAGGACGGCGCGGCGTGCGCGGTCAACGACCTGCTCGACGAATTCGACGCCCGGCCCCGGCTGGTGAACCGGGGCCCGTGGGGCTACCGCCTGGAGGTCGTCCCGGTGGACGCGCCGCTCGCGACCCGCTTCGCGATCAGCACCTCGATCGCCGTCGCCGACCTGCTCCGCCGGGGCGAGTTCCGGCGGCTCCGTTCGTGTGCCCGTCCCACGTGCCACAACGTCATGGTGGACCTGTCCAAGAACCGGTCCAGGAGATACTGCGAGGGCCGATGCGGCAACCGCGCCGCGGTCAGCGCCTACCGTTCCCGCCTGGCGTCGGGCGTGGCCGACGACCGGGACCCTTCTCGGGACCTGCCGCGCCGCTAGGCGGTTTCGCAACCGCCGGAGACCGCGACCGGCAGATCCCTCCGCGGGCGCCGCACTCCTCGCAGGTCGGGGAGCCGCGGGCCGGCGGGCTCGACCTCAGGACGATCGCCGGTCGCGCGCCGACCGGCGGGTCAGCCACCACCCGACGTACGCGAGCGTGAGGACGACCGCGGTGGCGAGCAGATACCACTGGAACCGGTGCAGCTCCACGACGAGGGCGCGCAGGTGGTCGCCGGCCGTGTACCCGACGGTCGTCCACAGCCCGACCCAGGCGGCGGCGCCGATCGCGTTCCAGAGCACGAAGCGGGGCCAGGGCATGCCGGTGGCGCCGGCGACGAGGCCGTTGAACTGCCGCAGGCCGTCGACGAAGCGAGCCGCCGCGACGAGTTTCGGGCCGTGGCGGTTCATCACCGCCTCCATCCGCGCGTACCGCTCGGGGGTGAGCCGCACGCGGCGGCCGTGGCGCAGGATCAACCGACGCCCGCCGTAGCGACCGATCAGGTAGCCCACGCTGTCGCCGGCCACCGCGGCCAGGAACGCGGTGACCGCCACCCCGACGACGGTCAGCCGGCCGTGCGTCGCGTATCCGGCGCCGAGGACGATCGCGGTCTGACCTGGCGTGGGTACGCCGAAGCCCTCCGCGCCGACGAGGAGGGCGAGTCCCGGATAGCCGTAATGGCCGACCAGTCCGGTGAGGGCGTGGAACGGGCTCACCGGCCGGCGGCGGCTGCCCCGCCCGAGACGTCCTCGTCCACCAACCCGATCCCCTCCGGGGTCACCGCCCCGGTCGGGGCGCCCACGCGGACGAGCCTAGCTGTCGCCGCGCCCGGGCCCGTCTTCTCCGGCGAACCGCGCGCCGGTCAGAGCCGCGGGCCCATGTCGCCGGCGTCGGACACGGACCGGGCGTCCCGGGCCGCCATGACCTCCTGCCGACCGGCCTCCTCGCGCAGCACGGCGCAGTGCAACCACAGCTCCGGGATCCCGAACCCGTCCACGAGCGTGCGCATGTGCGGCCGCAGTTCCTTGAGCAGCCCGTTCACCACCGCGGTGATCGCCTTCGAGCGCGCGGGGGTGAGGCGGCCGTGCTCCAGGAACCATCCCCTGTCGGCCTCGATGACGCTGAGCGCGTACAGGTCGCAGACGCGGGAGAGCAACGCCTGCGCGGCCGGGTCCGCGGTGCGTTCGATGCCGGCGACGAACGCCTCCAGGGCGATCCGGTCGACGTGCGCCGCGGCGACCGCGAGGACGTGGTCCTGGACGTCGTTGAAGATGTCGAAGGGCCGGTCCTTCTTCGTCGTCGCGCCGTTGCGCAGGCGCCGCACCGCGCCGTCGAGCAGGTGCCTCTCACGGTCCTCGAAGAGCTTGAGCTGCCAGCCGCGGTCGGTGACGGCGACTTCCTCGTCCCGGCCGGGCACGGAACCGACCAGTCGCTCGATGAGCGAACGGGCGGCGGTGCGTTCGAGCACCATCTCGCGGACCTGGTCGGCGACGAAGGAGGCCCGCCCCCACCCGTCCAGGGAGCCGAACTCGTCCCGGTAGCCGGTGAGCAACCCCTTGGCCACCAGTTGCAGCAGCACCGTGTTGTCGCCCTCGAACGTGGTGAACACGTCGGTGTCGGCCTTGAGTCCGGGCAGCCGGTTCTCGGCCAGGTAGCCCGCGCCGCCGCACGCCTCGCGGCACATCTGGATGGTCCGGGTGGCGTGCCAGGTCTGTCGGGCCTTCAGGCCGGCGGCCCGGGACTCCAGCTCCCGCTGCCGGTGCTCGTCGACCGGCTCGCCGCCGCCCTGCACCTCGGTGAGCGTCGTGACCAGCTCGTTCTGGGCGAAGTGCAGGGCGTACGTGGTGGCCAGCGCGGGCAGCAGCTTGCGCTGGTGGGCCAGGTAGTCGTTGAGCAGCACCTCACGGTCGGCGTCGGGGGTGCCGAACTGACGGCGCACGTCGCCGTAGCGGATCGCGATGGTCAACGCCGCGCGGGTGGCCGCGGACGCGGCGCCGCCCACGCTGACCCGGCCCCGGACCAGGGTGCCGAGCATGGTGAAGAAGCGCCGGGAGTCGTTCTCGATCGGGCTGGAGTAGGTGCCGTCCTCGGCCACCTGGGCGTACCGGTCCAGCAGCATGTCCCGCGGCACCCGGACGTGGTCGAAGCTGAGCCGCCCGTTGTCCACGCCGAGCAGACCGGCCTTGGGCCCGGCGTCCTCGATGGTCACGCCGGGCAGCGGCCGTCCCCGCTCGTCGCGGATCGGCACCAGCCACGCGTGTACGCCGTGCCGCCGCCCCTCGATGACCAGTTGGGCGAAGACCACCGCCATCCGGCCGTCCCGGGCCGCGTTGCCGATGTAGTCCTTGCGGGCCGCCTCGTGCGGGGTGTGCAGGTCGAAGGTCTGCGTCCGCGGGTCGTACACGCAGGTGGTGCGCAGTTGCTGGACGTCGGAGCCGTGACCGGTCTCGGTCATCGCGAAGCAGCCCAGCAGCCGGGCGGCGACGATGTCGCGCAGATAGGCGTCGTGGTGCCGCTCGGTGCCCAGGGCCATCACCGCGCCGCCGAACAGCCCCCACTGCACGCCCGCCTTGACCATCAGCGACAGGTCGACCTGTGCCAGCATCTCGCTGGCCACGATCGAGCCGCCGATGTCGGACCGGCCGCCGTACTCGGCGGGGAAGGCCGACGGCATGCCCATCCCGGTCGGCAGCTCGGCGAGCAACCGGGTGATCCGCGCGCGTGCCTCGTCGCCGGTCTCCCCGTACACCGGCAGGAAGCGCTCGTCGAGCTGCGTCCGGTGCGCGTCGCGGACCGCCGCCCACGGCCCGTCCAGCACCTCCCGGAGGCGGGCCGGGTCGACGGGGCCGGGCACGTGGGTCATGACCACCTCGGTAGACGACGTCATGGTTACTGTCGTACCCGTTCAACGGTTGCGGCCACGTCGGCGACGCGGTGAGTGTGATCACGAACGCGTCGCCCGGTTCCGGCCTTCGTGTCCGGGGACGGGCGGCAATCCCCTGGACCGATCCGGGCGCGTCGGCGAGCATGGGCGGGTGGGACCGGGGACGAGGCTGCCGCTGCAGGGTGGGCTGCCGCCGGCCGACGCCCCCGCCGGTCCCGTGGTGGAGATCGCCTGCGACGAGTCCGGGTTCTCCGGCACCAACCTGCTCGACCCCGCCACCCCGGTGATCGCCCACGCGAGCGTCGACCTGACCGCCGTCGAGGCGACCGCACTGCTCACGTCCCTGCGTGCCGGGTTCCGGTTCTCCCCGCACGAGGTCAAGTCCCGGCAGTTCCTCCGCCGTCCGGAGTCCGTCGAGGCGCGGGACTGGTTCCTGGCGGCGCTGCGCGGGCGGGCGCACGTGCACCTGGTCGACAAGCAGGTCTTCCTGGCGACCCGGGTCGTCGACCTGCTGCTGGCCGAGCCGTCCTACGCGGCCGGCACCCGCCTCGCCCCGGCGGGCCGGGAAGCCGCCCTCGCCCTGCACCGCGCCGGACACGCGGCCGGCGCCGACTGGACCGCCTTCCTCGCCGCGTTCGTCGACATGCTCCGGACCAAGCGGCGGGACCGGGCCGGCGACGGCAGCGTGGACCGGTTCCTGCGGGCGCGGGACGCGCTGGCCCGGCACGCGCCCGCCGACGCCGTCCTCACCGGGCTCGACCGGGCCCGGGTGGCCGCCGTCCAGGCCCGCCTCTACGACGCCGACCGGTCGATCCCGCCACCGCTGGAACCGCTGCTGCCGGCGCTGGCCGAGACCGTGCTGTCCTGGAGCGGCGGCGGCCGGCGGGTGCTGGTGGTCCACGACGAGCAGAGCGCGCTCACCGCCGACCGCCTGCGCCGCCTCCAGCGGGCCCTCGCCGACGGCACCGGACGACCGGTCGAGGAGTCGCCGCTGGCGGGCCTGGTGACGACCGACTCCCGGGACGACCCGCGGGTGCAGGTGGCCGACCTCCTGGCCGGGGTGGCGCGCCGGATGCCGGCGACGCCCGACACCGCCTTCGGCGCGGATCTGCTCGCGCTCGTCGAGGCCGACCTGTACGAGCTGCTCGGCGCGCCGGTGCGGCGCGACGGCGCGCCGACGACCTGACCGGCGGCTGGGTACGGGTACTCAGCACGATCACCGTCGCACGGCTCAGGCGCCGGCGACGCGGCGTCGACAGGATGCTGGGCATGGCCGAGACGCTGCACCGACCCGCCGTCCTGCGTACCGTCGAGACGCCGATGCCCGCCGTGGCCGCGCTGTCGCTCGTGGCCCGGGTGGTCGCGGCGCTGGTCCGGCTCGTCGGCCGCCGTCCGGCGGGCTGGCGGTGGCTCGCCCGGCACCACCACCCGCTGCTCGACGGGCTCGCCGAGGCGAACGCGCGGGCGACCTGTGTGCGGGCGGCCCGGCGGGTGCCGGCCTACCGGGCGTTCCTGCGGGCCCGCCCGGCCGGCGTCCGCCGCCGGCTGCGGGACTTCCCGGAGACCGACAAGCTCGGGTACGTGGTGGCGCACGCCGCCGCCGCGCGGTGCTGGCGGGGGCGACTGCCGCGACAGGGGGTGGTGGTCGACGAGTCGGCCGGGTCGTCGGGGCGGCCGTTCAACTGGCCGCGCGGCGAGCGGGAGCTGCGGGCGGTGCACCGGGACATCGCCGGCTACACCGGGCTGGCGTTCCCGATGCGCCGACCGTTCGTGATCAACGCGTACTCGATGGGAGCCTGGGCGACCGGGACCACGACCGGCGCGGCGATGGCCCGGATCGCGGTGGTGAAGAACACCGGCCCGGACCTCGGGAAGATCGTCGACACGCTGCGGGAGTTCGGCCCGGACTTCGACTACCTGGTCACCGCGTACCCGCCGTTCCTCAAGCACCTGCGGGACCGGCTGGACGCCGAGGACTTCCCCTGGTCGCGGTACCGGATCTTCGGCAGCTGCGGCGGGGAGGGGATGACCGAGGCGCTGCGCGACTACCTGGAGCAGCGGTTCGTGCGGGTGCGCTCGGCGTACGGCGCGTCGGACCTGACCATCGGCATCGGCGCGGAGACCCGGTTCACGGTCTGGCTGCGACGGCGCCTGCGCACCGACGCCGCGCTGCGCGCGGAGTTGCTCGGCCCCGGGGAGCAGCGGCTGCCGATGGTGTTCCAGTACAACCCGTTCGCCACCTGGCTGGAGACCAACGAGCGGCGGGAGCTGGTCTGCACCGTGACCGGCCCGCACGTGCTCCAGCCCCGGCTGCGCTACAACGTGGGCGACGAGGCGCTGCTGGTGCCGTACCGGCGGATCGTCGAGCTGGCGGCGGCCGACCCGGTGCGCCGGGCCGAGTTCCGCACCGCGGTGGCCGAGGAACGGATGACGCTGCCGGTGCTGCTGCTGTTCGGCCGCGCCGACTCCACGGTGTCCTACCTGGGCGCGAACCTCTACCCGCAGGACGTCGAGTACGGCCTGTACACCGGCAACCCGCACGCCGCCCAGATCAGCCGGTTCTGCCTGGCGTTGCACGAGGACGCGGCGCTGGAGACCCGGCCGGTGATCCACGTCGAGCTGCGCCGCCCGCTGGCCGCCGCGCAGCGCGCCGCGCTCGCCGACGCGTGCCGCGACGGGGTACGCCGACACCTGGCCTCGGTGTCGCGGGACTTCGCCCAGTCCCTGGTGGAGGATCCGGCCGCCGGGGACCTGCGGGTGGAGTTGCACGAGGCGGACCACGGCCCGTTCGCCGGCCGGCAGAAGCTCAAGAACGCCTACCTGGTGAGGTGACCCGTGCGTACCCGTGACTTCTCCCGCGCCCCGGCGCAGGCCCGCGCCGGCGCGATGTTCATCGGCGGCACCCGCTACGCGAACCCGCTGGTGCTGCTGCGGCTGGCCCCCGACTGGTTCCGGATGGTTAGGGACATGCGCCGGATGTCCGGCTACTGCTGGCACACCGTCTACTGGCAGTTCCCGCTCACGCTCGGCACGATCGCGTTCTTCACCGACCGGGACGCGATGCTGCGCTTCGCCCGGACCCGCCACCACCGGCGGCTGATGACGTGGCTGACCGACGGCACCCGCAACGCGACCGCCGGGTTCATCCGGCTCTACACCGCCTCCCCGGACGGCTACTCCAACGGGGCGTGGCGGGCCGAGGACGGCGCGATGGGCCACATCGACACCTTCACGCCGCTGGGCGCGGAGACGACCGGGCCGGCGGTACGCCGGTGAGCGGCCACCGGTTCGCGCGGGTCACCGACCGGCGTGGCCTGCGGGACTTCGTCGCCCTGACCGACCGGCTGTACGCGGGCGAGCCCCGCTACGTGCCGACCCCGCGCCAGCAGATCCGCCGCTGGTGGCGCGACGGCGTGCCGATGTACGTGTTGCGCGACGCCACCGGCACGGTGGTCGCCCGCACCACCCTGCACACCGACGCGGACCTGGACGCGAAGCTCGGCCGGCGGTGCCAGCTGTTCGGGCTGACCGAGTTCGCCGCGCCGGCCGCCGAGCCGCTGTTCGACGCGATCGCCGGGCACGCCGCCGCCGACCGGGACCTGCTGTTCGGGCCGGTGGCGCTGCTGCCCAACCAGGCCGGCGGGGTGATCACCTCCGGGTTCGACGACCGGGGGTTCGTGGACAGCGCCTGGAACCCGCCGGGCTACCCGGCCGCCTACGAGGCGTCCGGGTTCACCCGCCGGTTCGTCTCCGACACCTGGATCTGCCCGGTCCCGGCGCCGGACGGGCCGCCGCCCGAGCCGGGCGTGCAGCCCGACGGCGCGCGGCTGGACCTGCACCGGGGGGACGTGCGGCGGTTGGACGCGCAGCTCGACCTGCTGCGCGGGATGCTGAACGACTCGTTCGCCCAGCTCGGCTACTACACGCCGATCTCGGCGGCGCAGTTGCGCCGGCAGACCGACGGACTGGCCCACCTGCTGGACGAGTCGCTGCTGCTCTACCTGACCCGGGACGGGCGGCCGGTGGCGTTCGTGCTCTGCCTGCCCGACATCAGCGAGTTCCTGGTCGCGGTGCGCGGCGACCTGCACCCGGTCAACCAGCTGCGGCTGCTGGCCACCCGTCGCCGGTACCGCCGGGAGGCGGTGCTGATCGTCAAGGGTGTGCTGCCGGAGTTCCAGGGGCGCGGTTACCAGCGGCTGCTCTCCGCGCATCTGCACCACCACCTGCGTGCCGGCGGCTACACGGCGCTGCGCAGCACCTACGTCGGGCGGGACAACCCGGCGTCGGCGGCCCAGTTCCGGCGGCTCGGCGGCCGGCCGCTGCACAGTTACACCTTCTACGCCCGGGAGCGCTGACATGGACCTCGCCGCGTTCCGTGCGCTGGAGCCGCTGTGCTGGCGGGCCCCCAGCGCGCACAACACCCAACCCTGGCGGCTGCGCTACGGGCGGTGGGCGGTCACCGTCGGCTGGGACCCGGCCGACGCGCTGCCGGCCGGCGACCCGACCGGGCGGGACCTGCGGCTGTCGCTGGGCGCGTTCGTGGAGACCTGCCTGATCGTCGCCGCCGACGCGGGGCTGCGGCTGGACTGGGTCGCCGACCTCGACGCCGCCGACCGGCGGGTGGGCCGGCTGCGCCCGGCGCGGCACCCGTACCGGACGCCGTTCCGCACCCCGGAGGTGTGGGACCGACGAACCGACCGGGGACGGTTCACCGACGGGCCGGACGCCGACGTGGTCGCGGCCCTGGACGCCGTCGCCCGTCGGTCCGGCGGCGCGGTCCACGTGGTCCCGGACGGTGGGCGGGTCGGCGCGTTGCTGCGCGCCGCCGACCGTCACGTGTACGGGGACCCGGCGGTCGTGGCGGAGCTGCGGCGGTGGCTGCGCCTCGATCCGGCCCGTCGGGACTACCGGGCGGACGGGCTGACCGACAGGTGTCTCGGGTTGTCCCGGCCGGCGGCCGTCGGGCTGCGGGCGGCACTGGCCGCGTACCCGGTGCTGCGGCCGCTGGGACTGCCGCGGGCGCTCGCCGCCGCCGGCGGTGACCCGCTGGCGCGTGGAGGAGCGTTGCTGGCGCTGGTCGCGCCGGCCGACCTGGACGCGGCCGGGCAGGTCGAGTTCGGACGGGTGCTGCTGCGGGTGTGGCTGACGGTGCAGGCGGCCGGGCTGGCGGCGCATCCGCTGAGCCAGCTCGTCGACGTCGCCGGCAGCCGCGACGCGCTCGGCGCGCTGCTGGACGTCGAGCCCGGGCGCATCCTGCACGTGACCCGGGTGGGCCGGCCGGTCGGTCCGGCGCCCCGGTCGGCCCGCCGGGTCGACCCGGGGGCAGGGGCGGCAACGTTCGCAAAGCCCGTTCCCGCTCCTTGACGAGCGATGTTTCCATCAACGACAGTCAATGTCAGCAGATGTGGCGCGCGTACGGGAGCTCGGGCGCAGACATCGGGCAGGTGAGCGTGAGGGGCGCGTGGGCAACGCCTGTTAGCGCTAACAGCGACCCCACCCGTCTCTGATCCGCGTGACCTGGAGAGACCATGTCCGAAGTGACCCGAAGGAACGTCATCAAGGCCGCGGCGGCCGGGAGCGGCGCCGCGCTGCTGCCGGCGGCCTGGACCGCCGCCGCCCGCGCCGGCTCGGCCGCGCCACCGGAGGCGCTGGCCGCCGACGACCTGGCGCTCTGGTACGACGAGCCGGCCGGCACCGACTGGCTCCGCGCGCTGCCGATCGGCAACGGGCGTCTCGGCGCGATGGTGTTCGGCAACATCGACACCGAACGGCTGCAGCTCAACGAGGACACCGTCTGGGCCGGCGGCCCCTACGACTCGGCCAACACCCGGGGCGCGGCCAACCTGGCCGAGATCCGGCGGCGGGTCTTCGCCGACCAGTGGACCTCGGCGCAGGACCTGATCAACCAGACCATGATGGGCAGCCCGGGTGGCCAGCTCGCCTACCAGACCGTGGGCAACCTCCGGCTCGCCTTCGGCTCGGCCGACGGGGCGACCCAGTACCGGCGGACCCTCGACCTCGCCACCGCCACGGTGACCACCACCTATGTGCGGGGCGGCGTACGGCACCAGCGGGAGGTCTTCGCCAGCGCGGCCGACCAGGTGATCGTGGTCCGGCTGACCGCCGACCGGGCCGACGCGATCACGTTCTCCGCCACGTTCGACAGTCCGCAGCGGACCACCGTGTCGAGCCCGGACGGCACGACCATCGGACTCGACGGCGTCTCCGGCTCCATGGAGGGCGTCACCGGCTCGGTGCGTTTCCTCGCCCTGGCCCACGCCACCGCGACCGGTGGCACGGTCAGCAGCTCCGGCGGCACGCTGCGGGTCTCCGGCGCCACCAGCGTGACCATGCTGATCTCGATCGGCTCCAGCTACGTCAACTACCGCACCGTCAACGGGGACTACCAGGGCATCGCCCGCAACCGGCTCGCCGCCGCCCGGACCGTCGCCGTCGACCAGCTGCGCAGCCGCCACCTCGCCGACTACCAGGCGCTGTTCCGCCGCGTCAGCATCGACCTGGGACGCACCGCCGCGGCCGACCAACCGACCGACGTACGGATCGCCCAGCACGCGACCAGCGACGATCCGCAGTTCGCCGCGCTGCTGTTCCAGTACGGACGCTATCTGCTGATCTCCTGCTCCCGCCCGGGCACCCAGCCGGCCAACCTCCAGGGCATCTGGAACGACTCGCTGGCCCCGGCCTGGGACTCGAAATACACGATCAACGCCAACCTGCCGATGAACTACTGGCCGGCCGACACCACGAACCTGTCCGAGTGCTTCCTGCCCGTCTTCGACATGGTCAGGGACCTGGCGGTCACCGGGGCCCGGGTCGCGCAGGCGCAGTACGGGGCCGGCGGTTGGGTCACCCACCACAACACCGACGCCTGGCGGGGCGCCTCCGTCGTCGACGGCGCGCTGTGGGGCATGTGGCAGACCGGCGGCGCCTGGCTGAGCACCCTCATCTGGGATCACTACCTGTTCACCGGCGACCTCGGCTTCCTTTCGGCCCACTATCCGGCCCTGAAGGGCGCCGCCCAGTTCTTCCTCGACACCCTGGTCGCCCATCCGACGCTCGGTTACCTGGTGACGAACCCGTCGAACTCCCCGGAGCTGCCGCACCACGCGAACGCCAGCGTCTGCGCGGGACCCACGATGGACAACCAGATCCTGCGCGACCTGTTCGACGCCGCGGCCCGGGCCGGTGAGGTCCTCGGCGTCGACACCACCTTCCGGTCCCAGGTGCGGACCGCCCGGGACCGGCTGCCGCCGAGCCGCGTCGGCTCCCGCGGCAACATCCAGGAATGGCTGGCCGACTGGGTGGAGACCGAGCGGACCCACCGGCACGTGTCCCACCTGTACGGCCTGCACCCCGGCAACCAGATCACCCGGCGGGGCACCCCGGCGTTGTACGAGGCCGCCCGGAAGACCCTGGAACTGAGGGGTGACGACGGCACGGGCTGGTCCCTCGCCTGGAAGATCAACTTTTGGGCGCGGCTGGAGGACGGCGCCCGCGCCCACAAGCTCCTGCGCGACCTGGTCCGCACCGACCGGCTGGCGCCGAACATGTTCGACCTGCACCCGCCGTTCCAGATCGACGGCAACTTCGGCGCCACCTCCGGCATCGCCGAGATGCTGCTGCACAGCCACACCGGCGAGCTGCACCTGCTGCCCGCGCTGCCGAGCGCCTGGCCCATCGGACGGGTGACCGGCCTGCGCGGCCGGGGCGGCTACACCGTCGGGCTCGCCTGGAGCAACGGCCAGGCCGACGAGATCGGCGTCCGCGCCGACCGGGACGGGACGCTGCGACTGCGGTCCCGGCTGTTCACCGGCAGCTTCGTGCTCGTCGACGCCGCCGACGGCAGCTCGCCGGCCACCACCCGGCCGGAGGCGGACGTCGTCCAGCTCACCGTCCGCGCCGGCCACACCTACCGCGCGACCCGTCCCGGCGTGACGCCGTCGCCCACCCTCACCCCCACGCCGAGTACGCCGCCGACGCCGACGCCGACCACCAGTTCTCCGGCGCCCTCGGGCGCCCGGGCGACGTACGCGGTGACCGGCTCGTGGTCGGGTGGCTTCCAGGGCGAGGTCACCGTCACCGCCGGCGCGACCGCGATCCGCGGCTGGACGGTCTCCTGGACGTTCCGGAACGGCCAGGTCGTCAACCAGATCTGGGGCGGCACGCACAGCCAGAGCGGCGCGAACGTGACGGTGCGCAACGTCGACTACAACGGCGCGCTGGCGGCCGGCGCGTCCACCACCTTCGGCTTCATCGGGTCGGCGAACGGGGCCAACGACCCGCCGGCGTCCCTGACCGTCACCACCACCTGACCGGGGCGGGACGCGCCGACCGCAGTGGCCGGCGCGTCCCGTCCCTCCGGCGGACGGCGGTCAGGCCAGCAGCGTCTCGCGCAGTCGCGCGCCCGGGTTGATCCGGCCCACGACGTGCGGCCCGGCCGGGTCGTGGACGTCGACGGTGTGGTTGCGGCGCATCATCTCCCGCACCGCCGGCGGCAGTCGGGGCGGGTCGTCCATCGCGGCGAGGACCCGCGCGGCGGTGCCCGTCAGCCGTTCCACCAGGGCGACGCTGTCGGTGTCCACCCGCACCCGGCCGAACTCCCACCCGGCCGTGGTGAGGTCGAGCACCTCGAACAGGCGTACCACGAACGGCTGCGGGTCGGTCACCCGGTCGAGGCGGTCCGCCCGGGCGCCGACCACCGTGACGGCGGCGGACACCTGCGCGTACGGGTGCAGCCCGCTCGGCAGGGCGCCCAGCGGCCAGCGCAGCGCCGGACCGGCCTCCTTCCACAGGGGCCGGTAGTTGCGTCGGTGCACCACCAGCCGCCGACCGGTGCGCCGGAACACCTCCTGCGCCTGGAACTGGAGGTCGGCGTGGGCCTCCTCGGCGGCCTCGCACACGATCCCGGCGGCCACCACCAGACCGTCGTCGTCGGACAGCAACCGGGTGATCGCGTCGACCTGGTCGGGGAACCGGACCCGCGCGTGCGCGCCGTAGGAGTGCCGGACGTCCCGCAGCAAGGCCTGCTGACGCCCGGGGTCCAGGTCGACCCGATCGCCACCGAGCAACCGCCGGAGCCAACCCATCGCGCCTCGCTTCCGTCGCCGTCTGCGGACCGGGCAATGCTAGTTCGTCGGTTCCTGCTCGTATGGTGACGGGGTGGCTGAGCGATCTTTGACCCTGATGGCGGTGCACGCGCACCCCGACGACGAGGCGACCAGCACCGGCGGCGTCCTCGCCCGCTACGCGGCGGAGGGCGTCACGACGGTGCTCGTGACGTGCACCGACGGGCGGTGCGGCGACGGACCCGACGGCGTCAAGCCGGGCGAGGACGGACACGACCCGCAGTCCGTGGTGGCGATGCGCCGCGCCGAGCTGGCGGCCAGTTGCGAGGCGTTGAAGGTGACCCACCTGGAGACGCTCGACTACGCCGACTCGGGGATGATGGGCTGGGCGACGAACGAGGCGCCCGGCGCGTTCTGGAACACGCCGGTGGACGAGGCGGCCGACCGGCTGGCCGAGCTGATCCGGCGCTACCGCCCCGACGTCGTGGTCACCTACGACGAGAACGGCTTCTACGGCCACCCCGACCACATCCAGGCCCACCGGATCACGATGGCCGCGGTCGAGCGCACCGACATCCCGGCCAAGGTCTACTGGACCACCGTGCCGCGCAGCGCGTTCCGGGAGTTCGGCAAGGTGATGCAGGAGATCGGGGTCGAGTTCCCCGAGCCGGACGCCACCGACGAGATGCCGGCGCTGGGCCTGCCGGACGAGGAGATCACCACCTGGGTGGACACCCGCGCCCACGGCGGGCAGAAGTTCGCCTCGCTGGCCGCGCACGCCAGCCAGGCGGAGAACATCTTCTTCCTGCGCCTGGGGCAGGAGCGGTTCACCGAGCTGATGGGGATGGAGACGTTCGTCCGGGTCCGTGACCGCACCGGCGCGTCCACCCCGGAGGACGACCTCTTCGCCGGCCTGCGCTGACGACGCGGTGCGGGCCACCGCCGTCAGTCCGCGGTGGTCTGCGCGGCCAGGTGGTCGAGCACCACACGGACGTCCCCGCCGGTGTCGGCCATGATCCGTCGTTGCCGGGTGGCCCCGGTGCCGTCGCGGCGGACCCGGTCCACCTCGCGCAGGATCAGGTCCCGGTCCCCGTGCCGGGTGAGCGCGGGCGCGACGACGACGAGCAGGTCGTCGACGAGGTCCCAGGCCGGCCGGGGGCGGCCGGTGCGCAGGTCGACCAGCTCACCGTCGACGCCGTCGTGGGCGGCCCGCCAGTGCGCGGCGGCGACCAGGCAGTCGCGGATGCGGGGGGCCGGCACGCCGGCGCCCACCTCGTCGATCATCGTGGCGACCAGGGCCCGGACCAGTCCGGCGACCAGGACGGTGTCGTCGACCGTCGGGCAGACGTCGCCGACGCGGACCTCCACCGTCGGGTAGGAGGCGGACGGCCGGGCGTACCAGTAAACCATCGCGGCGTCGAGCATGATCCCGGCGGTGATCAGGTCCCGCACGGTGGCGTCGTAGTCGGCGGCGGAGTCGAAGTGCGGCGTGGGCCCGATGCTCGGCCAGCGTTCCAGCTGCATCGACCGCCAGCTCGCGTGTCCGGTGTCGCGCCCGTCGTGCAGCGGGGAGTTCGTGGTGAGCGCCTGCACCACCGGCAGCCACGGCCGCAGGTGGTTGCAGACCTGCACGGCGAGTTCCCGGTCGGGCACGCCGACGTGGACGTGGCAGCCGCAGACCGCCGGGTCGTGGGCGACCGGACCGAACCGGCGGGACATGTCGTGGTAGCGCTGCTCGTCCGGCACGGTGCGGTGGGCCTCGCAGACCGGGGTGGCGCCGACGGCGACCAGTCGCGCGCCGACGGCCTCGGCCGCGCGGGCGGCGGCGCGGCGCAGCGCGACCAGGTGGTCCCGCAGCCGTGCCAGGTCGGGGCTGACCGGGGTCACCATCTCCACCATGCTGTGCCGGAACTCCTGCCGGCTCTGCTGCCTGGCGGTCCCGGACAGCGCGTCGCGGACCCGGTCGGCGACCGGCATGCTCTCCCCGGTCTCCGGGTCCAGCAGCAGGAACTCCTCCTCGACCCCGACGGTGAGGGTGGCGGGGATCGCCGGGGCGGAGGTGGCGGTGGCGGGCCGCCGCCTCATCGACGGCTCCACCGGAGTGCGGGTCCGGTCGGTGCGTCGTCGCGCGGCGGGGCCATGCCTCGACGGTACGAGTCCGGGTGCCCGCCGGATGCGGTTTCCCCGCAGCGCCGCCCCCACGTGCGACACGCGGGGGCGGCGGGCCGGGATCAGCAGTCGAAGTAGAGCGCGAACTCGTGCGGGGTGGGCCGCAGGCGCACCGGGTCGACCTCGTTGGCGTTCTTCCAGTCGATCCAGGTGGAGATCAGGTCGTCGGTGAACACGCCACCGTCGAGCAGGTAGTCGTGGTCCTGGGCGAGCGCCTCCAGCGCGTGCGGCAGGGAGCCGGGGACCTGCTTGACGTCGCCCCACTCCTCCGGCGGGAGGTCGTAGAGGTCCTTGTCGATCGGGGCCGGCGGCTCGATCTTGCTCTTGATGCCGTCCAGGCCGGCCATCATCATCGCGGAGAAGGCGAGGTAGACGTTGGCCGACGGGTCCGGCACGCGGAACTCGACGCGCTTGGCCTTGGGGTTGCTGCCGGTGACCGGGATGCGGGTGCAGGCGGAGCGGTTGCGCTGGGAGTAGACCAGGTTGACCGGGGCCTCGAAGCCGGGCACCAGTCGCCGGTACGAATTGATCGTCGGGTTGGTGAACGCCAGCAGCGAGGGCGCGTGGTGCAGCAGGCCGCCGATGTACCAGCGGGCGGTGTCGGACAGGCCGGCGTAGCCGGTCTCGTCGTAGAACAGCGGTTCGCCGTTGCGCCAGAGGCTCTGGTGGGTGTGCATGCCGGAGCCGTTGTCACCGAACAAGGGCTTGGGCATGAACGTCGCCGTCTTGCCGTGCGCCCACGCCTCGTTCTTGATCAGGTACTTGAAGAGTTGGAGCTGGTCGGCCGAGTGCAGCAGCGTGGAGAACTTGTAGTTGATCTCGGACTGGCCACCCGTGCCGACCTCGTGGTGCGAGCGCTCCACCGTGAAACCGGCGTCGACCATCCGGCGGACCATGCTGTCGCGCAGGTCGGCGTAGTGGTCCACGGGCGGGACCGGGAAGTAGCCGCCCTTGTAGGCGGTCTTGTAGCCGCGGTTGCCGCCCTCCTCGACCCGGCCGGTGTTCCAGGCACCCTCGATCGAGTCGATGTAGTAGAACGACTGGTGCGCCGAGGTCTCGTGGCGGATCGAGTCGAAGATGTAGAACTCGGCCTCGGCGCCGAAGTAGGCCGTGTCCGCGATGCCGCTGGCCGCCAGGTAGGCCTCGGCCTTCTTCGCCACGTTGCGCGGGTCCCGCGAGTAGGCCTCCCGGGTGAACGGGTCGTGCACGAAGAAGTTCAACGCGACCGTCTTCTGCGCCCGGAACGGGTCGACGAAGGCGGTCGACACGTCCGGCAGCAGCAGCATGTCCGACTCGTGGATCGACTGGAAGCCGCGGATCGACGAACCGTCGAACGCGAGGCCGTCGGTGAAGACGCTGTCGTCGAAGGACTCGACCGGCAGGTTGAAGTGCTGCATCACGCCGGGCAGGTCACAGAAACGTACGTCGACGAACTTCACGTCCTCATCGCTGAGGTAACGCAGGAGTTCCTCGGAATTGGCGAACACACGTCCTCCTGGCAGGCGTTGTTGATCATGGCCACGTCCCGTGGCCGGACCGCCCGGGGACATGGCCCGTACCGCCACCGTACGACGGTCCGCCCGTTCCGGCTCGCCAACCGCCCATCCCGGGTTTCCTCCGTCACAGGCCGGGTAGACGGCGGACCCGGCGAACCGCCCGGGGGACGGCGCGGCGGGAGGTGTGCCTGGTGGGTGCTCCGCGACTGACCGGCGGCCGCTGAGATGTGCGGGATCAGCGGCGAGGCCCGCTTCGACGGCGCCACCCCCGACGCGGCCGCGGTGACCCGGATGACCGAGGCCATGCGCTCGCGCGGCCCGGACGGTGAAGGACTCTGGAGCGACGGCTGGGTGACCCTCGGGCACCGCCGGCTGACCGTCATCGACCTGTCCGAGGCCGGCGGCCAACCCATGGTCCGGGAGGACCTCGGCCTGGCCCTGGTCTTCAACGGCTGCGTCTACAACTACCCGGAACTGCGCGAGGAGCTGCGGGCGGCCGGGCACACGTTCCACAGCACCAGCGACACCGAGGTGATCCTGGTGGCGTACGCGCAGTGGGGTGAGCGGTTCGTCGACCACCTGGTCGGGATGTTCGCGGTCGCGCTCGTCGACCGGCGGCGGCGCCGGCTGGTGCTGGCCCGGGACCGGCTGGGCATCAAGCCGCTCTACCTCGCCGAGTCACCCGGCCGGCTGCGTTTCGCCTCCACGCTGCCGGCGCTGCTCGCCGCCGGCGACGTGGACACCGGCATCGACCGGGTCGCGCTGCACCACTACCTGTCCTGGCACTCGATCGTGCCGGCGCCGCGCACGATCCTGCGCGGGGTGCGCAAACTGCCCCCGGCCACCGTCCGGGTGGTGGAGTCCGACGGGCGCAGCCGCGAGCACGTCTACTGGCGGCCCGAGTACCGGCGCGACCCGGCCCACGCCGGCATGGACGCCCGCGACTGGCGGGCCGCGGTCGGGGACGCGCTGCGCACCGCCGTACGCCGGCGGCTGGTCGCCGACGTGCCGGTCGGGGTGCTCCTCTCCGGCGGGCTCGACTCCAGCATGATCGTCGCGTTGCTCGACGGGGCCGGGCAGCACCACCTCCAGACGTTCAGCATCGGCTTCGACAGCCGGGGCGACGAGTCCGGCGACGAGTTCCACTACTCCGACCTGGTCGCCCGCACGTTCGACACCGACCACCACCGCATCCGGCTCGCCGACGGCGACCTCGGCCCGGCCGTACGGGCCACCGTGACGGCGATGACCGAACCGATGGGCAGCCACGACGTGGTGGCGTTCCACCTGCTCTCCGAGCAGGTCGCCCGGCACGTGAAGGTGGCACAGTCCGGGCAGGGCGCCGACGAGGTCTTCGCCGGCTACGGCTACCACCACCGGCTCGCCGACGCGGCCCGGGCGGACGCGGCCGCCGAGTTCACCGCCGCGTTCTTCGACCGGGACCACGCCGAGCTGAACCGGGTGGTCGACCCGGCGTATGCCTGCGACCGGGACGCCAGCGGCGAGCTGGTCGCCGCGGAGCTGGCCGCGCCCGGCGCGCAGACCGCGGTGGACGCGGTGCTGCGCCTGGACACCCACCTGATGCTTCCGGACGACCCGGTGAAGCGGGTGGACAGCATGAGCATGGCCTGGGGGCTGGAGGTGCGTACCCCGTTCCTCGACCAGGACCTGGTGACGTTGGCCGCGGCCTGTCCACCCGAGCACAAGCTGGCCCAGGGCGGCAAGGGGGTGCTCAAGGACGTGGCCCGCGAGGTGCTGCCGCCCGAGGTGATCGACCGGCCCAAGGGCTACTTCCCGGTGCCGGCGCTGCGCAACGTCGACGGTCCCGTGCGAGAGTTGGTGGTCGAGGCCCTGCACGCGCCCGAGGCGCGCCGGCGTGGCCTGTTCCGCCGCGCGTACGTCGACGAGCTGCTCACCGAGCCGGACCGGGCCCAGGCCGCCGCCGGCAGCAACAAGCTGTGGCAACTTGGCCTGCTGGAACTGTGGTTGCAGTCCCAGGGCGTGAGCTGACCCGAGACGGGAGGCGCGGTGAAGTTCGTCATCGAGAGCGAGCCCGACGGCACGGTCGGGTTCACCGTCCTGGGCGACGACGGGCAGGTGCTCGCCACCGGCCGGCCCTGCCCGGACAAGGGGTCGGCGCTGGCCGCCGTCGGGGAGCTGATGCACGGCGGGGGCGACGCCTGCGTCGAGGACCGGACCGAGGCCACCGGCCCGCCGCGCCCGCCCGGCGACACCACCGAGATCGGTGGCGGCGACATGTCCGCGATCGGCCGCTCCGGCATCCCGCCGGTCTGAGCGCGACTCCCGCCGTCAGGCCATCGGCCCGGGCGGGCGCGGCCGAGCCGGAGAGAGGCTCGACCGCGAAGACCTCGTTCGCGCGATCGGGATGGCGAACGTCCCGGGCCCGCCGGCGGTATCGCTCCCGACCGTCACTGTTCGTCGTCGACGACCTCGGTCCGGTCGTCGACCGTGGCGGTGACGTCGAGGTGCTCGTCCGGCTGGGGCGCCTCCGCCAACGTGTGGTGCGGATCGCCGTCGGGTGAGAACAGCACCTGGTCGGTCTTGCGGGTCTTCTCCTGCTCCTCTTCCGGCTCCGTCACGGCGTCCCCCTCCGGCTCAGGCCGCCTCCTGCCCAGGCCGCCTCCCTGCCCACACGCTATGCGCCGGCCGACCGGTCGGGCGGGTGTTTGCGCCGCCCGGGCGGTCACAGGTGGCGGTTCCGCCACGCGCTCACCGCCTCCTCGGTGGCCCGTTCCTCCGCACGCAGCCGGGCCCTGACCCCGCGCCGGCCGGCGCGGTGCGGCGACGGATGTCGGACCGGCGTCGTAGGGTCACCGCCATGACGACAGGGACCCACACGCTCGCCGTGCCCGGCGCCGACCTGGTCTACGACGTCCGTGGGCCGCTGCAGCCGGCCGACGGCCGCCCGGTGCTGCTCATGATCGGCCAGCCGATGACGGCGGAGGGCTTCGACGCGCTCGCCGGGCACTTCACCGACCGCACCGTGGTCACCTACGACCCGCGTGGCCTGGGTCGCAGCGTGCGCACCGACGGCCGGTCCGACCACACCCCGCAGCAGCAGGCCGCCGACCTGCACCTGTTGGTCGAGGCGCTCGGCGCCGGGCCGGTCGAGATCTTCGCCAGCAGCGGCGGCGCGGTCACCGCCCTCGAGCTGGTCGCCACCCACCCCGACGACGTGGTCACGCTGGTGGCGCACGAGCCGCCGATCAACGCGGTGCTCCCCGACGCGGCAGGGGCCGAGCGGGCGCGCGCCCGCTTCCACGAGGCGTACCGGGCCGGGGGCAACGGCGCCGGCATGGCCGACTTCATCGCGATGACGTCCTGGCAGGGCGAGTTCACCGACGCCTACTTCGCGCAGCCGTCGCCCGACCCGGCCGCGTTCGGCCTGTCGACGGAGGACGACGGCACCCGCGACGATCCGCTGCTGTCGCAGAACTCCTGGGCGGTCACCGACTACCGGCCCGACGCGGGCCGGCTCACCGCGGCGTCCACCCGCATCGTGGTCGCCGTCGGGGAGGAGTCGGCCGGCACCTACACGGCGCGCACCGCGGCGGGCACCGCCGCGCTGCTCGCGCAGCAGGCGACGGTCTTCCCGAGCCACCACGGCGGCTTCCTCGACGGCCGGTTCGGTTACGGCGGCAAGCCGGAGGAGTTCGCCGCCCGTCTCCGCGAGGTCCTGGCCGGCGGCTAGGGGCGGATCAGGGGCCGCCGACCATCTGTCGGCGGAGGACGTCCGATCAGACGTCGGGACGACGGCGGTGACCCGGAGGGTCCAGGTCGAGGAGCGTCCGCAGCGACCGCAACAGGCGGAGCCGGAACGGTGGCGGTGGCGCGGCGGCGATCGCCGTGAGCACCGCGGACGCCTCGGAGTGCAGCTCGGCCCCGAAGGCACGCAGTGTCGCCCGGTTCTCCCGGTAGCGCAGCCAGAGCTGTCCCGGTCCCAGGGTCGGCAACAGCACGATCAGCAGCAACCCGGGCCCAATCGTCCCGCCACCGGTCACGACCCGCACGACCAGCACGTACAGCAGCACCGCCGTGGTGACGGCGGTGGCCGTGGCGAACCACGCCAGCTCGAGCCGGGGCCGGCGGCGCAGCCACTGCCCGAAGGACCGGGTTCGGGCGTAGGAGACGAGCCGGAGCCCGGTGGCCGCGAGGCGGGCCGCCCGCCGCGACGCGGCCACCCGGTCCTCCCGTGACGCGCTCGTCCAGTCGCGGTGCAGCATCTCGGCGAGGAGTTCGCGACGGTAGGCGACCGCGGTGCCGGCGACCCGCCGGATCGGCTTGACGGCGAGTCGGCCACCGATCATCACCACCACGAGCGCCGTGACGAGCATGAAGGCGAAGGCGTAGAGGTAGCGATCCGGCTCGGTGGTCAACAGGTTCGTTCCCACGCCGGCGATCGCGCCGGCGTAGACCGAGATCAACGGAAGCATGATGGCGTTGCGGAACTGCTCGGCGGGCAGCCGTTGCAAGGGTCGGCTCAGGTTGTCCAGGGGCCGGCGCAGGACCGCCGCCGCCAACGCCCCGACGAAGCCGGGCGCCAGACCGAGGAGCGCGAGCACCTCGATCACGGCGACGACCTGCGACATCTCTCCATTATGGACCCGGCTGCCGAACGCGCCGAGCTTGCGGCCATCGAGGTCCACCTCGACGCCGGTACGCCGTCCTCGATCAGCGGCACGCCCATTCCGGCGGCGACGGCCGGCCGGTGTGCCGAGGGCGGCCCGCGAGCCAGGGTCGGGCGGTCAGCGGTCAGGCGTTCCGCCAGGCCTCGACCAGGTCGGGCACGGACGCGTAGCGCGCATCCGGATCGGCGCGGGTGGCCCGCTCGACGACCGCCGCGGCGCGGTCGCCGCCCCGCCAGCCCGACGGCGTGTCGAGCAGGTGGTGCAGCGTACGGCCCAACGCGTGGACGGTCGTGCGCTCGTCGATCAGCGAGCCCCGGGTCAACTCCTCCGGCGAGAGGTAGCGGCGGGACCCGGGCAACCGCTCGGAGTCCAGGACGAACGGGCCCGGTCGGTACTCGTCCAGGTCGATCAGCCGCATCCGGTGTGCGTCGAAGTCGTAGAGGAAACAACCGTCGTACAGGTCGACCGCGACGTAGCCGGCGGCGCTGACGGCCAGGTGGGCGTCGAGGATCACCGCCAGGGCCGCACGCGCCTCGGTGACCGGGAGGCGCTGGAAGCGGGCCAGGCCGGCGCGGTCCGAGCCGTGCACGGTGGCGTGGTTGAGCACGGTGCCGGCGCACCACGGGTAGATCAGAGTGGGCCCGTCGGTGCCGTCGCGCACCAGCTCCGGCCGGACGATGTCCGGGTGCCGGACGGCGGCGTGCAGCCCGAGGGCCCGGGTGAGCGAGACCCGCGCCTGCGGCGTCCGGGCCTGCTTGACGAACCAGCGCCGGCCCGCCGCCCGCACGCCGAAGGACAGACAGCCGGAGTCCTGGTCGCCGAAGACCACGAACGCGTCGGCCGGGTCCGGTGCGAACACCCGTCGAGACTAGCGCCCGCTCCGGCCGTCCGAGCCCCGGTCGACGTGGGCATGCGGCGGTGCCGGACCGGGTAGACGTCCACGCATGTCCGGAAACGCACGGCAGCGGGACCTCTTCATCGCGACGCTCGGCGCGGTCCTGGCCGGCTACGGTGTGCTGCGCCTCGTCACGGAACCGTTCTCGTGGTTCCCCGTCCTCTGGCTGGCGGCGGCGGTCACGATGGTCGGGACCACCCTGCGCCGGGCCCTCGCCGCGCGCACCGCCGAGCGGCGTCCGCCCGGCCCGCGGCCCGCCCGGCGGGCAGGACGGGTGATGGCCGTCGCCTCGGCGCTGTTCGGCGTGGTGCTGCTGGCCGTGGCCCTGCCCCGGTTCGTCCGGGACGGTCATTCACCGGCGTTGCTCGCGCTCTGGGCGACGTTCGCGGTCGCGATCATCGGCTTCAACCTCTGGACCGCCTTCCGTCGCCCGGCGGAGGAGGACGGCGAGAAGGTCACTGCGGCGGCGCGACCACCTCGATGACGTCGGCCGGCGTGCGGCGCGGCGCCGGCGGCAGCTCGGCGTCGGGCCCCCAACCGACCCGGACCACCAGGTAGGGCGCGCCGATCCCGGCGAGCAGGTCACGCATCATCCGGCGGGGCCAGGCCAGCTCGATCGCGTCGCTGAGCGGCGCGCTGGCCAGCCCCTCGGCGGTCGCGGTGAGCAGCAGCGCCGACAACGCCTCGCCGCCGCGCAGCCAGGCCGCCGGTTCGTCCCGCTCACCGAACAGGATCAGGTACGCCGCGCCGCGGTCGAAGTCCGCGCCCGCGCTCAGCCCGGCCGCCCCGCCGGGCGCGTAGTCGCGCACCGGCACCCGCCTCGGCGCGGGTCGCACGGCGGTGGCGGCGGGCACGCCGTCGCCGCTGTCCGCCGGCCGGTTGGTCCAGCGGCGCAGCTCCTCCCGGTACGCCGGGTCGGCCAGCTCGGCGTCGGCGGCCCGGCCGGTGGAGACGGCCAGCATCGGCATCTGGTCCGGCCGGACCACGTGCAGGTGCGCGCCCTCGGCCTCGACCGCGTCGGTGAGGCGGGCCAGGACCGGTTCGGGCACCGGGCGGTCGCCGTACGCGCGGCGGTCGCTGCGCCGGCGCGGGATCGCGTCGACCAGCCGTCCCGCCGGGACGTCCAGGTTCGCCGGGCCGGTGGCGCGCAGCCGGGCCAGCAGCGTCGGGTCGCCCGGGTCGGGCATCCGTTCCACGGTGACCGCCCACCCGGCGGCGGTCAGCGAGACGCGGGCGTGGTGCAGCGCCGCCCCGCAGCTCAGCGTGAGCAGCCGGGCGTCCGGGTCGGTGTGGGCGAGCTGCCGGTCCGGGTCGGCGCGCAGCTCCAGCGCGTCCGGGGTGACCCGCCAGCGCCAGGGCTGGGTGTTGAAGACCGAGGGGGCGTGCAGGGACTGCCGGGCCGCCGCCTCCAGCACCCGTACCGTCGGGGTCTGCCGGACACCTGTCGATGAGCGGTTCATGGTGGCGCCTCCTTGTTGCTCGTCCCCTTCCGACCCTGCCCGCCGCCGCGGGCGGGGGACAGGGCCGGAGGACCCGGCCGCTCGGGCCCGGTGACCCGGGGCCGGCGGACCGTCAGGCGGGGGCCCCGCCCTGCTCCGCCGGCACGGCGAGCGCGATGGTGAGGTCGAGGACGGTGGCCGGGTCGTGCAGCCGGTCGCCGAACAGCTCCCGGAGCTTGCCCATCCGGTAGCGGACCGTCTGCGGGTGGACGAAGAGGTCCGCCGCCACGTCGTCGCGTCGCCCCTGGTGCAGCAGCCAGGACCGCAGCGTCTCGGCGAGCCGGTGCGCGGTGGCCGGCGGCAGCACGGCCAGCGGGGCGAGGGCCTGCGCGCGCAGGTCGGCCAGGGCCTCCGGGTCCATGCTGAGCAGCAGGGTGGCCAGGTGCCGTTCGGTATCGACCGGCCCGGCGTCCGGCTCGCCGAGGCCGAGCGCGAGCGCCCGGGTGGCCCGCTGGTACGACGCGGCGACCCGGTGCCACGGCCGGGCCGGGCCGAGCACCGCCCGGTGCCCGTGCAGCAGTCGGGTGAGCTGACGCCGCCGGCCGCCGTGCGCGTCCGGCACCAGCAGCACCGCCAGCTCCTCGGCCGGACTCATCCCGGGCAGGTCCTCGCCGCTCTCCAGCGTGTGCGGATTGAGCAGGGCGAGCACCGCGCGCAGGTGCCGGCGGGGCAGCAGCACCACGGTCAGGGTCTGCGGCAGCGGCCAGTCGGCCCGTTCGGCGCTGGCCCGTAGCGACTCCTCCGGCTCCCCGGCGAGCAGCTGCTGGGTGAGCCGTTCCAGGCTGCGGCGGCGCACCCGGCCGGCGCTGGCCAGCTCGTCGGCGTGCCCGGCCACGCTGGCCGCCGACAGCTCGTCGATGTACGCGAACATCAGCTCGGCGAACTCGGCCACCGTCTCGGCGGCCGACCCGCTGCGGACCGTGGTGGTGGAGACCTCCCGCCAGGCCACGCGAGCCCCCACCCGGTACGCGGCCAGCAACGCGTCCATGCTCCGTCCCGAGCGGGCCTCGCCGCTGCCCAGCGCGTAGGCGGCCTCCAGCGCGGGGGCCAGGGGCGTGCTCGGGTCGGCCGTCTGGGTACCCTCGATGAGCTGGAGGAACGTGCCGAGCGCGATGCGTACCGCGTTCTCGATCTTCTCCCGCATGGCCCCGGTCAGCGCGCCCGAGTAGTCCGGAACCTCGGCGGTGATCGCGGTGACCGTCCGCTCGGCGACCATGGGCAGCCGTTCGCGCAGCGTCGCCGCCACGCCGGCGTCGAGATCGAGATGGGCTGCCCGCTGGCCCGTCCCGGCCTCCTGCGTCATGTTGTTCTCCTCGAACAAAAACCTGGGACCGTTTCACCTTTGCCGGTCAAGATGTTATGCGATTGTGCGGCCACGCTGGTCATATGACCACAACTGCCCACCGCCGCCCCCAGAAGGTCTCCTTCCGGGACAGGCTGCTGCGGCTGGCCGGCACGGTCACCACGCCGCTGCTCCCGGACGACTACCTCGACATGGTCGCGCCGCTGCGCGCGGGCGCGCCGTTGCGGGGGCGCGTCGTCGCCGTCCGCCCGGAGACGCGGGACGCGGCCACGCTGGTGATCCAACCCGGTCGGGGCTGGCGGGGCCACCAGCCCGGGCAGTACGTGCGACTCGGCGTCGACGTCGACGGGGTCCGGCAGTGGCGGGCGTACTCGGTCACCTCGGCGCCGGGCGCGGCCGACGGCCGGATCAGCGTCACGGTGAAGGTCATCCCCGACGGCAAGGTCAGCAACCACCTGGTCCGCCGGATCCGGCCGGGCACGATCGTCCAGCTCGACCAGGCCCAGGGCGACTTCGTGCTGCCCGCGGCCGTGCCCGAGCGGGTCCTGTTCCTCACCGCCGGCAGCGGCGTCACGCCGGTCATGGGCATGCTCCGGTCCGGGCTCCTGGAACGGGCCGACGTGGTGCTGGTGCACTCGGCACCCACCCGCGACGACGTCATCTTCGGCGCCGAACTGCGGGCGCTGGCCGAGCGCGGTACGGTACGGCTGGTCGAGCGGCACACCGACACCTCCGGCCTGCTCGACGTGGCCGAGCTGGACGACCTCGTACCCGATCACGCGCAGCGACACACCTGGGCCTGCGGCCCGGTCGGCCTGCTCGACGCGGCCGAGACGCACTGGGCGGCGCGCGCCGCCGCAGAACTGTTGCACACCGAGCGGTTCCGTCCCACGGTGATCACACCGGGCGAGGGCGGCACGGTGACCTTCACCGGGGCGGGGGTGACCGTCGAGGCGGACGGCGCCACCACCCTGCTCGACGCGGGGGAGAACGCGGGGGTGCTCATGCCCTCGGGCTGCCGGATGGGGATCTGCTTCGGCTGCGTCGTGCCGTTGCGCCAGGGCGCCGTACGCGACCTGCGCAACGGCGACGTCACCACGGCTGTGCCGGGTGACGGCGTCGCCATCCAGACCTGCGTGTCGGCGGCCGCCGGTACCTGCGACATCGATCTCTGAAGGAGCCACCGACGTGACCGTGATCCAGAAGAAGGCCGACAACCCGATCGCCCACCTGAGCGCCGAGGACATCGAGATCATCGGCAAGGAACTGGACGCGATCCGGGACCGGGTCCTCGCCGACCGGGGGGAGCGGGACGCCCGCTACATCCGCAAGGTGATCAAGACCCAGCGGACGCTGGAGATCAGCAGTCGGGCGGTGCTGCTCTTCTCGCTGTTCCCGCCGGCCTGGATCGTCGGCACGGCCGGCCTCACGGTCGCCAAGATCCTCGACAACATGGAGATCGGGCACAACGTCCTGCACGGCCAGTGGGACTGGATGCGTGACCCGAAGATCCACTCCACCACCTGGGAGTGGGACCACGTCTCCCCGGCCGACCAGTGGAAGCAGTCGCACAACGAGCTGCACCACCGCTTCACCAACGTGGTCGGCAAGGACAACGACCTCGGGTACGGCATCATGCGCGTCGACGAGGACCAGCCCTGGCACCCGATGCACCTGGGCCAGCCGGTGTGGAACCTGCTCAACGCGTGCTTCTTCGAGTACGGCATCGCCGCGTACGACATGGAGCTGGGCGACCACCTCAAGCAGAAGCGACTCAAGGACCCGGCGTTCCGGGCCAAGGCCAGGGCGGTCGGCCGCAAGATCCGCCGCCAGGTGCTGAAGGACTACGTGGTGCACCCGCTGCTCTCCGGCCCCTCGTTCCTGTCCACGCTCGCCGCCACGTTCACCGCGAACCTGCTGCGCAACGTGTGGAGCCACTCGGTGATCATGTGCGGGCACTTCCCGAACGGCGTGGAGACGTTCGAGAAGACCTCGATCGAGGGCGAGACGCGCGGCGAGTGGTACCTGCGGCAGATGCTCGGCTCGGCCAACATCAGCGGCCCTCGCCTGCTGCACCTCATGACCGGCAACCTGTCGTTCCAGATCGAGCACCACCTCTTCCCCGACCTGCCCAGCAACCGCTACCAGGAGATCGCCCCGCAGGTGCGGGCGCTGTTCGACCGGTACGGCCTGCGCTACACCACCGGCCCGCTGCCCAAGCAGGTCGCCTCCGCCTGGTGGAAGGTCATCCGGCTGTCGCTGCCCAACCGGCGCGACCGTCGGCAGCCGGCCGCCCCGGGCCCGCTGGTCGCCTCCGGCGCCGTCTGACCGACCCGTGCACGGCGGGTGAACGTTCGCCCGCCGGCACCTGCACACTCGGTGTCTTCGCAGCTCAGGGCGCTTCCACTGCGGTCCTGGCGGCGTCGCGCTCCCCGTACACTCGCGCCCAGTCCGGCCGACGAGCTGAAGGGGTGTGGTCGCCGATGGACCGCGACGCCGCGACGCCGCGCGCCGGCCGCCGGGTGGTGATGCTGGTCGACAACGCCGTCGAGGGTGACTCGCGGGTGCAGAAGGCCGCCCGGTCCGCTGCCGACGCCGGGTGGGACGTGACCCTGCTCGGTTGCGCCCACGTCGACGCCGAGCGCCGCTGGCGGCTCGGCGACGCCGAGGTGCGTGTCCTGCCGCTCGACGCCCCCCGTCCCGCCCCGCCCGGCGCGTCCGGGTCCCCAGGCGGCGTGGCCGGGCTGCGGCGGCGTCTGGTGGCCCGGGGCGGGCTGCCGCTGCGGGCCGCCCGGCTGGCCCGCCGGCCCGTCGAGCACGCCCAGGTCCGCTACTGGCGGGCGCGGCTCGGCGACCGGGCCTGGCGCCGGCTGGAGCCCGGGCTCTGGGGGTACGAGCGGCTCGCCGGCCCGGTCGTCGACGCGGTGCGCCCCGACCTGATCCACGCGCACGACTTCCGGATGCTCGGCGTGGCCGCCCGCGCCGTGGAGCGCGCCCGCGCGCAGGGACGCGACGTCAAGCTGGTCTGGGACGCGCACGAGTGGCTGCCCGGCGCCCGGCCCCGCCGCGACAACGCCCGCTGGCTGCCCGCCCACCTCGGCTACGTCCGCGAGTACGTCGGCCACGCCGACGCCGTCGTCACCGTCTCCGACACCCTCGCCGACCTGCTGGTCCGCGACCACGACCTGCCGCAGCGCCCGACCGTCGTGCTCAACGCCCCGGTCGCGACGGCCGAACCGGCGGCCGTACCGACGCCGGTCGGCGGATCCGTGGTGCTCGCTGCGCCGGTCGGTGGATCCGTGGTCGGCGCTGGGCCGGTCGCCGCCGCGGTGGACGCCGGGGGCGCACCCGACCTGAGGGCGCGCTGCGGCCTGGCCGCCGACACCCCGCTGCTGGTCTACAGCGGCGCGATGGCCCCGCAGCGGGGCGTCGACACCGTCGTCGAGGCGCTGCCCCGGCTGCCCGGCGTGCACCTGGCGCTGGTCGTCGGCGACCCCGCCGCCGGGTACGTCCGCCAGGTCGTGGCCCGCGCCGCCCGGCACGGCGTCGACGACCGGGTGCACGTGCTGCCGTACGTGCCGCACCGGCAGCTCGTCGCGTTCCTCGCCGCCGCCGACGTCGGGCTCATCCCGCTGCACCACTGGCCCAACCACGAGATCGCGCTGATCACCAAGTTCTTCGAGTACGCGCACGCTCGGCTGCCGATCGTGGTCAGCGACGTACGCACCATGGCCGACACGGTCCGGGCCACCGGCCAGGGCGAGGTGTTCCGGGCCCGGGACGCCGCCGACCTGGCCCGCGCGGTCCGGGCGGTGCTCGCCGACCCGGGGCGCTACCGCGCCGTCTACGACCGACCGGACTCACCGCTGCCCGGATGGACCTGGGAGGCGCAGGCCGAACGCCTCGACGCGCTCTACCGCCGCCTACTCACCCCGCGACCGCCCCCACCCCCTGACGTCCCGTCCGGTCCCGTCCCCCTGGCGTCGCCGCGCCGACCCCCCCAAGATCGGCGCAACCTCGCCGAGGTGGCGGTCTCCGGTCGCCCGCGACCCCGCCACCCCGCCGAAGTGGCGCCAGGCCGTCGGCTGACGGGCCTGCTGGTGGCTGTCCAGGGCCTGGCCGGTTGTCCGGCTGCCTGGTCCGTTGGCCGGTTGTGCGGTTGCGGTGCTCGGTGCTCAATGCCCGTTGGCCCGGTGCTCGATGCCCGTTGCTCGGTGCCCGTTGGCCCGGTGCCCGTTGGCCCGTTGCTCGGTGCCCGTTGCTCGGTGCCCGTTGGCCCGGTGCTCGGTGCCCGGCGCTGGACCGGCCACACCCGGTGGTGGACCCATCCCGCGCGCCGGCACCTCTCACCACCGAACGCCGCCCACCCGGGTGGAACACCATGGGTGTCTCCGGCCCGATTTCACACCCATGGCGTTCCACCCACGGCCGGTCCGGATCTCGGCGTGTGCGCAGCGCACCGCAACTTCCCGCATTTCCGGCACTGGCCACGTCGATCATGAGGTTGACCGGAACAAAACGCCCAAGGAGTGCCGCCAACCTCATGATCAACGGGCAGGGGCAGGGGGAGGGGGACGGGGACGGGGAGAAGGGGACGGGGAGAAGGGGCGGGGAAAAGGGGTGGGCGGGGACGGGTGGGCGGGATAGCGTGGACGGATGCAGAGCAGGCGCATTGTCACCGCCGCCGCCGCGCGAGCTTCCCGCTCGCCGGTTGCCGCCGCCTGACCTGCCCATTCATCGCCGGCGACCGGAAACGGTCCGCCGGCGTCGTCGTGTCACGCCACCGTTGCGCGGACCGTCCGGACGCCCGTACCCGGAAGGCACCCGCCATGACACCCGACGAGATCACCCGGATCTTCCACGACCACTATCACCGGCGCGGCCATCGGGACGCGCCGGAGAGTTCGCTGGTCCCGCCGCCCGGCGACCCGGTGCTGTTCACCACGTCCGGCATGCACCCGCTCACGCCGTACCTGCTGGGGCGCCCGCACCCGGGCGGACGCCGCCTGGTCGACGTGCAGCGGTGCCTGCGCACCACGGACCTGGACGAGGTCGGCGACCGCACCCACCTGACCGTGTTCCAGATGCTCGGCTCGTGGTCGCTCGGCGACTACGACATCGCGACCAGCCTGCGCTGGGGCTACGAGCTGCTCACCGGTGGGTACGGCATCCCGGCGGGCCGGCTGCACGCGACCGTCCACGCGGGGAGCCCCACGGACGGCGTCGGCCCGGACGAGACCGCGCGGGACACCTGGAGCGGGCTCGGCGTGCCGGTCGAGGCGCTCGGCGAGGACAACTGGTGGTCCAACGGCCCGACCGGCCCCTGTGGACCGGACTCGGAGATCTTCGTGTGGACCGGCGACGGGCCGCCCACCGGCACCCCGAGCGGCGACGAGCGCTGGGTGGAGGTGTGGAACCACGTCCAGATGCGCTACCACCGCCACCCCGACGGCCGGCTCACCCCGCTGCCGCTGGTCAGCATCGACACCGGCATGGGGTTGGAGCGGCTGGAGATGGTGCTGCGCGGCGACCGGTCGGTGTTCACCGGCGACGGGCTGCGCCCGTGGGTGGAGACGGTCCGCGACCGGTGGGACCTGCGCGGCACGGACCTGCGGGTGGTCGCGGACCACCTGCGCTGCGCGGTGGTCGTGCTCGGCGACGGGGTCCGGCCGAGCAACACCGGCCGGGGGTACGTGCTGCGTCGGCTGCTGCGCCGCGCGCTGACCGTGCTGTGGCGCGACGACCCGGAGCGGAGCCTGGACGAGCTGCCCGCGACGCTGCACGCGGACACGTCGCGCCGGTTCCGTCAGCACGTCGACCCCGGCCCGCTGCGGCAGGCGCTGGCGGACGAGGAACACCGCTTCCGGGGGCTGCTGCGACGGGGCCGGCCGCTGGTCGACCGGGTGCGCGCGCGGGGCCCGCTGACCGAACGCGACTACCACTGGTTGCACGACACCCACGGGTTGCCCCGCGACCTCGTCGACGGCCTGCTCGGTGGGGCGGCCGGCTGACGTGTGGCCGCCCGCGCCGGTGGGTGCCAGACTCGCAGGGAGACGTCGCCGCGAGGGAAGAGGACCCATGACCGGGTACGAGGTGCGGCCGGACGAGGACGTGGTGCCGCTGCTCGGCGCCGAGGTGCGCGTCGTCGACGCGACGGGGCTGCTCGCCGCCGCCCAGGACGGGCCGGTTGACCTGCTGGCCGGCGGCGACTTCCCCGCCCCGGTCCGGGAGGTCCGCTGCACCGTGCGCGCCGACACCGTCGCCGGGCGGCCGGTGCACCGCTTCGAGGCGTACCTGCGGGTGGAGGCCGCGCCGGCCGGCCTGCTCGCCCTCGGGCTGGCCGGGCCGGTCGGCCTGCTGCTCGCCGAGCGGCTCGCCGCGCGCGGCGGCGACGGCCCGGCCGCCGTGGTGGGCCGGGCGGCGGCCGAGGCGGGCCGCCGGCTCGGGCTGCGCCCCGCCGGTACCGCCCTGGTCACGCCGCCCCGTGACCCGGCCGGCCGGGCGGTGCTGCACACCGCCGAGGCCGCCGGGGTGCGGCCCCAGGTGGACCAGGACAACGGCACGGTACGCATCCGCGCCGACGTGCCCAGCGCCGAGGTGGGTCCGGCGCAGCTGATCGCCGTGCTCGGCCTGCTGTTCCAGGCCGTCCGCGAGCTGGCCGGCGACAGTGTGGAGCCGTCCGTGCTGCGCGGACGGACGTACCGGGTGGGGCGGCGACCGGTCGCGGTGGCCGAGCCGCGCAGCACCACGGTGACCCTCGACCAGGTCGGCGGCCTGCCCGACGTGGTCGCCCGGTTCCGCGAGGTGGCCGTGTCGTTCCGGCACCCGCAGGCGATGGCCCGCTGGGGCGCGCGCCGGCCGCAGGGCATCCTGATGTACGGGCCGCCGGGCACCGGCAAGACCATGCTGGCCCGGGCCCTCGCGAACGAGATCGGCGCGGACTTCGAGGAGATCCGCACCCCGGAGATCCTGGACAAGTACCTCGGCGGCTCGGAACGCAACATCAAGCGCATCTTCCGCGACGCCCGCCGCTACCGCCGGCCCACGGTCATGCTCTTCGACGAGTTCGACTCGATCATCAGCTACGCGGGCGCCGGCGGGGACGCGGCCAGCCAGGCGGTCAACGCCGTCGCCGGCATCTTCAAGCAGGAGATGAACACGCTGTTCGAGGAGAACCCCGACGTCATCGTGGTGGCCACCACCAACTTCCCGCAACGCGTCGACGCCTCGCTGATCCGCTCCGGCCGCTTCGACCTGAAGATCGCCATCCCGGCGCCGGACGAGACCGGCCGCGCGGAGATCCTCACCAAGATGGTCCGCGAGCTGATCGACCGGCACGAGCGGCCCGGCTTCCGGATGTTCGCCGACGACCTCGACCCGACCGCCCTGGCCGCCGACACGGCCGGGCTGACCGGGGCGGACCTGCGCGAGGCGCTGCGCCGGGTGCAACTCGCCAAGGCGCTGCGGGAGGCGGCGGAGGGTGCGCCGCCGGCCCCGATCGGTCAGGATGACCTGCGGGAGGCCGTCGCCGGTCTGCGCCGCGGCTGACCGGAAGGAGCCCACGTGTCCTCGTCCGATCTGCTGCTGTCCCGCCGCGACCTCGCGTTCCTGCTGCACGACTGGCTGGACGTGACCCGGCTGACCGAGCGACCCCGCTACGCCGAGCACTCCCGGGAGACGTTCGACGCGGTGCTCGACCTCGCCGCCCAGGTCGCCGCCGAGCGGTTCGCCCCGCACAACCGGGCCGCCGACACCGGCGAACCCACCTTCGACGGCCAGCGCGTCCGCACCATCCCGCAGGTCAAGGCGGCGCTGGACGCGTTCGCCGGCACCGGGCTGCTCGCCGCCACGCTGGACGAGTCGATCGGCGGGATGCAGCTCCCGCACGCCGTGGCCGCCGCCGCGTTCGCCTGGTTCCAGGCCGCCAACGTGGGCACGTCGGCGTACCCGTTCCTCACCCTCGGCAACGCCAACCTGCTGCTCGCCCACGGCAGCCCGGAACAGGTCGACACCTGGGTCCGCCCGATGGTGGAGGGCCGGTTCTTCGGCACCATGTGCCTGTCCGAGCCGCAGGCGGGCAGCTCCCTGGCCGACCTGACCACCCGCGCGGAGCCGCAGGACGACGGCACGTACCGGATCGTCGGCACCAAGATGTGGATCTCCGCCGGGGACCACGAGCTGGCCGAGAACATCGTCCACCTGGTCCTCGCCCGCATTCCCGGCGGGCCGCCCGGGGTGAAGGGCCTGTCGCTGTTCATCGTGCCCAAGGTGCTGCGCGACGGCGACGGGCCGGGCCCGCGCAACGACGTGGTGCTGGTCGGGCTCAACCACAAGCTCGGCTACCGGGGCACCACCAACACGCTGCTCAACTTCGGCGAGGGCGTGCACCGGCCGTACGGGCGGGCCGGGGCGGTCGGCTACCTGGTGGGCCAGCCGCACCAGGGGCTCGCGCTGATGTTCCACATGATGAACGAGGCGCGCATCGGCATCGGGGCCGGCGCCACCGCGCTCGGCTACACCGCCCACCTGAAGTCCGTCGCGTACGCCCGGCAACGACCGCAGGGCCGCCCGGTCGCCGACAAGGACCCCACCGCGCCGCAGGTGCCGATCGTCGCCCACCCCGACGTACGCCGGATGCTGCTGGCCCAGAAGAGCTACGTCGAGGGCGCGCTCGCGTTGATCCTCTACTGCGGACGGCTGCTCGACGAGGAGAAGACCGCGCCCGCCGAGGCCGACCGGGACCGGGCGCACCTGCTGCTGGAACTGCTCACCCCGATCGCGAAGAGCTGGCCGGCGCAGTGGTGCCTGGCCGCCAACGACCTGGCCATCCAGGTGCACGGCGGGTACGGCTACACCCGCGACTACGACGTCGAGCAGCACTGGCGGGACAACCGGCTCAACGCCATCCACGAGGGCACCCACGGCATCCAGGCCCTCGACCTGCTCGGCCGCAAGGTCACCATGCGCGACGGTGCGGCCCTTGAGGCGCTGCTGGAGACGATCCGCGGCACGGTCACCCGGGCCTGGAAGGCGGAGGGGTTCGCCTCCGAGCTGGCCGGCCAGCTCGGCGCCGCGGTGGACCGCATCGCGGTGGTGACCCGGCGACTGTGGGCCACCGGCGACCCGGAGCTGGCGTTGGCCAACGCCTCGGTCTACCTGGAGGCGGTCGGGCACGTGGTGATCGCCTGGATGTGGTTGGAGCAGGCGCTGGCGGTGGAGGCGCTGGGCTCCCCGGACGGCGCCGAGGGGGAGTTCCTGGCGGGCAAGCGGCAGGCGGCGCGCTACTTCTACCGGTGGGAGCTGCCGACGGTGGCGGCGCGGTTCGACCTGCTGGAGAGCCTGGACCGCACCACGCTGGACATGCGGGAGAGCTGGTTCTGATCCCGCGTCCGCCGGCGGTTGTCCGGCGGCTGGTAGGAGTCGCGGGTGTGCCACCGGTGTCGGCTCGGGGCATTCAGTGCCGTGTTTCCGGATCACATGACGGATCCATAATCAAGACAGTGGTGAATAGCTGTCCGATGGACGACGCCCGTTGACATGGCCGCGCCGGCGCCACAATGATGGCGCGGTGGGCGAAGCGTTCAGGGAATCTGCTCCGGTCGCCGACGGCGCTTCGATCCGCCAGGGTGACATCTTTGTATTCCGCGACGGTCCGGCCGGCGACGACATGTGGCAGAAGGCCGGGATAATTGTCACCGCCGACTGCGACATCGCCAACGACAAGCATGGTGGCATCCTGTCTTACGTGCCGATCCTGTCCCTGCGGGACTACCTCGCTTGGCGGGTCCTGCCGAGGATTGCGGACGACCGTCGAAGGCGCATCCTGCGCGACATGTCGGACACGGTCGGGCGGCTCGAAGCCGACCGCGGCATCAAGCCGGGGCTTTCGGCGCGGGCTGTCGAGGTCTGCGCCAACGTGGAGAACGGCCTGACCGATCTGTGCGCACACCTTGGGGAGGTGGCCTCCAAGGACACCGACGTCCTCGCCGCCATGATCGACGACATCGCGCAGTGCGGCCGTGCCCTCCGCTCCCCGACATACGGCGAGCAATTCGCCGCGCTGACGTCGGTCTTCAGACCCACCAAGAAAAAGTCGGCGGAGGAGCTGCTGTTGGGTGAGATCCGCAGCCGTTTGAAGAACCTCCCGGGCGACGTGTTCTTCATCAGCTCGCTGGACCACGAGCACACCGAGGGGTTCATCGCCTATCTCCGCCTGATCCGCGAAACTAGCCTCCGTAGCCTCTCCACCTCGTACTACGACAAGGACGGCAGGAATGTCGTCGCCCATCGAACGTCGCGTCTGCTCGCGCCCTACGTCTACCGCCTCACGCAACAGATGGCGGACGTCTTCGCATCGATCGGGCTGCCGGAGGAGTACGAGGCGGCCCGCGACTCCATCTTCGACTCACATCTGACCCCCGGACCAACATGGGAGATGCCTTGACGAGCGACTACGTCTTCAGCATCGCGTCCCTGCAAGCCTGCCTGGTGGCCGCCGAGGCGTCGTGGTTCGGGGGCATGCCCGGCGACCAGTGCACGGAGTGGCAGGTGGAGCGCGTCGAACTTGGCGACACCGTCTACTTCATCCACGAGTCGGACGAGCCCGCGGCCCGCCGGATCGTCATCCTGGACCAGGAAGCGTTCGGCGTGGCCAACAGTCGCTGGATGAAGAAGTCGGTCCTGGAGCGGGTACACCGCGCCGCGATCGTCGCGGCGGCACCGCCGGTGTCGCTGCCCCGGGACTGGCACGCGTTTCACCACAAGAACTTGTTCTCGTTCTTTGGTAGTCCGCGCACGAAGTCGGATCGCATGAGCCGGTGGACGGCCGAGAACCGACCGGTCGGCTCGGTCGACGTCCTGTTCTGGCGTCTCTCCCCGCCGAACCACATCATCGCGTTGCAGGACTTCCGGCCGGACTACTCCCGCTACGAGGAGGCGGTCCTGTTCTGGGACGACGCTCTGCGGGAGGCGCGCTCCAGGTTCACCGGCCCGGCCCGTCCCGCCCATCAGGTGTCGCCGATGGTTGCGCTCAACGCGACGTTCGACGCCACGTCGCGCGGACGGACCTACACCGAGTGGCTGCCCCACCTCAGCGACGACCAGCGGCGGTTTCTCGAACGCACGCCGCCGGTCAAGCTGCGTGGTCCCGCAGGCACTGGGAAGACGCTGTGTCTCCTTCTCAAGGCTATCCGGGAGGTCACGCAGGCACGCGCCGAGGGGAAGAATCTGCGGGTGTTGTTCCTGACCCACAGTTGGGCGATGGAAGCCCAGATCGACCAGCTCCTGCGCACGATGGACGAGGGCGACGCGATCCGCGACATCGACGTGTTTCCACTGTTCAGTGCCGGTAGCATGTTGTTCAACACGATGCTGCCGCAAGGGCTGGAACCACTGGGCGAGGACAGCCACGAGGGCAAGCAGCAGCAGTTCGCCCGGGTGAAGTCGTTGCTGAGCCGGGCGATCCGCACGGACTGGCCGGCTTATCGCAGCCGCGTCCGCCCGGAGTTCGCGGAGACCGTCGAGAGCGAGCCGGACGGCGACGACTTCCGTCTGTTCGCGTGGGAGATGTTGAACGAGTTCGCGTGCGTGCTGGGTCCAGAGGGCATCGTGCCTGGCGCCCACGACGCCACCGAGGAATACCGGGAGCTCAGGCGGGCATCGTGGATGATGTCGCTGGAGACCGAGGCGGAGAAGGACTTCGTCCTGACGGTCTACGGCTACTACGTGGAGAGCCTACGTCGGGACAATCTGATCAGCTCGGACCAGATCATCAACGACTTCGTCAAGGATCTCGAGAAAAGCAGCTGGCAGTACCAGCGAACGGCCGACGGATACGATCTCATCTTCGTTGACGAGCTGCACCTGTTCAACGAGCAGGAACGGCGGGCCCTGCACCATCTGACGAAGAATCCCCGGACGTACCCGAAAATGTTCATGGCCCTCGACCCCCGGCAATCGGCGGAGATCGTCTACACCGGGGTCGCCGGTCGCTCTATCACCCGTGACGATGCGGCGCGTGGTGGAACGATCATGGGCGACGTCGAGCAGCATTCCCTGACGCGCGTGCACCGGTTCGGTCGGGAGGTTCTCGCCCTCCTGCGCCACATCAACAAGAGCTGGCCGCAGCTCGATCTCGGCGACGACTGGGAACTCGACCTGGAACAGGTCGACGCCGAAGGTTCGGCGTCGACGGCACCTGTGTTGTACCGACACGTTGACGCGCACGAGGAGGCGCGGAGTGCGCTCCGCGCCGCCCGGATCTGGACCAACCGGGCCGACGGCGGCCGGATCGCCGTCGTGCTGGTCGACAAGGACTTCCTGGATTTGTACGAGGAGGCGTCGCTCGACTCGGAGGCGGGGCGGGTGAATGTGCTAGGCAGCCGGGACGACCTGGTCAGCCTCCAGTACGAGAAGCGCACAGTCGTCCTCGCGCCGGCCGAGTATGTCGCCGGACTGCAGTTCGACACCGTGATCGTGGCTGGTCTGCCGCGCATCCGGCGCCACGCGAGGTGGCCGCAGACACGGCACCTGCTGTCACAGCTCTATCTGGCGATTTCGCGAGCCACCGACCACGTCGAGATCCATGTCAACAAGGCCAATGGGTCTCTGCCCGACGTGCTGGAGACCGCCATCCGGACCGGAGCGCTGCGGGAGGGGCCTTGACGTCCGCCGCTCACCTCTGCCAACTGCCGTGACGCGTCGGAACTGATCGGCGAACCGCGCTCACCACTGCGCCCGCAGCACGTCGACCTCGCAGCCCGGCGCGTACGGGTCGAAGCCGTGCTGGACCAGCCAGCGGATTCCCAGCAGGCTGCGCATGGACCACCACGCGCGGATCAGGTCGAGGTCGACGTCGGCGCCGTAACCGGCGACGACGTCCGCCAGGTGTTCCCGGTGCCCGAGCGTCAGGGTCGCCAGGTCGTACAGCGCGTCGCCCGGGCTCGCCTCGGACCAGTCGACCACGCCGGTGATCTCGTCGGCGTCGACGAACACGTGGTCGACCTGGAAGTCGCCGTGGATGAACGCCGGCCTCCACGGCCGCAGCGCCGTCTCGGCGAGCCGGCGGTTGCGGGTGACCAGGTCGGTGGGCAGGACCTCGTGGCGCAGCAGCCACGCGCACTCGCCGTCGAGCTGCGCGGCCAACTCGTCGTGGCCGCGCCCCGGCCACGGGGGCAGCGGCGCGTCGTGCAGCAGCCGCGCGGCCGCGCCGGCCGCCGCCCAGGCCGCCGGCGACTCCGTCGACGGTTCGCCGAGGCGGCCGAGCGCCGTCCCGGGCAGGGCGGCGAGCGCGAGTACGGGCGGCCGGCGCCACAGGATCTCGGGGGTGGGCAGCGGCACCAGCGCCATCGCCTCGACCTCGACATCGGTACGCGCCCGGTCGGTGTCGATCTTCAGGAACACCTCGCCGACGCGCAGGGTCGCGCGCTCCGTATGGGCGACGACGACCTCGATCTGCTCCACTGCGACATTGTCGCGGCGGTGGCCCTCGCCGGTCACCGGATTTTCGCGAGCACGGCCGGTGCTGATTCTGCGATCATGTGCGCCGTGGCCGGGTTCTGCTTCAAGACGACATGGCTGGCGGTCCGCGCCCGTACCGTGCGGGAGGTCGCGGACGCCCTCGACCTGCGCGAACGGGAGACGCTCGACTGGGCCACCGGCACCGACCGCGCCTACCGGCAGGGCGTGTACGTGGCGGAGCCCGTACCCGGTTGGGTCCTCGCCCACGGCCGGCTGGACCTGCCGCCCGGCCTCGACACGACGGAGCCGGGGTTCCGCGACTGGCTGCGGGAGCTGAGCCGGACGCTCGGCGAGGTGCAGTTCTTCGTCACCGAGCGGGTCCCCGAGTACCACCTGTGGGCGCGGGCGGTGAACGGTGATCTGCTGCGCGCCTACTGCTACATCGGTGAGCGAGGAGAGGTGCCGCTCGTCGTGGGCGAGCCCACCGTCGTCGAGATCGAGCGGAACGTCGGCGTCCGGCGCCGGGAACCCGGGATGGAGCACTGGTCGGACGACGAGTGGGACCGGTGGCACGAGGCCATGCCCAACGAGTTCGACGTGATGGCGATCGCCGGCGGATGGAGTGTCGACCCGAGCCGGATCGACGACGCCACGGTGACCGGCGACGGCATCTTCGGCCGGCCGCCGACCGGCCCGAAGGGGACGTGGAGACCGTGACCGCATCCGCGCTGCCCCCACTGCTTCGACCGCGAGCCCTGCTCCCCGGCGACCTCGTCGTGATCGCGTCCCTGTCCGGGCCGCTGCACGCCACCTACGAGCCCGACCTCGACCGGGCGGTGGCCGTCCTGGAACGGATGGGATTCCGGGTGCGTCGGGCGCCCCTGCTCGAGGCGGGGCGGCGCCACTGGTGGAGCGCGGGAACCCCGGCGGAGATCGCCGCGGAGTTCAACGCGCTGCTGCGCGACCCCGAGGTGCGCGCCGTCGTCGCGCACGACGGCGGTCAGACGGCGCTCGGCTACCTCGACCTGATCGACGTCGAGGCGATCGCCGCCGACCCCAAGCCGATCCTCGGCTACAGCGACATCTCGCTGCTGCACCTCGTGCTCTACGCGCGTACGGGCCTGGTCGGGTTCCACGCCGACCTGGCCACGCCAGGGCTCGGCGGGGCGTGGCAGCGGGTGACCGAGGCACGCCGGGCGGAACTGGAGCGCCTCTACTCGACGTTGCTCACCGGCACGGAGGCGATCGGCGAGCTGCCCACCACCCCGTCGTGGGAGTGCTGGCGCGCCGGTCGGGTGGAGGGCCGGCTCATCGGCGGCGTGCTCAACCGCGTCATGCGCACCCAGGCGACCCGGTACGCGCTGCCACTCGACTGGTTCGACGGCGCGGTGCTGTTCTGGGAGGAGATGGGCGGCTTCGCGTCGTGGGTGTGGAGCGACCTGCAGGTGCTGCGGCACTGCGGCGTCCTCGACCGGATCGCCGGCATGGTCGTGGGCGTCCCGCACGCCATCGAGGGGTTGGGGGTGCCCGACCCGACCCTGGCCGAGATCGTCCTCGACGTGCTCGGCGACCGGGACATCCCCGTGCTGGGCAACGTCGAGTTCGGACACGCCGGCCCGAACCTGCCGATGCCGGTCGGCATCCGCGTCGGCCTCGACGCGGGGCAGCGGAGGCTGTCGCTGCTCGAACCGGCGGCGTGCGCGGATCCCGGGCGCACGTCCGGTCAGGCGGTCTCCCGGGGTGACCGCCGTGGTTGACGCGGACGACGTCCGGCGGGTGGCGTCGGCGCTGCCCCACGTGGTCGAGATGGACAGCGACGGCTTCGACTTCCGGGTCGCCGACAAGGGCTTCGTCTGGTCCTATCCGGAGCGCACGCCCGGACGGCCGCGGCGTATCCGCACCGACATCGCGGTGCTCTACGTGGGCGACGAGGCGGAGAAGCAGGCGTTGCTGCTCGGCGAGCCGGACCTCTTCTTCACCACACCCGCGTACGACGGTTTTCCGCTGGTCATGCTGCGGTTGGCGCACGTCGACGTCGAGCGCCTGACGGAACTGGTCACCGACGCGTGGCGGATGCGCGCCCCCGACTCGCTCGTCGGCGACCTCGACGCGGCGGGGAGCTGACGGGCGACGTCACATCTGTGTTCTCGCCTGCTCGATGTGCCGCACCGTGGCGTGGGCGCCGTGCGGACGGGCGATGGCGTACGCCTCGTCGAGCGTGGCGAGCGCTTCCGCCCGGCGGCCCTGTGCCGCGGCGATGTAGGCCAGCCCGACCATGTTGGACGCCACGCCCGGGAGGTTCCCGATCTCCCGGCGCAGCCGGGACGACTCCTCGAGCTGCTCACGCGCCTCGTCCCACCTGCCGGCGGCGTGCGCCGCGATGCCCAGGTGCCGCAGCGCCTCGGCCTGGGTCCGGCGGTCACCGGTCTCGGCCGCCAGCCGACACGACCGTTCCAGGTGCGGTGTCGCGGCCTCGTCGTCGCGCCGGACGAACTGGTGGAGACAGCCGATCCAGAACAGCGCCTCGGCCTCGCCGCGGGTGTCGCCCAGTGCGCGGTACAACTGGAGTGCGCGCTCGAACAGCGGAAGTTCGGCGGGGTCCTCGGCGGCCGACGAGCCGGCGGCGGCCTGATACCGGGCGTGCAGGATCTTTCCGCGCGCCAACGCCACGTCGGCCTCGACCGCGTCCAGGGCTCGCTCGGCCTCGGTCAACGCGCCGGTGTCACCGCTGTACACCGCCCGCTCAGAGGCTTCCCTGGCTCGTTCGATCCGGTCTTCAGCGCTCATGGCCGCCCCCGCTGGCACCGCTCCGACATGCGTGTGCGGCAGTTTACCCATCCGGACCGAGCGCGGATCGCCGTCACGACCGGCAGTGTCCGCGTCGATCGGTGCGTGAGTCGCGACCGGGGATGACGCTGTAGACGTACATGTCCCTGCGCTCGGCCCCGACCTGCTGCCAGCTGCGCAGGAGCCCTTCGCGCTGGTAGCCGCAGGCTTCCGCGGCACGCCACGAGCCCTCGTTCCACGGTTCGACGAACAGCTCCAGCCGCTTGATGTCGTCCAGCGAGCGGGCCCACGTGGTGAGGGCGCCCAAGGCGGCCCGGACGTATCCCCGGCGTCGGTGATGCGGCGCTACCCAGTAGCCGGTCGATGCGCGCCCCGCGGAGATGTGGTTGGTCCAGAGACCGATGCTCCCCACGGCTTCGTCGGTATCGGCGTCCGCGATCGCGAAGGAGTAGCCGGACCCGTCGGTGAGCCGTTGGTGCTGCCGATCGATGTAGGCGGCGATGTCCTCGTGGGCGCCGGAGGGCGGCACGGACGTGACGAGGGGAATGAGCGGGTCCGACGCGACCGAGGCGATGAGTGGGGCGTCGTCCCGTCGGAACGGCCGTAGGCGCACCGGCGGCTCGTCGAGACACGGCATCTCCGTCGGCAGCATGCAGGCGATTGTGAGGCTCGGAGAGCGTGCTCGAAAAGCCCATGCTCAGGAATGCCTCCGAGGAGGAGATCGAAGGCGTTCTCGGTGCCGAGTTCGGGCTCTCGGCCGACGACGCGGCGTTCGCCTTGGTGCGGGACCCATCACTGATCGGCTGCATCTACCCGCAGTTCGCGTTCTGGCGACGGACGAAGGCGGCCGCGTCGCACACCGGTTGTCGGTCCCGCCCGCTAGCATCGCCGCGATCGCCGACGGGAGGAGAGAGGCCGTGGTTGAGGGCGACGTCAGGACATTCGTGGACAAGGACCTGCAAGGCGCGCGGTTCACCAGGTCGACGCTGGCCGGCGCGGTGATGCGCGGCGTCGACGTGCGCGGGCTCGATATCGATGCGCCCTGGCTGGCGGACGGCGCACTGCTGGTCAACGGAGTCGACGTGGTGCCGCTCGTCGAGGCCGAGCTGAACCGGCGCTTTCCCGGGCGCGAGCTGAAGAACGCCACGGATCTCGACGGCCTGCGCGCGGCGTGGGCGGCGCTCGAGAGGGCCTGGGCAGCCGCGGTGGACCGGGTCGAGTCCATGCCCGAGGGCGCCGCCGACGTCTCGATCGACGGCGAGTGGTCGTTCGCGCAGACGCTGCGCCACCTCGCGTTCGCCACCGACGCATGGCTCGGCAAGGCGATTCTGCGACTGCCGCAGCCCTTCCACCCGCTCGGGCAGCCGCACGCCGAGTACGAGACGGACGGCTACGACATGTCCATCTTCGCGGCAACGCCGCCGAGTCTCGCCGAGACCCTGGACCTGCGGGCCGAGCGGCAGGCCATGGTGCGGGACTTCCTCGCGAACGCCACGCCGGCCCTGCTCGCCGAGTCGCGGCCGACAGCGTGGTCACCCGATCACGAGGAGCCGGTCGTGCACTGCCTCCACGTGATCCTCGACGAGGAGTGGGAACATCTCCGCTACGCCCTGCGCGACCTCGACGCGCAGGAATAGGGCTGGTCTCGATCGAGGTCAGGCGTCGCAGGTCCAGGGCCGTCCCGGGGCCGCGCGTACCGCGCTGCGCCCGGGCGGCAGGTCAAGGACGTCGATCAGGCTGGGATCCTCGTCGACGGCATGGTGCAGGTGCCCGAGCCTGCCGTTGCTGCCGTCCGCGTCGCTGGCCCCGATGAGCTGCCAGATCCCGTCGTCCGCGTCGTGACTGATCCGCAGCACGGGCTCGTGGCGTTCGAAGACCTGAGCGGTCTGGATGCAGGTGGTGCCCAGGAGCCAGTGCCGCATCCACCGGGCGCGCCGATCGTGTTCCATGACGTGGTCGGTGACCCACCACACGAACGGCAGGTCCTCGTGGGCACGTGACTGGTCCGCGGTCAGGTCCGGGCCGCCCTGCGGGACCCGCTCGAAGGGCTCGTCGACGAGCGAGAACGCATGGCCTTCCTCGTTGGCGAAGATGACGGCGTGGAAGGTGCCGCCGCCGGGATTGCCGGCGCCGATCCCCACCGACAGCCGGGCGACGTGCGGGTCCGAGCCGGTGACCCAGCCGAACGCGTACGACGCCAACTCGCCACCCGGGCCGACGAACTCGCCGAACGCACGCCGGTCCATGCCCGTCATGCCCGGTGTCGGCACCTCGACGAGCGTGCCCTCCAGCACCTGGATCTCCACGCCGGCAAGATATCCGATCGAGAGCCTCGCCCCGCAGGCGCACGCCCGGCGGCTGACCGTCCGACTCTCAGGGGGCGTCGAACCACGGCTTGCCGGCCGCCCAGTGCCGTATCCATCCCAGAAAACCAGCACGATGCCGTGTCCCGCTTGCGTGTTGACAGCACGCGTCCTCGGAACGCACCTGCCGCGGGGCCCTGGCACGCGGAGTCGGCTCGCTAGGGTCTGCGCCATGGAGTGGGAGGACTTCTGGCGGATCGTGGAAGGCGCCCGAGCGGAGGGGGGCGCCGACACGGAACGCGTCGCCCAGGTGCTCCGCCGCCGCCTGCGCGCGTTGACCCCGGACGAGATCGAATGGTTCGACGACCTGTGGCTGCAGGCGCAGGACAGCCTGTACCGCTGGTCGATCCGGGACGCCGCGACACTGCTTCTGGGCAGCGTGGACGACGACGACTTCTCCGCCGTGCAGGACTGGATCCTGTCGCATGGACGGCCTGTCGTCCGGCTCGTGCAGAACGACCCTGACAGCCTCGTCGAGTTGGCGTCCGACCGGCACAACGCGCGAATCGACTGGTTCTGCGGTCTTCCCCTCGATGCGTACATCGTCGCGACCGGGGCTCCGTTCGCCATCGACGGCCCGTCCGGACCCGAGACACCGGTGGGAGCGCCGGGCGACCTGACCGACGAGACCCGCACCCGGCAGCGGTTTCCCAGGCTCACGGCCTACCTCGACAGCAATCCGTGGATCGAGCGTCCGTGGGAACGCGGGACCGACTGACGGACGCGAGCCCGGCGTATCCCTGTGCTCCGATCCCGTCACGCATGGATCGGCTGGCCTGATCCGACACCACTGGCTCCCGAGGACTTCGGTATCCCTCGCGCCTGTCAGGCGACGGTCTCCACAACTTTCTCTCGGGATGCCGTCGCACTCGGGCCCCGTCGATCGTGGAACAGGCGGAGGGTGGAGACGCCCGGCCGGATCCTGATGACAGACGTGACGGTCGGTCAGCGGGCAGATCAAGGTGACACCGCGGGTGCACCGGAAGGTAGAGGCATGGCAAAGCTGATCTACGTGAACAACGTGTCGCTCGACGGGTACATGGAGGACGAGGCGGGAGTCTTCGCCTGGTTCCCGCCCGACGACGAGGTGTTCGCATTCACCACCGATCTCCTGCGGTCGGCGGGCACGTTCCTCTACGGGCGGCGCCTGTACGAGATGATGGCCGTCTGGGAGACCGACGCCTCGCTGGCCGCGCAGTCCGATCTCATGGCCGAGTTCGCGCGCGTCTGGAAGGCGGCGGACAAGGTCGTCTACTCGACGACTCTCACCGAGGTGCCGACGGCTGCCACCCGGGTGGAGCGCCACTTCGACCTCGCCGCCGTACGCCAGCTGAAGGCCACGGCGGACAGGGACATCACCATCGGCGGCGCCGACCTGGCCGCGCAGGCCATCCGGGCCGGCCTGGTCGACGAGTGCCAGTTGCTCGTCTGGCCCACGTCCGTGGGAGGCGGCAAATCGGGACTACCCACGGGTGGACGCACCGACTACACGCTCCTCGGCGAGCGCCGGTTCGGCAACGGCGTCGTCCACCTGCGCTACCGCCCGCTCGTCCGCTGACCGGGGCGCGGCCCTGTTGCCGAGGCGCCGCGGCCGGTGCGCGTTCGACGCGGGTCAGTCGTGGCGGTGACGGACGATGTGGTCGATGGAGCGGATCGTGTCCGCGCGGTCGTCCTCGCTGATCAGGTCCCACAGGTCGGCCAACCAGTAGAGCGAGCCCGACAGCATCCAGGCCCACCCGCGTATCCAGGTCGCCTCGTCGAAACCGAGCGCCTCCCGGTAGGCGGCCCGGGCGCGGGCATCGAACAGGCTCCAGCCCGGCCGGACCTCGACCGCCGGATCGCCGCGGCCGAGAGCACCGAAGTCGATGACGCCGGTGAGCCTGCCCCGGTCGACCAGCAGGTTGCCTTCCAGCAGGTCGCCGTGCAGCCACACGGGTGGTCCGGGCCACTCGTCGGCCGCCATCGCCTCGTCCCACGCGGCGGTCACCGCCCGCCGGTCGATCCGGTCGCCCAGCGCCGCGATCGACCGGCGGGTCAGCTCGTCCCGCTGCGCCAGGGGTACGCCGCGTTGAATCCCCTCCTTGACCGGCCCGTCCATCGGGTCGATCGTGATCATCGCGCGCACGAAGCCGGCGAGGTCGACGGCGAGGTCGACGAGGTCCTGCCCGGCTTCCGGGTTGTGCCCGTCCAGCCACGGGACGACCGTCCACGGCCACGGATAGTCCCCACCCGGCTGGCCGAGGCCGATCGGCACCGGCACCGGCACCGGCAGGTGCGGCGCGAGCCGCGGCAGCCAGGTCGCGTCGGTCGCCACCTGGTCGACCGCCCACGGCGCCCGCGGCAGTCGTGCCGTCAGCGAGTCGCCGAGCCGGAACAGCGCGTTGTCGGTGCCGGTCAACGGCTGCGCGACGATCGGCAGTTCCGACCATTCGGGGAACTGCGCGTCGATCAGGGCGCGAACCTGCTCGGCAGTGACGACGATCTCTCCGGGGCGCACCACGCGACCGTAGGGCCACTCGATCGTCCTGTCGATCGAATTCGGACCGCCGGCATCGCGGCCCCGGCGGCGAATCCGCCGGGGCCACCGTCGGTCGGCGTCCCGCCGGAGGTACGTCTCCGTAGGCTGCTCGGGTGACCGACAGGATGGCCGCCGGGACCGTGCGTCTGTTCAAGATCAAGCGCCCGGGTGGTGTCTTCTGGTTCGACCTGCGGTGCGTCGGGCAGGACCGCGACGGCACGTGGCTGCGCGGGCCGGTCGGTTCGGCCTGGGGCGCCCCGCACGACCGCGGCACCCTGTCCGTACCGGTGGTGGTGTTGCTGGCGACCGGTCGGCCGTGGGCGGCGTGGTGGGTGGGCGATCCCGCCGACCGACGACTGGAGATCGACGTGTGCCGCCCACCGGAGGTCACCGAGGGCGGCTGGCGGTACGTCGACCTCGAACTCGATCCGGTCCGGCACGAGGTCGACGGGCGGGTCGAGATCGAGGACTGGGACGAGTACGACGACGCCTGCCGCGACGGCTGGATGAACCCGGACGACGCCGAACTGGCCCGGGCCACGGCACAGCACTGCGCGGATCTGCTCCGCCAGGGTACGGAACCGTGGCTGCGCCGCGGCTGGCAGCTGCTCGACCAGCCGATGTGAGTCTGGATCCCCGGTCAGGGGATCGACCGGAGCCGCGGGGCCTTCGTCGTGATCCCGGGCGGTTGGAGCAGGGGCGGCGGCTCGGGGCCGGGGTCGTCGGTGACGACGACGCCGGCGCCGAGGTGGTCGAAGTCGGCAGGCCACCGGGTGAGGTCGCTGGCGAGAGCGCCGTCCAACCGCGCCCCGGTGAGGGTGGCGGCGCCGAGATCGGCGCCGCGCAGGTCGGCCAGACGCAGATCGGCGCGGCGGAAGACGGCGCCGGTGGCGTCGGTCTTGCGCAGGTTCGCCTCGCGGAGGTCCGCCTCGCCGAAGTCGGCGTCGCGCAGGTCTGTCTCCACCAGCCGGGCCCCGCGCAGGTCGGCCCCGACGCACCGGGCGCGGCGCAGGACGGCCGTCTTGAGGTCGGCGTGTCGCAGGTTCGTCGACACCAGGGACGACTGGGTGAGGTTGGCGTGGAAGAGGCCCGCCGACTCCATGCAGGCCCGGTCGAGATTAACCTCCGGCAGCCACAACCCGTCGCAGTCCGCCCGACGGAGATCCGTGTCGCTGAGGTTGACCCAGCGCTGTTCCCGGTGGTGCTGGCACAGCACACCCAGCCCGGTCAGCGCGACCTGGGCGTCGGCGACACGCGTCTCCAGCGGCGTGACGTCGTTGATGTCGACGTCCGCCGCGGGCGCTCCCGCGGCGTGCGGCGGCCAGGGCAGGTGCGTACGCAGGAAGGCGGCCTGGATCGAGATGACCGCCTCCCGGTCGCGGGGGGAGTGTTCCGCGATCCGCCACAGCGCGTGCAGGCCGCCGATGCGCACGTCCAGCTTGTCGCTGCCGAGCTGGTCGACCGCTCGACTGAAGCGGTCGGTCAGGTTGCTCTCCTGGGTGGCACGCAGGCTGTCCTGACTGACCCGGAGCTGCCGCCACGTGGCGTAGGCGCCGAAGAACAGCACGACGCCGGCGAGCGCCTGGAGCATCGTCTTGCGGACCTCGCCCACCGCGGTCAGCCGATCCGGCGCGGAGACGCTCGCTCCGGCCAGGTCGTGCCCGACCACCAGGCCCGGCAGCACCACGAACGCCGTGGCGAGAACGGCCAGTCCGATCGCCGCACCCACGACGGCCGCCACCGCGCGCCGACCTACCGGCAGATCGCGCCCGCGTCGCCGTCCGCCACCCGGCTCGTTCGCTCCCACAGGCTCGCGGTCAGTCGTCGATCGACTGGTAGACGGCCGTCCAGAGGTCGTGCCACATCGGCAGCCTCTGGTCGCCGGCGTGCGCCCGTTGCATCATGACGATCGTCGTCATGTTCTCGGCGGGGTCGTTGTACCAGGCGGTGCCGTAGAGGCCGGGCCACCCGTAGCTGCCGACCGAGGGTCCGAGGTGCGTGCGGCGGGTGCGGACCGACATCCCGAATCCCCAGCCGATGGCGTCGAAGTAGCCGGGCCAGAAGCCGGACACCGGCTTCTGCTCCGGGGTCAGGTGGTCGCTGGTCATCAGTGTGACCGCCGGCCGGGAGAGCACCCGCTCGCCGTGGTGGACGCCGCCGGCGAGCAGGGCCGAGGCGAAAGCGAGAAAGTCGTCGGCGGTGGAGACGAGCCCGCCGCCGCCGGACTCGAACGCCCGGGGCCGGCTGAACCGCCCGTCGGGGCCGTCCTCGACGACTGGATCGCCGGTGGGGGCGTCGTCCTGCGCGTACGCCGTCGCCAGCCGGTCGGTGTTCCCGGCGGCCACGCTGAACGCGGTGTCCCGCATGCCGAGCGGGTCGCAGACCCGCTCGCGGATGGCGTCGTTGAAGGACATGCCGGTGGCCCGGGCGACGAGCACGCCGGTGACGTTGGCGGCGACGTCGTACATCCAGCGCTCGCCGGGCTGGTGGACGAGCGGGAGCGCGCCGAGCTGGCGGATCCACCCGTCGGGTGACGCGTAGTCGAGCGCGTCCAGGGCGTCGGCGATCGGGACGGTGCCCGGCTCGGCGGGGACCATGCCGGTGCCGAGGGTGCCGACCAGCAGGTCCCGCAGCGTGATCGGGCGTCGCGCCGCGACGGTGGCGTCCAGGGGCCCGTGCGGGTCGGCGAGCACGGTCATGTCCGCCAGCTCGGGCAGGAGGTCGTCGACCGGGTCGTCGAGGCGGAGCGTGCCGTCCTCGACCAGCGTCATCACGCACGCGGAGACGACCGGCTTCGTCATCGAACCCAGGCGGCAGATCGTGTCGGCCGCCATCGGCGTGCCCGACCCCGCGCCCTCGAAGGCGAGCCGGCCCACCGCTTCGACGTGCACGTGGCCGTGGCGGGCGAGGACGGTCACCACTCCCGGGACGAAGCCCGTGTCGACGTGCCGGTTGAGCAGGTCGCGCAGCCGCACCAGCCGCTTCGACGAGAGGCCGCCACCGGTCATCGCTCTCCTCCTCGTCCCGCCCGTTCGCACGGTACCCGGCGCGCGACGATCGCACGTGCCCCCGCGCGTCAGGCCGCGAGGACCTGTTCCCGGAGGATGTCCGCGTGCCCGCAGTGCTGGGCCAGCTCACGCAGCACGTGGAGGTAGACCCACCGCAGCGGGAGCGGCCCGCGCCGGTGCCCGGTGAGGACGTCGTCCAGGCCCAGCGACGAGGTCGCCCGGCGGGACGCCTCGCAGGCCGCGCGGTGTGCCTGCCGGATGCCGGCGATCGTGTCCCCGTCGTCGAGCAGGAACGAGTCCTCCGACCGCTCCGGGATGCCGATCTCGGCGCGCGACCGGCCCGTGACCGCCTCGTCGAACCAGACCTTCTCCACGAAGGTCGCGTGCTTCACCAGACCCAGCAGGGTGGTCCGGGAGGTCACCAACGACCGGCGCGCCTGTTCCTCGGTCAGCCCGTCGAGGCAGTGGTCGAGCGCGTCGCGGTGTTCGTCGAGGAACGCCTCGAACTGGGCCCGGGCGGGCTGCGCGACGACCTCGGCGGCGAAGGTGGGCGGGAAGGACGGCATGGACGAAGCATTCCAGACCGGCGGCCGGCGTTAACTCGTTCGTGGCGCCGTACCCCGGCTGTTAGCGTCGCGGCATGTTCGCCACCGACCGGGTCCGGCTGCGCCCGCCCACGCCCGACGACGCGCCGAACCTGTTCCGTCTCCACGGCGACCCCGAACTGCACCTGCTCACCAACGACGGCCCGTTCGTGCCGCACCACGTCGGTCAGGTCCGGGCCCGGCTGGAGAAGCGGATCAGTGACCCGGCCGAGGTCGACGACGGGGTGTCGCTGCTCGCCGAGGCCGTGGCGGACGGCACGTTTCTCGGCGGCAGCTCGCTGTGGGGGATCAACACCTTCAACCGGTACGCCCACCTCGGCATCACGTTGCTGCCCGAGGCGCGCGGCCAGGGGTACGGGACCGACGTGGTCCGGCTGCTCTGCCGGTACGGGTTCCGCAACCGCAACCTGCGCCGCCTGGAGCTGGAGACGCTGGCCGGCAACACCGCCATGCGGCGGACCGCGGAGAGGTGCGGCTTCACGCACGAGGGCACCCAGCGGGAGCGCGAGTACGACGGCGACGGCTTCGCCGACATGGTGATCTACGGCCTGCTGCGGCGCGACTGGACGCCTTAGCGCGACCGGCAGGCCCTTCCGCCGGCCGGTGGGCAGGTCAGCGGCTGAGCGTGATCCAGTAGCGGCGGACCCGGACCTGTCCGGTGTCGAGGATTCCCTGGAACACGCCGCCCTGGCTTTCGATGGTGCGCGCCGAGGCGAGGTTGTCCTCCAGGCAGGGAATGAGTACCCGGCGCAGACCCAGCACGGTGCGGGCCTCGCGGAGCATCTCGCCCAGGGCCCAGCTCGCCAGGCCGCGGCGGCGCGCCGAGGGACGTACGCCGTAGCCGATCTGGCCCAGGTCGTCGTCCTGCCAGTGCCGCATCGCGATCCCCCCGAGCACCTGCCCGTCCTCGACGATCCACCGGCAGGAGGCGTGCCGCTCGTCGGGGCATGGCGCCCCGGCCCCGTGGTCGAGCCGGACACATCGCCGCACCCAGTCGGCGAAGCCGTCGGGCGAGTCCAGGTCGTCTTCGGGGCCGATGCCGAAGCCGTCCTCGTGCAGACCGGGTCCCCAGTCGTCGCGGCAGTCCTGGAAGGCGGCATACAGGCTGGTGGTGGGCGATATCAGAGTTGGCATGCGAGCCACCGTAGCCACGTTCCGAGCCTCCGGCGATCCCCTCGAATCCACTGTGGATCATGCCCGCAGGCAGTCTCTGCCTTCGGCGAGGGCGTTTGCTTTGGGGGAGTACGTGTGTGCTCGCCCAAGCGGTCTCCGGGGGTCTCAGGGTGGGTGAGTGGCTACTTCCGCGGCAGCGGACCCTGGCGCGCGAGGGCTGAGCATGAGCGAGGTGAGTGATCTGCGTCACAGCGTGGTCGCGGCGCCGTCGGCGGGTGCCGCAACCACTGCCTTCACGCCTACTGCCGGTCGCTCCTGGCCGGACCGGCGGCGCGGGACGTCACGGCCGGGCGTACCGCGGCACGTACTCCTGGCCGGACAGCTCGGCCACGGCGGCCATGACGGCGTCGGTCGCGATCCGCCGGGACCGCGCGTCGCCGGGATCGCCGCCGAGCACACCGAGGTCGACCGGCTTGCCGAACGTCACCCGGACCCGCGCCGGGCGGGGGAGTGTCCGTCCGGGCGGCAGCACCCGGTCGGTGCCGGACATGGCCACCGGGACGACCGGTGCGCCGGAGCTGAGCGCCAGCCAGGCCACCCCGGTGCGGCCCCGATGGAGGCGGCCGTCCGGGGAGCGGGTGCCCTCCGGATAGATGCAGAGGATCCCGCCTTCCGTCAGCACCCGCAGGCAGGTCTCCAGGGACGCCACGGCGGCGCGCCGGTCGTCCCGGTCGACCGGGACCTGACCGCCGGCGGCCAGGAACCGGGACGTGAGTCGCCCCAGGACGGTGCGTCCGGTGAAGTACTCGGCTTTGGCCATGAACGTCACCGGCCGGGGTACGACGAGTGGCAGGAAGGTCGAGTCCGTGACGGACAGGTGGTTGGAGGCGAGCAGGACCGGCCCGCTCAGCGGAACGTTCTCCACCCCTTCGACCCGCAACCGGACGGCGGCCCGCAGCACCGGGCCGAGCGTCGTCCGGAGGACGGCGTAGCCGCGCCCGTGGCCGCTCATGCCCGCCCCACGATGGCCGAGCGCCGGGCGAGGACCGCCGCGACGACCGCGTCCGGCGCGGTCGCCGGATCGCCGGCCCGGTAGGGCGGCTGCGGCTGGTACTCGTGGGCGAGTTGGATGCCCTGCGCGACCGTGTCACCGGCGATCCGGCCGGCCAGGGCGAAGGCGAGGTCCAAGCCGGCGGAGACGCCGGCGGCGGTGCCGTACTTGCCGTCGAAGACGACCCGCTCGGGCGACGCGACGACGCCGAGCGCGGCCAGGTCGTCGCGGAGCAGCCAGTGCGTGGTGGCGCGACGGCCGGCGAGCAGGCCGGCGGCGGCGAGCAGGAGCGAGCCGCTGCAGACCGAGGCGGTCCACGTGCTGTGCGGGTCGACGGCACGCAGCCAGCGCAGGACCGGGCCGTCGTGCATGTGCGCGTTCTGGCCGAGGCCGCCCGGAACGACGATCACCTCCGGGCGGGTCACGTCGACGAGCGCCGCGTCGGCGTACAGGTGGAGGCTGCCGACGTCGTTGCGGACCGGGCCGGGACGGTCGGCGACGAGGGTGACCCGCGCGCCGGGCAGGTGACTGAGCACGTCGTAGGGGCCGACGACGTCCAGTGCGGTGAAACGGTCGAAGAGCAGGAACGCGATCTGCAAGGAACCCTCCCCGGGGTCAGAAGCGGCGTCGGTACTCGGAGGGCGGAACGCCCAGTGCGCGGACGAAGGCGCGGCGCATGGCCTCGCTCGTCCCGTACCCGGACCGTCCGGCGATCCGGTCGACGCTGTCGTCACCCTCCTCCAGCAGGCGGCGCGCGGTCTCCAGGCGTACCCGGTCGACGTAGCGGCCCGGTGGCTCACCGACCTCGGTGGTGAACGCCCGGGCGAACTGCCGCGGTGACAGGTTGGCCCGTCGCGCCAGCGTCGGGACCCGCAGGTCGGCGTGCGGGTTGTCGGCGATCCACCGCTGCACCTCGCGTAGGCCGGAGCGGCTGGCGACCTGGGCGGACAGCTGGGCGCTGAACTGGGTCTGGTTGCCGGGGCGGCGCAGGAACATCACCAGGTGCCGGGCGATGGCCAGCGCCACGTCGCGGCCGAGGTCCTCCTCGACCAGGGCGAGCGCGAGATCGATGCCGGCGGTCACGCCGGCCGAGGTGGCGATCGGCCCGTCCCGGACGAAGATCGGCTCCGGATCGACCAGGACGTCGGGATACCGCCGGGCCAGGGTGCCGCAGACCCGCCAGTGGGTGGTGGCCCGGCGGCCGGCCAGCAGACCGGCCTCGGCCAGGACCAACGCACCGCTGCACACCGAGACGACGCGTCGCGCCCCCGAGGCGTGCGCCCGGAGCCACCGGACGATCGCCGGATCGGTGTCGCGGGTGCCCTCGCCGCCGGGCACGATCACCGTGTCCGGCGCCGGCACGACCGACAGGTCTGCTTCGGGCACCAGGGTCAGGCCGCTCGACGTGCGGACCGCCGCGCCGCCGGAACTGGCGGTCACCACCCGGTAGGCCGGGCCGGCGCCCGCGAAGACCTCCAACGGGCCGGTCACGTCGAGGCTCTGCACACCCGCGAACAGCAGGATCAGAACGGTACGGCCGGACATGCGACCAGCCTGCGGCCTGGTGTCAACGGCAGCAACGTCGTGGATCCCACCTTCTCTGCCACGGCGTCGCGGTCACGGTCTCACCGCGCGGGCGGGTTCAACCACGCCATCGGACTGCCGGTCAGGGCGGCGTCGGCGAGGCGGTGTGCGGATGCCGTCCTCAGCGCCGCCCGTGAGCTGTCGATCCATCGCTGGACGTCGGCGACGCCCTGGTGCCGGTACTCGACGGCCTGGACGAGGCATTCGAGCTTGTCGGCGTCGCGGGCCACCACCGCCTCGCGGGTCTCGCCGGCCTCGTACTCGGCGACGGCGGCCCGCATCGCCTCGGCGACAGCCGGTGGGCAGTCGGCGACCTGGTCGGCCGTCACGGCGGTGTTGGGCACAGAGGTGAGATAGCGCTTGGCGATGTGCGGCACGTCGGTGATTCGGGTTTCCTGGGTGTCGTGCAGGACGCACATCATCGACACCCGGCCCGGGTCCGCGCCCTCCATGGCCGCGAGCACCATGCCGATGAGCGCCGTGCGGAACGAGTGTTCGGCGATCGACTCCGGGTGCTTCACACCGGCGAACCACCAGCCGGTCCGGGCCGCGCGCTTGAGCACTCCCGCCTCGAAGATGAAGCTCATCGCTCCGGTCACATCATGATCGCTGCTCATCCTGACCGCCCTCCCTGGATAGGTCCGCACGAGCGGCCGAGGCTAGCGAGTGGGCGGACGGTACACCGCATGCCGCACCGCGCGCAGGCGGTGTACCGTCCGAAAGGCGGCACGCCGGCGCTGCTGATCGGTGCCGGATCCCAGTCATCGTCCCGGGAGGCAGGCGGACATGACCAGGAAGACCGACACCATCGGCGCCCGGATCCGATACTGGCGGATGCGCCGGGGTGGGATGAGCCAGGCCGTCCTCGCCGGACTCGCCGGGCTCAGCCAGTCCTACGTGTCGCAGGTCGAGTCCGGACGCAAGACGATCGACCGCCGCTCGACCCTGGTCGCGGTCGCCGCCGCGTTGCAGGTCACGGTCGCTGACCTGCTCGGTCAGGGCACGGAGACCGGCGATCCGGCCCGCGAGCATGCCGCCGAGTGTGTGCCGGCGATCTGGTCGGCGCTCATCGAGATCGAGGACGGGGAGCGCCGTCGGTCGACCCGTGGAGCGGCGCAACTGACCGCCGACATCGCGCGCAGCGAGCAGCTTCGGCACCGCTCGAACTTCCCCGCCATGGCCCAGATGCTGCCGGGCCTGCTGTTGGAGGCGGCCGCGGTGGGCGGGACGGCCCTCGCGCAGGTCGCCTACCAGGCCTCGGCGTGCCTGCGGCACCTCGGATACCGGCACCTGGCGTTGAACGCAGCGCGGGTGGCGGTGGCAGCCGCCGAGGCGGTGGAGGAGCCGGCGTGGCTGGGCGCCTCCCGGTTCGCGTACGCACAGAGCCTGCCCATCGAGGCGGCGCCGCTGGCGGCGCGGGCGGCCGACCGGTCCCTGGCCGAGCTGCAGTCCGCCGCGGCGGACGAGCGGGTACGGCAGATGCTCGGTCAGTTGCACCTGTCCGCCGCGCTCGCCTCGACGGTCGGCGGTCGCGCGGACATCGCGCGCGATCACCTGGACGAGGCAGCCAGGGAGGCGGCGACCCTCGGCGATCCGGCGGACGGCATGGGCTTCAACGGCTGCGGTTTCGGGCCGACCAATGTGGCGCTGTGGGAGATGTCCATCGCGGGGGAGTCCGGTGAGCCGGGCCGGGTCATCGAGCTGTCCCGCACGGTACGACCACAGGTTCTCGCGGCATCGATCCGGCAGATGTCCTACTGGCTCGACCTCGGGCGCGCGCTGGCCGACTCGGGCCGTCGGGACACCGAGGCGCTCGCCGCGTTCGTGCACGCCGAGCGAGCCGCTCCGGTGCCGTTCTCGCTCAACCCGCTCGCCCAGGACGCCGTCGTCGCGATGGCCCAGCGGGCCAGGCGGCGCGCCGTGCCCCACGAGCTTCGCCTGCTGGCCGGGCGTCTGGGGATCAGCCTGGTGCCATAACCAGCGGTAATTCTGCCACTACCGCCTGCCCCTAGTGTCCGTTTCGGACGAGGGAAGACGCCTCGTCCGTTGGTCGAGTGCAGTGTCGGCTCCCGTCCGGGCGGTCCGTCGCACTCGGAGGACGGAGGTGACAGTGGGTGGAGGACGCCGCGGTTCGGCCGGACGCCGCACGGGGGATGAGATCCAGGCCGCCGAATGGGACGCGGCCAAGCGACGAATTCTCGCGATGGCCGAATCTGGCCACTCGGGCGCCGGGGACCCCGGTCCGACCGCACAGTCGTCGGTTGCCGACGGGACGCGAACCGCTCCGGAGGACCGGTGAACGACCGTGGCGAGCGGGCGATCCTGGCGGTGCACGTACGGGGTCTCGACGGGATGTGCGCGGGGTGTCGGCTGTGGTGGGCGCGGCTCACTCCGTACCCCTGCTGGCAGGTGACGTGGGCGACCAGCCGGCAGGCCCGCGCGAGCGTCGCCCGCTTCCTGGGAGCGGGCGGGTGAGCGCCCACGGGCCGGTGCTGCCGGTCTGGACGTGCGGTGGGTGCGGCGGGCCGTGGCCGTGCGCGACCCGGCGGCGGGAGTTGAAGGCGGAGTACGAGGACGCGCCGATGTCGCTGGCCCTGTACATGGGGGCGCAGTTGGTGCGGGCGACGGCCGACCTGAGCTGGGCGCCCGCCGGGGCGTTGCACCGGCGGTTCCTGGGCTGGCTGCGGTGAGCGTGCTGCGGGCCGGGGACGAGAAGTTCCACTACAGCGACGGTTCGCACCGGTGGATCGCGCCGGGGCCGGACTACGACCAGGCGGTGTGGGACGAGCAGGTCCGCCAGCACAAGCTGGGTCACCTGCGCAACGAGCGACCGAGGGTACGCATCCGCAAGGTCGTGTGAGGTTCAGGCGCCGGCGGAGGTGTCCGAGCCGTACGCGGCGTCGTACATCGTCCCCGCGTTCCCGCCGCCGCCCTGGCCCCGGATCGTGCCCTTGCGGGAGCGCCCGCGCCGGCGGTCCATCTCGGCCATGGCCCGCCGGGCGTCCCGCAGCACGGCATCGCCCGCCGCCGCGCGGGCCGCTCGGCGTCGTCGGACGACGAACGCCACCACAAGAAGCAGCGGTACGCCGCACAGGACGATCCAGAGCCAGGTCGCTGTCACGGTCCACCCCCACCGGCCGTTGCCCGAGTCACCCCAGCATGACCCACCGGCGCCACGCACCGGCGACCCGCCGGCGGGGGATTCCGATCGCGGCGGCGGCGCGGTCGTGCGATCGTTGCCGCATGCCTCAGCCGATCTTGCGTACCGACCGCCTGCTGCTGGTTCCCCTGGCCGACCGGCACCTGGAGCTGGAGGTCCAGCTCGACTCCGACGCCGAGGTGCTCCGCTACCTCTACTCCCGCCCGCGCACCCGGGACGAGGTGGTCGCCTCCCACGCGCGGCGGCGGGGCCTGGCCACCAAGGTGGACGGCCTGGGCTTCTGGATGGCGTTCGGCTCCGACGGCGGCGCGCGCGGCTCGACGGCCCCGGCGGGGGAGGACGACGGTGAGTTCGTCGGGCTCATGATGCTGCCCCCGGCGAACGGCCCCGACCAGCCTGACGACCCCACCGTCGCCGAACTGGGCTACCGGCTGGTGCGCCGGTACTGGCGTCGGGGCCTGGCCAGCGAGGCGTCCCGCGTCCTGCTGCGGCACGCCTTAGACACGGTCGGGCAGCGCCTGGTGATCGCCCAGACGATGACCGTGAACGCCGGCTCCCGAGGGGTCATGGAGGCGGTCGGCATGCGCTACGTGCGCACCTACTTCCCGACCTTCGACGAGCCGGTGCCGGGAGCGGACCAGGGCGAGGTCGAATACGAGATGACCCGCGAGATGTGGGAGCACATGCAGGGATCGCGACGGTGACCACGGATCAGGTCCGCCGGGCGTACGCGTCCGTCGCGGACCTCTACATCGAACTGTTCGGCACCAGCGGGCAGGTGCACGCCGACGACCTCGCCTTCATCCGTGCGCATGTGGCCGGGCGGCCCGGTCCGGTGCTCGACGTGGGCTGCGGGCCCGGTCACCTCACCGACCACCTCCGCTCGGCCGGGGCCGACGCCACCGGCCTCGACGTCGTCGGCGAGTTCATCGCCCACGCCCGGGCCACCTACCCGGACGGCAGCTACCTGCTCGGCTCCATGACGGATCTGCCGATCGCCGACCGCCGCCTCGCCGGCGTCCTGTCCTGGGGCTCGGTCATCCACCTGCCACCGGACGACCTCGACGACGTGCTCGCCGAGTTCCGGCGGGTCACGCGCCCGGGCGCGACGATGGTGTTCGGCATCTTCGTCGGCGACGAGGTGGCCGCGTTCGACCACAAGGTCATCACCGCCTTCCGCTGGCCCGTGGACGCGTTCGTCGACCGGCTGGCCCGGGCCGGCTTCGCCGAGGTGGCCCGGCTGCACCGGCCCGCCGACGGCGTCAACCGCCCACACGCGGCCGTCGCGGCGGTCAGGGCGTGACCGGAGGCCTGGCCTTCTGCGGATGGGGCGTCTCGTGGCGGGCCAGCATGGCCACGAACTCGCCGATCTTGCGTTCGCGGGTCTCCGCCCGCTTGACCGCGTTGAGGCGGTGGATGAGCGCGAACCGGTTGGCCTTGGTGAGCACGTCGAACATGGCCTGGGCGGCGGGCACCGCGGCGATCGCGGCCAGCAGGTCGGCCGGCACCTCCGCCTCCGACGGCGGGGCATAGGCGGCGTCCCAGCGGCCGTCGGCCTTCGCGGCCTCCACCGCGGCGCGGCCCGCGGGCGTCATCCGACCCTCCGCCTCCAGCCGGGCCACGTGGGCGACGTTGCGTTGTGACCAGATGCTGCGGGGCCGGCGCGGGGTGAACCGGATCCACGAGGTCTCCTCGTCCCGCTTGCGGGCCTGCCCGTCGATCCAGCCGAAACACAGCGCCTCGTCGACCGCCTGCTGCCAGGTCAACGTCGTGACGGTGCCACCCTTGCGGGTCAGCGCGAGCCAGACACCCGGGGACGTGGCGTGGTGGGCCGACAACCACGCCCGCAGCGCGTCCGCGTCCGCCACGACCAACTCGTCCAGCTCCGCTCCCGCCATGACGGCAGGGTAGCCGCCACCTCCGACGGGATCAGGTGAGGAAGCGGTGCAGCGCCTCGGTCAGGTCGTCCGGGTTCTCCTCGGCGACGTGGTGTCCGGACTCGATCGGGTGACCGCGCAGGTCGGCGGCCCAGGGACGCCAGACGGCCAGCGGATCCCCGTAGAGACGTTCCATGTCGTCGCGGGTCGACCACAGGAACAGGGTCGGACAGCGTACGGAGCGACCGGCCCGCCGGTCGGCCTCCTCGTGCTCCCGGTCCACACCCAGCCCGGCACGGTAGTCCTCCAGCATCGCCCGGACCGTCGCCGGGTCGCGGACGGCCTGGAGGAACTCCCGGTGGTTCTCCGCGCCCATGCTCTCGGGGCGCGCCTTGGCCGCGTACCAGGCGTCCGGATCGGCGGTGATGACCCGCTCCGGGATGTCCGGCTGGGCGAAGAAGAACCAGTGGAACCACTCGCGGGCGAAGGTCGCGTCGCACCTCGCCAGCGCCTCGCTGATCGGCACGCCGTCGAGGACCACCAGGCGGTCGACCGCGTCCGGGTGGTCCAGTGCCAGGCGCAGCGCCACGTAGGCCCCGCGGTCGTGCCCGACCGTGGCGAACCTCGGGTGGCCGAGGAGGTCCATCAGCCGCCGCAGGTCCGCCGCCACCGCCCGCTTGGACTGCTGGGAGTGGTCCGGGCGCAGGTCCGCCTTTCCGGACCGCCCGTAGCCGCGCATGTCCGGGCAGACGACGGCGAACCCCCGCTCCACCAGCCGCGGGGCGACCCGGTGCCAGGTCGCTCCGGTGCGGGGATGGCCGTGGATCAGGAGGACGGGCGGGCCCTGCCCCGCGTGGCGGACCCGCAGCTCCACCTCCCCGACGTCGATCCGCTCGTCGGTGAAGTCGTCGAACATGCACCACAGGTGACCGGCCGGACCACTCGGCAAACGTCCGCGCGCTGGCGGGCCATCTATCCTTGTCGTGCCAGTTGCCATCCGACGGAGTGGTCGATGCTGAACGGTCTGGCCGCGGAGCGACCCGCGACGGGGGACAGCCACCGGCGTAACCTCGCCGCGCTGCTCCGCCGTGTCCACCTGGGCGGCCCGGTCTCACGCGTCCGGCTGGCCGAGGAGCTGGGCGTCAACCGCAGCACGGTGCTGGCGCTGACCGGCGAACTCGCGGCGGCGGGACTGGTCCGCGAGGAGTCCGCCCCGGCCACCGGGCGGACCGGCCGACCGTCCCTGCTGGTCCGGCCGGCGTCCGACGCCGTGCACGTCCTCGCCTTCGACATCGCGGTGGACCGGCTCGTCGCCGCCCGTGTCGGTCTGGGCGGGGTGGTGTCCGGCCGCCTGGAGGCGACCAGGCCGAGAGCCGGGGCCGACCTCGACTTCGTGGTGTCCGTGCTCGCCGACCTCGGACGGGCGTTGCAGCACGGCGCGCCACCCGGGTCGGTGTGCGTCGGGGTCGGGGCGTCCTACTGCGGGATGATCCGGCCGGGCGACGGGCTGGTGCGGTACGGGCCGGACCTCGGGTGGGTGGACCAGGCGTTCGGCGCCGAACTGGCCCGGCGGTTGGACCTGGGCCTGCCGGTGCTCGTCGGCAACGAGGCCCACCTCGGCGCGGTCGCCGAACACCAGCGTGGTGCCGGGGTCGGGGTGCGCAACCTGGTCTACCTGCACGGCGACGTCGGTGTCGGCGGCGGGATCATCGTCGGTGGCGACCTGCTCGGCGGGGACGGCGGCTACGGCTCCGAGGTCGGTCACATGCTGGTGAACCCCCACCACGGTCGGCCCTGCCTCTGCGGTTCCCACGGCTGCCTGGAGGCCGAGGTCGGGGAGCGGGCGCTGCTCGACGCGGCCGGCCGTCCCGCCGACAGCATCGGCCGGGAGGCGGTGCGGGCCGTGGTCGCCGACGCGGCCCGAGGCGACCTCGCCGCCCAGGAAGCGCTGCGCCGCGTCGGCGACTGGCTGGGCATCGGGGTGGCGAACGTGATCAACCTGTTCAACCCCGGGGTGGTGATCTTCGGCGGCACGCTCCGCGAGGTGTTCCAGGGCTCGGCCCCGCACGTGCGCCGCCGGATCCGGGCCAACGTGCTGCCCGTGTCGCGGGACAAGGCCGAGCTGCGGGTGTCGGCTTTCGGTGACGACACCACGCTGATCGGCGCCGCCGAGCTGGGCTTCGCGCCGCTGCTCGCCGATCCGCTCGGAAACCGCACCGCCGTGGCGAGCTGACCCGGGGCGGCGTGTGTTCACAGCCGGCGGGCCCGCCACCGGTTCAGCTCGGTCTCCATCCGCGTCTGCTCGTCGAGTGCCACCCGGCGGACCTCCCGACGTAGCGTCCGGGTCACCCGGAGCTGGACGGTCACGACCCCGAGAGTGACGCCGGCGAGCAGCGCCAGCGCGGCCAGCTCCGGCACCTGGTACGCCACCGGCACCAGCGCGGCGAGGACCAGGGCCGCTCCCAGCAGCACCCGGTCGAGTCGGCGCAACGCGCGCAGCTCGATCGCCACCAGGGCGAGCGCGAAGAGGATCACCCCGCCGTAGAGCAGGAGCGGATGCAACTGACCGGGTCGTTCCGCACCGGTCGGATGCTCGGCGTGCAGCAGGATGCTCAGCAGCCGTTCGAGGCTGAGGGCGAAGAGGATGATCCCGACGACCAGCGGCAGGTGCAGGTAGCTGTAGACGTCCCGCGCGAGGGGGATCCGGCCCGGCCCGCGTACGCCGTGCAGGCGTTGTTCCACGGCCGCGGCGATCCAGTCGAAGTACAGCCACCAGAGCGCGGCGATCACGACGATGCCCAGCGCCGACGCGACGACCGTCGGCAGACCCACCGGGCGGCCGTACTGCGCCGACGCGCCGATCCCCAGCGCGATCACCGACTCGCCGAGGGCGACGAGCACGATCAGCGCGTGCCGTTCGGCCGCGTGCCCCACCGAGCGCAGTCGCCAGCCCGTTCGGGCGAGCAGCAGTCCGCCCAGGTACTCCAGCACCAGGGCGACGACCCAGAACCCGATCCGCACGTTCTGCACCGCGCCGGCCGCCACGATCCGCTGCGGCACCACCGCCGCCAACAGGACGACCACCGTACTGACCAGCGCCGGCGCGACCAGCAACAGCGCGGACCGGCGCGGTGTGCCCTCCGCCCGCGCGATGGTCCAGAGTGCGGTCGCCTTCAGCCCCCAGGTCATCAGGTACGCCACGGCGAACAGCCACGGGCCGTAGAGACCACCCGGCTCATCGCGGAACGCCACCCCCACGCTGACCGCCAGGAGGAACACCGGCACCATCATGGCGAGCCCGATCAGCGGCATGACGCCCTCGTCGGACCGGACCGCGTTGCCGATCGTGACGAAGCCGGTCCAGCACCACCACAGCAGGACCAGCACGAGCAGCGCCTCCAGCAGCGACTGCGCCGTGAGGTTCTTGCTGGTGAGGGTGGAGACGTTGAAGAACGCGAAGACGAACACCAGGTCGTAGAAGAGCTCCAGGCGGGTTGCTCGGGTGCCGGGCCCACCCCAGCTGATCAGCTGGGACCTGATTATCCTCCCCATACAGGCATTATCTGCACCGAAACAGGGCGGATGGCGCGATCAACGAATCCGCTCGCCCGCCGCGTTGTGCTCGGCCACCAGGTCCGGAAGCTCGGCCAGCGAGCCGATGCGGAACAGGCACCGCTGGGCCACGTCCGGCATGTCGAGGATGTGTCCCCACGGGCCGCGCCGGATCAGGCACGCCGGCATGCCGGCCGCCATGGCCGGGCGGGCGTCGTTGTCGGGCCGGTCGCCGACGTACAGGATGGACGACGCGTCACCGCCGCCCGCCTCGACGACCCGGGTGAAGAACGCCGGTGCCGGCTTGTCCACACCCCACCCGTGCGACGTGCCGATGACGTCCACCGGAAGGCCGAGGGCGCGCAGGCTGGCCTCGGCGTGGGCCGGCTGGTTGCCGGCCAGCCCCAGGTGCAGGCCCTGCTCCGCCAGGGCGGTCAGGCACGCGCGCGCGTCGGGATAGAGGTCCTCCTCGCCGAACGTCTCCGGCACGCCGGCGGCCACCCGGCGGTCGAGTTCGGCGGTGAGGTCGAAGTCGGGCCGGAACACGCGGAACACCTCCTGGTAGCCCAGGCCCCTGGCGATCACCGCGCCGAACACCGCCGAGAAGGTGTGCCGGGGCACGCCCAGCCAGTCCGCCCAGTCGGCGAACTCGCGGGACTCGTCCAGGATCGTCCCGCCGACATCGAAGAAGATCGACTTGATCATTCCGTTCCCCCGTCCCGGTCGCGCCGTGGGTGGATCATAGGCGCGGATCGACGCGACCATCCGGGGCCGGCTCCGCGAACTGTCGTCCATCGGTCTCCGGGTGGCCCAGAAATTCCGGCACACTGCCTCCATGAGTCGCCCGACCTTCCTTCCCGACCCGCCGCCGGGTCCGGCGGTCACCGCCGCCTACGACGAGGACGTCGCCTCCGACGGCTACGTCAACAACCTCACCCGCGTCTGGTGCTGGCGTCCGGACGTGTCGGCGTCGTTCCAGGCCGTCCGCGCCGAACTGCTGGGCGACTCGGGGCTGTCGGCGCGGGAGGTGGCCGTGCTGGTCGCCGCCACCGCCGCCGCCCGGGGTGACGCCTACTGCGCCCTGGCCTGGGGTGCCCGGCTGGCCGACCTCAGCGACGAGGCGACCGCCGCGGACGTGCTGGGCGGCGCCGACGGCGAGCTGTCCGGCCGGGAGGCCGCACTGGCCGGATGGGCCCGTCAGGTCGTGCGGGACCCCAACGCCACCACCGAGGACGACGTGCGGGGCCTGCGCGAGGCCGGCCTCAGCGACCGGGAGATCTTCGAGGCGACCACCCTGGTCGCCTTCCGGTTGGCGTTCTCCACGGTCAACGACGCCCTCGGCGCCCGGCCGGACCAGCAGCTCGCGGAGCGGGTGCCCCCGCTCGTGCGGGACGCCGTCACCTTCGGCCGTCCGGTCTAGGGCCGTTCCTCCACGAGGGACCTCCCGGGTCAGGCGCGGAGCGAGGCGAGCGCGACATCGACCGCGCCGAGCAACTCCTCCTGGCGGTCGAAGTCGTCGGCGTGGTCCGGGTCGACACCGCACTCCCGTTGCCGGGCCCGCAGCAGGTCATGGTGGGAGTACGCCGAGACGTGCACCGGGAAGGCGAACGGGTCGAGACCGCCCTCGACGAGCACGTCGACGGGGTCACGGTCGTCGGGCCCGACGTGCAGCCAGGTGTCGTACGGCGAGCGCGCGTAGACCCCCGCCGCGAACCCGTCGGTCCACGCGGAGACCAGCGCCGCCAGGCTCGTGGCGGCGCGGACCGGGTTCCGGTCGTCCACCTCGATCTGGTAGCGCCAGATCTCCCCCTCGTGGTCGCCGGCGAGCACGAAGGTGAAGACGATGCGGTCGCAGATGAGCAGCGGCAGCTGACGCCGCCAGGGGAAGGGGACCCCGACCGCCATGGACAGGTACCCGAGGAGGTTGTCGGCGTTGTCCCAGGGCAGCGGATGACCACCCTCGGGCAGGACCTGCGCGTACGGCAGGCCCTCGTGGTGGAACCAGATCGCCTGCTCCGCGACGCGGTCGACGTCGAAGACGCGGCAGAGCGTCTCGACGCCGAGCGCGTCGGCCGGCTCGTCGGTGTCCCAGGGGACACCGGCGGCGGTCGCCGCCCTCCGGTAGCGCTCCACCGCGCCACGCAGCACCCGCATGTCGTCGAGCACGACCGACCTCCCCGCACAGTCGCGGCCGACGTTAGCGCGGCGCGCCGACAGCTCGCTGCCCCTCGGGTGCGGCGTCGGCCTCGGGCCCGCGCCCCGGTTCCGGTCGGGGCAGCAGGAGCGGGGTGGCGAGCAGCAGGACACCGGAGACGGTGATCGCGGCGAGCGGGCCGACGCGCGTCGCCAGGACGCCCCCGGCCAGCATCAGGACGGCCTGCGTGAGCCGGCTGCTGACACTCCACGCGGTGAGCACCTGGGCGGCGTGGTCCGGGGGAGTTCGGCGCAGCCGTTCGGTGGCGTGGATCGGGTTGAACACGCCCATGCACGTGATCAGCAGAGCCTCGACGACGATCACGGTCAGCAGCCCGGAGACGCCGGGACCGACGAACGCGAGGCCGAGCGGGAAGACCGCTCGCAGCCAGCCGGACACGATCATCACCCGGTGCCGGCCGTGCCGCCGGACCAGGGGCGCGGAGAGACGGGCGCCCACCAGACCGCCGAGCGCCGGGACGCCGAAGGCCAGCCCGTACTGCCAGGCCGGGAGGTGGTAGTCGCCCAGCAGCAGGACGGCCAGCAGCGGCGCGGTGGCCATGATCAGACCGCCGACCAGCACCGAGTTGAGGAACAGGCGCCGCAGGACGCGGTCGTGGCGGATGAACCGCCAGCCCCGGACCAGGTCGGCTCCGGTCAGCCGGGCGCCCGCGGCGCGGGGCGCGGCCACGTCGTCCCCCCGGATCCGGCGGACCGCGAACGCGGACAGCAGATAGCTCAGCGCGTCGGCCGCGACGGTGACGACCGGGCCGAGCAGCCCGACGAGCGCGCCGCCCACCGGCGGGCCGACCGCGGTCGCCACCCAGCTCGTACCCTCGAACCGCGCGTTCGCCACGAGCAGGCGCCCGCCCGGGACGAGGTGCTTCAGGTACGTCCCGGACGCCGCGCCGAACGCGATGCCCGCCGCGCCGCAGGTGACCGCGACGACCAGCAGCTGGCCGTAGGTCAACACCCCGAGCAGGTACGCGACCGGCACGCTCGCCGTCGCGACGAATCGGGACAGGTCGGTGGCGACCATCACCGGCCGCTTGGGCCGGTGCGCCACCCACGGCCCGAGCGGGATCGCCACGACCGCTGCGACGGCGAGCCCGGCCGCCTCCAGCAGCGACACCGCGAACGCCGACGAGTGCAGCACCCGCACCGCGAGCAGCGGAAACGCCCCGAACGCGGTCCACGTGCCGTACGTGCTGACCGCGTACGCCGCCCACAGCCAGCCGAAGCCCGATCCGAGTTTCACCGGCGCATCACACCGGCCGCGCGGGCGGCGGATCAAACAACCGGCGATCGGCGAGCCACAACCATCGGTGGGGCGGCCCTAGGGTGGGCCGGTGGACACCGAGGCAGTGCGATCGTTCGTCCGGGCGGCCGAACTCGGGCAGCTGCGCCACGCCGCCGACGAGCTGGGCGTGACCCCGCAGGCGGTCTCCAAGCGCGTCGCCGCCCTGGAACGCGACCTGAGGGTCCGCCTGTTCACCCGTACCGCCCGGGGGGTCGAGCTGACGCCCGACGGCCGGGCGTTCCTCCCGTACGCCCGGGGTCTGGTGGTGAGCGCGGACCGCGCGGTCGCCGCGGTCCGGCCGGCGTCGCGGGCCCCGCGCGTGGACGTCCTCGGGCTGCGCAGCGCGCAGGCCGTGGTCCTGCACGACTACTGGCGGTCACACCCCGGCACCGACGTCGACGTGGTGACCCTCCGCGTCGACGACCCGCGCCAGGTCGCCGCCGCCGTGCAGGCCGGCGACATCGACGCCGCGTTCCGCACCGTCACCGACCCGGCCGCCCTGCCGCTCGACGTCCGCATGGTCCACGCGTTCGACTCCCCGCTGCAACTCCTCGTCGGCCCCCGGCACCCGCTCGCGTCCGCCCGGTCGGTGACCCCGTCGCGACTGCGTGGACACCTCATCCGGGTGCCCGGCATCGTGCCGCGCAGCGAGTGGTCGGAGTTCTACGACCAGCTCGTCACCGCGTTCGACCTGCGCGTCGACGCGACCGGCCCGAACTTCGGCGACGAGGTCCTCCTCGACGCCATCGCCGGCTCCGCCGACGTGGCCACGCTGGTCGGCGCACGCGACCGCTACGTCTGGCCGGCGCGCCACGACCTGCGTCGCATCCCGATCGTGGACCCGACGCCGGCGTACCCGATCTCGCTCCTGCTGCCCCGGACCAACCCGCACCCGGGGCTGCGGGCGATCCTCGACCACGTCGCGGCGCTGCCGCCGGTGCCCGAGCCGGCGTGGCGACCCGACTGGCCCCGGCTCAGCCCGGCGGCGGGTCGGCGGTGATCCGCTCCAGCGTGCGCCGGCCCGTCCGGCTCATCACCGGGTTGGACTCCCGGTAGTACCAGACCAGCCCCATGGCCTGCTGGAACGCCCACGCCCGGCCCCGTTCCCACGCCAGGTCGTCGCAGCCGAGTCGCCGCCGCAGCGCCCGGCGCGGCCCGGCCGCCAGCAGGTGCCAGGCGCCGACCAGATCGAGCGCCGGATCGGCCGGCCCCAGCCCGCCCACGTCCAGCACCCCGGCCAGCCGCCCGTCGGCGACCAAAACGTTGCCGGGGATCAGGTCGCCGTGGGTCATCCGGTCCGGCGTGCCGCCCCGGGGCAGCTCCCGCATCGCCGCCCAGAACCGCCGCAACAGCGGCACGTCCAGCAACGATGCGCTCTGCCGGAAGCAGGTCTCCATCCACTCGTCGTGCGCGGGCAGGTTACCGCCCCGGCCCGGGCCGTCGAACGTGCGCCCCCGGGTGTCGATGGCCCGGACGCCGTCGACGAACTCGGCCAGGTCGTCCGCGAAGGCGTACGAGTCACCCGGGTCCCGGTCGGTCGCCACGACGCCGGGCAACCAGGTCTGGACCGACCAGGGCAGCGGATAACCGGCGCCGGGCGCGCCGAGCGCGACCGGCTCCGGGGTGGGGAAGCGGGTACGCCCCAGCAGCTCCCGGGCCGCGTCCGCCTCGCGTTCCAGCCAGCGCCGCGCGACCTCCGGCTCCTGCGGTTGCAGCGGGAGCCGGACGGCGAGGCCCTCACCCAGGCGGAAGACGGCGTTGACCGTGCCCTCCGAGGCCACCGGGCGGACGGGCAGGTCCCGCCACGCGGGGAACTGTGCGTCGACCAGCCCACGCACGGTGGCAGGGGTGACGGTGAGCTGTCCCTCGTGCATCGGCATGCCGGGCAGCCTGTCCGTCGCGGCGGACGCCCGCAACAGGATTGTCCGTCGTACCCGCTCTCTATGATCGTCGACCGTGACCCGCACCACGCCGCCGCGCCCTGTCGACGTCGCGGCCCTCTTCCCCGAGCTGACCGCCCACTCGACCACGGCCACCCGGCTGCACCCCCGCCCGGGCCGCCCGACGGTCGCCGACAGTTCGGTCGGCGGGCCGCTGCTCTGGCCGGCGCACGAGGCGTGGCCGGTCTGCGACGACGGCGACGCGCACTACGTCTTCCAGCTCCGGACCCCGGCGTCGGTGCACCGCGACCGGGCGATCCTCGCCGCCGACGAGGTGACCGACGAGCAGCGGGCGCAGCTGTCGCCCCTGGGCTTCTCCGAGCCCCACCACCTGGTGGACCAGCCGATACCGATGGTCCCGGTGGCCCAACTGCACCGTCGGGACGTCCCCGACTTCGTCGGGCCCGACGACACGGACGTGATGCAGGTCCTGTGGTGCCCGCTGGACCACCCCGAGCTGGGATACAGCCCCAAGGTACGGCTGTTCTGGCGGCGCGCCGACGACGTGACCGAGCCGGTGGCGACCGCCCCCGAACCACCAGTGGTCAACGACTCCTACCTGCCCGCGTCCTGCGTGCTGCATCCGGAGCGGATCCGCGAATACCAGTACGGCGGGCTGCTGCCCGATGACCTGGACGCCCGGATCAGGGACTGGGAGGACGAGGACGAGGACACCTACCAGGTGGACCTGTCACTGGCCCCGGGTTGGAAGGTCGGCGGCTTCGCGAACTGGTCGCTGACCGACCCCCACCCGGTGGACTGCGCCGAGTGCGGCACCCCGATGACGCTGCTGTTCACCGCCGACTCCTCCGAGTGGCACGGGACGGACGGCAGTTGGCGGCCGGTGGAGGACCCGCCCGGAGCGTCCGCAGCGCCGACGGAGGTGACGATCGGGCGGGGCTACTCTCTCTACGTGTTCCGCTGCCCCACGTCCTTCGACCACCCGGCCGCCACCACCATCCAGTGACCGGCAGCCGGGGGCAGGTCAGGACGAGGCGTCCGGCCGCCGGCGGGCGAGGTGGACGGTGACGTCGGTGGTGACCTCGACCGTGTCGGGCAGCACCTCCCGGATCCGCCGGAAGACCTGCTCCCGCCGATCCGCCGACAGTTCCAGGTAGGCCGAGACGGTCGACAACAGAGCGACGTAGTCGTCCGCGCCCATCGTGACGCGGCGCTCGATCTCGGACTGCCGGACGTCGGTGAACCGGGCATCCCGGCGCAGCTCGGTGCCCGGCCACCGCATGGCGTGCGTCTCCGGCGTCCCGTCCGGGGAGGGGATCTCGTCGCTGTCGAGGAACGGCGCCCGGGCCCGCCGCACCGACGCCTCCACCGCCGGGTCGCGCAACCGCAGCGGCCCACCGAACGAGGCGAACACGCCGCCGGGAGTCAGGAGCGCGGCCACCCGGTCCCACCGGCCCTGGGGGCGCGTCCAGTGCAGCGCCGCCGCCACGTAGACCAGGTCGTAGGTCACGTCCGTCGGCAGCTCCTCGAACGCGGCTCGCACGGTCCGCACCTGCACCGGCACGTGCGCGCGCAGCTCGGCGAGCATGGCGGCGTCCGGCTCGGTGGCGGTGATCCTGAGCCCCGACCGGGCGAACAGGCGCGTCGCCTTGCCGGTCCCGGCGCCGATCTCCAGTGCGGTCCGCAGCGGACGGTCCGCGTACGCCAGCACCAGGTCGGCGAGCGCCTGCGGATATCTGGGGCGGAACCGCTCGTACGCCCGCGCGGCCGTCCCGAAGCTCAGAGCGCGGTCGGACATGCCGAGCATCCTCACACGAGCCCGGTCTATCGTGTGCCGTCATGGGCGCTGCCAGCTGGATCGACGACACCCGCACCTCCTACGACACGGTGGCGGCCAGCTACGCCGACCTGCTGCGCGACGCCCTCGCCGGCGAACCGTTCCAGCGCGGAATTCTCGGGTTGTTCGCCGAACTGGTGCGGGCGCAGGGGAGCGGGCCGGTCGTCGACATGGGCTGCGGGCCGGGCCGGATCACCGCCCACCTGCGCGGTCTCGGCCTGGACGCGTTCGGCGTCGACCTGTCCCCGGCGATGATCGAGGTGGCCCGGCGGGACCACCCGGGCCTGCGCTTCGAGGTGGGCTCGATGACGCGACTCGACCTCGCCGACGCGTCGCTGACCGGTCTGCTCGCCTGGTTCTCGCTGATCCACGTGCCGGACGAGGACGTGCCCGGGGTGCTCGCCGGGTTCCACCGGGCGCTGCGGCCCGGCGGGGTGGTCCTGCTCGGCTTCTTCGCCGGCGAGGGCAGCCGGCTCAAGACCCAGGGGTACGGCGGACACCCGATGCGCGTCCACGTGCACCGCCGCCCGCCGCAGCGGGTCGCGGGCTGGCTGGACGCCGCCGGCTTCACCGTCGACGCCGAGATGACCCACCGTCCCGCCCCGGATGTCGAGGGCGGGTTCGTGTTCGCCCACCGCTGAGGGCGGTAGCGTGCCGTGGTGCTCGACTACTACCAGCTTCTGGCTCCGGCTGACGGCGTACCGCTCGGGCTGCTGGTCGAGGAGTTCGAGCTGGCCGACGACCTGTCCGCGACGCGGCTGCGCAGCGCCGGCTGGACGCCGTCCGACGGCGGCTGGTGGAGTTCCCGCGCCTTCGCCCGCGCGCTGCGCGCCCGGCCGGACGTCCGCGCCCGGGTCCGCGCGGTGACCCGCACGGCCGCCGAGGATACGTATGCCCGGCTCGGCGGCGGGGCGCTGCCGGACGAGGACACGCTGCGCGACAGGTTCCGCGACGACCTCACGCTGGCGGTCGCGGAGCCGCTGCGGCTGGGTGCCGGCCCGGCCGTGCACCGGGTGCTGTTCGCCGGCGACCTCGACGCCGGACGGCTGGCCGCTCTGGTGGCGTCGCTGCCCGCCGACGGCGTCGCCGACGCGGGACCGGCCGGACCCGGTGTGGTCGCCACCGGGCGGACGCCCGACGCCGCCCGCTGGGAGGTGCGGCGCGTCGGCGGCGGGGTGGCGTGGTGCGTCGACGTGACGGCCGAGCGGGGGAGCGGCGCGCACCTGCGGACGCTGCTGGGGGCGGTCACCACCGTGGGACGCCGGCACGGCCTGATCCCGACGACGATCGAGCGCCTCGGCTGAGCGTCCCGTCGCGCGGTGCAGTGCGGGTATCGCCCGAACCACACGTCGCCGCGGCGTTCCTGACCGCTGGTCAGCCGCCGAAGTCCACGCCCGCGAGCGACACCGAGCGGTGTGCCGCCAGGCGTTCGGCCTGCTCGACGACGGCGCGGCGCCGGCTCTCGGACAGCTTCTGCCAGGGCTCGACGGACACCCGGAACGTGCGGCCCGACTTGCGGGGGCGCCAGGTGCCGACCAGCTCGCCGTCGACCAGGACGGCGCCGGGGCGGCCCAGCACCGGCCACAACTCCTTGGCCCGCGCCGCGTCCGGCGCCACTGTCGCCCGGTCCTTGGCCTGGAGGAACAGGTCGAACGGCCCGAGCAGCCGGGTCGCGGCCACGTCGGTCGAGGTCAGCGCCGCCTCGTCGGCGGCGAGGAGCCACCGCTTCTCACCGTCGACAGTCACCTCGACCGCGTCCTGCGGCCAGCGTGCCTTCACGTCCTTGACCGGGGCGTCGAGGTAGTCGGCCACGTGCTTGGGCGTGGCCGGCCCCAGCAGCCGCAGATAGGCGCGGACGAGGTCGAACCGCTCGCCCGGGTCGCGGGGCGTGAGGTCGGGGATGCGTTGCAGGACCGGCGGGGACGTGTCCAGCCGCAGCTCCAGCCCGGCCCGCACGGCGGCCAGCCGAAACGGCATCTCGTAGAGGTGGGTCGCGTCGCACGGGCGGCAGAAGCGCAGGTAGGGCTCGGGCAGCAGCTCGGCCAGCCGGCCGGAGACCTCGCCCTTCACGGTCGGCGCGGTCACGACCTCCCGCATCCGCGCGGCCACCTCGTCGAGCGCGGCCAGGTTGCCGACGCCGGCCGCCTTCAGCGGCTTGGACGCGTCGTAGATGCGCTTGCCCGCGTCGGCGTCCGAGAACGGCTCGACGGCCGACGCCACCGCGCCGACGTCGGCGCGGCGGTAGAGGTGGGGAGCGCCGCGAACCGCCCACAGCAGCACCAGGTCGTCGGCCGACAGGGCGCTCACATCGACCCCGCGCAGGGCCAGCGCCCACCGGCCGCCGTCGGGACCGGTGTCCTGCACGCCGAGGTCGAGCACGGCGGTGTCGGCGAGCGCGCCCCGCTCCCGGTCGAGCTGCTGGGCACGGACGCGGAAACTCATCACCTGACGCCGGTCGACCACCGGACCAGCCTAGGCGGCGACACCGACACTTTCCGCGCGTCGCGGCCGGCGCGCTGCCGCCGTCAGCGCGCGTCGCGCGGCACGGATGCCGGGCGGGCCGCCCGGCCGCCGTCACCCGACCGCTTGAGCAGGAACACCCCGCCGGCGAGGAACACGGCGCTGAGCACGATGCCGACGAGATTGCCGTCGGCCAGGCTGGAGAAGGCGCCGAGGATGCCCAGGATGACGGCCACCCCACCGACGAGCCGCATGACGTAGCGGCCGACGGAACGAGCTCGAGAATCCACCATGGACGATCGGCTACCCGCCGCGTCGCTGCCGCAAACGCTGTCACCGGGCCCGTCGTAGCACCGTCAGCACGGTCGGGCCGACCGGCTCGACCAGCGTGAACCGGAAGTCGCCGGGGATGCCGGTGGCGAACAGCCGCTCGCCCGCCCCGGCGACGGTCGGGAAGGTGATGAGCCGGTACTCGTCCACCAGATCGGCCCGGGCCAGCGCGTGCACCAGGCTCAGGCTGCCGATCACCACGACGTCCCGCCGCGTGCGCTCCTCGCCGGCCCAGGCCACCGCGTCGCCGGGGATCGCCGCCGAGTTCGACCACGCGGTCACGTCGACGCCGGTCCGGGTCGCCACCCGCTTGGGCGTCGCGTTCATCAGCCGGGCCCGGTCGCCGTCGCGGCCCGGCCAGAGGCGCGCGAAGTGGTCCAGGTCCGCCGCCGGCGGCGCTCGGGCAGGATGGCGGCGTGGACTCCTGGGAGACGATCGACGAGCACATCGTGCAGCAGCGGATCATCCTCGCCGTGCGGGCGATCCGGGAGGCCGAGCGCTGCGGCATCCCGCAGGCACTCGACCTCTACCACGAGCGGTACGCCCACCTACGCCGGACCAGAGCGAACGACTTCACGGTGCCGGAGGAACGGTACTGGGACGGCGTGTACACCTGACCGCCGTTCGCGGGGAGCGCGCCGGGTCAGCCGTCGCTGCGGAGCTGGTCGCGGACCTCGCGGCGCAGGATCTTGCCGATCTGCGAGCGGGGCAGGTCCTCCACCACCACGACCCGGCGGGGCACCTTGTACCCGGCCAGGTGGGTGCGGCAGGCGGTCCGGATCGCCTCCGGGGTGCCGCCGACGGCGGCGTCGAGCACCACCGCCGCGACGACCTCCTCGCCGTCGTCGGTGGGCAGGCCCACGGCGGCGGCCTCGCGGACGCCGGGGATGCGGCGCAACGCCTCCTCCACCTCGGACGGGTAGACGTTGAAGCCGCCGGTGATGATCAGTTCCTTGATCCGGTCGACCACGGTGACGAAGCCGTCGGCGTCCATGGTGACGATGTCGCCGGTGCGCAGCCACCCGCCGGGCAGCAGCACCTTCGCCGTCTCCTCGGGCCGGTTCCAGTAGCCGGCGAACACCTGCGGACCCCGGACCAGCAGCTCCCCGGCCTCACCGGGGGCGCGGTCGCGGTCCGGGTCCTCGGGGTCGACGATGCGGACGTCGGTGGAGGGGAACGGCACCCCGACCGTGCCCGGCCGGCGGGTCGGCGCGACCGGGTTGCCGAGCGTGATCGGGGAGGTCTCGGTCATCCCGTATCCCTCGACCAGCAGGCCGCCGGTCACCTGCTCCCACAGGTCCACAGTGGCCGGTGGCAGCGCCATCGCGCCGGAGATGGCGTACCGGATCGAGGTGAGGTCGACGCCGCGCTCGCGGGCGGCGGTGGCCAGCCGCGCGTAGACCGGCGGTACGGCGGGCAGGAACGTCGGCGGGCGTCGGCGGGTCGCGTCGAGCACCTGGTCGGCGTCGAAGCGGGGGAACAGCACCAGTGTCGCCCCGATGCCGACGGCGAAGGTGAGGCAGAGCGTCAGGCCGTAGGCGTGGAACAGGGGCAGGACCGCGTAGACGGTCTCCGCGCCGTCGCGCAGGCCGGGCACCCAGGCCCGGCCCTGCGCGGCGTTGGCGCGCAGGTTGCGGTGGGTCAGCACGGCGCCCTTGGGCACGCCGGTGGTTCCACCGGTGTACTGGAGCAGCGCCACGTCGCCGGCCTCCGGACCGGGGTGCGCGGACGGCAGCGGCCCGGCGGCGGCGACCAGCTCCGACCAGGCCGCCGCGCCGGGCGCGGGGGCGGTCATCGCCGCGCGGGCGGCGCGGACCTTGGGCAGCGGCAGCCGCAGCGCCCACCGCTTGAGCCGGGGCAGCGCCGAGGTCAGGTCGACCGCGACGACGGTACGCACGGAGCCCCGTCCCGCCACCAGTGGCGCGACCTTGTCCCAGACGACCGCCACCCGGGCGCCGTGGTCGGTGAGTTGCCGGTCCAGCTCGTCGGCGGTGTAGAGCGGGTTGTGCTCGACGACCACCGCGCCCAGGCGCAGCACCGCGTAGAACGCGACCACGTGCTGCGGGCAGTTCGGCAGGACCAGGGCGACCCGGTCACCGGGCCCGACGCCGAGCCGGCGCAGCGCCTCGGCGGCACGGGCGACCTGGTCGGCCAGTTCGGTGAAGGTGGTGGTGGCGCCGTAGAAGTCCAGCGCCACCCGGGGCCCGAAGCGCCGGGCCGCGTCGGTGAGCAGGTCGACCAGCGAGCCGTCCGGCTCCGGGACCTCGGCCGGCACCCCCGGCGCGTAGCTGCGGGTCCAGGGTCGCCGGTCGGTCGCGTCCATCGCCGTCTCTCCTCGCTGCGCGGATGACCGGCCCAGCCTAACTTAACCAGCCGGTAACCTACGCTGACGTAGGTTGCCGGGTTGGTCACACCGGCCTCAACGGCGGCCCGTCGAGTGGTGACTCACCACCCGCCGGGTCTTCACGATCGCGAAGATGATGACCGCGGCGAGCGCGATCACGCCGATGATGACGAGCCACCGGACCGCCTCCAGCAGCAGCCCGAGCAAAATGAGCACACCGGCGACCACGCCGACCACCCAGAGCAACGCGCGCATGTTCCAGCCTCCCGTCGTACGGTGGGCCGTGCGCTTTCCCGCTGCGCGGGCGGCCATGCCGCCGCGCCGGGGATCACCGCCGGGCGACGTAGACGGTGTTCGCCGCCTCCCGGCCCTGCAACGGGTTGGGGAACCGGACGACGTGCGCCACCGAGGTCGGGAACACCTCGGTCAGGGTGCGCTGGAACGCCGGGTCGGGCGGGTCGTTCGACCAGAGCGCGAAGACGCCCTCCGGGTGCAGCAGCGCGGCCAGCCGGCGCAGCCCTTCGGTCGTGTAGAACGGCGCGTGGCTGGGGTGCAGCACCTGGCGGGGGGAGTGGTCCACGTCCAGCAGCACGGCGTGGAAACGCCGACCGGGCTCGTCCGGGTCGAGGCCGGCGTCGGCGACCGCGGCGAAGAAGTCCGCCCGGACGAACCGGGTACGCGGGTCCGCGGCCAGACCGGCGGCGAATGGCAGCAGGTCCAGGCGGTGCCAGTCGATCACGTCCTCGATCGCCTCGACCACCAGCATCGAGCGCACCCGCGGGTCCTCCAGCGCGGTACGCGCGGTGTAGCCGAGGCCGAGCCCGCCGACCACCACGTCGAGCGCCTCGCCGGTGAGCGGGGCCAGCCCCAGCCGGGCCAGCTCGATCTCGGCGACCGGGAACGCGCTGGACATCAGGTACTCGTCGTCGAGCTTGACCTCGTACACCTCGGCGTCCAGCGCCGGGTCACGGCGCCGGCGCAGACTGATCGCCCCGATCGGCGTCTCCCGCCAGGCCAGTTCCTCGAAGCGCGCGCCCACCCGGTGTCCTCTCCGCCGTTCCGTCACCGGATGTTACCGGTCGACCCGGGCCCGGCCCGCGGGAACGACCGCTGCGGCGCCTCAATCGGCGGGACGGGTCGCCACCACCACGGTGTCCAACGCGTCCACGCTGCCGCCGTCGCTGGTCGGCACCGGCCGGCGGGCCGTCTCGGCGCGCTGGATGCGCAGCCCGGCCAGCCCGTCGACCACCGCCTCGGGGGTGAGCAGCACGCTCGCGTCCTGCGGGCCGCCGGTGCCGCCGGAGAGGTTGGCCAGGTCGTGGCCGACCACCACGAGCGTGCCGCCGGGGCGCAGCGCCGACCGCGCGGCGCCGAGCACGCGCGCGAAGTCGGCGGCGGGCAGGTGCAGGTAGCTGATCAGCACCAGGTCGTAGCTGTTCGGCACCGGCCGGTACGCGGTCACGTCGGCGACCCGCCAGTCGACCGAGACGCCCCGCGCGGCCGCCAGCTCGCGCCCGCGGTCGATGGCCACGGTCGAGAAGTCCACCGCGTTGACCCGCCAGCCCTGACCGGCCAGCCAGACCGCGTTGCGCCCCTCGCCGGCGGCGACGTCCAGCGCCGCGCCGGGTGTCAGACCGGCGACCGCCTCGACCACGAACCGGTTGGGCTCAGCGCTCCACACCAGTCCGGGCGTGTTGGCGTACCGGCTGTCCCAGGCGCTGCTGTCCACTGTGTCCCCTCCTTCGGCGGCCCCACACCACCACGCTGACCGTACCGGCAGCGGCAAGCGCTCCCACCGCGAGTCCCCACGCCGGGGGAAGCTGCTGCGCCAGGACGAAGACGCCCATCACCACGACGAACCAGCCGAACGACGTGCGCAGCACGTCGGCCGGGATCCGGCCGGCGAGCCGGCCACCGAGAAGGCTGCCGACGATCGCGGCGGCGGTGACGGCGGCGGCCAGACCCCAGTTGATCTGCACGCTGGAGAGGTAGCCGCCCAGGCCGGCGAACGACTTCATCGCGATGACCACCAGCGACGTGCCGACCGCGACCGGCATCGGCAGGCCGCCGAGCAGGGCCAGGGCGGGCACCACCAGGAAGCCGCCGCCCGCGCCGACCAGGCCGGTGACCAGACCGACCACCACGCCGTCGAGGACCACACGCAGCACCGGCAGCTCGTGCGGCGTCGGCCGCCCCTCGGCGGAGCGCCGACCGCGGATCATCGCGGCCGCGGTGGCGAGCATCATCAGCGCGAACGCGGTGAGCAGGACGCTCGCCGGGATGAACTCGGCCAGCCGACCGCCGGCGTACGCGCCGGTCATGCCGGCCAGACCGAAGATCAGCCCGGTGCGCCAGCGCACCCGGTGGGCGCGGGCGTGCGGCAGCACACCGACCGCGCTGGTGGCCCCCACGACGAGCAGCGAGGTGGCGATGGCCTCCTTGGGCGGCAGGTCGGCGACGTAGACCAGCAGCGGCACGGCGAGGATCGACCCGCCGCCGCCGAGCAGACCGAGGCTCACCCCGATCAGCACCGCGCCCGCCACGGTCAGCACCAGCGCGGCGCTCACGACCGCCGCCCGGTGTCGCTCAGCTGACCGACGACGCTGTCCAGGTCGCAGCTGGCGCCCCGGTTGTACGGCAGCTTGCTCAGCAGCATGCCCATCGCGCAGGTGTTCGAGACGGCCGCGAAGGTGAGGCCAGCGCCGATGAAGCCGGCGACCCACTTCAGGCCCGGCACGAAGACCGAGGCGACGACGCTGGCCAGCACGATCGAACCGGCGACGAGGCGGACCTGGCGCTCCAGGTCCCAGCGCGGCCGGCCCTGGTTGACCGGGGCGTTCGCGGCCTGCCAGGCCAGCATGCCCCCGTCGAGGACCTTGAGGTTGGGCAGGCCGACGGTGGCGAGCGCCTGTTCCGCCTGGGTGGCGCGGGCGCCGGACCGGCAGATCAGCACCACGTCCTCGTCCAGGTGGTTGCGCAGTTCCTCGCGGTGCTCCTTGAGCAGGTCCAGCGGCACGTTGTAGGCGCCGGGGACGTGCGCGGCCTCGAATTCGCCGGGGGTGCGGACGTCCAGCAGCCGGGGTGCGCGCCCGGCGGCGATCAGCTCGCGCAGGGTGACCGCGTCGACGGTCGAGGGGGTCGTGGTGGTCATGTTCTTCTCCTTCGTGGGCAGGGGTCATCGCCGGCCGGCGCGAGCGCGCCGGCCGGGTGCGGGTGCGGAGGGTCAGGTGGTGGGCGCCATCCGGACGCCGGCCGCCTCGGCCTGGCCGAACATGTCGTCGATCAACACGACGTCTCGGCCGGCGTTGGCCAGCAGGGACGCGGCGGCGGTGGCCCGGTAGCCGGAGCCGCAGTGCACCCAGACCGTGCCGGCGGGCACGTCGGCGAGCCGCGTCGGCAGGTCGGGCAGCGGGACGTGCACCGCCCCGTCGACGTGCCCGGCCTTCCACTCGTTGGTCATCCGCACGTCGAGGACGACCTGCGGGGCGGGCAGGCCGGCCGGGGTGTTCCCGGCCTGCGCGGCGGCCAGCGCGCCGAAGTCGGCCACGGTCAGCTCGCGCAGCTCCGACCGGTCGGTGGCCCACCGCTCGGGCTCGCCGGTGGCCTGCGCGGCCGGCCGGTCGATGCCGATGCGGACCAACTCCCGCTGGGCGTCGGCGACCTGGTCCGGCGTCTCGGCCAGGAAGGTGATCGGCGCGCCCCAGTCGATCAGCCAGCCGAGCCAGGTCGACATCGGCCCGTCCAGACCGAGGCTGACGGTGCCGGCCAGGTGCGAGGCCGCGTACGCCTTGCGGTGTCGCAGGTCGACCACCCACTCGCCGGCGGCGATCCGGCGGCGCAGCTCGTCGGCGTCGGCGCGGGCGACCGGGGTGAGGTCGACCGGCGCCGGCCCGGCGGCGTTGGCCACGCCCATGTGGGCGTAGTACGCCGGGTAGGCGTCCAGGCCGGCGAGCGTCTCGGTGACGAACCGGTCGGCGGCCAGCCGCAGCACCGGGTTGGCCTCCTTCTCCCGGCCGATGGTCGACTCCGGGGCGTCGGCCTGGCTGGCCGAGCAGAAGCTGCCGAAGCCGTGCGTCGGCCACACCTGCGCGCCGTCGGGCAGCAGGTCGGCCAGCTTGCGGGCGGAGGCGTGCTGGTGGTGGGCCAGCTCGTGCGCGTGCTGCTGGCCGAGCAGGTCGGTGCGCCCGGTGGTGCCGAACAGCAGCGACCCGCCGGTGAAGACGCCGACCGGGGTCCAGCCACCGTCGCCGGCCTCGTCGAGCGCGTACGAGAGGTGGTGGAAGGTGTGGCCGGGCGTGCCGACCACCCGCAGCCGCAGGGCGTCCGACACCGGCACCTCGTCGCCGTCGGCCACCGGCATCCGGGCGAAGCCGACCTCGTCGGCGGCGGCCACCAGGTAGTGGGCGCCGGTGATCCGGGCCAGCTCCAGCCCGCCGGACACGTAGTCGTTGTGGATGTGGGTCTCCACCACGTGGGTGATCCGCACCCCCTTGGCTCCGGCCAGGTGCAGGACGCGGTCGATGTCCCGCTGCGGGTCGACCACGATCGCCACCCGGCCGTCCGAGGCCAGGTAGCTGCGGTCGCCGAGCGAGGACGTGGCGATGACGGACACCTCGACAGTCACGAGCCGTTCCCTTCTGGTTGTCACACATACCCCTGGGGGTATGCATGGGGCAGACTCCGGCCCGGGTCTCCGGGCACGGGGTTACCCGCCCGGGACGCGATCACGCGGCCCGGTGCGGGCGTCTTTCGGCGCTAGGCCAGGGAGAGGAAGAGCTTCTCCAGCTCCTCCTCGGTCATCTCCGGCTCCTCGCCCGCCTGGCGGGCGGTGCCGCAGTGGCGCATGCCGGAAGCGATGATCTTGAACCCGGCCCGGTCGATCGCCTTGGACACCGCGGCGAGCTGGGTCAGCGCCGCGCGGCAGTCCTCCCCGTTCTCCATCATCTCGATCACGGCGTTGAGCTGCCCCCGGGCCCGCTTGAGTCGGGTCAGCGCGTCGCCGGTCATCTCGGGTCGAAGCTTCACGTCACCACCTCCTGCCCTCGACCATACCCCAGGGGGTACCCGGGCTGCCACCTCTCCGGACCACGCGACCCCGTCTGCTGCCGGTGGTTCGCGTCGCGCCGCTGTTGATCGTGTGGCCACCACCCGTCACTCGGCCACCGGGGCACCGTGGGCGCCTCACGCCGCAGGAGACACCCGCCACGTTCCACCCGCCGCCCGCCCGCCTCCCGCCCGCCTCCCGCGTGACCCGTTCCCGCGACGCGTCGATCTTGGAGTTGTGGTTCCTGGTTTGCAATTAATTACACGGTTTGCCGGGTGCCACAACTCCAAGATTGACGGAACGGGTGCGGCAAGGTCGCGGCGTCGGGGCTGCGCCTGGACGACGCGGAGGGGGAAGGGGGTTTCGCCTGGCGGGACCCACCCCGTGAGGGGAACACCATGGGTGTCTCATGGCCCGGGAAACACCCACCACGTTCCACCCGTCGGCCTTCAACCCCGTCGGTGGAACATCATGGGTGTATCCGGTTCTCCGCGACCACGGCGGCAGACAACTCCGTCAATGGCACCGGGGGCCCGCCGTTCGGGCCCACCTTCAGCGCTGTCCCGGGCCGCCTCACTCCAGTTGCTGGGTCCGGACGGGCGCGATCCCGCAACTTCGGCGAGGTTGCGCCGGGCCAACCGGGCCAGCCGGACCAGCCGGACCGAGCCGGGCCGGCCGGACCAGCCGGACCGAGCCGGGCCGGCCGGGCGGCGCACGGCGGCTCGGGGGACACGCAGGGTCGCCGGGGGATCGACGCAGCGCTTATCCTGTGCGCCGACGATCCCGGCGGAGGGGCATCGATGGCGTCGCGGCAGGACCAGCTGCACTTGTACCAGTTCGCCGTCCAGCGGGCGGTCGCCGCGCTGGTCATGCGGGAGACCGACCCGGCGCGGTCGCCGTTTCGCCGGTTGGCCGGCGCCGGGCTGGCCAGTGTGCTGGTGGCGGCGATCGCGCTCGGCGGGGTGGCGCTCTACGGGCTGTTCACCGGCGGGGGCAGCGCCTGGCGCGATACCGCGGCGGTGATCGTGGAGAAGGAGTCCGGCGCCCGCTTCGTCTACCGGGAGGAGAAGCTGCACCCGGTCCTCAACTACGCCTCGGCCCTGCTCATCATCGGGGCGGAGCGGCCGAAGACCGTGCTGGTCACCCGCCGGGCCATCGAGGGGGTGCCGCGCGGCCTGCCGCTCGGCATCGCCGACGCCCCGGACTCGCTGCCCGCCGCCGGCCGGCTGGTCCGTGACGGGTGGACGCTGTGCTCGTCGGTGACCGTCGAGGCGGGGCGGGCCGAGGCCCGCTCGACGCTGCTGATCGGCCGGGACGCTCCCGGCGGGCGCCCGCTCGGTGACCAGGGCCTGCTCGTCCGCCACCCGGACGGCGGGCTGCACCTGATCTGGCACGATCGGCGCTACCTGCTGCGGGACACCGACCGGGTGCTGGCCGCGCTGGCCGCCACCCGGGAACGGGCCGTCCCGGTCGCGGCGCCGCTGCTCAACACCGTGCCGGCCGGCGCCGACCTGGTCCCGCCCCCGGTGGGCGACCTGGGCGCCCCGTCCGAGGGGGTCGACGGCGCCGAGGTGGGCGACGTCTACCTGGTCCGCAACTCCGGCGGCGGCCGGCAGTACGCGGTGGCCGGGCGCGGCGGACTGGCCGGCATCACCGAGTTGCAGGCCGCGCTGCTGCTGGCCCGCACCGGCCAGGGCGAGCCGGAGCCGATCACGTTGGGCCGGTTCGCCGCGCTGCCCAAGCTGCCCGACCTGGTGCCCACCGGTCCGGCCGCTCCGCCCGCCGTGCCGCCCCGGCTGGCCATGTCCGAGGGCGGCGCGCTCTGCGCCCGGGCCGGCGACGACACGGGCGTACGCGAGATGCGCCTCGGCGCCACCGCGCCGGACCCGGCCGCCGCCGCGCGGACCGCCGGTGGCCGGGACGGGCTCGCCGACCAGGTCGTGGTGGAACCGGGACGCGGCGCGCTGGTGGAGGCGGCGGCCGCGCCGGGCGCGACCGGCGGCGCGGTCTGCGTGGTCACCGACCTGGGCCGGCGGTACGCGCTGACCGGCGCCGACGTGCCGGGCATGCTCGGCTACGCCGGGGTGCGCCCGGTGCGGCTGCCGGCGAGCCTGGTCGACCTGCTGCCGGCGGGCAGCCCGCTGGACCCGGAGGCGGCCCGCGCGGTGGCCACGCCGGCGTGACCGGTCCCGCGACTCAGACGGGGCGGCGCAACACGGTCACCGCGAACTCGGCGTCGTCGCGCCAGGGTCGCAGGTCCCAGGTGGCGAAGCGGTGTTCCAGGCGCAGCCCGGCGGCCACCGCGTCGGCGTCCAGCTCGGCGACCGGGTAACCCCGGTCGGTGCCGAACCCGACCACCACCAGGCCGTCCGGGCGCACGTGGGCGGCGATCCGGGCCAGCACGGCGGGCTCGGTGCCGGGGGCGACGAACGTCATCACGTTGCCGGCGACCACGGCCGCGTCGAACGGCTCGGGTTCGCCCTGCCCGGGCAGGTCCAGCTCGGCCAGGTCGGCGACCAGGAAGCGGGGGCCGGGGTAATCGGCGCGGGCCGCCTCGACCAGCGTCGGGTCGGCGTCCACCCCGACGAGGTTGTGTCCCCGGGCGGCCAGCGCGGCGGCGACCCGGCCGGTGCCGCAGCCGGCGTCGAGGATCCGCGACCCCGGCGGCACGAGCGCGTCCACCATCCGGGCCTCACCGGCCAGGTCCGCCCCCTCGGCGGCGAGGCGGCGGAACCGGTCGACGTACCACTGCGAGTGGCCGGGCTTGGTGTCGGTCACCCAGCGGGTCGGCTTGGCCATGACCTCACGGTAACTGATCTTGTTCAGGTCAGCGCGAGGAACACCCCGGCGGCCAGCGGCGCGCCGAGCGCCGTGCCGGCCAGGACCTGCGGCCAGGTGTGGTCGCGCAGCCGCACCCGGGACCAGCCGACGGCCGCCACCAGCGGCCAGCCGAGCTGCGCCACCGGCCCGAACAGCAGCGCCAGCACGGCCACCGTGGCGCCGGCCACCGCGGCGTGGATGCTCAGCTTCCACCAGTGGTTGACCAGCGTGCACGCCGCGCCGACCACGAAGATGACCACGATCACCGCGAAGAGTTCGGCCGGCGCGCGTAGCGCCGCCAGCAGGAGCAGCCCGACCGCCACCGAGGCCAGGCCGATGGACAGCGGGCGGGCCCGCTGCCGGTGGTCGCCGACGTGCCGGTCGGTGAGCCGGCCCCGGCGTACGCCGTGCAGGATCACGCCGACCGGGACGACCGCGCAGAACAGCAGCGCGGTGCCGCCCCAGAGCAGCAGGTGCGCGGGGGAGCGGCTGACCCGGGCGGCGGCGACCAGCGGCAGCGCGGTGACCAGGACGCCCGGTGCGAGCACCTCGGTGAGCAGCCGGGCCAGCCGCGCGCCGGCCGGACGCTCCCGTGGTGCTCGCACCGGGTCATCCTGGCATGCCGGGGTCAGCCCTTCTCCGCCCCGCTGGTGAGTCCCTCGGTGAGCAGCCGCTCGCCGGCGAAGAACAGCACCACGATCGGCAGGGTGAGGATGACCGAGCCGGCCATCAGCACGGTCTTGGGCACCTCCACGCCGTCGGCGAGCAGGGACAGCCCGAGCGAGACGGTCCACCGGTCCGGCCGGTCGACCAGGAACAGCAGCGCGAACAGGAACTCGTTCCAGGCGATCATGAAGTCGTACAGGGCGACCGCCATCACCGACGGGGCGGCCAGGGGCAGGCTGACCCGGCGGATGATGCCGAGCCGACCGGCCCCGTCGATCGCCGCCGACTCCTCCAGACTGACCGGGATGGTCTCGAAGTAGTTCTTGAGCATGTAGACCGACACCGGCAGCGTCTGCGAGATGTAGACCAGCACCAGCCCGAACAGCGACCCGCGCAGCCCGGCCCGGGTGAAGACCACGAACAGCGGGATCGCGATGACGATCGACGGGAACAGGTAGACCGCCAGGAACAGCGCGCTGACCTGCCGCCGGCCGAAGAACCGCAACCGGGACACCGCGTACGCGCCGGGGATGGCGACCAGCAGAGTGAGCACGGTGGCGGCCAGCGCCACCAGGCCGCTGTTGCGGATGAAGGTGAGGAAACCCTGGCCACCGTTCTCGACGGACCGCAGCACCTCGGCGTACGTGGCGACGGTCAGCTCGCCGAACGGCACCCAGAGCGAGCCGGGGTCGAGCAGCAGGCGTTCGATCGGGCGCACCGAGAGCACCAGCATGTACCAGAACGGCAGCAGGGTGACCACCAGGAAGCCGGCGATCACCAGCCGGCGCAGCCAGCGCAGGCTGACCGTCTCGATCCGGTCGCGGTCCATCACGCCTCCCGTCGCGCGCCGAAGAAGCGCAGGTAGATGGCCACGAACACGAGCAGCACCACGGCCAGCACGACCGCCTGGGCGGCGGCCGCGCCGATGTCGGTGCGGGCGGTGAGGAACTGGTAGACCCGGACGCTGACCACCTCGGTGCCGGCGGAGCCGCCGGTGAGCAGGTAGACGTCGTCGAACTTGTTGAACGTCATGATGAAGCGCAGCACGCCGATCAGCGCGATCACCGGCATCAGTTGCGGCAGCAGGATGTGCCGGAACCGCTGGGTCGGTGTCGCCCCGTCCACCCGGGCGGCCTCCTCCAGTTCGCCCGGCACGGCCTGGAGCCGGGCCAGCAGGAACAGGAACGCGAACGGGAAGTAGCGCCACGCCTCGAACGCGATCACCGTCCACAGCGCGGTGGACTCCTGGGACAGGAACGGCACCGGGGAGTCCCAGCCGAGGAACCGCCGGCCCCAGTCGTTGACGATGCCGAGCTGCGGGTCGAGCATCACCTGCCAGACGAATGTCATGGCGACCACCGGCGCCACGTACGGCAGCAGCATCGACGCGCGCACCAGCGTGCGGCCGCGGAACGGCCCGCGGACGGCGAGCGCCGCCGCCAGGCCGACCACGATCGACCCGACGGTGCCGCCGACGCTGTAGAGCACGGTGGTCCAGAGCGTGTCGGCGAAGCCGGGGGTGTGCAGCACCCGGTCGATGTTGTCCAGGGTCAGCTCGCCGAAGAGGCCGGTCTTGCGCAGCGTCGCCAGGCGTACCCGCTGGAAGGCCAGCACCACGGTCCAGACGATGGGTATGCCGATCACCGCGAGCACGACGAGCAGCGTGGGCGCGACCAGCGCGAGCCCGGCGCGGGACTCGCGGCGGCGCAGGGTCAGTGGCCGGCGGCCGGGTCGGCGGGGCCGCTCCGGGGTGGGGGAGCGGCCGGCCTCCGGCACGGTGGTGGTCAATTGACACCCTTGGCGATGGCGTCCACGTCCTTCTTGGCCCGCTCCGCCGCGCCCCGGGCGTCGGACTTGCCGCCGACCACGTCGGCGAGCGCCTTGGGCACCGGCAGCTCACCGAGGATGGCGCCGACCAGCTTGCCCTGGCCCTGGGTCAGGCCCCAGCGCTGGAAGGTGTCCGGGCTCTCCCGCAGGGTGGTGAGCACGTCGTCGCCGTAGACCTCGGAGAGCGGCTTCTTGGTGTCCACACCGGCCGGGCTGGTGTTCCAGGCGGTGCGGAACTTCTGCTTGTTCTCCTTGGTGCCGGTCCGCACCGGGAAGCGCCCCTCGGGGGACATGCCGAACCAGCGCGGGTAGCCGTCGGAGAGCATGTACTCCACGAAGGACTTGGCCGGGTCGGCTGCGCCGTCGAGCACCGCCCAGGAGCTGACCTCGCCGTACTGGGCCGGTTCGGTGCCGTTCGGGCCCTTGATGGCGGTGACGAAACCGCTGTTCTTCGCCAGCCAGGCCGGGTCGGACTGGCACTGCGGGCAGGTGGGCCGGGCGTCGTTGCGCAGCCCGGCCAGCTCGTCGAGGATGAACGGCGACCAGATCAGCATGGCCGCCTTGCCGGCGAAGTAGGTGGCCCGGGTGGTGTCGACGTCCTGGGCGCCCTTGACCGAGTTGTTCCGCATCAGGTCGCCGTAGAAGCGGAACGCCTCCACACACTCCGGCGAGTCCAGCGTGACCTTCCCGGCGTCGTCGGTGAGCTGGCAGTTGTTGGGTAGCGCGAGGTGCTCGAAGGTCTGCTGGGTGAACACGTCGCCGGGGGCGGTGGCCGCGGTGATGCCGGCGACCCCGCCGGTGTTCAGCTTCGCCGCCGCGGCGGCGATCTTCTCGTACGTGTCGGGGGCCGGCAGGCCGGCGGCGTCGAACAGGTCCTTGCGGTAGACCAGCAGCTGACCCCATCCGTCGCTGGGCACGGCGAGCTGTCGGCCGTCGTCGCTGGTCAGTTCCAGCGCGCGGGGGGAGAAGGTGTCCCGGCCGAGGGCGTCGACGACGGCGCCGTTGGCGTCGGGCTCCAGCAGCTCGTTGCCGGCGAGGGTCCGTACGCCGGCGAGCGAGACCGAGCCGACCACGTCGGGCAGGTCGCCGGCGGCGGCGCTGGACGCGATCAGGGACGGGAACTGGTCCTCGTTGACGGTGACCAGGTTGACCTTGACGCCGGTCTTGGCGGTGTAGTCGGCGATGATCGCCTTGGTGGCGTTGACCCGGTCCGCCACGTCCTCCAGGCTCCACACGGTGATCTGGGAACTGTCGGATTTCTGCCCGTCGTCGCTGCAGGCGGTCGCGCCGGTCCCGGCCAGTGCCAGGATCAGGCTCGAAGCGAGCAGCCGTGTTGAGGGTGATGACATCGGTGGCACTCCTCTCGAAAGAGCACGGCGCGGCATCAATACCCACCGATTCATCGATCTAATCACATATGCCCATTTTTTCGGTTAGAATCGAGGCCGGCACTTCCCTCGGAGCGACGCCATGGGCAACTGGGTTGTCTCTCTGGCCGGGCCCCGGCGCGTACGCCTGGAGCCCTGCCCCCCGGACCGGCTCGGCCCGGGCCAGGTCCGCGTCCGCACCTGCTACTCCGGCATCTCGGCCGGCACCGAGCTGACCCTCTACCGGGGCAGCAATCCCCGCCTCCGCAAGGACTGGGACGCCGCCGCCCGGATGTTCGTGCCCCGACAGGCCACGCCCGCGTACCCGGTCGTGGGCTTCGGGTACGAGGAGGTCGGCGAGATCGTCGAGGTCGCCCCCGACGTCGCCGACCGCCGGGTCGGCCAACTCGTCTGGGGCATCTGGGGACACCGCGCCGAAGCGGTGCTCCCCGCCGCCGTGGCGCACCCGCTCGCCCCCGGCCTCGACCCGCTCACCGCCGTCTTCGCCCGCCCCGGCGCCATCGCGCTGACCGCCGTGCTCGCCGGCGACCTGCACCTCGGCGACTGGGTCGGCGTTTTCGGGCAGGGCGTGATCGGGCTGCTCGGCACCCGGCTCGCCGTGCTGTCCGGCGCGCGGGTGGTCGCCGTCGACCGGGTGCCCGGACGGCTCGCCCACGCCACCCGGCTCGGCGCCCGCCGGGTCGTCGACGCCGGCGCCGACTCGGCCGCCGCCGCGCTGCGCGCGGAGACCGACGGCCGGGGCGCCGACGTCTGCCTGGAACTGTCCGGCTCCTACCCGGCGCTGCACGAGGCGATCCGGGCCACCGCGCACGCCGGCCGCGTCGTCGCCGCCGGCTTCTACCAGGGGTACGCCCACGGGCTGGAACTCGGCGAGGAGTTCCACCACAACCGGATCCAGCTGGTGGCCGCCCAGGTCTCCGGGCCGGACCCGGCACCCGGCACGGCCGGCCGGTGGTCCGGAACCCGGATCGCGCACACGTTCATGGACCTGGTGGCGGAGGGCAGCGTCGACCCGCTGCCGCTGGTGAGCCACGTCGTCGACGCGGGCGCGGTGGCCGACGCCCTGGCGTTGCTCGACCGCGGTGACGGTGACGTCCTCCAAGTGGTGCTGAGGTTCTGAATGGACATTCCCCTGGCCTGCCAGGAGCAGCTGCTCCCCGGCGCCGACCTGACCGAGAAGTACGCCCTCGCCGTGTCCCTCGGCTACCAGGGCATCGAACTGCGCGGGCGGGGCGACCTCGCCCTGGCCCGACGGCTGCCGGAACTGCGCCGGGCCCACGCCGCCGGCGTCGTCACCCCGACCGTCTGCGTCGAGATGGACCACTTCATCGGCGACTTCGACCCGGAGCGCTCCCGGGACGCGGTGCGCAACCTGCGCTCCCAGCTCTCCGTCATCGCCGAGCTGGGCGGCGTCGGCGCGATGACCCCGGCCGCCTGGGGCATGTTCTCCCGCCGGCTGCCCCCGTTCGAGCCGCCCCGGTCGCCCGAGCGCGACCGGCAGGTCCTCGTCGACGCCCTGGGCGAGCTGGCCGAGCACGCCCGGGCCGAGGGGGTCACCCTGTTCCTCGAACCGCTCAACCGGTACGAGGACCACATGGTCAACCGCCTCGACCAGGCGGTGGAGCTGTGCCGCGCGGTCGGGTCGCCCGGCGTGCGGGTGGTGGCCGACACCTACCACATGAACATCGAGGAGGACGATCCCCTCGCGGCGCTGCGCGCCGCCGCGCCCTACCTGGGGCACGTGCAGGTCAGCGACTCCAACCGGCACCAGCCCGGCGCCGGGCACCTGGACTGGGACGCGCTGCTGGCCACGCTCGACGACCTCGGCTATCCCGGCTGGCTGGCGCTGGAGTGTCGGCTGCGCGGGGAGCCGGTCGCCGCGCTGCGCCAGGCCGCGACCGTGCTGCGTCCGGCCCGTCCCCGGCGGGCCGCCGCGTGACCGGCAGCCTCGCGGCCGGGGTACGCGCCGGCGCGGAACGCGACGCCCGGCTGCGCCGCCTCGCGCTGGCCACCCTCGACGCCAACTGGGAACACGACCACACGGTGCCCTCGCGCACGCTCTACCCGCACCAGTGGAGCTGGGACTCGGCGTTCATCGCGATCGGGCTGGCCCACGTACGCCCGGACCGGGCCTGGCGAGAGCTGCGGACGCTGTTCGCCGCCCAGTGGGTCGACGGGCGGGTGCCGCACATCGTGTTCAACCCCGCGCTGCGCGTCGGCGCGTACTTCCCCGGGCCGGAGTTCTGGGACTCGGCCCGCGCCGACGGCGCCCCGCCGGCGGCCACCTCCGGCATCGTCCAGCCACCCGTGCACGCCCCGGCCGCCTGGCTGGTGCACCGCCGCGCCCCGTCCGAGGCGTCGGCGGCCGCGCTGCGCCGGCTCTATCCCCGGCTGGTCGCCCAGCAGCGCTACCTGACCGGCCGGCGCGACGTCGGCGGCGGCGGGTTGGCCGCCATCGTGCACCCGTGGGAGTCCGGCCTGGACAACAGTCCCGCCTGGGACGCCCCGCTGGCCGCGGTGCCCGCCGACGAGGCGGTGATGCGCGCGTACCGCCGGCACGACACCGCCCACGCCGCCGCGACGCAACGCCCCACGGACCTGGACTACGCGCGCTACGTCGCGCTCGTCGACTCCTACCGGGCCGGCCGCTACCGCGACGAGGGACTGCTCGGCCGACACCCGTTCCTGGTGGAGTGCCCGCTGGTCAACGCCGCGCTCGGCGTCTCCGAGTACGCGCTGGCCCGGATCGCCGCGGTGGTCGGCGCCGACCCCGGGCCGCACCGGGACCGGGCCGCCCGCATCACCGAGGCCCTGGTCACCCGGCTCTGGGACCCGCTCACCGGCACGTTCCGCCCGCGCGACGTGCGCACCGACCGGCTCGTGGCGGCCCGTACCGTGCTCGGGCTGATGCCGCTGGCCCTGCCCGACCTGCCGGAACCGCAGGTACGCGCGGTGCTCGCCGAGGCGTGCTCGCCCCGGTTCGGGCTGGCCGCCCGGATGGACCGGCCGCTGCCCACCTACGACCGCACCGCGCCCGACTTCGAGCCGCTGCGCTACTGGCGCGGTCCGAGCTGGGTGAACACCGGCTGGCTGCTCTGGCAGGCGCTGCGGACGCACCGCCGCGCCGACCTGGCCGCCGGGCTGCGGGAGTCCCTGCTCGACCTGGTCGACACCGCCGGCTGTCACGAGTACTTCCACCCGGACACCGGCGCCGGTCTCGGCTCGCCGGCGTTCAGCTGGACCGCCGCGCTGGTGCTGGACGCCCTGGCCGACGGTTGAGCGGCCGTTTCGCGGCGGCACCCCGGCCGCGTGCCACCGCCGGTCGGGCCGGGCCGGGGCGATGCCGGCCGGGGTGTCGACGGGCAGGCCGGGCCGGGCTCAGGCGATGCCGGCCGGGGTGCCGCCACCGAGCCGCAGCGCCGACATCGGCGCGTCGTCGATCGCGAAGCCGAGCGCGTCGACCACCTCGACCACGCCGCTGACCTGCCGGGCCAGTCGCAGCGCCAGGTGCACCGTGGACCAGCGCTCCAGCTGGCCGGTGAGCGTCACCACGCCGCCGTGCACGCTCACGTCCACCACGCCGTCGCGGACGCCGAGCGTGCGCCGCAGCACCTCCTCGACCACGTCGCGCCGGATGTCCGCGTCCGGGCGCAGGTGCACCTTGAGCAGGTCGCCGCGGGTCACGATGCCGACCAGCCGGCCCAGGTCGTCGACCACCGGCAGCCGCTTCACGTCGCGGGCGTCCATCACCCGGGCCGCCTCGACCAGCGTGGCGTCCGGCGCCACGGTGACCGGGGGAGCGGTCATCAGGTCCGCCGCGAGCGTGGCGTCCGCCTTCGCCCGCGCCTCGCGGCGGTGCCGGTCGGGCAGGATGCGCCGCTCGCGCGGCTGCCCCAGCAGCTCCACCTTGTACATCAGGTCCGCCTCGGAGACCACCCCGAGCACCCGGCGGGCGCCGTCCACCACCGGGACCGCCGTCACGTGCCGGCCGGTCAGCACGTCGACGATCTCCCGGTACGCCGTGCCCTCCCGTACCGACGCCACGTCGGTGGTCATCACGTCCTGCACCTGCCACGTACGCATGGCGACCTCCCTGTGTCCACCGCCGACGCTACGGGCGCGCGGGACGGGGGAGCAGGGGCGCACGGACCCCGACGACCGGGCCGGAAGTCCCGGCTCAGCCGGCCGACGCCGGCTCGGCGGCCCGATCGACGGCTGCGTCGGCGGGCGGCTCGGTGGCCTGGTCGGCGGGCGGCTCGGTGGTCAGCAGCTCGGCCGGCACCGGCTCCACCTCGACCCGGCAGTCGTGGAACGTCGGGGCCCCGCCCAGGTCGGTGTCGCGGACCGCGGTGACCGCGTTGACCGTGGCCCGGCCCGGGCTCAGCCGCGCCCAGTACGCCTTGTAGGTGAACGCCACCCCCGGCCGGGTCGCCTCGTCCACGGCGACCGCGGCGAGGAACGCGCCCCGGTCGTTGCGCACCCGCACCGCGTCGCCGTCGGCCAGCCCGCGCGCCGCCGCGTCGCTCGGGTGCAGGTGCACCTTCGGCGGCCCGGTGCGGCGCGCGTGCCAGGGCAGTGAGGCGAACGTCGAGTTCATCAGGTACCGGCCCGCCGGGGCGAGCAGCACCAGCGGGAACCGGCGGGCCAGGCCGGCGTCGGCGGCCTCGGCCGGCGGCGTGTAGCCCGGCAGCGGGTCCACGCCGAGCCGGGCCAGCGCGGGATCGTGCAGCCGGGCCCGCCCGTCCGGGGTGGGGAAACCGCCGTCGGCGAACGGCGCGGAACCGACCGGCACACCGGTGAGCCGGGCGTACGTGCGCTCGCGCAACTCCTCGAACCCGATCGGGGTGTCGGCCAGCAGCTGCCGGGCCAGGTCCTCGTCGCTGTCCCGGAACGCCGGGTGGTCGATGCCCAGCGCCGCGGCGATCCGCCGGAAGATCTCGGTGTTCGGCAGCGCCTCCCCGGGCGGTCGGGTGGCCGGCAGGTTCAGCGTCGTGTAGTGGTGCCCGTAGGAGGTGTGCAGGTCCAGGTGCTCCGGCTGCATGGTGGCCGGCAGCACCACGTCGGCGTGGTCGCAGGTGTCGGTCCACCGCTGCTCCAGCACCACGGTGAACAGGTCGGCGCGGCGCAGGCCGGCGAGCAGCCGGGTCTGGTCCGGCGCGGTGGCGGCCGGGTTGGCGTCGAACACCACCAGCGAGGTCACCGGCGGGTCGGCCTCCCCGGTCAGCAGGGCCGCCAGCCGGCTCATGTTCAGCGACCGGGCCGGTGGCGCCGGCATGCCGGCGGGCCGGATCACCCGCTCGTCGTCGATCGGGTGGTGCCCGCTGGTGGTCACCAGGGACCCGCCGCCGGGGTGGCGGAAGTCGCCGGTGACCAGCGGCAGCGCGCAGATCGCCCGGATCGCCTGCCCGGCGCCGTGGTGCCGTTGCAGGCCGAGCCCGACGCGGACGGCGGTGGGGCGGGTGGTGGCGACGCGGTCGCCCAGGCGGCGTACCACCTCGACCGGTAGGCCGCACTCGGCGGCGGCGCGGTCCACCGGCCACTCGTCGAGCCGGGCGGACAGCTCGGGCCAGCCGACGGTGTGCGCGGCCAGCCACGCCTCGTCGGCCGCACCGACGTCCCGGACGTGCCGCATCAGCCCGAGCGCGAGCGCCGCGTCGGTGCCCGGCAGCGGCGCCACGTGCTCGTCGCTGCGCGCCGCCGTGTCGGTCCGCAGCGGGTCGATCGTCACCACGTACGCGCCGCGCTCGCGCGCCTGCTGCACGAACGGCCACTGGTGCAGGTTGGTGGCGAGCGGGTTCGCGCCCCAGAGCAGGATCAGCTTCGCCTCGACGATCGTCTCCGGCTCGAAACCCACCGAACCGCCGTGCAGCGAGCGCAGCGCCGCCCGCGCCGCGGCCGTGCAGATGGTGGTGTCCAACCGGGACGCGCCCAGGTACGCGAACAGCCGCGGCCCCATGCTCCAGCCCTGCACCAGACCCATCGTGCCGGCGAAGTAGTAGGGCAGCACCGACTCCGGGCCGTGACGTTCGATGCTCGCCCGCAGGCCGGCGGCCACCCGCTGGAGCGCCTCGTCCCAGCTCGCCGGCCGGTACGCCACCCGCCCGACCCCCTTCGGTCCGGTGCGGACCCACGGGGTGGTGAGCCGGTCCGGGCCGTTGACCGCGTCGAGGTAGCGGTTGACCTTGCCGCAGAGCGCGCCCCGGGTGAACGGGTGCTCGCGGTCGCCGCGCAGCGCGACCGCCCGGCCGTCGGACACCGTGAGCTGCCAGACGCAGGTGTCGGGACAGTCCAGGGGGCAGGCGCCGGGGTGGGTGACGGGAGCCATGGCGCGGATGCTACCCACCGGCGCGGGGCGGCACGACCGGGTTCCGGCGGGGCGGCGGTGTGGGCACGGCTCGGGCAGGATGGGGCGGTGAACGGACCCGGGGAGGGCGCGATGACGGTCACGGCCGACGACCTCGACCGTGCGGCGGGTGCCGTGGCGGCGACGCTCGGGTCGGTGACCGGCGCCGACTGGTCCCGCTCGGCCGGCGGGCTGGAGTGGACCTGCCGGCAGACCGTCGAGCACCTGGCCGACACGTTGCTGTCGTACGCGGCCCAGGTGGTCTCCCGCCCGGTCGACCGCTTCGTGCGCCTCGCCGCCGTGGTGGAGGCCGACGCCGGGCCGGACGAGCTGGTCGAGTGCGTCACCTGCGCGGCCGGGCTGCTCGCGTTCGCCGTGCGCGGGACACCGGCCGGCGTGCGCGCGTTCCACCCCAGCGGGCAGGCCGATCCGGCCGGTTTCGCCGCGATGGGCGTGGCCGAGGTGCTCCTGCACGGCGAGGACGTGGCGGCCGGACTCGGCGTCGCGGTCGACCCGCCGCGCCCGGTCTGCGCGCGGGTGGTCGCGCGGCTCTTCCCCGACGTGGCGCCCGGCCTGGCCGACACCGACCCGTGGGCCGCGCTGCGCTGGTGCGCGGGCCGCCTGGACCTGCCCGCCCGCCCCCGCCGCCACGCCTGGCAGTGGCGCGGCGCCCCCATCGGCGGCTGACCCCGCCCCCGCCCCCGCCTCGGCGTCGGCGTCGGCCTCGGCCTCGGCCTCGGCCTCGGCGATCGTGCACTTGGTGCCCGCGAGACGCGGTATCGGTCCCTTTTGTCGGGGCACACAGTGCACGATCGCGGGGCGGGGCGGGGTCGTTTGGTGGGGTGGGTGCCGGGTAGTCGGCGGGGCCGGCGGGGCGGCACCGGGTCGTGGCGGCGGCGCGAGGGGGGAGGGTGGCGTGCGGTTTCCCCTGTTCGTCGAAGCGGTGGCGCGTCGGGCCGAGTTGTCCACGGACCAGGCCGCGACGATCTCCCGGGCGGTGCTGCAGACCCTCGGCGAGCGGATCACCGCCGACGAGGCCGGTGACCTGGCCGCGCAGCTGCCGGACGACGTGGGCGGCTATCTCGCGGCGCCCGAGGGGGCCGGCGCGACCGGCGCGGCGGTGGAGTTCCTGTACCGGGTCGCCGAGCGGTCGGCGGTGGACCCGGCGGTCGCCGAGGTGGGCACGCGCGCGGTGCTCGCGACGCTGCGGGAGACGGTCACGGTGGGCGAGTTCCAGGACCTCGTCGCGCAGCTGCCCCGGGGCTTCGACGCGATGGTGGACCCCATTCCGCGCCCGCCGTACGATGTCTGAGCAGGCTCCCCGCGACCCGGGTCGAGCCACTGCACTAAGGCCGTAAAGCGAAGATTCCACGGCCACAGAGTATTTTCACCGGAAAATTACTCGCGAGTAGGCGCTTACGCCGTAAATGGTCCGGTCGCTAGACGGACGATCGGACGAACTCCTCCGTCCCCGGTCCACCGGTCCTCGCCCCTTCGGCTCGACCCGGATCGATGGTCTTTCCATCGGGAAATCGAGTCCTATTCTGCTTCCCAGGTGACGTCCCGGGGGCCGGCCACCTCCGCGAGGTGTGGTCCGGCCCGGGTTCTCCGTCGCGGCCGGCTCGCCGACCACCCGCGCCGCCCGCGGGTCCGGACCCGGTGCGCGCCGCCGGTCGCGGGACCGTCGGCGGCGCGCACCGGCTCGACCCGACCGGCCCTCCTTGGCCCCGCCCCGGGATCGACCGGCCCCCGCCCCGGGATCGACCGACCCCGCTGCCTGCCCGACCTCCGGTGATCAAGGAGTTCGCGTCGGTCCCGGACCGTCCTGGTGACGCGACCTCCTTGGTCACCGGAGGTCGGGCCGGGCGGGGTCGGGGATGGTGAAGGCGGCGGCCAGTGCGGTCGCGATCAGGTCGGGGAGGTCGGCGCGGCCGTCGTCCTCCGCCCACCGCACCAGCGCGGTGTGCATGACGGCCAGGCAGGCGCTCGCCGCGGCCGCGGCGCGGAACGCCGAGTCCGGGTCGGCGGCCTCGTCGCCGAGCCCGTCCACGATGGCCTGTTGCAGCACGTAGTGGTTGTCCAGGTGCCGGGCGCGCAGAGCCGGCGTCGCGATCATCAGGCGCAGGCGGGCGAGGAGGAAGCCGTCGTCGCCCTCGGTCAGCGACCGGGCCGACTCCACCAGCGCGCTGCCGATGCGGCGGACGAGGGGCTGCCCGGCCGGCGTCGCGGCGATCCGCTCGGCGACCAGCGGGCCGTTGCGGTCGGCCAGGACGAGGTCCTCCTTGGTGGGGAAGTGCCGGTACACCGTCATCGCGGAAACGCCGGCGGCTTCGGCGACGTCGTTCACGGTCGTGTCGTCGTACCCGCGCGCGGCGAACAGTCGCACCGCGTGTGCCTGGATCAGGCGCTGCGTCTCGGCCCGTCGCTGCTCCCGGAGGGTGGTCCGCCGCCCAGTCATGTGATAGACACTAACAGCCTGTTAGTCACTAACGTTTAGGGAGCGACTCACATCATGAGCGATCTGACCGGCAGGACAGCGCTGGTGACCGGCGCGTCTCGCGGCATCGGGCAGGCGATCGCCGTCCGACTGGCCGCGCGGGGAGCGGTGGTCGTCGCGCACTTCGGCACCGACGAGGCCGGCGCGACCGCGACGGTCGAGCGGATCGTGCGGGCCGGTGGCACCGCGTACGCCGTCGGCGCGGAACTGGGCGTGGACGGAGACGTCGAGACGCTGTTCGCCGGCGTCGGCGCCCGCCTGGCCGGTCGACCGCTCGACATCCTCGTCAACAACGCGGCGGCGCCACCCGCCGGCCCGCTCGGCGCCACCACCCGGGCGGCCTTCGACCACCTCTTCGCGGTCAACGTCCGAGCGCCCTACTTCATCGTCGAACGGGCGGTGCCCCTCCTGAGCGACGGCGGCCGGATCATCACGATCTCGTCCGCGGCGACCCGCATGGCGAACGCCACCCAGACGTCGTTCGCCATGACCAAGGGCGCGATCGAGACGATGACCCTGACCCTGGCCAACCAGCTCGGCGTTCGGGGCATCACGGTGAACGCGGTCGCGCCCGGCGCCACCCGGACCGCGACCAACGGCCCGGTCTTCGAGGCGCCGGGCCTCACCGAGCTGATCAGCGGAATGACCGCGCTCGACCGGCTGGGCGAGCCCGACGACGTCGCCGACGTGGTCGCGTTCCTCGCCTCCGACGCCGCGCGGTGGGTGACCGGTCAGGTCATCGACGCCACCGGCGGCCTGTTCCTGGGCCCGCGCACCTGAGCACCCCGCGCCCGCTAGTCCGCCGCGTCGGCGGGCAGGTCGTCCGGGTCGCTGACCCAGGCGGAGTAGACCGGGAGGGCGTGCCACGGCCCGCCGGCCGCGTCGGTGGCGACCGCGACCACCGCGTACGGATGGGCGAAGCGCAGGTCGGCCACCCGGGCGACGCCCTCCGGCGGCAGGCCGGTCGCCATCCCGAACGCGGTCACCGCGGCCGCCTCGAAGCCGTAGCGGCCGAACCGGGCCACCGTCGACTGTGCCGCCTCGAACGGCGGCTCGGCCAACCCGAGCAGCTCACCCAGTGCCCGTGCCGCCGCGTCGAACCCGACGCCGGCCGACGTGAGGTCGTGCCGGCTGCGCGCCGACCAGCAGGGCAGCACGGCGGTGGCGTGCTCCTCCCGGCCGTCCGCGGCGAACGTCCGGGTCGGCTCCTCGCGCAGGCGCCACAGCGGGGTCTCGCCCAGCGGCAGGTCGAACAGCGACCGGCGCCCCGGCACCGGACCGTCCGGCACGGTGGCGGCGGCCACGGCCAGCTCCCGGGCGGCGGCGAGCACGTCGGCGGCCGGCACCTGCGGCGCGGCGGCCACGGACACCACCAGCATCCCGGCGCCGTCGTCGCCGGCGCGTGCCGGGGCCACGTGCACCGCCACGTCGCCGGCCCGTTCCGTGGTCGAGACCCAGCAGCGGTGCCCGAACGGTGGCGTGCGCAGCACCTGCCGCAGCCGGCCCGCCCAGGCGCTGCCCGCGCCCAGCTCCGCCGCCGGTGCCACCTCGAACGGGTCGGCCCAGGACACCCGGGTGGCCAGCGCGTTGGCCAGGATCAGCACGGTCTCCGGGGTGACGTCGACCGGGAAGCGCTCGACCAGCCCGCCGGTGCGCTCCCGGGCCCAGGCGTCCAACGCGGCCTGGTCGGGCAGCGCGCCGCGCTCGGTGTGCTCGGGCAGGCCGGCGCGCCACTCGGCCAACTCGTCGACGGGCGTGCGTTCCCAGAGCGCGGTGGCCGCGGCGACCAGCGGGTGTGGCGCGGCGAGCAGCGCCCGGGCCGAGGCGGCGGCGTCGTCCGGGTCGACGCCGAGCGCGTCGGCCAGCGCCGCCCGGGCCTCGCCGGTGGCGGCCGGGCCGGTCAGCGCCAGCAGCAGCCAGGCGCCCAGCGGGGAGGCGACGTGGTGGGTGTCACCGGCGGCGCCGTGCAGCCGCTCGGCGTAGCGGGCCAGGGGTGCGTCGAGAGGATTCACCCGCCCCACTCTGCCCGCTGACCGGCCCACCGGCACGTCCGCTCAGGACCAGAGTTCGAACGGCTCGTCGATCTCCTCGCCGGCGAGGAACGCCGCCAGCAGCTCGGGCAGCCGGCCCGGATAGCAGCGCGGCCGGTCGGCGAGCACCTCGGCCACCGGCCACCACCGGAACCCGAAGTAGTCCTCCACCTCGTAGTCCATCCGCTGCGCCCCGTCCACGTCCGGCCCGGGTCCGGGCAGCCGCACCGGCACCACCACCTCGTCCTGCAGGTGCCGCCGCTGCCGGTGCCGGAAACTGGCCCGCCGCCGCCAGGTGGGCGCGCCGATCTCGCCCGGCGCGACCACGATGCCGGTCTCCTCGCGCAGCTCGCGCACCGCCGCCTCCCGGTACGTCTCGCCCGGATCCAGCCCGCCGCCGGGCAGCTCCCACCAGACCCCCAGGTCGGGGTGCTCCGGGTCGCGGGTGTGGAACAGCAACAGCCGGTCGGCGGCGTCGAGCACCACCAGCCGCACCGCCGTCCGCTCGAACAGTGGCAGATCGCGAGGCAACTCCACGCCCCCACCCTAGGAGGATCCCGCCGCTCGCCTCAGCCGACGGTCGGCGCCAGCCGCTCCGTGCCGCAGCGGGGGCAGCGCACCCGGACGCCGGCCGCGGTGCCCGGCGCGCGTAGCCGCTGGCCGCACCGACAGGCGAACACCACCGACCGCACCATCCGCAGATACTCCGCCCGGTCCCGGCGGGGCCACCGCCCGTGACAGCGCCGGCACAGCCGGGGCGGGAAGCTGTGGTACCAGGCCATCCCGGCGGCGCCGGCGACCGTCACCGCGCCCGACCCCGCCAGGCCCAGCGGCGCGAGCAGGCCGGGCAGCGCCGCCACCAGGTCCCCGTGCCACGCGGTACGCACCCCGACCGCCGCGACGAGGACGACCACCGGCAGGCTCAGCACCGTCGCGGTGAACCCCCACGCGAAGGTGAGCACGGAGAGCACGAACACCGTCGTCGCCCACCGGGGCGCCCAGCGGGCCACGCCGTACCCGCCGCAGCGCGGGCAGTCGGGCGGGGCCAGGTGCGGCACCGATCGCAGCACCTTCGGGGCCAGCCACTCGACGAGCAACTTCAGCAACTCCTCGGCCAGCTTCGTGAGCAGCGTCTGCGCGAACATCACCGCCCTCCTTCCGCCGTCCCCATCGTCGCGGTCGGAGGAGGGCCGGAGCACGTACGCCGCGTGACGGTCATCCGACACGCCGGCCGACCGGTCAGCCGGCGTCGATCACCCGGGCGACCTCGGGCGGCAGCGGGTACGGCAGTTCCACCGGCAACAGCGCCGCCGCCCCGGGCTCGTCACCCTCGGTGAGCCGCTCGTGGACGGACCGGGCCAGCGCGGTGACGTCGGTCAGCCCGACGAGCCACTCGTCGACGTACCGGTGCACCGCCTCGCCGGAGAGGCCCACCTGCACCGACCGGTACGGCAGCGGGGCCAGCCGCAGCGACCGTTCCGGGTCCCACTGCACCCGAACCGGGCTGGTGCGCAGCTGCCGCCGCCAGGCGTCGGAGTCCGGATGCCGCCGCGGGTCGTGGGCGCTCAGGCAGGCGTGCCCGAGCGCCCACTCGAAGCCGGCCCGGCTGATCTCCACCGCGAGCACCCGCTCCTGCCCGGGCTTGAGCGCCCAGCCGCAGCGGTACATCATCCAGCGGAACGACGGCTTGATCCAGGTCATCCGCTCCCGCTTGAACGGCGGCACGAACCGGCCGGCGGCCAGCGCCGCACCGGCGATCTCCGGCGGGTACGCCTGGTAGACGGTCACGGTGTCGGCGGTGAAGGCCGCCCGGATCTGGTGGCGGGGAACGGTCACCGGGGCATGGTGGCGAACCCGGTGGCCCGACCGCCACCGGATTCCCTCCCGGCGGCGACGGGATAGGCTGCCCGCCGTGGCAGGTCTGTTGAGGAACGTGGCGTCCCGGCTCGGCCGGATCACCGGGGGCGCCGCCGTGCCCGCCCGCCCGGGCGGGCACATCCCGGCCCAGGTCGCGCGTCGCCGCCAGGTCAGCGCGTTGCAGCGCCGCGAGCTGTCGTACGCGCCGGAGCCGGACGGGCAGGCGGACCCGGGGGAGATCGTCTGGACCTGGGTGCCCTACGAGGACGACCCGCGCCAGGGCAAGGACCGCCCGGTGCTGGTGGTGGGCCGGCACAGCCGCACGCTCTTCGGGCTGATGCTGTCCAGCCAGGGCGACCGGGACGGGCAGCGGCACTGGCTGTCGCTCGGCCCGGGGGAGTGGGACCGGGACCGGCGACCCAGCTGGGTCCGGCTGGACCGGGTGCTCACCATGCGCGAGGACAGCATCCGCCGGGAGGGCGCGGTGCTGGACCGGCCCCGGTTCGACCGGATCGGCCAGGCGCTGCGCGCCGGCTACGGCTGGCGCTGAGCGAACCCGGGCCGGGCCCGGCGCGCGGTCAGCACTCGGCGACGAGCTGACGGGTGGGGCGGCCGGCGCCGAGCGTCTTCGCCTCGTACATCGCCGCGTCGGCGCGGCAGAGCGCGTCGGTGAGCTGGGCGGGGCCGTGCACCGGGGCGAGCCCGACGGAGGCGGTGACCCGGATGCTGCGCCCGCCCAGCGGGATCGGCGCGGCGAGCGCCTCGCAGAGCCGGCGGGTCGCGTGCTCGATCCAGCGCCGGTCGTGCGCCGGGCTGACCAGCAGGCCGGCGAACTCGTCGCCGCCGAGCCGGGCCACCAGGTTGTTGCCGGCGAACGCGGCCAGCCGCTGCGCCGTGCTGACCAGGACCTGGTCGCCGGCGGCGTGCCCGTAGCGGTCGTTGACCTGCTTGAAGTCGTCGAGGTCGAGCACCACCGCGACCAGGGGCTGGCCGCTGGGGTCGGTGAGCAGGGCGGCGGCCAGCCGGAAGAACGCGCGGCGGTTGGGCAGGCCGGTCAGCGGGTCGTGGCTGGCGGCGTGCCGCTCGGCGGCCAGCTCGGCCTGGAGCAGCTGGATCTCGGCCTCGGCGCGGACCGCCCGGCGACGCAGTTGCCACGCGGACACCAGGGCGCCGGCGGCGGAGATGCCGGAGGCGACGGTCATCGGATCCGGCACGCACCCTCCTCACCGCAGTCCCCGGCCGCGCGGGCGGCATCCGGGGGCCGGGTTCGGGTCACCGAACGTGAGCGACCCGGCACACCGTACGTTCGGTTATCATGCTCGCTGTCCATTGCAGATGCAATAGCAGATGCACGTGCATCTCACTCCTCAGTCGACAGACGCTCCTCCCCGCGGCCTCGGCTGGCGCTTCCCGAAGGACGCCCATGCAACAACCGCCGAACGGCGTGCCCGTGACCGAACTGCCCCCCGTGAGCTGGTTGAAGAGCCGCCGCAGCAACCCCAGCGGCAACTGCGTCGAGTTGGCCGAGCTGCCCGGCGGCACCGGCATCGCGGTGCGCAACTCCCGCCACCCGGAGGGGCCGGCGCTCATCTACACAGTGGACGAAATCGCGGCGTTCGTGCTGGGCGCCCGGGACGGCGACTTCGACCACCTGATCCGCCCGTCCCGTCCACGGGACTAACTCGTCCGTCCGGAGGAGTTCACCTCACTGTCGGTTCATGGCATGCTTACTCGTCGGCCGGGAGGGCGCCCGGTCGGGGCAGTCGGGATGCGAGGGCGGTCAGGTGGCGACGGTGCCCGTCGAGGGTGGTCCGACCAGCGGTCCGACCGTGCTGCGCATGCTGCTCGGGGCGCAGTTGCGCCGGCTGCGGGAAGGCGCCGGGGTCAGCCGGGAGAGCGCCGGCTGGGAGATCCGCTCCTCCGAGTCGAAGATCAGCCGGATGGAGCTGGGCCGGGTCGGCTTCAAGGAGCGCGACGTCGCCGACCTGCTCACGCTCTACGGGGTCACCGCTCCCGACGAGCGCGCCGCGCTGCTCAAGCTGGCCCGCGACGCGAACAGCCCGGGCTGGTGGCACCGCTACGGCGACGTGCTGCCGGCCTGGTTCCAGTCCTATCTCGGGCTGGAGGCGGCGGCGGCGATGATCCGCACGTACGAGGTGCAGTTCGTGCCCGGCCTGTTGCAGACCGCCGCGTACGCCCGGGAGGTGATCCTGCTCGGGCACCGCGGCGCGTCGCCGGCGGAGCTGGACCGCCGCGTCGACCTGCGGATGGAGCGTCAGGAGCTGCTGCGGCGCAGTGACCCGCCGCAGCTGTGGGCGGTGCTCGACGAGGCCGCGCTGCGACGCCCGATCGGCGGTGCCACGGTGATGCGCGAACAGTTGGACGCGTTGATCGCGGCCACCGCCTCGCCGCACGTGCGGCTGCAGATCGTCCCGTTCTCGGCCGGCGGTCACGCCGCGGCCAGCGGAGCGTTCAGCATCCTGCGCTTCGGCGACCAGGACCTGCCCGACATCGTCTACATCGAGCAGTTGACCAGCGCGATCTACCTGGACAAGCGCGACGACCTCGACTTCTACGCCGAGGCGATGGAGCGGCTGTGCGTCGAGGCCGCGCCGCCGGAGCGCACCGCCGAGCTGCTCACCCGCCTGCGCGACGAGCTGTACCGGGCCTGACCGTCGCGGCGCCGGGCGCTAGCATGACCCGGGTACCGACGATTGTGGACGGACGTCATCCGGCGGCGGTGGCGCGCGAGTCGTGGAGGCGGCCTTGACCAGCGAAGCATCCGGGACGGCGACCGAACCGGGCCACCCGGGCGACCGGATCGACACCTCCGTGGCGCACCCGGCCCGGCGCTACAACTACTGGCTGGGCGGCAAGGACAACTTCCAGGCCGACCGCGAGTCCGGTGACGCGATGGCCGCCCGCTTCCCGACCATCCGGCTCAGCGCGGTGGAGAACCGCCGGTTCCTGCGGCGCGCCGTGCGCCACCTGGCCGGCGAGGCGGGGATCCGCCAGTTCCTCGACATCGGCACCGGCATCCCCACCGCCGACAACACCCACGAGGTGGCGCAGTCGATCGACCCGCGCGCCCGGGTGGTCTACGTCGACAACGACCCGATCGTGCTGGCCCACGCCCGCGCGCTGCTCACCAGCTCGACCGAGGGCGCGACCGCCTACCTCGACGCCGACCTGCGCGACCCGGAGCGGATCCTCGCCCACCCCGACCTGCGCCGCACCCTCGACCTGTCCCAGCCGGTGGCGTTGATGCTGGTGGCGGTGCTGCACTTCGTGCCCGACGGTGACGACCCCTACACCACCGTCACCCGGCTGCTGGACGCGCTGCCCGCCGGCAGCTATCTGGCCGCCTCCCACGCCACCCACGACTACCTGCCGCCGGCGGTGGCCGAGGAGGCGAAGGCGGCGGCCCGTGGCGGCGGCCCGCACGGTGTGATCAACCTGCGCGCCCGGGACGAGGTCGTCCGGTTCTTCGACGGACTGGAGCTGATCGAGCCGGGCGTCTGCTCGGTGGCCGAGTGGCGTGCCGACGACGAGCCCGAGCCGCGCCCCTCGGTGGCCGACGTGAGCATGTACGGCGGGGTGGCCCGCAAACCCTGACCCCCGGCCGGTTGGCGCACACGTGGGCCGGGCAGGCAGACTGGGGCATCATGTCGCCGTTCACGCCCAGCCTGCGGCTGCACGACCGGTACGTCCTGCGCGAGCGCATCGGCCTCGGCGGGATGTCCGAGGTGTGGCGCGCCGACGACGAGGTCCTGCACCGCCCCGTCGCGGTCAAGGCCCTCGCCGGCCGGCTCGCCGCCGACCCGCAGTGGCGCGCCACCATCCAACGCGAGGCCCGCGCGGCGGCGCGGCTCACCCACCCGCACGTGACCCAGGTGTACGACTACGGCGAGGCGGCCCTGCCCGACGGCGCGGTGGTGCCGTACCTGGTCATGGAACTGGTGGACGGGCGGACCCTGGCCGACCGGCTGGCCGGCGGGCCGCTCGCCTGGCCGGACGCGGTCCGGATGGCCGGGCAGGTCGCCGCCGCGCTGGCCGCCGCCCACCGGATCGGCGTGGTGCACCGCGACATCAAGCCGGCCAACGTGATGCTCACCGAGACCGGCGCCAAGGTGCTCGACTTCGGCATCGCCGCGCCGGCCGGCCCGCAGGCGGTCGGGCAGACCGGTGAGCTGTTGATGGGCACCCCGGCCTACTTCGCCCCCGAACGGCTCGACCCGGATCCGGCGAACCCGGCCGGCGACGTCTACGCGCTCGGCGCGTTGCTCTACCGCGCGCTCACCGGCCGGGCCCCGCTGCCGGTGCAGACCTGGGACGACGTCGTCGACCTGCGCGCCAACCGGCCACCGGTGCCGCCGCTGCGCGTTCCCGGCCTGCCCGCCGACGTCGCCGACCTGGTCCTGGCCTGCCTGGCGGTGGACCCGGCCCGACGGCCCGGCGCGGCGCTGCTCGCCGATCGGCTCGGCGCGGGCCGCCCGGTCGACCCGCCGACCGCGATCCTGCCCACGCTGTCCCCGGTGGAGCACCCGCCCACACTGGTCGAGCGGCGCCCGGCTCCGGCCCGCGCGGTCCCGCCGGTGCCCGCCGCCGCGCCGGGCCGCCCCGGGGTCTCGTCGAACCGGCTCTTCGCGGTGCTGGTCGCGGGCGCCGTGGTGCTGCTGCTCGCGCTGGTCGGCACGCTGCTGGCCGACGGCGGTTCCGGCACCCCGCCCGCCGCCGCCCCGGCCGCACCCACCACCGGCGCGGGCAGTTCCCCGCCGAGACCGACACCGTCGCGCGCCGCCCCGTCCACAGTGGCGCCCGAGCCGGTCACGCTGCGTCAGGTCGCCGACCGGTTCGTCCAGTTGGTCGACCGCGCCGAGGCGGCCCGGCTGATCGACCGCAAGACCGCCGACGACCTGCGCAAGAAGGTCGCGGAGCTGGACCGGGGGAAGCCCAGGGACCGGGCCAGGCGGGTCGAGGACCTGCGCGACAAGATCGAGGACGCGGCCGACGACGACAAGGTCGACCGGGTCACCGCCGCCGCGCTGCGCGAGCTGCTCGACGGCTACGAGCGGCTGCGCGGCGGCGGCTCCCAGGAGGGCTGAGGCGGCCGGCGGTCCGCCGACGTCGGCAGGGCGGCCCCGGTCGCCGCCACCAGCGCCGCCGCCTCGGGCAGCCGCCCCGGGTCGGGCGCCCGGCCGGCCGCGCGGTGCCGGACCGCCGCCGCCAGCGGACCCGGTGGCCCGGACGCGGCGACGTACGCGGACAGCAACTCACCGGCCGCAGCCGCCAGCGGATGGGCCGGATCGACGGCGACCTCCGCGAGGATCAGCGCGGTCACCGCCCGGTCCAGCGCCGGCGGACCCTCGGCGCTGTCGGTCCAGTCGATGACCACCGGACCGCCGCCGCTCAACAGCACGTTGTGCGGGTGCAGGTCGAGGTGCAGCAGACGCACCCCGGGATCGGTCGACCGCAGCGCCGGCAGCGCGTGCAGGCGGGCGTGCAGGTCGGCCAGCATGCGGGCGGCGCCGTGCGCGGTGACCGTGCCCGCCTGGAGCGCCTCCACCAGGGTCGGACCGGGGATCCGCTCGAGCACCAGTTCGGGGCCGTCGGCGTGGTGCACCCGGGGGACCGGGAACCCCGCCCGACGCAGGTGTCGCATCACCTCGGCCTCGGCGCGCACGTCGCCGCCGTCGCGGTAGCGGCGCAGCACCCGCCCGTCCGGCAGCGCCCAGACGTCGGCGGTGTGGCCGGTGCCCAGCAGGACCGGCGCCCCGACGTCCCCCGACTCGTCCATCCCCGGAGCGTAGGTGATCCGTCCTCAGCGCAACGCCCCGCCGACGACCTCGCCGACGTCGGCACCGGCTCGGGCCACCGCGACGCCGGCCGGCGACCAGATGCCCGAACCGCCCGCCGCCCGCGGGTAGCCACCGCCGGTCGAGCCGGCGAAGCTGGCCGCCGCCACCCACACCCCGTGCGCGGCGGCGACGCGCACGGCGCGCTCCTCGGGGACCGCCGCGTCCTCGGCCGACTCCAGCACCCCGGCCAGGTAGGCGTCCGCGCCGGCGGCCACGGTCGCCGCCGCGTGCTCGGGCACCCCGGTGTCCTTGCAGACCGCCAGGCCCAGCCGCCAGCCGTCGACGTCGAGCACCGCCGGCCGGCGGCCCGGCCGGAACCGCTGCGGCTCCGCGCCACCCAGCCACATCTTCCGGTACGCCACCCGCACGCCGTCGCCGTCGACCGCGAGCACCCCGATGTGCGGCCCGGCCACCGGCGCGCCGGCCAGCGCCAGCGTCCCGGTCGCCGCGCAGGCCGCGCGCAGCGGAGCGAGGCGGGGGTCGGCGGGGTCCACCGGCGCGGCCGCCAGTTCGTAGCCGGTCAGGGACAGCTCGGGGAAGACCACCACCCGGGCCCCGGCCGACCGGACCACGGCGGCGTGCCGTTCGGCGTTGCCCGCGACGTCGTGCGACCGGGTGAGCGGTTGGGCGACGGCGACCCGCAGCGGCCCACGCATGGGCACACCGTAACCGACGCCGCTTTCCGTGGTCGACGGCCGCGTCGCCCCGTAACGTGGTCTGATGATCGGAAACGCACAGCTCCTCGCCGGCCCCCGGGTGAGTGCCGCGCGGGCCGCGGAGCCGGCCGGCGAAGGACCCGTCGGCTGGGTCACCGGCCTGGTGGAACGGCTCGGTGGCCCCGGGGCCGGGCTCGCGGTGGCCCTGGAGAACCTGTTCCCGCCCATCCCCAGCGAGGTCATCCTGCCGCTGGCCGGGTTCACCGCCAGCCAGGGCCGGATGAGCCTGTTCGGCGCGATCGCGTGGACCACGCTCGGGTCGGTGCTGGGCGCGCTGGCGCTCTACTACGTCGGCGCGGCCCTGGGACGGGACCGGATGCGCGCGCTGGCCGCACGGCTGCCGCTGATCAAACTCGACGACGTGGACCGCACCGAGGCGTGGTTCCTGCGCCACGGCGTCAAGGCCGTGTTCTTCGGCCGGATGATTCCGATCTTCCGCAGTCTGATCTCCGTTCCGGCCGGTGTGGAACGGATGCCGGTGCCGGTGTTCCTGCTCTTCACCGCGCTGGGCAGCCTGATCTGGAACACCGCGTTCGTGCTCGCCGGCTATCTGCTCGGCGAGAACTGGCACGTGGTCGAGGCGTACGTCGGCACGTTGCAGAACGTGGTCATCCTGGCCGTGGTGGCCGGCGTCGGCTGGTTCGTGGTCAGCCGGGTGCGCCGTTCCCGTCGGGCGGCCGCCGAGTCCGACGCGCCGCCCCGGCCGGGCACCGTCTACCGGGGCGGCTGGTACGCGCCGGAGGAGGACTAGGGGCAGGCCGGGTAGAGGCGGCGGGTGCCGGCGCCGGCGGCCCAGGCGGCCGGGTCGCTGAAGCGGCAGCCGAAGTCCGGCGCCGCCACCGCCCGGGGGTCGGTGACCGCGTCGCCGGCCGGGCGCTTGCCGGTGCGTACCCAGCGGGTCAGGTCGTCCCAGGCGGCGCCGGCCTCGGCCGGGCTGAACTCGCAGTGCTGCGCGGCCCGGACCGCCCGCTGCACCAGCAGCCGGGACCGGCCGTGCCACGCCACGTCCCGGGCGTACGCCTGCTCCATGCTGAACGGCACGAACAGGTCACCCAGGTCGTGCAGGCTCAGCACCGGCACGGTGGGCCGGCCGGCGATCCGGGGCACCTCGGTCAGGCCGGGGGAGAGCCGCTGGCGCAGGTTCTCCGGGGCGACCCGCTGCACGGTGGCGTTCAGGTTCACCGGCTGGTTCGGCGTGTAGCGGGTGAACAGGTTCGTGGCGAGCTGTCCGGGCCGCTGCGCGGGGGAGTCGCCGCCGTCGGTGGTGGCGATGCCGAAGAGGAAGTCCTTCCACACCGCGAACGCGGCGTCGGCACCCGGCCTCGGCCCGCCGGAGCGGGCCACGGTGACCGCGCGCAGCTGCTTGCCGAGCGCGTTGGTGGTGTCCGGGCCGGTGGGGGTCAGGCCGGCCAGCCCGAGCGCGACCTGGATCCGGGGCACCGCGTTGGTCAGGTAGTCGGCCGGTGTCGGGTAGGCCCGCACCCCGGCCAGCGCCTGCGCGACCAGGTTGTAGTCGAGGAAGTAGTCGAACAGCTCCTGGTCGCCGAGCACGCCGCACATCGGCAGCGCGCCGGCGTAGTAGCCGGGGTACTGCTCCAGGGACCGGCCGATGACGTGCCCGCCCATGCTGACCCCGGCGATGAGCACCCGGTGCGGCCGGCGCACGGTGCGGGCGAACAGGTCCGCGAGGGCCCGGGTGCCGCGCACCCCGGAGCGGATGTCGTAGCCGTTGCGGTCGTAGGACGACGACGCCCACGCGAATCCCTGGGACAGCAGGCGCTGCCGCAGGTCGAACGCGGGCGGCTCGGGGGAGAGCTCGGTGCCCTGGCCGCGGTAGCCGTGCGCCCACATCACCAGGTCGCCGTTCCACCGGGCCGGGACCTCGACGATGTAGCCGGCGTGGGCGTGCACGCCCTGCCGGACGGTGGTGGCGGTCCCGTCGACGACCAGGGGCGGCAGCGGCGGGTTGACGATGGTGTAGCCGGGCAGCGGGCCGGTGCCGTCGTCGCGGCCGGTGGCGGCGGCGGGAGCCGCTCCGGCCAGGCCGAGCGCGAGGACGACGGCGGCGCCGACGGCGAGCAGCCGGCGGCGCAGGCGGGTGGGTGAGGTCTGCATCGCTGCTCCCCGGGGGACGGGTGCCGCCCCGGTACGCGGGACGGCGGGCGGGACGGATGCCTACCGGCCGGTAGCGACCTGAACCTAGGCCGGGGGGTCGAGGACTGTCAATCGCTGACTGACCGGGCGGTCAGCACGGCACCGCCCGGTCGGTCCACGGTGGCCGGTCAGACCACGCCGTGCGCCAGCATCGCCTCGGCCACCCGCCGGAACCCGTTGATGTTCGCGCCGGCCACGTAGTCGCCCGGCAGCCCGTACTCCTCCGCGGTCGCCCAGCACCGCTCGTGCACGTCCCGCATGATCTCTCGCAACCGCTGCTCCGACCGGTCGAACGTCCACGCGTCCCGACTGGCGTTCTGCTGCATCTCCAGCGCGCTCACCGCCACCCCGCCCGCGTTCGCCGCCTTCCCCGGGGCGAACCGCACCCCGGCCCGGCCGAGGATCCGCACCGCCTCCGGGGTGGTCGGCATGTTCGCGCCCTCCACCACGGCGACGCAACCGCCGGCCACCAGCGCCGCCGCCTCCGCGCCGCCGATCTCGTTCTGGGTGGCGCACGGCAGGGCCAGGTCGCACGGCACCTCCCAGACGCTGCGGCCGGCGACCGCCACCGCGTGCGGCACCTGCCGCACGTAGTCGTCCAGCCGGGTCCGGCGCTCCTCCTTCACCTCGCGCAGCAGCGCCAGGTCGATGCCCTTCTCGTCCAACACGTAGCCGTCGGAGTCCGAACAGGCCACCACCGTGCCGCCCAGCTGGTGCACCTTCTCGATCGCGTAGATGGCCACGTTGCCGGACCCGGACACCACCACCCGCTTGCCGTCCAGGCTGTCCCCGGTCTGCCGGAGCATCTCCTCGGCGAAGAAGACCGCCCCGTAGCCGGTGGCCTCGCGCCGCACCTGCGCGCCCCCGTACGTCAGGCCCTTGCCGGTGAGCACGCCGGCCTCGTACCGGTTGGTGATTCGCTTGTACTGCCCGAACAGGTAGCCGATCTCCCGTCCGCCCACCCCGATGTCCCCGGCCGGCACGTCGGTCTGCGGGCCGATGTGCCGGTACAGCTCGGTCATGAAGCTCTGGCAGAACCGCATCACCTCCCGGTCGGAGCGGCCCTTCGGGTCGAAGTCGGCGCCACCCTTGCCGCCACCGATCGGCAGGCCGGTCAGCGCGTTCTTGAAGATCTGCTCGAAGCCGAGGAACTTCACGATCCCCAGGTAGACCGACGGGTGGAAGCGCAGCCCGCCCTTGAACGGGCCCAGCGCGCTGTTGAACTCCACCCGGAAGCCACGGTTGACCCGGACCCGGCCGTGGTCGTCCTCCCACGGCACCCGGAAGATGACCTGCCGCTCCGGCTCGCAGATGCGCTCGACCAGTTCGGCGTACGCGGGGTGCCGGGCCAGGGCCGGTCCGATGCTCTCCAGCACCTCCCGCACCGCCTGGTGGAACTCGGGCTCGCCCGGGTTCCGCGCGACCACCTTGGCGAACACCGTCTCGACGGTCTCCGGCATCACGGGCACGTCCTTCCGCCTCCCGGTGCCGGCACCGTTGCCCGCACCGCCCCCGGATACGGATCGTGACCGTCGTCCGGTTCACTGGGCCGGGTGGACGACATGATCTGGACCTCGGCGCGGGACGCCCGCGCCTGGCTGGACGCCGCCAACGGCACCGGCGACACGGAACTGACCTGCCGCATCCTGAAGATCGGCGAGGAGGCCGGCGAGGTGGCCGCGGCCTGGATCGGGGTGCTCGGGCAGAACCCGCGCAAGGGCGTGACGCACACCCGCGAGGAGGTCGCCGCGGAACTGGCCGACGTGGCGTTCACCGCCCTGGTGGCCATCGAGAGCCTGGGGTTGGACGCGCACGCGGCGCTGGCCGCGTGTGTCGCCAAGGTGCACGCCCGCCTCGGCGAGGCGGCTCCGGCGGCACCGGCGGGAATGAACCGGAGCGGAAACGGAGACGTATGAGCCAGTGGGGACCGGCGAGAGGGGACGACCATGACGGCATCCGGGGACGACCCTGACCTGAGCGGGCCCCGCTGGTCGCGCACCGCCCGGGCCCTGGTGGCCGCCGCCGTGCTGGTCGTGGTGCTCGGCGTGGCGGCGATCGCGGTCACCCTCGCCAACCCGGCCCGGCTCGGCACGGTCTTCTCCGGCGGGCCCACGTCGCCGGTCACGGACGCCGGTGGCTCCGGCGGGGTGGGCGGCGCCGAGGTCGCCGCCGCCGAGACGCTCACCGCGCCGCGCGGGGACCGCCGGCAGGCGAACTTCGAGCTGGTCGACGGCCTGACCAGCTTCACTCTGCGGGCCGCCGACCTCGGCGACGACCTCTACCGGATCGGTGCGCCGGACGACGCCGGGGTGACCCCGCGCCCGCAGCTGACCGGTGACCGGGTCCGGCTGCGGATCGAGGAGAACGGCCGGTCCGGTCCCTCCGCCGTCGAGGTGGTGCTCAACTCCCGGGTGACCTGGCGGCTGCGGCTCGTCGGTGGCGTCAGCGAGCAGCGGCTCGACCTGGGCGCGGCCCGGCTGGCCGGGATCGAGCTGGTCGGCGGCGCCGCGCGTACCCGGCTGTCGTTGCCGCCGCTCGACGGCGCGCTCACCGTGCGGATGACCGGCGGCGTCAGCGAGCTGACCGTCGCCGTGCCCGGCGGGCCGCCGGCCCGGGTGCGGGTCGCCGCCGGCGCCGGTTCGCTGGCGCTGTACGACGAGCGTCGCGCCGGCATCGCCGCCGGTGAGCTGATCAGCTCGCCCGGCTGGGACCGGGCGGTCGACCGGCTCTACCTCGACCTGGTCGCCGGCGCGAACGCGGTGAGCGTGACCGCGGACCGGGCGTAGAGTCGGGCGGTGGACCGTACCGAATCCCTGCCGGCGCAGACGCTCCCCCCGGGCGTCGGCGCCACCGACCCGGGCAGCGTGCTGCTCCCCGGGCACGACGTTCCGCTCGGCCGCTACACCACCGTGCGCCGGCTGCTGCCGCAGCGGCAGCGGCGGATGGTCGGCGCGTGGTGCTTCGTCGACCACTTCGGCCCGGACGACGTGGCCGAGCGGCCCGGCATGGAGGTGCCGCCGCACCCGCACACCGGCCTGCAGACCGTCACCTGGCTGCTCGACGGGGAGATCCTGCACCGGGACAGCCTCGGCAACGTGCAGCCGATCCGCCCGGGGCAGCTCAACGTCATGACCTCCGGGCGGGGCATCGCCCACTCGGAACGCTCCCCGCTGGTCCACCCGCCGCTCATGCACGGCGTGCAGCTGTGGGTCGCGCTGCCCGACCCGGCCCGGGCCGGCGACCCGGACTTCGACCACCACGCCGAGCTGCCCCGGTGGCGCGACGGCGACCTCGACCTCACCCTGCTGGTCGGGGAGTTCGGCGGGGAACGGTCGCCGGCGGTGGCGTACACCCCGCTGGTCGGCGCGCAGATCGAGGTCCGGGGCGCGGCGCCGGCCACGCTGCCGCTGCGCCCCGACTTCGAGTACGGGCTGCTGGCCATGTCCGGCTCCGCCGAGTCCGACGGCGTGACCGTCGCCCCCGGTGCGCTGCTCTACCTCGGCGCCGGCCGGACGTCGCTGTCGCTGACCGGGGTCCCGGGCAGCCGGCTGCTGCTGCTCGGCGGCGCCCCGTTCGACGAACCGCTGGTGATGTGGTGGAACTTCGTCGGCCGGTCGCACGAGGAGGTGGCCGCCGCCCGCGAGGACTGGATGGCCGGTCGCCGGTTCGGCACGGTCGCCGACGACCCCGCGCCGCCGCTGCCCGCGCCCGCCCTGCCCACCACCCGGCTCAAGGCCCGCGACCGCAGCGGCGGTCTGCACGGCTGAATGGCGCGCCCGCGCCGGGGTAGTCCGCGGCATGCCGACAACCACTGCCACCCGCAGCGTCGAGGAGAAGAAGCGGCTGGTCCGCCGGCTCGCCGGGGACGGGCGCGGATTCGCCGAACGGTACGGGTTCCGGGTGACGAACAACCCGTCCCAGCTGTTCCAGGTGCTCTACCTGGCCGTGCTGCTCGCCCGCCGGGGCGACTTCCACCGGGCGGTCGACGCGGCGACGGCGGTGCGCGACGCCGGCTGGGACAGCGCCGCGCGGATGGCCCGCTCCCGGCACGCCGACCGGGTCCGCGTGCTGCGCGACGCCGGGCTGCGCGGCGACCTGTCCGCGCTCGCCGACACCCTCGGCGACCTGGCCCGCACCCTGGTCGAGACGTACCGGGGCGACCTGCGCCGGCTGCGCACCACCGCCCACCAGGACCCGGCCGGGGAGCGGCGACTGCTGACCGAGCTGCCCGGCGTGGACGACGAGGTCGCCGACCTGTTCCTGCGCGAGGCGCAGGCGCTGTGGCGGGAGGCGGCCCCGGTCGCCGACCGTCGCGCCCTCGCCGCGGCCCGGCGGCTGGGGCTGGGCCGCTCCGCCGCCGACCTCGCCGGGCTGGCCGGCGGCGGCGAGTCGGAACGGCTGTCCTGGCTGGTCGGGGCTCTGGCCCGGGTGGATCTGGAACGGCGCTACGCGGAGGTCACCGGCTGAGCGCGCACGTGCGCCCGGACACACTTCCGCGATTCTCACCCGTTCGGCTGATGTCGCATCGTATGATGATCGTGGCAGCGATGCCCGCCCGGTTCGGGCGAACATCCACCGCCTGGTGGTCGCGACCCGGTTCGGGCGTGAACCGCCAGGGACAGGTGTTGCGAGGCGCCCCAGGTCGCGGTTCGTGGCCCGGGGCGCCCGCCTGTCGACGGGCGCCCTATCGGGCCAGGGTTGCCAGCAGGTTCACCGTCGCGGCGACGATGACCGCGCCGAACAGGTACGACAACAGCGTCTGGCGCAGCACGGTCCGGCGAACGGCGCGGTCGCTCACGTCCGTGTCGGACACCTGGAACGTCGTCCCCACCGTGAACGCCACGTAGGCGAAGTCGGTGAAGTCGGGCGGTTCGTCCTGGTGGAAGTCGATCCCGCCCGGCTCGCCGCCGTAGTAGAGCCGCGCGTACCGGGTGGTGAAGACGGTGTGCACGACGAACCAGGAGAGCACCACGCTGAGCACGCCGAGGCCGGCGTACACGGCCCGGGCCAGCCCGGGCGGCACCTGACCGGCCGTGGTGAACACCATGCCCACCGCGAGCAGGCTGCCCAGGCACGCGGCCAGCAGCAGCGCGTCGCGCATCGCCCGCCCGGGGTCCTCCAGCTTGGCCAGCCGCGCGGTCCGGGCGGCGTCCAACCGGGACAGCCGGGCCCACTCCAGCGTCAGCCAGGCCAGGGCGGCGGCGTCCCAGCCCACGAGCGGCGCCAGCACCGGCCGGACGAGCACCCCGGCGGCGGCGCCGCAGGCGACGCCGACCAGCCCCATCACGGCGAGCTGGAGCGCGGCCGGCACGTGCCCCGGGACCCGGACCGCCGGGTGGCGCGGCACCGCAGCGGTCAGATGCCGCGCAGGTGCTGCGAGACCCGCGGGTGGCGGTCCCGGGCCTGCGCCGCGCGCTGCGACGGGCTCACCTCGGGAGCGGCGTCGATGCCGGCCGAGCGGGCCACCTCGGTGCCGTTGGCGTAGTCCACCGGAGGCAGCGCGCGCAGCGCCCGCAACACGTCCGGCGGCGCGCCCTCCCGTTCCGCCTCGCGGATGACGTCGTCCTTCCCGGCCGGGTAGTCCAGCGCGGACAGGTACTCCAGGACATCCGTGTAACTCGCCATCAGTCGGGCTCCTCGCGCCAGTAGTTGGGGTCACGACCGGGCGGCGGATACCCGCCGCGCGCCGGGTCACGCCCCCGACGACGCCTGTTTCCGCCGGGCCGGGACGGGTAGCCGCGGGGGCGCACCGAAGGGGGTACCACCGATGCACTACCTGACCTTCGTGGGCCGGGTCGCCCGGCTCACCGGCACCGCCGAGGACCGGGCGGCGACGTTGACCCGGGCCACCCTGGAGACGTTGGCCGAGCGGTTGACCGGCGGCGAGGTGCTGGACCTGGCCGCGCAGCTGCCCAAGCCGCTGTGGGGGCTGCTCAGCCCGCACCCGCGTACCGAGGCGGCCGAGCGGTTCGGCGCGGCCGAGTTCGTCGCCCGGGTGGCCCGCCGGGCCGACTGCGACGAGAACACCGCGCGCACCGCGGTGGGGGCTGTGTTCGCCACGCTGCGCGAGGCGATCAGCAGCGGCGAGTTCCAGGACGTGGTGGTGCAGCTGCCCCGGGACTACCGGGACATGGTGGAGCCGGCCCTCGCGCCGGCCGCCACCCGCCGGCGCTGAGCCGCCCGCTCAGCCGACCGTGCCGGCGGCGCGCAGCGCCGCGATCCGGTCGACGTCCAGGCCCGCCTCGGTGAGCACCTCGTCGGTGTGCTCGCCCGGTGCGGGCGGGGGCCGGCGGACCGACGTGGGCGTGCCCGAGAAACGCGGCGCGGGGGCCGGCTGGGTGACCCCGTCCGGCGCGACGAACACCTCGCGGGCCGCCAGGTGCGGGTGCCGCGGGGCCTCCGCCCAGTCGAGCACCGGCGCCACGCAGGCGTCCGTGCCGTCCAGCAGGGCCGCCCACTCGTCCCGGGTACGCGTGCGGAACAGCCGCGCCCACGCCGCGCGCAGCGCCGGCCAGTTCGCCGGGTCGTCGCGGTCCGGAGCGTCGTCGCCGTCGAGCGGGAACCCGGTGAGCCGCACCAGTTCGGCGTAGAACTGCGGCTCCAGCGCGCCCACCGCGACGTACCGGCCGTCGGCGCACTCGTAGGTGTCGTAGAAGGGTGCGCCGCCGTCGAGCAGGTTGACCCCGCGCGGGTCCTGCCAGAGGCCGAGCCCGCGCAGCGCGTGGATCTGGGTGGCGAGCACCGACACGCCGTCCACGATGGCCGCGTCGACCACCTGGCCGGGCGCGCCGCCGCGCACCGCGTACAGCGCCGCGACCATGCCGAGGGCCAGCATCATGCCGCCGCCGCCGAAGTCGCCGAGCAGGTTCATCGGCGGTACCGGCGGCTCGCCGGCCCGGCCCACGCCGTGCAGCGCGCCGGTCAGCGCCAGGTAGTCGATGTCGTGCCCGGCGGTGGAGGCGAGCGGACCGTCCTGGCCCCAGCCGGTCATCCGCCCGTAGACCAGGCGCGGGTTGGCGGCGAGGCAGTCCGTCGGGCCGAGGCCGAGCCGTTCGGTCACCCCGGGCCGGAAACCCTCGACCAGCGCGTCCGCCCCGGCGACCAGGGCACGCACCAGTTCCCGTCCGGCCGGCTGCTTCAGGTCCACGGCCAGGGAGCGGCGGTTGCGGTTGAGCAGGTCACCGGGGAAGGCCCCGAAGCCGCCCCCGCCGACCCGGTCCACCCGCACCACGTCGGCGCCGAGGTCGGCGAGCATCATCGCGGCGAACGGGCCCGGGCCGATGCCGGCCAGCTCGATCACCCGTACGCCGGTCAGCGGTCCCTGGTTGGTCACCCGCGTCACCCTAGGGGGCCGGGACCCGCGACGCCACGGCCGGCCGCCCGCACAGCGGTTGACCAGGGCAATCATCCGTGGCGTGACTTGGCGTCCGGCCCCGGGTTGGCCTAGCCTTGTCCCCACGAGGGGAGTACTTCCCACGAACCATTCCGGTCAGTACGGCGAACCCCCCGAGGGTGAGCCTCGGGTGGTTGCCCACGAAACCGTGGGTGAAGGAGACCTCGAACATGCCACGGTGTTCGAGGAGGCCCCATGTCCGAACTGTCATACCTGTCCGCCGCCGAGCTGTCGTCGGTCGGCACGCCCACGCTGTGGGCGGTGACGATCGCCGGCGTGCTCGCCCTGCTGGTGCTGGACTTCCTCGTCACCCGCAAGCCGCACGAGGTCTCCATCCGCGAGGCGCTCGGCTGGTCGGCCTTCTACATCGCCCTGCCGCTGGCCTTCGGCGCCTGGATCTGGTCGCGCTACGGCGGCCAGCAGGGCATCGAGTACCTCACCGGTTACCTGGTCGAGAAGTCGCTCTCGGTCGACAACCTCTTCGTCTTCATGCTGCTGCTGGCCGCGTTCGCGGTGCCGGCCGTGCTCGCCCAGCGGGTGCTGCTCTACGGCATCGCCGGCGCGCTCGTGCTGCGCGCCGTCTTCATCGCGCTGGGCGCCGCCGCCCTGCAGACGCTCGACTTCGCCTTCCTGCTCTTCGCCCTCATCCTGATCGCCACCGCGGTCAAGCTGCTGCGCGACGCCCTCTCCGGGCACGAGCAGGAGGTCGACATCAACAAGATGCGGTCGGTGAAGCTGCTGCGCAAGGTGATGCCCGTCGTCGACGACTACCACGGCACCCGGATGACGATCCGGCAGGGCGGCCGGCGGGCGCTCACCCCGTTCGCGCTGGTCGTGGTCGCGGTGCTCGCCACCGACGTGGTCTTCGCGGTCGACTCGGTGCCCGCCGTCTACGGCATCACCGAGGACCCGTACCTGGTCTTCGCCACCAACGCCTTCGCGCTGCTGGGCCTGCGGGCGCTCTACTTCGTGCTGCACGCCGCGCTGAGCCGGCTGGTGCACCTCAGCTACGGCCTGGCGGTCATCCTCGCCTTCATCGGGCTCAAGCTCGGCCTGCACTGGGCGCACGGCATCTGGAAGGGCGTCCCGGAGATCCCGACGCTCGCCTCGCTCGGCGTCATCATCGGTGTCCTTGTGGTCGTCACCATCACCAGCCTGCGGGCCACCCGGGACAGCGGCGACGGCGACCGCACCGTCGTGCACGAGGTGCAGGGCGGCGGCCCCGGCGGGCACTCCCGCTGAAGCACTGCCCCGGCACGGTCGGGAGTGGTACGACTGACGGGTGGGAATCGTCTCGCCGGGCTTCCAGGGCCGGCCCCGTTCGTCCGCACCCGACCTGCCGCCGGGGCAGTACCTCACCGAGGACTTCCCGGTGCTCTCCGCCGGCCCGACACCCCGGGTGAAGCTGGACACCTGGGAGTTCGTCCTGACCAGCGAAACCGGCGCGGAGTACCGCTGGTCGTGGGACGAGCTGATGGGCCTGCCGCAGGACACCCCGACCGTGGACCTGCACTGCGTCACCCGCTGGTCCAAGCTCGGCACCACCTGGCAGGGCGTCTCACTCGACACGCTGCTCGACGGCGTCGACACCGGCGCCCGCTACGCCCTGGCCCACTCCTACGGCGGCTACACCACCAACCTGCCGCTGGACGACCTGCGTGGCGGGCGGGCCTGGGTGGTGCACACCTACGACGGCGGCCCGCTGCCGGCCGAGCACGGCGGCCCGGCCCGGCTGCTCGTCCCGCACCTCTACCTGTGGAAGTCCGCCAAGTGGGTGCACGGGATCCGGCTGCTCGTCGACGACCGGCCGGGTTTCTGGGAGACCGCCGGCTACCACGACTACGGCGACCCGTGGCGCGAGCAGCGCTACCAGGGCGACTGAGGTGGCGGCCCCGGCCACCGGCCGTCGGGTCGCGCCGCTGACCTGGCGGGTGGCCCGACTGGTCGAGCGGCGGATCGAGACGCCGACCGCGCAGACGCTGGTGCTGGACGTGCCCGGCTGGCCGGGGCACCTGCCCGGCCAGCACGTCGACCTGCGCCTGACCGCTCCCGACGGCTACCAGGCTGCCCGCTCCTACTCGCTGGCCGGTCCGGCCGAGGGGGAGCGGATCGAGGTGACCGTGCAGCGGGTGCCCGACGGCGAGGTGTCGCCCTACCTGGTGGACACCTACGCCGAGGGCGACCCGGTGGAGGTGCGCGGACCGGTCGGCGGCTGGTTCGTCTGGCGCACCGACGAGACCGCGCCGGTGCTGCTGGTGGGCGGTGGTTCCGGGGTGGTGCCGCTGATGGCCATGGTCCGGGCGCGCCGGGCCGCGGGCAGCCGGGTCCCGTTCCGGTTGATCTACTCGGTGCGCACCCCCGACGACGTGATCTACGCCGACGAGCTGCGCCGCCGGGCCCGCGACGACCAGGGCCTGGACGTCGCGTACGTCTACACCAGGCAGGCGCCCGACGGCTGGCGGGGCGAACCGCACCGGATCGGCCTGGCCGACGTGAACAGCCACGGCTGGCCGCCCGACCTGGAGCCGCTCTGCTACGTCTGCGGCCCCACCGGCTTCGTCGAGACCGTGGCCGACCTGCTGGTGGGGCTGGGCCACCCGACCCGGCGGGTCCGGACCGAGCGCTTCGGCCCGACCGGCTGACGATCCGAGGAGAGCGCATGACCGACATGTCCTACCTGGACGGCAACATGCTCGACGGGCCGCTGCGCGAACTCTTCGCGGTCGACCTGAGCAGCACCACCGGGCGGTGCGACACCTGCGGGACGACCGGCCCGATGGCCGGCCTGCACGTCTACTCGCACGCGCCGGGCCTGATCGGCCGGTGCCCCACCTGCACCGGCGTGATGGTGCGGCTGGTCCGCGCGCCGGAGCGGGCCTGGCTGGACCTGCGCGGCAGCACCTACCTCCAGGTCCCGATGCCGCTCGACCAGGGTTTCCGACCCGCCCGCTGAGCCCGCCCGGCTCAGGAGGTGACGGTCACCCGGCCGACCTGCGCCGGCCCCGGCTCGGCGTGGTTGCCGCTGCGCTCGACCGCCGTGCCGGCGCGGGGCGCGGCCCGCACCGTCGTGCGGGCCGGCATCGCCGGGCCGGTCGGGCGCCGTTGCCACCGCCGACGCAGCCGACCGACCACCTGCCCCACGGTCACCGGTACCACCGACAGGACGAGCTGGCCGGTGCGCGGGTCGACGGTCGCGGCCACCCCGTACAGCCGGGCGCCGTGGCGCAGCACCCGGGGACGGCCGGCGGCGAGTCGGGGCGCGCGTACCGGCGCGGACCCACGGCCGTGACCGCCGTCCACCTCGGTCCGCACCGGGTGGCGCTGGCCGCTGGCCGCGCCGACCGCGAGGAGCCGGTCGACCGGGAAGTCGGTGCGCACGGTCCGACCGCTCGGGTCGGTCGCGTCCAGCCGGGTGGCGCCGGCGACCGGCCCGGCGGCCAGCCGGACCGGCCCGGCCGCCGTCGCGAAACCGGGGTACGGGCTGCGCGCGGTCACCGCCAGGGTGTGCCCGTCGACCCAGCTCACCTCGACCGTGTCCAGCCGGGCCAGCCAGTCCGCGCGCACGTCGGTGACGTCGGTCCAGGCCGCCGGCGCGCCCGGGTAGCCGGCGTGCCAGCGGCCCCCGGCCACCACCGTCTCCGGTACGCCCCGGGCGGCGTCCTGCTCGATGACGGCCAGCAGGTCGTCCACCCCGCCGGCGGTGACCGCCCCCAGGCGCAGTCGCGCCTCGATGTTCAGCCGGGCCCGCACTCCGTCGGTGACGTGCCGCTCGACCAGCCGGCGGACGCTCGCGTGCACCCGCTCCTGGTCGGCCCGGTCCAGCCGGCGGAAGTCGTCGCCGACCAGGTTGGCCAGCTCCAGCCCGGCGTGGCGGCGCAGCACCGCGTCCCGGCGCGGGCCGGCGGGGATCAGGTCGGCGACGAACGCGAACAACCGCTCGACGCTGACCAGACGCTGCTCCACCCGGCTGTGGTAGGTGATGTTGCGGGCGTCCAGCCGGCGCACCGCGTGGTAGTAGTCGTAGTCGGCCAGCACCGAGATCCGTCGGGCGTGGTAGCAGGCGGCCAACGTGAACGGCTGGTCGCTGAGGACCGGCATGTCCTCCGGAAAGCGGAGCCCGAGCCGGTCGACGAGGTCGCGGCGGAACAGCTTGGTGTTCGCCAGCGACCACGGCAGCTCCGAGTCGAACAGGCTCACGTCGACCGCGTTGCCGTCGGCGAACACGTCGGAGAAGACGTGCCGCCCGTTGACCCCGACCACCTTGCCGAGCACCACGTCGGAGCCGTACCGGTCGGCGGCGGCGACCAGCCGTTCCAGCGCCTCCGGTCCGAGCCGGTCGTCGGAGCCGAGAAAGAAGACGTACCGGCCGGTGGCCAGGTCCAGGCCGCGGTTGCAGGGGGCGGCCGGACCACCGGAGTTGGCCTGGTGGACCACCCGTACGACGCCGGGGTGCCGTGCGGCGAACCGGTCCAGCAGCCGCCCGCTGCCGTCGGTGGACCCGTCGTCCACCGCCACGATCTCCATCCGCTCCGGCCCGATGGTCTGCCGCAGCAGCGAGTCGAGGCAGGTACGCAGGTAGCGCAGGGTGTTGTAGACCGGCACGACGACGCTCACGTCGGGGCGGGTCGTCGGTGGGCGGTCGGTCGCCGACTCGGCTGCCACTGCTGCTCCTTCGCGGGGTCGGCCGGGTGGTGCGGCGCGACCCAGCGTGGTGGAGCGACCCGTCCGGGTGACGACACCGACATGACGGCGAGGTGACCGACAGGCAGCCGTTGGATACGCGAAAGGGCCCGACCCCGTGGTGGGGTCGGGCCCTTTGCCGTGTTGGTGGGTCAGCTGGTGCTGTAGCCGCGGGTGGCGATCCAGTCGGCGAGGTTGTCGATGCTCATCCGGTAGGAGGCCATGTTGGGGTCGGCGCTGTCGGCGATGGTGACGGTGTTGCCGTTGTCGCGGTAGCCGATGACGCTGATGTAGTGGCCGCCTTCGAAGGAGTGGGTGGTGTTGTCGGTGTCGGTGGCGGTGCCGGCGATGTTGGCCACGACGGCGCGGCCGTCGTCGACGGTGCGGATGATGTCGGCGCGCAGGGTGTCGGTCTGCTTGTTGTCGGCCTTACCGCTCTTGATTTCGACGGAGCGGTAGGGCTTGCCGGTTTCCTTGTTCAGGACGGGGGTGATGTCGTTGATGCTGTTGGTGCCGGCTTCGGTGGTGCCCATTTCGCGGGCCATGGCGTGGACGTCGATGTTCTTGCCCAGGACGCTGATGGCGTTGCGGGTGGCGGCGGGGCCGCAGTAGTAGAAGTTGGGCTGGGCTTCGTAGCGCACGTCGAGTTCCCGCTCACCGTGGCCCTTGCGGTCGGCGACCACGGTGGTGGTGTCGGTGGGGGCGGCGTGGGCGGCGATCGCGGGGCCGGCGATGCCACCGGCGGTCGCGGCGATACCAGCAGCGGTCAGCACGGTCTTACGCAGCAGAGTGGTAGCCATGATGATGCCTCCCAAAGGGGGGGTGGGGGCACGGCACGGGGGTGCCGTGTGAAAGGGGGGAAGTCTGAAAGTCCGGCAGCCCGACAGGGCGTGCACGGGGCCTGCGCGGCGGCCAGCGGGGGGGGCCTGCACGGGCGGCTCAGGGGGATGTAACCACCGGCGGGGGGCCGGTCATTCCGACCGGGGCCTGGCCTGCCGACGCGATGGTCGGGGCGGCGCGCGGTCTACCCGGTACAACGCCGCACCCCCGGCACCGATTCCACGCTCACGGTGGCGCCGACCACCGCCAAACCCGGCACACGGGTTCATGGCACGCAGCCACTGTGCGTGGCGGCCCGCCGAACCGGACATCAGGGCGGTTATCTCCGACCACCTCCGCGTCGACGTCGGCTCTGGTCGACGGTCCCGAGATCTTGGAAGGTAGCGGCCTCCATCGGGGCCGTTTCCTTCCAAGATCTCGAGGCGTCCCGGGCGGTGATCCTGAGGCGAGCAGCCAACACCCCACACGGCGCAGTTGGCATCCGGCCGGCGGGCACCACCGACGGGGGACGTCTGGTGACCCCGCACGGGCCGGGCCGTGCCCTGTCACGGTGCCTATCGAGCTGATGCCGTCAGTGACTCACGCTCTCGTCGGGGGCGGGCACCGACGCCCGGAAGCGACCTCACGCTCTCGGTCGGGGGCGGGCACCGACGCCCGGAAGCGACCTCACGCTCTCGGTCGGGGGCGGGCACCGACGCCCCGAAGCGACTCACGCTCTGGTTGCGGGCGGGTCCCGGCCCTCCGAGTCGTTTCTGATATCAGCTCGAAAGGCGTTGCGGAGGCGAGTGCTGCGGGAACGCGGGCTGTGTCCGGTCCGTCCTGGGGTGCGGTGCGGTGGCAGGCGGCGTGCTGGTCGGCCATGCGGGGTGCTGATCGGCCCTGCGGCGTGCAGCCATGGGCGTCCTGCGCGGGATGCGACGCGTACCTACCGACGGGGCTGCGGGCGGCGACACCGCGCAGGAGGACCGCGCCGCGCCGAGGCGGCGGCATCGGGGAGGCCCGGACGCCACCACCTCGGCGCACCGGAGTGGGTCAGGACGGCGGACCGCCCGGACCGGGCGGAGCGGCGGCTGCCGCGTCCGCGAGTCGGGGCCACGCCCACGCGGTGAGCCCGGCCAGCAGGGCCGCCGCCAGCCAGAGCGGCGTCAGGACGCTCCCGGTGGCCGTGGCGAGCAGACCGCCGGCGACGGTGCCGAGCGCCGCGCCACCCAGGTCCGCGAGGGCGTAGGCGCCGTTGACCCGGCCCCGCAGCCGATCCGGCACCAGCCGCTGGCGGAGCGACACCACCAGGACGCCCCACACCATGGCGTGTGCGCCCCAGACGGCCAGGGCCGCCCCGGCGACCAGTGGCTCCCGGGTGGTGCCCAGCACGACCTGGAGTCCGACCTCGACCAGCAGCCCCGCCCGCAGCAGGGCGGGCGTGCCGAACCGGGAGCGCAGCCGGGTCGTCAGCGCGCTGCCGGCCAGTCCACCGACCGCCGAGGCGGTCAGCAGCAGCCCGTACCCGATCTCGTCGAGGCCGAGCCGGTCGCGGGCGTAGAGCACGAACGCGGCGAACGCCGCGCAGAAGGCCACGTTCATCACCGCGATGCACGCGGCCAGCGTGCGCAGCACCGGTGTCGCCCACAGCGACCGCAGTCCCTCCCCGATCTCCGCCCGCAGCGACCGGCGGGTCGCCGCCGGGAGCGCCGGTTGCGCCGGGCCGAGCGGGCGCCGGGGGAGCATGGCCAGCAGGAGCGCCGCCAACCCGAAGGTGGCCGCGTCGACGCCGAACGGCAGGGCCGCGGCGCCCACGAACAGGTACGCCCCGAGCGGCTTGGCCAGGAACTGGTTGCCGACGACGAAGGTGGCGGAGAGCCGGCTGTTCGCCTGTTCCAGCCGCTCGGGCGGCACGACCGACGGCAGCAACGCGCCGGCGGCGGTGTCCACGAGCGTCTCCCCGACGCCGGTGAGGAAGAAGGCCAGGCAGATCAGCGGCACCGTGGCAGTGCCGGTGAGCACCGCCGCGGCCAGCGCGCCCAGGATCGCGGCCCGACCGGCGTTCACCACGGCGATCAGCCGGCGCCGTTCGAGGCGGTCCACGACGGCGCCGCTGACCAGCGCGAACAGCAACCAGGGCAGTTGTGGGGCGAGCGCCGCGGCGGCGACGGCGGCGGGGTCGGGGGCGATCGAGGCGACCAGCAGCGGCGCGGCCACCAGGGTGATCCCGTCGCCCAGGTTGGAGACCGCCGAGGCGGCCCAGAGCAGGTGGAAGTCGCGGCCGAGTCGGCCGGCCGGCACGGTGCCGGTCATGCCGGCCGTCGGGCAGGGTTACGTGGCCCGGGCGCGGTGAGGCGCCCGGACGGGTGGTCCGGAAACACGGGGAACTCCCTCGGAAGCGATGTGGTGGCGTGCGGGCACGCCGGGGCGGGAGACCCGCGCGTGGCGGGTCACCTGTCGCTTCGCGCTGAGGGTGGCGGGGTCAGGACACCGCGCGACCCGGGGGCGAAGCGGGAACCAGCACCGTGCCGAGTGGAGCAGTCCTCATGATCGACCTCCCGTCGTCGCGGACCACGGTAGGGGAATCCGAGGCGCCCGGCGACCCCGCCCGAGGCGAGGGCGAGCCGGTGGCCGAGAGTGGGCACCGTGAGATACCTGCGCAGCGACGGGCGCGTCGCGATCCGCCGTCCCCGCCCCGGTGACGAGACGGAGTTCGTCGCCGCCGCCCGGCGCAGCCAGGACCTGCACCACCCGTGGCTGTCGGCGCCGGACGACGCCGAGCGGTACGCGGCGTACCTGCGCAAGATCAGGGGGCGGGGCAGCGACGGGTTCCTGTTCTGCGACCGGGCCACCGGGGAGATCGCCGGGTACGCGACCATCAGCGGCATCGTGCTCGGCGCGCTGCGCGGCGGCTACCTCGGCTACGCCGCCTTCCGCCCGTACGCGGGCACCGGCCACGCCACGGCCGGGGTGCGGCTGGTGATCGCCCACGCGTTCGGCCCGCTCGGACTGCACCGGCTGGAGGCCAACATCCAACCCGGCAACGAGCCGTCGAAGCGGCTGGCCCGCCGGCTGGGCTTCCGGCTGGAGGGCTTCTCCCCGGACTACCTGTTCATCGACGGTGCCTGGCGGGACCACGAACGCTGGGCGATCACCGCCCCGGCGCCGGACTGAGCCACCCGGCGCCGGCGGCGGCACGGGGTCAGCTGCCCGGCTTCGGGAACGCCACCGGGCTGCGGTGGCCGGCCCGGTCGACCGCCCGCACACCGAAGAACACGTTGTCCTTGGACAGGTCCACCGTCACCTCGGTGACGTCGCCGACCGGCAGCACCCTCTGCCACTCGGCGGCGGTGGTCTCCCGCCACACCACCTCGTAGCCGGCCAGGTCCGGCTCCGGTCCGCGCTGCCAGCGCAGCGTGGTGTCGTTGGTCAGGTTCGTGGTCACCACGACCACGCCCTTCGGCGTGCCCGGCGCCTGGGCCAGCGACCACAGCGTCGCGGCGTTCACCCGGGCCACCCGGGTGATGTAGTCGAAGTCGCAGAACTCGGGCAGGTCGCCGTACTGCACGCCGTCGACCACCCGGACGTCCTGGTGCTGGTGGGCGAAGTCCTCGGCGGGCTCGGTGAACCGGCCGGCCGGCCAACCCTCGCGCAGGAACGAGATGTGGTCGCTGCCGCGCAGGTAGCGGTCCCGCCGGTAGACCACCCGGATCCCCATCCCGGTGGCGGCGTTGTCCGCCACGTCGCTGACGAACCGGGCCAGCTGCCGCGACGGGGAGTCGTTCTCGCCGCCGACGGACTGCCGCACGCTCGCCTCGGCCGGGGTCTCGGCGGTCGGCACACCCTCGGCGAAGAGCCGCACCGTACGCGGGTCGCGGGTGCCGTCGTCGGCGGTGCTGCTGCCCACGATGTCGTTGCTGAACATGCCCTGCACGTCCACGCCCGCCGCCTTCAGCCGGCCGGCCAGGTACGCCGAGCCGTACAGTCCCTGCTCCTCGCCGGCCACGGCGGCCAGCACGATGGTGGCCTCGCTGCGCCGGCTGGCCAGCACCCGGGCCAGCTCCATGACCACGGCCACGCCGGAGGCGTCGTCGTCGGCGCCCGGCGCGTCGCTGACCGCGTCCATCACATCCGTGGCACGGGAGTCGTAGTGACCGGTGATCACGTACACCCGCTCCGGCGTGACGTCGCCGCGCAGCGTCGCCACCACGTTGGTGATCGTGGTCGCGGTCGGGATCCGGGACGCCGGTTCCTGCACGTAGGACTGGAGTTCGACGGTCATCCGGCCGCCGGAGGCGGCGGCGTACCCGGACAGTTGGGCGTGGATCCAGTCGCGGGCGGCGCCGATGCCGCGTACCGGATCGGTCTGGCTGGAGAGGGTGTGCCGGGTGCCGAACGCGGCGAGCCGGCGGACGGTGGCCTCGATCCGGTGCCTGTCGATCTCGCGCAGCAGCGCGGTCAGCTCGCGGTCCGGGCGCTGCGGCCGGGTCGGACGGCCCGGGCCGGGCGGCGCCCCGGCGGCGGCCGCCGGGGCGGCGGTGAGCGGGGTGGCGACGGCGGCGGCGGTGGCCGCGGCGGAGGCGGTGAGGAAGGTACGCCGGCTCGACCTCGTGGGTCGACCCCCGGCGGTCTGGTGGTTTCCCATCAGGGCATCCTCGCGCCGATCACGACAATTGTCCATATCGTTGTTCGTGGATGGATCATCGCCACGTTTGTCGCAGGTCTGCCCGGGAACGGCAGCAGACATGACGAAACCACGTGTGGTGATCGTGGGGGCCGGGTTCGCCGGGTACCACGCGGCCAAGACGTTGCGCCGACTGGCCCGCGACCGGGCCGAGATCGTCCTGCTGAACACGACCGACTACTTCCTCTACCTGCCGCTGCTGCCCGAGGTCGCGGCCGGCGTGGTCGAGCCGACCCGGATCTCCGTGCCGCTGGCCGGCACGCTCGACGGCGTCCGGGTGGTGGTCGGCGAGGCCGACCGGGTGGACCTGCAGAACCGCTGGGTCGGCTACCGCTCCGCCGAGGGCGACCACGGCCAGCTCGCGTACGACCGGCTGATCCTCTCCGTGGGCAGCGTCAACAAGCTGCTGCCCATCCCCGGGGTCACCGAGTACGCGCACGGCTTCCGCGGCCTGCCCGAGGCGCTCTACCTGCACGACCACGTGGTCCGGCAGGTCGAGCTGGCCGAGCTGACCGACGACCCGGCCGAGCAGCGCGCCCGCACCACGTTCGTCGTGGTCGGCGCCGGCTACACCGGCACCGAGGTCGCCGCGCACGGACAGCTGTTCACCGACCGGCTGCTGGCCCAGCGCCCGCACCTGAAGGTCCGCCCGCGCTGGATGCTGCTGGACGTCGCCCCCCGCGTGCTGCCCGAGCTGGACCGGCGAATGTCCGTCACCGCCGACCGGGTGCTGCGCAAGCGCGGCGTGGACGTGCGGATGGGCACCTCGGTCGCCGAGGCCACCCCCGACGGGGTGATGCTCACCGACGGCGAGTACGTCCCGACCTGCAGCCTCATCTGGTGCGTCGGCGTACGCCCCGACCCGTTCGTGGCCGAGCTGGGCCTGCGTACCGAGAAGGGCCGGCTGGTGGTCGACGAGTACCTCAACGTCCCCGGCTACCCGGAGGTGTTCGCCTGCGGCGACGCCGCCGCCGTGCCCGACCCGACCCGGCCCGGGCAGGTGTGCGCGATGACCGCGCAGCACGCCCAGCGGCAGGGCAAGCTGGCCGCGCACAACATCGCCGCCTCGTACGGGCAGGGCGCCCGCAAGTCCTACAAGCACCACGACCTGGGCTGGGTGGTGGACCTGGGCGGCAAGGACGCGGCCGCGAACCCGCTGCACGTGCCGCTGTCCGGGCTGCCGGCCAAGGCGGTCACCCGCGGCTACCACCTGCTGGCCATGCCGGGCAACCGTCCCCGGGTCGCCGCGGACTGGGCGCTCGACGCGACGCTGCCCCGGCCCGCCGTGCAGCTCGGCCTGGTGCCGGCCAACGCGGTGCCGCTGGAGAGCGAGTCGCCCGAACTGGTCCGGCGGCGCTGACCGCCCCGCCTCACCCACCGGCCGGCGGCCGGTCCCGCGTACCGGGACCCGGTGCGCCGGCCGGGCCGTCCCCGGCGGCCGGCACGGGCAGTGCCTGCCGTCCGGCCGGAACGAACTCCCGCAGCAGCACCTGGACGACACCGGCCGCCGGAATCGCCAGCAGCGCCCCGACCAGACCGGCCAGCTCGGCGGCGAGCAGGAGGCTGACCAGCACGGTCAACGGGTTCAGCCGGACCGCGCGGGCCATGATGACCGGTTGCAGCAGGTGGTTCTCCACCTGCTGGTAGACCACGAAGAACACCAGCACGACCACGCCGGCGGTGGGGGAGTGCAGGAACCCCGCGCCGGCCGCGACGATCGCGCCCAGCGTCGCACCGACCAGCGGGATCAGGTCGACCACGGCGACCACCAGGGCGATCACCGCGGCGAACGGCACGCCGAGGAGGAAGAGCACGACGAAGGTCAGACCCCCGCAGATCACGCTGATCAACAGGTTGCCGCTCAGGTAGCCGGTGACGATCCGGGACGTGTCGCGGCCGATGCGGCGCAACCGCTCCGCCGCTCCGTCGCCGACCAGGCGCAGCGTCGCCGCCACGATCTTCGGGGCCTCCAGCACCATCAGGTACGCCAGCACCACGACCGTGACCACGGCGGCGACGGCCTGGGCGACGCCCCGGACCAGGCCGACGGTCGGCTCGCCGAGCCGGTCGCCGTAGCGGCGCAGCTGCTCCGGTTCGGCGTACCGGAGCAGGTGGAGACGCTCCAGCAGCCGGCCGACCGGCCCCCGCCCGGCCTGGGCCTCGCGCACCAGGTCCGGCGCCCGGTCGGCGAACCGGCCCACCTCGTCCACCAGCGGCACCACGATCAGCGTGCCCAGCGCGGCGAGCAGCACGAACGTGGCCAGGAACACGAGCAGCGTGGCCACGGCCCGGCGGCGCACCCGGCGTTGGAGTCGATCCACCAGCGGCTTGAGCGCGACCGCGAGGAACGCCGCGACCAGCCCCCAGACGAGCACCCGACGGGTCGCCCAGACCAGTCCCAGCCCGACCACGGTGGCGAGCACCAGGCCGATCACGATCAGCGTCCGGCGGGCGGTGGAGCGGTCGTCGGCGGCGCTCATCCGGCGCGGCTACCCGCCGTGCCGGTGCGAAAACCCCGCTCAGCGCGGGTGGGCGTCGGTGACCGGCAGCGCGCCGTCGGCGAACGCGTCCAGCGCCGCCCCGTGCAGCATCGTCCCCGGCACCGGGTCGCCGGCGACCCGGGCGGCGAGGCGGCGCACCGGCAGCCGGTCCGGGCGCAGCGCGCCGGCCAGCACCACGTTGCCGTAGCGGCGGCCCCGCAGCATCCGCCGGTCGGTGAGCAGGCACACGTCGGCGAAGACCGCGCGCAGCGTGGCCACCTGCGCCCGGGTGTGCGCCAGCGGCGGCAGGTCGGTCAGGTTCACCAGGTAGAGGCCGTCCGGGCGGAGCACCCGGGCCACCTCGGCGACGAACTCGACGGCCGCCACGTGCGGCGGCATGACCGCGGCCCGGTAGACGTCGGCCACCACCACGTCGTACGCCCCGGCGGGCGCGTCGCCGACCGCGTCCCGGGCGTCGCCGAGCGCGACGACCACCTCCGGTGGCACCCGGGGCAGCTTCCGGCGGACCAGGTCGACCACGCCGGGATCGCGCTCGACCACCCGCTGCGGCGAGCCCGGGCGGGTGGCGGCCAGCCAGCGCGGCAGCGTGAGCGCGCCGCCGCCCAGGTGCAGGACGCGAAGCGGCTGACCGGACGGTGCGGCCAGGTCGATCACGGCGGCGATCCGCCGCACGTACTCGAAGTGCAGGTGCCGCGCGTCCGCCACATCCACGTAGGACTGCTCGACCCCGTCGGCGAGCAGCGTACGGCCGGTGGGCCGGGCCGGGTCCACGACGATCTCCAGGGTCTCGGCCTCGCGTTCCACGGCGGGACACGGTACCGGGCGGCGGCCCGGCCCGGGCGGACGGGTGCCCAGCGGGGCCCCCGCCGCCACCGGTGGTGGCGGGGGCCCCTCCTCGCACCTCAGCCGGCGGCCATCCCGGCGCCGGCCTCGTCGACCGCGTCGTCGACCCGGTGGGCCAGGTCCACGTCCGCGGCCGTGACGCCGTCGACCTGCTGGGTCCGGACCGTGAGCACGGCGCTGTCCGGGTCGGGCCGGCCGATCTGCGGACCACGCCCGACCTCGACCTTGAGCTGGTCCAGCCGGTCGAGGACCCGGTCCAGGTTGCCACCGGGCAACTCGATCGTGCGGACCAGGGACCGCTGGTCGCTGGACCAGTAGGGCAGCGAGGCGAGCGCGTCCCGCAGCTCCGGCTCGGTCAGCGGGGCGGTGGCGGACGACGCCCCCACCAGGCCGCCGCCGTAGTCGGCCGGCGCGAGCAGGTCACGCAACCCGTCCGGTACGCGCAGCGACTCGACCAGCTCGGCATCGGCGTCGCAGATCGCGGCCAGGGTCGCCTCCGCCTGGTACCGCGCCTGCTCCGGGGTGAGCCGGCTGCGCCGCCCCACCTCGGCCAGAAAGCCCGGCAGGTCCTGGCGCCGCTCGATGCCGTCCACCGGCACCACGTCGTGCAGCTTCACCGGCACCGCCGCGAGCAACCGCTCCCGTTCGGCCTCGCCGAGCGCCCACGCCAGCGCGAGCACGGTGGCCTCGGCGGCGATCTTCGCCTCGGTGAAGTCCACCCCGGCCCGGCGGCTCACGTCGTCGACGAGATCCCGGTACCCGAGCGACGGCGCTCGTGGCGGCTGCGGGTCCGGCAGCGGGCGGGGACGTTCCGCCACCCCGACCGGCGGCGGCGCGGGTCCGCCGCGCGTGCTGTCCGGCTTGTGCCGGCCGGCCGGCGGCGGGCCGGACCGCTCGTGCTGGTCCAGCGAGGTGACCTGCTTGGACGCGCTCAGGCTGGCGCCGGTCTGGCTCGCGCTGCGGCCCTGTTCCCGGGCCTGCCGGGCCAGGGCCCGACGGCGCTGGTTGTCGCCCTCCATCTGCTTGCGCATCGTCGCACCTCGTTCCTGGTCGGTTGCGCTTGCGCCGGTGGCCTTCCCGGCGCTGCCGGGAAGCTAACGGGCGCCGACCGCCGGGCCGCTTCACTCGCTGCGGGTGAGGAGCGCTCACCCGGTGCTGCCGCACGATCGCTGTGGACCGGACAACTTCCGACGCACGCGGAAGGGCAGGTCGTCATGAAGCGGATCGTGGAGATCGTCCCCGCTCGTCCCGGCTGGTACGCCCGCTGGCGGATCGGCCCGGACCTGACCCGGTGCTACCCGGTGACCCTCTGGGCCCTGCTGGAGAGCAACGACGGCAGTGGCCGCGAGGTGGTCGGCGTCGACTGCGTCGGGCAGTGGCCCGGCGCGGACGACGACGAGGCCGGGGACTTCGTCCGTTACCTGTTCCAGACGCCCGATTCCGGTGCGCCGGAGGACGTCGAGCCCCCGGTCATGGGGGAGTCACGCGAGAGCGGGCCGCGCCTGCAGGCCACGCCCGCCGCCTGAGCCATCCTCCCGGCCCCCGGCCCCTGGTCCCAGGGTCGGGGGCCACCCCTCCCCGCCGGACCGGTCGCGCTCAGCCCGCCTCGCGGGCGTCGCGGATCACCGCGCGGGGCGGAGCGGCCAGCAGCTCGGCCAGGCCGGTGCGGTCCAGCAGCTGCCGGACCTGTGGGTTCACGTGGAGCAGGCGGACCGCGCCGGTGCCGGCTCGGTGGATCACCACCAGCGCGCTCAGGCCGGAGGAGTCGCACAGCACCACGCCGGCGAAGTCGAGCTCCAGCTCCTGGTGGCCGTCGCGGCGCAGCTCGGCGGCGGCCTCGACGAGCTCGGGCGCGGTGTCGAAGTCCAGCTCGCCGGCGAGCCGCAGCCGGGCGGTCCCGGCGTCGAGCCGGTCCACCTCGATGGTCAACAGCTGAGCGGGCACGGCTCCATGTTCCCAGTTCGGGGTGGGCGGGAAACCCGCGGGGTCACGCCGAGGCGGTCGAGCCGGACGCCGACTGCCCCGGACGGCCGTCGGCCGGCGGGCGTTGCAGCAGGCCGGTGACCCCGGTCATGTCGAGGATCGTCGCCAGGAAGCGGGGGACCGCGCGCAGTTCGATGGTGGTGCCCGCGTGCTGCCCCTCGCGCCAGGCGTGCACGATCACGGAGAGGCCGGTGCTGTCCAGGAAGAGCAGGTCGCCGAAGTCCAGCACGAGGGCCCGGGGACGCTCGGCGAGCAGCCGGTCGACCTCGGCCCGCAGCGGTGCCGCGCTGGCGTACGCCAGGTCACCGCCGACGCGGACGACCGGGACGGACGGGTCGGAACGGTCCACGGAGATGCTCAGCGGTGTCGCCTCGGGCTTTCTCCGGTGAGGAACCACATCACGCCTTTCCGCAGGCTGCCGGTCGGGCAGAAACATTCGGATCGTAACAACCCCGCAACCGGCCCGCTCGGCGCCGCGTCCGCCCGGCCGGGGCCACGGCGTCAGGTGGCGGTTCCGGCATACCGGCGTAGGGTGGGGCGAGGAGATTTGACCACAGGGACCCGTTTCCGTGTCCCGCGGGTGTCGACGAGGAGAGTGGGGCTCAGCTGGTGACTGCTGCCGACGTCAGGGGTTCCGACCCGGGCGACGGACGGATCTCCACGTCGAGTGCCGCACGGCCCCCGGCGTGGTCCGCCGCCGCTCCGGACACGGCCGCCCTGCCGCCGCTGTCGCCCGACCGTGGCCTCACCGTCCCGGACTGGTCCGAGGTGGTGGAACACTTCCGCGAGGGCCTCGTCGTCTGTGCCGCCGACGGGGTGGTCCGGCACGTCAGCCCGGTCGCGGAGCGCCTCGTCCCGGAGGTCGTGCCCGGCGAGGTGCTGGCCGCCACCGGCGTGGCGGCGCTGGGTGGCGACGTCCCCGCCGAGATCACCCACCATGGGCGTCGGCTGCGACTGCGTCCCGTCGCGCTCTCCCACGCCCGGCGTTGCTGGTACGTCGAGGACGTCACCGAGAGCGTCAGCCGGGCCGACGCGTTGCTCGCCGAGCGGGCCCGTTCGTCGTTCCTCGCCGTGGTCGGCGAGAAGCTCGGCAACCCGCTGCACCCCGACCGCGCCGCGGCCGCCGTGGTGCGACTGGCCGTGCCGACGCTGGCCGACGCGGCGGTGCTGGTGCTGGCGCCCCGGTCCGGTCGGGCCCGCTGGTGGCGAGCGGCGCGCGTCGACGAGGAAGCCACCCCCGCGGTGGACAGCGGCGTGCTGCCGGCGCCGGCCCTGCCCGCGGCGATCGAGGCCGGTCTCGCCGGCACCGAGCCGCACGCGCTGGACTGGCTGGTCGAGCAGGCCGCCGAGGCGGGTTGGCTGCCCGGCCTCGACGTGCCCGGCGCCAGTGCGCGGGTGGTGCCCCTGCCGGGTCGGGAGGCTCCGGCCGGTGTCCTGCTGGTGGCCCGCCGGGCCAGCCGCTGGTACGACGACGCCGACGTCGACCTGGTGCGCGCGTTCGCGGCCCGGGCCGGCGCGGCGCTGACCACGGCCATGCTCTACCGCGACCAGGCCGAGGTCGCCGACACGTTGCAGGCCAGCCTGCTGCCGGTCGAGCCGGCGGCGGCCGCCGGCGTGCAGTGGGGCACCGCCTACCGGCCGGCGCAGGCCGGTCTGCGCATCGGCGGGGACTTCTACGGCTCGCACCGGCTGGCCGACGGCGGCTCGGTCTTCTTCCTCGGCGACGTGTCCGGCAAGGGGGTGGAGGCGGCGGTGTTCACCGGCCAGCTCCGCCAGTGCCTGCAGGCGTTGCACCGGGTCGAGACGCAGCCGGGTCGATTGCTGAAGCTGCTCAACGACGCGTTGTTGGAGACCACCCAGGCCCACGGGCAGGGCCGTTTCGCCACCATGGTGCTCGGTGTGGCCCGCCCGCACCGCGACGGCGGCCTGACCCTGACGTTGGCCGGCGGCGGGCACCTGCCGCCGCTGGTGCTGCGGGAGTCCGGCGAGGTCGAGGTGGTGCCGTTGAGCGGCATGCTGATCGGCGTGGTGCCGGACCCGCGGATCGGCGAGGTCACCGTGCACCTGGCGCCCGGCGAGACCTGCCTGCTCTACAGCGACGGGGTGACCGAGGCGCGGGGCGGGCGACGCGGCGACGACCAGTTCGGCGCCGAGCGGCTGGTCCACGCGGTGACCGGATGCCACCGGATGCCCGCGCCGGCGCTGGCCGAGCGGGTCGAGCAGGTGACCTGCGACTGGCTGGCCCACGGCGATCACGACGACATCGCGGTGCTCGCGCTGCGGGCGACCGGTCCGACCGGCCGCGCGTCCCGCCACCTGCACTCGGTGCCGGGTCCGACCGAAGCCGACCGAGCGAGGGAGCCCTCCGCGTGACCGCAACGACCGCCGCCGACCCGGCGCAGGCCTTTCCCGGCTATCTGGAGTGCCTGGCCGAGGCCGACGAGCAGGCCGCCGTGGCGGTGGCCCGGGGCCTGCTCGAGGCGGGTGTGCCGGCCGAGCGGGTGCTGCTCGATCTGGTGGCCCCGGCCCAGGCCGAGGTGGGGGAGCGCTGGGCGCGCAACGAGTGGAGCGTCGCCCAGGAGCACGCCGCCACCCACATCAGCGAGCGGGTGGTGGCCGCGGTGGCCGCGTACGCCGATCCCCGCCCGACCCGCGGCCGGATCGTGATGGCCTGCATGGACGGTGAGTGGCACGCGCTGCCGGCCCGGTTGGTGGCCGAGGTGCTGCGGTTGCGCGGCTGGCAGGTGGTGTTCCTCGGGGCCAGCGTGCCGGCCGCACATCTGGTCTCCTACCTGCACCGCTACGACGCCGAGGCGGTGGCTCTGGCCTGCGCGCTGCCGATGCGGCTGCCGCACGCCCACCGGATGATCGAGGCGTGCCGTCGCGCCGACGTGCCGGTGGTGGTGGGCGGTCGCGGCTTCGGCGCGGACGGTCGCTGGGCCCGGTCGCTCGGCGTGGCCTGGGCGCCGGACGCCCCGGCCGCCGCCGACCTGGTCGCCGACGACCGGGCGCTGCGGGCGGTGCCGGCCGCACGGCTGGACCACCTCGCCGACGACGAGTACGCCAGCCTGGTCAAGCGGCGCGGTGAGCTGATCGACAGCGCCCTGGCCGACCTGCGGGAGCGGGTACCGGCGGTGGCCGACTACACGCCGGCGCAGCTCGACTCCACCGTCGGGGACCTCGGTTACATCGTCGACTTCCTGGCCGCCGCGCTCTACGTCGACGACGGCACCCTGTTCGGCGAGTTCGTCGAGTGGCTGGTGACGATCCTGGTCAGCCGGGGCGTGCCCGCCGCCGCCGTGGGTCTCACCCTGGACCACTATGGACACGAGCTGCGCGACTTCCCCCGGGCGGCCGGCTTCCTGGAGCGGGGGCGCGCCCTGGTCGGCGGGCTCTCGACCACGGGCGCGGGGCGCTGATCGGCGCGCGGCCGCGTCACCCGTATACTTGCTGCACTGCAAGGGTTCGCCTGCGGTAGGAGCGAGAGGGGCCACGGTGACGTTCACCGTCACGTACGCCCAGCGGGACGAGGGCGGCACTCGCCTCCGGCTCGCCGGTGAGCTCGACCTGAGCACGGCCCCGGAGCTGAACACCGCGATCGACCGGTTGGTCGCCGAGGGCCGTCGTGAACTGCTGGTGGACCTCAGCGAGCTGACGTTCTGCGACTCGACCGGCATCGCCGCCTTCGTCCGGGGGGACAACCTCGTCGCCGCCGACGGCGGCTGGCTGCGCCTCACCGGGGCCTCCGGCCGGGTGGCCCGGGTGCTCCAGGTGACCGGCGTGGCCGAGGTGCTGCGCCACGACCTCGAGCCCGCCGACCCGACGGCGTCGGCCGGCTCCTGATCGGATAGATTTCCCCGCCAGCGGCCGGCCCCGCGGTCGGCCCCCTCCCCGAGACGAAGCAGGTAGCGCCATGGGTCAGCCCCGCCCGAATCCCGTCCGCATCCTGGTGGTCGACGACGACCCGGGCGACGTCCTGATGATCGAGGAGGCGCTGGAGGAGTCCGACGTCGAGAAGGTCATCGACGTGGTCGCGGACGGTCAGGAGGCGATGGAGTTCCTCCGGTGCGAGGGCCGCCACGTCGAGGCGCAGCGGCCGGACGTCATCCTGCTCGACCTGAACATGCCCCGGATGGACGGGCGGCAGGTGCTCGGCGAGGTCAAGCGGGACGAGAACCTGCGGACCATCCCGATCGTGGTGCTGACCACCTCCAACGCCGACACCGACGTGGTCAGCAGCTACACCCTCCAGGCCAACGCGTACGTGACGAAGCCGATCGACCTGGACGACTTCAACGACGTGGTGCGCCGGATCGACGAGTTCTTCGGCCGGGTGGTCGTGCTCCCCAAGCACCAGTAGCGGCCGCGAAGTCCGGGCGTCCGGATGCTGAACATTTTCCGCGAACCGCCTCCGGGCTCGCCCGCGGCGCAGGATCGTGCAGGTGGGACGCACGGCGGCTGCCCGGGGGGCGACAGATGAGGTTCTCGGTGGTGGAGAGCGGCTACGACCAACGCCAGGTGGACGCCTGCCTGGACGAGCTGGCCCTGCGGCTGGGGCGACTGGCGGCCCGCACGGAGGGTGTCGCCGGGGTCGGCCGGGAGTGGGACCAGATCCGGCTGGACGCGCTGCACCTCGGTGAGTTCCTCCGGCGGCGGACCGTGCCCGACGGCGCGGCGACGCCCGGCCCGACCGCCGTCGAGCGGGAGGCCGCCGACCTGCTGGCCCGCGCCCGCGCCGAGCTGGAGGACGCCCGCCAGGAGGCCCGCCGGGTGCGGGAGGAGGCGTACGCCGAGGCCGTGCGGGCGCGCCGCGAGTTCGAGGCCGCGCTGCTGGCCCGCCGCCGCCGTGCGGCGCGGATCGAGGAGATCCTCACCGGTGACCGGGTCCCCGCCGACACCCCCACCGCCGCCGCCGGCGTGCCCGGGCGGTCCCCCGCCTGACGCCGGGTGTCGACGCTCAGACCAGCGCCGCCACCACCGTGGCGGCCCGCTGCTCGTGCTTGGCGTACGCGTCGGGGAAGGCGGAGACCTGCACGGCCTGGGCCGCGGCGGTCACGCTCATCTCCTCCCAGCCGGGGACCTCGGCCAGGGCGGTGAAGAAGGCCCGGGCGGCGTACGCGGGTCGCATGATCTCGGCGACGGTGCCCCAGCCGCTGCTCGGCCGCTGCTGGAACAGCCCGATCGAGTCGTGGTCGGAGCCGCTGCCCTGGTGGGGGTAGTCGAAGGACTCGGGCAGCACGTCGCTGGCCAGGTTGTAGAGGTCGCTCTCCTGCATCGCGGTGGCCACCGCCACCACCAGCGCGCGGCGGGGCAGCCTCATCTCCCGCCCGACGTCCACGATCGCCTTCGCGTTGTCCATCTGTCGCTGGTCCAGCCCGGCGACCGGGCGGGGGTGCTTGGGGCGGACCACCTTCTTCGGGGCCTTCTTCCGCGTCGGCGTCGGGCTGGGCGAGGCGGAGGGCGCCGGCGGCACGGGTGCGGCGACCGGCGGTACGGCGCGGGTGAAGTCACGGGAGGCCCGCTGCTCGGTGGCGGCCCGGTCGGCGAGCGCCTCGCGTACCTCCACGTGGGGCCGGCCGGTCTCGCCGACGCCGGCCACGCCGATCAGCCCGAGGCAGCAGGTCACGCCGGTGGCCACCGCGATCCGGCCGGGCACGGACCGGGTCGGGGCGCGCCGGGCCGGCTCGGGGGCGCGGTGCCGCCCCACCCGCCGTTCGGCTGATGCCGGGTCGATCGTTCGGCGAACCGGGCGCGGCGCGGGCAGCTGTTGATGATCGGGGTGGTCGGGGTGCACCCGCCGAGGCTAGAAAGCTTCGGGTCGCTTGCCATCGGGCCGGTTGGTGGCATGCGCCACAATTTGCCATGATCCGCCCCGGCATTGCCGTCGGACGATCATGAAAGGTCCAGACCTCGTGTCTCCGAAAGATCGCTCATGTCGGTTTCGCAGGTAAGAATCGGGCGCACGGCCCTTCGCCCCACCCCAGACGCGGCCGTCCACCGTTCGGCCCACGGCGGGCCGGTCACCCGGCCCCGGCTGAACGCCGATCCACCGAGGCCGGACCGCGCCGACGAGTACCGCGATCGGCCGCCCCGCCCACGCGGGCGCTCGATACGATCCGGACGGTGACGGAGCAGATGGTCGACGCGCGGGCCGCGGGCGAGCCCGCCGGCAGTCGGGGCCGGCGAGGACTCGTCCTCGTGGCCTGCGCCGTGCTGCTCGCGCTGCTCCTCGTGGGGCACCGCGCCGTACCCAATGTCAACGGCCTGGGCAGCCTGGTCGACAGCGCCACCCCGCTGCTCGGCCTCGGCGTACCCCTGCTCGCGCTCGCGGCGCTGCTGCGCCGCTCCCGCCGGGCGCTGATCGCGGTCCTTCTGCCGGCGGTGGTCTGGGCCGGGCTCTACGGGCGGGCGTGGCTGCCCCCGACGGCCGGGGCCGACGGTGCGGCGGTGCGGGTGGCCAGCCAGAACCTGCGCGCCGGCAACCCCGACCCGGCGGCCACCGCCGGCGCGCTGGCCGGTGCGGCGCCGGACCTGATCGGCCTGCAGGAGGTCGCCGACGGCGAGCGGGTGGCCGCGGCCCTGGCCGACCGGTACCCGCACCGCGCGGCCGTGTCCACGGTGGCGCTGTGGAGCCGCTGGCCGATCCGGGAGGCCCACGGCGTGGACACCGGGCTGGGCTGGGACCGGGCGTTGCGCGCCGTGGTGGCCGCCCCGCAGGGAGACCTCGCGGTGTACGTCGTCCACCTGGGCTCGGCCCGGGCCGGGCACACCGCCACCCGCGACGAGACGGTCGCCGCGCTGGCCGCCACCGTCCGCGCCGACCCGGCCGACCGGCTGGTCGTGCTCGGCGACCTGAACACCGCCACCACCGACCGGGTCTTCGACCCGCTGACCCGGTTGCTCGGCGACGCGCAGGCCGAGGCCGGGCAGGGTTTCGGTTTCACCTGGCCGGCGGAGCTGCCGATGACCCGCCCGGACCACGTCCTCTACCGTGGGCTCACCCCGACCACGGCCGGGGTGGTACGCACCCCGGACAGCGACCACCGCGCCGTGACCGCCGGCTTCCGCTGGTGACCGGTCAGTGCCGGCCGTTCTCCGCCGGCGTGACCGTGAGCCGGTGCCGGCTCGGGTCGCCACTGGAGAACGGCCAGAGCCGATCGGCGTGCGCGACCAGGTCGGCCAGCTGCTCCCGGGTCAGCCCCGCCGAGGAGATCTCGGCGTGCACGTCGGCCCGGTAGCGCCCGTCGTCGTCCCGGCCCAGCTTCGCCTCAGCGGTCACCTGCACGGTGTGCGCCTCGTCGGTGATCTCACCCGCCGCCTCCACCGCGGCGTGGTGCAGGCAGGAGGCGAACGCGGCGGCCAGGAGCTGTTCCGGCGTCAGGCCGGTGCAGTGCGGCGCCAGCGGGGACGCCAGGGCGGAGGAGAGACCGCCGTCGTCGGTGCGTACGTGACCGCCCGCCGCGGTCGCCGTGGCCGTCTCGGCCAGCCAGGAACTCGGATCCGGCATCGCGTTCCTCCCGTCACTCATCGGCCCGGGTTCCCGGCCCCCGACCGGCGAAACCGGGCCCGTGCCGGCAGTACGCTCAGCCCACCCGGCCACTCGTGGCCGCGTCGACGGCCATCGCCTCGGTCGCCTCGGCGGCCGCCCGGCTGTTCCACGGCGACACCTGCGCGGCACGCTGCCTCGGCAGCGTCACGGTCATCGGCACGTAGACCCGGGCGTCCACCGCCTCGGCCAGCAGCAGGGCGGCCATCGCGCTGGTCGGCCGGGCGGCCGGGTCCGCGTCGAGGCAGCTGCGGCACAGCTCCGCCACCTCCGGCGGCAGGCCCGGGATCTCCGGCAGCGGCTGCGGTGGCCGTCGCCGCCGCGAGCCGAGCAGCTGCGTGGTGCTTCCGGCGTCGTAGGGCAGCCGACCGGTCAGGCAGTAGTAGAGCAGCACGCCCAGCGCGTACATGTCGGCGGCCGGGGTGGCCGGCTGCCGGTCGAGCTGCTCCGGAGCCAGGTACGCCGGGGTGCCCACGACGACCCCCTCCGGGGTGTGGTCGGGCGCGCCGGCCGGGGTGGCGATGCCGAAGTCGAGCACCTTCACCCCGAACGGGGTGAGGATCACGTTCGCCGGCTTCACGTCGCGGTGCACGATGCCGTGCCCGTGCGCGGCGGCGAGCGCCGCGCACACCTCGGCGCAGACCCGCACCGCGATCCGCCAGTCCAACGGGCCGTTGCGCAGGTGGGCGGCGAGCGTCTCGCCCTCGGCCAGCTCCATCACGATGTACGGCACCGGCCGCCCGTCCGGCAGCTCGGCGGTGCCGAAGTCGTGCACGCTGGCGACGTTCGGATGCACCAGCCGCGCCGCCGAGCGGGCCTCGGACCGGATCCGCTGCACCGCGCCGACGTCCCCGTCCAGGCCGGGCGAGATCAGCTTCACCGCGACGGTCCGATCGAGCACACGATCGTGTGCCCGCCAGACCTCCGACATGCCACCCAGGCCGGCCCGCTGTTCGAGCTCGTACCGCCCGCCCAGCGTCCTCATCGACCACTCCCTGCCTCGTCCGGTCCCCTCCGGTCCCGCTACCCGGGCCCCGACCTGTGCAAACCGCCGGGGGTTCCGGTCCGACCGGGGTAGCTTCGCGGCGAGGGTGTCGACAGCGGAACGGAGAGTGACGGTGGCTTCGGTGCGCGTACGGTTCGTCGGCGGCCCGGCCGACGACCTGGTCCGGGACCTGCCCGCGGAGCCGGACGGCACGCCGCCGCCCCGGTGGATCCTGCGCCACCCGGACCGACCGGCCGACGGCGTGGCCGACCATCTCTACGAGCGCGGCAACCGGGCCGGCCCGGAGGGCTGGACGATGCGCTACGTGCGCACCGACCCGTTCGGCGCGACCGAGTGACGCTCAGGCCGGGCGGACGCCGGTCGTGTCGAGGATGACCGAGGTGACCAGGTCCGGGTCGTCGTGCATCGGCACGTGCCCGCAGCCGGGCAGGTCCAGGTGCCGGGCGGCGGGCAGCCGGGTGCGGGCCAGCGCCGCCTGGCGGTAGGGCAGGATCCGGTCCCGGGTGCCCCAGGCCACCGTCACCGGCACGGTGGGCGCGCCGGCGAACGCGTACCCCCGGCCCGCGCGGGCCACGGCGCGGAACGCCCGCGCCTGCCGCAGCGCGCGGGCGTCGGCCAGCGCCACGTCCAGCGCCATCCGGTTCGGCCGGGCCAGGATCATGCCCATCGCCAGCGCGCGCAGCGCCGGCGCGGCGAACAGGTGGCGCAGCACCGGTTCGGGCAGCCGCGCCGCGTTGCGGTGCAGGGTGAGCACGGTGAGGGCCCACCGCAGCTCGCGCGGGGTGCAGAAGCCGGCCGGCGACAGCGCGGTGGCCGACGAGACCGCGCCGGCGGCGGCCAGTTCCAGGGCGATCGCCCCGCCGAGGCTGTTGCCGGCCACGTGCGGTCGCTCCAGGCCGAGCGCGGCGAACAGCTCGACCATCCCGGCGACCAGCCCGGGCATGTCGGCGGGCAGGCCGGTGGTCGGCACCGGGGAGCGACCGAAGCCGGGCAGGTCGACGGCGATCACGTCGTGCGTCTCGGCGAGACGGTCCAGCACCGGCAGCCAGGCGCCCCAGTGGTGACCGATGCCGTGCAGCAGCACCAGCGCCGGCCCGGCGCCGCGCCGCTCGAACACCACCTCCACCGGCGCGCTCACCGGCCGGCCTCCGGCGTGCTCGCGCCGAAACCCCGGCCCAGAGCCCGGGTCTGCTCCTCGATCAGCGGGACGGTGACCCGTGCGGTCCGCCCGACCAGTCGGTCGGCCAGCGGGCTGACCAGCAGCGACCGCACCGCCTGCACGGCGCCCACGGCGCGTGGCACGTACACCCGGCGGCGGCGTCGTTCGATCGCCCGGACGAACGCCTCGGCGCACTCGGCGACCGTGGTGGTCCGCCGCATCGGCCAGGGCAGTTTCGCCAGCGCGCTCTCGAACGCCGGCAGGTCCGCCCGTGCCTCCCGGACCAGGTCGGTGTCCACCCAGGACGGGTGGGCCGTGCCGACCGCCACGCCGCGGTGCGCCAGCTCCAGCCGGATCGCGGTGCCGAAGTGCTCGACGCCGGCCTTGGAGGCGCAGTAGGCGGCCATGCCGGGAAGCGCGGCGAACGCCGCGGCCGAGGAGACGATCAGCAGGTAGCCGCCGCGGTCGATCAGCGCCGGCACGGTCGCCGCCGCCGTCCGCATGACGCCGACCAGGTTCACCTCGACGGTACGCACCAGCGCCTCGACGTCGCCGACCGCGATCGTGCCCCGGTTGGCGACGCCCGCGTTGGCCACCACCGCGTCGATCCCGCCGAGCGCGGCCACCGTGCCGTCGACCGCCTCGGTGAGCGCCGCCTGGTCGGTGACGTCGGCGGCGAACCAGACGTGTCCGGGCCCCAGCTCGGCGGCGAGCGCGGCCAGCCGGTCCGGCTCCAGCCCGACCAGGGACAGCCGGGCGCCCCGGGCGGCGGCGAGCCGGGCGGTGTGCTCGCCGATGCCCCGGGCCGCGCCGGTCACCAGCACCACCTTGCCGGCCAGCGGGCCGGCGGGACGACCGTCGATGGACATGCCGGCAAGTTACCACCGGGTAGCCTGCCGGGGAAGGCCCGACCGTTCCGCCCGGTTCCCCCCGCGCGCCCCGCACAGCTGGTACACAGGATCGGGACAGCCCCGGTACAGCGGGTGCGCCCACGATGGGGAGCATGGTCATGAACGGGCAGGCCGCCCAGGGTCGGATCGAGCTGCGCCGACCGGACGGCGAGCCGGTGCGGGTGCTGGTGGTCGACGACGAGCCGACCCTCACCGACCTGCTCTCCATGGCCCTGCGCTACGAGGGCTGGCAGGTCACCACCGCCGGCAGCGGGATGGCGGCGGTCACCGCGGCCCGGCAGTTCCGGCCGGACGCCGTGGTGCTCGACGTGATGCTGCCCGACCTCGACGGCTTCCAGGTGCTGCGCCGGCTGCGCGAGCAGTCGCCCAGCGTGCCGGTGCTCTTCCTGACCGCCCGCGACGCGGTGGAGGAGCGGATCGCCGGGCTCACCGTCGGCGGCGACGACTACGTGACCAAGCCGTTCAGCCTGGAGGAGGTGATCGCCCGGCTGCGCGCCCTGCTGCGCCGCACCGGGTTCGCGGTCGCCGCCCGGGAGGAGGCGGTGCTCACCGTCGGCGACCTCAGCCTCGACGAGGACAGCCACGAGGTGCGCCGGGGCGACGACCTGATCACGCTCACCGCGACCGAGTTCGAGCTGCTGCGCTACCTGATGCGTAACCCGCGCCGGGTGCTCAGCAAGGCGCAGATCCTCGACCGGGTCTGGAACTACGACTTCGGCGGCCAGGCCAACGTGGTCGAGCTGTACATCTCGTACCTGCGCAAGAAGATCGACGCCGGCCGGGCACCCATGATCCACACGTTGCGCGGGGCCGGCTATGTCCTCAGACCCGCGGAGTGACCGGGGCGGACGGCTGCGCCGGCGGCTGGCCGGCTGGTCGCTGCGCCGGCGGCTGGTGCTCTCGGTGGTGGCGCTGCTGGCCCTGGTCAGCGTCGGCATCGGCGGCCTGACCACGGTCGCCCTGCGGCACTTCCTGGTCGGCCAGATCGACAACCAGCTCACCTTCGGCGACCGCCGGCCGGACGACCTGGAACGCTGGGTCGGCCGCCCCGACCCGTACCGGTCGGACCCGTCCGGACGCCGGCTGCCGTTCGGCCCGGAGGGGGCGCCGCCGCCGCCGGGTGGTTTCCCGCCGGGCTCGATCGCGGTGCGGGTGCCGGCGTCCGGCGACCCCGCCGGGCAGGTCCGGCTCGAGAGCGGCGGCGCCGAGGCGGTGTCCGCCGCCGACCTGGCCGCGCTCGCCCCGCTGCGACCCGCCGCCCGTCCCCGCACCGTCGACGTGGGTGACCGGGGGGACTACCGGGCGATCGCGGTGAACTCCCCGCGCGGCGACGGCGACGTGCTGGTCCTGGCCATCCCGCTGGCCCAGGTCCGGGACACCGTCATGTGGATGGTGGTGGCGCAGGCCGGGGTGATCGGCGCCGGGCTGGTCATCGCCGGCGGCCTCGGCGCGCTCATCGTCCGGGGCACGCTGCGCCCGCTGAACCGCGTCGCCGCCACCGCCGCCCGGGTCACCGAACTGCCGCTGGACCGGGGCGAGGTGGCCCTGTCGGTGCGGGTGCCGGCCGCCGACACCGACCCCCGCACCGAGGTCGGGCAGGTGGGCGGCGCCCTCAACCGGATGCTCGGCCACGTCGCCGCCGCGCTCGCCGCCCGGCAGGCCAGCGAGACGCGGGTACGCCAGTTCGTCGCCGACGCCAGCCACGAGCTGCGCACGCCGCTCGCCGCCATCCGGGGCTACGCCGAGGTGGCCCGACGCGGACGGCAGGAGGTGCCGCCCGACGTGGCGCACGCGTTGCGCCGGGTCGAGTCGGAGAGCACCCGGATGACCAGCCTCGTCGACGACCTGCTGCTGCTCGCCCGGCTGGACTCGGGCCGCCCGCTCGGCGCCGAGCCGGTCGACCTCACCGCCATGGCGGTGAACGCGGTCAGCGACGCGCACGTGGCCGGCCCCGAGCACCGGTGGCAGCTCGACCTGCCCGACGAGCCGTTGACCGTCACCGGCGACGCCCACCGGCTGCACCAGGTGCTGGCGAACCTGCTCGCCAACGCCCGGGTGCACACCCCGCCCGGCACCACCGTCACCACCCGCCTCGCCCCGGTCCCGGACGGGGTGGAGCTGCGCGTGGTCGACGACGGACCGGGCATCCCGCAGGAGCTGCAACCGGAGGTCTTCGAGCGGTTCGCCCGCGGCGACGGCTCCCGCTCCCGCGCCCACGGCAGCACCGGGCTGGGCCTGGCCATCGTCGCCGCCGTGGTGGAGGCCCACCACGGGCGGGTCGAGGTCGACAGTCGCCCCGGCCGCACCGCGTTCTCCGTCCGGCTGCCGGGATCCACAGCCGACGCATAGGCCGCTCACGGGGGCGGGTCAGCGCGCTCTCCGAGGCTTGCCGGCATGGACAGATCCGAGAGCCTGCTGACCGCGCAGACCGCCGTCCCGCCCGCGACCGAAGCCGGCGCCGCGCCGCCCGCGTACCCGCCGGGCGCCACGCGCGTACCGGAGCCGACCCCGCCCCCGGCGGACCCGCCCGGTCGTGACCCGCGCTGGGCCCGCCCGGCGCTGCTCGGCCTGCTGGCCGCGACCGGGTTGCTCTACCTGTGGGGCCTCGGCGCCTCCGGCTGGGGCAACGCGTTCTACTCGGCCGCCGTGCAGGCCGGCTCGCAGAGCTGGGAGGCGTTCTTCTACGGCTCCTCGGACGCGGCCAACTCGATCACTGTGGACAAGACCCCGGCGTCACTGTGGCTGATGGCGCTCTCGGTGCGGCTGTTCGGGCTGAGCAGCTGGTCGATCCTGGTGCCGCAGGCGCTGCTCGGCGTCGCCTCGGTCGGCGTGCTGTACGCCGCCGTCCGCCGCTGGTACGGCCCGGCGGCCGGTCTGCTCGCCGGCGCGGTGCTCGCGCTCACCCCGGTGGCCACGCTGATGTTCCGGTTCAACAACCCGGACGCGCTGCTGGTGTTCCTGCTGGTCGCCGCCGCGTACGCGACGGTGCGGGCGGTGGAGACGGCGAGCGCGCGGTGGCTCGCGCTGACCGGGACGCTCGTCGGTCTCGGCTTCCTGACCAAGATGCTCCAGGCGTTCCTGGTGATCCCGGTCTTCGCCGGGGTCTACCTGCTGGCCGCGCCGACCGGGCCCGGGCGGCGGATCCGACACCTGCTGCTGGCCGGGTTGGCCGTGGTGGTCTCCGCCGGCTGGTGGGTGGCGATCGTGGAGCTGGTGCCGGCGAGCGCCCGTCCGTACATCGGTGGCTCGCAGCACAACAGCATCCTGGAGCTGACGCTCGGCTACAACGGACTGGGCCGGATCACCGGTGACGAGGTGGGCAGCGTCGGTGGGGGAGCGCGGCCGGGCGGCGGGGGCGGCGGACCGTTCTCCGGCCAGGCGGGGCTGCTGCGGATGTTCGACACCGAGGTCGGCGGGCAGATCTCCTGGCTGCTCCCGGCCGCGCTGATCCTGCTGGTCGCCGGCCTGTGGCTGGCCGGACGCGCGCCGCGTACCGACCGGACCCGGGCCGGCCTGCTGCTCTGGGGCGGCTGGCTGCTGGTCACCGGGCTGATCTTCAGCTTCATGTCCGGGATCTTCCACGCCTACTACACCGTCGCCCTCGCCCCGGCGATCGGCGGGATCGTCGGCATCGGCGTCACCCTGCTGTGGCGGGCGGCCCGGACCGCACCGGTTCCCGCCCCGGCGGGTGTCGAGCCGACCGGCCCGGTTCCCCCGGCGGGCGTGGCGCCGACCGGCCCGGTTCCCCCGGCGGGCGTGGCGCCGACCGGTCCGGTTCCCCCGGCGGGCGCGGCGCCGACCGGCCCGGTTCCGCCGGCGGGCGTCACACCGGCGGACGGCGGCTCGGCCCCGGCCGGACCCGTGCGGCGGCGTCGACCGGCGGCCGCGTTCGCCGGCCGGTGGCGCGGTTTGGTCGCCACGTTGTCGCTGACCGGCACGCTGGCGGTCACCACCTGGTGGTCGTGGCACCTGCTCGGGCGCAGCCCCGAGTGGTACCCCTGGCTGCGCACCACCGTGCTGGTCACCGGCCTGGCCGTGGCGGCCCTCCTTCTCCTGCTCTCCCTTCTCCCGCGCACCACCCCCGCCCCCGTGACCAGGGAGTTGGCGTCGGGCGGCGGGGCCGGAGCCGACGCGAACTCCTTGATCACCCCGGCCTGGCGCGGGGGGCGCGCGGGACGGTGGCTCGGCGCGGTGGCGGTGGGGGTCGGGCTGGCGGTGGGGTTGGCCGGCCCGGCGGCGTACGCGCTGCAGACGGCGGCCACCCCGCACACCGGTGCGATCCCGAGCGCCGGGCCGTTCGTGGCGGGCGGCTTCGGGCCCGGCGGTCGGGGCGGCTTCCCCGGTGGGCGGATGCCGGGCGGAGGCAGCGGAGAGTTCCCGGGCTTCCCGGGCGGCGGCAACGGCCAGTTCCCGGGCTTCCCGGGCGGCGGCACCGGCGCGTTCCCCGGCCTCCCGGGCGGGCAGGACGGCGGGTCGAACGGGACGGGCGCCGTCCCGGATTTCCCGGGCGGCGGCCAACCGCCGGCCATGCCGGGCGGCCAGAACGGCGGCACCGGCCCGGACGGTGGGAGCCGGGGGCAGCGCGGCGGCGGCATGGGCGGGCTGCTCGACGCCCGCGAGCCCAGCGCCGAGATGACGGCGCTGCTGACGGCCGACGCGGACGACTACACCTGGGTGGCCGCCACGGTCGGCTCGAACAACGCCTCCGGCTACCAGCTCGCCACCGGTGAACCGGTGATGCCGATCGGCGGCTTCAACGGCAGCGACCCGTCGCCGACGCTGGCCCAGTTCCAGCGGTACGTCGCCGACGGACGCGTCCACTACTTCATCGGCGGCGGCGGGTTCCGGGCCGACGGCGGCAGCGACGCCTCGGGCCAGATCGCCGCCTGGGTCGCGCAGACCTTCACCGCCACCACCGTCGACGGCGTGACCGTCTACGACCTGAGCAGCGCAAGGCAGGGCTGAGCGATGACCTTCACGCAGGAGCCCCGGGCCGCCGTACGGGCCCGGCCCACCGCCGAGGGCGCGGTGCTGGACGTGGTGGTCCCGGTCTACAACGAGGAGGCCGACCTCGGCCCCTGTGTCCGGCGGCTGCACGCGCACCTGACCGCGCACTTCCCGTACCCGTTCCGGATCACGGTGGCCGACAACGCCAGTGTGGACGGCACCCGGGCGGTCGCCGAGGCGCTCGCCGCCGAACTGCCCGGGGTGGAGGTGGTGCACCTGGCGGAGAAGGGACGGGGGCGGGCGCTGCGCGCCGCCTGGTCCGCCTCGCCGGCGCCGGTGCTCGCGTACATGGACGTGGACCTCTCCACCGACCTGGCCGCGTTGCTGCCGCTGGTCGCGCCGCTCCTCTCGGGCCACTCCGACCTGGCCATCGGCACCCGGCTGGCGCGGACCAGCCGGGTGGTCCGCGGCGCGAAGCGGGAGGTGATCTCCCGGGGCTACAACCTGCTGCTGCGCGGCACGCTCGCGGTGCGTTTCTCCGACGCGCAGTGCGGGTTCAAGGCGATCCGCGCCGACGTGGCGGCCGAGCTGCTGCCGCTGGTACGGGACACCGGCTGGTTCTTCGACACCGAGCTGCTGGTCCTGGCGCAGCGCGCCGGACTGCGGATCCATGAGGTGCCGGTGGACTGGGTGGACGACCCGGACAGCCGGGTCGACATCGTCGCCACCGCGCTGGCCGACCTGCGCGGGATCGGGCGGCTGGTCCGCGCGCTGCTCACCGGCGCGCTGCCCCTGCCCCGGCTGCGCGCCCAGCTCGGCCGGGCCCCGTTGCCGGCGCCACCGGCCCAGGTGCCGGTGGGGCTGCCCCGCCAGCTCGTCCGGTTCGCCGCGGTGGGGGTGGCCAGCACGCTGGCGTACCTGGTGATCTTCGTGGCGGCGCGTGGGCCGCTCGGGGCGCAACCGGCGAACCTGCTCGCGCTGCTGCTGACCGCGGTGGCCAACACGGCGGCCAACCGGCGGCTCACCTTCGGCGTCACCGGCCGCCGGCACGCCGGCCGGCACCACCTCCAGGGGTTGCTCGCGTTCGCCCTCGGGCTGGCCCTGACCAGTGGCGCGCTGGCGGTCCTGCACGCGCTCACGGCGCCGCCGCGCGCGGTCGAGCTGGTCGTCCTGGTGGCGGCCAACCTCGCCGCGACCGCGCTGCGGTTCCTGCTGCTCCGCCTGGCGATGCACCACCGCCCCTGACCGTCGCGACCCGCCTCCGGGGGTGGCAGGGTGGAGGCATGTACCGGGAGCGGGCCGAGGAGCGGATCCGGGGCGCGGTGCGGTGGGCGAGCGTGTCCGACGGCGCGGGGCAGACACGGGTGCTGCCGGACGGGTGCCTGGACCTGCTCTGGTCCAGCCGGGCCGGCCTGCTGGTCGCCGGCCCCGACCGGACCGCCCACCTGTCCCGGTCGGTGCCGGGGGAGCGGTGGATCGGGCTGCGCCTGCCGCCGGGCACGGGCCCGTCCGTGTTCGGGGTGCCGGCGGAGGAACTCCGCGACCTCCGCGTCCCGCTCGCCGACCTCTGGGGACGGGACGCGGAGGTCCTGGCCGCGCGGGTCGAGGAGGCGGCATCGGCCGCCGCCGGCTGGTCGGACGCCGGCGCGGTGGTTTTGGCCGAGGTCGCCCGGGCCCGCCTGGCGGCCGCCGGGGGCCCCGACCCGCTCGGCGCCCGGGTGGCCGCCCGGCTGGCCGCGGGGGCGACGGTCGCCGCGGCGGCCGCCGAGGTCGGCCTCGGCGCGCGGGCCCTGCACCGGCGCAGCCTGGCCCTGTTCGGGTACGGCCCGAAGACGCTCGCCCGGATCCTGCGGATGCGTCGCGCGCTCGACCTGGCCCACACCGGCGCGCCGCTCGCCGAGGTCGCCGCCCGGACCGGGTACGCCGACCAGGCCCACCTCACCCGCGATGTCCGGGAGTTCGCCGGCGTGCCCCCGACGCGCCTGCTCGGCGGCTGACCCGGCGCGAGTGGCCGGACCCGACCCCGGCGCCCGGGCGGGTGGTCAGTCGGCGGGCAGCGGCGCGAACAGGTCCACGCCGTTGCCGTCCGGGTCGTGCAGGACCGCGTACCGCTGGCCCCAGAAGGCGTCCCACGGCGGCAGCTCCCCGTGGTGGCCGGCGGCGGTCAGCTCGGCGTACCAGCGGTCCACCTCCGCCGGGTCGGCGCAGCGGAAGGCGAGGCTCATCCGGGAGTTGCCGCCGGACGGGTCGAAGGCGGGGTGGAAGCTGCGGATCGTCTCCACGGTGTCCCAGGCCAGTCGTACGCCGGAGGGCAGCGTGACCTCCACGTGGGGCTCGGTGTCGGCGCCGGGTGGGATCGGCAGCCCCAGCCGGCGGTAGAAGTCGAGCGTGCGGGCCATGTCGGTGACGACCGTCCCGACGAGATCGAACTGCGGTGTCATGGCCGCCACGCTAGGCCGCCCGGGCCCCTTCGGTCTTGAACGGATCGGACGGGGGACGAGTCACCGGTGTGCCCGCGCGTCCGGATCGCAGGGCGTACGGTGAGTGACAAGTCCGGCTTAGAGCAATAAAGCTCGCATACCGGGCTGCGCTCCGATGACCGGCGAGGGAAGGAAAGCAGTCGTGACGCACCTGGCCTACCTGGACGCGGGATCCGGCAGTCTCATCGTGCAGGCGGTGGTCGGCGGGGTGGCCGGAGTGGCCGTGGCCGCCAAGCTCTACTGGCGCCGCCTGGTGTCCCGCTTCCGCCGTCAGCCCACCGACCAGGGCTGACCGGCGTGACGATCCCCGACACCGGCGTACGCGTCGAGCCCGGCTCGTTCCGCGACCCCGGCAACCGCGTCTTCCACCGCGGCGACGAGGTGCTGCGCGGCCTCGACGAGCGCTCCGCCCGCGACTGGCGCGCCCTGTCCGCCGCCGACTTCTTCCGGAACCTCACCGCCACCGGTCAGGTCGTCGGCACCGAGGAGCTGACCCCGACACCGGTCGACGCGCCCTGGGCCGCGGTGCTGCGACACGAGCGGATCCCGTTCGTGTCGCACCCCTACGAGTGGTCGTACGCGATGCTGCGCGACGCGGCGCTGCTGCACCTGGACGTGCTGGGCGCCGCGCTGGACGCCGGCTTCACCACCAAGGACGGCTCGGCCTACAACGTGCAGTGGCGCGGCGCCCGGCCGGTCTTCATCGACGTCGGCTCCTTCGAGGCGCTGCGCGACGGCGAGCCCTGGGCCGGCTACCGGCAGTTCTGCCAGACGCTGCTCTACCCCCTGCTCGTCCAGGCCCACCTCGGCCTGGACTTCCAGCCGTTCCTGCGGGCCAGCGTCGACGGGATCGAGCCGGACCAGATGCGCCGGTTGTTCGCCGGGACCCGACGCTTCCGGGCCGGCGTGCCCACCCACGTGCACCTGCACGGCGCGATGCAGGCCCGCAACTCCGCCGCCAGCACCAGCGACGTCCGCGCCCAGCTGCGCGACGCCGGCTTCTCCCGGGAGCTGGCCCGGGCCACCGTACGCGGGCTGACGAAGCTGGTCCGCCGGCTCGACCACCGGTCCGGCGACAGCCACTGGACGGACTACCAGCGCACCTGCGCGTACTCGGTGCCGGACCGGCAGGCCAAGGAGACCTTCGTCGACCGGGCCGTCGCCGCCACCGGCCCCGGCACGGTGCTGGACCTGGGCGCCAACGACGGCCGGTACGCCCGCGTCGCCGCCCGGCACGCCGCGCACGTGGTCGCGGTCGAGCAGGACCCGGTCGTGGTCGACGCGCTCTACCGCGCCCTGCGCGACGAGGGGGAGCAGCGCATCCTGCCGCTGGTGCTGGACCTGGCCGACCCGTCGCCCGGCGGTGGCTGGCGCGGCGTCGAACGGGCCGCGTTCGCCGACCGGGCCCGCGCCGACGTGGTGCTCGCCCTGGCCGTGGTGCACCACCTGGCGATCGGCCGCAACGTTCCGCTGCCGGAGGTGCTGGACCAGCTCACCGCGTTCACCGCGACCGGCGGCGCCCTGGTGGTGGAGTTCGTCCACCCGGAGGACCCGATGGCCCGCCGGCTGCTGGCCAACAAGCCGGACGGGCTCTTCCCCGACTACCGGCGGGACACCTTCGAGGCGCTGCTGGCGCGCCGGGGGCGGGTGGTCGCCCGCACCGAGCTGCCGTCCGGCACCCGCACGCTCTACCAGGTGGTGGTGGGTGGCTGAGGACGTCCTCGCGCCACCGCGGGAGCGCCCGCCGGACACCGACCGGCCCCGGCGGCGGGCCGGCTGGCGGGCCGAGGCGGCGCGGCTGGCCGAGGTGGTGGCGCTGGTCGGGCTGGTGGTCACCCAGCCGCTGCTGGACGTGCTCGGTCGCAGCCCCGACTTCTTCCTGTTCCACCGCGCCGCGCGCGGCGACGTGCTGCTGCTGGTCGCCCTGATCGCGCTGGTGCCGACGCTGCCGTTCGCGGCGCTCGGCGCGCTGTCCCTGCTCGCCGGACGGGTCACCCGCGCCGTGGTGCACACGGTGATCGTGGGACTGCTGCTCGCCGCGTTGGCGGTCCAGGTCGGCCGGCACGTCACGCCGCTGCGCGGCGTACCCCTGCTGGTCGTGGCCGGTCTGGTCGGGGCCGCCGCGGCGGCCGCCCACCGGCGGTGGCGGGCGCTGCGCCGGATGCTGCGGGTGGCCGCGCTCGGGCCGGTGGTCTTCGTCGGGCTGTTCCTGTTCGCCTCCCCGGCCTCGGCCGTGGTGCTGCCGCGGGGCGAGGGTGGCGCGGCCGGGACCGCCGGCGCCGGCGCCCACCCGCCGGTGGTCATGATCGTGCTGGACGAGCTTCCGCTGGTGTCGCTGCTCGGCCCCGACGGGCGGATCGACGCCGCCCGCTATCCCAACTTCGCCGCGCTGGCCGCCGGGTCGACCTGGTACCGCAACGCCACCGGGGTCAGCGGCTGGACGCCGTACGCCCTGCCGGCGATGCTCACCGGGCGCTACCCCGAGCGGGGGGCGGCGCCGCACTACTCGCAGTACCCGGACAACCTGTTCACCGCGCTCGGCGGCCTCTACCAGATCAAGGCCGAGGAGAGCATCACCCGGCTCTGCCCGCCCAGCCGGTGCGAGCAGGCGATCACCCCGGAACAGGGGCTCGGCGTGCTGACCCGGGAGAGCGGGAAACTGCTGCGCCAGCTCGCCGCGCCGGTGGACAGCCGGGTCGACCCGGAGGACTCCTACCGCGAGCAGACCGCGGCCGAGGTCGGCCTGGACGCCGCCGAGCCGGTGCCCGACGACCCGAAGTTCCGCTGGGACACCCTCGACGACAACCAGCCCGCCCGGTTCACCGCGTTCCTGGCCGGCCTGCGCCCCGCCGACCGGCCCACGCTGCACTTCCTGCACCTGCTCATGCCGCACACGCCGTGGACGTACCTGCCTTCCGGGGCGCGCTACGACGCGCCGGAGGACCTGCCCAACGACGGCGCCGGCTGGGTGGACCTGGCCCGGGCCCGGCACCTGGCCCAGCTCGGCTACACCGACCGGCTGATCGGCGAGACGCTGCGGACGCTGCGCGCCACCGGCCTCTACGACAAGGCGCTGGTCATGGTCACCGCCGACCACGGGGTCAGCTTCCGCCAGGACTGGCAGGGACGCGGCATGGACGCCATCGACCACGCCGCGAACCAGGTGGCCTGGGTGCCGATGTTCGTCAAGGAGCCGGGCCAGCGGACCGGCCGGGTCGACGACCGCAACTGGGAACACGTCGACCTGCTGCCCACCATCGCCGACGAGACCCACATGCGGGTGCCCTGGTCGATGGACGGCCGCTCGGCGAACGCCACCGCGCGCGAGCGCGCCGACAAACGCTTCTACGACCGGCCCGGTCAACCCGTCACGATCACCGGCGGGGTGCCCGCGCCGGTGCCGCTGCCCGCCACCGACCCGCTGGTCGGCACCCGGGTCGGCGCCGTGTCGGCCGACGGCTCCGCCACGGTGGCCAACCTCGCCGCGTTCGACGCGGTCGACCCGGCGCGGGGTGCGCTGCCGGCGCTGGTCTGGGGGACCCTGCCCCCGTCGGTGCCGGACGGCACCCGGCTCGCGGTCGCGGTCAACGGCACGGTCGGCGCGGTGGTGCCGGTGGTGCCGCCGGACGCCGGTGGCCGGCGGTTCGCCGCGTTCCTCCCCGACGACCGGCTGTTCGCCGCCGGCGCCAACCGGCTCGAGCTCTACCGGGTGCAGGCCGACGGGAAGCTGCGGCGGCTCACCCTGTCCTGACCGGCAGCGCTCCCACCCGGTTTCCGACCCGGCAAGTCGGGAATCAGGTGACGCATACCTCACCCCGAAACCATGCCGAGCGTTGTCCGCCGCACCGTGATTACGGTAGAAGCGAAGGCAATTCAACGAAGATCTTGCCGGCGAAGCGAGGAACAGATGACGGAAGTCAAGCTCGACCACCCCGGTGGGCAGCTGTCGATGCCGGTGCAGTCCGCGGTCGAGGGCCCCGCCGGCATCGGGGTGAGCAAGCTGCTCAAGGAAACCGGGATGACCACGTACGACCCCGGTTTCGTCAACACCGCGTCCTGCTCGTCCGCGATCACCTACATCGACGGTGACGCGGGCATCCTGCGGTACCGCGGCTACCCCATCGACCAGCTGGCCGAGAAGTCCTCCTTCCTGGAGGTCTCCTACCTGCTGATCTACGGTGAGCTGCCGAGCCAGACCCAGCTGACCGAGTTCAGCGACCGGATCCGCCGGCACTCGCTGCTGCACGAGGAGATGCGTCGCTTCTTCGACGGCTTCCCCCGTGAGGCGCACCCGATGGCAGTGCTCTCCTCGGCCGTCAGCGCCATCTCGACCTTCTACCAGGACAGCCTGGACCCGTTCGACTCCGAGCACGTGGAGATGTCCACGATCCGGCTGATGGCGAAGGTCCCCACCATCGCCTCGTACGCGTACAAGAAGTCGATCGGCCAGCCGCTGCTCTACCCGGACAACTCGCTGGGCTACGTCGAGAACTTCCTGCGGATGACCTTCGGCGTGCCGGCCGAGCCGTACGAGGTCGACCCGGTGGTCGCCCGGGTGCTGGACATGCTGTTCATCCTGCACGCCGACCACGAGCAGAACTGCTCCACCAGCACGGTGCGGCTGGTCGGCTCCAGCAACGCCAACCTGTTCGCCTCGGTCTCGGCCGGCGTGAACGCGCTGTTCGGCCCGCTGCACGGCGGTGCCAACCAGGCCGTGCTGGAGATGCTCCAGAAGATCCAGGCCGACGGCGGCGACGTCCGCACCTTCGTGCAGAAGGTGAAGGACAAGCAGGACGGCGTCAAGCTGATGGGCTTCGGCCACCGGGTCTACAAGAACTACGACCCGCGCGCCGCGATCGTGAAGAAGGCCGCCCAGGACGTGCTCGGCCGGATGGCCAAGCCCGACCCGCTGCTGGACCTCGCGATGCAGCTGGAGGAGATCGCGCTCGCCGACGACTTCTTCGTCTCCCGCCGGCTCTACCCGAACGTGGACTTCTACACCGGGCTGATCTACAAGGCCATGGGCTTCCCGACCAAGATGTTCACGGTGCTGTTCGCGCTGGGCCGGCTGCCGGGCTGGATCGCCCAGTGGCGCGAGATGATCAACGACCCGGAGACCAAGATCGGCCGTCCGCGGCAGATCTACACCGGTGCCGCCGAGCGGGAGTACCTCCCCGCCGCCGACCGCTGAGGTGCAAGGAAGGGCCCCCTCTTAACGCCTGAGGTAGAGGAGGGGCCCCTTCTTAACAGACAGGCTGACGACAGAGGCCGCCGACCCGGCTCGGGTGGGCGGCCTCTGTCGTGCGCGTGTGCAGGGGTGCGGGAGGTGTTAAAAGGGGGCCCTTCCTCTACCGGAGGCGTTAAGAGGGGGCCCTTCCTTCACCGCAGGCCGGCGGCGGTGAGGAGGTTGCCCTCGGGGAGGGCGGGCAGGGCACGGCCGGCGGCCATGCGCTGCTCGGCCCGGGCCGCGGTGAACGCCGGGTCGCCGGCGATCGCGGCGGCGTACGCGGCGGCCGTGCGGGACGCGATAGCGGCCCAGCCGTACCGCTCGTGCACCATCGTCCGGGCGCGCCGGGCCAGCGCGCGGGCCCGCTCCCGGTCCGACAGCAGCGCGTGCACCGCCTCGGCGAGGCCGTCCGGATCGTGCGGGGCGAAGGTCATCCCGGTCACGCCCGGCTCGACGATCTCGGCCAGCCCACCGGTGCGGGACACCGCCAGCGGCGCGCCGGCCGCCGCGCCCTCCAGCGCGACCATGCCGAACGGCTCGTAGATGCTCGGCACCGCGAAGCAGTCCGAGGCGGCCATCACCGCGGGCAGGTCGGTGCCGCCGAGGAAGCCCGGCATGCTGACCGTGGCGCCGAGCCCGAGCCGGTGCACCTCGGCCTCCAGGTCAGCCTTGTAGGGACCGTCGCCGACGATCACCGCACGCAGTCCGGGGTGCCGGTCGCGCAGTCGGGGCAGCCCGGCGAGCAGGTGCTGCACGCCCTTCTCGTAGACCAGTCGGCCGGCGAACGTGACCAGCGGGCCGTCGCCGGCGAAGCGGGTCCGGGCGGCGGCGACCGCCGAGGCGGGCACCCGCCAGCGGTGCGGCTCGACCCCGTTGGGCACCACGTCGACCCGGGCCGGCTCCACGCCGAACAGCGCGCCCACCTCGTCGCGCATGTAGCCGGAGCAGACGATCACCCGGCCGGACTCACCGGCCAGCCACTGCTCGACGCCGTGGATGGTGCGGTTCATCTCCTCCGGCAGCCAGCCCTGGTGCCGACCGGCCTCGGTCGCGTGGATGGTGGTCACCAGCGGCACGTCGAGGTGCTCGCGCAGCGTCATCGCGGTGTGCGCGACCAGCCAGTCGTGGGCGTGGATCACGTCGTAGGCGCCCGACTCGGCGGCGCGCAGGGCGGCCCGGGTGAGCGTGTGGTTGAACGCCATGGTCCAGGCCAGCAGCGAGCCGGTGGCCAGTGGGAAGGTCACCGGGTCCTCGGCGGCGCGGACGATCCGCACGCCGTCGGCGTACTCCTCCAGCGGCGCGCCCTCGGCGTGCCGGGTGACCACGGTGACCTCGTGCCCGGCGGCGACCAGCGCGACGGAGAGCGCGTGCACGTGCCGACCGAGCCCACCCACCAGCACCGGCGGGTACTCCCACGACAGCATGAGGATGCGCCGCCTGCGGGGCGCGGCGCCGGGCTGCGGCGGCGGTGTCGGGCGGGAGGTCAGGGTGGGCCGGTGGAGCCGGTCCGTCGCGGTGGCGGGCTGCGCGCCGACCCGCAGAGAGGTCACGTCGATCTCCGTCCATGGCAGGGGAGGACACGCCGGCATCGGTGGCGGCGGAAGGCAGTGGTGAGGGATGGCCGAACGGCCGGGCGGAAACGCGCGGGCGCGTGTCCGCGATCCAGGAAAGTCCATCCGGCGCGAACCCGCATCTCGAAAAGGGCGATCGTGACGGACAACACCCGATCGTTTCGGTTACGGTCCGAACGGGTGGATTGGCGGCGCGTGAGGCGGGGCATCAACGGCGTGCGCATCGGCCGTCCCCCGTCCGGTGCGCTCACGATCATGGGCCCGAAGGAGCGACATGCAGGTCTGGCCGGGCGAGAGCTATCCCCTCGGAGCGACGTACGACGGGATGGGGACCAACTTCGCGATCTTCTCCGAGGTGGCGGAGAAGATCGAGCTCTGCCTGTTCGACGAGTGGGACATCGGCACCGAGCGGCGCGTCGAGCTGCGCGAGGTCGACGCGTACGTCTGGCACGCCTACATCCCGGGCGTGGAGCCCGGCCAGCGCTACGGGTTCCGGGTGCACGGGCCGTGGGACCCGGCCAACGGGCTGCGGTGCAACCCGCACAAGCTGCTGCTCGACCCGTACGCGAAGGCGGTCGACGGTGAGGTCTCCTGGGACCCGTCGGTCTACGACTACGAGGTCGGCGGCGACCCGGACCGGATGAACACCGTCGACTCGGCGCCGTTCATGCCGAAGTCGGTGGTGGTGAACCCGTACTTCGACTGGGGCAACGACAAGCCGCCGCGCACGCCCTACCACCACTCGGTGATCTACGAGGCGCACGTGCGCGGGCTGACCATGCGTCACCCCGGCATCCCGGAGGAGCTGCGCGGCACGTACGCGGCGATCGCCTCCCCGGTGATGATCGAGCACTTCAAGCAGCTCGGGGTGACCGCGGTCGAGCTGATGCCGGTGCACGAGTTCGTGCACGACCACCGCCTGGTCGACCTGGGGCTGCGCAACTACTGGGGCTACAACACCATCGGCTTCTTCGCCCCGCACCACGGCTACTCCGCGCTGGGCCGCCTGGGCCAGCAGGTGCAGGAGTTCCGGGGCATGGTCAAGGCGCTGCACGCCGCCGGGATCGAGGTCATCCTCGACGTGGTCTACAACCACACCGCCGAGGGCAACCACCTCGGGCCGTCGCTGAGCTTCAAGGGCATCGACACCCCGAGCTACTACCGGTTGTCTGAGGAGGATCGGCGCTACTTCGTCGACTACACCGGCACCGGCAACAGCCTCAACGTGCGCAGCCCGCACTCACTGCAACTGATCATGGATTCGCTGCGCTACTGGGTCACCGAGATGCACGTCGACGGCTTCCGCTTCGACCTCGCCGCCACCCTGGCGCGCGAGTTCTACGAGGTGGACCGCCTCTCCACGTTCTTCGAGGTGGTGCAGCAGGACCCGGTGGTGGGCCGGGTCAAGCTGATCGCCGAGCCGTGGGACATCGGCCCCGGTGGCTACCAGGTGGGCAACTTCCCGCCGCAGTGGACCGAGTGGAACGGCAAGTACCGGGACACGGTCCGGGACTTCTGGCGCGGCGAGCCGGCCACGCTGGCCGAGTTCGCGTCCCGCATCTCCGGCTCCGCCGACCTCTACCAGGACGACGGCCGCCGCCCGTTCCACAGCATCAACTTCGTCACCTGCCACGACGGCTTCACCCTCGCCGACCTGGTCTCCTACAACGACAAGCACAACGAGGCCAACGGCGAGGAGAACCGGGACGGGGAGAGTCACAACCGCTCCTGGAACTGCGGAGTCGAGGGGGAGACCGACGACCCGGGCGTGCTGGCGCTGCGGGCGCGGCAGCGGCGCAACTTCCTCGCCACGCTGATCCTGTCCCAGGGCGTGCCGATGCTCGGCCACGGCGACGAGCTGGGCCGCACCCAGCGCGGCAACAACAACGCCTACTGCCAGGACAGCGAGCTGGCCTGGGTGGACTGGGAGCGGGCCGACACCGAGCTGCTCGCGTTCGTGCGGCGGCTCACCGACTTCCGCAACCGGCACCAGGTGTTCCGCCGCCGGCGGTTCTTCACCGGGCTGCCGGTCGGCGGCCGGGCCACCGGCTCCGGCCTGCCGGACCTCGCCTGGTACACCCCGGACGGCCGGGAGATGACCGGCGAGGACTGGGGCAACGACTTCGGCCGCTCGGTGGCCCTGTTCGTCAACGGCGACGGCATCCCGGAGCGCGGCCAGTACGGCCAACGCCACCGGGACAGCTCGTTCCTGCTGCTGTTCAACGCGCACGACGCGCCGCTGGACTTCACGCTGCCCGGTGAGGAGTTCGGTCCCCGGTGGGAACTGGTGATCAGCACGGCGGAACCGGATCCGGAGAAGACCACACTGGTCGAGGCGGGGGGCACGGTCTGCGTACCGGACCGCTCGCTGCTGGTCCTGGAGAGGACGGCCTGACCCATGCCCGACACCCCTCGTTCCACCTACCGGGTGCAGGTGCGCCCCGGCTTCGACCTGGACGCCACGGCCGAGCTGGCCGACTACCTGTCCGCGCTCGGCGTCACCCACCTCTACACCGCGCCCCTGCTCACCGCCACCCCCGGTTCCCCACACGGCTACGACGTGGTCGACCCCCGGGCGGTCAACCCGGAGCTGGGCGGCGAGGCCGGCCGGCGGCGCCTGGTCCGGGCGCTGCGCGCGGCCGGGCTGGGCCTGGTCGTCGACATCGTGCCGAACCACGCCGGGGTGGCCCGTCCGGAGGCCAACCCGGCCTGGTGGGACGTGCTGCGCCGGGGCCGCGACTCGGCGTACGCGCACTGGTTCGACATCGACTGGGACCGCGGCCGACTGCTGCTGCCGGTGCTCGCCGACGCTCCCGACGCGCTCGACGACCTCAAGCTGGTCGACGGCGAGCTGCGCTACCACGAGCACCGGTTCCCGGTCGCCGACGGCACCGGCGACGGGACGCCCCGGCAGGTGCACGACCGGCAGCACTACGAGCTGGTGAACTGGCGGCGCGGGGACGCCGAGCTGACGTACCGCCGGTTCTTCGCCGTGTCGGACCTGGCCGGCCTGCGGGTGGAGGACGCGGCGGTCTTCGACGCCACGCACGCGGAGATCCTGCGCTGGGTCGACGCCGGCGACGTCGACGGCATCCGGGTCGACCACCCGGACGGTCTGCGCGACCCGGCCAGCTACCTGGCCCGGCTGCGCGCGGCCGCGCCGGAGAGCTGGCTGGTGGTGGAGAAGATCCTGGAGTACGGCGAGGACCTGCCGGACTGGCCGGTCGACGGTACCACCGGCTACGACGCCCTGGCGGCGGTCAGCGGGCTGTTCGTCGACCCGGACGCCGAACCGGACTTCACCGCGCTGGACGGCCGGCTCACCGGCCGGCACACCTCCTGGCAGGACCTGACCCACGGCACCAAGCTGGAGGCCGCCACCCGGCTGCTCGCCGCCGAGCTGACCCGCCTCGCCGCGCTCGTCCCCGAGCTGCCGCGCGAGCAGGTCCGCGCCGCCCTGGCCGAGCTGGCCGCGTGCTTCCCGGTCTACCGCGGCTACCCGCCCGAGGGGGCCCGGCACCTCGCCGCCGCCCGCAGCGAGGCCGGCCGGCGCCGGCCCGACCTGACCGGCGTGCTGGACGCCGTCACCGCCCGGCTCCGCGACCCCGACCACGAGCTGGCCGCCCGGTTCCCGCAGCTGACCGGCGCGGTGATGGCCAAGGGCGTGGAGGACACCGCCTACTACCGGTGGAGCCGGTTCGTGGCGCTCAACGAGGTGGGCGGCAGCCCGGCCCACTTCGGGGTGCCCCCGGCGGAGCTGCACCGGTTCGCCGCCGCCCGCCAGGTGCGGTGGCCGGCGAGCATGACCACGCTGTCGACCCACGACACCAAGCGCGGCGAGGACGTGCGGGCCCGGCTCGCCGTGCTCAGCGAGATGCCCGGGCGCTGGGCCGAGCGGGTGACCGACTGGATGTCCCGGGCCCCGCTGGCCGACCCGGCGCTGGCCCACCTGCTCTGGCAGACCGCCGTCGGCGCCTGGCCGATCGAGCGGGACCGGCTGCACGGGTACGCGGAGAAGGCGGCCCGGGAGGCGTCGGTCAGCACCAGCTGGGCCGACCCCGACCCGGCGTTCGAGCACGAGATGCACGCCCTGGTCGACCGGATGTACGACGACCCGGAGCTGCACGCGCAGATCACCGCGTTCGCCGACGAGATCACCCCGGCCGGCTGGTCGAACTCGCTCGGGCAGAAGCTGGTCCAGCTCACCATGCCCGGCGTTCCGGACACCTACCAGGGCACCGAGCTGTGGGAGAACTCCCTGGTCGACCCGGACAACCGGCGGCCGGTCGACTTCGCCGTACGCCGCAAGACGCTGGCCCGGCTCGACGCCGGCTGGCGGCCGGCGGTGGCCGCCGACGGCGCGGCCAAGCTGCTCGTGGTCTCCCGGACGCTGCGCCTGCGCCGCGACCGCCCGGAGCTGTTCGCCGGCTACCGGCCGGTGCCGGCGCACGGACCGGCCGGCGCGCACGCGGTGGCCTTCGACCGGGGTGGCGCGGTCGCGGTGGCGACCCGGCTGCCGCTGCGGCTGGCCCGCTCGGGCGGCTGGCGGGACACCACCCTGTCACTTCCCGTTCACGAGTGCACCGACTTGTTCACCGGTCGGGTCTACAGTGGTTCTGAGCTGCTCCTGGATGATCTGCTGAGCACCTATCCCGTCGCCCTCCTCGCACCCACCGACTCTGTGGAGGCCGCCGCATGACCGAGTTCACGGTGTGGGCGCCCGAGGCCGCCCGGGTGCGGCTGCGCCTGCCCGGCGTCGCCGACCACGAGATGCGCCCCGGGCGGTCGGGCTGGTGGCGGGTCGAGGTGCCCGACGCCGGTCCGGGCACCGACTACGCGTTCCTGCTCGACGACGACGAGCAGGCGCTGCCCGACCCCCGGTCGGCGTGGCAGCCGGCCGGGGTGCACGGCCCCAGCCGCCTCTACTCGCACGCCGCTTTCGACTGGACCGACGCGGCCTGGACCGGTCGGCAACTGCCCGGCAGCGTCCTCTACGAGCTGCACATCGGCACGTTCTCCCCGGAGGGCACGTTCGACGGCGCGATCGCCCGGCTCGACCACCTGGTCGACCTCGGCGTCGACCTGGTCGAGCTGCTGCCGGTCAACGCGTTCAACGGCGAGCACAACTGGGGCTACGACGGCGTCTGCTGGTACGCCCCGCACGAGCCCTACGGCGGGCCGGACGGGTTGAAGCGGTTCGTCGACGCGGCCCACGCCAAGGGCCTGGGGGTGATCCTCGACGTCGTCTACAACCATTTCGGGCCCTCCGGGGCCTACGCGCCGCGCTTCGCGCCGTACCTCACCGAGCAGAGCAACACCTGGGGCCGCACGGTCAACCTGGACGGTCCGCACTCCGACGGGGTGCGCCGCTACATCGTCGACAGCGTGCTGATGTGGCTGCGCGACTACCACGTCGACGGGCTGCGGTTGGACGCCGTGCACGCGATGCCGGACGGTCGGGCCACCCACTGGCTGGAGGAGGTGGCCACCGAGGTGGAGGCGCTGTCGACGCACCTCGGCCGGCCGCTGTCGCTGATCGCCGAGAGCGACCTCAACGACCCGACGCTGATCACGCCGCGCGAGGCCGGCGGCTACGGCCTGCACGCCCAGTGGAACGACGACGCCCACCACGCGCTGCACACGCTGCTCACCGGCGAGCGGCAGGGCTACTACGGCGACTTCGGCTCCCTGGAGTGCCTCACCGACGTGCTGACCGGCGCGTTCTTCCACGCCGGCACCTGGTCCAGCTTCCGCAACCGAAGCCACGGCCGACCGGTCGACCGACAGCGCACCCCGGGTCACCGCTTCGTGGCCTACCTGCAGAACCACGACCAGATCGGCAACCGGGCCACCGGTGACCGGATCTCCGCCACGCTCTCGCCCGGGCTGCTGCGGGTCGGCGCCACCCTGCTGATGACCGCGCCGTTCACCCCGATGCTGTTCATGGGGGAGGAGTGGGCGGCGACGACGCCGTGGCAGTTCTTCACCAGCCATCCGGAGCCGGAGCTGGCGACGGCGGTGGCCACCGGCCGCAGACGCGAGTTCGCCGCGCACGGCTGGCCGGAGGGGGACGTGCCGGACCCGCAGGACCCGCAGACGTTCCTGCGGTCCCGGCTGGACTGGGCCGAGCTGGACAAGCCCGAACACCGCGAGATGTACGAGTTCCACCGGCGGCTGATCACGCTGCGCCGGTCCCGGGCCGACCTGTCCGACCCCCGGCTGCACCGGGTCGAGGTGCGCCACGGCGACCAGTTCCTGGTGATGCGCCGAGGCTCGACGCTGGTGGTGGCCAACCTGGCCGACCGGCCGCAGCGGGTGAACCTGCCCGGGGTGGTCCGCCGGGTGCTGCTGGCGACCTCCGAGGGGGTCACGGTGATGCGCGACGGCATCGAGCTGCCGGCCGAGAGCGCGGCGATCGTCTCCCTCTGAGCGTCGCGGTCCGCGGTGGGAGCGGTGAGTTCGGCGGCGGGGCGCGGTCCTACCTCCGACGACCCGACCGTGGAGGTTCCATGTCCGACACCCTGACCCGCGACGAGCTGTGGGCGCTCACCCACGCCGAGCGTGCCGCCCTCGCCGACGACCTGGCCGCGCTCGACCCGGCGCGGTGGGCGCAGCCTTCGCTGTGCGGCCGCTGGACGGTCGAGGAGGTGCTCGCGCACCTCACCGCCGCGGCGAGCGTCGGCCGGGCCCGCTGGGTGGCCAGCGTGCTCGGCGCCCGGTTCGACTTCGACCGGCACAACGACCGCCGGCTGGCGGAGCACCGGGGCGCCGATCCGGGGGAGACGCTCGACCGGTTCCGCCGGGTTCTCGGCAGCACCACGTCGACGTTCGGGCCGACCGAGGCCTGGCTGGGTGAGGTGATCGTGCACGCCCAGGACATCCGGCGTCCGCTCAGTCTGGACCGCACGCCGCCGGTCGGCGCGGTCACGCCGGTCGCCGCCTTCTACGCACGGCGGGACTTCACGGTGGCCGGACGCAGCGCCGTCGACGGCCTGCGGGTGGAGGCGACCGACGGTCCCTTCGCCGCCGGGGCCGGCCCGCTGGTCAGCGGCACCACCCTGGCGCTGACCATGGCGATGGCGGGCCGGGCCGTCTACTGCGACGACCTCACCGGGCCCGGCGTGCCCACCCTGCGCCGGCGTTGCGCTCCGGCCTGACCACACGAATGGCGCGCCGCTCGTGCCGGTGCGCCGTCCCGCCGTCCCGCCGCGAGACACGGAGCGCGGGGACCGGACGACGCGCTTGTCGGGAGGCCGCGCCGTGACCCTCGACGCCGTGCGCCGAGCCGACCGGCGCTGCGGTGAGCATACTCAGTATGCTCACCCGCACGCCGCCCTCGCGCCGCCGCCTGGCCCTGCTCGCCCCGTCGCCCGCGTCCTGCTCGGCTTCCTCGACTTCGGACAGCGGGTCAACCTGCCCGGGGTGGTCCGTCGGGCGCTGCTGGCCACCCCCGAGGGGGTCACGGTCACGCGACGGCGTCGAACTGCCGGCCGGGAGCGCGGCGATCGTCTCCCTCTGACCGGGTGGGCGTTCACGGGGTCACCGGCCGGGCGGCCCGCGGATAGGATTCGTCGATGCCAGGGCTGAATCCACCGTTGTATGTGGTCGCGGACGTGCACGGGCACCGATCCGAGCTGAGGGGCGTGCTTCGCGACGAGGGGTTGGTCGACCGCGACGGGCGGTGGTCCGGCGGATCGGCCCGGCTCTGGTTCCTGGGCGACTACGTCGATCGTGGTCAGGACGGCATCGGGGTGATCGAGGACGTGCGGCGGTTGGCCGCGGCCGCTGAGGAGGCCGGCGGCGAGGTGCGGGCGTTGCTCGGCAACCACGAGGCTCAACTGCTCGCCGCACACCGGTTCGGCACCACACCGATCCCCGGGTGGGACGAACCCGGGGGCTTCCGGGGTGGTTGGGCACGGTTCGGCGGCCGGGAGGACGACCTTGCCCGGCTGACGCCCTGGCACATCGACTGGATCATGAGTCTGCCCGCCGTCGCGGTCGTCGACGGTTACCTGCTCGTGCACTCCGACACCGCGCGATATCTGGAGTTCGGCTCCGACGTCGCAGCCGTCAACGCGGCCGTGGCGGCGGCCATGGCCTCGTCGGACGGTGTCGAGTGGCTGGAGTTCTGCGGGCGGATGAGCGACCGGGGGGCGTTTCGGAAGGCCGAGCCGGCGCGCCCGGACGACGCGGTGTCGACGATGTTGCTCGCGCTCGGCGGGGACGTCCTGGTGCACGGGCACAGCACGCTCACCAAGCACTTCGGCGTGGCGCCGGATGACGTGCGGGAGGCGCTGCGTTACGCCGACGGCCGGGTCGTCGCCATCGACGGTGGGGTCTACGAGGGTGGCCGGGTCCTGCTCACCCGCCTGGCCTGACGTGGCGGACGCTCGCCCACGGGGCCGACGGGCGGTCGCCGAGGCGGCGGTGCGCTCCGGGAGGCCTCGAGGGTGACGCCCGGCCCATGAGCGCCGAGGAGCATACTCAGTATGCTCCCGCGCATGCCGCCCTCGCGTCACCGCCCGACCCTGCTCGCCCCCGTCGCCGGCATCCTGCTCGGCTTCGTCGACTTCATCTGGATCACGCGGGTGCCGTATCCACTCGCCGAACTCGGCAATTCCACTGCCGTCTGGGCGGTCGCTGCATTCGCGCTCGGCTGGTGGGTCCGGTCGGGTGCGGTGCGGGCCGCCGTGGCCGCCACCGTCCTGCTGGTGGTCGCGGTGCCCAGCTACTACCTGGCGGCCGCGCTGATCCAGGGCGACGACCTCGCCGTGGTCGTGGCGCCCAGTTCGCTGCTCTGGATGGCGTTCGGGGTGCTCGCCGGGGTGGTGTTCGGGGTGGCCGGGACCTGGGCTCGCGCCGACGGGTGGCGCGGGGTCGTCGGCGCCGCGCTGCCGGCCGCCGTGTTCGTCGAGGAGGCGCTGCGCTTCGCCGGCCGCGCGCGGTCCGGCTACCCGGGCGGATGGTGGAACGTCGCGATCGACCTCGCGCTCGCCGCGCTGCTGGTCGTGCTCGTCGGGCGTACCGCCCGGCCGCGGCTGCTCGCGGCGGCCGTGGCGCTGCCACTCGCCGCTGCCGGCGCGTTGGTGCTCGCCGTCGTTTCCGGGTGACGCCGCCGCGAACCGATTGACTTTCGATAGCTAGACACTGAAACTCGATACATGAACGATCTCGACGTGCTGGTCGTCGGCGCCGGACTGGCCGGGCTGCACACCGCCACGCTGCTCGCCCGGCGCGGCCACGACGTGCTGCTGGTCGACCGGCGCCCCACCCTGGCCGGCGCGATCCGGACCACCGGCATCTTCGTCCGCCGCACGCTCGACGACTTCCCGCTGCCCGAGGACTGCCTCGGCCCGCCCATCCGGCGCGTCGTGCTCTACCCGCCCGGGCTGCGCCGCCCGGTCACGCTGGACAGCGGGCGCGACGAGTACCGCGTCGGCGACATGGCGGGGCTCTACACGGCCGCCGCGCGCGCCGCCGCCGACGCCGGCGTGCGGATCGCGCTCGGCACCCGCTACACCGGCCGGCGGGCCGGCGCCCTCGCGCTGCACGGTCCCGACGGGCCGGTCGAGGTCCGCGCCCGGTTCGTCGTCGGCGCCGACGGCGCCCGTTCCCGGGTGGCCCGCGACCTGCGCCTGGACCGCAACCGCCACCTGCTGGTCGGCGCCGAGGAGGTCTTCGGGGTCCCCGCCGGCGAGGGTCCACCCACGTTCCACTGCGTGCTCGACCCCACGCTCGCGCCCGGCTACCTGGCCTGGGTCGTCAACGACGGGCGGCACGCCCACGTCGGCGTCGCCGGCTACCCCGACCGCTTCCCCGGCGGGCTCCGGCAGGCGCTGCGCCGGTTCGCCGCGACGGCCCCCGGGCTGCCAGGCGCGGGCCGACCCGAGCGGGTCGAGCGGCGCGGCGGGCCGATCCCGGTCGGCGGGCTGCTGCGCCGCATCGGCTGCCCGGACGGGCTGCTGGTGGGCGACGCGGCAGGCGCGGTCAGCCCGCTCACCGCCGGTGGCCTCGACCCGTGCCTGCGGCTGTCCGCGCACGCCGCGGACATCCTCGACGAGGCGCTGCGCACGGGCCGCCGCGAAGCCGTGCGCCGCTACGACGGCGCCGCGCTGCGGGCCCGCTTCCGGGGCCGGCTGACGCTGCGCCGAGGACTGGCCCAGGTGCGCACGCCGGCCGTCGCGACGGCGGCGTTCACCCTCCTGCGGACGCCGATCGGGCGTGCCGCGGCCCGGGGCGTGCTGTTCGGGGACCGGTCGTTCCCCACCCCGTGACGGTCAGGGGATCGGCCACTCGTGCACCGGGCGGTTGCTGTGCATCAGGTCCACGTAGTGGCGGACCACCTCGCGCAGCGCGGCCGGCCGGTCCAGGTGGTCGGCGGACTCCAACCGGTGCAACGTCTCCACCTGCCAGGTCGCGCCGTTGCGGCCGGTCAGGCAGCGCTGCTCGACGATGCCGAGCAGTCGGTCCCGCTCCACCGGGTCCAGGCCCCAGCGGTCGAGCCCGTGGTGGGCCAGCGGCAGCAACCGGCGCAGCACCAGCTCGGTCACCGGCAGGTAGCCCAGGCCCGGCCAGAACACCTGGGCGTCGATGCCGTGCCGGGCGCAGGCGTTGAAGTTCTCCTCGGCGGCGCTGAACGACATCTGGGACCAGAGCGGGCGGTCCGACTCGGCCAACGCCCGGACCACGCCGAAGTAGAACGCGCCGTTGGCGACCGTGTCCAGCACGGTCGGCCCGGCCGGCAGCACCCGGTTCTCCACCCGCAGGTGCGGGCGGCCCCGCAGTACGTCGTAGACCGGCCGGTTCCAGCGGTAGATGGTGCCGTTGTGCAGGCGCAGCTCCGCCAGCTTCGGCACCCCGCCGCTGTGCAGCGTGGTCGCCGGGTCCTCCGGGTCGCAGACCGGCAGCAGCGCCGGGAAGTAGCGCACGTTCTCCTCGAACAGGTCGAACACCGAGGTGATCCAGCGTTCCCCGAACCACACCCGCGGGCGTACCCCCTGGGCCTTGATCTCCTCCGCCCGGGTGTCGGTGGCCTGCTGGAACAGCGGGACCCGGGTCTCGCGCCACAGCTCCCGGCCGAAGAACAGCGGGGAGTTCGCGCCGAGGGCCACCTGGATGCCGGCGACCGCCTGGGCGGCGTTCCAGTAGTCGGCGAACTGCGCCGGGCTGACCTGGAGATGGAACTGGGTGCTGGTGCAGGCGGCCTCGGGCGTGATGGTGTCGGCGGTGGTGGCCAGCCGCTCCACCCCGCTGATCGCGATCGGCAGGTCCTCGCCCCGGGCGGCGAAGATCTGCTCGTTGAGCAGCGCGTAGCGCGGGTTGGCCGAGAGCGAGGACGCGGTCAGGTGCTCCGGGCGCAGCGTCGGCAGGATCCCGATCATGACCATGTGCGCGCCGACCGTGCGCGCCTTCTCCTCGGCGGCGTTGAGGCTGGCCCGGACGTGCTCCTCGAACTGGGCGGTGCCGGTGCCGGCGAGCCGGCGCGGCGCGACGTTGATCTCCACGTTGAACTGGCCCAGCTCGGTCTGGAACGCCGGGTCGGCGATCGCCTCCAGCGCGTCGGCGTTGCGCATCGCCGGGTCGAACCCGTCGTCGACCAGGTTCAGCTCGATCTCCAGCCCGGTCATCGGCCGTTCCACGTCGAACCGGGACTCGCGCAGCATCTCGGCGAAGACGTCGAGGCACCGCCGTACCTTGTCGCGGTAGCGGGCCCGGTCCTCCCGGCTGAAGGTGCGCGCGCCGACGTCCTCGCCCATGGTCACCACCCTGTCACCGTTGGTCCTCCCAACCTCGCACGGAGCGGCGGGTCAGGAAAGGCCTGAAGGACCTTTTCTGTACCCCGTGCCGCCCCCGCTGATCCCCGGCGGTAAGGAGGGGACCCCTCTTAACGCCTCGTGCATAGGCGGGGCCCCCTTTTAACACCTGGCAACCGCGCGGCCGGCTACCATGGGCCGCCGGTCGAAGGGGGAGTGTTGATGCGCGACGGGTGGATCCGGGCGTTCGTGTGGGCGGCGATCGCCGAGGCGTGCTCCTGGGCGGCGCTGCTGGCCGGCATGGCGGTCAAGTACGGGCCGCCGCGCGACGAGATCGGCGTGCAGATCTTCGGCCCGATCCACGGCGGTCTCTTCGTGGCGTACGGGCTGCTGGCGCTCGTGGTGGCCCGGCGCCGCCGCTGGTCGCTGGTGCAGACCGGGCTGGCGCTGGCCAGCGCCGTGCCCCCGTTCGCCACGGTGCTGTTCGAGCGCTGGGCCCGTCGCCGTGGCCTCCTCGCCGCTCCCGCCGTGCCCGCCGAGCCCTCGCTCACCCGCGTCGGTGGTTAACAAGGGGCCCCGCCTCTACCGCAGGCGTTAAGAGGGGGCCCTTCCTTTCAGATGAGGGCGGAGCAGGCGGCGACGCCGAGCACCAGCGCCGCGCCGAGCGCCGCCTGCAGCAGCAGCGCCGGCCCGAGATGCGACCAGAGCGTCGCGGTACGCGGGGTGAGCAGCTGCCCGGTGGTGAGGTTGACGATCCGCTCGATCCGGGGCGGCAGGTCGCCGTCGCGCTGCGGGCGCAGCGTGAGCTGGATGTGGTCGCCCGGGTGCAGCGCGCTCTGCGGCAGGTGGCCGTGCAGCTCGACCTCGACCAGCCGGTCGGCGGCGTCGCGCACCCGGACCGGGGTGACCAGGAACTCCGGCCCCTTCTTCAGCTCCTTGAAGCTGCGCCGGGCGCCTCCGCCGCCGTTGCTGAGCAACGCGCGCACCACCCGCAGCAGCAGCCCCACCACCCCGGCCGCGGTCAGCACCGCCACCAGCGCCGGCTGCCCGACCCGGACCTCCCGGGCGTAGCCCTCCATCAGCCGCACCAGGCGTCCGGTGACGATGCGTTCCGTCGGTCGGACGACGCGTCGGGTGTGCAGCTCCGTGTCCATGTTCACCACCGAGAGTTCCGTTCCGTGCACAGATGGTATCGGTCCTTCGGGTTGAACGACGTGAATGAACGGCGGTCACGCCCCACCGGTGGAAGGTGACATCGGCCGGGGCGCGGGTATGCGTGCGGCCGAGCTGGAAAGGGGTCGAGCATGCAGCTGTCCTTCCTGCGCCCGCTCTACGACCGTCCCGGGCCCTGGTGCTCGGTGTATCTGGACGCCTCCCGGGACACCCACGACGCCCGTCCGCAGGTCGACCTGCGATGGCGCGCCCTCAAGGGGAACCTGTTGGCCCAGGGCGCCGATCCGGTCACCGTCGAGGCGGTGGAGGAGGTGGTCCGCCGGCACGACCCGATGCCGGGCGACTACGGCATCGCGGTCTTCGCCACCCGGGGCCGGGTGGTGCTCACCGAGTACCTCTCCGCGCCGCCGCTGCGGGACCTGGCCACCTGGTCCGCCCTGCCGCACACCATGCCGCTCGTCGCCCAACGGGGCGAACAGGTGGCCTGGGTGCGGGTGCTGGCCGACCGCACCGGCGCGGACGCGATGGCGGTCAGCGCCGGCGGGGTGCCCCGACGGGCCCAGGTGGCCGGTGGACAGAGCCGGCAGCTGCGGCGCGTGCAGCCCGGCGGTTGGTCGCAGTCCCGCTACCAGCGGGCCGCCATGGAGGCCTGGCACCAGAACGCCGGCGACGCCGCGGCGGCCACGGCCGACCTGGCCGAGCGGGTGGGCGCCGACGTGGTCGTCGTCGCCGGGGACGTCCGGGCCACCGGGATGATCGCCGCCCAGCTGCCCGAGCGGTGGCAGGACGTGCTGGTCCGCACCGACGCCGGATCCCGCGACCCGGGCGCCGACGACACGCTGATGGACGACATCACGGTGCAGACGGTCGCCGAGGTCGCCGACCGCCGGATCGCCGCCGCGCTCGACCGGTTCGGCGTGCAGGAGGACGTCGGCGCCGGCCTCGACGCGGTGGTCGCCGCGCTGCAACGCAACCAGGTCGACACCATGCTGATCGTCGACGACGCCTCCGCCGACGGCGAGCTGTGGGTCGGGCCCGAGCCGACCGAGATCGCCACCGACCCGGCGCAGCTGGCCGGCATGTCGGTGGCCGACCCGCAGAAGGTACGCGCCGACGCCGCGCTGCTGCGCGCGCTGATCGGCACCGACGCCGACGTGACGGTGCTCGCGCCGGAGGAGGCGCCGGAGCTGACCGACGGGGTCGGCGCGGTGCTGCGCTACGTCGACGCCGGCACCCCGGGGCGGGGCGATGGCTGAGCGTACCGTCGCCGACCTGGTGGTCGAACGCCTGCGGGCCTGGCGGGTGCCGCGGGCCTTCGGCTATCCCGGCGCGGCGATCGCGCCGATGCTGGCCGCGCTGGACGAGGCGGGCGGGGACCCGGAGTTCGTCCCCGCCCGGCACGAGGAGACCGCCGCGTTCATGGCCACCGGGCACGCGAAGTTCACCGGCGGCATCGGGGTGTGCCTGGCCACCCAGGGTCCCAGCGCGGTGCACCTGCTCAACGGCCTCTACGACGCCAAGCTGGACAGCAAGCCGGTGGTGGCGATCATCGGCGAGGACGTCAGCGGTCCGCTCGGCGGCGCGCACGAGGAAATCGGCCTGAGCCGGCTCTTCGGCGACGTGTGCAACCAGTTCGTCCGCTACGGCCGCAGTCCGGAGCAGGTGCCGGCGCTGCTGGACCAGGCGTTCCGCACCGCGGCGGCCACCCGCAGCCCGACCTGCGTGGTGCTGCCGCGGGCCCTGCAGGTGACGGTCGTGCCGGACCTGCTGCCGCAGACCGCCGGTGTGGTCACCGCGACGCCCGGCGAACCGCTGGCCCGGGTGCTGCCCCACGAGGCCGACCTGGACGCCGCCGCCGCGCTGCTGGGCACCGGAGCGCGGGTGGCCCTCCTGGTCGGTCAGGGCGCGCACGGCGCGGAGGAGGAGATCGTCGCGCTCGCCGACCGGCTCGGCGCCGGCGTGGCCACGTCGTTGCTCGGCAAGCCGGTGCTGGACGAGCGGCTGCCCTTCCACACCGGGGTGCTCGGTGAGGTCGGCACCACGGCCGCCGCGCAGCTGATGGGCGGCTGCGACACGCTGCTGATGGTCGGCACCAACGACCCGTGGACCGACTGGTTCCCGCTGGTCGGTCAGGTCCGCACCATCCAGATCGACATCGACGGCCGGCGGATCGGCACCCGCTACCCGGTCGACGTGCCGCTGGTCGGCGACGCCGCCGAGACGCTGCGCGCGTTGCTGACCCGGGTGCCGGAGCGGCGCAACGGGCAGTGGCGGAGCGTGGTGGAGAGGTCGGTGGACCGGTGGCGGGAGGCCGCCGCGGAGCGCGCCGCCGCCCTGGCCGAGCCGGTCAACCCGCAGCTCGTGCTCCGCGAGCTGTCGGCCAGGCTGCCCCAGCGGGCCTCGGTCGCCGTCGACGTCGGCTCGGTCGTCTACTGGTACGCCCGGCACCTGGAGCTGCCCCCGGGCGTGCAGGCCCGGCTCTGCGGCACGCTCGGCTCGATGGGCTGCGCCCTGCCCTACGCGGTGGCCGCCAAGCTGGCCCGACCGGACGAGCCGGTGCTCGCGCTGCTCGGCGACGGTGCGATGCAGCTCAACGGCCTGGCCGAGCTGATCACGGTGGCGCACCACTGGACCGAGTGGCGGGACCCGCGGCTGGTGGTGCTGGTGCTGAACAACCGGGACCAGTCCGGTGTGGGCGGGGGACGGCCGCCGGGCGTTCTCACCGACCGGCGTCCGGCCGTGCCGTACGCCGGGTGGGCCCGACTGCTCGGGCTGCACGGCGTCCGGGTGGACCGGCCGGAACTGGTCGGCGCGGCCTGGGACGAGGTGTTGGCGGCGGACCGGCCGAGCGTGCTGGAGGCGGTGGTCGACCCGGCCGTGGCGCTGGACGTGCCGGAGCCGGCGTTGGCGGACCTGCGCGGCCTGGTGGCCGACGGGGACGCCGCGCGCCGGGTGCGGGAGCGGGTGAACCAGACCGAGGCCATCGCGGCGGAGGACCTCGTTTAGCCAGCTCACGTCAGGGCACTGCCTCGAGGCAGTCACCTCAGGAGGTCAGATGCCCGCCGCCCCCACCGACCGTCGCTACGGCCCTGCCCCGCTGCCCGGGCCACGCGGGCCGGTCTCCGCCGCCCTGCTCGACGCGCTGCGCGCGGCGCCCGGCGACCTGCCGGCCGGGCTGGGCGTCGAGTTCGGGGCGGTGGCCGAGCCGCTGGTCGACGAGGACCTCCAGCTCACCCTCTTCCTCTGCTACGAGCTGCACTACCGGGGCTGGCGGGGAGTCGCCGACGACTGGGAGTGGGAGCCCTCGCTGCTGGCCCTGCGGGCGCGGGCCGAGCGGCCGTTCGAGGCGGCGCTGCGCCGGCTGGCCGGGCCGCTGCCGGCGGTGCTGCCGGCGGCGCTGCCGGGCGCGCTGACCGACCTGGTGGCGGCCGACGACGGACCGCCGCTCGCCGCCACGCTGCAACGCCGGGCCGATCTCGACCAGTTCCGCGAGTTCGTCACCCACCGCTCGATCTACCACCTGCGGGAGGCCGACCCGCACAGCTGGGCCCTGCCCCGGCTCGGCGGCGCGGCCAAGGCCGCGCTCGTGGAGATCCAGATGGACGAGTACGGCAACGGCCGGCTGGACCGGATGCACGCCGAGTTGTTCCGCGCCACCATGGACCGGCTCGACCTGGACACCGGCTACGGCGTCCACCTGGACCGGGTCCCGGCGGTCACGCTGGCGACCAACAACCTGATGTCGCTGTTCGGCCTGCACCGGCGGCTGCGTGGGGCGCTGCTCGGACACCTGGCCGCGTACGAGATGACCTCGTCGCTGCCGAACCGTCGCTACGGCAACGGGCTGCGGCGGCTCGGCGCCGACGCGGTGGCCACCCGCTTCTACGACGAGCACGTCGAGGCCGACGCGGTGCACGAGCAGATCGCCGCGTACGACCTGTGCGGCGGGCTGGTCCGCGCGGAGCCGGCCCTCGCCGCCGACGTGCTGTTCGGGGCGGCCGCGGCGCTGGCGGTGGACCGTCTCTTCGCCGACCACGTGCTCTCCGCCTGGTCCGCCGGCGGCTCGTCGCTGCGCTCGCCGCACCGGGCTCTCGCCGCCGCGTGACCAAGTGTTAAAAGGGGCCCCTTCCTCTACCGGAGGCGTTAAGAAGGGGCCCTTCCTTAACTGCGGAAGCCGGCAACCTTGTGCGTGCCGTCGCAGAACGGTTTGATCGCGCTCTTGCCGCACCGGCAGAGCGCGACCGTGCCCCGGCGCGTCTCGATCGGTTCCCCGTCGGGGGTCACCAGCGCGAAGTCGCCGCGCACCAGCAGCGGTCCGTCCCGGTACGGGGTGATGGTCGCCGCCGGGGTGCTCTCGTCGTCGGGCATGCGCGGTGCAGTGCCCGTCCCGGTCCGGCCCAAACCCGCTCCCACGTGCCGTTGCGTCCGTGGCGGCGGGGGAGCGGCGCGACGGCGTACCTGGGTGTCCCGGGCGGTGCGGTCGCCCGAGCGGGCGTTGGTCCGCGCCGTGGGGAGATGCCCCGTTTAGACCACAGAGGGACGGGAAGCCGGCCCGCGTGGTGAGCGAACGAGCACAGTCGGGACCGGCGACCGGCGCCGGGCTGCCCGGAGACCGGGTGGTGGCGGCGGGCAGCGCCGCCCGGCTCCTGGTGGCCGCCACCGCCCGGGCGCTGCGCGGCGACGACTGCGGCGACCTCGGCCATCCCGCGGCGCTGTCCCGGCTCCCCGGCACGCCCGAGCCGGTGCGCCGCGCCGCCGCCGGCCGCGCGGCCGGGCGGGCCGCGTTGAGCGCCGCCCAGGTGGCCCGGGTCGACGCCGAACGGGTGGCCGGCTGGTTCGTCGACCAGTACCCGGACCGGCGCTGGCCCGGAGCGGTGCTCGGCTCACCGCACGGCGCGGCCGCGCACCTCGCGGTGGCCCTCGGCGTGCCCTGGCTGCCGGCCGGGTTCGAACTCGCGGCGACCTGGAGCCGGGGCGCGGTGGACCGCCCGGACCGGGCGTACGACCACGGCGCCGCGCTGGCCGGGCGACTGCTCGCCGGCAACCCGCGGCTGCACGTGCGGCAGGTGCACTGCCCGGCCAGCCGGGGCGCGGCGGCCGGCGCCACCGTGACCCTCACCGCCCGCTGGCGCACGCTGCCCACGGCGTACGCGGGGTTCCTGGCCGACCGGCTGGAACCGGCGGCGCCGGTGCTGCTGCTGCACGACGCGCGCACGTGGCCGGTGCGGGACACGGGCGACGGGCACAGCTTCCAGGCCGGCTGCCCGAGCAGTGGCCTGGACCCGGTCGACTTCCACCCGGACGCGCACGGGCTGCGCCAGGTGCTGCGCGCGGCCGGCGGCGAGGAGACGCGCTGGGCGGCGCCGGAGGTCACGCTGCCGGCCGCGTTCGCCGCACACGGCGTGGAGTCCGGTTTCGAGCACGCCGCCCGGGAGTGGGGCGATCGGCACGGGCACCCGCTGCACCGGGTGGTGGTGCCGCAGCCGGACGTGCTCAGCGCGGCGACCGCCGACCTGTACCGCCGGTGGCTGCGCCGGGCCGGCAAGACCGGCGACCGGCTGGTCGTGGAGTGCGGCCGGCTGCTCGACCCGGGGCAGGTGCTGCGGGCCGGCCTGGTGCCCTACTGGTGCGAGAACGCCACCCGCCGGCGGGTCGAGGGCGCGGAGTGGTGGCTGGCCGGCAGCGAGCCGTTCACGTCGGTGGACGTGCTGCCGGAACCGCCCGGGCTCCGCTCGCCCGCGCTCGCCGGGCTGCCCCAGTGGCTCGCGGTGGCCGGCTTCGGGCGGCGCCGGCGGGCCCTCGACCGGGGCGCGGCCCGCGGCTACCCGGTCACCTCGGTTCCCACCCGACGTGCCACGGAGGTGTTGCGCAACCAGCCCTGCGACCTGCCCGCGCCGCCGCCGCTGCGGATGGCCGAGGCCCTCGCCGCGCTCCGGGACTCCGGCGCGCACCAGGGTCTGCTGGTCTGCTGAGCGCGGCGCCCGCGCCGGCGGCCCCGGCCGGCCGGCCAACCTGGCGAAACATCCTCGCGATCCTGCGGTCCGTGATTGAGTACCTACGGAGCGGGAAGACCGCTCGCCGCGGAACGGCCCACGACGCCGTGCGGCGGGCAGCCACCGCTTTCGACGTGTCCGTCACGTAACCAACTTCCTCACCCGGTGCGTGGTCCGACCACGCGCACGACCGGTTCCGACCGGGCGGGGGGATCTTCGGCGAGGGAGGCGCGGATGTTCGGTCAGACCACCACGACACCCACCCCACCGACCAACGAGCGGGGTCTGGAGGACCTCGACGCGGCGGCGCTCGCGTACGCGGCCCGGATCGAGGGGCTGCCACCCGAGCGGCGGCAGGAGGCGCGGGACGACCTGGTCCGCTTCGCGTTGCCGTTCGCCGGCCGGCTGGCCCGCCGCTACCGGGGACGCGGGGAACCGCTGGAGGACCTGGAGCAGGTGGCCCGGCTCGGTCTGGTCAACGCCGTCGACCGGTACGACCCGGAGCGGGGTTCGTTCACCGCGTACGCGGCCATCACCATCGTCGGCGAGATCAAACGGCACTTCCGGGACCGCACCTGGGGCGTGCACGTGCCGCGCCGGCTGCGCGACCTGATCCTGGAGGTGGGGCAGGCGACGGCGACGTTGACCAGCGAGCTGTCCCGGGCCCCGTCCGTGGCCGAGCTGGCGGAACGGCTGGAGACGCCGGAGGAGGAGATCCTCGCCGCGCTGGAGTCGGCCGCCGGCTACAGCCCGGCCTCGCTCAACGCGCCGGTCGGGGGGGAGAGCTCGGCCGAGTTCGGCGACCTGGTCGGCGAGTCCGACAACGCGCTGGAGTCGGTCGACGACCGGGTCACGGTCAGCGGCCTGCTGCACCGGTTGCCCTGGCGGGAGCGGCGGATCCTGGCCATGCGGTTCTACGGCAACCAGACCCAGGCGGAGATCGCCGCCCGCTTCGGCATCTCGCAGATGCACGTCTCCCGGCTGCTGTCCCGGGCGCTGACCTGGCTGCGCCAGGCGATGCTCGCCGACGCCCCGCCGCCGTGGCAGAACGGGGCGGCCGAGACCGAACCGGCCAAGGCCCGGATCTCGGTGCGGCAGAACGGCGACCGGGTGGTCGTCGAGGTCGGTGGCGAGGTGGACCGGGCCGGCGCGGACCAGCTGCGTCGGGCGATGCTGGAGGCGGTCACCGGGCAGCCCCGCGAGGTCATCGTCGACCTGGTCGGCGCGGGCGGCTTCGACGCCGGCGGGATCGCCGCCCTGATGGCGGGTCGGGACGCCGCCGTGCGGACCGGGGTGCCGCTGCGGCTGACCCGGGTGCAGCCCGCGGTACGCCGCTCGCTGGCCGCCGCCGGCCTGCCCGCCGCCGACTGACGCGCATACGCGACGCCGGCTCCCGAACGGGGGAGCCGGCGTCTGCGCGTACCCGGGAACGGGGGCCGGAGCCCGACGGTGCCGGCCCCCGTTCCCGGTCAGTTCTCCGGGGTGTCGCCGTGTCCGCGCGGGTGCCGCCAGCGGTCGTTCGGCTGCTCCTCGCGCTGGGCGCCGAGGATCGTCTCCTCCGGCTCGTCGGTCTCCTCGAAGCTGGGCCGGCGGACCTCTTCCGGCTCCGGCACGTCGACCGGCCGGGCGCCGGACTGCGGCGCGGGTTGGTACTCCACCGCCTCGCGGGCGCCGTGCGCGCCCTCGGCGGCCGGCGACTCGGGCACCTTCGCGACGTGGTGCAGCTCCTCGGTGAAGTGCTGCGGCGGCTTGGTGGTCCGCTGGGGCAGGTCGCGGCCGAGGTCGGAGACGAGCGGGCCGTACTTGGCGTCGAAGGCCGGCCGCTCGGAGCGGATCCGGGGCATCCGGTCGAAGTTGCGCAGCGGCGGCGGGCAGGTGGTGGCCCACTCCAGCGAGTTGCCGAAGCCCCACGGGTCGTCCACCGTGACCATGGCGCCGTAGCGCCACGACTTCCACACGTTGTAGATGAAGAACAGCGTCGACGCGCCGAGGACGAACGAGCCCACCGTGGAGATCTCGTTCAGCACGGTGAAGCCGTCGCCGGGCAGGTAGTCGGCGTAGCGGCGTGGCATGCCCTCGTTGCCCAGCCAGTGCTGCACCAGGAAGGTGGCGTGGAAGCCGACGAACATCGTCCAGAAGTGGATCTTGCCGAGTCGTTCGTCGAGCAGTCGGCCGGTCATCTTCGGGAACCAGAAGTAGACCCCGCCGAACGCGGCGAACACGATGGTGCCGAAGAGCACGTAGTGGAAGTGCGCCACCACGAAGTACGAGTCGGTGACGTGGAAGTCCACCGGCGGGCTGGCCAACAGCACGCCGGTGAGGCCGCCGAGCAGGAACGTGACCAGGAAGCCGACCGCGAACAGCATCGGCGTCTCGAACGTGATCTGCCCCTTCCACATGGTGCCGATCCAGTTGAAGAACTTCACGCCGGTGGGCACCGCGATCAGGTAGCTGAGGATGCTGAAGAACGGCAGCAGCACCTGGCCGGTGGCGAACATGTGGTGCGCCCACACGCTCATCGACAGCACCGTGATGGCGACGGTGGCCAGGACCAGGCCGGTGTAGCCGAAGATCGGCTTGCGGGAGAAGACCGGAATGATCTCGGTGATGATGCCGAAGAACGGCAGCGCCACGATGTAGACCTCGGGATGCCCGAAGAACCAGAACAGGTGCTGCCACAGCATCGGGCCGCCGGTGGTCGGATCGTAGACGTGCGAGTGCAGGATCCGGTCCGAGGCGAGCGCGAACAGCGCGGCCGCCAGGAGGGGGAACACGAAGATCACCAGCACGCTGGTGAGCAGCATGTTCCAGGTGAAGATCGGCATCCGGAACATGGTCATGCCAGGGGCGCGCAGGGTGAGGATCGTGGTGATCAGGTTGACCGCGCCGAGGATCGTGCCCAGACCGGAGATGGCCAGGCCGACCACCCACATGTTCGCCCCGACGCCCGGGCTGTGCTGCGCGGTGCTCAGCGGCGTGTACGCGGTCCAACCGAAGTCCGCCGCACCCTGCGGGGTGACGAACCCCGCCATCACCATCGTGCCGCCGAACAGGTACAGCCAGTACGCGAACGCGTTCAGGCGGGGAAACGCCACGTCGGGGGCGCCGATCTGCAGCGGCACGATGTAGTTGCCGAACGCGAAGACCAGCGGGGTGGCGAACAGCAGCAGCATGATCGTGCCGTGCATGGTGAACATCTGGTTGTACTGCTCCGGGGAGAGGAACTGCATCCCCGGCCGGGCCAGTTCGGCCCGGATCACCAGGGCCAGCACGCCCCCGATCAGGAAGAAGATGAACGACGTGCTCAGGTAGAGCAGCCCGATCACCTTCGCGTCGGTGGTCCGCAGCAACCGCCACAGCGCGTTGCCCTTCACCGCCTCCCGGACGGGGCCGGGATATCCCCCGAACCGGGCCGGCGCGAGAATCGCGGGCCCCCGGTCTCGTGCCGGCTCCGTGACTACCCGCTTGGGCATGGCATCTCACCCCGTGTGACGACAGACAGGACGGGCGCGCGTACCCGGCCCTCTGACCATGTAACCAGGCGAGAGCGGAGAATTCGGTCAGTTCGCCGGGAGCATGGCCCAGACGACCTTGCCGGCGCCGACCGGCGTGCTGCCCCAGCGCTGGGTCAGCTCGCGGACCAGCATCAGCCCCCGGCCACCCTCCGCCCGCGGGTCACGGGAGGTCGCGGCCCGCGCGTCGGCCGGGCTGCCGTCGAGCACCGCCACCCGCAGGTACGGCCGCCGCAGCGTCAACGTGACCTGCATCGGGGTGCCGGCGTGCCGGACCACGTTGCCGACCAGCTCGCTGAGCACCAGCGACGCCGGACCGGCCAGCTCCGGCACGTTCCACCGGCCGCACGCCTCGGTCACCAGCTCCCGGGCCCGCCGGCAGGCCCCGGCGACCGGTTCCAGCCGGGCCCGCAGCCGGGGCGACGCCGCCGTGCCGGCCAGCGCCGTGGCCTCGGCGCAGTCGCGGCGCACCGGCACCACCCGGCAGGCGGTGGTCTCGGCCAGCCACGCCGCCGTCGTCGGCGGGGGAGCGGAGAGGACCATCGGCACCGCCGGCCAGTCGGCGGCCCGCCGGGCCGCCGCGGCGAACACGGACAGCGCCAGCGGCTCGGTGACGTCGATCTCCTCCAGGTCGACCACGAGCGCGTCCGGCTGCTCGGCGAGGCACCGGTCCAGCACCTCGTGCACCGCGCGCATCGTGCCCAGGTCGAGCGCCCCGGCCAGCCGCACCACGGTGACCGGGGACTCGTCGCGGACCTCGCACCTGATCCGGGTCGACATCGGGCCCTCGTTTCTGTCCGTCGGGGAGGACTACGGACGTACCCGGGGCATGGGCCGGTGAAACCGGGCACCGGGGCCGGGAGGAGCAGGTCAGCGACGGTGCGCGCGCCGGCCGGCCAGCAGGCCCAGGGCCGGCATGGCCACCCCCAGCAGCAGGTGCAACCAGGTGCCGGCCCGGTCGACCGCCAGGAGGTTCGCCGCGCTGCGCCGGTCGACCGCCAGGTCGTAGAGCCAGAGCACCAGGAAGATCGCGCCGCCGCCGAGCAGGAACGCCCGCGCGCCGGCGACCGTGCGGGCCAACGCCAGACCGGCCACCCCGAGGACCAGGTTGACGAGGTTGTGCAGCGCCGAGACCTGAAGCAGCCCGAGCAGCCGCGCGCCCGATCCCGGCCCCGCGAACCGCAGGTCGGCGTAGGCGCTGGTCACCCCCGGCACGAAACCCAACGCGCCGAGCAGCAGCAGGAACACGGCGAACGCCGAGGCGACCCGGCGCACCGGCGCCCGCCCGTCGGCCGGGTTGCGCCGGGCCCGGGAGTGCGCCATCGAGTTCGTCACGCCGGCCCTCCTCGCCACCGCGGGACCGACGGTTTCCCCGGCCCACCAGTGGCAAACGCGGCGCCGGTGGGCCGGGGTCCCGCTCAGACGGGCTGCAACGGCACCGTGGCGCCGTGGCGGACCCGGTCGTACAGCTCCACGTACCGCTCGGCCATCCGGGCCGGGGTGAACCGGGTCGCGGCCTCCCGCCGGCACTCGTCCGGCTCCAACAGCCCGGCCGCCAGCACCAGGTCGCCCAACTCCCGCTCGTCCGCGGTGAGCAGGCCGGTGCGGCCGTGCTCGATCAACTCCGGCAGGCAGCCCCGGGCGGTGGCCACCACCGGCGTGCCCAGCGACAGCGACTCGACCACGGCCGTCCCGCCCGGCTCCTCCCACCGCAGCGGGAACAACGACGCCCGCGCCGAGGCGACCAGGTCGTCGCGCTCCCGCCCGGCCACCGTGCCCACCCAACGCACCCGGTCACCGTCGACGTAGGGGGCGACGTGCTCGTGGAAGAACCGCACGTCCGGGTTCTGCCGGGCTTCGTCCCCGGCCGCGGCCAGGTCCTCCGGCCGGTGGTAGGGGCCGACCGGGCCGGCCAGCACCAGCGGGAAACCCACCTCGTGGGCCAGCCGGGCGCCCAGGTCCTGGCCCTTGCCCGGATTGATCCGGCCGAGGATCACCAGGTGGTCGCCCTTCGGCGTGGTCGGCCGGCGGTCCGCGTCCACGGCGAGCGGCGTGGACAGGTGCACGTGGCCGACCGAGTGCTCCCGCAACGCCCGCGGCGCCCGGGCCAGCTGCGACGCGGACACCCCGTTCACCCGGACCCGGTCGCCGCCGTCGAGGGTGCCGTACAGCTCCGGGTGCTTGGCCAGGTCCCAGTGCAGCGTGTGCAGCGCGGGCGGGGCGTCCGGGCCCATCGCGGCCATCGTGGCCAGCCCGACCGCCTCCACGTGGTCGTGCACCAGGTCGATGTCGTCCCGGCGGTGCAACGCCCGCACCACGCCGGCCAGGTGCGCCTGCGACACGCCGCAGACCTGGTTGTACGGCCGCTGCAACGCGGAGAACTGCCCGTCCGGGAAGACCGCGATCTTCTCGTCCACCGGCAACGTGCTGCTCTCCACCGAGGCCAGCACCACCCGTACGCCGAGCCGGCGCAGCTCCGGCACCAGCGTGGCGACGACGTTCTCGATCCCGCCGTAGCCGGGCGGCGGCACGGACAGCCACGGCCCGGCGTTCATCAGCACGGTGAGCGTCATGCGCTGTCCTCTCTCAGTGTTTCCGGTGTCACGCGGCACCTGCTGTTGTTCGTGACTGCGGGGCTCGCAAGCTCACTCCTCGCACTCACGCGGCGACCCGGCGGTGCGGGATGCGGTGCCGCAGCTGCGCCAGCGGCGGCCGTTCCTCGACCGAGACGTCGTTGACGACGATCTCCCGGTCCAGGTTGGGCAGTGCCTCCGAGCCGCCCCGCCGGAACTGGGTCAGCAGCGCGGTCGGTGCCACCCCGGGCGCCGCCCAGCCGCGCCGTTGCAGCCGCGACCAGGCGGTCAACATGATCTGCGCCGACATCCGGCCCAGCGCGGCGGTGTCCTGGTGCCGGTGCTTGCGCTCACCCAGGTCGACCTGGGCCAGCGCGTCCAACCCGACCAGCTCCAGCAGGTCGATCAGCATGGCCGTCTCGACGCCGTACCCGGTGACGAACGGCACCCGCTCCAGGACGTCGCGGCGGCCGGCGTACTCACCGGCGAGGGGCTGCACGAAGCCGGCCAGCTCCGGCCAGAACAGGTTGAGCAGCGGCCGGGCCATCAGCTCCGTCACCCGGCCGCCGCCGTCGGGCTCGACGCTCGTCGCACCGACCAGGGGCCGGTGGTAGAAGCCCTTCACGAAGTCCACGCTCGGATCGGTGAGCAGCGGACCGAGCAGCCCGGTGACGAAGTGCGGCCGGAACTCGCGCAGGTCGGCGTCGACGAACGCGACGATGTCCCCCTCGGCCGCGGCCAGGCCGGCCCAGAGCGCGTCGCCCTTGCCGGTCAGGCGCGGCAGGCCACGCGTCATCGCGTCCTGGCTCACCACCTCGGCGCCGGCCGCGCGGGCCACCTGGGCGGTGCGGTCGGTGGACCGGGAGTCCACCACGATCAGCTCGTCGACCAGTGGCACCCGGTCGATCAAGTGTTCCCGGATCGTCGACACGATCGCGCCGACCGTGGCCTCCTCGTTACGTGCCGGCAGCACCACGCTGACCCGGCTGTTCCCCTTGGCCCGGACCAGCCGACGGGCCGGCCAGTCGCCGGCCGTACTGGTCCGGTACGTGGCCCACGCCTCCACCACCGGTGAGACGGTCACATCTGAATCCCGCACGGGCACCCCCATCAGTGGCGGAATCGCGAACTCCTGTTTTTCCCAGTACCGCATCCGCGCTAACCGGATCTTGCCTAACAACTCGATCACCAGGTGCGTACCGGGTGGTTCCCGGCGGATGAACGTTGCGTTGCGCACCACCTCGCGTTTGGCGGGACGCCGGCCAGGGGAGTGCTGTCGACGGTTTGTTCAGTCGTGGTGGGAGGGGCGGTCGGATGCGGGTGGGACTGGTCGGAGCCGGCGGGGTGGCGCAACGCCACGCCCGCGTGCTCACGGGGTTCGAGGACGTGGAACTGCTCGGTGTGACCGACGTCGCGCCGGACGCGGCGCGGGCGCTCGCCGACGCGCACGGCGGGCGGACCTTCCGGGACGTGGAGGAGCTGCTCGCCGCCGGCCCGGACGCGGTGTACGTCTGCGTGCCGCCGTTCGCCCACGGCCCGGCGGAGGAGGCGGTCGTCGCCGCCGGCGTACCGATGTTCGTGGAGAAGCCGGTCGCGGTCGACCTGGAGACGGCCGAGCGGATCGCCGACCTGGTGCAGCGGCGCGGCCTGCTGACCGGCGTCGGGCACCACTGGCGCTACCTGCACGTGGTCGAGGAGGCGCGGCGGCTGCTCGCGGACCGTCCGGTGCGCATGGTCAACGGCGCCTGGCTGGACAAGGTGCCGCCGGTCGCCTGGTGGGCCCGGCGGGACCGCTCCGGTGGCCCGGTGGTCGAGCAGGCCGCCCACGTGCTGGACCTGGTCCGGCTGCTGGTCGGTGAGGCCACCGAGGTCACCGCGTACGGCGACGGGACGCCGCCGCCGGTCGACGGCGCCGACATCGACTCGGTCACCGCGGCCACGCTGCGCTTCGCCTCCGGGGCGGTCGGCACGCTCGCCGCGGCCTGCGTGCTCACCTGGAAGCACCGGGCCGGGCTGGAGATCCTCGCCGACGGCCTGGCCCTGTCGCTGGCCGAGGACGGCCTGACGGTCCGCGACGCGGACGGCGAGCGGCACCTGCCCGCCGACCCGGACGGCGCCCGGGTCGCCGTCGACCGGGCCTTCGTCGACGCCGTCCGGGGCGTCGGCGACGACGTCCGGGTCCCGTACGCCGAGGCCCTGCGCACCCAGCGGCTCGCGCTGGCGGTCGCCGAGTCGGCGCGGACCGGCCGTCCGGTGGCGCTGCCCACCGGCCCGGCGGCCCGGCTCACGGCCGCGGTCGCGGACGCGGGGGTGGGTGTCGATGCGTGACCGGGTGGTGGTGGTCAGCGGCCCGGGCCGGGTCGAGCTGGTCGAGCAGGAGGCGGCCGAGCTTCGCGAGGGCGCCTTCCGGGTGGAGACGCTCTTCAGCGGCGTCTCCGCCGGCACCGAGCTGAGCTACGTCAAGGGCACCAACCCCTATCTGCACGTCACCTGGGACGCCGCGCTCGGGCTGTTCCGGCCGGGGGAGGCGAGCACCCCGTACCCGGTGACCCGGCTCGGTTACATGCAGGTCGGCCGGGTGGTGGAGAGCCGCACGCCGGCGGTCGCGCTGGGCACGGTCGGGGCCATGACGTACGGCCACCGCAGCGGCTGGGTCGCCGACCCGGTGGCCGAGCGGTTCGTGCCGTTGCCCGACGACCTCGACCCGCTGCTCGGCGTCTACGTCGCGCACATGGGCCCGATCTGCGCCAACGGGCTGCTGCACGCCGCCGCCGACCTGTGCGGCACGGACGTGCGCACGCTCGGCGACGGGGTACGCGGCCGCCGGGTCGCGGTGGTCGGTAGCGGCGTGGTCGCCCTGCTCACCGCGCTGTTCGCCCGCCGCCACGGCGCCGCCTCGGTGGTCGTGGTGGACCCGACGCCGGCCCGCCGTCAGGTGGCCGAGGCGCTCGGCCTGGAGACGCTCGACCCGGAGGCCGACGACCCGGCGGTGGTGCTCAAGACCCGGTGGAACCACGCCGCCGGCGACCGGGGCGCGGACGTGGTGTTCCAGTGCCGGGGCCAGGACTGGGCGTTGCAGCTGGCGCTGCGGCTGCTGCGGCCCCAGGGCACCGTGATCGACCTGGCCTTCTACCAGGGCGGCGCGACCGCGGTCCGGCTCGGCGAGGAGTTCCACCACAACGGGCTGTCGCTGCGCTGCGCGCAGATCGGCCGGGTGCCCCGTGGCCTCGCCCCGACCTGGGACCGGGAACGGCTCTCCGCCGAGACGGTGGAGCTGCTGCGCCAGTACGGCGAGGAGATCCGCAAGCACGTGGTCTCCGCGGTGGCGCCGCTGGACGAGGCGCCGACCCTGCTGACCGACCTGGCCGAGCGCCGCCGCTCGGAACTGCAGGTGGTCCTGACCGGCTGACCCCGGGTGCGCCCGCGGCCGTCCCGGTGCGGCGTCCGGCTACCGTTCGGGTCATGACCGTCGAAGCCGGCCCGACGCCGGGGCTCGCCGCGTTGCTGCCCTACCTGCGCGCCCACCGCGGCACCCTCGTCGCGGTGGGCGCGTTGTCGCTCTCCGGCGCCGCCGCCGCGCTCGCCCAGCCGCTGCTCACCCGCGCCGTGCTGGACCGGATCACCGCCGACCGGCCGGCCGGCGCGCTGGTGGTCGCGCTGGTCGTCCTGGTGGTGGCCGGCGCGCTGCTCGGTGGGCTCCGCGACTACCTGCTGCAACGCACCGGCGAGGGACTCGTGCTGGGGGTCCGCCGACGGCTGGCCGGGCACCTGCTGCGCCTGCCGATCGTCGAGTACGACCGGCGCCGCACCGGTGACCTGCTGTCCCGGGTCGGCGCCGACACCACGCTGCTGCGGGCGGTGGTCACGTCCGGCCTGTTCGAGACCGTCACCGGCGCGGTGATGGTGGTCGGCGCCGGCACCGCGATGCTGCTGCTGGACCCGCTGCTGTTCGGGGTGACGCTGGCCGCGGTCGCGGTCGGCGTGGGCTTCGCGGTCACCGTCGCCCGCCGGGTGCGGGGCCTGGCCCGCCGCGCCCAGGAACGCGTCGGGGAGATGACCTCGGCCGTCGAGCGGGCGATCTCCGCGGCGCGGACCATCCGGGCCAGCCGGGCCGAGGGCCGGGAGACCGCCACCGTGGTGACCAGCGCGACCGCGGCGTACGACGCCGGTCTGCGGGTGGCCCGGGCCCAGGCGGTGGTCGGGCCGGCCAGCACGGTCACCGTGCAGGGCGCCTTCCTGCTGGTGCTGGCCGTGGGCGGGGCCCGGGTGGCGGCCGGGGCGATCAGTGTGGGCGACCTGGTCGCCTTCGTGATGTTCCTGTTCTTCCTGGTGCTGCCGCTGGGCCAGGCGGTGCACGCCTACACGCAGCTGCAGAGCGGGCTGGGCGCGCTGGCCCGGATCGAGGAGATCCTCACCGTCGCGGACGAGCGGGTCGACGACCGGCCGTCGGCCGCCGTGACCGTGCCGACCGCCGGCGTTCCCGCCCGGGTCGAGTTCGACCGGGTCGGTTTCGGCTATCCCGGCGGCCCGCCGGTGCTGCGCGAGGTGAGCTTCACCGTGCCCGCCGGCAGCCGCACCGCGCTCGTCGGCCCGTCCGGCGCCGGCAAGTCCACCCTGCTGGCGCTCGTCGAACGCTTCTACGAGGTGGGCGAGGGCGCGGTGCGCCTGGACGGCGTGGACGTGCGGGAGCTTCCCCGCGACGCGCTGCGCGCCCGGCTCGGCTACGTCGAGCAGGAGGCGCCGGTGCTCGCCGGCACGCTGCGCGACAACCTCCTGATCACCGCGCCCGACGCCACCGACGACCGGCTGCGCGGCGTGCTGGACGAGGTCAACCTGGGTCACCTGGCCGACCGGACCGCCGACGGGCTGGACGTCCAGGTCGGGGAGGGCGGTGTGCTGCTCTCCGGTGGGGAACGGCAGCGGCTGGCCATCGCCCGGGCGCTGCTGGCCGGGCCGCCGGTGCTGCTGCTCGACGAGCCGACGAGCAATCTCGACGCGCGCAACGAGGCGGCGCTGCGCCGGGCGATCGACGCGGTGGCGGTGCGGCGGACCCTGCTGATCGTGGCGCACCGCCTGTCGACCGTGGTCGACGCCGACCAGATCGTGGTGCTCGACGGCGGCCGGGTGGTGGCCGTCGGCACGCACGACGAGCTGACCACCGCCAGCCCGCTCTACCGGGAGCTGGCCACCCACCAGCTTCTCGTGGCCTGATCCACCCATCGCGCGCCTGACCTGGGGCGACCGGCCGAAATCCGGACACGGCGTGGCGGCGGCGCCGGGCGGGGGTCACAATCGGCTGCGGTTCGCGTACCGTTGCGGCTCATGGGTGTGTCGCAACGGTTGAAGACCAGGTTCCGCCGGTTCCTCCAGCGCCCCGGGACGACTGTCGACCTGGCGCCGCTGGAGAAGCTGCTGCCGGCGATCGAGGCCCGCGAGGCCGAGCTGGAGCAGCTCTCCGACGCCGAGCTGACCGAGGCGGCCGGGCAGGCCGAGAAGTACGAGGAGATCTGCGCGATCGGCCGTGAGGCGGCCCGGCGCGGGCTCGACCAGCGCCCGTACGACGTGCAGCTGCTCGGCGCCATGGCGCTGCTGTCCGGCAAGGTCGCCGAGATGGCCACCGGTGAGGGCAAGACGCTGACCGCCACCGTCGCCGCGTACGGGCACGTCCGGCTGGGCAACGGCCCGGTGCACGTGCTCACCGTCAACGACTACCTGGCCCGCCGCGACGCCGAGTGGATGGAGCCGGTCTACACCCTGCTCGGCCTCACCGTCGGGTGGGTCAACGAGGCGTCCACCCCGCAGGAGCGGCGCGCCGCGTACGCCTGCGACGTCACCTACGTCTCGGTCAGCGAGGCCGGCTTCGACTACCTGCGCGACCAGCTCGCCACCGACCTGGCCGACCGGGTGCAGCCGCCGCTGAAGACCGCGATCGTCGACGAGGCCGACTCGATCCTGATCGACGAGGCCCGGGTGCCGATGGTGCTCGCCGGCGCGGTCCCCGGCGAGCAGGACCCGGTGCACGCCGCCGCCGCGCTGGTGCGGGGCCTGCGCAAGGGCAAGCACTACACGGTCGCCGAGGACGGCCGCAGCGTCGCCTTCACCTCGGTCGGCCTGGCCACCGTCGAGGCCAAGCTCGGCGGCATTGACCTGTACGACGAGGAGCACGTCGGGCAGCTCTCCGCGGTGAACGTGGCGCTGCACGCGCACGCCCTGCTGCACCGCGACGTCGACTACATCGTCCGGGACGACTCGGTCGAGCTGATCGACGAGATGCGCGGGCGGGTCGCCCAGCGCCGCCGCTGGCCGGACGGGCTGCAGGCGGCGGTCGAGGCGAAGGAGGGGTTGGACGCCACGGCCGAGGGCGAGGTGCTGGGCACGGTCACCGTGCAGGCGTACATCGCGCTCTACCCGACGGTCTGCGGGATGACCGCGACCGCGGTGCTCGTCGGCGACCAGCTCCGCGAGTTCTTCGGCCTCGAGGTGGCGGTGATCCCGCCGAACACCCCCTGCGTGCGCGAGGACGAGTCGGACCGGATCTACGCCACCCGCGCCGAGAAGGAGGAGGCACTGGTCGACGAGATCACCCGCTGCCACCAGGCGGGGCGGCCGGTGCTGGTCGGCACGCTCGACGTCAAGGAGTCCGAGGGGCTGGCCGCCGCGCTGAACGCCGCCGGGGTCCCGTGCGTGGTGCTCAACGCCAAGAACGACGACGAGGAGGCCGGCATCATCGCCGAGGCCGGCGCCCACGGCGCGGTGACGGTCTCGACCCAGATGGCCGGGCGGGGCGTGGACATCCGGCTCGGCGGCAGCGACCAGACCGACCGCGACCTGGTGGCCGAGCTGGGCGGCCTCTACGTGATCGGCAGTGGCCGGCACGACAGCCGCCGGGTCGACGACCAGCTGCGCGGCCGGGCCGGCCGGCAGGGCGACCCGGGCGGGTCGGTCTTCTTCGTCAGCCTGGAGGACGACCTGGTCGTGCGGCACGCCGGCGACACCGTCCCGGCGTCGCCCCGGATGAACGCCGACGGCCTGGTCACGGACCCGCAGGTCGACTACGCGGTCGAGCACGCCCAGCGGGTGGCCGAGGGCGTCAACCACGAGATCCACCGCAACACCTGGCGCTACAGCCAGGTGATCGAGCAGCAGCGCAAGGCCCTGGCCGAGCGCCGGGAGCGCCTGCTGACCAGTGACATCGCCGCGTTGATGTTGCTGGAGCGGGTGCCGGAGAAGGCCGGCGAGATGGACGAGGACCTGCTCGCCGACGTGGCCCGCAAGATCGCCCTCTACCACCTCGACCGGCTCTGGGCCGAGCACCTGGCCGAGCTGTCCGAGGTGCGGGAGGGGGTGCACCTGCGGGCGCTGGGTCGCCTGGACCCGCTGGACGAGTTCCACCGCAGCGCGGTGCCGGCGTTCAACGCCCTGGTCCCCGAGATCGAGACGCGGACCGTCGCCACGTTCGAGGAGACGGAGTTCGACGAGGGCTGGGAGCCGGACGCGTCGAAGCTGGTGCGGCCGAGCGCGACCTGGACCTACCTGGTGCACGACAACCCGTTCGGCTCGGAGTTGGACCGGCTGATCGCGTCGGTGGGCCGGCGCCTCATCTCCGGGTCCCGCTGACCCACGCTCGGGGCCCCCTCCGGCCGGTACGCGCCGGAAGGGGCCCTTTTGCGCGGTTTCGATCCCGGTCTGCGAGGGTAGTAGGCCGAGGCTCGGCCAGAGAGAGGACGGACATGGACCAGGCAACGGCGCCGGACGGGGACACCGCGTGGACGGACGCGGGGGCGGTGGGGGCCGTGGCCCGGTGAACCTCGAGATGCGCCACGCCATGACCGACAACCTGGGTGTGCTGGAGACCGCCGCGCTGCTGCGTGAGCTGACCGCCGGCCTGATCGCCGTCGCCGACTTCGACGAGGCGCTGGACCGCCTGGTGCGGATCGCCCGCGACGCCGTGCCCGGCGTCGACAGCTGCGGTTTCACCGCGCTGCGTGCCGGGGAGCCGGCCGGGGTGGCCGCCTCCGACCCGCGCCGGGGCGAGCTGGACGACCTGCGGCACGGCCCGGACACGCCGGCCCTGACCGCGGTGCGCCGACGCGAGATGATCATCGCGGCCGAGCTGACCGGGGAGGAGCGCTGGCCGGCCTGGTGCGCGCGGGCCGACGCGCTCGGCGTGCACGGCGTGATCTCCGCCCCGGTCGACGTCGACGAGCAGGTGATCGGCGCGATCAACCTGTACGCCGACTCGCCCGGGACGCTCACCCCCCGGCACCAGCTCACCGCGATGCTGCTCGCCGAGCACGCCGGTCTGCTGCTGGCCGCCGTGCGGGACCGGGAACGGGCCACCGCCCGGGCCGGTCAGCTCGACGGCGCGCTGCTGGCCGAGGGAGTGATCGGGCAGGCCGTCGGCGTGATCATGACGCAGCGCGGCTGCCCCGCCCCGGAGGCGCTGGACGTGCTCCGCAGCGCCGCCTCCTCGTTGGACATTCCGCTGCGTGAGGTGGCCGAGCGGCTCGTACTCACCGTCTCCCGGCCCCGCGACAACTGAACGACAGTCGTTTCGCTCCCGAGGGCGTCGGGTAGCACCCTGGACTGGTGAACTGCGCCGACCTGGGGAGGACGCGATGGAGAGCCGACTGAGGGTGCAGGGGCACCCCATCCAGCCGATGCTGGTGACGTTCCCGTTCGGGCTCTTCGTCAGCGCCGCCGTGTTCGACCTGGCGGACGTCGCCGGCGGCCCGGCCTTCCTCGGCGAGGTGGGCTACTGGACGGCGGTGGCCGCGCTGGTCACGGCCGGGCTCGCCACGGTCGCCGGGCTCGTCGACCTGTGGGACGTGCGGATCGGTCGCGCGAACCGGACCGCCGTCACGTTCAACCTGGTCAACGCCGTGATGGCGGCGCTGTTCCTGCTCACCTGCCTGATCCGGGCGCACGCGCCGCAGCGGGGCGCGACCGGCGGGCAGCTCGCGACCGAGCTGGTCGCGCTGGCCGTGGGCGCGGTCGGCGTGGGCCTGGGCGCGCGGCTGATCCAGCAGTCCGACCGGGGCCGCGCCGCCGAGCCGGCCGGGTGGGAGACCTTCGACGGTGTTCCCGGAGCGACCGTCGAGATCGCCCGGCCCCGACCGTTCTGACCGTCCGCCGCGTCCCGGTGGGGCGCCGGGCGCGTCGCCGCGGGCGGGGCAGGCAAGGGCAGACCGATATGCCTCCTGGTCATAGTTATGACCAGGAGGCATGTCGCGCTCCGGGCAGGTCACTCCGCCGAGCCGTCCGCCCCCCCCAACCGGCCGGTGACGCGCGCCCGCTCCCACCGGCCGCTGACGCTCGCCCGCCCCCGCCGGCCGGCGGCGCGCGGCCGAGCCCGGGCACGGAAATCGCGTTGCCGTCGGCCGCCGTCCGGCGGCACGCTCGGCCCATGGTCACCGATCGCGGGTTCGACGAGCTGGTTGCCGAGGCCGACGCCACGCCCGTCGAGGGGTGGGGCTTCTCCTGGCTGGCCGGCCGGGCGACCGAGGAGCGCCCACCGTGGGGCTACGCCCGCCTCGTCGGGCAACGGCTGGCGACCGTCGGGGCCGCCCTGGACATCGACACCGGGGGCGGTGAGGTGCTGGCCGAGGCGCCGAAGCCGCCACCGCTGCTGGTCGCCACCGAGGCCTGGCCGCCGAACGTTCCGGTCGCGCGGCGCAACCTGCGCCCGCTCGGCGCGTCCGTGGTGCGGGTGGCCGACCGGCCGCCGCTGCCGTTCCGCGACGCCGCGTTCGACCTGGTGGTCAGTCGGCACCCGGTGCACACCTGGTGGGACGAGGTGGCCCGGGTGCTGCGCCCGGGCGGCGCCTACCTGTCCCAGCAGATCGGCCCCGGCACGGTCCGGGAACTCAGCGAGGCGATCCTCGGGCCGCTGCCGCCGCCGGAGCACCGCCACCCGCAGGCGGCGGTGGCCGACGCGCGGGCCGCCGGGCTGACCGTGGTGGACCTGCGCGAGGCGACGCTGCGTACCGTCTTCCACGACATCGGCGCGGTGGTCTGGTTCCTGCGCAAGGTGGTCTGGACGGTGCCCGGCTTCACGGTCGACCGCTACCGGGCCCAGCTGCGCCGGCTGGACGAGCGGATCCGCGCCGAGGGCCCGTTCGTCGCCCACGCCCGGCGGTTCCTCATCGAGGCACGTCGCCCCTGACCGGCCCGGCCCGGTGCGCGGCCGCGTGGTGCGCGGCCAGCACGTCCGCACCGAAGTCGCCGGCCGGTCGGCGCAGCACCGTGTGCGCGTGATTGCCGTCGTCGGTGGTGTTGTCGTACTCGATCAGCAGGTCGTCGCCCTGCACCCGGTAGTAGTGCCGCCGGCCCGGCTCGACCGCGCCGGCCCAGGCGAAGTGCAGTTCGCCGCCGTGCAGCCGGTCCGCCTCGCGCGCGGCCAGCTCCGGGGGGAGCCGGTCCAGGTAGAGCGCGACCAACCGGTCGAGCAGCGCCCGTCCGGTCGGGCCGAGCCGTCCCCGGGGCACGCCGAGCGGGTCGAGTCGACCGGGCGCGGTGGCCCGGGTGGCGCTGATGATGTCGGCCGGCGCCTCCTCGGCGATCACCGCGGCGGCCCGCCCGCCGGGGCCGAGCACGTCGAGCAGTTCGCGGGCCAGGTCCTCCTCCGGGCCCAGGGGCCGGGAGACCGGGCGGCCGGCATGCCGGACGGTGGCCGGATTGGCGCCGAGGAAGACCGGAGCGGGGGAGACCTGGTCGTCGGCGTCGGTCATGCTCACCGACAGATGGTGCCCCTCGAACCGCCACGCCCAGCGGTCGTCGCGCGCCGGGTCGCCGAAGACCGCCACCCAGTAGTCGCCGCTGTGCCGCCCGCGCCGCCACCCCTCCGCCCGGTCCAGCACCTCTTCGAGGGCCATCACCGCCATGGCCTGGGCGTACGCGGCGGGGCTGAGCGCGGTGGCGAGCAGCCGGTGGGCGGCCTTGCGGGCCGGGACGTCGAGGTCGGCGACGGGGACGCCGGGGCGGGGCCGGGGCCGGTACTCCAGCCACCGTCGGGCCTGGTCGTCGTCGAAGTCGTGCCGGGCGCGCCGGCGGGCCGGCTCGTCGAGCGCGGCCAGCAGCGCCACGGCCGCCGCGCGCATCTGCTCGGGTACGGGATCCTCCACCGCCCCTGTATACCGTCCCGCGTGGCCGGGTGCGGGTCGGTGGCGTCAGCGGCCGAGCAGCGCCAGCATCTCCGGCAGCTCGAAGAATTGGGCGGTCTCGACCGCCGACGGGCCACCGTGGTCCGGGTCGGCGCCGGCGTCGAGCAGTGCCCGGACCGCCGCCGCGTTCTGCCGGAACACCGCCGCGGCCAGCGCGGTCTGCCCGCGGTCGTTGGCCCGGGCCGGGTCGGCGCCGCGGGCGAGCAGCGCGGCCACGGTCTCCGGGTGGGCATGGTAGGCGGCGAGGATCAGCAGGGTGTCGCCCTTGGCGTTGGTGAGGTTGACCGGCAGCCCCGCGTCCACGTTGGCCGCCAGTTCCTCGGTCGCCCCGGCCCGGGCCAGGTCGAACATCCGGTGGGCGAAGGCGACGGTCTCGGCGTCCAGTTCGTCGGGCACCCGCCCAGGTTATGGCGTCGCGGCCGGTCCCGCCTGGTAGCTTGCCCAGCCGGGCGAGCGTCGGGGCGGGGCCCGGCCGGAAGCTTGCCCGGCCGGGCACGGGAGGCGGGCATGGACGATCGGGTGTACGTGGGCAACGCGGCGCGCGACGGCGCGACCGACGCGGGCTGGTTGCTGGGCCACTTCAAGCCGGTGGGCGACGTCCGGCACAGCACCGAGGTCGAGGTGAAGTGGGGCGTGCACCCGGCGGGGGAGACCCGGTCCCGGTGGGCCACCGGCGAGCGGCGTACGGCACTGCTGGTGCTGGTCAGCGGCGCGTTCCGGATCGAGCTGCCGGACCGCACGGTGGTGCTGCGCACGCCGGGCGACTACGTGGTGTGGGGGCGGGGCGTGGACCACTCGTGGTACGCCGAGCGCGAGTCGACAGTGCTCACCGTGCGTTGGCCCTCGGTGCCGGGCTACCGGGTGGATCCGCCCGTGCTGCGCTGAGGCGGCCGGGCCCGGGCGGGCATCCGGTGTCCCAGCATGTGGTATAACCTACTAAACCTATAGGGTTTGCCGTCTAAGGTGTGGAGGCACGCGCCGCCCCGCACCGTGAGGACGTCCCGCCGATGACCAGCACCGACCCGACCGACCTGCTGACCGTCGCCGCCCGCTGGGCCGACCCGACCGCCTGGCCGGTCGCCCTGCGCTTCGACCGGTCGCAACGCTGGTACGCCCGGCTGCACGCCGGGGAGGCGTACGAGGTCTGGGCGCTGAGCTGGCTGCCCGGGCAGGGCACCGACCTGCACGACCACGGCGGATCGGCCGGCGCCTTCCAGGTCGTCGCCGGCGTGCTCACCGAGGAGACGGTCAGCGGTGGGCGGCTGCGCCCGCACCGGCTCGCCGCGGGCACCGGACGGCGGTTCGGCGTGCGGCACGTGCACCAGGTCACCAACCGGGGCGACCAGCCCGCGGTCAGCGTGCACGTCTACCGGCCCGCGCTGAGCCGGATGACCCGCTACCACCTCGTCGCCGGGCGGCTCCGGGTCGCCGAGGTGGCCGAGGCCGGCGTCGCCTGGTGAACCCCCCGCCCTCGCCCGTGAACCCCGCCGAACGGAAGGACGCCACGATGGCGCAGACCCCCATCCGCACCGAGAGCTGTCCGGTCCCGCCGCCGGGCTCCCGGGGCATCGACGAGATCCTCGCCGCCGCCCGGTCCCGCCTGCGCCGTCTCGATCCCGAGCAGGCCCACCTGGCCTACCGGGCCGGCGCGCTGCTGGTCGACATCCGGCCGACCGGCCAGCGGGCCGCGCACGGCACCGTGCCCGGCGCGCTCGCCGTCGAACGCAACGTCCTGGAGTGGCGCTTCGACCCACGCTGCGCCGCCCGGCTGCCCGAGGCCGTCGGCTACGACGTGCCGGTGGTCGTCCTCTGCCAGGAGGGCTACACCTCGTCGCTGGCCGCCGCCGCGCTCCAGGAGATCGGCCTGCGCCACGCCACCGACGTGGTCGGCGGCTTCGCCGCCTGGCGCATCGCCGGCCTGCCCACCCTCGGCCCCACCCCGCCGCCCCGACCCTCGTCCACCGCGCCCCCGGTCACCGCCGGCCGGGCGCTCCGCTGACCGTCCCGCCGCACCCGGCGGGGCGGGGCGACCGCCCGCACAGGAGGCCCCCATGTCCGTCGTCGCCCTCAACACCCGTCCGGCCCGACCGGGCCGTACCGACCGGGCGCTGCCGCCCCGGCCGCGCACCGCACCGACCCTGACCGTCACCCTCGACCTGGGCGCCGGCCCGTTGACCCCCGGCCTGGCCCGGCTGGTCGACCTGCTGGACGAACTCGCCGCCTCCGGCGAGGGCCTGGTCCGCCCGGACGAGCACCGGGCCGCACGGGCCGTGCTCGACCTGCGCCGTGTCGCCGCGTCGCCGGCCGAGCCGCCGCCGGCCGCGCCGCCCGCCGGCCCGGGCGGGGTGCGCATGCTCACCGGCACCCGCCGGGTCCGGCACGGCGACGTCGAGGTCGCGCTCACCCGGATCGAGTACGACCTGCTTCTGTTCCTCGCCGAGCATCCGCGTCGGGTGTTCACCCGGCTGCAACTGCTCGCCAACGTCTGGGGTTACGAGCACGCGGTGGCGCGCACCGTCGACGTTCACGTACGCCGGCTGCGCGCGAAATTCGGGCCGGACACGCCGCTGGTGACCACCGTGTACGGCGTCGGCTACCGGCTCGCCGACGACGCTCCGATCGAGGTGGACCGGGACGCCTGACCCGTCGCCGGCCGGCACGCGGCGCACCCGGAACCCGGGTGCGCCGCGTTCACGTTTCGATCGCATCCGCCATTGTGAACCGGTCGGGGACCCCCCGTACCGCCCGTTTTCGGCGCTCTGCTGTAATCAACGGGCCTCGTACGCAGAGCGAGCACCCGGCTCCGATGTGTTCGTCAATTGTCACATTCATGCAACGCAGCCGCCCCTTGACCCTCGCACAGGCGCCGGGAAGCATCGATGAAGCGGCGTCCCGGGCCGTGGGGAGATACCCGGACCAGCCAAGGAGGACCATGTCGGTCAGCCCCGCCTCGTCGCGCGCCGGATGGCATACGTCCCAACCCGCGGTCCCCGGCCGTCCACCCGGCGGCCAGCGTCGTCCCGCCAACACCGCCGCGCCCATGCTCACCGTCACCCTGAACATCCCGCTGGCCTGCGAGGAGTCGCTCACCCCGGCCGCCCGCCGGCTCCTCGACGCCGCCCGCGAGATGCTCGAACGCGGCGACGCGGTGATCAGCGCGGGCGCGGTCCCGGCGGAGCGCCGCCCCGACCCGGTGCCGGCCGGCCGCGGCCCGACGCGCCCACTCGCCCCGACCATCCCGACCCTGCACATCCTGGCCTCGTCCCGGTCGGTGCTGCGCGACGGCGAACCGCTGCCGCTGACCCGCCTGGAGTTCGACCTGCTGCTGCACCTGGTCGCCCACCCGCGCCGGGTGTTCACCCGGCTGCAACTGCTCAACGCGGTCTGGGGCTACGAGCACGCCGGCGTCCGCACCGTCGACGTGCACGTGCGCCGGCTGCGCGGCAAGGTCGGCGTGGACGTCCCGCTGGTCACCACCGTCTACGGCGTCGGCTACCGGCTCGCCGACGACGCCCGGGTCACCATCGACCGCACCGGCTGAGGCGTCACCGGCCGAGCGCCCACCGGACGGAGCCCCGACCGCCCGGACGCGACCGGCGTGGTGACCCGCCCGCCCAGGTGGGCATAGTGGTCGGATGCGCGTCCGCCCGATCAGCCCCGACCGGCTCGTCGCCGAGCTGGCCGGGCGTCTCGCCCGCACCGAGACGCCCGGCCGGCTGCGGGTGGCCGTCGACGGCCCACCGGCCGCCGGGCCGGACGCCCTCGCCGCCGCCCTCGTCGACCCGCTGCGCGCCGCCGGGCGGCCGGCGCTGCACGTACGGGCCGCCGACTTCCTCCGCCCCGCCTCGACCCGCCTGGAGCACGGGCGCACCAACCCGGACGCCTACTACGAGGGCTGGCTCGACGAGCCCGGGCTGCGCCGGGAGGTGCTCGACCCGGCCGGGCCGGGTGGCTCCGGGCGGCTGCTGCCCTCGCTCTGGGACGCCGACGCCGACCGGGCCAGCCGGGCCACCTACCAGGACCTGCCGCCCGGCGGCGTCGTGCTGGTCAGCGGCGCGCTGCTGCTCGGTGGCGCGTTGCCGTTCGACCTGGCCGTGCACCTGGTGCTCTCGCCGGCGGCGCTGGCGCGACGTACCGAGCCCGCGCTGCGCTGGACGCTGCCGGCGTTCGCCCGCTATGCCGACGAGGTCGACCCGGCCTCCTTCGCCGACGTGGTCGTGCGCGTCGACGACCCCCGCCGTCCGGCCCTCGTGGAGGCCGCCTGACCGGCCGCCCGCAACTCACCGGAAAGAGACAGGAAATCTCCGGTTTGGCCGCTCGGGCGCCCGGGTAATCGCCCGGCTCACAGAGCACGGGTGATCTCGCCCGCGCATCCACATTCGGACCTGGTCCTCCGGCGCTCGCCGCCGGAGGACCGGTATGAGACCGCAGGAAAGGCAGGCAGCGATGCTCGTCCACGACACGACAGCCACGGGCCGCTCCCAGGCGGAGGTCGACCAGATCCGGCAGTCCCTGCGGTCGCGGTACGACGAGCTGACCGCGGAGTACGACCAGGCCGTGATGCAGAGCCAGGTGCTGCGGCTGGTCGAGGTCGGCGACACCGCCGGCGACGACCAGGCCGACAGCGGCACCAAGACCGCCGAGCGGGACACCGCGCAGTCGCTGCTGCGCACCATCCTGGAGCGGCGTGCGCAGTTCGAGCACGCGCTGACCCGGCTCGACGAGGGCACCTACGGCTTCTGCGAGGGCTGCACCGCGCCGATCCCGGTGGAGCGGCTGGAGATCTTCCCGTCCGCCACCTCCTGCGTGGCCTGCAAGCAGACCCGGGAGCGGCGGGCGGCCTGAGCCGCCCCGCCCGGGTCGCCGGTCGGTCCCATGGGTGAGATCAAGGTGGGCACCGCCTCCTGGACCGACCGGACCCTGCTCGACTCCGGCTGGTACCCGGCGAGCGCCGACACGCCGGAGAAGCGGCTGTCCCACTACGCCCGCCGGTTCCCGCTGGTCGAGGTGGACGCCACCTACTACTCGCCGCCGGCCGAGCGGACCGCGCGGCTCTGGGCGGAGCGCACCCCGCCCGGCTTCACCTTCAACGTCAAGGCGTTCAGCCTGCTGACCGGCCACCCGACCCGGATGTCGGCGCTCTACAAGGACCTGCGGCCGGACACCGACAAACGCAACGTCTACCCGGACGACCTGCCGGCACAGGCGTACGAGGAGGTCTGGACGCGCTTCCTGTCGGCGCTCGACCCGCTGGTCGACGCCGGCAAGCTGGGCGCGCTGCTGTTCCAGTTCCCGCCCTGGTTCACCATCAAGCGGGACAACAAGCAGTACCTGCTGGAGGTGGCGCGGCGCTGCGCCCCGCTGCGCCCGGTCGTCGAGTTCCGGCACGCCTCCTGGTTCGACGGCGACAACGCCGAGGAGACGCTCGGCTTCCTGCGCGAGCACGAGCTGCCGTTCGTCTGCGTGGACATGCCGCAGGGACACAGGTCGTCCGTTCCGCCGGTGCTGGCCGCCACCGCCGACCTCGCCGTGGTCCGGTTCCACGGGCACAGCGACAAGTGGACCAGCAAGGACATCCACGAGAAGTTCGGCTACGACTACTCCGACCGCGAGCTGCGCGACTGGGCGCCCAAGCTGCGCGAGCTGGCCGACCAGGCCGAGCAGACGCACGTGCTGATGAACAACTGCTACCGGGACTACGCACAGCGCAACGCCGCCACACTCGCCGGCCTGCTGGACGCCTGAGCGTTTCACCCGGTACGGGTGAGGCCCGCTCACCCGCCCTCGCCGCACCATGGACCGTGTGCGCTCCTCCACCGCCGGTGGAGGCGTCGCGACGAGGAGGTGGGTCATGACGGTACGGGTGGTGGCGGACCGACGCCGCGGTGGCGTACTGCACGTGGTCGGCAACTCCGACGCGCCGCGGCGGGGCGAACGGCCCGGCCGGTTCAGTCCGACCCGGCTGTGGCGGGGTCCCAGCGGGCCACCCCGGCGCGCCGACGACCGCCGCTGGGAGACCGACGTACGGGGGTGAGACAGATGGCGGAACAGTTGGTGTCCGCGTTCGAGTCCTCGCTGGACAAGACGAACGTGATCCTCAAGGAGATCGAGTCGGCGTACGGCTGGCCGCCGGAGCGGCGCAACCAGTCCTACGCGGCGCTGCGCACGGTGCTGCACCTGCTGCGTGACCGGTTGCCGGTGCAGGAGAGCGCCGAGTTCGCCCAGCAGCTGCCGGTGCTGGTGCGCGGCATCTACTTCGACGGCTGGCAGCCGCAGGACGTGCCGATCAAGCTCAACCGCGACGACTTCCTCTACGAGGTCCGCCAGGGCTTCCCGTACGACGTCGAGGGCGGCGCCCAGCGGGTGGTCCAGGTCGTGCTGGACACGCTGCGCCGGCACGTCACGCAGGGGGAGTGGCAGGACGTGAAGTCGACCATGCCGCGGGGCCTGGATCAGCTCATTCCCTGACCCGACCCGTCGCCGGCCCGTCCCGCCCCCTCGGCGGGGCGGGCCGTCGGCGTGCGGGAGACCGGCAGCCCGGCCCGCCGGGCCAGCCCGGCGAACGCGACCGCGTCGACGATCGCCGCGCCGCCCGGGTCGTTGTTAAAGTAGACGTACGCCGGCACGCCGTCGCCGAACGTGGCGGCCAGCCGGCGCACCCAGCCGGCCAGGGCGTCCCGGCCGTAGCGGGGCCAGGGCCGCGCCCGCCCCTCGTGCAGCCGCAGGTAGCCGAAGTCGGTGGTGCGCCACCGTGGCGTGATCGGTCGGCTCAGCCGGTCCGCCCAGACCAGCGCTGCCCGGTGGCGCTCCAGCACCCGCCGGGTCTCGTCGGTCCACCACGAGGGATGCCGGGGCTCCACCGCCACCCGCACGTCGGTCGGGAACCGCCGCAGCACCTCCGCCAGCGCCGCCGGGTCGGCGCGCAGCGTCGGGGGGAGCTGCACCAGCACCGGCCCCAGCCGGTCGCCCAGTCCGGACGCCCGGTCGAGGAACCGGGCCACCGGCTCGGCCGGGTCACGCAGCCGCCTCACGTGGGTCAGGTAGCGGCTCATCTTCACCGCCACGCAGAAGTCGCCGGGCGTGCGCTCGCGCCACGCGACGAACGTGTCCCGCTCCGGCAGCCGGTAGAAGGCGTTGTTCACCTCCACCGTGGCGAACCGCGCGGCGAAGTGCTCCAGCCAGCGCCGCTGCGGCACGCCGGCGGGATAGAACCGCTCCCGCCAGTCCCGGTACTGCCAGCCAGACGTGCCGACCAGGAACATCGCCGTGCCCTAATGAAGGTTGATCTGGAAGACCTCGAACGCGGCGCCGTGGCGCACGCCGAGCCGGGTTCCCGCCGGGCGGGCCATCCCCTCCAGGAACTCCTCGGCGTCGAAGCCGCCGTCACCGAGCCCGCTCAGGTACGCCCCGTGCGCCCGCAGCGAGTCCACCCCGCGCGCGAAGGTGTCCGTCACGTCCACCCCGTGTCGCGCCACCGGCGAGCCGGCCGCCCACACCTCGCGTACCCGCGACCACGGCTGCGTGCCGTCGGTGAGCTGCTCCGGGAAGATCCACCGGTTGCCGGCGTCGCGGACCGCGTCCAGCGTGGCCCGGCCGCAGGCGATGTGGTCGGCCTGGTTCAGCGCGTACGCCCCGTCCCAGGTCTCCCGGAAGTTGTTGGTGAGCACCACGTCCGGCCGGTGCCGGCGGACCGCCCCGGCGATCGCCCGGCGCAGCGGGACGCCGTATTCCAGCAGCCCGTCGGGCAGGCCGAGGAACTCGACGGCGGACACCCCCACCACGGCGGCCGAGGCCCGCTGCTCCTCCTCGCGCAGCACGCGGCTGCGCTCCGGCGCCATCCCGTCGATGCCTGCCTCACCGCTGGTGAGCAGGCAGTAGACGACCTCCTTGCCCTGCCCGGTCCACCGGGCGACCGCCGCGGCGGCGCCGAACTCCAGGTCGTCCGGGTGCGCCACCACGGCCAGCGCCCGCTGCCAGTCCTCGGTCAGCGGCGTGAGCGGTTCCGGCTGCGCCACCTCGTACCTCCTCGCGCGTCTCCTCCCGCCATCCTGGCACCCGCCGGCGTCGGCCGCCTACCGGCGCGAACCGTCCGTGCGGCCGGGTCCGGGCGTCTACCGTGTGGTTAGAGAAGATCGGGCGTGGGGTACCACCCGCTGCACACGGACCCCGGAACGCGCGGGGCGGCACACCGAGGGAGCACCCATGGCATTGAACGACGACGACATCCAGACCAGCGGCGGCGGCGGCCTGGAAGGCCCGGCCGACGGCGGTGCCACCCCGGGTCAGCACGACGGTGGCGCGGACGGCGGTGCGGAGGGCCCGGCCGACGGCGGCGCGACCCCCGGTCAGCACGACGGTGGCGCGGACGGCGGTGCGGAGGGCCCGGCCGACGGCGGCGCGACCCCCGGTCAGCACGACGGTGGCGCGGACGGCGGTGCGGAGGGCCCGGCCGACGGCGGCGCGACCCCCGGCCAGCACGACGGCGGCGCCGACGGCAGCGCCTGACGCATGACCATGACGTACGTCGACCCGCCGGGTGGCCACGGCCGCCCGGCGGTTCCGCTCTCCGCCGCCGAGGCGCTGGCGCGCTGCGTCTCCGTCGAGCCGGCCAAGTTCGCCGCCGACCACTGGGGGCGCAGCCCGCTGCTGTCCCGGGCCGCCGAGCTGCCCAACCCGCACGGCTTCACCGACCTGCTGAGCCCGGCCGACGCCGACGAGCTGCTCAGCCGGCGCGGTCTGCGTACCCCGTTCCTGCGGGTGGCCAAGGACGGCCAGCTCGTGCCGGCGGCGCGGTACACCGGCGGTGGTGGCGCCGGCGCCGAGATCGGCGACCAGGTGCTCGACGAGAAGGTCCTGGCGCTCTACGCCGACGGCGCCACCCTGGTGCTCCAGGGCCTGCACCGCACCTGGCCGGCGCTCGTCGACTTCACCCGCGACCTGGGCGCCGCGCTGGCGCAGCCGTTGCAGGTCAACGCCTACCTGACCCCCGCCGGCAGCCAGGGCTTCGCCACCCACTACGACACCCACGACGTCTTCGTGCTCCAGGTCGACGGGCGCAAGCACTGGCGGATCCACCCGCCCGTGCTGGTCGACCCGCTGGAGCGCCAGCCGTGGGGCGGCCGGGCCGACGAGGTCGCCGCCACCGCCGACGGCCGGCCCGCGCTGGACGTGGTGCTGGAGCCGGGCGACGCGCTCTACCTGCCGCGCGGCTGGCTGCACAGCGCGCAGGCGCAGGAGTCCAGCTCGCTGCACCTGACCGTGGGCATCCGGGCACTGACCCGGTACGCCGTGGTGGAGGAACTGCTCGGCCTGGCCGCCGAGGACGCCCGGCTGCGCGCCGGCCTGCCGTTCGGGCTCGACCTGGCCGACCCGGACGCGATCGAACCGGAACTGACCGAGACCGTCGAGGCGCTGCGCGACTGGCTGCTGCGCGCCGACCCGGCGGCGGTGGCCGCGCGCCTGCGGGCCCGGGTCTGGCCGGCCGCCCGGCCGGCGCCGATCCGCCCCCTCGCGCAGGCCGAGGCGCTGACGCGGCTGGCCCCGGACAGCCGGGTGGCGGTCCGGGCCGGGCTGCGCTGGCAGCTCACCCCGACCGGCGACGGGACGGTCGTCCTGCGCCTGTTCGACCGGACGCTCACGCTGCCCGGCACGTGCGAGGCGGCGCTGCGCGCGCTGCTGGCCGGCGAGGTGACCCGGGTCGGCGACCTGCCCGGTCTCGACGACGACGCCGACCGGCTGACCCTGACCCGCCGGCTGCTCAAGGAGGCGGTGCTGGTCCCCGCCTGACCACGGTGGGTCAGCGGGTGTAGGTGACGGCCAGCAGGAGCAGGGTGGTGGCCAGGCCGCTGGCCGCCACCAGGATCATCGGGCGGGGGGTCAGCACCGCGTGCCGCCGGTCGGCCAGCAGGCGCGCCGGTGCCAGCCCCACCAGCGGGCCGAGCAGCGTCACCACCAGCGCCAGCACCGGCAGCCCGACCGCCAGGTCGCCGCCCGAACCCGCCCCCAGCGCCCGCGCCCCCAGCCCCAGCAGGAACGCCACCAACGCGCCGCCGACGCCGCACGCGATCAACAGCGGGTTCACCGCGCCCGGCAGCTCACCCGGCTGGCCGGTCCGCTCCAGCAGCTCCCGCACGCCGCGCAGCAGCGGCACCGGGTCACCGGCGGCGTCCCGGGCCGGCCCGGGCGGATCGCCCAGGCGCCGGACGCCGAGCCGGGCGCGCAACTGTCCCCACAGGTGGGTGACCTCGCCGTCCACCCGGTCCACCATCCGCCGTGCCTCGGCCACCTCCGCCTCGGCCCGCCGGACCTGCTCGGCCGCGTCGGCCACCGCCCGGTCGGCGGCGGCCACCTGCTCGCCGTACCAGGTGTGCGCCTCGGCCCGCTGGGCGGACATCCGGGTGGTCAGCTCGGCGAGCCGGCGGATCTGCGCGCTGTACGTCTCACTGGAGACCGGTTCGTTCATCGGGTGGGACCATAAGGGATGATCACCTGTCCGGTGCGGTGCACCGCGCGGTCGAAGTAGAGACCGCGCCACGGCCGGGGGTACCAGTCCGGCCCGCCGCTGCCCGGGTAGAGCGACGCGCTCAGCTCACCGCCCTGCACGTCGAGCGCCACCCAGGCGCCGATCTGGTCGGTCCGGGCGCCGGCGCCGCCCAGGTCGACGCGCATCCGCGCCACGCCCCGCCACCAGGCCAGCACGTGGGTGCGCCGCTCCGGCCCGTCGTGCAGGATCCGGCGCAGCTGCTCCAGGCCGGTCCGGGTGCCGGCCTTGCCGGCCAGCGCGCCGGCCGCCGCGTCCACCGCGAACAGCAGCAGGAAGTGCGGCGTCCGCGCGGCGCCCGGCGCGCCCAGCCCGTCGCCGACCTCGGCCATCAGCTCGGCGACGGTCTCCTCGTCGTACCAGGACGCGTCGCCGGCCAGGTCCTCGTACAGCGCGCGGGCGGCCGGGTCGGCGTCCGGGTCGAGGCAGGCGATGGAGAACCGGGCGGTGCCGGGGCGGTACTGGCGGGCCAGCGAGCGGGCGGCGGCGTCGAGCACCGCGCACGCCTCGTCCACCCGGGTGCCCAGCACGGCCAGGTTCCGCCCGGGGGCCCGGGGCAGCCGCAGCGCCGCCGACCGGGACTGCACGTCGATGATCTCGCCGAGCAGCGCCACCGGGTTGCGGGGCACCCCCTGCTCGGGCGCGGTCAGGGCGCGGAAGTCCGGCGCCTCGGTCAGCCGCGGGATGGCGTCGCCGTCGAAGAGCCGGGCCGGCGAGGCGTCCTGCGGGCGCATCCGCCACAGCCGGTGCTGCAACTCGCTCCACGTCTCCCAGTCGCTGGCCGACGGGATCCGGGCCACCTCGTTCCCCTCGGCCAGCCCCGACTCGGCGTTGACCACCGCGTGGTGGCGGGGCAGCGACTGCGCCGCGTCGTTGCGCTCGGCCAGGATGCGCAACGCCTTCGGCAGCGCGATCCGCAGCGTGAACTGGGCGACCAGGGCGGGGCGGCCCCACAGCGCCTCGATGCCGCGTACGTCCTGCGAGGCGAGCACCAGATGGATGCCCTGCGAGCGGCCCCGGCGGGCCAGGTCCTCCAGCAGGTCGGCGGCCTCCCGGGCGACCACGTCCCGGCCGGCGAGCAGCGCCTGGAACTCGTCGACCACGGCGACGATCCGCGGCCAGTGGCCGGTCGGGTCGACCGCGCGCAGCTCGGCCAGCTTGGTGACCTCGTGCTTCTTCGCCGCGTCGGCCCGCCGGCGCAGCTCCTCGGCGAGGAAGCGCAACAGGGCCAGGCCGAACTCCCGGTCGGTGTTGACGTTGATCCCGACCAGCCGCATGTGCGGCAGCCAGCTCGGGTCCCGTCGCCCCTGGGCGAACCGGGCGAAGGACACGCCCTCCTTGAAGTCGAGCAGATAGAACTCCAGCTCGGCGGGGGAGTAGCGGGCGGCGAGCGCGCCGATCCAGGCGAAGATCAGGTTGGTCTTGCCGGTGCCGGACGGGCCGCCGATCAACGCGTGCGGCGGGTAGTCGCCGAGGGTGAGCAGGACCGGCCGCCCGTGCGGGCCCTCACCGATCGGCGCGCTGAGCCCGTGCGCCGAGTCCTCCCGCCAGTAGTCGTCCGGCGGGGGGAGCAGGTCGGTGAAGGGCGTCGGCGGCGGCCCGGCGGCGACCCGGGAGGCGACCGCGCGGCAGGTCTCGGTGACCAGCGCCGCCGGGGGCGGGGCGTCGAGCACCACCGGCAGCCCGGCGATCCGGGCGTCGTCCGGGTCGACCACGATCCGGGTGACGGTCCGGTCGTCGGGCAGGTCGATGCCCCGGACCACCAGGTGCACGCCGCACGCCGCGCCGGTGCGGACCACCCGGTCGAGCTGGCCGCGTTCGTGGCGGGACAGTTCGTCGCCGCCGAGCAGCACCGCCACCCGCCACGGCTCCGGGCGCCGACCGGTGGCGGCGGCCAGCTCCCGCAGCGAGGCGTACTCCCCGGCGAGCACCGTCGCGTTGATCCGGCGGATCTGCTCCACCAGGTCGTCGAGCAGCCGACTCAGGCCGCCTGGGCCGACGAAGGTGAGCAGGCCGGCGGTGCCGAGCGGGGCGAACCCGGCCAGCCCGCCGCCCAGGTGCTCCGGGTCGTAACCGTGCAGCCGCACTCCGCCCGGGTCGGCCCGGCCGACCGCGCGCAGCAGCAGCGCGGGCACCACCGCGGCGAGCCCGGCCGGATCACCGCCGGCCAGGTGCACGTGCCCGGCGTCGAGCAGCGGGACCAGCGCCGGCACCGGCTCCGCGCCGGTGAGGCGTACCGTGCCGATCCGGACCGCGCCGGGCGGCTCGGCGCGCCCGGCGGGCGTCGGCTGCCACCGGTCCCACGGCGCGGACGCCGCTCCGGGGGCCTCCCGCCCGGCCGCGGCGGCGGCGTGGCGGGCCAGCTCGGCCAGGCGGGCGGTGTGCCGGGCGTCGATCTCGGCGAGCCGCCGGTCGCGCGCCGCGCCGACCCGGTCGGGCACGCTCGCGGCGGCGCGGCGGGTCCGGGCCAGCCGGTCCCGCCCGGCGGCCAGCTCGGCCTCGGCGGCGGTGAGCCGGGTCCGGGTGGCGCCCAGGGCGTCGGAGAGCATCCCCCGGACCCGCGTCACCAGTTGCGCGCGGACGTCAGCCACGGGACGGCTCCGGTTCGTCGGTGTCCTTGGGCAGGTCCCGACCGAGCCGGTCGAGCAGCACGCCGGTGAGCACGCCGGCGGTGACCGCCGGGTCGGCCGCGTGCGGCTGCTCCTGCCCGTCGTCGCGGCGCGGCGGGGGCATCCGGCAGACCCGGGTGAGCAGCGTGTCCAGCACCGGCGGCGGCAGCCCCGGCAGCAGGTCGCGGACCCGCCCGTCCAGCTCGCGTCGCAGCCGGGTCAGGTCGTCGGACCGGGGCGGATGGCCGAGCAGCTCGCCGGCCAGGTCACGCAGCATCGGCGGGGCGATCGCGGCCAGTCCCAGCCCGACGTCGGCGTGCGCCCGGCGCAGCTCCCGGTGCAGCCGGTCCCGGTCGCCGGAGCGGATCCCGACGACCACCCGGCGCAGCAGCTCGCGGGAGTCGTCGACCCGCTCGTCCGGCTCGTCCGGGGCGCCCTCGCGACCGCCGGTCAGCTCCGCCACGCGGACCGCCCACCAGCGCCGCACGGCCGGCGGCTCGGCCGGCTCCGCGGCCGCGCCGGGCACCGGCGGCGCCGCGCCGCGCGGCGCGTCGTGCCGGGGCCTCCGCTCACCCGGCGGCGCCGGCGGCGCGCCGTCGGCGGCCAGCCCGATCGCGGCCAGGTACGCGGTGAGCTGCTCCTGCGCCACGCGCAGCGCGTAGCCGGCGGTCTCCGCGTGCTCGGTCGCGGAGGTCAGCTCCGGTACCCCCATCGGGTCGGCGGACTCCTGGCGTACCCAGCGCAGCCGTTCCTCGGCCTGGCCCAGCTTCTCCAGGGCGACGGCGAGCTGGCCCAGCGGCAGCTCCTCGGCGGCGGCGCGGACCTGCGCGCCGATGTCCTCGACGATGGACACGTCCGGCCCTCAGAGCGTCGCGACGTAGAGCTGTGCCTGCTCCACCGCCACCAGCGTCGCGGCGAGACACTCCTCCAGCTCCTGGCTGGCCTGGGTCAGCGACGACTGGGCCGCCTCGACCGTCTCGTGGCCGCTGCCCTCCAGCGCGCCGGCCAGGGTCTGCTGCGCCTCGGCCAGCTTCTCGCCGGCCGCCTGCACCGCTGTCTGCCCGTCACCGATCTGCTGGAGAGCGACATCGATGGCGGCCTTCAGCTCGGCGACGCTCGCCACGGGGACCTCCTGGGGGCAAGGGAGATCTCCATTACAACTCATCCCGACGGGTGGACGAACATCCACCCTCGCGTCGTTCCTGCCCGAGTGTCCGATTGGGGCCCTGACTTGCGCGAAGACCGCCTCGGGGCGGGGCGTCCGGTCCCGTCGGCGGACGCGCGGGTCCCGACGCCGGGACCGGCGGTGGCGGTCAGCGGCCGAGCCAGCGCGGCCCGCGCACCTCCGCGCCGAGCGCGCTCACCCGCGCGCGCAGCTCCCGGTCGGCGGTGACCACCACCCGCCGGCGCTCCGGCGCGGCGGCCACCAGCTCGACCACCGTGTCGTCGCCGGAACCGGGCGCGGACACCACGTCGACCCCGTCCGTCGGGCCCACGTGCCGGGCCGCGCCCTCCACCACCAGCACCACCTGCACCGGGGGCGGCAGCTCCGGCGGCACCCCGGCGCCGGCCAGCGGCGCCAGCGCGTCGCGCAGCCGCGCCGCCGCGCCGGCCCGGTCCCGCCACCAGCCGTCCGGGCGCGAGCCCACCACGTTCGCGCCGTCGACGACCAGCAGCGGTCTGCTCTCCATGACCCCAGCCTGCCATCCGGTCGCGTTTGTCGCGCCGACCGCCGGGTAGCCACCGCCGACCGTGCCGCGCCCTGTCGCGTCCCGGCCGTGCCGACCGACTGCGGAGGACGAAGATGATGGGACCCGGTGACTTCGGCAACGACCCGTGGGACGAGTTCCTGGCCCGCTACTTCGGCCGGGGCGAGGGGGGACGCCGACCGGCCCACCGGGTGGACATCACCCGCCTGATGACCGCCGACGCGCGGGAGATGCTGGCCGACGCGGCCCGGCGGGCCGCCCAGAAGCACAGCAACGACCTGGACACCGACCACCTGCTCTGGGCGGCGTTGCAGCGCGAGCCGCTGCGGGACCTGGTCCGCCGCGCCGGCGCCGACCCGGACGCGCTGGTGAACGCGCTCGGCGGGCGCGGCGACGGCGCGCCCGGCGGCGACGTGCCGCCGAACCTGTCGCTCACCCCGGCGGCCAAGCGGGCGCTGCTGGACGCCCACCAGCTCTCCCGGGCCATGGGCGCGAACTACATCGGGCCCGAGCACATCCTGATGGCCCTGCCGCTGAACCCCGAGTCGCCGGCCGGCCGGATGCTCGCCGCCGGCCGGATCCAGCCCGAGTCGTTGCAGGCGGCCAGCGCCGAACGCGGCGCGGCCAACGGCCCCCGCCCGGACCGCGGCACGCCCACGCTCGACCAGTACGGGCAGGACCTCACCGAGCTGGCCCGGATGGACCAGATCGACCCGGTGATCGGCCGCGCCGACGAGATCGAGCAGGCGGTGGAGATCCTGTCCCGGCGGACCAAGAACAACCCGGTGCTCATCGGCGAGGCCGGGGTCGGCAAGACCGCGATCGTCGAAGGGCTGGCCGAGCGGATCTGCGACGGCGACGTGCCGCAGACGCTGATCGGCAAGCGCGTCATCCAGCTCGACCTGGCCGGCCTGGTGGCCGGCACCCGCTACCGGGGCGACTTCGAGGAACGCCTGAAGAAGGTCATCGACGAGATCCGCGCCCACCGCGACGAGCTGATCATCTTCCTGGACGAGATCCACACCCTGGTCGGCGCCGGGGGCGCCGGCAGCGAGGGCGGGATGGACGCGTCCAACATGCTCAAGCCGGCGCTCGCCCGCGGGGAGCTGCGGGTGATCGGCGCGACCACGCTGGACGAGTACCGGCGCAGCATCGAGAAGGACGCCGCGCTGGCCCGGCGGTTCCAGCCGGTGCTGGTGCCCGAGCCGACCGTCGAGGACACCGTGGCCATCCTGCGCGGCCTGCGCGACCGCTACGAGGCCCACCACCAGGTCCGGTTCACCGACGAGGCGCTGGTCGCCGCCGGGGAGCTGTCCGACCGGTACGTCACCGACCGGTTCCTGCCGGACAAGGCGATCGACCTGATCGACCAGGCCGGCGCCCGGGTCCGGCTGCGCACCCGCACGCCCGCCTCCGACGTGCGCGAGCTGGAGCAGCAGCTCGACGAGGTACGCCGGGACAAGGAGCAGGCCGTCTCCGACGAGCAGTACGAGCGGGCCTCCTCGCTGCGCGACCGGCTCGCCGAGCTGGAGGACCAGATCCGCCGCGCCCGGGGCGACGAGGGACCCAACCACGTGCCCGAGGTCGGGCCGAAGGAGATCGCCGAAGTGGTCTCCCGGGCCACCGGCATCCCGGTCAACCAGCTGACCGAGGAGGAACGCGACCGGTTGCTGCGCCTGGAGGGGCACCTGCACGAGAAGGTGATCGGGCAGGACGACGCGGTCAGCGCGGTGGCCGAGGCGGTGCGCCGCTCCCGTACCGGCCTGGCCGACCCGAACCGGCCGATGGGCAGCTTCCTGTTCCTCGGCCCCACCGGCGTCGGCAAGACCGAGCTGGCCCGCGCGCTCGCCGAGGCGCTGTTCGGCGAGGCGGACCGGATGGTCCGGGTGGACATGAGCGAGTTCCAGGAGCGGCACACGGTCAGCCGGCTGGTCGGCGCCCCGCCCGGGTACGTCGGCTACGAGGAGGCCGGTCAGCTCACCGAGGCGGTCCGCCGCCGCCCGTACGCGGTGGTGCTGCTGGACGAGATCGAGAAGGCGCACCCGGATGTGTTCAACATCCTGCTCCAGGTGCTCGACGACGGCCGGCTCACCGACAGCCAGGGCCGGACGGTGAACTTCAAGAACACCGTGCTGATCATGACGAGCAACCTCGGTTCGGAGCTGATCACCGGCACCCAGCGCACCGTCGGCTTCGCCACCGGCGAGCCCGGCGAGCAGGAGTCCACCGAGCTGCGGGAACGGCTGATGCGCCGGTTGCAGGAGAACTTCCGACCGGAGTTCCTCAACCGGATCGACGAGATCATCATCTTCCAGCGCCTGGAGGCCGAGCAGCTGCGGCAGATCACCGGCCTGCTGCTGGAGGAGACCCGCCGCCGGATGCACGCCCAGGACATCCAGGTCGAGTTCTCCACCGCCGGCGTCGACTGGCTCGCCGAGCACGGCTACCAGCCGGAGTTCGGCGCCCGCCCGCTGCGCCGGGTGATCCAGCGCGAGGTCGACAACCGGCTGTCCCGGATGCTGCTGGAGAACGAGATCTCGCCGGGGCAGAAGGTCACCGTGGACGCCCGGGACGACCAGCTCGTCTTCGAGGTGTCCGCCGGCGAGCGCGGCTACACGGCCGCCACCACGTCCCACCCCCGGTGAGGGGGGACGGCCCATCCCCGACGGGCCGGCGCGGCCCGTCGCCGACGGATCGGAGGGCGGACATGACCGAGCCCGAGGAGACCCGGGAGGACACCGCGGCCGGCGAGCCGATCACGGTGGCCCCGACGGCCAACCCGTCCCGGGTCCGGGTGCCGCCGGAGGGACTGACCCAGCAGAGACCGGAGGGCGAGGGCGAGCCGGAGGTGTCCGGGCCGTCGCCGGGAGAGGAGGCGTGATGGTACGCGAGGCGCGACTCGACCCCGAGGTCGAGGTGATCTGGGACGACTTCCACGCCGAGGTGAACGTCCCCTCCGAGCAGCTGCGGCAGTGGCTGTTGACCCGCGGGTCGGGGGAGGAGGCGTTCGGCCCGGACCCGGACCTGGACCTGCCCGAACCGGGCCGGCAGATCCTCGCCGTGCTGCGCAAACGCAAGGTGGACCTGACGCCGGAGGACATCGAGGTGATGCGCGACGCGATCACCCGGATCCGGGAACTCAGCGAGCAGAAGCCACGCCGGGGCAACGCCGACGACGAGTGGCGGCACGCGCTTCTCGACCTGGGTCACGACGTGCTGGTCGAACGCTGAGCGGACGTGGCGGTGCCCGGGCGGACGACCGCCCGGGCACCGGCGTCTACTCCGACTCCAGGCTGGGCAGCAGGAGGCCGGCCGCGTCGGCCGCGGCCTGCCGGTCCGCGCGGGCCCGCTCCTCGCGGCTGAGCAGGTTGGCGTACTCGGTGACGTCCGCCGGGTCCGGCACCTCCGGCAGCCGGCGCAGGAACGCCTCCACGTCGGCGGCGGCGGCGGTGTGCGCGGTGGCCGCCTGGCGCAGCAGCTCCCGCTCGTCGGCGGCCGGATACAGATCAGTCATGCCGGCGGTGATACCCGCGTTCAGGCGGTTCGCACCCCGCCCGCCCCGGTCGGCTGCACCCCGAAGTCCGGATGGGCCAGCAGCCAGGTCAGATAGTCCGGATGGTGGGCCAGCGCGTCGGTGTACGCCGCCACCGCGCTCTCCAGCACCGGCTCGGCCACCGCCGCGGCGGGCGCGTCCGGGTGCCACCCGAGCAGCAGCCGCCAGCGCAGCGGCGTACCGGCCAGCCGGCGGGTGACCAGGCCGGCGACCGGCCGGAAGGTGGCCTGGCACAGCGCCACCGCCTCGCCCGCGTCCACCAGGTCCAGGGCGGCCCGCACGTCCGCCTCGTAGACCTTGCGCGGGGTGAAACCGGCGCGGGAGCAGGCGGCGGCGAAGCAGTCGCCGAAGCAGCCGTCGCCCGGCGCCGCCACCCACTGCTCCCGGCGCAGGTCGACCAGGTCGATCTCGCACCGGTCGGCCAGCGGGTGGGTCTGCGGCAGCAGCACGAAGACCGGGTCGACGGCCACCTCCCGCCAGCTCAACCCGAACATCGCCGACGGCGCGGCGTCACCGCACACGCCGGTCAACGCGAAGTCGAGCCGCCCACCGGCGACCATCTGGGCGAGTTCGTCCACCGACCAGGAGGCGTACGTGGTGATCTGCACGTCGCGACGCTCGGCGGCGAGCCGGTGCACCAGGCGGCCCAGGATCGGGCTGTTCACCCCGCCGAACCGGTACCGGCGCAGCGGATCACCCGCGCCGGCCAGCCGCGCCGCCTCGTCCTGCAGGCCCTTCATCGCCGGCAGCAGCACCCGGGCCCGGTCCAGCACCAGCTCGCCCAGCGCGGTGGGTCGGGCGCCGCGCCGGTCCCGCTCGAACAGCGGCCCGCCGAGCGCCCGCTCGATCCGCTGGAGCTGGGCGGTCAGCGCCGGCTGGGCCAGGCCGAGCGTGGAGGCGGCCTTGGTGACGCTTCCCGTCTCCGCGATCGCGCAGACCACACGCAGGTGTCGCAGCTCCAGATTCATAGGGTGACGGTAGGACCACGAACCGGTGTGCGGAAGGGGCGATCGGCTCAGGCGTCGCGGCGGTGCTCCAGGTCGGCCAGCCGGGTACGCCGACCGCTCACCGCGTCGCGCACCTTGTCCAGCACGCCCACCGCCGGCTCGACGATCTTGTTCCAGGGCGGGGTGGCCGGCGTACCCGGGTGCGGCCGGGTCGGCGCGGCCTCCTCGGCGATCTCCCACCGGTTGCCCAGCCGGATCAGCTCGGCGTCGCTGGCCACCTCCCGCAGCGGCGTGACCAGGGCGGCGACCCGGCTGACGTGCCGGCGCACCCGCTCGGCCACCTCGGCGACCGTCGGGTCGTCCGGACCGGACAGTGCCTTCAACGCGGTGAGCAGGGCGGCGTCGGCCTCGATCTCCCGCGCGACCAGCTCCTCGCTCTCCGGCACCGCGGCGCGGGCCGCCGGGAACAGGTACTGCTCCTCGGCGGACAGGTGCCGGGACACCGCGGCGGTGAGCACGTCGAGCACGGCGCGGCGGCCGGCCGGGTCCAGCGTCGGATCGGTGACCTGGTCGGCCAGCCCGAGCAGCGCGCGGTGCTCGGCGTCCACGAGGTCGGCCAGGCTCCGCCCACCCGGCCGGTACGCGTCGTCGGCGGCCGGCGGCAACGGCGGCAGGGGGACGGTCATGGTGCCCTCCTCGGGACGGGGAATCGATGTTCGGCGTTACCCGGTCGCGCGTGGCGCGAAACCGGCGCGCACCGCGCCGGCCGTCGGGTCCCGCCCGGCTGGTATAAGGAAGCGATGACGACCTCCGCCCGACCCGAGCCCACCGACGAGGTCGTGGACCTCTGCCGCGACCTGCTGCGCATCGACACCACCAACACCGGGGACAACGACACCAGCGCGGGGGAGCGGCGCGCCGCGGAGTACGTCGCGGAGAAGCTCGCCGAGGTCGGTGTGGACGCCGAGATCCACGAGTCCGCGCCCGGGCGGGCCAACCTGGTCGCCCGGATCCCCGGCACCGAGCCCGGGCGGGACGCCCTGCTGGTGCACGGCCACCTCGACGTGGTGCCCGCCGACCCCGACGAGTGGTCGGTGCACCCGTTCTCCGGCGAGATCCGCGACGGCTACCTGTGGGGCCGGGGCGCGATCGACATGAAGGACTTCGACGCCATGGTGCTGGCCGTGGTGCGCGACTGGCAGCGCACCGGCGTACGGCCCCGGCGCGACGTGGTGCTCGCCTTCACCGCCGACGAGGAGGCCGGCAGCGACTACGGCGCGCACTTCCTGACCCAGCGGCACCGCGGGCTCTTCGACGGCTGCACCGAGGCGATCGGCGAGGTCGGCGGTTTCTCCTACTCCGTCGACGAGCAGCGCCGGCTCTACCTGATCGAGACCGCCGAGAAGGGCATCGACTGGCTGCGCCTGCACGCCAGGGGGCGGCCCGGCCACGGCTCGATGGTGCACGACGACAACGCGGTGACCGCGCTCGCCGAGGCGGTCGCCCGGATCGGCCGGCACCGCTTCCCGGTGGTGATGACCGACACCGTGCGGGCGTTCCTGGCCGAGGTCTCCGACGTCCTCGGCATCGAGATCGACCCGGACGACCCGGAGACGGCGATCGCTAAGCTCGGCCCGATCGCCAACATCATCGGCGCCACGATCCGCAACACCGCCAACCCGACCCGGCTCGCCGCCGGCTACAAGGACAACGTCATCCCCGGCCGGGCCACCGCCACCATCGACTGCCGCAGCCTGCCCGGGCAGAGCGAGGAGCTGGAGCGGCAGCTGCGCGAGCTGGTCGGGCCGGACATCGCCATCGAGTACGTCCAGCGCCAGCCGGCGCTGGAGACCACGTTCGACGGCGACCTGGTGGCGCAGATGTCGGCCGCGCTGCGCGCCGAGGACCCGGGCGCCCACCCGGTGCCGTACATGCTCTCCGGCGGCACCGACGCCAAGGCGTTCTCCCAGCTCGGCATCCGCTGTTTCGGCTTCGCGCCGCTGCGGCTGCCCGCCGATCTCAATTTCTCCGGCCTGTTCCACGGCATCGACGAGCGGGTTCCGCTGGACGGACTACAGTTCGGCGTGCGGGTTCTCGACCGCTTCCTCCGCAACTGCTGACCGCGCCCACCGCGGCGCCGCCGGCGCGGAACCTCCCCCCATCGCGAAGGGACTGCCTCACATGACCGACCAGCACGGTGAGCTGGACGCCGCCCTCGAGCGCGTGATCGACGCCGCCCGCGCCCACCTGGCCGCCGTCCGGGCCGCCCAGGGCCGGATCGACGACGACGCCGTCTGGCAGGCGTACGTGGCGTTGAACAACGCCTCGTTCGCCTACGACGAGCAGCTGCTCGACGCGTTCGGCGAGGTGACGCCCTGGGACGTGGAGTCGATCGACCCGGACGAGGCGGACGAGCGCTTCGGCGCCGTCGAGGGCGGCGAGCCCACCGACCCGCACCCGCGGGTGATCTCGGTGCGGCAGCGCCGCGACTACCGGGTGCCCAGCGTCGCCGCGCTGCTGCGGGCGGCCGAGGCGGCCCGCCGGGAGGGCACCCCGGAGGAGGACGAGCCGGCGCCGGTCGAGGGCGTCGGCGAGGCGGTGCTGGAGCTGCTGCAGAGCGGCGACGGCTCGCTGTCCGCGCTCGACGTGCCGGAGCTGGAGCCGCTCGACGGCGTGGTCATGGTCAGCGAGGTCGGCACCCCGGTCGACCTGGAGTCGTTCGACGACGACGATCCGGTCGGCCCGTTCCAGCCGGCCGCCGACGACCGGCTGGTCGGCCGGCTCGACGAGCACCCGTTCCTGGAACTCGACGAGGAGCACGACCACGCCCACTAGGCCGTGGCCGTCCCGGGGCCGCACCGCGCGGCGCGGCCCCGGGACGACGCCGACGTCAGTACGACAGGCCCGGCTGCGGCTGGTTCACCCGGCGGCGCCGCAGCAGCACCTGCCGCGTGCCGTCCCGGTAGAGCTGCACCCGGGCCAACTCCCAGCCGGAGAACTCCGCCTGGATCGCCAGCTGCGCCGCGGCGGTCAGCCGATCGACGTTCGACGGCAACCGCAGCGGCGCGTATTCGTAGTCCATGCCCCCTATGCTGCCCAGCTCGCGGGCCCTCCGCCACCCCCTGACGGTGACCCGGGCCGCACCGGCGCGCGCCCCCGCCGCACGCCGCATCGGCGGGTCGCCGGTCAGCCGTCGCGCTCGGGGTAGCCCACCGGCACGGCGGAGACGTCGTCCAGCGCGGTGACGATCTCGTCCGGCAGCGTCACCCGCTCCACCTGCAGCGCGCCGAGCAGCTGCCCGACCGTGCGGGCGCCGAGGATCGGCGCGGTCACACCCGGCCGGTCCCGGACCCAGGCCAGCGCCACCTCCAGCGGCGACACGCCGAGACCGCCGGCCGCGATCGCCACCGCCTCCACGATGCTGGAGCAGCGCGGCTCCAGGTAGGTGGCCACGAAGCGCTCGAAGTGCGGCGACACCGCGCGGGAGTCCGCCGGGCGGCCGTTGCGGTACTTGCCGGTGAGCACCCCACGGCCCAGCGGCGACCAGGGCAGCACGCCCAGCCCCATCCCGGCGCAGGCCGGCAGCACCTCCCGCTCGACGCCGCGCTCCAGCAGCGAGTACTCCACCTGCGCGGCGACCACCGGGGCGCGCCCCGGCCAGGCGGCCTGCCAGGCGGCGGCCCGGGCGGTCTGCCAACCGGAGAAGTTCGACACGCCGACGTACCGGGCCTTCCCGCTGGACACGGCGTGGTCCAACGCGGTGAGCGTCTCCTCCAGCGGCGTGTCCGGGTCGTACCCGTGGACCTGCCACAGGTCGACGTGGTCGGTGCCGAGGCGGCGCAGCGAGGCGTCCAGCGTCCGCAGCAGGTGCCCGCGCGACCCGTCGCGGCGGCGGCCGCTGCCCGGGCGCAACCCGGCCTTGGTGGCGATGAGCAGCTCGTCGCGGTCCACCAGGCTGCCCAGCAGGGAGCCGATCACCGACTCGGCGTCGCCGTCGGCGTACACGTCGGCGGTGTCGACGAGGTTGCCGCCCGCGTCGAGGTAGCTCTTCAGCTGGGCGGCCGCGTCGTCGGCGTCGGTGTCCCGTCCCCAGGTCATGGTGCCGAGCGCGAGCCGCGAAACCGCCAGCCCGCTTCGGCCGAGCGGTCGCTGTTGCATGCGTGAACCTTATTTCGAACCCGGCGTCACGGATATCCTCGCCGCAGTCAACTTCCCGCGCGACCGCAGACCGGTGTGACGTGTTCGGGGCGAGCCGGTGGTCGGGGGTGCCACCCTCATTGCGTAACCTGATGCGACCTGTGGTGCGGACGGTGGGAGGACCAGTGCGACTCGGGCTCAGCCTCGGATACCAGACGGCGTGGAGCACGCCGGCCGACCACCTGGCGCTCGCCCAGGAGGCGGACCGTCTCGGCTACTCGGTGGTGTGGGCCGCGGAGGCCTACGGCTCCGACTCGCCGAGCATGCTGGCCTGGATGGCGGGGCAGACCGAACGGATCGACGTCGGTGCCGCGGTCATGCAGATCCCGGCCCGTACGCCGGCGATGACCGCGATGACCGCCGCGACCATCGACGCCCTCTCCGGCGGCCGGTTCCGCCTCGGCCTGGGCGTCTCCGGCCCGCAGGTCTCCGAGGGCTGGCACGGCGTCCGGTTCGCCAAGCCGCTGGCCCGCACCCGGGAGTACGTCGACATCGTCAAGCTCGCGGTGGCCCGCAAGGAGGTCGCGTACGACGGCGAGCACTACACGCTGCCGCTGCCCGACGGGCCGGGCAAGGCGCTGCGGCTGGGCTTCCACCCGCCGCGCGAGCACATCCCGATCTACCTGGCCGCGGTCGGCCCGAAGAACCTGGAACTGGCCGGCGAGATCGCCGACGGCTGGCTGGCCGTCTTCTACGCCCCCGAGTTCGCCGAGGAGCAGCTCGCCTCCGTCCGGGCCGGTCGGGCCAAGGCCGGCAAGGAGCTGGCCGGCTTCGACGTGGTCCCGTCCGTGCCGGTGGTGGTCGGTGACGACATCGCCACCTGCGCCGAGCTGGTCCGCTGGTACGCCGCGCTCTACGTGGGCGGCATGGGCAGCCGGCAGCAGAACTTCTACAACCAGCTCGCCACCCGGATGGGCTACGGCGACGCGGCCCGCGAGGTGCAGGACCTCTACCTGGCCAAGCGGCAGCGCGACGCCGCCGCCGCCGTGCCGATGGAGTTCATCGACCGCACCTCGCTGCTCGGTCCGAAGGAGCGCATCGCCGAGCGGATGCGGGAGTACGCCGCCGCCGGCGTCACCACCCTGTCGGTGACGCTGTTCGTGGCCGACCGGGACAGCGGCGTGCAGACGCTGCGCACCGTCGCCGAGGCCCTCGACCTGTCCGGGGTCGGCGAGTGACCTGGGTCGAGGCCATCGTCCTGGGCATCGTCCAGGGGCTCACCGAGTTCCTGCCGGTGTCGTCCTCGGGGCACCTGCGGATCACCTCGGCGATCTTCTTCGGCCGGGACGCGGGCGCGTCGTTCACCGCGGTGACCCAGCTCGGCACCGAGGCCGCCGTGCTCATCTACTTCTTCAAGGACATCTGGCGGATCGTCCGCACCTGGTGCCTCGGCCTGGTCGACCGCTCGGTGCGCTCCAGCCTCGACTACCGGATGGGCTGGTACGTCATCGTCGGCACCATCCCGATCGGCATCCTGGGGCTGCTCTTCAAGGACCAGATCCGCACCGCCGGTCGGAACCTCTACCTGATCTCCTTCACGTTGATCTTCTTCGCTCTGGTGCTCGCCTTCGCCGAGTACTGGGGACGGCAGACCCGCACGCTGGAGAACTTCCGGATGCGTGACGGTGTGGCGATGGGGTTGGGCCAGGCGATGGCCCTCATCCCGGGTGTGTCCCGTTCCGGCGGCACCCTGACCGTCGGCCTGTTCCTCAACCTCACCCGGGAGACCGCGGCCCGGTACTCGTTCCTGCTGGCCATCCCCGCCGTGGTCATCTCCGGCGTGTTCAGCCTGCCGGACGTGTTCGAACCCTCCGCGCCGGGCACCGCCGCGCCGAGCGTGGCGCAGATGGTGGTCGCGACGCTGATCGCGTTCGCGATCGGGTACGCGGCCATCGCCTGGCTGCTGCGCTACGTCGCCCACCACACGCTGTACGTCTTCGTGCTCTACCGGGTGGCGCTCGGCACTCTCGTACTCTGCCTGCTGCTCACCGGCACGATCAGCGCCACCTGACCGCGCCCGGACCCGACGAAGGCCGGCACCCCCTCTCGGGGGAGCCGGCCTTCGTGTCGGTCTCTCAGCTGTTCCAGTGGGCGGCGACGATGTCGGCGGCCTGCTGCTCCCACTGGGCGTAGTGGTCGGGGTAGGCCGAGACCTGGACGGTCTGCGCGGCGACGGTCAGCGGCATGTCCTGCCAGCCGTCGACCTGCTTCAGGGCCTTGAGGAACGCGGTGGTCGAGTACTCGGGGTCGGTGATCTGCTCGACCGTGCCCCAGCCGGAGGACGGGCGCTGCTGGAACAGGCCCTGGGAGTCGTGGTCGTTGCGGTCGCCGAGGTGCCCGAGGTTCTCCAGCTTCGACTCCTGCAGGGCGGTGGCGATGGACACGACCGCGGCGCGCTCGTTCATGCCGGCCTTCTTCGTGGCGGCGATGATCGCCTTGGCGTTGGCGGTCTGCTCGTCGGTGAGGTCGATGCGCGACTGGGCGCCCTGCACGCCGTGCGGGATCAGCGTCGCGGTGTCGAGGCGGCTCTGCACGGCCACGGCGCTCTCCCGCGGCGCGGGGGTGCCGTCGGAGTGGTTCAGCGGGCCGGCGGCGAGGCCACCGGCGACGGTCAGACCGGCGATACCGAGGATGCTCTTGCGCAGCATGGTGTTCATGGGGGCTCCGTTCGGGGGTCGACGCGCCCGGGGGTGGGCGCGCGAGCAGCCGTCAGGCGCTCGGAGAAGTCTTCGGGGGAAGGGTCCGACCGGCTCACCGGGCCGGGGCCTCGTGGTGGCGGCGGAACCCTGTGCAACGACCGGCGACCCGCCGTCATTCCGCGGGCGTTTCCGCTGCTCAGCCGTACACCCCGTACAACGCCTCGGCCCGTGGACCCATTCCGCCCGGCGGGTGTCCCCGACCACGCCCGAACCAGACACGCCGCCCAGGCCTCCGGTGCCGCCTTCGAGATCTTGGTAGGAAACGGCCCCTCCGGGGGCCTTCCGCTTCCAAGATCTTCCCGGTTCCTGCGATCCGGGACGGATGTCCCATTTACGGTGTGCTGGGTGGTCTGCGGAGTACGGGAGTGCGGTGGGGTGCGTTCCCGCCAGCCCTGCGCGACATGCCGGTCGCCCGGCGCTCGGTGCCCGTCGCCGCGGTGGTGGGGACGGGTGGCCGGGGTGGCACCGCCTAGGGTGGTCAGCGTGGCGACCCTTCTGCTTCTGCGACACGGCCGGACCACCGCGAACGCCGACGGCGGCCTGGCCGGCCGGCAACCGGTCGAGCTGGACGACACCGGGCGGGCCCAGGCCACGGCGGTCGGCGGACGGCTCGCCGGGCTGCCGCTCGCGGCGGTGGTGAGCAGTCCGCTGATCCGGTGCCGACAGACCCTCGACCTGGCGCTGCCCGGCGTCGAGCCGGTGGTCGAGGACGGGTTGATCGAGTGCGGCTACGGCGCCTGGGAGGGGCAGTCGCTGAAGAAGCTGGCGAAGGAGCCGCTCTGGCCGGTGGTCCAGCAGCACCCGAGCGCCGCGGCATTCCCCGAGGGCGAGTCGATGGCGGCGATGTCCGCGCGCGCCGTCGCCGCGGTGCGGGCGTGGGACGCGCGGGTCACCGCCGAGCACGGGCCCGAGGCGGTCTGGCTGGCGTGCAGCCACGGCGATGTGATCAAGGCGATCGTGGCGGACGCGCTCGGCGTACACCTGGATCTCTTTCAGCGGATCGTGGCCGACCCGGCGTCGGTGACGGCGATCCGTTACACGCCGCTGCGGCCGTTCCTGGTCCGGCTCAACGACACCGGCGGCGACCTGTCGTCGCTGGTCCCGCCGCGCCGGCGGCGTCGGCGGACGGCCCGGCCCACCACCTCGGACGCGGCGGTCGGCGGTGGCGCCGGGGCGGCCGGGTGAGGCGGAGGCGGCGGGACCGGGCGCGACCGGGGCGTTGCGCTCTGGGCGGATTCGGCGTCGGTGGGCTGCGCGGTGCTTCCGCGCGCCGGATAGGGTCGTGGGTATGACGCACCAGGTGCACGCCTTCGAGCCGCCGGAGCGGTTCGTCGCCGGAACGGTCGGCCCGCCGGGGGAGCGTACGTTCTTCCTCCAGGCGCGGGGCGGCGGCCGGCTGGTCAGCGTCGCGCTGGAGAAGGTCCAGGTGTCGCTGCTCGCCGAGAAGCTCGAGGAACTGCTCTCCGAGGCGCAACGCCGGTTCGGCGTGCAGCTGCCGGAGGCGGCCCCGCCGGTGGGCGGCGACAACGAGCCGCTGGACACCCCGGTCGACGAGGAGTTCCGGGTCGGCACGCTGGGGTTGGCCTTCGACGTGGACACCGCCACCGTGGTGATCGAGGCGATCGCCGTCGGTGAGGCCGAGGTCGAGGTCGAGTTGGGCGACGCGGACGACGACGTCGAGGACGAGCCGGAGGAGCCGGACGACGACCTCGACCGGCTCCGGGTACGGCTGACGCCCGAGGCGACCCGCGAGTTCATCGAACGGGCCAAGCGGGTGGTCAACGCCGGCCGGCCCCCCTGCCCGCTCTGCGGGCAACCGCTCGACCCGGCCGGTCACCTCTGCCCCCGGCACAACGGCTATCACCGGTGACCTCGTCGGAACTGCAGCCCCGCCAGGACGGCGCCGAGGCGCTGCGGTTGCTCGCCGACGGTGAGCTGACCCTGGAGGGGCGGCTGGTCGACGCCTCCAACGCCACGCTGCGCGGTGTCATCGCCCTCGGCGGGCTCACCGCCCACTGCGTCTACAAGCCGGTACGCGGTGAGCGCCCGCTCTGGGACTTCCCGGACGGGACGCTCGCCGGCCGGGAGGTCGCCGCCTACCTGGTCTCCCACGCCACCGGATGGGACCTGGTGCCGCCGACCGTGCTGCGCGACGGCCCCTTCGGGCCCGGCTCGTGCCAGCTCTGGATCGACGAGCCGTCCGACGCCGAGCCGCTGGTCGGGTTCGTCCCGGCCGAGTCGGTGCCGCCGCGCTGGTTCCCGATCGCCGCGGCCCGCGACGACGACGGGACGCCGTACGCGCTGGCGCACGCCGACGATCCCCGGCTGGCCCGGCTGGCCGTCCTCGACGCGGTGATCAACAACGCCGACCGCAAGGGCGGCCACGTGCTCGTCGGGCCGGACGACCGGATCTACGGCGTCGACCACGGGGTGACCTTCCACGCCGAGGAGAAGCTGCGCACGGTGCTCTGGGGCTGGGCCGGCCGCCAACTGCCGCCGGACGCGGTCGAGATGCTCGACGGCCTCACCGGTCAGCTCGGCGGCGCGTTGGGCGAGGAGTTGTCCGAGCACCTCACCATCGGCGAGGTGACGGCGCTGGCCGCCCGGGTGCGGCGGTTGCGCGACACCGGCCGCTTCCCGCAGCCGCCGGAGGAGTGGCCGGCGATGCCCTGGCCGCCGATGTGAGCCGCTGTCGCGTTGATCACCCGTGGGCCGGCTCCTGAGCGTCCGCGCGGTCGTTAGGCTGGCGTTATGGAGTCTTGGGTAGGGCACGAGGTGCCACGGCTGCCAGGTGAGGGCGCACCGCTGAGGTTGTACGACTCGGCGCGACAGGGGCCCCACGTCAGCCGGCCCGACAGCGCCGCCTCGATGTACGTCTGCGGCATCACCCCGTACGACGCCACCCATCTCGGGCACGCCGCGACGATGATCACGTTCGACCTGGTGCAGCGGATGTGGCGCGACGCCGGCCTGACCGTGAGCTACGTGCAGAACGTCACCGACATCGACGATCCGCTGCTGGAGCGGGCCGAGCGCGACGGCGAGGACTGGAAGGTCCTGGCCATGCGGGAGACCGCGTTGTTCCGCGAGGACATGGAGGCGTTGCGGATCATCCCGCCGGCGCACTACGTGGGCGCGGTCGAGTCCATCCCGGACATCGCCGAGAAGGTGCTCGTGCTGCTCAAGGACGGCGCGGCGTACCGGCTCGACGACGGCACCGGCGACGTCTACTTCGACATCTCCGCCGCCCCGGAGTTCGGCTACGAGTCGAACCTGTCCCGCGAGCAGATGCTGGAGATCTTCCCGGAGCGCGGCGGCGACCCCGACCGCCCCGGCAAGCGGGACCCGCTCGACCCGCTGCTGTGGCGCGGCGCCCGCGAGGGCGAGCCGTCCTGGCCCGGCGGCGACCTGGGCCCCGGCCGCCCCGGCTGGCACATCGAGTGCGCGGTGATCGCACTCAACCTGCTCGGCGACCGGATCGACGTGCAGGGCGGCGGCAACGACCTGCTCTTCCCGCACCACGAGTGCTCCGCGGCGCACGCCGAGCGGCTGACCGGCGAGGCGCCGTTCGCCGACCACTACGTGCACGCCGGCATGATCGGCCTGGACGGCGAGAAGATGTCGAAGTCCAAGGGCAACCTGGTCTTCGTGTCGCGGCTGCGGGCCGACCGGGTCGACCCGATGGCGGTGCGCCTGGCGCTGATCAGCGGCCACTACCGCAGCGACCGCTCCTGGACCGACGAGTTGCTCGTCGAGGCGCAGGAGCGGCTGGGCCGGTGGCGACGGGCCGCCGCCGCGCCCGCCGGACCGTCGGGCGCGGCGCTGCTGGCCGGGGTGCGCGAGCGCCTCGCCGACGACCTGGACACGCCGGGCGCCCTGGCGGTGGCCGACGCCTGGGCCGCCCAGACCCTCGCCGGCGTGGCCGACGACAAGGACGCCCCGAAGCTGTTCGCCGACACCGTCGACGCCCTGCTCGGCATCCGGCTGTAAGGAAGGGCCCCTTCTTAACGCCTGCGGTAGAGGAGGGGCCCCCGCTTAACACCTGCCGATCGCGCGCCGGTCCGGCTGTCGTCGGGGTGCCGCGGTCGCGGATCAGCCCAGCACGAGGCCGGGGTCCGGGTCCTGCTCGGGCGCCGGGGCGGGAATCCTGTACTCCTCGGTGAGCGTGGTCATCGGGCCGGGCCAGGTGGCCTGGGCGACCTCGATCGGCTTGTGCCGCTCGTCGAAGGCGACGTGCAGCAGGTGCAGCACCGGCGTGTCCGGGCGGATCTGCAGGATCTCCGCCTCCTCCCGGCTGGGCTGCCGGGCGCTGATCGTGTCCGTCGCGGTGACGTACCGGCGGCCGGTCGCCTCCTCGGCCTCCTGGTAGAGCGGCCGGCCGAACGCCTCGGCGCGCTCCAGCGAGGTGCCGGCGGTGTCGGCGGGCAGGAACCAGGACGCGCCGACCTCGACCGGGGAGTCGTCCGTGCGGACCAGGTGCCGCCGGCAGAGCAGGTCGGTGCCGTCGGCGACGCCGAACGCGTCGGCCACCTCCGCCGGGGCGGGGGAACGGCCGACCGAGACCAGCTGCTGGCGGTACCGCGCGGCCAGGTCGGTGTGGTAGCCGCGGAAGCCGCCGTACCGGCCCCGGGCCAGGCGGTTGAGGCGGCGCCGGGTGCCCCGGACGTACGTACCCGAGCCGGGTTTGGTGATCAGGACGCCCTCGACCCGCAGCTGGTCGACGGCGCGCTGCACGGTCTGCTTGGCGACGCCGAACATCTCGGCGATGGCCGGGATGGACGGCAGCCGCTCGCCCGGCGCCCAGTCGCCGCGGCGCACCTGCGCCTTGAGCTGCGCGGCGATCTGCCGGTGCGGGAACTCGGCCGCGCCCGGGTTGATCTGCATGCCCGCCTCCTCAGAACAGCTAGGTTCCTAGGATGCCCTAGAGGGTGTGACCGCGCCACCCCGGACACGAAGAAGCCGGGCCCCGACAAGAGAGCCCGGCTTCGACGAAAAGAGCTACCAGGAGCCCGCGGTCGGACCGGCGGAACCGCCGCGGCGGCGCAGGTACTTCTCGAACTCCTGGGCGATCTCGTCCCCGGTCAACGGGGTGATGCCGGCGTCGCCGACCCGTTCCTCCAGCTCCCGCACGTACTCACCGAGCTCGGCGTCCTGCTCGGCGGCGCTGCGCACCCGCTGCTCCCACTCGGCGGCCTCCTCGGCCAGGTCGGCCATCGGCACCGGCAGGTCGAGCACCTCCTCGACCCGGTGCAGAAGCGCGAGCGTCGCCTTCGGGCAGGGCGGGTTGTTGGCGTAGTGCGGCACGTGCACCCAGAACGACACGGCGTCGACCTCGGCCCGGGTGCAGGCGTCGTGCAGCACGCCGACGATGCCCGTCGGGCCGTCGTACCGGGTGGGGGTGAGCTGGTAGCGCTTGGCCGCGTCGGCGTCCGACGCGCTGCCGCTGATCGGCAGCGGCCGGGTGTAGGGGACGTCGGCCAGCAACGCGCCGAGCAGCACCACCCGCTCGACCTCCAGGCTGTGGCAGATCTCCAGCACCTGCTCGCAGAAGGTGCGCCAACGCATGCTCGGCTCGATGCCCCGGATCAGCACCACGTCGCGCTCGGTGCCGTCCGGGCTGGCCACCATGAAGCGGGTGGTCGGCCACTCGACCCGACGGGTCTCCCCGTCGGCCATGGTGATGGTCGGCCGGCTGACCTGGAAGTCGTAGAAGTCCTCCGGGTCCAGCTCGGTGACCTGCCGGGCCTGCCAGACCTGCTCCAGATGCTCCACGGCGGCGGTCGAGGCGTCCGCGGCGTCGTTCCAGCCCTCGAAGGCCGCGATGGCGACCGGGGAGCGCAGAACCGGCAGCCCGTCGAACTCGGTCACGCCGTCACCTCACCCTGCTCGTCGGGAGCGGCGCCGCGTGATCGACCCGTCGCGTCCCTGATGTCCTTCACGTCCGTCAGCCTACGTGCCGCCGCGGGAGCCGGCCCGTCGGCCGCGCCGGTCGCCCGGCCGGACCACCCGGGCGAACCGGACGAAGGGTACGCGGTGATCCGCCTGACACTATGTGGGATGCCCCCGTTGGTGTGACCGGGCCGTCCCCGCGCGCACTAACCTGGCCCTGTGCCTACTTCGTTGCGTGACCTGCTGGCGGACCGGATCCTGATCGCCGACGGCGCGATGGGGACGATGCTCCAGGCAGCCGACCTCACCCTGGACGACTTCGACGGCCTCGAGGGCTGCAACGAGATCCTCAACGTCACCCGGCCGGACGTGGTCCGCGGCGTGCACGAGGCCTACCTGGCCGCCGGCGCGGACTGCGTGGAGACCAACACGTTCGGGGCCAACCTGCCCAACCTCGCCGAGTACGGCATCGCCGAGCGGATCCGCGAGCTCTCCGAGGCGGGGGCGCGGATCGCCCGGGAGGCCGCCGACGCCTTCGCCACGCCGGAGCAGCCGCGGTTCGTGCTCGGCTCGATGGGGCCGGGCACCAAGCTGCCCACCCTGGGGCACGCGAGCTACGCCTCGCTGCGCGACGCGTACCAGGAGAACGCCGCCGGCCTGATCGCCGGCGGGGCGGACGCGCTGATCATCGAGACCTGCCAGGACCTGCTCCAGGTCAAGGCCGCGGTGGTCGGGTCGAAGCGGGCCCGGGACGCGGCGGGCCGGGACGTGCCGATCATCTGCCAGGTGGCGGTCGAGACCACCGGCACCATGCTGCTGGGCAGCGAGATCGGGGCGGCGCTGACCGCGATCGAGCCGCTCGGGGTCGACCTGATCGGGCTCAACTGCTCCACCGGCCCGGCCGAGATGGGCGAGCACCTGCGCTACCTGGCGCAGCACTCGCGTATCCCGGTGTCGGTGATGCCGAACGCCGGCCTGCCGGTGCTGACGGCCGACGGCGCCTACTTCCCGCTCGGCCCGGAGGAGATGGCCGACGCGCTGGAGCGGTTCGTCGACGACTACGGCGTCGGGCTGATCGGCGGCTGCTGCGGCACCACGCCGGAGCACATCCGGATGCTGGTGGAGCGCCTGGGCGGGCGCCGGCCGGCGGCCCGGGAGCCCCAGCCGGAGGCCGGCGTCTCCTCGATCTACCACCACGTGCCGTTCGCCCAGGACGCCAGCATCCTGATGGTGGGGGAGCGGACCAACGCCAACGGTTCGAAGGCGTTCCGCGAGGCGATGCTCGCCGGCGACTGGCAGGCCTGCGTGGAGATCGCCCGCAGCCAGGCCCGGGACGGCTCGCACCTGCTCGACCTCTGCGTCGACTACGTCGGGCGCGACGGCACGCAGGACATGCGGGAGCTGGCCGGTCGGTTCGCCACCGCGTCCACCCTGCCGATCATGCTGGACTCCACCGAGCCGGCGGTCGTCGAGGCCGGGCTGGAGATGCTCGGCGGCCGGTGCGTGGTCAACTCGGTCAACTTCGAGGACGGCGACGGCCCCGACTCCCGCTACGCGCGGGTCATGCCGGTGATCCGGGAGCACGGCGCCGCCGTCGTGGCGCTGCTCATCGACGAGGAGGGCCAGGCCCGCACGCGGGAGTGGAAGGTACGGGTGGCCGCCCGCCTGATCGACGACCTGACCGGCCGGTGGGGGCTGCGCCGGGAGGACATCCTCATCGACGCGCTGACCTTCCCGATCGCCACCGGGCAGGAGGAGACCCGCCGCGACGGCATCGAGACGATCGAGGCGATCCGGGAGATCGCCGCCCGCTACCCGGGCGTCAACTTCACCGCCGGCATCTCCAACGTGTCGTTCGGTCTGAACCCGGCGGCCCGCCAGGTGCTCAACTCGGTGTTCCTGCACGAGTGCGCCCAGGCCGGCCTCAGCTCCGCCATCGTGCACGCCAGCAAGATCCTGCCGATGTCGAAGATCCCCGACGAGCAGCGCGAGGTGGCGCTGGACCTGGTCTACGACCGCCGCCGTGAGGGCTACGACCCGGTGCAGCGGTTCATCGAGGTCTTCGAGGGCGTGGACGCCTCGTCGGCGCGGGCCACCCGGGCCGAGGAGCTGGCCGCGCTGCCGCTGGACGAGCGACTCAGGCGGCGGATCGTCGACGGCGAGCGCAACGGCCTGGAGGCCGACCTGGACACCGCTATGGCCGAGGGCCGCACGCCGCTGTCCATCATCAACGACCTGCTGCTGGACGGCATGAAGGTGGTCGGCGAGCTGTTCGGCTCCGGGCAGATGCAGCTGCCGTTCGTGCTCCAGTCCGCCGAGGTGATGAAGACCGCGGTGGCCTACCTGGAGCCGCACATGGAGAAGACCGACGACGACGGCAAGGGTCGGATCGTGCTCGCCACCGTGAAGGGCGACGTGCACGACATCGGCAAGAACCTGGTCGACATCATCCTGTCCAACAACGGCTACGACGTGGTCAACATCGGCATCAAGCAGCCGATCGCCGCGATCCTCGACGCGGCCGAGGAACACCGCGCCGACGCCATCGGCATGTCCGGGCTGCTGGTCAAGAGCACGGTCATCATGAAGGAGAACCTGGCCGAGATGGCCGAGCGGGGTGTCGCCGAGCGCTGGCCGGTGCTGCTCGGCGGGGCGGCGCTGACCCGGGCGTACGTCGAGGACGACCTGCGTTCGGTCTACCCGGGCCAGGTGCACTACGCGCGGGACGCGTTCGAGGGGCTGTCCCTGATGGACCGGGTGATGGCGGCCAAGCGGGGCGGCGCGCCGATGGTCGACCCGGAGCGGGAGGCCGCGCTGGCGGCCCGCCGGGAACGGCGCGAGCGGCAGCGGGCCATGGTCCGCGAGGCGCTGCCCGAGCTGGACGACGCCTCCGTGCGGTCCGACGTGGCCGTGGAGGTGGGCGTGCCCACGCCGCCGTTCTTCGGCACCCGGGTGGTCAAGGGTGTGCCGCTGGCCGACTACGCGGCGCTGCTCGACGAGCGGGCCACGTTCCTGGGCCAGTGGGGGCTGCGCGGCGCCCGGGGCGGCAAGGGCCCGTCGTACGAGGAGCTGGTGGAGACCGAGGGGCGGCCCCGGCTGCGCTACTGGCTGGACCGGCTCATCTCCGACCAGGTGCTGGAGGCGGCCGTGGTGTACGGCTACTTCCCGGCGTACTCCGAGGGCAACGACCTGGTGGTGCTGGACGAGAACGGGCACAGCGAGCGGGCCCGGTTCTCGTTCCCCCGGCAGCGGCAGGAACGCCGGCTGTGCCTGGCCGACTTCTTCCGGCCGCGAGGCGAGCAGCTCGACGTGGTGGCGTTGCAGCTGGTCACGGTCGGGCAGCCGATCAGCGAGTACACGGCGAAGATGTTCGCCGCCAACGAGTACCGCGACTACCTGGAGGTGCACGGCCTGTCGGTGCAGCTCACCGAGGCGCTCGCCGAGTACTGGCACCGGCGGATCCGGGCCGAGCTGGTGCTGCCCGGCGGCGGCACGGTCGCCGACGACGACCCGGCCGACCTGGCGGGTCTGCTGCGCACCGACTACCGGGGCTGCCGGTACGCGTTCGGCTATCCGGCCTGCCCGGACCTGGAGGACCGGGCGAAGATCGTGGAGCTGTTGGGCGCGGAGCGGATCGGGGTGCAGCTGTCGGAGGAGTTCCAGCTGGTGCCGGAGCAGGCCACCGACGCGATCGTCGTGCACCACCCGGAGGCGAGCTACTTCAACGCCAAGTGACGCCGTCACCGCGCCTGATCTGCGGGAACATTGCCTCGATGCTCTGGTGCTGTGACCGCACAGGGTCGCCCGGTTGGATGCCTCACAGGTTGTTGACGTAGAAGTTGGTGAGCCTTTCGACGGCGGCGTCGACGTGTGCGGGCTCGTCGTACATCTCGTAGTGGCCGGCGCCGTCGATCACCATGAGGTCGACCGGGTTGGGGGCCAGTTTCCACAGCTGCATGCCGGTGTCGTAGGAGCCGGTGTTGCCGAGGCGTCCGGCGAGGATGACCTGCAGTGGCTGGGTCATGAGCTGATCGGCCAGGTGGAAGGCGTCATAGCCCAGCAGGAGGGAGTCGCTGCGCAGGAGGCGCCGGTTCGTGGAGTGTTCGTTACCGCCGCGCGCGGTGCGGTAGTAGGTGACGGCCTGAGTGGTGTCGATGTCGGTCAGGCCCGCTGCCGTGGCGTCCGCAAGGGTGTCGGGCAGCCAGTTCACGCGGGTCGTCTCGCCGGAGCGGGCCTCTTCGGTCCGTGCGTCCGCGAGGGCGTCGAGTGCTGCGGCCGGACCGTCCGGGGAGAAGCTGCGGAACGCGGCGCCGATGTCGACGGGGACGACCGTGCCGACCGCCTTGATGCGGTGATCAGTGCGGGCGGTGTGCACGGCGTAGCCCCCACCGGCGCAGATGCCGAGGACGCCGATGCGCCGCGGGTCGATGCCGGGGGCCGCGGTGAGCATGTCGATGGCGTAGGAGATGTCCTCACCTCGGCGGTAGGGGTCTTCGAGGTCGCGGGGCTCGCCCTCGCTCCGGCCCTGATGGGCGGGGTCGAGGACGAGCGCGGCGATGCCCCGGGCGGCGAGACGGGAGGCGTAGTTGGCGCCGATCTGCTCCTTCACGCTGCTGCCCGGGGTGGAGAGCACCACGGCGCGCAGCGGTGCGCTGCCGTCGGCGCTGTCGGGCAGGTGGAGGTCCGCGGCGAGGTTGATGGGACCGCGCGGGATCGTGAGGTGCTGAATCATGCTCGGCTTCCTTCGTGAGATTGTTGTTCCATAGAAGTCCAGTACAATACTGCTTATTGTACGATCTGAAACTAATACGAAACTGTACCACAGGGGGATGGAGGGACCGCATGTCGGTCGACGGCGCGCAGCTGTGGACGCTGAACCAGCGGCTGCTGGCAGTCGTGATGGACGCCTGCACGGAGGAGTTGGCCGAGCTCGGGCTGGAGACGAAGGAGTTCTTCGTCCTGGCCGAGGTGGAGGCATCGCCGTACCCGGCCGAGATCGCCACGGCACTGCTGCTGCCCAAGGCGAGCGTGACGGTCTACGTGCGCAACCTCGTCGCCAAGGGCTTCATCCGCCGCGAGATCGACGAGGCGGACCTGCGGCGTCACCGGCTCGTACTGACCGACGAGGGCACGAAAGCACGCGATCGAGCACTTGCCGCCCTCGCAGCGGAGTACGACCGCAGGTTGGCGAGGATCACCCCCCAGGACCGCACGGAGTTGCAGCGCATCCTCAAGGAGATGCTCTCGCCCGCATGAGTCCATGGTCACGAGCGGTTCGTCTGCCCGGTGAGCCCCTGCTCGCCGGTGCGGTGACCGAGTAGATTCGTCAGCCCGGACGACCGCCCCGGTGAACCTTCCCGGTCAGAGCACCAGCCCACGTCGCTGGGCGTCGTCGACTCCGGACAATAGGATCCGGATGTGGCGACGGCGGTGGCGAGGCTGGCCCTGATCGGGCCACCCGGCGCGGAGACGGCCGAGGTGGCGTACCGCCTCGCCGGCCGGCTCGGCGTCCCCTCGATCTCCATGGTGGACGCGGTGCAGTCAGCGGTGCGTACGGGATCGGCGCTGGGCGACGAGCTGCGTCGATTCATGAACGCCGAGCAGGCGCCACCGATCGACCTGGTCGTCGCGATCGTACGGCGCCGGCTCGGCGAGCCTGACGCGGTCGACGGCTTCGTCTTCTGGACGGAGTCTCCGGTGCTGGCGGTGTTGCGGGCGCTGGAGACGTCGGGGTTCCACGTGGTCGAGCTGGTCCTGGCCGATGCCGAGGCGGCCCGGCGGTTGACGGGGCGCCGCCTGTGCCGGGGCTGCGGCAGGGTCTGGCACGTCGAGTCGGCGCCGACGCAGGTCGACGGTGTGTGCGACCGCTGCGGTAGCGGGTTGGTCCATCGCGAGGACGATCGCCCTCCGGCCGTCGCCCGCCAACTGGGCGTTCACCACCTGCACAGCGCTCCCGTGCTGGCCCGCTACCGCTTCGCGGGTTCCCTGATCAGCGTCGACGCCGCCCGGCCGGCGGAGGAGATCACCACCGAACTGGCCGGTCGACTCGCGCGGAGTTGACCGAACGCGTGGGTCGAGCCGAGACGGCGCCAGCCCTCTGCTGACGATCGGTGTCGACGCCGCGTCCGGCTAGAAGATCTCGAGCTGGCCGGGGTACGGAGTGGGCGGATCCGGTTCCGGCAGGAGCTCCACGGCCTTGGCGGCGAGACGGTCGATCGTCTCGACGGGCATGGAGAAGGCGATGTGCCAGGTCTCGTCGTCGTGGCCGATCAGGGCGGTGACGGTGTCGTCGTTGATGGCCCAGTGCACCGGTATGCCGGCGGCGTCGCCGATCTGCAGTGCGCGTCGAGCGGACCAGTCGGCCTGGCGGATGGACCGCAGGCGCGCGAGTTCGCTGAGGTGGGCCCAGAAGTGGAACTCCCACGTGGGCGTCTGCAGCATCACCACCACGACGGCGGGATCGTCCCCGCTGCGATCTATCGACACGCTGGCCATCGGAGAAGGATGCCAGACGGCCCCGGGCCGGCCCACGGGCTGATGCCGTGCGGCGCTCGGGGCGGGGTCCACGTCCGGATGGCACCATACGTGTGGTGAGTTGGACGTTGCTGGTCATGCCGCTGCACGTCGCGGCGGCGGACGGCGCACTCGGGTGGGCCGCCGACGCCGGGTCGTCCTTCGGCCTGCCCGAGGAGCTTCCGCCCGACCGCGAGTTACCGACGGTGGCGCAGGTCCTGTCCGCGTTCCGGGAGGCCGGGTGTCACGGCGTGCCGTGGATCCGGGTCGTCGGGCCCGATCCGGCCCGGGATCTTCCGGGCTGCCCGGACCCTGCCACCTGTGCCTCGACGGGCGGCAGGGACCTGGGCGAGGTCAGTCTGGGCGTCGACGGCGCGGACGATGACGAACTGGTGGAGCCGGACCGGGCCGTGCGTGACGTCGGGTTCCGCAAGCCGTCCGGCGCCGCGGCGCTGGCCGCGGTGGTGGCGCTGGCGTCGCGGGCGGGCCCGCTGCTGGTGTTCGACGACGGTGGGGCGCACGCGGTCGCGGTGTCGCCGGGCGACGATCCGGCCGACCTGGCCCGCCACTGGCCGTGGTAGCCGCGCGACGACGCCCTCGGCCGGCCGTTCTCTCAGAGGCTGCGGTCGGTGTTTCGGGAAGCGGCGTCCCGCTCACAGCGCCGTGCCCCGGGCCCGGGCGGCGTCCGTCAGCGGCTGCCGGACCTGCCTCGGCAGGCCGTCCAGGATGTGCCGGCGGCGCTCGACGGGCATCCCCGCCGCGAGCACGGCCCCCCACTGTGCGGGCATCTCGGTCAGCAGGCGCCGTACCTGCTCGTCTCCGAGGCGGGCGACCACGGCGGCGGCCCGCGCCGGTGGCAGCCAGGCCAGCACCGTCGCCTGGCGGGCCGTCGGCATCGCCTCGACGAAGACCTGCACGTCGGCGGGTACGTGGTCGAAGAGCATCCTGTCACTGAGGATCGCGGCCACCCGGGCCGGTTCCATGGCGGACAGCGTGGCGTAGAGCCAGGCGCTGCCGAGGTGGGCCTCCAGCTGGACGACGTCGTCGACAGTGGCCGTGGCCAGCTCGGCGGCGGCGTCCCTCGGGGACAGGCGGCCGATCCGCAGGGGCCCGTGCAGGAGGTCCGCCCGTCGCGGCGACATCGCCGCCAGCACCGCCTCGGCCCGCTCCGGCGGCATCCGCACCAGGAACTTCGCCCCCTGCGAGAGGCCGTGGTCGAGCAGCCCGGCCACCCACGGCCGAGGGGCTCGGGAGAGCAGGTCGGTGGCCCGGGTCTCGTCGAGCCGGTTGACCACGAGGACGGCCGATCCGGCCGGAAGCGCGGACAACTCGGCGAGTGCCCGGTCGTCCGGCACGGCGGCCAGGTCAGCGGCCATCCGGCGCGCGGCGTGACTGTGCGCGGCTCCGACGCGCCTGGCCCACAACTCGCGGTTGCGCCGCGGCAGGTGGTCCGTGTCGGCCGGAGGCGGCCACGACAGGGCGAGCACCCGCGCGGCGGGAAGACGCCGCAGCAGGGTGTCCGCCGTCGTCCAGGATTCGAGGTGCAGGAGCGCGGAGAGCCGGTCGTCGGACGTCTTGCCCAGCAGCGCGGCCGACCGGTCCGGCGGGATCCCGTCGAGCAGCCCCGGGACCCGGTCCGGCGGGATCTCCACCAGCAGGTCGGCGGCCCGTACGGCCGGCATCGCGCCGAGGACGTGGACCGCCAGCTCCTGGGGGAGTAGCACCAGCCGCTTGGCGGCCAGCCCCTCGTCCATGCCGGCCAGCAGTGCCGCGCACCGGTCGCGGGGCAGCGCGGCGAGACGCCGTGCGGCGGACGCCTCGTCCATCTCCGTGAGGACCCAGCAGGCGTCATTCTGGCTCATCGTCATGAGCTGGTCGACCGACTGGTGGACCGGCATGCTCGCCAGCCGCTGCGCGGCCGAGCGCGCCTGCCCGGCGTCGACGTAGATGGTGCCCTGCGCCACCTGGTAGATCCGTGCGCCGTCCTGGGCGGCGGCGTTCATCTCGACCCGGTCGGCGCCGGTCGGGCCCGTCTCGTCAGCCATCGCCCCGCACGTGGAGGTCGCCCTGCCCCACCTGGTAGATCCGGCTGTGGTCGCTGGCCGTGGCCCGCTGGGTCACGTCACCCCGCCACGTCCGGCCGGTCGCGCGCAGGGCGGGAACGAGGTCGTCGTCCAGGAGGTGCCGCAGTGCGACGGCGGCCTCCGGGTCGTGCGTCAGAAGACGGCGGAGTCGATGCTGCCACTGCTGGGCCAGCTCTGCCTCCAGGGCGGAGCGGTCCTCTTCGGAGGCGGCGACGAGATCCGCGCGGGTGTCCACCAGTTCGGCCTCGACGACCTCGGCGCGTTCCGGATGGAAGCGCCGCCAGACGGTGTCGACAGCCGACTTCGCCGTCGACCACGCATCGGTGGCCAGCAGCGCGACGACGGTCGTGCCCGCGGTGTTGGCCAGGGCCCACATCTGCGGATCCACGCGGAGGCTCCCCACTGTCGACGACGGTCGTCGATCCAGCGTAGAGGACCCACGCCGCACCGGTGGGGCAGCGGACCCGCGACGGACTCCGGCCCGGCACCCGACGGCACATCGCCCGCAACGGTGGGAAGCCGACGTAGGGGGTGCGCGAAGTGCCGGTTCCGGACCTCGGACCCTGACGAAAGTGAGGGTGCGGGCCTGCCGTCCGGACGGTGCGCCGGACCGTTGACCGTCCCTACCGTCTCCCGATGACCTCTTCTCGCAGGCTGATGCTGGCCGTGCTGATCCTCACCGTCGGCGCCGGGGCCGTGGCGGCGCTCGCTCCGGGTGGCCTCGGCGACCCCCGGCCGGAGGTGGTGACCGAAGGCGTCTCTGCCGACCTGTACCGCGCCGTCGTCGGGGTGCCGGCGGGGGTCGTCCGCCTCGGTGAGCACGCGGCGCTCGGCGCGCCGCTGCTCCTCCTCGCCGCGCTCGCGTGGGTCGGCTGGGTCGGACGGCGGCGGCGCACCGGAGCGACCGCCGTCGTCGCGCTCACGGGCGCGGGTGCCGTCCTGGCGTACGTCACGAGCGAGGCGCTCAAGCTCGTCGTGGATCAGGAGCGGCCCTGTCGGGCCATCGCCGACGTACCGGGCTGGGTGCCGTGTCCGCCGGCCGGGGACTGGTCGTTCCCCAGCAACCACTCGACCGTCGCCGGCGCCCTCGCGACCGGGTTGGTGCTGGCCGCGCCCCGGCTGGCCGGGTTCGCGGTGCCGGCCGGCCTGCTCGCCGCGGCGGCGCGCGTGGTCGCCGGAGTGCACTACCCGCACGACGTCGTCGCCGGGCTGCTCCTGGGCACGGCGGTCACCGCGGCGGTCGTGGTGCTGCTGACGCCCGCCGTGCGTCGACCGGTCGGGTCCACCCGTGACCGATGCGCTCCGGAGCGGCCGGCGCGGTGACGGCGGACGCCGGGCTAGCGCAGCCGACGGTGCAGCCAGGTCACCACCAGTTCGTCGAAGCCGGGCGCCCGCGTGCCCCGTACCCGGATGCCGTGGTCGGCGTCGGGGAAGACCATGACCGTGTGGTCGGCGTGACCGGTCCCGCCGAGGATGCGCTCCAGGGCCCGTACGCTCGCCTCGACCGGCACCTGCACGTCGTCCGCGCCGTAGATCGCCAGCAACGGGCAGCGCAGGGCGGCCAGCGCCGGCTCCGGGTCGTGGTCGGCGATGCCCGCGAGGAAGCCGATCGTCGCGGGCGAGGTGCCGGCGAGCAGCGGGTACCAGGGTGCGTCGTGCCAGCTCGCCTGCGCGGTGTGGACGTCGGCCGGGTCGTCGCCGGCGCGGACCCGGTGCACCTGCTCGCGCAGCAGCACCGTCGCCTGTCGCACGTCGTCGTCGGAGAAGCCCGCCGCGGGCAGTTGGCGCCGGAGTCGGTATTCCTCCTGCGGCACCAGCCCCACCGCCGGGCCGGACACGATCACCACGGCGGCGACGGCGGCGGGGGAGAGGGACGCGGCGAGCGGCGCGACCCAGCCGCCCTGGCTGCCGCCGACCAGCGCGACGGCGTGCGGAAGCACCTCCGCCCGCGTCCGCAGCGCGCCCACCGCGGCCAGCGTCTCGCCGGCCCGGTCGGTCAGGGTCTGCCGGGTCCAGTCCCCGGTGGAGGCCCCGGAGCCGGGCTTGTCGTAGGCGAGGCTCGCGAAGCCGGCGGCGGCCAGCCCGGTCTGCCAGTCGCGCTGGTCGCGCCCGCCGGGCCCGGAGCCCTCGACGAACACGACCGCCGGGTACGGCCCGGGCCAGGGCGGCCGGACCAGGTCGCCGACCAGGGTGTCGTCGCCGTGGCGGAACGTCAGTTCCGCCACCTCGGGCAGGAACAGCATCGCGGTCAGCTCGCTCGCGGCGCGTACATGATGACGGCGACGCCGACCAGGCAGATGGCCGCGCCGACCAGGTCGTAACGGTCGGGGCGGAACCTGTCGACCACCATGCCCCAGGCCAGCGAGCCGGCGACGAAGATGCCGCCGTAGGCGGCGAGGATCCGGCCGAAGTTCGGGTCGGGTTGGAAGGTGGCCACGAATCCGTAGAGGCCGAGCGCGATCACCCCGGCGGCGATCCAGAGCAGCCCCCGGTTCTCCCGCCAGCCCTGCCAGACCAGCCAGGCGCCGCCGATCTCGGCCAGCGCGGCGATCAGGAACAGCAGGATGGAACGCGCGACCGTCATGCGTCCGACCGTAGCGTGACGGTCGCGCGGCGCAGGTCAGCGGGCTCGGCGAGCTGGTCGAAGGGCAGGGGGCAGCGGGGACTGGCGGCGCAGGCGACCAGGTCGTCGCAGCCGGCCGCGACGGCGGCGCGGAGCGTGTCGCGCGCGACCGTGAGGTCGGCGAGCCGCTGCTCCACCTCGGCGAGCTTGTCCCGGGCGCGGGCCCGGAGGCCGCTGTCGGCGTGGGGCGTGCGCCGGGCCGCCGGGATCAGGTCGGTGACCTCGGCGAGGGTGAAGCCGAGGCGTTGCGCGGCCTTGACCACCCGCAGCAGGGTGACGGCCTCGGCGGGGTAGAGGCGGTGTCCGCCCGGCGAACGGCGGGGTGCGGCGAGCAGCCCGCGCCGCTCGTAGTAGCGCAACGTCTGCACGTTGACCCCCACCGCGGCGGCGAGCTGGCCGCTGCGCAGCTCGGGCTCGGTGGTCATCGGTCGTGGCGGGACGCGGCCCGGGCGGCGAGGGCGTCGAGGACGTCGGTGTGGGCCGCCGGCACCCGGATGTCGAGGGTCAGCGACCCGCCGTCCGGCCGGGTGAGGTCGAAGGTGAAGAACGAGCAGCACGCCGATTCGCGCGCGGCGAGGTCGCGAGCCGTGCGTTCGACCTGGTCGGCCCCGTCGAGGAGCAGCCGCAGGTGCCGGGCCGACGGCCGGTCGACGGCGCGGACGGCGTCGCGGAACAGCGTGTCGAACTCGGCCAGCCGCAGCGGCCGTTCGGTGGTCGGCAGGGTGCAGGCGTCGGGCACCCAGGAGGATCCGTCTTCGTCGCTCACTCCTCGACGGTAAGCCCGTACCCGGGTACCGGATGCAAGTCGCGGGGCGAGGTCACGGCGGTGGGGCGGCGCAGCGACAGCCGCGCGGTGGTCGGTTCCTCGTGCTCCGCGGGGCTGTCGCCGCGTCATGCCGGGTGCCCGCCCCCGGACCGGACGGCCCGGGGGCGGGCCCGGCGGGTCAGTACGCGTAGGTGACGGAGATCGTCGCCGCCGGGCAGTTGTTCGCCCAACTGGTCAGCGCGCTCTTCTCCGCGCTGTCCACGGTGAGCCGCCACCGGATCTTCACCGCCACCCACTCGCCGACGTAACGGCACCGGGCCGAGGCGTACGGCGGCAGCCACGTCGCCGGGTCCTGGTCGCCCTTGGCCTGGTTGACGTTGTCGGTGACCGCCGCCAGCGCGCGGGCGTCACCCAGGTCGTTCGCGTACGCCTGGCGGCGGCTGGTGGTCCAGTTCCGCGCGCCGGAGTCCCACGCCTCGGCCAACGGCACCATGTGGTCGATGTCCAGGTCGCCGGTGGCCGTCCAGGTCGCGGCGTCGTAGTAGGAGTACCAACGTCCGCCGGAGAGCGTGCAGGTGCCGCTGACCGTCGGTTTGGTGGTGGCCTCGGCGTAGAGCACCTCGTTGCGGGTGTGGCAGCCGTCGCCGTCGGCGTCGATCCAGTGCGGGAACAGGTCGCGGCTGTATCCGGTGCGGACCTCGGTGGCGACGGTGAGGCCGGCGACGGCGGTGGTGAGCGGGGCCGAGTAGCCGGCGGCCGGGGCGGGGGCGGTGAGGCCGAGGGTGGCGGCCACGATGGCGGCCAGGCTGATGGCCGAGGCGCGCAGGGTGCGGGACATGGGAACTCCGTCCGACGGGGGTGGCGAATACCTGCACCCATATAGACAGACGTTGAAGTAATGAGCCAGATCAACTTCCGTGAACTTCGGATGACGATCGGCCGCCACCTGCTCGGACGTCGGGAATACGGCTGTGCCGGCCGGCCCGGCGGGCTACCGTCACCGGAGTACGGGCCGGCGCCCGGTCAGGAGCGCCGCGTCCACGCCCGCGCCGTCCGGTTGATGCGGCGGAGACGCCCGAGGGCGAGCATGGGTACGACGAAAGGGGCGGAGATGACCGACGAGGTGACGTCGAAGGTTCCGCCGGACCCGGCCCCCGTGCTGAGCGCGCCGGCCGGGCCACCGCCGGTCGGGCCGCCCAGCAGCCTCGACCTGTGGGCCCGCGCCCAGGTGCTGCACCGCTGCTTCGGCGACGACGACGGCGAGCCGCACATCATGCGCGGCCTGGACTGACCGCGCCGGCGATCAGGCGACCGAGGCCGAACCGAGCAGCGCGGCCGTCGGCAGCGCCAACCGCCCGTCCGCGTCCCGGAACCCGGCGGTGAGCCGGTCGTACTCCCGGCGGATGCGCTCCCGCGCCGCCGGCTCCTGCCGTTGCACGACGAGGCCGACCGCGCTGATGCCGGCCGCCGGCCCGGCCCACCAGTCCTCCGGATCCGTGCGATGGGTCCAGGTCAGGGTCGTGCACGCGACGTCGGTCAGCCCGGCGGCGCTCAGCAGGCCGGTCACGCCGGCCTCGGTGCGCGGGAAGTCCCGCCCGGGCGCCAGTCGAGGCAGGTCCGCCGGCGGAATCACCCCGGCGGCGCTGATCGCCTCGCCCCACAGGCGTTGCAGCGGCGGATGCGGCGACGGCCAGAGCGTCACCGCCACCCGCCCGCCGGGGCGTACCACCCGGCGCAGCTCCACCAGCGCGGCGGCCGGGTCGCCGACGTGGTTGAGCACGAAGTTGGCCACCGCCGCGTCGAACCGGTCGTCGGGGAGGGGCAACCGCGGCAGCGCGGCGCCGACCAGGCCGGCGCCAGCCGCGGTCGCCCGGGCCTCCGCCAGCATGCTGGCCTCCGCGTCGACCGCCACCACGGCGGCCCCACGGCCGAGCGCGGCCGCCGCGACGGTGCCGGGCCCGGTGCCGACGTCGAGCACGCGCCGCCCGGCCCGCACCCGCGCCGCGTCCAGCAGCGCCGCCGTCGGGTACGCGCAGAGCCCGCCGAAGCTGCGCCGGTAGGCCCGCGCCCGCCCGGCCCAGCGGGTGCGCTCGTGGGCGTCGTAGTCGAACTCGATCATGTGCCGGAGCCTACGACCCGCGGCCGTGGCGCGGTGCCCTGCCGGACCCGGCCAGCGCAGCCGCACGCCGGCGTGGGCCACCCGCGGATGCACGGCGGCGACTGTACCGGGGGCGGTCCACGGTGGCCGGCGGTGGCTACCCTGCCCGGGTGACCCGACGTTCCTGGCTGTTGGCCGCGTCCACCGTGCTCGGCGTCGTCCTGCTGACCGGCGGCGCGGGAGCGCTCTGGCTGACCCGGACCGACCACGCCGAGGAGCGGGACTGCGTGGCCCGGGTCGCCGCCGAGGAGTCGACGGTCCGCACCGACCGGCGCTGGACCGACCGGGAGGTGCCCGGCGTCGGGGCGTACCCGGAGATCCACTGGCAGGTCGACTACCCGAGCTTCGCCTGCTCCCGGGCCCCCGGCCCCACCGACCTGCGCTACCAGGGCGTGGTGCGGCTCGCGCCGGCCGACGCGCGCGCCCTGGCCGCGACGTACGCCTGGACGCCGGTGACCGGCGCGGCGCCCGAGGTCTGGCCCGGCCTGACCGGACACGTGCCGGACGGCGTGCGCTGGCGGCGCAGCGCCGACCACGACGCCGCCGGCGCCGCCGAGGCGTGGTTCGCCCCCGAGCGGTCGCTGCTGCTGTTCACCGCCGTCGACACGTGAACGTTTCCCGGCTCCGGTACGTGAGAGCCGGTGGGCATCACCGGCGCCGGCCGGGGGTACTGCTGCGGGACACGGGTTCGACAGCCGGGAGGTAGCCGTGGGGGACAGGGCACGACGGCGGCGGCTCGGGCCGCTCGCCGGGCTGGTGGTGGCCGTGGTGGTGGCCGCCGGCTGCATGGGCGGCGGGCTCGAGCAGGGTGAGCCGCAGCAGCCCGCCCCGCGCGAGAGCGGCCGGTCGGAGCCGGAAGCGCGGACCACCCGGGCCGACGGCACCACCAGCGTCGCCGAGTTCAAGCAGGACTTCGAGGACGCCGTCGCGCTGGCCGAGAAGTACTGGACGGCGCAGTTCCGCGCCTCCGGGGAACGGTTCCGGCCGATCCGGCGGGTGGTGCCGTACAGCCGGGCCGGCGAGGTGTCCTGCGGCGGGCAGGGACTGCCCCGCAACAACGCGGTCTACTGCTCGGCCGGCGACTTCATCGCCTACGACGTGAACTGGTCCGTCTCGGCGTTCCGGGAGATCGGCGACGCGTTCCTGTTCTACCTGCTCGGCCACGAGTACGCCCACGGGGTGCAGGTCCGCCTCGGCATCCGCTACGACTTCACCATCCAGCAGGAGCTGCAGGCCGACTGCATGGCCGGGGCGTACCTCGGCGACAGCGTGCGCTCCGGGGCGCTGACCCTGGCCGACGGTGACCTGGACGAGTTCCGGGAAGGGCTGCTCGCCGTCGGCGACGACCCCGACCAGCCCTGGTTCGCCGAGGGCGCGCACGGCACCGCCGAGCAGCGCAGCGAGAAGTTCTTCAGCGGCTACGAGAATTCGCTGAAGGCGTGCGACCTCGGTTGATGCCGCAGGTCACCCCGATCGGGGACGGTGCCGGCCGGGGCCGGGCGGGCTGGCAGGATCGGCGGGTACGCGTACCGAAGGAGGCCCCGCTGAACAGCCCACGCCCCGCCGCCGTGCTCTTCGACATGGACGGCACCCTGGTCGACAGCGAGAAGCTGTGGGACGTCGCGTTGCAGGAACTGGCCGCCGTCTACGGCGGCACGTTGTCCGACGCGGCCCGCCGCGCGATCGTCGGCACCGGGATGGCCGACGCCATGCGGATCGTGCACGACGACCTGGGCCAACCGGAGCGGGACCCGCAGGCCAGCGCCGACTGGATCAGCGCGCGCATCCTCGACCTGTTCCGCACCGGGTTGCGGTGGCGGCCCGGCGCGCTCGCGCTGCTGCGGGCCGTCCGGACCGCCGGGATCCCCACCGCGCTGGTCACCTCCAGCGGGCGGCCCCTGGTCGAGGTCGCCCTGGACACGCTGGGCCGGGACAGCTTCGACGCGGTGGTCTGCGGCGACGAGGTGGGCGACCCGAAGCCGCACCCGGAGCCCTACCTGACCGCCGCGCGGCTGCTCGACGTGCCGATCGAGCGGTGCGTGGCGATCGAGGACTCGCCGACCGGCGTGGCGAGCGCGCTCGCCGCCGGGGCCGCCGTACTCGCCGTGCCGGCCGAGGTGCCGCTGCCGGCGACCGACGGCGTGCACCAGGTGGAGAGCCTGACGTCGGCGGACCTGGAGCTGCTCACGGCCCTGCTCAACCGTTAGGAAGGGGCCCTTCCTATCGCTCAGGCGATAAGAAGGGCCCCTTCCTTGCACCTCAGTCGTGGGCGATGGCGCCGAGCACGTTGATCCGCGCGGCGCGGATCGCCGGCAGCACCGCCGCCACCACGCCGATGATCGCGGCCAGCACCAGGAACGTCACCATCTGACCCCAGGGCAGGACCAGGTCGGTGATGCCCTCGTCCTTGAGCGCCCGGACCACCGCCGCGCCGAGGCCGGTGCCGACCACGACGCCGAGCAGCGCGCCGAAGATCGAGATCACCACCGCCTCGACGGTGATCATCCGCATGGTCTGCGCCCGGCGCAGGCCGATCGCCCGCAGCAGACCCAACTCGCGGGTCCGCTCCAGCACCGACAGGGCGAGCGTGTTGATGATGCCCAGCACCGCGATCACGATGGCCAGCGCCAACAGGATCTGGATCATCCGCAGCGGCGTGTCCAGCTGACTGGTCTGCTGCTTGATGAACGCGGCCCGGTCCGCCACCGACACCTCGGGACTGTCCGCCAGCAGCCGCTCGACCTGCGGCTGCACCGCGCCGACCGACGTGCCCGGGGCGAGCTGCACGAAACCCTGGATGGGCTGCGGGATGGCGAAGTCGGCGGCCGCCTGCGGCGGCAGCACCACCGGGTTGGTCAACTGCGAGCTCTCGTAGATGCCGCTGACCGTGTAGGTGCGGGCGTCGCCGCGGGACAGCTGCACCGGCACGGTCGAGCCGACCGACAGGTTGCGGTCCTTCGCGGTGTCGGAGCTGAGCAGCATCTGGTCGGGGGCCAGCCGGCTGATGTCACCGGCGGTGGCCTTCGCCCCGAAGATCCGCTCCAGCGCCGCCACGTTGCTCGACGCCGCCACCCAGGTCCGCTTGCCGCCGACCGTGGCCATGTCGCCGTACTCGCCGTCGACCAGCTGCACCCCGGGGATCGCGGCGGTCTTGTCCAGCACCGCCGGGTCGAAGCTCGGCGGGCGGGGCCCGGACGCGGATCCGGAGATCACCAGCTCGGCCTTGATCGTGTCCTCGGCCAGCGCGCTGATGCTGCCCTTGGCCGAGTCGAGGATCACGGTCACCCCGGTCACCAGCGCGATGCCCACCATCAGCGCTGCGGCGGTGATCGCCGTCCGGCGGGGGTTACGACCCGAGTTGAGCCGGCCCAGCTTGCCCGGGACCGACCAGGAGAAGATCGCGCCGAGCAGCGAGACCACCGGCCGGCTGATCACCGGCGTCAGCAGCGCCACCCCGATGAACGCGAAGAGCACCCCACCGAGGATGGTCGCGAGGGTGTTGTCGCCGGCGTTGCCGCTGAGACCGAGGAAGAGCAGCACCGCGCCGATGGTGGTGACCACCGCGCCGCCGACGGTCACCTTGGTCAGCGGACGGTCCGGCGTGGCCACGTCCTGCATCGCCGCGATCGGCGGGATGCGCGCGGCGCGCAGCGCCGGCAACAGCGCCGCGACCACCGTGATCACCAGACCGACCGCGAACGCGCCGATCACCGCCGCCGGCGGCACGCCCAGCCCGGCCAGGCTCAGACCGCCGGCGAGCTTGCCGAACAGGTACGCCAGCAGCGCGCCCACCCCGATGCCGGCGGCCAGCCCGAGCACCGAGGCGATCAGACCGACCGCGACCGCCTCCAGCACCACCGAACCGATGACCTGCCGGCCGCTGGCGCCGATGGCCCGCATCAGGGCAAGCTCACGGGTGCGCTGGGCCACGATGATCGAGAAGGTGTTGAGGATCAGGAACGTGCCGACCAGCAGCGCCACCGCGGCGAAGCCGAGCAGGATCTTGTTGAAGAAGGACAGTCCCTCCTTCAGCCCGGCCGACGCGTCGTCGGCGAGCTGCTCACCGGTCTTCACGTCGTAGCCGGCCCCCACCGCGCGGGACACCTCGTCGCGCAGCGCCTCCGGGGTGGTGCCGTCGGCGGCCCGCGCGCTGATGTTGCTGAACACGTCCGGCTTGCCGAGCATCAGCTGCTGCGCCACCGGGGTGGTGAAGGCGACCTCGTTCGCGCCGCCCACGGAGTCCCGGCCGCCGCTGTAGCCGAACACGCCGACCAGCGTGAACTCCTTCTTCGGCGCCAGGGTCAGCACGCCGACCCGGTCGCCGACCTTCACGTTCGCGGCCTTGGCCAGCGCGGCGTTGACCACGATCTCGTCGTCCGCGCGCGGCTCCCGGCCCTCGCGCAGCTTCACCAGGTCGCTCTCGCCGAGCCAGTTCTCGCCCAGCTGCGGCGGGCCGAACGAGGTGACCACCTTGCCGTTGGCGCCGATCAGACGGGCGCCGTCGGCGGCGACCACGCCCTGCACGTCCGCCGCGCCGGGCACCGCCTTCACCCGCTCGACCAGCGACGCCGGCACCGGGGCGGCCACCTGCTCGCCCTCGGTCTCGGACAGCTCCACCTTCGGCTTCGCCGCGACGTTCACGTCGACCTCGGCGTACGCGTCGGCGAAGACCGCGTCGAAGGACCGGCCGAGGGTGTCGGTGAGCACGAACGCGCCCGAGACGAACATGACGCCGAGCACCACCGCCAGGCCGGACAGCAGCAGGCGCAGCTTGCGCGCCAGCAGGCTCTTCAGCGTTGCCCGCAACATCAGTTGCCCACCTCGACCGGAGCGTCCAGCTTCTTCATGGTGTCCAGCACCGTGTCGGCGGTCGGCTCGATCAGCTCCGAGACGATCTGGCCGTCGGCGAGGAAGACCACCCGGTCGGCGTACGCGGCGGCGGTCGGGTCGTGGGTGACCATGACGATGGTCTGGCCGTGCTCACGCACCGAGTTGCGCAGGAAGTTGAGCACCTCCGCGCCGGAGCGGGAGTCCAGGTTGCCGGTCGGCTCATCCGCGAAGATCACGTCGGGGCGGGCGACCAGGGCCCGGGCGCACGCCACCCGCTGCTGCTGACCGCCGGAGAGCTGCGCCGGGCGGTGCCCGAGCCGCTCCCGCAGCCCGACCGTGTCGATCACCGTGTCGTACCAGGCCGGGTCGGCCTTGCGCCCGGCGATCGACAGCGGCAGCAGGATGTTCTCCTGCGCGGTGAGCGTGGGCAGCAGGTTGAACTGCTGGAAGATGAAGCCGACCTTGTCCCGGCGCAGCTTCGTCAGGCCCGAGTCGTTGAGCCCGGTCACGGTGGTGTCACCGATCATCACGGTGCCCCGCGTCACCGAGTCCAGACCCGCGAGGCAGTGCATCAGCGTCGACTTGCCCGAGCCGGACGGCCCCATGATCGCGGTGAAACGGCCGCGTTCGAACTCGGCGCTCACCCCCCGCAGCGCGATGACCTGCGCCTCACCGCTGCCGTACACCTTCCACACGTCGTTCGCCCGGGCCGCGGCCTGCGCTTGCCGGCCTACCGTCGCGGTCACGTCATCTACCTCTTCCGTCTGGCTGCTGATCCGCACCGCCCCCGCTGGTCGGTGCGGCGGTTCCATCCTCGGTGCCACCGGCGGCGGAACCGTCCGACCCTGGGCGGAATCCGTGCCGAATTTCCGGTGGGGGTCGCCCCCCAGGCCGGTTCAGGGTGATCCCTGACCGGCCGGCGGCGCCGACGGTAGGACCTCACGTCGCGTCATGGTCAACCCCGCGCCGCCGCCGTTGGTCACGGTACGTGAGGGCCGCCACCTATTTCCCCGGCCGCACCAGCCCCGTCTCGTAGGCCAGCACCACCGCCTGCACCCGGTCCCGCAGCCGCAGCTTGGTCAGCACGTGCCCGACGTGCGTCTTCACCGTGGTCTCGCTGACCGACAGCTCCCGGGCGATCTCGGCGTTCGACAGCCCGCGCGCCACCTGGGTCAGCACCTCCCGCTCCCGCTCGGTCAGCGGGTCCAGCACCCGCGGCGGGGCGGTCACCGGGTCCGGCAGCACGTCGGCGAACCGGTCCAGCAGCCGGCGCAGGATCCGCGGCGCCACCACCGCCTCCCCGGCCGCCACCGTGCGGATCGCGGTCACCAGGTCCTCGGCCGGCACGTCCTTGGCCAGGAAACCGCTCGCCCCGGCGCGCAGCGCCCCGACCACGTACTCGTCCAGCTCGAACGTGGTGAGGACGAGCACCCGCACCGGCAGCCGGGCGTCCACGATCGCCCGGGTGGCGGCGACCCCGTCCATCCGCGGCATCCGGATGTCCATCAGCACCACGTCGGGCAGCAGCCGCCGGGCCAGCTCCACCGCCTCCACGCCGTCGCCGGCCTCACCCACGATGTCCAGGTCGTCCTCGACGCCCAGCACCATCCGGAACCCGGTGCGCAGCAACGGCTGGTCGTCGGCGAGCAGGACCCGCACCGGTCGGGGCGCGGCGCCGTCTGTCATCAGATCCCCCTCGTCGTGCCCGGCGGCGGTCAGGCGGGGACCGCGCCGGCCGGGTCCAGCGGGATCCGCGCCTACACCCGGAAGCCGCCGCCCGGCACCGGTCCGGTCCGGTCCGGTCCGCAGGATCCCACCGTAGAGGGCCACCCGCTCCCGCATGCCGACCAGTCCGTGCCCGATCCGGTCGGGTGGGCGTCCCGGTCGGCGCCCGGTGTCGACCACCTCGACGGTCAGCACGCCGCCGCCGACGGTGATCCGGACCAGCGCGGTGGCCGGCCCGGCGTGGGCGAGGACGTTGCGCAGCGCCTCGGCGACGATGCGGTGGGCGGTGAGCGCCACCTCCTCGGCCACCGCGGTGGACGTGCCCTCCATCCGCAGGGTGACCGGCAGCCCGGCCCGGCGGGCCCGCTCGACGAGCGCGCGAACGTCAGGTCGGCACGGGGCGCGTCTCGTCGTCGCCGGCGCCGAACCCGGTCTCCTCCCCGAGGAGGAGGATCACTCGTCGGCCCCCGGGGTGGCCGGGCGGGAACGGGCGTCCACGAGCGGGTCGGGCGCGGCGCCGGCGACCGGGAACGGCGGCGGCGTGCCGCCGAAGCTCGGGCAGAGCGCCTGGTGGCTGCACCAGTCGCAGAGCCGGCTCGGCCGGGGCCGGAAGTCCTGCCGGGCGGTGGCCTGCTCGATCGCCCGCCACAACGCCACCACGGTGCGCTCGAAGCGCACCAGTTCCTCGGCGTCGGGGGCGTAGTCGCACACCTCCGCGTCCTTGAGGTAGAGCAGGCGCAGCACCCGCGGCACCACGCCCCGGGTGCGCCACAGCACCAGGGCGTAGAACTTCAGCTGGAACAGCGCCCGCGCCTCGAACGCCTCGCGCGGCGCGCCGCCGGTCTTGTAGTCGACCACCCGCAGCGCGCCGTCCGGGGCCACGTCGAGCCGGTCGAGATAGCCCCGGATCAGCAGCTCGTCGTCGACCACGGCGGAGATCAGCGCCTCCCGCTCGGCGGGCTCCAGCCGCTGCGGGTCCTCCACCGCGAAGTAGCCCTCCAGCAGCGCCGCCGCCGAACGCAGGAACTCCTGCGCGGCCGCCGCGTCGCCGTCGGCGAACAGCGTCGCCAGCTCCGGCTCCTCGGTGACCAGGCGATCCCACTGCGGGGCGACCAGGTCGCCCGCCGACTCCGGGGTGCGCGCCGGGGCCGGCAGGTCGAACAGCCGCTCCAGCACGGCGTGCACGAGCGTGCCCCGGGCCTGCTCGACCGTCGGCCGCTCGGGCAGCCGGTCGATGCTGCGGAACCGGTAGAGCAGCGGGCAGGTCTTGAAGTCGGCCGCCCGGGACGGCGACAGCGACGCCCGCACCGTGACCGGCACCCGTGCCGCCGTCTGGTCGCCCTGCGCGTCGATCACCGGTTCCGCCGTCATGCCCGGAAGGTTAGGCCACCCGTGTGACAGGTCGGTCGTCGCCGCACCGGGCCATGATCGGCGCCGCGTAGCATCGCCGGGGTGGAGCAGCGCACCCGACGACCGCGCCGGCCCGGGCTGAGCCTCGGCCGGGTCCTCGGGGTGCCGCTGCGCGTCGACGCCTCGATGCTGCTGCTCACCGTGGTGGTGACGGTGCTCTACGCGGCGCTGGCCCGGCGCCAGCTCGACCTCGGTCACCTCGCGGGCTACCTGGTCGGCCTCGGGTTCGTCGTCTCGCTGCTCGGCTCGGTGCTGCTGCACGAGCTGGGCCACGCGCTGACCGCCCGCCGACACGGCATCGGTGTGCGCGGGATCACCCTCGAACTGCTCGGCGGCTACACCGAGATGGACCGCGACGCCCCCAGCCCCCGGGTGGAGCTGCTCATCTCGCTGGCCGGGCCGGCCGTCTCGGCCGTGCTCGGCGCCGGGGCGGTCGCCGCCACCCTGGCGCTGCCCGCCGGCACCCTCGGCCACCAGCTCGCGTTCCAGCTCGCGGTCAGCAACGTCGTGGTGGCGATCTTCAACAGCCTGCCCGGGCTGCCGCTGGACGGCGGACGGGCGCTGCGCGCCGCGGTCTGGGCGCTCACCCGGGACCGGCACCGCGGCACCGAGGTGGCCGGCTGGGTCGGCCGGGCCGTGGCGGTGGCCACGCTCGCCCTGGTGGTGCTGCTCACCCTGCGCCGGGCGCTCGCCCCACTGGCCCTGCCGCTGCTGCTGCTGGTCGCGGTGACGCTGTGGCGGGGCGCCGGGCAGTCCATCCGGCTGGCCCGCATCGGCCGCCGGCTGCACCTGGTCGACCTGGCCCGGCTGGCCCGGCCACTGCTGCCGGTGCCCACCGGCACCCCGCTGGCCGAGGCGCACCGCCGCCGCGACGAGGCGGGCACACCGGACGCGGCGCTCAGCGTGGTCGACTCCGCCGGCCGTACCGTGTCGCTGGTCGACCCGGCCCGCGTCGCCGCCGTATCCCCGGCACGGCGGCCGTGGCTCGCGGTGGACGAGGTGGCCCGCGCCCTGACCGCCCTGCCCACCCTGCCGGTCGACGCGGACGGCGAGCGGGTGCTGGAGACCGTCCGCACCCACCCGGGCGCGCAGTACCTCGTGACGGCAGGCGAAGATGTGGTCGGCGTGCTGCACATCGCGGACCTCGCCCAGCTCCTCGAACCCAAACGGAAGACGAACACGTGACCGCAGAGACCTCCACCGTCCCGGCCCTGCCGCCCGTCCACCGGGGGCCGTTCCGGCCCGGCGACCGGGTCCAGCTGACCGACCCCAAGGGCCGGATGCACACCGTGACGCTGGAGCCCGGCAAGGAGTTCCACACCCACCGGGGGATCCTCAAGCACGACACGCTGATCGGCCTGCCCGACGGCAGCGTGGTCACCACCGCCGGCGGCGGCACCGCCTTCCTCGCGCTGCGGCCCCTGCTGTCGGACTACGTGCTCTCCATGCCGCGCGGCGCCCAGGTGATCTACCCGAAGGACTCGGCGCAGATCGTCGCGATGGGCGACATCTTCCCCGGCGCCAAGGTGCTGGAGGCCGGCGCCGGCTCGGGCGCGCTGTCCTGCTCGCTGCTGCGGGCCGTCGGCACCGAGGGCGAGCTGCACTCGTTCGAGCTGCGCGACGACTTCGCCCAGATCGCCCGGCGCAACGTCGAGGCGTTCTTCAACGGCCCGCACCCGGCCTGGCGGCTGCACGTCGGCGACGTCGCCGACAGCACCGAGACCGGGTTCGACCGGATCATCCTCGACATGCTCACCCCGTGGGAGATGCTCGACATGGTCGAGCGGTCGCTGGTCCCCGGCGGCGTGCTGATCGGCTACGTGGCCACCACCCCGCAGCTGTCGGAGCTGGTCGAGGCGCTGCGCGAGCGCGGCGGCTGGACCGAGCCGCGGGCCTGGGAGTCGCTGGTGCGCGACTGGCACGCCGAGGGTCTGGCCGTGCGGCCGGACCACCGGATGATCGCGCACACCGCGTTCCTGGTGTCCGCGCGCAAGCTCGCCCCCGGGGTGACCGCGCCGCCGCGCCGGCGCAAGCCCAGCAAGGGCGCCGAGGCGTACGCGCAGCGCCGGGACGCCCTGCGCGCGGCGGCGGCGGCCCGCGCGGCGGAGGAACCGGAGCAGTCCTGACCCCCGCCGCGCGCACGGCGGCGGGCGGGCGGATCATGTGTGCCCGTGGGGACGACGACACCGAGGTGGGTGGAGACGGTGGGCATGAGCGAGCGGATCGGAGCGCGCGGCGGGCGGCGCGCCCGTCCCGGTCACCGGAGCCGACGGCGGCGCACGGGCGGTGACGGCGGTTCGGGCCGACGGGAGGTGGCGTGAGCAACCCCGGCTACGGCAACGGTGACCTGCCCGCCGTCTTCCCCGACTGGTCGCCCTACACCGACCTGGAGTCGGCGGCCCGCGCCTACCTGCGGGACCCCGACATCGCCCTGGAGGCGCTCGGCGGGGTGCTGCGCGGCGCCTCCGTCCTCGGCTTCACCCTGGAACGCTTCGTCAACGAGGTGAACGGGGTGTGGCAGGAGGTCGTCGTCTGCGACGGCAGCCGGCTGGTGCTCTGGCACGGCGAGGACGTCCCGCCGGGGGAGGGGCCACCCGGCGCGATGACCTCCTCGCTGCGCGTGGTGCCGGTCTCCACCGTCACCGAGGTCGGCTGCCGGCGTCGGCTCACCCGGACCGACGACGGCACCGTCCGGATCGACAGCATCGACGTCTACCTGCTGCTCAGCTCGCTGGACGAGGCGCCGCCCAGCGACGAGGTGGCGGGCACGCCCCGGCACGACGCGCTGCGCTTCGGCAAGACCCTCGACGACGGCGGCGCCGGGCAGATCGCCCGGCTGGAGGAGTTCGCCCGGCTGGTCGCCTCGGTGGTCGGCCGGCCCCTGCTCTGACGGACGCACGACGGGCCGGGGACGACGTCCCCGGCCCGCCGTGTCCGGCACTGCTCAGTCCTCGGCCTCCGGGCCGGCCACCTCGACGCCGTCGCTGCCGCGCACCACGTGGATGCACTCGCCCGGGCACTCCTTCGCCGAGTCGATCACCTCGAGGCGCAGGTGCTCCGGCACGTCCACCCGGGCGCCCGGGGCCTGCCGCAGCTCGCCGTCCGGGCCCTTGACGTACGCCAGGCCGTCGACGTCGAACTCGAAGACCTCCGGCGCGTACTGCACGCAGAGCCCGTCGCCGGTGCAGAGGTCCTGATCCACCCAGACCTGCAACTGGTCGGTCGCGACGTCGGTCACGAAGCACCCCCCATGTTCTCCCGTCCCACACTCCGACGGTACCCGAACGCCCGTACCCACCCCGCGACCAGCCCTTGGCGATCAAGCTTCGGTGACGAGCGCGTTGCGGAGGACCGAATCGGGCTCATAGCGGCTAGTGTTAGGTCAGAACGTTCAAGCCCCCCGGGGAGGTGGGACGTGGCACGCAGCGACGACGCGGACTCGCGCGCCGCACGGTGGGAAAAGGAAGCCCACGATCTCTCCACGCAGGTCGCGTTCCTGCAAGAGGAACTCGCTCTGGTGCGGCGCAAGTTGACCGAAAGCCCCCGACACGTCCGGCAGCTCGAAGAGCGGCTGGCGGCCACCCAGGCGCAGTTGGCGCGGCTGACCGAGAACAACGAACGGCTCGTGGGCACCCTCAAGGAGGCCCGCGCGCAGATCGTGACGCTCAAGGAGGAGATCGACCGGCTCGCCCAGCCGCCCAGTGGCTACGGCGTCTTCCTGGCCAGGCACGACGACGGCACGGTGGACGTGTTCACCGGCGGGCGCAAGCTCCGGGTGGCCGTCTCGCCCTCGCTGGAGGTCGACGAGCTGCGCCGGGGCCAGGAGGTCCTGCTCAACGACGCCCTCAACATCGTCGACGCGTTCGGCTACGAGCGGGTCGGCGAGGTGGTGATGCTCAAGGAGATCCTGGCGGGTCCCGACGGCGCGCCGGGTGACCGGGCGCTGGTGGTCTCCCACTCGGACGAGGAGCGCATCGTCCACCTCGCGGAGACCCTGATCGGCAGCGCGATCCGGGCCGGCGACTCGCTCATGATCGAACCCCGCTCGGCGTACGCGTACGAGCGGATTCCCAAGAGCGAGGTCGAGGAACTGGTCCTGGAGGAGGTGCCCGACGTCAACTACGAGGACATCGGTGGCCTCCAGGCGCAGATCGAGCAGATCCGCGACGCGGTGGAGCTGCCCTTCCTGCACGCCGACCTGTTCCGCGAGCACCAGCTCCGGCCGCCGAAGGGCATCCTGCTCTACGGCCCGCCCGGCTGCGGCAAGACGCTGATCGCCAAGGCGGTGGCCAACTCGCTGGCCAAGAAGATCGCCGAGCGGGAGGGCAAGGAGCGGCACACCAGCTTCTTCCTCAACATCAAGGGCCCCGAGCTGCTCAACAAGTACGTCGGCGAGACCGAGCGGCACATCCGGCTGATCTTCCAGCGGGCGCGGGAGAAGGCCGGTGAGGGCACGCCGGTGATCGTGTTCTTCGACGAGATGGACTCCGTCTTCCGCACCCGCGGTTCCGGCGTCTCCTCCGACGTGGAGAACACCATCGTCCCGCAGCTGCTCAGCGAGATCGACGGCGTGGAGGGCCTGGAGAACGTCATCGTCATCGGCGCCTCCAACCGGGAAGACATGATCGACCCGGCGATCCTGCGTCCCGGCCGACTCGACGTGAAGATCAAGATCGAGCGTCCGGACGCCGAGGCGGCCAAGGACATCTTCTCCAAGTACATCCTCGCCGGCCTGCCGCTGCACGCCGACGACCTGGCCGAACACGGCAGCGACCCGCAGGCCACGGTGGCTGCCATGATCGACGCGGTGGTCCTGCGGATGTACTCCGAGACCGAGGAGAACCGCTTCCTCGAGGTCACCTACGCCAACGGCGACAAGGAAGTCCTCTACTTCAAGGACTTCAACTCCGGCGCGATGATCCAGAACATCGTCGACCGGGGCAAGAAGATGGCCATCAAGGAGTTCCTCACCTCCGGGCGCAAGGGGCTGCGACTGCAGCACCTGCTCGACGCGTGCGTCGACGAGTTCCGGGAGAACGAGGACCTGCCCAACACCACCAACCCGGACGACTGGGCGCGCATCTCCGGCAAGAAGGGCGAGCGGATCGTCTACATCCGCACGCTCGTCTCCGGCGGCAAGGGCGCCGAGGCCGGCCGGTCCATCGAAACGGCCAGCAACACCGGTCAATACCTCTGAGATCGCCCGCCGGGGCGGCGCCGCGCAGGCGCCGCCCCGGTCGGTCCTCGACGGGGCCACGAAACCGGGCCGCGCCCGCTAGGGTCTGCCCGTGCGTAGATCACTCGCCCCGGCCCTGCTCGGCTGCCTGACCGCCCTGCTCACCGCCTGCGGCACCACCACCGACACCGCCTCCGCGCCGACCACCTCGGCGTCCGCCTCCGCGCCCACCACCGCCGACGCGCCCGCCGCGATCCGCCAGGGCTTCCAGCGGAGCCTGGAGAAGACCCTCAAGATGGACGTCACCATCAAGGCGGGCAACCAGACCGTCACCATGCGGTCGGCCGTCGAACCCGCCACGGGCGCGATGACGCTCGACATGCGCACGCCCGAGCCGGTCAGCATGGTCGTCACCACCGACGCCGTCTACGTCAAGCAGGACGCGTCCGACGGCAAGCCCTGGATGAGGCTCGACCGCAGCCGGCTGCGCCCCGACGGGCAGCTGGCCCAGGGCCTCGACGTCCGGGCGCAGGCCGGCATCCTCGGCGGAGTCGTCTCCGCCGAACCGGCCGGCGACGGCCGCTACACCGGCGTCGCCGACCCGGAGAAGGCCATCGCAGCGGCCTCCAGCGACGCCGAGAAGGCCACCCTGCGCAACGCGTTCAAGGTGCTCAAGACGAAGACGGTGCCGTTCGAGGCCACCCTGGACGCCGAGGGTCGACTCACGCTGCTCACCTACACGTTCGACACCGCGGCCGGGAAAATCGACAACGAGATGAAGATGCACAGCTTCGGCGAGCCGGTCAGCATCACCGCGCCGCCCGCGGCACAGACCGAGGACGCCGCCGCGGAGGCGTACCGCTTCTTCTGACCGTCGAGTTCAGCACGGCGACGGCCGGACGGACCGCACCGCTCCGGCCGCCGCCGAGGACGGCCAACGGCGCCCGCCGGGGCCCGGCGCGCCACCTACCGTCGAAGTGCCGACTACGCTCGACGTGACGGGGACCGGGACGGCGAGCGGAGCGGGCAGGTCGATGAGCGTCAGACGGATCATGGGCACCGAGGTCGAGTACGGCATCTCCGTGCCCGGCCAGGCCGGAGCCAACCCGATGGTCACCTCCTCGCAGGTGGTCAACGCGTACGGGGCCCGACCGGAACTCAACCGGGGCGGGCGGGCGCGCTGGGACTACGAGGAGGAGTCGCCGCTGCGCGACGCCCGCGGCTTCACCTACTCCGGGGCGGCCTACGACCCGGCCGAGGCGCTCGCCGACGAGGACCTCGGACTGGCCAACGTCATACTCACCAACGGAGCGCGGCTCTACGTCGACCACGCCCACCCGGAATACTCCACCCCCGAGGTGACCACCCCCCTCGACGTGGTGCGGTGGGACAAGGCGGGGGAGCGGGTGATGGCCGAGGCGGCCCGCCGGGCGGCCACCATCCCGGGCACCCACCCCATCCACCTGTACAAGAACAACACCGACAACAAGGGCGCCAGCTACGGCGCGCACGAGAACTACCTGATGCGCCGGCAGACGCCGTTCGCCGACATCGTGGCGTACCTGACGCCGTTCTTCGTCACCCGGCAGATCGTCTGCGGCGCGGGCCGCGTCGGCATCGGCCAGGACGGCGGCCAGAGCGGCTTCCAGATCTCCCAGCGCGCCGACTTCTTCGAGGTCGAGGTCGGGCTGGAGACCACCCTCAAGCGGCCGATCATCAACACCCGCGACGAGCCGCACGCCGACGCCGACAAGTACCGCCGGCTGCACGTCATCATCGGCGACGCCAACCTCTCCGAGATCTCCACGTTCCTGAAGGTCGGCACCACGTCGCTGATCCTCGCCATGATCGAGGAGAAGGCGCTCGGCGCGGACCTGGGCATCGCCGACCCGGTCGGGGAGCTGCGCGCGGTCAGCCACGACCCGTCGCTGAAGCACCTGATGCGGCTGCGGGACGGGCGCCGGCTCACCGCGCTGGACGTGCAGTGGGCCTACCTGGAGCGGGTCCGTTCCTTCGTGGACGACCGGTACGGCCAGGACGTCGACGCGCAGACGGCCGACGTGCTCGACCGCTGGGAGAGCGTGCTGGACCGGCTCGGCCGCGACGCGTTCGAGTGCGCCGACGAGCTGGACTGGGTGGCCAAGCTGCGCGTCCTGGAGGGCTACCGGGAGCGGGAGAAGCTCGCCTGGGGCTCGCACAAACTGCAACTGGTCGACCTGCAGTATTCCGACGTGCGCCCGGAGAAGGGGCTCTACCACCGCCTGGTCCAGCGCGGCTCGATGAAGACGCTGCTGACCGACGAGCAGACCCGCACCGCGATGACCGAGCCGCCGGAGGACACCCGGGCCTACTTCCGGGGCCGCTGCCTGGCCCAGTACGCCTCCGAGGTGGTCGCCGCGAGCTGGGACTCGGTCATCTTCGACGTGGGCCGCGAGTCGCTGGTCCGGGTGCCGATGATGGAGCCCGAGCGGGGCACCCGCGCGCACGTCGGGCAGCTCTTCGACCGCTGCGAGAGCGCCAAGGACCTGCTGGAGATGCTCACCGGCGGGTGACCCGGATGCCGGAAGGCCCGTCGTGTGCCGGAACCCGGCGCGCGACGGGCTTTTCGTCGCTCCCGCGAGGTAAGTTGATCGCAGGCGATCGTGGAGGAGGCACCACCATGGCGACGCAAGAGGGTGGTCAGACCCAGTCCGGCAAGTCCCACGAGGAGGTCGAGGAGGTCACCGCGCAGGCCAACCCCGAGGTGGCCGAGCGGCACGCCGAGATCACCGAGGACGTCGACGACCTGCTCGACGAGATCGACTCCGTCCTGGAGGAGAACGCCGAGGAGTTCGTGAGAGGATATGTGCAGAAGGGCGGTCAATGAGGCATATGTCCGATTTGCCGGAGGCTTCGGACAAGCTCTGCCCCCAGTGTGGCCGCTCGTTGCCGGTGTCGGCGTTTCACCGTAACCGGCGGCGCCCGGACGGGCTGGCCTTCTACTGCAAGACGTGTGCTTCGGTTCGCTCCGAGGCGAGCCGACGAAAGCGGGGGATCGCGCCGCAGCGCAAAGCGCCTGTGCCGGTCGCCGACGGCCTGAAGTGGTGTCCCGACTGCGAGCAGATCAAACCGGTCGAGGACTTCCCCGAACGACGAACGCGAGCGGTCGGCACAGCTACTGCAAGCCGTGCCACATCGCCCGAGGTAACGACAGCAAGCAGCGGCTCCATGGCGGCAGCCGCGAGTACCACCTGCGTCGCCGCCACGGGGTCGGCGAGAAGGAGTTCCAGGAGCTCCTGGCCGAGCAGGGCGGTGTGTGCGCGATCTGCCGGCGCCCCGATCCGGAACATCTGGACCACGATCATCGCACCGGATGGGTGCGCGGGATACTCTGCTTCAACTGCAACGGCGGTCTCGGCCAGTTCAAGGACGACCTCGACAACCTGGCCGGGGCGATCACATACCTGAGAGGAACCACGTGGCAGCGGGTTTTGATCCATCCGGGCGTCTTCCAGATGTGTTCACCAACGCGGGGACGTCCTCCTTCACAACGTTCCTGAGCAAGGTCGCCCCGGAGATGCTGCCCGGGCGTCGGCCGTTGCCGCCCGGCATGGCCGCCGACATGGCGCCGCACGCGACCACCATCGTGGCCATCGCGGCCGCCGGTGGTGTGGTCATGGCCGGCGACCGGCGCGCCACCATGGGCAACCTGATCGCCCAGCGCGACATCGAGAAGGTGCACCCCGCCGACGCGTACTCGCTGGTCGGCATCGCCGGCACCGCCGGCATCGGCATCGAGCTGATGCGACTGTTCCAGGTGGAGCTGGAGCACTACGAGAAGATCGAGGGCGCGATGCTCTCGCTCGACGGCAAGGCCAACCGGCTGGCCTCGATGATCCGCGGCAACCTGGGCGCGGCGATGCAGGGTCTGGCCGTGGTGCCGCTCTTCGCCGGCTTCGACCTGGCCGCGAGCGACCCGGCGCGCGCCGGGCGGATCTTCAGCTTCGACGTGACCGGCGGCCCCTACGAGGAGACCGGCTACGACGCGATTGGCTCCGGCTCGCTGTTCGCCAAGTCCGCGCTGAAGAAGCGTTTCCGGGCGGGCCTGTCGATCGACGACGCGACCCGGTTGGCCGTCGAGGCGCTCTACGACGCGGCGGACGACGACACCGCCACCGGCGGCCCCGACCTGACCCGGCGGATCTACCCGGTCGTGATGACCGCGACGGCCGACGGCACCCACCGGCTCACCGACGCCGAGACGGCGACGATCGCGGAGGGCGTGGTGTCCGGCCGGATGGAGAACCCCGGCGGCTGACGCCGCTCCCACGTCCATCGAGTCAGCAGTCCCGCAAGAAGGAGAACCGCCGCCGTGGCCATGCAGTTCTACGCCTCGCCCGAGCAGATCATGCGCGACCGTTCCGAGCTGGCCCGCAAGGGCATCGCCCGGGGCCGCAGCGCGGTGGTCCTGAGCTACGCCGGTGGGGTGCTCTTCGTCGCCGAGAACCTGTCCAGCACGCTGCACAAGGTCAGTGAGATCTACGACCGGATCGGCTTCGCCGCCGTGGGCCGGTACAACGAGTTCGAGAACCTGCGGCGCGCGGGTGTGCGGATGGCCGACCTCAACGGACTGAGCTACGACCGGCGGGACGTGACCGGTCTGGCGTTGGCCAACGCGTACGCGCAGACGCTGGGTGCGATCTTCACCGAGCAGTCGAAGCCGTTCGAGGTGGAGATCTGCGTGGCCGAGGTGGGCGCCACGCCGGACGACGACTCCCTCTACCGGGTGACCTACGACGGTTCGGTGAACGACGAGCCGGGCCGGATGGCGATGGGTGGCCAGTCCGAGGCGATCGCCGGGGTGCTGAAGAACGAGCACCGGCCGGAGATGTCGCTGTCCGAGGCGGTGCGCGCCGCGATGAAGGCGCTCAGCAGCGTCGGTGGCGAGGGCGGGGCGGCCCGGACGATCGCCGCGAACCAGCTGGAGGTGGCGGTCCTGGACCGGGGCCGGGTCGGGCGGACGTTCCGCCGGGTCACCGGGGCGGCGCTGACCGGGTTGCTGGAGGGTGACGCGGCTGCGGACACCGCGCCGGCGCCGGGCCGGGCGAAGACCCCGACGGTGCCGACGGAGGAGGCGAAGAAGCCGACCACGTCGGCGGGTTCGGCCGATCTGGAGGGCAACGCGGAGGACCGGCCCGCCGAGTGACGTCTGCTTGCGGACCCCGCCACCTCGCCGAGGTGGCGGGGTCTTGCGCGTACGGATGCCGCCACCTCACCGATCTGCGTGGGGGAGATCGCAAGCGGTGAGCGTCGGCGCTGCCCATCGGGGGCTCCGGGCGGCTAATGTCTCATCATGGAGCGGCGAATCTTCGGCCTCGAAACCGAGTACGGCGTCACCTGCACCTATCGCGGGCAACGCCGGCTTTCCCCCGACGAGGTCGCGCGGTACCTGTTCCGGCGGGTGGTGTCGTGGGGCCGGTCGAGCAACGTGTTCCTGCGCAACGGCGCCCGCCTCTATCTGGACGTGGGCTCGCACCCGGAATATGCGACGCCGGAGTGCGACTCGGTGACCGACCTGGTGGCCCACGACCGGGCCGGTGAGCGGATCCTGGAGGGCCTGCTCGTCGACGCGGAGAAGCGGCTGCACGACGAGGGCATCGCGGGCGAGATCTACCTGTTCAAGAACAACACCGACTCGGCCGGCAACTCGTACGGCTGCCACGAGAACTACCTGGTGTCCCGGCACGGCGAGTTCGGCCGGCTGGCCGACGTGCTGATCCCGTTCCTGGTCACCCGGCAGTTGATCTGCGGCGCGGGCAAGGTGTTGCAGACGCCGCGCGGCGCGGTCTACTGCCTGTCCCAGCGGGCGGAGCACATCTGGGAGGGTGTCTCCTCGGCGACCACCCGGAGCCGGCCGATCATCAACACCCGGGACGAGCCGCACGCGGACGCGGAGCGCTACCGCCGGCTGCACGTGATCGTCGGTGACTCGAACATGAACGAGGTCACCACGCTGCTGAAGGTCGGCACGGCCGACATCGTGCTGCGGATGATCGAGGCCGGCGTGGTGATGCGGGACCTGACGTTGGAGAACCCGATCCGGGCCATCCGCGAGGTGTCGCACGACATCACCGGGCGGCGCAAGGTGCGCCTGTCCTCCGGCAAGGAGGTGTCGGCGCTGGAGATCCAGCAGGAATACCTGGCCAAGGCGACCGAGTTCGTGGAGCGTCGGGGCGGCGACCAGACCGCCAAGCGGGTGGTGGACCTGTGGGCGCGGGTGCTGCGCGCGGTGGAGACCGGCGACCTGGACCCGGTGGCCCGGGAGATCGACTGGATCACGAAGCTGAAGCTGATCGAGCGTTACCAGCGCAAGCACGACCTGCCGCTGTCGCACCCGCGGGTGGCGCAGATGGACCTGGCCTACCACGACCTGCGGCGCGGGCGGGGCCTCTACGGGTTGCTGGAGCGTCGGGGCGAGGTGGACCGGGTGGCCACCGACCCGGAGATCTTCGAGGCGAAGGAGACGCCGCCGCAGACCACCCGGGCGCGGCTGCGCGGCGAGTTCATCCGGCACGCGCAGGAGAAGCGGCGTGACTTCACGGTGGACTGGGTGCACCTGAAGCTGAACGACCAGGCGCAACGCACGGTGTTGTGCAAGGACCCGTTCCGGGCGTACGACGAGCGGGTGGAGCGGCTGATCGCGAGCATGTGAGGCCGGCGGCGGCCGGTGCCTGCGGGCGCCGGCCGCCGGGGCACCGGTACGCTGGCGTCGCCATGGACACTTCCGAACCGCAACCTCACGGCCGCGAGCCCGGCCGGACCTCCGGCCGCGAGCGGGACGGCGGCACCGAGAAGCTCAACTGGATCGACCGGCGGCGGGAGAAGATCCGCGCCGAGGTCGAACGCAACCGCCGCGGTGAGTACACCGTGCCGACGTGGGTGCTGGCGGTGGCGCTGGCGCTGATCGTGGGCGTCTGGCTGGGCCTGATCTTCTTCCTGGGCTGAGGACGCTCCCGCTCAGCGCAGCAGGGCGGCGGCGTACCGGCCGGCGGCGGCCGCGGCCAGGAAGTAGGCGTGGTCGGCGTCGAGCCCGCGACCCATCGTCGACAGTCCGACCGGGCTGGCCCGCAGTGCGGCGTCGAGCCCGTCGACGGGCACGGTGACGATCCGGTGCCGGTCGGTCAGGGGCGCGAGCGCCGCGGTCACGTCGGCGGCCAGGTCGGGGTCGAGGCCGTCGGGCACGACCAGCTCCGCGGGGGCCAGCGCCACCCGGCCGTACGCGGTGAGGCTGTGATGCGAGACGCCCCGGTGTCGGGGCCGGGGGTCGGCCGCGGAGATCCGCAGTGAGCCGACCGCGCGTCCGCCCAGCGTGGCGACGGCGTTGACGGCCTCGCCGACGGCCACGCCGGAGAAGCCCCAGCGGGTGCCGGTGCCGAGGTTGCCCGGCCCCTGCGCGACGATCGCCACGTCGGCGTCGAGCACGTGCCGGGCGGCGAGCAGGCCGCTGTGCAGCGTGCTGGCCTCCAGGTCACCGCCGAACGCCTGCCCCACGCTGACCGTGCCGACGAGACGGTCGGCCAGGCCGGCCAGCGTGCGGGAGAACCAGGCCGGCAGCGCGCCACCGTCGGTGAGCAGGTAGGCGACCCGGGCGCGGGGGGCGTCGGCGTGCACGCCGGCCAGGATCGCCGGCAGCGCGGAGTGCAGGTCGGCGGTGACCACCGGCATCCCGTCGACGGACTCGGCGGCGGCCAGCCGGTCGTGGTGCGGGGAGGCTTCCTCGTCGACGCCGAGCAGGATCGGTTGCAGCGGCGTGTAGCGGGCCTTGACCAGGTGCCCGGCGTCGCGGCTGTCGCCGGCCTGCGGCGGGTCGGCGGGAAGCCGGTCGGGCAGCGCGACGACCAGGGCGTACCCGCCGGTGCCGAGGCCCATCAGCAGCGCGCCGGCGTTGAGCAGCACCCGGTCGCCGGGCTGCGGGTCGCCGACCAGGGCCGGGTAGGCCAGCGCGCGCATCCGGGCGCCGTCGGGCAGGTCGACGTCGAGTTCGACGGCGCCGGCCCACCGCCGCCGTACCGTCGTGACCGTGCCGGACCGCCATCGCACCATGCCGGCACGCTATCGGCCGGCGTCGGGGCGTCCCGAGGCCGGGTCAGCCGTCCCGGCCGGGCGGGGGCTCCTCCTGCGTGGTCCGGGCGCGCCCGCCGGGCCCGCGGGAGCGGGTGGGGTCGAGGAAGACGTACGCGATCTCCGGGAACCGGTCGGTGAGCCGGCGTTCGGCCTCGTCGGAGGCGGCCTCGATGTCGGCGCCGGTGGCGTCGTCGCGGAAGTCGATCTTGGCGGCGACGAGGATGTCCTCCGGGCCGAGGAACATGGTCATCAGGGTGTCGACGCGGTCCACCGTCGGCACCTCCTCCAGCTCCCGTTCGATCTGCCGGTGCACCCGTTCGGAGACGGCGCGGCCGACCAGCAGCGAGATGTTGCTGCGGGCCAGGATGCCGGCGACGACCAGCAGCAGCGCGCCGATGAGGATGGAGGCGATGCCGTCGTAGAGCTCGTCGCCGGTGAGGTGGGACAGGGTGAGCCCGGCGGCGGCGATGAGCAGGCCGATCAGGGCGGCGGTGTCCTCCAGGAAGACCGCCTTGACCGTGGTGTCGGCGGTCAGCCGCAGGTATCGGCGGGGGGTGGCGCGCCAGCGGCGGGACTCCCGGCGCACCTGCCGTACCGCCCGGGCCAGCGACACCGACTCGATGGCGAACGACACCGCCAACACCACGTACGAGATCAGGTAGTCGCCGGTGTGCTCGTGCACGAGGATCGTGGTGACGCCGTGGGTGATGGCGAAGCCGGCGCCGGCGACGAAGGTGAACAGCGCGGCGAGGAACGCCCAGACGTAGCTCTCCTTGCCGTACCCGAAGGGGTGCCGGGTGTCGGCGGGCCGCGCGCCCCGCCGCAGCGCCAGGTAGAGCAGCACCTCGGTGGTGGTGTCGGCCACCGAGTGGGCGGCTTCGGAGAGCATCGCGGCGGAACCGGAGATCAGGCCCGCGACCAGCTTGGCGACCGCGATGGCGAGGTTCGCCGCGCCGGCCACCACGACGGTGCCGACGCTCTCGGACTTGACTTCCGCATCCGCCATGCGATCACCCTAGGGCCGGCCCCGTCCGGCCGCCGGGCGGAGACGAACGGGTCGATGCCCGCGCCGCGCCCGCGCGGGTGCCCGCGTCGGACGCGCGGGCTGCTAGCGTTTGCACGTGTCCCGGACCCGTACCGAACGCCTGGTCAACCTGGTGATCTGCCTGCTGTCCACGCGGCGTTTCCTGACCGCCGCCCAGATCGCCGCGACCGTGCCCGGCTACGAGCACGACCCGGAGGACGCCAAGGACCACGAGGCGTTCCAGCGCAAGTTCGAGCGGGACAAGGCCGAGCTGCGGGAGCTGGGGGTGCCGCTGGAGACGGGCACGGCGAGCGTCTTCGACGCCGAGCCGGGCTACCGGATCGCCCACCGGGAATACGCGTTGCCCGACATCCCGCTCGAACCGGACGAGGCCGCCGCCGTGGGGATCGCCGCCCGGCTGTGGCAGCACGCCGGCCTGGCCGCCGCCGCGTCGTCCGGCCTGGCGAAGCTGCGGGCCGCCGGCATCGACGTGGACCCGCAGGCCACGCTGGGCCTGGAGCCGATGGTGACGGTCGACCCGGCGTTCGCGCCGCTGACCGCCGCCGCGCGGGACCGGCGCGAGGTCAGCTTCGACTACCGGGTGCCGGACCGGGACGCGCCCACCCGCCGCCGGGTGCAGCCGTGGGGCGTGGTCTGCTGGCGCGGCCGGTGGTATGTGGTCGGCCACGACCTCGACCGTGCGGCGACCCGCTGCTTCCGGCTGTCCCGGGTGGTCGGCACGGTCCGCGCGACCGGTGACGCCGGCGCCTACGAGCCGCCCGCCGGGGTGGACCTGATCAGCCACGTGGCCCGCTGGTCCGGGCCGGTGGAACGCACCGGTCGGGCGACCGTGCTGGCCGCGCCGGGCCGCGCCGCCGGGTTGCGCCGCTGGGCGGTGGAGAGCCACGCCGGCCCGGACGGCGACCGGCTGGTCCTGCCGTACGCCGACGCCGACTTCCTGGCCGGCCAGATCGTCGGCTACGGCCCGGACGTGCGGGTGCTCGAACCGCCGGAGGTGCGCGAGGCGGTCATCCAGCGGTTGAAGGAGGTTGCCGCCCGGCACGACGAGCTGGCGGTGGCCGGGGGAGGTGCCCGGTGACCCGCCCCGCGGCCCGCGCCGGCCGCGCGTCCGCCGACCGGCTGGCCCGGCTGCTCAACCTGGTGCCCTACCTGTTGGCCCGCCCCGGCATCGAGATCGCCGAGGCGGCGCACGACCTCGGCGTGACCGAGCGGCAGCTCCGCGAGGACCTGGAGCTGCTCTGGGTGTGTGGGCTGCCCGGTTACGGCCCCGGTGACCTGATCGACATGGCGTTCGACGGTGACCGGGTGACGATCACCTACGACGCCGGCATCGACCGCCCGCTGCGGCTGACCCCGGACGAGGCGTTGGCCCTGGTGGTGGCGTTGCGGATGCTCGCCGAGACGCCGGGGGTGGCCAACCGCGAGGCGGTGGAGCGGGCCCTGGCCAAGATCGAGAGCGCCGCGGGCGACCTGGCCGGAGCGCCGGTCGAGGTCCGCCTGCCCGGCGACAATGCCCGGGTACGCGAGCTGCGCGCCGCCGTCGAGCGGGGCCGGGCGTTGCGGATCACCTACTACACGCCGGCCCGGGACGAGACCACCGAGCGCACGATCGACCCGCTGCGGATGCTGATGGTCGGCGGCCGCGCGTACGTGGAGGCGTGGTGCCGTCGGGCCGAGGCGGTCCGGTTGTTCCGGGCCGACCGCATCGACGCGGTCACCGAGCTGCCGGAGCAGGCCGTGGTGCCGCCGCAGGCCCGCCCGCACGACCTCAGCGACGGTGTGTTCCGGCCCTCGGCGGACCTGCCGCTGATCACGCTGCGCATCGGCCGGGGCGAGCGGTGGATCACCGAATACTATCCGTGCGAGCGGGTCGAGGCCGACGGCGAGCAGTGGCTGGTGTCGCTGCGCGTCACCGACCTGGGCTGGGCCCGCCGGTTCGTGCTCGGGCTGGGCCCCGAGGTGACCGTGGTGGCCCCGGCCGAGCTGGCCGAGCAGGTCCGCGCCCAGGCCGTCGCCGCGCTCGACGCGTACGCCAGCCCGGCCGGCAGCGCCACCCCGGCCGGCAGCGCCGACCCGGCGGCCACCGGCGTCACCCGCTAGGCTGACCGCCGTGGTGATGTGGATCGTGCTCGGGGTCGTGGTGTTCGCGCTGGTCGTGCTGGCCCTGGCGATCCGCCCGGTGGTGGCGCGGCTGCCCCGGTTGCGCCGTTCGGCGCTGGCGTTGCAGAGCCGGCAGGCCGAGGCGGAGTCGCTGCGGTCCGCCGCCGAGGAGTTGCAGGCCCGCGCCGAGTCGTTGCAGGAGCGGGCGGCCGTGGCGCAGGACCGGATCGCGTTGATCAAGGCCAGGCGCGGCGAGTGATCGACGCCGGTCGGTCCGGTGAGCGATAGCTGCGCGATCCGGGGCGGTTGCGAGCACGAATGCGCCCCCGTGGGTGGTTGACGGGACAACTCGGGTTGGTCGAGACTTCACCGGCCGGCCCGCACCAGCAGGCCCGCCGGGGGTGGCAAGCCGCTGCGACGCACGTACGATGGGCGGCGACCTCACCCTCACCGACACAGAGCGACTGGAGCTTCCCATGGGTGCCCTCAAGCCGTGGCACATCGCCGTACTCGTGGTCGTGCTGATCCTGCTGTTCGGCGCGAAGCGGCTCCCCGACGCGGCCCGCTCGCTGGGCCGTTCGCTGCGGATCATCAAGGCCGAGACGAAGAGCCTGCACGACGACGACCGCGACCTGGCCGAGAAGGCCGACGCGCAGAACGGCTACCAGCCGCTCCCGCCGCAGCAGCCGATCCAGGGCCAGCAGCAGTACGCGCCGCAGCCGGGCTACGCGCCGCAGCCGCAGCCGGGGTACGCCCCGCAGCCGCAGCAGCCGGTCGCCCCGCCGGTCGACCCGGTGCAGCGCGTCCGCGAGAACTGATCCGGAAGGGCCCCCACCACCGTGGCCTTCGCGTTGAGGAAGCGCGGCCCGAGCACGTTCGAACGCGCCGCCGACGGCTCCATGACCCTGATGGAGCACATCCGGGAGTTGCGTAACCGGCTGTTCCGGGCGTCGCTGGCGATCCTGGTCGGCTTCGGTTTCGGCATCTGGCTGGCCACGCCGGTCCGGTTGTTGCTGTCGAAGCCTTACTGCGACCTGCCGCAGGCAATCGATCCGAAAACCGGCAAGTGCCTGTTCGTGCAGCTCGGCGTCGCCGACGTCTTCCTGCTGAACCTCAAGATCGGCCTCTGGGTCGGCCTGATCATCGCGGCTCCGATCTGGCTCTACCAGCTCTGGGCGTTCATCGCGCCCGGCCTGCACCGGCACGAGCGGCGCTACGCGTACGTCTTCACCGCGCTGGCGGCGCCGCTGTTCGCCGCCGGTGCGGTGCTGGCGTTCTTCGTCACCACCAAGGGCCTGGAGTTCCTGCTCAACGTCTCCGGCGACGACATCTCGACGACCCTCGAGGTCACCCGCTACATCTCGTTCGTCACGAACCTGGTCCTGCTGTTCGGCGTCGCGTTCGAGTTCCCGCTGATCGTGCTGATGCTCAACTTCGTCGGCCTGGCCAGCGCCAAGCGGCTGCTGAGCTGGTGGCGGGTGGCGATCTTCGTGTTCTTCGCGTTCTCCGCGGTGGTCACGCCGACGCCCGACCCGTTCGGCATGACCGCGCTGGCGCTCTGCCTCTCCGCGCTCTACTTCGCCGCGGTCGGGGTGGCGTTCCTCAACGACCGGCGGCGCGGGCGTGGGCAGGAGGTCTACGCGGGCATCGCCGACGACGAGGTTTCGCCGCTGGACCTGTCGAGCGAGCCGGTACCGACCGGTGCCCGGATCGAGGCGTCCGCCCCGGTCGAGGCTCCCGAGCCGGTCGCCGCGCCGGCGCCGATCGAACGCCGCTACGACGACATGACCTGACCGGTCCCGTCGCGCCGCATCACGAACGCCGTCCCCGGCAACGGGGACGGCGTTCGCGCATCCCGGTCCGCAAGCAGGCGCATCCCGGTGCCCCCTCCCGGCATCAATCAGCCCTCGTGCAGCCGATCGTGGACTTGTGGCGCCTCGAAGGATCTCGGAGGTGCACGTTGCTCCCTGCCGCAAGGTCAACGCGTCGGCGGGCCGATGTGTGGTTGCCGGGTCGGTGACGGCGGGCGGGAGGGATGCGAGTTCGTGACAGGGGACTGGCTGGGCCGGGGGCGGAGCCAGATCGGCGAAGTGGCGGTATCAGGGGCGCGGTGATGCCACCACTTCGGGGACCTGGCGTTGATCATCACTCCGAACCGAACCGAACCGAACCGAACCGAACCGAACCGAACCGAACCGAACCGAGCCGAACCGGGCTGGGCAGGCTGGGGCGGGACTCGGGCGACGGAGCGAGGCGGGGTGGGCGGTCAGGCGACGCGGCGGGCCGCGTCGGGTCGGGCGGCGGGGACGGCGTCGGGGTGCAGGATCGCCGCGATCGTCTCCGCGCCGTCGACCAGCCGGGGGCCGGCCCGCACGATCAGCCCGTCCGCGTCCAACGCCCACACCTCCGCGTCCGGGAAGTGCCCGGCCACCGAGGCCGCCTGGTCGGCTGCCCCGTCGAGGTGGAAACCGCACGGCGCGACGAGCACCACCTCGGGGCGGGCCGCCCGCAGGTCGGCCCACGTGGTCGGCGCGGACCGGACCCCGGGGTGGGTGGCCACCGGCTCGCCACCGGCGACGTCGACCAGGTCCGGGATCCAGTGCCCGGCGCCGAACGGCGGGTCCACCCACTCGACGACGGCGACCCGCCGCCGGGGTCGACCGGCCACCGCCGCGCGGATCGCCGCCAGCCGGGCGCGCAGCCCGTCCACCAGGGCCTCCGCGCGGTCGGGCACTCGGGCGGCCGTACCCACCGCGCGGATCGAGTCCAGCACGTCGTCCAGGGTGTACGGATCGAGCGACAGCACGTCGGCCCGGCAGCCGAGATGCGCGACGGCGTCGGCGACCGTGCCGGACGGAAGCGCGCAGACGCGGCACAGGTCCTGGGTGAGGATCAGCTCCGGGTCCAGTTCGGCCAGCGCGCCGGCGTGCAGCGTGTAGAGGTCGGCGCCGGCCGCGAGCTGCTCCCTGACGTACGCGTCGATCGCACCGGGGCTCATGCCCCGGGTGTCCCGGCCACCCACGACCACGGCGACGCCGGCGCGGTACGCCGGGGGCACCTCGCACTCGAACGTGACCCCGACCAGGTCGTCGCCGAGGCCCAGGGCGTACACGATCTCGGTGGCGGAGGGAAGCAGGGAGACCAGCCGCATGCCGCCCATCATGCCCGGTCGTCGTGGAGGCGGACATTCGGCTGCCCTCGGGCCTTGCCGGGACGCCGCGCCCGCTTAGACTCTGCTGACTCCGCCGAGTCCCCCGGGGCGGTGTCCCGGGGTGGCGTCGGCGCCCCACCCCCGGTCAGCACGCTGACCTCCGCTCCGGAGAGCCCGATGAAGAGCCGTACCGCCGCCGTCCTTGTCACCCTCTGCGCCGCCACCGCGCTCACCGCCTGCGGTGACGACGAGCCCGCGCCGAAGGGCGAGCAGGTCCCGGTGACCGCCACCGACACCAGCTGCGAGGTCACCACCACGCTGTTCACGCCGGGCACTGTCACCTTCACGGTGACCAACCGGGGGCAGCAGGCCACCGGGGTCTACCTCTACGGCCGGGAGGGCGCGGGCTTCACCAAGGTGGTCGCCGAGGTGGCCGACGTGCCGGCGGGTCGCACGGGTGACCTGCGGGCCCAGCTGGAGACCGGCTCGTACGAGGTGGCCTGCAAGCCGGGCCGGCAGGGCGACGGGGTGCGGACCCGGATCACCGTCTCCGACGACGGCACGGTGGCCAGCGCCGCGGCCGAGACCGCGTACGACCGGGCGCTCACCATCGAGCTGTCCGGTGACACGCTCACCGGCGTCGACGACGGGCTGATCGCCGAGCCGGGCGAGAAGCTCGCGCTGAAGGTGGCCAACAAGACCGCCGGCGCGCGGACGCTCTACCTGCTCAACCCGGACGGCAAGCGGGTCGCCGAGCTGAAGGCGGAGCCGAACGGCACCGCCGAGACGGTGGTGACGCTGGGCGCGGCCGGGAACTGGACGCTCAAGGTCAAGGGCGACGGGGTCGCCTCGCTGAGCAAGCGGCTGCTCGTCCGCTGATCGGGTGAGCGCCACCACCGGTTCCGGGCGGTGGGGCGGGGGCGGGCGACGCGCGGTCTAGTGTTCGCGCGAAGCCACCCGCCCGCACCGCCCGGAGGAACCACCGATGCGCGCCACCGTCATCCACGGCCCGAACGACGTCCGCGTCGAGGAGGTGCCGGACGCCGCCGTCCGCGAACCCGGCGACGCCGTGGTGCGTACCGTGCTCGCGTGCATCTGCGGCAGTGACCTGTGGGCCTACCGGGGGGTGGTGCGGCGAACGCCGGGGCAGCGGATCGGGCACGAGTTCCTCGGCGTGGTCGAGGAGGTCGGCGCGGACGTCACCTCGGTGCGGGTCGGTGACCTGGTGGTCGCGCCGTTCGTCTGGTCCGACGGCACGTGCGAGTTCTGCCGGGAGGGGCTGCACACGTCCTGCCCGCGGGGCGGGTTCTGGGGGACGCCGGGCTCCGACGGTGGGCAGGGCGAGGCGGTACGCGTCCCGTACGCCGACGGCACGCTGGTGCGGCTGCCCGCCGAGGCGGCCGGCGACGACCGGTTGCTGACCGCGCTGCTGGCCCTGTCGGACGTGATGGCCACCGGTCACCACGCCGCGCTGGCGGCCCGGGTGCGTCCGGGCGCGACGGTGGCCGTGGTCGGGGACGGCGCGGTCGGCCTGTGCGGGGTGCTGGCCGCGCGGCGGCTCGGCGCGGAGCGGATCGTCGCGTTGGGCCGGCACCCGGCCCGCACCGACATCGCCCGGCGGTTCGGCGCGACCGACGTGGTGGCGCAGCGCGGTGAGGCGGCGGTCGAGGCGGTCCGCGAGCTGACCGGCGGTCACGGCGCGCACGCGGTGCTGGAGGCGGTGGGCACGGAGGAGTCGATGCGTACCGCGATCTCGATCGCCCGTGACGGCGGCGCGGTCGGCTACGTCGGGGTGCCGCACGGCGGCAGCGCCGGGGTGGACGTCCGGCAGATGTTCAACCGCAACGTGACGCTCGCCGGCGGGGTGGCGCCGGCCCGGGCGTACCTGCCGGAACTGCTGGCCGACGTGCTGGCCGGCGTGATCGACCCGGCGCCGGTGTTCGACCGCTCGGTGCCGCTTTCCGGCGTGCCGGAGGGCTACCGGGCGATGGACGAGCGGACCGCGCTGAAGGTCCGCGTCACGTTCTGAGGTTCGGGTGCATCCACCGGGGACGGTCGGGGCGAAGCAAGGGTCGTGACGACAGTCACGGACCTGGTCGCCTCGACGAAAGGCTCCCCGATGAACATCGCTCGTCTCGCCGCCCGCCTGGCCGTTGGCGCCACGGCCGCGGCGGTGGCCACCACCGCCGTCGCCGCTCCCGCCCAGGCCGGCGCGAAGCAGCCGGGCACGCGGTCGCTGGCCGCCGTGCTCACCGCCGACAAGAGCGGCTTCGACCACAACTCGCGGGACTTCGACGTGCTCACCAAGGCGGTCCTGACGGTGCTGCAGGCCAAGCCGGACTCGCCGGTGAAGGTGCTCACCGACGGCACGGTCGCGCTGACCGCGTTCGTGCCGAACGACTACGCGTTCCGCGAGCTGGTCCGCGACATCACCGCCGCGAAGAAGCTGCCGGGTGAGAAGGCGGCCTTCGACGCGGTCGCCGGCCTGGGTGTGGACACCGTGGAGGACGTGCTGCTCTACCACGTGGTGCCGGGCGCGACGATCGACCGGAAGGCGGCGCTGAAGGCCGACGGCGCGGAGCTGGCGACCGCGCTCGGCGCCTCCGTCGAGGTCGACGTGAAGCACTGCTGGTACGGCCGGCAGGTCCGCCTGGTCGACGCCGACACCAGCGACCGCGACGCGCGGGTGGTGCGCTACGACATCAACAAGGGCAACAAGCAGATCGCGCACGCGGTCGACCGGGTGCTGCGCCCGATCGACCTGCCCTGACGCACCGGCCGTCGACGGCGCCCGGCACCTCCCGTGCCGGGCGCCGTCAGCGTTCGCGCCGGCCGAACTGACTGCTCAGGGCCAGCCCGGCGGAGCAGCTCAGCTCGCCCGGGGCGAGCTGGGTGTGCGACGGCCGCCAGGTCTGCGCGCCCGTCGCACCGACCCGTGCCAGCAGGCAGTCGTACTGGCTGGCCCGCAACGCCACGCCGATTGTGCCGCCCTCGACGGCGATCTCCTGCCGGACGGCCGGGTCGAGCTTCAGCCCGGCCACGGCGGCGCGCACCGCCGCCTCGTCGGGGCCGGCCGTGCCGAGCGCCCGGCGCAGCCGGTCGTCGACGCCGTCCAGCGACGGGTCCCGCGGGACGGGCACCGGATCGCCGGCCGGGCAGTCGATGTCGTCGTCGCGGTCGTCCCGCTCGGGTCCGAGGCGCAGCCGGAAGCAGACCGACTCGGTGCCCTCGACCGTCTCGCCCCGGCCGTTGACCCCCGCGCCGTGCCCGGTCACCCGCAGCACCAGCGTCACGCCGGTCTGCCAGTGCGTCTCGCCGCGCACCTGGAGCACGGTGACCGCCGGCTCCTGCCCGGCGGCGTGCACGAACTCCTCGGCCGTGTAGAGGTGGTCGCGGGCGAACCTCGCCTCGACCCGGTCGACGGTGTCGGTCGCGTCGGCGACCGCGTTGTCGTGCCAGGCCGGCTCGACCGGTCGTTGCGCCCACCAGAGCCCACCGGCCAGCAGGAGCGGGGCGAACGCCACCGGGGCGAGGACGGCGATCAACCTGCGCGGTCGCATGGCGGGCAGTATTGCGCACCGCCGCCGGCGCCAGGGCCCCGTCGCCGGGCGGTGGCGACGTCGCCCCTGGTGAGGGGCGCGGCTCGTGCCGTACGGTGCTCGCCGTGACCGCGCACGATCATGTCCCGCCCGGCCCCGTCGCCGTGCTCGCCAACCCGACCGCCGGCCGGGGACGGCACCGGGGCCTGCTGCCCCGGATCCTGGAGCGCCTCGGTGGCGCCGGCCGCCCGGTGGAGCTGCTGACCGCCCGTACCCCGGTGGAGGCGGAGGCGGCGTGCCACGCCGCGGTGGCCGGCGGCGCCGGGGCGTTGGTGGCGGTGGGCGGCGACGGCACGGTGCACCGCGCGGTGCAGGCGGTCGCCGGCACGGCCGTGCCGTTCGGGCCGGTCCCGGCTGGCACCGGCAACGACTTCGCGGTGGAGACCGGCTTCCCGGCCGACCCGCTCGCGGCGGTCGAGACGATCGCCGCCGCGCTGGCCGCCGGCCGGTCCCGCCCGGTCGACCTGGCCCGGCTGTCCCGCCCCGGCGGCGACGACCGCTGGTACGGCGCGGTGCTCGCGGCCGGCTTCGACGCGATCGTCAACGAGCGGGCCAACCGGATGCGCTGGCCGCGCGGGCCCCGCCGGTACGACCTGGCGATCCTGGTGGAGCTGGCCCGGCTGCGCCCGCGCCGCTACCGGCTCACCCTCGACGGGGTGCCGCAGGAGGTGGACGCGGTGCTGGTCGCGGTCGGCAACGCGGCCAGCTACGGCGGCGGGATGCGGATCTGTCCGGACGCCGACCCGACCGACGGGCTGCTGGACGTGGTGGTGGGCGGGCGCTTCGACCGGCGCACCCTGATGCGGGTGAAGCCGCGGATCTACCAGGGCACCCACGTGACGCACCCGCTGGTGCGCGCGTACCGGGCGCGGACCGTGGAGCTGGCCGCCGAGGGCATCACCACCTACGTCGACGGGGAACGGTCGTTCGACCTGCCGGTGACGGTCAGCGCCGTGCCGTCGGCGCTGCGGCTGCTGCGCTGACCGCCGGCGCCGGGGTGACCGGTGGCGGGGGCGTGGCGGCCCGGACGGCGCCGGCGCTCGCCGCGACCACCAGCCCGATGGCGACCACCTCGACCGGGTGCAGCGCCTGACCGAGCACCAGCCACCCGGCCAGCGCGGCGATCGCCGGCCCGAGGCTCATCAGGACCGCGAACGTCGCGGTGGGCAGCCGCCGCAACGCCGCCAGCTCCAGGCTGTACGGCAGCACCGAGGCGAGCAGCGCCAGCCCGGCGCCGAGCCCCAGCACCGCCGGGTGGAACAGCCGGCCGCCCGCGTCGGCCAGCCCGATCGGCAGGGTGACCAGCGCGGCCACCGCGAGGGCCAGGGCCAGCCCGTCGGCCCGGGGGAACCGCGCGCCGACCCGGGCCGAGCAGACGATGTACGCGGCCCACATCGTGCCCGCCAGCAGCGCCAGCGCGGCGCCGAGCGGGTCCAGCCGGTCGAAGCCGCCCTGCCCGAGCAGGGCCACCCCGGCCAGCGCCAGCCCGGCCCAGCACCAGGCGGCGAGTCGGCGCGTGCCGACCACCGACAGCGCCAGGGGGCCGAGCACCTCCAGCGTGACGGCCGGACCGAGCGGGATCCGCCCGATCGCCTGGTAGAAGATCGAGTTCATGCCGGCCAACGCCAGGCCGAACGCGATCACCGCCGCCCAGTCGCCGCGCCCGTGCCCGCGGAGCCGGGGCCGGCACACCACCAGCATCAGCAGCGCGCCGAGGGTCAGCCGCAGGGTGACCGCACCGGCCACCCCGGTACGGGGGAACAGCAGCGCGGCCACCGCGGAGCCGAACTGCACGGACAGCGCCCCGCCGAGCACCAGCGCGACCCCGCCGAGCCGGCCCGGCGCGCGCGACGGTACGGGGCGGTCGGCGGTCACGCCCCTGACCCTAACCGGGGCGCCCGGTCAGCCGACCCCGGCCAGGTCGAGCACCGCGCCCAACCCGTTCGACCGGCCGGCGTCGGCGCACGGCAGCACCAGCACACCGCACCCGGCCGCCACCGCGCCCGCGTCGGCCGGCGTGTCACCCACCATCAGCGTGTGCTCCGGGTCGACGCCGAGCATCCCGCAGGCGCGCAGGAAGATGCCCGGGTCGGGCTTGCAGCGCCCCACCTCGTAGGACAGCGCGTACGCGTCGACCAGGGCGTCGAGGTCCCAGGCGGCGAAGAGCGGGCGCAGGTCGAAGCCGATGTTGCTGACCACCGCCACCTTCACCCCGGCGGCCCGCAGCGCGCCGAGCACCGGCCCGGTGTCCGGGTAGGGCACCCACCCCTCGGGCACGAGCACCCGCTCGTAGAGCGCGTCGGCGAACCCGTCGATGCCGGTGTCGACGGTCTCGGCCAGCCCGGTGTAGGCGCCCCGGTGGGCGTGCGGGTAGAGGTCGCGGTCGGCCCACAGCTCGGCCAGCCGGGGCGGCACCCGGGCCGGCAACGGCCCGCCCGCGCGGCCGGCGGTGAGCAGGCGGTCGGCCAGCGAGGTGGCCCGGATCCGGTCCAGCTCGACCCCGCAGGCGGCCGCGGCGGCCCGTACCCAGGCCAGCGGCTCCTCCACCTGGGCGAGGGTGCCGTGGAAGTCGAAGAGCACCGCCTCCACGGGCCGGCGGGACGGGCTCGGGCGGACGGCGTCGTCGGCGCCGCTCGAGGCGTGGGGCAGTTCGGTACGGTCCGGCACGTCGTGCACCCTACCGACCCGCTCCGACCGTCCTGCCGGACGGCCTTGACCGGTGGTCGTCGGCGGTACCGATTAATCTTGGGTTCATGTCGAGCCCCGCCGAGCGGTACGCCGCGGCGCGCCGCCGGGCCGCGCAGGCCTCCGCCTTCCCGGCCCTGGACGAATTCGCCCGTGACCTCGGGTTCGATCTCGACGACTTCCAGCGTGAGGCGTGCGAGGCCCTGGAACGGGGCAGCGGGGTGCTGGTCTGCGCGCCGACCGGCGCCGGCAAGACCGTGGTGGGGGAGTTCGCGGTGCACCTGGCGCTGCGCGGCGCGCCCGGCGCGCCGGCGGGCGGCGACGCGCCGGCCCGGCGCAAGTGCTTCTACACCACCCCGATCAAGGCCCTGTCCAACCAGAAGTACCACGACCTGGTCGACCGCTACGGCGCCGAGCACGTCGGCCTGCTCACCGGCGACAACGCGATCAACGGCGACGCGCCAGTGGTGGTGATGACCACCGAGGTGCTGCGCAACATGCTCTACGCCGGCTCGGCCACGCTCGACGGCCTGGCCTACGTGGTGATGGACGAGGTCCACTACCTGGCCGACCGGTTCCGCGGCGGGGTCTGGGAAGAGGTGATCATCCACCTGCCGGAGTCGGTCACGCTGGTCTCGCTGTCGGCGACCGTCTCCAACGCCGAGGAGTTCGCCGACTGGCTGGTCACCGTGCGCGGCGAGACCGCCGTGGTCGTCTCCGAGCACCGCCCGGTGCCGCTGTGGCAGCACATGCTCGTCGGCAAGCGGATGTTCGACCTGTTCCACGACGCGGACGCGGCCCGCAAGCACGACGTCCACCCCGAGCTGCTGCGCTACACCCGCGACACGATGCGCCGGCTGGAACTGGGCGAGGGCCGCAGCGCCGGCCCGGGCGGCGGCCGGCGTGGCCCGCGCTGGCGGGGCCCGATGCGCCCGGACATCGTCGACCGGCTCGACCGGGAGGGGCTGCTCCCGGCGATCCTGTTCATCTTCAGCCGGGCCGGCTGCGACGCCGCCGTGCAGCAGTGCCTCGCCGCCGGGCTGCGGCTGACCTCGCCCGAGGAACGCGCGGAGATCCGCCGGGTGGTGGAGTCGCGGGTCACCGCCATCCCCGGCGAGGACCTGTCCGTGCTGGGCTACTGGGAGTGGCTCGACGGTCTGGAGCGCGGCCTGGCCGCCCACCACGCCGGCATGCTCCCGGCGTTCAAGGAGGTCGTCGAGGAGCTGTTCGTCCGCGGCCTGGTCAAGGCAGTCTTCGCCACCGAGACCCTCGCGCTGGGCATCAACATGCCGGCCCGGTGCGTGGTGCTGGAACGCCTCGTGAAGTTCAACGGCGAGGCCCACGTCGACCTCACCCCGGGTGAATACACCCAGCTCACCGGCCGGGCCGGTCGGCGGGGCATCGATGTCGAGGGGCACGCGGTGGTGGTCTGGTCGCCGGAGACCGACCCCCGGCACGTGGCCGGGCTCGCGTCCACCCGCACCTACCCGCTGCGCTCCAGCTTCCGGCCGTCCTACAACATGGCGGTCAACCTGGTCGGCAGCGTCGGCGCGGCACCGGCCCGCGAGCTGCTCGAGTCCTCGTTCGCGCAGTTCCAGGCGGACCGGTCGGTGGTCGGCCTGGCGCGGCAGGTGCAGCGCAACACCGAGACGATCGAGGCGTACGGCGCGGACGCCGCCTGCCACCAGGGTGACTTCGACGAATACTTCGCGCTGCGGGTGGCGATCGCCGACCGGGAGCGGGCCATCGCCCGGCAGGGGCAGACCCAGCGCAAGGCGGCGGCCGTGGCCTCGCTGGAGCGGCTGCGGGTCGGTGACGTGATCCGGGTGCCGTCCGGGCGCCGGGCCGGGCTGGCCGTGGTGCTCGACCCGGCCACCGGCGGCTTCGGTGAGCCCCGCCCGCTGGTGCTCACCCAGGACCGCTGGGCCGGGCGGGTCAGCCCCGGCGACTTCACCACCCCGGCCGAGGTGCTGACCCGCATCCGGGTGCCGAAGCACTTCAACCACCGCTCCCCGGCCGCCCGGCGCGACCTGGCCGCGGCGGTCAGCGGCACCGGGCTGGACCGGCACGCCGGCCGGCGTGGCGGGCGATCCCGCCAGGCGGTGGGGGAGGACCACCAGCTCGGCCAGCTCCGGGTCGAGCTGCGCACCCACCCCTGCCACGCCTGCCCGGACCGGGAGGAGCACGCCCGCTGGGCGGAGCGCCGCCGCCGGCTGGAGCGCGACACCGACGAGCTGCGCCAGCGGGTGTCCGGGCGGACCGGCTCGCTGGCCCGCACGTTCGACCGGATCGTCGCCCTGCTCACCGCGCGCGGCTACCTCGCCGCCGACGGCGAGGTGACCGACGCCGGCCGGATGCTGGCGCGGATCTGGACCGAGGCCGACCTGCTGGTCGCCGAGTGCCTGCGACGCCGGGTGTGGGACGGGCTCTCCCCGGCCGAGCTGGCCGCCGCCGTGTCGGTGGTGGTCTTCGAGGCCCGGCGGGACGTCGACGAGCGGGCCTCGCTGCCGCGCAACGCGGTCGCCGACGCGGTCGACGAGACGCTCAAGCTGTGGAGCGACATCGAGGCGGACGAGGCGGCGCGTGGGCTGACCGTCACCCGGGAGCCGGATCTGGGCTTCGCCTGGCCGATCTACCGCTGGGCGCGCGGGGAGCCGCTGGCCAAGGTGCTCGCCAGCGGGCACCAGGTCGACGGCGAGATGCCGGCCGGCGACTTCGTCCGGTGGGCGCGGCAGGTGGTCGACCTGCTCGGCCAGCTGGCCGACTCCGGTGGCGCCTCGACGGAGCTGCGGGCCACCGCGCGGCAGGCCATCGCGGCCGTCAACCGGGGTGTGCTGGCCTACCACGCCTCGGCCTGACAATCACTTTCGGTCACCATCGGCGGGAAATCGACGCATCGTTCCGTCACTGTGACACCACCCCCCGAACATTCGGGGGGTCGGTGTCATGCCTGGTCAACGCCTGTCCGATCATGTCCGGGGCGCGCCGGTTACGCGTCGGTAGCAGATCGGGGGGAAGGTCGCCGTGGGCGAGATCAATCACTTTGAGTACGGGTGGATCACGCCCGCGCTCAGCTACGCGCTGTCCGTGCTCGGCTCGGCGCTCGGCCTGGTCTGCGCCGGCCGGATCCGGACCGCCACCGGCGCCGGCCAGCGGGCGTGGTGGGGCCTGCTGGCGGCCTGGGCCCTGGGCGGCACGGCCATCTGGGCGATGCACTTCATGGCGATGCTCGGCTTCGCCGTCGGCGGCACCCGGATCCGCTACGACGTGCCGCTGACCGCCGCCAGCACGGCCATCGCGGTGGCCGCCGTCGGCATCGGCCTGGCCATCGTGGGCACCGGCCGGCTCACCGGTCTGCGGCTGCTCGCCGGCGGGTTCTTCACCGGCGCCGGCGTGGCCGCCATGCACTACACCGGGATGGCGGCCATGCGGCTGGACGGCTCGCTCGCCTACGACCCGCTGCGGGTGGCGCTGTCCGTCGTCATCGCGCTGGTGGCCGCCACGGTGGCGCTGTGGCTGGCGATGACCGTCCGGCGGGCGCTCGCCATCATCGCCTCCGCGCTGGTCATGGGCATCGCGGTCAACGGCATGCACTTCACCGGGATGAGCGCGCTGTCGGTGCACCTGCACGAGGGGCGCGGCGCGGCCACCGGCACCGAGGTGAGCGGCCTGCTGGTGCCGATCGTGCTCGCCGTGGTCTTCGGGGTGGTCGGGCTGGTCTACGCGCTGCTCGCGGCGCCCTCCGACGACGACCGGGCGGGCGCGGCGTACGTGGCCGCGCGGCTCGACGGCGCGCCGTCGGCGGCCCCGGCCGAACCGGCGCCGGACCCGGTGGGCCTGCGCAGCCGCTCCACCCTGGCCCAGCCCGGCGCCCCGTTCCCGTCGCGCCGGAGCACCGACCGCCGCTCGTGATCAACTGATCACGACCGGTCACACTTCCCGGGCCGCATCCTGGGCCATGATCGACACCAGGTCGGGGAGGTGGCGGGGTCTGGTGGCCGCGGATGCCGCCACTCCGCCGAGGTGGAGGCGATCAGCCTGCGGCGCGGCTCGGCCGGTCAGGTGCGAGGGGTGGCGAGGGCGTCGACCAGGCGGCGGCAGGAGCCGGCCAGGTTCCACCGCTGCGCCAGGTCGAGCAGCCGTTCCGGATCCGCCGGGGACGTCGGCAGCGCCGGGTCCAGCTCGGGCAGCGGCACGTCGGTGGCGACCCGGACCACCGTGGGCGCCACCGCCAGGTAGTCGCGGGCGGCGTCGAGCTTGCCGCGCAGCCCGGGCGCGAAGCCGGAACCGGGGTCGTCCAGCGCGGCCAGGATGCCGTCGAGGCCGCCGTAGCGGTCGATCAGTCGGGCGGCGGTCTTCTCGCCCACGCCGGGCACCCCGGGCAGGCCGTCGCTCGGGTCGCCGCGCAGGGCGGCGAAGTCGGCGTAGCGGTCGGCGGGCACGCCGTAGCGACCCCGGACCGCCGCGTCGTCGCAGTCGTCGAGCTTGGCCACACCCCGGCCGACGTAGAGCAGGCGCACCTGCCGGTCGTCGTCGACGAGCTGGAACAGGTCGCGGTCGCCGGAGACCACCTCGGCCGGGCCGGGCTGGGTCACCGACAGCGTGCCGAGCACGTCGTCGGCCTCGTAGCCGTCGGCGCCCACGGCGCGGATGCCGAGCGCGTCCAGGACCTCCAGGATCATCGGCACCTGCGGGGAGAGCGTGTCCGGCACGACCTCGCCGCCCTCGGGCGCGACCCGGTGCGCCTTGTACGACGGCAGCAGCTCCACCCGCCACGCCGGCCGCCAGTCGTAGTCGAGCGCGCAGACCATCCGGTCGGGCCGCCGGGTGCGCACCAGCTGGGCGAGCATGTCGAGGAACCCGCGCACGGCGTTGACCGGCTGGCCGTCGTCCGTCTTCGCCGCCGACTCGGGGATGCCGAAGTAGGCGCGGAAGTAGAGGCTGGGGGAGTCGATCAGGAGGATCGGGGGTCGGTGTGCCACGCCGACCAGCGTGGCACAGCCCTCCGACGAGATGGGGGAGGCCGGCACGGCACCGGGAAACCCGGGGGCGCGGGCGGTCCGGGGTGCGCAGACTGACACGGTGAGCTTCGTACCCGGTCTGACCCTGGCCCGCCGGTTCCACGACGAGGTGGTGGCCCCGCTGCTGGCCCGGCGGCTGCCCGGCCTGCGCTACTCCGCCGGGCTGCTCGACGGCGGTTCCGAGCTGCTCGGCCTCGACACGGCGCGCTCCACCGACCACGACTGGGGTCCGCGTACCCAGGTCTTCGTCGCCGCCGCGCCGGACGCGGCGTCGGTGCGGGCGGTGCTCGACGCGGAGCTGCCGGCGCGGTTCCTCGGCTGGCCGACCCGGTTCGCCGGCGGGCCGACGGTCCGGCTCGGCACGGTCCGGGCCGACGGCGACCGGCACGGCGTGAGCGTCGACGAGTTGGGCGCGTGGCTGCGCGACCGGCTGGGCGTCGACCCGCGTATCGGCCTGACGGCGGCGGACTGGCTGGCGACGCCGACCCAGCGGCTGGCGGAGCTGACCGGCGGGGCGGTGTTCCACGACGGGCTGGACGGCGCGCTCACCGCCGTCCGGGCGCGGCTGGCCTGGTATCCGGACGACGTCTGGCGGCACGTCCTGGCGGCGTGCTGGCAGCGGGTGGCGCAGGCCGAGCACCTGGCCGGCCGCTGCGCCGAGGTCGGTGACGACCTGGGCAGCCGGGTGGTGGCCGCCGGGCTGGCCCGGGACCTGATGCGCCTGGGGCTGTTGACGCACCGCCGATGGCCTCCGTACGCGAAGTGGCTCGGCACCGTCTTCGCCGCGCTGCCGGCGGCGACGCCGGTGGTGGACGCGCTGACCACCGCGCTCGGGCCGGGCGACTGGCCGGCCCGGCAGTCCGGCCTGGTCCGCGCGCTGGAGACGGTGGCCGGCTGGACCAACGGCACCGGCCTCACCGCGCCCGTGGAGCCGACCGCACGGCCGTTCCACGACCGGCCCTTCCTGGTGCTCGACGCCGGGCGGTTCACCGAGGCGCTGCGCGCCGCGATCACCGACCCGCACCTGCGCGACCGGCCGCCGCTCGGCGCGGTGGACCAGTACCTCGACAACGTGGACGTGCTCACCCGCCCGGGCCGGGCCCGCCGGGTGGCCGCGGCGGTGCTGCCGGACCGGCCACCGGTTGTCGACTCCGGGCCGGGGGCCTAGACTCCGACTCGGTCGCATCTATCTGTGACCGTCTATCTCGTCTCCGAGGGTCCGGGCCGCCCTTCGCAGGCGCCTCGTCGGCGACCACGCCGCGACGCGCCACCGCGCGGTGTCCCCACCACCGAGGAGAACCCATGCTGTCCAGAAGGAGCAGACTCCGACTGCTCGGCGCGGCCCTGGCCGCGGCCGGGCTCGCCGCTGTGGCGGCGCTGGCCGCCCCGAGCCCGGCCGCGGCGGCGTCGCTGACCGAGGTGACGAACTTCGGCGCCAACCCGAGCAACCTGCGGATGTACCTGTACGTCCCGAACGCCGTCGCGGCCCGGCCGGGCCTGCTCGTGGTCAACCACTACTGCACCGGCAGCGGACCGGCCATGTACTCCGGCACCCAGTTCGCGGCGCTCGCCGACCGGTACGGCTACGTCGTCGTCTACCCGTCGGTCACCCGCAGCAGCAAGTGCTTCGACGTCTCGTCGCCGCAGGCGCTGCGGCGCGACGGCGGGAGCGACCCGGTGGGCATCAAGTCCATGGTGGACTACGTACGGCAGCGGTACCCGGTCGATCCGGAGCGGATCTTCACCACCGGCACCTCGTCCGGGGCGATGATGACCAACGTGCTGCTCGGCGTCTATCCGGACGTGTTCCGCGCCGGCGCGGCCTTCGCCGGGGTGCCGTTCGGGTGCTTCGCCACCACCAACGGCTCCGAGTGGAACAGCGAGTGCGCCAACGGGCAGGTCCTGAAGACCCCGCAGCAGTGGGGCGACCTGGTGCGCAACGCGTATCCCGGCTACTCCGGCCCACGGCCCCGGATGCAGCTCTGGCACGGCACCAACGACGAGACGCTCCGCTACCCGAACTTCGGCGAGGAGATCGACCAGTGGACCAACGTCAACGGGCTGAGCCAGACGCCCGCGTACACGGACAGTCCGCAGCCGGGCTGGACGCGCACCCGCTACGGCGGCACCGGCGGCACCGCGACCGTCGAGGCGATCAGCATGCAGGGCGTCTCGCACAACCTGCCGGTCGACGCGGCCCAGGCGGTCCGCTTCTTCGGCCTGGACAGCAGCACCCCGCCGACCAGTGCCCCGCCCACGACGCCGCCGCCGACCACGGCCCCGCCCACGACGCCGCCGCCGACCACGCCGCCGCCGACCACGGCCCCGCCGACGACGCCGCCGCCGTCGGGCGCGTGCCGGGTCGGGTACGTGGTGAACGCCTGGAACACCGGGCTGACCGCGTCCGTGACGATCACGAACACGGCCACCTCGCCGGTCAACGGCTGGAGTCTCGCCTTCACCCTGCCGGGCGGGCAGACGATCACCGGCGGCTGGAACGCCACGTACGCGCCGACCAGCGGGGCGGTGACCGCCCGCAACGTCTCCTACAACGGCGCCGTCGCGCCGGGCGGCTCGGTGACCATCGGCTTCCAGGCCACCCACACCGGCAACACCGGTAGTCCGGCCGCGTTCACGCTCAACGGCAGCCCCTGCGCCGTGGCCTGAACCCGCTGACCCGGGCCACCGGCCGGGGTGGCGGCGTCGCGCCGCAGCGATGCCGCCACCCCGGCACGCCGGATCCGATCATGGCGAGAGGCTTTGTTCCGGACTTTTCACAAGGCGCGAAAAAAGGAGCGGGCGAGGCGTCCGGGAATTGACATGCGCCACTGCGCGCGGGGATGGTCCACCGCACGGACGGGCACCGGTCATCCGGCCGGAACCCGTCCGCCGCACCGGAACCGCCACCCCCGCCCCGCACTCCACCCGTCCCGGAGATGCCCATGTCACCCGTACGACTCCTGCTGTCCCCACCCCGCCGGTCGGCCCGGCGCACGGTCGCCGCGCTGACCGCCCTGCTCGCCGCCGTGGCGCTGGTCGGCCCGCCCGGCCCGGCCCGCGCCGCCGACCCGCTGCTGTCGCAGGGGCGGCCCACCACCGCCTCCTCGACCGAGAACGCCGGCACCCCGGCGTCCAACGCCACCGACGGCAACTCCGGCACCCGCTGGTCCAGCGCCTTCGCCGATCCCCAGTGGATCCAGGTCGACCTCGGCGCGACCGCCACCGTCTCCCGGGTCAGCCTGGCCTGGGAGGGTGCCTACGCGCGGGCGTACCAGGTGCAGACCTCGACCGACGGCGCCACCTGGACCACCGTGTTCAGCACGACCAACGGTGACGGTGGCACCGACGACCTCACCGTCAGCGGCACCGGCCGCTACGTGCGGGTGAACGGCACCGCCCGAGCCACCGGCTACGGCTACTCGCTCTGGGAGTTCCAGGTCTACGGCAGCACCGGCGGCGGCAGCGGCTGCGACACCGCGACGAACGCGGCCCAGGGCCGGCCCGCCACCGCCTCCTCGACCGAGAACGCCGGCACCCCCGCCGGTGCGGCGGTCGACGGCAACCCGGGCACCCGCTGGGCCAGCGCCGCCGCCGACCCGCAGTGGCTCCAGGTCGACCTGGGCAGCGTCCGTACCGTCTGCCGGGTGGTGCTGAGCTGGGAGGCGGCCTACGGGCGCGCGTACCAGATCCAGACCTCGACCGACGGCGCCACCTGGACCTCCGTCTACAGCACCACCAGCGGCGACGGCGGCACCGACACCCTGACGGTCAACGGCTCCGGTCGCTACGTCCGCGTCCACGGGACCGCCCGGGCCACCGGCTGGGGCTACTCACTGTGGGAGTTCACCGTGCACACCACCGGCGGCGGCACCGTGCCGGGCGGCGGGTCGCTCGGACCCAACGTCATCACGTTCGACCCGTCGATGTCGGCCGCCAGCATCCAGGCCCAACTCGACTCCGTCTTCCGCACCCAGGAGTCCAACCAGTTCGGCACCCAGCGGTACGCGCTGATGTTCAAGCCGGGCGACTACTCCGGGATCAACGCGCAGATCGGCTTCTACACCTCGATCATGGGGCTCGGCCGGAACCCCGGCGACGTGCGGATCCACGGTGACATCACGGTGGACGCCGGTTGGTTCGCCGGCAACGCCACCCAGAACTTCTGGCGCTCGGCGTCGAACATGCAGGTCTTCCCGTCGGCCGGGTTCACCCGCTGGGCGGTGTCGCAGGCCGCGCCGTTCCGTCGGATGGACATCCAGGGCGACCTGAACCTGGCCCCGAACGGCTACGGCTGGGCCAGCGGCGGCTACATCGCGGACAGCCGGGTGACCGGCGTGGTGCAGCCGTACTCGCAGCAGCAGTGGTACACCCGGGACAGCAACGTGGGCGGCTACCTCAACGCGGTGTGGAACGTGACCAACTCCGGGGTGGTCGGCGCGCCCGCGACCAGCTTCCCGAACCCCCCGTACACCACGCTGGCCCAGACCCCGGTCAGCCGCGACGTGCCCTACCTCTACCTCGACGGGAGCGGCGCCTACCAGGTCTTCGTCCCCTCCACCCGGACCAACGCCAGCGGGGCGTCCTGGCTCGGCGGCGCCACCCCGGGCACGTCGATCCCGCTGAGCCAGTTCTACGTGGCCAAGCCCGGCGACTCGGCGGCCACCATCAACGCCGCCCTGGCCCAGGGCCTGAACCTGCTCTTCACCCCCGGCGTCTACGCCGTCGACCAGACCATCGCGGTCAACCGGGCCGGCACGGTGGTGCTCGGCATCGGCTACCCGACGCTGGTGCCGCAGAACGGCGTGGTGCCGATGACGGTCGCCGACGTCGACGGCGTCCGCCTCGCCGGGCTGCTCTTCGACGCCGGCGCGGTGAACTCGCCGGTGCTGCTCCAGGTCGGCCCCGCCGGGTCGACCGCCAGCCACGCCACCAACCCCACCTCGATCCAGGACGTCTTCTTCCGCATCGGCGGCGCGCACGCCGGCAAGGCCACCACCAGCCTGGTGGTCAACCAGGACGACGCGCTGATCGACCACATCTGGGCCTGGCGGGGCGACCACGGCACCGGCATCGGCTGGACCGTCAACACCGCCGACACCGGCCTGATCGTCAACGGCGACAACGTCACCGCGCTCGGGCTCTTCGTCGAGCACTACCAGAAGTACGAGGTGATCTGGAACGGCGACAACGGGCGGACGATCTTCTTCCAGAACGAGTTGCCGTACGACCCGCCGAACGCGGCCTCCTGGATGAACGGCTCCCGGGTGGGCTACGCCGCGTTCAAGGTCGCCGACGCGGTCACCACGTTCGAGGGATGGGGCATGGGCAGCTACTGCTACTTCAACGTCGACCCCACCATCGCGGCCTACCACTCCTTCGAGGCCCCCACCAGGTCGGGCGTCCGGTTCCACGACCTGCTCACCGTCTCGCTGGGCGGGAACGGGTCGATCACCCACGTCATCAACGACACCGGTGGCACCGCACAGGGCACGAACACCGTGCCGGTGAACGTGGTCAGCTACCCCTGACCCGAGCCCGGGGGCGGCCGGCCGCACGTGCCGGCCGCCCCCGGGGCATGACCGCCACCCCTGCGGGTACCCGCGCCGCAGGAGACACCGCGGGAACGGGAGGGGCGCAGATGAAGGTCCGGAGCTCGCTGCGCGCGTTGAAGCGCAAGGCCAACTCGATAGTGGTCCGCCGCCGCGGCAAGCTGTTCGTGATCAACAAGGCCGACCGGCGGCAGAAGGCCCGGCAGGGCTGAGCCCCGGTGGTCAGGGGGTTCGAGTCACCGGTGTGGGCCGCGCGGGCGTGACGCCCTCCACCGGCGGGTGCGGCTGCGGCGGCGTGGGGGAGAGCAGGCGGGCGGCGGCGAAGCCGACCAGCGGCCGGTAGATCCGCACCGAGTCGGCGAGCGCGGAGAAGTGCGAGCCCGAGTTGCCGGCGTGGTACCGGGTGGCGATGTCGACCTGCTCGATCGGCAGCCCGTCCCGCACGGCGTGCAGCAGCACGTTCATCTCGTACTCGAAGCGGTCGCCGGGGACGGCGCCGAGCCAGCCGAGCATTCCCGCCGGATAGGCGCGCAGCCCGGTCTGGGTGTCCCGCACGTCCCGGCCGGTGGCCAGCCGGAACGCCGCCCGGGTGGTCGCGTTGCCGAACCGGCTGCGGGCCGGGACCTCGCCGTCGAACCGGCGTACGCCGAGGGTCGCCGCCCCGGTGGCGCGCATCCGGTCGGCCACCCGGACCACGTCGTCCACCCGGTGCTGACCGTCGGCGTCCACACACACCACGTCGTGCCCGGGACGGTCGGTCACGGCGTACCGGAAGCCGGTGCGCAGCACCACGCTCTTGCCCCGGTTGACCCGGCGGCGCAGCACCGTCGCGCCCCGGGCGCGGGCCTCGGCGAGCACCGCGGCGGCGGTCGGGCCGCTGCCGTCGTCGACGACCAGCACGGAGGCCCCGGGCAGCGCCGCGACCAGGTCGGTGACGAGCGGCGGCAGACGGTCACCCGGTCGGTACACCGGCACGAGCGCGATCACGGAACCTCCTGGGGACTCGCCCGTCGGCACGTCCGCCGGGTCGATCGACGAGCGTTCTACCCCGGCCGTCGGCCGGTGAATCCCCGCCCGCCGCCGAGCAGCCGGACCGCCCGGGTCAGTCCGCGCTCGCGGCGCAGCAGCGCCTCCGGGGTACGCAGGCCGAGATAGCCGAGCCGGCACGCGACCCGGGCGGCCCGCTCCCGCCGCGCCGGCACCGGATCCGGCCCGGTCACCGGCACGTCGCGCAGCGCCGGGCCGGACAGTCCGAGCGCACGCCCGGCGAGCAGCCGGACGCGGGGCAGATGCCAGGGATGGGTGACCAGCCCGAGTGGACGGTCCACGCCGAACTCGGCCGGATCGAGCAGCCCGTCCTGCACGGCGTGCGCCAGGTTCTGCAACGTGGTCCGGGACCGGGTCTCCACGGCCGACCGGACGTGGGCGTCGAGACCGGCGTCGCGGGCGAGCGCGCACATCAGCTCACCCTCCCGGAAGCCGTCCGGCGGGCCCGGCGCGCCGGCCGGCCCGTGCGGCCAGCCGCCGGTGAACACCACCCGCGCGGCGGGGTCGCGGCGGAACGCGGCGGCGTGCGCGCGGACGTACGCCACGGCGGCGTCGGTGCGCGCGGCGCTCTCGGCGGTGAGCCGGTAGCCGTCGTCGTCGGCCACCACCCCGCGACCGAAGACCAGCAGCACGGTGGCGGTCGGCGTCATTCCCCCACGGTACGTGCGGCTCAGTCCTCCTCGGCCGGCCAGGGGGCAGCGCCGACCCCGGTGACCCGGACGCCGCCCCACGGGTCCACCTCGGTCAGCCGGGCCCGGGTGACCCGGTCGCCGACGCGGACCTCCACGTCCCGCCGGCCGGAGCGCAGCAGCCGCACCAGGCGCGGCTCCGGGTCGGTGCGCCCGGCCCAGTGGTAGCGGCCGTCGACGGGTTCCCACCGGCCGCCGGCGTGCAGCCGGACCGGGGTGCCGGCGATCTCGGCGGGGCCCTGCCAGCTCACCTGTCGATCCGCTCGTGCGCGCGGGTCAGCTCCGGCGGCAGGTCCGCCCCGCGTCGGACCCCCTCGATGCCGCTCCACAGCAGGGTGGTCAGGTAGTCGGTCAGGGCGGCCCGGCGGATCGGCTGGCCGTGCGTGGTCCACCAGTCGCCGACCGCCTGGACGAACCCGACCAGCCCGTACGCCCACGGCTCGGCCGGGCCGGCGTCGAGGCCGAGCGCGCGCAGCCGGTCGCCGATCACCCGGGCCAGCCCGGTGGCGACCTGCCGGCTGGTGCCGCTGACCACCTGCTGGAGGCCGGGCAGGCCGGACTCGTGCACCAGGAACCGGTAGAGCGTCGGCTCGGACTCGATGACGCTCAGGTACGCGTCGATGGTCGCCTCGACCAGCGCGCGCTCCTCGCGTACCTGCTCCACCGCGGGCGCGATGGCGTCGACCACCCGCGCCGCGACCACCTCGCCGACCGCCAGCCAGAGCTGCGCCTTGTCGGCGAAGTAGCGGTAGAGCACCGGTTTGCTGACTCCGGCGGTGGCCGCCACCTGGTCCATGTCGACGCCGGGGCCGTGCCGCAGCAACGCCTGCACGGCGGCGGCGACCAGCTCCTGGCGTCGCTGCTCGCGGTGGTCGGCCCAGCGGTCGCGCCGGCCGCCGGACCGGGGCGGGGGCGGCGCCGGCGGAGCGCCGGAGCCATTGACATCGGTGGAGGTGCGTCGCATGCTACCACTCGTAACAGTTACTGGAAGTTACGTCAACCTGGAGGGGTCATGGAGCGGACGTCGGCCGGATTCCCGCGGGAGGCGGTCGCCGACCGCCTGCTCACCGCCTCGGTGCGGACCAGCTACGACCCCCTCGTCGACCTCGACTGGTCGGCGCCGCCGGTGCCCGGGGCCTACTGGCTGCCGCCGCGGCGCAGCAGCCTCTACGGCACCCCGCTGTGGGACGACATGACCGAGGAGCAGCGCGTCGAGCTGACCAAGCACGAGGTGGCCAGCGCCGCCAGCGCCGGACTGTGGTTCGAGACGATCCTCATGCAGATGCTGATCCGGCACTACTACGACGCCGATCCGACCAGCCGGCACGCCCAGTACGCGCTCACCGAGGTCGCCGACGAGTGCCGGCACTCCATCATGTTCGGTCGGCTGATCGAGGCGATCGGCACCCCGGTCTACCGGGCCGCCCCGGTCGACCACCTGCTCGGCCGCTGGCTCAAGGCCACCGCGACCGGCCCGCAGATGTACGCCGCCATCCTCATCGCCGAGGAGATCCTCGACTCGTTCCAGCGGGAGATCATGGCCGACGAGTCCTTGCAGCCGCTGGTCCGGATGGTCTCCCGGATCCACGTGGTGGAGGAGGCCCGGCACGTACGCTTCGCCCGCGACGAGCTGGGCCGCCAGGTGGAGGCGGCCGGCCCGGTGGCGCTCGGCTACGCGCGCCTGGTGATCGGCCGGGCGGCCTACTCGATCACCCGACGTCTGGTGAACCCCCGGGCGTACGCGGCGGTCGGCATCGCGCCGGCGGTCGGCCTGGCCGCGGCCCACGCGAACCCGCACTGGCAGGCCACCCTGCGGTGGTCCGCCCAGCGGATCGCCGAGCACCTCACCGAGCTGGGGCTGATCGCCGGCCCGGGACGGCTGCTGTGGCGCCGGTCCGGGCTGATCGAGGGCTGACCGGCGGCGGCCCGAAGGGGATGGACCGCCGCCGGCCGCCCGGTCAGGAGGTGGGGAAGCTGTCGGGGGTGCGGATCCGGTTGCGCATGAACGCGCCGGACTCGGTGAGCACCGAGGTGCCGGTGAAGGTGCCCGCCGCGCAGGTGCCCGGCCGCAGCGCCGCGCTGCCCTCGGGCGCGTCCGAGTACGTCCAGTTGGCGTAGCTGATCTTCAGCCGATCCAGCAGGTCCAGCCAGGCGTTGCTGCTGGCCGTGTCCACCGCGCCGTCACCGGTGTAGGTGACCGTGCCGAACTCGGTGACGAACAGCGGCAGCCGGGCGGCGGCCCGCTCGACCTCGGTGCGGTAGTTGTCCCGGTGCGAGGCGGCGTAGAAGTGGAACGTGTACATGATGTTCTGCGCCCGCACCGGGTTGTTGACGATCTCGTCGGAGTTGCCGCCCTCGGAGACGCCCAGCGAGGACCAGCCCCGGGTGCCGACGATGACCACGGCGTCCGGGTCGTTGGCCCGGATCACCGGGATGACCTGCTCGGCGTAGGTGCGGATGGTCGACCAGCTCACGCCGTTCGGCTCGTTGGTGATCTCGTAGATCACGTTCTTCTTGGCCGCGTTGCGCGCCGACACGGCGGCGAAGAAGGTCTTCGCCCGCTCCAGGTTGTACATCGGGTCGCCGGGGGTCAGCGTGTGGAAGTCGATCAACGCGTACATGCCCCGCGCCTCGGCCTTGTCCACCAGCGAGTTGACCTGGTTGGTGAACCCGGTCGGGTTGGTCTCGTAGCCCTGCTCCTGCACGTACATCGAGATGCGCAGCAGGTCGGCCTGCCAGTCGTTGGCAAGCGCGTCGAGCGAGGCGTCGGGGTAGCAGTTGGCGAACCACTGCAACCCGTGCGTGCTCATGCCGCGCAACTGGATCGGCCGGCCGTGCTGGTTGCAGAGGTTGACCCCGCAGACCCGCAGCTGACCGTTGATCGCGGCCGGCGTGGTGCCGGTGGGCGGCGGGGTCGTCGGCGGCGCGGTGGTGGGCGGGGGAGTGGTCGGGGGCGGCGTGCTCGGCGGCGGCGTGCCGGTGCCGCCGGTGCAGGCCGTGCCGTTGAGTGTGAACGAGGTCGGGCTCGGGTTCGACCCGGTCCAGGACCCGTTGAAGCCGACGGTCGTGCTGGCCCCGGTGCCGAGCGCGCCGTTGTAGTCCAGGCTGCGCCCGGTGACCGCGGATCCGCTCTGTTGCCAGGTGGCCGACCAGCCCTGCACCACGCGCTGGCCGCCGTCCGGGAAGGTGAAGCCCAGGGTCCAGCCGTTCACCGGGTCGCCGAGGTTCTTGACCGTCACGGTGGCGGTGAAGCCGCCCTGCCAGGAGTTGGTGGTGTAGGTGACGGCGCAGCCGGTCGCCGCCATCGCGTTCGTCGACGGCAGGACGGCGGTCGCCGCCAGGGCGAGCGCGCCGACGGCGGCGCCGACGAACAGGTGCCGCCGGGACGGCCGGGGGATCGAGAACATGCGGGAAGGTCCCATCTGGTGGGTGGTGATCGGAGGGTGCCCGACGTGAACCTGCCCGGAAGGTCGACTCGGTGCCCGGGGGAGCGCTCCCACGCAGAGGGTAGAGGCGGATGCCGATGCGTGCAACCGCCGGGGCGGCGCGGCGGGGTCAGCGCCGGGCGCGCCGGCCGCCGTAGAGCCGCAGCGCGTTGCAGACGTCGAACACGCCCGGTACGTCCCAGGCCAGCTCGGCGGCGACGCGACGGGTCTCCGGGTCGGCGACCATTCCGGCGAGGATGACCACCCGGTTCTGCACGGTGACCGTGATCTGCTGGCGCCGGGTGGTCCAGTCGGTGCTCAGGCGCTGCGCGACCAGCGACGCGAGCGCCACGTCCGCGCCGTCGGGCTCGGGCCCGCCGCCGGTGAACGGGAAGTCCGGGTACGGCCAGGGCATCATCACGGGGAGGGACTCCTTCTGCTCGGTCAGGACCGGGGGGCGGGTGCGACGCCCGACGCCGGGGCGCGGTCGTCGACGACGGCGAAGACGCCGTCGAGCCGCATGGTGTGCAACACGGTGAGCACGAACCGGGACGGCGCCACCAGGCACAACCGCCGGCCGTCCCGTCGGGCCTCCTGGTGCGCCCGGACCAGCAGACCCAGCCCGGCGGAGTCGATCACCTCCAGCCCGGCGAGGTCGACCAACTCCCGGTCGGCCCGGATCGACCGGTCGGCCAGCGCCCGGCGTACCGCCTCGGCGGGGTCGGCGTCGGGGGTGGGCCGCGGCCCGCCCACCGCCTCCACGTCGTCGAGGCCCAGGCCGTCGTCGGCGACCGCCGCCCGGGCGCTGCACCGGGGGCAGTGGTGCGGCCCGGAGGCGAAGGGCGAGCCGACCCAGTCGTGCTCGAAGACCAGCGTCCACACGACCTCGGCGTCGGGCAGCGTGGCACCCGTGCCGGTGACGCTGTCGCCGCAGCCGTCGCAGATGAGCATCATCAGATGTTCCGCCGGTACGACCGTCACACCTCCTCCTTCCGCCGGGCGGCCGGGTCGGGCGACGTCTGCCGGCCGGCGGCGACCACCGCCAGCACGACCGCGACGGCGGCGAACCCGGTCTGCACCACCAGGGGCAGCAGCGGGGAGCCTCCCGGACGCCGGTCGACCAGCCCGACCACGATCGCGCCGAGCAGCGCCGCGGCCACGCCGAGCGCGAGGGTCAACCAGACCGGGACGGCCTTGCGCCCCGGTAGGACGAGTCGTCCCACCGCACCGACGGCGAGGCCCACGACGAGCGCTCCGACGAGCGTGCTGCCGGTCACCACTCCTCCTCAGCGCCGCGCGGACGGGACCCGGGCGCGACCGCGGGCGGCCGGGCGGGGCGTGTCGACGACGGGTACCGACGCGCCCAGGCCGGCGGTGGCCAGGACCCGCCGGATCCGGGGGTGCGGATTGCCCAGGGTCAGGACCGCGTCCCGTCGGGCCAGGCGGCGGTGCACGTCCAGCAGCAGCGCGATCGCGGCGGCGTCCACGTGCCGGCACTGCGCGAGGTCGATGGTCACCTGCCGGGGCCGTAGCGCCAGGACGCGGTCCAGCACGTGCGCGACCTCGGACAGCCCGGCGAGGTCCAGCTCGTCGGTGATCTCCACCCGGACGTGCGGCACGGTGGACTCCGGCGGGGCGGACGGCAGGGTGCTGGTCATCAGGTCGCTTCCGTGACGGGGTTCCGGTTCGGCTCCCACTCTGGTCAGCGACCTTGGAGGTCACCGGACGGTTGTATGACGGTTCGGTGACAAAAACCGTGAACGGCCGACGCGATTGGGCGACCCGTGGCCAGCCGGTCATGATGCCCATATGACGGCCGTACTGGTGATCGAGGACGACGACCGCATCCGGCTCGCGCTGCAGCTCGCCCTGGAGGAGGAGGGCTACGAGGCCTACGGCGCGGCGACCGCCGAGGACGGGTTGCGCCGGCAGCGGGAGAACCCGGCCGACTACGTGCTGATGGACCTGATGCTGCCCGGCATGGACGGTTTCACCGGTATCCGGCAGCTACGTCGCGACGACGACGTTCCGGTCGTGGTGATCAGCGCCCGCGACGACACCCACGACATCGTCGCCGCGCTGGAGGCCGGGGCGGACGACTACGTGGTCAAGCCGGTCGCGATCAAGGAACTCTCCGCCCGGTTGCGGGCCCTGCGCCGCCGGGTCCGGACCGTGGCCGGCCCCGCGCCCGCGCAGTTCTTCGGCGACCTGGAGATCAGCGCCGAGGCCGGCGAGGTGCGACGGTCCGGCCGGCCGGTGCCGGTGACCCGGACCGAGTTCCGGCTGCTCTGCGAGCTTGCCGAGCACGCCGGCAAGGTGCTGTCCCGCCAGCAGCTGCTCAGCCGCGTCTGGGGCTACGAGACCGGTGACGAGCGGTTGGTCGACGTGCACGTCGGCCGGCTCCGGCAGAAGATCGAGCCGGATCCGGCCAACCCCCGTCACCTGGTCACCCTGCGGGGTCTCGGCTACAAGCTCCAGCGATGAGCCGTCCCGGACTGCGCGCCCGGGTGACCGCCGCGTTCGCCGTGGGCGCCCTGCTGCTGGCCGCGCTGATGGCCCTGTTCTCCTACGACCTGACCCGCCGTTCGCTGCTCGACGAGCGGGAGCGCACCGCCGTCCGCGCCGCCTACTACGACGCCGCGGTGGTCCGGTCCGGCCTCGACACCGGCACCCCGGACGTGGTGGCCGTGCTGCGCTCGCTGGACACCGGCAGCGCCCGACGCCCGCTGCTGCACCTGCGCGACGGCTGGTACGCCCGTACCGCGGACGTGGGCGCCAGCTCGGTACCGGCCGAACTGCAACGGGTGGTCGCCGACGGTCGGCCCGCCGTGCAGCGGATCCGCCTGGACGGGCAGCCGACGCTGCTCGTCGGGGTGCCGCTCCCCGGTGAGCTGGGTTACTACGAGTTGACCTCGCTGCGCGAGGTGGAGGACACGTTCCAGGTGGTCGGGCTGGCGCTGACCGCGGTCGCGATCATGATCGCGGGAGCCGGCGCGGCGCTGGGCTGGTACGCCACCCGGCACAGCCTCCGGCCGCTCACCGCGGTGGCCGACGCGGCCGAGCGGATCGCCGCCGGCGACTTCGCCACCCGGCTCGACCCGACCACCGACCCGGACCTGACCCGCCTGTCCAGCTCGTTCAACGAGATGGTCGACAAGCTGGTCCGGCGGATCGACCGGGATCGACGCTTCGCCGCGGACGTCAGCCACGAGCTGCGCTCGCCGCTGCAGACGCTGGCCGCCGCCGCGAGCGTCCTGACCCGCCGCCGGGAACACCAGGACGAGCGCACCGCCACCGCGGCGGGCCTGGTGGCGGACGAGGTGGCCCGGTTCCAGCGCCTGGTGGACGACCTGATCCAGCTGGCCCGCACCGAGCAGCCGGCGCACCGGGAGACCGTCGACGTGGTCGACCTGGCGCGGTCCGCCTGCCGCGAGCGGTCGTTGCCGGAGAGCCTGGTCGAGGTGTCGGCCGGCGCGCCGCACCGGTGGTGGGTCGACCGTCGCCGCTTCGCCCAGGTGCTGCTGAACCTGTTGGAGAACGCCGAACGGTACGGCGGCGGCCCGGTCGCGGTCCGGCTCGGCGCGGAGGACGGCGTCGGCGTCCTGGAGGTCGACGACGACGGTCCGGGCGTGCCGGCGGCGGACCGGGAGGCGATCTTCGACCGTTTCGTCCGGGGCCGGGCGGCGCACGCCCGGGCCGGAACCGACGGAACCGGGCTCGGCCTCGCGCTGGTGGCGCAGCACGCGGCGGCGCACGGCGGGACGGCGGCCGTGCTGGACCGGGACCGGGGCGCCCGGTTCCGGGTCGAGCTGCCCGGAGCGGTCCGATGAGGCGCCGGCTGGTTCCGACGCTGCTCGCGGCAGCGCTGCTCGCCGGGTGCGGTGTGCCGGTCGACGACGAGCCCCGGCTGGTGCAGCCGCCGCCCGGCCGGTTCCCGACACCGGCCGGCACCACGACGGCCGACCCGGAGGGTCGGGTGGACGAGCCGTTCTGCTTCGTCCGGGAGGACGGCCTGGCGGTGGTCACCCGTCCGGCGGACCGCCTGCCCGGCGTGGACGCCCACCTCCAGCACCTGCTGGCCGGGCCGGACCGCTGGGAGCGCGGCCGCGGGCTGGCCACCGCGTTGCCGGGCACGGTGGCGGTCGCGGGGGCCACGCTCGCCGGCACCGTCGCCACGGTCGACGTGCGCCAGGCCGGCGAGGAGACCGGGCGCAGCGACGAGGTGCTCGCCTTCGGGCAGATCGTGTGCAGCCTCACCCAACGGCCGGACGTGGACAGCGTGGCGTTCCGCCGGGACGGGCAGCCGCTGGAGGTGCCCCGCGCCGACGGGAGCGTCTCCGCGCTCCCGCTCACCGCCGCCGACTACCGGCCGCTGCTACCCCGTTGACCGGATTCCACGCCAGGTTGTCCGGTATACCCCTAAATCTCCATCGTCCGTTCGGTTGATTTGGCGGTGACCTTTGGTCTAGTGTGGCTGGCACGACCGGTGTGGGAGGCCACCCGTTCTCCAAGGACAGGAAGGGCAGCATGACCACGATGACCATGGCACCGTCCGCCACCGAGGTGCACCGCGCGCCGCAGACCGGTGAGGAGTCCCGCGCCAGCGAGCTGATCGGGGCGCTCGCCGCCCTGCCCGCGGACCACCCGCAGCGGGCGAGCCTGCGCAACCAGGTCATCGAGGCGTGGCTGCCGCTGGCCAACCACCTGGCCGCCCGCTACAGCGGTCGCGGCGAGCCGGCCGGCGACCTGGCCCAGACCGCGGCGCTCGGCCTGATCAAGGCGGTCGACCGGTTCGACGCCTCCCGCGGGGTCGACTTCGCCGGCTTCGCCATCCCGACCATCCTCGGCGAGATCAAGCGGCACTTCCGTGACCGCACCTGGAACATCCGGGTCCCGCGTCGCCTCCAGGAGCTGCGGCTGCGCATCTCCGAGGCGAACAGCACGCTGACCCAGACCCTCAACCGGGCCCCGACCGTGGCCGACATCGCCACCCACCTCGACGTCACCGAGGAAGAGGTGCTGGAGGGCCTGGAGGGTGCCCGCGCCTACAACGCGGTGTCGCTCTCCACCCCGATCGGCGACGGCGACAGCGCCACCGAGCTGGGCGACACGCTCGGCAGCGAGGACAACGAGTACGAGCTGGCCGAGCTGCGCGCCTCGCTGGGCCCGGCGCTGGCCACGCTCGACGAGCGCGAGCAGAAGATCCTCACGCTGCGCTTCTACGGCAACCTGACCCAGAGCGAGATCGCCGCCCGGGTCGGCGTGTCCCAGATGCACGTGTCGCGGCTGCTCGCCCGCGCCCTGACCAAGCTGCGGGGTCAGCTCACCGAGGCCTGATCCGCCACCGCGCACCGCGTCGCGACCGCCACCGGCCCCCGGCCGGTGGCGGTCGCGTCGTTCACCAGGTGGTGGGTGGGGGCGGCGGCACGACCGGCGGCCGGTCGTCGCAGGTGATGGTGTTCGGCAGCAGCCACGGCGCGAGCCACCCGCCGTCGTTGCCGCCGAGGTCGGTGAGGCCGAACTCGGATCCGGCCGGGGTGAAGTGGAACGAGCCGCAGTTGTTCACCCCGACCGCGCCCACGTTGCGCGCGTCGACGTCGGCGAAGCTGGCCCCGCCGGCGGTGCGGGCGCTCACCACCGAGGTGCCCGTGCCGTCGACCCGGATGTCGTGGAACCGCACGTTGTCGATCCGGACGCTGTCCTTCACCGGCCAGTCGCTGACCAGCATGATCGCGTTGTAGGTGCTGTCCAGGTAGGCGTCGCCGGTGACCTGGATGTCGGCGTCGATGCTGCGGTCCAGCGCGTAGAACCAGATCGCGCCGAGGCCGATGTTCCAGTTGAGGTCGTAGGTGCCGGCCCGGACCGTGGTGTTGCCGGTGATCCGGATCCGGCCGGCGAACGGCTCGGCCCCGAAGCGGGAGCCGATCTGGATGGCGCTGCCCTCGCGGACCGGGTCGGCGACCAGGTTGTGCGCGACGGTCAGGTCGGCGCCCCCGTAGAGCGCGATGCCGTTGGCCAGCACCGGCGACTGCACGGTGTTGTACGCGAACGTGTTGGACGCGTTCGCGGTCCCCTCCGACCACATGGCCAGGGCGTCGTCGCCGCTGTTGCGGACCACCGAGTTGGTGACCGAGGAGTGCGTGACGCCGGTGTGGAAGTTGAGCCCGTCGGCGATCTGGTCGGCGATCACGGTGTCGGTGACCCGCAGCCCCGTCATCGGACCGTCGAACCACATGCCGACCTTGGTGTGGTGCAGATAGAGGCCGTCGACGGTGCTGTGGTTGAGCGCTCCGCCGATGGCGTTGACCTGGTCGGTGTCGACGCGCTCGCGGACGTCGCCCTCGATCGCGAAGCCGGAGAGGTGGACGTGGCGACTGCCGCCGTCCGCCGCGTCGCGGCCGTAGAAGCCGACGCCGGTGTGCCGGGACCCGTCCGGCGCCGGGGTGTCGAGCGCGACCTCGCGTCCCTTCACGACGGTGTACCAGCTGCCGGCGCCCACGATGGTCACGTCGTCGACGATCACGTGCCGGTTGACCTGGAAGACACCCGGCGGCAGGTACAGCGGCCGGTCCACCCGGCGGGCGTGCGCCACGGCCCGGTCGAACGCGCCGGCGGACTCGCGCCGCCCGGTCGGGTCGGCGCCGAAGGCGAGCACGTTCACCGCGCGGGGAACCACCCGGGGCGGGGCGACCAGGTGCGCGTCCAGCAGGTCGATCACGGTCCAGGCGGCGGCCGTGCCGGTCGGCGCGGTCAGCCGGACCACCTCGCCGGCCCGGTGGGTCCGCCCGAGCAGCATCCGCTGCTCGTCGTAGAAGTGGTGCGGCCGGAACGGCTTGGCGACGACCGGGGTCGGTGTGGTGGCCGCCGGCACGCACGAGCACTCGGTGATCCACCAGTCCGGGTGCAGCAGGTCCGCGTCGGGGTCGTTGGTGAACGGGTACTGGTTGTAGAGCCAGGCGTACTGCGAGGTGAGCGTCATGGTGCGCGCGGGCGCCCGGCCGACGGCGACCCGCAGCGGCGCGGTGATGCCGCCGCCGCGCGGCGCGTCGGGGATGCTGTAGCGCACGGTCAGCGCGTTGGTGGCCCGGGGGAGCGTGAACTCGACGTACTGGCCGGGCAGCAGGCGGACGGCCCGGCGGCCGGACGCCTCGCCGGCCAGGGTGTAGGCGGACCGGTCGGGGCCGATGACGGTGCCGGTGGTGCGGGCGTTCTCGGCCTCCTGCTCGACGTAGTCGACGGCGGCGCCGCGCCCGGCCACCAGTGCCGGGTCGAGGGCGGCCCGGGTGACCGCCGGCGCCGGGCCGGGGGGCGCGGTCGCCGCGGCGGCGGAGCCGGGCGGCACGACCAGGGCGGCGGCGGTGACCGCCGCCGCGAGGATCCGCGGCACGCACGGGCGGCGGCCCGTGGTGCCTTCCACGCTCCGTTGCATCGGAGCACCCACTTTCGCGAGGAGGGGACGGTGGTGGCCTCGGCGCGGGTGAGGGGCGCCCGTCGACAAGGTGCCTCATGTTATTCCTGCGCCCTGCCCTCTTTCAAGCATCATCATGTTCGAATCTTTCACTCCACCTGGGCGTCGGAACGTCAAGAATTGGGCGGGTTGGCTGTTCTTTTCTTGCAAGAAACCGACGTAGGATTGCCGCCGTGACGAAACGCTTGACGGAGGTGGCCCGCAAGGCGGGTGTCAGCGAGGCGACCGTGAGCCGCGTGCTCAACGGCCGCGGCGGCGTGTCCGAGGTGACCCGGACGGCCGTGCTGACCGCCCTCGACGTGCTCGGCTACGAGCGCCCGACCAAGTTGCGCGGGGAGCGCGCCCGGCTGGTCGGTCTGGTGCTGCCCGAGCTGCAGAACCCGATCTTCCCGGCCCTGGCCGAGGTGGTCACCGGCTCCCTGGCCCAACGCGGGTTCACCCCGGCGCTCTGCGCCCGCACCATCGGCGGCGTGCCCGAGTCCGGCTACGTGGAGATGCTGCTGGACCACCAGGTCAGCGGCGTCATCTTCGCCGGCGGCTCGTACGCGCTCGCGGACGCCTCGCACGAGCACTACCGGCGCCTGACCGATCGCGGCCTGCCCGTGGTGCTGGTCAACGCCGGCGTCGAGGAACTGGGCTTCCCCCGGGTGTCCACCGACGACGCGGTCGCCGTCGAGCAGGCGTACGGGCACCTGCGCTCCCTCGGCCACGAGCGGATCGGCATCGTGCTCGGCCCGGCCGACCACGTGCCCTCGCGCCGCAAGCTCGACGCCATGGTCCGCGCCGCCGGCTGGGGCGAGGACCGGTCCCTCGTGGAGCGGTCCAGCTTCTCCATGGAGGGCGCGCGGGTCGCCGCCACGAAGCTGATCGAACGCGGCGCCACCGGCATCGTCTGTGCCAGCGACGTGCTGGCGCTGGGCACCATCCGGGCCGCCCGGCGGCTCGGCTGCGCGGTGCCGGCCGACGTCTCGGTGGTCGGCTTCGACGACTCCGCGTTCATGACCTGCACCGACCCGCCGCTGACCACGGTGCGCCAGCCGATCGAGACGATGGGCCAGGCCGCCGTCGACCTGCTGGTCACCCAGATCGAGGGGGCCGGCGTGCTGCACGACGAGCTGCTCTTCGAGCCCGAGCTGGTGGTACGCGGCTCCACCGCCCCCGCTCCCCGTACCTGACCCGGCGGGCCACCCGGCCGCCGACCGCTACCCGCGGTCGGCGGCCTTTTTGTGCCCCCAAACGTCTCCGTCGTGATCAGCCGTTGCAAAGTCGTGTTCTTTCGTCTTCGAGTCGACACCTTGCTGTAAAGAGTCGGCGTCGCTACATTGACTCCACTTCCACCGGACCCGGGGCGCGGCAGCCGCGCGGTCACCGCAGATCAGTGCAAACCATCGATACACCCGTTCCCGAAGGGATGGACACATGTCCGTACCGCAGTATCGGAAGGTCGCGGCGGTCGCCCTCGCGGCCGGCCTCGGGCTCAGCCTCGCGGCGTGCTCCACCAAGAGCGACGACTCCGGCGAGGCCGGCGGCAAGGTCACCATCACCGTCGACTGCCAGCCGGTCGGCGCGCAGAAGGAACTGCTGAAGAACTGGAACGACGACGTCGCCGAGTTCCAGCGGCAGAACCCGACCATCGTGGTCAAGAGCGTCAGCGTCGGCGAGCAGTGCAACAACCCGCCGGACTTCACCGCCCGCCTGGCCGGCGGAACCGTCACCGACGTGTTCTACGGCTACATGACCGACCTGCAGCAGGTGCTGGACTCCGGTCAGGCGATGGACATCACCGAGTACGCCACCAAGGACACCATCCCCACCTGGGACAGCGTGGACCCGGCGCTCAAGGAGGTCTTCACCGACAGCGGCAAGCTCTACGGCGTACCGGTGAAGAACTACTCGATGGGCCTGATCTACAACAAGGCGCTGTTCCAGCGGGCCGGCCTCGACGCGGCCAACCCGCCGAAGACGTGGTCCGAGGTGCGGGCCGCGGCCAAGAAGATCTCGGCGCTCGGCGGCGGCGTCGCCGGCTACTCCGAGTACAGCGCCGGCAACACCGGCGGCTGGCACTTCACCTCGCTGCTCTACTCGCAGGGCGGCCAGGTGCTCAGTGCCGACGGCAAGAAGGCCGACTTCAACAACCCGATGGGCAAGCAGGTCCTGCAGAACCTCAAGGACATGCGCTACGGCGACAACAGCATGGGCAGCCGCCAGCTCCTGCAGTGGGGCGACCTGCTGACCAACGCCGGCGCCGGCAAGGTCGGCATGTTCATCGGCGCCCCCGACGCCACCCAGGCGATCGTCAGCCAGTTCCAGGGCAAGTACCAGGACTGGGCGATGGGCCCGCTGCCCGGCCAGGACGGCCCGGCCAAGGCGACCCTCGGTGGCGGCGAGGGCTACTTCTTCAAGAAGGGCCTCACCCCGGAGCAGGTCAAGGCCGGTCTGAAGTGGATCGCCTACCAGAAGCTCACCCCGGGCAAGGGGCAGTTCGACTACGTCCGCGCCAAGCCGCAGAACTACCCGGTCGGCCTGCCCCAGCCGCTGCTGTTCACCAACGGCAGCGACGCGCAGAAGCAGGAACTCGACCTGCGCAAGGCCAACGCCAACGTCGACACCACCAACTTCGCGGTCTTCGAGGCCAACCCGGTGCCGATCAAGGGTGAGCCGCGCAACGCGCAGGCCATCTACGCGGTGCTCGACGCGGCGATGTCCGGGGTGCTGACCAACCCGAACGCGAACATCGACGCCCTGCTCAAGACCGCCGAGGACAAGGTCAACCAGCTCCTGGCCGCCGGCAGCTGACCCGACCGGGTGGGGGTCGGCCCCGACCGGCCCCCACCCCCTACCGCAGGAGTCGCCTTGGCGCTCACCACCGCCCCGGGTGCCACCCGCCGTCCCGGCCGTCCCGCACCGACACCGCCGCGCGTCGCCGCGCGCCGGGCCGGGCTCGGCCGCAGGGTGCGGGACAACCTCACCGGGCACACGTTCCTCATCGGCGCGGTCGCCTGCTTCGCCGTCTTCTCCTGGTACCCGATGGTCCGCGGCGTCGTGATGAGCTTCCAGCGCACCCGCCGGGGCGAGACCACCTGGGTCGGCTGGGACAACTACACCCGGATCATGGCCGATCCGAGCTTCTGGACGGCCTGGAAGAACACGTTCGTCTTCACCGGCCTGGCGCTCGTGCTCGGCTACGCCGTGCCGTTCCTCGTGGCGATCCTGCTCAACGAGTTGCGGCACGCGAAGGGCTACCTGCGGGTGCTGGTCTACCTGCCGGTGATGCTGCCGCCGGCGTCCGCGCTGTTCCTGTTCAAGTTCTACGCGTACGACCCGAGCGAGGCGGGGCTGTTCAACGCGATCCTCGCCGCGGTGGGCCTGCCCACGTCGGAGTGGATGCAGTCGCCCACGATGACGATGCCCGCCATGGTGCTGGCGTCGACCTGGATGAACATGGGCGGCGCGGTGCTGATCTACCTGGCGGCGTTGCAGAACATCCCCGGCGAGCTGTACGAGGCCGCCGAGATCGACGGCGCCGGGGTGTGGCGCCGGATCCTCCACGTGACGATCCCGCAGACCCGGCTGATCCTCGCGCTGCTGGCGATGCTCCAGATCGTCGCCACCATGCAGCTGTTCATCGAGCCGTTGATCCTCGCCAACGGCGCCGGCACGCAGGACTCCGCGACCTCGGTGGCCTACCTGATCTACCAGCACGGGTTCTTCCAGAACGACCTCAACGGCGCCGCCGCACTCGGCGTCATCATGCTGGTGGTGCTGGCCGGGTTCTCCGCCGTCTACGTGCGACTGACCGCGAGACAGGACTAGGACATGGCAGCCGACAGCACCACCCGTACCCTCATCTCCCCGGCCCAACTGCGGCGCGGTCGCGGCCGGGTCCTCTACTGGACCGTGCTCACCGTGGTCGTGGTGGCGTTCACCCTGGTCTTCCTCGGACCGCTCTACTGGATGGTCACCGGCGCGCTGAAGTCCGGCCAGGAGATCGCGCAGACCCCGCCGTCGCTGTTCCCGCGCGACCCCCAGCCGCAGAACTACGTCGACGCCTGGACCAACCTCGACCTGGCGAAACTGCTGTTCAACACGTTCTACTACGCCACCGGCGCGGTGCTGTTCCAGTTGGTGTTCGACACCGCCGCCGCGTACGCGCTGTCGAAGCTGCGCCCGGTGCTGGGCGGGCTGATCCTCGGCCTGATGCTGGCGACGCTGATGATCCCGGCGATGGTGCTCATCGTCCCGCAGTACGTGACCGTGATCGACCTGCCGATCGTGCACCTCAACCTGCTGGACTCGCCGTTCGCGATCTGGCTGCCGCTGGTCGCCAACGCGTTCAACATCTTTCTGCTCAAGCGGTTCTTCGACTCGATCCCCGAGGACCTGATGGCCGCCGCCGTGATGGACGGCGCCTCGCCGCTGCGCACGCTCTGGTCGATCGTCCTGCCGATGTCCCGCCCGATCCTCGGCGTGGTGGCGATCTTCGCGGTGACCGCGGTGTGGAAGGACTTCCTCTGGCCGAAGCTGGTCATGCCGTCGCCGGAGACGCGGACCGTCAGCGTCGGCATCTACGCCTTCTCCGGCGGCACCCCGATGAACGTGGTGATCGCCGCCTCCGTCATCGCCGCGATCCCCACCGTCGTGCTGTTCCTGATCTTCCAACGGAACATCATGTCCGGCCTGACCACCGGCGGCCTCAAGGGCTGACGGGCGCACCGCCCGCCGCATCAGAACCGACCCGCAGAAAGCAGGTGCCCGTGTCCATGGTCGACAGCAGCCCGTGGTGGCGATCAGCGGTGATCTACCAGGTCTACCCACGCAGCTTCGCCGACGGCAACGGCGACGGGATCGGTGACGTCGCCGGCATCCGCTCCCGCCTGGACCACCTCGCCGCGCTCGGTGTCGACGCGATCTGGTTCAGCCCCTGGTACCCGTCCCCGATGGCCGACGCCGGCTACGACGTGTCCGACTACCGCGACATCGACCCGGTCTTCGGCACCCTCGGCGAGGTCGAGGCGCTGATCGACGAGGCACACGCGCTCGGCATCCGGACCATCGTCGACGTGGTGCCCAACCACTGCTCGGACGCGCACCCGTGGTTCCGGGCGGCGCTGGCCGGCGGACCGGACGCCCCCGAGCGGGAGCTGTTCTGGTTCCGCGCCGGACGCGGTCCCGGCGGCGACCTCCCGCCCACCGACTGGACCGGCGAGTTCGGCGGCCCGACCTGGACCCGCACCACCGACCCGGACGGCACCCCCGGCGACTGGTACCTGCACCTGTTCGCCCCGCAGCAGCCCGACTTCAACTGGGACCACCCCCGGGTACGCGCCGAGTTCGAGGACATCCTGCGGTTCTGGTTCGACCGGGGCGTGGACGGCATCCGGATCGACTCGGCCGGCCTGCTGGTCAAGGACGGCACGCTGCCCGAGGTCCACCCGGACCGGCCGCACCCGTTCCGCGACCAGGACGGCGTGCACGACGTCTACCGGGCCTGGCGGCGCATCGCCGACGACTACCCGGGCCAGCGGGCGCTGGTCGGCGAGGTGTGGCTGCCGGACCGGCAGCGCTTCGCCAACTACCTGCGCCCGGACGAGCTGCACACCGCGTTCAACTTCGACTTCCTCGGCTGCGCCTGGGACGCCACCGCGCTGCGCGAGAGCATCGACGGCACGCTGGGCGCGCACGCCCCGGTCGGCGCCCCGGCCACCTGGGTGCTGTCCAACCACGACGTCACCCGGCACGTCACCCGCTACGGCCGGGCAGACACCCGGTTCAGCTTCGCCGCCAAGCGCGAGGGCATCCCCACCGACCTGGAGCTGGGCACCCGCCGGGCCCGGGCCGCCGCGCTGCTGTCCCTGGCGCTGCCCGGCGCCGCCTACGTCTACCAGGGCGAGGAGCTGGGGCTCTGGGAGGTCGAGGACATCCCGTACGAGCTGCGGCAGGACCCGATGTGGGAGCGCTCGGGGCGGGTCGACCCCGGCCGCGACGGCTGCCGGGTGCCGCTGCCCTGGCAGGGCGACGACCCGCCGTTCGGGTTCAGCCCCGACGGCGCGGCCGCCGTGCCGTGGCTGCCGCAGCCGGCGGACTGGAAGGACCGCACGGTCCGCGCCCAGACCGGCGACCCGCACTCGATGCTGGAGCTGTACCGCGCCGCGCTGGCGCTGCGCCGGGCCGACCCCGCGCTGGGTGACGGCCCGCTGAGCTGGCTGCCCGCCCCCGACCGGGTGCTGGCCTTCGCCCGCGAGCCCGGGTTCGCCTGCCTGGTCAACCTCGGTGACCGGGCCCTGCCGCTACCCGCGCACGAGGAGCTGCTGCTGGCCAGCGGTCCGCTCGACGACGACCGGCTGCCACCGGACACCGCCGTCTGGCTGCGCACCCGATCGGCCTGAACCGCGGTGGCGCCGACGGCCCCCGTCCCGTCGCCGGCGCCACCGCGAACCGCCCGGCGACGAGCCCGTCGTCGGCGCCGCCGCCTCGGACGGCCCGTCCCGGCCGTCACCGGACACCTGGGGAGGAAGGAGCAGGACGCCGCACCGCCGCACGGGGGACCTGGCCACCGACGAAAGGGAGCACACCCCGCATGGCCGAGCACCGCACCCCGCACCGCCACCGCACCACCGGGCTCGCGGCCCTGGCCGCCGCCACGCTCGCCGCCTCGACACTGACCGTCGTGGCGCTCACCTCCACCGCCACCCCGGCGCACGCCGCCGGCCTGTCCCCGTTCGACATCTCCGGCCGCGGCGCCACCGTGCCGTTCCGCGAGCAGGAGGCGGAGCAGGTCGCCCACAACGGCACGAAGATCGGCCCCGACCGGCGCTACGGCACGCTGCCGTCGGAGGCGTCCGGCCGGGAGGCGGTCACCCTCGACGCCGTCGGCGAGTACGTCGAGTTCACGCTCGCCGCCCCGGCGAACGCGGTCACCTTCCGCTACAGCCTGCCGGACAGCGCCGCCGGCACCGGCCGGGACGCCAGCATCGACCTGCGCGCGAACGGCACCCTGGTCAAGGCCGTGCCGGTCACCTCCCGGTACGGCTGGTACTACGGCGGCTACCCGTTCAACAACAACCCGGGCGACACCAACCCGCACCACTTCTACGACGAGACCCGGGCCATGTTCGGCACCACCTACCCGGCCGGCACGAAGATCCGCCTCCAGGTCTCCTCGACCGCGCAGTCGCCCACGTTCACCATCGACCTGGCCGACTTCGAGCTGGTCGGCGCGCCGATCAGCAAGCCGTCCGGCGTGCTGGACGTGGTCACCGACTTCGGCGCGGACCCGACCGGGGCCACCGACTCGACCGCGAGGTTCCAGGCCGCGGTGGACGCCGGCAAGGCGCAGGGGAAGGCGGTGTGGATCCCCTCCGGCACGTTCACGCTCTGGGACCACGTGGTGGTCGACGGCGTGACGCTGCGCGGCGCCGGGCCGTGGTACTCGGTGCTCGGCGGCCGGCACCCCACCGACCGCAAGCGCGCCGCCGGCATCTACGGCAAGTACGTGCCGGGCGGCGGCTACTCCGGTGAGATCCGCTCGCACGAGGCCGGCGGCCCCAGCCGCAACGTCACGCTGCGGGACTTCGCCATCATCGGCGACATCCGCGAGCGCGTCGACGAGGACCAGGTCAACGCGCTCGGCGGCGCGATGACGAACTCGGTGGTGGACAACCTCTGGTTGCAGCACACCAAGGTCGGCGCCTGGATGGACGGCCCGATGGACAACTTCACCATCCGCAACAGCCGCATCCTCGACCAGACCGCCGACGGGGTGAACTTCCACTGGGGCGTCACCAACTCCACGGTGACCAACACGTTCGTCCGCAACACCGGCGACGACGCGCTGGCCATGTGGGCGCAGAGCGTGCCAAATGTCGGCAACTCCTTCACCCACAACACCATCGGCGTGACGGTCCTGGCGAACCACCTGGTCACGTACGGCGGGCGCGACATCACCATCGCCGACAACGTGACCGCCGACTCGGTGACCAACGGCGGCGGCATCCACGTGGCGAACCGCTATCCCGGCGTCACCGGGTCGACGGCCGTCGCGGGCACCATCACGGTCGCCCGCAACACGCTGATCCGCAACGGCAACTCCGACTACAACTGGCAGTTCGGGGTGGGCGCGATCTGGTTCTCCGCGCTCAACGAGCCGATCCAGGGCGCGGCGATCAACGTCACCGACACCGACATCCTGGACAGCTCCTACGCGGCGCTGCACTGGATCGAGGGGCAGACCAGCGGGATCTCGTTCAGCAACGTCCGGATCGACGGGGCGGGCACGTACGCGCTCCAGGTCCAGGCGCCCAGCCAGGTCAGCTTCACGAACGTGCGGGCCACCAACATCGCCCAGGCCAACCCGATGCACAACTGCGTCGGCAGCGGCTTCCAGATCACCCAGGGCGCCGGCAACTCCGGCTGGTACACGTCCACCCCGTACTGCGGGCCGTGGCCGCAGCCGCAGTGGGGCAACGGGCCGTCCAGCCCGCCGCCCACCAGCGTGCCCCCGACCACCGCGCCCCCGACCACGACGCCGCCGACCAGCACGCCCCCGACCACCCCGCCGCCCACCGGCGGGAACCTGGCCCTGGGCCGGCCGGCGACCGCCACCAGCGTCAACCAGACGTACGCGGCCGGCAACGCGGTCGACGGCAACGCGGCCAGCTACTGGGAGAGCGCCAACAACGCGTTCCCGCAGTCGCTGACGGTCGACCTGGGCGCGTCGCGCACCGTCGACCGGGTGGTGCTCAAGCTCCCGGCGGGCTGGGAGCGCCGCACCGAGACGCTGTCCGTGCTCGGCTCCACCGACGGCTCCTCGTACAGCACGCTCGCCGCGTCGGCGGGCCGCGTGTTCGACCCGGCGGCCGGCAACAGCGTGTCGATCGCGCTGCCGTCCGGCGCCCGCCGGTACGTCCGGGTCACCGCGACCGGCAACACCGGCTGGCCGGCGGCCCAGCTCTCCGAGCTGGAGGTGTACGGCGACGGCACGACGACCACCCCGCCGCCCACCACCACCCCGCCGACCACCACCGCGCCCCCCACCGGCAACCTCGCCGCCGGGCGGCCGGTCGCCGAGACCAGCCACGCCGACGTCTACGGCGCCGGCAACACGGTCGACGGCAACGCCGCCACCTACTGGGAAAGCGCCAACAACGCGTTCCCCCAGTCGGTCACCGTCGACCTGGGCAGCGCCCGCACGGTGTCCCGGGTGGTGCTCAAGCTGCCGCCGTCGACGGCCTGGCAGACCCGCACCCAGACGGTGGCCGTGCTCGGCTCCACCGACGGCTCGTCGTTCGCCACCCTCAAGGCGGCGGCCGGGTACACGTTCGACCCGGCGGGCGGCAACAGCGTGTCGATCGCGCTGCCCTCCGGCGACCGCCGCTACGTGCGGCTGACCTTCACCGGCAACACCGGCTGGCCGGCCGGCCAGCTGTCCGAGTTCGAGGTCTACGCCTCCTGACCGGCGCGGCGGGGACCCGCCCCGGGTCCCCGCCGCACCACACCCCCCAACACCCCCGTCAACGCCTCTCCACCTCCCCCGGAAGAAGGTGTCCGTCCACCATGTCCAGACTCCGTACCAGAGTCGTCGCGGTGCTCGCCGCGGTCGGCCTGGCCGTCACCGCGGCGCCGGCCCCACCGGCCCTGGCCGCCGGCGGCCCGAACCTCGCCGCCGGCCGCACCGCCACCGCCAGCAGCGTCAACGGCCCCTACGTCGCGGCCAACCTCACCGACGGCAACCAGGGCAGCTACTGGGAGAGCAGCGGCACGCTGCCCCAGTGGGCCCAGGTCGACCTCGGCACCAGCCGCGCCGTCGACCAGGTGGTGCTCAAGCTGCCGGCCGCCTGGGAGGCGCGCAGCCAGACGCTGTCCGTGCAGGCCAGCGCCGACGGCAGCGGCTTCGCCACGGTCGTCGCGTCCGCCGCCCGGTCGTTCAGCCCGGCCGCCGGCAACACCGTGACGCTCGGCTTCTCCGCCACCGACGCCCGCTACCTGCGGGTCGTGATCACCGCGAACACCGGCTGGGCCGCCGCCCAACTCGCCGAGCTGGAGGTCTACGGCACCGCCTCCTCGTCGACCAACCTGGCGTTCGGTAAGACCATGACCGAGAGCGGCCACTCCGACGTGTACGCCGCCGGCAACGCCAACGACGGCAACGCGGCCACCTACTGGGAGAGCCCGAACAACGCGTTCCCGCAGTGGATCCAGGCCGACCTGGGCGCCGCGACCAGCGTCAACCGGCTGGTGCTGCGGCTGCCCACCGGCTGGGGCGCGCGCAACCAGGCGCTGACCGTGCAGGGCAGCACCACCGGCTCCTCGTTCGGCACCCTGGTCGGGTCCGCGTCGTACGCCTTCGACCCGGCCGGCGGCAACACCGTCACCGTCACCGTGCCCACCGCGTCCACCCGCTACCTGCGGCTGCTGTTCACCGCGAACAGCGCCTGGCCCGCCGGGCAGCTCTCCGAGCTGGAGATCTACGGCCCGGCGACCGGTGACACCCAGGCGCCGACCGCGCCGGGGAGCCTGGCGTTCACCGAGCCGGCCACCGACCAGGTCCGGCTCACCTGGACCGCGTCCAGCGACAACGTCGGCGTCACCGGCTACGACGTCTACGCCAACGGCGTGCTGCGCACCAGCGTCGGCGGTACCACGCTCACCTGGACCGACACCCAGCCGGCCGGGACCACCGTGTCCTACCACGTTCGGGCCCGGGACGCCGCCGGCAACGTGTCGGCGAACAGCAACACGGTCACCCGCGCCGGAAACACCGGCGACACGACCGCGCCCACCGCGCCCGCCAACCTCGCCTACACCCAGCCGGCGAGCGGGCAGATCCGGCTGACCTGGACCGCGTCGACCGACAACGTCGGCGTCAGCGGCTACGAGGTCTACGCCAACGGGTCGCTGCGCACCACCGTGAGCGGCTCCACGCTCACCTGGACCGACAGCCAGCCGGACAGCGCCACCGTCTCCTACCACGTGCGGGCCCGCGACGCGGCCGGGAACGTGTCGGCGAACAGCAACACGGTCACCCGTACCGGCAGCACCACCGGCGGCACCAACCTGGCGGTCGGCAAGCCGGCCACCGCCTCGTCCGTGGTGCACGTGTTCAACGCCGCCAACGCCGTCGACAACGACGTCACCACCTACTGGGAGGGTGCGCCGGGCGCGTACCCGAGCACGCTCACCGTCGCGCTGGGCGCCAACGCGAGCATCAGCGCGGTCGTGGTGAAGCTCAACCCGGACCCGGCCTGGGGCGCGCGCACCCAGACGTTCCAGGTGCTCGGCCGGGAGCAGTCCGCCTCCGGGTTCACCAGCCTGATCGCCTCCGCCACCTACTCCTTCAACCCCAACAGCAGCAACACCGTGACCGTCCCGGTCTCGGCCACCGCCGCGGACGTCCGGCTCCAGTTCACCGCGAACTCCGGCTCGTCCAACGGCCAGGTCGCGGAGTTCCAGGTGATCGGCGTCCCGGCACCCAACCCGGATCTCACCGTCACCGCCCTGACCGCCTCTCCGTCCGCCCCGGTGGAGACCGACGCGATCACCCTGTCGGCCACCGTGCGCAACGCCGGCAGCGCGGCGTCCGTCGCCACCAACGTCAACCTCTACCTGGGTACGACGAAGGTCGGCACCGCCGCCGTCGGCGCGCTCGCGGCCGGCGCGTCGAGCACCGTCTCGGCGAGCATCGGCGCGCGCAACGCCGGCAGCTACCAGCTCACCGCGAAGGTCGACGAGTCGAACGCGGTGATCGAGCAGAACGAGGCGAACAACTCCTGGACCAACCCGACCGCGTTGACGGTCAGCCCGGTGGCCAGCTCCGACCTGGTCGCGTCCGCGGTGACCTGGTCGCCGGGGACGCCGGCCGCCGGCGCCACGGTCAGCTTCGCGGTGACGCTGCGCAACCAGGGCACGATCGCCTCGGCGAGCGGGTCGCACGGCATCACGCTCACCGTGCTCAACGACTCGGGCTCCGTGGTCCGCACGCTGACCGGCGCGTACTCCGGCACGATCGCCGCCGGGGCCACCGCCGGTCCGGTGTCGCTCGGCACCTGGACCGCCGCCAACGGCCGGTACACCGTCCGGGTGGTGCTCGCCGACGACGCCAACGAGCTGCCGGTGAAGCGGCAGAACAACACCAGCGACCGCGCGCTGTTCGTCGGTCGCGGGGCCGACCTGGGCTACGACATGTACGAGGCCGAGGACGGCTCGGTCGGCGGCGGCGCGCAGGTGATCGGCCCCAACCGCACGATCGGGGACCTGGCCGGCGAGGCGTCCGGCCGGCGGGCGGTCACCCTCAACACCACCGGCGCGTACGTCGAGTGGACCACCAGGTCGGCCGCGAACGCCCTGGTCACCCGCTTCTCCATCCCGGACGCCGCGGGCGGCGGCGGGATCGACTCGACGTTGAACGTCTACGTCAACGGGGTGCTGCACAAGCCGATCAGCCTCACCTCGAAGCACATCTGGCTCTACGGCGCCGAGGCCGGCCCGAGCGACTCACCGAGCGCGGGCGCACCCCGCCACCTGTACGACGAGGCGAACGTGCTGCTCAACTCCACCGTCCCGGCGGGCAGCCGGATCCGGCTCCAGAAGGACCCGGCGAACAGCACCACGTACGCGATCGACTTCGTCAACACCGAGCTGGTGTCGCCCCGGGCCAACCCGGACCCGACGCGTTACCGGGTGCCCACCGGGTTCAGCCACGCCGACGTGCAGAACGCGCTCGACGCGGTCCGGATGGACACCACCGGCACGCTGGTCGGCGTCTACCTGCCCGCCGGCACCTACGAGACCGCGCAGAAGCTCCAGGTGTACGGCAAGGCGGTGAAGGTCGTCGGCGCGGGCATGTGGTACACCCGCTTCCAGACCCCGACGAACCAGCAGAACACCGACGCGGGCTTCCGGGTGGAGTCCTCGGCCAGCGGGTCGACCTTCTCCCACCTCGCCTTCTTCGGCAACTACACCAACCGGATCGACGGTCCGGGCAAGGTGTGGGGCGAGCTGAAGGACGTGGACAACCTCACGTTGGACAGCGTCTGGGTCGAGCACACCGTCTGCGCCTACTGGGGGGTGAGCGTGGACGGGCTGACCATCCGGGACAGCCGGTTCCGCAACACCTTCGCCGACGCGGTGAACATGACCAACGGCAGCACCAACGCCCTGGTCACCAACTCGGAGGGCCGCTCCAACGGCGATGACGCGTTCGCGTTGTTCTCCGCCACCGACCAGGGCGGTTCCGGCGGCAACCACGGCAACGTGTTCGAGAACCTGACCGCGACGCTGACCTGGCGGGCGGCCGGCATCGCCGTGTACGGCGGCTACGACAATGTGTTCCGCAACCTCTACATCGCCGACCAGCTGACGTACTCGGGCATCACCATCAGCTCGCTGGACTTCGGCTACCCGTTCGTCGGGTTCGGCGCCAGCCCGCCCACCCGGTTCGAGAACATCTCGCTGATCCGTTCGGGCGGGCACTTCTGGGGCGCGCAGACGTTCCCGGCGATGTGGCTGTTCTCCGCGTCCAAGGAGTTCCGCGGCATCCGGGTGAGCGACGTGGACATCGTCGATCCGACGTACTCGGGGATCATGTTCCAGACCAAGTACACCGGCAGCCAGCCGGAGAACCCGATCACCGACACCGTGCTGACCAACGTCTCGATCTCCGGGGCGCGGCGCAGCGGTGACGCGTTCGACGCCAAGTCCGGCTTCGGCATCTGGGTCAACGAGATGCCCGAGGCCGGTCAGGGCCCCGCGGTCGGCGCGGCCACCTTCACCAACCTGCGCCTGACCGACAACGCCCAGGACATCAAGAACACCACCAGCACATTCACCATCACCCGCAACTGACCACGCCGACCAAGGGCCGCCGGGGAGACACCTCCCCGGCGGCCCCGCCACGCCCGCCCCCCTTCCCGCGATCTTGCACTTTCGGCTCGTGGAATGCCGGACCGCGCCCGGTATCGGGGGTGTGCAACTGCAAGATCGGGGGGTGTGAGGTCTGCTCAGTGGGGGAGGGCGGTGGCGAGGCGGCGGACCGCCTCGTCCATCAGGGCCGGTGGGGCGGCGGCGTAGGTGAGGCGCAGGTGCGGGGCCGGGGGTTCGGCGGCGTGCCAGGGGCGGCCGGGGAAGACGGTGACGCCCGCCGCGGCGGCGGCCGTGGTCACCGCGACGTCGTCGGTGCCGTCGGGCAGCCGGACCCACAGGTGCAGGCCACCCCGGGGCACGTCGCGTGGGGCCAGCGACGGCAGGTGCCGGTCCAGGGCCGCGAGCAGCGCCTCGCGGCGGGCCCGCAGCTCGGTGCGCAGCGCACGACGGTGCCGGTCCCAGGCCGGCGCGGTGAGGAACTCCAGCGCGGCCTGTTGCAGCGGCCCGGCGACGAAGAGGTCGTCGAGCAGGCGGGCGGCACGCAGCCGGGCGCCGGCCGGACCGCGCGCGCCCAGCGCGGCGATGCGCAGGCCGGGCGCGACCGGCTTGGTCAGCGACCGCAGGTAGACGACGTGCCCGTCCGGGTCGTCGGCGGCCAGCGGGGGCGGCGCCTCGCCGTCGATGGTCAGGTCGCGGGCGTAGTCGTCCTCGACGAGGAACGCGCCGGCGTCGCGGACCGCCTCGGCGACCGCGGCGCGCCGCGCGGGTGCCAGGGTCGCGCCGTGCGGGTTGGCGTGCAGCGGCTGGCAGTAGAACAACCGGGCGCCGGTGCGGGCGAACGCGGCGGCGAGCTGGTCGGGGCGTACCCCGTCCGAGTCGGCGGGCACCGGCACCACCCGCAGCCCGGCGGCGCGCGCGGCGGCGAGCGCGCCCAGGTAGGTGGGGGACTCGACCAGCAGGGTGTCGCCGGGCGTGCTGAGCGCCCGGAGGGTGGAGGAGAGCGCGGCCTGCCCGCCGGGGCAGATCACCATGTCCTCGGCGCGCAGGCCGCCGCCGGCCGCACGGGCGAACCAGGCCCGCAGGTCGGCGCGCCCCTCCACCGGGCCGCGTTGCCACGCCGCGGGTTGCCGGGCGGCGCGGGCGAGCGCGGCACCGAGCGCGGCGGCGGGTTGGAGGTCCGGGTCGAGGTAGCCACCGGTCAGCGCGAGGGTCCCGGCGGGCGGCAACGCCAGGAGCGCCTGCATCTCCTCCTCGCCGGCCGGCCGCGACCCCAAGGCCACGGTCTGCCAGGACAGGTCCGCGCGGGGCGGATCGGCGCGCCGGGCGGCGACGAACGAGCCGCGACCGGAGCGGGTCTCCACCAGCCCGTCCGCGACCAGTCGCCGGGTCGCCTCGGCGACGGTCACCGGGGACACGCGGTGGTGGGCGGTCAGTTCCCGCACCGAGGGCAGTTGCGCGCCGGGAGCGCTCGCCGTCACCAGCCCCCGCAGGTGCTGGACGACCCGGTCGATAGCGCTACCATCATTCATGACAAAACAGAGTAGCGCTACCGTGCCCGCGACGGTAACGGTCAGACCGGGCGCCGGGGTCGCCCTCGGCGCGCTGGGCGTGCTCGCGTTCAGCATGTCGCTGCCGACCACCCGCGTCGCCGTGCACGAACTGGACCCGTGGTTCGTCGCGTTCGGACGGGCCGTCGGCGCGGCGCTGCTCGCCGGGGCGTACCTGTGGTTGACCGGCGCCCCGTGGCCCGGTCGCCGCCAGTGGCGTCGGCTGTCGGTCGTCGCGCTCGGCGTCGTGGTCGGCTTCCCGCTGCTCACCTCGCTCGCCCTGACCACGCAGACCTCCGCGCACGGCGCGGTCGTGGTCACCGTGCTGCCCGCGATGACGGCGACGTTCGCGGTGCTCCGGGCCGGTGAACGTCCGCCGGCCCTGTTCTGGCTGGCCAGCGCCGCCGGGCTGGCGCTGGTGCTCGCGTTCCTCGCCACCGGCGGCGCGATGCGCGGCGCGTTGTCCCCGGCCGACCTGTTCCTGCTCGCCGCCGTGGTGCTCTGCGGCCTCGGGTACGCCGAGGGCGGCGTGCTGGCCCGGGAACTCGGCGGCGCCCGCACGATCTGCTGGGCGTTGCTGCTCTCGCTGCCGGTCACCGCGCCGGTCACGGCGGTGGCCGCGATCGCCGACCGGCCGCAGGCCGGCGTCGCGGCCTGGTCCGCGTTCGGCTACCTCACCGTGGTTTCGATGTTCCTCGGGTTCTTCGCCTGGTACGCCGGACTGGCCCGGGGCGGCATCGCCTCGGTCGGTCAGATCCAGCTCGCCCAGCCGGTGCTCACGCTGCTCTGGTCGGCACTGCTGCTCGGCGAGGCGGTGACGGCCGGCGCGGTCGTCGCGGCCGGGGCGGTGCTGGCCTGCGTCGTGCTCATCCAGCGCACCCGAGGCGCCGCGACGCCACACCCGTCCCCCGCACGGGTCGTCCGGGACTGACACCCCCCTCGCCGGCCGGCCCGATCGTCATCGGACCGGCCGGCGAGGCTATCCGACCTCGGTGCACAGGCCGGCGTAGCGGTCCAGGTAGAGCGGCCAGCCCCGGTCGTCGGCGACGCCGTCGCGAACCGACTCCCAGCCCGGACCGTGCCGGTCCAGGTTGCGGTGCTCCAACTCGACCCGGGTCCGCTGCGGCGTCTCGGCGACGAACCGGATCTCGACCTCGCTGGCGTGGTCCGGATCCTGGTCGACCTGCCACGTCGGACCGATGTCCCAGCTGAACACGACCCGGTCCGGCGGCTCGAAGACGAGGACCCGGGCCCAGGCGCACGCGCTGCCGTCCTCGCCGCGGTCGTAGATGTGTCCACCGACCTTCGGTTCGAACACGGTCTCCACGATCGGCGACCCCAGCAGGTTGTGCTCCTTCGGCTTGATGTCACCGAACCGTTCCGTGAAGATCGCGAACGCCCGCTCGACCGGCGCGTGGACCACGATCTGCCGCCGCACCACCGCATCCGTGCCACTCATGATTCCTCCTCGTCGGGACGCTCGACGGCGTCCCGGAAGCCCTCCAACGCCCGACTCCAGTAGGTGTCGAGCTGATCCCGTAACGCGGCCACGCCCGCGGGATTGAGCCGGTAGACGCGCCGCGTGCCCGCCGTCTGGTCGGTCACCAGACCGGCGTCCTTCAGTACCCGCAGGTGCTGCGACACGGCCGGCCGGCTGACCGGCAGCAGCGCGGCCAGTTCGCCGACCGCCTTCGGTCGCTCCGCGAGGCACGCGACGATCGCCCGCCGGGTCGGGTCGCCCAGGGCGTCCCACCCGTCCTCCACCCGGTAAGTCACCACGAACGGTAAGCTACGACTTACCATCGGGCTCGTCAAGTGGTTCGCCGCGGGTCCACCCCCGGAGCACGCGGTGCAAAAAACCTGCAAACGATATCTCTTGCCCTCGGCGAAAGCGCTTTCATACGATCGCGTTACATCGATGTTTCATAGGCGAGCCGGGCATCGCAGATGAACGACATCCGCCGGCGACGCGCCTGATCGCGTCGCGGCTCCCATTGTTTCCTTTCCCTGAATGCCGCCGTTGCGCGGCAATTCCCGCATGCTCGAAACGAGAAGAGGCGACATGAGAAGACCAGTCGCGCTGCGACTCCACGCGACACTGGCGACGGCGATCGTCGGGATCGCCGTCGCCGTGGCCCTGCCGAGCCCGCAGGCGTCGGCGGCGGTCGGCGCCGCCACCGGCTACGCCACCCAGAACGGTGGCACGACCGGCGGCGCGGGCGGCCAGACCGTCCGCGCCACCACGGGCACCGCGATCCACGCGGCGCTGTGCGGCCGGGCCAGCAGCAGCACCCCGATCGTCATCGAGGTCACCGGAACGATCAACCACGGCAACACCAGCAAGGTGTCCGGGTCGAGCTGCAACACCGCCGACGGCGTGATCGAGCTGAAGCAGATCAGCAACGTCACCATCGTCGGGGTGGGCAGCGGCGCCGTCTTCGACCAGCTCGGCATCCACATCCGCGACTCCCGCAACATCATCATCCAGAACGTGACGGTGCGGAACGTCAAGAAGTCGGGATCGCCCACCTCCAACGGTGGTGACGCCATCGGCATGGAGAGCACGGTCCGCAACGTCTGGGTCGACCACGTCACGCTGGAGGCGTCGGGCGGGGAGTCGGAGGGCTACGACGGCCTGTTCGACATGAAGGACGACACCCAGTACGTGACGTTGTCCTACAGCATCCTGCGCAACTCCGGCCGCGGCGGTCTCATCGGGTCGAGCGAGAGCGACCGCTCGAACGGCTTCGTCACGTTCGAGCACAACCTCTACGAGAACATCGACTCCCGTACGCCGTTGCTGCGCGGCGGCGTCGCCCACATGTTCAACAACCACTACACCGGCCTGCACGAGTCCGGCATCAACTCCCGCGCCGGGGCCCGGGCGAAGGTGGAGAACAACTACTTCCGCAACTCCAAGGACGTCCTGGGCACGTTCTACACCAACGAGCGCGGCAGCTGGCAGGTCGCCGGCAACGTCTTCGACAACGTGACCTGGTCGGCCACCGGCAACGAGAACTACCCGGCGGGGCCGAACCCGACGTCCACCACCACGGTCGGCATCCCCTACTCGTACCGTCTCGACGGGGCGAGCTGCGTGCCGGACATCGTCCGGCAGACGGCCGGCGCCAACACCGGCCTGAAGGTGTCGAACGGCAGTTGCTCGCCGCAGACGCCGACGCCGACCACCCCGGCCCCGACCACGCCCGCGCCGACGACCCCGCCGCCGACGACCACCCCGCCCCCGAGCGGCGGAACGAACCTGAGCCTCGCCTCCGGCGCCGGCGCCGACGGGTCCAGCAAGGCCGACGGCACCAGCTACGGCAACGTCCGCGACGGCAACCTCGGCACGTACTGGTCGCCGGCCGGGTCGACCGGCACCGTCTCGATCAAGTGGGGCTCGGCCACCACGGTGTCCCGCGTGGTCATCCGTGAGCCGTCCGGCACCTCGGGTTCGATCGGGTCGTGGCAGCTGGTCAACAACGACACCGGCGCGGTGCTCGCCTCCGGCAGCGGGGCCGGCCAGATCACCTTCGGCGCGACCTCACTGAAGAAGATCAACTTCAGGATCAACAGCTCCGGCGGTACGCCGAGAGTCGGCGAGTTCGAGACGTACGCCAGTTAGTCCGGCGCGACGAGCGGGGGCGGCCGATCCGGCCGCCCCCGCCCTTTGTCCTGTCCCCTGTCAGAGGGTGAGCACGACGGTGGAGATGCTCCGCGCGCCGACGTTCACCGTGACCTGGTTGCCGTTCACGCCGACCGGCTGGCTCGCCGCGCTGGCGTTCTGCGACGTGGCCACGTACTCGGCGCGGCTGACGTTCTGCGGCGCCTGGACGATCGCGTTGGTCACCGCGCTGGTGGACCGGTTGAGGATCACCAGGGTGATCTTCCCGTCGCCGGAGTAGGCGGTCACCTCCAGCGGCGACGCCTTGGAACTCTTGGTCAGGCCCACCCGCTGGTAGCCGGGGCGCACGTACTTGGCGTACTGGGCGAACGCGTACCCACGCTTGAGCGGCGCGCCGGCCACCGTGCCGTACGCGGACTCGCCGTCACCGATGAACGAGTAGTAGCGCTTGCCGTACCACCAGACGTAGGCGCTCCAGTTGGACTCCATCGACCTGTGCACGGTGCGCATGATGTCGTCCAGCGTCTCGTTCCAGACCGTGGCGTTGGCCGGGTTGCCCCAGATGTTCGAGCCGCCGCCGTCGGCCTCGTGCAGGTTCCACTCGGTCATCCAGACCGGCTTCTGGTACTGCTGCGCCAGCGGGTAGGGCTTCAGCCGGCCGGCGGCCTCGGTGCCGTAGAGGTGGCCGCCGATGTAGCCGATGTTGTTGCGGGCCGCCGCGTCGTTGAGCGTCGGGTCGGTGTAGCCGTAGTTGAGGTTCACCGCCTCGGCGACCATCAGCTTGGTGTTCTGCACCTTGGCGCCCTGCTCCCGGACGAACGTCTGGAGTTCGGTGCCACTCCAGTCCATCGAGTCGTAGTCCGGGTGCCAGTCCGGCTCGTTCTGCACCGAGGTGACGTCGATCGTCACGCCCTGGTTGCGCATGTACTGCACGTAGCTGTTGAGGTGGTTGGCGTAGTCGTCGTAGTACTCGGGCCTCAGCTTGCCGCCGTTGATCCGGCTGTTGTTCGTCTTCCAGGCCGCCGGCGCCGTCCACGGCGACGCCATGATCTTCACGTTCGACCCGTACGACCTGGCCGTCCTCAGCGCGCTCACCTGCGTCGCCCACTCGCTGGACACCGGCGAGAGCCCGGTGCGCACGATGGACAGACCGAGCTGGTTGGGGCCGAGCCCGACCAGCGTCTGCGTCTCGGCCGTGGACCAGGCGCCGCCCCAGATCGACACCGCCGCCCCGAACCCGTCGACCGTCTGGTAGGTCGTGCCGGTGTTCACCGTGATGTCCGCCGGCCCGCCCGGCGGCGGCGTGGACGGCGACGACGTCGGCGTCGGCGACGGCGGGGGTGAGGTGGTGGGTGATGTGGTCGGGGTGGTGGTGCCGCCGGTGCAGGTGACGCCGTTGAGGGCGAAGGTGGTGGGGGTGGGGTTGCTGCTGGTCCAGGCGCCGTTGAAGCCGAACGAGGTGGTGCCGTTGGTGGGGATGGAGCCGTTGTAGGCGACGTTGCGGGCGGTGACGGCGGCGCCGTTCTGGGTGACGGTGGCGTTCCAGGCCTGGGTGACGGTCTGGCCGGCGCCGTAGGACCAGGTGAGCGTCCAGCTCGACACGGGGTCGCCGAGGTTGGTGATGGTGACGTTGGCGCCGAAGCCGCCCTGCCACTGCGAGGACACGGCGTAGGTCACGGAACAGCCGGCGGCTGCCGCCCCGGCCGGCACCGCCACCGCCGCGGCGGCCGACGCCAGTAGGACGGTCCCGGCCGTGACCAGTGCGGTACGAGGTGCGCTGAGTCTTCTCATCGGATCTCTCCCGAACCGTCAGCGTTGGAGGGTGAGCAGGCCGGGGCGGTAGGGCAGCAGGCCGTAGTCGCCGCCGGAGTTGGTGGCGCGGCCCTGGTAGAGCAGTTGCAGGTTGCAGGGGTCGACGGTGAAGGTCTGGTCGGCGCTGGTGCGGATCAGCTCGCCGTGGCTGATGTCGTTGGTCCAGGTGGCGCCGCTGTTGGCCTTACCGGCGAACGGGTTGCTCTCGGTCGCCGCCTGCGGGGTCCAGGAGCCGTTGAGGCTGGTCGCGGTGAAGGAGCGGAAGTAGCGGCCCTGCGCCCCGATCGCCTCGACGATCATCAGGTAGCGGGTCTGGCCCTGCAGTTTGTAGACCTGGACGGCTTCGAAGAGGTTGTTCGTCGAGTCGCTCATGATCGTGGTGTAGGTCGAGCCGAAGCTGCCGGGGAAGTTCCCGATCGGCATGCTGGCCCGGTAGATCTTGCCGTTGTCACCGGCGAAGAACAGGTACATGTTCTGCTCGTCGGCGATCAGCGTCTGGTCGATCGGGCCGGTGCCGGAGCCGGAGATGCTGCCGGTGAACAGCGGCTGCGCCGACGACCAGCCGTTGGGGTTGGTCGGGTCGCTCGAGGTCTTGTAGGAGAACGCGGTCGGACCCCACTGGTAGGCCAGGACCCAGATGCTGCGCGGAGCGAAGTAGAACAACGTCGGCGCGACGGTGCCCTGCGACATGGCGTTCTGACTCGCCGAGGCCATCTCCGACCAGTTGCTGAACAACCCGAAGTTCATCGACCCCCACGACGACCCGTAGTCGTGCGTCGTCGCGTAGACCAGATGCCGACCGTTGTACGGAGCGACCGTGAAGTCCTTCAACGACACCCAACCCGACCGCGGGTTCGCCAACGGACCGGTCGAACTCCAGCGGTAACTCGACGGCAGGTTGCACGTGCCGGGTGGCGTCGTCGTCGGCGTCGGCGAGGCGGTCGGCGAGGTGGTGGGTGATGTGGTCGGGGTGGTGGTGCCGCCGGTGCAGGTGACGCCGTTGAGGGCGAAGCTGGTGGGGGTGGGGTTGCTGCTGGTCCAGGCGCCGTTGAAGCCGAACGAGGTGGTGCCGTTGGTGGGGATGGAGCCGTTGTAGGCGACGTTGCGGGCGGTGACGGCGGCGCCGTTCTGGGTGACGGTGGCGTTCCAGGCCTGGGTGACGGTCTGGCCGGCGGCGTAGGACCAGGTGAGCGTCCAGCTCGACACGGGGTCGCCGAGGTTGGTGATGGTGACGTTGGCGCCGAAGCCGCCCTGCCACTGGGACGGGACGGTGTAGGCCACGGAGCAGCCGGCGGCGGCCGCGCCGGCCGGCAGTGCCACGGCGATTCCCGTGGACGCGAGCAGCACGGCGCCGGCTGACGCCACTGCGGCATTGACCGTTCTCGATCGGGGCATGATGGACCCTCCTGTGGTGGTGGCGGCTCCACGCATTCGTCGGGGTAATTGTGTTGTGAGCGTTAACAGCCGCGTTCGCCCATGCTACGGGAGCGCTCCCATCGGCTCAATGGGTGAACGTCGATGACATGACGTCGATCGATGCGTGCGGTCAGGAGGTGGCGCAGGGGGTGGTGTCAACCGCGCAGCTCTCCGGGCCGTCGTGCAGAGGGTCGGGATCGCGGACGTCGAAGCGGATGGTGGTCGAACCGCCGGCCGGCAGCGCGTCGCCGGTGAACGTGACCACGGCGCCGTCCTGCGCCGCCTCGGCACCGCTGACCGAGCCCAGCGTGGCGCCGTCGCCGAGCGCCACGGTCACCGTCCACTGCGGCCGGGCCGTCGGGCCGGGGTTGGCCAGCACCACCTCGCCCCGGTAGCCGAAGACCCGGTCGTTGACCGTCTCGTACGTCGCGGTCAGCGGGATCACGGCCGGTGGCGCAGGGCTCGGCGTACGGCTGGGGGAGCGGGACGCGGACGGCGACGGTGAGGGACTCCGGCGGCTGGCGCTCGGCGTGGGTCGGGCGCTCGTGGGGCGCGCGGAGGCGGCGGTGGGGGAGGGCATGACCAGCGGCGGCGCGGACACCGCGGGCGCGGCCGGCGCGGGAGGCGTGGGCCGCACCGCCCACAGCACCGCCCCGGCGACGCCGGCGAGCACCGTCACCACGCCGGCGGCCACCAGCGTGCGACGTCGCCGGGACCGGCCCGACGCCTCGCCCAGCAGCCGGACCACCGGCAGCTCGGCGGTCAGCCCGCCCTCGGCCCGGCGCAGGTCGACAGCCTGAAAGGCGAGCCAGTCGAGGATCGCCGGCAGACGCCCGGTCAGCGCCTGCTCGTGCTGCTCGGCGCGGGCGTCGGCGTCCCAGTCGCCCTCCTCCAGCACCTCGCGCACGGAGAGGCGGGTGCCGTGCGCGGTGGCGGTCAGATCGCAGGCCAGGCGGGTGGCCCGGTCGGCCTCCCGGCAGCGGACCACCAGCCGTTCCGGGGTCCGCAGCTCGACCACCTCCACCTCGGTGTCGGCGTCGTAACCGGGCAGCGCCGCGGACGCCAGCACCCAGCGGTCGGCCTGCGGGGTGCTCTCGACGAACCACTTGGCCAGCAGCGCCTGTTCCGTCAGCGCCCGCCAGATCCGGGCGGGCGGGTGGAACAGGTCGACCTCGGTGGCGATCTCGATCACGCGGAGACTCTAGGGCCTGAGTCAAGAACGTGTCAGGTCACTCCGACCTGCCGTCGTGCCAGCGCGCCCGCCAGGCGGCCTCGCTCTCCTCCGCGCTGATCTTCTCCTGGTGGACCGTGCGCCGCAGCGCGGCCCGGGCGTCGGCGAACACCACCAGTTCGACCGCGACCAGGGCCACGCAGATCACGGTGAGCAGACCCAGCGCCCCCAGTGCCGGCAGGTGCCGACCGAAGGGCAGCGCGACCGCGAGCGCGGCCAGCGCGCCGACCCGGGTCCAGGACAGGGTCCGCAGCGTGCGCCACTGGAACGCCATGTTCGCGGCGAAGTAGATCATCACCCCGCCGAAGAGCAGCGGCACCGCCGGCCCGTGACCCCGCTCCATGCTGCCGCCCACCGGGTCGGTGACGGTCCGCACCAGCTCCTCGGCGCCGATCGCGAACAGGATCACCCCGGCGATCATGGGCAGGTAGAGGTAGGCGTACGCGTCGCGGGCCATCGCCACCCGGGGGTGGCCCTGCGCCGCGTGCAACGCGATCCGGGCGGCCGGCCCGATCATGTCGAAGTGCGCCCACCAGAGCGCCGCGACGAACAGGATCCCGAAGATCGCCGCCGGGATGGCCGGCCAGGTCACCGCCTTGCCGAGCAGGTTGCCGCCGACACCGACCGAGATGACCGACTCACCCAGCGCGATGATCAGGATCAGGTCGTACCGCTCGGTCCAGTGCTCGGCGGAGGTGATCTTCCAGCCGTCGGTGCCGGCCAGCAGGCCGCTGCTGTACTGGATGACCACGACCGCGATCCAGAGTCCGTCGCGCAGCCAGGGTCCGACCTCCGGGTCGACCCGCGGCGGCAGCAGCGCTGCCACCAGCAGCAGGGAGGTCGAGAGCAGCACCTCCGGCGCGAACACCCACACCTTGCGCCGCGCCGGTGGGTCGCCCCGGGTGGCGTACCAGTAGAGCGCCGTGTGCACGATCCGGATCACCACGTAGCTGACCGTCACCAGCATCGGGCCGGCGCTGCCCTGACGCAGGTCGCCGAAGGTCTGGGGCAGCGCCAGCGCGAACGTGAACAACGCGACCATGCCGATCACCATGAGGATCGGCACGAAGCCCTCGCCCAGACGCAGCCGGGCGGCGACCGCGCTGTGCACCACCCAGCACCACCAGAGCACGGCGAGTACCAGCAGCGCGTGCAGCAGTTCCCGCACGGTCACGTTCGCCGCGGTGGCGCGCGTGATGATGAAGAAGGACACGACGAAGACGAGGTCGAAGAAGATCTCGAACTTGTCCACCCGGGTGGCCGGGGCGACGCGGGCCGCGGGCCCGAGCCCCTTGCGCCACCGGTCGCCGCCACCCACCGGCCGAGTGTGTCAGCGCAGGTCAGACGGCGTGCCGGAATCGCCACGCATTCCCTCGTCCGCCACCGGGGCGGCTGGGGCGTGGCTCAGCCGGTCGCCGGGGTGGCGTGGGCGAGGACGGTGGACAGCACGGCGCGCAGCGGTTCGTCCGGGTGCTCGATCCACTGCTGGGCGGCGACGCGCAGGGTGGCCAGGAACGTGGCGCCCAGGACCCGGGCCCGCAGCGGCGCGTCCGGACCGGTGAGCCGGCGGGCGATCTCCGCGGACAGCTCCCGCTCGATCGCCGCGTACGCGCCGACCTGGTGGGCGACCAGGCTCGGATGCCCGTGCAGCAGCCGTCGGCGGCTCAGCCACGGCTCGGCCGGATCGTCGTAGCCCTCGTCCGCCTGGGCCAGAGCGGCCTCGGTCAGCGCCCGCCAGGGCGGCAGGTCGGTCGGCTGCCGCGCGACCAGTTCGAGCAGCCGGCGCAGTCGCAGCGTGTCGCCGTGGAAGAGCGCCTCCTCCTTGCCGGAGAAGTAGTTGGAGAACGTGCGCCGGGAGACGTTGGCCGCGTCGGCGATGGCCTCGACCGTGACCCGGTCCGGGCCGTGCTCGACGGCCAGGCGCAGGGCCGCCTCGTGCAGCGCCAGGCGGGTCGCCGCCTTCTTGCGCTCGCGCAGCCCGGTGCACTCGTCCATGGCGGCCAGCGTACGTGATCCTTTTCTCAATGGGCAAAGTTGCCTGTTGGGCAAGATCTGTTGATGATTGCTTGAGGCAACGAAGCGGCCCCCCGAATCGACACACCTGGAGGACGCGCGATGAGCGCACCCACCGCGACGGCCGAGGCCGCGCCCATGAGCCGGCGGCAGACGCTGGAGGCACTCAGCGGGCTGCTGCTGGTGCTCTTCGTGGCCATGCTGAGCAGCACCGTGGTCTCCACCGCCCTGCCGAAGATCATCGGAGCGCTCAACGGCTCGCAGACCCAGTACACCTGGGTGGTCACCGCCACCCTGCTCACCGCCACCGCGACCACCCCGATCTGGGGCAAGCTCGCCGACCTGTTCAACAAGAAGCTGCTGATCCAGGTCGCCATCGTGGTCTTCCTGGCCGGCTCGGTCGCCGCCGGCTTCGCGCAGAGCGCCGGGCAGCTCATCGCCGCCCGCGCCTTCCAGGGCATCGGCGTCGGCGGACTTCAGGCGCTGGTCCAGGTCGCCATCGCGGCGATGATCCCGCCGCGCGAGCGGGGCCGCTACAACGGCTACCTCGGTGGCGTGATGGCGCTCGCCACGGTCGGCGGGCCGCTGCTCGGCGGCCTCATCGTCGACACCTCCTGGCTCGGCTGGCGCTGGTGCTTCTTCGTCGGCGTGCCGGTCGCGATCATCGCGCTGTTCCTGCTCCAGGTCACCCTGAACCTGCCCACCGTGCGCCGGCGGAACGTGAAGATCGACTACCTGGGCGCCACCCTCATCGCGGCCGGGGTCAGCGTGCTGCTGATCTGGATCTCCTTCGTCGACGACTCGTTCGCCTGGCTCTCCTGGCAGACCGGCGCCATGGTCGGCGGAGCGGCGCTGCTGCTCGCGCTGGCCGTGTGGGTGGAGTCGCGGGCCGCCGAGCCGGTGGTGCCGCTGCACATCGTCCGCGAGCGCACCACCGCCCTGGCCATCCTCGGCAGCCTCGCGGTCGGCATGGCGATGTTCGGCGGCGCGGTCTTCCTCGGTCAGTACTTCCAGATCGGCCGCGGCTACAGCCCGACCGAGGCCGGCCTGCTCACCATCCCGATGATGGCCGGCGTGCTGATCTCCTCGATCGTGGCCGGACGGATGATCACCACGTCCGGTCGGATCAAGCCGTACATCGTCTTCGGCTCGATCGTGCTGGTCGCCGGCTTCGCGCTGCTCGGCACCGTCGACCACGAGACCTCGCTGGTCCTGGTCGGGGTCGCCATGTTCGTCGTCGGCGTCGGGGTCGGCATGACCATGCAGAACCTGGTGCTCGCGGTGCAGAACACCGTCGCGCTCTCCGACATCGGCGCGGCCAGCGCCAGCGTCGCCTTCTTCCGCTCGCTCGGCGGCACCATCGGCGTGTCGGTGCTCGGCGCGGTGCTGGCCCGGCGGGTCAGCGACCGGATCACCCACGACCTCGCCGCCGCCGGCATCCCCACCACCGGCGGGGGCGGCGGCAGCACGCTCAACCTCGACGCGCTGCCCGAGCCGGTACGGCAGATCGTCCGGGCCGCCTACGGGGACGCGACCGGGCACATCTTCCTCATCTCGGCCGCCATCGCGGTCGTCGGCGTCGTGGCGGCGCTGTTGCTGCGCCCGGTTACCCTTCGCTCCAGCCTCGACCTGCCGGACACCGGCCGCACCGTGGCGGTGGGCGCGGACGCGGTCGACGGTGCGCCCGCCTTCGACGAGGTGAGCATCGAGCCGGGCGGCCGGGAGGAACGCGCCCGTCGCTGAGCCCGCAACCCAGGGCCGTCGCCGACCCCGGCGGCGGCCCTGGCCCGTGCCGCAGGGCACCGAAGGAGGAGCCGTGGACGTCCCGTCGACCGCGCCCGCGCGGGCCGCCGCCCTGCGTCGGGCGGCCCGCGAGCTGACGCTGGTCGCCGTGCTCTTCCTCGCCTACAAGGCGGGCCGGCAGCTGGTGGCCGGGCACGCCGCCGCCGCGCGGGCCAACGGCGAGCGGATCTGGTGGCTGGAGCGACTGCTGCACCTGCCCGACGAGGCCGTCGTGCAGGCGCCGCTGCTGCTGCACGAGCTGCCGGTCCGCCTGGCCAACTCCTACTACGCCTACGTGCACTTCCCGGCCACGGTGCTCTGCCTGCTCTGGCTCTACCTACGTCGGCCGGCCCACTACCTGCGGCTGCGGCGGGCCCTCGCCGCGCTGACCGCCGCGGCGCTGGTGCTGCACGTCTGCGTGCCGCTCGCGCCGCCGCGGCTGACCACGCTCACCGGCCTGGTGGACACCGGCCGCCGGTTCGGCCCGACCGTCTACGGGCCACCCGACACCGACCAGCTCAGCAACCAGTACGCGGCCATGCCGTCGCTGCACGTGGGCTGGTCGCTGGCGGTCGCGCTGGCCCTGGTGGCGGTCACCGCCGGGCGGTGGCGCCGGCTCTGGCTGGCCCACCCGCTGATCACCGCGTTCGTGGTCGTCGGCACCGGCAACCACTACTGGCTGGACGGGGTGGTCGCGGTGGCCCTGCTCGCGCTGATCCTGGCCGTGCTGCCCCGGCCCGCCGCGACGCCCCCGCCACCGGCCCCGCCCGCCGGCCCGTCGCGCCCGCACGTGGTCCCACCGCCGCGCCGCTCCGGCCGTCGCCGGAACACGAAGGTCCCGGCGACGGCCGACGTGCGGCTGCGGCCACCCGGTCGGATCTGACCGCGTCTCAGCGGACGGCGCAGACCGTCCCGTTGAGGCGGAACGCGCCCGGCGGCACGTTCGGCCCGCCGTACGCGCCGACGAATCCGGCGCTGGTGCTCCCGCCGTCGGCGGCGAGCCGGCGGTTGTCGGCGGTGGAGGTCACCCGGACGTCCCGCCCGGTCTGCGTCCAGGTGCCGTTCCAGCCGCTGCTGACCTGCTGCCAGCCGGTGGGCCAGGTCCAGGTGAGCGTCCAGCCGTCGACGACGTCCGGACCGGTGTTGACCACCTCGACGGTCGCCACGTAGCCGTTGCCCCAGTCGGTGTCGGAATGGAAGCGGACCGCGCAGGCGCTCGCCGCCGGGCTGCCGGTGGCGAAGGTGAGCGGCGGCGAGGACCACGACACCCGGCCCGCGGTGTCCCGGGCCAGGACGTTGACCGTGTAGCGGGCGCCCGGTTCGAGGTTGTCCACGCTCAGCGAGGTGCCGGCGGTCTCGCCGAGCTGCTCGCTGACCGCGCCGCGCTGCCGGTACACCTCGTACTTGGCGATCGGCGTCGCGCCGGGCGTCGCCGCCGGCCACGAGATCGTCGCCGCGCGGTCGGTCACCGCGCCCGCCGTCGGCCGCCCCGGGGCTCCGGGCCGCCCGGCGGACCCTGAGGCCGGTCGCAGCACGAGCGTGGTCAGCGAGTACGGCGGCAGCGTACGGGCACTCGCGCTGCCCGAGCGGCCGGTGCTCACCCCGGTCGCGCCGTTGGTCAGCGTGTGCACGGTGGGCGCCTCGTCCGCCGGGGTGAAACCGGCGTAGTCCACCGCCACCGGGTACGCGGTGTCCGGGTCCTTGTTGACCAGCAGGACCGCGAGGCTGCCGTCCGGCCGGCGCACCGCGTGCGCGGTGACCAGCGGCTGGTCGGTGCCGGCGCGGACGAACTGGTCGCCCGCCCGGGCGAACAGATTCATCATCGACAGCGCGTGGTACGGCGCGAACGGGGTGTTGAACGGCGGCTCGCACACCTCGCCGTCGGCGGTGCAGCCGCCGCTGGAGAGCAGCCCGAAGTCGCCGTAGTCGGTCTGCCCGGCCACCTCGGAGACGCTGCCGATGCCGTTGTGCACGTTCCACCACTGCACCGTGAACACGCCCTGCTCCAGCAGGCCGCTGTAGGCGTCGGCCAGGAACAGCGCGCCCGGCGCGGTGGTGCGGCCGGTGTCGACGTTCAGTTCGGTGAGGCTGATCCCGATCCGGTCCGCGCCGGGGCCGGCGTACCGGGCGATCTGCTGGCGCAGCAGCCAGGCGGCATCGGGCAGCTGGTCGGTCCGGGCCAGCGACTCGGCGGCGGTACCGCCGGGGTACCAGTGCACGTCGACGAAATCGATCTTCGGGCCGGCGATCGAGAGCACGGTCTGGTTCCACGGCCCCGGGTCGGCGCCGGCGGTGATCCCGTCCGGCCAGTTGCCGGGCATGGTCAGCACCGCGCCGACCTTGATGCTCGGGTCGACCGCCTTCATCGCGTCGGCGTACTCGACCACCAGTCGGGCGTACTGGGTGGCGCTCTTGTCCGGGTGGTCGTCGGCCTCCCAGGCCGATCCGTAGTGGCCGTTGCCGTAGTTCTCGTTGCCGACGGTCCACCACCTCGCGCCGTAGCCCTTGGTGACGTTGGCGTACCGCACCCACGCGGCCGCCTCCGCCGGCGTGCCGGTGCCGTAGTTCGCGATGATCATCGGCTGGGCGCCGACGCGCCGGGCCGCCGCCATGAACGTGTCGAAGTCGGTGTCCGGCGCGACGTAGCCGCCGGGCGCGGTGTGGTTCTCCCAGTGGTAGATGTCGGCGTACGAGCCGCCGGGGTAGCGCAGCATCTTCACGCCGGCGGCCTTCAGCAGGTCGGACGTCTCGGCGCTGCCCAGCTGGGAGTCCCAGATGGCGTGGTTGACGCCGAGCGCGGTGTCCGGCACGGTGGCCAGCCCGGCGCGGGCGTTGACGGTCACCGCGACCGGGTCGGCGGCGGCGCCGGCGACCGGCGGGTCGACGGTGGCCAGCGCGGTGGTGACGAGCAGCAGACCGGCCGCGTACGCGGTCCAGTGGCGCACGCGCGGCAGGATTCTCCTCATGCGGGTGTCCTTCGTGGGATCGGACGGCGGGTGGGTGCCCGGGTCGGTGGTGCCGTCCTTCCGGGGCCTGACGGCGCCCGGATGCCCAGGAACGGTGATCGGCTCCGCGCGGTGAGCCATCGACGTATCAGGATTCCACGGGCCGCGCGGCGCGCTCAAGCCGTCAGGGCTTAATTTATAGACAGGAGTCTTTACTGTTAACAAGGTTTAATTTATGTTCGTGGCACCTTCCCTTCCCCCCGAAGGAGTTGCCACCATGCGTCGAAGACTCACTCTTCCGCTGCTCACCACCGGTGCGGTGACCGCGACCCTGGCGATCGCCGCGCCGGCTCAGGCCCACGGCTACGTCTCCTCGCCGCCCAGCCGGCAGGCGCTGTGCGCGCAGAACCGGGTGCCCGACTGCGGCCAGATCAGGTACGAGCCGCAGAGCGTCGAGGGCCCCAAGGGGCTGAAGACCTGCCACGCCGGCATCGCCCAGTTCGCGGTGCTCAACGACGACAGCCGCAACTGGCCGGCCACCTCGGTCGGCAGCACGGTGACGTTCACCTGGGTCAACACCGCTCGGCACTCCACCGCCAACTGGGAGTACTGGATCGGCAACACCCGGGTCGCGGTGGTCGACGGCGGCGGTCGCCAGCCTGACGCCACCGTGTCGCACACGGTGAACCTGGGCGGCTTCACCGGCCGGCAGAAGCTGCTCGCGGTCTGGAACATCGCCGACACCGCCAACGCGTTCTACTCCTGCGTCGACCTGCAGATCGGCGGCGGTGGCGGCAACCCGACGCCCACCCCGTCGCCGACGCCGTCACCGACCCGGACCGCCACGCCGTCGCCCACGCCCACCCCGACCGGCTCGCCGGTGCCGGGCGGCACCTGGACCGCCGGCCGGGCCTACCAGGTCGGCGACACGGTGACCTACGACGGCCGCGGCTACCGCTGCCGCCAGGCGCACACCGCCATCGCCGGATGGGAGCCGCCGAACGTGCCGGCGCTCTGGCAGCAGGTCTGACCACCGCCGCCGCGCCGGACCGCACGGCCGCGCCGGACCGCGCCTCCGCGTCGCGCCGGACCGCTCCGGCTCGCCGGGCCGGACCGCTCCGGCTCGCCGGGCCGGACGGTTCTGGCGTGCCGGGGAGGCGCGGTCCGGCGCGCGGCCGGACGTCGCGTGCCAGACCGGCGTCGCCCGGTCGTCCGGTCCCGCCCGGTCGGCCGGCGCGCCCGGATCAGGGGTCCGCGCATCACCACCCGACCTGACCGGAGGACCGACATGCGCCGCCCGTTCGCCGCCGCCCTGCTGGCCGCCCTGCTCGCCGCGGGCGTCGCCGGCTGCGGAGGCTCGTCACCGGCACCCGCCACGCCCCGGCCCACGCCGGCCGTGGACGACACGACCAGCGGCATCGACGCGCTCTTCCTCGCCATGATGGTGGCGCACACCGCGCAGACGCTGGAGATCGTCGACGTCGGGCTCGGCCGGGTCACCGACACCGAGGTCCGCACTCTGATCTCCGCCGTCCGGGCCACCGAGGCCGACGAGCTGGCCACCATGCGCGGCTGGCTGCGCGAGGCCGGCCCGTCCGCGGCGGCCGCCGCCGCGCGCCACGACCACACCGGGCACAGCGACGCCGCCGCCGGCCTGGCCCGGCTGCGGGCCGCCTCGGCCGCCGACGTGGACCGGGTGCTGCTCGACGTGCTCGCCGCGCACCAGCGCACCGCCGCCGCCCTGGCCCGCGCCCAGGTCGCCGCCGGCACCAGTGCTCGGGTACGCGACCTCGCCGCCCGCATCGACCGCTCCCGCACCGCCGAGGTGGCCCTCATGGCGACCCTGCGCCCGGCGTCCCGGCGCTGATCTCGTCGATCTTGGACTTGGGGCACCCCGGATGTCGGTGATGCGCCCTTTGTCAACGACCACAAGTCCAAGATCGACGGGCCGGGCCGGGCCGGGCCGGGCCGAGCCTGGCCGGGCTGGGCCGGGCCGAGCCGAGCCGGGCCGGGGCCGGGTGGGGCATGACGTTCGTCACGGGGGTGGCGGGCGGGGGTGCGGGCGGGAGCGGTTGGGGGAGTGGCGAAACGGGGCGGATCGGGGTCTTTCTCTCGGAGGAAGCGGCTCGGCGGGGGCCGGTGCCGGGTGCGGCGGGAGGGTGCGGGGGGTGGGGGAGTTCGCCTCTGGGCAAAACCGGACGCGCGATGTCGCAGGCCGTGACTAGGCTTTCGCCGGACCCTGGCCCGCCGCACGCCCCGTGCGCGGCGCCGCCACCCCTCGGACCGGACCGGAACCAGGAGACTGTCTGTGACCCAGCAACCCGTCGCGACATCGAACAAACTCGACGCCGCGGTGCTCAAGGTGGCCGGCGTCGTCGTGCTCGGCGCGATCATGTCGATCCTCGACGTGACCGTCGTCAGCGTGGCCATCCCGACGTTCCAGAGCGAGTTCGACGCCTCGTACGCGCGGGTGGCGTGGACCATGACCGGCTACACGCTGGCGCTCGCCACGGTGATCCCGCTCAGCGGCTGGGCCGCCGACCGCTTCGGCACCAAACGCCTCTACATGGTGGCGCTGGCGCTGTTCACCATCGGCTCCGGGCTCTGCGCCACGGCCGACTCGATCGGCGAGCTGATCGCCTGGCGCGTGGTCCAGGGGCTCGGCGGCGGCATGCTCATGCCGCTGGGCATGACGATCATGACCCGGGCCGCCGGCCCGCACCGCATCGGCCGGCTGATGGCCGTGCTGGGCATCCCGATGCTGCTCGGCCCGATCGGCGGCCCGATCCTCGGCGGCTGGCTGATCGACACCGCGAGCTGGCACTGGATCTTCCTGATCAACCTGCCGATCGGCGTCGTCGCGCTGATCTACGCCCAGCTGGCCCTGCCGAAGGACGCCCCCGAGCCGTCGGAGTCCTTCGACTTCCTCGGCATGCTGATGCTCTCGCCGGGTCTGGCGCTGTTCCTCTACGGAGTCTCCTCGCTGCCCGAGGCCGGCACGGTCACCGACACCGAGGTCTGGCTGCCCATGCTGGTCGGCGCCGCGCTCGTGGTCTCCTTCGTGCTCTACTCGTTCCGCCCGCGGCACCCGCTGCTCGACCTGCGGCTGTTCCGCAACCGCAACCTCACCCTCGCGGCGGTGACGCTGTTCGTCTTCATCATCGCGTTCATGGGCGCGGGCCTGCTGTTCCCGAGCTACTTCCTGCAGATCCGTGGCGAGTCGACCCTGACCGCCGGCCTGCTGATGGCGCCGCAGGGCCTCGGCGCGATGCTGACCATGCCGATCGCCGGCATGCTCGCCGACCGGGTGCCGGTCGGCCGGACGGTGCCGTTCGCGCTGGTGCTCATCGCGGCCGGGTTCTTCACCTTCACCCAGCTCGGCACCGACACGTCCTACCTGCTGCTCTGCGGCTCGCTGTTCGTGATGGGCCTGGGCATGGGCGGCACCATGATGCCGATCATGACGTCGGCGCTGAAGACCCTGAGCGCCGCCGAGGTGGCCCGCGGCTCGACACTGGTGAACATCCTCCAGCAGATCGGCGGGTCGGTGGGCGCGGCGGTGATGTCGGTGATCCTCACCAGCGAGCTGAACGGCTCGCGGGTCATCCCCGGCGTGACCGACCCGGGCACCGGCGCCCCGGTCACCGAGGCGCAGCTCGCCATCGGCGTGCAGCAGCAGCCCGAGCTGGCCCAGCAGCTCCCGGTGCCACCGTCGCTGATCGAGCGCGGCCTCGACTTCGCGGCCAACTCGTTCGCGACCACGTTCTGGGTCGCCTTCGCCCTGGTGCTGCTCACCTTCGTGCCGGCCGCGTTCCTGCCCCGCCGCCGCGAGCCGTCGCACCTGCTCGACGGCGAGGCGGGCGAGGAGCAGCCGCGCACCCCGGTGCCGATCCACTGATCCGCACGCACCCCCGTCCGTCCGGGGCCGGACGCCTCGGCGTCCGGCCCCGGAGGCGTCTCCGGAGGTCGACCCCCGGATCCGCCACCGGCGGACCCGGCAGCGCCTAGGCTCGACGGGGGAGCGGCGGAGTCGGGGGGAGAGGCGGGCACGGTGGACGCGGACGGCGGCGATCGGTCGGCGCGGCGGCGCAACCGGCTGCTGCTCGCCGGCCTGCTGGCCGTGGTCGGGCTGATCCTGCTGCTGCTCGGCCTCACCGTCGCCAACGGCACGGTCGCCGGCGTCGAGGTGGTGCTCGCGCTCCTGCTCCTGCTCACCAGCTACGCGATCCAGCGGGTGGCCCGCCGGGAGACCGTCTACCACGACGATCGGCGGCGGTGACCGGCCCGGTGACCCGGCCGGGCTAGGCTGACCGGCGTGGATCAGGAAGACCGGATCGCGCTGTTCCTCGACTACGAGAACCTGGCGCTGGGCGTACGCGACCATCACGGCGGCAGGCCGTTCGACTTCCGTCCCATCGCCGACGCGCTGGCCGAACGCGGCCGGGTGGTGGTGCGGCGGGCGTACGCGGACTGGTCGTACTTCGACGAGGACCGGCGGATGCTCACCCGCTCGCACGTCGAGCTGATCGAGATCCCGCAGCGGATGGGCGCCTCCCGCAAGAACGCGGCCGACATCAAGATGGCCGTGGACGCGGTCGAGCTGGCCTTCGAGCGCGGCTACATCTCCACGTTCGTGATCTGCACCGGGGACAGCGACTTCACTCCGCTCGTGCACAAGCTGCGCGAACTCAACAAGCGGGTGATCGGGGTCGGGGTCGAGAAGTCGACCTCCGCGCTGCTGCCACCGGCCTGCGACGAGTTCCTCTACTACGACCGGCTGGAGGGGGTCGACGTACCGCCCTCCGCCGGCCGACGGACCCGGCCGACCCGTCCCGAGCCGGCGGCGTCGACCGCCCCCGCCGGGCCGGTGGCCGAGCCGCCGCTGGACGCCGCGCCCGCCGCCGAGGAGACCCCGCGGGACGTCGACACGCTCGCCGTCCTGCTCGTGCAGACCGTGGCCGGCATGCAGGGCAGCGGCGGCGGCGAGGTGACCGCGTCCGGGCTCAAGCGGGCCCTGTTGCGCAAGGACCCGACGTTCAGCGAATCCGACTACGGGTTCCGCACCTTCGGCGAACTGTTGCGGCACCTGGCCGGGCACAACGTGGTGGAGCTGGCCCCCGGGCCGGCCAAGGGCGACCCGGAGGTGTCGCTGCCCGAGCGGGGCGACCGGGAGGTGGAGTTCGCGCTGCTCCGGTCGGTGGTGGTCGACCTCGCCGGTGAGGGCGGCGCGGTGGCCCTGTCCGGCCTGAAGGACCAGCTGCGGCGGGCCCGACCGGACTTCAGCGAGAAGAAGCTCGGTTACCGCAGCTTCCTGCAGTTCTGCAAGGCCGCCGCGACCGCCGGCGCGGTGGAGCTGCGGTGGAGCCCCGACGACGGCGACTACCTGCTCACCCCGCACGCGCCCTGACCACCGCCCCGGGCCCGCCGGCACCGACGCGAGCCGGACGCCACCACCTCGGCGGCGTGGGGCCGGTCATGCGGGGGGCGCCGCCATCGACGGACTCGGGACCGAGGTCGCGCTCGGGCTCGGCTCCCCGGGCGGGCTCGGGCTGCCGGTGGGGGACGGCTCGCTGGTCGGGCTCGTGCCCGGGCTCGGTTCCGCGGGGGCCGTCGGCGGGTTCGGCGATGCGCTGACCGGTGGGTCGTCGGTGCCGGCCAGCGGCACGGCGGGGACCCGGGCGGCGGGTGAGGTGGGCGGAGCCGAGGCGCGATCCGGGCGCGGGACGACAGGGGACGGCCGGGGACGGCGGGACACCGACACCGCTGGCTCTGGCGGAGGCGCGTCCGGCCGGGCCGTGACGTCGGGCCGGGGCGCGACGGTGGCCTCGGGAGCGGACGCGGCGCCCGCCGTCGGACGCGTCGACTCGGCGGTGGCGGGCCAGGTGCCGGCCGAGGTGGCGCCGAGCAGGACGGCGGCCGCCGCGACCCCGGCCGCGACCAGCCGTTGCGGGCGCGTCCGCTCGACCGGCGCGTCCGCCGGACCGAGCGGACGGGGTGGCCGTGGTCGCGCGGCCCGGTGGGCGGCCACCAGAGCCTCGACGTCGGCGACGACGACCTCCCGCGCCCCGGCCGCGTCGGCGTGGGCGAGGGTGAGGTAGAACCGGGCGTTCGGCGCGCCGGCCGCCGGCATCCGCAGCCCGGACGGCGTACCGCCGTCGGCGTGGTGCAGCAGGGTGACCGGACGGTCCGGGTGGTGCCCGGGTCCACGCAGGTCCCGTAGGGACCAGTCGCGCCGGGCCTCCCGCCCGACGAAGGCCACCCGGCGGTCGGTCACCACGGCGGCGCCGCTGTCGACCACCCGCAGCCCGGCCGGCAGGGGCCCCTCGGTCGAATCCAGCCGCCCGGCCAGCCCCGGATCGGGCACGGGCAGCCCGGGCAGGTGCCGGGCGGTGGCCTCGACCAGTTCGACGGCGGGCAGGATGCGGTAGACGACCTCGCCGTCGTGCAGCGGCACCGGCAGTGCCGTGCCGGGCAGGGCGCACCCGTGGAACGCGTCCGCCTCGATCCGCAGCCGGTCGAGGTGCTCCGCGCGGCGCCGCCAGGCGCGCGCCGCCGTCTCGTACGCCCGGCGTCGGCGCTCGTTCTCGCGCCGCGCCCAGGCCAACCGGCGCCCCAGGTGGGGCCCGACCGCTCCGGGTTGTCTCGCCGTCACGCCCGGTACAACGCGTGCCGCTGAGCTGCGGATACGTGAGCGTGGCTATCGTCCGCTTTGGTAGGGGTATGCCCTTGCTTAGAATCGGGTCATGCCGCGGATCCTGCAACTGCTGGCCTCGCCGGTGCACCGGTACCTGGGCCGGCCCGCGGACGGGCCCGCCCCGGCGCCGCCCGGGGAACTGGTCGAGCAGGTGCGGATCCGGTCCGGCCTGGGCATCGTCGGTGACCGTTACTTCGGCCGGCCCGCGCACCGCACCGCGAGCGTCACGCTGATCGCGCAGGAGTCGCTGCCGGCCGGCGCCGACCTCGCCCAGCTCCGGCGCAACGTGCTGACCAGCGGCATCGCGGTGGACGAGCTGGTCGGCCGGGTGCTGACCCTGGATTCCGGCGACGGCCCGGTCAGCCTGCGGGTGCACCGGGCCGCCCCGCCGTGCGCCTGGCTCGACGTGGTGGTCGCACCCGGCACCTGGACGGCGATGCGCCGACGCGGAGGCGTCCGGTGCGAGCCGCTCACCGACGGCGTGCTGCGGGTCGGGCCGGTGACGGTCTCCGTCGACGACTGACGGCCGGTCGGGAACTTTCTCCGCCCGCCGGCCGACCAACAGCGGGGTCACCGATCGTCCGGTCGGCGGCGAGGTGGCAGGAAGGGCGCCAGGGATGAACCGAGCCGGGCCGGCATCCGTACCGTCGGGCATGACCACCTCGGGCCGGCGGGCCGGCCGCGGATGAGCCCGGACACCGACGACGAACAGGTCACCCGCTGGGCGCACCGCGCGGGCCGGGGGGACCAGCAGGCCGCCGCCGCGTTCGTCCGGGCGTTGCAGGGCCCGGTGTGGCGGTTCCTCGCCCACCTCGCCGGTCCGGCCGAGGCCGACGACCTCGCCCAGGAGACGTTCCTGCGCGCGCTGCGCAGCCTGCCCGGCTTCGCCGGCCGGTCCTCCGCCCGCACCTGGGTCTTCACCATCGCGCGTCGGGTCGCCGTGGACCACGTGCGGGCCGCGACCGTACGCCCCCGGGTGGCGGCGCTGCCGGACTGGCAGGCCGCCGCCGAGGCGGCCGGGGCGGTCACCGCGGGCGGGGACGACGGTGTGGCGCTGCGCGGGCTCATCGCCGGGCTCGCCCCGGAACGGCGCGAGGCGTTCGTCGCCACCCAGGTGCTCGGCCTGTCCTACGCCGAGGCCGCCGAGGTGTGCGGTTGCCCGGTCGGCACCATCCGGTCCCGGGTCGCCCGCGCCCGCGAGGACCTGGTCGCCGCCTGGGCCGGCGACGCCCGTGACCGCCGCGCCCGCTGACCGGGCCGGCTCACCAGGAGGCGGGCGGCCGCCGTCCGGACCCTGTGGCAGGTGACCGCCGCGCGGGCGCGGTCAGGCGGCGCGGCGGTCGCGGGCCTGTGCCGTGTACGGGCCGGGCGGCACCAGCCGCAGCGGGGCCGGCGCGGCCGGCTCCTCGGTCCGCAGCGCCCACCGCGAGCCGGTCGACCGGCCCCGCCCGGGCGGGGTGTCGCCGGGACGCCAGCCCGGCCGGGACAGCACCAGCATCACCGCCCAGCCGACCAGCAGGAAGCCGTGGCTGACCAGCCGGGTCAGCGCCACCTGGCCGGTGATCAGGTCGTTGACCGACAGCAGCACCAGCGTGGCGACGAACGCGCTGAGCATGGGCAGCAGTCCGGACGGGGTGGTGCGGCGCAGCGCGACGTAGAGGAAGCCGGCGCCGACGGCCACGTTCCACGCCGCCGACTCGTGCCACAGGTGCTGGCCGGAGGTGTGCGCGTGCGCGACCACCGCCTCCCGGCCGATCTGCGCCAAGCCGAGCACCAGTTGCACCGCGCCGAGCAGGCCGAGCGCGCCGCGCAGTCCGAGGGCCACCCGCTGGCGCCGGCTCGGCCGGGGCGGGGGCGCGGCGGCCAGCACCGCCTCGACCAGGTCGGGCACCCGAGGGGCCAGCTGCGTACGGGCCCGTCGGGTGACCGCGGCGGCCGACTCGAACCAGCCCCGGCAGCCGGCACAGCCGCTCAGGTGCGCCTCGGCCGCCTCGGTCTCCGACCGGGACGCCTCACCGTCCAGCTGTGCCGACAGGATCTCCCGCCACCGCTCACACGCCATGTAGGGATAGTCGTCCGGGCCGGCCGTCTGGTTCCCGGCGGGGTACCGGATCAGGCCGACACGCTGCCCGTACGCTCGGCCCACGCGTGCAGCGCGTCCCGGTCGCCGGCCGCGTCCAGGTTCAGCGCCGCCTCGACCAGCGCCAGGTGGGTGAACGCCTGGGGGTGGTTGCCCAGCGCCGTGCCGTCCGGCGCGCGTTCCTCCGGGTGCAGGCCGAGCGGTCCGGCCCGGCCGGCCAACCGGTCGAAGATCTCCCGCGCCTCGCCCGGACGGCCCGCCAGCACCAGGGCGGACACCAGCTCGAACGAGCAGAGCAGGAACGCGCCCTCGGTGCCCGGCAACCCGTCGTCGACCCGGTACCGCCGGATCAGGTCGGGCGCCACGGCCAGGTCGGCGCGGATCCGGTCGACCGTGGCGACGACCCGGGGATCGTCGCCGGGGAGGAAGCCGACGAGCGGCATGCGCAGGAGCGAGGCGTCCAGCTCGGTCGAGCCGTACGCGAGGACGAAGCTGCCGATCCGCTCGTCGTAGCCCCGTCGCACCACCTCGGCGTGCAGCGCGTCGCGTTCCCGGCGCCACCGGTCCACCGGCGCGTCCCGGTCTCCGAGCAGCCCGGCCAGGCGGATCCCCCGGTCCAGGCAGACCCAGGTCATGACCTTGGAGTTGACGTAGTGCCGGCACGGACCGCGGATCTCCCACACCCCGTGGTCGGGCTCCCGCCACCGCCGCGCCATCGTCTCCACGTGCCGGCGCAGCAGTCCCCACTGCGGTTCGGTCAGCTCGCCGGTGAGCTGCTGGTACGCCAGCGCCGCGTCGAGGACGTGCCCGTACGTGTCGAACTGGGTCTGCTCCGCCGCCCCGTTGCCCACCCGGACCGGCGCCGAGCCGGCGTAGCCGGACAGGTGGGGCAGTTCACGCTCCGCGGTGGGGTGGCCGTGGATGCCGACCAGCGGGGCGAGCGGCTCCTGCCGGGCGCAGATCCCGAGCAGGAAGCGCAGGTAGCGGCGGCCCTCCTCGGCGTGCCCGAGCCGGAACAGCGCGAGCAGCAGCAGCGCCGCGTCCCGGTGCCAGGTGAAGCGGTAGTCCCAGTTGCGCACGCCGCCGATCTCCTCCGGCAGCGAGGTGGTCGGGGCGGCCAGCAACGCGCCGGTCTCGTCGTACGACAGGCCGCGCAGCACCAGGGCGCTGTGGCGCACCGCGTCGGCGGCGAAGCCACGGTAGTCGCCGCGCGCCGACCAGTCCCGCCAGGTGGTGCACGTCCGGTCCCGCAACGCCTCCGCGTCGGCGGGGTCGGGTGCCCGGTCGGCGTACCCGAGCAGCAGCGTGGCGCTCTGCCCGGCGCGCAGCTCCGCCTCGGCGACCAGGGCGCCGCCCTCGACGGTCACCGGCAGGTCGGTCCGCAGCCGCAGCGCGGTGCCCTCGGCGTGCCAGCCGGGTCCGTCGCGTCGCCAGCGCACCGGGCGTGAGCCGTACCCGGGGCGGGGGGTCAGCTCCGCGCGGACCCGCAGCGTGCCGGCGGTGACCCGCAGGCGGCGCACCAGCACCCGCTCGGCGTGGATCGGGCGGTCGACGGCGCCCGGCCGGACGGCCAGCAGGTCCTCGCCGACGGCCGCGCCGGCCGGGCCGGACCACCGGTTCTCCAGCACCAGCGTGTCCGGCAGGTAGCGACGCCGGGGCATCGGAGCGCCGGCCACGGTGAGCGTGCACCGGCCACCGACGTCCCGGTCCAGCAGCCGGGCCAGCAGCGCGTCGCCCGCCGCGTCCGGGACGCAGAGCCACTCGACCGCGCCGTCCGGCGCGACCAGCGCGGTGGTGTGCGTGTCGGACAGGAACGCGTACGCGTCGATCGGTGGGAAGGGCACACCGGTGACTACCCGGGGTGGGCGTGGGTAAGCGGGCGCCGACCGCCGCCGGGGGAGGGGGCCGAGTGACACGCGCGTTCGTGAACTGGTCCGGCAGCCTGTCCTTCACTCCCCAGCGGTGGGTCGAACCGGCCGACGAGGACGAGGTGCGCGCGCTGGTGCGCCAGGCCCGGGAGACCGGGACCACCGTGCGGCCGGTCGGTTCGGGGCACTCGTCCAGCCCGCTGGTGCGTACCGACGGGATCCTGCTCGGCCTGGACCGGCTGGCCGGGGTGATCTCCGACGACGGCCGGCTCGCCACCGTCTGGGCCGGCACCAAGCTCAAGGCGCTCGGTGAGGGGCTCTACGACGCCGGGCTGGCGATGGACAACCTGGGCGACGTCGACTACCAGTCGATCGCCGGGGCGACCGCCACCGGCACCCACGGCACCGGCCTCGGTTTCGGCAACCTGAGCACCCAGGTCACCGGCGTACGCCTGGTCACCGGCACCGGCGACACGCTGGACGTCGACGCGGAGCGCAACCCGCACCTGCTGCCGGCCGCCCGGCTCTCGCTCGGCGCTCTCGGCGTGGTCACCCGGATCACGCTCGACGTGCAGCCCCGCTACGAGCTGCACCGCCGCTCCTGGTGCGCGCACCTGGACTGGACCCTGGACCACCTCGCCGAACTTCAGCACACCAACCGCAACATGGACTTCTACTGGTATCCGCGCAGCGACCGGACCCAGATCCGCGTGATCAACCGGACCGACGAGGCCAACCAGCGGCCGTTGTGGCCCGGGACGGGCCGGCCGGACGGCGAGCCCCGGCAGAGCCAGGTCGGGCCCACTCACCGCACCATTCCCCGCAACCGGGAGCTGCGCTTCGAGGAGATCGAGTACATGCTGCCGTCGGAGGCGTTCCCGGCCTGTTTCGCCGAGGTGCGCCGCCGCATCCGCGAGCGGCACCGCCGGGTGGCCGGCTGGCGGGTGCTGGTGCGCACCATCGCGCCGGACGACATCTGGCTCAGCAACGCCTACGGCCGTCCCACCACCACCATCGCCTGCCTGCAGAACACCTCCCTGCCGTACGAGGAGTACTTCCGGGACATGGAGGCGGTCTTCCGGCACTACGGCGGCCGGCCGCACTGGGGCAAGAAGCACTGGCTCCGCGCGCGGGAGTTGCGCCCCCTCTATCCCCGCTGGGACGACTTCCGGGCGGTGCGCCGCCGGCTCGACCCGGACGGGGTGTTCCTCACCCCGGACCTGGCCCGGCTGCTGGAGGAGTCGTGACCGCCCCGGTCGGCGCCCGGATCTGGGTGGTGCCCGGCGGGCACGTGCCGTTCCCGGCGCACGGGCCGGAGCCGGAGTTCACCGGATTCGACCAGCTCTGCGTGCTCAACACCACCGACCACGACGCCGACCTGACGCTGGACTTCTACTACGAGGACGCCGAGCCGGTCGGCCCGTACCGGGTGCTGGTCGGCGCGCGCCGGATCCGGCACCTGCGGGTCAACGACCTGATCGACCCGGAGGCGGTGCGGCTGGACCGGGCGTACGGCTGCGTGCTGCGGTCCCCGGTGCCGGTGGTGGTGCAGTTCCTGCGCCAGGACACCCGGCTGCCCGGCGTGGTGGCGTTGACCGGCACGATGGCGTACCCGGGGTGAGGTTCGACCGGGCGGCGGCGGGTACCCCGGCGCATGCGGGAAGCCACCGACCGGCTGGGCGACCGGGTCCGCGAGGCCGGTCGGGCCAGCCGCCAGCGGGTACGCACGTACTTCATCGTGGCGGTCCAGGCGGGCCTGGCCGCCGCGTTGGCCTGGCTGATCGCCCGCGAGGTGCTGGGCAACCCGGACCCGACGTTCGCGCCCGCCGCGGCGGTCGGTGTCATCGCCGCCGCGCTCGGTGGCCGGACCCGGCGCACCGTCGAACTCGTCGTCGGGGTGGTGCTCGGCATCGTCGTCGGCGACATGCTGATCCGCCTGCTCGGCACCGGCCCCTGGCAGACGGGTGCGGTCGTCTTCCTGGCGGTCAGCGCCGCGGTGGTGGTGCGCGGCACCGGCGCGCTGGTCACCCAGGCCGGCGGTACGGCCGTGCTGGTCGCCACGCTCACCCCGGTCTCGCCCGACCTGGAACTGCCCCGCACGATCAACGCGCTGGTGGGCGGCGCTGTCGGCCTGCTCGTGGTGCTGGTGCTGGCGCCACTGAACCCGCTGCGCACGGTGCGCCGGGTCGCCGACCCGGCGCTGGACACGTTCGCCCGGGAGATGACCGCGTCGGCGGAGGCGCTGGCCCACGGCGACGCCCGCGCGGCGGATGCCGTGCTGGCCCGGATGCGCGCCGCCGAACCCGAGCTGAACCGGATCGACGAGGTGGTCGGCGCCGCCGACGAGGTGGTCCGGTTCTCCCCGGTGCGCTGGCGGCGACGGCGCGCGCTGGCCGCGTACCGCAACGGCGCCGAGCACCTGGACCGGGCGTTCCGCAACAGCCGGGCCCTGGTCCGCCGGGTCGGCACCGCCCTGCGTGACCGGGAGCCGGTCCCGGCCGACCTGCCGGCCGCGCTGGAGCACTTCGGCACGGCGATCCGGCTGCTGCACCGGGAGTTCCTCGGCGCCCAGGAACCGCACGCCGCCCGGGAGCGGGTGCTGCGCGCGGTGCGTGACGCCGGTGCGGCGTGCCGGCAGGACATCGGCTTCTCCGGCACCATCGTGGTCTCCCAGTTGCGCACCGCCGCCAACGACGTGCTCCGCGCCACCGGCGTGCCGGCCGACGAGGCCCGCCGGCAGGTCCGCCGGGCCGCCGCGGCCCGCGCGCCGTAGCTCGGCCGCGCGCCGATGAGTTCGCCGGTCCGCCCGGGTCTACCGTCCGACCGACACACCACGGCACGGGAGTAGGCATGGGCCTCATCCACATCGAAATGTTCGCCACGCTCGACCTGGTCGGGCAGGCGCCGGGCGGTCCCGACGAGGACCCGGTCGGGTTCCCGTTCGGGGGCTGGCAGGCGCCGCTGATCGACGAGGTCACCGGGGCGCAGGTCCAGGCCGCGTACGAGGGCACCGACGCGTTGCTGCTCGGCCGCCGGACGTACGACATCTTCGCCGCCTACTGGCCGCACCAGGAGGGCGGGCCGGACGACGGGATCGCCGCGCTGTTCAACCGCATCCCGAAGTACGTGGCCTCGCGCGGCCGGCCGGACCTGTCCTGGGCCGGGTCGACGCAGCTCGGCCCGGACCTGGTCGGCGCGGTGCGCGAGGTCCGGGACCGGCACGAGAACGTGAAGGTGGTCGGCAGCCTGAACCTGGTGCAGACGCTCCTGCGGGAGAAGCTGTTCGACCGGATCGACCTCTGGGTGCACCCGATCGTGCTCGGCGTCGGGAAGAAGGTGTTCGACGGGGGAGCGGTGCCCACGAACGTGACCCTGGTCGAGCCGCCGGTGGCCAACCCGAAGGGCACCGTCTACCTTCGCTACGGCCTCGCCGACGGCACCCCGGCGACCGGGGACATGGCCGGCCGCGATCAGGACGCCGGACGCGTCGACTGACGCACCGGGGCGCCGGGTGCGGCGTCCAGGTGCGCGCGCAGCGCCGCGGCGATCTCGCCGGCGGCCCGGAGCTGGTCCGCGGTGAGCGCGTCGACGAAGAGTTCGCGGATGGCGCGCAGGTGCGGGGCGGTGGCTGCACCGAACGCCGCCGCCCCGGCGGGCGTCAGGTGGACCTCCGCCCCGCGCGGCTCGGCGGCGCACTCCTGGCGGCGGACGAGTCCGCGCCGTTCCATCCGCCCCAGGTGGTGGGAGAGCCGGCTGCGCTCCCAGCCGATCCGGGCGGCCAGTTCCGAGGAGCGCAGGTGCCGGTCCTCGGCCTCGCTGAGCGCCAGCAGCACGGCGTAGTCGCCCGGTGTCAGTGACGACGCGACCTGGAGCCGGGATGCGACCCGGGACCGGAGCGCCTCCGTGGTCTCGACGAATTCGCGCCAGATCCGCAGTTCCTCCCGGCTCGGAAGCCGGCGCCCACGGCCCGGACGGGGTGTGGTGTTCGTCATCCTCTTCCTCCAATTGACATGTCAATCCGCAGGCTACCGTGTTTGACATGTCAATCGCCCGCCATCGGAGGAGGGGACATGACAGCGCAGACGTTCGCCCTGGGGCTCAACTCGTTCGGCGAGGTCGCAACCGACGGCGACCGGATCCTGTCCGACGCGGAGACCGTCCGGCTGCTCGTCGAGGAGGCCCGGCTGGCCGAGTCGGTCGGGCTCGACGTGTTCAGCGTGGGCGAGCACTACCGGGAGGGCCACACCGACTCGGCCACGCCGGTGCTGCTGGCCGCGATCGCGACGGCCACCGACCGGATCCGGCTCGGCACGTCGGTCACGGTGCTCAGCACCAACGACCCGGTCCGGCTCTACCACGAGTTCTCGACCCTCGACGCGGTGTCGAACGGTCGGGCCCAGATCGTCCTCGGCCGGGCGTCGGCCACCGAGTCGTTCCCCCTGTTCGGTTACGACCTCGCCGACTACGAGCGGTTGTTCGAGGAGAAGCTCGACCTGTTCGTCCGGCTCCAGCGCGACGATCAGGTCACCTGGAGCGGCACGGTACGGACGCCGCTGGTCGGGCAGCGCCTGCACCCGCGCATGCCGGCGGGCGGCATCCCGACCTGGATCGGCGTCGGCGGGAGCCCGGACTCGGTGCTCCGCGCCGCCCGCTACGGCCTACCCCTGATGCTCGCGGTCATCGGCGGACGCCCGCAGCGGTTCGCCGGCCACGTCGAGCTCTACCGGCGGGCGCTCGCCCGGGCCGGCCACCCGGTGCGGCCGATCGGCCAGCACTCGCTGGGTCTCGTCGCCGATACTGACGAGGAGGCGGTGGAGACCTGGTGGCGGTACTGGCAGCCGGTGGTGACCCGGCTCGCCGAGGAACGCGGCTTCTACCGGCCGGACCGCCGGCGCTACGAGGCCGAGATCGACCACGGGGCGCTCTACGTCGGGTCGCCCGAGACGGTCGCCCGAAAGATCGCCGCGACCGCCCGGGACCTGCGCCTGAGCCGCTTCGACCTGAAGTACGACATCACCCACCTGCCCCGCAAGGCGCGCGCACGGACGATCGAGCTGCTCGGCGGCGAGGTCGCCCCGCGGGTACGGGAACTGCTGGCGAAGGAGCCCACCCATGTCTGACCTCGTGTTCGGTCTCGACACCTTCGGCGACGTGCCGGAGGACGACGCCGGTCGGCCGCTGTCGCACGCCGCCGCGATCCGGCAGGTCGTGGACGAGGCGGTGCTCGCCGACGACCTGGGCGTCGACGTCATCGCCCTCGGCGAGCACCACCGGCCGGAGTACTCGGTGTCGACCCCGGAGACCGTGCTGGCCGGGATCGCCACCCGTACCTCCCGGATCCGGCTCGCCTCCGGGGTGACGGTGCTCAGCTCGGACGACCCGGTGCGGGTGTTCCAACGCTTCGCGACCGTGGACGCGCTGTCGAACGGCCGGGCCGAGGTCATCCTCGGCCGGGGCTCGTTCACCGAGTCCTTCCCGCTGTTCGGTTACGACCTGAGCGACTACGACGTGCTGTTCGAGGAGAAGATCGAACTCTTCGCGAAGCTGCTGGAGGAGAAGCCGGTCACCTGGAGCGGCACGACGCGCGCCGCGCTGGAGCACGCCGACGTCTTCCCGAAGACCGAGTCGGGGCGCCTCAGCACCTGGGTGGGGGTCGGCGGCTCGCCGCAGTCCGTGGTGCGCACCGCCCACTACGGCTTCCCGCTCATGCTCGCCATCATCGGCGGCTCACCCGAGCGGTTCGCGCCCTACCTCGACCTCTACCGGCGGGCCGCCGAGCAGTTCCGCACCACCGCCCACCCGGTCGGCATGCACTCACCGGGGTTCGTCGCCGACACCGACGAGGAGGCCAGGGAGCTGTTCTGGCCGCACTACCGCATCATGCGGGACCGGATCGGCAAGCTGCGGGGCTGGCCGCCGATCCGGCGTACCGAGTTCGACGCCGAGGTGGCGCACGGCTCCCTCTACATCGGCTCGCCGGAGACCGTGGCCCGCCGGATGGCCGACGCGATCCGCGCTCTCGGCGTCGGCCGCTTCGACCTCATCTACACCGCCGGCGCCCAGCCGGTGAGCGCCCGCCTGCGCGCCGTCGAGCTGTACGGCAGCCGGGTGATCCCGCTGGTCCGCGACATGCTCGCCGGCTGACGCCGGCCCGGAAGGAGACACAGTGGATGGTCTGCCGACCCTCGGCATCCTCGGCGCCGGCAAGGTGGGCACGGTGCTCGCCCGACTCGCGGTGGCCGCCGGCCACCGGGTGTTCGTCGCCGGCTCCGGCGACCCGGCGAAGATCGCCCTCACCGTCGAGGTGCTGACGCCCGGCGCGGTCGCCACCACGGCGGCCGACGCGGCGGCCCGCGCCGACGTCGTCGTCCTGGCCCTGCCGCTGGGGAAGTACCGGAGCATCCCGGTCGAGGCGTTGCGCGGCAAGCTCGTCGTCGACGCCATGAACTACTGGTGGGAGATCGACGGCATCCGCGACGACCTCACCGACCCGCGCACCTCGTCCAGCGAGACCGTGCAGGCGTACCTGCCCGGGTCACACGTGGTGAAGGCGTTCAACCACATGGGCTACCACGACCTCGAGGACGAGGCCCGGCCGGCGGGCGCGGACGGCCGCAAGGCCATCGCGATCGCCGGTGACCGCCAGGACGACCTCGCCGTGGTCGCGTCCCTGGTGGACCGGCTCGGCTTCGACCCGGTCGTCGCGGGCCCGCTGGCCGAGGGCGTACGGCTGGAACCGGGCAGCGAGTCGTTCGGGGCCGACGTGAGCGCCGACGAGCTGCGGGCCATGCTCGACCGGTTCCCGGAATCCGAACGCGGGCGGGTCGTCACCGAGGCGCGGGCCGGACGCCCGGGCCCGGCCTGACCCGCCGCGACCGCCGCCGGCGGAATCCGGTGGCGTCCGGGACGCCGGTCCGGAAGGCTCCCGGTCATGGTTTCGGTGGTGCAGAACGTGGCGCGTCCGGAGACCTCGCGCGAGCCGGAGGTGGAGCGGCTGCTCGGCCTCGGCGCCACCCTGGTCGACGACCGGCGCCACCCGGACGGCTCCAGCTGGGCGGTGCTCGCCGACCCCGAGGGCAACGAGTTCTGCGTACTGCGCAGCGCCGCCGACCGGGCCGCGACCGGGTCCTGACGCCTCTACAGGCCGAAGAAGTCCAGGTAGCCGTCGATCTGGTGGGCCAGCATCGGCTCGCCGGGGTGGGCGGCCAGGCCCCGGTCCCGGGCCGCGCGCAGCAGCGGCGTCTCCGCCGGCGACATGATGATGTCCGCCACCACCGCCCGGGCCGGCAGCTCGGCCACCGGGAACGGCGGCGGGTCCGTCGGGCGCAGCCCCAGCGGCGTCGCGTTGACCGCGAGGTCCGCGTCGGCCAGCCGCGGCCGGGACGCGCCGTGCACCCGGTCCGGGTACGCCTCGGACAGCCGCCCGCCCAGCGCGGCCAGGCGCGCCGGGTCGGTGTCGGTCAGGTGCAGCGCGGCCACCCCGGCGTCGAGCAGGGCCACCGCGATGGCGCTGCCCGCACCGCCGGCCCCCACCAGGCAGACCCGCCGGCCGCGCGGATCGTGCCCGGCCGCCACCAGGGCGCGGACGAACCCGTCACCGTCGAACGTGTCCGCCGACCAGGTGCCGTCCGGTTCCCGGCGGAGCGCGTTGACGCTGCCGGCCAGCCTGGCCCGGTCGGTGACCCGGTCGGCCAGACCGAGCAGGGCCGCCTTGTGCGGCACGGTCACCAGCATCCCGTCCAGGTTGGCCACCCGGCGCAGCCCGGCCACCACGTCGGGCAGGGCGGCGGCCGGCACGTGCACCGGCACCAGCACGGCGTCCGTGCCGCGCCGGGTCAGCACCGGGTTGAGCAGGCCCGGCGCCCGCACCTGGGCGATCGGGTCGCCGAGCAGCGCGTACAGACGGGTGGCGCCGCCGATCACGGTCATCGCACCGGCTGTGGTCGGCGCAGCGTCCGCAGCGCCCCGGCCCACGCCGCCACCTCGTCGAGCACGGTGCCCATCGCCTCCCGCTGGTGCGGCCCGGGCCGCAGATCGCGGAACGCCACGAAGTCGGTGTGCAGCGAGAGCGCCACCTGGGAACGGACCACCGGCACCGACACCTGACCGAGCACCAGCCGCAGGTGCTCGGCGGCCCGGGTCCCGCCGTGCACCCCGTAGCTGACCAGCCCGGCCGGCTTGTGGTGCCACTCCTGGTAGAGCGCGTCGATCGCGTCCTTGAGCACGCCGGGAACCGAGTGGTTGTACTCCGGGGTGACGAAGACGAACGCGTCCAGCGCCGCGACGGTCGACCCCCAGCGGCGGATCGCCGGCCGGCCCGAGGGTGCCATCGACGGGGGCAGCGCCTCGGCGAAGTGCGGCAGCGGATGGTCCGCCAGGTCGACGAGTTCGGCGGTGACGTCCGTACGCCCGGCGGCGACGTCGCACACCCAGCGCGCCACCGCGTCGGCCTTGCGGCCCGGGCGGGTGCTGCCCGCGACGACCCCGATCCTGATCATTGGCTGGCCTCCCTGGTGAGGTACCCGGGCCCGGTCGGGACCGGTGCGTCCGCGAGGTCGCGGGCGAGGTGGAGCGCGCCGTGCAGGGACGAGAGCCCGCCGAGCGCGGCTGCGGCCACCCGGGGCGCGGGTCGGCCCGCCCGGCCGCCGGCGGCGGCGAGGCGCCCGACCAACGGCACGAAACCGGGCAGCCCGGCGGCGAAGCCGCCACCGACGACCGCCAGGTCGACGGCGAGCAGCTCGCTGAGGCTCACCACGGCGGCGGCCAGCGCGGCGCAGGCCGGCCGGATCGCCTCCACCGCCCACGGCCGCCCGTCGCGCAGCCCGTCGCGCAGCCGCCGGTGGTCCACCGGCCCGCCGCGCAGGCGCGCGGCCCGGCGCAGCGTCGCCGGCCCGGACGCGGTCGCCTGGAGGCAACCGGCCCGTCCGCAGTCGCACCGCTCTCCGTCGACGTCGACCACCATGTGTCCGACCTCGGCGGACGCGCCGGCCGGGACGTTGCGGCCACCGAGCACGATCCCGCCGCCGACCCCGGTGCCCACCCCCAGGTAGAGCACGTCGTCCCGGCCCGCGTGCCGGGCCTCGGCCAGCGCCGCCAGGTCGCCGTCGTCGGCGTACCCGGTCCGGGTGTCCGGGAACAGCCGGCGCAGCGCGCCGGCCAGGTCCAACCCGACCCAGCTCGGGCGGCCGGGCCAGGCGACGACCGCGCCGCCCCGGTCGACGGTGGCCGGCATGGCCACGCCCACCGTGGCGACCGGGCCGAAGCCGGCCCGCAGCGCCGCCGCCTCGGTGGCCAGCAGCGACAGGTCGGCGGCCGGGTCCGCGCCGGTCGGCCAGGTGACGATTCGCTCGTACGCGGGCCGGCCGGCCGCCTCGGCGCGCAGCGCGACCTTCGTGCCTCCGACGTCGACGCCCAGCAGCGCGGCGCCCGGCCCGCCCGTCACGCCGGCCTCAGTGCGCCAGCAGGTGCAGGAACGCCAGCGCGGCCGCGGCGAACGCGAAGAACAGCGGCACCATGATCACCTTGCCGTCGTCCTTGGCCCGCAGGTGGTAGGCCACGGCGGCGATCAGCAGCACGGTGACGCCCACCGCGGCGACCAGGCCGAGCTGCCAGAACTTCAGGCCCAGCAGCAGCCCCGCGACGCCGGCCAGCTCCAGCAGGCCGATCACGCGGGTCAGCCCGGCGGAGACGCCGAGGTGCGACATCCGGTCGCGCATCTGCGCGTTGCCGGTGAGCTTCTGCACGGCCAGCGGCACCAGGATGATGGCGAGCAGCACGGTGAGAACGATGATCGCGACGGTCACGGGGATCCTCGGGGGTCGGGTCGCCACGACGGGCGACCGGGATGGGTGCGGTGGGGCGGTCGGTCAGGACACTGTGGAGACGAGCGCGCGGGCCGCCAGCCGGTAGCCGAGCGCGCCCAGACCCACGATCACCCCCGCGGCCAGCGGGGCGAGCACCGAGTCGTGTCGGAAGCTCTCCCGGGCCCACACGTTGGACAGGTGGACCTCCAGCCACGGGCGGGGATAGTTGGTCAACGCGTCGCGCAGGCTCCAACCGGCGATCATCAAAGCGCCCGGGTTCACGATCGCGCCCACCGTCTCATAACTGTCCTGGATGGTACGGATCATCTCGCCCTCGCAGTCGTGCTGTCTCGCCACGACCCGCCAGCCCCGTCCGGCCACCTCCTCGCCGACCGCCCGCTCGATGTCCGCCAGCGTGTCGGTGCCGTAGATCTCCGGCTCCCGCCGGCCGAGGATGCCCAGGTTCGGGCCGTTGAGCAGGAGCACCTCGGACACGTGGCACCTCACCGGGAGCGGACGACGACAGGTCCTCGGAGTATCGGCCCGACGCGCCGACCGGCCACCGCCGGCAGGGGGCGGTTAGGGGCGGCTAGGGGCCGTTAGGGGAGGTCAGCGGCCTGCCGGCTCGGTTAGCGTCCCAGCCGGGCCGTTCCTATCGGGAGCAGGGAGTGGGACATCATGAGTGATCTGCCGGCGCCGGAGTTCCCCGCCTGGCCGCAGTTCGGCGACGAGGAGCGGACCGGCCTCGTCCGGGCCCTGGAACAGGGCCAGTGGTGGCGCGTCGGGGGCGACGAGGTCGACACGTTCGAGGCCGAGTTCGCCGCGTACCACGGCGCGCCGTACGCGCTGGCCGTCACCAACGGCACCCACGCGCTGGAGGTGGCGCTGGAGGTGCTCGGCGTCGGCCCCGGCACCGAGGTGATCGTCCCCGCCTTCACGTTCATCTCCTCGTCGCTGGCCGCGCAGCGCCTCGGCGCGGTGGCCGTGCCCGTCGACGTCGACCCGGACACCTACTGCGTCGACCCGGACGCGGTCGCCGCCGCCATCACCCCGCGCACGCGGGTGGTGATGCCGGTGCACATGGCCGGGCAGTTCGCCGACATGGACGCGCTCGACAAGATCGCCGCCGACGCCGGAGTGGCGCTGCTCCAGGACGCCGCGCACGCCCACGGCGCGCGGTGGCAGGGCAAGCGGGTCGGCGAACTCGGCTCCGTCGCCGCGTTCAGCTTTCAGAACGGCAAGCTGATGACCGCCGGCGAGGGCGGCGCGGTGCTCTTCCCCGACGAGGAGAGCTACGAGAAGGCGTTCCTCGTGCACAGCTGCGGCCGGCCCCGCACCGACCGCGACTACCTGCACCGCACGACCGGCTCGAACTACCGGATGAACGAGTTCAGCGCCGCCGTGCTGCGCGCCCAACTGTCCCGGCTGGACGGTCAGATCGCGCTGCGCGAGCAGCGCTGGCCGCTGCTGGCGAGCCTGCTCGCCGAGATCCCCGGCGTGGTGCCGCAGGGCCGCGACGAACGCGGTGACCGCAACCCGCACTACATGGCCATGTTCCGCGTCCCCGGGATCACCATCGAACGCCGCCGGGCCGTGGTCGACGCGCTGATCGCCCGGGGCATCCCGGCGTTCGTGGCGTTCCGCGCGATCTACCGGTGCGACGGGTTCTGGCTGGCCGGCGCGCCGGACGAAACCGTCGAGCAGATCGCGGCACGGTGCCCGAACACCGAGCAGATCCACGCCGACTGCATCTGGCTGCACCACCGCACACTGCTCGGCACCGAGGAGCAGATGCACCTCATCGCCGCCGTGCTCGCCGACGTGCTGGCCGGATGACCGGCTCGCAGCCGGCCGCCGCGCCGGGGCGTACCGTCCGGGTCGCGGTGGCCGGCCTCGGCTGGGCCGGACGGCAGATCTGGCTGCCCCGGCTGGTTGCGCACCCCCGGTTCACGGTCACCGCCGTGGTCGACCCGGACGCCGCCGCCCGGGACCGGGCGCGCGCCGACCACGGCGTCCCCGACGCGTACGCGGACGTGGCCGACCTGCCCGCGGGCGCGGCCGACCTCGTGGTGGTCGCGGTGCCCAACCACCTGCACGCCGCCGTCGCGGCCCGGCTGCTGCGCCGGGGCGTACCGGTGTTCCTGGAGAAGCCGGTCTGCCTCACCTCGGCCGAGGCGGACGACCTGGCCGACGCGGAGCGCTCCGGCGGGGCGGTGCTGCTGGCCGGCAGCGCCGCGCGCTACCGGGCCGACGTGCGCGCCCTGGTCGACGCCGCGGCCGGTCTCGGGCCGGTCCGGCACGTCGACGTCGCCTGGGTACGCGCCCGCGGCGTGCCCGACGCCGGCGGCTGGTTCACCCGGCGCGACCTCTCCGGCGGCGGCGCGCTGGTCGACCTCGGCTGGCACCTGCTCGACACCGTGCTGCCGTTGCTCGGGCCGGCCCCGGTCGCGCACGTCGTGGGCAGCGTCTCCGACGACTTCGTCAACGACGACGCCGCGCGGGCCGCCTGGCGTGGCACCGCCGGCACCGGCGGGCGGGGCGACGTCGAGGACACCGCCCGGGCCTTCCTGCTCACCGCCGACGGCGCGTCCGCCGCCCTGCACGCCTGCTGGGCGTCGCACGAGGCGCGCGACCGGACCACCGTCTCCGTGCACGGCACCGCCGGGTCGGTGACGTTGCGCTGCACGTTCGGGTTCAGCCCCAACCGGGACGCCACGCCGGAGCTGACCCGTACCCGCGACGGGGAGACGGTCCGCCTGCCGCTGCCCGCCGAGCCCATCGGCGCCGAGTACGACCGGCAGCTCGACGCCCTGCCCGACCTGCTCGCCGACCCGGCGAGCCGGGGCGTGGCCGCGGCCGACGCCCGCCGCACCATCGACGCCATCGAACGCGTCTACCGCTGCGCCCGGCCCACCCCGCCGGTGCACGCGCTGGCGGGAGCGCGCGGCCGGTGAGAACCACCGGCGACCTCACCCACCGGGAGCAGCCATGAGCCAGCCGCCGTCCACCGCCGGCGCCGCCGTCCTCGCCCCCCGACCGGGCCCGATCCGGGCCGTCGTGTTCGACCTCGACGGGGTCGTGGTCGACAGCTCGGCGGTGATGCGCGAGGCGTTCAGCATCGCGTACGCCGAGGTGGTCGGCGGCGGGCCGGCGCCGTTCGAGGAGTACAACCGGCACATGGGGCGGTACTTCCCGGACATCATGCGGCTGATGGGGCTGCCGCTGGAGATGGAGGGACCGTTCGTCCGGGAGAGCTACCGGCTGGCCCACCGGGTGCCGATGTTCCCCGGTGTCCGCGAGACGCTGGAGGCGCTGCACGAGCGGGGGATCCGGATGGCCGTGGCCACCGGCAAGAGCGGCCCGCGCGCCCGGTCGCTGCTCGACCTGCTCGGCGTGCTCGCCCTGTTCGACCACGTGATCGGCTCGGACGAGGTGCCCCGGCCCAAGCCCGCCCCGGACATCGTGCTGCGCGCGCTGGACCTGCTGGGCATGCCGCCGACCGCGGCCATGATGGTCGGTGACGCGATCACGGACCTGACCAGCGGCCGGGAGGCCGGGGTGACCACGGTCGCCACCACCTGGCACGGCGGCGACGTGACGGCCCTGCTCGCGGCCGGCCCCGACCTGGTCGCCCACAAGCCCGACGAGCTGCTCACCCACTGCCCGGCGGTGCTCTGACGCTCGCGCCCCGACCGGCGAGCGTGATCGACGCCAGTTCGGGGAGGTGGCGGCGTCTGCGGCTGGTCGATGCCGCCACTTCGGCGAGCTGGCTGCGCAGGCCGGGCCCCGTCGCTACATCGTGGCCAGAGCGGCCCGGACCTCGGCCTCCGGCACGTCGGGGACCAGTTCCGGGCCCGCCGGGCCGTCGAGCACGAAGGACAGGCCGGCGGTGGACTTCTTGTCCCGCCGCATGAACGCGATCAGCTCGTCGGCGTCCACCCCCGACGGCAGGCCGGTGTCGAGGCCGTAGCCGGCGACCACCTCGTGGTGCTCGGTGACCCGCGCGGCGGGGATCCGGCCCAGCCGGCCGGCCAGCCGGCCCGCGAAGACCGTCCCGACGCCGACCGCCTCGCCGTGGCGCAGCCGGAAGTCGGTGGCCCGCTCCAGCGCGTGCCCCAGCGTGTGGCCGTAGTTGAGGATGTGCCGCAGTCCCGCGTCGCGTTCGTCGGCGGCCACCACCCGGGCCTTGAGCGCCACGCACGCGGTGATCTGCTCGGTCACGGTCCGCCCGCGCAGATCGCCGGTGCCGATGAAGTGGGCGCGGGCGATCTCCCCGTAGCCGTTGCGCCGCTCCACCTCCGGCAACGTGCCCAGGTAGTCGGTGTCGCAGAGCACCGCGCGCGGCTGCCAGTAGACGCCGACCAGGTTCTTGCCCTCGGGCAGGTTCACCGCCGTCTTCCCGCCCACGCTGGCGTCCACCTGGGCCAGCAGCGACGTCGGCAGGTGGAGCACCGCGACGCCCCGGTGGTAGAGGCCGGCGGCCAGACCCACCACGTCGGTGGTGGTGCCGCCGCCGCAGGAGACCACCGCGTCGGCGCGGGTCAGCCCGAACCCGGCGAACGCCCGGCACAGCGACTCCACGGTGGCCAGCGTCTTGTCGTGCTCGCCGTCGCGGGCCGGCACGACCCGGTGCGGCACGCCCGGGTCGGGCGTCCACTCCGGCGGCCGGGCCGAGACCACCACGACCCGGCGGGCGCCGACGCGCGCCACCTCCGCCGCCAGCCGGTGCCGTACCCCGGGCCCGACGACCACCGGGTACGACCGGTCGCCCAGCTCCACGTCGACGGTACGGGCGCCCACGCTGCCCTGGACGGTCATGCGACTCTCCCGTCGGTCGAGGAAACCACTGTCAGCCGGCCCGTCCGCCGGGTGCGGACACGCCCGGCCCGGCCATCCGCAGCGCCAGCGCGGCCAGCGAGTCGACGGCCGGGTCGATGCCCCACCGGCGGTGGCTCAGCTGGGCGTGCGTCGCGATCAGGAAGCCGCGCGGCGCGGCCGGGTGGTCCTGCGCGGCCACCTCGCCGACCCGGTCCAGGTAGCGACCCCAGGCCGCCGCCACCGGGTCCTCGGCCAGCGGCAGGTCGCCGGCGGCCAGCACGATCTTGTCCGCGCCGGCCTGCGCCTGCGCGGCCAGGTCCCGGCGCTGCGCCCCGGTCAGCGGGCGGCTGCGGTCCTGCCAGTGCAGGAACAGGAAGGCCGCCCGGTCGCCGGCCGGCACCAACCCGCACAGGTGCCGCAGGTGCGCCACCGCCAGCGGCAGCTCCAGCCCGGCCAGCCACGGCGGCTCGCCGCCGAGCAGCGTCAACGCCAGCTCACTGCCGGCGTGCGCGAGCGGACCGCCGCGCGCCGGGTCCCGCACCGTGTACGCCGGGGGCGCCGGCCGGGCGGCCGGGCCGAGACGGTCGCGCGCCAGGTCGAGCGCGGCGGGCCCGGCGTGCAGGCCCAGCCGCAGCCGCGTCGGGGCGGGGGAGTCGAGGCGGTCGAAGAACCAGCACACCCCCGGGTCGGCGGTGCGCACCTCGGCGACCAGCCGCGCCACCACGGTGCCGACCAGCTCGGCCGCCCGCACGTCCACGCACCCCGTGCCGGGCACGGCGAGGTCGGCGAACAACCAGGAGCGGTCCATGGCACCTCGACTGTCGGCGGTGGGTACGCGGCGTCCTCGGGGCGAGCCCATCATCACCGCGCCGCCCCGCCGGACCACCCGCGCGCGGCCGGGAACCGGGGTCCGGTTAGGGGGCGACAGGGGTAGGTCGCCGCCGGGCCGCTGGCCAGACTTGGGCCGTTACGGCGAGGGACGGATGTGGTGACATGCTGCGCAGTGACCTGGTCCAGCCGGTGCCGGAGCTGCTCCGGGCCCACGCCGACCGGCTGCCGGACCGGGTGGCGTTCCGCGACGCGGACCGGGCGGTGGACTGGGCCGGGCTGGAGGCGGTCACCCGGCGGCTGGCCGGGCACCTGGTCGACGCCGGTGTGGCCCGGGGCGACCGGGTCGCGTTCTGCCTGGGCAACCGGGTGGAGACGGTGGAGACCTGGCTGGCCGTGACCAGGGCCGCCGCGGTCGGCGTACCGCTGAACCCGCGCAGCACCGACGCGGAGCTGGCCCACCTGCTGGACGACTCCGGCGCGGTGCTGGTGGTCACCGACCCGGGGCACCTCGACCAGCTCCGGCGGCTGCGCGCGGACCGGCCCGACCTGCGGATCTGGGTGACCGGCGACGGGCCGTACCCGGACGGGGCGACCCCATGGCCGGCGCTCGTCGACGCGCCGCCGGTCGCCGACGCCCGCGACGACCTCGGCCTGGACGAGGTCGCCTGGATGCTCTACACCTCCGGCACCACCGGCCGGCCCAAGGGCGTGCTCTCCACCCAGCGCACCTGCCTGTGGTCGGTGGCCGCCTGCTATGTGCCGGTGCCGGACCTGACCTCCGCCGACCGGGTGGTCTGGCCGCTGCCGCTGTTCCACAGCCTCTCCCACATCGGCTGCGTGCTGAGCGTGACCGCGGTCGGCGCGAGCGCCCGCCTGGTCGACGGGTTCGCCGCCGCCGACGTGCTGCGCGCGGTCGCCGAGGACGAGGCGACCGTGCTGGCCGGTGTCCCGGCCATGTACCACCACCTGGTCGCCGCCGCCCGCGCCGACGGGTTCCGCGCACCCGCGCTGCGGATCTGCCTGGTCGGCGGCGCGATCACCACCGGGGAACTGCGCCGCGCGTTCGAGGAGGTCTTCGACGCGCCGCTGCTCGACGCGTACGGCAGCACCGAGACGTGCGGCTCGATCGCGGTGACCCGACCCGACCGGCCCCGGGTCGAGGGCTCCTGCGGGCAGCCGGTGAACGGCGTCGACGTCCGCCTGGTCAGCCCGGAGACCGGCCGGGACGTGGCGACCGGCGACGAGGGTGAGGTGTGGGTCCGCGGGCCGGGGTCATGGTCGGCTACCACGGGTTGCCCGAGGCGACCGCGGCGGCGCTGCGCGACGGCTGGTACCGCACCGGCGACCTGGCCCGCCGCGACGGCGACGGGAACCTCTTCGTCACCGGCCGGCACCGCGAACTGATCATCCGGGTGGGGAGAAGGTGCACCCGGTCGAGGTGGAGGACGTGCTGCGGGCCGTGCCCGGCGTCGCCGACGTGGCGGTGACCGGCCGCCCGCACGAGGTGCTCGGCGAGGTGCCGGTGGCCTACGTGGTGCCCGCGCCGGAGGGCTTCGCGCCGGCCGCCGCGTACGCCGCCTGCCGGGAACGACTCGCCTACCACAAGGTGCCGCAGGAGCTGTACGAGATCGACGCGGTGCCGCGTACCGCCTCGGGGAAGGTCACCCGGCGGCTGCTGCGGGAGCGACCGGCCCGCCTGCGGGCGGTCAACGGCACCCACCACGAGGCGCTGACCCGACTCACCTGGCGGCCCCTCGAACCGGCGGGCGCACCCGACGTCGCCCGGCGCTGGGCGGTGGTCGGCGCCGACGCCGAGCCCGTCGCCGCCGCGCTCGCCGCCGAGGGGGAGGACGTCCACACCGGACCGTCCGACGCCGGCGCCGACGTGCTGGTGGTGGTCGACGCCGACCCGACCGCGCTCGACGGGTGGCTCGACGACGGCCGGTACGCCGACGCCCGGGTGCTGGTGCTGACCAGCGGCGCGGTGGACGCGTCCACGGCCGACGCGCCGGACGACCCCGACCTCGTCCCGGCCGCCGACGTCGCGTGGGCCCGGGCGCGCTGCCGGCAGACGGCGGACCCGGGCCGGATCGTGCTGGTCGACACCGACGGCGACCCCCGCTCGACCGCGCTGCTGCCGTCAGTGGTGGACGCCGCAGCGGCGCAGGTCGCGCTGCGCGCCGGCACCGCCCGGTACGCCGCCCCCGCGCCGGCCGGCGCGCCGGCCCGGGAGCGTGCCGCCACGGTGCTCGACCCGTCCGTGCCGGTGGCGCTCGTCGGCGCGGACACCGAGGAGGGCGCGACGCTGGCCCGGCACCTGACCGGTGCGCACGGCGCCCGCACCGTGTGGCTGGCCCCCGTCGATCGGACCGCTCGGGCGCCGGCGCTCGCCGGGACCGGCGCCGAGATCACCGCGCACCGGTTCCCCGACGCGGACGCGGGACCGGCCGGTCACCACGACCCGTCCACCCCACCGCTCGGCGCGGCGGTGCTGCGGCTGTCCGACGCCGACCTGGACGACCCGGACCGCGCCGCCCGGCTGCTCGACCTCGCCGGCCGGCTGGACCTGCGCACCCGGCACGCCGGCGCCACCGCGTACACCGTGCTCGTCCCCGCCGACCTGCTGCTCGGCGCGGCCGGACGGGAGAGCGCGGCCGGCGCGGTCGCCGCGCTGCACGCGTTGGTCGCCCGGCGGCACGCGGCCGGGTTGCCGGCCCGGCTGGTCGGCGTGGCCGGACCGGCGTGGGCCGAGACGGCCGCGTTCGACGCCGCGCACGACGGCGACGACCTGGTGCTGGTGGCCGAACCGGCCGACCGGGTGGCCACCCACCCGGCGTGGCGCGGCCCGGCCCGCGCGGACGGCGACGCGGACGCGTTGCGCCGCCGGCTCGCCGCGCTCACCACCGCCGCCGGCGACCGGGTCCTGGCCGACCTGGTCCGCGCGAGCACCGCCGAGGTCGCCGGGCTGCCCGGGCCGGGCGCGGTCCGGCCGGACCGGGCGTTCACCGACCTGGGATTCACCTCCGTCCGCGCGGTCGCGCTGCGGGACCGGCTGAACCGGGCCACCGGGGCGCGGCTGTCCGCCACCGCCGCGTTCGACCACCCCACCCCCGCCGCGCTCGCCCGGCACCTGGCCACGCTGCTGCGCGGCGCCGCCGCCCCGGACGCCGGGCACCGGTCGGGCCCGGTCGTCACCGACGACCCGGTGGCCATCGTCGCCATGGCCTGCCGGCTGCCCGGCGGCGTCACCGGCCCCGAGGAGCTGTGGGACCTGCTGGACTCCGGGCGGGAGGGTCTGACCGGGTTCCCCACCGACCGGGGCTGGGACCTGACCCACCTCTTCTCCGACGACCCCGACCGGCCCGGCACCTCGTACGCGCGGGTCGGCGGGTTCCTGGCCGGCGCCGGGGACTTCGACGCCACCCTGTTCGCCATCAGCCCGCGCGAGGCCCTCGCGACGGACCCGCAGCAACGGCTGCTGCTGGAGACGTCCTGGGAGCTGTTCGAGCGGGCCGGGATCGACCCGACCGCGCTGCGCGGCAGCGCCACCGGTGTGTTCACCGGCGTGATGCACCACGACTACGCGGCCCAGGTGGGGCAGGCGCCGCCCGGCACCGAGGGCTACCTCGGCGTGGGCACCGCCGGCAGCGTGGTGTCCGGGCGGGTCGCGTACGCGCTGGGCCTGGAGGGGCCCGCGGTGACCGTGGACACCGCCTGCTCGTCCTCGCTGGTGGCGCTGCACCTGGCCGCGCAGGCGCTGCGCGCCGGGGACTGCTCCCTCGCGGTGGCCGGCGGCGTCGCCGTGATGGGCACCCCGCAGGCGTTCGTCGAGTTCAGCCGCCAGCGCGGCCTCGCCCCGGACGGCCGGTGCAAGGCGTTCGCCGACGCCGCCGACGGCACCGGCTGGTCCGAGGGCGTCGCCGTGCTGCTGCTGGAACGGCTCAGCGACGCGCGCCGTCACGGCCACCCGGTGCTGGCGCTGCTGCGCGCCTCCGCGGTCAACTCCGACGGCGCGTCCAACGGGCTGACCGCGCCCAACGGCCCGGCCCAGGAACGGGTCATCCGCCGGGCGCTGGCCGCCGCCGGGCTCGGACCGGGCGACGTGGACGCGGTCGAGGCGCACGGCACCGGCACCCGGCTCGGCGACCCGATCGAGGCGCAGGCGCTGCTGGCCACGTACGGCCGGGGCCGGGACGCGGCCACGCCGCTGCTGCTCGGCTCGCTCAAGTCGAACCTCGGGCACACCCAGGCGGCGGCCGGCGCGGCCGGGGTGATGAAGATGGTGCTGGCGCTGCGCCACGGGACGCTGCCGCGCACACTGCACGTGGACGCGCCGACCCGCGAGGTGGACTGGTCGGCCGGCGCGGTGGAGCTGCTGACCGAGGCCCGGCCGTGGCCCGAGGTCGACCGCCCGCACCGGGCCGGCGTCTCCTCGTTCGGCATCAGCGGCACCAACGCCCACGTCATCGTCGAGGCCCCACCCGCCGCGCCGGCCGCGCCGACCGCCGACCGGGCCACGCCCGCCACCGTGCCGTGGCTGCTCTCCGCCGCCAGCCGGGAAGGCCTGCGCGACCAGGCGGCCCGACTGTCCACCTGGCTCGACCGGCACGAGGCCGACCCGGCCGACGTGGCGTACGCGCTGGCCACCACCCGGGCGGCGCTGGAGCACCGGGCGGCGCTGCTGGTCCGCGACCCGGCCGACGCCCGCGCCGGGCTGACCGCGTTGAGTCGGGGCGACGCGGAACCGGCCGGGGTGCTCACCGGCCGGGTCGGCGACGGGCGGCTCGCCGTGCTGTTCGGCGGGCAGGGCGGGCAACGCCCCGGCATGGGCCGGGAGCTGCGCGAGACGTACCCGGTCTACGCCGAGGCGTTCGACGCCGCCTGCGCGGAACTGGACCGGCACCTCGCCGGGCACGTCCCGCACCCGGTCGCCGACGTGGTCCTCGCCCCCGCCGGCGACGCCCGTGCCGACCTGCTCGACCAGACCGGCTACACCCAGCCCGCGCTGTTCGCCGTCGAGGTGGCGCTGCACCGGCTGCTCGAATCCTGGGGCGTCCGCCCCGACCTGCTGCTCGGCCACTCGATCGGCGAGCTGGCCGCCGCGCACGTGGCCGGCGTGTTCCCGCTCGCCGACGCGGCGGCGCTGGTCGCCGCGCGGGCCCGGCTCATGCAGGCGCTGCCGGTCGGCGGCGCGATGGTCGCGGTCGAGGCGGACGAGACGGAGGTGCGACCCCACCTCACCGACCGGGTCGGGTTGGCCGCGGTGAACGGGCCGACCGCCGTGGTCCTCTCCGGTGACGCCGACGCGGTCGACGCGGTCGCCGCGACGCTGCGCGCCGCCGGCCGCCGGACCAGCCGGCTGCGCGTGTCGCACGCGTTCCACTCGCCCCGGATGGCGCCGATGCTCGACGCGTTCCGCGCGGTCGCCGCCGGACTGACCTACCGCGCGCCGCAGGTGCCGGTGGTGTCCACGCTCACCGGCGCACCGGTCGACCCGGCCCGGCTCGCCTCGCCCGAGCACTGGGTCGCGCACGTCCGCGACACCGTGCGCTTCCGCGACGGCGTCCGCGCGCTGCGCGCCGAGGGCGCCACCACGTTCCTCGAGGTCGGTCCCGGCGGCGTGCTCACCGCGATGGCCGCCGACTGCCTCGCCGACGGCGGCGACGACCTCGCCTGCGTGCCGACCCTGCGCGGCGGCGTGCCCGAACCGGTGGCGCTGCTCACCGCCGTGTCCGGGCTGCACGTGCGTGGCGTGCCGGTCGACCGGGCCGCACTGGCCGGGCCGGGCCCGCACGCGCCCGTCCCGCTGCCCACCTACGCGTTCCGGCACCGGCACTACTGGCTGCCCGCCGCACCCGGCGCGCCGACCGGCGACACCGGGCACCCTCTGCTCGCCACCGTGCTGCCGGTGGCCGGCACCGGCCAGGTGGTCGCCACCGGCCGGTTCACCACCTCCCGACCGGCCACGCCGGACGGCGCCGCGCCGCTGCTGCCCGGGTCCGCGCTGCTCGACGCGCTCACCCACCTCGGGGAGCGGCTCGACGCGCCGGTGCTGCAGCGCCTGCGCACGCCCGAACCGGTTCCGCTACCCGCCGGGCTGGCCGTCGACCTCCAGATCGACGTCGCCGGACCGGACGGGACCGGCCGCCGGGTCGCCCGCTGCCACGTCCGCGCCGGCGAGCACGAGCCCTGGCGGGCCGTCGCCGACGCCACGCTCGCCCCGGCCGACCCGCTGGCCGCGCCGGGCGTACCGGCCCTGACCTGGCCGCCGGCCGGCGCCCGGCCGGTCGACGCGGCGCACCCGCTGCTGCGGGCCGCCTGGACCGCCGGGGACCGGCTGCACCTCGACGTGCGGCTGCCCGACGACGCCGCCGACCCGGACGCCGAGCGCTACGGCGTGCACCCCGACGTGCTCGACGCCGCGGTGCGCCTGCTCCCGCTGGCCGGGTTCGCCCCGCCGGCCGGGCCGGACCAGCGGATCGAGCCGACCGGGTGGACCGGCGTGCGCCGGCACGCCACCGGCGCGTACGCGCTGCGGGTCACCCTGGCCCCGGCCGGCGCCGACGGGGTGACGCTCAGCGCCGTCGACGACGCCGGCCGCCCGGTGCTCGACGTCGACCGGATCGCGCTGCGGGCCGTGGCGGCGCCGGCGGCCGGCGCGCGGACCCCGGAGACCGCCCCGGCCGGCCTGTACACGGTGGACTGGACGCCCGCGCCGACCGGGCCGGTGCCCACGTGGACGCTCACCGACGCCGTACCCCCGGCCGGGCCGCTGCCCCCGGTGCTGGTGCTGCGCCTGCCCGACGGCGACCCGGACGCCACCGTCGCGCAGCGGGCCGACACGATCGGCCGGGACCTGCTGGCGGTGCTGCGCCGCTGGCTCGACGACCCGCGCGCCTCCGACACCACACTGGCGGTCGCGGTCCGCGACGGCGACCCGGCGCACGCCCCGGCCGCCGGCCTGCTGCGCGTCGCCCGCGCCGAACACCCCGACCGGTTCCTGCTGCTGCACCTCGACGCCACCGACGACGCCACGGTCCGCGCCGCGCTCGCCGCCGCCGACGACGAGCCGGAAATCGCGGTCCGCGACGGCCGGGCCCTGCTGCCCCGGCTGCGCCCGGCCGGTGAACCGGAGACCGACGCGCCGCCCGCGCTGGCCGGCGGCGCGGCCCTGGTCACCGGCGGCACCGGCGGCGTCGGCCGGCACGTCGCCACCCACCTGGTCGAGGCGTACGGGGTGCGCGAGCTGGTGCTGCTCGGCCGCACCGCCCGGCCCGCACCCTGGATCGACGAGCTGACCGGGGCCGGTGTCACCGTCCGGCTGGTCGCCGCCGACGTGGCCGACCGGGACGCCCTCGCCGCGGTGCTCGCCCCGCTCGCCGACCGGCTGGTCGCGGTGGTGCACGCCGCCGGCGCCACCGCCGACGCCCTGCTCACCGACCTCGACCCGGACCGCTGGGCGGTGGCGCTGCGGGCCAAGGTGCACGGCGCCTGGCACCTGCACGAGCTGACCGCCGACCTCGACCTGGCCGCGTTCGTGCTGTTCTCCTCCGCCTCGGCCACCTTCGGCAGCCCCGGCCAGGGCAACTACGCCGCCGGCAACGCGTTCCTCGACGCGCTCGCCGCGTACCGCCGCGACCGAGGGCTGCCGGGCACCGCGCTCGCCTGGGGCCTGTGGGCCGAGACCGAGGGGATGGCCGGCCGGCTCGGTGCCGCCGACCTCGCCCGGCTCGCCCGCGCCGGCACCCGGCCGCTGGACACCCCCGCCGCACTGGCGCTGTTCGACGCCGCGCTGCGCGCCGGACCGGCGGCGCTGGTGCCGATCGGGCTGGACCTGGCCGCGGTCCGGGCCACCGGGGAGGTGCCGGCGCTGCTGCGGGCGCTGCTGCCGCCGCCCCCGCGCCGGGCCGTCGTCGCCGAACCGGGCGCCGGGACGGGAACCGGTCTCGCCGACCGGCTGGCCGGACTCGGCGAGCCGGAGCGGGCCGCGCTGCTGCTGGACCTGGTCCGCGCCCGCTGCGCCACGGTCCTCGGCCACGCCGGTCCGGAGCTGGTCGAGCCGCGCCGGCCGTTCAAGGACCTCGGCTTCGACTCGCTGATGGCGGTGGAACTGAGCAACCGGCTCGCCGCCGCCACCGGCGTCCGGCTCGCCCCGCACGCGGTGTTCAACCACCCCACCCCGGAACTGCTCGCCGCGCACCTGCACGCCCGGCTGCTCGGCACCACCGCCACCGAGGTCGCCGACGCCACCACCGTGGCACTGGACGAACCGGTCGCGGTGGTCGCCATGGCCTGCCGGTTCCCCGGCGGCATCGGCTCCCCGGAGGAGCTGTGGCGGCTGCTCGACACCGGCGGCGAGGTGATCGGCGAGCTGCCCACCGACCGGGGCTGGCCGCTGGCCGAGCTGTACGACCCGGAGCCCGGCACCCCCGGCCGCACCTACACCCGCGCGGGCGGCTTCCTCACCGGCCTGGCCGACTTCGACGCCGCGTTCTTCGGCATCAGCCCGCGCGAGGCCCTGGCCATGGACCCGCAGCACCGGCTGCTGCTGGAGACGTCCTGGGAGGCGCTGGAACGGGCCGGCATCGACCCGGACACGCTGCGCGGCAGCCGTACCGGCGTGTTCGCCGGCACCCACGGCCAGGACTACACCGACCGGATCGCCCCCGGCGCCACCTCCGACGACGGGGAGACCACCGCCGACGAGGGGCACCTGCTCACCGGCACCGCCGCGAGCGTCCTGTCCGGACGGGTCGCGTACGCGCTCGGCCTGGAAGGGCCGGCGGTCACCGTGGACACCGCCTGCTCCGCGTCCCTGGTGGCGTTGCACCTGGCCGCGCAGGCGCTGCGGCAGGGCGACTGCGACCTGGCCCTCGCCGGCGGCGTGTCGGTGCTGTCCGGCCCGGCCGGGCTGACCGGGTTCAGCCGCCAGCGCGGCCTCGCCCCGGACGGCCGGTGCAAGGCGTTCGCCGAGGAGGCCGACGGGTTCGGCATGTCCGAGGGCGTCGGCGTGCTGGTGGTGGAACGGCTCTCCGACGCCCGCCGGCGCGGCCACCCGGTGCTGGCCCTGGTCCGTGGCTCCGCGGTGAACTCCGACGGCGCGTCCAACGGGCTCACCGCCCCGAACGGGCCGTCCCAGGAACGGGTGATCCGGGCCGCGCTCGCCGCCGCCGGCCTCGACCCCGCCGACGTGGACGCGGTCGAGGCGCACGGCACCGGCACCCCGCTCGGCGACCCGATCGAGGCCGAGGCGCTCCTGGCCACCTACGGCCGGCGGCCGGACGGCGTCGCGCCGCTGCTGCTCGGCTCGGTCAAGTCCAATCTCGGCCACACCCAGGCCGCGGCCGGCGTGGCCGGCGTACTCAAGGTCGTCCTCGCCATGCGGCACGGCCGGCTGCCCCGCACGCTGCACGCCGAGCGCCCCACCAGCCGGGTCGACTGGGCGGCCGGCGCGGTCGACCTGCTCACCGAGGCCCGGCCCTGGCCGCGCGCCGACCGGCCGGCCCGCGCCGGCGTCTCCTCATTCGGCATCAGCGGCACCAACGCCCACGTGGTGGTCGAGGCCGCGCCGCCCGAGCCGGCCGCCGACCCGCAACCGCCGGCCGGGCCGGCGGCGCTGCCGTGGCTGCTCTCCGCGCGTACGCCGGAGGCGCTGGCCGGGCAGGCCCGCCGGCTGCGCGCCCACCTCGCCGACCGCCCCGACCAGCGGCCGCTGGACGTGGCCTGGTCGCTGGCCACCACCCGGTCCGGCTTCGACCACCGGGCGGTGGTCGTCGCCGACCCGCCGGGCGTCGCCGCCGCCCTGGACGCGCTCGCCGCCGGTCAGCCCGCCACCGACCTGGTACGCGGTGAGCCCACCGTCACCGGCCGGGTGGTGTTCGTCTTCCCCGGCCAGGGCTCCCAGTGGGCCGGCATGGCGCTGGACCTGCTCGACGAGTCACCGGTGTTCGCCGAACGGATGGCCGCCTGCGACGCCGCGCTGCGGCCGTGGCTGGAGCACCCGCTGCGCGACCTGCTGCGCCAGGCGCCCGGCGTGCCCGCGCTGGACCGGGCCGACGTGGTGCAGCCGCTGCTGTTCGCGGTGATGGTGTCGCTGGCCGAGCTGTGGCGCTCGTACGGCGTACAGCCCGCCGCCGTGGTCGGCCACTCGCAGGGCGAGATCGCCGCCGCCTGCGTTGCCGGGGTGCTGTCCCTGCCGGACGCGGCCCGGCTGGTGGCGTTGCGCGCCCGCGCGCTGCGCCGGCTGGCCGGCGCGGGGGAGATGGCGGCCGTGCCGTTGGCCGTCGACGCGGTCCGCGCGCGGGTGGCCCGCTACGGCGACCGGCTGGCCGTGGCCGCGGTGAACGGACCGGCCAGCGTGGTGGTCTCCGGCGAGCCGGCGGCGGTGGACGAGTTCGCCGCCGAGCTGGCCGCCGACCGGGTGCGGCTGCGCCGCGTCCCGATCGACTACGCCTCGCACTCCCCGCAGGTGGAACGGATCCGCGCCGAGCTGGCCGAGGCCGTCGCCGGTGTCACGCCCGGCCCGGCCGCCGTGCCGATCTACTCCACCACCGACCTGCGCTGGCTCGACGGCCCGGAGATGGACGCCGACTACTGGTACCGCAACCTGCGCCAACCGGTCGAGCTGGCCGACGCGATCCGGGCGGTCGCCACCGAGGGCCACGACACCTACGTGGAGTGCAGTCCGCATCCGGTGCTGACGCCCGGCATCGACCAGACGCTCCAGGAGCACGACCGCCCGGCCGTGGTGGTCGGCTCGTTGCAGCGCGACCGGGGCGACCGGGCCCGGTTCCTGCTCGCCGTCGCGCAGCTGCACGTGCGCGGGGTGCCCGTCGACTGGCAGCCGGCCCTGGCCGGTGGCCGCCGGGTCGACCTGCCCACGTACGCGTTCGCCCGCCGCCGCTACTGGCCCCGGCCGGTCGGCGGCGCCGCCGACGTCGGCGCGGCCGGCCTGGCCGACGTCGGTCACCCGCTGCTCGGCGCGTCGGTGCCGCTGGCCGACGGCTCGGGGCACCTGTTCACCGGCCGGCTGGCGGTCGGCGAGCAGCAGTGGCTGGCCGACCACCGGGTCGCCGGCCGGGTGCTGGTGCCCGGCACCGGCCTGGTCGAGCTGTGCCTGCGCGCCGGCGACGAGGTCGGCTGCCCGGTCCTCGACGAACTGGTCATCGAGGCGCCGCTCACCCTGCCGGAGGACGCGGCCACCCAGGTCCAGGTGGCCGTCGGACCGGCCGCCGACGACGGCCGCCGCCCGGTCGCCGTGCACTCCCGACCCGCCGACGGGCCGGCCGGCGCGGCGTGGACCCGGCACGGCAGCGGCACGCTCTCCGCCGCCGGCACCACCCCGACGACGACCACCCCGACGACGACCGCCCCGCCGCCGGACGCCCCCACCGTCGACCTGACCGGCTTCTACGAGCGCCTGGTGGACGAGGGGTACGGCTACGGACCCGCGTTCCGAGGGCTGCGGGCCGTGCGGGCCGGCGCCGACGAGGTGTACGCCGAGGTGGAGCTGCCACCCGGCCCGCGCGGCGACGCCGACCGGTACGCGCTGCACCCGGCGCTGCTCGACGCCGCCCTGCACGCGGCGCACTTCGGTGGCCTGGCCGACGCCGGCGGCGACCGGATCCTGCTGCCGTTCGCCTGGAACGGTCTCACCCTGCACGCGTCCGGCGCGACGTCGTTGCGGGTCCGGCTGCGCCGGGTCGGCCCGCACGCGTTCGCGCTGACCGCCACCGACCCGACCGGTGCCCCGGTGGTCGAGGCGGCGTCGCTGGCCATGCGGCCGATCTCCCGCACCGAGCTGGGCGCCCGGGACGACGCGGTCACCGACGCGCTGTTCCACCTGACCTGGCAGCCGCTGCCGACGCCAGCCGCGCCGGCGCCGGCCCGGATCGCGGTGCTCGCCGCCCCGACCGACCGGCCGGTCCTGACCGACCGGCCCGCCGCGGCCGACCCGACGGCCCCGGCCGACGTTGCCGCCGTCGCCGACGCGGCCGATCCGCCGGCCCCGGCCGACCCTGCGGCTTCGGCCGATCTGCCGCGCTACGCGGATCTGGTCGCGCTGGCCGCCGCGATCGACGCCGGGATCCCGACGCCGGACGCGGTGCTCGCGCCGCTCACGGCCGGGATCGTGACGAGCGACGGTACGTCCGCAACGACGACCCGCGCCACCGGCAGGCCCACCGCGACCGACGACGACGCGGCGGCGGGGGACCGGGCGCGGCGGCTCGCCGGGGACACGCTCGCGCTGGTGCAGCGGTGGCTGGCCGAGCCGCGCTGGGCCGACACCCGCCTGGTGCTGCTCACCTTCGGCGCGGTCGGCGTGCACGGCCCCGGCGAGGTCGACGACCCGGACGCCGCCGCGGCGTGGGGCCTGGTCCGCTCCGCCCAGTCGGAGCACCCGGATCGGTTCGTGCTGCTCGACGCCGACACCGCGCCCGACGCGGCCACCCTGTCCACGCTGCTCGCCGCCGACGAGCCGCAGGTGGCGCTGCGCGACGGCGGCGCGTACGTGCCCCGGCTGGCCCGCCGCGCCGACGCGCCCACGCTCACCCCGCCGGCCGACGCGACCGCGTGGCGGCTGGACGTGCCCCGGCGGGGCAGCCTCGACCACCTCGCGCTGGTGCCCACCGACGCGGCCGACGCGCCGCTGCGCCCGCGCGAGGTGCGGGTACGGGTCCGCGCCGCCGGCCTGAACTTCCGCGACGTGCTCAACGCGCTCGGCCTCTACCCGGGCGACCCGGGTCCGCCCGGCGGCGAGGCGGCCGGCGTGGTCACCGAGGTCGGCGCCGAGGTCACCGACCTGCGCCCCGGCGACCGGGTGCTCGGCGTGTTCACCGGCTGCTTCGGCCCGGTCGCGGTCACCGACCGGCGGCTGCTGGTGCCGGTGCCGGACGGCTGGACCGACGCGCAGGCCGCGACCGTGCCGGTGGTGTTCCTGACCGCCTGGCGGGGACTGGTCGGGCTGGGCGGCCTGCGGGCCGGCGAGTCGGTGCTGGTGCACGCGGCGGCCGGCGGCGTCGGCATGGCGGCGGTGCAGATCGCCCGCCACCTCGGCGCCGAGGTGTTCGCCACCGCCAGCCCGGGCAAGTGGCCCGCGCTGCGCGAGCTGGGTGTCCCCGAGGACCACCTGGCGTCGTCCCGCACGCTCGACTTCGAGGCCCGGTTCCGCGCGGTCACCGGCGGACGCGGCGTGGACGTGGTGCTCGACTCGCTGGCCCGCGAGTTCGTCGACGCGTCGCTGCGGCTGCTGCCGCGCGGCGGACGGTTCCTGGAGATGGGCAAGACCGACCTGCGTGACCCGGCCCGGGTCGCCGCCGACCACCCGGGCGTCGACTACCGGGCGTACGACCTGACGCAGGTCGACCCGGACGAGATCCAGCGGATGCTCACCGAGCTGCTGGCGTTGTTCGCCGCCGGCGCGCTGCGCCCGCTGCCGGTGCGCGCCTGGGACGTCCGGCAGGCCCCGGACGCGTTCCGCCACGTCAGCCAGGCCCGGCACGTCGGCAAGGTGGTGCTCACCATGCCGGAACGGTGGGACCCGGACGGCACGGTGCTGCTCACCGGCGGCACCGGGCTGCTCGGCGGCCTGGTGGCCCGCCGGCTGGTCACCGGGCACGGGGTACGGCACCTGCTGCTGGCCAGCCGGGGTGGCCCGGACGCGCCCGGCGCGGCCGACCTCGCCGCCGAGCTGACCGCGCTCGGCGCCACCGTCACGGTCGCCGCCGCCGACGTGGCCGACCGGGACGCCGTCGCCGGGTTGCTCGCCGGCGTGCCGGCCGCGCACCCGCTGACCGCCGTGGTGCACCTGGCCGGCGTGCTCGACGACGGGGTGGTCACCGCGCTCACCCCGGAGCGGATCGACACGGTCTTCCGGCCCAAGGTGGACGCCGCCCGGCACCTCGACGAGCTGACCCGCGACCTCGACCTCGCCGGCTTCGTGCTGTTCTCCTCCGGCGCCGGCGTGTTCGGCGTACCCGGGCAGGGCAACTACGCCGCCGCCAACGCCTGGCTGGACGCGCTGGCCCGCCGCCGGCGCGGGGCCGGCCTGCCGGCCCGCGCGTACGCCTGGGGTCTGTGGGCGCAGGCCAGCACGCTGACCGCCGGCGTGGACCGCGCGAGCACGGCCCGCGACGGGCAGCTCGCCATCCCGTCCGACCTGGGCATGGCCCTGTTCGACGCCGGCCTCACCGCGCCCGAGGAACACCTCGTGCCCACCCGGGTCGACCGGGCCGCGCTGGCCGCACGGCCCGGCGTGCCGGCGTTGATGCGCGGGCTGGTCCGCCCGGACCGGCCCCGCGCCCGGGCCGGCGCGGCCACCGGCGGGACGGACCTGGGCGCACGGCTGCGCGCGCTCACCGGCGCGGAACAGGTCGCGCTGCTGCTCGACCTGGTCCGGGCCACCGCCGCGGCGGTGCTCGGTCACGGCAGCCCGGACGCGATCCGGGAGGGCCAGGCCTTCCACGAGATGGGTTTCGACTCGCTCACCGCGGTCGAGCTGCGCAACCGGCTCACCGAGGCGACCGGGGAGCGGCTGCCCGCCACCGCGGTCTTCGACTACCCGGACTCGGCCGCGCTCGCCGCGTACCTGCGGTCCCGGCTCGTGCCCGACGGCGGGCAGGCCGCCCCGGCGGTCCTGGCCGAGCTGGAACGCCTGGAGCGGGCGCTGGCCGAGACGACCGTCGAGGCCGACCTGCACAGCCAGGTGGCGGCGCGGCTGGAGGTGCTGGTGGCCAAGTGGCGGACCATGCGCGGCGCCTCCGCCGGCGACCACGACCTGGATCTCGACCGGGCCAGCGACGACGAGATCTTCAGCCTGATCGACACGGAACTCGGGCTGTAGCGGCCCAGCGGACGAACGAGGGACGGCGATGACCGACGTACTGATCGTGGGCTACGGCCCGGTGGGCCAGGTGGCCGCGATCCTGCTGGCACAGCGCGGCTTCACGGTGCGGGTGCTGGAGAAGTGGACCACCCCGTACAGCATGCCGCGCGCGGTCTCCTACGACGGCGAGGCCAGCCGGATCCTCGCCGCCTGCGGCGTGGCCGACCGGCTCGCCGACGTGACCGAGCTGTCCGGCGAGTACACCTGGAAGAACGGCTTCGGCCGCACCCTGCTGCACGTGCGCGCCGCCCCTGACGGACCGGCCGGCTGGCCCGACTCGACGTCGTTCTACCAACCCGGCCTGGAGGAGCGGCTGGCCGAGCGGGCCGCCGCGCTGCCCGGGGTGGAGGTGCGCCGGGGCGTGGAGGTGACCGGGCTGGCCGACCACGGCGACCGGGTCGAGGTGACCGCCGTGGACGGCGACGGCGGGAACCACACGTTCACCGCCTCCTGGGTGCTCGGCTGCGACGGCGCGAACAGCTTCGTCCGGGGTTGGCTCGGCTCAGCCGTCACCGACCTGGACTTCACCCACGACTGGCTGGTCTGCGACGTGGTGCTGCACACCCCGCGCGAGTTCCGGCCGAACAACCTGCAGATCTGCGACCCGGCCCGCCCGCGTACCGCCGTCTCGGCCGGGCCGGACCACCGGCGGTGGGAGTTCATGCGGGTGCCGGGGGAGACGCTGGAGGAGTTCCGCACCGAGGCCAGCGCCTGGCGGCTGCTCGGCCTGTTCGACATCACGCCGGACAACGCCCGGCTGGACCGCTACGGCGTCTACACCACCCAGGCCTGCTCCGCCGACCTGTGGCGGCGCGGGCGGGTGTTCCTGGCCGGCGACGCCGCGCACGTCATGCCGCCGTTCCTCGGGCAGGGCATGAGTTCCGGCTTCCGCGACGTGGTCAACCTGGCCTGGAAGCTGGACCTGGTGCGCCGGGGCCTCGCCGGTGAGGCGCTGCTGGACACCTACCAGGTGGAGCGGCGGGCGCACGTGCAGCACGCGATCCGGATGTCCATGGACTCCGGGGCGGTGATCTGCGAGACCGACCCGAAGAAGGCCGCCGGCCGTGACTCGGTGATGCTGGCCGCGCTGCGCCGGCGTACCCAGCAGCGGCACGTCCGGTCGCTGCGCGAGGCGATCGTCGACGGCGTGCTGCACCGTGACGCCGACGGCACGCCGACGCCGCGCGCCGGGGAACCCGCGCCGCAGGGCCGGGTGTCCGTCGGCGGGCGCACCGGCGGCTTCGACGACGTGGTGGGCGTCGGCTTCGTCCTGCTCACCCGGGAACCGGCCGCGCTCGACCCGGACGCCGCCGCGTTCCTCGACGACCTCGGCGCGTACCGGCTGACCGTGCGGCCCGCCGACGGCGACGCGGCGGCCGACGACCTGGTCGACCTCGACGGCGCGTACCTGTCCTGGCTGGGCGGCGCGGACGCCGCCCTGATCCGCCCGGACTTCTACCTCTTCGGCGCGGCGACCGGGCCCGACGCCGCGGCGACAGTGGTGGCCGACCTGCGCCGGCAGGTCTCCGCCCCCGCCCTGCAGCCCTGACCATCCCCTTCCAGCCCTGAGGAGCTGACATGCTGGAGAACCTCCGCACCCTCGGCCGGGTCGTCCGGACCCTGGCCACCAAGGACCCGGTGACCCGGGTCCGCCGGTTCTACGAGATCCAGTCGCCGGACGTCGAGTTCGCCGCCCGCACCTCCCGCTACATGAACGTCGGCTACTGGGAGGAGGGCGTCACCAGCATCGACGTCGCCGGCGAGGCGCTGGCGAACAAGCTCGCCGACGCCGCCGGGTTCAAGCCCGACGACACCGTCCTGGACGTCGGCTTCGGCTACGGCGACCAGGACTTCGCCTGGCTGCGGGACCGCCGGGTGGCCCGGGTGCACGGCATCAACGTCACCCCCCGGCACGTCGAGCACGCCCAGGAGCGGGCCCGCCGCGAGGGTCTGGCCGACCGGGCCGACTTCCGGCTCGGCACCGCCACCGCCCTGCCGTTCCCGGACGCCAGCGTGGACCGGGTGGTGGCGCTGGAGTCGGCGTTCCACTTCCACCCGCGCAGCGCGTTCTTCGCCGAGGCGCTGCGGGTGCTGCGGCCGGGCGGCACCCTGGCCACCGCCGACATCATCCCGCTGAGCAACGACACCCCGCGCATGTCGATCAACTCGGGTCCGCTCAGCTTCGTCAAGTTCAGCCTGCCGGACGAGAACTGGCACGACCGCCGCACCTACGGCGAGCAGCTCACCGCCGCCGGCTTCGGCAACGTCGAGGTCCACTCCATCGCCGACCGCACCTGGGAGGGCTGGCGGCGGTTCCAGGCCGCCCGCCCCGCCGATCCGGCGTTCCGCGCCGCCGTCGACGGCAGCGCGGTCAAGGGCATGGCCAACCACTGGCGCGACGCCGACCTGATCAAGAAGGAGCTGGGGCTGCTCGACTACGTCATCGCGGTGGCGCAGAAGCCCTGACCGACAGCGGCCCCCGCCGCCCGGGCCGGGCGGCGGGGGCCGGCGCCGATCGCGGCCCGCCTTGTCAGCCGACCGTCGTGCGGGTCAACGCCGCCGAGAGGGTACGCAGGATCGCCGGCTGGTGAGACGCCAGGAAGAAGTGGCCGCCCGGGAAGACGTGCAGGTCGAACGGGCCGGTGGTGTGCTCCGCCCACGCCTTCGCCTCGTCCACCGTGGTCTTCGGGTCGGCGTCGCCGGTGAACACCGTGACCGGGCAGGTCAGCTTCGGGCCGTCGGCGTACGTGTAGGTCTCGGCCGCCCGGTAGTCGCTGCGGATCGCCGGCAGCGCCGCGCGCAGCATGTCCGGGTCGCCGAGGATCGCCGAGTTCGTGCCGCTGAGCTTCTTGACGTCGGCCAGCAGGCCCTCGTCGTCGAGCAGGTGCACGGTCTCGTGCCGGCGGCACGACGGCGCCCGCCGGCCGGACGGGAACAGGTGCGCCACCGGCGCGCCGGTTTCGGCCTCCAGCAGCCGCGCCACCTCGAAGCCCAGCGTCGCGCCCATGCTGTGCCCGAAGATCGCCAACGGCCGGTCCGTCCACGGGCGCAGCACGTCGGTCACCTGCCGGGCCAGCTCGCCGATGGTCGGCACGCAGGGCTCCTGCCGGCGGTCCTGCCGGCCCGGGTACTGCACGCTGAGCACCTCCACGGCGGGCGACAGCGCCCGGGACACCGGGAAGAAGAAGCTCGCGGAACCGCCGGCGTGCGGCAGGCACACCAGGCGCGGGGCGCCCGCCGGGGCCGGATGGAACCGGCGTACCCACAGGCCGTTGTCGTGGTCGGTCATCGTCACGCGGTCCTTCCGGCGGTGGCGCCCGCGACGGGCGCCAGGGCGGTCCACCGGACGCTAACCGCGCCGCCGCCGGCCCGGCCACCCCTAGCCGACCGGCCGTACCAGTTAGGGGTTGTCGCAGCTCAGCGCGACGCCATAGCTTCCCCGCAGAGGGGACCCGTGGCTCCCGGATGACGTGTGCGCGCCGGACAACGGCCGGTCCCCGCCGACCAAGGGCCAGGTTGATGGACACCGAAGAGAAGCTCCGGGAGTATCTGAAGAGGGTCACCACCGACCTGCGGCGGACCCGGCAACGGCTCCGCGACGTCGAGGACTCCGCCCACGAGCCGATCGCCGTGGTCGGCATGGCGTGCCGCTTTCCCGGCGGGATCGGCTCGCCGGACGCGCTCTGGGACCTGGTCGCCGCCGGCGGCGACGCGATCGGCCCGTTCCCCGACGACCGGGGCTGGGACCTGGCCACCCTCTACGACCCGGACCGGGAACGCCCCGGCACCTCGTGCGTGCGGGAGGGCGGCTTCCTGGCCGACGCCGCCGACTTCGACCCGGCGTTCTTCGGCATCTCCCCCCGGGAGGCCCTCGCCATGGACCCGCAGCAGCGGCTGCTGCTGGAGGTGTCCTGGGAGGCGTTCGAGGCCGCCGGCGTGGATCCCACCGCTCTGCGCGGCGGGCGGGTCGGTGTCTTCGCCGGCCTCACCCACGCCGACTACGCCGCCGGTGCCGCCGACGTGCCCGACGGCGCCGCCGACTACCTCGGGCTGGGCAGCGCCGGCAGCGTCAGCTCCGGCCGGGTGTCCTACGCGCTCGGTTTCGAGGGGCCGGCCGTCACGCTGGACACCGCCTGCTCGTCGTCGCTGGTCGCGCTGCACCTGGCCGTGCGGTCGCTGCGGTCGGGCGAGTCCGACCTGGCCCTGGCCGGCGGCGTGACCGTGCTGCCCACGCCATCGATCTTCGTGGACTTCACCCGGCAGAACAACCTCTCCCGCGGCGCCCGGTGCCGGGCGTTCGCCGACGCCGCCGACGGCACCGCCCTCGGCGAGGGCGTCGGCGTACTCCTGGTCGAGCGCCTCGCCGACGCCCACCGGCACGGCCACCGCGTCCTGGCGGTGGTACGCGGCTCGGCGGTCAACTCCGACGGGGCGTCGAACGGGCTCACCGCGCCGAACGGGCCGTCGCAGCAGCGGGTGATCCGGGCCGCGCTCGCCGACGCCCGGCTCTCCGCCGCGGAGGTGGACGTGGTGGAGGCGCACGGCACCGGCACCACGCTCGGTGACCCGATCGAGGCGCAGGCGCTGCTGGCCACGTACGGGCAGGACCGGTCCACGCCGCTGCTGCTCGGCTCGGTGAAGTCGAACATCGGCCACGTCCAGACCGCCGCCGGCGTGGCCGGTGTGATCAAGATGGTCCAGGCCATGCGGCACGGCACGGTCCCGGCGACGCTGCACGTCGACGCGCCGTCGTCCAAGGTGGACTGGTCGGCGGGAGCGGTGGAGCTGGCCACGTCGGCGCGGCCCTGGCCGGCGGCGGTCGACCGGCCCCGGCGGGCCGCCGTGTCCTCGTTCAGCATCTCCGGCACCAACGCCCACGTGATCCTGGAGGCGCCCGAGCCGGTCGCGGACGACGCGGCCGTGGGCACGGCACCGCCGGTCCTGTCGTGGGTGGTGTCGGCGCGCTCGGCTCCGGCACTCGCCGCCCAGGCGGCCCGGCTGGCCGGCCACCTCCGGGAGCGTGCGGACGTGTCGCCGGTCGAGGTGGGCTGGTCCCTGGCGACCGGCCGTGCGGCGCTGGAGCATCGGGCCGCGGTGGTCGGCGTGGACCGGGAGGTGTTGCTGGCCGGGCTGTCCGCCCTGGCCGAGGGCGGGACGGCGCCGGGTGTGGTGACCGGGGAGGTGGCCTCCGGTCGGCGGGCGGTGGTGTTCACCGGTCAGGGGTCGCAGCGCGCTGGGATGGGTCGGGAGTTGTACGCCGCGTTCCCGGTGTTCGCGGACGCGTTCGACCGGGTGTGTGCGCTGTTCGACGGTCGGCTGGACCGGTCGTTGCGGGAGGTGGTGTTCGAGGGCGGGGAGCTGCTGGACCGGACCGTCTACGCGCAGGCCGGGTTGTTCGCGGTCGAGGTGGCGTTGTGGGAGCTTCTGTCGTCGTGGGGGGTCGGCGCGGACTTCGTGGCGGGGCATTCGATCGGTGAGGTGACCGCCGCGCATGTGGCGGGGGTGTTGTCGCTGGACGACGCGGTCACGCTGGTGGCCGCGCGGGGGTCGTTGATGCAGGCGCTGCCGTCCGGCGGTGGGATGCTGGCGGTCGGCGCGTCCGAGACGCAGGTCCGCGAGCTGCTCGGGCTCGGCGGGGACGCGGCGTCCGCCGGGGCCACGCCGTCGGCTTCCGCGTCCTCGGTGACGGTGGACATCGCGGCGGTGAACGGCCCGTCGTCGGTGGTGCTGTCCGGCGCGGTGCCGGACCTGGACCGGATCGCGGGGGAGTGCGTCACCCAGGGGTGGCGGGTGAAGCGGCTCGCGGTGAGCCACGGCTTCCACTCACGCCTGATGGAGCCGATGCTGGACGGGTTCCGCGCCGCGATCGCCGACCTGGACTGGCGGCCACCGACCCTGCCGGTCGTGTCCAACGTGACCGGCCGGGTGGCCGACCCGACGGAGATCGCCGGCCCGGACTACTGGGTGCGGCACGTCCGCGAGGCGGTCCGCTTCGCCGACGGCGTCACCACCCTGCACGACCTCGGCGTGACCACCCTCCTGGAGGTCGGACCGGACGCCACGCTCACCGCGATGGCCGCCGACGTGCCCGCCGACCGGACTGTCACCCTGGTTCCGGCGCTGCGCAGGGACCAGAGCGAACCGCTGGCGCTGCTCACCGCACTGGCTCGGCTGCACGTCACCGGCACCGCCGTCGACTGGGCCGCCTGGTACAGCGTCGACGGCCGCCGGCCCGCCACCGTCGACCTGCCCACCTACGCCTTCCAGCACCAGCGGTACTGGATCGACGCCCGCGCCTCCGGACACGACACCGCCGGCCTGGGCGCCCACGCCACCGGACACCCGCTGCTCGACACCGCGCTCGTCACCGCCACCGGCGACGTCCGCGTCCACGGCGGCCGGCTGTCCGTGCGTACCCAGCCCTGGCTCGCCGACCACGTGGTCCGCGGCCGGATCGTCGTCCCCGGCACCGCGCTCGTCGAACTGGCCCTGCACGCCGGCGCGCAGGCCGCCTGCGACACCGTCGAGGAACTGACCCTCGCCGCGCCGCTCGTGCTGCCCGACGACGGCGCCCGGGCCCTCCAACTGCACCTGGCCGCCGCCGACGAGCAGGGACGGCGTCGCATCACCGTCCACTCCCGGCCCGCCGACGACCCGCACGCCGACTGGACCGCCCACGCCGACGGGATCCTCGCCCCCGGCGCCGGCGAGACCGCCGAACCGCTGACCGGATGGCCGCCACCCGACGCCATCCCCGTGCCGGTCGAACCGGTCTACGCCCGCCTGCGCGACCTCGGCGTCGAACACGGGCCCACGTTCCGGGGGCTGCGCGCCGCCTGGCGTACCCCCGACGGGGCCGCCGCGGAGGTGGAACTGCCCGACGACGCCGACACCGCCGGGTACGCGCTGCACCCGGCGCTGCTCGACGCCGCGCTGCACGTCGTCGGCCTCACCGACCACGACGCCAGCACCGACGACGCCGGGGCCCGCCTGCCGTGGGCGTGGAGCGGCGTCCGCCTCGCCGCCGTGGGCGCCACCCACCTGCGGGTACGCCTCACCCGCAGCGGCCCCGCCACCGCGCTGACCCTCGCCGACGCCACCGGCGCGCCGGTGGCCCGCGTCGACTCCCTGGTGTCCCGACCGCTGGCCGCCGAACAGCTCGACGCCGGCGCCGCCGACCTGCCCCTCTACGACCTGCGCTGGAACCCGGTGCCGCTGCCGGCCCGACCGGCCACCGGGATCGTGCCGCTGGACCCGGCGGCCGGCCTGGCCGCGCTGGACGACGACGCCCGGTTGGTGCTCGCACCCGTCGACGACGCCCCGGCGGGCGACCCGCTCGCCGCCACCCGCGCCCGGCTGGCCACCACGCTCGCCCTGCTCCAGGAATGGCTCGCCGACGACCGGTTCGCCGGCCGCCGGCTCGTGGTGTGCACCCGGGGCGCGGTACCCGCCGACGGAACGGTCGCCGACCTGGCCGGCGCCGCCGTGTGGGGGCTGGTGCGCGCCGCGCAGCTCGAACACCCCGGCCGGCTCGTCCTCGCCGACCTCGACGGCGACGACCCCGAGCTGCTGGGCCGCGCGCTCGCCGTCGACGAGCCGCAGGTCGCGCTTCGCGACGGCCGGCTGCTCGTGCCGCGCCTCGCCCCGGCCGAACCCGACCCGACCGGCGCCGTCGACCTCGTCCCCGACGGGACGGTGCTGGTCACCGGCGCCACCGGGGCGCTCGGTGGCCTCGTCGCCCGGCACCTCGTCACTCACCACAAGGTCCGCCACCTGCTGCTGGTCGGCCGCCGCGGCGCGGACGCGCCCGGCGCCGCGGACCTGCTCGCCGACCTCACCCGCCTCGGCGCCCGGGCCCGCCTGGCCGCCGCCGACGTGGCCGACCGCGCGCAGCTGGCCGACCTGCTCGCCGGCGTCCCCGCCGAACACCCGCTCGCCGGTGTGGTGCACGCCGCCGGCACGCTCGACGACGCGGTGGTCACCGCGCTCACCCCGGAGCGGGTCGACGCCGTGCTGCGGCCCAAGGCCGACGCCGCCTGGCACCTGCACGACCTCACCCGCCACCTCGACCTGCCCATGTTCGTGCTCTTCTCCTCGATCGCCGGCCCGCTCGGCGCGCCCGGGCAGGGCAACTACGCGGCCGCCAACGCCTTCCTCGACGGTCTCGCCCACCAGCGGCGCGCCGCCGGACTCGCCGCCACCTCGCTGGCCTGGGGACCGTGGGCCGAAGCCGGCGGGATGACCCGGGACCTGGGCGCCGCCGGCCGGGACCGCCTCACCCGCCAGGGCATCGTCGCGCTCACCACCGACCGGGCGCTCGCCCTCCTCGACGCCAGCCGGCGCGGCCGGCGTCCGCTGCTGCTCCCCGTCCACCTCGACCTGGCGACGCTGCGTACCCGCATCGGCCGCGACCAGCTGCCGGCGCCGCTGCACGGCCTCGCCGGCGGGCCCGCGCGCCGCGTCGCCGCCGCCGGCGGCGGCCTGCGCGACCGGCTCGCCGGGGCGTCCGCCGAGGACCGGGCCCGCCTGGTCGCCGAGCTGGTCGCCGGCCAGGTCGCCGACGTGCTCGGGTACGCCTCGGCGGCGGCGGTCGGCCCCGAGCGCTCCTTCACCGAACTCGGCTTCGACTCCCTCACCGCGGTCGACCTGCGTAACCGGCTCACCACCCGGACCGGTCTCGCGCTGCCGGCCACGCTGGTCTTCGACCACCCCACCCCGGCCGCCCTCACCGGGCACCTGCTGACGCGGCTCGGCCCGGCCCCGGCCGCGCCCACCCTCCTCGACGAGCTGGACCGCCTCGAGGCGGCGTTCGCCGCCACCCCGGCCGACACCCTCGCCGAGCTGACCGCCGACGAGGAGACCCGCACCGCCGTGGCGGCGCGCCTGCGGGCCCTGCTCACCCGCTGGGACGGCGACGGCGGCGAGGTCGCCGCCACCCTCGACGACGCCAGCGACGACGAACTGTTCGACTTCATCGACAGCCGCTTCGGCCGGTCCTGACCCGCGACAGGTGAATCCCGATGGCGAACGAAGCCAAGCTCCGTGAGTACCTCAAGCGCGTCACCGCCGACCTGCACGAGACCAGCGAACGGCTGAGGGCCGCCGACGCCAAGGACCACGAGCCGATCGCGATCGTCGGGATGAGCTGCCGCTACCCCGGCGGTGTCCGGTCGCCGCAGGAGTTGTGGGACCTGGTGGCCGGCGGCGGCGACGGCATCACCGGGTTCCCCACCGACCGGGGCTGGGACACCGAGCGGGCGTACGACCCGACCGGGGAGCGGCGGGGCAGCACGTACGCCCGGGAGGGCGGCTTCCTGCACGACGCCGGGAACTTCGACCCGGAGCTGTTCACCATCTCCCCGTACGAGGCGCTGGCGATGGACCCGCAGCAGCGGCTCATGCTCGAGGCGTCCTGGGCGGCGATCGAGGATGCCCGGATCGACCCGCTGTCGTTGCGCGGCAGCCGGGTCGGTGTCTTCGCCGGCATGATGTACCACAACTACGCGGCGAACCTCGACGACGTCCCGGACACCCTGGACGGTTTCATCGGCGGCGGCACCGCCAGCAGCGTCCTGTCCGGCCGGGTCGCCTACACCCTCGGCCTGGAGGGCCCGGCGCTCACCGTCGACACCGCCTGCTCGTCCTCGTTGGTCGCGCTGCACCTGGCCGTGCGGTCGCTGCGCGCCGGCGAGTCCGTTCTCGCGCTCGCCGGTGGCGTCACCGTGATGACCACGCTGGAGACGTTCGTCGACTTCAGCCGGCAACGTGGCCTGGCCCCCGACGGCCGGTGCAAGTCGTTCGCCGAGGGCGCCGACGGCACCGGCTGGTCCGAGGGCGTCGGCGTGCTGCTCCTGGAACGCCTCTCCGACGCCCGCCGGCACGGCCACCGCGTCCTCGCCGTGGTACGCGGCTCGGCGGTCAACCAGGACGGGGCGTCGAACGGGCTCACCGCGCCGAACGGGCCGGCGCAGCAGCGGGTGATCCGGGCGGCCCTCGCCTCGGCGCGGCTGTCGCCGGTCGAGGTGGACGTGGTGGAGGCGCACGGGACCGGCACCACGTTGGGTGATCCGATCGAGGCGCAGGCGCTGCTGGCCACGTACGGGCAGGACCGGTCCACGCCGCTGCTGCTCGGCTCGGTGAAGTCGAATCTCGGCCACACGCAGGCCGCCGCCGGTGTGGCCGGGATCGTCAAGATGGTCCTGGCGATGCGGCACGGGGTGGTGCCGCCGACGCTGCACGTGGACGCGCCGTCGTCGAAGGTGGACTGGTCGGCCGGGGCGGTGGAGCTGGTGACGTCGGCGCGGCCGTGGCCGGCGACCGATCGGCCTCGTCGGGCGGCGGTGTCGTCGTTCGGCATCTCCGGCACCAACGCCCACGTGATCCTGGAGGCGCCCGAGCCGGTCGCGGACGACGCGGCCGTGGGCATGGCACCGCCGGTCCTGCCGTGGGTGGTGTCGGCGCGTTCGGCGGCGGCGCTCGTGAACCAGGCGGCCCGGCTGGTCGACCACCTGCGGGACCGGAACGACGTGTCACCGGTCGAGGTGGGCTGGTCCCTGGCGACGACCCGCGCCGCGTTGGAGCATCGCGCGGCGGTGGTGGGTGCGGACCGGGACGCGTTGCTGGCCGGGTTGTCGGCCCTCGCGGAGGGCAGGTCCGCCGCCGGTCTGGTGACCGGCGAGGTGGTGTCGGGTCGGCGGGCGGTGCTGTTCACCGGTCAGGGTTCGCAGCGCGCCGGGATGGGCCGGGGGTTGTACGAGGCGTTTCCGGTGTTCGCGGCGGCGTTCGACCGGGTGTGCGCGGGGTTTGAGGGTCGCCTGGACCGGCCGTTGCGGGAGGTGGTGTTCGACGGCGGGGAGTTGCTGGACCGGACCGTCTACGCGCAGGCCGGGCTGTTCGCGGTCGAGGTCGCCCTGTGGGAGGTGCTGTCGTCGTGGGGCGTGCGGGTCGACTATCTCGCCGGGCATTCGATCGGTGAGGTGACCGCCGCGCATGTGGCGGGGGCGTTGTCGCTGGACGACGCGGTCGCGTTGGTGGCGGCGCGGGGGTCGTTGATGCAGGCGCTGCCGGCCGGCGGCGGGATGCTCGCGGTCGGCGCGTCGGAGGACCAGGTTCGGCAGCTCGCGGGCGGCGTCGATGTGGCGGCGGTGAACGGTCCGTCGTCGGTGGTGCTGTCGGGCGCCCTGGTGGACCTGGACCGGCTCGCGGGGGAGTGCGTCGCGCGGGGTTGGCGGGTGAAGCGGTTGGCGGTGAGTCACGCGTTCCACTCGCGTCTGATGGAGCCGATGCTGGACGGGTTCCGGGCCGCGATCGCCGGCCTGGACTGGCGGTCGCCGACGCTGCCGGTCGTGTCGAACGTGACCGGGCGGCTCGCCGACCCTGACGAGATCGCGGGCCCGGAGTACTGGGTGCGGCACGTGCGGGAGGCGGTGCGCTTCGCCGACGGCGTGGCCACGCTGCACGACCTCGGGGTGAGCACGTTCCTGGAGGTCGGGCCGGACGCCACGCTGACCGCGATGGCCGCCGACGTGCCCGCCGACCGGACTGTCACCCTGGTTCCGGCGCTGCGCCGGGACCAGGACGAGGTGACCGCGCTGACCACGGCGTTGGCGCGGCTGCACGTCACCGGCACTCCCGTCGACTGGACAGCCTGGTACGCCGTGGACGGCGACCGGCCCGCCACCGTGGATCTGCCCACCTATGCCTTCCACCACCGGCGCTACTGGCTCGACGCCCGCACCCGCCACCCCGACGCGGACCCGGACGACGCCGCGTTCTGGCGGGTCGTCGACGACGAGGACGTGAACGGCCTGGCCACCGCGCTCGCCGTCGACCCCGACGCGCCCCTCGCCACCGTGCTCCCCGCCCTCTCCGCCTGGCGCCGCCGCCAGGAGGACGACGCCACCCTCGACTCCTGGCACTACCGGGTCACCTGGCAACCGCTCGCCGAGACCGGTCGCGCCGACGACGGCGACCTGCTGCTCGTCGTACCGGAAGGGGCGGACGGACCGGCCCGGCAGTGGGCCGACGCGCTGGCCGGGCCCGGCGTCCGGACACTGACCGTGCCCGCCGGCCACGGCCGCGGCGACCTCGCCCGCGACCTCGGCGCGCTCGCCGCCCCCGGCACCGTGCTGTCCCTGCTCGGCCTGAGCTCCGGCACGCACCCGGACAGCGCCTCCGTGCCGGTGGGGCTCGCCGACACCGTCACGCTCGCCCAGGCGCTCGGCGACACCGGCGCCGCCGCGCGGCTCTGGGTCGCCACCCGCGCCGCCGTCGCCGCCGACCCCGACGACACGGCGGTCGACCCCGACCAGGCGCTGCTCTGGGGCCTCGGCGGCGCACTGCGCGCCGAACACCCGCACCGCTGGGGTGGGCTCGTCGACCTGCCCCCGACGGCCGACCCGCGCGCCGCGACCCGGGTGCGCCGACTGCTCGACGGCGACCCGGCCGAGGACCAACTCGCGGTACGTGGCACCGGGGCGTACGCCCGGCGGTTGGTCCGGGCCGGACGGCCGGCCGGCGCGGGACGGAGCTGGACGCCGCGTGGCACCGCGCTGGTCACCGGCGGCACCGGCGCGCTCGGCGCCCACGTCGCCCGGGCCCTGGCCGCCGCCGGCGTCGACCACCTCCTGCTGGTCAGCCGGCGCGGACCCGACGCCCCCGGCGCCGCCGACCTGGTCGACGAGCTGACCGCGCACGGCACCCGGGTCACGGTCGCGGCCTGCGACGCCGCCGACCGCGACGCGGTACGCGACCTGCTCGCGACCGTCCCCGCCGACGCCCCGCTGCGCACCGTCGTGCACACCGCCGCCGCCCTGGACGACACCGTCACCGACGCGCTCACCGTCGACCGGTTGGCCACCGCGCTGCGGGCCAAGGTCGACGCCGCCCGCCACCTCGACGAGCTGACCCGCGAGAACGACCTGACCGCGTTCGTGCTCTTCTCCTCCCTCGCCGGCACCATGGCCGGACCCGGGCAGGGCAACTACGCGCCCGGCAACGCCTGGCTCGACGGGCTCGCCCGGCGCCGCCGCGCCGACGGGCTGCCCGCCACCTCCCTCGGCTGGGGACTCTGGGCCGACGGCGGGGTCAGCGCCGGCGAGTTCGAGCGTCGGATGGCGCGCGGCGGTGTCCGGGCCATGGACCCCGCCCGCGCCGTCCGTGCCCTGCACCGGGCGTTGGACCGGGACGAGACGCACGTCGTCGTCGCCGACGCCGACTGGGACCGGATCGCCGCCACCGCCGGCCCCCGGCCCGACCCGCTGATCCGCGACCTGCTGACCGCGCCGGCCGTCGCCGGCACCGACCGGGCCACCACGCTGCGCGGACGGCTGGCCGCACTCACCCCGGCCGAGCGGCGGGACACGCTCGGCGACCTGGTCCGCGCCGAGATCGCCGCCGTGCTCGGCCACGACGACGCCGACGCGGTGCCGCCCCGGCGCGCGTTCCGCGACCTCGGCTTCACCTCGCTCAGCGCCGTCGAACTGCGCAACCGGCTCGCCGCCGCCACCGGCCTCACCCTGCCGGCCACGCTCGCCTTCGACCATCCCAACCCCGAGGCCCTGGCCGCCCACCTCGTGACCGAACTGTCCGGCGGGTCGGTCGCCACCACCGACGCACCGGTACGTCCCGTCGACGACGACCCGATCGCCGTCGTCGGCGTGGCGTGCCGCTTCCCCGGCGGGGCGGACTCCCCGGACGCGTTCTGGCGGCTGCTCGCCGACGGCGTCGACACCATGTCCGACCTGCCGACCGACCGGCACTGGGACCTGGGGGCGCTGCCACCCGACGTGACCCGCGGCGCGTTCCTGGCCGACGCCGCCGCGTTCGACGCCCACTTCTTCGGCATCTCGCCCCGCGAGGCGGTCGCCATGGACCCGCAGCAGCGGCTGCTGCTGGAGACCGCCTGGGCGGCGATCGAGGACGCCCGGATCGACCCGGCCGGCCTGGCCGGCCAGCGCGTCGGTGTCTTCGCCGGCACCAACGGGCAGGACTTCGACCACCTCATCCGCTACGGCGGCGAACACCTCGCCGGCTACGGCGCCACCGGCGCCTCCGCCAGCGTGCTCTCCGGCCGGGTGTCGTACGCGTTCGGCTTCGAAGGGCCGGCGGTGACCGTGGACACCGCCTGCTCCTCCTCGCTGGTGGCGCTGCACCTGGCCGCCCAGTCGCTGCGCGCCGGGGAGTGCGACCTGGCCCTGGCCGGTGGCGTGACCGTGATGGCGACCCCCGGCGCGTTCGTCGAGTTCTCCCGGCAGGGCGGCCTCGCCGCCGACGGGCGGTGCCGGTCGTTCGCCGAGGGCGCGGACGGCACCGGCTGGGGTGAGGGCGTCGGGGTGTTGCTGGTGCAGCGTCTCTCCGACGCCCGCCGTGACGGCCGGCGGATCCTCGCCGTGGTGGCCGGCTCGGCGGTGAACTCCGACGGCGCGTCGAACGGACTGACCGCGCCGAACGGGCCGGCCCAGCAGCGCGTCATCCGGGCGGCGCTGGCGAACGCCGGGTTGTCCCCGTCCGACGTGGACGTGGTGGAGGCGCACGGCACCGGCACCACGTTGGGTGATCCGATCGAGGCGCAGGCGCTGCTGGCCACGTACGGGCAGGAGCGGGCCACGCCGCTGCTGCTCGGGTCGGTGAAGTCGAACGTCGGCCACACCCAGGCGGCCGCCGGCGTGGCCGGTCTGGTCAAGATGGTCCTCGCGATGCGGCACGGGGTGGTGCCGCCGACGCTGCACGTGGACGCGCCCTCGTCGAAGGTGGACTGGTCGGCCGGGGCGGTGGAGCTGGTGACGTCGGCGCGGCCGTGGCCGGCGGTGGACCGGCCTCGTCGGGCGGCGGTGTCGTCGTTCGGCATTTCCGGCACGAATGCCCACGTGATCCTCGAAGCACCCGAGCCGACCGTGCCCCGGCCGACGCCGACATCGGGTTCGTTCCCGCTCACGCCGTGGCTGCTCTCGGCCCGGACGGCCCCCGCCCTCGCGGACCAGGCCGCGCGGCTGGCCGACCACCTGCGGTCCAACGACGACCTCCCGCCGGCCGAGGTCGGCTGGTCCCTGCTCGCCACCCGGACCGCGATGGAGCACCGCGCGACCGTGCTGGGCGCGGACCGGGACGCGTTGCTGGCGGGCCTGTCCGCGCTGGCCGAGGGCGGGTCGGCGCCGGGTGTGGTGTCGGGTGAGGTGGTGTCGGGTCGGCGGGCGGTGGTGTTCACCGGTCAGGGCTCGCAGCGCGCCGGGATGGGTCGGGGGTTGTACGAGGCGTTCCCGGTGTTCGCGGCGGCGTTCGACCGGGTGTGTGCGCTGTTCGAGGGTCGGCTGGACCGGTCGTTGCGGGAGGTGGTGTTCGACGGCGGGGACCTGCTGGATCGGACGGTGTTCGCGCAGGCCGGGTTGTTCGCGGTCGAGGTCGCCCTGTGGGAGTTGCTGTGGTCGTGGGGCGTGCGAGTCGACTATCTCGCGGGGCATTCGATCGGTGAGGTGACCGCCGCGCATGTGGTGGGGGTGCTGTCGCTGGATGACGCGTGTGCGTTGGTGGCGGCGCGCGGTGCGTTGATGCAGGCGCTGCCCACGGGCGGCGGGATGCTCGCGGTCGGCGCGTCCGAGGACCAGGTGCGGGCGCTGCTGCGGTCAGGTGACGCCACGGCGGGCTCCGCCGGCTCGGCGGGCGGCCCGCTGCGGGGAGCCGAGGGTGCCGGCGCGCAGCCGACCGTCGGCGGCACGGGTGGTGGCGTCGACGTGGCGGCGGTGAACGGTCCCGCGTCGGTGGTGCTGTCCGGTGCGGTGACGGACCTGGACCGGCTCGCGGGGGAGTGCGTCGAGCGGGGTTGGCGGGTGAAGCGGCTGGCGGTGAGTCACGCGTTCCACTCGCGTCTGATGGAGCCGATGCTGGACGGGTTCCGGGCCGCGATCGCGGGCCTGGACTGGCGGTCGCCGACGCTGCCGATCGTGTCGAACCTGACCGGGCGGCTCGCCGAGCCCGACGAGATCGCGACACCGGAGTACTGGGTGCGGCACGTGCGGGAGGCGGTGCGCTTCGCCGACGGCGTGGCCACGCTGCACGACCTCGGCGTGACCACCCTCCTGGAGGTGGGTCCGGAGGCCACGCTGACCGCGATGGCCGCCGACGTGCCCGCCGACCGGACCGTCACCCTGGTTCCGGCTCTACGACGCGACCAGGACGAGGTGACCGCGCTGACCACCGCCCTCGCGCGGCTGCATGTCACCGGCACCCCCGTCGACTGGACAGCCTGGTACACCGTCGACGGCCACCGGCCCGCCACCGTGGGCCTGCCCACCTATGCCTTCCAGCGCACCCGGTACTGGCCGGAGCCCACACCCACGGCACGAACCGGCACCGACCTCGACGACCGGTTCTGGGCGGCCGTCGAGCAGGAGGACCTCAGCGGCCTCGGCGCCGAGCTGCGGCTCACCCCGGACCAGCCGCTGCGGGACCTGCTGCCGGCGCTGGCGCGCTGGCGGCGGACGGGACGGGAGCACGCCGCCGCCGACTCGTGGCGCTACCGGGTGCGGTGGCGGCCGCTCACCTCCGTACCCCGGCCGGCCCTGACCGGGACGTGGCTGGTGCTGGCCGGGCCCGGCCGGAGCGACCTCCCGCTGGTCGACCGGATGACCGGGTACGGCGCCCACGTCGTGCCGGTGACCCTCGACGGTGCCACCGACCGGCAGGACCTCGCCGACCGGCTCCGCGCCGCCGCCGTCGGCGGTGCCGTCGCCGGGGTGCTGTCGCTGCTCGACGCGGCCCCGGAGACGGCGCTGACGGTCGCGCAGGCCCACACCGACAGCGGTATCGGTGGACGGCTGTGGTGGCTGACCCGCAACGCCGTGGCCGTCAGCGCCACGGACACCCCCGCCGAGCCCGCCGCGGCGGCGACCTGGGGCCTCGGCCGGGTGGCCGCGCTGGAGGACCCGGGCCGCTGGGGTGGTCTGGTCGACCTGCCGGCCGAGGTCGATGAGACGGCGGTCCGGCGGGTGTGTGGTGTGTTGGGCGGGGTCGAGGATCAGGTGGCGGTGCGGTCGTCGGGGGTGTTCGGGCGGCGGTTGGTGCGGGCGTTCGGGGATCCGGTGCGGCGGGAGTTCCGGTTCGCGGGCACGGTGCTGGTGACCGGTGGTACGGGAGCGCTCGGCGGTCGGGTTGCCGAGTGGGCGGCGGGCGCGGGTGCGGAGCATCTGGTGTTGACCAGCCGGCGCGGTGAAGACGCCCCCGGGGCGACCGAGTTGGTGGAGCGGCTGCGGGAGCGCGGTGTGCGGGTGAGCGTGGCCGCGTGTGACGTGGCGGACCGGGACGCGTTGGCCGCGCTGCTGGACGGGCTGGCCGACCAGGGCGACCGGGTCCGGGCGGTCGTGCACGCCGCCGGCGCGCCGCAGTTCACCCCGCTCGCCGACGTCACCACCGCCGAACTGCGGGACGTGCTGCGCGCCAAGGTCGACGGCGCCGCCCACCTCGACGCGTTGCTGCCCGACGGGCTGGACGCGTTCGTGGTGTTCACCTCCATCGCCGGAGTGTGGGGCTCCGCCGGCCAGGCCGGCTACGCCGCCGCCAACGCGTACGCCGACGCGCTGGTGGCCCGCCGCCGCGCGCGCGGCGCCGCCGGCACCGCCGTGGCCTGGGGACCCTGGGCCGGCGGCGGCATGGCCGCGCGGGGCGAGGCGCGGGAGGCGCTGGCCCGGCGCGGCCTGCCCGCGATGGACCCGGACCTCGCGGTCACCGCGCTGCACCGCGTGCTCGACCGTGACGACACGACGGTGGTCGTCGCCGACGTCGCCTGGGACCGGTTCGCCGCCACGTTCACCGCCCTGCGGTCCAGCCCGCTGCTGGACGACCTGCCCGAGGCCCGACCCGCACCGGTCGCGCCCGACGAGCGGAGCACCCCGCTCGCCCGCAGGCTCGCCGCCCTCACCCCGAGCCGGCGCGACGGTCACCTGCTCGACCTGGTCCGCGCCCAGGCCGCGGCCGTGCTCGGCCACCCGAGCGCCGACGCGGTGGCCGCCGACCGTGCGTTCCAACGGCAGGGCTTCGACTCGCTGACCGCAGTCGAGCTGCGCAACCGGCTCACCACCGAGACCGGCCTGGCGCTGCCCAGCACGCTCGTGTTCGACCAGCCGACCCCGGCGGCCCTCGCCGCCCACCTCGCCGCCACGCTGACCGGCGAGCCGGCGGCGGCGGACGGACCGGCGGCCCGCGTCGCGGTCGACGACGACCCGATCGTGGTCGTCGGCATGGCCTGCCGCCTGCCCGGCGGCGTCACCAACCCCGACGAGCTGTGGGACCTGCTCGCGGCCGGACGCGACGGCATCTCCGACTTCCCCCTCGACCGGGGCTGGGACCGGTTCCTCGCCGGCCGGCTCACCGACACCTCGTTCCCCCGGCAGGGCGGATTCGTCTACGACGCGGGCGCCTTCGACGCCGACTTCTTCGGCATCTCCCCACGCGAGGCCCTCGCCATGGACCCGCAGCAACGGCTGCTGCTCGAAGCCGCCTGGGAGGCGGTCGAACACGCCGGCATCGACCCCGCCCGGCTCCGCGGGGAACGCGTCGGCGTCTTCGCCGGCGCCGGCTTCCAGGGGTACGCCTCGACGGCGATGGGCCGCGACCAGGAGGTCGGCGGGCACCTGCTCACCGGCACCGCCACCAGCGTGCTCTCCGGTCGGGTCGCCTACACGCTCGGCTTCGAAGGGCCCGCGCTGACCGTGGACTCGGCGTGCTCGTCGTCGCTGGTCGCGCTGCACCTGGCCGCCCAGTCGCTGCGCAGCGGCGAGTGCACGCTCGCGCTCGCCGGCGGCGTGACCGTGATGGCCTCACCGGCCACCTTCGTCGAGTTCTCCCGCCAGGGCGGCCTCGCCGCCGACGGGCGGTGCCGGTCGTTCGCCGAGGGCGCCGACGGCACCGGCTGGGGTGAGGGCGTCGGGGTGCTGCTGGTGCAGCGTCTCTCCGACGCCCGCCGCGACGGCCGGCGGATCCTCGCCGTGGTGGCCGGCTCGGCGGTGAACTCCGACGGCGCGTCGAACGGGCTCACCGCCCCCAACGGACCGGCGCAGCAGCGCGTCATCCGCGCGGCGCTGGCGAACGCCGGGCTGTCCCCGTCCGACGTGGACGTGGTGGAGGCGCACGGCACCGGCACCACGCTCGGTGATCCGATCGAGGCGCAGGCGCTGCTGGCCACGTACGGGCAGGAGCGCGCCGGCACGCCGCTGCTGCTCTCCTCGATCAAGTCCAACATCGGCCACGTCCAGGCCGCCGCCGGAGCGGCCGGTGTCATCAAGGCGGTCCTCGCGCTGCGGCACGGCCTCGTCCCGGCCACCCTGCACGTCGACCGGCCGTCGTCGAAGGTGGACTGGTCGGCCGGCGCGGTCGAACTGGTCACCTCCGCGCGGCCGTGGCCGGCGGTGGACCGGCCCCGCCGGGCGGCGGTGTCCTCGTTCGGCATCTCCGGCACCAACGCCCACGTGATCCTCGAAGCACCCGAGCCGGCCGGCGACGGCGGCCGGGCCGGCGCGCCGGACACGGCCGTCCCGTGGCTGGTGTCGGCGCGATCGACGGAGGCCCTGGCCGCCCAGGCGGCCCGGCTGGTCGACCACCTCCGGGACCGGGACGAAGTGTCGCCGGTCGAGGTCGGCTGGTCCCTGGCGACCGGCCGCGCGGCGCTGGAGCATCGGGCCGCGGTGGTCGGCGTGGACCGGGACGCGTTGCTGGCCGGGCTGTCCGCGCTGGCCGAGGGCGGGACGGCGCCGGGTGTGGTGTCGGGTGAGGTGGTCTCCGGTCGGCGGGCGGTGGTGTTCACCGGTCAGGGGTCGCAGCGCGCTGGGATGGGTCGGGAGTTGTACGAGGCGTTCCCGGTGTTCGCGGGCGCGTTCGACCGGGTGTGTGCGCTGTTCGAGGGTCGGCTGGACCGGTCGTTGCGGGAGGTGGTGTTCGAGGGCGGGGAGCTGCTGGACCGGACGGTCTACGCGCAGGCCGGGTTGTTCGCGGTCGAGGTGGCGTTGTGGGAGCTTCTGTCGTCGTGGGGGGTCGGCGCGGACTTCGTGGCGGGGCATTCGATCGGTGAGGTGACCGCCGCGCACGTAGCCGGGGTCCTGACCCTGGACGATGCGTGCGCGTTGGTCGCGGCGCGCGGGTCGCTGATGCAGGCGCTGCCGTCCGGCGGTGGGATGTTGGCGGTCGGGGCGTCGGAGGATCAGGTCCACGAGCTGCTCCGGTTGGGCGGGGCCGCTCGACGGGCGTCCGCTCCCGTCGACGCGGTGGACATCGCGGCGGTGAACGGCCCGTCGTCGGTGGTGCTGTCGGGCGCTCTGGTGGATCTGGACCGGGTGGCGGGGGAGTGCGTCGAGCGGGGTTGGCGGGTGAAGCGGTTGGCGGTGAGTCACGCGTTCCACTCGCGTCTGATGGAGCCGATGCTGGACGGGTTCCGGGCCGCGATCGCGGGCCTGGACTGGCGGTCGCCGACGCTGCCGATCGTGTCGAACGTGACCGGGCGGCTCGCCGACCCTGACGAGATCGCGGGCCCGGAGTACTGGGTGCGGCACGTGCGCGAGGCGGTGCGGTTCGCCGACGGCGTGGCCACGCTGCACGACCTCGGGGTGAGCACGTTCCTGGAAGTCGGGCCGGACGCGACGCTGACCGCGATGGCCGCCGACGTTCCCGCCGACCGGACCGTGCACCACATCCCGGCGTTGCGTCGGGACCAGGACGAGGTGACCGCGCTGACCACCGCGTTGGCGCGGCTGCACGTCACCGGCACCCCGGTCGACTGGACGGCCTGGTACAGCGTGGACGGCCGTCGGCCCGCCACCGTGGACCTGCCCACCTACGCGTTCCAGCACCGGCGCTACTGGCTGATCGACCAGGACGGCCCGGTGGGCGGCACCGCGGAGGCGGCCGACGACGGCTTCTGGGCCGCCGTCGAACGGGCCGACCTCACCCCGCTCGATCCCCGGTTCCGCACCGACCAGCCCGTCGCCGACCTGCTGCCGGCGCTCGCCCGGTGGCGGCGGGCCGGCCGGCGACGCGCCACCGCCGACGCCTGGCGGTACCGCGTCGACTGGCAGCCCGTACCGGAGACGACCACGCCGGCGCTGGCCGGCACGTGGTTGCTGCTCGTGCCGTACACCGGGATCGACGACGCGGTGGTCGCGGCCGTGACCGACGGGATGACGACGGCCGGCGCGACCGTGCGGCCGGTGCCGGTCCACGGGCCGGCGGACGACCGGGACCTGCTCGCCAAGGCGCTGCGCGACGGCGACGCGGCCGCCGGGGTGGTGTCCCTGCTCGCGCTCGCCGGCGCGGGCCCCGGCGCCGCCCTGGCCACCGTGCAGGCCGTCGCGGACGCCGGCCTGTCCGGGCCGGTGTGGTGGCTGACCCGGGGCGCGGTCGCGGTCGGCGCGTCCGACCGGCCGGTCGACCCGGTCGCCGCCGGCACCTGGGGCCTCGGCCGGGTGGCCGCGTTGGAGGAGCCGGGCCGGTGGGGTGGTCTGATCGACCTGCCGGCTGAGGTGGACGAGGCGGCGGTCCGGCGGGTGTGCGCCGTGTTGGCCGGGGTCGAGGATCAGGTGGCGGTGCGGTCGTCGGGGGTGTTCGGGCGGCGGTTGGTCCGGGCGTCGGGGGATCCGGTGCGGCGGGAGTTCCGGTTCGCTGGGACGGTGCTGGTGACCGGTGGTACGGGCGCGCTCGGCGCGCGGGTCGCGCAGTGGGCGGCGGGCGTCGGTGCGGAGCATCTGGTGCTGACCAGTCGGCGCGGTGAAGACGCCCCCGGCGCGACCGAGTTGGTGGAGCGGCTGCGGAAGCGGGGTGTGCGGGTGACGGTGGCCGCGTGTGACGTGGCGGATCGGGACGCGTTGGCCGGGCTGCTGGACGGGCTGGCCGCGGCCGGCGATCCGGTCCGGGCCGTCGTGCACGCCGCCGGCGCCGCCCAAGCCACCCCGCTGGCCACCATGACCGGCACCGAGCTGGCCGACGTGCTCCGGGCCAAGGTCGACGGCGCCGCCCACCTCGACGCGTTGCTGCCCGACGGGCTGGACGCGTTCGTGGTGTTCTCCTCCATCGCCGGGGTGTGGGGCTCCGCCGGGCAGGGCGGCTACGCCGCCGCCAACGCGTACCTCGACGGGCTGGTGGCCCGCCGCCGCGCGCGCGGCGCCGCCGGCACCGCCGTGGCCTGGGGGCCGTGGGCCGGCGGCGGCATGGCCGCGGGCGAGCAGCGCGACCAGCTCGCCCGGCGCGGGCTGGCCGCCCTCGACCCGGACCTCGCGGTCACCGCGCTGGGGAGCGCACTCGACCGCGACGACACGACAATGGTCGTCGCCGACGTCGCCTGGGACCGGTTCGCCCCGTCGTTCACCGCCCGCCGGCCCAGCCCGCTGCTCGCCGGCGTTCCCGAGGCCGCCACCGACCCGGCCGGGCCGCCGGCGGGCGACGCGGGCGCGCCGAAGGCGCTGCGCGACCGGCTCGCCGCCGCCGGCACGGTGGAGCGGGAGCGGACACTGCTCGACCTGGTCCGCGCGGCGGCGGCCACCGTGCTCGGGCACCGCACCCCGGCCGCGATCCGGGCCGGGCGCGGCTTCCTCGACCTCGGCTTCGACTCGCTCACCGCCGTGGAGCTGCGCAACCGGCTCACCGCCGAGACCGGCCTGACGCTGCCCACCACGCTGGTCTTCGACCATTCCACCCCGGCGGCGCTCGCCGCGCACCTGGGCCGGGAACTGCTGCCCGCCGGCCCCGCCGACCCGGTCACCGACGGGATCGACCGGCTGGCACGGCTGCTCGACGCGGTGCCCGACGACCGGCGCGCCGCGGACGTCACGCGCCGGCTGGAGGACCTGCTGTCGCGCTGGCGGGGCGGCCCGACCACCCCGCCGCCCGCCGACGACCTGGCCGCCGCCGACGAGGACGACATCTTCGCCATCATCCGACAGGAGTTCGGCAAATCGTGACCGGCAGCAGCGGGCGGTTGCTCGCCATCAGCGACCTGCACGTCGGGTACGCGGAGAACCGCCCGCTGGTCGAAGGGCTGCGCCCCGACCACGACGACGACTGGCTGATCGTCGCCGGCGACGTCGGCGAGTACCTGCACGACGTCGAGTGGGTGCTCGGCCTGCTCGCCGACCGGTTCGCCCGGGTCGTCTGGTCACCCGGCAACCACGAGCTGTGGACGCCCCGCGACGACCCGGTGCAACTGCGCGGCGAAGCCCGCTACCGGCACCTGGTGGACCTGTGCCGGCGTCTCGGCGTGCGCACACCCGAGGACCCGTACCCGGTGTGGGACCCCGACGGCGACCCGGTGCTGGTGGTGCCGCTGTTCGTCGGGTACGACCACTCGTGGCGGCCACCGGGCACCTGGAACCGGGCCCAGGCGCTGGCGCGGGCGTACGAGACCGGGGTGGTGTGCACCGACGAGTTCCTGCTGCACCCCGACCCGTACCCGAGCCGCGACGCGTGGTGCCGGGCCCGGGTCATCCGCACCGAGCGGCGCCTCGACGCCGAGCGCGGCGGCCTGCCCACCGTGCTGGTCAACCACTACCCGCTGGTCCGCGAACCCACCCGGATCCTGCGGCACCCCGAGTTCGCCCAGTGGTGCGGCACCGACCTCACCGCCGACTGGCACCTGCACTACGAGGCCCGCGTCGCCGTCTACGGGCACCTGCACATCCCGCGCAGCACCCGCTACGACGGGGTGCGGTTCGAGGAGGTGTCCGTCGGCTACCCGCGCGAGTGGCGCCGCCGCGCCACCCCGCCCGGACGGCCCCGGGCGATCCTGCCCACCCTCGCCGGGCAGCTCCGCTGACCGTCCCGCCGGGACCGTCGCGACCGACGCCGGGCACCCCGCCGGCGAGGTGAATGAGGGGTCCGTAGGGGTTGGGGTCGCAGCTCAGCGCTCAGTAGCGTCCATGCACGGTGACGGGCCGGGTGCCGGTGTACCCCCGTCGCCGTCGGCCGTCCCCGGTCACCGGTGTGCCGTACCGGCGGCCATCTCGGTGTTCGACGGAATCGATCGGCAGCAAGTTCGGGCGGGTGGATCATGGCGGACGAAGAGAAGCTCCTCGAACATCTCAAGTGGGTGACCACCGAGCTCCGCCAGGCGCACCGGCGCCTGCGCGAGCTGGAGGAACCGGAGCCGATCGCGGTGGTCGGCATGGCCTGCAGGTTCCCCGGCGGAGTCGCGTCCCCTGAGCAGCTCTGGGACCTGGTCGTCGCCGGCACCGACGCGACCGGCCCGTTCCCTACCGATCGCGGCTGGGACCTGGCCGGGCTGTACGACCCGGACCCGGACCACCCCGGCACCTCGTACAGCGACCGGGGCGGGTTCCTCGCCGACGCCGGTGACTTCGACCCCACACTGTTCGGCATCAGCCCGCGCGAGGCGCTGGCCATGGACCCGCAGCAGCGGCTGCTGCTGGAGACCACCTGGGAGGTGTTCGAGCGGGCCGGCGTCGACGTCGGCACGCTGCGCGGCAGCCGCACCGGCGTGTTCGTGGGCACCGCCGGCCAGGACTACGCGTCGGTGCTGCGCCGCCTGCCCGAGGGCGCCGAGGGGTACGTGCTGACCGGCACCGCCGCCAGCGTCATCTCCGGCCGCCTGGCCTACACGTTCGGCCTGGAAGGGCCGGCCGTCACGATCGACACCGCCTGCTCGTCGTCGCTGGTCGCCCTGCACCTGGCCACGCAGGCGCTGCGCGACGGCGAGTGCACCCTGGCCGTCGCCGGCGGCGCCAGCGTGATGGCCACCCCGGGCGGCTTCGTCGAGTTCTCCCGGCAACGCGGGCTGGCCGCCGACGGACGCTGCAAGGCGTTCTCCGCCGCCGCCGACGGCACCGGCTGGGCCGAGGGCGTCGGCCTGGTCCTGGTCGAACGGCTCAGCGACGCCCGGCGGCTCGGCCACCCCGTCCTGGCCGTGATCCGGGGCAGCGCGGTCAACTCCGACGGCGCCAGCAGCGGCCTCACCGCGCCCAACGGCCCGGCCCAGCAGCGGGTCATCCGCCAGGCGCTGGCCAACGCCGGCCTCACCCCGGCCGACGTGGACGTGGTCGAGGCGCACGGCACCGGCACCACGCTCGGCGACCCGATCGAGGCGCAGGCGCTGCTCGCCACGTACGGGCGGGACCGGCCCGCCGGGCGGCCGCTGCGGCTCGGCTCCCTCAAGTCCAACCTCGGCCACACCCAGGCCGCCGCCGGCGTCGCCGGTGTGATCAAGATGGTGCTCGCGCTGCGGCACGGCCTGCTCCCGGCCACGCTGCACGCCGACGAGCCGACCCCGCACGTCGACTGGTCGACCGGCGAGGTCGCCCTGCTCACCGACGCGCAGCCGTGGCCGGCCGAGCCCGACCGGGTCCGCCGGGCCGCCGTCTCCTCCTTCGGCATGAGCGGCACCAACGCCCACCTGCTCGTCGAGGAGGCCCCGCCGGCCGAGCCCGCCCCCGAGTCGGCGACCACCGCGGACCGGCCGGTCGTGCCGGTCCTGCTCTCCGCCGCCCACCCGGCCGCGCTCGCCGCCCAGGCCGAGCGCTGGGCCGCCTGGCTGGACGCCGGGCCCGCGCCCCGTCCCCGGGACGTCGGGTACGCGTCGGTCACCACCCGGGCCACCCTGGACCGGCGGGCCGTGCTCGCCGTCACCGGCACCGACGGGCTGCGCGCCGCGCTGCGCGCGCTGGCCGCGGGCGAGCCGTCCGGCGCGCTGGTCACCGGCGAGGCGACCGACCGGGGCCCGCTCGCGGTGCTCTTCTCCGGGCAGGGCGCGCAGCGCGCCGGGATGGGCCGGGAGCTGTACGCGACGTTCCCGGTGTTCGCCGCCGCGCTGGACGAGGTGTGCGGGCACCTGGACCGGGCGCTGCCCCGGCCGCTGAAGGAGGTGCTGTTCGCCGCCGCGGGCGCCGACGACGCCGCGCTGCTGGACCGCACCGCGTTCACCCAGGCCGGGTTGTTCGCGGTCGAGGTGGCGCTGTTCCGGCTGGTCGAGGCGTTCGGCGTCACCCCGGACCTGCTGGCCGGCCACTCGATCGGCGAGGTCACCGCCGCGCACCTGGCCGGCGTGCTGTCGCTGGAACACGCCTGCCTGCTGGTGGCCGCGCGCGGCGCGCTCATGCAGGCGCTGCCCGACGGCGGCGGCATGCTCGCGGTCGCGGCCACCGAGGCGGACGTACGCGCCGACCTGGACGACCACACCGACCGGGTGGGCGTCGCGGCGGTCAACGGCCCGTCGTCGGTGGTGGTCTCCGGCGCCACCGAGGCGCTGGACGACCTGGCCCGGCGGTGGACCGACCGGGGCGTACGGGTGCGGCGGCTGACCGTGTCGCACGCGTTCCACAGCCCGCTGATGGAACCGATGCTGGACCGCTTCCGCGCGGTGCTGGCGAAGCTGACCTTCCACGCCCCGACGCTGCCGGTGGTGTCCAACCTGACCGGCGCCCTGGCCGAGGGCGACGACCTGCGCACGCCCGACTACTGGGTACGGCACGTCCGCGAGGCCGTCCGCTACGCCGACGGCGTGACCGCGCTGCGCGCGGCCGGCGCGGACACGTTCCTGGAGATCGGCCCGCGCAGCGTGCTGACCGGGCTGACCGCCGAGGCGCTGGCCGACGACGACGCCGTGCTCACCGTGGCCACACAGCGGCACGACCGGCCCGAGGTCGAGGCGCTGCTGGCCGCGCTCGCCGAACTGCACACGCACGGCGTCGACGTCGACTGGACGCCCTGGTTCGACGGCACCGGCGCCCGCCCCGTCGACCTGCCCACCTACGCGTTCCAGCGGCAGCGGTTCTGGCCGGACGCGCCGGCCTGGCAGGCCGGCGACGTGTCCGGCGCGGGACTCGGCGTCGCCGGGCACCCGCTGCTCGGCGCGGCCGTCCGGCTCGCCGGCGACGACGAGGTGGTGCTCACCGGCCGGCTGTCCGTCGCCACCCACCCGTGGCTGGCCGACCACGTGGTCGGCGACGCCGTGGTGGTGCCCGGCACCGCGCTGCTGGAGCTGGTCGTGCGGGCCGGCGACGAGATCGAGGCCGCCCGGATCCGGGACCTCACCGTCGCCACCCCGCTCACCCTCACCGCCACCGGCGCGGTACGGGTGCAGGTGCGCGTCGGCGCCGCCGACGACACCGGCGCCCGACCGGTGACCGTGCACGCCCAGCCCGAGGACGACCCGGACACCGAGTGGCTCCGGCACGCCGACGGTGTGCTGGAACCCGCCGCCGCCGACGGGCCGACCCTCGGCGAGTGGCCGCCGGCCGGGACGTCCGAGGTGGACGTGACCGGCTGGTACGACGCGTTCGCCGCGCACGGCCTGGCGTACGGGCCGGCGTTCCGGGGCGTCCGTCGGGTCTGGTCCGGCCCGGACGCCGCGTACGCCGAGGTGGCGCTCCCCGACGGCGTCGACGCGACCGGCTTCGGGGTGCACCCGGCGCTGCTCGACGCGGCCCTGCACCCGATCGGCCTGCTCGACGCCGGCGCCGGAGACGGCCCCCGGGTGCCGTTCGCGTTCGAGGGCGTGCAGTTGCACGCGGCCGGCGCGACGGTGCTGCGGGTACGGCTGACCCGCGCCGGCTCGTCGGTGCGGTTGGTCGCGGTCGACGCGGCCGGCGCGCCGGTGGTGTCGGTGGACGCGCTGGCCCTGCGGGAGCTGACCGGGACCGCCGCGGCGGGCGCGGCCGACCGGTCCCTGTACGCGCTGGCCTGGCCGGTCGAGGAGGTCACCGCGCCGGTCACCCCGCCGACCTGGGCGGTGCTGACCCCGCCCGGCTCCGACCCGCTCGGCGCCGCGCCCGGGCCCGCCCATCCGGACATGGCCGCGCTGGTGGCCGCCGTGCACGCCGGCGCCCCGACCCCCGACGCCGTGCTGCTGCCGTTCGCTCCTGCCCCGGCTCCGACCGGCGCGGCTCCGACCGGACCGGCTCCGACCGGCGCGGCTCCCACCGGGCCGGGGGACGCCGCCGGCGACCCGAGCGGTCCGGCCGGTGTCGACGATCCGGCCGGACCGGACGGCTCCGGGCTGCCGGAGCGGGTCCGGGCGGTGACGGCGGCGGTGCTGGTCACCGTGCAGGAGTGGCTGGCCGCCGACGCGCTCGCCGATACGCGGCTGGTGGTGCTCACCCGGGGCGCGGTCGCCGCCGGGGGCGAGGACCGGGTCACCGACCTCGCCGGCGCGGCGGTGTGGGGGCTGCTGCGCTCGGCGCAGTCGGAGCACCCGGGCCGGATCGTGCTGGCCGACCTCGACGGCGAGGTCGACGCCGAGGCGTTGTCCGCGCTGGCCGGGGTGGTCGTCGACCCCGCGCCGACCGGCGGTCAGGTGGCGTTGCGCGGCGGCGCGGTGCGCGTACCCCGGTTGGGTCGGCCGGCCGACGACGAGCTGCGGCCGCCGGACGGGCTCTGGCACCTCGCGCCGGTCGCTCCCGGCACCATCGACGGCGTCGCGCCGGTGCCCGCCGCCCCCGCCGCGCCGGGGCCCGGACAGGTCCGCGTCGCCGTGCGGGCCACCGGCGTGAACTTCCGCGACGTGCTGGTCGCGCTCGGCATGTATCCGGACCCGGACGCCCGGATGGGCAGCGAGGGCGCGGGTGTCGTCCTCGACGTCGGGCCGGACGTGACCGACCTGGCGCCGGGCGACCGGGTGCTGGGCATGTTCGAACCGGGCTTCGGCCCGCAGGTGCTCGCCGCGCGCGAGCGGGTGGCCCGGATCCCGGCCGGCTGGTCGTTCACCGAGGCCGCCTCCGTCCCGCTGGTGTTCCTGACGGCGTGGTACGCGTTGCGGGACCTGGCCGGTCTGCGGGCCGGTGAGTCGGTGCTCATCCATTCGGGTGCCGGTGGGGTCGGCATGGCGGCGATCCAGATCGCCCACCATCTGGGTGCGACGGTGTATGCGACGGCGAGTCCGGGGAAGTGGGACACGCTGCGCCGGCTGGGGGTCGAGCAGGGGCGGATCGGGTCGTCGCGGACCACGGAGTTCGAGGCCGTGTTCCTGGCCGCGTCCGACGGCGCTGGCGTGGACGTGGTGTTGGACGCCCTGGCGGGGGAGTTCGTGGACGCGTCGTTGCGGTTGTTGCCGCGTGGCGGCCGGTTCGTCGAGATGGGCAAGACCGACGTCCGCGAGCCCGACCTCGTCGCGGCCCAGCACCCCGGCGTGGCCTACCGGTCGTTCGACCTGAACGAGGCCGGTGGTGGGCGGATCGGGCAGATGCTGGCGGAGCTGCTCGACCTGTTCGAGCGGGACGTGTTGTCGCCGTTGCCGGTGCGGGCGTGGGACGTGCGGAAGGCGCGGACCGCGTTGCGGTATGTCAGTCAGGCCCGGCATGTGGGCAAGGTGGTGCTGACTGTTCCGGCCGCCGTCGACCCGGAGCGGGTCACGCTGGTCACCGGCGCCTCCGGCGCGCTGGCCGGCGTCGTCGCCCGGCACCTGGTGGCCACCGGACAGTCCCGCAACCTGCTCCTGGCCGCCCGCCGTGGTCCGGCCGACGACCCGGCCTACGCGAGCCTGGTCGACGAGCTGACGGCCGCGGGTGCGTCGGTGCGGTCCGTCGCTGTGGACGTGGGGGACCGGGCGGCGGTGGCCGACCTGCTGGACGGCGTCGACCTGACCGCCGTCTACCACTGCGCCGGGCTCGTCGCCGACGCCACCGTCGCGGGACTCGACGACGACGCGCTCGAGCGGGTGATGCGGCCCAAGGTGGACGCCGCCTGGGCGCTGCACCGGGCCACCGCCGACCGGGACCTGACCGCGTTCGTGTTGTTCTCCTCGATCGCGGCCACGCTCGGCTCACCCGGGCAGGGCAACTACGCCGCCGCCAACGCGTTCCTCGACGCCCTCGCCACCCACCGCCGCGCCCACGGACTGCCCGCCACCAGCATCGCCTGGGGCATGTGGGCCACCACCAGCGCGATGACCGCCCACCTCGACCGGGACGACGCGCGGCGACTGCGCCGCCTCGGCATGACCCCGCTCACCGCCACCGAGGGCGCCGCCCTGCTCGACGCCGCCACCCGCCGCGCGCTGCCCGCCGTCGCGGCGGCCCGGCTGCGGCTCACCGGCGACGCCGGCCGTTACCCGGCGATCCTGCGCGGACTGGCCCGCGCCGGCGCCCGCCGGACGGCACAGGACACGGCGACCGGCGAGGCGGGCTGGGCCGAACGGCTGGCCGCGCTCGCCCCGGACGAGGCCCGCGAGCGCCTGGTCGACCTGGTCCGCGCGCAGGCCGCCGCGGCGCTGGGCCACCCGAGCGCCCACGCCGTGCCGGAAACCCGCGCCTTCAAGGAACTGGGCTTCGACTCGCTGACCTCGGTCGAGCTGCGCAACCGGCTCGCCGCCGCCACCGGGCTGCGGCTGCCCGCCACACTCGTCTTCGACCACCCCACCCCGGCCCGCGTCGCCGAGCACCTCCACGCCCGGCTCGCCGCCGCCGCACCCGCCGCGTCGACCGCCCGCGCGGCGGGTCCGGCCGGCACCGACGAACCCCTCGCCGTCATCGGCATGGCCTGCCGCTACCCGGGCGGCATCGCCACCCCGGACCAGCTGTGGGACCTCGTCGCCGCCGGCGCGGACGCCATCGGCGGGTTCCCGACCGACCGGGGCTGGGACCTCGACGCGCTCTACGACCCGGACGCCGAGCGGGCCGGCACCTCCACCACCCGCCACGGCGGCTTCCTCGCCGACGCCGGCGACTTCGACCCGGCCTTCTTCGGCATCAGCCCCCGCGAGGCCCTGGCCATGGACCCGCAGCAGCGGCTGCTGCTGGAAACGTCCTGGGAGGCGTTCGAGTCCGCCGGCCTCGACCCGACCACCCGCGCCGGCACCGCCACCGGCGTCTTCGTCGGCGCTGCCTCCTCCGGATACGCCGCCACCGGCGCCGACGGCCTCGAAGGCCACCTGCTCACCGGCACCGCCGGCAGCGTCGCCTCCGGCCGGGTCGCCTACGCGTTCGGCCTGGAAGGTCCGGCCGTCACCGTCGACACCGCCTGCTCCTCGTCGCTGGTCGCGTTGCACCTGGCCGCGCAGACGCTGCGCTCCGGGGAGTGCGACATGGCGCTCGCCGGCGGCGTCGCGCTGATGGCCACCCCCGGCATGTTCTCCGAGTTCTCCCGCCAGGGCGGGCTGGCCCCGGACGGGCGATGCAAGGCGTTCGGCGCCGCCGCCGACGGCACCGGCTGGGGTGAGGGCGCCGGTCTGCTGCTGGTCCAGCGGCTCTCCGACGCGCGGCGGGAGGGCCGCCGGATCCTCGCCGTGGTGCGCGGCACCGCCGTCAACTCCGACGGCGCGTCCAACGGGCTCACCGCGCCGAACGGTCCGTCGCAGCAGCGGGTGATCCGGCAGGCCCTGGCCAACGCGCGGCTGTCGCCGTCCGAGGTGGACGTGGTCGAGGCGCACGGCACCGGCACCACCCTCGGTGACCCGATCGAGGCGCAGGCGCTGCTCGCCACGTACGGCCAGGACCGGGACACCCCGCTGCTGCTCGGCTCGATCAAGTCGAACATCGGCCACACCCAGGCCGCCGCCGGCGTCGCCGGCCTGATCAAGATGGTCCTCGCCATGCGGCACGGGATCGTCCCCGCGACGCTGCACGCCGACGAGCCGTCCCCGCACGTCGACTGGACCGCCGGCGCCGTCACCCTCGTCACCGCGCCCACCCCCTGGCCCGCGCTCGACCGGCCCCGCCGCGCCGCCGTCTCCTCGTTCGGCATCTCCGGCACCAACGCCCACGCCGTCATCGAGGCCGCCCCCACCGCGGCACCGGCCGACCCCGCGCCCGCCACCGGCCCCGGCCTGGTCGGCGCTGACGCGGTGCCGCTGCTCGTCTCCGCCCGCACCGCCCGCGCCCTGCCGGCCCAGGCCGCGCGCCTGCACGAGCACCTCGCCGCGCACCCCGACCTCGACCTGGCCGACCTCGGCTGGTCGCTCGCCACCGGCCGCGCGCACCACCCCTACCGGCAGGTCACCGTCGTCGCCGACCGCGCCGCCGCGCTCGCCGCGCTCACCGCCGCCACGCCGCCGGCCCAGCCCGCCGACGGTACGCCGAAGGTCGTCCTCGTCTTCCCCGGCCAGGGCTCCCAGTGGCCCGGCATGGCGCTCGACCTGCTCGACCGCTCCCCGGTCTTCCGGGACCGGATGCGCGAGTGCGCCGCCGAACTGGCCGACCTCGTCGACTGGACGCCCGAGGACGTGCTGCGCGGCGCCCCCGGCGCCCCACCGCTGGACCGGGTCGACGTGGTCCAACCGCTGCTGTTCACCGTGATGGTCTCCCTCGCCGAGGTGTGGCGCTCCTGCGGCGTACGCCCCGACGCCGTGATCGGCCACTCCCAGGGCGAGATCGCCGCCGCCTGCGTGGCCGGCGCGCTCACCCTGCCCGACGCGCTGCGGCTCGTGGTGGCCCGCAGCCGGGGCCTGCTCGCCCTCACCGGCCGGGGCGGGATGGTCTCCGTGCCGCTCTCCGCCGCCGACACCGCCGACCTCATCGCCCCCTGGGGCGACCGCCTCGGCGTCGCCGCGCTCAACGGCGCCGCCGTCACCGTCGTCTCCGGCGACGCGGACGCCGTCGACGACCTGCTCGCCGCCTGCGCCGACCGGGAACTGCGGGCCCGGCGCATCGCTGTCGACTACGCCTCCCACTGCGCCCACGTCGACGCGGTCCGCGACGACATCACCGCCGCGATCGGCACGCTCCACCCCCGTCCGAGCCGGATCGCGTTCCACTCCACCGTCACCGGCGAACCGATCGACACCGCCGACCTCGACGCCGACTACTGGTTCCGCAACCTGCGTGAACCGGTCCGCCTCGCGCCGGTCGTGGACGCGCTGATCGACACCGGTCACCGGGTGTTCGTCGAGGTCAGCCCGCACCCGGTGCTCAAGGTCGTGGTGCAGGACGCGCTCGACCGGGCGCCCGCCGGCCCGCCCGGCGTGGTCGTCGGATCGTTGCGCCGCGACGAACACGGCCCCCGCCAGCTGCTCACCGCCCTCGGCGCCCTGCACACCGCCGGCGTACCCGTCGACTGGGCGGCCGTGTTCGCCGGCTCCGACGCCACCCGGGTCGACCTGCCCCCGTACGCCTTCCAGCGGGAACGCTTCTGGCCCGAGCCGGGCACGGCGGCCGGCGGCGACGTCACCGGCGCCGGCCTCGGCGCCGCCGGGCACCCGCTGCTCGGCGCGGCGGTGCGACTGGCCGACGCCGACGAGGTGGTCCTGACCGGCCGGCTCGCGCTGTCCGCCCAGCCGTGGCTGGCCGACCACGCCGTCGCCGGCGCCGTGCTGCTGCCCGGCACCGCGCTGGTCGAGCTGGTGGTCCGGGCCGGCGACGAGGTCGGCGCCCCCCGGGTGCGCGAACTGACGCTGGTCACCCCCTCACGCTGCCGGACACCGGCGGACTGCGGGTGCAGGTGCGCGTCGGCGCCCCCGACGACGCCGGCGCCCGCCCGGTGACCGTCCACGCCCAACCCGCCGACGCCACCGACGACGGGTGGACCCGGCACGCCGAAGGGCTGCTGGAGCCGGCCACCGCCGACGAGCCCACGCCGGGCTCCTGGCCGCCCGCCGACGCGACCGAGGTGGACCTCACCGGCTGGTACGACACGCTCGCCGGGCACGGCCTGGCCTACGGGCCGGCGTTCCGGGGCCTGCGCCGGGCCTGGACCGACGACGACACCGTCTACGCCGAGGTGGCCCTGCCGGACGGGCCGGCCGAGCGGGCCGGCCGGTTCGAGGTGCACCCGGCGCTGCTCGACGCCGCGCTGCACCCGATCGGCCTGCTCCCCAGCGGTGACGCCACCTCCGGGCCGCGCGTGCCGTTCACGTTCGAGGGCGTGCAGGTGCACGCCGCCGGCGCGGCCGTCCTGCGGGTGCGGCTGCGCCGTACCGGCTCGGCGGTGCGGCTCGTCGCGGCCGACGAGACCGGCGCGCCGGTGGTCTCGGTGGACTCCCTGGTGCTCACGGAACTGGCTGACGGCACGGGCCGTCCGACCGCCGCCGACCGGTCCGTCCTGGAGGTCGCCTGGTCGGTCCGGGACCTCCCGCCCACCGGCGGACCCCGGTCCTGGGCGACGCTCGCCGCATTCGGCGCCCCCGTGACGGGCACCGACGCCGGCACGGCGGTCGCCGCCGGCACGGCGCGGCCGGAGGCCGGAACGGCGGTGACCGTTGGTGCGGCACGCACGGACGTCGGCAGCTCGGGCTCCGCGTCGGGCGTCCCGGCCCTCGGGGATCACACTGCCGCGTACCCCGACGTGGCCGCGCTGGCGGCGGCCGTCCAGACCGGCGCGCCGGCCCCCGACGCGGTGCTGCTCCCGGTTCCGGCCGGTAACGACGCCGACCTGCCGACGCGGGTCCGGTCGGTCACGTCGACGGTGCTGGCCACCGTGCGGGACTGGCTGGCCGCCGACACCCTCGCGGACTCACGCCTGGTGGTGGCGACCCGGGGCGCGGTGGCGGCCCGCGACGAGGAGGACGTCACCGACCTGGCCGGCGCCGCCGTGTGGGGGCTGCTGCGTTCGGCGCAGTCCGAGCACCCGGACCGGATCGTGCTGGTCGACCTCGACCGGGACGCCGACCCCGACACGCTCGCGCCGCTCGCCGCGGCCGGCGGGCAACTCGCGCTGCGCGACGGCGACGTCCTGGCACCTCGCGTCGTCCGCCCGTCCGGGGACCGGCTCGTCCCGCCGGCCGGCGCCTGGCATGTGGCCGCCGTCGACCCCGGCACCATCGACGGCGTCGATGTGCGCGCCACCGCTACGCCCGCGTTGGCCGTGGGTGAGGTGCGGGTGGCGGTGCGGGCGGCGGGGGTGAACTTCCGGGACGTGTTGATCGCGTTGGGGATGTATCCGGATCCGGCTGCGGTGATGGGTAGTGAGGGCGCGGGTGTGGTCCTGGAGGTCGGGCCGGGTGTGTCGGGTCTGGTGCCGGGTGATCGGGTGTTCGGGTTGTTCGAGCCGGGTTTCGGTCCGCAGGTGGTGGCGCGGCGGGATCGGGTGGCGCGGATGCCGGTGGGCTGGTCGTTCGTTGAGGCGGCGTCGGTGCCGGTGGTGTTTCTGACGGCGTGGTATGCGTTGCGGGATCTGGCCGGGCTGCGGGCCGGTGAGTCGGTGCTGATCCATTCGGGTGCCGGTGGGGTCGGGATGGCGGCGATCCAGATCGCCCGTCATCTGGGTGCGACGGTGTATGCGACGGCGAGCCCTGGCAAGTGGGACACGCTGCGCCGGCTGGGGGTCGCGGAGGACCGGATCGCGTCGTCGCGGACCACCGAGTTCGAGGCCGCGTTCCTGGCCGCGTCCGACGGCGCCGGCGTGGACGTGGTGTTGGACGCGCTGGCCGGGGAGTTCGTGGACGCGTCGTTGCGGTTGCTGCCGCGCGGTGGCCGGTTCGTGGAGATGGGCAAGACCGACGTCCGCGACCCCGACCTCGTCGCGGTCCAGCACCCCGGCGTCACCTACCGGTCGTTCGAACTCAACTCCGCCGGCGGCGAGCGCCTCGGGCAGATGCTCACCGAACTCCTGGAACTGTTCGAGCGGGGAGCGCTGCGACCGCTGCCCACCCGCACCTGGGACGTCCGGCGGGCGCGCACCGCGCTGCGGCACATCAGCCAGGCCCGCCACGTCGGCAAGGTCGTGCTCACCGTCCCCGCCACCGCCGACCCGGACCGCGTCACACTGGTCACCGGCGCCAGCGGCACCCTCGCCGGCCTGGTCGCCCGGCACCTGGTCACCACCGGGCAGTCCCGCAACCTGCTCCTGGCAGCCCGCCGCGCCCCCGCCGACGACCCGGCCTACACCGCGCTGGTCGACGAGCTGACCACGGCCGGGGCGACCGTACGGGCCGTCGCGGTGGACCTCGGCGACTCGGTACGCGTCGCCGACCTGGTCGCCGGGGCGGACCTCACCGCCGTCTACCACTGCGCCGGCGCCATCGCCGACGCCACCATCACCGGACTCGACGACGCCGCGCTCGAGCGGGTGATGCGGCCCAAGGTGGACGCCGCCTGGGCGCTGCACCAGGCCACCGCCGACCGGGACCTGACCGCGTTCGTGCTGTTCTCCTCGATCGCGGCCACGCTCGGCTCACCCGGACAGGGCAACTACGCCGCCGCCAACGCGTTCCTCGACGCCCTCGCCACCCACCGCCGCGCCCACGGACTGCCGGCGGCCAGCCTCGCCTGGGGACTCTGGGCCACCACCAGCGCGATGACCGCGCACCTCGACGACGGCGAGCACCGCCGCGCCATCCGCGCCGGCAGCGCCCCGCTCACCGACACCGAAGGGCTGGCCCTGCTCGACGCGGCCGGCCGCCACGGCGGCGCACACGTCGTCCTGATGAAGGTGCCGACCAGCCCCGACCCGGCCCGCGTACCGGCGCTGCTGCGCGACCTGATCCGCCCCGCGCGGCGGCGGGCCGCCGCGCGTACCGGAGAGGACCTGTCCCTGGCCGACCGGCTCGCGGCGCTCAGCCCGGCCGCCCGGCGCGGCCACCTCCTCGACCTGGTCACCGCCGCCGCGGCCGCGGTGCTCGGACACCGCGGCGCCGACGGCGTCGACCCGCAGCGCCCGTTCCGGGAACTCGGCTTCGACTCGCTCACCTCGGTCGAACTGCGCAACCGGCTCGCCGCCGCCACCGGGCTGCGGCTGCCCGCCACCGTCGCGTTCGACCACCCCACCCCCGTCGTGCTCGCCGACCACCTCGACCGGGAGATCGGCGGGTCGGCCGCGCCGGCCGCCACCCCCGTGTCCGGCGTGACCACCACCGTCGACGAGCCGATCGCCGTCGTCGGCATGGCCTGCCGCTTCCCCGGCGACGTCCGCACCCCCGAGGACCTGTGGGACCTGGTCACCGCAGGCGCCGACGTCATCGCGCCGTTCCCCACCGACCGCGGCTGGGACCTCAGCGTCCTCGGCGACGACGCCGACCGGCCGGCGCCCCGGCACGGCGGTTTCCTCTACGACGCCGCCGACTTCGACGCCGCCTTCTTCGGCATCAACCCGCGCGAGGCGCTCGCCATGGACCCGCAGCAGCGGCTGCTGCTGGAAACCTCGTGGGAGGCGCTGGAACGCGCCGGCGTCGACCCGCTCACCGTCCGGGGCAGCGCCACCGGCGTCTACGTCGGACTGATCTACCACGACTACGCCGGCACCGCTGTCGGCGCCGGCGACGACCTGGACGGGTACGTCGGCAACGGCAGCGCCGGCAGCGTCGCCTCCGGCCGCATCTCCTACCTGCTCGGCCTGGAGGGCCCGGCCGTCACCGTCGACACCGCCTGCTCCTCGTCGCTGGTCGCGCTGCACCTCGCCGCCCAGGCGCTGCGCCAGCAGGAGTGCGGGCTCGCGCTGGCCGGCGGAGTCACCGTCATGTCCACCCCCGGCATGCTCGCCGAGTTCTCCCGCCAACGCGGCCTGTCCCCGGACGGGCGGTGCAAGGCGTTCGGCGCCGGCGCCGACGGCACCGGCTTCGCCGAGGGCGTCGGCATGCTGCTGCTGCAACGCCTCTCCGACGCGCAACGCGACGGCCGCCGGATCCTCGCCGTGCTGCGCGGCAGCGCCGTCAACCAGGACGGCGCGAGCAGCGGCCTCACCGCCCCCAACGGGCCGTCCCAGCAGCGGGTCATCCGCCAGGCCCTGGCGAACGCCCGCCTCGACCCCTGCGACGTGGACGTGGTGGAGGCGCACGGCACCGGCACCGCCCTCGGCGACCCGATCGAGGCGCAGGCGCTGCTGGCCACGTACGGGCAGGACCGCGACACGCCGCTGCTCCTGGGCTCGGTCAAGTCGAACATCGGGCACACCCAGGCCGCCGCCGGCGTCGCCGGCGTGATCAAAATGGTCCTGGCCATGCGGCACGGCCTGGTCCCGCCGACGCTGCACGCCGACGAGCCGTCCCCGCACGTCGACTGGACCGCCGGCGCGATCACCCTGGCGCACCGGGCGCAGCCCTGGCCCGCCGTGGACCGGCCCCGCCGCGCCGCCGTGTCGTCGTTCGGCATCTCCGGCACCAACGTGCACGCCGTCCTGGAACAGGCGCCCGAACCCGCCCCCGCCCCGGCCGCGCCCGCCCCCGGTGACCTCGGCGTTCCGTGCGTGCTCTCCGCCCGCACCCCGGACGCGCTGCGCGCCCAGGCCGGCCGGCTCGCCGCCTGGGTCGAGGCGAACCCGGCGGTCCCGCTGGCCGACCTCGGCCACGCCCTCGCCACCGCACGGTCCGCGTTCGAACACCGGGCCGTGCTGCTGCCCCGCGACCGGGCGGGCCTGCTCGCCGGCCTGACCGCCGTCGCCGCCGACGAGCCGTCCTCCGCCGTGGTGCGCGGCGCCACCCGTACCGGCCGGCTCGCCGTCCTCTTCTCCGGCCAGGGCGCACAGCGCCCCGGCATGGGCCGCGAGGCGTACGGGGCGTTCCCCGTCTTCGCCGCCGCGCTGGACGAGGTCTGCGACCACCTCGACCCGCTGCTGCCCCGGCCGCTGCGGCCGGTGCTCTTCGCGCCCGAGGGCGCGCCGGAAGCCGCGCTGCTGGACCGTACCGAGTTCACCCAGCCCGCGCTCTTCGCCGTCGAGGTGGCGCTGTACCGCCTGGTCGAGTCGTTCGGCGTCACCCCCGACCTGGTGGGCGGCCATTCGATCGGCGAGATCACCGCCGCGCACGTCGCCGGGGTGCTCTCCCTGCCCGACGCCGCCGCCCTGGTCGCCGCACGGGGCCGGCTCATGCAGGCGCTGCCCGACGGCGGCGGGATGCTCGCCGTCGCCGCGCCCGAGTCCGAGGTCGCCGCTGCCGTCGCGGGCCGCGCGGACGTCGGGATCGCCGCGGTCAACGGCCCGGCGTCGGTGGTGGTCTCCGGGGCCGGTGACGCCCTGGCGGAGGTGGAGCGGGCCTGGCGGGAACGCGGTGTCCGGGTCCGCCGGCTGACCGTCAGCCACGCGTTCCACAGCCCGCTGATGGCGCCGATGCTGGACGACTTCCGGGCCGTCGTCGACGGCCTCACCCTCGACGCGCCGCGCCTGCCGGTGCTGTCGAACCTGACCGGCCGGATCGCCGAACCGGACGAGCTGCGCGACCCCGACCACTGGGTGCGGCACGTCCGCGAGGCGGTCCGTTTCGCCGACGGCGTCAGCCACCTGCGGGAACGCCACGTCGGCACCTACCTGGAGGTCGGGCCGGACCCGGTGCTCTCCGGGATGGTCCGGGACTGCCTCGGCGACGACCCGGCTCCGGTGGTCGTGCCGACCCTGCGCGCCGGACGCACCGAGGCGTCCGCGCTGCTCACCGCCCTCGCCGAGGCGTACGCCGCGGGCACGCCGGTGGACTGGACCGCGCTGACCGGCGGCGGCGTGCCGCTCGACCTGCCCACCTACCCGTTCCAGCGCCGGCGTTACTGGCCCGACGCCGCCACCTGGCGCACCGGCGACCTGTCCGGCGCGGGGCTGGCCGCGCCCGGGCACCCGCTGCTCGGCGCGGCGGTGCGGCTGGCCGGCGCGGACGAACTGGTGCTGACCGGCCGCCTCGCGCTGGCCGCGCAGCCCTGGCTGGCCGACCACGTCGTCGGCGGCTCCGTCCTGGTGCCGGGCACCGCGCTGGTCGAGCTGGTGGTGCGCGCCGGCGACGAGGCCGGCGCCCCCCGGGTACGCGACCTGACCGTCACCGCGCCGCTCGCCCTGCCCGCCACCGGCGGCGTCCGGGTGCAGGTGCGCGTCGGCGCGGCCGACGAGGCCGGCAACCGGGACGCCGCCGTGTATGCCCAACCGGACGACGACACCGACGCGCAGTGGGTGCGCCACGCCGAGGCGGTGCTGGAACCGGCCGCCGCCGAGGAGCCGGGCCTGACCGCCTGGCCGCCGGCCGGCGTCACCGAGACCGACCTGACCGGGTTCTACGACGTGCTGGTCGGCCACGGCCTGACGTACGGGCCGACGTTCCGGGGCCTGCGCCGGGTGTGGACCGGCCCGGACCAGGTGTACGCCGAGGTGGCGCTCACCGACGCGGCGGTGGACGGGTTCGCGGTGCACCCGGCGCTGCTGGACGCCGCGCTGCACCCGATCGGGTTGCTGCTGCCCGCCGACGGCGGCCCGCGCGTGCCGTTCGCGTTCGAGGGCGTCCAGGTGCACGCCGCCGGCGCCCGGCTGCTGCGGGTCCGGTTGACCCGTACCGGCTCCGGCGTCCGGCTGGTCGCGGCGGACGAGACGGGCGCGCCGGTGGTGTCGGTCGACGCGCTGGTCCTGCGTGAACTGGCCGGCGCCCCCGCACCGGACGCGGCCGCGCGCTCCCGGTTCGTGGTGACCTGGCCGGCCGAGGAGATCGACCCGGCCGACCGCGAGGTGACGTGGACGGTGCTGACCGCCGCGCTGCCGCGCGACGCCGCGCCCGCGCCGGACGGCCGGACCCGCCGCGCGGCGGGTCGGGGCGCGGGACGCGGGAAGGCCCGCCCGGGCGCGCCGGCGTCGCTGCCGGGTGGATGGTTCGACACGGCCGTGCCCGCGCGGTTCCCGGACGTGGCCGGGCTGGTGGCGGCCGTCGCCGACGGCGCGCCGGCCCCCGACGCGGTGCTGCTGCCCGTCGGACCCCTCGGCTGGGCCGACGACGACGCGACCCACGCGGCCGACCTGTCGGGCCCGGCCGCAGCCGGCTTGTCGGGCCCGGCCGGCGACGATCGGCGCGGCTCGGGCCGTGGCGACCTGCCCGGGCGGGTGCGGGCGGTGACGACGGCGGTGCTGGCGACCGTGCAGGCGTGGCTGGCCGCCGACGAACTGCGCGACTCCCGGCTCGTGGTGGTGACCCGGGACGCGGTCACGACCGGCGACGACGACCGCGCCGCCGACCCGGCCGGCGCGGCCGTCTGGGGACTGCTGCGCTCCGCCCAGTCCGAGCACCCCGACCGGATCGTGCTCGCCGACGTCGACTCCGCCCTCGACCGACGCGCGCTCGATCTGCTGGCGACCGTCGCTTACATGCCGTCCACCGTGGGCGGTCAGCTCGCGCTGCGCGGCGACCGGGTGTGCGTACCCCGGTTGGCGCGTCCGGCCGGCAGCGAGCTGGCGCCGCCGGCGGCCGGCGCCTGGCACGTGGCCGCCGTCGACCCCGGCACCATCGACGGCGTCGACGTGCGCGCCACCGCTACGCCCGCGTTGGCCGTGGGTGAGGTGCGGGTGGCGGTGCGGGCGGCGGGGGTGAACTTCCGGGACGTGTTGATCGCGTTGGGGATGTATCCGGATGCGTCGGCGGTGATGGGTAGTGAGGGTGCGGGTGTGGTCCTGGAGGTCGGGCCGGGTGTGTCGGGTCTGGTGCCGGGTGATCGGGTGTTCGGGTTGTTCGAGCCGGGTTTCGGTCCGCAGGTGGTGGCGCGGCGGGATCGGGTGGCGCGGATGCCGGAGGGCTGGTCGTTCGTTGAGGCCGCGTCGGTGCCGGTGGTGTTTCTGACGGCGTGGTATGCGTTGCGGGATCTGGCCGGTCTGCGGGCCGGTGAGTCGGTGCTCATCCATTCGGGTGCCGGTGGGGTCGGCATGGCGGCGATCCAGATCGCCCACCATCTGGGTGCGACGGTGTATGCGACGGCGAGTCCGGGGAAGTGGGACACGCTGCGCCGGCTGGGGGTCGCGGAGGACCGGATCGGGTCGTCGCGGACCACCGAGTTCGAGGCCGCGTTCCTGGCCGCGTCCGGTGGTGCGGGTGTGGACGTGGTGTTGGACGCCCTGGCCGGGGAGTTCGTGGACGCGTCGTTGCGGTTGCTGCCGCGCGGCGGCCGGTTCGTGGAGATGGGCAAGACCGACCTGCGGGACCCCGAGGTGGTGGCGGCCGAGCATTCAGGTGTCGCGTACCGGTCGTTCGACCTGAACGAGGCCGGCGGGGAGCGGATCGGGCAGATGCTGGCGGAACTGCTCGACCTGTTCGAGCGGGACGCGCTGTCGCCGTTGCCGGTGCGGGCGTGGGACGTGCGGCAGGCGCGGACCGCGTTGCGGTATGTCAGTCAGGCCCGGCATGTGGGCAAGGTGGTGTTGACCGTTCCGGCTGCCGTCGCCCCGGAACGGGTCACGCTGGTCACCGGCGCCTCCGGCGCGCTGGCCGGCGTAGTCGCCCGGCACCTCGTCGCCACCGGGCAGTCCCGCAACCTGCTCCTCGCCGCCCGCCGCGCCCCCGCCGACGACCCGGCGTACACCGCGCTGGTCGACGACCTGACGGCGGCCGGCGCGACCGTGCGGACCGCCGCCGTCGACGTGTCGGACACCGCGCAGGTCGCCCGGCTGCTGGACGGCGTCGACCTGACCGCCGTCCACCACTGCGCCGGAGTGCTCGACGACGCCACGGTCGCATCGCTGGACGCCGAGTCCGTGGCGCGGGTGATGCGGCCCAAGGTGGACGCCGCCTGGGCGCTGCACCAGGCCACCGCCGACCGGGACCTGACCGCGTTCGTGCTGTTCTCCTCGATCGCGGCCACGCTCGGCTCACCCGGGCAGGGCAACTACGCCGCCGCCAACGCGTTCCTCGACGCCCTCGCCACCCACCGCCGCGCCCACGGACTGCCCGCCACCAGCATCGCCTGGGGCATGTGGGCCACCGACGGCGGCATGGCCGGGCGGCTCGACGCCGACGACCGCACGCGACTCGGCCGGATCGGCATGACCGGGCTGACCGCCACCGAAGGCACCGCGCTGCTCGACGCCGTCGCCGCCGCCGCACCGCCGACCGGGATCGCCGCGCGGCTCCGGATCACCGGCGACCCCGCGCAGCTCCCCCCGATGCTGCGGCTGCTGGCCCCCACCGGCGGACGCCGACAGGTCCGCACCGGCGACGGGACCGCCACCAGCTGGGCCGAACGGCTCGCCGGGCTCACCCCGGACGAGGCCCGGGAGCGCCTGGTCGACCTGGTGCGCGCGCAGGCCGCCGCGGTGCTGGGCCACCCGTCGGCGCAGGCGGTGCCCGCCGTCCGCGCCTTCAAGGAACTGGGCTTCGACTCGCTGACCTCGGTCGAGCTGCGCAACCGGCTCGCCGCCGCCACCGGGCTGCGGCTGCCCGCCACGCTCGTCTTCGACTACCCGACCCCGGAACGCCTCGCCGACCACCTGCACGAGCACCTCGGCCACAACCCGGCCGGCGACACCACCACCGCCACCCGCGCCGCCGTCACCGACGACGACGACCCCATCGCCATCATCGGCATGGCCTGCCGGCTGCCCGGCGGGGTCACCAACCCCGACCAGCTGTGGCAGCTCGTGTCCAGCGGCGGCGACGGGATCGCCGAGTTCCCCGCCGACCGGGGCTGGGACCTCGACGCGCTCTACGACCCGGACGCCGACCGCGCCGGCACCTCCAGCACCCGCCACGGCGGATTCCTGCCCGGCGCCGCCGACTTCGACCCGGCCTTCTTCGGCATCAGCCCCCGCGAGGCGCTCGCCATGGACCCGCAGCAACGGCTGCTGCTGGAAACCTCGTGGGAGGCGTTCGAGTCCGCCGGCCTCGACCCGCACGACCGCACCACGACCACCGGCGTCTTCGCCGGCCTCATCCACCACGACTACGCCGGCCGGCTCGACGCCTCCGCCGAACTGGAGGGCTACCTGGTCAACGGCACCGCCGGCAGCGTCGCCTCCGGCCGCGTCGCGTACGTGTTCGGGCTGGAAGGCCCGGCCGTCACCGTCGACACCGCCTGCTCCTCGTCGCTGGTCGCGCTGCACCTGGCCGGCCAGGCGCTGCGGGCGGGGGAGTGCGACCTCGCCCTCGCCGGCGGCGTCACCGTGATGGCCACGCCCAGCGCGTTCGTGGGGTTCTCCCGGCAACGCGGACTCGCCCCCGACGGGCGGTGCAAGTCCTTCGCCGCCGGCGCCGACGGCACCAGCTGGGGCGAGGGCGTCGGCATGCTGCTGGTCGAGCGCCTCAGCGACGCCCGCCGCCGCGGTCACCGCGTCCTCGCCGTGGTACGCGGCACCGCCGTGAACCAGGACGGCGCGTCGAACGGCCTCACCGCCCCCAACGGGCCGTCCCAGCAGCGGGTGATCCGCCAGGCCCTGGCCAACGCGCGGCTGTCGCCGTCCGAGGTGGACGTGGTCGAGGCGCACGGCACCGGCACCACCCTCGGTGACCCGATCGAGGCGCAGGCGGTCCTCGCGACCTACGGGCAGGACCGGGACACCCCCCTGCTCCTGGGCTCGATCAAGTCCAACATCGGGCACACCCAGGCCGCCGCCGGCGTGGCCGGCGTCATCAAGATGGTTCTCGCCATGCGGCACGGCATCGTGCCACCGACGCTGCACGTGGACGAACCGTCCCCGCACATCGACTGGACCGTCGGCGCGGTCACCCTGGCCACGGCCCCGACGCCCTGGCCCGACCAGGACCGGCCGCGCCGGGCCGCGGTGTCCTCGTTCGGCATCTCCGGCACCAACGCCCACGTCGTCCTGGAGCAGCCCGCCGGAGCCGACCACCCGGTCGCGACCGGCGACGCCGCCGACGGCCGTCCCGGGGGGCCCGCGGTGCTGCCGGTGCTGCTGTCGGCGCGTACCGACGCCGGGCTCGCCGCGCAGGCCCACCGGTGGGCGACCTGGCTCGCCGCCGACGGGACACCCCGCCCCGCCGACGTCGGCTGGTCCGCGCTCACCACCCGCCCGCCGCTGGACCACCGGGCCGTCCTGGCCGCCGGCGACCGGGACGAGCTGCTCACCGCGCTGCGCGCGCTGGCCGCCGGCACCACCACCGGCGCGGCGATCACCGGTACCGCGCAACCGCGCGGCCACCTGGCGCTGCTGTTCTCCGGTCAGGGCGCGCAGCGCGCCGGGATGGGCCGGGAGTTGTACGCGGCGTTCCCGGTGTTCGCCGCCGCACTGGACGAGGTCGCCGATCACCTGGACGGGAAGCTGTCCCGGCCGCTGCGCGACGTGCTGTTCGCGGAGCCGGGCTCGGCCGAGGCGACCCTGCTGGACCGGACCGAGTTCACCCAGGCGGGGTTGTTCGCGGTCGAGGTGGCCCTGTTCCGGCTGGTCGAGTCGTTCGGGGTGACGCCGGACTTCGTGGGTGGTCACTCGATCGGTGAGGTCACGGCCGCGTTCGTGGCGGGGGTGTTGTCGCTGTCGGACGCGTGTGCGTTGGTGGCGGCTCGGGGCCGGCTGATGCAGGCGCTGCCGGCCGGCGGCGGGATGCTGGCGGTCGCCGCGTCGGAGGCCGAGGTGGCCGCGTCGATCGCCGGCCGTCCCGAAACGGGGATCGCGGCGGTCAACGGGCCGACGTCGGTGGTGGTCTCGGGTCCGGTCGAGGCGCTCGATGAGGTGGAACGCGCGTGGCAGGACAGGGGCGTACGCACCCGCCGCCTGACGGTGTCGCACGCGTTCCACAGCCCGCTGGTGGAGCCGATGCTGGCCGACTTCCGGGCGGTCCTCGAAGGGTTGACGTTCTCCGCGCCGTTGCTGCCGGTGGTGTCCAACGTGACCGGTGCCATCGCGGAGCCGGGGGAGCTGACCGATCCCGACTACTGGATGCGGCACGTCCGCGAGGCGGTCCGGTACGCCGACGGGATCACCGCGCTGCGCGACGCCGGGGTGGACACGTTCCTGGAGATCGGGCCGCAGAGCGTGCTCACGGCGCTGACCGCCGAGGTCCTTGCCGAGGGAGACGGGCTCGCGGTCGCGGTGCAACGCCGGGACCGGGACGAGACCGGCGCGCTGCTGGCCGGGCTGGCCGACCTGCACGTGCACGGCGTCACCGTGGACTGGACGCCGTGGTTCGCCGGCACCGGCGCCACCCGCGTCGACCTGCCCACCTACGCCTTCCAGCACGAACGGTTCTGGCCCGACAACCCCACCCGCACCGACGCCTCCGACACCGAGTTCTGGGCCGCCGTCGAGAGCGGCGACCTGACCGCGCTCGCCGGCCACCTCGGCGACGACGACCTGGACACGCTCACCCCCGCCCTGCCCGCACTCACCACCTGGCGCCGGTCCCGCACCCGCCGCACCGGGGCCGACCGCTGGGCGTACCAGGTCGAGTGGCGCCGGATCGACCTCGACGGACCGTCGGCGGCCGACGGCGCCTGGCTGCTGGTCACCCCGGACGGTGAGCCCGCCGCCGAGCACGTCGGCGCCGCGCTGGCCGGCGCCGAGCTGCGGCGCGTCACCGTCGACCCGGCCACCACCACCCGCGCCGACCTCGCCGCCGCACTCGGCAAGGCCCTCGCCGACGGGCCGGTCGCCGGCGTGGTCTCCCTGCTCGGCCTGCGCGACGAGCCCCACCCGGAGCACCCGGCGCTGCCCGCCGGCACCGCCGCGACGCTGCTGCTGGTCCAGGCGCTGCACGACACCGGCGAGACGCCCCCGCTCTGGTGCCTCACCCGGGGCGCCGTCGCGACCGGCGGCGACGACCCGGTCCGCAGCGCCGGCCAGGGCGCCCTGTGGGGTCTGGCCCGCGTCGCCGGGCTGGAACTGCCCCGGCTGCGGGTCACCCTGCTCGACCTGCCCGACGGCGACACCGACCCGACCCGCCTCGCCGCCGCCCTCACCGCCGTCGGTGACGAGGACCAGCTCGCCCTGCGCCCCGCCGGCCTGCACGCGCGCCGGCTCGTACGGACCGCCCCCGCCGCGCGCGACGCCGCCGAGCGGTGGCAGCCCTCCGGCACGGTGCTCGTCACCGGCGGCACCGGCGCGCTCGGCGCCCACGTCGCCCGCTGGGCCGCCGGCCACGGCGCCGCGCACCTGGTGCTCACCGGCCGCCGGGGCGAGGCGGCGCCCGGCGCGGCCGCGCTGCGCGACGAGCTGACCGCCCTCGGCGTCCGCGTCACCGTCGCCGCCTGCGACGTGGCCGACCGGGACGCCGTCGCCACGCTGCTCGCCCGCCTCGACGCCGACCCGGCGCCGCTGACCGCCGTGGTGCACGCCGCCGGCCTCAACGACGTGGCCCCGCTGCTCGACACCGACCTGGACCGGCTCGCCGCCGTGTCGGCCGGCAAGACCGCCGGCGCGGCCCACCTGGACGAGCTGCTCGGCGACCGTCCGCTCGACGCGTTCGTGCTGTTCGCCTCCATCGCCGGCGTCTGGGGCAGCGGCGGACAGGCCGGCTACGCCGCCGGCAACGCCTACCTCGACGCGCTGGCCGAGCGGCGGCACGCGCGCGGCCTCGCCGCCACCTCGGTGGCCTGGGGACCGTGGGCCGACGGCGGCATGGCCACCGACGACGCCCAGCGGGAACTGGCCCGGCGCGGCCTGCGGGTCATGGCCCCCGCCGACGCCATGCACGCCATGCGCGTCGCCGTCGGCCGGGGCGGACCCACGCTGACCGTTGCCGACGTGGACTGGGCGACGTTCGCCCCGGCGTACGCGTCGACCCGGCCCCGGCCGTTCCTGGCCGACCTGCCCGAGGCCCGGCAGGCGGTGCGGGACGCCGCCGAGGCGCCCGCCGACGGTGGCGCGGCGCTGCGCGAGCGGCTGCGCGACCTGACCGGCGAGGACCAGGACCGCCGGCTCACCGACCTGGTCCGCGCCGAGGCCGCCGCCGTCCTCGGCCACGGCGGCCCGGAACGGGTCAAGCCCCACCGGGCCTTCAAGGACCTCGGCTTCGACTCGCTGACCGCGGTCGAGCTGCGCAACCGGCTCAACCGGGCCACCGGCCTGTCCCTGCCCACCACGCTCGTCTTCGACCACCCCGACCCGTCCGCGCTCGCCGGCCACCTGCGCGCCACCCTGCTGCCCGACACGCCCGCCGGGCCGGCGGCCGACCCGGCCGAGACCGCGGTACGGCAGGCGCTGGCCACCATCCCGCTCGCCCGCATCCGCGAGGCCGGACTGCTGGACCTGCTGCTCGGTCTCACCGCCGACGACGGTCCCGCCGCCGAACCGGACCGGGCGGAGGTCGACCTCGACGAGATGGACACCGACACCCTGATCCGGCTGGCCCTCGACGGCACCGAGTCCTGACGCCCACGTACGGAGTAGATGATGTCCACGTCCGCAGACAAGGTCGTCGAGGCGCTTCGGGCCTCCCTCAAGGAGACCAGCCGGCTCAAGCAGCTCAACCAGCAGTTGACCGCGGCGGCCCGGGAGCCGATCGCGATCGTCGCGATGTCCTGCCGCTACCCCGGCGGGGTGTCCACCCCGGAGCAGCTGTGGGACCTGGTCGACGGCGGCGGTGACGCGATCGGCGGCTTCCCCACCGACCGGGGCTGGGACCTGGCCAACCTCTACGACCCGTCCGCCGACCGGTCCGGTCGCTCCACCACCCAGCAGGGCGGCTTCCTCTACGACGCGGCCGGGTTCGACGCCGAGTTCTTCGGCATCTCGCCCCGCGAGGCCCTCGCCATGGACCCGCAGCAACGGCTGCTGCTGGAAACCTCCTGGGAGGCGTTCGAGAGCGCCGGCATCGCCCCGTCTTCGGTACGCGGGCAGAAGGTCGGCGTGTTCGTCGGCACCGCCGCCAACGGCTACGGCGTCGGCGCGGACGGCGGCGCGTTGGACGCCGACGAGGGCTACCTGCTCACCGGCACCGTCACCAGCGTCGTCTCCGGCCGGATCGCCTACGCGCTGGGCCTGGAGGGGCCGGCCGTCAGCGTGGACACCGCCTGCTCCTCGTCGCTGGTCGCGCTGCATCTGGCCGCGCAGGCGCTGCGGGCCGGCGAATTCGACCTGGCGCTCGCGGGCGGCGTGACCGTGATGGCCAGCCCCAGCGCGTTCGTCGGCTTCTCCCGCCAGCGCGGGCTCGCCTCCGACGGGCGGTGCAAGTCGTTCGCCGCCGCCGCCGACGGCACCGGCTGGGCCGAGGGCGTCGGCCTGCTGCTCGTCGAACGGCTCAGCGACGCCCGCCGCCACGGCCACCCGGTGCTCGCCGTGCTGCGCGGCAGCGCGATCAACCAGGACGGCGCGTCCAACGGACTCACCGCCCCGAACGGGCCGTCGCAGCAGCGGGTCATCCGCCAGGCGTTGAGCAACGCCCGGCTCGACACCGGCGACGTCGACGCGGTCGAGGCGCACGGCACCGGCACCACGCTCGGCGACCCGATCGAGGCCCAGGCGCTGCTCGCCACGTACGGGCAGGACCGGGACGGGCACGACCCGCTCTGGCTCGGCTCGGTCAAGTCGAACCTCGGGCACAGCCAGTCCGCCGCCGGCGTCGCCGGTGTGATCAAGATGGTGCAGGCGATGCGGCACGGGCGGCTGCCCGCGACGCTGCACGTCGACACGCCGTCCCCGCACATCGACTGGTCCGCCGGCGCGGTGTCCCTGCTCACCGAGGCCCGCCCGTGGCCGCGGGTGGAGCGGCCGCGCCGGGCCGCGGTGTCCTCGTTCGGCATCAGCGGCACCAACGCCCACGTCATCCTGGAACAGGCCGACCCCGCGCCCGCCCCGACGCCCGACGACGAGCGGCCCGCCCTGGTCGCCGGCCCGGCCACCGTCTGGTCGCTGTCCGCCCGCTCCGCCGAGGCGCTGCGCGAGCAGGCCGCCCGCCTGGCCCGCCACGTCCGCGACCACGCCGACCTCGACCCGGCCCGACTGGCCTGGTCACTGGCCACCACCCGGTCGGTCTTCGAGCACCGCGCGGGCGTGGTGGCCGCCGACCCGGCGCAGCTGCTCGCCGGTCTCGACGCCGTCGCCGCCGGCACGCCCACCGCCGGCGTCGTCAGCGGCCAGGCCGGCGAGGCGGGCGAGGGACCGGTCTGGGTGTTCCCCGGCCAGGGCGCCCAGCACGCCGCCATGGCCGCCGAGCTGATCGGCGCCTGCCCGGTCTTCGACGACGCCCTCGCCGAGTGCCAGGCCGAACTGGACCGCTGGCTCGACGTCGATGTGGCCGCCGTGCTCACCGGCGCCGACGACACCTGGCTGACCCGCTCCGAGGTGGCCCAGCCGGCGCTGTTCGCCGTCGGCGTGGCCCTGGCCCGGCTGTGGCGGCACGCCGGCGTGAGCCCGCGCGCCGTGATCGGCCACTCCCAGGGCGAGATCGTCGCGGCGCACGTGGCCGGCGCGCTGACCCTGGCCGACGCGGTGACGGTGCTGGCGCTGCGGCTGCGGGCGCTGGCCGACGTCGCCGGCACCGGGACCATGGCCGCGGTCGACCTGCCGGCCGCCGAGCTGACCGCCCGCCTGCCCGAGGGCGTCACCGTGTCCGTGGTCAACGGCCCCGCCACCACCGCCGTGGCCGGGCCGTCGCAGGCGGTCGCCGACCTGGTCGCCGAGCTGGTCGCCGACGGGGTACGGGCCCGGCTGGTGGCCGTGGACTACGCCTCGCACTCCCCGGCCGTGGCGCCGGTCGCCGACCGTCTCCGCACCGAACTGGCCGGTCTGACCCCCCGCGACGGCGACGTGCCGATCATCTCCACGGTCACCGGTGACTGGCTCGCCGGCGCCCGGCTCGACGCCGACCACTGGGCCGACAACCTGCGCCTGCCGGTGCTGTTCGACGCCGCCGTGCGGACCGCGATCGCCGCCGGGCACACCGACTTCGTCGAGGTGTCCCCGCACCCGGTGCTCACCATGTCGGTGGCCGCCGTCCTGGACGACACCGGCACCACCGGCCGCGCGCTGTCCACGCTGCGCCGGGGCGAGGACGCCCGGCTGCGGCTGCTGACCAGCCTCGCCCACGCCCACGCCGAGGGACTGCCGGTCGACCTGCGCCGGGTCCTCGCCCCCGCACCGGTCCTCACCGGCCTGCCCACGTACGCGTTCCAGCGCCGGCGCTACTGGCCGGAGCGGATGGCCGCCGGCAACGCCGGGCCGGTCGGACCGGACGTGGTCGACGTGGAGTTCTGGTCGGCGGTGGAACGCGCCGACGTCGCCGCCCTCACCGCCGGGGACGCCGACCCGCAGGTGCTCGCCCCGGCGCTGCCGCTGCTGTCGTCGTGGCGACGCGCCCGCCTCCAACGGGCCGTGCTGGACGGCTGGTCGTACCGGGTGGTGTGGCAGCCGGCCGCCCCGGCGACCGGCGCCACCGTCACCGGTGACCTGCTGGTGCTGCGCCCGGCCGACGACGCCCGCGTGGACGCCTGGCTGGAGTCGCTCGCCGCCGCGCTGCCCGAGGGGGCGGCACTGCGGACGTTGGCCGTCGACCCGGTCCGCACCACCCGGGCGGAGCTGGCCGCCCGGCTGACCGACGAGCCGGGCGCCCCGGCGGCCGTCGTGTCCCTGCTCGGGCTGGCCGAGACCGACCATCCCGGGCACCCCGGCGTCCCCACCGCCGTGGTCGCCACCACCCGGCTGGTGCAGGCCCTGCAGGACGCCGGCCTGACCGCGCCGCTGTGGTGCCTCACCCGGGGCGGGGTGGGCACCGGCCCGGCCGAGCCGGTGGCCAGCGCCGCCCAGCACGCCCTGTGGGGCCTGGCCCGGGTGATCGGTTTGGAACACCCCCGGCAGTGGGGCGGCGTGCTCGACCTGCCCACCGACCCCGACGCCGCGACGTGGACCGAGGTCGTCCGCGTCCTCGGCGGTGGCGCGGGCGACGAGGACCAGGTCGCCGTGCGCCCCTACGGCACGTTCACGCGCCGGCTGGCCCGCACCACGGCCCGCACCTCCGGGCAGCTCACCGGCTGGCAGCCGCGCGGCACCGTCCTGATCACCGGCGGCACCGGGGCGATCGGCGCGCAGGCCGCCCGCTGGCTCGCCGCCACCGGCGCCGAGCACCTGGTGCTCACCAGCCGCCGCGGCCCCGCCGCCGCCGGCGCCCGCGAGCTGGTCGACGAGCTGACCGCCGACGGGGTACGGGTCAGCGTGGTCGCCTGCGACCTCGCCGACCGGGACCAGGTCGCCGCGCTCGTCGACGGGCTGGACGACGTCGCGCCGCTGACCGCCGTGCTGCACGCCGCCGGCGTCACCCGGCTCACCGCCCTGGTCGACACCGACCTGGACGTGTTCGACCACGTGATGGCCGGCAAGGTCGCCGGCGCGACCCACCTCGACGAGCTGCTCGGCGACCGGGACCTCGACGCGTTCGTGCTGTTCGCCTCCATCTCCGGCGTGTGGGGCAGCGGCGACCAGGGCGCGTACGCGGCGGCGAACGCCTTCCTGGACGCGCTCGCCGAGCGGCGCCGCGCCGCCGGCCGCACCGCCACCTCGATCTCCTGGGGCGCCTGGGCCGAGGGCGGCATGGCCACCACCGAGGAGGCGCAGCGGCTGCTCAGCCGGCGCGGCCTGAACCCGATGCAGCCCGCCGCCGCGCTGCTCGCCCTGCGCCGGGCGGTCGAGCACGGCGAGACCACGCTCGTCGTCGCCGACGTCGACTGGGCGCAGTTCGCCCCCGCGTACGCCTCCGCCCGGCCCCGACCGTTGCTCGCCGACATCCCGGAGGCCCGGGCGGCGCTGGCCGAGCGGCCCGCCGACGACGTCGACGACCGGGCCGCCGCGCTGCGCCGGCAACTGCTCGACCTGGCCCCCGCCGACCGGGAACGCCGGCTCACCGACCTGGTCCGCGACCACGCCGCCGCCGTGCTCGGCCACACCGGCACCGACGCGGTACGCCCCCGGCGCGCGTTCCGCGATCTCGGCTTCGACTCGCTGACCGCCGTGGAGCTGCGCAACCAGCTCACCGCCGCGACCGGGCTGGCGCTGCCCACCACCGTCATCTTCGACTACCCGAGCCCGGCCGTGCTGGCCGGCCACCTGGCCGCGCTGCTGCGGCTGCCCGACGGCGACGGCGACGGCGACGGCGCCGACGCCCCGGCCGGCGCGCCGACCGTCGACGAGCCGATCGCCATCGTCGGGATGAGCTGCCGCTACCCGGGCGGCGTCAGCGACCCCGACGGGCTGTGGGAGCTGGTCGCCGAGGGCCGCGACGGCATCACCGAGTTCCGCACCGACCGGGACTGGGACCTGGACCGGCTCTACGCCACCGACCCGGACGCGCCGGGCCGCTCGTTCACCCGCCACGGCGGGTTCATCGACCGGGCCACCGAGTTCGACAGCGAGTTCTTCGGCATCTCACCGCGCGAGGCCCTCGCGATGGACCCGCAGCAGCGGCTGCTGCTGGAGGCCACCTGGGCGGCGTTCGAGCAGGCGGCGGTCGCCCCGGACACGCTGCACGGCACCTCGACCGGCGTGTTCGTCGGCGCGTCCCCGTCCGGCTACGGCGCCGGCGACGAGACCCGCGACCTGGACGGCTACCGGCTCACCGGCGGCGCGCACAGCGTCATCTCCGGCCGGGTCGCCTACACGTTCGGCCTGGAGGGCCCGGCGGTCACCGTGGACACCGCCTGCTCGTCGTCGCTGGTGGCGCTGCACCTCGCGGTGCAGTCGCTGCGCCAGGGCGAGTGCGACCTGGCCGTCGCCGCCGGCGTGAACGTGCTGGTCACCCCGGGCGCGTTCGTCGAGTTCACCAGGCAGGGCGGGCTGGCCGCCGACGGCCGCTGCCGCTCCTTCGCCGCCTCCGCCGACGGCACCGGCTGGTCCGAGGGCGTCGGCGTGCTGGTCGTGGAGCGGCTCGGCGACGCCCGCCGCAACGGCCACCGCGTGCTCGCCGTCGTCCGCGGCTCCGCGGTCAACCAGGACGGCGCGTCCAACGGCCTGACCGCCCCCAACGGGCCCTCCCAGCAGCGGGTCATCCGGGCCGCGCTCACCGCCGCCGGCCTGACCACCGCCGACGTGGACGCGGTCGAGGCGCACGGCACCGCGACTACGCTCGGCGACCCGATCGAGGCGCAGGCGCTGCTGGCCACGTACGGGCGGGACCGGGCCGGCGAGCCGCTGTGGCTGGGCTCGATCAAGTCCAACATCGGGCACAGCCAGGCCGCCGCCGGGGTGGCTGGCGTGATCAAGATGGTGCAGGCGCTGCGCCACGGTGTCCTGCCCCGCACGCTGCACGTGGACGAGCCCACCCCGCACGTCGACTGGTCGGCCGGCGCGGTCGAACTGCTGACCGAGGCCCGGCCGTGGCCGGAGACCGGCCGACCGCGCCGGGCCGCCGTCTCGTCCTTCGGCGTCAGCGGCACCAACGCCCACGTCATCGTCGAGCAGCCGCCGGCGGTCGCGGACGAGCCGGTCGACCGGCCCACGCCGCCGCTGGTGCCGGTGCTGCTGTCGGCGCGCGGCGACGGCGGGCTGGCCCGGCAGGCCGCCCACTGGGCGGACGCGCTGGCCGCGCCCGACCGGCCCGACCTCGCCGACGTCGCCCGTGCGTCGTTGACCGCGCGGACCGCGCTGGAGCACCGGGCGGTGCTGCTCGCCGCCGACCACGACGACCTGGCCGCCGGGCTGCGCGCGCTCGCCGCCGGCGAGCCGGCCGACAACCTGGTCACCGGCCGCGCCACCGACCGGGGTCCGCTGGCGGTGCTGTTCTCCGGGCAGGGCGCGCAGCGCGCCGGGATGGGTCGGGAGTTGTCCGCGGCGTTCCCGGTGTTCGCGTCCGCCCTCGATGAGGTGTGCGGTCACCTGGATCCGTTGCTGCCGCAGCCGCTCAAGCCGGTGTTGTTCGGTGACGGTGACCTGTTGGATCAGACGTGGTTCACGCAGGCGGGGTTGTTCGCGGTCGAGGTGGCGTTGTTCCGGCTGGTCGAGTCGTTCGGGGTGACGCCGGACTTCGTGGGTGGGCACTCGATCGGTGAGGTCACGGCCGCGTTCGTGGCGGGGGTGTTGTCGCTGTCGGACGCGTGTGCGTTGGTGGCGGCGCGGGGCCGGCTGATGCAGGCGTTGCCGGCCGGCGGCGGGATGCTGGCGGTCGCCGCGTCGGAGGCCGAGGTGGCGGCGTCGATCGCGGGTCGGGCGGAGCTGGGTGTCGCGGCGGTCAACGGTCCGACGTCGACCGTGGTCTCCGGGTCGCTCGACGCATTGGACGAGATCGAGCGCTCTTGGCGCGACCGGGGCGTCCGGGTCCGTCGGCTCACCGTCAGCCACGCGTTCCACAGTCCGCTGATGGAGCCGATGCTGGCCGAGTTCCGCGGCGTGCTGGACGGGTTGACGTTCGCCGCGCCGCTGCTGCCGGTGGTGTCCAACGTGACCGGTGCGATCGCGGACCCGGGGGAGCTGACGGACCCGGACTACTGGGTGCGGCACGTGCGTCAGGCGGTCCGCTTCGCCGCCGGGGTGGCCGCGCTGCGCAGCGCCGGGGTGGACACGTTCCTGGAGATCGGGCCGCGCGGCGTGCTCACCGCGCTCGTCCGGGACACGGCCGACACCGCGTCGGCCGTCGCCATCCAACGCGCGGACCGCCCGGAGCCGCGCGCGCTGCTCACCGGGCTGGCGGAACTCGTCGCCACCGGCGGCCACGTCGACTGGACCCCGATCCTCGGCGGCGCCGCGACCGGCCCGGTCGACCTGCCCACCTACGCGTTCGGCGGCGACCGGTACTGGCTGCGCCCGGCCGGCGCCGGCGCCGACGTCACCCGCGCCGGTCTCGGCGCCGCCGGCCACCCGCTGCTGGCCGCCGCCGTCCGGCTGGCCGGCGAGGACGCCGCCGTGCTCACCGGCCGCCTCTCCCTGGCCGCCCACCCGTGGCTCGCCGACCACGTGGTCGCCGGCGCGGTCCTGGTCCCCGGCACCGCGCTCGTCGAACTCGCGCTGCGCGCCGGCGAGGAGTTCGGCCCCTGCCGGATCGGCGAGCTGACCGTCGTCACGCCGCTGGTGCTCCCCGAGCGGGGCGCCGTACCGGTGCAGGTCCGGGTCGGCCCGCGCGACGACACCGGGCGGCGCGCCGTCACCGTCCACTCCCAGCCCGACGACGACCCCGACGGCGACTGGACCCGCCACGCCGAGGGACTGCTCACCGCCGCCGTTCCCACCGACGACGCCGGCCTCGGCGCGTGGCCCCCGCCGCACGCCGCCGAGACCGACCTCACCGGCTGGTACGACGCCCTCGCCGGCCACGGCATGACCTACGGGCCGGCGTTCCAGGGCCTGCGCCGCGCCTGGACGGCCGACGACGGCACCGTCTACGCCGAGGTGACACTGCCCGCGACCGGCCCCGACCGGACCGCCGGGTTCGGCGTGCACCCCGCCCTGCTCGACGCCGCGCTGCACCCCGCCGCGCTGCTGCCCGGCGACGGCACCACCGGACCCAAGGCCCCGTTCGCGTTCACCGGCGTCCAGGTGCACGCCGTCGACGCGGACACGCTGCGGGTCCGGCTCACCCGCGCCGGCACGGCCGTGCGGCTGCTCGCCGTCGACCCCACCGACCGGCCCGTCGTCACCGTCGACGCACTGGTACTGCGGGAGCTGACCGGCGCCGAGCCGCCGGCCGCCGCCCGGGCCGCCCGCGCGCTGTACCGGGTCGCCTGGCACGCCGAACCGCTCACCCCGGCCACGCCGCCCCCCGTCGCGGTGCTCGGCGCACCGCTGCCCGCCCTGCCCGACGCCCCCGCCCACCCGGACGTCACCGGACTGCTCGCCGCCGGCGACGTACCCCCGCTGGTGCTGCTGCCGGTGCCGACCGGCCCGACGTCGCCGGCCACGGTCCGGGCCGCCACCACCGGCGTGCTCGCCGCGCTGCGCGACTGGCTGACCACCGACGCGACCGCCGACGCCCGCCTCGTCGTGCTCACCCGCGACGCGATGCCGGCCCGGCCGGACGACCCGGCCACCGACCTGGCCGGCGCCGCCGTCTGGGGCCTGGTCCGCTCCGCCCAGTCCGAGCATCCCGGCCGGATCGTCCTGGCCGACCTCGACCGGGACCCCGACGCCGCCGCCCTGGCGCTGCTCGCGGCCGCCGCCGACGACCCGACCGCGGCGCAGGTCGCGGTGCGCGGCGACACCACCCTCACCCCCCGACTGTTACGCGCCGACGCCCCGCCCGCCCCCGGCCCGCGCACCCGCGGCGGCACCGTCCTGGTCACCGGCGGCACCGGCGCGCTCGGCGGCCTGCTCGCCCGGCACCTGGTCACCGCGTGGGGCGTCGACTCGCTGGCCCTGGTCAGCCGGCGCGGACCCGACGCCGACGGCGCGGCCGAACTGGCCGGCGACCTGACCGCGCTCGGCGCCCGGGTCCGGGTGCTCGCCGTCGACCTCACCGACCCCGACGCCGTGCGTGACCTGGTCGCCGGGCTCACCGACGGCGACCGGCTCGCGGGGGTGGTGCACACCGCCGGCGTGCTCGACGACGCGGTCGTCACCGGCACCGACGCCGACCGCCTGGCCCGGGTCCTCGCCCCCAAGGTCGACGCCGCCTGGCACCTGCACGAGGCCACCGCCGGGCTCGACCTCGACCTGTTCGTCACCTACTCGTCGATCGCCGGCGTGCTCGGTTCCCCCGGCCAGGGCGCGTACGCGGCCGCGAACGCCTTCCTCGACGCCCTCGCCATCCGCCGCCGCGCCCTCGGCCTGCCCGGGCATGCGCTCGCGTGGGGCATGTGGGACACCGACGGCATGGCGGCCGGTCTCGGCGCGGCCGACCGGTCCCGGGTGACCCGCGCCGGACTCGGCCTGATCACCGCCCCGGTCGGCGTCGCGCTCTTCGACGCCGCCGTCACCGCCGACGCCGCCACGCTCGTACCGGCCGTGCTCGACCTGCCGGCGCTGCGGGCCGCCGGCGGCGTACCCCCGATGCTGCGCGCCCTCGCCGGCGCCGCACCCGCCCGGCGACAGGCCGGCGCGGCGGCCGACGGTTGGGCCGGGCGGCTCGCCGCGCTGCCCGCCGACGAGGCCCGCGCCGAGGTCGACCTGCTGGTCCGCGGCCTCGTCGCCCAGGTCCTCGGTCACGGCGGCGCGGACGCGGTGCCGGCCGACCGGGCGTTCCAGGAACTGGGCTTCGACTCGCTGACCGCGGTGGACCTGCGCAACCGGGTCAACGCCGCGACCGGGCTGCGGTTGCCGTCCACCCTGGTCTTCGACCACCCGAACCCGGCCGCGCTGGCCGCCCACGTGTACGCGCAGCTCGGCGGCGCCACCGCCACCGCCACCCGGGCCGGCGCGGCGGCGGTCACCGGCGTCGACGAGCCGATCGCGATCGTCGGGATGGCCTGCCGCTACCCGGGCGGGATCGACAGCCCCGACGACCTGTGGGAGCTGCTGGCCGCCGGGCGCGACGGCATCGGCGAGTTTCCCACCGACCGGGGCTGGGACCTCGACACCCTGTTCCACAGCGACCCGGACCATCCCGGCACCTCGCACGCCCGGCACGGAGGCTTCCTCGCCGGCGCCGCCGACTTCGACAGCGGCTTCTTCGGCATCTCCCCGCGCGAGGCGCTCGCCATGGACCCGCAGCAGCGGCTGCTGCTGGAGGCGTCCTGGGAGAGCTTCGAGTCCGCCGGCGTGGACCCGGCGAACCTGCGCGGCTCCCGCACCGGCGTGTTCGCCGGCCTGATGTACCACGACTACGCGGCCGGGGTGCGCGACCTGCCCGACGGCGTGGAGGGCTACCTGGGCACCGGCACCTCCGGCAGCGTGGTGTCCGGCCGGGTGGCGTACGCGTTCGGGCTGGAGGGCCCGGCGGTCACCGTGGACACGGCGTGTTCGTCGTCGCTGGTGGCGCTGCACCTGGCCGCGCAGGCGCTGCGGTCGGGGGAGTGCGACCTGGCCCTGGCCGGCGGCGTGACCGTGATGGCGAACCCGGGCACGTTCATCGAGTTCTCCCGCCAGCGCGGGCTGGCCGCCGACGGGCGGTGCAAGTCCTTCGCCGCCGCCGCCGACGGCACCGGCTGGGCCGAGGGCGTCGGCGTGCTGCTCGTGCAGCGGTTGTCCGACGCCCGCCGCGACGGTCGGCGCATCCTCGCCGTGGTGGCGGGCACCGCCGTCAACTCCGACGGCGCGTCGAACGGGCTCACCGCCCCCAACGGTCCGTCGCAGCAGCGGGTCATCCGGCAGGCCCTGGCCAACGCGCGGCTGAACCCGTCCGACGTGGACGTGGTGGAGGCGCACGGCACCGGCACCACGCTCGGGGATCCGATCGAGGCGCAGGCGCTGCTGGCCACGTACGGGCAGGACCGGCCGGCGGACCGGCCGCTGCTGCTCGGGTCGGTGAAGTCGAACCTGGGGCACACGCAGGCCGCCGCCGGCGTCGCCGGCATCATCAAGATGGTCCTCGCCATGCGGCACGGCGTCGCCCCGGCGACCCTGCACGTGGACGCGCCGTCCCCGCACATCGACTGGGACGCCGGCGCGGTCGAGCTGCTCACCGAGGCGCGGCCGTGGCCGGAGTCGGGCCGGCCCCGCCGCGCCGCCGTCTCCTCGTTCGGGGTCAGCGGCACCAACGCCCACGTGGTCATCGAGGCGCCGCCCGCCGAGCCCGCCCGCGCCGCCGGCCCGACGCCGCCCGCCGAGCCCGCCCGCGCCGCCGGCCCGACGCCGCGCGCGCTCACGCCGGTGCTGCTCTCCGCCCGCTCCGACGCCGCGCTCGCCGCGCAGGCCGACCGCTGGGCCCGCCGGCTCGCCGGCGACGACGCGGCCCGCCCGGTCGACGTCGGCTGGTCCTCGGTGACCGGCCGGACCGTCCTGGACCACCGTGCCGTCGTCGCCGCCGGCGACCGCGACGAGCTGCTGGCCGGGCTGCGGGCGCTGGCCGCCGGCGCACCGGCCGCCGGCACCCGCACCGGTACGCGCACCCCGCGCGGCCGACTGGCCGTCCTCTTCTCCGGTCAGGGCGCGCAGCGCGCCGGCATGGGCCGCGACCTGTACGCGGCGTTCCCGGTGTTCGCCGCCGCGCTCGACGAGGTGTGCGCACACCTGGATCCGCTGCTGCCGCAGCCGCTGAAGCCGGTGCTGTTCGGCGAGGACGGTCTGCTGGACCAGACGCGGTTCACGCAGGCGGGACTGTTCGCGGTCGAGGTGGCGCTGTTCCGCCTGGTCGAGTCGTTCGGGGTGACCCCGGACGCCGTCGGCGGGCACTCGATCGGGGAGGTCACCGCCGCGTACCTGGCCGGCGTGCTGTCGCTGCCCGACGCGTGCACGCTGGTCGCCGCGCGGGGCCGGCTCATGCAGGCGTTGCCGACCGGCGGCGGGATGCTGGCGGTCGCCGCCGGTGAGGCGGACGTGCTGGCGTCGCTCGACGGCGTGCCCGGCCTGGGTGTCGCCGCCGTCAACGGCCCGTCCTCCGTCGTGGTCTCCGGACCGGTCGACGCGCTCGACGGCATCGCGCGGCGGTGGCACGAACGCGGCGTCCGGACCCGCGCGCTGACCGTGTCGCACGCGTTCCACAGCCCGCTGATGGAGCCCATGCTGGCCGAGTTCCGCGCCGTCCTGGACGGGCTGGGCTTCTCCGCGCCGCTGCTGCCGGTGGTGTCCAACGTGACCGGTGCGATCGCGGACCCGGCGGAGCTGACCGATCCCGACTACTGGGTGCGGCACGTCCGGCAGGCGGTCCGTTTCGCCGACGGCGTCGCGGCGCTGCGCGACTCCGGGGTGGACACGTTCCTGGAGATCGGCCCGCGGAGCGTGCTCACGGCGCTGACCGCCGAGATCCTGCCCGACGCGCTCGCGGTCGCCGCCCAGCGTCGCGACCGGGACGAGTCAGCCGCGTTGCTGGGCGCGCTGGCCGACCTGCACGTGCACGGCGTGCCGGTCGACTGGCGGCCCTGGTTCACCGGCGCCGAGCCGACCCGGGTCGACCTGCCCACCTACGCGTTCCAGCACCAGCGGTACTGGCTGCCCACCGGCCGGATCCGTCCCGGCGACGTCAGCGGCGCCGGGCTCGGCGACGTCGGCCACCCGCTGCTCGGCGCGGCCGTCGCCGTCGCCGGCGCCGAGATGGTCCTGCTCACCGGCCGGCTGTCGCTGGCCACCCACCCGTGGCTCGCCGACCACGTGGTGGCCGGCGCCGTGCTCCTGCCCGGCACCGCGCTCGCCGAACTGGCCGTCCGTGCCGGAGACGAGGTCGGCGCCTCCCGCATCCGCGACCTCACGTTCGCCGCGCCGCTGGTGCTGCCCGATACCGGCGCGGTGCGGGTGCAGGTACGTGTCGGCGCACCCGACGGCACCGGCGGCCGTCCGGTCGCCATCCACTCCCAGCCCGACGGCGACACCGACTGGACCGCGCACGCCGAGGGCGTCCTCGACCCGCCCCGGCCGGACGAGCCCACCCTCGCCTGGCCACCCGCCGGGCTCACCGAGGTGGACCTGACCGACTGGTACCCGACCCTGTCCGGGCACGGCCTCACCTACGGGCCGGCCTTCCAGGGCCTGCGCCGGCTCTGGACCGGCGACGGCGAGGCGTACGCCGAGGTGGCGCTGCCGGACGACACCGCCGGGGAGGCGGCCCGGTTCGGGGTCCACCCGGCGCTGCTGGACGCCGCCCTGCACCCGGCCGGGCTGGTGCTCCCCGGCGACGGCCCGCGCGTGCCGTTCACCCTCGACGGACTCCAGGTGCACGCCGCCGGCGCCCGCGTCCTGCGGGTCCGGCTCACCCGCGCCGGCGACGCCGTCCGGCTGGTCGCCGTGGACTCCTCCGGCGCGCCGGTGGTCTCCGTCGACTCGCTGGTGCTGCGGGAGCTGACCGGCGCGGTCGTCCCCGGCGTCGCCGCCCGGTCCCTGTACGCGCTCACCTGGCAGCCGGAGGACGTCACGCCGGCCGAGGCGCCGTCCGACTGGGCGGCGCTGACCGGCGACGGCCCGGCCGGGCTGTCCGCGTACGCCGGCGTGGCGGCGCTGGTCGAGGCCGTCGACGCGGGCCGAACGCCCCCGCGCGTCCTCGTCCTGCCGCTGCCCGCCTCCGACCTGCCCACCCCGGACGCGGTCCGCGCGGTCACCACCGACGTGCTCGCCACCGTGCGGTCCTGGCTGGCCGCGGACCCGCTCGCGGAGACCGCGCTGGTCGTCCTGAGCCGGGGCGCCGTGTCCACCGGTGACGGTGACCCGGTGACCGACCTGGCCGGCGCGGCGGCGTGGGGTCTGCTGCGCGCGGCGCAGTCCGAGCACCCGGGCCGGATCGTGCTGGCCGACCTCGACCGGGAGCCGGACGCGCACACCCTGGCGCTGCTCGCCCGCGTCACCGCCGACCCGGCCGGCGGCCAGGTGGCGATCCGGGAAGGCCGGGTGTCGGTGCCCCGCCTGGTCCGCGCCGCCTCCGTCGCCTCCGCCTCCGGCGTCGGTGTCGGTGACGGCACGGTGCTGGTGACCGGCGGCACCGGCGCGTTGGGCGCCCTGGTGGCGGAGCATCTGGTGACCGGGTACGGGGTCCGGTCGCTGGTGCTGGTGTCACGGCAGGGCCCGTCCGCGTCGGGCGCGGACGTCCTGGTCGAGCGGTTGGCCGGGTTGGGCGCGGCGGTGTCGGTGGTGGCGTGCGACGTGACCGATCCGGATCAGGTGTCTCGGCTGGTCGCGGAGGTGCCGGGTCGGTTGGCCGGGGTGGTGCACACCGCCGGTGTGCTGGACGACGGTGTGGTGTCGGCGATCTCCCCGGAGCGGTTGGCGGGCGTGCTCGCGCCGAAGGTGACGGCCGCATGGGCTCTGCACGAGGCGACCCGCGACCTCGACCTGGACCTGTTCGTGCTCTTCTCGTCCCTCGCCGGGGTGCTGGGTTCGCCGGGTCAGGCGGCGTACGCGGCGGGAAACGCGTTCCTGGACGCGTTGGCGCTGGTGCGGCGGCAGGAGGGTCTGCCGGCGGTGTCGCTGGCGTGGGGGATGTGGGACACCGCGGGGATGGCGGCGTCGCTGAGCGAGGGGGAGCGGCAACGCGCGGCGCGAGCCGGGCTGCCCCCGATGAACACCGACGTCGGGCTGGCCCTGTTCGACGCCGCCCTCGCCGAGGGACGGCCGGCGCTCGTGCCGGCCGTCGTCGACGTACCGGCGCTGCGGGCCGCCCTCGACGGCGGGCCGGTCCCGGCGGTGCTCCGCGCCCTCACCGGCCCGGCCGCCACCCGCCGGCAGGTCCGCGCCGGCGGCGACTGGGCCGACCGGCTGGCCGGCCGCACCGAGGACGAGGCCCGCGCCGAGGTCGACATGCTGGTCCGAGGGCTGGTGGCGCAGGTGCTCGGGCACGGCGGCGCGGACGCGGTGCCGGCCGACCGGGCGTTCCGGGAACTCGGGTTCGACTCGCTGACCGCCGTCGACCTGCGTAACCGGGTCAACGCCGCGACCGGGCTGCGACTGCCGTCCACGCTCGTCTTCGACCACCCCAGCCCGGCCGCCCTCGCCGCGCACCTCTTCGAACTGGTCTCCGGCCGGATCACCGCCCGGCGCGCGGCCGTGCGGGCGGCCGACACCGACGAGCCCATCGCCATCGTCGGCATGGCCTGCCGCTACCCCGGTGGCGTCGACAACCCCGAACAGCTCTGGCAACTCCTGGCCGGCGGCCGGGACGGGATCTCCGCGTTCCCCGCCGACCGGGGCTGGGACCTCGACGCGCTCTACGACCCGGACCCGGACCACCCCGGCACCTCGTACGCCCGGCACGGCGGCTTCCTGACCGGCGCCGCCGACTTCGACAGCGGCTTCTTCGGCATCTCGCCCCGCGAGGCGGTCGCCATGGATCCGCAGCAGCGGCTGCTGCTGGAGGCGTCCTGGGAGAGCTTCGAGTCCGCCGGCCTCGACCCAGCCGTCCTGCGCGGCTCCCGCACCGGCGTGTTCGCCGGCGTGATGTACCACGACTACGCCTCCCGCCTGGCCGACCTCCCGCCGGACGCCGAGGGCTACGTCGGCACCGGCACCTCCGCCAGCGTGCTGTCCGGTCGGGTGGCCTACTCGTTCGGGTTGGAGGGTCCGGCGGTCACCGTGGACACCGCCTGCTCGTCGTCGCTGGTGGCGCTGCACCTGGCCGGGCAGGCGCTGCGGTCGGGGGAGTGTGACCTGGCCCTGGCCGGCGGCGTCACGGTGATGGCGACGCCCGGCACGTTCGTCGAGTTCTCCCGCCAGCGCGGCCTGTCCCCGGACGGCCGGTGCCGGTCCTTCGCCGCCTCGGCCGACGGGACGGGCTGGTCCGAGGGCGTCGGCGTCCTGCTGGTGCAGCGGCTCTCCGACGCCCAGCGGGAGGGCCGCCGGATCCTGGCCGTGGTGCGGGGCACGGCGGTGAACTCCGACGGCGCGTCCAACGGGTTGACCGCGCCGAACGGTCCGTCGCAGCAGCGGGTCATCCGGCAGGCCCTGGCGAACGCCCGGCTGGGCACGGCCGACGTGGACGCGGTGGAGGCGCACGGCACCGGCACCACGCTCGGTGACCCCATCGAGGCGCAGGCGCTGCTCGCCACGTACGGGCAGGACCGGCCGGCGGACCGGCCGCTGCTGCTCGGGTCGGTGAAGTCGAACCTCGGGCACACGCAGGCCGCCGCCGGCGTCGCCGGGGTGATCAAGATGGTCCTGGCCATGCGGCACGGCATCGTCCCCGCCACGCTGCACGTGGACGAGCCGTCCCCGCACATCGACTGGACCGCTGGCGCGGTCGCCCTCGCCACCGCCGCCACACCGTGGCCCGACCAGGGCCGGCCCCGCCGGGCCGCCGTGTCCTCCTTCGGCATCTCCGGCACCAACGCCCACGTCATCCTGGAGCAGCCCCCCGTCTCCGACGCCGGCGACGCGGCAACCGACCGGCCGGCCGGCCCGGGAGTGGTGCCGGTGCTGCTGTCGGCGCGTACCGACGCGGCCCTGGCCGCCCAGGCCGACCGGTGGGCCGACCGGCTCGCCGGCGACGAGGCGTGGCGACCGGTCGACGTCGCCTGGTCGTCCGTGACCACCCGACCCGCGCTGGAGCGACGGGCCGTGGTGCCCGCCGCCGACCGGGACGACCTGCTGGCCGGTCTGCGGGCGTTGGCCGCCGGCGAACCGTCCGGCGAAGCGATCAGCGGCGTCCCGACGCCGCGCGGCCGGCTGGCGATCCTCTTCTCCGGGCAGGGCGCGCAGCGCGTCGGGATGGGTCGGGAGTTGTCCGCGGCGTTCCCGGTGTTCGCGTCCGCCCTGGATGAGGTGTGCGGTCACCTGGATCCGTTGCTGCCGCAGCCGTTGAAGCCGGTGTTGTTCGGTGACGGTGACCTGTTGGACCAGACGCAGTTCACCCAGGCCGGTCTGTTCGCGGTCGAGGTGGCCCTGTTCCGGTTGGTCGAGTCGTTCGGGGTGATGCCGGATCTGGTCGGTGGGCACTCGGTCGGGGAGATCACGGCCGCGTTCGTGGCGGGGGTGTTGTCGCTGCCTGATGCGTGCGTGTTGGTGGCGGCGCGGGGTCGGTTGATGCAGGCGTTGCCGGCCGGTGGCGGGATGCTCGCCGTGGCCGCCCCCGAGGCGGAGGTGGCCGAGATGATCGCCGGCCGGGCGGACGTGGGGATCGCCGCGGTCAACGGGCCGTCGTCGGTGGTCGTCTCCGGTGACCTCGACGCGCTGACCGCGCTCGACGGCACGTGGCGGGACGCGGGCGTGCGGGTCCGCCGTCTGACCGTGTCGCACGCGTTCCACAGTCCGCTGATGGAGCCGATGCTGGCCGAGTTCCGCAGTGTGCTGGCGGGGTTGACGTTCGCCGCGCCGCTGCTGCCGGTGGTGTCGAACGTGACGGGCGCGCTGGCCGACGGCGACGACCTGCGCAACCCCGACTACTGGGTGCGCCACGTCCGCGAGGCGGTCCGCTACGCCGACGGGATCACCGCACTGCGCGCGGCCGGCGCGGACACGTTCCTCGAACTCGGCCCGCAGAGCGTGCTGACCGCGCTGACCGCCGAGATCCTGCCCGACGACGACGCCGCGCTCGCCGTGGCCGCGCAACGTCGCGACCGCGCCGAGACGCCCGCGCTGCTCACCGCGCTGGCCCAGCTGCACGTGCACGGCGTCCCGGTCTCCTGGGAGGCGTGGTTCACCGGCCCCGCGCCCACCCGGATCGACCTGCCCACGTACGCGTTCCAGCACCGGCGCTACTGGCCGGAGACCGCCCGCCACCGCCCCGGCGACGTCTCCGGCGCCGGGCTGAGCGACGCCGCGCACCCCCTGCTCGGCGCCACCGTCGAGCTGGCCGGCGACGGCACGGTCGTCCTGACCGGCCAACTCTCCCTCGCCACCCACCCCTGGCTGGCCGACCACGCCGTCGCCGGGACCACACTGCTCCCCGGCGCCGCGCTCGTCGAGATCGCCGTCCGCGCCGGAGACGAGGCCGGCGTGCCCCGGCTGCGCGACCTCACCGTCGCCACGCCAGTGGTCCTGCCCGACACCGGTCGGCTGCGCCTCCAGGTACGCGTCGACGGCGCCGGCACCCGACGCGCCCTCACCGTCCACTCCCGACCCGAGGACGACCCCGACGCCGGCTGGACCCGGCACGCCGACGGCATCCTCGAACCGTCGGTGCCGGACGAGCCCACCGTCGGCGCCTGGCCGCCCGCCGGGCTGACCGAGGTCGACCTCACCGACTGGTACCCGACGCTCGCCGCGCACGGCCTGGCGTACGGGCCGGCGTTCCGGGGCGTACGGCGGGCCTGGACCGGCGACGACGCGGCGTACGCGGAGATCGCCCTCCCGGACGACGTGGCCGGCGACGCGGCGCGCTTCGGCATCCACCCGGCGCTCCTCGACGCCGCCCTGCACCCGATCGGCCTGCTGCCCACGCCCGGCGCCGGGGGACCACGCGTCCCGTTCACGTTCGAGGGCGTCCAGGTGCATGCCACCGGTGCCACCGTGCTGCGGGTACGGCTCACCCGCGACGGCGACGCCGTCCGGCTGGCCGCCGCCGACGAGACCGGCGCGCCCGTCGTGTCGGTGGACGCGCTGCACCTGCGGGAGATGACCGGCCTGCCCGCGACCGGCGCCCGCTCCCTGTACGAGGTGCGCTGGGAGCCCACGCCGGCGCGCCCGGGGCGGATCGGCGACTGGGCGGCGCTCGGCGCGCCGGTCGACGGGCTGCCGACGTACCCGGTCGTGCCCGCGGCGCTCGCTGCCGGGGCGCCCGAGGTGTTCGTCCTGCCGGTGGCCGCGCCGTCCGGGGTGGCGATGCCGGAAGCGGTTCGGACGGTCGCGTCGGACGTGCTGGCGGCGGTGCAGGCGTGGCTGGCCGCGGAGCCGTTGGCGGGTTCGCGGTTGGTGGTGGTGACCCGGGGTGCGGTGGCGGTGTCGGACGGCGACCGGGTGGTGGATCTGGCCGGTGCGGCGGTGTGGGGGTTGCTGCGGTCGGCGCAGTCGGAGCATCCGGGCCGGATCGTCGTGGCGGATGTGGATCGGGACGTGGACGCGTCGGTGGTGTCGGTGCTGGCCGGTGTGGTGGGGGATTTGCCGGTGACGGGCGGGCAGGTGGCGGTGCGCGGTGATGCCGTGTTGACGCCGCGTCTGGTCCGCGCGACGCTTCCGCCGGCTGTTCCCGCGAGGTCGTCCGGGGACATGACGGCCGGTCACGCCGCGGACGCGCCCGTGACCGGTGGTGACGTGGCCGGTCTGGTCCCGGCTGCGGACATACCGGTGACCGGCGGCACGGTGCTGGTGACCGGTGGCACCGGGTCCCTGGGTGCGCTGGTGGCTGAGCATCTGGTGACCGGGCACGGGGTGCGGTCGCTGGTGCTGGTGTCGCGGCAGGGTCCGGCCGCGCCGGGTGCGGAGGTCCTGGTCGAGCGGTTGGCCGGGTTGGGTGCGTCGGTGTCGGTGGTGGCGTGCGACGTCACCGACCGGGACCAGGTGCACCGGCTGGTCGCCGAGGTTCCCGGCCGGCTCGCCGGAGTGGTGCACACCGCCGGGATCCTGGACGACGGCGTGGTGTCCGCGATGACCGCGGACCGGTTGGCGGGCGTGCTGGCGCCGAAGGTGACGGCGGGGTGGTGGCTGCACGAGGCCACCCAGGGCCTCGACCTGGACCTGTTCGTCCTCTTCTCGTCCCTCGCCGGGGTGCTGGGTTCGCCGGGGCAGGCGGCGTACGCGGCGGGGAACGCGTTCCTGGACGCGTTGGCGGTGGCCCGGCGGCAGGAGGGTCTGCCGGCGGTCAGCCTGGCATGGGGGATGTGGGACACCGCCGGCATGGCGGCGACGCTCAGCGAGGGAGAGCGGCGGCGGTCGGCGCGGGCCGGGCTGCCCCCGATGAGCACCGGGACCGGGCTGGAGCTGTTCGACGCCGCGCTCACCGCCGGCCGTCCGGCCCTCGTACCGACCGTGATCGACCTGACCGCGCTGCGCGCGGCCGGTGCTCCCGTACCGTCGATGCTGGCCCCGCTCGTCGGGCCCGCCGCCACCCGGCGGCTCGCGGGCACCGGGGGTTGGGCCGACCGGCTGGCCCGGCTCACCGACGACCAGGCCCGCGCCGAGGTCGACGTGCTGGTCCGGGGCCTGGTGGCGCAGGTGCTCGGGCACGGTGGCGCGGACGCGGTGCCGGCCGACCGGGCGTTCCGGGAACTGGGCTTCGACTCGCTGACCGCGGTGGACCTGCGTAACCGGGTCAACGCCGCGACCGGGCTGCGGCTGCCGTCCACGCTCGTCTTCGACCACCCCACCCCGGCCGCGCTCGCCGCGCAGGTGTGGACCGAACTGGCCGGCGGCCGGCCGGGCGCGGCCACCCCGACGGCGGCCACCACCACCGGGCTGGACGAGCCGATCGCGATCGTCGGGATGGCCTGCCGCTACCCGGGTGGGGTGGACAACCCGGAGCAGTTGTGGGAGCTGCTGGCCGCCGGTGGGGACGGGATCTCCGAGTTTCCCGCCGACCGGGGCTGGGACCTGGAGTCGCTGTTCGACCCGGACCCGGACCACAGCGGCACCTCGTACGCGACGCAGGGCGGTTTCCTCTACGACGCCGCCGACTTCGACAGCGGCTTCTTCGGCATCAGCCCGCGTGAGGCCCTCGCCATGGACCCGCAGCAGCGGCTGCTGTTGGAGACGTCGTGGGAGGCGTTCGAGTCCGCCGGCCTGGACCCGGCGACGCTGCGCGGCTCGCGCACCGGCGTGTTCGCCGGCATCATGTACCACGACTACGCGACCCGGCTGGTCGAGTCGTCGGCCGAGGTCGAGGGGTACGTCGGCGTGGGCACCTCGGGCAGCGTGCTGTCCGGCCGGCTGGCGTACACGTTCGGGTTGGAGGGTCCGGCGGTCACCGTGGACACCGCCTGCTCGTCGTCGCTCGTCGCGCTGCACCTCGCCGCGCAGGCGCTGCGCTCCGGCGAGTGCGACCTCGCCCTGGCCGGTGGGGTGACGGTGATGTCGACACCGGGGACGTTCATCGAGTTCTCCCGGCAGCGTGGACTCGCCGCCGACGGGCGGTGCAAGTCGTTCGCCGCGTCCGCCGACGGCACCGGCTGGGGCGAGGGCACCGGCGTCCTGCTGGTGCAGCGGCTCTCCGACGCCCAGCGGGACGGCCGCCGGATCCTGGCCGTGGTGCGGGGCACGGCGGTCAACCAGGACGGCGCGTCGAACGGGCTGACCGCCCCCAACGGGCCGTCGCAGCAGCGGGTGATCCGCCAGGCCCTCGCGAACGCCCGGCTGGGCACGGCCGACGTGGACGTGGTCGAGGCGCACGGCACCGGCACCACGCTCGGTGACCCGATCGAGGCGCAGGCGCTGCTGGCCACCTACGGCCAGGACCGCGAGACGCCGCTGCTCCTGGGGTCGATCAAGTCGAACCTCGGGCACACCCAGGCCGCCGCCGGCGTCGCCGGGGTGATCAAAATGGTCCTGGCCATGCGGCACGGCCTGGTGCCGCCGACGCTGCACGTGGACGAGCCGTCCCCGCACATCGACTGGACCGCCGGGGCGGTCGAGCTGGCGACCGCGCCGACCCCGTGGCCCGACCAGGACCGGCCCCGCCGGGCGGCGGTGTCGTCGTTCGGCATCTCCGGCACCAACGCCCACGTCGTCCTCGAACAGCCACCCGCCACCGCCGGCCCGGCCGGAACGGTGATCGACGGTGCCGTGCTCCCCACCCGCGCCGACGGCCAGGACCGGCCCGCCACCACCGCCGGCGCGGCCCGCGCCCACCTGCCGGTGCTGCTGTCGGCGCGGACCGACGCGGCCCTGGCCAGCCAGGCCGAGCGGTGGGCACGTCGCCTGGCCGGTGACGCCACGCTCCGACCGGTGGACCTGGCCTGGTCCTCGGTGACCACCCGGGCCGCCCTGGAACGGCGGGCCGTGCTCGCCGCCACCGACCGGGACGACCTGCTCACCGCGCTGCGCGCGCTGGCGGCCGGTACGCCGTCGGGCGCGGTGCTCTCCGGTGACGCGGTGCGGCGCGGCCCGCTCGCGGTGCTCTTCTCCGGGCAGGGCGCGCAGCGCGCCGGGATGGGTCGGGAGTTGTCCGCGGCGTTCCCGGTGTTCGCGTCCGCCCTCGACGAGGTGTGCGGTCACCTGGATCCGTTGCTGCCGCAGCCGTTGAAGCCGGTGTTGTTCGGCGACGGTGACCTGATCGACCAGACGCGGTTCACCCAGGCCGGTCTGTTCGCGGTCGAGGTGGCGTTGTTCCGGCTGGTCGAGTCGTTCGGGGTGACGCCGGACTTCGTGGGTGGGCACTCGATCGGTGAGGTCACGGCCGCGTTCGTGGCGGGGGTGTTGTCGCTGTCGGACGCGTGTGCGTTGGTGGCGGCTCGGGGCCGGCTGATGCAGGCGTTGCCGGCCGGCGGCGGCATGCTGGCGGTCGCCGCACCCGAGTCCGACGTGGCCGGAATGATCGCCGGCCGGACGGACGTCGGGATCGCGGCGGTGAACGGGCCGTCCTCGGTGGTCGTCTCCGGTGACCTCGACGCGCTGACCGCGCTGGAGCACACCTGGCGCGACCGGGGCGTCCGCGTCCGTCGGCTCACCGTGTCGCACGCGTTCCACAGTCCGCTGATGGAGCCGATGCTGGCCGAGTTCCGCGGCGTGCTGGACGGGTTGACGTTCGCCGCGCCGCTGCTGCCGGTGGTGTCCAACGTGACAGGTGCCATCGCCGAGCCGGCGGAGCTGACCGACCCGGAGTACTGGGTGCGGCACGTCCGCCAGTCGGTCCGGTACGCCGACGGGATCACCGTGCTGCGCGACGCCGGGGTGGACACCTTCCTGGAGATCGGGCCGCAGAGTGTGCTCACGGCGCTGACCGCCGAGGTCCTTGCCGAGGGAGACGGGCGAGCGGTCGCGGTGCAACGCCGGGACCGGGACGAGAGCGGCGCGCTGCTGGCCGGGCTGGCCGACCTGCACGTCCACGGCGTGCCGGTGGACTGGACGCCCTGGTTCGCCGGCACCGACGCCACCCGCGTCGACCTGCCCACCTACGCCTTCCAGCACCAGCGCTACTGGCCCGCGCCAAGCACCCGCACGCCGGCCGCGCCGGACGCCGAGTTCTGGGCCGCCGTGGAGAGCGGCGACCCCGCCGCGCTCGCCGCGCACCTCGGCCACGACGCCGCCGCCGACGCGCTCAGCACCGCGCTGCCGGTCCTCGCCGACTGGCACCGCGCCCGCACCCGGGGACCGGACACCGGGGCGTACCGGATCGGTTGGGAGCCGGTGCGTCCCGCCGCCGCAGCCGGGCTGACCGGCCGGTGGCTGGTCGCCACCGTCGGCGGCGGCGCCGACGGCGGCGTCCCGAGGACGCTCACCGAGGCCGGCGCCACCGTCGACACGCTCACCATCGCGGCCGGCGCCGACCGCAACGACCTGGCGGAGCGCCTCCGACGCCTCGGCGACGACCAGGGCTGGACCGGCGTGCTCTGCGTCCTGCCCCGGCAGGACCGGCCGCTGCCCGGCGCGCCGGCGGTCCCGGCCGGCACCGCCGCGCTGCTCACGCTCGTGCAGGCGCTCACCGACACCGGCCGGCCCGGCCGCGTGTGGGCGCTCAGCCGCGCCGCGCTGGCCGTCGCCCCCGGCGACCGGGGCGGCGACGTCCGGGCCGCGTCCGCCTGGGGCCTCGGCCGCGCCGTCGCCCTGGAACACCCGGACCGGTGGGGCGGCCTGGTCGACCTGCCCGCCCGCGCCGACCGGACCACCCGCGCCGCGCTCGTCGCGCTGCTCGCCGACGGCACCCACGACCAGGTGGCCGTACGCCGCAGCGGCGTCTACGCCCGGCGGCTCCTCCCGGCCACGGCGCCGGCCGGCGCCGGCTGGCGACCCCGGGGCACCGTGCTGGTCACCGGCGGCACCGGTGCGCTCGGCCGGCACGTCGCCCGCTGGCTGCTGGCGAACGGGGCCGACGAGGTGGTGCTGGCGTCGCGGCGCGGCCCGGACGCCCCCGGCGCGGCCGACCTCGCCGCCACGCTCGGCGCGGTCCGGGTGGTCGCCTGCGACGTCAGCGACCCGGTCGCCGTCACCGACCTGGTGGACGACCTGCCCGCGCTGACCGCCGTCGTGCACGCCGCCGGCGTCGCCGGCGACCCGGCCGCCGCCCACGACCTGACCACCGCCGAGCTGGCCCGCACCCTCTCCGGCAAGGTGCTCGGCGCGATGCACCTGGACGCCGCCTGCCAGGACCGCGACCTCGACGCGTTCGTGGTGTTCTCCTCCGTCGCCGGCGTCTGGGGCGGCGGCGGGCAGGCCGGCTACGCCGCCGGCAACGCCCTGCTCGACGCGCTGGTCGCCGCCCGCCGCGCGGCCGGTCTGCCGGCCACCGCGCTCGCCTACGGCCCGTGGGCGCAGGACGGAATGGCCGCCGGGGAGACGGCGGACGGGCTGCGCCGCCGCGGGCTCGACCCGGTCCCGCCGGCCACCGCCGTCGCCGCGCTGGGCCGCTGGGTCAACGCTCCCGAGCCGGCCCCGGTGATCGCCGACGTGGACTGGTCCCGGTTCGTCGCGGCGTACACGGCGGCGCGCCCCAGCCACCTGTTCGACCGGGTCGCCCCGGCCGTCGCGGTCGACGGCGGGCAGCCGGAGCCGACCGACGACGGCTTCCGCGCCCGACTCGCCGGGCTGCCGCCGGCCGGGCAGGAGACGCTGCTGCTCGACCTGGTCCGCGCCGAGGCCGCCGCCGTGCTCGGACACACCTCCACCGACCAGGTGCCGGCCGACCGCGCGTTCCGCGACCTCGGCTTCGACTCGCTGGCCGCGGTGCAGCTGCGGGACCGGGTCGGCCGGGCGACCGGCACGACACTGCCCTCCACAGTGGTCTTCGACCACCCGTCGGCGGCCGAGCTGGCGCGCTTCCTGCGTACCGCGATGGTGGCCGGCGCGGACGCGCCGGTCGAGGCCACCCACCCGGCGGCCCGGCCGGCCGCCGACGAACCCATCGCGATCGTGTCGATGGCCTGCCGGTTCCCCGGCGGCGTGTCCTCCCCGCAGGAGCTGTGGCGGCTGCTCGCCGACGGTGTGGACGCCGTCGGCCCGATGCCCACCGACCGGGGGTGGGACCTCGACGGGCTCTTCGACAGCGACCCGGAGCGCGTCGGCACCAGCTACACCCGCAGCGGCGGCTTCCTCGCCGACGTGGCCGGCTTCGACGCCGCGTTCTTCGGGATCAACCCGCGCGAGGCGCTCGCCATGGACCCGCAGCAACGGCTGCTGCTGCACACCACCTGGGAGGCGATCGAGTCCGCCGGCCTCGACCCGCAGCGGCTGCGCGGCTCGGCCACCGGCGTGTTCGTCGGCACCAACGGGCAGGACTACGCGACCCTGCTGCTCGGCGCCCGCGCCGAGGTCGAGGGCTACCAGGCCACCGGCAACGGCGCGTCCGTCGTCTCCGGCCGGCTGGCGTACGCGTTCGGCCTGCACGGCCCCGCCGTCACCGTCGACACCGCCTGCTCCTCGTCGCTGGTCGCGCTGCACCTGGCCGCGCAGGCGCTGCGCTCCGGCGAGTGCGACCTGGCCCTCGCCGGCGGCGTCACGGTGATGTCGACACCCGGCGCGTTCCTGGAGTTCTCCCGGCAGCGCGGACTCGCCGCGGACGGGCGGGTCAAGGCGTTCGCCGCCGCCGCGGACGGCACCGGCTGGGGCGAGGGCGTCGGTGTCCTGCTGCTGCAACGCCTCTCCGACGCCCAGCGGGAGGGCCGGAAGATCCTCGCCGTGGTGCGCGGCAGCGCGGTCAACTCCGACGGCGCGTCCAACGGCCTGACCGCGCCGAACGGACCGGCCCAGCAGCGCGTCATCCGGGCCGCCCTGGCCAACGCCGGCCTCACCCCGGCCGACGTCGACGCGATCGAGGCGCACGGCACCGGCACCACGCTCGGCGACCCGATCGAGGCCCAGGCGCTCGCCGCCGCGTACGGGCCGGACCGCCCGACGGACCGGCCGCTCTGGCTCGGCTCGGTCAAGTCGAACCTCGGTCACACCCAGGCGGCGGCGGGCGCGGCCAGCCTGATCAAGATGGTGCTGGCGCTGCGTCACGGCACGCTCCCGGCGACGCTGCACGTCGACGCGCCCACGCCGCACGTGGACTGGTCGGCCGGCCCGCTGGCGCTGCTCACCGAGGCGCGCCCCTGGGCGGCCGACGGGCGTACCCGCCGGGCCGGCGTCTCGTCGTTCGGCATCAGCGGCACCAACGCCCACGTGATCCTGGAGGAGGCCCCGGCCGACCCGACCGGCCCGGACCTCGCCGGCCCGGCCCGCGACGTCGCGCTGCCGTGGCCGGTCAGCGCGGCCACCGCCGCCGGCCTGCGGGACCAGGCCGCCCGCCTGGCCGCCCGGCTCACCGACCCGACCGACCCGCTGTCCGCCGCCGACCCCGGCGCGACCGCCTGGGCGCTGGTCGAGGGCCGGGCGCACCTGACCCACCGGGCCGTGGTGGTCGCCGCCGACCCGGCGACCCGGCGGGAGGCGCTCGCCGCGCTCGCCGCCGGCGACCCCCACCCCGCCCTCGTGTCGGCCGCGCCGGCCGGCACCGGTGGCGCCGCCGTCCTCTTCTCCGGGCAGGGCGCGCAGCGCGCCGGGATGGGCCGGGAGCTGTACGCGGCGTTCCCGGTGTTCGCGTCCGCCCTCGACGAGGTGTGCGGGCACCTCGACCCGCTGTTGCCGCAGCCGCTGAAGCCGGTGCTGTTCGGCGACGACGACCTGCTCGACCAGACGTGGTTCACGCAGGCCGGTCTGTTCGCGGTGGAGGTGGCCCTGTTCCGGCTCGTCGAGTCGTTCGGGGTGGTGGCCGACCTCATCGGCGGGCACTCGGTCGGCGAGATCACCGCCGCGTACGTGGCCGGTGTGCTGTCGCTGCCGGACGCGTGCGCGCTGGTGGCGGCGCGGGGCCGCCTGATGCAGGCGCTACCGGCCGGCGGCGGGATGCTGGCGGTGGCCGCGCCGGAGGCCGAGGTCGCCGCGTCGATCGCCGGCCGTCCGGACGTGGGCGTCGCGGCGGTCAACGGCCCGACGTCGGTGGTGGTCTCCGGCCCGGTCGACGCGCTGACGGAGATCGAGCGGACCTGGCGGGACCGGGGTGTCCGCGTCCGCCGGCTCACGGTGTCGCACGCGTTCCACAGCCCGCTGATGGAACCGATGCTGGCCGACTTCCGCGACGTGTTGGACGGGCTGACGTTCGCCGCGCCGCTGCTGCCGGTGGTGTCCAACCTGACCGGCGCGCTCGCCGACGGTGACGACCTGCGCACCCCCGACTACTGGGTGCGCCACGTCCGCGAGGCGGTCCGCTACGCCGACGGGATCACCGCGCTGCGCGCGGCCGGCGCGGACACGTTCCTGGAGATCGGGCCGGCCGCCGTGCTGACCCCGATGAACGCCGACCTGCTCCCCGACGACGCCACCGCCGTGGCCACGCTGCGCGCCGGCGTACCGGAGGTCACCGCCCTGCTCACCGCGGTCGCCGCCTGGTACGCGACCGGCCGGGACCCGCACTGGCCGGCGCTGCTCGCCGGCCCCCGACCCGCCGCCCGCGACCTGCCCGAACTGCCCACCTACCCGTTCCGGCCGCAGCGCTACTGGCCCACCCTGACCACGCCGATCGGCGGCGCGGCCGGGCCGGACGACGGCGAGTTCTGGCGGGCGGTCACCGACGGCGACCTCGACCGTCTCGGCATCGACACCGGACAGCCGCTGCGCGACCTGCTGCCGCAGCTCGACACGTGGCGTCGCCGGCGGCGTCAGGACGGCGTGCTGGCCGGCTGGCGCTACCGGGTCGCCTGGCAGCCCCGCCCGCTCACCGGCGGGGAGCCGGGCCGCTGGCTGCTGGTCGCCCCGCCCCGCGAGACCGCCGCCACGGTCGCCGGGGCGCTGCGGGCCGGCGGCGCCGACGTGCGGCTGCTCACCGTCGACCCGGCCACCGTGGACCGCGACGGCCTCGCCGCCGACCTGGCCCGGGCCGCGGCCGAGCACCGGCCCACCGCACTGCTGTCGCTGCTCGCGCTCGACGAGGCGCCCCACCCCGAGCGGGACGCCCTGCCGGCCGGGCTCGCGGCGAACCTGCTGCTCCTGCAGGCGCACACCGCCCGCGACGACGGCGCGCCGCTGTGGCTCGCCACCACCGGCGCGGTCGCCACCGACGACGAACCGGCCACCCGGCCGTGGCAGGCCACCACCTGGGGTCTCGGGCTGGCCGCCGCGCTGGAACACCCCCGGCACGTCGGCGGTCTGGTCGACCTGCCCGGCACGGTGACCGCCGAGTCCGCCGCCGCGCTGCTCGCCACGCTGACCAACCGGGAGGCAGAGGACCAGGTCGCCGTGCGCGCGGCCGGGCCGCTCGTGCGCCGCCTGGTCCGCGCCACCGACCCGACCGGGGGTACGGACGGCGGCTGGACGCCGCGCGGCAGCGTCCTGCTCAGCGGCGGTACCGGACCGGTCGCCCGGCACACCACCGCCTGGCTCGACCGGGCCGGCGCCACCGTGGTGCCGCTGGACGAGCCGGCCGGCGGGAAGCTGGCCGACCGGATGGCGCAGCTCGCCGCCGACGGACGCCCGGTCACCGGGCTGGTACACGTGCCCGCCGACACCGGCACCGTGCCGCTGGCCGACCTCACCCCCGCCGACCTGGCCGCCGACCTGCTCGCCACCGTCGGCGACCTGCCCCGGTACGCCGACGAGGTGGAACAGCGGACGCTCGGCGCGCTCGTGGTCTGCTCCTCCACCTCCGGGGTGTGGGGCTCCGGCGGGCGCTGCGGGCAGGCGGCCGGCGACGCCCTGCTCCAGGTGCTCGCCGCCGGGTGGCGGCGGGCCGGGCTGCCGGTCACCTCGGTCGCGTTCGGCCCCTGGGCCGACGGCCTCACCGACACCGACCTGGCGCAGCTGAGCCGGGGCGGGCTACCCGGCATGGATCCCGAACTGGCCGTCGCCGCGCTGCGGCGGGCCGTCGCGGACGGCGCCCGGCTGGTCGTCGCCGACGTCCGCTGGGACCGGTTCGTGCCGGCCGTCGCCGCGGTCCGCGACCGGCCGCTCTTCGGCGACCTGCCGGAGGCGCGGGAGGCGCTGCGCGGCCTGCACGCCGACCAGCCCACCGACGACGCCGCTGCGACCGCGCTGCGGGAACGACTGCGCCCGCTCGGCGACGCGGAGCGGGACGCGATCCTGGTCGACCTCGTCGCCGGGCAGGCCGCCTCGGTGCTCGGCCTCCCGGACACCACCGACCTCGGCCCCGCCCGGGCGTTCCGCGAGGTCGGCTTCGACTCGATGACCGCCGTGGCGCTGCGCAACCGGCTCCGGGCCGCCACCGGGGCCACGCTGCCGGCGAGCGTGGTGTTCGACTACCCGACCCCGCTGGCGCTCGCCCGGCACCTGCGTACGCTGCTGGCCCCCGACGGCGCCGCCGCCACCACCGGCCTGCTCGCCGAGCTGGAGAAGGTGGACGGACTGTTCGCCGCCGGCGCGCCGGACGAGCTGACCCGGCGGAAACTGCTGGTGCAGATGCAGGCGTTCCTCGCCCGCTGGGGCGACGACCGGTCCGCGCCGCAGGAGGCGCCGGTGACCCGCACGCTCGACGGGGCCAGCGACGCCGAACTGTTCGACTTCATCCACCGCGAGTTGGGTGGCCCCGGCGGCGAATCCTGACTCTGTGGGCGCCCCTGCCGACTCAGCGCCGGAGATGTCCCCGACAGGTGCCGCCGCCGGCGTCGCTCGATGTGCCGTCCGGACAGGTCGTGCCCGACCAGGTCACCCCGACCACCGAGGCCCCGGTCAGGTCGGCCCCGGTCAGGTCCGCCCCGGTCAGGTCGGCGCCGTCGAGTCTCGCCCCGGTCAGGTCGGCGTCGCGGAGCTGAGCCCCGACCAGCTTGGCGTCGCGCAGATCGGCGCCGGTGGGCGGAGTCGGCGGGTTCGCCGCCCAGGCGAACGCGACGATTCCCGCACCGGCCACGACCGTCGCCAGGATCAGCCGGCGCAGTGCGTGCGCGAAGGTGGCCTTCAACGCCTCGTGGTTGGCCATCTCCTCGATCGCGGCGATGCGCAGGTCGTACGACGCGATGCCGGCACGGACCTCGGCCCGCGCCTCCGGGCTCCGCTCGGGGTCCGCCAGCTGGGTCGTCAGTCGCTCGCGCCGGTCGATGAGCTCCGCCGGATCCTTGGCGCCCTGCAGGTACTTCGTGCGCCGTCGGAAGAACGCCACCACCGGGCGCAGGTCGGCGGTGGGCACCTCCCAGTTCTCGGCGAGGTCGGAGATGAAGACCTGTACCGGCAGCAGCACGCGCACCGCGGAGGCGATCGCGACGACGACCCCGGCCAGGCCCAGCAGGACGCCGGCGGCGGCCACCCACAACCGGGCGGTCGCGGCCGAGGTGGGCCATCCGGCGGCCAGCCGGCCGATGTCGGACAGTTGGCTGCCGGCGACGAGCGCGGCGCCCACCGCCGCCGCGCTGCCGATGAACCACTTCGCGGTGTCCCGGATCCGTTGGTTGGCGACCGCCAGCGGTGACGGCGTCGGCTCGGGGGAGGTCATTGCGGGGTCCCGGTCACACCCGGGCTGGCGATCACGATGGGGGGCAGGTCATCGTCGCCGATCCCCGGAACCACCGGGATCCGGTGGACGAAACCCGCGCCGACGTCACCGCCCTCCGGTGCCCGTCGCGTCAACGGCAGGCCGCGCACGAGCTCGGCGACGGCCGGCCGGTAGTGCGCCAGGACGGCGGCGACCTCGCCCAACGACAGCGGCGCGTCGGCGTCGACGGTGGGGCCCTTGACGATCGTCTCGGCCGGGTAGTCGAGCACGAGGCCGTCCGCGTCGAGTCGTGCGCCGAACAACGGCACCACCCAGGGCGCCGCCCTCTCCAATGGCAGGGCGACCAGCAGCGGCTGTCTCTGTCCCTCGGGGACGTAGACGGCACCGGTCCTGCCGAGCTGTTGTCCGTCCGACGATCTGGCCGGCAGGGCCAGCAAGCGGCGGGTGTGGGGAACGTGCATGGCCCTCCTTGCGGCGTGGGATGTCCTGACAGCCTATGTACACCAGAAGTGGCGTCCCGTGGCCGGCCAGTTCGGACAGTGACGTGGGGACCTTGGACCTTGACACCTCGACCGATCGGTGCGTTTACGGGCGTACGGCGCGGCGGTGCGGCCGGGGCCACAATAGAGTGACGTCATTCCTTCCGTGACTCGGCTCGGATGGGCGGTGACACGCAGTGACGACAAAGCTGGCAACCCATGTCAGAGCGGCCACTGTCCCGCTGACCGACGCGGCGGGGCTCCTCCTCGGCACCGCCTTCTTCGTGGCGCCCGGCGTCGCGGTCACCGCCGCTCACGTGGTGCACGACGCACCGGACGACCTGGTGTTCGCGCCCGACCGGCAGGGCGTGCAGCGCGCGCTCAAGGTCTGGAACAAGCATCCGCAGACCATCGCGCCGGGCCTGGACCCGCTCATGTACCCCCTGCCCGACCTGGCGATAGTCGCGGCCCAACCGGGGATGTTCGACGACATGCCGTGCGTGCTGCTCGGCCCGCCGGGAACGGCCAGGGAGCTGACGGCGATCGGGCACAGCAGGCGTTCCATCGACCTACCGGGATCCTTCGGGCCGGACGTGGCGACCTTCACCTTCGAGGCGATCCTCGAGGAACAGGGAATCGACCTGCTGAAGGTCAAGCTGGGGGCGGTCGATCCCGGGATGAGCGGCGCGCCGGTCCTCGACCACGACGCCGGCCGCGTGGTCGGTGTGGTCAAGGCGACCAGGGGCGCCGGAAGGCCCCACGGCGCCTACGTGGTCGCCGCGGCGACGCTCCAGCGCCTCGAGCACGAGGTGTGGGCGCTCAACGAACTCCACCACCGGAAGAACCCGGCGTGGCGTTCGGCGGTCGCGGGTGACTTCGACGGCCCGGATCCGGTCGCGGCCACCCGTGAGATCCTCCACGCGGTCATCCACGAGGTGGAATCCGAGCGGGACACGATGCCGGAGGGCATCGACGCCGAGGCGCTGCACCAGACCATCTGGTTGCGTCGTCGCAGCCCCGGCCCGAACCGGGTGTCCGGCGAGAGCGTTCCGATCCGTCAGCGCTGGCGAACCGACCGCGCGATGCCCAGTCTGACCGTCGTCAGCGGCGACCCGGGTTTCGGCAAGTCCTGGTTGATCAAGCGCCAGGTGAGGTACGCCGCGCACCAGGCGGTGGCGCAGCTCGACGCCGGTGGGTCGCTCGACGACTGCATCATTCCCGTACGCCTGACCTGCACGACGCTCGCGGCCGAGAACGATCACGGCACCGGGCTGCGCGGGCTCGCGCGTACGTTGGTCGCCGCCACGCTGTCACCCGCGCAGGCCGAGGACGGCGACGTCCGGGGGTACGTGGCCGTGGCCGAGCGCGCCCTCACCGACGGGCGGGTGTTCCTGTGCGTCGACGGGCTCGACGAGATGCCGACCGGCCTGGCCGGCCGGCTCAAGCAGGTCCTGGTGACGCTGCTCGCGGTGAACAACACCCTGCTGGTGACGTCCCGCCCCGCCGCCCTGGCGATCATCGACGAGATCGCCGTCGGGAACCGGGAGGACTTCCAACTGGTCGGCTTCTCCTCCCGGGAAGTGGTCAACTTCGTCAACACCTGGCTGCACGACCGGTCCGACACCGCCGAGTCCCTGCTGGCTGCCATCGGCAACCGTCCGGAACTGGCCCAACTGGCTGAGGTTCCCCTGCTGCTGTCGTTCCTGTGCCGGCTGGCCGAACCGGCACAGCACCAGGACTACCGCCGTTCGACGCTGCCGCAGCTCTATCACGACGTGGCGTTGCACCTGCTCTCCGGCCAGTGGCACCGCATCCCGGCCGATCGGGAGGCGATGCCGGACGCGATCCTCCGCATGCGGGTGCTCGCCGAGGTGCTCGGTGAACTCCAGGACTCCTGGCGGTGCGGCGTCGAGGACATCCCGAAGGCGGAGCTGCGCGCGGCGATCAGCCGGCACCCCGACTACGACGTGGTCGCCGCCACGGCCAAGATCCGCATGACGACCCGGGTGCAGACGGCCCGCAACCCGATCGCCGACGTCGCCGAGCCGGTCGTCTGGGAGCTGCTCTACGACGGCATCCTGATGGAGGCCGGTGACGTCTCGATGCGGCCGACCGTTCGCTTCATCCACCCGATCCTGCGCGAGACCCTGCTGGCCGCCTACTTCGCCGGGCTGACCCTCGACGAGCAACGCCAGTGCATCGACAGGCACCGGTGGATGGACACCAGCTGGACGCGGGTCTTCGTGACGGCTGCCAGTCGGGTGTCGGACCCGGCAGCCCTGGTGGCCCACATCCTCTCCGAGGAGGGCGATCCCTGGGTGACCCAGCGCACCCTTGCGGCGCAGATCATCGCCGAGGTGCCGGACTATCGGGACGAGGCGTCGGCGGAGGCGGTACGGGACGCCATCCTGGCCGCCGCCCAGTCGCCGCTGGTCTTCGAACGCCGCCGGGCTCTCGACGCGCTGAGCGTCCTGCTGCGATCGCCGCTGCGCCCACTGCGCGACTGGGCCGCCGAGAGGGCGGCGGCGCTGGAGGGGGCGTCCGACGACGAGGCCGGCGCGGATGTCGAGACCGAGATCGCCTACGTCGCCATGTCCAGCCTTCTCGACGCGCGGGACGAGGCGGCGGCTCGGCGGGCACGGGCGCTCGTCACCGCCGAGGACTGCCCGCACAAACTACGGCTGCGGCTCATCGCCGGCCTGGTCTCCCTGGACACCCGCGACGACGCCGACCTGGTCCGCCAGCGGCTCGACCACCAGTCGGCCGCGCGGGAGGAACTGACCGCCTTCCTCGCCGCTCTCCGCCCGCACTCCCGCCCAGCGGTCACCGCGGCCATCAGACTGCTGCGCAACCGACGCATGCACGTGGGCGTGCGACTGGAGATCGGGCGAGTGCTGCTCGAGTGCGGCGCGACCGGGGTCGAAGCGGTCCGCGACACCGCCGGCGACCGCAGCATGGAGTGGGGGCTGCGCTGCCGGCTCTACGCCGATCTGATCCGCGCGGCTGTTCCCGACGTCGTCGGGCCCAGCCTGCGACTCCTCGCCGCTTCGCAGCCGCGGTACGACGACCGTGCCGAGCTGACCCTGGCGCTCATCGAGGACGGTGTCACCGACGCGGTCTCCCACGCGGCGTACGCGTTGGCGAACCGGCACGTCAGCTGGACCGTGCGGCAGTCGCTGGCCCGCGCGCTGGCGCGTCAGGGTGACGCGGGGCGCGACCTGCTCGCGGCGCAGCTGGACCACGGGGGCGTGGCGCTGGAGCTGAAGCTTCGCCACGTCTGCGCCCTGACGGAGGTCCAGGACCAGCGTGGACTCACCGCCGCCCTGACCTGGCACAGCGACGTCGGGGTGCCGGCCTGGATCCGGCTCCGGGTGGCCGAGAGTCTGATGCGCAGCAACCCGTCGCTCGCCGACGAAGAGGCGCTGATCCACCTGGCCACCTTCGACGAGCTGAGTCAGCCGCCGCGGCTGGAGTTGATCACGGAGATGGCTCGGCACGGCCTGCAGTCGGCCGAGACGGCGCTCAGGAGCGTGCTCCGGGAACGCAGTGACGGGGCGGAGTCCTGGCCGGACGCGTCGAAGCGGCTCGCCGAGGCCGGCCGCCTGGGCCTGCGCTGCCTGGAAGCCGTTGCCCGGGACCCCGACCTCCAGTGGAGTGTGCGGTGCGACGCGGTGCTGGCCGTCAAGAAGACATCCGGGGCGCCTCTCACCCGGGGCGTGCTCGCCGACACCGTCACCGCGATGCCGCCGACCTGGTACAGCAGGTTGGTGCTCGGGCTCGCCCGCAACGGGCTGGCGCCCGATCTCTCCGAGTTCGTGTCGATAGCGAGAGCCCAACGATCCGGCTACCGCATCATCTTCGAGTTCCTCCGACGCGCCGCCGTGGACCTCCGCGCGGTGCGGGATCTGGTGGCCACCGCGACGGAGCTCCAGCACGGCCAGACGTTGGAGGAGCCGACCGGCGAACGGATCTCCCTCGGGCCCGACCTGCTGACCGAGGTGGGGATCGAGTACCGGTCCGAGGCGGAGGCGCGCCAGATCCTGGACTGGATCAGCAGCCGCCTCGAGGAACGGGTCGGAATGAAGACGGCGAAGCTCATGCTCGCCGAGCAGATCGACGAGTTCGGCGTGTTCATCGGCAGGAACGACCAGGCGGGGGCGCTCAGTTTCCTCGAGCACGAGTTCCCCGAATATCGGCAGATCGTCGACGAGACGTACGCGGAGATCAAGGAGCAGTTGCGCAGCGGCGCGATCCGGCCGCCGCGGCCGGATACCGACCCGGGCCCGGGCTCTGCCATCCTGACCAACATCTCCCTCGTGGCGGCCGTGCTCTCCGAGTGGGTCACCTCCGCCGACGCTCGCAGGTGGGACCGCTGGGACGATCTCACGGTCCGCAACGCCGAGCTGATCGGATCCGCGCTGGCCCGGCAGATTCTGCGCCTCAGCGCGTCCTTCGACGCGGGGTGGGGGCGATACGAGGCTGCGGAGTTCGTGGCCACACTCCTCGCCAGGGGTGACGCCTCGATGGTGTTCGAACACTCCAACCTCATCGACTGGCTGAAGGGTCGGCTGGAGGAGGGCGGCTACGCGGACGTGCTCTACGGCGGCGCGTTCGCGGTCCTCCGGTTCGAGGAGTACGCCGACAGCTGGCTCTACGCGGCGGTGGGCGCCGAGCAGTGCGGCGAGCACGACCTGGCGCTCAGCCTGGTGCGATGGGCCGGCCAGTACGGCCCGCCGGCGGAGAAGCAGAACGGCACCGCGACCCTCGAACAGCTCCAGCTCAGCCTGGGTTGGAGCGACACGGTGGCCGCGGAACTGGTCAAGGCGTACCACCAGGGCGTGGAGACGACCCCGCTGAGCGCCTACGAACGGGCGGTGGCGCGGGAACCGACGTCGTCCGTCAACCACTTCAACCTCGGTATCGCCCTGCAGCGCGCCGGGCGGCACGCCGAGGCCGTCGACGCCTACCGGCGGGCGGTCGAGCTCCTGCCGGACGCCCGGCGGCACCGGGCGCTGGCCCACGCCCTGTCGGAGACCGGCGCCCACGACCAGGCGCTGGTCGAGGTGGACATGGCACTCGAACTCGACCGGTCCGACCATCTGGCGCACGGGATCCGGGGCGGCATCCTCATGGGCCTCGACCGCCTCACCGAGGCGGTCGAGGCGTACGGCGAGGCGAGCCGCCTGGCCCCGGCGAACCCGTACCACCTGGCGAACCTCGGCTACGCGTTGCGAGCCGTCGACCGCAACGACGAGGCGATGGAGTTGCTGCGCCGGGCCGTCGCGCTGCAGCCGAAGGCGGCGCAGGTGCGCCGATTCCTGGCCTACGCCCAACTGGACGCGGGTCACCCCGAGGACGCGCTCGTCACGATCACCGAGGCGCTCGCCATCGACCCGGCCGACGCGATCACGCACGACGCGCACGGCGTCGTGCTCAACAGCCTGGGCCGCTACGCCGAGGCCGCGGAGACGCTGGCCGAGGCGGTCCGGCTGAACCCGGCGATGAGCGGCAGCCGGGCCAACCACGCCGAGGCGCTGATCCTCCTCGGTCGGCTGGCCGAGGCGGAACAGGAGCTGCGGGAGGCTGTCCGGCTCGGCCCGAACAACGACATCGAGGCGGCGGTGATGCTCGCGATCGCGGTGCACCCGCGCGACCCGGGCGAGGCCCGTGATCTCGTGCGGCGGGGGCTCACGTACCGGGAGCAGCCCAACATCTCACCGTTCCGGCACGGCGAACTGCGATCCGTCGCGCGTCTGTTGATCGGGGACACCGACGGCGCGGTGGCCGAGATTCGCCGGGTCGCGAACCGACGACGCCCGGGCGACAGCCGGCAGGAGCCGCTGTACGACCTCCTGCGATCGCTGCTGGGCACGGAGCCGGTGGATGCCGTGATCGACGAATGGCCGTCGTCGGATCAGGCCTGAGCGCCGGGAAGAACCGGCCCGGTCAGGTGCGTGACGTCCGCCGGGACGACGGCGGACCATTCGCATTCATCCACCGCGAGCCCGGCCTTCACCGGCGCGATTCCTGAACGATTCCGTCGCCATTGTGGAGTTGCGTCGACGGACCGGTCGCGGCGGCTTTCTGGACGCTGCCGCCACCGGTCCCACCGGGCCGCCGACCCGGGCGCACCCGCCCAGCCTGGGCACCTCGCGACGACGTCCCTGCTAGGGGCGGCCCTAGGGGCGTCGTAGGGGTTGTGACCCGCCTCCGCGGACACTTACCTTCCTCACCGTAAGTGAGACCTGGTGGGGCGCGGGACAGTGCAATTCATGGTCACGCCGAACGGTATTGGGTCGCCTGTTTCTCCGGCCCGAAAAGGTGGCGCTGATGGCGACTGAGGACACCCTCCGGGAATACCTGAAATGGATGACCGCCGACCTCCACCAGACCCGGCGCAAGCTCGGCGAGTTGGAGGCCGCGCAACGGGAGCCGATCGCCGTCGTCGGCATCGGCTGCCGGTTCCCCGGCGGGGTGCGGTCACCGGAGGACCTGTGGCGGCTGGTCGACTCCGGCGCCGACGCCGTCTCGGCCTTTCCCGCCGACCGGGGCTGGGACCTGGACCGGCTGATCCACCCCGACCCCGACCATCCCGGCACCTCGTACGTCGGCGAGGGCGGCTTCCTCGACTCGGCCACCGAGTTCGACAGCGGTTTCTTCGGCATCTCGCCCCGTGAGGCGCTCGGCATGGACCCGCAGCAGCGGTTGCTGCTGGAGACGTCCTGGGAGGCGTTCGAGCACGCCGGCATCGACCCGACGGCGCTGCGCGGGCACCAGGTCGGCGTGTTCGCCAGCACCACCGGCCAGGACTACGCGGCGCTGCTCCAGACGCCCCCGCCCGGCGTCGAGGGGTACGTGCTGACCGGCACCGCCGCCAGCGTCGTCTCCGGGCGGATCTCCTACGTGCTGGGCATCGAGGGACCCGCCGTCTCGGTCGACACCGCCTGCTCGTCGTCGCTGGTCGCGCTGCACCTCGCCGGCCAGGCGCTGCGGCAGGGGGAGTGCACGCTCGCGCTGGCCGGCGGCGCCACCATCATGTCCACCCCGGCCGCGTTCGTCGGGTTCAGCCGCCAGCGCGGGCTCGCCGCCGACGGGCGGGTCAAGGCGTTCGCCGCCGCCGCCGACGGCACCGCCTGGGGCGAGGGCGTGGGCGTGCTGCTGCTGGCCCGGCTCTCCGACGCCCAGCGCCACGGCTACCCGGTGCTCGCGGTGATCCGGGGCAGCGCGGTCAACCAGGACGGCGCGTCCAACGGGCTCACCGCCCCCAACGGCCCCTCCCAGCAGCGGGTGGTGCTCCAGGCGCTGGCCAGCGCCCGGCTCGCCCCGGAGCAGGTCGACGCGGTGGAGGCGCACGGCACCGGCACCAGTCTCGGCGACCCGATCGAGGCGACCGCGCTGCTCGCCACGTACGGGCAGGGGCGGCCCGCGGACCGGCCGCTGCGGCTCGGGTCGGTGAAGTCGAACATCGGCCACACCCAGGCCGCCGCCGGTGTCGCCGGCGTGATCAAGATGGTGATGGCGCTGCGTCACGGCCGGCTCCCGGCCACACTGCACGTCGACGCGCCCACCCCGCACGTCGACTGGACCGCGGGCGCGGTGTCCGTGCTGACCGAGGCGCTGCCCTGGCCGCCGGGCGAGCAGCCCCGCCGCGCCGGGGTGTCCTCGTTCGGCATGAGCGGCACCAACGCCCACGTCATCGTCGAGGAGGCCCCGCCCCCGTCGTCCGCCCCGGACGCGGCGGTCGCCGGGGACGGGCCGTCCTCGACCGCCGTCGCGCCGACCGGTCCGGCGCCGGTGACGGCCGCCGGCCTGGTGCCGGTGCTGGTCTCCGCGCGCGACGCCGCCGGCCTGGCCGCCCAGGGCGCCCGCTGGGCCGACTGGCTCGACGCCGACGCCGACGCCGACGCCGACGCCGGACCGGACGTGCCGCTGACCGACATCGGCTGGTCGTCGGTCACCACCCGGGGCGCGCTGGACCACCGGGCCGTGATCCTCGCCCCGGACCGCGCCGCGCTCCGCGACCACCTGCGTACCCTCGCCGCCGGCGGGACCGCCCCCGGCCTGGTCGCCGGCGGCGGCCCGCGCGGCGGGCAGCTGGCGTTCCTGTTCAGCGGCCAGGGCGCGCAGCGGCCCGGGATGGGCCGCGAACTGGCCGCCGCGTTCCCGGCCTACGCCGACGCGCTCGCCGAGGTGTGCGCCGAACTCGACCGGCACCTGCCCCGCCCGCTCGGGCCGATCCTCGCCGCCGAACCCGGCACCGAGGACGCGGCGCTGCTCGACCTGACCCGGTGGACCCAACCCGCGCTGTTCGCCGTCGAGGTGGCCCTGGTCCGGCTGCTCGCGTCCTGGGGCGTCCGCCCGCAGCTGCTGGCCGGGCACTCGATCGGCGAGGTGGTCGCCGCGCACGTGGCCGGCGTGTTGTCGCTCGCCGACGCCGCCACGCTGGTCGTCGCGCGCGGACGGCTCATGCACGAGCTGCCGGCCGGCGGCGCCATGCTCGCCGTCACCGCGCCGCCCGCCGACGTCGACGCGCTGCTCACCGACGTCGCCGCGCCGATCGGCGTCGCCGCCGTCAACGGGCCCGCCGCCGTCGTGGTCTCCGGCGCCGAGGCGGCCGTCGCGGAGGTCGAGCGCCGCTGCGCGGAGCAGGGGGTACGCACGAAGCGACTCGCCGTGAGCCACGCGTTCCACAGCCCGCTGATGGAGCCGATGCTCGCCGAGTTCGCCGCCGTGGTGCAGCGGCTGGAGCTGCGCACGCCGACCCTGCCGATCGTGTCGAATCTGACCGGCGAGCCGGTCGACCCGGACCAGATCCGTACCGCCGAGCACTGGGTGCGGCACGTCCGGGAGGCGGTCCGCTTCGCCGACGGCGTGACCCGGCTGCGCGCGCTCGGCGCCGGCACGTTCCTGGAGGTCGGGCCGAGCGGCGTGCTCACCGCGCTGACCCGGGACGTGGCCGGCCCGGACGTCAGCGCGGTGGCGCTGCTGCGCCGGGACCGGCCGGAACCCGCCGCGCTGCTCACCGCGCTGGCCGAGCTGCACGTCGACGGCGTCGCCGTCGACTGGCGGGAGCTGTTCGCCGGCGCCGACCCGCGCCGGGTCCGGCTGCCCGGGTACGCGTTCCACCGGCAGCGGTTCTGGCCGGAGCCGCCGCCTTCCGCCCCCGTCGGTGAGCAGACCGGCGCGGACGCCGAGTTCTGGGCCGCGGTGGAGCGGACCGACGTCGACGCCCTGCGTGACCAGCTCGGCGCGGTGGACACGCTGCTGCCGGCGCTGCCGGTGCTCTCCGCCTGGCGACGCGGCCGGCACGACCGGTCCGTGGTGGACGGCTGGACGTACCAGGTGCGGTGGCAACCGGTCGCCGTCCCGGAGGGTGACCGGCCGGCGGGCCGCTGGCTGGTGCTGCTGCCCACCGACCCCGATGAGCGCGGCTGGGCGGACGACCTGCCCGGACTCGTCGACGACGCGGCGGTGCTGCGCCTCGGCGCCGACGACCTGGACCGGGCGGCGCTCGCCGACCGGCTGCGGGAGGCGATCGGCGACGCGCCGGTCGCCGGCGTGCTGCACCTGGTCGCCGGGCAGGACCGGCTGCTGCCGGCCCACCCCGGCGTCAGCGTCGCCGCCGCCACCACGCTGGTGCTGCTCCAGGCCCTCACCGACCTCGACCTCGACGCGCCCGTGTGGTGCCTGACCAGCGGCGCGGTCAAGGCCGGTCCGGCCGACCGGCTCACCCACCCGGTGCAGAACCTGGTCTGGGGCCTCGGCCGCGCCGCCGCCGTGGAACAGCCGCACCGGTGGGGCGGCCTGGTCGACCTGCCGGAGACACCCGACGACGCCGGCCGGCGCCGCCTCGCCGCGATCCTCACCGGCGGCAGCGGCGAGGACCAGGTGGCCGTCCGCGCCGGCGGTGTCTTCGGCCGCCGGCTCGGCCCGGCCGCCGCACCCGAGCAGCCCGCCGACGACCGGTGGGCCGACGCCACCGTGCTGGTCACCGGCGGCACCGGCGCGCTCGGCGGCCACGTCACCCGCTGGCTGCTCGACCGGGGCGCCCGCCGGGTCGTGCTCGCCGGCCGGCGCGGCGCCGACACCCCCGGCCTGGCCCCGCTGCTCGACGAGCACGGCGCCGACGGGCGGGTCACCGCCGCCGCCTGCGACATGACCGACCGTACGGCCGTCGCCGCGCTGCTGGACTCGCTGCCCGACCTGACCGCCGTGGTGCACGCGGCCGGCACCGACCAGCTCACCCCGCTGACCGGCACCACCCTCGACGAGTTCGCCCACGTGGTCGCCGGCAAGGTGCTCGGCGCGCTGCACCTCGACGAGTGCCTCGCCGACCGGCCGTTGACCGCGTTCCTGCTCTTCTCCTCCGTCTCCGGCACCTGGGGCAGCGCCGGACAGTGCGCGTACGGCGCCGGTAACTCGCTGCTCGACGCGCTCGCGGTGCACCGCCGCGACCGGGGGCTGGCCGCCACCGCCGTCGCCTGGACCGCCTGGGGTGGCGCCGACGGCATGGCCGCGAAGAACGCCGCCACCGAACAGCTGCACCGGATGGGACTGCCCACCATCGACCCCCGGCGGGCCCTGCTCGCGCTGGACCGGGCGATGGACCGACCCACCCCCGGCGTCACCGTCGCCGACGTCGACTGGAGTCGCTTCCACCCGGCGTTCACGCTCACCCGGCCCAGCCCGCTGCTGTCCGACCTGCCGCAGGTGCGGGCGCTCGCCGAGGACGAGGCGGCCCGGGACGCCGCCGCGCCGGCCGGCGTCGCCGAGCCGCTACGCCACCTGGCCGACCGGCCCGAGGCGGAGCAGGAACGGGAACTGCTGCGCATCGTCGACGAGCAGACCGCCCGCGTCCTCGGCCACGCCACCGCCGACGACCTGCGCGGCCGACCGTTCAAGGACCTCGGCTTCGACTCGCTCACCGCGGTGGACCTGCGCACCCGACTGAACGAGGCCACCGGGCTGCGGCTGCCGTCCACCCTCGTCTTCGACCACCCCACCCCGGCCGAACTGGCCCGACACCTGCGGGAGACCGCCTTCGGCGCCGCGCCCGCCGCGTCCGCCGGTCCGACCCGCGCCGCCGACACCGACGAGCCGATCGCGGTGGTCGGGATGGCCTGCCGCTACCCGGGCGGGGTCAGCGGCCCGGCGGAGCTGTGGCGTCTGGTCGCCGACGGCGTCGACGCGATCGGCGGTTTCCCCACCGACCGGGGCTGGGCCGTGCCCGCGCCGGACAGCGGCTACACCCCGGCCGGCGGCTTCCTGCCCGAGGCCACCGGCTTCGACCCCGCGTTCTTCGGTATCTCGCCCCGCGAGGCCCTCGCGATGGACCCGCAGCAGCGGCTGACCCTCGAAGCCGCCTGGGAGGTGCTGGAACGGGCCGGCGTCGACCCGACCGGCATGGCCGGCAGCCGCACCGGCGTGTTCGTCGGCGCCTCCACCTCCGGGTACGGGACCGGGCTGACCGAGGTGCCGGAGGGCACCGAGGGCTACCTGATGACCGGCGGGGCGCACAGCGTCATCTCCGGCCGGGTCGCGTACACGCTCGGGCTGGAAGGCCCGGCGGTCACCGTCGACACGGCCTGCTCGTCGTCGCTGGTCGCGCTGCACCTGGCCGGCGAGTCGCTGCGCCGCGGCGAGTGCGACCTGGCCCTCGCCGGCGGCGTCGCCGTGATGGCCACCCCGGACACGTTCGCCGAGTTCTCCCGGCAGGGCGGCCTCGCCGCCGACGGTCGGTGCAAGTCGTTCGCCGCCGCCGCCGACGGCACCGGCTGGTCCGAGGGCGTCGGCATGCTGCTGGTGGAGCGGCTCTCGGACGCGCGGCGGCACGGCCACCGGGTACTGGCGCTGGTGCGCGGCTCGGCGGTCAACTCCGACGGCGCGTCCAACGGCCTGACCGCGCCGAACGGGCCGTCGCAGCAGCGGGTGATCCGGGCGGCGTTGGCGGACGCGGGGCTGTCCACCTCGGACGTGGACGTGGTGGAGGCGCACGGCACCGGCACCACCTTGGGTGACCCGATCGAGGCGCAGGCGGTCCTCGCCACGTACGGGCAGGACCGGGACAGGCCGCTGCTGCTCGGCTCGATCAAGTCGAACATGGGCCACGCGCAGGCCGCCGCCGGCGTCGCCGGCGTGATCAAGATGATCGAGGCGATGCGCCACGCGACCGTGCCGGCCACCCTGCACGTGGACGCGCCGTCGCCGCACATCGACTGGTCGGCGGGGTCGGTGGAGTTGGTGACCGAGGCCCGGCCGTGGCCGGTGGTGCAGCGGCCGCGTCGGGCGGCGGTGTCGTCGTTCGGCATCTCCGGCACCAACGCCCACGTCATCGTCGAGCAGCCGGCCGAGCCGGAGGACGCCGCGCCCGCGCCGACGGAAGGGCTGGTGCGGACCGACGCGGCGCTCTGGCCGCTGTCCGCCCGCTCCGCCACCGCGCTCGCGCAGCAGGCGCAGCGGCTCGCCCGGCACGTCCGCGAACACCCCGACCACGACCCGGTCGCCGTGGCCTGGTCACTCGCCACCACCCGCGCCGCGCTCGACCAGCGCGCCGCCGTCGTCGGCACGGACCGCGACGACCTGCTGGCCGGCGTGGACGCCCTCGCGTCCGGCCTGCCGTCCTCCGCCCTGGTCACCGGTACGGCGGGCGTCCACGGGTCGGGTCCGGTGTTCGTGTTTCCGGGTCAGGGTGGTCAGTCGGTGCGGATGGCGGCGGGTCTGGTGGGCCGGTGCGGGCCGTTCGACGCGCGTCTTGCCGAGTGTCAGCGGGCGTTCGCGCCGTATCTGGACGTGGACCTGGTGTCGGTGTTGACCGGCGACGACGATGCCTGGCTGGGCCGGGTGGAGATCCTGCAGCCGGTGTTGTTCGCGGTGGGTGTGTGTCTGGCGCAGGTGTGGCGGGCCGCCGGTGTGGAACCGGCGGTGGTGGTCGGGCATTCGCAGGGGGAGATGGCCGCCGCCTGCGTGGCCGGGGTGCTGTCGCTCGATGACGCGGCGCGGGCGGTGATCCTGCGGGCGCGCGCGTTGTCCACCCTGGCCGGTTCGGGCGGGATGCTCGCGGTGGACCTGCCCGGGGCGGAGGTGGCCGCGCGGATCGAGGGGCTGGCGGGCACGGTGGTGGCGGTGGTGAACGGGCCTGCGCATGTGGTGGTGTCCGGTCCGCCGGACACCCTGGCTGATCTGCGGGAGTCGTGGGTGGCCGAGGGGGTGCGGGCGCGGCCGGTGCCGTTCGACTACGCCTCGCACAACCCGGCCGTGGAGCAGATCCGCGACCGGATGCTCACCGACCTGGCGGGCTTGTCGCCGCAGCCAGGGCACATTCGGATGGTGTCGACGGTGACCGGCGACTGGGCCGAACCGCAGGGCATGGACGGCGGCTACTGGTACACCAACCTGCGTCAACCCGTCCGCTTCGAGCAGGCGGTGCGCACCGCGATAGCGGCGGGGCACACCACGTTCGTGGAGGTGTCCGCGCATCCGGTGCTCACGCTGCCGGTGACGGCGATCCTCGACGACACCGACACCACCGGCCACACCCTGTCCACGCTGCGGCGCGGTGACGACGATCCGACGCGGCTGCTGACCAGCCTCGCCACCGCCCACACCATCGGCCTGCCCGTCGACCTGACCGCCGTGCTCGCCCCGGCCGCCGTGATCGACCTGCCCACCTACCCGTTCGGGCGGGACCGGTACTGGCTGTCGCGCGGCGGCACCGGACCGGCCGGCCTACCCGCCGCCGGACTCGACGCCGTCGACCACCCGCTGCTGCACGCCGCCGCCGACCTGCCCGGCGACGACGGCCTGCTGGTCACCGGGCGGATCTCCCTGACCACCCACCCCTGGCTCGCCGACCACGCCGTGCTCGGCACCGTCCTGCTCCCCGGCACCGCCCTGGTCGAGATGGCGTCCTGGAGCGGACGCGCCCTGGACACCGCCCACGTCACCGAACTGGTCCTGGAAGCACCGGTGGTCGTCCCGCCGACCGGCGGCGTCGACCTGCGGATCCGCGTCGGCGCCGCCGACGACGACGGATGCCGGCCGGTCTCCGTCCACTCCCACCTCGACGACGGCGGCGACGCCCCGGGCACCGCCCGGACCTGGCAGCGCCACGCCACCGGCCTGCTCGCCCCCACCCGGCCGGTCACCGGCACCGCCGGCGGCGCCTGGCCAACCGCCGACGCCGAACCGATCCCGCTGGACACCCTCTACCCGCACCTCACCGAGCAGGGCTACCGGTACGGGCCGACGTTCCAGGCGCTGCGCGCCGCCTGGCGCAGCGGCGACGACCTCCTCGCCGAGGTCGCGCTCGACGCCGACGCGCCGGTCGACCCGTTCACCCTGCACCCCGCGCTGCTCGACGCCGCACTGCACACCATCGGCGCCGACGCCCTGCACCGCGCCACCACTGCCGCCGCCGCACCCGCGAACGCGGCCGGGCCCGGACTGCCGTTCTCCTGGACCGGACTGGCGATCCAGCCCACCCGGGCCCGCGAGCTGCGGGTCCGGCTCACCCCCACCGACGGCGCGGTCGCCGTCACCGTCACCGACACCGGTGGCACGCCCGTCGCCTCCCTCGACGCGCTCGTGCTGCGCCCGATCAGCGCCGACCAGCTCGACACCGCCCGCCGGGCCGCCGCCCGGTCGCTGCACCGCCTCGACTGGACCACCCCGGAGCCGGGCACCGCCCGCCCCACCCGGATCGCCGTGCTCGGCGACGCCGACGGATGGCCCGGCGTCGAGGCGTACCGGGATCTGGACGACCTGGTCGCGGCCGTGACCGGCGGCGCGGCCCGGCCCGACGCGGTGGTCGCGATCCGCCCCGGACAGCGCGCCGACGAGCCGGACCCGGCCCGGGCCGCGCACCTGGTCACCCACGAGACGTTGGCGCTGGCGCAGGACTGGCTCACCCGGGAACCGTTCGCCGGCACCCCGCTGGTCGTGGTCACCCGGGGCGCGGTCGCCGTCGACCCGACCGACCGCCCCGCCGACCTGCCGGCCGCCGCCGCGTGGGGCCTGATCCGCTCCGCCCAGTCGGAGAACCCGGGCCGGTTCGTGCTGCTCGACCTCGACGACGACCCCCGCTCCACGGTGGCGCTGCCCGCCGCGCTGGGCACCGGCGAGCCGCAGCTCGCGCTGCGGGCCGGCCAGCTCCGGGCGCCCCGCCTGGTCCGCCTCGGCCCGCCGCCGCAGCGGCCCGAGCCGGACCTGTCCACCGGCACCGTGCTGGTCACCGGCGCCACCGGCGCGCTCGGCCGGCTCGTCGCCCGGCACCTGGTCACCCGGCACGCCGTGCCGCGCCTGCTGCTGGTCAGCCGCAGCGGCCCGGACGCGCCCGGCGCGGCGGACCTCGTCGCCGACCTGACCGCGCTCGGCGCCACCGCGCGGGTCGTCGCCGCCGACGTCACCGACCGGGACGCCCTCGCGGTCCTGCTCGACGAGATCCCCGCCGACCGGCCGCTGGTCGGCGTGGTGCACGCCGCCGGCGTCCTCGACGACGGCGTGCTGCCGGCGCTGACCCCGGCCCGGTTCGACACCGTCCTCGCGCCCAAGGTCGACGCCGCCTGGCACCTGCACGAACTGACCGAGAAGCTCGACCTCGCCGCGTTCGTGCTCTTCTCCTCCTCCGCCGGGCTGTTCGGCGGCCCCGGCCAGGCCAACCACGCCGCCGCGAACGCGTTCCTCGACGCGCTCGCCCACCACCGCCGGGCCCGCGGGCTCCCCGTCACGTCGATGGCGTGGGGGCCGTGGGCCAACCCGGACGAGCCCGGCGGTCCGCAGGGCCACGTCGACGAGCGGCGGATGACCCGCGCCGGCTTCCGCCCGCTCGGCCCGGACGAGGGCATGGCGTTGTTCAGCGCGGGCCTGCGGCACGACGAGCCGGCGATCGCGCCGGTCAACCTGGACCACGCGGTGCTCGGCCGGCTCGGACCGGCGCTACCCCGACTGCTGCACGGCCTGGTCCGCGTCACCGGCGCGGCGCCGGCCGCGACGCCGGGCGCGGACGCGGCGAGCGCGCTGCGCGACACGCTCGCCGCCACCGCCGAGTCCGACCGCGACCGGGTGCTCTCCGACCTGGTCCGCACGCACGCGGCGGCGGTGCTCGGCTATGCCTCGATCCGCGACGTGGACACCGACAAGGGCTTCGTCGAGCTGGGCTTCGACTCGCTGACCGCGGTGGAGTTCCGCAACCGGCTCGCCGCCGCCACCGGGCTGCGCCTGCCGTCCACGCTCATCTACGACCGACCCACCACCGCGGCCATGGTCGCGCACCTGCGCGGCGCGCTGCTCGCCGAGCGGAGCACCTCCGCGCTGTCCGTGCTCGGCGAGCTGAACAAGCTGGAGACCGCGATGCGCGCCATCGCCGCCGACGACACCGACCGCGCCGCCGTCGCCGTCCGGCTGCGCGAACTGCTGTCGCTCTGGACGTACGCCGAGAGCGCCGCCGACGGCACCGGCGCGGACGACGGCAACCTCGGCTCCGCCAGCGCCGAGGAACTGTTCCACCTGCTCGACGACGAACTCGGAACCGCCTGAGATGCCCCGGACCTCTGATCCCGATACGGAGCGGCCCGATGCCCACTGAGGAAGAGTTCCTCGACTACCTCCGGCGCGCCACGGCCGACCTGCGTGAGGCGCGGCGGCGCGTGCGCGAGGTGGAGGCCAAGGACCGCGAGCCGATGGCCATCGTGGGCATGGCCTGCCGCTACCCGGGCGGGGTGCACGGTCCGGACGCGCTGTGGCAGCTCGTCGCCGACGGCCGCGACGGGGTGGGGAACTTCCCGACCGACCGGGGCTGGGACCTGGAACGGCTCTTCTCCGTCGACCCGGACGACCCCGGCACGTCCTCCACCGACAAGGGCGGCTTCCTCTACGAGGCCACCGCGTTCGACCCCGCGTTCTTCGGCATCTCGCCGCGCGAGGCGCTCGCCATGGACCCGCAGCAGCGGCTGCTGCTGGAGAGCACCTGGGAGACGTTCGAGTCCGCCGGCCTGGACCCGCAGCGGCTGCGCGGCAGCCGCACCGGCGTGTTCGCCGGCGTCATGTACCACGACTACGCCTCCCGGGTGGTCGACCTCCCGGAGGGCGTCGAGGGCTACCTCGGCACGGGCAACTCCGGCAGCGTGGTGTCCGGCCGGGTGGCGTACACGTTCGGGCTGGAAGGACCCGCCGTCACCATCGACACCGCCTGCTCCTCGTCGCTGGTGGCCGTGCACCTCGCCGTGCAGGCGCTGCGGCAGCGCGACTGCGACCTGGCCCTGGCCGGCGGCGTCACCGTGCTCTCCACCCCCGGCGTCTTCGCCGAGTTCTCCCGCCAGCGCGGCCTGGCGGCCGACGGGCGGTGCAAGTCGTTCGCCGCCGCCGCCGACGGCACCGGCTGGGCCGAGGGCGTCGGCATGCTGCTGCTGCAACGCCTCTCCGACGCGCAACGCGACGGCCGGCACATCCACGGCGTCATCCGCGGCAGCGCCGTCAACCAGGACGGCGCCAGCAGCGGCCTCACCACCCCCAACGGGCCCAGCCAGGAACGGGTGATCCGGCAGGCCCTCGCCAACGCCCGGCTGTCCCCGGCCGACGTGGACGTGGTGGAGGCGCACGGCACCGGCACCACGCTCGGCGACCCGATCGAGGCGCAGGCGCTGCTGGCCACGTACGGGCAGGACCGCGACGGGCGCGACCCGCTCTGGTTGGGGTCGGTGAAGTCGAACCTGGGGCACACCCAGGCGGCGGCCGGCGCCGCCGGGATCATCAAGATGGTCCTGGCGATGCGGCACGGGGTGCTGCCCCGCACGCTGCACGTGGACGAGCCGTCCCCGCACATCGACTGGTCCGCCGGCGCGGTCGAGCTGCTCACCGAGGAACGGCCGTGGCCGGCGTCGGACCGGCCCCGCCGTGCCGCCGTCTCCTCGTTCGGCATCAGCGGCACCAACGCCCACGTCATCGTCGAGCAGCCACCGGCCGTCGAGGAGCCCGAGGCCGGCACCCCGCCGCCGGTCGCGCCGGTGCTGCTCTCCGCCCGCAACCCCGACGCGCTCGCGGCGCAGGCCCGCCGCTGGGCCGACCACGTGGCCGCCGACGACACCGCCCGCCCGGTCGACCTGGCCGCCGCCTCGCGGCGCCGCGCCGGGCTGGACGCCCGGGCCGTGGTGCTCGCCGCCGACCGCGACGAGCTGCTCGCCGGGCTGCGCGCGCTCGCCGCCGACGAACCCGCGCCGTCCGTGGTCACCGGCACCGCCGCGCCGCGCGGCCGGGTCGCGTTCCTCTTCTCCGGGCAGGGCGCGCAGCGCGCCGGCATGGGCCGCGACCTGTACGCGGCGTTCCCGGTCTTCGCCGCCGCGCTCGACGAGGTCTGCGCCCACCTCGACCCGCTGCTGCCGCAGCCGCTGCGGCCGGTGCTGTTCGGCGACGACGACCTGCTGCACCAGACGCAGTTCACCCAGGCCGGCCTGTTCGCCGTCGAGGTGGCGCTGCACCGGCTCGCCCGCTCGTTCGGGCTGGTCCCCGACCTCCTGGTCGGCCACTCGATCGGCGAGCTGGCCGCCGCGCACGTCGCCGGCGTGCTGTCGCTGCCCGACGCGGCCGCGCTGGTCGCCGCCCGGGGCCGGCTCATGCAGGCGTTGCCGGCCGGTGGCGCGATGCTCGCCGTGGCCGCCGGTGAGACGGACGTGACCGCGTCGCTGGCCGGCATCGACGGGCGGGTCGGCGTGGCCGCCGTCAACGGCCCCGCCGCCGTGGTCGTCTCCGGCGACGCCGAAGCGATCGACGCGCTCGCCGCCCACTGGACCGACCGGGGTACGCCCACCCACCGGCTCCGGGTCAGCCACGCGTTCCACAGCGCCCTCATGGAGCCGATGCTGGCCGAGTTCGCCGCGGTCGCCGCCGGTCTGCGCTACGCCCCGCCGACCGTGCCGATCGTGTCCAACCTGACCGGCCGGATCGCCGAGCCGGAGCTGATCTGCGCCCCCGACTACTGGGTCCGGCACGTCCGGGAGGCGGTGCGGTTCGCCGACGCGGTGGACCGGCTCGCCGAGGCGGGCGTCGGGACGTACGTCGAGCTGGGCCCCAGCGGCGTGCTCACCGCCATGGCCGAGAGCTGCCTCACCGACCCGACGGCCGTGCTGGTGCCGCTGGTGCGCAAGGACCGCGCCGAACCCCGCGCCGTGCTGGAAGCACTGGCCCGGCTGCACACCGAGGGTCTGACCGTCGACTGGGACGCGCTGCTCGCCGGCGCCGGCGCCCGCCCTGTCGACCTGCCCACGTACGCCTTCCAGCACGAACGGTACTGGCTGGAGCCGGTCGGGCGGCTCGCCGACGTGTCCGGCGCCGGCCTCGGCGCGGCCGGGCACCCGCTGCTCGGCGCCGCCGTCTCCGTCGCCGGCGAGGACATGGTGCTGCTCACCGGCCGGCTCGCCGCCGCCACCCACCCGTGGCTCGCCGACCACGCGGTCGGCGACGTGGTGGTGCTGCCCGGCGCCGCGCTGGTCGAGCTGGTCGTCCGGGCCGGCGACGAGGTCGGCGTCTCCCGGCTGCGCGAGCTGGCCATCGCCGCGCCGCTGGTGCTGCCCACCGCCGGGGGCGTGCGGGTGCAGGTGCGGGTCGGTCCGGCCGACGGGGCGGGCGCCCGCGCGGTCACCGTGCACGCCCAGGCCGAGGACGACCCGGACGCCGGCTGGGTACGGCACGCCGAGGGCGTCCTCGAACCCGCCGCCGCCGACGAGCCCGCCCTGCCGGCGTGGCCCCCGACCACCGCCACCGAGATCGACCTGGACGGCTGGTATCCGACGCTCGCCGAGCACGGCCTGGCGTACGGGCCGGCGTTCCGCGGCCTGCGCCGGGCCTGGACCGGCGACGGCGAGGTCTACGCCGAGGTCGCCCTCCCCGAGGAGGTCGCCGACGGCGCGGCCGGCTTCGCGGTGCACCCGGCGCTGCTGGACGCCGCGCTGCATCCGATCGGGCTGCTGCTCGCCACCGACGGCGGTGGTCCGCGCGTGCCGTTCGCGTTCGAGGGCGTGCAGGTGCACGCCGCCGGGGCCACCGTGCTGCGGGTGCGGCTGTCCCGCGACGGGGGCACGGTGCGGCTGGTCGCCGCCGACGACGCCGGCGCCCCGGTCGTGTCGGTGGACGCGCTGGTCCTGCGGGAGATGACCGGTTTGACCGCCCCGGGCGCGGCGGCCCGGTCGATGTTCGAGGTGCGCTGGCAGCACGAGCCGGTCCCGCCCGTCGACGACCTGTCCGGCTGGGTGGCGCTCGGCGCGCCGGTCGGCGGGCTGCCGGCGTACCCGGACGTGCCGGCTGCCGCCGAGGCGGGGGAGGAGCCGCCGGGCACGCTCGTGCTGCCGGTGGCCGCGCCGTCCGGGCTGGACGTTCCGGAGGCCGTCCGGATGGTCACGTCGGACGTGCTGGCGGCGGTGCAGGCGTGGCTGGCCGCGGAGCCGTTGGCGGGTTCGCGGTTGGTGGTGGTGACCCGGGGTGCGGTGGCGGTGTCGGACGGCGACCGGGTGGTGGATCTGGCCGGCGCGGCGGTGTGGGGGTTGCTGCGGTCGGCGCAGTCGGAGCATCCGGAGCGGATCGTCCTGGCGGATGTGGATCGGGACGTGGACGCGTCGGTGTTGTCGGTGCTGGCCGGTGTGACGGCCGATCTGCCGGTCACGGGTGGGCAGGTGGCGCTGCGCGGTGGCGAGGTGTCGACCCCGCGCCTGGTCCGTGCGACGTTCCCGCCGGTTACTGCCGCGACGCCGTCCGGAGACAGGACGGCCGGTCACGTCGCCGACACGTCCGTGACCGGTAATGACGCGGCCGGTCCGCTCTCGGCGGCGGACGCGTCGGTGACCGGTGGGGACGTGGCTGTGCCCGGTGGCACGGTGCTGGTGACCGGTGGCACCGGGTCCCTGGGTGCGCTGGTGGCTGAGCATCTGGTGACCGGGCACGGGGTGCGGTCGCTGGTGCTGGTGTCGCGGCAGGGTCCGGCCGCGCCGGGTGCGGAGGTCCTGGTCGAGCGGTTGGCCGGGTTGGGTGCGTCGGTGTCGGTGGTGGCGTGCGACGTCACCGACCGGGACCAGGTGCACCGGCTGGTCGCCGAGGTTCCGGGTCGGCTCGCCGGGGTGGTGCACACCGCCGGCGTCCTCGACGACGGCGTGGTCTCGGCGGTCAGCCCGGACCGGCTGGCGAACGTGCTCGCCCCGAAGGCCACCGCCGCCTGGTGGTTGCACGAGGCCACCCGCGACCTCGACCTGGACCTGTTCGTGCTCTTCTCCTCCGTCGCCGGGGTGCTCGGCTCGCCCGGCCAGGCCGCGTACGCCGCCGCGAACGGGGTGCTCGACGCGCTGGCGGCGCACCGCCGGCAGGACGGCCTGCCGGCGGTCAGCCTCGCCTGGGGCATGTGGGACACCGGTGGCATGGCCGCGTCCCAGTCCGACGTCGACCGGGCCCGCTCCACCCGGGCCGGCCTCGCCGCGATGAGCCCCGAGGTCGGGCTGGAACTGTTCGACGCCGCGCTGACCGCCGGGCGGGCCACGCTCGTCCCGGCCGTCGTCGACGTACCGGCGATGCGGTCGCAGATCGTCGGCGGCCGGGTGCCGTCCCTGCTGCGGACGCTGCTCGGCCCGGTCACCACCCGCCGCCAGGCCGGCCGGGGCAACTGGGCCGACCGGCTGACCGGCCTGGACCCGCAGGAGGGCCGCGACCAGGTCGACGCGCTGGTGCGGGGCCTGGTGGCGCAGGTGCTCGGGCACGGCGGCGCGGACGCGGTGCCGGCCGACCGGGCGTTCCGGGAACTCGGCTTCGACTCGCTGACCGCGGTGGACCTGCGTAACCGGGTCAACGCCGCGACCGGGCTGCGGCTGCCGTCCACGCTGGTCTTCGACTACCCGACGCCGCAGATCCTCGCCGGTCAGGTGTACGCCGAGCTGGCCGGCGCCCGCGCCGACACCACCGCCGCGCCCGACACCGCCACGACCACCGGCCCGGACGAGCCGATCGCGATCGTCGGGATGGCCTGCCGCTACCCGGGTGGGGTGGACAACCCGGAGCAGTTGTGGGAGCTGCTGGCCGCCGGTGGGGACGGGATCTCCGAGTTTCCCGCCGACCGGGGCTGGGACCTGGAGTCGCTGTTCGACCCCGACCCCGACCACAGCGGCACCTCCTACACCCGCCACGGCGGCTTCCTCTACGGCGCGCCGGAGTTCGACAGCGGTTTCTTCGGCATCAGCCCGCGTGAGGCCCTGGCGATGGACCCGCAGCAGCGGCTGCTGTTGGAGACGTCGTGGGAGGCGTTCGAGTCCGCCGGCCTGGACCCGGCGACGCTGCGCGGCTCGCGTACCGGCGTGTTCGCCGGGGTGATGTACCACGACTACGCCTCCCGCCTCATGGAGCTGCCCGCCGAGGTCGAGGGCTACATCGGCACCGGCACCTCCGCCAGCGTGCTGTCCGGCCGGGTGGCCTACTCGTTCGGCTTGGAAGGTCCGGCGGTCACCGTCGACACCGCCTGCTCGTCGTCGCTCGTCGCGCTGCACCTCGCCGCGCAGGCCCTGCGCTCCGGCGAGTGCGACCTCGCGCTCGCCGGCGGCGTGACCGTGATGGCCACCCCCGGCACGTTCATCGAGTTCTCCCGCCAGCGCGGCCTGTCCCCGGACGGCCGGTGCAAGTCGTTCGCCGCGTCCGCCGACGGCACCGGCTGGGGCGAGGGCACCGGCGTCCTGCTGGTGCAGCGGCTCGCCGACGCCCAGCGGGAGGGCCGCCGCGTCCTCGCCGTGGTGCGCGGCACCGCCGTCAACTCCGACGGCGCGTCCAACGGGTTGACCGCGCCGAACGGTCCGTCGCAGCAGCGGGTGATCCGGCAGGCCCTCGCGAACGCGCGGCTGAACCCGTCCGACGTGGACGCGGTGGAGGCGCACGGCACCGGCACCACCCTGGGTGACCCGATCGAGGCGCAGGCAGTGCTCGCCACCTACGGCCAGGAGCGGGACACCCCCGTGCTGCTCGGGTCGGTCAAGTCGAACCTCGGGCACACCCAGGCCGCCGCCGGTGTCGCCGGGGTGATCAAAATGGTCCTCGCCATGCGGCACGGCATCGTCCCCGCCACCCTGCACGTCGACGAGCCGTCCCCGCACATCGACTGGACCGCCGGCGCCGTCACCCTGGCCACGGCCCCGACGCCGTGGCCCGACCGGGACCGGCCCCGCCGGGCCGCCGTGTCCTCCTTCGGCATCTCCGGCACCAACGCCCACGTCGTCCTCGAACACACCCCCGACCCCGCCGCCCCGGCCGAGTTCCGGCCCGGCGTCGCCACCGACGCCGGCGTCGTCGCGCTCGCGCTCTCCGCCGCCGACCGGGCCGCGCTCCCCGAACAGGCCGCCCGGCTGCGCGCCCACCTCGCCGCCTACCCCGAGTACGGGCCGGCCGAGGTGGCGTACGCGCTGACCGCCACCCGGGCGGCGTTCCCGCACCGGGCCGTCGTCCTCGGCCAGGACCCCGACGACCTGGTCCGCGGCCTCGCCGCCCTGGTCGACGGCGACACCGTGCCGACAGTGGTCACCGGCACCGTGCTGCGCAACCCGGCGCCCGTCTTCGTCTTCTCCGGCCACGGCGGCCACTGGCCCGGCATGGCCGTCGACCTGCTGGACAGCTCACCCGTCTTCGCCGCCTCCATCGCCGAATGCGAAGCGGTCCTCGCGCCCTGGGTCGACTGGTCGCTCACCGACGTGCTGCGCGGCGCCGACGGCGCGCCACCCCTGGTCGCCTCCGGCGTGGTGCAGCCCGCACTTTGGGCCGTGATGGTCTCCCTGGCCCGGCTGTGGCGGTCCCTCGGCGTACGCCCGGGCGCCGTGGTCGGGCACTCCCAGGGCGAGATCGCCGCCGCCTGCGTGGCCGGCGCGCTCTCCCTCGAGGACGCCGCCCGCATCGTCGCGCTGCGCAGCCAGGTGCTCGCCGACATCGCCGGCCGGGGCGGCATGGCCTCCGTCGGCCTGCCCGCCGACCGGGTCGAGCGGATGCTGCGACGCTGGGACGGACGGCTCTGCGTGGCCGTGGTCAACGGTCCCGGATCGGTGGTGGTCGCCGGCGACCCGGACGCGCTGGCCGAGCTGGTCGCCGCCTGCACCGCCGACGACGTGCGGATCCGCCCGCTCGACGTCGACTACGCCTCCCACTCGCCGCACGTCGAGGCCGTCGCCGACCGGCTCCTGGACAGCCTGGCCGACATCACCGCCCGCCCGGCCGAGGTGCCGTTCTACTCCGCGCTCACCGGCCTGGCCACCGACACCACCACGCTCGACGCCGACTACTGGTACCGCAACCTGCGCCAGACCGTGAACTTCGAGCAGGCCGTCCGGACGCTGCTCGCCGACGGACATCAGGTGTTCCTGGAGATCGGCCCGCACCCGGTGCTCAGCTTCGGCATGCAGGAGACGATCGACGACGCCGAGCACGAGGCCGCCGTGGTGAACACGCTGCGCCGCGACGCCGGCGGCTGGCCCCGGCTCCTCACCGCGCTGGCCGAGCTGCACACCCGCGGCGTCGGCGTGGACTGGACCGCGGTCTGCGGCGTCCCCGCCGGACCGGCCGTGCCGCTGCCCACGTACGCCTTCCACCGCCAGCGCTACTGGCCCGACTCGCCGGTGCGTACCGGGCCGGTGGCGGCCGTCGAGGACCAGGCCGACCGGCAGTTCTGGGACGCCGTCGAGCGGGCCGACGCCGACGCGCTCGCCGCCGCCCTGGACGTCGACGGCACCGAGGCGCGGGCGCTGGGCGAGGCGCTGCCGGTGCTCGCCGACTGGCGGCAACGCCGCCGGGACGAATCCACAGTGGACGCGTGGCGGTACCGGGTCCGGTGGGCGCCGCTCACCACCGCACCGACGGCCCGGCTCGCCGGCACCTGGCTGCTCGTCGCGCCGGCCGCGTACGCCGGTGACGCCCTGGTCGGGCAGGTCGTGGCGGCCCTCGGCGAGGCCGGCGCCGGCGTCGTCCCGGTCACCGTCGACGAGCCCGACCGGGCGGCGCTGGCCGCACAGCTGGCCGGGCTCGACGACATCACCGGCGTGCTCTCGCTGCTGGCGCTCGACGAGACCGGCCACCCGGAGCACCCGGTCGTGCCCGCCGGGCTCGCCGGCACGCTCGCCCTCGTCCAGGCCCTCGGCGACGCCGGCGTCACCGCCCCGCTGTGGTGCGCCACCCGGGGCGCCGTCAGCACCGGCCGCGCCGACCCGCTCGACCACCCGTGGCAGGCCCCGGTCTGGGGCCTCGGCCGGGTCGTCGCGCTGGAACACCCGGACCGCTGGGGCGGCCTGGTCGACCTGCCGGCCGTCCTGGACCGGCGCGCCCGGGGCCGGCTGGCCGTCGTCCTGGCCGGCGTCGGCGACGAGGACCAGCTCGCCGTACGCCCCTCCGGGCTGTTCGGCCGCCGGCTCGCCCGCGCCGGCGGCGACAGCCCGCCGGACGGCGGCGGCTGGCGGCCCGCCGGCACGGTCCTGGTCACCGGCGGCCTCGGCTCGCTCGGCGCGCATGTGGCCCGCTGGCTGGCCCGCGACGGCGCCGCGCACCTCGTGCTCACCGGCCGGCAGGGCCCGGCCACCCCCGGCGCGGCCGAGCTGGAGGCGGAGCTGACCGCGCTCGGCGCGACCGTCACGGTGGCGGCCTGCGACGTCGCCGACCCCGACTCCCTGCGCGACCTGGTCGACCGGCTCGACGTCCGGATCGACGCGGTCTTCCACGCCGCCGGCGTCGCACACGCCGGACCGCTCGACGCCACCGGCCCGGCCGAGCTCGCCGACGGCCTGCGCGCCAAGGTGGCCGGTGCGGTCAACCTCGACCGGACCTTCGGCGACGACGTGGCCGCGTTCGTGCTGTTCTCCTCCGGCGCCGGCGTCTGGGGTGGCGGCCTGCAGGGCGGGTACGCCGCCGGCAACGCGTTCCTCGACGCGCTCGCCGAGGACCGGCGCCGGCGCGGCCGGCCCGCCACGGCCGTGGCCTGGGGGGCCTGGGACGGCGGCGGCATGATGGACACCGAGGGCGCCGCCGACCAGATGTTCCGCTCCGGCGTCCGGCCGATGCGCCCCGAGCTGGCGGTCGCCGTGCTGGCCCGGGCGCTGGCCCAGGACGAGGTCACGCTCGCTGTGGCCGACATCGCCTGGGACCGGTTCCACCAGACGTACGCGCTGGCCCGCCCCCGCCCGCTGATCGAGGAGCTGCCCGAGGTCGCCCGACTCCTCGCCGCCGCCCGCACCGACGACGAGCCGGCCGAGGCGTCCCCGCTGCGCGGCCGGCTCGCCGGCCTGGCCGCGCCGGAGCGCCGCCGGGCGTTGCTGGAACTGGTCCGGATGCACGCCGCCGCCGTGCTCGGCCACGCCTCCGCCGAGGCGGTCGGCGCGGACCGGCCGTTCCGTGACATCGGCTTCGACTCGCTCAGCGCGGTGGAGATGCGTAACCGGATCGCCGAGGCGGTCGGGCTGCGGCTGCCCGCCACCCTGGTCTTCGACCGGCCCACCCCGGACCTGCTCGCCGGCTGGCTGGCCGACCGGATCCTCGGCGTCACCGAGGCCGCCGCCGCGCCCACCCGGGCCGTCGCCGCGCTGGACGAACCGATCGCCGTGGTGGCCATGAGCTGCCGCTACCCGGGCGGGGTCGACAGCCCGGAGGAGCTGTGGCGGCTGGTCGTCGAGGGCCGCGACGCCATCGGCCCGTTCCCCGCCGACCGGGGCTGGGACCTCGACGCCATCTACGACCCCGACCCGGACGCCCCCGGCACCTCGTACGCCCGCGAGGGCGGCTTCGTCACCGACGTCGGCGGCTTCGACGCCGGCCTGTTCGGCATCTCGCCCCGCGAGGCGCTGGTGATGGACCCGCAGCAGCGCCTGCTGCTGGAGACCGGGTGGGAGCTGTTCGAACGGGCCGGCCTGCCGCCGGACGGGCTGCGGGAGAGCGGCACCGGCGTGTTCGTCGGCACCAACGGGCAGGACTACGCCACGCTGCTGATGGCCGCCCGGGCCGAGACGGAGGGCTACCAGGCCACCGGCAACGCGGCGGCCGTGGTCTCCGGCCGGCTCTCCTACACCTTCGGGTTGCAGGGCCCCTCGGTCACCGTGGACACCGCCTGCTCGTCGTCGCTGGTCGCGCTGCACCTCGCGGTGCAGTCGCTGCGCGCCGGCGAGTGCGACCTCGCGGTGGCCGGCGGCGTGACCGTGATGGCCACACCCGGGCCGTTCCTGGAGTTCGCCCGGCAGCGCGGCCTCGCCGCCGACGGCCGGTGCAAGTCCTTCGCCGGGGCCGCCGACGGCACCGGCTGGGGCGAGGGCGCCGGCCTGGTGCTGCTGCAACGGCTCTCCGACGCCCGCCGCGACGGCCGGCGGGTGCTGGCCGTGGTGCGCGGCTCGGCGACCAACTCCGACGGCGCCTCGAACGGCCTCACCGCGCCGAACGGGCCCGCCCAGCAGCGGGTCATCCGGCAGGCGCTGGCCAACGCCGGGCTCACCCCGGCGGACGTGGACGCGGTCGACGGGCACGGCACCGGCACCCGCCTCGGCGACCCGATCGAGGCGCAGGCACTGCTGGCCACGTACGGCCAGGACCGGCCCGCCGACCGGCCGCTGCTGCTCGGCTCGGTCAAGTCCAACATCGGCCACACCCAGGCCGCGGCCGGCGTCTCCGGTGTGATCAAGATGGTGCTGGCGTTGCAGCACGGCGTGCTCCCGCCGACGCTGCACGTGGACGAACCCACCCCGCACGTCGACTGGTCCGACGGCGCGGTGGCGCTGCTCACCGAGGCCCGGCCCTGGCCGGAGACGGACCGCCCCCGGCGGGCGGCGGTGTCCGCGTTCGGGGTGAGCGGCACCAACGCCCATGTCGTCCTCGAGGCGGCCCCACCGGTCGGGGACACGCCGGAGCGGGAGGACGTCCTCCGCCCGGCGCTGCCGCTGCTGCCGTGGCCGCTCTCCGCCGCCGACGAGGACGGGCTGCGCGCCCAGGCCGCCCGCCTCGCCGCCCGGCTCGCCGGCCCGGCCGCCACCGAGCGGGCCTCGACTGGGCCGGCCGCCACCGGCGACGGGACCGCAGCGGCCGGCGACGGCGCCGCCCCGGTCGGATGGACGCTCGCCACCGCCCGCTCCCACCTGCGCCACCGCGCGGTGCTGGTGGCCGCCGACCCGGACACCCGACTGGCCGCGCTGCGCGCCCTGGCCGCCGGGGAGAGCCACCCCGCCGTGCACCGCGACGTCGCCGCGTCCGGCGGCACGCTCGCCGTGCTCTTCTCCGGGCAGGGCGCCCAGCACGCCGGGATGGGCCGGGAGCTCTACCAGGCGCTGCCCGCCTTCGCCGAGGCGCTCGACGAGGTCTGCCAGCACCTCGACGCGCACCTGCCCCGCCCGCTCAAGAGCGTGCTGTTCGCGCCCGAGGGCAGCGCCGAGGCCGCGCTGCTGGACCAGACCGCCTTCACCCAGGCCGGGCTCTTCGCCGTCGAGGTGGCGCTGCACCGGCAGCTCACCGACTGGGGGGTACGTCCCGACCTGGTCGCCGGGCACTCGGTCGGTGAGATCACCGCCGCCCACGTCGCCGGGGTGCTCACCCTGGCCGACGCGTGCACGCTCGTCGGCCAGCGCGGCCGGCTCATGCAGGCGCTGCCGGCCGGCGGCGGCATGCTCGCCGTCGCCGCCGGCGAGACCGAGGTGACCGACGCGCTCACCGGCCACGCCGACCGGGCCGCGATCGCCGCCGTGAACGGCCCGGCCGCCGTCGTGGTCGCCGGCGCCGACGACGCGCTGGCCGCGCTCGCCGACCACTTCACCACCCTCGGCGTACGGGTGAAGCGGCTCGCCGTCAGCCACGCGTTCCACAGCCCGCTGATGGAGCCGATGCTGGCCGAGTTCGCCACCGTCGCCGCCGGCCTCGCCTACGCCCCGCCGACGGTGCCGCTGGTGTCGAACCTGACCGGTCGGGTCGCCGACGCCGACCTGGTCTGCACCCCCGACTACTGGGTCCGGCACGTCCGCGAGGCGGTGCGCTTCGGCGACACCGTCACCCACCTGCGCGACCTCGGCGTGGGCACGCTGCTGGAGATCGGCCCGGACACGGTGCTCACCGCGCTGGCCGCGGACGCGCTGCCCGACGGCGGCCCGCTGGTCACCGGCGTGCAGCGCCGCGGCCGCGACGAGGTCGACGCCCTGCTCGGCGCGCTGGCCCGGCTGCACTGCCACGGCGTGCCGGTGGACTGGGCCGCGCTGCTGCCCGCCGCCGAGCCGGTCGACCTGCCCACCTACCCGTTCCGGCGCCGGCGGTACTGGCCGGTCGGCGACGGCGAACTGGTCGGCGTCGCCGCGCCGGCCCCCGCCGACCCGGTCGACGACGCGTTCTGGCAGGTCGTCACCGCCGGCGACAGCGACGCCCTGGCGACCCGGTTCGGGGTCGACCCCGACCGGCCGCTGCGCGACCAGCTCCCCACCCTCGCCGACTGGCACCAGCGGCGACGCGCCGACGCGGCCGCCGACGGCTGGCGCTACCGGATCACCTGGCCCCGGCGGCAGCTCACCGCCGGCCCCGCCGCCGGTGACTGGCTGCTCGTGACGTCCGACGACGCGGCCGACGCGGCGGGCCGGATCGCCGCGCTGATCGGCGACCACGGCGGCGACGCCCGCGTGCTCACCGTCGACCCGGCCACCGTCACCCGTGCCGAGCTGGCCGACCACCTGCCGGACGGGCCGACCCGCGTCGTCTCGCTGCTCGCCCTGGACGAGCGCCCGCACCCGGACCATCCGGCCGTGCCGGCCGGACTCACCGGCAACCTGACCCTCGTCCAGGCCGTCACCGACGCCGCGCCCACCGGACCGCTGTGGCTGCTCACCCGGCAGGCGGTCAGCACCGGCGCGGGCGACCCGCTCACCCGCCCCGCCCAGGCCACCACCTGGGGCCTGGGCCTGGTCACCGCGCTGGAACACCCGGCGCACGCCGGTGGGCTGATCGACCTGCCGGCCGATCTCGACGGCGGCGCCGGGGACCACCTGATCCGGGCGCTGACCAACGCCGACGGCGAGGACCAGCTCGCGGTCCGCCCGTCCGGCGTGCACCTGCGCCGACTGACCCGCGCGCCCCGCCCCGACCGGCCGGACACGCCGGCCTGGCAGCCCCCCGACACCGTGCTCGTCACCGGCGGCACCGGCGCCATCGGCCGGTACGCCGCCGGCTGGCTCGCCCGGCACGGCGCCCGCCGGCTGATCCTGGTCAGCCGGCGCGGACCGGACGCCCCCGGCGTCGCCGACACCGTCGCCGAGCTGGCCGACCTCGGCGCGCACGCCCGCGTGCTCGCCTGCGACCTGGCCGACCGGGCCGCTGTCGCCCGGCTGGTCGACGCGCTGCGCGCCGACGGCGAGACCGTACGGGCGGTGGTGCACGCCGCCGGCGTCGGCCGGCTCAACCCGCTGCGCGCGGTCACCACCGACGAACTGGCCGACGTGGTCTCCGGCAAGACCGCCGGCGCCCGCCACCTCGACGAGCTGCTCGACCCGGAGCCGCTGGACCTGGTCGTCTACTTCTCCTCCATCGCCGCCACCTGGGGCGTCGGCGACCACGGCGCGTACGCGGCGGGCAACGCCTTCCTCGACGCCTGGGCGCAGTCCCGCCCGGCGGGTCGGGCCCGGGTGGTGTCGGTCGACTGGGGACCGTGGGCCGGCGGCGGCATGGTCAGCGACGACCACGCCACCGCGATGAGCCGGCGCGGCGTCACCCTGCTGGACCGGGAACCGGCGATGGCCGCGCTGCTCGCCGCGATCGAGGGTGACGGCCCGGTGCTCACCGTCGCCGACGTCGACTGGGCGCGCTTCGCCCCGGTCTTCGCCGCCGCCCGACCCCGCCCGCTGATCGCCGACCTGCCCGAGGTGGCGACGCCGGCCGCCGGGACCGACCCGGCCGACACCGGCGGCACGGAGACGCTCGCCGCGCTGCGCAAGCGCCTGGCCGACCTCACCACCACCGAGCAGAACCGGCTGCTGGTGGACCTGATCCGGGCCGCCGCGGCCGAGGTGATCGGCCACGACAGCCCGTACGCCCTCGACGCCGACCGGCCGTTCCGGGACCTCGGGTTCGACTCGCTGACCGCGGTGGAGCTGCGCGGCCGGCTGGTCCGGCTCACCGGCCTCGCCCCGGCCAGCTCGGTGGTGTTCGACTACCCGACCCCGCAGGCCCTCGCCGAACACCTGCGCGCCCAGCTCGTCGACGAGGCGTCGGTGGGCGAGCTGCCCACCGGCGAGGAGCTGGACCGGCTGGAGGAGGCGCTCACGCTGCGCGAGCGCGACGACCTCGGCCGGGTGCGGATCACCATGCGGCTGCAACGGCTGCTGGAACGCCTCGGCGCCGACGAACCGGACGAGCCGGCCGGCGACGTGGCCGACCGGTTGCGGACGGCCAGCAACCAGGAGCTCTTCGACCTTCTCGACCGCGATCTCGGGCTGTCCTGAGGCACGCGTGGCACACCAGGGAGCGAGATCGACCATGGCGGACACGGCAGTGGGCAGCACCGGACCGGCGGGGGACGAGCAGCGACTCCGGGAGTACCTGACCCGGGTCGTCACCGAGCTGCACCAGACCCGCCAGCGGTTGCGCGAGGTCACCGCCCAGGAGTCCGAGCCGGTCGCCGTGGTGGCGATGAGCTGCCGCTACCCCGGCGGGATCACCACCCCGGAACAGCTGTGGCGGTTCGTCGCCGACGGTGGCGACGCGATCGGCGACTTCCCCGCCGACCGGGGCTGGGACCTCGACCTGCTGCACCACCCCGACCCGGAGAACGCCGGCACCTCGTACACCGCCTCCGGCGGGTTCCTGGCCGACGCCGGGCAGTTCGACGCCGCGCTGTTCGGCGTGTCCCCCCGCGAGGCGGTCGCCATGGACCCGCAGCAGCGGCTGCTGCTGGAGGTCACCTGGGAGCTGTTCGAACGGGCCGGCGTGGCGCCGCTGTCGCTGCGCGGCAGCCGCACCGGTGTCTTCGTCGGCACGTCCGGGCAGGACTACGCCGCCGTGCTGCACCGCGCGCCGAACGCCGAGGGGTACGTGCTCACCGGCACCGCCGCGAGCGTGGTCTCCGGCCGGCTCGCCTACACGTTCGGCCTGGAGGGACCGTCGATCACGGTGGACACCGCCTGCTCGTCGTCGTCGGTCGCGGTGCACCTGGCCTGCCAGGCGCTGCGGGAACGTGAGTGCGGGCTGGCGCTGGCCGGCGGCGCGACGGTGATGGCCACCCCCGGCCCGTTCGTCGAGTTCTCCCGCCAGCGCGGCCTGGCCGCCGACGGGCGGTGCAAGTCGTTCGCCGCCGCCGCCGACGGCACCGGCTGGTCCGAGGGCGTCGGCATGCTGCTGCTGGAACGGCTCAGCGACGCCCGCCGCAACGGCCACCCGGTGCTCGCGGTGATCCGCAGCTCGGCGGTGAACTCCGACGGCGCGTCCAACGGACTGACCGCCCCGAACGGCCCCTCCCAGCAGCGGGTCATCCGGGCGGCGCTGGCCGGCGCGAAGCTCACCCCCGACCTGGTGGACGTGGTGGAGGCCCACGGCACCGGCACCGTGCTCGGCGACCCGATCGAGGCGCAGGCGCTGCTGGCCACGTACGGGCAGGACCGGTCCACGCCGCTGCTGCTCGGGTCGGTCAAGTCGAACCTCGGCCACTCCCAGGCCGCCGCCGGCATCGCCGGGATCATCAAGATGGTCCACGCCATGCGGCACGGGATCGTGCCGGCCACGCTGCACGTCGACGAACCCACGCCGCACGTCGACTGGACCGCCGGCGCGGTCCGCCTGGTCACCGAGCCCACGCCGTGGCCGGCTGTCGACCGCCCCCGCCGTGCCGCCGTCTCCTCGTTCGGGATGAGCGGCACCAACACCCACCTGATCCTGGAACAGCCCACCGAGGAGGCCACCGCGCCGGCCACCCCGGCCGACCGGACCGCGCCGGTGCTGGTCACCGGCCGGACCCGCACCGCGCTGCGCCAGCAGGCCGCGCGCTGGTCCGCGCGCCTGGCCGCCGACCCGGCGCTCGCGCCGGCCGACGTCGCCTGGACGTCGGTGGTGTCCCGCTCGCCGCTGGAGCACCGCGCCGTGGTGCTCGCCGCCGACCGGGACGAGCTGGCCGCCGCGCTGGACGCGCTCGCCGACGACCGGCCCGCCCCGCAGCTCGTCACCGGGGCCGCCCGGGAGGCGTGCGAGGTGGCGTTCGTCTTCCCCGGCCAGGGTTCGCAGTGGGTGGGCATGGCCGCCGACCTGCTCGCCACCGCTCCGGTGTTCGCCGAGACGCTGACCGCGTGCGCGCAGGCGCTGCGCCCGTACGTGGACTGGTCGCTGCTCGACGTGATCCGGGGCGCGCCGGATGCGCCGTCGCTGGCGCGGGTGGACGTGGTGCAGCCGACGCTGTTCGCGGTCGGGGTGTCCCTCGCCGCGTTGTGGCGGTCCTACGGTGTGCACCCGTCGGCGGTGGTCGGTCATTCGCAGGGTGAGATCGCCGCCGCGTACGTGGCCGGCGGCCTGAGTCTGGACGACGCCGCCGCGGTGGTGGCGTTGCGCAGCCGGGTCATCGCGGAGCTGGCCGGTGACGGCGGCATGGTGTCGGTGGCCACCACCGCTGACGAGGCCACCGAGACGATCGGTCGGTGGGACGGGCGGGTCGCGCTCGCCGCGGTCAACGGGCCGACCTCGGTGGTGGTCTCCGGCGACGCCGCCGCCCTGGACGAGCTGGTGGCGCACTACGAGTCCCGTGGGGTGCGGGTACGGCGGGTGCCGGTGGACTACGCCTCCCACTCCGCGCACGTCGAACCGCTGCGCGAGCACCTCCTGGCCCGGCTCGCCGCCATCGAACCCCGCACCGGCACCGTGCGGTTCCGCTCCACCGTGACCGGTGACTGGACGGACACCGCCGGCCTCGACGCCGACTACTGGTACCGCAACCTGCGCGAGACGGTCCGCTTCGACGACGCGGTCCGTGACCTCGCCGCCGCCGGGTACCGCACGTTCGTCGAGGTCAGCGCGCACCCGGTGCTGACCATGGCGGTGCAGGACAGCGCCGAGGCCGTCACCGGGCCGGGCGCGGTCACGGTCACCGGCAGCCTGCGCCGCGACGAGGGCGGCCTCGACCGGTTCCACCGGTCCCTCGCCGCCCTGCACACCGCCGGGACGGCGGTGGACTGGCGGCCCGCCTTCGCCGGCCACCCCGGCCGCCTCGTCGACCTGCCCACCTACCCGTTCCAACGGCAGCACTACTGGGTACCCGCCGGCGAACCGGCCGCCCCGGCCGTCGCCGCCGGCCTGCTCGACCACCGCTTCTGGGACGCCGTCGACCGCGCCGACCTGGACGCGTTGCGCGACACCCTGGCGGTCGACGACGACGCCGACGCGGACGAGTCGCTGCGGACGCTGCTGCCCGTCCTCGCCGGTTGGCGGCGGCGGCAGCAGGAGCACGGCCGGCTCGACGGCTGGCGCTACCGCGTCGAGTGGCAGGCCGCCGGTGAGCCCGCCGCCGCCCCGCTGGACGGGACGTGGCTGCTGGCGCTGCCCGCCGGCCACCAGGACGACCCGGCCGTCACCGCCGTGCGCGACGCGCTCGCCGCCGCCGGCGCTGACGTGCGCCCGCTGACCGTGGCGCCCGACGTCGACCGGACCGCGCTCGCCGCCGCGCTCACCGAACGTCCCACGCCCGCCGCATCCGCCGCGTCCGACCGGGCTCGCGTCGCCGACACCGAGGCGGCCGACGCCGATCCCGCCGGGTCCGCCGGCGGCGCCGTCGCCGGCGTGGTCTCGCTGCTCGCGTGGGAGCCGGCGGACGGTGCGCTCCTGCCCGGCCTGGCCGCCACGCTCATCCTGACCCAGGCGCTCGGCGACGCCGGCCTGGACGCGCCCCTGTGGCTGGTCACCCGCAACGGCGTCGCCGCCGCCACGTACGACCGGGGCACCGACCCCGGGCAGGGTGCCCTCTGGGGACTCGGCCGGGTGGTCGGCGTGGAGGCCCCGCACCGCTGGGGCGGCCTGGTCGACCTGCCCGCCGTGCCCGACGCCCGGGCCGCCGGCCGGCTCGCCGCGCTGCTGGCCGCGCCACCCGGCGAGGACCAGATCGCGGTACGCGGCCCCGGCGTCCTGGTCCGCCGCCTGGTCCGCGCGCCGATCGGCGACCGAGCCCCGGTACGCCGGTTCACGCCCACCGGAACCGTCCTGGTCACCGGCGGCACCGGCGGCCTCGGCGCGCGCGCCGCCCGCTGGCTCGCCGAGGCCGGTGCCGAACACGTGGTGCTGGTCAGCCGGCGCGGCCCGGACGCGCCCGGCGCGGCCGACCTCGCCGCCGAGCTGCGCGACCGCGGCGCCCGGGTGACCGTCGCCGCGTGCGACCTCGCCGACCGGGACGCGGTCGCCGCGTTGCTCGACCGGCTCCGCGCCGCCGGCCCGCCGATCCGCGCCGTGCTGCACACCGCCGGGCTTCCCCAGACCACCCCGCTCGCCGACGTCACGCCCGCCGAACTGGCCGAGGTGACCGCCGGCAAGGTCGCCGGCGCGGCGCACCTGCACGAACTGCTCGCCGGCGACGACCTGGACGCGTTCGTCCTCTACTCGTCCATCGCCGCCACCTGGGGCAGCGCCGGACAGGCGGCGTACGCGGCCGGCAACGCCTACCTGGACACGCTGGCGCAGCGGCGGCACGGCGACGGGCTCGCCGGCACCGCGATCGCCTGGGGCTCCTGGGGCGAGGGCGGCATGCACGTCGCCGACTCCGACCGCGCGCTGCGCCGCCGCGGCGTGCCGCCGATGGACGCCGACGTGGCGATGAGCGCCCTGCGACAGGCCCTCGACCACGACGACGTGACGCTCACCGTCGCCGACGTGGACTGGTCCCGGTTCGCCCCGGCGTACGCCTCCGCCCGGCGCCGGCCGCTGCTGGAGGGCGTACCGGAGGCCAGGGCCGCGCTCGACGGCGGCGCTCCGGCCGACGACGCCGACGACGGTCCGGCCGCCGCCCTGCGGGCCCGGCTCGCCGGGCTGGGCGCGGCCCGGCGCGAGGAGACGCTCACCGACCTGGTCCGGGACCTCGCCGCCGACGTGCTCGGACACGCCGATGCCGCCGCGATCCCGCCCGGCACCGCGTTCCGGGACCTCGGCTTCGACTCACTGACCGCGGTGGAGCTGCGCAACCGGCTGGTCGCCGCGACCGGCCAGCCGCTGCCCACCACGCTGGTCTTCGACCATCCCAGCCCGGTGGCGCTGGCCCGGATGCTGCTGACCACGCTGCTCGGCGGCGAGCCGGCGCCCGCGTCGACCGACCCGGTGACCACCGTCGCGGGCGAGGAGGCGGTGGCCGTGGTGGCCATGGCCTGCCGCTTCCCCGGCGGGGTCAGCGACCCGGAAGGGCTGTGGCGGATCGTCGCCGACGGCGTGGACACGGTCGGGGACTTTCCCACCGACCGGGGCTGGGACCCGGACACGCTCGTCGACGTCGACCCGGCGGCGGCCGGCACCACGTACACCGACCAGGGCGCGTTCGTGCACGACGCGGGCGACTTCGACCCGGCCTTCTTCGGCATCTCGCCGCGGGAGGCCGCCGCCATGGACCCGCAGCAGCGGCTGCTGCTGGAGGCGTCCTGGGAGGCGATCGAGCGGGCCGGCGTGGTGCCGGAGTCGCTGCGCGGCTCCCGCACCGGCGTGTTCGCCGGCACCAACGGCCAGGACTACCGGGCGCTGCTGCTCGTCGCCGCCGACGAGGCGGCCGGCTTCGGCGGCACCGACAACGCGGCCAGCGTGGTCTCCGGCCGGGTGTCGTACGCGCTGGGCCTGGAGGGGCCGTCCGTGTCGGTGGACACCGGCTGCTCGTCGTCGCTGGTCGCGTTCCACCTGGCCGTGCAGGCGCTGCGCCGGGGCGAGTGCGACCTGGCCCTGGCCGGCGGCGTGACCGTGATGGCCACGCCGGGGCTGTTCGTCGAGTTCTCCCGCCAGCGCGGCCTGGCGGCCGACGGGCGGGTCAAGGCGTTCGCCGCCGCCGCCGACGGCACCGGCTGGGGCGAGGGCGTCGGCGTGCTGCTCCTGGAGCGGCTCTCCGAGGCCCGCCGCCACGGCCACCCGGTGCTCGCGGTGGTGCGCGGCTCGGCGGTCAACTCCGACGGCGCGTCCAACGGCCTGACCGCGCCGAACGGGCCGTCGCAGCAGCGGGTGATCCGGGCGGCGTTGGCCGACGCGGGGTTGTCCACCTCGGACGTGGACGTGGTGGAGGCGCACGGCACCGGCACCACGTTGGGTGACCCGATCGAGGCGCAGGCGGTCCTCGCCACGTACGGGCAGGACCGGGACACGCCGCTGCTGCTCGGCTCGGTCAAGTCGAACATCGGCCACACCCAGGCCGCCGCCGGCGTGGCCGGCATCATCAAGATGGTCCTCGCCATGCGCCACGGCGTCGTCCCGGCCACGCTGCACGTGGACGCGCCGTCGCCGCACATCGACTGGTCGGCGGGGTCGGTGGAGTTGGTGACCGAGGCCCGGCCGTGGCCGGTGGTGCAGCGGCCGCGTCGGGCGGCGGTGTCGTCGTTCGGCATCTCCGGCACCAACGCCCACGTGGTCGTCGAGCAGGCCGACGAGCCGGACACCCGACCCGTCCCCACCGCGCCGGGCCTGGTGGACACCGAGGTCACGGCCTGGCCGCTGTCGGCGCGGACCCGTACCGGCGTGGCCGCGCAGGCTGCCCGGCTGGCCGCGTACCTGCGCGCCGGGGACGACGTCGACCCGGAGGCGGTGGCCTGGTCCCTGGCGACGACGCGTTCGGCGTTCGACCACCGCGCCGCCGTGCTCGGCACGACCGGCCCGGAGCTGCTGGCCGGCCTGGACGCCCTGGCCTCGGGCACGCCGGCCGGGACCGTCGTGACGGGCTCGGTGGCCGAGCACGGGCCAGGCCCGGTGTTCGTGTTTCCGGGTCAGGGTGGTCAGTCGGTGCGGATGGCGGCGGGTCTGGTGGGCCGGTGCGGGCCGTTCGACGCGCGTCTTGCCGAGTGTCAGCGGGCGTTCGCGCCGTATCTCGATGTGGATCTGGTGTCGGTGCTCACCGGTGCGGACGATGCCTGGTTGGAGCGGGTGGAGATCCTGCAGCCGGTGTTGTTCGCCGTGGGTGTGTCGCTGGCGCAGGTGTGGCGGGCGGCCGGTGTGCAGCCGGGTGTGGTGGTCGGGCATTCGCAGGGGGAGATGGCCGCCGCCTGCGTGGCCGGGGTGCTGTCGCTCGACGACGCGGCGCGGGCGGTGATCCTGCGGGCGCGCGCGTTGTCCACCCTGGCCGGTTCGGGCGGGATGCTCGCGGTCGATCTGCCCGGGGCGGAGGTGGCCGCGCGGATCGAGGGGCTGGCGGGCACGGTGGTGGCGGTGGTGAACGGGCCTGCTCACGTGGTGGTGTCCGGCCCGCCGGACACTCTGGCCGATCTGCGGGAGTCGTGGGTGGCCGAGGGGGTGCGGGCGAAGCCGGTGCCGTTCGACTACGCCTCGCACAACCCGGCCGTCGAGCGGATCCGCGAGCGGATGCTCACCGACCTGGCGGGCCTGTCGCCGCAGCCGGGCGGTGTGCGGATGGTGTCGTCGGTGACGGGGGAGTGGGCCGACCCGCAGGGCATGGACGGCGGCTACTGGTACACCAACCTGCGTCAACCCGTCCGCTTCGATGCCGCGGTGCGCACGGCGATCGGGGCGGGGCACGCCACGTTCGTGGAGGTGTCCGCGCATCCGGTGCTCACGCTGCCGGTGACGGCGATCCTCGACGACACCGACACCACCGGCCACACCCTGTCCACGCTGCGGCGCGGTGACGACGATCCGACGCGGCTGCTGACCAGCCTCGCCACCGCCCACACCATCGGCCTGCCCGTCGACCTCGGCCGGGTCCTGGCCCCCGCGCCCACCGTCGACCTGCCCACCTACGCGTTCGACCGGAAGCGCTACTGGCTCACCACCACCGTCCAGCCCGCGCACGACGTCGCCTCCGCCGGCCTCCAGGACGCCGCGCACCCGCTGCTGAGCGCCGCGCTGCCGGTCGCCGACGACCAGACCGTGGTCCTCACCGGCCGGCTGTCCACGCGTACCCACCCGTGGCTGGCCGACCACGTCGTCGGCCGCACCGTGGTCGTCCCCGGCACCGCCGTCGCCGACATGGTGATCCGCGCCGGCGACGAGGTCGACGCCGGCCAGGTCGCCGACCTCACCCTGATCAGCCCGCTCGTGCTCCCGCCCACCGGCGCCGTCCAGGTGCAGATCCGCGTCGGCGCGCCCGGCGACACCGGCGAACGCGCCGTCACGCTGCACTCCCGCCCCGCCGACGACCCCGCCGCCGAATGGACCCGGCACGCCGAGGGCCTGCTGACCCCGCAGACCACCGAGCCGACGCCCGCACCCGGGGAGTGGCCGCCGGCCGGCGCCGTCGAGGTCGACGCCGACCTGGACGACTGGTACGCCCACACCGCCGGCGCCGGCCTCACCTACGGCCCCGCGTTCCGCTGCCTGCACCGCGTCTGGCGACACGGCGACGAGGTGTACGCCGAGGTGACGCTGCCCGAGACGCAGGCCGCCGAGGCGTCCCGGTTCGGCCTGCACCCGGCGCTGTTCGACGCCGCCCTGCACGCCACCGGCCCCACCGCGCTGCTCGGCGCCCCCGCCGACGCCGGCAGCGGGTGGCTGCCGTTCACGTTCCGCGCGGTCACGCTGCACGCCCACGGCGCCACCCGGCTGCGGGTCACCATCCGCTCGCTCGGCCCGGACACCGTCGCCGTCACCCTCGCCGACCCGGCCGGTCGCCCGGTCGCCACCGTCGGGTCGCTGACGTTCCGGCCGGTCGGCGCCGGCCACGACGACGCGGCCGCGCTGCGCCGCACCTCCGTGTTCCACCTGGACTGGACCCCGCTGCCGTCCACCGACGCCCCGGCCCCGGCCCACTGGGCGCTGCTCGGCAGCAGTCCCGATGCCGCCGAGCTGGCCGACGCCGGCCACCGGGTGAGCACCCACCCCGACCTGGCCGCGCTCCTCGCTGCGGTGGACCGGGGCGACGACGTACCCCAGGTCGTGGTCGACCTGCGTGGCGGTCCGGCGACGCCGGACCCGGAGCGGGCCGACGCGGACGCCCACGACGCCACCCGCGACACCCTCGCCCGGATCCACCAGTGGCTGGCCGAGCCGCGCCTGGAGGCGGCCCGCCTGGTCGTGGCCACCCGGGGCGCGGTCGCCGCCGCGCCCGGCGAGGCGCCGCGCGACCTGGCCCACGCCGCGGTGTGGGGACTGGTCCGCTCCGCCCAGTCCGAGCACCCCGGACGGTTCACGCTGCTCGACCTCGACGACACCGCCGCCTCGCGGGCCGCGGTGCCCGCCGCGGTGGCGTCCGGCGAGCCGCAGCTCGCGCTGCGCGACGGCGCCGCCCTCGCGCCCCGGCTGGTCCGGGCCCGCGACACCGGCGTGCTGGCACCCCCCGCCGGCGGACAGCCGTGGCGGCTCGACGTGACCGAGACGGGCACGCTGGAGAACCTGGCGCTGCTGCCCGTCCCGGTCTGGGAGGGCGCGGTGCCGGCCGGACACGTCGCGGTCGAGATGCGTGCCTCCGGGCTGAACTTCCGCGACGTCGTGCTCGCCCTCGGCATGGTCCCCGACCAGCAGGTGCTGGGCAGCGAGGGCGCCGGCGTGGTGCGCGAGGTCGGCCCCGGTGTCACCGGGCTGGCCCCCGGCGACCGGGTGATGGGCATCTTCGCCGGCTCGTTCGCCACCGTCGCCGTCACCGACCACCGCATGGTCACCCGGATCCCCGACGACTGGTCGTACGCCGAGGCGGCCGGCGTCCCGGTGGTCTTCCTGACCGCCTGGTACGGCCTGGTCGAGCTGGCCCGGCTGACCGCCGGGGAGTCGGTGCTGGTGCACGCCGCCACCGGCGGTGTCGGCATGGCCGCCGTGCAGATCGCCCGCCATCTCGGCGCCGAGGTCTACGGCACGGCCAGCCCCGCCAAGTGGCCGGTGCTGCGGGCCACCGGCCTCGACGACGAGCACATCGCCTCCTCCCGGTCCCTCGACTTCGCCGACGAGTTCCGTGCCCGCCGCGCCGGCCGCGGCGTCGACGTCGTGCTCAACTCGCTCGCCGGCGCGTACGTCGACACGTCGCTGCGGCTGCTCGACCGGGGCGGCCGGTTCGTCGAGATGGGCAAGACCGACCCGCGCGACCCGGCCCGCGTCGCCGCCGACCACCCCGGCGTCAGCTACCAGGGCTTCGACCTGATGGCGGCCGGCCCGGCCGTCGTCGGCCGGATGCTGGAGCGGTTGATGGCGCTGTTCGCCGACGGCGCGCTGCGACCGCTGCCGCGGCGCACCTGGGACGTCCGGCGCGCCCCCGAGGCGTTCCGCTTCCTCAGCCAGGCCCGGCACGTGGGCAAGCTGACGCTGAGCATCCCGCCCACGCCCCGGCTCGACGGCACCGTCCTGGTCACCGGCGCCACCGGCACGCTCGGCGCGCTGCTCTGCCGCCACCTGGTCGCCGCACACGGCGCCCGGCACCTGCTGCTGGTCAGCCGGCGCGGCCCGGACGCCGAGGGCGCCGACGAGCTGCTCGCCGACCTCAAGGCCGGCGGCGCGGAGGTGCAACTGGTCGCCGCCGACCTGGCCGACCCGGACGCCGTCGCCGACGTGCTGTCCCTGGTGGACGCCCGGCACCCGCTGCGCGCCGTGGTGCACACCGCCGGTGTCGTCGACGACGCCACCGTCGAGTCGCTCACCCCGGACCGGCTCGCCGCGGTGCTGCGCCCCAAGGTCGACGCGGCCTGGAACCTGCACCGCGCCACCCGGGACCACGAGCTGACCGCGTTCGTGCTCTACTCCGCCGCCGCCGGCCTGATGGGCGGCCCGGGCCAGGGCAACTACGCCGCCGGCAACGCGTTCCTCGACGCGCTCGCCGACCACCGGCGCGCCCTCGGCCTGCCCGGGGTCTCGCTGGTCTGGGGCCTGTGGGCCACGGCCAGCGGCATCACCGGCCACCTCGGCGCGGTCGACCGGCGCCGGCTGGAACGCAGCGGCCTGGTGGCGCTCACCGACGACGAGGCGCTGGCCCTGTTCGACGCCACCTGGCGCTCGGAACGACCCACCCTGATGCCCGCGCGGATCAGCACCCGCCCCACCGGCGGCCCGGTCCACCCGCTGCTCACCGCCCTGGTCCGGGCCGGCGCCCGACGCGGCGCCGTCACCGAGGCGGCCGGCGGCCCGGCGTTCGCCGACACGCTGCGCGGCCTCTCCGCCGACAAGCGCGAACGCGCGCTGCGCGAGCTGGTGCTGACCCACGTCGCGGTGGTGCTCGGCGCCGGCGACCCGGACGCGGTGGAACCCGACCGCGCGTTCCGGGAACTCGGCTTCGACTCGCTCACCGCGGTCGAACTGCGCAACCGGCTCGGCGCCGCCACCGGACTGCGACTGCCGGCCACGCTGGTCTTCGACAACCCGACGCCGGCCGCGCTCGCCGCGCACCTGGCCACCCGGATCGCCGTACCCGACGGCCCGGCCGACCGGACCGCGGGTCTCGGGCCGGACCTGGACCGGCTGGAGGCGGCGCTGGCCGGGCTGGACCCGGACGACGAGGCCTACCGCGGGATCACCGAGCGGCTGCACGGCCTGCTGGACCGGCTGACCGCCCGGCAGGCCGACGCGGACGACGACGACCTGGAGTCGGCCACCACCGAGAACATCTTCGACCTGATCGACCGCGAGCTGGAGACGTCTTGAGCGACGGCCGCGACGACATCGGCACGCCGAGTGAGGTAGGTCCACGGTGAACAGCGAGGACGAGAAGTACGTCGAGTACCTGAAGCGTACGACCTCGGAGCTGCGCCGCACCCGGCGGCGGCTGCGGGCGCTGGAGGCGCGCGACACCGAGCCGGTGGCCATCGTGGCGATGACCTGCCGCTACCCCGGCGGTGTCGGGTCGCCGGAGCAGCTGTGGGACCTCGTCCGCGACGGCGGCGACGGGATCGGCCCGTTCCCCGCCGACCGGGGCTGGGACCTCGACCGGCTCTTCCACCCCGACCCCGACCACCCGGGCACCAGCTACGTGCGCGAGGGCGGCTTCGTCTACGACGCCGGCGACTTCGACGCCGACCTGTTCGGCATCAGCCCGCGCGAGGCCGTCGCCATGGACCCGCAGCAGCGGCTGCTGCTGGAGGCCACCTGGGAGGCGTTCGAACGGGCCGGGCTGCCGCTGCCGGCCGTGCGGGGCAGCCGCACCGGCGTCTTCGTCGGCGCCGCCGCGCACGGCTACGACGCGATCCTCGCCCAGGCCGGGCAGGACGGCGAGGGGCACTCGCTCACCGGCAACTCGACCAGCATCGTCTCCGGCCGGATCGCCTACACGCTGGGACTGGAGGGGCCGGCGGTCACCATCGACACCGCCTGCTCCTCCTCCTCGGTGGCGATCCACCTGGCCGTGCAGGCGCTACGCAACGCCGACTGCGAACTGGCCCTGGCCGGCGGCGTCACCGTGATGCCCACCCCGGCCGTGTTCGTCGGGTTCAGCCGCCAGCGCGGGCTCGCCGCCGACGGCCGGTGCAAGCCGTTCGCCGCCGCCGCCGACGGCACCGGCTGGTCCGAGGGCGTCGGCATGCTGCTGCTGGCCCGCCTCTCCGACGCCCAGCGGCACGGCTATCCGGTGCTCGCGGTGATCCGGGGCAGCGCGGTCAACCAGGACGGGGCGTCCAACGGGCTGAGCGCGCCGCACGGCCCCTCCCAGGTACGGGTGATCCGGCAGGCGCTCGCCAACGCCCGGCTCACCCCCGAACAGGTCGACGTGGTGGAGGCGCACGGCACCGGCACCACGCTCGGCGACCCGATCGAGGCGCAGGCACTGCTGGCCACGTACGGGCAGGACCGGGGCGACGCGCCGCCGGTGCTGCTCGGCTCGGTCAAGTCGAACCTCGGGCACACCCAGGCCGCCGCCGGCGTCGCCGGCGTGATCAAGATGGTGCTGGCGCTGCGGCACGGCGTCGTCCCGCCGACGCTGCACGTGGACCGGCCGTCGCCGCACATCGACTGGGACGCCGGGGCGGTCGCGCTCGCCACCGAGGCCACGCCGTGGCCGGCCGTCGACCGGCCGCGCCGCGCGGCGGTGTCCTCGTTCGGGGTGTCCGGCACCAACGCGCACACCATCCTGGAGCAGGCCCCGGAGCCGGAACCCGCCGAGGACGAGCCGGCGCCGGTCGACCGGCCGGTCGTCCCGGTGCTGCTCTCCGCCCGCTCCCCGGAGGCCCTCGCCGCCCAGGCCGGGCGCTGGGCCGCCTGGCTCGACGCCGACCCCGACGTCCGGCCGCTCGACGTCGCGTACTCCTCGGTGGTGTCCCGGTCGGTGCTCGACCACCGGGCCGTGCTCGCCGCCGCCGGCCGCGACGACCTGGTGGCCGGGCTGCGCGCGCTCGCCGCCGGCGAGCCGGCCGGCACCGTCGTCACCGGCACCGGTACGCCGCGCGGCCAACTCGCCGTGCTCTTCTCCGGGCAGGGCGCGCAGCGCGCCGGCATGGGCCGGGAGCTGTACGCGGCGTTCCCGGTGTTCGCCGCCGCGCTGGACGAGGTGTGCGGGCACCTGGACCGGGCGCTGCCGCGCCCGCTGAGGGAGGTGCTGTTCGCCGCCGACGGCACCGACGACGCCGCGCTGCTGGACGAGACCGTCTTCACCCAGGCCGGGTTGTTCGCGGTCGAGGTGGCGCTGTTCCGGCTGGTCGAGTCGTTCGGCGTCACCCCCGACCTGGTCGGCGGCCACTCCATCGGCGAGGTCACCGCCGCCCACGTCGCCGGGGTGCTGTCGCTGGAACACGCCGCCGCGCTGGTCGCCGCGCGCGGCCGGCTCATGCAGGCGCTGCCGGCCGGCGGCGCGATGCTCGCGGTCGCCGCCACCGAGGCCGACGTCCGCGCCACCCTGACCGACCCGGACGCGCCGATCGACGTCGCCGCCGTCAACGGCCCCGCCGCCGTCGTCCTCTCCGGCGCCGCCGACGAGATCGACCTTGCGGAACGGCGCTGGCGGGAGCGTGGCGTGCGCACCCGGCGGCTCACCCTCAGCCACGCCTTCCACAGCCCGCTCATGGCGCCGGTGCTCGACCGCTTCCGCGCCGTCCTGGACCGGCTGACGTTCGCCGCCCCGACGCTGCCGGTCGTGTCGAACCTGACCGGCGACCTGGCCGACCCGGACGAGATCCGCACCCCCGAGCACTGGGTGCGGCACGTCCGCGAGGCGGTCCGCCACGCCGACGGGGTCCGCGCGCTGCGCGCCGCCGGCGTCGACACGTTCCTGGAGATCGGGCCGCGCGCGGTGCTCACCCCGCTGACCGCCGACATCCTGCCCGACGAGCCGGTCCGTGCCGTCGCCGTCCAACGCGGCGACCGCGCCGAACCCGAGGCGCTGCTGGCCGCCCTGGCCGACCTGCACGTCCACGGCCACCCGGTCGCCTGGCCCACCTGGTTCACCGGGGCCGGCGCCCGCCGCACCGACCTGCCCACGTACGCCTTCCACCGCCACCGCTACTGGGCCGGCGACGGCAGCGTCCCGCCCGCGACGGCCACCGAGGGCGTCGACGGTGACTTCTGGGCCGCCGTGGAGCGCGGCGACCTGCCCGCCGTGGCGTCCCACCTGGCCGTGCAGGACGACCCGGAGGCGGTGGCCGCGCTCGCCCCGGCCGTACCGGTGCTCTCCTCCTGGCGGCGGGCCCGGCACCGCGACTCCACGCTGGACGGCTGGTCCTACCGGGTCGTCTGGGAGCCGGTCCACCCCTCCCCGGCGCCGGCGCTGACCGGCCGGTGGCTGGTCGTCGCGCTCGACGACCCCGCACCGTGGGCCGCCCCGCTCGCCCGGGCCGGCGCCGACGTCGACCTGCTCACCGTGCCCGCCGACGCCGACCGGGCCGCCCTGGCCGACCTGCTGCGCGACCACCCCGAGCCGGGCTGGCGCGGGGTGCTCTGCGTCCTGCCCGCCCCGGACGCGCCGCGACCCGACGCGCCCGCCGTACCGGCCGGGACGGCGCTGCTGCTCACCCTCACCCAGGCGCTCGCCGACACCGGCCGGTCGGGCCGGCTGTGGTGCCTGACCCGGGGCGCGGTCACGGTCGGCGGCGGGGAACCGCTCACCGACCCGTACGCGGCCACCGCCTGGGGACTCGGCCGGGTCGTCGCGCTGGAACAGCCCGACCGCTGGGGCGGACTGGTCGACCTGCCGGCCGGCGACACCCCGGACCGGGCCAGTGCCGACGCGCTGCTCGCGGTGCTCGCCGACGGCGGCCACGACGAGGTCGCCGTCCGGGCGCACGGCACCTTCGGCCGGCGGCTCGTGCCCGCCGCCCCGCCCGCCGGACCCGGCTGGCGGCCCACCGGCACGGTGCTGGTCACCGGCGGCACCGGCGCGCTCGGGCGGCAGGTCTGTCGCTGGCTGCTCGACGCCGGCGCGACCGACGTCGTGCTCGCCTCCCGGCGCGGCCCGGACGCGCCCGGCGTCGCCGACCTGGTCGCCGAGCTGCCCGGCGCGCGGGCGGTCCGCTGCGACGTCACCGACTCCGCCGCGGTCGCCGCGCTGGTCGCCGACCTGCCCGCGCTGACCGCCGTGGTGCACGCCGCCGGCGCCGTCGACGACGGCATCCTCGACGGCCTCGACCTGCCCCGCACACAGGCGGTGCTGGACGCCAAGGTCCGCGCCGCCCGGGCGCTGCACGACGCCACCGCCGGCCGCGACCTCGACGCGTTCGTGCTCTTCTCCTCGCTCGCCGGCGTGATCGGCAGCGCCGGGCAGGGCAACTACGCGGCGGCCAACGCGTTCGTGGACGCGTTCGCCACCTGGCGCCACGACCTCGGGCTGCCCGCCACCGCGGTCGCCTGGGGCGCCTGGGCCGCCGAGGGCATGGCCGCCGCCAGCGCCGACCTCACCGCCCGGCTGGTCCGGGGCGGCGTGCACCCGCTCCCGGCCGAGCAGGCCGCCGCCGCGCTCGGCCGCGTCGTCGGCGCCGGACCGGCGCTCACCGTCGCCGACGTCGACTGGGGACGCCTCGCCGCCACCCGCGGCCGGCCCGCGCCGCTGCTCACCGGGCTGCCCGGCGTGCCGGCCGGACCCGCCGTGGTGACCCCGGCCGTGGTGGTCGGCCGGTCCCTGCCGCAGCTCACCGAACTGGTCCGCGCCCAGGTCGCGCTGGTGCTCGGCCACCCGGCCGGCCGGCCGCTGCCCGACCGCACGTTCCGCGACCTCGGCTTCGACTCGCTCACCGCGGTCGAGCTGCGCAACCGGCTCGCCGCCGAGACCGGCGCGACGCTGCCCGCCACGCTCGTCTTCGACCATCCCACGGTCGCCGAACTCGCCGCCCACCTGCACGGCCTCACCGCCGACCCGACCGGCGGCGCGGTCGTCGCCGCCGACGTCGACCGGCACCGCGAGCCGGTGGCCATCGTGGCGATGAGCTGCCGCTTCCCCGGCGGCGTCGCCACCCCCGAACAGCTGTGGGAGCTGGTGGCGGGCGGCACCGACGCGCTGTCGCCGATGCCGCAGGAACGCGGCTGGAACGTCGCCGAGCTGTACCACCCGGACCCGGAGCACCTCGGCACCAGCTACGTGCGCGAGGGCGGCTTCCTGACCGGGGCCGGGGAGTTCGACCCGGCGTTCTTCGGCATCAGCCCGCGCGAGGCGGTGGCCATGGACCCGCAGCAGCGGCTGCTGCTGGAGACCGCCTGGGAGGCGTTCGAACGCGCCCGCCTCGACCCGGCCGGGCTGCGTGGCAGCCGCACCGGCGTCTACGTCGGCACCAACGGGCAGGACTACGGCTCGCTGCTGCTGGCCGCCGGCGACGGCGACGAGAACTACCTCGCCACCGGCGTCTCCGCCAGCGTCATCTCCGGGCGGCTCGCGTACACCTTCGGGTTGCACGGCCCGGCCGTCACCGTCGACACGGCCTGCTCCGCGTCGCTCGTCGCGTTGCACCTGGCCGCCCAGGCGTTGCAGGCGGGGGAGTGCGACCTGGCCCTCGCGGGCGGCGCCACCGTGATGGCCACTCCCGGCATCTTCGTCGGCTTCTCCCGGCAGCGCGGCCTGGCCGCCGACGGCCGGTGCAAGCCGTTCGCCGGCGCCGCCGACGGCACCGGCTGGGGCGAGGGCGTCGGCCTGCTGGTGCTGCAACGGCTCTCCGACGCCCGCCGCGACGGCAACCCGGTCCTCGCCGTGGTGCGGGGCAGCGCGGTCAACTCCGACGGCGCGTCCAACGGGCTGACCGCGCCCAACGGGCCGGCCCAGCAGCGGGTCATCCGGCAGGCCCTGGCCAACGCCGGACTCGCCCCCGACCAGGTCGACGCGGTCGAGGCGCACGGCACCGGCACCACGCTCGGCGACCCGATCGAGGCGCAGGCGCTGATCGCCACCTACGGCCGGGACCGCGACACCGACCGGCCACTGTGGCTCGGCTCGGTCAAGTCGAACCTCGGCCACACCCAGGCCGCCGCCGGCGTCGCCGGCGTGATCAAGATGGTCCTCGCCATGCGGGCCGGCGTGCTGCCGCCCACCCTGCACGTGGACGAGCCCACCCCGCACGTCGACTGGTCCGCCGGCACGGTCGCGCTGCTCACCGAGGCCCGGCCCTGGCCGGCCGGCGACCGGCCCCGGCGCGCCGCCGTCTCCTCGTTCGGCATCAGCGGCACCAACGTGCACACCGTCCTGGAACAGGCGCCGCCGGAGGAGCCCGCGCCGCGCGACGCCGTACCCGCTGGGGAACTGCCCTGGACGCTGTCCGGACGCGGGACCGCCGCGCTCGCCGCCCGGGCCCGCGACCTGCGTGCCCACCTGGATGCCGTGCCCGACGCCGCGCTGCCCGACCTGGCCTGGTCGCTCGCGACCACCCGGACCGCCCACGAACACCGCGCGGTCGTGCTCGCCGCCGGCCGCGACGACCTGGCCGCCGCGCTGGACGCGCTCGCCGCCGGCCGTCCCGCGCCGCACACCGTCACCCGCCCCCCGGGTACGGGCGGCGACGTGGTCTTCGTCTTCCCCGGCCAGGGTTCGCAGTGGACCGGCATGGCCGCCGACCTGCTCGCCACCGCCCCGGTGTTCGCCGAGACGTTCACCGCCTGCGCGCAGGCGCTGCGCCCCCACCTCGACTGGTCCCCGGTCGACGTGATCCGGGGCGCGCCGGACGCGCCGTCGCTGGAGCGGGTCGACGTGGTGCAGCCGACGCTGTTCGCGGTCGGCGTGTCCCTCGCCGCGCTGTGGCGGTCCTACGGCGTGCACCCGTCGGCGGTGGTCGGTCACTCGCAGGGCGAGATCGCCGCCGCGTACGTGGCCGGCGGGCTCAGCCTGGACGACGCCGCCGCCGTGGTGGCGCTGCGCAGCCGGGTCATCGCCGAGATCGCCGGTGACGGCGGCATGGTGTCGGTCGCGACCACCGCCGACGAGGCCACCGAGACGATCGGCCGGTGGGACGGGCGGGTCGCGCTCGCCGCGGTGAACGGGCCGACCTCGGTGGTGGTCTCCGGCGACGCCGCCGCCCTCGACGAGCTGATCGCCCACTACCAGGGCCGCGACGTGCGGGTACGCCGCGTGCCGGTGGACTACGCCTCCCACTCCGCGCACGTCGAACCGCTGCGCGAGCGGCTACGCGACCTCCTCGCCGGCCTGCGCCCGCGCACCGGCGACATCCGGTTCCGGTCCACCGTGACCGGTGACTGGACGGACACCGCCGGCCTCGACGCCGACTACTGGTACCGCAACCTGCGACAGACTGTCGGCTTCGACGCGGCGATCCGCGACCTGGCCGCCACCGGCCACCAGACCTTCGTCGAGGTCAGCGCCCACCCGGTGCTCACCATGGCGATGCAGGAGAGCGTCGAGGCGGCCGCCGCCGACCCGACCGCGGTCACCGTCACCGGCACGCTGCGCCGCGACGAGGGTGACCTCGCCCGGTTCCACCGGGCGCTCGCCGAGGCGTACGCCGGTGGGGTCGCGGTCGACTGGCGGCCCGCCTTCGCCGGCCTCGCCGCCCGCCGCCTCGACCTGCCCACCTACCCGTTCCAGCGGCAGCCCTACTGGCCGCGCCCGGCCGCCGTCCCCGTGGCCGCCGCCCCGGTCGAGCCGGACGAGGTCGACGCCCGGTTCTGGGCCGCCGTCGAGGCCGAGGACCCGGCCGCGGTCGGCGCCGAGCTGGCCGACACCGCCGACGTGCCCGCCGACGCGCTCGCCGCGCTGCTGCCGGCGCTGGCCGCGTGGCGACGCCGCCACCGCGACCAGGCCACCGTCGACTCCTGGCGCTACCGCGACGGCTGGCTGCCGGTCGCCCCCGACGCCGCCGACCGGCCGACACTCGACGGCGACTGGTGGCTGGTCACCGGCCCCGGCGACCTCGGCGTCGACGCGGCGGACGTCGTCGCGGACGCGTTGCGCCGGCACGGCGCCACCGTCGTCCCGCTCGCCCTGACCGGCGAGCGCACCGACCGGGACGCGCTCACCGCCCGGCTGCGCGACCGGCACGCCGACGCCCCACCCGCCGCCGTGGTCTCCCTGCTCGCGCTGGACGAGACACCGCTGCCCGCCCACCGGCACGTGCCGGCCGGCTACGCCGGCACCGTCACCCTCACCCAGGCCCTCGGCGACGCCGGGATCCGCGCGCCGCTGTGGACGCTCACCCGGGGCGCGGTCTCCACCGGACCCACCGACCCGCTGCCGCACCCCACCCAGCAGCTCGCCTGGGGGTTCGGCCGGATCGCCGCGCTGGAACACCCCGACCGCTGGGGCGGCCTGGTCGACCTGCCCGACACCGTCGACGACCGCACCGCCACCCGGCTGGCCCGGGTCCTCGCCGGCGCCGACGGGGAGGACCAGGTCGCGCTGCGCCCCACCGGCGCGTACGGCCGACGGCTGCTGCGCGCGCCGCTCGGCGACACCCCCGCCCCGCGCGACTGGCGGCCCACCGGCACCGCGCTGGTCACCGGCGGCACCGGCGCGCTGGGCGGGCACGTGGCCCGCTGGCTCGCCGCCCACGGCGCCGACCACCTGGTTCTGCTCAGCCGGCGCGGCCGCGACGGCGACGGCGTCGACGAGCTGGAGGCCGAGCTGACCGCACTGGGCGCCCGGGTCACCGTGGCCGCCTGCGACGCCGCCGACCGGGACGCGCTCGCCGCCGTACTCGCCGGACTGCCCGCCGAACACCCGCTCACCACCGTCGTGCACACCGCCGCCGTGCTCGACGACGCGGTCATCGGCGCGCTCACCCTCGACCGGATCGACCACGCGCTCGGCGCCAAGGTCACCGCCGCGGTCAACCTGCACGAGCTGACCCGCGACCACGACCTCGACGCGTTCGTGCTGTTCTCCGCGATGGCCGGCACCGTCGGCAGCTCCGGCGTCGGCAACTACGCCCCCGGCAACGCCTACCTCAACGCGCTCGCCGAGCACCGGCGCGGCCTCGGCCTGCCGGCCACCTCGATCGCCTGGGGCGCCTGGGGCGGCGGCGGAATGGCCGACGGGGAGTTCGGCCGGATGCTGCACCGCCACGGCGCGCCCGAGATGCACCCCCGCCTCGCGATCGCCGCGCTGCACCAGGCGCTCGCGCACGACGAGACGTACCTGACCGTGTCCAACATCGCCTGGGACCGGTTCCGGGTCGCGCTCACCGCCACCCGCCCGGCCCCGCTGATCGCCGAGATCCCCGAGGCGCGGCAGCTCGCCGCCGACCGGGAGCCGGACGAGACGGCCGAGGCCGCGCCGGCCGGCGCGTTCGCCCGGATGGCGTCCGACGAGCGCCGGGAGGCGCTGCTCGACCTGGTCCGCGACCAGGCGGCCACCGTCCTCAAGTACGCCGGCGGCGAGGCCGTCGACCCGCACCACGCGTTCCGCGACCTCGGCTTCGACTCGGTCACCGCGGTCGAGCTGCGCAACCGGCTCGCCACCGCCACCGGCCTGCGGCTGCCCGTCACGCTGGTCTTCGACTACCCGACCGCCACCGTGCTGGCCCGGCACCTGCACACCGAACTCGGCGGCGTCGCCGAGACCGGCCCGGCCGCCGGACCGACCCCGCTCGCCGACGACGAGCCGGTCGCGATCGTCGCCATGTCCTGCCGGTTTCCCGGCGGCGTCACCGACCCGGAGCGGTTCTGGCAGCTGCTGCACGCCGGCCGCGACGCGGTCTCGGACCTGCCCGGCGACCGCGGCTGGGACCTCGACGGACTCTACGACCCCGACCCCTACTCCGCCGGCACCTCCTACGTCCGCACCGGCGCGTTCCTCTACGACGTGGCCGACTTCGACGCCGGTTTCTTCGGCATCTCACCCCGCGAGGCCGTCGCCATGGACCCGCAGCAGCGCCTGTTGCTGGAGACCTCGTGGGAGGCGATCGAGCGGGCAGGGGTTGATCCGGGTGGCTTGCGGGGTTCACGAACAGGGGTGTTCGTCGGCACCAACGGCCAGGACTATGGGGCCCTGTTGATGGTGTCCGCGGACGAGGTCGAAGGGTTCGCGAGCACCGGGAACGCGGCGAGCGTGGTCTCGGGGCGGGTGGCGTACGTGTTGGGGTTGGAAGGACCGGCGGTCTCGGTGGACACGGCGTGTTCGTCGTCCCTGGTCGCGCTGCACCTCGCGGCGGCGGCGCTGCAACGCGGCGAGTGCGACCTGGCCCTGGCCGGTGGCGTGACCGTGATGGCCACCCCCGGGCTGTTCGTCGAGTTCTCCCGCCAGCGCGGCCTCGCCCCCGACGGCCGGTGCAAGGCGTTCGCCGCCGCCGCCGACGGCACCGGTTGGGGGGAGGGAGCCGGGATGCTGCTGGTCGAGCGCCTCTCCGACGCCCGGCGCAACGGCCACCCGATCCTCGCCGTGCTGCGCGGCAGCGCGGTCAACCAGGACGGCGCGTCCAACGGGCTCACCGCACCGAACGGGCCGTCGCAGCAACGCGTGATCCGGGCGGCCCTCGCCGCCGCGCGACTGTCCCCGGCCGACGTGGACGTGGTGGAGGCGCACGGCACCGGCACCACCCTCGGCGACCCGATCGAGGCGCAGGCGCTCATCGCCACGTACGGGCAGGGCCGCGCCGACGTCGAACCCCTGCTGCTCGGTTCGGTGAAGTCGAACATCGGCCACACCCAGGCCGCCGCCGGCGTCGCTGGGGTGATCAAGATGGTCCTCGCCATGCGGGCCGGCGTGGTCCCGCCGACCCTGCACGTGGACGCGCCGTCGCCGCACATCGACTGGTCGGCCGGCGCGGTCGAGCTGGTCACCGAGAACCGGGCCTGGCCCGCCGCCGGACCACGCCGGGCCGCCGTCTCGTCGTTCGGCATCTCCGGCACCAACGCGCACGTCATTCTCGAACTCCCCGACGAGACGCCCGCCGATGCCGCCCGGCCGGGGCCGCCCGCCGGCGCGGACACCGCCCGGTCCGGGCTGCTCGACGGCGCGCTCGCCTGGCCGGTGTCGGCGCGGACCCGCGACGGGGTGGCCCGGCAGGCCGGGCGGCTGGCCCGGCACCTGCGTGGCACCTCGGCAGACCCGGCGGTGATCGCCTGGTCCCTCGCGACCACCCGGTCGGCGTTCGACCACCGCGCCGCGGTGGTCGGGTCCTCGGCCAAGGACCTGTTGTCCGGGTTGGACGCGCTGGCCGCCGGCACGCCGTCGCCGGCCGTGGTGACGGGCACGGTGGCGGGGCGCGGCGCCGGCCCGGTGTTCGTGTTCCCGGGTCAGGGTGCGCAGTCGGCGCGGATGGCGGCCGGTCTGGTCGGCCGCACGCCCGTGTTCGACGCGACGCTGGCGGACTGCCAGGCGGCGTTGTCGCCGTTCCTGGACGTCGACCTGCCGTCGGTGCTGACCGGGGACGACGAGTCGTGGTTGGACCGGGTCGAGGTGGTGCAGCCCGTGCTCTGGGCCGTCGGTGTCGCCCTCGCCGCGGTCTGGCGGCACGTCGGTGTGAGCCCGCAGGCGGTGATCGGCCACTCGCAGGGCGAGATCGGCGCGGCGTGCGTAGCCGGGATTCTGTCTCTGGAGGACGCGGCGCGGACGGTGGCGCTGCGGTCCCGGGCGCTGGCCGCGCTACGGGGCACGGGCACGATGGCGTCGGTCGACCTGCCCGCCGACGAGGTGACGGCGCGGCTGGAAGCCGACCGCGCGACAGACGGTGCTGTCGGACCCGACGCGGTGGCACCGGGTGACACCGACGGCGCTGGACGGTTCTCCGGCGTGGGAATCGCGGCGGTGAACGGTCCGTCGACGGTGGTGGTGTCCGGTCCGCCGCAGGCGGTCGCCGATTTCGTGGCGGCCTGTCAGGCCGATGAGGTGCGGGCGCGGTTGATTCCGGTGGACTACGCCTCGCACTCGGCGGCCGTGGAGGAGGTCGCCCAGCGGTTGCGCACCGATCTGGCCGACGTCGCCCCGCAGCCCGGTCACATCCGTCTGGTGTCGACGTTGACCGGGGACTGGGTGGACCCGGCGAGCATGACGGCGGACTACTGGTACGACAACCTGCGCCGCACCGTCCGTTTCGACACGGCGGTGCGGACCGCGGTCGGCGCGGGGCACAGCACGTTCGTGGAGATCAGTCCGCATCCGGTGCTGGCGATGCCGGTCACCGCGATCCTCGACGACACCGGCACCACCGGGCACGTGCTGTCCACGCTGCGGCGCGGCGACGACGACCCGACCCGGCTGCTGACCAACCTGGCCACCGCCCACGCCGTCGGCCTGCCCGTCGACCTCACCCGCGTGCTGCCCGAGACGACCACCGTCGACCTGCCCACCTACGCGTTCGACCGGGAGCGCTACTGGCCCCGCACCCGCACCGTCGACACCGCCGACGCCCCGACCGGGGCCGACGCCGCGTTCTGGGCCGCCGTCGACAACGAGGACCTCGCCGCCCTGGCCGACCTCACCGCGCAGGACGCCACCGAGTCCCTCGACCGCCTCGGGGCCGCGCTGCCGCTGCTCGCCGACTGGCGACGCCGCCAACGCGACCGGTCCACCCTCGACGACCTGCGCTACCGGGCCGTCTGGCAGCCGTACGCCGGGGTTCCGGTCGCGTTCCTCACCGGCGCCTGGTGGGTCGTGGCGGACCCGGACGGCATCGCCGAGGCGGAGACGGCCGTGGCCGAACTGACCAGGCGCGGCGCGGACGCCCGGCTGGTCCTGCTGCCCGAGGACGCCACCGACCGCGCCGCCGTCGCCGCCCGGCTCACCGCCGCCGGCGCCGGCCCGGTCGACGGGGTGCTGTCCCTGCTCGCCCTCGCCGACACGCCGGCCGACGCCCCGGTGCCGCCGTTCCTGGCCCGGTCGCTGGCCCTGCTCCAGGCGCTCGGCGACCTGGACGTGCCCGCGCCGCTGTGGTGCGTCACCCGGGGCGCCGCCGGCACCACCCGCGACGGCGGCGTCGGCCGGCCCGAGCAGGCGCTGCTCTGGGGCCTCGGCCGGGTCGCCGCCCTGGAACACCCGCAGCGGTGGGGCGGCCTGGTCGATGTGCCGGCCACCCTCGACGACCACGGCTGGGACCTGCTCTGCGCCGCGCTGTCCGGCCCGGACGGTGAGGACCAACTCGCCGTCGACGGCGTCACCCTGCTGGTCCGCCGCCTCGTCCGGGCGCCCGGCGGTGGCGCCGACCCGGCGGACGGGCATCCCGGCACCACGCTCGTCACCGGCGGCACCGGCGCGCTCGGCGGGCAGGTCGCGCGCTGGTTCGCCGACCGGGGCGCGGCGCACCTGCTGCTGGTCAGCCGGCGCGGCGCCGACGCGCCGGGCGCGGCCGACCTGGTCCGCGACCTCACCGACCGGGGCGCCCGGGTCACCGTCGCCGCCTGCGACGTGGCCGACCGGGCCGCGCTGGCCAAGCTCCTCGACGACGTGCCGGCCGACGCGCCGCTGACCACTGTGGTGCACGCCGCCGGCGTCCTCGACGACGGGGTGCTCGACGGCCTCACCGCCGACCGGATCGCCGACGTGCTGCGGCCCAAGGCGCTCGGCGCGCTGCACCTGCACGAGCTGACCGCCGAGAAGGACCTGCGGGCGTTCGTGCTCTTCTCCGCGCTGCCCGGGCAGCTCGGCGCCGCCGGCCAGGGCAGCTACGCCGCCGCCAACGCCTACCTGGACGCGCTGGCCGAGCAGCGGCACCGGCAGGGCCTGCCGGCCACCTCCGTCGCCTGGGGGCCCTGGGCCACCGGCGGCATGGCCGACGCCGACCCCGCCGTGGCCGAGCGTCGCCGGCGCAGCGGCGTCACCCGGCTCGACGCCGACCTCGCCCTCACCGCGCTCGCCGGCTGCCTCACCGGCCGCGAGCCGGTCACCCTGATCGCCGGCGTCGACTGGGCCCGCTACGTGCCCGGCTTCACCGCGGTCCGGCCCAGCCCGCTGCTCACCGGGATCCCCGAGGCGCGCCGCGCCGCCGCCGAGCGCGCCGAGGAGGGCGGCCCGACCGCCGACTCGCTCGCCGCGCTGCTCGCCGGGCAGACCGACGCCGAGCGGCGCCGGACGGTGCTGGACCTGGTCCGCGGGCAGGCCGCGGCGGTGCTCGGACACGCCTCCGACGCCGCCGTCGAACCGGACCGGGCGTTCCGGGACCTCGGCTTCGACTCGCTGACCGCGGTGGAGCTGCGCAACCGGCTCACCGCCGCCACCGGAGTACGGTTGCCCGCCACCGTCGTGTTCGACTACCCGACCGCCGCGCTGCTCGCCGAGTACGTCCGCGCCGCCGTCGTCGACGGGGGAGTGGCCGCCGCGACGCCGGTCTTCGGCGAGCTGGAACGGCTGGAGGCCGCGCTGGCCGGCGCCGCGCCCGACCGGGGCGCCCGGCTGCGGATCACCGAACGACTGCGCACGCTGCTGGCCTCGCTCAACGAGGTGGACGCCCCGGCCGACGGCGACGGTGTCGCCGGCAAGCTCCAGGACGCCACCCCGGACGAGGTCTTCGACTTCATCGACCGCGAGCTGGGGGTGTCCTGACGTGACCGGTGCCGGTTCGGGTCGACACAGGGGATGGGCGGACCATGGCTGACGAGGCGAAGCTTCTCGACTACCTGAAGCGGGTCACCGCCGACCTGCACCAGGTGCGGCAGCGGCTGCGCGAGGTGGAGGCCGGTGAGCAGGAACCGGTCGCCATCGTCGGCATGAGCTGCCGCTTCCCCGGTGGGATCGACACCCCGGAGCGGCTGTGGGAGGTGGTCGCCGCCGGCCGGGACGTGCTCACCGAGTTCCCCACCGACCGGGGCTGGGACCTCGGCGCGCTGCACGACGGCGACCCGGAGCGCAACGGCACCTCGTACGCGCGCCGGGGCGGCTTCGTCACCGACCTCGCCGACTTCGACCCGGGGTTCTTCGCCATCTCGCCCCGCGAGGCGCTGGCGATGGACCCGCAGCAGCGGTGGCTGCTGGAGACCACCTGGGAGGTCTTCGAGCGGGCCGGCATCGACCCGCACACGCTGCGCGGCAGCCGCACCGGCGTCTTCGCCGGCAGCACCGGGCAGGACTACGGCACGGTGCTGATGAGCGCCGCCGCGCAGGGTCTCGAGGGGCACCTGATGACCGGCAACGCCGGCAGCGTGGTGTCCGGCCGGCTCGCCTACACGTTCGGCCTGGAAGGGCCGGCGGTCACCGTCGACACCGCCTGCTCCTCGTCGCTGGTCGCGATGCACCTGGCCGGGCAGGCGCTGCGGCAGCGGGAGTGCACGCTCGCCGTCGTCGCCGGCGTCACCGCCATGTGCACCCCCGGCGCGTTCGTCGAGTTCTCCCGCCAGGGCGGCCTGGCCGCCGACGGGCGGTGCAAGGCGTTCGCCGAGGCCGCCGACGGCACCGGCTGGTCCGAGGGCGTCGGCGTGCTGCTGCTGGAACGCCTGAGCGACGCCCGCCGCAACGGCCGCCGGATCCTCGCCGTGCTGCGCGGCAGCGCGGTCAATCAGGACGGCGCGTCGAACGGGCTCAGCGCCCCGAACGGGCCGGCCCAGCAGCGGGTGATCCAGCAGGCACTGTCGAACGCCGGCCTCGCCGCCGGCGGCGTGGACGTGGTGGAGGCGCACGGCACCGGCACCCGGCTCGGCGACCCGATCGAGGCGCAGGCGCTGCTGGCCACGTACGGGCAGGACCGGGGCGACGCGGCGCCGCTGCTGCTCGGCTCGGTCAAGTCGAACCTCGGGCACACCCAGGCCGCCGCCGGCGTCGCCGGCGTGATCAAGATGGTGCAGGCGATGGCGCACGGCGTGGTGCCGCCGACGCTGCACGTGGACGCGCCGACCTCGCAGGTCGACTGGGACGCCGGCGCGGTCACGCTGGTCACCGAGGCCACCGCGTGGCCGGCGGTGGACCGGCCGCGCCGCTCGGCGATCTCCTCGTTCGGCGTCTCCGGCACCAACGCCCACACCATCCTCGAACAGGCCCCGCCGGACGAACCCGCCCCGGCCGACGCCGCGCCGGCGGCCACCCGACCGGTCGTACCGGTGGTGGTCTCCGCCCGCGACGACGCCGCGCTGGCCGCCCAGGCCGGCCGGTGGGCCGACCGGATCGCCGCCGACCCCGACCTCACCGCGCCCGACGTGGCCTTCTCGTCGGTCACCGCCCGGGCCGCGCTCGACCGGCGGGCCGTGCTCCCCGCGACGGGCCGGGACGACCTGCTGGCCGCGCTGCGCGCACTCGCCGCCGGCACGCCGCAGGCCGGCACCGTGACCGGGCAGGCCACCGACCGGCAGGGCGTCGCCGTGCTCTTCTCCGGTCAGGGCGCGCAACGCCCCGGCATGGGCCGGGACCTGTACGCGGCGTTCCCGGTGTTCGCCGCCGCGCTCGACGAGGTGTGCGGTCACCTCGACCCGATGCTGCCGCGAGCGCTGAAGCCGGTGCTGTTCGGCGACGACGACCTGCTGGACCGCACCGAGTTCACCCAGGCCGGCCTGTTCGCGGTCGAGGTGGCCCTGTTCCGCCTGGTCGAGTCGTTCGGGGTGACCCCGGACCTCGTGGCCGGGCACTCGATCGGTGAGATCACCGCCGCGCACGTCGCCGGGGTGCTGTCGCTGCCGGACGCCGCCGCGCTGGTCGCGGCCCGAGGCCGGCTGATGCAGGCGCTTCCCGACGGCGGCGGGATGCTCGCGGTCGCCGCGCCGGAGCCCGAGGTGGCCGCGTCGATCGCGGACCGGACGGACGTGGGGATCGCGGCGGTCAACGGCCCGGCGTCGGTCGTGGTCTCCGGCCCGGTCGACGCGCTGGCCGCGCTGGAGCACACCTGGCGCGACCGGGGCGTCCGGGTCCGCCGGCTCACCGTGTCGCACGCGTTCCACAGCCCGCTGATGGAACCGATGCTCACCGACTTCCGCACCGTCCTGGACGGGTTGACGTTCGCCGCGCCGACCCTCCCGGTCGTGTCCAACGTGACCGGCGCGGTCGCGGACCCGGCGGAGCTGACCACCGTCGACTACTGGGTGCGGCACGTCCGCGAGGCGGTCCGGTACGCCGACGGGATCACCGCCCTGCACGACGCCGGGGTGGACACGTTCCTGGAGATCGGCCCGCAGAGCGTGCTCACCGCGCTCACCGCCGAGATCCTGCCCGCTGACGACGCCGTGCTCGCCGTGGCCGTCCAACGCCGCGACCGGGACGAGACCGCCGCGCTGCTGGCCGGCCTGGCCGAGCTGCACGCGCACGGCGTCCCCGTCGACTGGTCGCCGTGGTTCACCGGCACCGGCGCCACCCGGGTCGACCTGCCCACCTACGCGTTCCAGCACCAGCGCTACTGGCCGGAGGCCGGCGGCGGCTGGACCGGCGACGTCACCGCCGTCGGTCTGCGGCCCGCCCGCCACCCCCTGCTCGGCGCCGCCGTCGGCGTCGCCCACGCCGAGGGTTTCCTGTTCACCGGCCGGCTGTCGAGGCGCACCCACCCGTGGATCGCCGACCACGTCGTCTTCGACACCGTGCTGCTGCCCGGCACCGGCTTCGTCGAACTCGCCCTCCAGGCCGGCGCGCACGTCGGCGCCGACCACGTCCGCGAGCTGACCCTCGAGGCGCCGCTGATCCTGCCCGAGACCGGCGGCGTGGACATCCAGCTCTGGATCGGCCCGGCCGACGAGACCGGCTGCCGGTCCGTCTCGCTGCACTCCGCGCCCGACGACGAGCACACCGACCGGGACCCCGACGGTGACCGGGCCTGGACCCGCAACGCCAGCGGCGTCCTCGCCGACCGCCCGGCGAAACCCGGCGTACCCGGCTGGTCCGACCTGGCCACCTGGCCGCCGCCGGACGCCACCGAGGTGCCCACCGACCAGCTCTACCCGCACCTCGCCGCCCAGGGCTACGACTACGGCCCGTCCTTCATCGCCCTGCGTACCGCCTGGCGGCGCGGCGACGACCTCTTCGCCGACCTGGCGCTGCCCGAGACGCCGGCCGGCGAGGCCGGCGGATACGGCGTGCACCCGGCACTGCTCGACGCCGCCCTGCACACACTCGGCCTCACCAGCGCGACCGGCGACCCCACCGGTCCCGGCCTGCCCCCCGGCCACGGCCGGCTGCCGTTCTCCTGGAACGACATCGCGCTGCACGCCGCCGGGGCCGCCGCCGCCCGGGTGCGGGTGCGGCACACCGGCGCCGACAGCGTCTCCCTGCTCCTCGCCGACGTCACCGGCGCCCCGATCGCCTCGGTCGGCTCGCTCGTGCTGCGCCCGGTCACCGCCGACCAGCTCCGCACCGCCGGGGGCGGCGGACCCGAGTCGCTGTACCGGGTGGACTGGACACCGCTCGCCCTGCCCGCCGCGCCGTCGACCGCCGCCTGGGCGGTCCTCGACACCGACACCGCGCTCGCCGACGCGGTCGCCGCCACCGGAACGGCCGTCACCGCGTACCCCGGTCTCGCGGCCCTGACCACCGCGCTGGACGAGGGCGCGGACGCGCCCGGCGTGCTGGTCGCGCCGTTCCTCGACCCGCCCGGCGGGCGCGACGTGCCCCGGTGGGTCGCCGAGGTGACCCACCGGGCGCTCGACCTGCTGCAACGGTTCCTCGCCGACGACCGCTACGACGCCACCCGCCTGGTCGTGCTCACCCGCGCCGCCGTCGCCACCGGCCCGGACGACGACCTCACCGACCTGGCCGGCGCCGCCGTCATCGGCCTGCTGCGCTCCGCCCAGTCGGAGAACCCCGGCCGCTTCGTGCTCGTCGACGTAGACGACCCGGCCGGCGCGGCCGGCGCGCTCGTGCCGGCGCTGGACACCGACGAACCGCAGGTCGTCGTCCGGGCCGGCGTCGCCTCCGGCGCCCGGCTGGCCCGGGTGCCCGCGCCCGCCGACCCGACCGGCACGCCGTTCGACGCCGACGGGACGGTGCTGGTCACCGGCGCCACCGGCACGCTCGGTCAGCTGATGAGCCGGCACCTGGTGACCCGCCACGGCGTGCGGCACCTGCTGCTCACCAGCCGGCGCGGCCGCGACGCCGCCGGCATCGGTGAGCTGTGCGCCGAGCTGACCGCGCTCGGCGCCACCGTCACGGTCGCCGCCTGCGACGTCGCCGACCGGGACGCGGTCGCCGCGCTGCTCGCCGACCTCCCCGCCGACCACCCGCTCACCGCCGTGGTCCACGCCGCCGGGGTACGCGACGACGGCGTCATCTCCTCGCTCACCCCGGACCGCGTCGACGGGGTGCTGCGCCCGAAGGTCGACGCGGCCTGGCACCTGCACGAGCTGACCGCCGACCTCGACCTCACCGCGTTCGTGTCGTACTCCTCGCTCGCCGCCACCGCCGGCGGCCCGGGCCAGGGCAACTACGCCGCCGCGAACGCGTTCCTCGACGGGCTCGCCCACCACCGCCGCGCCCGGGGACTGGCCGCGCTCACCCTGGCCTGGGGCCTCTGGGCCGACCGCAGCGGCATGACCACCGAGCTGGACGACGTCCACCTCAACCGGATCTCCCGCTCCGGCGTGTCCGCGATGGAGGCGGAGGAGGGCCTCGCGCTCTTCGACGCCGCCTGCCGCGTTCCGGCCGCCGCGCTGGTGCCGGCCCGCCTCGACCTGGCCGCCATGCGGGCCCAGTTCGCCGGCGCCGTCCCGCCGCTGTACCGGGCGCTGATCCGGGTCGCCCGGGGCGCCGCCGCGCCGGCCACCGGCGCGTCCCTGGTGCACCAGCTCGCCGCGCTCGGCGACACCGACCGCCGCACCGCGCTCGTGGAGATCGTCCGGGGGCAGGCCGCCGCCGTGCTCGGCTACCCCGACCCGGCCGCCGTCGACCCGCGCCGGGCGTTCAGCGACCTCGGCTTCGACTCGCTCACCGCCGTCGAGATGCGCAACCGGCTCGGCAACGCGTTCGGACTGCGGCTGCCCGCCACGCTCGTCTTCGACCACCCGAGCCCGCACGACCTCGCCGCGCACCTGGACACCGAGATCGCCGGCACCCCCGTCCCGGCCCGGCCGGCCGCCGCGCCGATCGCCGTCGCCGACGACGAACCGCTGGCCATCATCGGGATGGCCTGCCGGCTGCCCGGCGGTGTGGCCAACCCCGACGACCTGTGGCGGCTGGTCGCCGACGGGGTCGACGCCGTCACCGACCTGCCCGGCGACCGGGGCTGGGACCTGGACACGCTCTACAGCCCCGACCCGGACGCCACCGGCACGTTCTACGCCCGCGGCGGCGGCTTCCTCGCCGACGTCGACCGCTTCGACCCCGGCTTCTTCGGCATCAGCCCGCGCGAGGCCCTGGCGATGGACCCGCAGCAGCGGCTGCTGCTGGAAACCACCTGGGAGACGTTCGAGTCCGCCGGCATCGACCTGACCTCGGTACGCGGCAGCAGCACCGGCGTGTTCGTCGGCACCAGCGGTCAGGACTACGGCTCGCTGCTCGCCTTCGCCCCGGAGGAAACCTCCGGATACGCGCTCACCGGCATGACCAGCAGCGTCATCTCCGGCCGGGTCGCCTACACGTACGGCCTGGAAGGCCCGGCGGTGTCGCTCGACACGGCCTGCTCCTCCTCCCTCGTCGCGCTGCACTGGGCCGGTCAGGCGCTCCGCCGGGGCGAGTGCGACCTGGCCCTCGCGGGCGGCGTCATCGTGATGGCCACCCCCACCGCGTTCGTCGAGTTCTCCCGGCAGCGCGGCCTGGCCGCCGACGGCCGGTGCAAGTCGTTCGCCGCCGCCGCCGACGGCACCGGCTGGTCCGAGGGCGTCGGCCTGCTGCTCGTGCAGCGCCTCTCCGACGCCCGCCGGCAGGGCCGCCACGTGCTCGCCGTGGTCCGCGGCAGCGCGGTCAACTCCGACGGCGCGTCCAACGGGCTCACCGCCCCCAACGGACCGTCGCAGCAGCGGGTCATCCGGGCGGCCCTGGCCGCCGCGCGGCTCGGCCCGGCCGACGTGGACGTGGTGGAGGCGCACGGCACCGGCACCACGCTCGGCGACCCGATCGAGGCGCAGGCGCTGCTCGCCACCTACGGGCAGGACCGGCCGGCGGACCGGCCGCTGCTGCTCGGCTCGATCAAGTCGAACATCGGGCACGCCCAGGCCGCCGCCGGCGTCGCCGGCGTGATCAAGATGGTGCAGGCCATGCGGCACGGCACCGTCCCGCGCACACTGCACGTGGACGCACCGTCCCCGCACATCGACTGGGACGCCGGCGCGGTCGAGCTGGTCACCGAGGCGCGCCCGTGGCCGTCGGCGTCGCGCCCGCGCCGGGCCGCCGTGTCGTCGTTCGGCATCTCCGGCACCAACGCCCACGTCATCGTCGAACAGGGCGACGAGCCCGCCGCCGCGGCCCCGACCGCCGCCGGCCTGCTGGACGCCGCCGCGACGCTGTGGCCGGTGTCCGCGCGCTCGCGTGCCGCGCTGGCCGGGCAGGCCGCCCGCCTGGCCGGATACGTCCGGTCGCGCGGCGAGATGGACCCGGCCGCCGTGGCGTGGTCCCTGGTGGCCACCCGGTCGGCGTTCGACCACCGGGGCGCGGTGGTCGGGTCCTCGGTCGAGGAGTTGCTGTCCGGCCTGGACGCGCTGGCCGACGGGTCGCCGTCACCGCACCTGGTCACCGGCACCGCGTCCGCAGCCGGCCCGGTGTTCGTGTTCCCGGGTCAGGGTGCGCAGTCGGCGCGGATGGCGGCCGGTCTGGTGGGACGGACGCCGGTGTTCGACGCCGCGCTGTCCGAGTGTCAGGTGGCGTTGGGTCCGTATCTGGATGTGGATCTGGTGTCGGTGTTGACCGGTGAGGACGAGTCGTGGCTTGAGCGGGTCGAGGTGGTGCAGCCGGTGCTGTGGGCCGTCGGGATCGCCCTCGCGGCGGTGTGGCGGCACGTCGGGGTCACCCCGCAGGTGGTGATCGGGCACTCGCAGGGGGAGATCGGCGCGGCCTGCGTGGCGGGGATCCTGTCGCTGGAGGACGCGGCGAAGACGGTGGCGTTGCGGTCGCGGGCGCTCGTCGCGCTGCGGGGGACCGGGACGATGGCGTCGGTCGACCTGCCCGCCGACGAGGTGACCGCCCGCCTCGGTGTCGCAGCCGGGACGGCCGGCGGCGTCGACGGGTCCACGGCCGACTCCGCCGGCTCCGGTGCCGCCGACAACCGGTTCGCGGGTGTCGGGATCGCGGCGGTGAACGGCCCGTCCACGGTGGTGGTGTCCGGTCCGCCGCAGGCCGTGACCGACTTCGTCGAAGCGTGTCAGGCCGACGGCGTCCGGGCCCGGTTGATCCCGGTGGACTACGCCTCGCACTCCGCCGCCGTGGAGGAGGTCGCCCAGCGGTTGCGCACCGACCTGGCCGACGTGACGCCGCAGCAAGGCCACACCCGTCTGGTGTCGACGTTGACCGGGGACTGGGTGGACCCGGCCACCATGACCGCCGACTACTGGTACGACAACCTGCGCCGCACCGTCCGCTTCGACACCGCGGTGCGGACCGCGATCGGCGCGGGGCACAGCACGTTCGTGGAGATCAGTCCGCATCCGGTGCTGGCGATGCCGGTCACCGCGATCCTCGACGACACCGGCACCACCGGGCACGTGCTGTCCACGCTGCGGCGCGGCGACGACGACCCGACCCGGCTGCTGACCAACCTGGCCACCGCCCACACCGTCGGCCTGCCCGTCGACCTCACCCGCGTGCTACCCGAGACCCACACCGTCGACCTGCCCACCTACGCCTTCGAGCAGCACCGGTTCTGGCTCGACCCGCCCGCGCACCGGGCGCACGACGTCGCCTCCGCCGGCCTCCAGGACGCCGGGCACCCGCTGCTCAGCGCCGCCGTCACGTTCCCCGACAGCGAACGGATGGTCTTCACCGGCCGGCTGTCCGTGCGTACCCACCCGTGGCTCGGCGAGCACCGGGTGATGGACGCGATCCTGCTGCCCGGCACCGCCTTCGTCGAACTGGCCGCCCACGCCGGCGAGCAGGCCGGCGCGCCGGTGGTCGAGGAACTCACCCTGCTCGCCCCGCTCGTGCTGCCCGAACTGGGCTCGCTGCAGATCCAGCTCACCGTCGGCGACCGCGACAACGCCGGCCGCCGACCGGTGCACCTGCACTCCCGCCCCTACCGGGACGGGTCCGACGAGATCCTCGCCGACGTGGCCTGGACCTGCCACGCCACCGGCCAGCTCGCCCCGCGCGCCGCCGTCGCGCCCGCGTTCGACCTCGGCGTGTGGCCGCCGCCCGGCGCCACCGAGGTCGACTCCGACGCGTTCTACGCCGGCATCGAGTCGACAGTGTTCGGCTACGGGCCGGCCTTCCGGGGCCTGCGCGCCGCCTGGACCCGCGGCGACGAGGTGTTCGCCGAGGTGGCGCTCCCCGCCGACCACCACGCCGAGGCCGGCCGGTTCGGCATCCACCCGGCGCTGCTCGACGGCGCGCTCCAGGCCATGTCCATCGGCGGCTTCCTCGGCCGGATGGGCGACGGCGCCGACGCCACCGTCCCCCGCCTGCCGTTCGCCTGGACCGGCGTCACGCTGCTCGCCGCCGGCGCCACCGCGCTCCGGGTCCGCGTCGCCGCCGCCGGCGACGTCGGCGTCACCTTCCAGGTCGCCGACGCCACCGGCGCGCCGGTCCTGCACGCCGAATCGCTGATCATGCGCCGGGTCACCGGGGACGCGCTCGGCGCCGCCCGCTCCGGCCGGCACGAGTCGCTGTTCCGGCTGGACTGGCCGGCGCTGGCCGTGCCCGCCGCGCCGACGCCCGCCGCCGGCCACTGGGTGGTCCTCGGCGACGACCTCGCGCTCAGCGCCGCCGGGGAGGCGGCCGGCGCCCGGACCCGCACCGACCTCGCCCCCGAGTCCTTCGCCGACCTGCTCACCGGCGGCGAGGCCGCCCCCGAGGTGGTCGTCGTGCCAGTCGCCGCGCTCGGCGACGGCACCGGCGCCGAGCTGGCCGCACAGGCCCGCGCCACCACCCACCGCGTGCTGGACCTGGTGCGGGCGTGGCTCGCCGACGACCGGTTCGCCGACACCCGACTCGTCCTGGTCACCCGCGACGCGGTGGCCACCGGAGAACAGGCCGAGGTCAACCTGCGGCAGGCCCCCGCCTGGGGGCTGATCCGCACCGCACAGGTCGAACACCCCGGCCGCCTGCACCTGCTCGACCTGGACGCCGACCCGGCCAGCGCCGTGCTGCTCGCCGCCGCGATCGGCACCGGCGAGCCGCAGCTCGCCGTGCACACCGGTCAGGTACGCGCGCCGCGCCTGGCCCGCGTACCGGCCGGACTGGAACCGCTGCCCGGCGGCGTCGACCCGGACGGCACGGTGCTCGTCACCGGCGGCACCGGCGTGCTGGGCCGGCTGCTGGCCCGCCACCTGGCGACCACCCACGGGATGCGGCACCTGCTGCTCGCCGGCCGGCGCGGCGCGACCGCCGACGGTGTCGCCGAGCTGGTCGCCGAGCTGGCCGAGGCCGGCACCGAGGTCACCGTCGCCGCCTGCGACGCCGCCGACCCCGACGCGCTCGCCGCGCTGCTCGACGGCATCCCCGCCGCGCATCCGCTCACCGCCGTGGTGCACGCCGCCGGCGTGCTCGACGACGGCGTGCTGGAGTCGCTCACCCCGGACCGGGTCGACGCGGTCGCCGTACCCAAGGTCGACGCGGCGTGGCACCTGCACCGGCTCGCCGCGGGCCGGGACCTCGGCGCGTTCGTGCTCTTCTCCTCCGCCGCCGGCACGCTGGGCAGCGCCGGTCAGGCCAACTACGGCGCCGCGAACGCGTTCCTCGACGCGCTCGCCGCGCACCGGCGGGCCCAGGGCCTGCCCGGCATCTCGCTCGCCTGGGGACTGTGGGAGCAGGCCAGCGGCATGACCGGTCACCTCGCCGACGCCGACGTGCGCCGGATGGCCGAGCAGGGCGCCGGCGGGCTCCCCACCGACCAGGCGCTGCACCTGTTCGACGCGGCCTGGCGGCTGGACGCGGCGGCCGTCGTACCCATGCGCCTGGATGTGGCGGCGCTGCGGGCGCAGGCCGAGTCCGGCGCGCTCGCCCCGCTGCTGCGCGGCCTGGTCCGGGTGCCGCTGCGCCGCTCGGTCGACGCCGGCGCCGCCGCGACCGGCGGCGTGCCGCTCGCCCAGCGGCTCGCCGGCCTGTCCGACGACGAGCGGCGCCGGGTGCTCCTCGACGTGGTCCGGGCTAACGTCGCCGCCGTGCTCGGTCACACCGGGCCGGAGGCCGTCGACCCGGGCCGGCTCTTCACCGACCTGGGCTTCGACTCGCTCACCGCGGTCGACCTGCGCAACCGGCTCAACACCCTGTCCGGGCTGCGGCTGCCCGCCACGCTGGTCTTCGACTACCCGACGCCGCAGGCGCTGGCCGGGAAACTGGCCGGCGAGATCGCCGCCGACGCCGCCCCCTCCACCCAGCCGCTGTTCCAGGGCATCGACGCGGTGGAGTCGCTGCTCACCACGCTCGCCCTCGACCCGGAGACCCGGGACCGGTTCACCACCCGGATGCGGGACCTGCTCGCCAAGGCCACCGACCTCGCCGGCCCGGCCGCCGAACCGGACCGGCCCGACCTCGACGCGGCCAGCGACGACGAGATCTTCGACTTCATCAGCAAAGAGTTTGGAATCTCCTGACATGACCGAACCGCGGATCGAGGCAGGGACGCGATGAGCGACGACGACAAGCTGCGGTACTTCCTCAAGCGGGTGACCGCCGACCTGCACGACACGAAGCGCAAGCTGCAGACCGTCGAGGCGCGGGACACCGAACCGCTCGCCATCGTGTCGATGAGCTGCCGGTTCCCCGGCGGCGTCCGGTCCCCGGAGGACCTGTGGGAGCTGGTCGCCGACGGCCGGGACGCGCTCACCGAGTTCCCCGACGACCGGGGTTGGGACCTCGACGCGCTCTACGACCCCGACCCGGACAAGCCGGGCAAGAGCTACACCCGGGTCGGCGGGTTCCTCGACGCCGCCGGTGACTTCGACCCGGCCCTGTTCGGCATCTCGCCCCGCGAGGCCCTCGCCATGGACCCGCAGCAGCGGCTGCTGCTGGAGACCTCGTGGGAGGCGATCGAGCGCGCCGGCATCGACCCGCTGTCGCTGCGCGGCAGCCAGACCGGCGTCTTCGTCGGCCTCAGCACGTCCAACTACGGCATGGGCCTGCCGCACGTGCCCGACGGCGTCGACATGTACCTCGGCACCGGCAACACCACGAGCGTCGCCTCCGGCCGGATCTCGTTCACCCTCGGCCTCAACGGGCCCGCCGTCACCGTCGACACCGCCTGCTCGTCCTCCCTGGTCGCGCTGCACCTGGCCGGGCAGGCGCTGCGCCGCGGCGAGTGCGACCTGGCCGTCGCCGGCGGCGTCACCGTGATGGCCACCCCCGGCGTCTTCGTGGTCTTCTCCCGCCAGCGCGGCATGTCCGTCGACGGGCGGTGCCGGGCGTTCGCGGCCGGCGCCGACGGCACCGGCTGGGGCGAGGGCGGCGGCGTGGTCGTGGTGGAACGACTCGCCGACGCCGAACGCCTCGGCCACCCGATCCTCGCCGTGATCCGGGGCAGCGCCCTGAACCAGGACGGCGCCTCCAACGGTCTCACCGCCCCCAACGGGCCCTCCCAGCAGCGGGTGATCCGGGCCGCGCTGGCCAACGCGCGGCTCGGCGCGGCCGACGTCGACCTGGTCGAGGCGCACGGCACCGGCACCACGCTCGGCGACCCGATCGAGGCGCAGGCGCTCATCGCCACGTACGGGCAGGACCGTCCCGCCGACCGGCCGCTGCTGCTGGGCTCGGTGAAGTCGAACATCGGCCACACCCAGAGCGCCGCCGGCGTCGCCGGGCTGGTCAAGATGGTGATGGCGCTGCGGCACGGCACGCTGCCGGCGACGCTGCACGTGGACGAGCCGTCGCCGCACGTGGACTGGTCCGCCGGCGCGGTGGAGCTGATCACCGAAAACCGCCAGTGGCCGGAGCTGGGCCGCCCCCGCCGGGGCGGCGTCTCCTCGTTCGGCGTCAGCGGCACCAATGCCCACGTCATCGTCGAGGAGTACCGCCCGGCCCCCGCCGAGCCGGCCGCCGACGACAGCGCCGAGCCCGCGCCGCGCCGGCCCGGGTTGCTCGCCGCCGCGCCCACCGTCTGGCCGGTCTCCGGTCGCACCCGCGCCGCGCTCGCCGGCCAGGCCGCGCGGCTCGCCGTGCACCTGCGCGGCCGGGCGGACGTCGACCCGGCGGCGGTGGCCTGGTCCCTCGCGACCACCCGCGCCACGCTCGACCAGCGCGCCGCCGTCGTCGGCGCGGCGCCGGCCGAGCTGCTGGCCGGCCTGGACGCCCTCGCCGCCGGCCTGCCGGCGGGCAACCTCGTCACCGGCACGGCGACCGCCGCCGGCGCCGGCCCGGTGTTCGTCTTCCCCGGCCAGGGCGCCCAGTCCGCCCGGATGGCCGCCGGCCTGGTCGGCCGGTGCCCGGTCCTCGACGCGACGCTGGCCGAGTGCCAGGCGGCGCTGGCCCCCCACCTGGACGTCGACCTCGTGTCGGTGCTGACCGGCGACGACGAGTCCTGGCTGGACCGGGTCGAGGTGGTGCAGCCGGTGCTCTGGGCCGTCGGGGTCGCCCTCGCCGCCGTGTGGCGCGCAGCCGGTGTGCTGCCCGACGCCGTCATCGGTCACTCCCAGGGCGAGATCGCCGCTGCCTGCGTCGCCGGCATCCTCTCCCTCGACGACGCGGCCCGCGCGGTGGCCCTGCGGTCCCGGGCGCTCGCCGCGCTGCGGGGGACCGGCACGATGGCGTCGGTGGATCTGCCGGCCGACGAGGTGACCGTCCGTCTGCCCGGGTTCGACGGTGTCGGGGTCGCGGCGGTGAACGGCCCGTCGACGGTGGTGGTGTCCGGTCCGCCGCAGGCCGTGGCCGACTTCGTCGAAGCGTGTCAGGCCGATGAGATCCGGGCCCGGTTGATCCCGGTGGACTACGCCTCGCACTCCGCCGCCGTGGAGGACGTCGCCCAGCGGTTGCGCGCCGACCTGGCCGACGTCGCCCCGCAGCAAGGCCACACCCGTCTGGTGTCGACGTTGACCGGGGACTGGGTGGACCCGGCCACCATGACGGCCGACTACTGGTACGACAACCTGCGCCGCACGGTCCGCTTCGACACGGCGGTGCGGACCGCGATCGGCGCGGGGCACACGGCGTTCGTGGAGATCAGTCCGCATCCGGTGCTGGCGATGCCGGTCACCGCGATCCTGGACGACACCGCCACCACCGGCCACGTGCTGTCCACGCTGCGTCGAGGCGACGACGACCCGACCCGGCTGCTGACCAACCTGGCCGGCGCCCACACCGTCGGCCTGCCCGTCGACCTCACCCGCGTGCTGCCCGAGACGACCACCGTCGACCTGCCCAGCTACGCCTTCGACCACCAGCGGTACTGGCTCGACGGCAGCGGCGGACCCGAGCCGGCGGCCCTGTCGTCCGACCAGAGCGCCGGGCCGGACGACAGCGGCTTCTGGGCGGCCGTGGAACGCGACGACCTGCCCGCCCTCGCCGAGGTGGTCGCCGGCGAGGACACCCCCGCCGGGACGGCGCTCGACGCGCTCGCCCCGGTGCTGCCCCTGCTGCACCGCTGGCGCCGGCAGCGACGCCGCCAGTCCGACATCGACAGCTGGCGCTACCAGGACACGTGGAAGCCGCTCACCGGCATCACCAACCGCGGCATGGCCGGCACCTGGCTGGTCGTGCTGCCCACCGGCGACATCGTCGAACCGTGGCAGGACGCGAGCGTGGCGGCGATCGCCGCCGCCGGCGCCACCGTCGTCCCGGTGCCGGTCAGCACCACCGACGTCGACCGCGACCTGCTCGCCAAACTGCTGCGCGAGGCGATCACCACCGGCGCCGACGACACACCGGCCGAGGTGACCGGCGTGGTGTCGCTGCTCGCGTTCGACGAGCTGGTCCACCCGATGCACCCGTCCGTGCCCGGTGGCTTCGCCGCCACCGTCGCGCTGGTCCAGGCGCTCGGCGACATCGGCCTCGCCGCACCCCTGTGGGCGGTCACCTCCGGCGCCGTCTCGGTCGGCCGGGCCGACCTGCTCCGCTCGCCCGGTCAGGCCATGGTCTGGGGCTTCGGCCGGGTCGCCGCGCTGGAACACCCGCAGCGCTGGGGCGGCCTGGTCGACCTGCCCGAGGCGATCGACGAGCGCAGCGCCGGCCTGCTGGTCGCGGCGCTCACCGCCGCCGGCGAGGAGGACCAGATCGCGGTACGCCCCGCCGGCCTGCTCGGCCGCCGGCTCACCCGGGTCCCGCTCGGCGACAGCCGACCCGCCCACCCGTGGCAGCCCTCCGGCACCGCCCTGGTCACCGGCGGCACCGGCGCCCTCGGCGGGCACGCCGCCCGCTGGCTGGCCCGCAGCGGCGTGGAGAACATCGTCGTGGCCAGCCGGCGCGGCCCGGCCGCACCCGGCGCCGCGCAGCTCGTCGAGGAGCTGACCGCGCTCGGCGCCACCGCCAGCGTGGTCGCCTGCGACGCCGCCGACCGGGACGCACTGGCCGCGCTGATCGACGACATCCCCGCCGACCGCCCGCTGCGGGTGGTGGTGCACGCCAGCGCGGTGCTGGACGACGCGCTCATCACCGACCTGCGCGTCGACCAGATCGAACGGGTCCTCGCCGCCAAGGTCGACGTCGCCTACCACCTGCACGAACTGACCCTCGACCTCGACCTCGCCGCGTTCGTCATGTTCTCCTCCTTCGCCGGCTCGGTGGGCAGCTCCGGCGTCGGCAACTACGCCCCCAGCAACGCGTTCCTCGACGCGCTAGCCCAGCACCGGCGCGGCCTCGGCCTCCCCGGCACCTCCATCGCCTGGGGCGCCTGGGCCGGCGGCGGCATGGCCGAAGGGCCGTTCGGCGAGCTGCTGCACCGGCACGGCGTACCCGAGATGCCGCCGGAGGCCGCGATCGCCGCGCTGCACCAGGCCGTCGACCACGGCGAGGCGTTCCTCACCGTCGCCGACATCGCCTGGGAGCGGTTCTCCGTCGCGTTCACCGCCACCCGGCCCGGACCGCTGATCAACGACCTGCCCGACGTCCGCCGGTTGCGCGCCGCCGAGCGCGCCACCGGCGGCGAGACCCCCGACGGCCCGGAGTCGCTGCACGACCGACTCGCCGGGCTGCCCGCCGCCGACCGGATGGCCGTGCTGCTGGCCCTCGTCCGGGGACAGGTCGCGGCCGTGCTCAACTACCCGTCCGGGGAGTCGGTGGACGAGCACCGGGCGTTCCGCGAGCTGGGCTTCGACTCGGTCACCGCGGTCGAGCTGCGCAACCGGCTCGGCCTGGCCACCGGGGTGGCGCTGCCGGTCACCCTGGTCTTCGACTACCCGACGCCGACCACGCTCGCCGAGTACCTCTACGCCGAGGTCGCCCAGGACGACGTGGCCACCCCCACCGCGCTGCTCGACGACCTCGACCGGATCGCCGACGGGCTCGACGTGGTGGCCCGCGACGAGGCCGCCCGGGTCCGCGCCACCGTCCGCCTCCAGGCCATGCTCACCCGACTCGGGCAGGGCGGTGGCGGCGACGACCTCGGCCGGCACCTCGGCGACGCCACCGACGACGAGCTGTTCGCCATGGTGGACCGCGACCTCGGTCTGTCCTGACCGCACCGGCTCACTCCCCGTCCCCTGCGAGGAAGCGGCACCCGATGGCCAATGAAGACAAGCTCCGCGACTACCTCAAGCGGGTCATGGCGGACCTGCACGACACCCGCCGCCGGCTCAGCGAGGCCCAGTCCCAGGAACTGGAGCCGGTGGCGATCGTCGCGATGAGCTGCCGGCTGCCCGGCGGCGTACGCGACCCGCGGGACCTGTGGGAGCTGCTGCGCGACGGGCGGGACGCGGTCGCGCCGTTCCCCGACGACCGGGGATGGGACCTCGACCGGCTCTACCACCCCGACCCCGACCACCCCGGCACCTCGTACGCCCGGGAGGGCGGCTTCCTCGACGGCGCCGGGGACTTCGACGCGGCGTTCTTCGGCATCAGCCCCCGCGAGGCGCTCACCATGGACCCGCAGCAACGGCTGCTGCTGGAGACCGCGTGGGAGGCCGTCGAGTCCGCCGGCGTCGACCCGGCCACGCTGCGCGGCAGCCGCACCGGGGTGTTCGTCGGCACCAACGGGCAGGACTACGGCACGCTGCTGATGATGTCCCCGGACGCCGACGAGGGGCACTCGATGACCGGCGGGGCGGCGGCCGTCGCCTCCGGCCGGGTGTCGTACACGCTCGGCCTGGAGGGGCCGGCCGTCTCCATCGACACCGCCTGCTCCTCCTCGCTGGTCGCGCTGCACCTCGCCGCGCAGGCGCTGCGGGCGGGGGAGTGCGAGCTGGCGCTCGCGGGTGGCGTCACCGTGATGGCCACGCCCGGCCTCTACATCGGATCGAGCCGGCAACGGGCCTTGTCCCCGGACGGGCGGTGCCGCTCCTTCGCCGCCTCCGCCGACGGGGCCGGCTTCTCCGAGGGCGTCGGCTGGCTGCTGGTGGAGCGCCTCTCCGACGCCCGCCGCAACGGCCACCCGGTGCTCGCGGTGCTGCGCGGCAGCGCGGTCAACCAGGACGGGGCGTCCAACGGGCTGACCGCCCCCAACGGCCCGTCCCAGCAGCGCGTCATCAGTCAGGCGCTCACCGCCGCCCGGCTCGCCACCGCCGACGTCGACGTCATCGAGGCGCACGGCACCGGCACCAACCTGGGCGACCCGATCGAGGCGCAGGCGCTGCTGGCCACGTACGGGCAGGACCGCGGCGACGCCGGGCCGGCACTGCTCGGCTCGGTGAAGTCCAACATCGGGCACGCCCAGGCCGCCGCGGGGGTGGCCGGGGTGATCAAGATGGTGCTCGCCATCCGGCACGGCCTGGTGCCGGCGACACTGCACGTGGACGAGCCGTCCCCGCACATCGACTGGTCCGCCGGCGCGCTGGAACTGGTCACCGAGGCCCGCCCCTGGCCGGACCGGGACCGCCCGCGCCGCGCCGCCGTCTCCTCGTTCGGCATCTCCGGCACCAACGCCCACGTCATCGTCGAGCAGGCCCCGGACGAGCCCGCCCCCGCCGCCGACCCGCCGACCCCGGGGCTGGTGGCCGCCGACGTCACCGCCTGGCCGCTCGCCGCCCGCACCCGCGCCGCGCTCGCCGGGCAGGCCGCCCGGCTGGCCGCGCACCTGCGTGCCGCCCCGGCCGACCCGGCGGCGGTCGCCTGGTCCCTGGCGACCACCCGGTCGGCGTTCGAGCAGCGGGCGACGGTGGTCGGCGCGTCCGCCGACGACCTGCTGTCGGGGCTGGACGTCCTCGCCGCCGGCACGCCGTCGCCGACGGTGGTGACGGGTACGGCGTCCCGGACGGCCGGTCCGGTGTTCGTGTTCCCGGGTCAGGGCGCCCAGTCGGCGCGGATGGCGGCCGGTCTGGTGGGTCGGACGCCGGTGTTCGACGCCACGCTCGCCGAGTGCCAGGCGGCGTTGTCGCCGTTCCTGGACGTCGACCTGCCGTCGGTGCTGACCGGGGACGACGAGTCCTGGCTGGACCGGGTCGAGGTGGTGCAGCCGGTGCTGTGGGCCGTCGGTGTCGCGCTCGCGGCGGTGTGGCGGCACGTCGGGGTCACCCCGCAGGCGGTGATCGGTCACTCGCAGGGGGAGATCGGCGCGGCGTGTGTGGCGGGGATCCTGTCGCTGGATGACGCGGCGAAGACGGTGGCGTTGCGGTCGCGGGCCCTGTCGGTGCTGCGCGGGACCGGCACGATGGCGTCGGTCGACCTGCCCGTCGACGAGGTGACAACCCGTCTCGACGGGTTCGCCGGCGTCGGGATCGCGGCGGTCAACGGCCCGTCCACGGTGGTGGTCTCCGGCCCGCCGCAGGCCGTGGCCGACTTCGTGGACGCCTGTCAGGCCGACGAGATCCGGGCCCGGCTGATCCCGGTCGACTACGCGTCGCACTCGGCGGCCGTCGAGGACGTCGCCCAGCAGCTTCGCGCGGACCTGGCCGACATCACGCCGCAGCCCGGCCACACCCGTCTGGTGTCCACCCTGACCGGTGACTGGGTGGACCCGGCCACCATGACGGCCGACTACTGGTACGACAACCTGCGGCAGACCGTCCGCTTCGACACCGCCGTGCGGACCGCGATCGGCGCCGGGCACAGCACGTTCGTGGAGATCAGTCCGCATCCGGTGCTGGCGATGCCGGTCACCGCGATCCTCGACGACACCGGCACCACCGGGCACGTGCTGTCCACCCTGCGGCGCGGCGACGACGACCCGACCCGGCTGCTGACCAACCTGGCCACCGCCCACACCGTCGGCCTGCCCGTCGACCTCACCCGCGTGCTACCCGAGACCCACACCGTCGACCTGCCCACCTACGCCTTCGACCACCAGCGGTACTGGCCCGCACCGCCGCGCTTCGTCACCGACCGCGACGGCGAACCCGACCCCGACCGCTGGCACTACCGGATCACCTGGACACCCCGGCCCGACCTGCCGCTCACCCGCCTCGGCGGGACCTGGCTGCTGCCCGTACCCGCCGACCTGACCGACGCCCCGCTCGTCACCGAGGTGCTCGCCGCGCTCGGCAACGTCGGCGCCGACGCCGTACCCGTGCCCGTCGACCCGGCGGACGACCCGGCCGCGCTCGCCGAGCGGCTGCGCGCCGCGCTGCCCGACGGCGGACCCGCCGCCGTGCTCTCCCTGCTCGGCCTCGACGGACGTCCCCACCCCGACCATCCGGCCACCACGCTCGGCGTCACCGGCACCGCCCACCTGGTCCAGGCGCTCGGCGCGCTCGGCGTCGAGGCGCCGCTGTGGTGCGCCACCCGCCGCGCCGTCACCACCGGCGACACCGACCCCGCCCCGGAGCCGGCCGCCGCCGCCGTGTGGGGCCTCGGTCGGGCCGTCGCCCTGGAACACCCCGCCCGCTGGCGCGGCCTGGTCGACCTGCCCGACCGGCTCGACGCGCGCGCCGCCGCCCTCCTAGGCGCGGTGCTCGGCGCCGACGACGGCGAGGACCAGATCGCCGTCCGCGACACCGGCGTGCACGTCCGCCGGCTCACCCGGCTCACCCACCCGGCCGACCACGACGTCCGCCTGCGCGACACCGTGCTGATCACCGGCGGCACCGGCGGCCTCGGCGGGCACCTGGCCCGCTGGGCCGCCCGCGCCGGCGCCGCGCACGTGCTGCTGGCCAGCCGGCGCGGCCCCGACGCCCCCGGCGCCGGCGACCTCACCGCCGAGCTGACCGACCTCGGGGTACGCGTCACCGTCGCCCGCTGCGACGTCACCGACCGCGACCAGCTCGCCGCGCTGCTCGCCGACCTGCCCGACGACGCCCCGCTGCGCGCCGTGCTGCACACCGCCGCCGTCCTCGACGACGGCATCGTGGACACCGTCACCCCGGCCCGCCTGCACACCGTCGCCGCGCCCAAGAGCGCCGCCGCCGACCACCTCGACGCGCTCACCCGCGACCACGAGCTGGACGCGTTCGTGCTCTTCTCCTCCGTCGCCGGCACCACCGGCAACGCCGGCCAGGGCGCGTACGGCGCGGCCAACGCCCACCTCGACGCGCTCGCCCACCGGCGGCGGGCCGACGGCCTCCCGGCGCTCGCCGTCGCCTGGGGCGCCTGGGACGGCGCCGGCCTGCCCGCCGACAACGAGCGCGCCCAGCAGCGGCTGCGGCGCGGCGGCATGGTGGCCATGGACCCCGACCTCGCCGTCGCGGCACTGACCCGGGCGCTCGGCGGCGACGACGCCGCCACGATGGTCGCCGACGTCGACTGGACCCGCTTCGCCCCGGCGTTCACGCTCGTCCGCCCCAGCCCGCTGCTCGGCGACCTGCCCGAGGTCCGGGAGGCGCTGCTACCCCCGCAGACGCCGGCCACCACCGAGCCGGCCGGCGAACCCGGCTCGGCGCTGGCCCGGCAGCTCGCCGGCCGCTCCGCCGCCGAACGGACCGAGACGCTGCGCGACCTGGTCCGCCAGTGCGCGGCCGGCGCGCTCGGCTACGGCTCCGCCGACGACGTCGGAGTCAACCGGCCCTTCCGCGACCTCGGCCTGGACTCGCTGACCGCCGTCGACCTGCGCAACCTCCTCGCCACCGCCACCGACCTGCGGCTGCCCGCCACGCTCGCGTTCGACTACCCGAACCCGGCCGTGCTCGCCGGGCACCTCGACGAACTGCTCACCGGCGCCGGCGCGGCCGTCGACGGCCCGGTAGCCGTGGCCACCCCCGACGAGCCGCTGGCCGTCGTCGCGATGAGCTGCCGCTTCCCCGGCGGCGCGGACGACCCGGAGCGGCTGTGGCAACTGCTCGCCGCCGGCGGCGACGCCATCGGCGACTTCCCCACCGACCGGGGCTGGGACCTCGACCGGCTCTTCGACGCCGACCCCGCCGTCGAGGGCACCAGCTACGCCCGGCAGGGCGGCTTCCTGCCCGACGTGGCCGACTTCGACCCCGGCTTCTTCGGCATCAGCCCCCGCGAGGCGCTCGCCATGGACCCGCAGCAGCGGCTGCTGCTGGAGACCTCGTGGGAGGCGATCGAGCGGGCCGGCATCGACCCGCAGGCGCTGCGCGGCAGCCCCACCGGCGTCTTCGTCGGCACCAACTACCAGGACTACCGCAACCTCATGCTCACCGCCGAGGGCGCCGAGGGACACCTGATGACCGGCAACGCCGGCAGCGTCCTGTCCGGCCGGGTGTCGTACACGCTCGGGCTGGAGGGGCCGGCCGTGTCGGTGGACACCGCCTGCTCGTCGTCGCTGGTCGCGCTGCACTGGGCCGGGCAGGCGCTGCGCGCCGCCGAGTGCTCCCTGGCGCTCGTCGCCGGCGTCACCGTGATGGCCACCCCCGGAGTGTTCGTCGGGTTCAGCCGCCAGCGCGGCCTCGCCCCGGACAGCCGGGTCAAGGCGTTCGCCGCCGGCGCCGACGGCACCAGCTGGGGCGAGGGCGTCGGCGTGCTGCTGGTCGAGCGGCTCAGCGACGCCCGCCGCAACGGCCACCCGGTGCTCGCGGTGATCCGGGGCAGCGCGGTCAACCAGGACGGCGCCTCCAACGGCCTCACCGCCCCCAACGGGCCGGCCCAGCAGCGGGTCATCCGGGCCGCGCTGGCCAACGCCCGCCTCGACGCCGGTGACGTCGACGCGGTGGAGGCGCACGGCACCGGCACCCGGCTCGGCGACCCGATCGAGGCGCAGGCGCTGCTTGCCACGTACGGGCAGGGCCGACCCGAGGACCGGCCGCTGCTGCTCGGCTCGATCAAGTCGAACATCGGCCACACCCAGGCCGCCGCCGGTGTCGCCGGCGTGATCAAGATGATCCTCGCGCTGCGCCACGGCTACCTGCCGCCGACGCTGCACGTGGACGCGCCCAGCGACCAGGTGGACTGGAGCACCGGCGCGGTCGACCTGCTCACCGAGGGCCGGCCGTGGCCGCTCACCGGCCGCCCGCGCCGCGCCGCCGTCTCCTCGTTCGGCATCAGCGGCACGAACGCCCACACCATCCTCGAACAGGCCCCCGAGCCGCCCGTCCCGGCCGGTGAACCGGCGCACCCGCCGGTGGTGCCGGTGCTGCTCTCCGCCCGCACCGCCGGGTCGCTGGCCGCCCAGGCGCAGCCGTGGGCCGACCGGCTCACCGGTCCGCAGGCCCCACCGCTGGTCGACGTCGGCTGGACCGCCGCCGTGTCCCGGGCCGCGCTGGAGCACCGCGCGGTGGTGCTCGCCACCGACCGGCGCACGCTGCGCGCCGGGCTGCGCGCCCTGCGCCGGGGCGACGACTCACCGGCGCTGGTGACCGGCGCGGTGACCGCCCGGCCCCGGGTCGCGTACCTGTTCTCCGGGCAGGGCGCCCAGCGGCCCGGCATGGGTCGCGAGCTGGCCGCCGCGTACCCGACCTACGCGGACGCGCTGACCGAGGTGTGCGCCGCGCTCGACCCGCACCTGTCCCGGCCGCTGCGCCCGCTGCTCGACGCCGAACCCGGCACCCCCGAGGCGGCGCTGCTGGACCGCACCGAGTTCACCCAGCCGGCCCTGTTCGCCGTGGAGGTGGCGCTGTTCCGGCTGCTCACCGCCTGGGGGCTGCGCCCCGACGCGGTCGCCGGGCACTCCATCGGCGAGTTCGCCGCCGCGTACGCCGCCGGGGTGCTCACCCTCGCCGACGCCGCCGAGCTGGTCGCCACCCGGGGCCGGCTGATGCAGGCGCTGCCCGACGGCGGGGCCATGCTCGCCGTCGCCGCCGGCGAGGACGCCGTCCGGCCCACCCTCGGCGCCGGGGTCGCGCTCGCCGCCGTCAACGGCCCCGCCGCCGTGGTCGTCGCCGGCGAGACCGACGCCGTCGACCGGGTCGCCGCCGAGTGGACCGCCCGAGGGGTACGCACCCGCCGGCTTGCCGTCAGCCACGCCTTCCACAGCCCGCTGATGGAGCCGGTGCTCGACGAGCTGGCCGCGCTCGCCGCCCGGCTGCCGCACCACGCGCCGACGGTGCCGCTGGTCTCCACGGTCACCGGCGCGCCGGTCGACGTGGCGGCGGTCGGCGCGCCCGGCTACTGGGCCCGGCACGCCCGCGACACGGTCCGCTTCGCCGACGCGGTCACCGCGCTGCGCGCGCACGGCTGCACCGCCTACCTGGAGGTGGGCCCGGACGGGGTGCTCACCCCGGCGGCCCAGGGCGTGCTGGCCGACGCCGGGCCGGTCCCACCGGTCCTGCCCACGCTGCGCCGGGACCGGCCGGAACCGTCGACCCTGCTGCGCGCCGTGGCCGCGCTGCACGTGCACGGCGTCACCCCGGACTGGCCGGCGCTCTACGCGGGCGCCGACCCGCAACCGGCCGACCTGCCCACCCACGTGTTCGACAGGCAGCGCTTCTGGCCGCAGCCGCCGGCCTGGCTGACCGCGCCGGCCGACGCCGACACCGCCGTGGAACGCCGGTTCTGGGCGGCGGTCGACGCCGAGGACCTGGACGGCCTGCTCACCGAGCTGGACGTCGCCCCGGAACAGCCGTTCGACGCCGTGCTGCCGGCGCTGTCGGCGTGGCGGCGCCGCGGCCGGGAACGGTCCCTGGTGGACGGCTGCCGCTACCGGGTCCGGTGGGAACCGGTCGACATCGGCGCCGGCACCCCGCCCGCCGGCCGCTGGCTGGTGCTGCTGCCCGCCGACCGGGCCACCGACCCGGACCTGACCGCCCTGGCCGGTGCGCTCGGCCCGGCGGCCACCACCGCGACGGTCGACACCGCCGCCGAGCCCGACGAGCTGGCCACCCGGCTGGCCGACCTGGTCGCCGCCGCGACCGGCGACGGCCCGTCGCACGTGCTGTCCCTGCTCGGCCTGGACGAGACGTCGCACACCGACCACCCGGCGCTACCGCGCGGGCTGGCCGCCACCGTCCACCTGCTCCAGGCGCTGACCGACGTCGACGCGCCGGCCCGGCTCTGGTGCGCCACCCGGGGCGCGGTCGGCGTCGGGGACGGCGACACCCCGGACCGGCCCCGGCAGGCGGCGCTGTGGGGCCTCGGTCGGGTCGCCGCGCTGGAACAGCCCGCCCGCTGGGCCGGCCTGGTCGACCTGCCCGCCACCGTCGACGACGACACCGCCCGACGGACCGCCGCCCTGCTCGCCACCACCACCGAGGACCAGGTGGCGGTGCGCGCCGACGGTGCGTACGCCCGGCGGCTCGACACCGCCGTGACCGATGGCGAGCCCACGCCGTGGCAGCCGCGCGGCACCGTCCTGATCACCGGCGGCACCGGCGCGCTCGGCGGGCACGTGGCCCGCTGGGCCGCCGGCGCGGGCGCCGAGCGGATCGTGCTGACCAGCCGGCGCGGCGCGGACACCCCCGGCGCCGACGCGCTCCTGGCCGAGCTGGCCGAGGCCGGCGTCGAGTGCCGGGTCGCCCGGTGCGACGCCGCCGACCGCAGCGCCATGACCGACCTCGTGGCCGAGCTGCGCCGGGACGGGCCGCCGCTGCGCGCGGTGGTGCACGCCGCCGGGGTCAGCGAGGTGGTCCCGCTGGCCGAGACCACGCTGGAGGACCTGGCGTACGTGATCGGCCCGAAGCTGGCCGGCGCGGAACTGCTCGACGAGCTGCTCGACGGCGTCGAGCTGGACGCGTTCGTGCTCTTCTCCTCCATCGCCGCCACCTGGGGCAGCGGCGGCCAGGGCGCGTACGCGGCCGGCAACGCCCACCTGGACGCCCTCGCGCAGCACCGCCGGGCGCGCGGCCTGCCCGCCACCTCGGTGGCCTGGGGGCCGTGGACCGAGTCCGGGATGTTCGACGACGACGCGCCGGAACAGCTGCGCCGACGCGGCCTGCGGGTGCTGCCGCCCGGGCCGGCGATGGCCGGGCTGCGGCACGCGCTCGCCGCCGGCGACACCTGCGTCACGGTCGCCGACGTCGACTGGGCCACGTTCCACCCGCTGTTCACCGCGCTACGACCCAGTCCGCTGCTGGCCGACCTGCCGGCCGTGCGGGCGCTCGCCGCCGCACCGGAACCGGCCGCGAACGCCGGCCCGGAGGGCGCGGACCGGCTCGCCGAGCTGCGCGTACTGCCCGCCGCCGACCGGCGCGACGCGCTGCTGGACCTGGTCCGCACCGACGCGGCGAAGGTCCTCGGCCACCCCTCGGTCGACGCGGTCGACCCGGAGCGGGGCTTCCTCGACCTCGGCTTCGACTCGCTCACCGCGGTGGAGCTGCGCAACCTGCTCACCGCCGCGACCGGCCGGGAGCTGCCCACCACAGTGGTCTTCGACTACCCGACCCCGGCCGGCCTCGCCGACCACCTGGACGCCGAGCTGTTCCCCGACGGCGGCGACCCGGCCGCCGGCGACCCGGCCGACGAGGAGACCGTGCGCCGGGTGCTCGCGGCGATCCCGCTGGACCGGCTGCGGCAGGCGGGGCTGCTCGACCCGCTGCTGCGCCTCGGCCAGGACACCGCCGCGCCGGCCCCGGACGCCACGCCGGACGCCCCCGCCGCCGAGATCCGCGACCTCGACGTCGCCGGACTGGTGCGGATGGCCCTCGAAGGATCCGACTCGTGACCCGGCCGGCGGCAGGGAGGCCCCGATGAGCGTCTCGCTGGACGAGGTGGTGGGCGCGCTGCGCGCGTCCCTGCTGGACAACCAGAAACTCCGGCAGCAGAACCAGCACCTCACCGACCGCCTCACCGAACCGGTGGCGATCATCGGGATGAGCTGCCGGTTCCCCGGCGGCGTGCGCTCGCCCGACCAGCTCTGGGAGCTGGTCGACGCCGGCCGCGACGCGATGGCCCCGTTCCCCGCCGACCGGGGCTGGGACCTCGACGCGCTCTACGACACCGACCCGACCAGCCGCGGCACGTCCTACGTCCGCGACGGCGGCTTCCTGCCCGATGCCGGCCACTTCGACCCGGCGTTCTTCGGCATCAGCCCGCGCGAGGCCCTCGCCATGGACCCGCAGCAGCGGCTGCTGCTGGAGACCGCGTGGGAGGCGTTCGAGTCCGCCGGCGTCGACCCGACCGGGCTGCGTGGCGCGCCCACCGGCGTCTACGCGGCCACCAGCAGCCAGGGCGACTACGCCGCGCTGCTCACCGGCGTCGGCGGCGGCGTCGAGGGCTACCTCGGCACCGGCAGCGCCGCCGCCGTGGCCAGCGGCCGGATCGCGTACGCGCTGGGCCTGGAAGGGCCGGCGGTCACCGTGGACACCGCCTGCTCGTCGTCCCTGGTCGCGCTGCACCTGGCCTGCCAGGCGCTGCGGCTGGGGGAGTGCACCCTCGCGCTGGCCGGCGGGGTGTCCGTGATGGCCACCCCGACCGTGTTCGTCGAGTTCTCCCGCCAGCGCGGCCTGTCCACCGACGGGCGGTGCAAGTCGTTCGCCGCCGCCGCCGACGGCACCGGCTGGTCCGAGGGCGTCGGCATGCTGCTGGTCGAACGGCTCTCCGACGCCCGCCGCCACGGCCACCCCGTGCTCGCCGTGGTGCGCGGCACCGCGGTCAACCAGGACGGCGCCAGCAGCGGACTCACCGCGCCCAACGGGCCCGCCCAACGCCGGGTCATCCGGGCCGCGCTGGCCAACGCCGGGCTCACCGCAGCCGAGGTGGACGTGGTGGAGGCGCACGGCACCGGCACCACGCTCGGCGACCCGATCGAGGCGCAGGCGCTGCTCGCCACGTACGGGCAGGACCGGGCCGCCCCGCTGCTGCTCGGCTCGGTCAAGTCGAACATCGGCCACACCCAGGCCGCCGCCGGCGTCGCCGGCATCATCAAGATGGTCCTCGCCATGCGGCACGGCCGGCTCCCGGCCACCCTGCACGTCGACCGGCCCACCCCGCACGTCGACTGGTCCGCCGGCGCGGTGGAGCTGCTGACCGACGCCCGCCCGTGGCCGGCGACCGACCGGCCCCGCCGGGCCGGCGTCTCCGCGTTCGGCGTCAGCGGCACCAACGCCCACGCGGTCCTGGAACAGGCGCCCCCGGACGCGCCGGCGGCACCGGCCGACGCCGGACCGGGAGGCCCCGCCACCCACGCCGGCCAGGTCCGCCCCGACGCCGCCCACACCGCGCCCGCGCCCTGGCTGGTCTCCGCCCGCTCCGCGCCGGCCCTCGCCGGACAGGCCCGGCGACTGCTGGACCACCTCGCCGCCCACCCCGACCTGCGCCCGGCCGACGTGGCGTACTCGCTGCTCACCACCCGGGCGGCGCTGCCACACCGGGCCGCGGTCACCGGCGACGACGCGGCGGCGCTGCGCGCCGGCCTGCGCGCGGTCGCCGAGGACCGGCCCGCCCCCGGCGTGGTGCGCGGCGTGGCCCGGCCCGCCGGCAAGCTCGCCGTCCTCTTCCCCGGCCAGGGCGCCCAGCGACCCGGGATGGGCGCCGACCTGCACCGCCGGTTCCCGGCCTTCGCCGCCGCGTTCGACGAGGTGGCCGCCGAACTCGACCGGCACCTGAGCCGCCCGCTGCGCGAGGTGGTCTTCGCCGGCCCGGAAACCGCCGATTCGACGCTGCTCGACCGCACCGAGTTCACCCAACCCGCGCTCTTCGCCTACCAGGTCGCCGCGTACCGGCTGGTCACCGCGTGGGGCGTACGCCCGGCCCACCTGCTCGGCCACTCGGTCGGTGAGCTGGCCGCCGCGCACGTCGCCGGCGTGCTGTCGCTGCCGGACGCGGCCACCCTGGTCGCCGCCCGGGCCCGGCTCATGCAGGCGCTGCCGGCCGGCGGGGCGATGCTCGCGGTCCGCGCGTCCGCCGCCGAGGTGGCGCCGCTGCTCGACCACCGGGTGGCCCTGGCCGCGGTGAACGGTCCCGAGTCGGTGGTGCTCTCCGGCGACGAGGACGCCGTACTCGCCGCCGGCGAGCGGCTCGCCGCGCGCGGCCGGCGGACCCGCCGGTTGCGGGTCGGCCACGCCTTCCACTCCGCCCGGATGGACGACGTGCTGGCCGAGTTCCGGGTGGTCGCGGAGAAGCTCACCTGGCACCCGCCGACCGTGCCGATCGTCTCCGACCGCACCGGCGAACCGCTCACCGCCGCGCAGGCCACCGACCCCGGCTACTGGGTGCAGCACGTCCGGGACACCGTACGGTTCCAACCCGCCGTGGCCACCCTGGCCGCCGCCGGGACCGGCACCTACCTGGACCTCGGCCCGGACGCGGCGCTCACCGCCCTGGCCCGCGAGTGCCTGCCCGACGTCGAGCCGGCCGCGTTCGTGCCGGCGGCCCGCCGCGAGATGTCCGAGCCGGCCGCCCTGCTCGCCGCGGTCGCCGCCGTGGACCTGCGCGGCGCCGGCGTACGCTGGCCGGCGCTGTTCGCCGACACCGACGCCACCCGGGTCGACCTGCCCACGTACGCGTTCCAGCACGAGCGGTTCTGGCCCGACCCGATCCGGTTCGACCTGGCGCCGCGCCCCGCCGACCCGGCCGACGGCGAGTTCTGGGCCGCCGCCGACCGGGGTGACCCGGCCGCGCTGGCCGCCCTGCTCGGGCTCGACGACACCGCCGCCGGCGCGCTCGACGAGCTGCTGCCCGCGCTGACCGGCTACCGCGACCGCCGCCGTCGCGCGGCCACCCTCGACGGGATGCGTTACCGGATCGGCTGGACGCCGGTGGACCCGCCGGCCGGCGTCCCCCCGGGCGGGCCGTGCCTGGTCGTCGGCCCACCCGGCGACCTGCTGACCGCGGTGACCGAGGCGGTACGCGCCGAGGGCCTCGACCCGGTGCCGGTGCCGGCCGGCGCCGACCCGGGTGCCGCGCTGCGCGACCGGCTCGTCGAGGTCACACCGACCCGGGTGGTCCTCCTGGCCACTCCGACCGGCGCTGCCGGTGACGGCGCCGCCTCGGCCGGCGTTGCTGGCGACGGCGTCACCTCGGCCGGCGCTGCCGGTGACGGCGTCACCTCGGCCGGCGCCGCCGGCGACGGCGCCATGTCCACGGCGCCCGGCACGGACGCCCTCGCCGGCACGATCGCCGTGGTGCGGGCGCTGACCGAGGCCGGCGTCACCGCTCCGCTGTGGTGCGTCACCCGGGGCGCGGTCGCCACCGGCGCCGGTGACCCGGCGCCCGACCCCGCCGCCGCGACCGTCTGGGGCCTCGGCCGGGTGCTGGCGCTGGAACACCCCCGCCTCTGGGGCGGCCTGCTCGACCTGCCCGCCGGCGCCGAGGCGACCGCCGCCGACCCGGCCCCGGCCACCCCAGGCTCCGATCTCGCCCTGCTGGCCCGGGTGGTCGCCGGTGACGGCGCCGAGGACCAGCTCGCCGTGCGAGCCGGCGGGCTGCGCGCCCGTCGCCTGGAACGCGCCCCGGCCGCTCCCGAGCGGCCCTGGCGGCCGGACGGCGCGGTGCTCGTGCACGGCGACGCCCCGGTGCGTCGCGCGCACCTGCTGCCCCGGCTCGCCGACGCGGGCGCGACCCACCTGCTGCTGGTCGGCCCGGCGGTGCCCGACACCGACGCGCCGACCGGGGTCGACGTGACCGTCGTGGACGGCGTCGAGGCGCTGCCCGCCGCGCTGGAGCGGCTGGCCGCGGCCGGCACGCCGGTGCGTACCGTGCTGCACGTGGCCGACGCCGGCGGGGCCGGCGAGCCGGTCGCGGCGGCCGACCCGCACCGGGTGGCCGACCGGGTCGGCGCGCAGCTGGCCGCGGTGGCCCGGCTCGACGCCGCGTGCGCCGGCCACGCGGTCGACGAGTTCCTGGTCTTCGTCTCCACGGCCGCCACCTGGGGCGGCGGTGGCGCGGCGGTGGCCGCGGCCACCGGCGCCGGGCTCGCCGCGCTGGCCGCCCGCCGCCGCGCCGGGGGGCGGCCGGCCACGACGGTGGCCTGGGCGCCGTGGAGCGGCGAGACCGCCGACCCGGAGCAGCTGCGCCGGCGGGGTGTCCGCCCGCTGGACCCGGAGACCGCGCTCGACGCGCTGGCCCGCGTCGCCGCCGGCCGGAACGGCGACCCCGACACCGACGGCGGCGGCGACCTGCTCACCGTCGGCGGGAACGCCCACCTCGGCACCGACGGCGGGCGGGACGAGATCGCCGTCGCCGACATCGACTGGCCCGCGTTCGTGCCCGCGTTCACCGCGGTGCGGCCGGCCCCGCTGCTGCGTGGCGTGTCTGACGCCGTCGCCGGGACGGACGCGGCCGCGCCCGCCGCCGGACCGTCCGACCCGGCGCGGGCGTTGCGGGACCGGTTGGCCGCCGTGCCCGCCGGCGACCGGCTGCCGATCCTGCTGGACCTGGTCCGGGCGCAGGCGGCCACCGTGCTCGGGCACGCCGGGCCGGGCGCGGTCGAGCCGGACCGCGACTTCCTGGAACTGGGCTTCGACTCGCTGACCGCGCTCGAGCTGCGCGACGCGCTGCGCCAGGAGACCGGCGTGGAGCTGTCCGCCACGCTGCTCTTCGACCACCCCACCCCGGACGCGCTGGCCGGGCACTTGCTCGGCCTGATCCTCGGCGACGGGGCCGGCGCCGCGCCCGCCGACGCCGCCACCCCGGAGGGGGCCGGTGGCCTGCTCGGCGGGCTGTTCCGCCAGCCCAAGGCGCGCGCCGACGCCGCCGGCTACGCCGAACTGCTGGTCAAGCTGGCCCAGTTCCGGCCCAGCTTCACCTCCCCGGCCGAGCTGACCCGCCCGGCCGGGATCCTGCGTCTCGCCGAGGGTCCCGCCACCCCCGTCGTCTGCTGCTGCACGATGTCGCTGCTGTCCGGGGCGCACGAGTACGCCCGCCTGGCCGCCGGCATGCGCGGCCGGCGCAACGTGTGGGCGTTGCCCAACCCCGGCTTCGGGGTCGGCGAGGAACTGCCCGCCGACCTCGACGCGCTGCTGCGGGTGCACGCGGACACCGTGCTGCGCGCCGTCGGCCCCGGCGCGTTCGTCCTCGCCGGGCACTCCGGCGGCGCGATGGTGGCCAACCTGCTCGCCGCCGAGCTGGACCGGCAGGGCCGCGCCCCGGCCGCGGTGGTGCTGATGGACACCTACCCGCCCGGCAGCGAGGTGCTCGGCGGCTGGACGTCGCAGCTGCTCGACGGGATGGTCGAGCGGGACAGCGCGTACACCCCGATGGACGACCACCGGGCCACCGCCTGGGCCGGCTACCTGCCGCTGTTCCTCGACTGGCGGCCCGCGCCGATGTCCGCCGCCACATTGCTGGTGCGGGCCAGCGAGCCGCTGGGGGAGTGGACCGGGGAACCGGACGGATGGCGGTCGGTGTGGCCGTACCCGCACGAGACGCGGGACGCGGCCGGCGACCACTTCACCATGGTCGGCGAACGCGGCCCGGAACTCGCCGTGACCGTGGACGGCTGGCTCGCGGAACGGGGTCTGTGACACCGCCCCTTGGGCTGCCCCTAACGCCCCCTATCGCGGGGGCCGACAACTGTCTTACCAGGAACCAGGACGGGAGCATGACGACGTGGACGAGGCAGTGGTGGTCGACGGGCTGGTCAAGAGATACCGGCCCGACATGCCGCCGGCGGTGGACGGACTGAGTTTCTCCGTCGCCGCCGGCGAGGTCTTCGGTCTGCTCGGGCCGAACGGCGCCGGCAAGACCACGACGATCGGGGTGCTGACGACCCGGGTGCGCGCCACCTCGGGCCGCGCCCTGGTCTGCGGCGCGGACGTGTCCCGCGCGCCCGCCGTGGCCCGGCAGTTGCTCGCGGTGGTGCCGCAGCGGGTCAACCTGGACCGGTCACTGACCGTCCGGCAGAACCTGCTGTTCCACTCCGCGTACCACCGGGTGTCCCGGTCCCGCCGGTCGGCGCGGGCCGACGAGCTGCTGGAGCAGATGGGCCTGACGGCGTTCGCCACCGCCCGCACCGACTTCCTCTCCGGCGGCCTGGCCCAACGCACCATGATCGCCCGGGCGTTGATGCACGCCCCCCGGGTGCTCTTCCTCGACGAGCCCTCCGCCGGCCTCGACCCGCAGTCGCGGCTGTTCGTGCACGAGCGGATCGCCGAGCTGAAGCGCTCCGGTGTCACCGTCGTGGTGACCACGCACGACATGGAGGAGGCGGAGAAGCTCTGCGACCGGGTCGGCATCGTCGACCACGGCAAGCTGCTCACCCTGGACACCCCGGCCGCGCTGACCCGGACCCTGCCCGGCAGCAGCACCCTGACCCTGGTGGTCGCGCCGGGCGCGCCGGTCGAGGCGGTGCAGGCCGCGCTGGCCGACGTACCGGACGTGGAGCGGGTGGAACGGCTGCGCGCCGGCGGCGCCGCGGAACTGCCGATGTTCCCCGGCATGCCGCCGATGCCGCTGCCCGACGCGCCCGCCGACCCGGACGCGCCGCTGTCGTTCCGCGTCTACACCGCCGGGGCCCCGGCCAACGCCGTGCCGATGGCGTTGAAGGTCCTCACCGACCTCGGCTGCGAGGTCCGCGACCTCAGCGTCGGCCAGCCCAGCCTGGAGGACGTCTTCATCCACCTGACCGGAAGGGAACTTCGGTGACCGTCACCGCCCCCGCCGTCCCGGCCCCGTCGGCCGCCGTCGCACCCTCGCCGGTACGCCTGCGCGACCAGCTCACCACCTTCCGGGCGGTGCTCTGGCGGGACATGTTCGTCACCAGCCGCGAGGTGGGCGCGTTCCTGGCCCAGGTCTTCCTCCAGCCGCTGTTCATGCTGCTCATCTTCGGCAAGGTGCTCAAGGACCTCGGGTACGCCAGCGACGACTTCGCCAACGTGCTGCTGCCCGGCGTGATCGCGCTCAACGCGTTCCTGATCGGCCTGGAGAACACCGCGCTGCCGATGGTGATGGACTTCTCCTTCACCCGCGAGATCGAGGACCGCCTGCTGTCGCCGATGGCGATCCCGCTGGTCGCGTTCGAGAAGATCGTCTTCGGGGCGATCCGGGGCCTCGTCGCCGGGCTGGTGCTGATCCCGGTCGGCATGCTGATCCTCGGCGTCACGTGGCCGCTGTCCACGCTGCTGCCGATCGTGGGCGTGCTGGCGGCCGGCGCGCTGGTCGGTGCCGCCATGGGCCTGACCTTCGGCACGCTCGTCCCGCCGCAACGGATCCAGATCATGTTCACGGTCACGCTGACGCCGCTGATGTTCACCGGCGCCACCCAGTTCCCGCTGCGCGCGTTGGACTCGCTGCCCTGGTTCCAGGTGGTCTGCGCGATCAACCCGCTGACCTACGTCAGTGAGGCGACCCGCTCACTGGTCGCGCCGCCGGGCGTGCAGTCCGTCCCGCTCTGGCTGGACCTGCTCGTGCTCGCCGTGGTGTTCGTGGTCTTCACCGCCGTCGGCATCCGCGGCTTCATGCGCCGGGCGATGGACTAGGGGTCGGCCGCGATGACCCTCGACGACGGACCGCTGCTGCTGGTCAGCTCCGGCAGCGCGGGGTTGTTCAACCCGCTGCTCACCCTGGCCGGCGAGCTGAAGCGCCGGGCCGTGCGGCCGGTCCGGTTCGCCTGCACCGACGAGCGGCGGGCCGAGATCGAGGCCCTGCCCGGCGACGGCGACCTGCGTTTCGTCTCCCTCGGGCCGCCCCGGGTGGAGGTCCGCCCGGAGCACTGGGACGACGAGACGCACCGACGGATGTCCACCGGCTCGCGGGTGGTGAACTTCGCCAGCTACGTCGACGCCTCGACCGACTTCGACCACCTGCACGAGCTGTACGAGCGGTGCCTGGCCGTCGTCGACGATGTGCGCCCGGCGCTGGCGGTGGTGGACTCGTTCGCCTCGTTCGGCATGGACGCGGCCACCACCCGGGGCGTGCCCTACGTCATCAGCGTCACGGTTCCGCCGTCGAACTTTCTCCAGGACAGCCTGCCGCCGTCGTACCCGATGTCGCTGTCCGGGCTGCCGCTGGCGATGAACCCGAGCCAACGGGCGGCGAACGACAGCTACCGGGCCGCGTTGCTGGCCACGCTCACCGAACCGGAGCGGCTCGCCCGCAGCACCGCCGCCGCCCGGCGGCGGGCGGAGGCCGGGATCCGCAACGCCGAGCTGCGTCCCTCGCAGTACGCCGAGGCGGCCCGGGCGCTGCTCGCCTACACCGTGTTCGGCCTGGAGTACCCGTTCGACACCGCGCCGGCGAACCTGCGCACGGTGGGCTCGATGGTCCCCCGGGACATCGTGCCCAGCGCGGACGGCGCCGAGCTGCGCGCCTGGCTCGACGCGCACGAGTCCGTCGTCTACGTCGGCTTCGGCACGATCATGCGTCCGACCGCCGCCCAGGTGGCCGCGCTGGTCGAGGTGGCCGCCCGCCTCGGCCCCGAGCACCAGGTGCTGTGGAAACTGCCCGCCGCCCGGCACCCGCTGCTGCCCCCGGCCGGCGAGCTGCCCGCCAACCTGCGGGTCGAGTCGTGGCTGCCGTCGCAGGTGGAGGTGCTGGCCCACCCGCACGTGCGGGTGTTCTTCAACCACGCCGCCGCCAACGCGATCCACGAGGCGGCCTGGTTCGGCGTGCCGCAGCTGGTGATGCCGTTCTGGTTCGACTGCTACGACGGCGCGGTGCGGGTGGTCGACGCCGGGATCGCGCTGGCGGTCGAGCACGAGGACCCGCTCGACGTCGACGACGTCGTGGACAAGCTGGGCCGGCTGCTGTCCGACCCGTCCTTCCGCGATCGGGCGGCGCGGTGGCGCGACTGCCTGCGCCGGGCGGGCGGCGTGACCGCCGCCGCCGACCTCGTGCTGAGCTTGCAAGGAAGGGCCCCCTATTAACGCCTCCGGTAGAGGAAGGGCCCCTTCTTAACACCCGGGTGTTAAGAAGGGGCCCTTCCTTGTGACAGGTGTTCAGGAGGCCGCGGGCTGGATCTCCTCGCCCAGCGGCTCCGCGAACGCCACCAGCCGGGCCGGTAGGTCGGAACGGCGCTTGACGTCGAGCTTGCGGTAGACCCGGGTCAGGTGCTGCTCCACGGTGCTCACCGTGATGAACAGCTTGCTGGAGATCTGCCGGTTGGTGTGGCCCTGCGCGGCCAGCGCCGCCACCCGGCGTTCGGCCTCGCTCAGCCCGTCCTCCGGCTCCGGCGTCTCGGCCGGCGGCCCGGCCGGCACGCCGCCGGGCTCGCGCCGGACCAGCCGCTGGGCCAGCACCGACGCGCCGCAGTCCTGGGCCAGCTGGTACGCCCGGCGGACCAGCAGCCGGGCCTGCGCCGAGTCGCCCGCCCGCTGCAGCGTCTGCCCGGTGTCGCCGAGCGCGCGGACCAGCTCCAGCCGGTCGCCGCAGCTTTGCAACAGGTTCACCGCCTCGGAGAGCAGCTTGCGCCGGTGGTCCGGCGCGGTGGTGCCGGCGAGCAGCCGCAGCGTACGACCCCGGGTGCGGTCGTCCACCCCGTGCGGCACCCGCAGCTGCTCCTGCAGCAGTTGGGTGGCGTGCGCCTTGTTGCCCACGGCCAGCTGCACCCGGGCCAGCTCCAGCCGCCAGGGCACCAGACCGGCCACGTCGACGCCCCAGGCCCGCATCAGCTCGCCGCAGCGGCGCAGGTCGGCGGTGGCCGCGTGGGCCCGGCCGAGCGCCAGGTGGTGGCGTGCCCGCGCGGCCAGGTAGTGCAGGCCGAGCGGCGTGCGGAAGGCGCCGGCGGGCAGGCTCTGCGCCAGCCACCGTTCGGCCTCGGCGTGCCGTCCGGACTCGGTGGCGCAGGCGACGAGCGTGGCGAGCGGACCGGTGACGGCGACGCCCCACGCCGCCGGCGGCAGGTCGTCCAGGGCGGCGCGGGCCTGCTGCTCGGCGACGGTCAGGTCACCCATGCGCAGTGCCGCCTCGGCGCGCAGGGCGCGCAGCACCGCCCGCCAGAGTGGCGCGTGCCGCACGGCCGGCCGGTCCAGCAGCGCGGCCGACCAGGCGGCGACCCGGTCCGCGCGGCCGGCCCAGAGGAGCGCCAGCAACGGCGCGGTCAGCAACGGGAGCATGCCGTCCTCGCCGTGGTGGCGGTGCAGCACCTGCTCGGCGCCGGCGACCGGGTCGTGGTCGCCGGTCGGGGTCAGCGCCGCACCGAGCAGGGACAGCGCCTGCACCGGCGACGAGCCGCCGGCCAGCAGGGACGCTCGGGGTGCGCCGGCCGCCTCCCGCACGGCGGTCAGGTGGTCCGGGTGGGAGAGCCCCAGCAGCAGGTGCATCGCCCGCCGGCGGCTCGCGGTGGCCGCGTGGGCCTGCTCGTCGTCCCCACCGCACCCGGCGATCGCCTCGTCGGCTTCCTCGACCCGCCCCTGCCACAGCAGGTAGGGCACGGTGGACAGAGCGGCGCCCGCGGGCCAACCGCCGGCCCGGGCGGCGCCGACGAGCTGGTCGAGCTGGCCGCTCACGGTCAACGGGTTGATCTGCCACCGGGCGCGGACCACCATCGCGGTGGTGGCGACCCGCTGCTCGTCGTCCACGTCGGCCCGCCCGACCAGGCGCAGGCAGCCGGCGGCCACGTCGGGCCGACCGACCGCGAGGGCCTGGGCGGCGGCGTCGTGCAGCACCGGCACCGTCCAGCCGGCCTCCGCCCAGCCCGCGGCGACGAGGTGCTCGGCCACGGCGTACGGCTCGACGCCGTGCTCGTGCAGCACCTCGGCCGCCCGCTGGTGCAGCTCTCGCCGCTCGTCGACGGACATGTCGGCCAGGATGGAGCGCCGGATCCGGGGGTGGCGCAACCGGTCCTCGTCCAGCAGGCCGGTGGTGCGCAGCACCCGGACCATCGGGCTGACCGACTCGGGCACCACGTCGAGCAGGTGGCCGAGCAGATCCGCCGGGCCCGGCCGGTCCAGCACGGCCATGGCCTGCGCGACCCGGCGTACCCCCGGTTCGTGCCGGTACAGGCAGCCGAGCACGGCCTGGTCGAACACGTCGCCGAGGGTCGGATCCGACGGCGGTTCCTCGCCCGCCTCGGCCCGGGGCCGCTCCTCGATCAGCGCCCGGGTGAGCAGCGGGTTCCCGCCGGTCATCCGCAGGCACCGCTCGGCGGTCTCCCGCGCGGCCGGCTCCACCCCGTCGTCGACCAGCCGCGTGATCGCCTCGACGGTCAACGGTGGAAGGGAGATCCGGGTGAAGTGCGGCTGGCTGAACAGCTCGGCCCGGAAGTGCGGGTGCGGTGGTCGCAGCGTCCGGGCCTCGGCCAGCACCACCATGATCGGGGTGTGTCGCAGCCGGCGGGCGACGTAGAGCAGGCAGTGCAGCGACGCCGGGTCGGCGTGGTGGACGTCGTCGACGGTGAGCACGAGCGGTCCCGCCTCGGCGAGGTCGAGCAGCGTGCTGAACAGGCCGTGCAGCACCGGCGCGGAGATCCGGTCGGCGCCGACGGGCCCGTCCGGACCGTCGTGCCCGGGCGCCGGCGGGGCGTCGCGGAGCAGGCGTTCCACCCGCACACCTGTCTCGGGGGCGAGCCGCGCCCCCTGCAGGAGTTGGCCGAGCACCCCCAGGTGCAGCTCCTGTTCGGCCCGGGACGCGGCCGCGCTCAGCACCCGGCCCCCGGCGGTGGCCGCCCAGTCGCCGAACGACTCCAGCACGCTCGTCTTGCCGCTGCCCACCGCGCCGGTGACGAGTGAGACGTGCCCCCTCCGCTGCCGATCGCAGTTCCGGAAGGTGTCGCGCAGCAGGTCGAGCTGTTCTTCTCGCTGTACCAGCACGTGTCCTGTCAGCCCTTCTCGTCCGCGGACGCCGCGACGGGGTCACCGTCGCCGACGCGCCGTTCCACCCGGTGCCGTCGGCGGCCCCCTCACCACACCTGTCGATGGAGCGGGACAGGGGTGAGGCGCACCGGGCCGCCGGCCGGGTGGACCTGGAAATCCTCCCCACCGGAGCGCGTCGTCGGACGCGTGATCCGGTTGCTGGCGAGTCTGGCACCGCCCCTGGCGTGCGACAACGGGTCCGGGACCCCACCGTTTCGGCGGTAAACCTGCGGTGCCGACGGGCGGGTAGGGGTTGCGCCCCTGACCGGAAGGGGGACGTCAGCCGGCCGGGTGACGAGCACGTTTCGCCACGATGGACAGCCGGTGACGCCGATCGAGGACATCCGATCACACCATGGCCCGGCCACGCATGCCGAACGGCCGTCCGGGTCGGACGGTCGGGCGGGCCGGACCGGAACGGAACGGAACGGGCGGCCGACCGGGTCAGCGGTCGAAGCGGAGGCGGGCGGCCAGCTCGCTGCGGGAGTGGACGTCGAGCTTGCGGTAGATCCGGGTCAGCCGCTGCTCGATGGCGCTGACGGTGAGGAACATCCGTTCCGCGATCTCCCGGTTGGTGTGCCCCTGCGCGGCCAGCGCGGCCACCCGTGACTCGGCGTCACTGAGGCCGGTGAGCAGCAGCCCGGTGTCGGCGTCCGGGTCGGCCGCGGCGGTCCGGCCGGCCGCGACCGCCGGGCGCAGCGCGGGGATCCCGCAGTCCTCGGCGAGGTCCCGCGCGGCCCGCGAGGTGCTGCGCGCCTGGCGCAGGTCGCCGGCCTGCTGCTGGGCCTGGCCGAGGTCGCCGAGGGCGTGCGCCAACTCCACCCGGGCGCCGCACTGGCGCAGCAGCCGCACGGCGCCACGCAGGTACCGGATCCGGTCCGGCCCTTCCGACGCGGTGCCGAGCACCCGCAGCGCGATGCCCCGCCACCGCAGGTCGGTCGGGCGCAGCCGGTCCAGTTCCTCCCGCACCAGCTTCTCGGCCTGCTGCCGGCGGCCCAGTTGCAGCAGTGCCCGGGCCGACTCGGTGCGCCAGGGGACCAGCGGCGCGAGGTCGAGCCGCCACGACGTCATCAACTGCCCGCACAGCTGGAAGTCGGCCAGGGCCGCCTCGGGACTGCCGGCGGCGATCGCGTGCAGCCCGCGGGCGTGCAGGTAGTGCAGCCCGAACGGCGTCTCGAACAGCGCCGGCGGCACCGGCGTACGCAGGCAGGCCGCCGCCTCCTCCCACTCCTCGAGGCGGGTCAGCGTCCAGAGTCGAACGGCCAGGGGGGCGCCGATCGCGACTCCCCAGCCCTTCGGCGACAACCGGTTGAGCGCCGAGTCGGCCAACTCGCGCGCACGGTGCAGGTCGCCGCGCCGACCGGCCACCGTGGCGGCGACCGCCGTGAGCAGGGCCCGCGGCGTGCGGTGCCGGCGGGCGGAGGCGATCCGGTCCAGCCGGTCGCACCACTCGTCGGCCAGGTCCAGCCGGTCGGCGTAGATCATGGCGATCACCGCGCAGACGGCGCTCCACATGCTCGGTTCGTCGTCCAGGCTGAGCGTGGCGAGGGTGCGTTCGGCGTCCTCCAGGGCGTCGAGGTCGCCGCGCTCCAGCACCGTGCGGAGCAGCAGGACGCCGCGTAGCCGGTGCCGGACCCGGGCCAGCGCGAGCGGGTCCCGGGTCGGGACCGGCCAGGCGGGGGCGTCGACCGGCGCGCCCGGGTAGAGGGTCGCCATCCACCCACGAATGATCATGAGGTCCACGGCCGTGTGGGTGTCGAGGCTGTCGGCGCGTTCGCCGAGGTGGTGGATGAGCTCCACGGCCCGGTCGGGCTGACCGTGCCAGAGCAGGTACTGGATCGGGCCGGCGGCCTGCCGGCTGCCCAGGTGCCCGGCGCGGACCGCGGTGGCGACGCCGTGCAGGTGCGGGACGGCGGCCTGGGGGTCCAGACGCCACTCGGCCCGGGCCAGGGCGGAGCGGATCCGCGCGCGCAGGCACTCGTCGGGGCAGTCCCGGTTGGCCCGGCGCAGGTACCGCCGGGCGGTGTCCACGTCGCCGTCGGTCAGTGCCTGTTCGCCGGCGTCGAGCAGGGTCTGGGCCATCCACGGCTCGGTCAGCTCGTCGGTGGTGAGCAGGTGCGGCGCCACCCGTGTCGGCGGGGCGCCGTCGTCGTGCAGCAGCTGCGCGGCGGCCCGGTGCAGGCGGGCCCGTTCCTCCACGGTCATGCCGTCGAGCACCGCCCGGCGCACCGCCGGGTGCCGGAGGCCGTCGGCGGTAACGAGGCCGGCGCTGGTGGACGGATCGACCGCGGACAGGTTCGGCTCGGTGGGCAGGTCGAGCAGGTGGGGCAGGAGCGGTCCGTGCAGCGGCTCCTCGGTCACCGCGAGCACCCGGGCGGTCTTCAGCACCAGGAGCTCGCAGCGGTAGAGGCAGCTCAGCACCGCCTCCCGGAACGCCTCGCCGGGAACCGGGGCGTCGGCGCCGGCCGGGTGGTCGTCGGCCAGGGCGTGCACCAGCAGCGGGTTGCCGCCGCTGATCCGGTACGCCTCGTCGGCGACGCGCCGCGCCACCGGCACCCCGAGCCGGTCGGCCAGGATCCGGAACGTCCCGTCCGCGGAGAGCAGGGGCAGCCGGATCCGGTGCAGCCGGGCCGGCTGGAGCAGTTCGGCGTACGCGGTGGGGTGCCACGCACGGGTGCGCGGTGCCTCGGTCAGCACGATCAGCACGGGCAGGCCGGTGACCCGTCGGGCCAGGTGGTCCAGGCAGCGCAGGGACGGCACGTCGGCGTGCTGGACGTCGTCGACGGCGATCAGCGTGGGGGTTCGGGTGGCGAGGTCCAGCAGTTCGCCGCCGATGGCGGCGGTGAGCGGGGCGAGCGCCTCCTCGTCGGTCGTCTCGCCCCACCGCAGCACCGCGCGGTCGAGCAAGCGGCCCACCCGCTCCCGGTCGGTCTCGTCCCACGTGGCCCGCCGCACGAGCTGGCGGATCACCTCCAGCGGCACCGTCCGCTCGCTGCGCGAGGCGCTGGCGCCGAGGTAGGCGACCCCGGTCTCGGCGCACCGGCGGGCGAGGGACTGCAGGAGGGCGGTCTTGCCGACGCCCACCGGCCCGGTGACCACGGTGATCAGATCCGAGGTGTCGGCGGGGCCGTCGGCGCGGTGCAGATCGGCGAGCCGATCGGTCAGGACGTCGAACTGCCGATCCCGTTCGGCCATCGTCATCGGGTGGGCCTCCGCCCGGCCCCGGCCTGCGGGCGGGCCGCCCGCCGTGGTCTCCGGTGACACCCGTTACAGTCAGAGACCCACAAATCCTTGACCCATTCCAATCGGCGAATACCGACAACGGTGGCACGGCGCGGGGATTTCATCGAACGTCGTGCCTGGTCTCGTGCGCCGAGAATCCGCCGCCACCTGCGGTGTCGCAATTCGGGGCGGAACGACGCGGGCCGCCTCTATCGATCCCGATTCATGGAGTGGAGTATGTCAGCCCGGCAATTGGGCGGCAAGTCGGCGGATGTAAAGGATGAGCAAACATGGGTCGGTCCGGCGGAGCGCGGCACGGGTGCCGTGACAACGGATAGTCATCCGACTAATCCGGAACGTGACCCCGACGGCGCGACCGGCCGGTTGGTGACGTTTTCCGCGCATGCCGGCAATGGGGAGAGTGGGTCTGTGGCGCGGGTCGCCGGCGAGGCGATCCGGGGTGGACCCGGACGCGTTCACCTGTCCGGGAGAGCGTTTTCCCTGCTCGTTCGGCGCTGGTCGGAGCCGCTGGAGGGGCGGCACGGTCGAGTCGGGCGGACCGGGTCGGCCGGGCGCGCCTGCCGACGGAGTGTCGTCGTCCGGCGGGGCGCCGCGCGGGGGTTGGCGTGGCGACCGCATTGGCCGATTGTCGCCGACGCTTCCCGCGGGCGATTCCCGGCGGGCGCCGGGCCAGTTTCCGACCCTCGTCCCACTTGCCCGTTTCAGTCCGTCTGGAAGCCCTTTGGCGCAACTTGTTGTTAAAGAAGAAATTCGCCGTACGGCCCGTCGGACGAAACGCAGTCCGGCGGATCGCTAACTGCGCAAGAATGAAACCGGGAATCGCAATTGCCGGTGCGTGACCGCGGCGCCGGCAGCGCCGACGCACGATTCGGCATCTCCGATTTCGGGGGCCGGCGTCGCCGTTGTCAATCAATGCGAATCGATTTCATCCGATGTGGTCGTCCGCCTTCCCACCTGCCGGTCCGCTCCCGGTCGCCGCCCGCCGGGACGGGTGCCCGAGGCGGTGGTAGGGGTTGTCTGCGGCCAGCCGTACGCCTAATTTCGGACTGTCCGCCGTGGTCGGCGGACGCAATCCGCCGCACCGACGGGGAGAGCGGCCACGGGCCGTGCGCGTCCGGGACGTGAAGGGTTCGTGCGTGATCTGCCAACCACCACCGAGACACCGGGGTCAGGTCGGATGACGCTCCTGCCCGGGCTGCGGGGGTCCGGGGCGGACCGCTCCGACGCGCTCCGGGTCGCCGGCCGGACCCTCTCCGCCGAGGACCTGCTCGGCTGCGCGAACGCGGTCGCCGACCGGATCCGGGGCGCCCGCGCGGTGGCCGTCGAGGCCCGGCCCAGCCTGGAGTCCATGGTGTCGATGGTGGGCGCGGTGCAGGCCGGCGTGCCGCTGGTACCGCTGCCGCCCGGCGCCGACGCCGACGAACGCCGCCGGATCCTGCGGGAGTCCCGCGCCGACGTGCTGCTCGGCGGCGCCGTCGGCGGTGAACTGCCGGTCGTCCCGGTGGACCTGCGGAAGCGGTCCTGGGCCACGCACCCCGAGCCGGGCCCGGCCAGCGACGCGGTGATCCTCTACACCGGAGGCGTGCGCGGGCCCTCCCGCGGCGTCCGCATCTCCCACCGGGCCATCGCGGCCGACCTCGACCTGCTCGCCGCCGCCTGGCGGTGGAGCGCCGAGGACGTCCTGGTCCAGGGCGCGCCGCTGTTCCGCGCGTACGGGCTGGTCGTCGGCCTGCTGGGCGCGCTGCGGGTGGGCAGCCGCTTCGTCCACCTGGACCGGCACGCCGCGGCCGGCCCGACCGGCACCATCTACCTCGCGGTGCCCCGGCAGTGGGCGCACATCGCCCGGGACGCGTCCCGGGCCCGGACGCTGTCCGCGGCGCGCATGCTCGTCTCCGGCGACGCGCCGCTCGCCCCGGCCGTGGGGGAGCGGCTGCGGCTGCTCACCTCGCACCGTCCCGTGGAGGGATACGGCACCACGGAGACCCTGGTCGTGCTCACCGGTCCGGCCGGCGCCGCCGGCCGCCCGCTGCCCGGGGTGCAGACCCGGGTGCTCAGCCGCGACGGCCGGCCGGTGCCCGCGGACGGCGACTCGGTGGGCGAGCTGAGCGTCCGGAGCCCCACGCTCTTCAGCGGCTACCTCGACCGGCCCGGCTCCCCGCCGCCCGCCGGCGGCTGGTACCCCACCGGGGACCTGGCCACCGTGGACCCGGCCGGCGGGCACCGCGTCCTCGGCCGCGGTGGCGCCGACGTGGTCCGCTGCGGTGACCGGCGGGTGGCCGCCCGCGAGGTCGAGGAGGTGCTGCTCACCCACCCCGGGGTGTACGACGTGGCGGTGGTCGGCGCCCCGCACCGCACCCGGGGGGAGCAGGTCGTCGCGTACGTCGTGGCGGCGGCCGGGTTGACCGCGCAGGCGCTCATCGACCACGTCGGCCGGCTGCTGTCGGCGGCGGCCCGTCCGCGTCGGGTCCACTTCGTCGACGAACTCCCGCGCAGCGCGGTGGGGCGGGTGCGCAAGTCGTTGCTCATCCGCCGCAACGGGCCCGCCCCCGTACCCGACCCCTAACGACGGGCCACGGGTGGGCCGCGCCGACCCCGGCCGCCTAGCCTTCTGGCGTGATCGAACGGATCCTGCCGCCGGCCGTGGTGGTGGAGGAGTGCTTCAGCGACCCCGCCGGGCTGCGCCCGCACCCGGACGAGGAGCCGGCCGTCGCCGACGCGGTGCCGAAGCGCCGCCAGGAGTTCACCACGGTCCGGCACTGCGCCCGCCGGGCGCTGGCCCGACTCGGCGTGCCGCCGGCGGCGATCCTGCCCGGCGTCCGAGGCGCGCCCGGTTGGCCGGCCGGCGTCGTCGGCAGCATGACCCACTGCGACGGCTACCGGGGCGCCGCCCTGGCCCGGGCCGGGGCGGTCGGCAGCCTGGGAGTGGACGCCGAGCCGCACGCGCCGCTGCCGGAGGGCGTGCTGGACGCGGTGGCCCTGCCCGCCGAACGCGCCCGGACCGCCGCGCTGCGCGCCGCGCGCCCCGAGGTCTGCTGGGACCGCCTGCTGTTCAGCGCGAAGGAGTCCGTCTACAAGGCCTGGTTCCCGCTGACCGGGCGCTTCCTGGACTTCGCCGAGGCGGACATCGCCGTCGACGCGGACGGGACGTTCACCGCCCGGCTGCTCGTGCCCGGTCCACGGGTCGGCGGCACGGAGCTGACCGCGTTCGACGGCCGGTTCCTGGTCGACCGGGGGCTGGTGCTCACCGCCGTCACGGTGCCGGCCCCGGGCGCCTGACCCGGCCCCTCACTCCCGCGCGAGCCGGCTCTTCTGCACCTTGCCCATGGCGTTGCGGGGCAGCGAGTCGACCAGCCGCACCTGCCGGGGGCGCTTGTGCGCGGACAGCTGCCGTGCCACGAAGTCGATCAGCTCCGCCTCGCCCAGCCCGTCACCGACCACGTACGCGGTGACCTGCTGACCCAGGTCCGGGTGGGGCGTGCCGACCACCGCCGCCTCGCGTACCCCCGGGTGGGCGAGCAGCGCGTCCTCCACCTCGCCCGCACCGATCCGGTACCCGCCGCTCTTGATCAGGTCGGTGGCGGCCCGGCCGACGATCCGGTGCCACCCGTCGGGGGCGACGGTGGCCACGTCGCCGGTGCGGAACCAGCCGTCCGGGGTGCGGCTGGCCGCGTCGGCGTCCGGCCGGCGCAGGTAGCCGTCGAAGAGGGTGTCGCCGCGTACCTGGAGTTCGCCCATCGCCGCGCCGTCGGCCGGCAGCGGGTCGCCGTGCTCGTCGACCACCCGGGTGCGCACGCCCGGCAGCGGCACGCCCACCGTGCCCGGCCGCCGGGGCCCGTCCGCCAGGCCGCTCACGGTGATCAGCGTCTCGGTCATCCCGTACCGCTCCACCGGCCGGTGCCCGGTCAACCCGGCGAGGGCGGTGAAGACCGGCTCGGGCAGCGCGGCGCTGCCCGACACCAGCAGCCGGGCGCCGCGCAGGGCCCGGGCCGCCGTGGGCTGCGCCGCGATCCGCGACCAGATCGTGGGTACGCCGAAGCAGAGCGATCCGGCCGCCGCCGCGTACCGGTCGGGGCGGGGCCGACCGACGTGGTGCAGGCGGCTGCCGATGCGCAGCGGCCCCAGCACGCCGAGCACCAGCCCGTGCACGTGGAACAGCGGCAGGCCGTGCGCCAGCAGGTCGTCCGGCGTCCACGCCCAGGCGTCGGCGAGCCCGTCCAGGCAGGCGGCCACCGCGCGGCGGGACAGCACGGCGCCCTTCGGCGCGCCGGTGGTGCCGCTGGTGTAGAGGATCAGCGCGGTGGCCGCCGGGTTCGGCTCGGGATGTCGGGTGTCGGAGAGCCGGCGCACGTCGACGGGCACGACCGGCGGCGTCGCCGCGCCGTCGACGGGGGGCGCGTCCGGCGACGTGAGCAGCACCTCGGCGCCGGAGTCGCGCAGGATGTGGTCCCGCTCCACCGGCCCGGCGTCCGGCGGCACCGGCACCACCGCCGCGTCGGCCAGCAGCCCGCCGACCACGCCGACCACGGTCTCCAGGCTCGTCGTGGCCGGCACCGCGACCCGGCCGGCGCCGCGCAGGTCGTCGGCGACCGCGGCGGCCGCCCGACGCAGCTCCACCCAGGACAGCGAACGGTCGTCGACGCGGACCGCGTCCGGACGCTCGTCGGTGGTCCCGGCGAGCCAGCTCAGCAGCGGCACGGACGCCCCTCTCGCGCGCGGTCGGCGCGCCGGTCCCGGTACGGCCGGCGCCGTCCTCCGGACGCCCGACCGTAACCGGCCCGCCCGGGAGCGGACCACCCCTAGCGTCACGTCGCCGCCGGCCGCCCGCCGCCCGACACGCCGGGTGACCGGACGACACCCCTGGTGGGCGCCCGGCACCCCCGATTCATCGACCGATGGGTTGAACCACGCCTCGGTTGCCCGGATGATGGGCGGCGTCGACCCGCCGTGCGGGCCGGCCCGTTCCCGCACCCGACGCCGCGACACCTCAAGGGCCCGGCGGCACCCGCACGCGACGGAGGACCCCGCCAGATGCCGGTCATCGAGGTCGAGCACCTGCACAAGAGATACGGCGACACGGTGGCCGTCGACGACGTCTCGTTCACCGTGGAGCAGGGCGAGATCTTCGGGGTGCTCGGCCGCAACGGCGCCGGCAAGACCACCACCGTGGAGTGCGTGCAGGGCCTGCGCCGCGCCGACCGTGGCACGGTGCGGGTGCTCGGCCTCGACCCGGTCCGGGACCGCACCGAGGTGCGCCAGCGGGTCGGTGCCCAGTTGCAGGAGAGCCAGCTCCCCGACAAGCTGCGGGTACGCGAGGCATTGGACCTCTACCGGTCCTTCTACCGCAACCGGGCCGACATCGACGAGCTGCTGGCCGACCTGGGGCTGGCCGAGCAGCGCGACACGGCGTTCCACAAGCTCTCCGGCGGCCAGAAGCAACGCCTCTCGGTGGCGCTGGCGCTGGTCGGCCGACCCGAGATCGCCATCCTCGACGAGCTGACCACCGGGCTGGACCCGAAGGGCCGGCGGGACACCTGGGACCTGGTCGAGCGGATCCGCGACCGGGGTGTGACGGTCGTGCTGGTCACCCACTTCATGGCCGAGGCCGAGCGGCTGTGCGACCGGCTCGCGGTCATCGACGCCGGCCGGGTGGTCGCCATCGACACGCCGTCCGGTCTGATGTCGCGGGTGGACGGCGAGACCCGGGTGCACTTCCGCCCGGTCGACCGGCTCGACGACGCGGTGCTCACCGCCCTGCCCGAGGTCACCTCGGTGCGCCGGGACGGCGACGAGGTCACCGTCACCGGCCCCGAGGAGGTCCTCCAGGCCGTGCTGTCGGCGCTGGCCGAGCGGAAGATCCGCTACGCCGGCCTGCGGGTCGACCAGCCCACCCTGGACGACGCCTTCGTCTCCCTCACCGGTCACGCCGGCGCCCCGCCGGCGCTCGACGGAAGGTCATCGTGAACGCCCTGTCCAAGCTCGTCGCCGTCGAGGCCAAGCTGTTCCTGCGCGAGCCGGTCTCGCTGTTCTTCGTCTTCGCGCTGCCGCTGGGCCTGATGCTGGTCTTCGGGCTGCCGCAGCGCGGGGCGCAGCCGGCGGCGGCCACCGGGCAGCACGGCGAGCTGACGTTCCTGCCGTCCATCGCGCTGTCCCTGACCATCGGAATGCTCGCGCTGTTCACGCTGCCGATGGCGTTGGGCATCTACCGCGAGCGCAAGGTGCTGCGTCGGCTGGCCACCACGCCGGTCAGCCCGGCGCTGCTGCTCGTCGCGCAGGTGGTGGTCAACCTGGTCATGGGCGTGGCCGGCGCGGTGGTCACCGCGCTCGGCGTCCGCCTGCTGCTGGACCAGCCGGCGCCGGCCAACGTGCCCGGCTTCGTGCTGGCGTTCCTGCTCGGGGTCGCCTGCCTGTTCGCGATCGGCCTGCTCATCGCGGCGCTCGCCCCGTCGGCGCGGGCCGCGCAGTCGATCGGGCCGACGCTGTTCTTCCCGCTGCTCTTCCTGGCCGGGGCCTGGCTGCCCCGCGACCAGATGCCCACGGTGCTGGCCCGCATCGGCGAGTACTCACCGCTGGGCGCCACCGTGGACACCATCTCCGCCGCGTGGGCGGGGCAGACCCCCGCCGTGTCGCAGCTGCTCGTGCTGGCCGGCACCGCCGTCGTGGGCTGTCTGCTCGCCACCCGGCTGTTCCGCTGGGAATAGGGCCGCCGCCGCTCCGCTAGGGGGTGGCTAAGGGTTCTTCGGAAGTGTGAGCTGGATTACGTTCTGACTCGAGGGATCGTCTCCGGAACTGTCGGATCGCCAATTCCCGGCGTACGTCGAAAACGGCGACGGTCCGCTCGGAGAATGCGCGCGGCAATTGTGGCGCGCGCATGGCGAGGCGGAACGACGAGCGACGGAGGTCGTGTCATGACAGCTTCTTCCGATCCCGCCGGAGGGTCGGTGACGGCCCGTCGGATAGGCGCCGAGGCAAGCGGCATCGTCGAGGCGGTGCTGGAGGGCGGGCCGGCGACGCTGCCGGCCGAGCTGCGCAGCCACCGGGTGTCCCCGGTGGAATCCAAGATCAAGGTACGGCACTACGGGGGCTACGAGCACTTCGAGCGGGATCCCGGCGGCGCCGTGGACGGCACGCCCGCGGTGTTCCGCTGGACCGGCCGTACCCGTATCGCGGAGTGAGCGAGAGGCGGTAGCGCGATGGGCGTCGGGGATCCGCGCAACGGTGCGCACCTGACGGTGACCGACGTGGCCACGGTGACCGCGTTCTACGCGGAGGTCTTCGAGGCCGTGCCGGTGCAGCGGGAGTGTCTGCTGGACGGCCGCGTCCTGCACGCCGAACTGGTGGTCGACGGGCACCGACTGACGGTCAGCGAGTGGGGTGACCCGCCGGTCGACCCGGGCGGGGCGGGCGGCCCGCTGCCGCTCACCCCGGCCGACCCGCACCTGCTCGTGCAGCGGGCGCTGGCCGCTGGCGCGACGCTGGAGTCGGCCAACGGCGGCCCGCCGGCGGGCGTGGTGTTCCGGGACCCGGCCGGCCTGCGCTGGGCGGTGCCCGGGGCGAACCCCGGATAGGCGCCCGACGACGACCGGACGGCCCCGCCACCGACGAGGTGGCGGGGCCGTCGCGTGCGGCCGACCCGCTCAGCGGCGCAGCGTCGAGCCCAGGCCGCCACCGCTGCGCCGACGGTGCTGCCAGTAGAGGTCCCGCCGTGCGCCCTTCGGGAAGCCGGGCTGCCAGGGTTTGACCGGACCGGCCGTGTGGATGATCGCCGAGTCGGAAAGCTTGCCGCCGAACTCCGGCTCCCGCCGCCACGCCATCAGGTCGTTCCACCGGTGCGGCAGGCGCAGCCAGTTGTCGAACACGGCGAAGTTGAGCGCGTCCTGGTCCGGGTAGCGCGACTCGTGCGCGTGCCGGCGCAGGTAGTCCAGCGACACCTCGGTCACCTCGCACTCCTTCCACCGCCGCACGTCGATCAGCAGCACCCCGGAGTTGAAGTAGTGCCCGTGCGGGTCGAGATGGTCGTACCCGGCCAGGCCGGGGATCCCGCCCATGTCCAGCAGCCGGCGGTTGAACGGGTCGCGTACGCCGCCGAGCGGCACGCCGCCCATGTCCACCTCGAACAGCGGCTTCAGGCTGTTCACGCACAGCGTGTCGCAGTCCAGGTAGAGCACCCGGCCCACGTCGGCCGGCAGCTCCGCGGGGACCAGCAGCCGCAGGTACATCGCCGGGGACAGGTACGCCATCAGCGGGTCGCTGCCCTTGGACAGGTTCACCCGGGACGCGTCCACCCGCAGGAACTCCACCGTCGCGTGTGGGCCGGCGATCCGGGTGAGGGTGGCCCGGGCTCCGGCCGGCACGTCGTCGGCGGCGACCAGCCAGTACCGGAGCTCCTCGCCCGGGTTCGACTCGGCGACGGTCGACATCACGACCGCGGCGTGCGCCGCGTACGCGTTGTCAAAGGTCAGGGTGAGGTCCACGCGTGCTCTCCTTCGCGTCGATGCGTGAGCGCGACTGTCGAAACGTATCCGCGGAATTGACGGCCCGGCAAGGAACGTCAATGTCCTCAGGGGGTGCGAAAGGCAACCCCTGAATTCGCCCCTCACTTTCCGGTGTGCCATCGTTGGCCGGGCGAGAAGGGGGACGGCATGCCGGGTCCGTTGCACGGGGTGCTCGTCGCCGACTTCTCCCGGGTCCTGGCCGGCCCGTACGCGACCATGCTCCTGGCCGACCTCGGCGCGGACGTGGTCAAGGTGGAGTCGCCGCACGGCGACGACACCCGGCACTGGCGTCCGCCGCTGCGCGGCGACGTCTCCACCTACTACCTCGCGGTCAACCGCAACAAGCGCTCGGTGGTCCTCGACCTGACCGACCCCGACGACCTGGTGCTGGCGCACGGCCTGGCCGACCGGGCCGACGTGCTGATCCAGAACTTCCGCCCCGGCGCGCTGCGCCGCTTCGGCCTCGACCACGACACGGCCACCGCGCGCAACGCCCGCCTGGTCTACGCCTCGATCAGCGGCTTCGGCGCCGCCGGGGGCGCCGACCTGCCCGGGTACGACCTCATGGCGCAGGCCGCCGCCGGGCTGATGAGCCTCACCGGCGCCGCCGACGGCCCGCCGGTCAAGGCCGGCGTCGCGGTCCTCGACGTGATCGCCGGGCTGCACGCGGCCCTCGGGATCCTGGCCGCGCTGCGCCACCGGGAGTCCACCGGACGCGGGCAGCACGTCACCGTGGACCTGCTCTCCTCGGCACTGTCCGGGCTGGTCAACCACGCGAGCGCGCACGTCGCCGGGGGAGTGGTGCCGCACCGGATGGGCAACGCGCACCCGAGCATCGTGCCGTACGAGCCGCTGCCCACCGCCGACGGCGAGCTGGTGGTGATCGCCGCCAACGACGGCCAGTTCCGTACCCTCTGCCGGGTCCTCGGCGTGCCGGAGCTGGCGACGGACCCGCGGTTCCGGGGCAACGCCGACCGCACCGCGCACCGCGACGAGCTGCGCCCGCTGCTGGTGGCGGCGCTGTCCCGGCGGGGCAGCGCGCGGTGGTTCGGCGAGCTGCGCGCGGCGGGCGTGCCGTGCAGCCCGATCAACTCGGTCGCCGAGGGGGTGGCGCTGGCCGAAGGGCTCGGGCTGGACCCGGTGGTGACGGTCGGCGGGGTGCCGGGGATCCGCCACCCGATCGGCCTGTCGGACAGCCCGCCAAGCTACGACCTGCCACCACCCGGGTTGGACGCGCACGGCGCGGAGCTGCGCGCCTGGCTGGCCGGCGACTGACCGGTGATGCCCAGGTCTCCGGCCGGCCGTCGGGGCGGCACGCCGGGTGCCGGACCGACTACGCTCGCGTCATGTCCGTCGAGGCCGGCCCGGCCGCCCCGCATGCCGTCCGGTTCGCGCACCCGGGCCCGGTGGTCCGGCCGGGCGCGGGGCGGACACGGCCGTGACGGTGATCGACCAGACGGTCTGGGACCGCTGGTACGACGACGACCGGGAGGGGTCGGGGATCGCGATCCTGCTCGCCGACGCGGGACCGGTGACGGCGTTGCTGCCGGTGGTCCGCGAGGTGGTGGACCGCTCCCTCCTCGCCCCGCCGGACGGGGTGGAGGATCCGGCGGACATCGACGAGGTCGTGCCGACGCCGGACGGCGTCTGCCTCGGCGCCGTCGACGGCGCGGAGCTGCGCCCCCGGCTCGAACCGATCGCCGCCGAACTCGGCCGCCGGGGCGTCGGAGGCGCCCTCGTGCCCTATCCCGTCCCGGACGCGCCACCGCCGGCCTCCTGGTGGCACGCCGACATCGTGCAGTGCCGGCTCGCCGTCGATCCCGCCCCGGAACGCGGGCTGCGCGAGGGCCTCACAGCCGCCCTGTCCTGGCTCGCCGTGACCGACTGGTCCACGGTGGAGGTCAGCATCGGCGCGGTCCCCTGGTCCCGGGCCGCCGCCGACCTCGTCCTCGACCTGGTGCCGGCCGGCCTGGCCGTGTCGCCGCGGCATCCCGCCCAGATCCTGGTGGCCGACGGCCGGCGGTTCCGCCTGGTCAGGTTCGTGCCGGAGACCGGCCATCTGGTGTTCGCGACCGGCGCCGTCGACCACCTCGGGCCGGACGTGACCGACGCGACCGCGCGGATCGTCCAGGCCCTGGAGGTCGGTGCTCCCCGGTCCCGGTACGGCTTCGCGCGCCGCGCCCGGGGCCTGCTCGACCTGGGTGGGCCGTGGCACCGGCCGGAGGACCGGCCCGGCGTGCTGCCGACCGCCGTCGACGAGCGGGAGTTCGAGGAGCGGGGCGTCCTCGACGTGTTCGGCGCGCAACTGGTGCCCCGGTCGTGGGGGTTGTCGTGGCCGGCGGACCGGTGGTCGGTGCGGCCCGTCGGCGACAAGGACCTGGTCGTCGCCCGTGACCCGGGGCCGTGGTGGACCTCGCCGCGCCCCGACCCGCGGGCGCGCGCCCAGGGTCGCGTCGACGTCGCCACCCACCTGCCGCCGGACTGAACCCGTACGCTCACCGGCGTTCCGGCGTCACCAGACCCGTCTCGTAGGCGGTGATGACCAGTTGGGCCCGGTCCCGTGCGGTGAGCTTGGCCAGCAGGCGTCCGATGTGGGTCTTGACGGTGCCGACGGTCAGGTGCAGCCGTGGTTGACCGTGCGACGACGGTCCGACGCCGTCCCGCCGCGCGAACACCAAGACGCAGTCGAAGCTCAACGCGTTGGGTTCCGACCGGGTGGAGATGGCGCCGCTGGGTTACCTGCCGCACCTCGGTTCCCCGAAGGTCGCGCACCTGAACATCGAGGCGCAGGGCTGGGGGGAGACGACGGTCAGCCTGGACGTGCGGCTGACGGTGCACGATCCCAGCGGGGCCGCCGGGGTGAACATCGACCTGGTTCGCATGGCGGCGGCCGCCCGGCGCTCGGGGCGCGGCGGTCATCTCGCGGAGGCCGCGTCACTGCTCAAGTCCCCGCCCGGCACGCCGGTCTGAGTCGCGTCACCGCGGCTCGACAAACCGGAACCGCTCCAGCACGGCCGGCGTGTCGTCGTCCACGGTGAACCCCGGGTCGCCCAGCCAGGCCCGGTAGTCCGCGCCGTGCCAGTACGCCTCGTGCCCGGCCCGCCACTGCGCGACCGACAGGTACCCCTCGCCCTCGGCGCGGGCGTGGTCGAGGTCCACGTCGCCGAGTCGGGCGACGCGGACCTCGACCAGTTCGATCACGGCCACCGGCCGGCCGGCGGAGTCGACCACCGCGTGCCGGGTGCCGGCCGACGGCAGCGGCTCGCCCTCGATCTCGTAGTCCTGGAGCAGCCCGGTGGTGCTGGTCTTGCTCCCGTCGAGCACCGCGGCGACCAGCCGGTCGCGCAGCGGGCCCGGGAAGGCGAACTCGTACGGGGGCAGCGCGTCGTCCACGGCGGCAGCGTAGCCGGGCGCGACGTCAGCGGCGGCGCAGCGCCGGGTCGAGCAGGGCCGGCGGGGTGTCGTTCTTCTCGTGCGGCGCCAGGTCGACGCCGGGGGCGACGATCGCGTCGATCGCGTCGAGCACGTCGGGACTGAGCACGGTGTCCGCGGCGGCCAGTTGCGCGCGCAGGTGCTCGGTCGTCCGGGGACCGATGAGCGCGCCGGTCACCGCCGGGTGCGCGGTGACGAAGCCGAGGGCGAGCTGGATCAGCGTGAGGCCCGCCTCGTCGGCGACCGTGGCCAGCCGTTCCACGGCGTCCATCCGGGCCCGGTTGGCCGGGACTGCGGGGTCGAAGCGCTGCGGCATGAACGTGGACCGGTGGGTGGCGATCTCCCGGTCGGCCCGGATCGCGCCGGAGAGCCAGCCGGAGGCCAGCGGGCTCCAGACCAGCACGCCGAGCCCGTACCGCTGGGTGACCGGCAGGACGTGCGCCTCGATCCCGCGTTGCAGGATCGAGTAGCTGGGCTGCTCGGTGACGTACCGGCCGAGGTGGTGCTCGCGGGCCGTCCACTGCGCCTCGACCAGGCGGTGCGCCGGATAGGTGGAGGTGCCGAAATAGCGGATCTTGCCGGCCTGACGCAGGTCGGTCAACGCCGCCAGGGTCTCCTCGTCGTCGGTGGTCGGGTCCCAACGGTGGATCTGGTAGAGGTCCACGTGGTCGACGCCGAGCCGGCGCAGGCTGTCCTCCAGCGCGGTGACCAGCCAGCGCCGGGAGCCGCCCCGGCGGTTGCGGTCCTCGCCCATCGGCAGGGCCGCCTTGGTCGCCAGCACCACGTCGTCGCGCCGTCCGGCGAGGGCCCGCCCGACCATCTCCTCGGAGAGTCCGTTGCCGTAGACGTCGGCGGTGTCGACGAGGTTGACGCCGGCGTCGAGCGCGGCGCCGACCAGGTCGTCGGCCTCCGCCTGAGTGGTGCCCCCGATCGGGCCGATGTTCATGGCGCCGAGCGCGAGCGTGCTGACCTGCATGCCGGTGCGGCCGAGGGTGCGGTACTGCATGGTGTTCCCTTCCGGCGGCCACGGTGGTTCGCGGCCCCTGCCTGGGTGGATCGCCCTTCCGCCTGGCATCATGGCTAGGCGGAACGTTGCTCCGGTAACGATACGGAACGCTGTTCCGCTTTGCCAACCCCGAGGAGAGGACGGACGGTGTGACCGACACCACCGGCCAGGCCCGACGACGGTCCGACGCCCGCCGCAACGAGCAGGCCCTGCTGGACGCCGCCGCCGCGGTCTTCGTCGCGTCCGGCGTCGAGGCCCCGGTCCGTGACATCGCCGCCGCGGCCGGCGTCGGCGTCGGCACCGTCTACCGGCACTTCCCGACCCGGGCCGACCTCGTCGTGGCGGTCTACCGGCACCAGGTCGAGGCGTGCGCCGAGGCCGGGCCGACCTGCCTCGCCGAGGCGCAGAGCCCGCACGCCGCGCTGACCGGGTGGATCGACCGGTTCGTCGACCTCCTGGTCACCAAGCACGGCCTGGCCGCCGCGCTGCGCGCCTACAGCGCCCAGTTCGAGGCGTTGCACACCTACTTCGTCGACCGGCTGGTGCCCGTCTGCGCCGGCCTGCTCGACGCCGCCACGACGGCCGGCGAGATCCGCGCGGACGTGAACGCCTACCAGCTGCTCCGCGCGGTCGGGAACCTGTGCGTCGGCGCGGACAGCGACCCCCGCTACGACGCGCGCCGGGTGGTCGGCCTGCTCCTGGACGGGCTGCGGGTCCGCGACTGAGCCGTCGGGCTCAGCCGGCCGGCGACAGCCGCCGGTCGAGCCAGTCGAGCAGGACCGCCTCGTACTGCGGGCTCACGCTGCCCGGGTCGTCGCCCCCGCCCAGGGTGGGCGCGTGGTCACAGCCGGCCAGCCGGGCCACCGTCAGCTCCGCGTCCCGGGCCTCCCGTCGCCACACCGCGAGGCTCGCCTCGATCGGGGTCCACGCGTCGGTCTGGCCATAGCAGAGCAGCACCGGGCAGGTCAGCCGGGCGAGGACCGGGGCCGGGTCGAAGTCCATGTCGGCCCACGTGCCGGGCGTCCCGGGCAACTCGTCGGGCAGGAATGCCAGCGGGAACCAGGGCCGTCGCACGGCGGCGTCCAGCTCCGCCTGCGCCACCGACCGGGGCACGTCGCCGCGCAGGAAGCCCTCGGCCACCTCGCGCAGCCGCGCCAGCTCGGCCACGTCGGCCGGGCCGTAGCCGTGCCGGCGCAACTGCTCGGCGGTGCCGTAGCGCATCTGCGCGGCCGGGCTGACCCCGCTGCACCCGACCAGGACCAGGAAGTCCACCGGGTCGCGGGTGGCGGTCACCGCCGCCGCCCACGCGCCCTGGCTGAACCCCCAGATGCCGACCGGGACCGCCCCGACGTGCCGGCGCATCTCCGCCAGGGCGGCCGCCGCGTCCTCGGCCTGGTCGGCCAACGGCACGTCGTGCCCGTCGACGCGGGGGCGGCGGTCGTAGCGCAGCACCGCGACGCCGGCCGGGGGCAGCAGCCGGGCCAGGTGCGCGTAGAGGAAATAGGACCGCTGGTCGGCGTGCGAGCCGTGCAGCACCACCAGGCCGCCCCGGACCGGCCCGGCCGGCAGGTCGAGCACGGCCGGCAGGCCGAGGGATCCGACGGTCGCCTCCATGCCGGGCAGTCAACCATGCCGCGCCGGTCCCGGCCGCCCCGTGCCGCCGGGTGCGTCGCACCGCGGCCTGCGTACGCTGGCCCGGTACGCCGCCGCGACCGTGGAGACCAGCGATGACCAGCCCCGCACCCCGTGCCGTCCGGGTCGCCGGACCCGCCGACGTCACCGCGCTCGTCGACCTGATCGAGTCGGCCTATCGGGGCGAGCGCGCCCGGGCGGGCTGGACCCACGAGGCGGACCTGCTCGACGGGCAGCGCACCGACCCGGAGATGGTGTCCGCCGCGGTGACCGCCCGGGACGGCGTGGTCCTGGTCCTGGCGGAGCAGGACGCCCCGGTCGCCTGCTGTCAGCTGGAACGCCGCGACGACCACGTCTACTTCGGCATGTTCGCGGTGTCGCCGGGACGGCAGGGCGGCGGGCTGGGTCGGGAGCTGCTGGCCGAGGCGGAGCGGTACGCCCGGGAGCAGTGGCACGCCGGCGAGATGCGGATGACCGTCATCGTCCAGCGCGACGACCTGATCGCCTGGTACGAGCGGCGCGGCTACACCCGCACCGGCGAGCGGAGCGCGTTCCCCTACGGCGACGAGCGCTTCGGCCTGCCGCGCCGGCCGGACCTGGCGTTCGAGACGCTGCGCAGGAAGCTCGGCTGACTCACCCCGGCCGGTCGACGAGCGCGACCAGCTTTCTCGGCGCCAGCACGCAGTAGCTCTCGGTGAGCAGTTCGGCGACCTCGGTCCAGTCGGTCGCGTCGTCGAGCGCCATCCCGACCACGTCGGCGCCCCAGCCGGGTGAGTAGAAGGGTGGCCCGACCGCGAGCAGCCCGGCGATCTCGTCGCCGGGGGAGCGGAACGTCAGCACGCAGAGCGGACCGTCGCCCGTCGCGGCCCGGGCGTCGGCCGTCTGGTGGTCGGGGCCGACGGTGCGCACGTGGGCGAACGTGCGCGACCGGATCCGCCAGCGGGTGCCCACCCAGGCCGGCTCCTCGTAGGTTTCCGGCAGGCCGAGGCAGACCGGCCGCAGGCGGTCGAGGTATGCGGACGGTACGTCTCCGGGGCCGCTCATGCGCGCAGGTTAACGGCCCCCACCGACAAACCGGACGGCCGGCGCGGCAGCCTTGCCGCCGCCCGTCCGCACGCCGATTGTCGTACCCGGGGAGTACGACAGCGATGAGTTTCGGCACGGCGCACGGTCAGACCCTGGAGAACGGTCGAACGGAGGCGAAGACGTGACCACCACACGGGTACTTGTCGGCACGCGCAAGGGCGCGTTCATCCTGACGTCGGACGGTCGGCGCGACGACTGGACGGTGGACGGCCCCCACTTCGGTGGCTGGGAGATCTACCACCTGACCGGCTCGCCGGTCGAGCCGGACCGGCTCTACGCGTCCCAGTCCGGCGGCTGGTTCGGGCAGCTGATCCAGCGCTCGGACGACGGCGGCCGGACCTGGAACACGGTCGGCAACGACTTCGCCTACAGCGGCGAGGTCGGGCAGCACCTCTGGTTCGACGGCACTCCCCGGCCGTGGGAGTTCAAGCGGATCTGGCACCTCGAACCCTCCCGCCACGACCCCGAGACGGTCTACGCCGGCGGCGAGGACGCCGCCCTCTACGTCTCCACCGACGGCGGGCAGAAGTGGTCGGAGCTGACCGCCCTGCGCCAGCACCCGACCGGCCCCTCCTGGCAGCCCGGCGCGGGCGGGATGTGCCTGCACACGATCCTGCTCGACCCGGCCGACCGCGACCGGATCTACGTCGCGATCTCCGCCGCGGGCGCGTTCCGCAGCGACGACGGCGGCGCGAGCTGGCTGCCGATCAACAAGGGCCTGCGCTCGGGGGAGATCCCCGACGGCGACGCCGAGGTCGGCCACTGCGTGCACCGCCTCGCCCAGCACCCGTCCCGGCCGGACACGCTGTTCATGCAGAAGCACTGGGACGTCATGCGCACCGACGACGCCGGCGCGAGCTGGCGCGAGGTCAGCGGCGACCTGCCGACGGACTTCGGCTTCCCGATCGCGGTGCACGCCCACGAGCCGGAGACGATCTACGTGGTGCCGATCACCAGCGACTCGCTGCACTACCCGCCGGAGGGCAAGCTGCGCGTCTACCGCAGCCGCACCGGCGGCGAGCACTGGGAGCCGCTGACCGAGGGCCTGCCGCAGTCGCACTGCTACGTCAACGTGCTGCGCGACGCCATGGCGGTCGACACCCTCGACCCGTGCGGGATCTACTTCGGCACCACCGGTGGCCAGGTCTACCACTCGGCCGACGCCGGTGACACCTGGGCGCCGATCGTGCGGGACCTGCCGGCGGTGCTCTCCGTCGAGGTCCAGGTGCTGCCTTGATCCGGGTGGTGCTGCCCGCCCACCTGAAGAACCTGGCGCACGTCACCGGCGAGGTACGCGTCGAGGTTGCCGGCCCGCCCACCCAGCGGGAGGTGCTGGACGCGCTGGAGACCGCGTACCCGATGTTGCTGGGCACGATCCGCGACCGGCACAGCGGCGAGCGTCGTCCGTTCGTCCGCTTCTACGCCTGCGAGCTGGACCTGTCCCACGAGTCGCCGGACGCGCCGCTGCCCGAGGAGGTGGTCGCCGGCAAGGAGCCGTTCATCGTGCTCGGCGCGATGGCCGGCGGCTGAACCGCGCCGCGCGGGAACCGCGCCCGGTGTGACGTCGTCTGACGAGTCATGACCTGTGGGAGAACCCGAGCCATCGGATGGGCGGTGGTCGCCGCGCTGACCCTCGCCGGCTGCACCGGGCCCGCGCCCGCTCCGCCCCCGCCGCGGGAGCGGGTGCTGCCGGCCGGCGGGCTGCGGCTGGTCGCCTTCGACTCCTGTGCCGAGGCGCTGCGGCAGCTCCGCACCGCGGCGAAGGCCGCGGCCGGCCCGTGGGGCCTCGACCCGTTCGGTAGTGCCGTGCCGATGGCCGCGGCGGAGCGGGCCGACGGGGCCGTGGCGAAGCAGGCCCCGGCGGCGGGCGCGGGCGGCTACTCGGGCACCACCGTGCACGAGGCCGGCGTGGACGAGCCGGACCTGGTCAAGACCGACGGACGACGCATCGTCACGCTCGGGCGCGGTGTGCTGTCCGTGATCGACCCGGTGAGCCGCCGGCTGACCGGCCGGCTCGCGCTCGACCGCACCACCGAACGGTTCGCCCGTGCCGACGGCGATCTGCTGCTGCACGGCGACCGCGCGCTCGTGCTGCTGCGCGCCCCGTGGGTCACCAAGCCGGCCGCGGACCGGGCGCGTCCGGGCCCGGCCGAGGTGGGTCGGCCCCGCCTGGTGCTGGTCGACCTGGCCGGCGCGCCGCGGATCGTCGCCGAGTACCGGATCGACGGCAGCCTGGTCGACGCGCGGCAGGTCGGCGCGACCGCCCGCGTCGTGATCCGGTCGACGCCGCGACTGACGTTCCCGCAGCCGCGCAAGGGCACCGACGCGCAGCGCACCGCCGCCAACCGCGCCGTCGTCGACCGGGCCACGATCGACGACTGGCTGCCCCGGTACGAGGTCCGCGAGGGCGGCCGTACCACCACCGGGCAGGTCGGCTGCGACCGGGTCAGCCGGCCGCCCCGGTTCTCCGGGGCCTCCCTGGTGACCGTGCTCAGCTTCGACCTCGGCGCGGGCGCCCTCGGCACGGGCGACCCGGTGACAGTGGTCGCCGACGGCGACACCGTCTACGGCACCGGCCCGCGCCTCTACGTGGTCAACGACCAGCGCTGGCGGGCGCGCGACGGCGGGTCCGGGTCGACCGGCACGGAGATCTTCCAGTTCGACACCTCCGCTGGCACCCCGCGCTACGTCGCCGCCGGCTCCGTGCCGGGCTTCTTGATCAACCAGTACGCCCTGTCGGAGTGGAACGGTCACCTGCGGGTGGCGACCACCACCGGCGACGTCTGGGGCGGCGGCCGCTCCGAGTCGGGCGTGTACGTGCTGCGCGCCGACGGCCCGGCGCTGACCCGGGTCGGTCAGGTCACCGGGCTGGGCCGGGGCGAGCGGATCCACTCCGTCCGGTTCCTCGGTGACACCGGTTACGTGGTGACGTTCCGGCAGGTCGATCCGCTGTACACGGTGGACCTGCGCGACCCGGCGGCGCCCCGGGTGACCGGCGAGTTGAAGATCACCGGCTACTCGTCGTACCTGCATCCGGCCGGGGACGGTCGGCTGCTGGGGGTCGGGCAGGAGGCGTCCGCCCGGGGTCAGGTCCAGGGCACGCAGGTGTCCCTCTTCGACGTGGCCGACCCGACCCACCCGTCCCGGATCGCCCAGCACCACGTCGCGGAGGGCTGGTCCGAGGTGGAGTCCGACCCGCACGCGTTCCTCTACTGGGCGCCGGAGCGGCTGGTGGCCGTCCCGGTGGGCCGGCCCGGCGTGGCGACCGACCGGGCCGGCGCCGAGGGCGGCAAGGGCCGGCCGAGCCACGGCGTGCTGGTGCTGCGGGTCACCGACACCGGGTTCACCGTGGCCGGCACGGTCGAGCATCCGACGTCCCTGCGCGACGGCGGGGAGTGGACGCCGATCCGCCGGTCGCTGGTGGTCGACGGGGTGCTGTGGACGGTGTCCGACGCGGGGTTGAGGGCGACCGCCCTGTCCGGCATGACGCCGCTGGCCTGGGTGCCGACGGACTGACCCGGGTCGGCCGCCCGGGTAATCAGGTGGTCCGGCCCGGACGCGCCGGGCAGCATGGCCTCCATGCGTACGCGACTGCGGCGGTTGTGGATCGACGGGCGGATGGTCACCTGGCGTGCGGAGATCCGGCACGTGCCGGGCAGCGGTGACTGCCACCGGTGCATCCGGCTGCGGGTGTGGGGCGCCGGCAAGACCGGCGAGGCGCTCCAGGCCGATCTGTTGTCCACCGCCTGGGGCACACCGTGGTCCGCGTGCGCGACCGACGGCGCTTACCCGACGCCGGCCGACGTGCGCGCCGTCGTCGGGTACGCCCTGCGCAACGGCTGGCGGCCCGACCGTCGTGGTGGCACGTTCGTGCTCGCCGAGCGGGAACACGCCTCCCGGTTCCGGTGGCCCGACTTCCTGCTCACCGACCGGCTTCGCGGCCTCGGCGGAGGCGATCCCACGCGGCGCGTCGCCGAGGCGCAGCCCGCCCCGGCTGCCGGTTGACCGACGGCTGTGGCTGACCGGCGCTGGCCGGCTGGCCGACGGCTGTGGCTGACCGGCGCCGGCCGGCTGACCGACGGCTGTGGCTGACCGGCGCCGGCCGGCTGGCCGACGGCTGCCGGCTCCGGTCAGGCGACCGGGCCGGGCGCGTCCAGCCAACGGCGCACCACCGCCAGGTCCGTCTCCGTCAGCCCGGTGGACGGGTCGACCCGGTGGGCCAGTGCCCGTGCCCGGTGGTGGCGTCCGATCCACCGTCGGTCCGCGTCGGTGATCTCGTCGTCGAGCCACACGAACGGCCGTCCGGCCGCCCACCGCACGAGCTGGGTGGTCTTCCAGTGCGGCCCACCGACCGGCTGCTCGTCGTCGTCCGGCCACGTCACGACGGGCAGCGCCGGGAGGCCGAGCCGGGGCGCGAGGACCTCGTTCGCGTCGTCCAGCCAGGTGGTCGCCCAGACCAGGCGGCAGCCCAGCGCCGTCAACCGGTCCCCGTCGTCGGGGTCGAGCCGGTGCAGGAGCGGGTTGCCGTGGTCCGGTCCCGTCGGCGTCAGGGGCCGGTCGCCCGGCCGGTCGGCGAACGGGATGAGGGTGCCGTCGACGTCCAGGAAGAGAAGGCAGCGTCCCGGATCCACTCCAAAACCGTACCGTCGCGGTGAGAACGAGTGGTCACCTGAGACCGATATACCGCTCAGTCATGATTATGACCCAGCGGTATATCGGTGCGAAGTGACGGTGCCCCGACGCGTCGTTACGGACAGTGACACACCAGGCCCGGCGAGACCGCGCCGACGGGGCCGTCGCGCGGAGCGATCTAGCGCACGTGGCGCAGCGCGGCGTCCACGGTGTCCTCGGGCGTGCTGTTGAAGGCGATCGCTGCGCCCGGGGCGTGTCGCCGGATCAGGTTGACGACCCGCTCGAAGAAGCCGAGCAGCGGCTCGTGCTTGCGGATGCCGCCGCCGACGACCACGCAGGCGTACTCCGTGCGGGTCAGCGCCGCCACGATCGTCTGCTCGCCGTCCGCGTCGGCCGCCGTCAGGCACAGGTCCGCCTCGATGCCGTGCTCCGCGAACCGGGCGTGGCCGCGTGCGATCGCGGCCAGGACCGGCTCCGGATCCCAGTTCGGGAAGCGGGTGGGGTCGAGACCGATGACGAGCACCGGGCCGTGTGCCATGCGTCCTCCTCCGGCCGAGGGGTCCGGCGTCACCCGGATCCTGCCCTCATCACACACCGTCGAGCGGCGCCCGACCAGCCCGACCGACCCGACCAGCCCGTCCGGCGGCGGTGGCGGGCAGGCCGGCCATCCAGCGGTCCAGGGCCGCCGGGTCGCGGAACAGCAGCACCGGCGGCCCGGCCGGGTCGGCGTGCCAGGCACGCATCCGTCGCCGGGCACGGCCGAACGCGGCGACGTGCCACACCAGGACCGAGTCGCGGGAGACCACGCTGCGCAGCGACTCCCGGTTGCCGTTGCAGATCTCCTCCCCGCTGACCAGGCGGCGGGCGGTGCGTCGCAGCAGCCGCCAGAAGGAGAGCCAGCGAGGGTAGTCCAGGCCGACGACCAGGTCGGCGCGGGCCAGCACGACGTCCCGCCAGCCGTGGTACGCCCCGTCGAGGATCCAGCGGTCGCGCCGGCAGACCGCCTCGATCCGCCGGCGCTGCTCGTCGACCGGCACCTCGACCCAGCCGGGCTGCCACAGCAGGTCGTCCACCGGGCACCACGGCAGGTCGAGGCGCTCGGCCAGCCGCTGCGCCAGTGTCGACTTGCCGGCGCCGTAGACCCCGTAGACGAGGATGCGGGCCGGTGTCGTCACCGTCGCAGCCTACGTCGTCGTCACCGTCGCGCGTCGGCGGCGAACGGACCGCCGGGGCCGAACGCCAGCGCGGCGAAGCGCTCGCCGATGCGGCGGTCCGCGACCGGGTCGGGGTGCAGCTCGTCGGGCAGCGGCAGCTCGGCGAAGTCCGCCTCGCCGTAGAGGTCCAGCCCGTTCAGGTAGTGCAGGTTCGGGTCCTCGGCGGCTCGGGTCGCGACGATCCGGGCCAGTTCGGCGCGGATGACCCGCAGGGTGAGCTTGCCGGCGGCCTGTTCGGCCGGGTCACCGGTGGCGCGGAACCGCAACGTGCCGGTGCTGAGATCGGCGGCGCCCGGGCCGGGGGTGTCCTCCTGGATCGGGCAGAGGATGGACGACACGACGAGCAGCGGGGTGTCCGGGTGCCCGTCGCGCAGCGTGTCGAGGAAGCCGTGCACCGCCGGGGTGAACGCGCGCAACCGCATCACGTCGCTGTTCACCAGGTTGATGCCGATCTTCACGCTGATCAGGTCCGCCGGGGTGTCCCGCATGGCCCGGGCGGTGAACGGGTCGAGCAGCGCGCTGCCGCTGAACCCGAGGTTGATCAGCTCCACCCCGGCCAGGCCGGCGGCGATGGCCGGCCAGGTGCCGGTCGGGCTCTCCGCGTCCGAGCCGTGGCTGATCGAGCTGCCGTGGTGCAGCCACACCCGCCGGCCCCGGTCGCCGACGGTCTCCACCGGCGCGTCGGTGCGCAGCGCCACCAACTCGGTGATCTCGCGTTGCGGCAGCCAGATCTCGACGTCCTTGTCGGTGGCGGGCAGGTCGGTGAAGCGGACGGTGCCGACCGGACCGGGCTCGGTGGTCGCCGTACCGGTGGTCAGGTCGATGGTGAGCACCTTGCCGCCGTCGGCGGTGGCCTGCCCGGTCAGACGCCCGTCGACCAGCAGGTCGTAGCGGCCGTCGGGCCGTGGCGGGGTGCCCCGGTAGACCATCTTGGTGGGAAGCACGTCCAGCTCCACGGCGGTGGCGCGGCTGCGGAACACCAGCCGTACGCCGGAGGGCATCGCCTCGGCCATCGCCACCTGAGGGTCGGTGTTGCGGGCCCGGGCCGGCGCGGGCAGCCGGTGCGGCAGCACGCCGTGCGCGGTGCGTTCCAGGTCGAGCGCCCCGCGCAGCAGGTCGGTGGTGATGGGCGTGGTGATCCAGGGGTGGGCGGACGTCATGATCAGATCCTGCCCCGTTCCGGGCCCCGCGGCCACCTGATTCGTCCGACAGGCCCGACTCGTGCCACCGGCGGCGACCGCCTCAGTCGGCCAGCACCAGCTCGACGTAGCGCTCCGCCATGGTGGCGAGGACCCGGTCCGGGTCGGTCGCCCACACCTCGGCGTTGAATATCTCCACCTCGGTGTCGCCGGTGTACCCGGCGGCCTCCACGGCCCGCCGCAGCGGTGGGAAGTCGATGTGCCCGTCGCCCATCATGCCCCGTCCGAGCAGCACGTCGGCCGGCAGCGGGGTGAGGAAGTCGCACACCTGGAAGCTCGCGATGCGGTGCCCGGCGCGGGCGATCTGCCGCCACACGTCCGGGTCCCACCAGACGTGGAACGTGTCCACCACGACGCCGACCTGCTCGACGGGGAACGCCTCGGCCAGGTCGAGCGCCTGCCCGAGCGTGGACAGCACCGCCCGGTCGGCGCAGTACATCGGGTGCAGCGGCACCAACGCGAGGCGTACCCCGCGCTCGCCCGCGTAGGGGGCCAGCTCGACCAGGGCGTCAGCGACCCGCTGCCGGGCGCCGGACAGGTCGCGGGAGCCCGGCGGCAGGCCGCCGACGACCAGGACCAGGCAGTCGGTGCCGAGCCCGGCCGCCTCGTCGATGGCCCGTCGGTTGTCGGCCAGCGCCTCGCCCCGGGCGGCATCGCCGTCGGCGGTGAGGAAACCACCCCGGCACAGCGACGACACCCGCAACCCGGCGTCGGCGACGAGCGTCGCGGCGGCCGGTACGCCGATCTCGGCGACCGGCTCGCGCCACAGCCCGATGGCCGGGATGCCGGCGCGGGCGCAGCCGTCGACCGCCTCCCGCACCGACCAGCGTCGCGTGGTGCGCTGGTTGAGCGACAGCTTCGCCAGCCGCGGGTCGGCGGTCATCCGGCCACGCCCGCGACGTCGAGGTACGCGCGCATCCGCCGCGCGGCCAGCTCCGGGTCGAGCAGCAGTCCGGCGCTGTCGGCCAGCCGGAACGCCTCGACCAGGTGCGGGACGCCGCGCCCGCCGTGCAGACCGCCGACCATGGTGAAGCCGGGTTGCAGGCCGTTCAGCCAGGACAGGAACGCGATGCCGGTCTTGTAGTAGCGGGTGGGCGGGGCGAACACGTGCCGGGACAGCGGCACGGTCGGGTCGAGGATCGCCCGGAAACCGGCCGGGTCCCCGGCGTCGAGCCGGCGCAGCGCGGCCGACGCGGCCGGGGCGATCGCCGCGAACGCGCCGAGCAGCGCGTGGCTGGACCGGCGGCCGTCGCCCTCGATCAGCTCCGGGTAGTGGTAGTCGTCGCCGGTGTAGACCCGCACCGTGGGCGGCAGCAGCTCGCGCAGCCGCACCTCCCGGTCGGCGTCCAGCAGCGACACCTTCACCCCGTCGACGACGTCGGCGTGGGCGCGCACCAGCGCGACGAATGTCTTGGTGGCCTCGTCCAGGTCGGTCGAGCCCCAGTAGCCGGCCAGGGCCGGGTCGAACATGTCGCCGAGCCAGTGCAGCACCACCGGCGCGCCGGCCTCGCGCAGCACCCGCTCGTAGACGCGCACGTAGTCGTCCGGACCGGTGGCGAGCGCGGCGAGCTGGCGGCTGGCCATCACCACCGCGACCGCGCCGCGCTCCTGCACGTACCCGACCTGTTCGGCGTACGCGGCGACGACCTCGTCGAGCGTGTCGGGCACGCCGGGCAGCTGGTCGGTGGCGGCCCCGGCGACGATCCGTCCGCCGCACGTGGCGGCCTCGGCGGCGCTGCGCCGGATCAGCTCGCGGGTGGCCGCCCAGTCCAGCCCCATCCCGCGCTGCGCGGTGTCCATCGCCTCGGCCACGCCGAGCCCCCACGACCACAGGTCGCGCCGTACGGCGAGGGTGGCGTCCCAGTCCAGCCGTGCGGGAGCGTCCGGGGCGTTGTCGGCGTGCGGGTCGGCGACCACGTGCGCCGCCGCGTACGCGATCCGGCTGGCCGGCGGTCCGTCCGGCCGCTGCCAGCCGGCCGGTTCCCGCAGCGTGCGCGACTCGGTGCCGCCGCCGGGCAGGGGCAGGGTGATCCGCGCGGTCACCGGGCGATCTCCTCGACGGTGATCCGCCGGCCCTCCCGGGCGGAGCGCAGGCCGGCCTCGGCGAGCTGCACCCCGCGGGCGCCGGCCATGAAGTCCCACGGGAACGGCCCGTCGTCGACGACGTGCCGCAGGAACGACTCCCACTGCACCTTGAACCCGTTGTTGTAGTCGGCGTTGTCCGGCACGGTCTGCCACTGGGCGCGGAACGGTTCGGTGACCGGCAGGTCCGGGTTCCACACCGGCATCGGGGTGGCGCCGCGGTGCTGGATGCGGCACTCGCGCAGCCCGGCCACCGCACTGCCGTGCGTGCCGTCGACCTGGAACTCGACCAGCTCGTCCCGGTACACCCGGACCGCCCACGAGGAGTTGATCTGCGCGACGATGCCGCCGGCCAGTTCGAAGATCCCGTACGCGGCGTCGTCGGCGGTGGCCCGGTAGGTGACCCCGTTCTCGTCCACCCGCTCGGGCACGTGCGTGGCGGTGACGGCGGTGACGGCGGTGACCGGGCCGAAGATCTGCTCCAGCACGTAGTGCCAGTGCGGGAACATGTCGACGGTGATGCCGCCGCCGTCCTCGGCGCGGTAGTTCCAGCTGGGTCGCTGCGCGTCCTGCCAGTCGCCCTCGAACACCCAGTAGCCGAACTCCCCGCGCACGGACAGGATCCGGCCGAAGAACCCGCCGTCGACCAGCCGCTTGAGCTTGCGCAGCCCGGGCAGGAACAGCTTGTCCTGCACCACGCCGTTCTTCACGCCCCTCGCCGCGGCGAGCCGGGCCAGCTCCAGCGAAGCGGTCAGCCCCTCCGCGAGCGGCTTCTCGGTGTAGACGTGCCTGCCGGCCTCGATCGCCGCCCGGATCGCCTTCTCCCGCTGGGCGGTCACCTGCGCGTCGAAGTAGATCCGGTGGGCGTCGTCGGCGAGCGCCGCGTCCAGGTCGGTGGTGTACGAGTCCAGCCCGTGCCGGGCGGCGATCTCGGCGAGCCGGGCCTCGTTGCGGCCCACCAGGGTCAGCTCCGGCCAGATGCGGCTGCCGTCGCGGGCGGGCAGGCCGCCCTGCTCGCGGATGGCGAGCAGGGATCGGACGAGGTGCTGTCGGTAGCCCATCCGTCCGGTCACGCCGTTGAGGATGATCCCGATAGACGTGCGCTCCACGTGGGTGTCCTTCCGGGGTGGTCGGTCACGCTCCTGAATGCGCTTTCAGTAAGCGCTTTCAGGATGTTACGGTAGCCACGCCCCGACAGCCGGGTCAAGACGTTCCGTAGGGGGATATCGATGCAGCCACGGACGCACGTGACCCTGGAAGACGTGGCCAGAGCCGCCGACGTCTCGCTGGCCACGGCCTCCCGGGCGCTCAACGGCATGCGCGTCACCCCGCAGTTGCGCGACCGCGTCCTGGCCGCCGCCGCGCAGCTCGCCTACACCCCGAACGCGCACGCCCGGGCGCTGGCCGGCGCCTCCCACCGCACCGTCGGCGTCATCTGCCACGACGTCACCGACCCCTACTTCGCCGCCGTCGCCGGCGGCGTCATGCGCGTCGCCGGCGCCAACGACCTGCTGGTCATGCTGGCCAGCACGTTCCGCGACCCGGAGCGGGAGATCGCCTACGTGTCGATGCTGCGCGCCGAGCGCGCCCCGGCCATCCTGCTCATCGGCTCCGGCTTCGAGGACACCCGCTGGGAGCGGGCCATGGAGGCCGAGCTGAAGCCCTACCTCGACGGCGGGGGCCGGGTCGCGGTGGTCAGCCGGCACCGCAGCCTCAAGGTCGACAGCGTGCTCCCGGAGAACCGGGCCGGCGCCGCCGCCATGGCCCGCACACTGCTGGGGCTTGGCCACCGCCGCTTCGCCGTGCTCTCCGGCCCGCGCGCGCTCACCACCGTCATCGACCGCCTCGGCGGCTTCCGCGACGAGCTGACCGCCGCCGGGGTGAGGCTCGACCCGGCCGCCGTGGTCGAGGGGCCGTTCACCCGCGACGGCGGCTACCAGGCGATGACCGAGCTGCTCACCCGCGGACTGGACGCCACCTGCGTGTTCGCGTTGACCGACGTGATGGCCATCGGCGCGTACGCGGCACTGCGCGACCACGGCCTGTCCGTGCCCGGCGACGTGTCCGTCGCCGGCTTCGACGACATCCCGGTCGTCCGCGACCTGACCCCGCCGCTGACCACCGTGGCGCTGCCGCTGCAACAACTGGGCGAGAAGGCGATGGAGATGGCGCTCACCGAGAACACCGGCCGCCGCCGGCGGATCGTGCGCATGAACGGCGAGGTGGTCGTGCGATCCAGTACCGCCAAGCTCGGCGCGTGACCCCCGGCGCCGGCCCACCCGTGGATGAGCGGCCCGGTAGGGTGCCGCCATGATCGAGGACACGTCGTGCCGGTGACGAACCCGTGGCTGGCCGGGCCGACACCCACCGGGAAGCTGGACCGGAACCGGCTCGAGGAGCGCATCCTCAACCTGCTGTCGTCGCAGAACATGTGCGTGCTCGCCACCACCGGTCCGGACGGGCCGCTGGCCACCCCGGTGCGCTACTACCCGCTCGACTTCGCGCTGATGTTCACCGCCGCGCCGCGCTCACCGAAGATGCGCAACATCGCCGCCGACCCGCGTGTGTCCGTCGCCGTCTTCGCGCCCCTGGTCGGGCTGGCCAGCAGCCGCGGCGCGCAGGTCTTCGGCACCGCCCGGGTGCTCACCCCCGACCACCCCGACCACGCGCACCACTGGTCGGCGTTCCGCTGGCAGAACGAGCACGTCGAGCGCGGCCGCCCCCTGTCCGAGCCGCCCGAGGAGACGCTCGTCGTCGTCGAGGCGGACCGGATCGTCTACACCGAGCACTGGCTGCGCCGCGACGGCTACGCCCCGCGCCAGCACTGGCGCCGCTGACCCGCCTGCGCGCCCCGCCGTCCCGCACTCACGGCCTGGTCAGCAGTCGCTGGGTGGCCCGGGCCGGGTGGCCGTTCATCGTCTCCACCGCGACCTCCCGGCCGGCGACCAGGGTGAAATCAGCCAGCAGATCGTCCCACCAGTCCACGGTGTGGTGTCGACACACCGCCCCGTCACCGGTCTCGAAGATTCCGTAGGTGCCGTACTTTCCGGCGAACCGCTCATACCGGGCAAGGTTGCGGAGGTCGTCCTGGAGACACAGGTCGCTGAGGTACAGCCGTCCACCGGGCCGCAGCACCCGGTGCAGCTCCCGCACCAGGGCCCGCTGCGCGGCGTCGTCGGGCAGGCAGGTCAACACGGCGAACAGCAGCACCACGTCGACACCGCCGTCAGGAACATCCAGATGGGGCGGACGGTCCAGGACCGTGAACCGCGTGCCCGGATGCCGCTCCCGGGCGCGCGCGACGAGGCGGGGAGCGACGTCCACCCCCTCCACGTTCTCGAAGCCCCACTCCGCGAGCAGCCCCGCCAGCCGGCCGTACCCACACCCGTAGTCGAGGACGCGGGCCCGCCGGTCGACGCCGTCCAGCCACGCGGGATCGACCGGGTGTCCGAAGGTCTTCGACGTCCCGGTCGAGTTCCAGTACCGCGACTGGTTGCCGAGATCCGTCACGACGCCTCGGAGCGCACGGTGCGCAGGAGGTTGCCGACCAGGTGCAACTCACCGGACTCGACCCGGGCCAGCACGTCGATCGGCGCGACCGTGGTCCCCGTCCAGGTCGGCTCGGGGAACGCCGCGCGCAGGGTGCCGGCGTCCAGGCCGAAGTCCTGGCCCGCCTCCGGCGACACCGCCAGCACGAACACGGCGCCGTTCGGCGCGGTCAGGCGCGGCAGCAGCGCCAGGTAGTCGCCGACCGCGGCCCCGCGCCGGTCCAGCGTGTGCAGCAGCCCGGAGTCGAACACCGAGTCGTACGGCGTGTCCGGCACCGGGATCCGGGTGGCGTCGCACACCTCGAAGCGCACCGGCAGACCCGCCTCGGCGGCCTTGGCCCTGGCCAGGTCGATCGCCACCGGGGAGAGGTCGACGGCGGTCACGTCGTGGCCCTGGCGGGCAAGTGCCAGGGCCAGTTCGCCGGTGCCGCAGCCGACGTCGAGCACGCGGGGGCCGCGTACCCCGGTGTCAAGGACCGCGGCGAGCGCCGGCTGCGGGCCGCCGATCTCCCAGGGCGGGCGCTGGGTGTCGCGGTAGAGACGGTCGTAGTGGACGACGTCCGGCTCGTCGGTCATCGCGTACCTCCTCGGTCGGTGCGTGACCCACCCGAGCGTGCCACGTCCGGCCGCGGCCGGGGGCCCCACCGCGCGCGACGCCGGGGCCGGCGGTGGGCCGGCCCCGGCGTCGCCGGGCGTGCGTCAGTAGGTCAGCCGGCGCAGGTAGCGGTAGCCGACGGCGGCGGTCTGCTGCGGGGTCACGTCCGGGGTGTCGTTCTCCACGATGTACTCCAGCACCTGGTGCCGGCGGAAGATGCGGGCGAAGTCGATCATCCCGGTGCCCAGGTCGGCCATGTCGCCGGTGGCCGGGTCGCGGTCCTTCACGTGGTACTGCAGGACCCGCTGCGGCGCGCAGCGGATCACGTCGAGCGCGAAGCCCTCCGGGTCCTCGAGGCCCTCACCGGAGTTGATGCCGCCGGTCACCGCCCAGTAGAGGTCGATCTCCAGGTGGACCAGGCGCGGGTCGAGTTCCTCGGTCAGCACGTCCCACGGGCGTCGGCCGTTGCCGAAGTCGATGGTGAACTCGTGGGCGTGGTTGTGGTAGCCGTAGCGCAGGCCGGCCTTGCGCGCCGCGGCGGCCTCGACGTTCATCTGCTCCGCCCACCGCTTCCAGTCGTCCTCCTTGTCGGAGTTCAGGTACGGCACCACCATGAAGCGCTGGCCCAGCGTGCGGGCGTTGGCGATCTTCTGTTCCAGCCCGGCCGCGTCGGCGGCGATGCCGTCGTGGCTGGAGCTGGCCTTGATGCCGATGCCGTCGAGGAACCGGCGCAGCTGCGCGGCGGTGCGCCCGAAGTAGCCCAGCGCCAGCTCCACCCGGGGGTAGCCGATCCGGGCCAGGTGGGCCAGCGTCGCGTCGTAGCCGGGTGAGCCGTTGAGCGCGTCGCGGACCGTCCAGAGCTGGATGCTGATCAGCTCCTTCGGCACGTGCCGCCGCCCGTGGTGGTGCCCGCCGGCCTGGGCGGCCGTCGCGCCGAGCCCGGAGGCCAGCCCGACGCCGGCCAGCGCCGCCAGCGAGCCGCGCAGCAGGTTGCGTCGGTCCAGGGACTGCCGCAGCGCGGCCTCCCCGTCGAATCCGTAGCACATGGTCGTTCTCCTTTTCGCGGGTCCTACGCGGAGGGGACCAGGACGACCTGGTCGGTGCCGGTCAGCGGGGGCAGGCCGTCGCTGCCGGCGTCGGTGTAGCTGGCGACGAAGACGCCGGTGAGGTTGTCGGTCTCCGGGTCGTGTCCCTCCGGGACGGTGGTGGTGATCGAGCCGGTGCACCCGCTGGCCGTGGTCTGCGGGTGGCCGTGGCTGTCGTGGCCGAGGATGTAGGTGACGGTGACCCGGGCGCAGTCCACCGGCTGGTCGTCGGTCACCCGCACCTGGAAGGTGACGGTGTCGCCGAAGGCGAACGGCTGGCCCTCGACCGGATCGACCAGCTCGACCACCGGCGGGGCGTTGCCGACCACGACCTGCACCTCGGTCGACGCGGAGCGGCCCACCTGGTCGGTGACCGTCAGCGTCGCCCGGTAGAGGCCGTTCTCCCGGTAGGTGAACGTCGGGTTCGGCGCGCGCGAGTCGACCCGGTCGTCGTCGTCGAGGTACCACTCGTAGCGCAGCCGGTCGCCGTCGGCGTCGGTGGTGCCCGCGCTGGAGAAGGTGACGGTCAGCGGGGCGACCCCGGCGGTGGGGGTGGCGGACGCCGCCGGCACCGGCGTGTGGTTGCCGGTGAAGCCGATGTGGTCGATCCGGGCGAGCTGCGCGTCCGGGTTCTCGCTGAAGTAACCGTCGCCGTACTCCAGCACGTAGAGCGCGCCGTCCGGGCCGAACTCCAGGTCCATCGGGTTGTCGAAGACGACCGAGGGCAGCACCGGCTCGATCCCGGTCACCGCGCCCCGCTTGTCCTGCCGGAAGGCCTTGACGTAGTCGCGGGTCCACTCGTGGAACAGCGGCAGCCCGTCGTAGTACGACGGCCAGGCCACCGCGGTGCGGCCCCGGGTGGCGCGGCGGTCGAAGTCGTACGCCGGGCCGGCCATCGGGCCGATGCCCCCGTCGCCGAGTTCGGGGAACTGTGGTGAGTCGCCGTACGTGTACGCCACCTGCGGCTGCTGCACCGGGGGCAGCTTGCGCAGCCCGGTGTTGTGCGGCGAGTCGTTGACCGGCGCGGCGCAGTCGAACGGCGCCCCGGACGTTCCGGTGGCGAAGTCGTGGTCGACGTAGGGCAGTTCCGCGGTGGCGCAGTAGGGCCAGCCGAAGTTGCCGGCCCGACGGGTGGCGAGCCACTTGCCGTGCCCGGCCGGCCCGCGCGTCGGGTCGGCCTCGCGGGCGTCGGGGGAGTAGTCGGCCACGTACAGCTCACCGGTGTTCCGGTTCACCTCGATCCGGAACGGGTTGCGCACGCCCATCAGGTAGATCTCCGGGCGGGTGCCGGCGGTGCCCCGGCGGAACAGGTTGCCGTCCGGGATCGAGTACGACCCGTCGGCGCCGACCCGGATCCGCAGGATCTTGCCGCGCAGGTCGTTGGTGTTGGCCGCGGTGCGCTGCGCGTCGTACGCCGGGTTGCGGCCCGGTCGTTCGTCGATCGGCGCGTAGCCGCCGGACTCGAACGGGTTGGTGTCGTCGCCGGTGGACAGGTAGAGGTTGCCCCTGGCGTCGAAGACGATGTCGCCGCCGACATGGCAGCAGATGCCCCGGTCGACCGGCACATCCAGGATCCTCTGCTCGGTGCGCAGGTCGAGGGTGTCCTTCACCAGCCGGAACCGGGACAGGCGCAGCACGCCCCGGAACGGCGCGAAGTCCGCCTCGGTGCCCCAGGCCGGGGCGTCGCCCTCGTTGACGTCGGGAGTGGCCGGGTCGTCGACCGGGGTGTCCATCGGCGGCGAGTAGTAGAGGTAGACCCAGTTGTTGCCGCCCCGGCCGAAGTTCGGGTCGACGGCGACGTTCTGCAGGCCCTCCTCGTCGTGCCGGTAGACGTCGAGCGTGGCGGCGACCGTGTTGCGGCCGGTGGCGGGGTTGTGCAGCCAGACCTCGCCGGCACGGGTCACGTGCAGCACCCGGCGGTCGGGCAGCACCGCCAGGTCCATCGGTTCGCCGGGATGGTCGTTGAGGGTCACCTTCTGGAAGGCGCTGTCCGGTGGTGGCGCGGCGGTGCCGGGGGCGGCGGTGGCGACGGTGGGGGTGGCGACGAGGGCCGTGACGGTGAGCGTGGCCACGGCGAGTGCGAGTCGTCCAGTCAACTGCCTCTCCTTGCTCGGGACGGGTCGGGCAGGTCGTGGGATGTGGCCGACGCTACAAAAGGCATGTCTATATGTCTATAGCTTTCAGTGCTTCTATCGGAACTTTCGTCCGCATCGGAGGAAAGTGGGGGAGTGTGGCATCCTCGGGGCCGTGGCCTTCTACGACGTCGCCCTCGTCCTGCTCGTCGACCGGGCCGGCGCGGTGCTGATGCAGCACCGCGACGGGAACACCACCGTGTCGCCGCACCAGTGGAGCCTGCCCGGCGGGAGCATCGAGCCGGGGGAGACGCCGGAACAGGCCGCCCGTCGGGAGCTACGCGAGGAGACCGGCCTGACCGCCGGCGAGTTGCACCTGCTGTGGAGCGGCCCCCGCCCCTACGAGGAGGGCTTCGGGCACGACGTCACCGTGTACGTCTTCCGCGGTGTCACCGACGCGCGGCAGGAGAACGTGGTGCTCGGCGAGGGGCAGGCCATGGTCTTCGTGCCCCGCGACCAGGTGCTCGACCGACCGCTCGCGATCAGCACCGCGAAGGTCCTGCCGCTGCACCTCGCGGACGCCTAACCCCCGGTCAGCGCCCCGGTCAACGCGCGGACGAACCGGGGGAGCACCTCGTCGTCGGGCAGGTGATCGGGGTTGATCTCGGTGACCGACAACCCGACGAACCGTGGGCTCGCCACCAGCTCCGCCAGCGTCGCCGCCGCCTCGGCCAGGCTGAGCCCGAACGGCTCCGGCACGTCGGCCAGCGGCGCGTCGACGAACCGCAGCACGTCCACGTCGAAGTGCACCACGAACCCGTCCGCCGCGCCCTCCGCCACGACCCGGGCCCGGCGTGCCGCCGCCCCCGGGTCGGCGTGCACCTCCTCGGCCGGCACGTAGGCCAGCCCCAGCTCCGCCACCAACTCCCGCTCGTGGTCTCCCCGGGGCAGCGAGTCCCCGTAGACCACCACCCGCTCCGGCGACAGCAGTGGCACACTCGGCCCGACCGCCGCCACCTCCGGCAGCGTCCCCGGCAGCCCGAGCAGGTGCGCCAGGCCGGTGGCGTCCAGGTTGCCGTTCGCCCGGGTCAGCGGCGTGTAGAGATCCGGCCCGCCGTCCACGTAGACCAGCGCCGGCGCCACCCCGGCCAGCGCGCACCCCGCCACCAGGCCGATCGTCACGGTGCAGTCGCCGCCGAGCACCAGCGGCGTCCGCCCCCGGCCCACCGCCGCCGCGACGCCCGCGGCCACCTCCGCGGCGACGCCGGCCACCGCGCCCGCGTTCTGACCCCGGGGGTACGCCGGATCCGGCCGCCACCGGAAGCCGCCCGTGTCGCCGGCGTCCTCCACGTCGACGGCCGTGCCCAGCAGGTCGAGCAGGCCGGCGGCGCGCAGGGCGGCCGGGGCGCGCTCGACACCGGGGGTGTGCGCGCCGGCGCTCGACGGCGCGCCGACGACCGTCCATCGGCGGGTTCCCATCCGCTCACCCTAACCGCGTCCACAGTCGACGTCCGCCCGTCCGGCGCCTGCCCCGGCCGGGCAGCTCCGCGACCGTGCGCCCGGTGCCGAACCGGCGCCGCCGCCGGGCAGCCCCGCGAGGGCTCGCCCCGCGCCGGGCGGGGTACGGCCCACCGCCCCCTGTCGAGCTGATATCGGTAACGACTCACCTACCGTCGCGGCGCAGAACCAGCAGGTCCAGCGCGTCGATCACCGGTCCGACCTCGACCCGGGCGGCCTCGCGGAGACGCGCCGTCCCGGCGGCGTACTCGTCGTCGGTGATCAGCTGAAGCGGGGTGTGCGCCTCCCGCCGCAGGCCGGCGGCCGCCTCCCGCAGCGACGGCGCGGTGACCTGCGGAACCGGCTCGACCGCGACGGTGGCGAACCCGGCGGCGGCGAAGGCGGCTTCCACGTCGGCGATGCCGGGGTAGGAGTCGAGCACGCGGATCGCCTCCGGGAAGAAGCGGAACAGGGTGATCGCCTCGTGCCGCCCGGCGAATGCGGACCGGATCAGCACGGGTTCGCCGGGCCGCAGCACCCGGCGCAGCTCGCGCGCCGCGGCGGCCAGGTCGGGCACGTGGTGGATGACGGTGGACAGCCACACGCCGTCGAGGCTCCGGTCGGCCAGCGGGATGTTCCGGGCGTCGCCCGCGACGAGTGGGGCGAACGCGCAGCGGGCGCGCATCGCCGCCGACGGCTCGACGGCGACGACCTCGACGCCGGGGAACCAGGTGGTGAAGGCGCGGGCCCAGCTGCCGGTGCCGGCGCCCAGGTCGAGCACCCGCATGCCGGGACGCGGGTCGAGGTGGCGGGTGACGGCCGCGCGCCAGGCGGTGAGGCCGTCGTCGGGGAGGTGACGGGTCGCGGCGAACGCCTCGGCGTCCGCGTCGTGGTACGCGATGCGGGCCATGCCGTCGAGCCAACTACGCGATCGTCCGGCGGGGCAAGCACTGTGGCGCACCACGCACGGTGTGGTGGTCAGGTGCTCGCGGCCCCTCACCGACCGTGCCGGGGTTGTATTCTGCCGCGTCGTAGGGTCTGCTCACCGAGGCCCCGGGGGTAGCGGGTGAGGTATCAGATCCACTTCGAGGGCGAGCTGCCGGCGGATGCCCTCCGCCGGTTCCTGCACCAGGAGTACGGCGTCGCGTCGGAGGCCGTCTACGTCGGGCGGATCGAGGACCGGGCCGTGGACGATCCGCGCCCGGTGGCAATGCTGACGCCACCCGACGAGGACGAGGGCTTCGGCTGGATCCTGACCGGTGACACCGCACTCGCCGACGCCACCGGCCAGGGCGAGCGGGACCTCGCCGTCACCCTGGCCCGGACCTTCGGCGTACGGGCGCTCGTCGACGACGGCAGCATCCATCCCGACCGGTGGCTGCTGGTCAGCACCGACGGCAGCAGCGGCCGGGTGCTGACCGACGAGGATGCCGCCGCCGACGGGGACCTGCGGATCGTGCACGCGCTGGAGCCGATCAGCGGGGAGCCGCAGCTCGCGGTCGTACCGCCGCCGGAATGGACCCGGGACTGGTGATCCGGCCGGCCGCCGTTCCGGCGGCGGGGACGGTGGTCGGTGACCGGTGCACCGGTCACCGTGCGAGCGTTCCGCCGTCGCCGACCGGGAAGAACCGTCGCCGGGCCGGGCTCAGGCGGGAAACGGCCCCGCCCGCAGCAGCGCGCCCGGGAGCTGCTTACCGAGTCTGCGTTCCAGCCAGGAGGCGGTCGAGGTGATTGTCCCCAGGTCAAGACCGGTGGACCGCCCCATCCGGTCGAACAGGTAGACGAGATCCTCGGTGGCGACGTTTCCGGTCGCCGCCGGCGCGAACGGGCAACCGCCTGCTCCGCCGATGCTGGCGTCGAGGGTGGTGACGCCCGCCCGGACCGCCGCGACCGCGTTGGCCACGCCGGTGTGCCGGGTGTCGTGCAGGTGCAACCGCAGTGGCGTCCGCGATTCCGTGACCTCCCGGGCGAGCGCCAACCGGTCGGTGACGTCGGACGGTACGGCCACCCCGATGGTGTCGGCGAGAGCCAGCTCGTCGGGGCCGGTGTCCCGCACCCGCGCGAGCACCTCCCGCAACCGGGACAGCGGAACCTCGCCCTCGAACGGGCATCCGAACGCCGCGCCGACGGTCACCGTCGTGAACACCCCCGCCGCGCCGGCCGTCCGCACCAGCTCGGCCGCCGTGTCGCACGCCTGCGCCGTGGTCATGCCCTGGTTGCGGCCGCAGAAGGTGTCCGTGGCCACGACGACGACGTTGATCTCGTCGACGCCCGCGACCAGGGCCCGGTCCAGGCCGCGGCGATTCATGACCAGGCCCGCGTACCGGACGGCGTCGTGGCGGGGGAGCGCGGCCATCAGCTCGTCCGCGTCCGCCATCTGAGGGACCCGGGCGGGGTTGACGAAGCTGGTCACCTCGACCCGTCGGGCGCCCGCCCGTACCGCCCGGTCGACGAGCTCGATCTTGTCGTCGGTGGTGAGGACCGTCGCCTCGTTCTGCAGGCCGTCGCGGGGCGACACCTCCACGATGTCGATGCCGGCTGTCATCGGTCCTCCGACAGGTAGGCGACGGCGTCGGCCTCGCTGATCACCTCGGCGTACTTGGCCTGCAGGTCGGTCAGGCTCGCCTCGTGCGGGCCGGCGGCGCGGTCCGCGACCGCCTCCCGGACCACCAGCGGGACGAAGCCGTGCTGTATCGCGTCCACCGCGGTGGCGCGTACGCAGCCGCTCGTGCTGACGCCGATGAGCACGACGGTGTCGACGTGCGCCGCGCGCAGGGTGGACGCCAGGGACGTGCCGAAGAAGGCGCTGGCGTACTGCTTGACCAGGACCAGTTCGTCGTCGGCGGGGCAGACCTGCGGCATCGGTTGCCCCATCGCGCCACCGCCGTCGAAGAGCTGCCGGAGGGCGGGGACCTTCCGGACGAACAGACCTCCGTCGACACCGCCGGGCCCGTAGGCGACGCGGGTGTGCAGCACGGGGATCCGGTGGCCGCGGGCCGCGGCGACGACCCGGCCGGCCGACCGCAGGCAGTCGGTGGACGGCAGGCACAGCGGGCTGGCCGGGTCGAAGTAGGCCCGCATCAGGTCGATGACGAGCACGGCGGGACGGGCGCCGGGCGGGAGCGCACCCCCGAATCCGTCCTCGCCGGCGGCCGGCGCGGGGCTCATCGGGCGACGGGCGGCCGGGGAGCGGGAAGGCCCGTCTCCTCCAGGCACCGGTCCAGGACCGTCCCGATCGGCGGCCCCATGTCGAACGTGGGCAGGGGGTCGGGGCGTCCGCGGCGCAGCTCGGCCCGTACCTCCTCGGTGGCCGCGACGTCGACGGCGCCGGCCTCGTCGCAGACCACGCCGTAGCGACGGGCGCCCGCGGGGGTGACCAGGCCCCGGCGGACCTCGAGGCCGACCAGTTCCGGGTCGCGGGCGAGCGGGTCGCCCCAGCCGCCGCCGCCCCAGGTGACGAAGTGCAGCACGTCGCCCGGGGCCACGGGCACGTCGTGCACCTTGCTGCCCAGGATCTCGGTGCGGCCGTCGGCGCGTTCGAGCCACTTGCGGCCACGGGCGCCCGGCTCGCCGCCGTTGACGCCCCACGGGTACGTCAGCCAGCGGTCGTCGTGGATCGCGATCGTGCCGGCCTCCAGGAACCGGTAGGCCACGTCGACGCCGTTGCCGCCCCGGTGCAGTCCGGCGCCGCCGGTGTCCGCGACGGTCTCCCAGCGTTCGACGCGCAGCGGGTAGTAGGACTCCAGGTACTCGCACGGGATGTTGACGAACGACGGCCACAGCGAGTGGCCGTCCGGGCCGTCGCCCACGGGCCGGCCCGGGATGCCGCCGAACCCGATGGAGTAGAGCTGGAACCATTCGCCCTTGCGCTCTCCGGGCCCGTAGGTGCCCGAGTACATGAAGTGCGGTGACGACGAGAATCCGGCGGCGTTGAGCAGCCCTGGGTTGGTCTGGCCGAGCAGGCCGCCGAACAGGTCGAAGACGCGCCCGATGCCGTGGTTGCGCGCGTTGAGGGCGGCGGGGTACGCGGGCTTCCAGAACGAGTCGTCGGGGATCGTGACGTCGACCAGCGGGTAGAAGCCGTCGTTCCAGAGGATCTGCGGGTCGGCGACGGTGATCATGTAGATGCCGAAGAACATCCGGACGAGGTTCTCGTTGATGTAGTAGTTGATCGGTCCCTGCGCCTGCGGGCTGCTGCCGGTGAAGTCCAGCAGCACCTTGTCGCCGGTGCGGGTCAGGCTGAGCTTGAGTTCGTAGGGCCCGTAGCCGAGCCCGTCGTCGCAGATGTAGTCGGTGAACGAGAGCGTCTCGCCCTCGGCGAACACCGTCTCGAGCAGCACCTTCATGGCCCGGTAGTTGCGGTCGAGGAGCTGGTCGAGCGCGGAGTCGTAGGTGTCGACCCCGAACCGGGCGCACATCTCCTGGACCCGACGGGAGGCGGTCCGGCAGGCCGCGACGATCCCGTTGAGGTCCGCGCGGTTCCAGTCGGGCTTGCGCACCTGGTTGAGGATGATCCGCAGGGCGTCCTCGGCGAGCACACCCTTGCGGTACAGCTTGAAGGGCGGGATGACCACGCCCTCCTCGAAGATGGTGCGGGCGTCGGTCGGCATCGACGCCGGGGTCTTGCCGCCGACGTCGGACATGTGCCCGAACATCGCCGCCCAGCCCACGATCCGTCCCTCGAAGAAGATGGGCAGCACCACGAGCCAGTCGTTGGCGTGGCTGATCGCGGCCCCGCAGGAGTACGGGTCCGACGTCAGCAGGACGTCGCCCTCCTCGATGTCACCGTCGAAGTTCTCCAGGAAGTCGGGGATGGACAGCCCGAACTGTCCCACCATCATCTTTCCGTCCCGGTTGGCGATCAGCGGGAACTCGTCGTGCTGCTCCCGGATTCCCGGCGACAGCGCGGTCCGGAAGAGCACCTCGTCCATCTCGTAGCGGGCGTTGCGCAGCCCGTTCTCGATCAGGTCGAGGGTGACCAGGTCGACGTCCACGGAGCGAAGTGGTCCGGTAGCGGTCTCGATGAGGCGTGCCATGGTCAGCTCTCCGTGGGGGTGTCGACGGGACGGATGAGGAGGCTGCCACTGGGGTGCACGGTGGCCGTGTGACCGGGCAGCACGAGGGTCGTAGAGTCCATCTCGGTGATGATCGCCGGGCCCGGTACGACGTCGCCCGCGCGCAGCAGGGCCCGGTCGTAGCCGCCGGCCTCGACCTCGGCGCCGTCGACCCAGATCCGGTGTTGGGCCCGCAGCGCGGTGCTCGGGTCACCGTCTCCGGGTTCGAGTTCGGGCGCGGCGACCTGCGGCCGCGGACCGTGCGCGGTGGCCCGGACGGTCACCAGTTCGTGCTCGGCGTCGAGGACGAAGGAGAACAGTCGCTGGTGATCGGCGTCGAACGCCGACCGCAGGGCGGCGAGCCCACCGCCGGTGCCGTCGAAGGCGTCGATGTCGACGGCCACGGGGATCTCGAAACCCTGGCCGTGGTAGCGCAGGTCGGCGGAGTAGACGACCCGCTGCTCGCCGGTGGGTACGCCCTGCTCGGCGAGGGTGGCGCACGCCTTGCCGGCGAGTTCGTCGAGGACGGCGCGCAGGCTGGCATCGGTGAGTTCGCCGAAGCGGCGCACCAGCGTGCGTACCGACTCGTCGCGCAGGTTGGTCGTCGCGTCGCCGTAGGCGCACAGCACCCCGGGCGACGGCGGGATGATCACCGGCCAGGCACCGGTCAGCCGGCCCAGGGCGTTGGCGTGCAGCGGACCGGCTCCACCGAAGGCCACCAGCGCGTAGTCGCGCGGGTCGAAGCCCTGCTGCACCGACACCAGCCGCAGCGCGCCGAACATGTTCTCGTTGACGATGTCGACGATGCCCGCGGCGGCGGCCTCCACCGACTCCAGCCCGGTGGCGTCGGCGATCGACTTCACGGCCGCCCGCGCCGCCGCCCGGTCCAGCGTGATCTCGCCCCCGGCCAGGTCGGTGGGCAGGTAGCCGAGCACGACGTTCGCGTCGGTCACCGTCGGCTGGTCGCCGCCGGCCGCGTACGCGGCCGGACCGGGGGCGGCGCCGGCCGACTGCGGGCCCACCCGCAGCGCCTGGGTCAGCGGGGGCACGTGGGCGATGGACCCGCCTCCGGCGCCCACCGTCCGAACGTCGACGGAGGTGGCCCGGACCTTCAGGTCCCCGACGGTGGTCTCCCGACCCACCCGCGGCGACAACCCCTGGACCAGGGCGACGTCGGTGGAGGTGCCGCCCATGTCGAAGGTCAGGAAGTCCCGGTAGCCGGCCTGCTCCGCCACCCAGGTCGCGCCGGTCACTCCGCCGGCGGGGCCGGACAGCAGCAGGTTCACCGGGTTGTCCGCGGCGACGGCCGCGGAGACCAGACCGCCGTCGCTGCGCAGGATGCACAGCCGTCCGGCCACCCCCGACTCGCGCAGCTGCGCCTCGAGGTTCGCCACGTAGCGCGCCACCTGCGGCTGCACGGCGGCGTTCGCGACGGTGGTGATGGTCCGCTCGTACTCGCGCAGCTCCGGCAGCACCGACGACGACAACGACACCGGTACGCCCGGAAGCTCCTCGCCGGCCAGCTCGGCCACACGACGCTCGTGCTCCGGGTTGGCGTAGGAATTGATGAGGCTGACGCTCAACGCCTCGATGCCCTGCGTACGCAGCCGGCGCAGCTTCGCGCGGACGTCCGCCTCGTCCAGGTCGGTCACCACCGCGCCGTCGGCGCCGATCCGGCCGCGCACCTCCACGGTGTCCTCCAGGGCCGCCAGCGGCTCCGGCTTCGGCCAGATGATCCAGCCGGCGAGGCCCCCCGGCACGAACGACCGGGCGATCTGGAGCACCTGCCGGAAGCCCTCGGTGGTGACCAGCCCGACCCGCGCGCCCTTGCCCTCGAGGATCGCGTTCGTGGCGACCGTGGTGCCGTGGAACACCTCGGCGATCTCCGACATGGGCACGCCGGCCGCCGCGCAGGCCCGCTCGATGCCCCGCAGCACCCCGACGGACTGGTCCTCGGGGGTGGAGGAGGTCTTGGCCCGGTAGGTGTCTCCCGTCGCCTCGTCGATCAGCAGGATGTCGGTGAACGTTCCCCCCACGTCCACACCGAGCCGGTAGGTCATGGTTCCTCCTCAGATGACGCCGGCGGAACGCAGCGACGCGATCGCGCCGTCGTCGAGTCCCAGCAGGTCGCGGTAGATGTCTTCGGTGTGCTCGCCGAGTTCGGGGCCGACGTGCCGGACCCGGCCCGGGCTGTCGGAGAGCTTGGGTACGACGTTGTGCATGGCGAACTCGCCCAGGTCCGGATGGGTCAGCCGGACGATCGCCTCCCGGGCGGCGAAGTGCGGGTCCGCGAACATGTCCCGGGCCCGGAAGATGCGGCCCGCCGGCACGCCGTGCCCGTGCAGCCGTTCGAGCAGCTCGTCGGAGGTGAGCGTGGAGCTCCACTCGGCGATCAGGTTGTCCAGCTGCGCCATCCACCGCCCGCGGGCGCCGTGCGTGGCGTACCTCTCGTCGGTGGCCAGCTCGGCCCGGCCCATCGCCTCGGCGAGGCGGCGGAACACCGTGTCCTGGTTCGCCGCGATCAGCACCATCTCGCCGTCGGCGGTCGGGTAGACGTTGCTCGGGGACACGTTCGGCAGGGTGGTCCCGGTCCGCTCCCGCTGGTAGCCGGCGATCTGGTACTCCGGGATCAGCGACTCCATCATCGCCAGCACGGCCTCGTAGATGGCCGAGTCGACCACCTGGCCCCGGCCGGTGCGTCCGCGCTGGTGCAACGCCACCAGGGTGCCCAGGCAGGCGAACGTCGCCGCCAGGGAGTCGCCCAGGGAGACGCCGGCTCGGGCCGGGGGACGGTCGGGGTCGCCCGTCACGTACCGGATCCCGCCCATCGCCTCACCGATCGAGCCGTATCCGGCGCGGGAGGAGTAGGGGCCGGTCTGGCCGAAGCCGGTCACCCGGGTGATGACCAGGCCGGGGTTGATCTCCCACAGGCGCTCCGGGGCCAGGCCCCACCGCTCCAGCGTGCCCGGCCGGAAGTTCTCGATCAACACGTCCGCCCGGGCGACGAGCCGGCGGACCAGGTCCTGTCCCTCGTCGGTCCGCAGGTCCGCGGTCACGGACTTCTTGTTCCGCGCCACCACCGGCCACCAGAGCGACTTCCCGTACGGCTTCTCGCGCCCCCACTGCCGCATGGGGTCGCCCCGGCCCGGGTCCTCCACCTTGATCACCTCGGCGCCGAAGTCGCCCAGGAGCTGGCCGCAGAACGGCCCCGCCAGCAGCTGGCCGAGCTCGATCACCCGGATGTCGTCAAGCGGCAGTGGAGTGCTCATGGACCCCTCAATCAGCGTCTTTTGCATGCAATCAGCCTGCCCTGTGACCGGCGCTACATCGGGCTGTGCGGGAAAAATAGGCTCGTGACGCTTGCGGTGTCAATGGTCCGTGGGCTCATTGCATACAACCTGGCGCGTTGTTACCGTGCGGAGCATCATGAGTGACCGCACCGGGCTGCGGGAGGCCGACAACGGCCACGCCGCCGACCACGCCTACCGGCTGATCCGGGACCAGATCCTGTCCGGGCAGCGGTCAGCCGGCGAGTGGCTTCGTGAAGGCGAGCTGGCCGAGTCGGTCGGGGTGAGCCGGACGCCGGTCCGCGAGGCGCTCCGGCGGCTCACCGCCGAAGGGCTGGTCCGGCACGAACGCAACCGCGGCGTGCAGGTCCAGGCCTGGAGCATCCACGACCTCGACGAGATCTTCGGCCTGCGGTCCGTGCTCGAGCCCTGGGGCTGCCGACTGGCGGCCGTCACCGGCACCGTCGACCTGGCCGCGCTCGACGCGCTGGCCCACCGGATGGACGAGGTCGCGCCGGGCGGACGACCGACCGACGTGGACGAACTCACCGAGCTGAACAACCAGTTCCACCGGACGATCCTCGAGGCGTCCGACAACAGCCGCCTGGCCGGCGTGGTCTCCTCGGTGATCCAGATGCCGCTCGTCTGGCGGACGTTCTCCCACTACAGCCCCGAGGCCCTGCGCCGCAGCCTGGCTCACCACCACGAACTGGTGGCGGCGCTCACCGCCGCCGACCCCGACTGGGCGGAATCGGTCATGCGCAGCCACGTACGGGCGGCATGGCACTCCATCCGCCCCGGTCACGACATGTGAGGCGGTACAGCTCGTGCCGGGTGGCCGTCGTCGGGGTGTCGGCGGTCAGGACACCGCCGAAGAACGCCCCCGCTCGGGTTCCGAATACCGCCTCATTGCTGCGGTGTCGGCTGCGGCATCCCACTCCGCCTGCCACCTCTGGTCCAGCCGTTCAGGGACGAACCACCGGGCCAGGGGCGCCTCAGCCGTGCATCGTGGCTTCGTCGACGACGGGTTCGTACGTCGTCTCTACCAGCCGCTTCACCTGGACCAGGGAAGCCAGATAGGCGCGCGTCTCGGGGTCTGTGGAGTAGAGGACGGTGCCGCGCATGCCTCGGGTCATCAACACCTTGTAGGTGTTCCGGATCAGTCGGTCCGCCTCGAAGTCGCTGAGCTGCTTCCGACTGCGGAAAGCCGGGTCCTTCGACTCGGTCCGCCTGGTCACCAGCCGGCCGTCGCGGGCAATCAGGTCCGGCCCGACGATCACGCCCGACCATTCGTACTCGAAGCCCTGGGCCGTGTAGACGCACCCCACCTGACCGAAGCCGTTCGGGTCGGTGGCCCAGAATGCGCTACCCGGCGCGTCACCGACGCTACGGTCGCTCTTGACGTTCCAGGGCCCGCGAGCACCACGTCGACCCGCTTGCTCGTCAGCGGTAGCTGGTACTCGGCCAGTACCTCCACCTGACCCAGGCCGGCGTCGGCCAGATCCTGCCCGAGCACCGTGAGACTGCGCTCCCATGACCGGCGTTCGGCCGCACTCACGTTGTGCCCGATGTGGTCCGCGATGCGGTCGGCCAGGCCACCGTCGGTCGTGAGGCGCAGCAGGCCGTCGGCGGAGGTGCGGAACGCAGACAAGACTTGCCCCCGGGCAGCACGAAGTGATCGTGCGCATGGGGGGCATGTCCGGTTGCGGCCGGAAGCCCGTCGCTACGCGCCTGTACGGGTGGACTGTATCGAAGAGATCATTTCCTCGCACGCTCCGCTACCGCTTCGTCGCGGAGCCTCTCACCTCGTCGACGGGATAGCGGATGGCGACCTCGGCCAGTTTGGTGACGGCTGCCTCCCGAAGGTCGATGCCGAGAACGTCCGCCAGCCGCGTCAGGTAGATCATGACGTCACCGACCTCCGCGCGGACCCGGGCCTCTGCCTCCGGATCGCCCATCACGGCGTTCGCCTGTTCCGGGGTCAGCCACTGGAACTCGGCCACCAGTTCGCCGACCTCGCCGGCCAGGGCCATGACGAGGTTCTTGGGGGTGTGGAACTGTTGCCAGTCCCGTTCCTCGGCGAACTCTCGCACCTGAGCTGTCAGGTCGTCCACCGCGGCAGTCTGTCACGGATGTGCGGGACGACCTGACGTGGCGGCGGGTCACGGACTGACGACCGTCGAGCAAGCCGTGCATGCGGGTGGGCGTGACCACGACGGCGATCTCGTCGATCGTGGGGTCAGCAACGTGTGCGTGCGCCACGTAGGGTGGGCTTCGGACGTCTCCCCGTAACCGGAGTGCATCTTGAGCCTGAAGTACTACCTCTATCTGTCGCATCTCAAGGTCGGGCTCCTGGCCGCACAGGTCGCCTCCTCCGCGCAGCACGAGACCGAGCTCGCCGTGGACCTCAAGGTCGTCCGCTACAGCCGCAAGGCGGTGCTGCCCGAGCGCCACGACCTCGACAAGCTGGAGAAGGTGATCCGGCACCTGCAGGACGCCGACCAGATCGGTGCCGCGTACGAGGACCGCCCCTACGTGCAGGCCTGTGTGGAGATGCGCTGGCAGGTCTTCCCGACCGCCGGCATCGTGGTCTTCGCGGGGACGCTCGACGACCAGGTCGTCGTCCTCGGCGGGTCGGCGTCGCACGTGGTCGGTGGCGGTGACGCCGAACCGGTGGGGTCGGTCCCGCCGTACCTGTTCCGCAAGCTCCGGGACCTGCGGGGCGACCCGGGCGAGTTCGACGACGAGCGTTTCCACGAGTCGTTGGCGCAGATCGGGGCCGCTCTGCCGGGGCCGGCGCAGCGGGTGGAGTTCGTCGCGAAGCGGCTGGCCGAGAAGCCGGGCCCGAACGGCACGCTGCTGGGCAGCCCGATCTACGTGGCGCTCGTCGACTAGGGCTTCGGCGTGGACGCGGGGCAGGTCATCCGGTGGCGGCCGGGGGAGACCGTTCTCGACACGTTCCGCATCGAGGAGGTGGTCGAGACCGGCGGTACGGGTTTCGTCTACCGCGCGCATCACCTCGGCTGGGGCGTCGACCTGGCGGTGAAGACGCCGCGGCCCGACCTGGCCTCGGCGCCCGGGATCCTCGACCTGCTCGCGCAGGAGGCGCAGGCCTGGACCGATCTCGACCCGCACCCGAACGTGGTCGGCTGCAACTACGTGCAGCGCGTCGGCGCGTACCCGGTGATCTTCGCGGAGTGGGTCGCGGGCGGCGACCTGACCGCGGCGGTCCGGGACGGGCGGTGCCGGGACCTGCCGCGGGCCCTCGACGTGGGGATCCAGATGCTGCGCGGCATCGGGCACGCCCACGCGGCGGGTCTGGTGCACCAGGACGTCAAGCCCTCGAACGTCATGTACGACGGGCAGACGGCGCGGGTGACGGACTTCGGGACGGCCAAGGCGAAGGCGTCGGTCTCCTCGCCCGCGCAGGGCGGCGACGAGACCGGGTACGCGACGCTCGGCGGCTTCACCCCGCAGTACTGCTCCCCGGAACAGGTCGACCCCCAGGGCCGGATCGGCCGGGCCAGCGACATGTGGTCCTGGGCGCTGACGGTGATCGAGGTGCTGCACGGGCGCCGGCTCTGGCGGTGGGGCCACGAGGGTGCGGACGCGCTGGCGGCGCTGCGCGACGATCTCCCGCCGGCGCTGCGCGACCTCCTGGCGGGCTGCCTCGACCCCGATCCCCGGTCCCGGGTCGGCGACACCGCGCAGGCGGAGGCCGTCCTGCTGGACGTGTACGCCCACGCCACCGCGAGCCCCTACCCGCACCCCGACGCGGTCCCGCCGTCGCTGCGGGCCGACGGTCTGTCCAACAAGGCGCTGTCGCTGTGGGACCTCGGCGAGCAGGACCGGGCGGTCGAGCTGTTCGAGCGGGCGAAGGCGATCGACCCGAACAACGTCCGCGCGGTCTACAACCACGGGCTGATCCGGTGGGGCAACGGCGTGGTCACCGACGAGACCCTGCTGTCGGAGCTGCGCGCCACCGGCGACTCCTGGGAGGCGGACCACCTGGCCGCGATGGTGCACATGGAACGCGGTGACGGTGTCTCCGCCGCGCGCCACCTGGCCGAGGCGGACCGGAAACACCCGGGCTCGCCCGAGATCGCGGCCGCGCGCGAACGCTGCGGCGGGCTGGAGCCGAGGGGCACCCTGGAGGTGTTCGGGCGCACGTCCGGCACGGTCGTGGCGATGGCCTGCGACAACGACGCGACGCACGTGGTGGTGGCCGAGGATTCCGGGCGGGTGCGGATCTGGGACGCGTTCGCGGGCCGGGTCGTCGCCGAACTCGGCGACCCCGGCCGGACCCCGGTCGACGTCGCCGTCGACGAGGCCGGCACCCGGGTCCTCGTCTGCTATCAGGACTCCCTGGTGCAGAGGTGGCGTCTCACCGACGGCACCGCCGATCTCGACGGCCGGTGGCAGGGCGCAACCGCCGTCGCGCTCAGCCCCGAGGGTGCCTTCGCGGCCGTGGGAACCGCCGACGGTCGCGTGCTCGTCCTCCGCGCCGACACGTGGGAGCCGGTCGCCGACGTCCGGCCGCACGAGGGCAGGGTCACCCGCGTCATTCTCGGCCGGGACGCCGAGGTGTTCGTCTCGGCCTCCCTGGGGCGCGCCCACTCCGACGTCGATCACCGGGTGGAGCAGTGGTGGCCGTTGCGGCGGACCCGGATGCGCGGCCTGGAGATGCCTCCGGACGAGCTGGGGCCCGACGACCAGAAGGTCGCCCTGGCCGCGGACGGTTCCACGGTCCTCAGGGCCGCGTTCCGTTCCCTGATGGCGGTCGACATGCGGGTCTGGGACGGGCCGCGACGGTGGGAGCTCCCCTGGGTGATGGGATACGACCTGCTCGGCGTGTCGGGCCGGGCGGGCTGGGCCCTGCTCGACCCCGGGACCGGCGACCTCCAGGTGCTCGAACTGGCCAACCGTCGGTGCGTCCGCACCTTCGGCAAGGACTGGGAGCGGGGTACGCGTCGCGACGCGGCGGCGTTCAGCGGCGACTGCGGGTACGCCGTCGTCGCCGAGTCGGGCGGCTACCCTCGCCGCCGGACCTCGCTGTCCCGCCTGCCCATGCCGCTCAGCGGGCACCTCGCCCCGTGGTCGTACGCGCCGCCCCGCCCGGTCGGTGTCCTCGCCCGCGAGGAACGGGCGTTCGAGCAGGTCATGGCGGACATCGACGCGCTGATCCGGTCCGGGGAGCGGCGGCGCGCCGCCGACGCGATCCGCGAGGCCAGGGCCATTCCCGGCTATCGCCGTCATCCCCGACTGCGCCGTGCGTCCCGGGCCGCCGGCCGGGACCTGCGCCGCACCGCGTTGGCCGGCGTCTGGGTGGAGCAGGAACTGTCCGACGTCATGCTCACCCGGGGCACCTACGACGTCAGCGAGGACGGGAGACTGTTCGCCTTTCCCGCCAACATCGACGAGGTCGAGATCTTCGACCTGGAGACGCTCGAGAAGGCCGGTTCGGTGACCCGGCAACGGAACCCCGCCACCACGCTGCGCTTCGCCAGGGGTGGGCGTGACCTGGTCGTCGGCTACTCGGACGGGTCGGTCGCCTGCCACGACACCGCGACGTTCGAGCCGCGGTTCCGGGTCGCCGGCGCGTTGCCTCGCGACGAGGGTGAGACGACGCTCGACCTCTGCGGTGACCTGCTGACCGTCGGATTCGGGTACGGCCTGGCGACGGTGTGGTCGCTGGAGGCCGCCGCCTGCGTCGCCACGGTCCGCACCGGGCGCGGCACGATCGACGGTGTCACGGCCGACGAGACGTCTCGCCTGGTCGCCGTGCAACTGCGGACGGGCGACATGACCACCGTGGAGGTCCGGTCGATGGACACCGGAAAGTCCGTGCGGACCTTCCCCCGCGTCGACGCGCACACGGAGATCCGGTTCGCCTCCGGTGTGCTGCTGATGGCCGAGATGACCCGCCTGACCGCGTGGCGCCCCGACGGCCGGCGCCCGCTGTACGACCTTCAGCGGGTCAAGCACAGTTCCTCGGCCCGTCTGGCCTTCACCGGTGGCCGTCGCCTCGCCGCCATCGCCGCCCAGAAGGGATTCGTCGTCTGGCACGCCGCGACCGGAGACCTGGTGTTCGACGGGAGAAACCTCGACGATCCCGAGGGCACGGTCCATCGGATCGACAACCTGGCGGTGTCCGCCGACGGTGCGTTCGCGGTCGCGGGTGACCCGGGTGAGCAGACCGTCGATGTCTGGGATCTGCGGGCGGGACGGCGGATCCGCACGCTGCACGGTCACCTCGTCTGGGTGAAGACGGTACGCGCCGACGGCTCCTTCAGCACCGTCGTCACCGGCGACTATCAGGGCAACGTCCGTATCTGGGGCCTCGACTGGGACTACGGGGAGTGATCGACAGTGTTCGGACGGCGCCGCCGGCACGACGAGTTGCGAGCGATGTTCCTGGCCAACCGGGACCGGGTCCGGTCCTGGCAGGAGGCGTGGGAGATCCCCGAGGTCGTGTGGGCCGACGAGTTCAACGAGGTCCCCTCACCCTGGATCGTGCTGGAGAAGGACCGCGCAAGCTGGCTCGAGATCCATGCGCCCTTCATGGACTCGTACGACTGGGTGTTCTTCGGACGGCCACTGACGCCGGGAGTCCGCGAGGTGCGGGTCCGGTGGCAGTTCGGTGCGGCGCACCGGTTCGAGGAACTCGACCTGACGATCGTGAGCGTGTGTGACCCGGCCTACCTGGCCGAGAAACTGACCCTGGCGGTTCACCAGGCCCGGTTGAAGGGCTGGCGGGACGAGGACGCGCAGCCGGTCTACCAGTGGCTGGTCGAGGGCGTCGGCACCACACCCCTCGACAACGGCGTACGGGGCAACAAGCGGTCGGGATTCGTCCTGCTGACGTTCAGCCGCTTCCCGACCTCCGACGGGGACGTGGCCGTTCGACTGACCGCGGTCGAGACCGACCGCGCCCTGGACGGCTCACCGCTGGACGCCGACGGCGTCTCCATCCCCGAGCGGTAGACGAACCACGAGTAGGGGTTGTCGTGATGGCGCTTCGTCCTGGCCCACCTCATGCCCGAGCGGCACGACAGCCAAGATCGGCCGGGCGAGTCGCCGCCGAGCGGCCGACCGCTAGGCTGGGCGCTTCCTGGCCTCGCCACCTGGAGTAACGCCCATGTCCGACAGCGTCTTCGCGCAGTTCACCGCCGACGACGACCAGCTCGCCGTCGCGTTGCTCGTCCAGCCGGCGATCAATGCCGCCCTGGTGCACAACCGGGTGCCGCTGGTCCGGCACCTCACGCTGACCAACCGTGGCGCCGAGCCGCTGACGGACGTGACGGTGACGCTGGACCTGCTCGGCCCCGACGGCGCTCTGACCGAGCCGTGGACGCGTACCCTCGGCACGCCGCTGCGCCCGGGGGCGAGCACCGGCTGGGACGACTTCCGGGACGTCACCCCCGACCGCGCGCTGCTCCACCGCACGGACGAGGCGTTCCCGGTCGACTACCGCCTGACCGTCGAGGCGAACGGCACACCGCTGAGCCTCAACGCCCCGTCGCGCGTGCTCGCGCACAACGAGTGGTTCAACAGCCCGGCCCTCTACGACAGCCTGGCCGCCTTCGTGCAGCCGAACACCCGGGCGGTGGAGGCGGTGCTGCGGTCCGCGGCGCGGCTCCTGCTGGCGCGTACCGGCTCCGGGTCGTTGCAGGGCTACCAGGACGGCGCGGAACGGGCGGCGCTCATCGCCGGCGCGGTCTACGAAGCGCTGCGCGGGCTCGACATCCACTACCAGACGCTGCCGGCGTCGTTCGAGAACAGCGGTCAGAAGGTCCGGACGACGGCGGCGGTGCTGGACGGGCGGCTCGGCAACTGCCTCGACCTGTCGGTGACCTACGCCGCCTGCCTGGAGGCGGCCGGCCTGCACCCGCTCGTCTTCATCGCGACGGGACACGCGTTCGGCGGCTTCCTGCTGGAGGAGGAGCGGCTCAGCGCCGCCTCGGTCACCGAGACGAACCTGCTGATCTCGATGGTGGACTCCGGCCGTGCCGTGCCGGTCGAGCTGACCCGCGTCGGACCCGGCGCGCAGAGCGCGACGTTCACCGAGGCGGTGCGGGTCGGGCTCGGCCACTTCCGCGGTGAGGGTCACCGGTTGCAGGGCGTGGTCGACGTCCACCTGGCCCACCGCTCCGGCATCCGGCCGCTGCCGTCGACCGACGAGCTGGTCGCGCCGGTCGACACCGCCCCGGCGACCGCCCCGACCGCCGAGGCGTCCCTGGACCTGCCGGCCGGGGTGGCCGCCGCCAAGCTGCGCCAGCTCGCCGACGACGGCGAGGAGGTGCCGCAGCCCTCCGACGGCTCGCCGGCGCGGATCCAGCAGTGGCGCAAATCCCTGCTCGACCTGAGCCTGCGCAACCCGCTGCTCAACCTGCCCAAGCGGGGCCGAGGTCTGGACCTGCACGTGCCGGCCGGCGCCCTGGCCCTGCTCGACGACCTCATCCACGACGGCCGCCAGGTGCAGGTCATCCCGCAGGACGACATCAGCCACATCCACGAGCTGGCCGGCGCGCGCCGGGCGCAGGACCTGGACGCCGACATCCTCACCCGGGAACTTCGCACCGATCGGCGGGTCTACGGCGCGGTCACCGAGGCGCGCTACAAGACCGCCATGCGGGCCATCCAGCGCGAGGCGCGCACCATGGAGCAGGAGACCGGCAGCAACTACCTCTACCTGACCATCGGCACGCTCGTGCACCCCCGGGCGGCCGGGGGAGAGGCGTACGCCCCGCTGTTCCTGCTGCCGGTGCGCATCGAGGGCGGCACCGGCCGCCGCCCGTACGCGATGGTCATCGACGGCGCGGAGGTGGCCAGCCCGAACCACTGCCTGGTCGAGTGGCTGCGGGTCAAGCACGGCGTGCGGATCCCGGAGCTGGAACAGCCGGTCCGCGACGAGCACGGCATCGACGTGGCGAAGACTCTCGCGGCGATCAACGCCGGGCTGGTCGACAACCGGCTGAACTACCGCATCGACGAGACCGCCAGTCTGCGGCTGTTGCAGTTCTCCACCTTCCAGATGTGGCGGGACCTCGGCGACCACTGGCCCCGGTTCCTGGAGAACCCGGTCGTCCGGCACCTGGTCGAGTCCTCCGGGGCGACGTTCGACGACCCGGCGCGGCCGGAGGACCACGGTGCGGATGCCGTCGACGAGGCGGAACTGCACCTGCCCATCCCCGCCGACGGCTCGCAGATGCAGGCCATCGTGATGGCCGAGCGCGGCCAGTCCTTCGTGCTCGAAGGGCCGCCCGGCACCGGCAAGTCGCAGACCATCACCAACATGATCGCCCGAGCGGTCGCCGCCGGCCGGTCCGTGCTGTTCGTCGCCGAGAAGCAGGCCGCGTTGGAAGTGGTCAAGCGGCGGCTCCGGCAGGTCGGCCTCGGGCCGTTCACGCTCGACCTGCACGGGCGCAAGCAGTCCCTCAACGCGATCCGCCAGCAGCTGCGCGACGCCCTGGACCAGTACGACGCGGGTGACGGCGGCACCTGGACCGCCGTCGAGACCGCCTACCGGACGCGGCTCGCGCCGCTGGCCGAGTACCCGGCGCAGGTCCACGCCGCCAACCCCGTCGGAATGTCGCTCTGGTCGGCGTACGAGCAGGTGCTCGCGTACGGGGACGGGCCGGTCGCGCCGATCCCGGTGAGCTATCTGCACGCGCCCGACGAGACGCGGGCGCACGTGGAGCGGACGCTGCGGGAGTTCCCGGCCGCCGCCCGCTCCGCGCGGATCCGACCCGAACACCCCTGGTCGCTCAGCGGTTGCCGCACCCTCGACGGGCTGCACGGCGCGGCCCTCACCGAGATCGCCGCCGACCTGGAACGCGTCCGCGCGGACCTCGCCGCCCACGCCGAGCTGTCCGCGCTGCTGCGGACACTGCCCTCCCCGGAGGCGGTCGGCGAGCTGCTGGCCGGCGCCTGGCTCGCCGTACGCGGGATGCTGCCGGACCGGGAAACCACAGCGCGGGCCGGCGACCGGCGTTGGGACGAGGCGGTGACCCGGTTCCAGGCCGAGGTGGCCGGTTTCCACCAGGGCTTCGCCGGCGAGCTGGCCACCTTCCGACCGGACGTGTACGCCCGCCCCGAGCTGGTCGCCTGGCACGCCGAGGCGCAGGAGGCGGCGAAGAAGGTCTTCGGCAAGCGCAAGCGGCGACAGGCCGTCGTCGACCGGCTGGCGGTGCACCTGGTCGCCGGCGCGACGCTCGACGCCGAGCAGATCGAGGTGACCACCGGCCGGCTGGTCGCCGCGCAGGCGCAGGCCGCGGCCCTGCACCGGCAGGCGGGCGCGCTGGGTGGCCTGCACCTGCCCGGGTGGCTGCCCACCGACCCGGACGCACCGCGTCGGCTCGCCGAGTCGATCGAGGCGACCCGCGTCGGGCGGGCGCTGCTGGCCCGCCACCCGCAGGCGTGGGAGCTGTTCCGGCGCGGTGTCACCGACGCCGACGCCGCCCTGCTCGACCGGGTCGCCGCCCGCTGGCGGGCCTGGCGCGGGGTGCTGCGGTCCGGGGAGCCGGAACTGGCCCTCTGGGCCGCCGGCGCGCACTGGGTCGACGCCTGGCAGCGCGACGGCGCGACCTGGCTGCACGAGCTACGGACCGAGGAGCTCTTCCCGCTACGTCGGTGGGCCACCGCGCTCGGCCACGCCGACGTGCTCGCCTCCGCCGGCCTCACCGACTACCGCGACCGACTGCTGCGGGCCGAGGTGGCCGGACAGTTCGCCGAGGAGGCGTACCGGCGGGGCGTCGCCGCCGCCTCCCTCGCCGAGCGGGCGCGGGCCGGCGGCCTGCAGTACTTCGACCCGGAGCTGCACGACGACGAGATCGCCCAGTTCGAGACCGCCGCCGGCGAGCTGCGGTCGGCACTGCCCGAGCGCCTGCCGTCGGTGCTGGTCGCCCGCCGCCCCTTCAGCCCGACCGACCGGCGCGGACGCTTCGCCGACTTCGCCGCCGAGCTGCGCCGCAAGCGCGGCGGCCGCTCCTTCCGGGAGTTGTTCGAGCTGTACCCGGACGTCGTTCTGGCGCTGACGCCGTGCGTGCTGGTCAGTCCCGCCTCGGCGGCGAACTTCCTGGCCCCGGGGAGTCGGCGGTTCGACCTGGTCGTCTTCGACGAGGCGTCGCAGATCCGGGTCGCCGAGGCGGTCGGCGCGATGGGACGCGGCCGCGCCGCGGTGATCGTCGGCGACTCCCGGCAGATGCCGCCGAGCAGCATCATGCAGGCCAGCCACACCGTCGACGAGGTCCCCGACGGCGATGCGCCGGTGCTGGAGGACCTGGAGAGCATCCTCAGCGAAGCCGTCGAGTGCGGGCTGCCGCAGCGGTGGCTGTCCTGGCACTACCGCAGCCACGACGAGTCGCTGATCGCGTTCTCCAACCGTTACTACTACGACAACAAGCTCTCCAGCCTCCCGTCACCCGGTGCCAGCAGCTCCGCCGGCATCACCTGGCGGCGGGTCGACGGCCGGTACGACCGCGGCGGGACCCGAACCAACGAGGTCGAGGCGCGGGCCGTCCTGGCCGACATCACCCGACGCCTGCACGACCCGGCCACCGCCGGGCAGTCGGTCGGCGTGGTCACCTTCAACATCCAGCAGCGGGATCTCATCCTCAACCTGTTGGAGGACAGCGGCGACCCGATCGTCCGGGAACACCTCTCCGGCGCCGTCACCGAACCGATCTTCGTGAAGAACCTGGAGAACGTGCAGGGTGACGAGCGGGACGTCGTCCTGTTCTCGCTGGCCTTCTCCACCAACCCGGAGACCGGGCAGCTCCCGCTGAACTTCGGCCCGCTCAGCCAGGTCGGCGGCGAGCGGCGGCTCAACGTCGCGATCACCCGGGCCCGCCGGCAGGTCGTGCTCTACTCCTCGTTCGACCCGTCCGACATCGACCTGTCCCGCACCTCCGCCGTCGGCACCCAGCACCTGCGGGCATACTGCGAGATGGCGGCGGCTGGTCCTGACCGGCTGGGTGACCTGGCCACCGACCGGGCCGAGCGACGTAACCGCATCCGCGACGAGGTCGCCGCCGCGCTGCGCGACCGTGGTCACGAGGTGCGTACCGCGCACGGCCTGTCCGACTTCACGGTGGACATCGCCGTACGCCGGCCCGGATCGCCGCGGTGGCAGGTGGCGGTCATGCTGGACGGCCCGGATTGGAGCGCCCGGCCCACGGTGGCCGACCGGGATTCGGCGCCGGCGCTGCTGCGGCAGATCATGGGCTGGTCGGACGTGGTCCGGTTCTGGCTGCCCGCCTGGCTCCGCGACCGGGCGACGCTGCTCGACCGGGTCGACGAGGCGGTCTCCCGCGCCGACGAGCCCGAGCCCATGCCCATGCCCGTCCCGGCTCTCGGCGAGGTCCAGGTGCCGTCGCCTCGCCTGCCCGCCGCGTCGGAGTCGGGCGTGGAGGAGAACAGCGAGCCGTTCGCGCCGGCACCGGTGACGAGCCTCGTCACCGCACCGGGCCCCGCCGTCACGACCGGGTCGCCGGCGGCCGCCGGCACCGTCGAGGTCCGGCCCTTCGTCCCGTACGCCCCGACGCCGCTCGGCGACCAGGGCGACCTCGACCTGCTCACCAGCGACCAACGGGTACGCGGGCAGATCCGCGAGGCGCTGCGGGAGATCATCGCGGTCGAGGGGCCGGTCGAACAGCACCGCCTCGCCCGTTTGACGCTGGCCCGGTTCGGCTTCCTGCGTACGCGGGAGGACCGGCGGCTCGCCGTCCTCGCGCTCGTCGACGCCCGCCGGTGGTACGACCACCCGACGGTCGGACGCTACGCGTGGCCCGAGGGGACGGACCCGCGGAGCTGGCAGGCGTACCGGGTCACCCAGCTCAGCAACGACCGCGCGTTCGAGGAGGTGCCGCCCGAGGAGGTGGCGAACGCGTTCGTCCACGTCCTGCAGGGCGTGCCGAGCCTCGACGAGGAACGGCTGCTGCGCGCCGGCCTGGAGCGCCTCGGCTATCGGCGGCGCACCGAGAAGATCGACCGCCTGCTGCGGTACGGCCTGCACGTGGCGGTGACCAGCGGCCGGGTCCGGTTCGACGAGGAGCGGCGCCTCACCCTGAGCTGACGCATCCTTGCCGTCGAACGGACGATGATCGCTTCGTCCAGCAGGTCGACGGCGGTGACTGTTCAGCGTCCACTTTCCGCAGATCAACGATCTAGCGCAAGGTCCACTTCGCTGATCGAATGGAGGCTCGGTCGGAACTGACAGTCGAAGGAGTTCACATAATGGCGACAGATGCCCTCGACGGACCGGTTACCGAGGAAGCCGTACCTGGGCAGCGAGTCCTTGCCCTGTTGGACAAGGCCATCGCCATCCAGAGCCCACTGGTGGCCAAGAACATCGCCCGGGCCCGCCAGCGGAACCCCGAGGCCACGCCTGAACAGGTGATCCGAAACCTGGAACGGATGTACATCAGCGCACTGACCGGGACGGGTGCGGCGGTGGGCGGAGCGGCGGCCGCGCCCGGCGTCGGCACCGGCGTCGCCCTGGCGCTCTCGGCCGGCGAGGCTCTTTCCTCCCTCGAACTGAGCGCCCTCTTCGCGCTCTCGATCGCCGAAGTCCACGGAGTCCGCATCGACGAGATCGAACGTCGCCGCACGATCGTCATGGGAATCATGCTCGGCGGATCCGGCTCCGCCACCATCAGCAAGGTCGCCGAGCGCACCGGGCAGCACTGGGGACGCCAGATCGTCGCAAAGGTGCCCGGCGAGACGTTGAAGCAGATCAACAAGGTCCTGGGAAAGCACTTCGTCACCAAGTACGGGACCAAGCAGGGAATCATCGTTCTCGGCCGAGTGGCGCCGTTCGGTATCGGTGCGTTGATCGGTGGTGGCGCGAACGCCGCTCTCGCCACCCTGGCGGTGCGTGCCGGTCGCCGCGCGTTCGGCCCGCCCCCGCCCACCTGGCCGTGACCGACGGGTAGCTCCCGCGTCGTCAGCCGCCATCCACTCGGTCCCGCTGGTGCATGGCTAACTGGCGAAGAGCATCCGTTGCGGAATTCACCGTGGTCCCGCCAGAAGTTGACGACCTTGGCGGTGATGGCGCTGGCGGCGGCATCGAAGGCACCGTCCTCGACACGCGCCTCCGATGTTCGTGGATCGATGAACAGAGTGCGGTCGAACCTGTCCCCGAACCCGAACTCGTAGCGCACCTCGTCCGCCGGAGCGTCGACCCGCCGGGCGATCACCATCATGCCCATGTCGTCACTGTCTCAGGGCTCAGGTGAGCCCGGTATCCGGGGAAAGGCATGTCTTCCTTCGGAAGCCCAGGTCAGTGCTGCTGTCCGAGGTCGGCAGCCTCGGCCTGTCGGATCTTGTCCGGGGTGAGAGCAGGCTGCTGATCATCCGGCCGTCCTCGTCGGTGAACTCCACCTCGTACGCGAACTCGGGCCGGTGGAACACGTGCACGATGGTACCGACCGCCCCGGCGGGCAGGTTCTCCCCCGGAAGGGCGGCCCTGAGTTCGACCAGGTCCTGCAGCTCCACGGGTGTCCTCACTTCGGCGGGAACAAGATGGTGATGATCAGCGAAGGGCGGTCGCGCCGGCCTCCACTACGTCACCAGGCGATAGTTCGGGACGTCTCGACCGCGCTCCTCGTCGGGTGTGTTGATCGGCCGTGCCGCCACACCGGCGGGAACTGGCGCACGGGACACGTGGATGCCCTCGAGACAGGTGTCGCACCAGAACGAGACGTAGCCATATCCGGCAGCCGGGGGACCCGTGAACACCATACGTAGAGTGCGGTGGTCGCAGGTGGGGCAGGGTAGATCGGACGTTGCGGGTAGAACGCGGTACACGACGTCATAGGCGGCGAGCCACTCGCCAAAGGCGGCCATCAAACCCATCTCCGGCCTGACCGGACCCTTTCGTGCTTCAGTGCGTGCGCTAGTCCTTCTCGCTTCAGCACCGATCTGGCCGGTGGTTCCGGGCCAACCCCCGCCGGGCATCCAGTGGAGCGAGCGGACTTCAGGCCTTCAGATGGGCCAGATAGCCTTGCCAGGAAGGGCGATCGACCGCATCGGGCGAGGTGCCCGGCGGAAACCAGGTGAGCCCCAGGTTGGGATCCCAGGCAGCAACCAGAGAGTCGAGTCCTCCGACCAACGCCGCTGGCCACAGTCGTGCGGCGGAGAGTTGCTCGAAGACCTTGCGGGCCTCGGTTAGTTGGATGTCGCGGTTCCTGCCGGTGTATCCGAAGTCCCACATGATCTCGTAGGCATCCAGGAGGGACTGTTCCTCAGGAACATCGGATGGATAGGCGAGGTAGTTCACGGCGATCTCACCGCCGACTTCCCGACTCGGATCGCAATGGGCGGGACGGCTGAGGTAGATCGCTTTTTCGGGCCCGACTGAGGTCTTCATGCCGACGGTTGAGGCGATCCGGTCAGCGACCCTGTCAAGTGGGTCCTGCGTATGGATGAATATGTGTTCCAACGTAGACATGTGAGCACCGTGATCATTCAGGAAGTGTGAGTATTCGATTGTTGCCCAGAACGATGCGAACCTGACCAGGCAGGGCGCTGCCGTGCTGGTGATGCTGCCCAAGCGCTCGGGCAAAGCCTCGCCGCGCATCCTCCTCACTCAGACCCACCGCGCGGCCGTCGATGACCAGGTCGCCGCCTCCGGTCTGAGCCACCTGCTTGCCTGCTGTCAAGATGTTACGGCGAACCGATTCGCTACTGGAGACTTCGAGAGTCTTGAACTCGGTGACGACCCCCGGATCACCCGGCCCGGACCGCACCATTGCGTCTGGATTCTTGAGCTTGTATACGCTGTCGTTTCGCTCTCTGGGGTGAACCATGTCGCCCTCGTCGCCGAGGCGGTCGGCGAGGGCGCGCTCCTTCTCTTCGAACAGGCCGCGAGGGTCGTCCACTCCCGGACGGAAGTCAACCCCGAGCGGACCGTGCTGCTTGCCTGGGTCGAAATCGATAGATCGAGGCCTAGAACCGCCATCACGGGGGTCGGACGGGCCATTCCCAGAACCTTCCGGCGGGCGGCGGGGGATGAGCCGTCCGAGCGCCTCTTTCAGTTTCTCGATCAGGTCGCCGAGCCGTCGCACCTCCGGCATCAACCGCCGTAAGCTCGCCAACAACCCCCGCACCAGCCGCGCGATCCGCGCTCCCCAGGACGCCACCGTCGTGGTCACCTGCTCGACGACCAGCGGCGTCGCGAGCCCGGCCGAGGCGACCAGTTCCGTCGCGTACACGATCAGGCGGGACACGCAGGCGGCGACGGCGTCGCGGACCAGCAGTCGCACGGCAGCGACCAGGCCGGCGGCGCCCTCGGTGATCGCGGCCATCGCCTCGGCCCCCTGCGCCAGCCCGGTGATCGCCTGTTGCTGCTCGCCGGCCCAGCGGCGGTAGCCGGTGGCGGCGGTCCCGGTCCAGCCGGCGACCTCGGTGCGGACGGCGTGCGCCAGCTCGGCGGCGTCCTCCCGCAACGACGCGGCGACGTTGCGCCAAGTCTGGGCGTGCGCGGTGATGGCGGCCGGGTCGCCGGCGAGCCAGTCCAGGGCCTCGCTGAGCGGCCGGACGTGCTCGATGAGCCAGGCGATGCCGTACTGCAGGAGCGCGCCGGCCGGGTCGGACACCAGAGCGAGCGCGTCCAGGCCGGCGCTGACCACGCCGAGGCCGCCGTCGATCCAGCTGCCGGTGCGGACGCCCTGGGCGATGAGTTCGATGTCCTCGCAGATCCACACGCCGGCCCAGGCGCTGGGGCCGGCGTCCGTCGCGGTGGCGACCAGCGGGTTGGTGGTCACCGCCGCTGCCGCACCCGGTGTAGGAGGTGGGCGGCGTGAGCGTCGGAGGCGCGGTAGCGTTCGGCGCCGGCGCGCACCTTGTCGGCGGTGTCGCGGACCGAGGCGGCGGCGGTGCCGATGCCGTCGGTCAGGGTGCGCTGGAGGCCGTCGAGCAGGAGCGGCATGATCGCGCAGAGCTGCCCGTACGCGTCGGCGCTCAACCGGACCTGCTGGCCGGCGCCGCGCGCGGTGTCGATGCGGTCGGCGCAGCGATGCAGGTGGCTGGCGTGGGCGGTCAGGTCGTCCGGGTCGACCTGGAGGCCCTCACCGCCCGGCATCCGGCGCGCCAGGGTCGGGGTCGAGCCGTCGCCGGTGGCTCTCGACGATCGCGCGTGCGGCCGGGTCGTCCTCGCCGAGGGCCTGCGTGGTCGCCTCGGTGAGGTGTCGCAGCAGGTCGGCGCGGGCCGCTCGGGCGGTCGCCAGGATCTGCCGGGCGGTGTGGGCGGCGGAGTGCTGTCGGATGCGTTCGTCCAGCCGGAGGTCGGCCAGCGACCCGGACGGGTCGACGGTGACCTCGACCAGGCCGTCGGCGCTGCGGGCGGTGCCGGTCAGCGCCTGCGTGCGCGCGGACAGGTCACGGGCGCGGGTCGCCCGGTCGGCGAGGGACGACTCCCACTCGTCGAGCCGGCGCGTCGCCGCGTCCAACGCGGCCTCGTCCGCCCACATGGCCACCCTCCCCAAGGGACACCGGTGACCGTCACGCTACCAACCGGTCGCGCTCTGTGTATGCCCCGTGTGGCGCCATCCCCGGCGGACGAGCAGCGTCACGTGGGAGCGTGAGGACGGATGGGGGGCATCTGTTGCGCCTCGCCGGCTGGGGGCGGCGTGTTCAGCCCTGGAGCCGCTGGGCCCAGTAGACCTGCCCGTCGGGTCCCATGTAGACCAGCGCCAACAGCAGGTCCGGCAACGTCACCGGCGCGCTGGCCATCGGAAGGTCCCGCAGGGGCCGGTCCAGGTGCGGGAAGAGCGCCACGAACGTCACCGGCGAGGCGCCGACGTCGCCGATCGCCAGTCGGGTGCCCGCGCTGAGCCACCCATCGCCCACCCGGATGTGACCCGCCCCGCGCAACCACGGGTAGCGGTCCGGGATCCTGTTCTCCACCCCGGCGCTGCCCATGCCGACGCTCCGCTGCGGCGCGGACACCCCGAACACCGGCGGCTTGTAGTCGGTGCGCTTGTCGATGAGGAACAGCGCGAAGTATCCGCCGTCCAGCGGCGCCGGCGGTGTCTGCCAGGACACCCGGCCCATCACCAGCTGGTCACCGTCGGACGCCACCGGCGCCTGGTACGCCGGACCGAGGGCCGCCTGCGCCTCGTCGTAGCTGACGAACTTCAGCGACGAGCTCAGGTGCAGCGCCTCCGGACCGTAGGGCGGACGCTGGTGCCACCAGCGCCATCCGCCGACGGTCGCCACGGCCACGACCAGCACCACCGCCGCGCAGGCGGCCCGTCGCCACGTCACGGCCGTCAGTGAACCACGCCCTCGCCCGCGCCGTGGGCCAGCCGGACCAGCGCCGCCACCGTCCGGTCCACGTCTGCCTCCGTCGTGGTGGCGTTCGACACCGAGATCCGCATCAGCCGCCGCCCCCGCCACGTCGTCCCGCCCACCCAGCACGTCCCGTCGACCTGCGCGGCGGCCACCACCCGGTCGGTGCGCGCGTCGTCGCCGAACCCCACCAGCACCTGGTTGAGCACCACTTCGTTGACCACCTCGAACCCGGCCGAGGTCAGCCTGTCGGCGAACCGCCGGGCCAGCGCGCAACACCGCTCGACAAGGGCGGCGACGCCGTCGCGGCCCAGCTCCCGCAGGCCCGCCCAGACCGCGAAACCCCGGGCCCGCCGCGAGGACTCCGCGGTGAGGTCCGCGCCCGCCGGCACGCCGCCGGAACCCACGAGGTACGCGGCCGCGTACGACAGGGCCGCCGCGTGCACATCGGGCCGGGCGCAGAACGCGAACGCGGTGTCGTACGGCAGGTTCAGCCACTTGTGGCCGTCGCAGGCCCACGAGTCGGCCGCCTCCAGCCCGTCGACCAGGTGCCGGGTGGTCGGTGCGGCCGCCGCCCACAGCCCGAACGCGCCGTCGACGTGGACCCAGCCGCCGTGCCGGTGCACCAGGTCGCACGCCCGGCGCAGCTCGTCGCAGGCGCCGGTGTTCACGTTGCCGGCCTGCAGGCACACGACGGTCGGGCCGGGACCGGCCTCGCGCAGCGCCGCCGCCAGCGCGTCCGGGTCGATCGCGCCCTGCGGGCCGGCGGGCACCTCCCGTACCGCGTCGGTGCCGAGGCCGAGCAGCCGCAGCGACCGGTCGACGGTGGCGTGCCGTTCGGCGCCGGCGAGCACCCGGACCGGCGGCGCGCCGGTCAGCCCGCGCCGTTCCACGTCCCAGCCGCCGTCGGCGAGCACCTGGTGCCGGGCGGCGGCGAGGCCGGCGGTGTTGGCCGCCTGCCCGCCGGTGACGAAGCCGACCGACGCGGTCGCCGGGATGCCGAGCAGGTCCTTGAGCCAGCCGCCGGCGGCCGTCTCGGCGGCGACGGCGGCCGGCGAGGTGACCGGGTTGAACGCGATCTGGTCCCAGCCGGCGGCGAGCATGTCGGCGGCGGTCGCGGCGGGCGAGGCGCCGCCGACCACGAAGCCGAAGTAGCGCGGCCCGGCGGTGGCGACGAGACCGGGCTCGGCGGCGGCGACCAGGTCGGCGAGCACCCGCTCGGGCGGGGTCGGCGCGGTCGGCAGCGGAACGGCGAACGCCCGGGTCAGCGCGGCCTGGTCGACCGGTGGTCCGACCGGCCGGTCCGGCAGCGACCGGCGGTAGTCGGCCGCGTGGTCGGCGGCCCGGCGGAACAGGTCCCTCAGCTCGTCCATCGCCGCACCCTAGCGCCGTTGCCGGAAGGCCGGGTGCCGCCGGCGCCGACGGGCGGTGGTGGCACTCGGAGTGAGTGCTGAGTGACGTCCGTGACCGCTGGCTCACCCGTCGACTCCTGCGATTGTGTGGACTGGACGGACCGTCGGTGGCTTTCCCGCCGACGAGGTGGCGCCCGGGAGGACCGATGAGTCTGCGGAGACTGCTGGACAGCACCCCCGCCCGCCTCGCCCGCCAGAGTTCCGACCTGCTCCAGCTCGTCGTCCTCGCCGGCACGGCGCTCGTGACGGTGTACGGCGTCGGGACGACGTGGCTCGTCGCGCTGCGCCTCCCACCGGCGACCCTCGCCGTCCTCGCGGCGCTTCTGTTCGCCGCCTCGGTGGCGACCTACTACGTGCGCTGCGTCTACCGCCCGCCGGACTTTCTGATCGAGGAACTGGACGGGTCGTTGGTCGTCACCCGGGTCAGGGGCGACGACGGTCGGGATCACCACCGCTACGCCTACACGCGGCGGCAACGGGTTCGGGCCACCCGGCAGATCCGTCTGGTGGGCGTCCGGTCCCACTGGAGTGGACAGAACCGGGTGGTCGAGGAGGCGACGTCGCTGTTCCCGGAGCACCGCCTGCTCGACGGCGCCGTGGCTGAGGAGGACGGGCGGGTCTACCGATGGTTGTACCTGCTCGGCCCGCTCGCCCGGGGTCGTCGGGTGAGCGTCGGGATCAGGCAGGTGTTCGAGGACGTGTACGCGCCCATGAAGCCCTACTACCGGGAGAGCTGCGAGGAGCGGCGGGTCCGGAGGCTGTCCGTGCGGGTGCAGTTCGACCGGCTGGACGCGCCCGCCGAGGCGTGGCAGGTGGTGTGGCGGAGAACCCGATCGGGTTCCAGTCGCCAGGAGGTGGCCCGCACGCCCTGCGAGCCCCGCGGCGACCTCACCACGGGAAAGGTCGTCTACGAGGTGACCCTGCGGCGACCGGATCCCGACTGCGCCTACGGCATCTGGTGGCGGTGGCCGGACGACCCGCCCCGGCGGCGCCCGGCCTCGGGCCCGGCGGGCGCGGCGACCCGGCGGACAGGGGTCGACGGAGTCACCCTGGCGCCTCCGACAGGGCGGCGGTGAGCCGGTCCAGGTGCGCGGCGACCGGTCCGACGGTGAGCATCCCGCTGCCGGCGCCGGCCAGCTCGCCCGCGGCCGGGGCGAGCGCGGCCCGGGCCCGCCGCATCACGTCCCGGTCGCCGAGCGTCACGGCGGCCCGGCCGGAGAGGCACCACATCGCCTCCAGCAGCAGGTCGCGGGGCGGTTCCGGGGTCCGGCGCAGCGCGCCGGCGGCCTCGTCGCGCCGCCCGGCGGCGAGCAGCACCAGCGGGCGGGCCCACGGCGCGTACGGGCCCCAGTCGGTGTCGTCGGGGACGTCGGCGGGCAGGTCGTGCCACACCCGTAGACAGAGCAGCGCCAGCGGCAGCAGTCCCCGTTCCACGCCGGGCATTCCGCAGCCGGCCAGCGCGGTCGCCCACGACCGGTACACCGCCTCCGCCTCCGGGTACGCGGCGCCGGTGGCGGCGGTCCGCATGGCCCGGTAGCCGCCCGTGAACACGCCGACGAGCGGGCTCTCGTGCCGGGCGGCGAGCCGGTCCGCCGCGTCGGCGTGCGCGTCGGCGGTGGTGAAGTCGGCGAGCGCGCCGCGCGCCTGCACCCGGATCAGGTGCCCGAGAATCTCCACGGTGGCCAGGCCGTGCCGGGCGGCGAGCGTGACCAGTTCCGCGCCGATCGTGTCCCGCTCGGCGGCCAGCCCGGCGCGGTGGAACGTCTGCATGAACACGCCGTTGAGCGCCTGCGCCAGCAGGGCCGGGTCGGCCAGGCGCCGGGCGATCGCCTCCGCCTCCCGGGCGGCCGCGGGCGCGCGCGCCGACCCGCCACCCCGCGACTCGACCGCCACGGTGGCGAGCAGCCGGGCCCGGGTGGCCTCCGGCGCGTCCGGGCCCAGGCCGGCCAGCGCCCGCTCGGCCGCCGCGACCACCCGCGCCGCCTGCTCCGGGTCGTCCGACCGGGTCCAGATCGCGGGCACGTCGTACCCGCCGATCACCCGCGCGGTGAACTCCGGGTCGCCCAGGTGCTCGGCGGCGGTGATGGCCGCCTCTCGCTGGTCCCGGGCCGCCTCCAGGCCGCCCGCCCCGGTCACCGCGAGGCTGCGCAGCAGGCCGACGGTGGACTCGATCCGGGCCCGCGCGCCGGGCACCACGCTGCGCTCGTACGCGGCGGCGGTCTCCGCCCAGACCCGCGCGGGCCCGGCCGGCTCCGGGTCGACCTGGCGCAGCAGGTCGGTCTCCAACCGGCGCAGGCGCGGCCCCGGATCGAGGCCGAGCTGCTCGCGCAGCAGCTCGCGGGCGCGGCGCAGCACGGCCAGCGCGTCGGCCTGCCGCCCGGCCCGGTAGAGGGCCAGCGCCAGCAGCCGCCAGCCGTCCTCCCGCCACGGGTGCTCGGCCACGTGCGCGTCGAGGTCCGGTACGGCGTCGGCGGCCCGGTCGAGCGTCAGCAGCGCCTCGGCGCGCCGCTCCACCGCGGTCAGCCGCACCTGGTCCAGCCGGAAACGTTCGGCGCGCGCCCACGGCCGGTCCACGTCGGCGTACCCGGGCCCGCGCCACCAGCCCAGCGCCTCGTCGAGGCGGTCGAGCGCGGTCCGGGGGAGCGCGACGGCGGCGGCGGTCACCGTGTCCTCGAACCGCCAGGCGTCCACCGCGTCGGGGGCGGCGCGCAGCGCGTACCCGGGTCCCTCGGTGACCAGCAGCCGGGCCGGCTCGCGGGGCGCCCGCCGCGGCTCCAGGCCCCGGCGCAGCGCGGCCACGAACGTGCGGACCGCGCCCACCGCGCCCGGTGGCGGGTCGTCCCACAGGTCGTCGACGAGGTGGTCGACCGGCACCACCCGGCCCCGGGCGACGACCAGCCGGGCCAGCACGGCGCGGTGGCGGGGACCCTTCAGGTCGACCGGTCCACCGGTGTCGTCCCAGGCCGTCACCGGCCCCAGCACACCGAAGCCGACCTGCACCGACGCCCCCTTCCGGACCCGGGTCACCGTACCGCGCTCATCGGTTGCTCATCCGGCGCCGCCACGCTGGGCCGGTACGACGAAGCAGAGAGGCACCGAGATGACCACCGCAATCGCAGGATTCGACTACCAGCGCGTCACCGTCGCCGAGGGCGTGGCGTTGAACGTCGCCGTGGGCGGCTCCGGCAGCCCGGTCGTGCTGCTGCACGGCTTCCCGCAGACCCACCTGATGTGGCGGCACGTCGCCGCCGACCTGGCCGCCGAGCACACCGTGATCTGCCCGGACCTGCGCGGCTACGGCGCCAGCGACAAGCCGGCCGCGCGCGGCGAGGACACGTACGCCAAGCGGACCATGGCCGCCGACGTGGTGGCCCTGGCCCGCGCGCTCGGCCACGACCGGTTCGCGCTGGCGGGGCACGACCGGGGCGCCCTGGTCGCGGTGCGGGCCGGCCTGGACCACCCGGACGCGGTCACCCACCTGGTGTCGCTGGACGTGCTGCCCACCCTCGACATGTGGGACGTGCTGCACGGCTCGTCCGCGTCGGTCGCGTTCCACCTCTACCTGATGGCCCAGCCGCCGGGCCTGCCCGAGCGGATGATCGCGGCCAGCGCGGACGCCTTCTTCGGCCACTTCCTCGACGCCTGGGGCGGCGACCCGGCGGCGATGCCGGCCGACGTGCGGGCCGAGTACCTGCGGGCCTCCCGCGAGGCGGTCGACTCGATCGTGGCCGACTACCGGGCCTCGGCCGGGATCGACGTGGCGCACGACCGGGCGGACCGGGACGCCGGTCGGCGGCTGACCATGCCGGTCACCGTGATCCAGCAGGACTGGGGCGCGGCGCTCGGCTACGACGCCGAGGCGGTGTGGCGGGCCTGGGCGCCGGACCTGGAGCACCGCACCACCACGGCCGGGCACTTCCTGGCCGAGTCGGCCCCGGACGAGGTCGTCGCGGCGTTGCGCGCGCTGCTGAAGCGGTAGGCGCGGCGGTGCGGGCGCCGCGCGGCGCCCGCACCGTCCGCTCAGCCGGCGCGTCGCCGCACCTGCCACCGGCCGAGCGCCGCCAGCAGGCCGGCCGCGCCGAGGTGCAGCGCCAGCTCGATCCACTGGAACGGCCAGAACCGCCGGTTGGGCTGGTAGGCCAGGTCCACGTGCAGGTCGAGCGCGCCGAGGCACACGGCGGTGTCGCCGAACGTGCCGGTGGCGCCGGTGCGGGGCGGGTCGCGGAAGCAGGCCCCGAACGCGGCGTCGGAGAGCTGCCGCCCGTCGGCGGTGCGCAGCGGGCTGATGTCGGTGACCCAGGCCCCCGGCACGTCGAGCCCGCCGACGACCGGGCCGCCGGTGATGCTGCCCAGGTTCCGGGCCCGGTTGACCGCGTCGGCGGTCATCGGCACAGTGACCCGCTCCGGCGGCAGGTAGTGCGGGCGCAGCAGGTTCGGCACCGCGAGCTGCACGGCGACGACCACCAGGAACACCACCGCCATCGCCGGGAGGGTGCGGCGCAGCAGCAGCCCGGTGACCGCGCCGAGGACCAGGGCGAACACCGCGTACCCGACCGGCGCGAGGCCGCGCGCGCCGAACAGCACGGTGCTGAACCGGTCGCCGGCCACCCGGTCCACCGGCGCGGCCGCCCAGGTGAGGGCCGCACTGAGCACACCGGCGACGAGCGCGGCGGCCAGCCCGGTGACCACCAGCTTGACGGTGAGCCAGCGGGTGCGCGGCACGCTCTGGTTCCACACCAGCCGGTGGGTGCCGGCCTCCAGCTCACGGGCGACCAGCGGCGCGCCCCAGAACGCGCCGAGCAGCGCCGGCACCAGCGCGAACCCGCCGGCGAGGAAGAGCATCGTCTGGGCGTACCGGTCGGGTAGCCGGGCCGGGTCGGGGACGGCACGGACGTCCGCGCCGAGGCGCAGCAGCCCGGCGCCGGCGAGGGCCAGCAGGAGCAGGCCGGCGAGGGCCGGCAGGCGGAACTGGCGCAGCGTGAACCGGATCATCGGGTCACCGCCGCGCCCGCCGGGTGGGCGGCCCGGGACAGGTACGCCAGAGCCAGCTCCTCCAACGGCACCGGCGCGCCGCCGCGTACCGCCGGGCCCCGGACCACGACGCGGCCGGGTTCGGCCCAGACCACCTCGGCCCCGGCGGGCGCGGCGGCGGGGTCGTCGACCCGGTGGTGCGTGGCGAGCAGGTCGGTGACCGGGCCGGCCACCTGCACCCGCCCGTCGCAGAGCACGACCAGGTGGTCGCAGACCTGCGCCACGTCACCCAGCAGATGCGAGGAGAGCACGGCGGTGGCGCCGAGTTCCCGCACGAAGTCGACCAGACCGCGCAGGAAGTCGCGGCGCGCCAGCGGGTCCAGCGCGGCGGCCGGCTCGTCGAGGACGACCAGCTCGGGGCGTTTCGCGGCGGCGATCGTCAGCGCGAGCTGCGCGCGCTGGCCGCCGGAGAGCCGGCCCGCCCTCTGCCCCGGGTCCAGGCCGGCCTCGGTGATCCGCCGGCGGGCCAGCGCGACGTCCCAGGACGGGTTAAGCCAGGCACCCATCCGCAGGTGCTCGGCGACGGTCAGGGAGGCGTACACGGGGGTGTCCTGGGCGACGAAGCCGACCCGGGCCAGGTGGGCGGCGTCCGCCGCCGGCGGCGAGCCGAGCACCGACAGCGTGCCCGAGGTCGGCGTGATCAGGCCGCAGACCAGTTGCAGCAGGGTGGACTTGCCGGCGCCGTTCGGGCCGACCAGGCCGACCACGTGTCCGCGCGGGACGCTCAGGTCGCAGTCGGCCAGCGCGGTGCGGCGGCCGTACCGTTTGGTCAGCCGCTCGGCGTGCAGGACGGGTGGTGGGTTCATGCGGCTCATCCTGGGCACGGCGGGGGCGGCCGGCATCGGTCCGGAGCAGGGTCCCGGCCCGCCGGTGACCCTCCTTTCGGCCGGTTCGTCGCGGCCGGCGATCTCCTACCGTGCTGGGCATGGGTGTGAGACGGGTGGCGGCCACGACGGGGCTCGCGGTGGCGCTGGTCGCGGCGATCGGTGTCCAGGCGGTGGCGATCGCCGCGAGTTGGGGCCTGCGGTACTGGCTCGTCGGCGGCGCCGCCGCCGTCGTGGTCGGCGCGCTGGCTCTGGTCCGCCGCCGGCAGCCGGCGTGGACGGCGGCGGCCGGACTGGCGGTGACCGGGCTGGCCGTCGCCGTCGCCCGCCTGTTCGAGCTGCCGACCGAGCCCGGCCCGGCGTTGGCGCTGGCGTCGGCGGTCCTGGTCGGCACGGCGGTACGCGTGCTGGCGCCGGCGCCAGCCGCCGCGGTCGCCGGGGCCGGGCTGGCCGTGGTCGTCGGCGCGTGGCTCGCGATGCGGCCCGGCGCGGGCGGGTCCGGCGTCGTGGCGGTGTACTCGCTGGCTTGGCTCGTCGGCGTCGCCGCCGGGCTCGCGGCGCGGCTGCGGGACGAGCGGGCCCGGGCCGCGGCCGAGCGGGTGCGCCGGGACGAACGGCGGGAGCTGGCCCGGGAGCTGCACGACGTGGTGGCCCACCACGTGACCGGCATGGTGGTGCAGGCGCAGGCAGCCAACCTGGTCGCCCGGCGGGACGCGGCGCGGGCGACCGAGTCGCTGGCCGGCATCGAGTCCGCCGGCGGCGAGGCGCTGCGGGCCATGCGCCGCCTGGTCGGGCTCCTGCGCGACACCGAGGACGGACCGCCCGCCTCGGCCGGGCCGGAGCGGGTCGAGGCGCTGGTCGACCGCTTCCGCCGGCAGGGGCCGCCGGTGCGGCTGCGCCTGCCCGACCCGGAGCCGTCCTGGCCGCCGGAGATCACCAGCAGCGTCTACCGGGTGGTCCGGGAGGCCCTGACGAACGTGGCCCGGCACGCCCCGCACGCGCGGACGGTGACCGTCACCGTGGACGAGGAGCCCGCCGGCGTCGTGGTCGAGGTGATCGACGACGGGCCGCCGGCGCCGGCGGCCCACCGGGGCGGCTACGGGCTGGTCGGCATGCGGGAGCGGGTCGAGGCGCTGGGCGGCACGCTGCGCGCCGGCCCCGGCCCGGCCGGCGGATGGTCGGTGCGGGCCGTCCTGCCGCCACGCGACGGGGGGTCCGCGTGACCATCCGGGTGCTGCTCGCCGACGACCAGGCGATGATCCGGGGTGGGCTGCGGCTGATCCTGGAGGACCAGCCGGACATCGCCGTGGTCGCCGAGGCCGCCGACGGCGTGGACGCGGTCGCGCAGGCCCGCCGGCTACGTCCCGACGTGTGCCTGGTGGACATCCGGATGCCCAGGCTGGACGGTCTCCAGGTGACCCGGGCCCTGGCCGGGCCGGGCGTGGTCGACCCGCTGCGGGTGGTCGTGGTGACCACCTTCGACCTCGACGAGTACGTCTACGGCGCGCTGCGCGGGGGCGCGGCCGGGTTCCTGCTCAAGGACGCCGGTCCGGCGCTGCTGGTCGAGGCGGTCCGCGCCGCCCACCAGGGCGACGCGCTGGTGTCGCCGTCGGTGACGGTGCGGCTGCTGCGGCACCTGGCCCCGCTGGCGCCGAAGCCCGACGCGCGGCTGCCGGCGCTGTCCGCCCGGGAGGTGGAGGTGGTGCGGGAGATCGCCCGGGGGCGGACCAACCTGGAGATCGGCGCCGAGCTGTTCATCTCGCTGAGCACGGTCAAGAGCCACGTGTCGACGGTGCAGACCAAGCTCGGTCTGCGCAACCGCACCGAGATCGCGGTGTGGGCCTGGGAGCACCGCGTCGTCGAGTGACCGGCACCACTGGCGGACGCGCTACCGTACGTTGTACGTTAGTGCGGCTGTCGACGGAGGGGGCACACGGTGGAGCACGCCATCATCACGGAGGGCCTGCGCAAGCGGTACGGCGACACGGCCGCGTTGGACGGCTTCGACCTGCGGGTGCCACCCGGCACGGTCTGCGGGCTGCTCGGCCCCAACGGCGCCGGCAAGACCACGGCGGTGCGGACCCTGGCCACCCTGCTGCGCGTCGAGGCCGGGCGGGCCGAGGTCGCCGGCTTCGACGTGGCCCGCCGGCCCGACCAGGTGCGCTACCGCATCGGCCTGGTCGGGCAGCACCCGGCCGTGGACGAGGCGCTCACCGGCCGGCAGAACCTGGTGATCTTCGGCCGGCTGTTCCACCTTGGCCGCGCCCGGGCCCGCGCCCGCGCCGCCGAGCTGCTGGACCGGTTCGGACTCACCGACGCCGGCGACCGACCGGTCCGCACCTACTCCGGCGGCATGCGCCGCCGCCTCGACCTGGCCGCCGGCATGATCCTCGCGCCGTCGGTGCTCTTCCTCGACGAACCGACCACCGCGCTGGACCCGCGCGGGCGCAACGAGGTGTGGGAGGCGGTCCGGGACCTGGTCCGGGCCGGTACCACCGTGCTGCTCACCACGCAGTACCTCGACGAGGCCGACCAGCTCGCCGACCGCATCTGCGTCCTCGACGCCGGGCGGGTCGTCGCCGAGGGCACCCCGGACGCGCTCAAGTCCCGCCTCGGCGGCGACCGGATCGACCTGGTCGTCCGCGACGCCGGCGACCTCGCCACCGCCGCCGAGCGGTTGCGCCGGGTGGCCACCGCCGAGCCGGACGTCGACCCCGACCGGCGCGCCGTCAGCGCCCAGGTCGACGACCGGGCCGGCGCGCTGACCGAGGTGCTGCAGGCGCTCGACGCCGACGGGGTGACCGTGGCCGACGTGACGCTGCGCCGCCCCACCCTCGACGAGGTCTTCCTCCGGCTCACCGGCCGGCCCGCGTCGGCCGCCGGCCGCAGCGACGACACCCTGGAGGTGCCCGCGTGAGTAGCGCGACCCTGCCCGCCGGCGGCGACCTGCGCCCGGGACGGCCGTCCCTGGCCGGCGACAGCCTGACGCTGACCCTGCGCGCCCTCGCGCAGTGGCGCCGCGACCCCGGCCCGCTGCTCGGCGCGCTGGCCTTCAACGTGCTCATCCTGCTGATGTTCGCCTACCTGTTCGGCGGCGCGCTCCAGGTGCCCGGCGGCGGCGACTACCGGGAGTTCCTGTTGCCCGGCATGTTCGCCATGACCATGCTGTTCGGCATCAGCCAGACCACCGTGGCGGTCTCCGCCGACGCCGAACGCGGGGTCACCGACCGGCTCCGCTCGATGCCGGTGTCCCGGCTGGCCCCGCTGGTCGGGCGGGCCGCCGCCGACATGCTGTTCGCGGTGGTGACCCTCGCGGTCATGCTGCTCGCCGGCCTGGCCGTCGGCTGGCGGGCACACGGCGGTCCCGGGGACACGCTCGCCGCGCTCGGGCTCATCCTGCTGCTGCGCTTCGCGCTGGCCTGGGTGGGCATCTACCTCGGGCTGGTGACGAAGGGGCCGGGCGCGGTCACCGCCGTGCAGACCCTGGAGTTCCCGCTCGGCTTCCTGTCCAGCGCGTTCGTGGCGCCGTCCACCATGCCCGGCTGGCTCGGCGCGGTCGCCGAGTGGAACCCGTTGTCGGCGACCGTGGGCGCCACCCGCGAGCTGTTCGGCAACCCCGGTTGGGGCGGCGACTCGTGGGTGACCGCGCACCACCCACTGCTGGCGGTGCTCTGGCCGTTGGCCCTGATCGCCGTGTTCCTGCCGCTGTCGCTGCGGCGCTACCGCGCGCTGGGCGGCTGAGCGTGACGGTGGCCCCGCAGGCGGACCTCGGGCGGTGCGGGATCGTCCTCCGGCCGGCCGATCCGCCCCGCGCCGGCACGCTCGCCTGCTACGACCCGGGCGGCGACGCGCTGCCGGAGGCGTACGACGCGCTGGGGGAGCGATGCGAGTTGACGCTCGCGCTGCCGCTGGACGGCCCGGTGGAGGCCTGGCACGTGCCGGTCGTCGCGGTGCCGGTGGGCGCGGCGCTGTCCCGGCTGGTCGCGCCGCGCCCCGACGGGGACGCCACGCCCGCCGCCGCGTTCTGGTCCGCGGCGGCGCGCACCGGCCTGCACCTGGTCGCCCGGGGCCGGCTGCTGCCCGGCGTGTCCCCGGACGGCCACGACGCCTGGCGGGTGGGCCCGTTCGACGCCGCCGACGTCGAACGGATCCGCGCGCTCGCCGCCGCGATGCCGGCCGGGGCCCGCGCCGCGCCGGTCGACCCGGACGCGGAGAAGCTCCTGCTGCCCGACGCGGAGGCCCTGGTCCGGGCGTTCCTCGACGCGGTCGCCGACACGCTCGCGCGGACCCCGGACGGCGTCGGCCGGTTCGCCTGTCCGGAACCGGTCGGGTCGGCCGAGCTGCGCGACTGGGCGCGGGACGTCTCCGCCGGGGTGGACACCGGCCTGCGCACCGCGCTGCGCCTGGCCGGGCCGGCCGACCCGGACGGCGCGCTCACCGCCGTCGTGCGCATGCGCAGCCTCGCCGATCCCACCGTGGTGACCGACGCGGCGGCGCTCTGGGCCGGCGACGACCACCCGCTGGGGGACAACGCCACGGTCGAGGCGATGCGTGCGGTACGCCGGGCGGCGACGGTGTGGACGCCGCTGGAGCGGCTGCTCGACCGGGCCGACCCGGTCACGCTGCCGCTGCTCGACGAGGACGTCGCCGACCTGCTCGACGGCGCCGGGGCGCGCCTCGACGCGGCCGGCGTCACCGTCGCGTGGCCGGACGCGCTGCACCGCGACCTGCGAACCCGGACGCTGATCACGACGCCACCGCGACCGCCCGCGGACGTGGCCGGGCACCTCCGGTCGGCCGCGCCGATGCCGCTGAGCTGGCAGCTCACGCTGGCCGGCGAACCGTTGACCGAGGCTGAGACGGCGCAGGTGGCCACCGGCCGGCCGGTGCGCCGGCTGCGCGGCCGGTGGGTGGCGGTCCCGCCGGAGCTGGCCCGCCGGGCCCGGGACCGCTCGCTGCCGCCGCTGCGTGGCTACGACGCGCTGGCCGCCGCGCTGATCGGCAGCACGGAGGTGGCGGGGGAGCGGGTCGAGGTGGTTGCCGACGGCTGGCTGGACGCGCTGCGGGATCGGATCGCCGAGCCCGACGGCGGCGCCGAGCCGCTGGCCGCGCCGCCCGGACTGGCCGGCACGCTGCGCGCCTACCAGCTGCGCGGGCTGCGCTGGCTGGACCGGATGACCGCGCTCGGCCTCGGCGGCTGCCTCGCCGACGACATGGGCCTCGGCAAGACCGTCACGGTGGTTGCCCTGCACCTGCGCCGGCGCTCCGGGCCGACCCTGGTCGTCTGCCCCGCCTCCGTGCTCGGCAACTGGCAGCGGGAGATCCGACGGTTCGCCCCGGGCGTGCCGGTACGCCGGTTCCACGGCGCCGCGCGCACCCTCGACGGGGTCGCCGACGGGTTCGTGCTGACCAGCTACGGCACCCTGCGACGGGACGCCGCGACGCTGGCCGGCCTGCGGTGGGGCCTAGTCGTCGCGGACGAGGCCCAGTACGTCAAGAACCGCCTCAGCGACACCGCGGGCGCGCTGCGGGAGATCCCGGCCGAGGCCCGGGTCGCGCTCACCGGCACACCCGTGGAGAACGACCTACCGGACCTGTGGGCGCTGCTCGACTGGACCACCCCCGGCCTGCTCGGCGCCGCCGGGGCGTTCCGCGCCCGCTGGGCACGCCCGATCGGGACCGACCGCGACCCGGCCGCGCTGGACCGGCTGTCCCGCCTGGTCCGCCCGTTCCTGCTACGGCGGCGCAAGTCCGATCCCGGCATCGCGCCGGAGCTGCCGCCGAGGACCGTGACCGACCATCCGGTGCCGCTCACCGACGAGCAGGCGGCGCTCTACCGGCGGGTGGTCCAGGAGGTGATGGCGGAGATCCGGGAGGCCACCGGCGTGACCCGCCGGGGTCGGGTGCTCAAGCTGCTCGTCGCGCTCAAGCAGGTGTGCAACCACCCCGCGCACTACCTGGGCGAGGTCGACGGCCCGCTCACCGGCCGCTCGGAGAAGCTGCAACTCCTCGACGACCTGCTGGGCACCGTCCTGGCCGGGGACGGCGCGGTGCTGGTCTTCACCCAGTACGTGCGGATGGCCCGGCTGCTGGAACGGCACCTCGCCGCGCGGGGCGTACCCGCGCAGCTGCTGCACGGCGGCACCCCGGTCGCCGGGCGGGAAGAGATGGTGCGCCGCTTCCAGGCCGGCGACGTGCCGGTGTTCCTGCTCTCGCTGCGGGCGGCCGGCACCGGCCTGAACCTGACCCGGGCCGACCACGTCGTGCACTACGACAGGTGGTGGAACCCCGCGGTGGAGGAACAGGCCACCGACCGCGCCCACCGCATCGGGCAGACCCGCCCGGTGCAGGTGCACCGGCTGATCGCCCAGGGCACGCTGGAGGAGCGGATCGCCGCCCTGCTGGAGTCCAAGCGGGAACTCGCCGACGCGGTGCTCACCGGCGGCGAGACCGCCCTGACCGAGCTGTCCGACGCCGACCTGTTCCGGCTGGTGCGGCTGGAGGAGACGGCATGAGCGGCGAGGACGAGCCGGCCCGCAGCTTCCCCGCGTTCGGGCCCGGGCGGCGGGTCGGCCGCCGGTTCGCCGACACCTGGTGGGGCAACGCGTGGATCGAGTCGATGGAGCACGCCGCGCTCGACCCGGCGCAGCTCGCCCGGGGCCGGCGGTACGCCTTCGCCGGCCAGGTCGGACCGATCACGGTCAGCCCGGGCCGGATCGGCGCGGCGGTCCACGACGGCGACCCGGAGCACCCGTACGACACGGTGGTGCGGCTGCGTACCCTCACCGGTGCCCAGTGGGACCGCCTGCTGGACGCGGTGGCCGCCCGCGCCGGGCACATCGCCGCGCTGCTCGACCGGGACATGCCGCACGACCTGGTGGACACCGCCGACACCGTCGGGGTGCGGCTGCTGCCCGGGCCCGGCGACCTGGACCCGGAGTGCGACTGCCCGTCCTGGGACCACCCCTGCCGGCACGCCGCCGCCCTGTCCTACCAGGCGGCCTGGCTGCTGGACCGGGACCCGTTCGTGCTGCTGCTGGCCCGGGGCCGGGCCGAGCCGGACCTGATCGCGGAGCTGCGCGCCCGCAACGCCCGCCGGACCGTCACCGCCGCCGGCCCGGACGAGGCCACCGGCGTGCCGGCCGCGCAGGCGTACGCGGCCGGGCCCGCCGCTTTGCCCGGCCCACCGGCGGCGGTGACCGGCCCGCCGCTCGACCTCGCGCCGCTGCTGGCCGGGCACGACGCGCCCGGGGTCGACGCCACCGCGCTGGCGACCCTGGCCGCCGACGCCGCGCGACGGGCCCGCCGGCTGCTCGCCGGTGACCCGGCGGACCCGTGACCGGTCGTCCTCAGCCGGTGAGCACGACCAACTCGCGGGTGGCCCGGGTCATCGCCACGTAGCGGTCCACCGCCCCCTCGACACCGTCGCCGAACGCCGCCGGGTCGACCAGCACCACCAGGTCGAACTCCAGCCCCTTGGCCAGCTCCGGGCTCAGCGACCGGACCCGGTCCCCGGCCGGGAAGGTCGGGTCGCCGATGACGCAGGCGGTCCCCTCGGCGTGCCCGGCGAGCCAGCCGTCGACCACCGCCCGCAGCTGCGACCGGGCGCCGTGGCGCACCGGCACGTCGCCGGTGCGGATGGACGTCGGCACGTTCGCGTCCGGGAGCACGGCCCGGATGACCGGCTCGGCCTCCGCCATCACCTGCGCCGGGGTGCGGTAGTTGACGGTCAGCGTGGCCAGCTCGATCCGGTCGAACCCGACCCGTTCCAGCCGGTCCCGCCACGACTCGGCGAACCCGTGCCGGGCCTGGGCGCGGTCCCCGACGACGGTGAAGCTGCGCGACGGGCAGCGGGACAGCAGCATCTGCCACTCGGCGTCGGTCAGCTCCTGCGCCTCGTCCACGACGACGTGCGCGAACGGGCCGGCCAGCAGGTCCGGGTCGACGACGGTCAACGCGCTCTCGTCGACCAGGCTGGTGCGCATGTCCTCGCCGCGCAGCATGGTCATCAGGCCCTCGCCGTCGTCGTAGGCGTGCGTGGCGATCAGCGCGTCGACAACCGTGTCCATCTGCTCCCGCTGCGCGGCGAGGACGGCCTCGTCGCGTCGCCGCCGCCGGGACGCCTCCGGATCGCCGACCCGCCGCCGGGCCGCGTCCAGCAGCGGCAGGTCGGCCACCGTCCAGGCCCGGGCGTCGGCGCGCCGCAGCGCCCGGATCTCCTCGATGTCCAGCCACTGCGCGCACCGGCGCAGGTAGGCGGGCACCGACCAGAGGTCCGCGACGACGTCGGTCGGGTCGAGCAGCGGCCACGCCCGGCCGAACGCGGTGACCAGCTCCCGGTTGGTCGCCAGCGACCGGCGCAGCACGGCCTCCGGCTCGTCGCCGTCGTACTTCTCCAGCAGGATCGTGACCAGTTCCGCCCACACCTCGTCGCGGGCCTCGTTGTGCGGGGCGCCGGGCCCGGCCGCCTCGAACGCCCGCGCCCAGTCGTCGGCGGTCAGCCGGAGGTCGCCGTCCTCGGTGGCGACGGTCGTCCCGGTCGTCGGCGGCTCCTCGTAGAACCGCACCGCCGCGTCGACCGCCCGCACCAGGTCCGCCGACGACTTCAGCCGGGCCACCTCCGGGTCGGTCTCGGCGGCCGCCGCCGCGCCCTCCGGCACCAGGTCGCGCAGCGTGCAGATCTGCACCTCCTCCTCGCCGAGGCTGGGCAGCACGTCGGAGACGTAGGCCAGGTACGGCTGGTGCGGGCCCACCACCAGCACCCCGCCCCGGCGCTCGCCGAGACGGGGGTCGGCGTGCAACAGGTACGCGGTGCGGTGCAGCGCGACCACCGTCTTGCCGGTGCCCGGCCCGCCGTCGACGACCAGCGCGCCCCGGGAGCCGGCCCGGATGATGGCGTCCTGGTCGGCCTGGATGGTGCCGAGCACGTCGCGCATCCGGGGCGAGCGGGTGGCCCCCAGGCTGGCGATGAACGCGGACTGGTCGTCGAGGGCGGCGTGGCCGGCGAGCCCGTCGGCGGTGAACACCTCGTCCCAGTAGTCGGTGATCCGGCCGCGCGTCCAGCGGTAGCGGCGGCGGCTGGCCAGGCCCATCGGGTCGGCGTGGGTGGCGCCGAAGAACGGCTCGGCGGCCGGCGAGCGCCAGTCGAGCAGCAGCCGGCCGCCGGCGCCGTCGGTGAGGCCGAGCCGCCCCACGTACACCGGCTCCGTGCCGTCCGCGCCGACCATCCGGCCCAGGCAGAGGTCCAGGCCGTAGCGGCGCAGGGTCCGCAGGCGCGCGGTCGTCCGGCGGATCTCCTGGTCCCGGTCGACGGCTTGGCGGCCCTTGCCGCCGGCGGCCCGGCGGGTGGCGTCGAGCCGGTCGGACAGCTCGGCGATCGACCGGCTCAGGTGCTCCGCGAGGGCCGCGAAGTGCCGCTCGTCCGCGGCGACCAACGCCGGGTCGGCCTTCGCGCGGAGGCGGTCGGGAAGATCGAAAACGCTGGTGGTGGGCGGGTTCAACTCGTCGGCTCCGATCTGTGGCGCATCCGCCCCCGCCGGTACGCGGGCACGGCCGTACCTCCGCTCTTCGCGGCTTTTCCAATTCGTCGGGAACGTGGCTTCGGCCGGCAATTCTGCGCCACCACCCGGGGCTTGCCGCAAGACCCCGGGTGCGCTATATGTTGGTAGTGGCGGGAGATCCCGCCATTCTTTTTGCGCGAACAATTCTTGTTTCCCGTTCCCGGCCGCCGCGGCCCACGTCGCGGCACGTCCGGGCCGGTACGATGGCGACACCATGTCGAAGGAGCGCAGGCGCAAGGCCGACCCCGCCCGTAGCCTTGCCCTCCTCTGGCGCACCAGGGAGCCGGCGAGCCGGGGCGCCGGGCCCGGTCTGAGCGTCGACCGGATCGTGCGCACGGCCGTCGAGATCGCCGACGCCGAGGGCATCGACGCGCTCACCATGCGCCGGGTCAGCGAGGCGCTCGGCGTCGGCACCATGTCGGTCTACACCTACGTGCCCGGCAAGGCCGAACTGCTCGACGTCATGGTCGACGCCGTCCTCGGCGACCTGCCCCGCCCGGCCGACGTGCCGGGCGGCTGGCGCGGGCGGCTGGAACGCATCGCCCGGGACAATCTGGCGCTCTACCGCGCCCACCCGTGGCTGCTGCGCGCCGAGACCACCCGGCCGGTGCTCGGCCCGAACGTGCTCGCCAAGTACGACTACGAGCTGCACGCGGTGGCCGACATCGGGCTCGACGACGTGGAGATGGACGCGGTGCTCACGCTCGTGCTCGGGCACGCGAAGAGCGCGGCCCGGGCCGCGCTCGACGTGGTCGAGCTGGAGCGGGAGACCGGGATGACCGACGACCAGTGGTGGCAGACGCACGGGCCGTGGCTGGAGAAGTTCATGACCTCCGGCAGCTATCCGCTCGCCGCCCGGGTGGGCACGGCCGCGGGCATGGCGCACGGCGCCGCGTACGGGCCGGACCACGCCTTCGAGTTCGGTCTCCAACGGGTGCTCGACGGCATCTCGGTGGTGGTCGCCGAGCGCACCGGGCGCGGCTGACCCGCCACTAGGGTGGTCGCATGATCACCTGTGTCGTGCACTACACCATCGATCCCGCCCGGATCGAGGCGTTCGAACGGTTCGCCCGCGCCTGGATGCGGCTGGTGGCGCGGCACGGCGGCGTGCACCACGGCTACTTCCTGCCCGCCGAGGGGGCGAGCGACCGGGCCGAGGCGTTGTTCAGCTTCGAGAGCCTGGCCGCGTACGAGCGCTACCGCGCCCGGTTCGGGGAGGACCCGGAGTTCGTCGCGGCGGACCGGATCCGCGACGAGTCGGGTTGCGTGCTGCGCTACGAACGCACGTTCATGCGTCCGCTCCTGCCGACGGACTGACGCGGGCCCGCCGTCGCTAACCGGCCCCGGGCGTGGCCGGACCGTCGGCGGCGGCCCGGTACCGCCGGGCCAGGTGCGCGAAAGCGTCCCGCAGCTCCGGTGGCCCGACCACCTCGATGTCGGCGTCGTAGCGGCCGAACAGCGCGGCCAGGCCGGGCCAGGACCAGCCGCCGAGGACCAGCCGGCAGCGGTCCGGCCCCAACTCCTCGACCAGGCCGTCACGGGTCCACGCGGACACCACCTTGGCGGGCAGGTCGAGGATCACCTCGCCCCGGCACGGCCAGTCGCCGGTTCCGGTGGCTCCCCGGAACCGGCCGGCGACGAACGCGGCGACGTCGCCGCCGGGCAGCTCCCGGGGCGTGAACCGGGGGCCGGTGGGCGTACGCGGGCTGATCCGGTCCACCCGGAACGTGCGCCAGTCGTCGCGGTCCAGGTCCCAGGCGACGAGGTACCAGCGCCCGCTCCAGGTGACCAGGTGGTGCGGTTGCACCCGGCGCGGCGGCGGGTCGTCGGCCGGCTCCGCGGCGGCGCTCCGGTAGTCGAAGCGCAGCACCTCACGGGCGTGGACGGCGGCGCTGAGCGTCATCAGCAGGCCCGGCTCGACCCGGGGCTTCGCCGCGGCGCCGGTGCGCTCCACCGCGACCACCCGCAGGGCGTCCACGCGGTGGCGCAGCCGGGGCGGCATCACCTGCCGCACCGTGGTCAGCGCCCGCGCCGCGGCCTCCTCGATGCCGGTGACCGTGGTCGCCGCGGTCTGCAACGCCACCGTGAGCGCCACCGCCTGCTCGTCGTCGAAGAGCAGCGGCGGCAGCGCCGAGCCGGCGCCCAGCCGGTAACCGCCGTCCGGGCCCTTGGCGCTGCCGATCGGATAGCCCAGCTCGCGCAGCCGGTCCACGTCACGGCGCACGGTCCGCGTGCTGACCCCGAGCCGGTCGGCCAGCACCCCGCCCGGCCAGTCCCGGCGCGCCTGGAGCAGGGACAGCAGGGCGAGCAGTCGGGCGGACGTCGTCGGCATGTTCCGCATTCTGCCCGCAGAAGCGGACACATCCTGACCGCTACGGCTGCGACGGTGGACCCGTACCCGATCCCGACCGGAAGGACCCCGATGACGACGACCACCGCGACCACGACCTCCACCACCCTCGACGCCGAGCGGGCCGACCTGCTCAAGGCGCTCGCCACCGCCCGGACCATGCTGACCAACACCGTGCGCGGCCTCACCGACGCCCAGGCCGGCGAGCGGCCGACGGTCAGCGCGCTCTGCCTGGGCGGCATCGTCAAGCACGTGACGTCCACCGAGGAGGCGTGGCTGCGGTTCGTGGTCGAGGGCCCCGAGGTGATGAGCTTCGCCCTGCCCGACGGGGTGACCTGGGAGGACTTCCTGTCCGGCACCGCCCGGGAGCTGCCGCGATGGGCGATCGAGCGGGAGCGCGACTTCCGGATGCTGCCCGAGGACACGCTGCCGGCCGTCCTCGACCGGTACGCGCGGGTCGCGGCCCGCACCGAGGAGATCGTGGCCGCCCTCGACGACCTGTCGGCGAGCCGGCCGGTGCCGGACGCGCCCTGGAACGAGCCCGGCACGGTGATGAGCGCGCGGGCGGTGCTGATCCACGTGATCGCCGAGACCACGCAGCACGCCGGGCACGCGGACATCCTGCGCGAGACCCTCGACGGGCAGACCACCACCTGAGCCGGCCCCGCCGCGACGGAGAGGACGGACCGAACCCCCATGACCGTGCTGGACGACCGGGCGCTGAACCGGGCGACGCTGTCCCGGCAACTGCTGCTCGACCGCGCCGACCTGCCGGTCGCCGACGCGGTGGCGCACCTGTGCGGCCTGCAGGCCCAGGAGCCGCAGGAGCCGTACGTCGGGCTGTGGTCGCGGCTGCGCGACGTCGACCCGGCGGACCTGTCCGACCTGCTGGTGCGGCGCCGACTGGTGCGGACCCACCTGATGCGCCGCACCGTGCACCTGCTCACCGCCGACGACGTGCTGGCGTGGCGGTCCCGCCACGCCGGCATGCTGCGGCAGCGGGTGCTCGGGGTCTACCGCGGCGCGCTCGACGGGGTGGACCTCGACGACCTCGCCGCGGCCGGCCGGGCGGCGCTGGCCGACGGCACGCCCCGCACGACCGCCGAGGTCGTCCGGGTGCTGGCCGACCGGTGGCCGGCGGCGGACCGGCGGGCCCTGGGCGAGATGCTGATCGTCCTGGTCCCCACCGCGCAGGCGCCGCCGCGCGGGCTGTGGCGGACCACGGCCGGCGTGCGGACCGTCGCGCTCGCCGGCTGGCTGGGCCGGGAGGTCGACCCGCCCGCCCCGGAGGGCACGGACCCGGTCGGGCGGGACCTGGTCCGCCGCTACCTCGCCGCGTACGGCCCGGCCGCCTCGGCGGACCTGCGCGCCTGGTGCGGCCTCGCCGGGTTGCCCGCGGCGGTGGCCGCGGTCCGCGACGAGCTGGTGTCCTTCCGCGACGAACGCGGCCGGGTGCTGCTCGACCTCCCCGACGCGCCCCGCCCGGACCCCGACACCCCCGCGCCGGCGCGGTTCCTGCCCGCCTTCGACAACGCCGTGCTCGGCTACCACGACCGCACCCGGATCATCGACGACGCCCACCGCCTGCTGTCCGTCGGCGGGGCGCGGTTCGTGCTGCTCGACGGCCGGGTGGCGGGCACCTGGACCGTCGACGCGGGCACGGTGGTCGTCACGCCGCTGCGCGCGTTCACCCGGGCCGAACGCGCCGCCGCCGCCGAGGAGGGCCGGGCGGTCGCGTCGTTCCTCTCCGACGGGGAGAACCAGCGGGTACGCGTCGCCGCGTCGCCGCGCTGACGCCGGCTCAGCCGGCCACGGCCCGACCCATCCGGGTCACCGCCTCGGTCAGGACGGCGGGCGAGGTGGCGAAGTTGAGCCGGACGAAGCCCGTCCCGCCGGCGCCGAAGACGTGCCCGGAGCTGAGCGCCACCCGGGCCCGGTCGAGGAACATCCGCGCCGGCCCGGCCAGGTCGCTGGCCACCCCGCCGGCCGGCGCGTCGGTGGGCACGCCGAGCCGGGTGCAGTCCAGCCAGGCCAGGTAGGTGCCCTCCGGCGGACGCCAGGAGACGCTCGGCAGGTGGTCGGCCAGCAGCGACCCGAGCAGCGCGCGGTTGGCGTCGAGCCCGCCGAGCAACGCGTCCAGCCACGGCCCGCCGTCGCGGAACGCGGCGGTGTGCGCGAGCACCCCGAGGTGGCTCGGCCCGTGGCTGACCTCCTCGGGGATCCGGGCCAGGTCGTCCGCTGCCTTCTCCCCGGCGACGGCCAGCGCCGCCTTGAGGCCGGCGAGGTTCCACGCCTTGGACGCCGAGACCAGGGCGAACGCGTCCTCGGCGCCGGTCACCGTCAGGTACGGGGTGAACCGTGCGCCGGTGAGCGCCAGCGGGGCGTGGATCTCGTCGGCGACCACCCGGACGCCGTGCCGGGCGGCCAGCTCGGCGACCGCCTCCAGCTCGTCGCGGCGGTGCACCACTCCGGTCGGGTTGTGCGGGTTGCACAGCAGGAACGCGGGCCGGCGGCCGAGGGCGCGGGCCCGGCGGAACGCCTCCTCCAGCGCGGCGTGGTCGATCCGCAGGTCGGCGCCGAGCGGCGCCTCGACCACCTGCCGCCCGGCGTGCGTGACGAACGCGTAGAACGGCGGGTAGACGGGCGGACAGACCACCACCGCGTCACCCGGATCGGTGACCAGTCGCAGCACCTCGACCGCGCCCATCATCACGTCCGGCACCAGCGTGGTCCGCCCGACCGGGAAGTCGGCCCAGTCCCAGCGCCGGGCCGCGAAACCGCCGAGCGCCTCCGCGTACGCGGTCCCGTGGGCGTAGCCGGTGTCGCCCAGCTCGACCGCCCGGCGCAACGCGTCGGCCACCGGCGGCGCCAGCGGCACGTCCTGCTCGGCGACCCACAGCGGCAGCACGTCCGGCGGGTGCAGGCGCCACTTGACGCTGGTGCGCTGCCGGAGCTGGTCGAGCGTGAGTTGGGTGAGCGGGTTGTCGACGTCGGCGGAAACCGTCATGCGGCCCACCCTAGGCGTCCCTACGATCGGCCGATGGCCCACCCGACGTACCCGCTGCGCACGCCGCGACTGCTGCTGCGCCCGGTCACCCTCGACGACCTCGACGACGTGCACGCCTGGCAGGCCCGCCCCGACGTGGTCCGCTGGATGCTCGGGGCCGCGCCGCGTACCCGTCAGGAGTCCCGGGTGTCGGTGGTCGCGATGGCGGGGGAGGACGCGCTGCGCGCGGAGGGTGACTGCCTGACGCTCGCCGTGGTGGCCGGGGACGTGGTCATCGGCGCGGTGGAGCTGGTCTGGCGCAGCCGGGCGGACCGCACCGGCGAGCTGGGGTACGTGTTCCACCCGGACCACGGCGGCCGTGGGCTGGCCACCGAGGCGGCCGGGGCGCTGCTCGACTGGGGGTTCGGCGCGTTCGGGCTGCACCGGGTGGTGGTCCGGTGCCACGCCGACAACGCGGCGTCGGCCCGCCTGGCCGCCCGGCTGGGCATGCGGCGGGAGGCGCGGCACGTGCGCAGCTACCGGTTCCGGGGCGGGTGGGCCGACCAGCTCGTGTTCGCGATCCTGGCCGAGGAGTGGCGCTCCCGCCCGGGCTGAGCCGTCGGGGTCAGCCGGCGGTCACCGGGTCGCCGACCCGGATCTCGCCGCCGCCCAGCGGGATCAACCGGACGCCGAACCAGGTCCTGCCGTCCTGCCGCCGGTGCCGGGCGAGCGTGCGGATCGGCTCCTTGCCGCTGGTCAGCGTCACCGGGTCGATCAGCGTGAGCTGGCAGCGGTCGCACCGTTCGGCGAACCGGAAGTCGACGGCACCGATCCGCAGCCCGGTCCAGCCGTCCTCGACGAACGGCGCGACCGGCCCGTCCAGCACCACGGAGGGCCGGAACCGGGCCATCGGCAGCGGGTCGGGCGCCGGCTCGCCCCGCTCCAGCGCGCCCTCGACGATCCAGTCCCGCAGCCGGCGCAGCGACGGCGCCGTGGTGACCAGCAGCGGGCCGGCGTCGGAGAGGTTCAGCGGGTCCCCGGCGCGTCCACCGTGGTCGGTCGACACCGGGCGCCGGCGTGGGTCGTCCAGCCAGCCCAGCCGGACCGGCCGGCCGAGGCGGGCGGAGAGCCAGTCGTGGGCGTCGTCGCCGGCCAGCCGGACCGTGTCCAGCCGGGACACGGAGGTGGCCACCGGTGGCCCGTGCACCGGCTCGGCGACGGTCAGCGACGTGCCGTCCCGGTCGGTCAGCGTGATCGATCCGGCGCCGGGCACGGCGGTCAGGCCGAGCATCGCGGGCGCGGTACGCGCGGTCAGCGTGCCGCCGTCGGGTTGCAGGAGCACCCACCGGCGGTCGTGGCGCAACCCCCACGGCTCGACCACGGCCCGGTCGACGTCGACGCCGCCGAGGGACTTGACCGGATAGAGGTGCACCGACGCGAGCCGCATGCCGCGACCCTAGCCGATCTTGGCGGTGGCCCGGTCGATGATCGCGGCGAGGTCGAGGCCGCCCGGCAGCGTCCCGTACGCCTGGCCGTGGTCGCCGGCGAGGCGGGAGGCGCAGAACGCGTCGGCGACCGCGGGGTGACCGTGGCGGACCAGCAGCGCGCCCTGCAGCACCAGCGCCAGCCGCTCGACCACCCGCCGGGCACGCAGCTCCAGGTCGGTCCCGTCGGCCAGCTCGTCGCGCACCCGGCGCACGGCGGCGTCGAGGCGGGCGTCCGCGCCGGCCGCGGCGGCCACCTCGGCCTCGTACGCGGCCAGCACCTGCGGCTCCCGGGTCAGCGCGCGCAGCACGTCGAGCGCGGCGACGTTGCCGGAACCCTCCCAGATGGAGTTCAGCGGCGACTCGCGGAACAGCCGCGGCATGCCGGACTCCTCGACGTAGCCGTTGCCGCCCAGGCACTCCAGCGCCTCGGCGGCGTGCCCCGGCCAGCGCTTGCACACCCAGTACTTGCCGACGGCGAGCGCGAGGCGCTTGAACGCGGTCTCGCCGTCGTCGCCGCGCGCCGACCGGTCGGTCGCGCCGGCCAGCCGGGTCATCAGCACGGTGGCGGCCTCGGACTCCACCGCCAGGTCGGCCAGGACGTTGCGCATCAGCGGCTGGTCGACCAGATAGCGGCCGAAGGCCCGCCGGTGGGTGGCGTGGTGCACCGCCGTGGTCACGCCCTGACGCATCCCGGCCGCCGCCCCGATCACGCAGTCCAGGCGGGTCAGGTTGACCATGTCGATGATGGTGCGTACGCCGCGGCCCTCGTCGCCGACCCGCCACGCCACCGCGTGCTCGTACTCGACCTCGGCGGAGGCGTTGGAGCGGTTGCCGAGCTTGTCCTTCAGGCGCATCAGCCGCATCGGGTTGCGGGCGCCGTCGGGCAGCACGCGGGGGACCAGGAAGCAGGTGAGGCCGCCGGGCGCCTGGGCGAGGGTGAGGAACAGGTCGCACATCGGCGCGGAGGTGAACCACTTGTGCCCGACGAGCCGGTAGCTGCCGTCCGGCTCGGGCCGGGCGGTCGTGGTGTTGGCGCGCACGTCCGAGCCGCCCTGCTTCTCGGTCATCGACATGCCGGCGAGCAGCCCGCGCTTGGTCTGCGGTGCGCGCAGCCCGAAGTCGTACTCGGTGGTGGTGAGCAGCGGCTCGTAGCGCGCGGCCAGCTCGGGGCTGTGCCGCAGCGCCGGCACCGCCGCGTAGGTCATCGAGATCGGGCAGCCGTGCCCGGCGTCGGGCCGCCACACGTGGAAGCGGGCGGCCCGGGCCACGTGCGCGCCCGGCCGTCCGTCGGCCCACGGGGCGGCGTGCAGGCCGTGGCCGACGGCGGTGCGCATCAGCTCGTGCCAGGACGGGTGGAACTCCACCTCGTCGACGCGGTGGCCGTACCGGTCGTGGGTGCGCAGCACCGGCGGGTGCTCGTTGGCCAGCCGGCCGTGCTCGGCGGCCTGCTCGCCGCCGGCCAGCCGGCCGAGGTCGTGCAGCTCGGCGACGGCCCAGCCGGCGCCCTCGCGGGCCACGCCCTCCAGCAGCGCCGGGTCGTCGGCGGTGTCGTGGCCGACCAGCGGGGGGACCTGGTTGACGACCTCGTGTGTGGTCACGGTGCGACTCCCAGCGCGCGGTGGAGGAAGGTGGTCAGGCCGGGGATGGTCCCGGGGCCGGCCACCCCGGCGGACAACGGGCCGACCATCGCCTCGGCCAGCGCGCCGACCAGGGCGGTGGCGGCCAGCTCGGGATCCTGCGGCGGCAGCTCCCCGCGGGCGATCCCCTCGGCGACGTGGCCGGCGAGCACCCGGGCGTACGCCCGGCGGAAGACCAGCCGCTCGGCGTCGACGGCCGGGTCGACCGGCTCGGCGAGCAGCGCGTACGCCAGGCGGGGGGACTGCAACGCCCGGCCGCAGAACGTCTCCACCACCGCGGTGACCCGGTCGGCGACGGTCGTCTCGAGCGCGGCGGCGCGGGTGACCGCGTCGACCTCGCGCTGCGAGGCGGTGCGGAACACCTCGGCGAACAGGTCGGCCTTGGTGGGGAAGTGGCGGTAGACGGTGCCGGTGGCCAGCGCGGCGCGGCTCGCCACGGCCGCCACGGTGCAGCCGGCGTAGCCGTGCTCGGCCATCACCTCCAGCGCGGCGGCGACGATCCGGCGGCGCGAGGCGTCCAGCCGGGCCCTGACCCGCTCGGTGCTCCGGTAGACCACGCCAAGGATTGAACCACCATTCACTCCTTGCCGGCAAGGCCCGCGACGACCAGTCATTTTGGCGGGATTCGTTGACATCATCCTGCTCGGGGAGAAGACTCGCCGAAACTTTCTTTTGTCCGGGAAGTGGCTAGGGGGGCCTGTGTCCAGGAACAAGCTCGGCGTGCTCGGCGCCGCACTCACCCTCACCGTCGGCGTCCTGTCCGGATGCACCGGTGGCGAGGCCGTCGACGTCGGTGGCGGCGGGAACGCGGGAGGCGCCGGCGGCGTCCTCAGCGCCGCGATCGGCGGCGAACCCGACCAGCTCGACCCGCACAAGACCTCGGCCTACTACAGCTTCCAGGTCCTGGAGAACGTCTACGACACGCTCGTCGAGCCGGACGCCGACCTGAAGATGGTGCCCTCGCTGGCCACCAAGTGGACCACCAGCGCCGACCAGCTCACCTGGACGTTCACCCTGCGCGAGGGGGCGAAGTTCTCCGACGGCTCGCCGCTGACCTCGGAGGACGTCGTCTACTCGTACCAGCGGATCATCAAGGAGAAGCTGAACACCGCGTACAAGTTCGCCACCGTCAAGTCGGTGACCGGGCCCGACCCGGCGACCGTGGTGGTGACGCTCAGCGCGCCCACACCGAACCTGCTGGCCAACCTCGGCGGGTTCAAGGGCGTCGCGATCGTGGAGAAGTCCAACGTGGAGTCCGGCAAGGTCAAGACCGAGCCGGTCGGCAGCGGCCCGTTCAAGGTGGCCGGCTACACCTCCGGCGACAGCATCAAGCTGGTCCGCAACGACGCCTACTGGGGTGAGAAGCCGAAGCTGGACGGCGTCACGTTCACCTTCGTCAAGGACCCCACGGTGGCGTTGCAGAACCTGCGCAGCGGCCAGGTGCAGTGGACCGACAACCTCCCGCCGCAGCAGGTGAAGTCCTTGCAGGACGGCGACGACCCGGTGGTGAGGTCCGCGGCCTCCACCGACTACTGGTACGTGGCGCTCAACGAGGCCCGCAAGCCGTTCGACAACCCCGAGGTGCGGCGGGCGGTCGCGTACGCGCTGGACCGGGAGGCGATCACCAAGGCGGCCAAGTTCGGCCTGGCCACGGTCAACCAGGCGGCCATCCCGAAGGACAGCGCCTACTACTACGAGTACGCGCCGTACACCCACGACCCGGCCAAGGCGAAGCAGATGCTCACCCAGGCCGCCGTCGGCAACCTCACCATGGACCTGATGGTCACCAGCGAGTACCCGGAGACCGTCACCGCCGCCCAGGTCATCGCCGCCCAGCTCAAGGACGTCGGCATCACCGTCAAGATCCGTACGCTGGACTTCGCCCAGTGGCTCGACGAGCAGGCCAAGGGCAACTTCGACGGGTTCATGCTCGGCTGGCTGGGCAACGTCGACCCGGACGAGTTCTACTACGCCCAGCACCACAGCGGCGGCACGTTCAACTTCCACAAGTACCGCAACCCGGCCGTGGACAAGCTGCTCGACCAGGCCCGCACCGAGACCGACCAGGCCGCCCGCAAGCAGGCGTACGACCAGGCGGCGAAGCAGATCGTCGACGACGCCAGCTACATCTACCTCTACAACCCGGACGTCGTGCAGGGCTGGTCGAAGAAGGTCTCCGGCTACGAGGTGCGCACCGATCGGGCCATCCGGTTCCGCTCGGTCGCCCTCGCCAAGTGATGGCCCGCTTCGTCCTGCGGCGGGTGCTCCAGTCCGCGGTCGTACTGCTCGGGGTGACCCTGGTGGTCTTCCTGCTGCTGCAACTGGTGCCGGGCGACCCGGTGCGGGTGGCGCTGGGCACCCGCTTCGACCCACAGACGTACGAGGCGCTGCGCGCCCGCGCGGGCCTCGACCAGCCGCTGCCCGTGCAGTACGCGAGCTACCTCGGGCACGCGCTCACCGGCGACCTCGGGGTCAGCTTCCGCACCGGCCAGCCGGTCAGCCGGATCGTGCTGGAACGCCTGCCGGCGACGCTGTCGCTCGCGGTCACCGCGGTGGTGTTCGCGCTGCTGGTCGCGTTCCCGCTGGGCATCGTCGCGGCGGTGCGCAGCGGCTCCGCGGTCGACCACGCCGCCCGCGTGTTCAGTCAGTTCGGCGTCTCGGTGCCCGACTTCTGGATGGGCATCATGGGCATCCTGCTCTTCGCCGGCGTGCTCGGCTGGCTGCCGCCCTCGGGCTACGTGGCGCTCACCGACGACCCGGGCCGGTGGGCGACCCACGTGGCCCTGCCGGCGGTCACGGTCGGCCTGGTCACCGCGTCGATCCTCACCCGCTTCATCCGCTCGTCGGTGCTGGAGGTCCTCTCCGCCGACTACGTGCGCACCGCCGAGGCGAAGGGGCTGCGCAACCGGGTGGTGATCCTGCGGCACGTGCTGCGCAACGCGCTGATCCCGGTGGTCACCGTGGTCGCGGTGCAACTGGCCAGCCTGCTCGGCGGCGTCATCGTGATCGAGGTGCTGTTCGCCTGGCCGGGCATCGGCCGGCTCACCTTCGACGCGGTGCAGGCCCGCGACTACCCGGTCCTGCAGGGTGCGGTGCTGCTCGTCGCCGCGCTGTTCCTGCTGGTCAACCTGCTGGTGGACATCCTCTACGCCCGCCTCGACCCGAGGATCACGGTCAAGTGAGCGCCGTGTCGGAGAGCACCGGACGCCGGGTGCTGGAGGCGCTGCGGCGCGACCCGCTGGCCGTCGGTGGCACGGTCGTGCTGCTGGTGCTGGTCGTGGTGGGCGTGGCCGGGCCGTGGCTGGCGCCCTCGGGCGTCAACGACGTCGACGTGGACCAGATGCTGCGCCCGCCCAGCGGGGCGCACCCGTTCGGCACCGACGAGCTGGGCCGCGACGTGCTCAGCCGGGTGCTCGTCGCGGCCCGCGTCTCGCTGGAGGTCGGCGTGGTCAGCGTCGGCATCGCGCTGGTCGCCGGCGTGACGCTCGGGCTGTTCGCCGGCTACTACCGGGGCTGGCTGGACAGCGTGCTGATGCGCGCCATGGACGTGCTGTTCGCGTTCCCGGTGCTGCTGCTGGCGGTGGCCATCGTGGCGGTGCTCGGCCCCGGCCTGCTCACCGCCATGGTCGCCATCGGCGTGGTCTACACGCCCATCTTCGCCCGGATCACCCGCGCCGGCGTGCTCTCCGTCCGCGAGCAGGTCTTCGTCCGCGCCGCCGTCTCCATCGGCGCGTCCGACCTGCGCATCATGCGCCGGCACGTGCTGCCGAACATCGCCGCGCCGCTGATCGTGCAGACGTCGCTGTCGCTGGCGTTCGCGATCCTCTCCGAGGCCGCGCTCTCCTTCCTCGGCCTCGGCATCCAACCGCCGGCGCCGGCGTGGGGCCGGATGCTCTTCGACGGTCGCGGCTTCGTCACCGACGCCTGGTGGCTGGGCGTCTTCCCGGGCGCGGCGATCTTCCTGACCGTGCTCGCCTTCAACCTGGTCGGCGACGCGCTGCGGGACGTGCTCGACCCGCGCCAGCTCACCCTCGCCGAGGCCCGCAGGAGCACCCCATGAGCGACCGCACCGAGCGGCGCGAGGGCCGCGAGATCGTGCCGAGCCAGCGCCGCGCGGGCGACCGGCCCGTGCTGTCCGTGGAGGACCTCACCGTCACCGTCGGCACCCGCCGCGGTCCGGCGCACGCCGTGGCCGGGGTGTCCTGGCAGGTCCGCGCCGGGGAGACGTTCGCGCTGGTCGGCGAGTCCGGCAGCGGCAAGAGCATGACGCTGCTCGCCGCCACCGGTCTCGCGCCGCGCGCCGCCACGGTCACCGGCCGGGTACGGCTGCTCGACAACGAGCTGACCGCGCTGCCCGAGGACCGCCGCCGCCAGCTGCGCGGCCGGCACATCGGGTTCGTCTTCCAGGATCCGATGACCTCGCTCAACCCGGTGCTGCCGGTGGGGCGGCAGGTCACCGAGGCGGCCGAGGCGCACCTCGGGCTGACCCGCCGGGCCGCCCGGGACCGGGCGGTGGAGCTGCTCGACCTGGTCGGCATCCCGTCGGCCGCGCAGCGCGTCGACGCCTACCCGCACCAGTTCTCCGGCGGCATGCGCCAGCGCGTCGTCATCGCCATGGCGCTGGCCTGCGAGCCGGACCTGCTCATCGCCGACGAGCCGACCACCGCGCTCGACGTCACCACCCAGGCGCAGATCGTCGAGCTGGTCGCCGACCTGCAACGGCGGCTGGGCACGGCGGTCGTCTGGGTCACCCACGACCTGGGCGTGGTCGCCGGCATCGCCGACACCGTCGCGGTCATGTACGGCGGGCGGATCGTCGAGCAGGGCCCGGTCGACGCGGTCTTCGACACGCCCACCCACCCGTACACCCGGGCGCTGCTCGCGGCCCGGCCGGACCCGTCCCGCCGGGGCGAGGACCTGGTGGCCATCCCCGGCGCGCCGCCGAGCCCGCTCGACCTGCCAGCGGGCTGCGCGTTCTGGCCGCGCTGCCCGGTGCGCGCCGACCCCCGGTGCGAGGACGAGCTGCCCCCGTTGACGCCGGTCGGCGACGGGCACACCGTCCGCACCTTCTATCCGGGAGAGACCCCATGACAGCCGCGGACGTGGTGGCCGAGCTGGACGACCTGGCGGTGCACTTCCCGACCCGGGCCGGTGTGGTGCGGGCGGTGGACGGCGTCACCCTGGCCGTCCGCCGGGGGGAGACGCTCGGCCTGGTCGGCGAGTCGGGCAGCGGCAAGTCCACCGCCGGCCTGGCGCTGCTGCGCCTGGTCGAGCCGACCTCCGGCCGGGTCCGGGTGGCCGGCGCGGACGTGACCCGCTGGTCCCGGCGCCGCCTGCGCGGCATGCGCCGCCACGTGGCCATGGTGTTCCAGGACCCGCAGGCGTCCCTCGACCCACGCCGCACCGTCGGCGACAGCATCGCCGAACCGTTGACCGTGCATCGGCTGGCCGCGTCCGCCGCCGCCCGCCGGGCCCGGGTGGCCGAGCTGCTGGACCTGGTCGGCCTGCGCGCCGACACGGCCGACCGGCATCCGCACGAGCTGTCCGGCGGCCAGCGGCAGCGGGTCGGGATGGCCCGGGCGCTGGCCGGCGAGCCGGACCTGATCGTCCTGGACGAGCCGATCGCCTCGCTGGACCTGAGCGTGCAGGCGCAGATCATGAACCTGCTGCGGCACCTGCAACGCGACCTCGGGCTGACCTACCTGTTCATCGCCCACGACCTGGCCGCCGTCGAGCACATGAGCGACCGGATCGCCGTGATGTACCTGGGTCGCATCGTCGAGACCGGCCCGCCGGAGCGGATCTACCGGCAGCCGGCGCACCCCTACACGGCGGCGTTGCTGTCGGCGGTGCCGGTGGCCGATCCCCGGGTGGAGCGGGAGCGCCGGCGCATCGTGCTCACCGGCGACATCCCCAGCCCGGTGGACCCGCCGACCGGGTGCCGCTTCCGTACCCGCTGCCCCCGGGCCCGCGACGAGTGCGCCCGCACCGACCCGGCGCTGGCCGAGGTCGGTCCCGACCACCGGGCCGCCTGCCTGTTCCCGCTCGACGGCGAGCCGGACCGCGACGGCGGCCCGGCGCGCGAAGACGTGCCGGCGGCGTAGGCTCGGCGGCGATGACCTTCACCACCCGGCCGACGCTGCGCGGCACCTTCGGCATGGTCTCCTCGACGCACTGGCTGGCCAGTCAGTCCGCGATGGGCGTGCTGGAGCGGGGCGGGAACGCCTTCGACGCGGCGGTCGCCGCCGGCTTCGTGCTGCACGTGGTCGAGCCGCACCTCAACGGCCCGGCCGGCGAGGTGCCGGCGATCCTGGCGACCGCGGACGACCCAACCCCGCGGGTGCTCTGCGGTCAGGGCCCGGCCCCGGCCGGCGCGACCGTCGCGCACTTCCGCTCGCTCGGGCTGGACCTCGTCCCCGGTTCCGGCCCGCTCGCCGCCGTGGTGCCCGGCGCGGTGGACGCGTGGCTGCTGTTGCTGCGTGACCACGGCACCCGGTCCCTGGCCGAGGTGCTGGAACCGGCGATCGGCTACGCCGCCGCCGGCCACCCGCTCGTGGGCGCGGCCGGGCAGACCGTCGAGCGGGTCCGGTCGCTGTTCACCGAGCACTGGCCGACCTCCGCCGAGCTGTGGCTGCGGCACGGCCGGGCGCCGGCGGCGGGGGAGATGGTCACCAACCCGGCGTACGCGCGGACGCTGCGCCGCCTCGTCGACGCCGCCGGCGCGGCCGGCGCGGACCGGGAGGCGCAGATCGAGGCGGCCCGGCGGGCCTGGCGCGAGGGGTTCGTCGCCGACGCGATCGACCGGTTCGGCCGGCTGCCGTTCCGCGACTCCAGCGGCCGGTCGCACGCCGGCCTGGTCACGGGCGCCGACCTGGCCGGCTGGTCGGCGACCTGGGAGGAGCCGGTCACGCTCGGCTGGCGCGGTCACACGGTGGCCAAGACCGGGTTCTGGGGCCAGGGACCGGTGCTGCTGCAGACGCTGTCGACGCTGGACGCGCTCGACGATACCCGGGCGCTCGATCCGTCCACCGTGGACGGCATCCACGCCCAGGCCGAGGCGCTGAAGCTCGCCTTCGCCGACCGCGAGGCCTGGTACGGCGACACCGGCGGGGCGCCGGCGGCGACGCTGCTGTCTCCGGCGTACGCCCGTGAGCGGGCCGCGCTGATCGGTGCCCGGGCCTCGACCGCGCTGCGTCCCGGCAGCCCGGCCGGCGCGTCGCCGCGACTGCCGGCACACCTGAACGCCGACAGCGCCCGGCGGGCCGGCCCGCAGGACCCGAGCACCGGCGAACCCACCGTCCGCGCCGACGGCGTGACCCGTGGCGACACCTGCCACGTCGACGTGGTCGACCGGTGGGGCAACATCATCTCGGCCACCCCGAGCGGCGGCTGGCTGCAGAGTTCGCCCACCATTCCCGAGCTGGGCTTCCCGCTGGGCAGCCGGTTGCAGATGTGCTGGCTGGAGGAGGGGCTCGCCTCGACGCTGACGCCGGGGCGGCGCCCGCGTACCACGTTGAGCCCGACCCTGGTGCTGCGCGACGGCGAGCCCGTCCTGGCCTGTGGCACGCCCGGCGGCGACCAGCAGGACCAGTGGCAGCTGCTGTTCCTGCTGCGCCACCTGGTCGGCGGGCAGGAGCTGCAGGAGGCTATCGACGCGCCGGCGTGGCACACCACGAGCCTGCCCGCGTCGTTCTACCCGCGTGAGGTGGAGCCGGGCGTGCTGGTGGTCGAGGACCGTCTCGACCCGGACGTGCTCGCGGCGCTGGGCGCCCGGGGCCACACGGTGCGCCGGTCCGACCCGTGGAGCCTGGGTCGCCTGTGCGCCGTCGCCCGCGACCCCCGTAGCGGCGTCCTCTCGGCCGCCGCCAACCCCCGGGGCGCCCAGGGCTACGCCACCGGCCGCTGACCCGGCCTGGCCGGACGTGCACGTGCTCCCTCGATCGTGGCGTGGTGGCACGTGAACAAGGCCACGTGACAGACATCCGAGGCGCCACACGTCCAAGATCGGCGAGGCCGTGATCGTGGGGCGGGGTGTCGAGGCGTGGTCCCCCGCGGGATCTCAGTCGTCGCTGGGGCGTCGCAGGGTCAACGACTGGAAGCGGTCGCGACCGGTGTCGACCGGATGGAAGTCCACCACGTCGAAGCGCGCGGCGGCGGCAGAGTCGAGCAGCTGTTCGTCAGTTCGCCACGAGAAGAAGCGCGGCGGCACGTGCTGGTCTGCCTCGATGGGACCCTCGGTGCTCTCGCCACCGCCGTACACCCCGACGAAGAAGAGGCCACCGGGACGCAGGACGGCCCGGATGGCGGCCAGAACCGCGGGTAGGTCGTGGTTGGGCACGTGCAGCAGGCAGTTCATCGCGAATACCGCGTCGAAGGAGCCGGGCGGGAAGTCCAGGTGCAGAAAGTCCATCACGTGGGCCTCGATGCCCTTGGCCCGGCAGTGCTCGACCATCACCGGCGACAGGTCGGCCGCGACCACGTGAAGGCCCTCCTTGCGGAAGAAGACGCTGTCCTGCCCGGTGCCCGCGCCGACCTCCAGCAGCCGCGCACCTGATGCCAGACGATCCCGGAACGCCTGACGCTCCGCCACCTTCCACGGTTCCTTGGTCAGCCCGTCGCGCCAGGCCGCGCGAGCGTCGTACGCCTGGCGCAGCGGGTCGAGAACCTCGTCGTATCGGACGCTCATGTCGATGATTATCCGCGCGCGGTGGGCGCCGGCGCCGACCGTCGCGACCGTGGCCAACACCTGAGCCAGAGGTCAGCCGTCGATCCGGGTGATGTTGCGGATCTTGTTGGCCGCGTCCAGCGCCGCCACCTTGTACGCCTCGGCCAGCGTCGGGTAGTTGAACACCGCGTCGAGCAGGTAGTCGACAGTGCCACCGCAACCCATCACGGCCTGCCCGATGTGGACGATCTCGGTGGCGCCGGTCCCGAAGACGTGCACCCCGAGCAGCCGCCCGTCCTCCGGCGAGACGAGCAGCTTCAACATGCCGTAGGAGTCGCCGACGATCTGTCCGCGGGCCAGTTCCCGGTAGCGGGCGATGCCCACCTCGAACGGGGTGGACGCCTCGGTCAGCTCGTCCTCGGTCTTCCCGACGAAGCTGATCTCCGGGATGGTGTAGATGCCGATCGGTTGCAGCTCCGACATGGTGCGCGCCGGCTCGCCGCAGGCGTGCTGCGCGGCCAGCCGGCCCTGCTCCATCGAGGTCGACGCCAGCGCCGGGAAGCCGATCACGTCACCGACGGCGTAGATGGTGTCGACCGCGGTGCGGTAGTTGGCGTCGACCTGGATGCGGCCCCGGTGGTCGGCGGTGAGCCCGGCCGCCTCCAGCGCCAGGTCGTCGGTCTGCCCCTGGCGTCCGGCGGAGTACATCACCGTGTCGGCCACGATCTTCTTGCCGCTGCGCAGGACGCAGAGCGCGGCGGTGCGGTGCTTCTCCACCGCGGCCACCTCCTCGCCGAAGCGGAAGGTCACCGAGAGGTCGCGCAGGTGGTACTTGAGCGACTCGACGATCTCCTCGTCGCAGAAGTCGAGCATCCGCTCGCGGCGTTCCACCACCGTCACCTTGGTGCCCAGCGCGGCGAACAGCGAGGCGTACTCCATCCCGATCACGCCGGCGCCGACCACGACCATGCTGCGGGGCACGGCCTGGAGGTTGATGACGCCGTCGGAGTCGACGATCGTCCGGTCGTCGAAGTCGACGCTGTCCGGGCGGGCCGGCCGGGTGCCGGCGGCGATGACCGCCTTGTCGAAGCTGACCCGGGTCTCCCGGCCGGAGCCGGCGTCGACCCAGACCGCGTGCGGGTCGGCGAACCGGCCCGTGCCGGTGATCATCGCGACCCGGTTGCGGGCCAGTTGGTTGCGGATGACGTCGGTCTGCCGGGTGATCACGTGCTGGGTGCGGGCGGCCAGGTCGGCGACGGTGATGTCCTCCTTGACCCGGTAGCTGCTGCCGTAGAGGTCACGCTGGCTGAGCCCGGTCAGGTAGAGGACGGCCTCGCGCAGCGTCTTGGACGGCACGGTGCCGGTGTTGATGCAGACGCCGCCGAGCATGTCGCGGCGGTCGACGATGGCGACCCGCCGGCCCAGCTTGGCCGCGGCGATCGCCGCCTTCTGTCCACTCGGTCCTGAGCCCAGCACCAGCAGGTCGTAGTCGTACACGACTGCCAGCGTCGCAGGATGTCCGGCCGGGCGCCAGCCGGTGACGCCCCCACGGAAGTGGATCACTGCCGTATGGTGCGCTGATGCGCCGCCCCGTACCCCTGATCCTGCTCCTCGGACCGCTGCTCGTCGCCGGGTGCACCACCGATCCCGCCGCCCCGGCCGCGACCCCGTCCGCCCCCGCCGCCACGCCGAGCCCGACCGTCGCCGCCGTCGACTACACCGCCTGGGAGGCCGGGCGTTCCACCCCGGTGGCCGACCCGGTCTATCCCGCCCGGGGCACCGACGCGGTGGACATCCTGCACTACGACCTGGCCCTGGAGTGGGCCCCGTCGACCACCACCCTCACCGGCACGGCCACCCTGCGGATCCGGCCCGTGAAGGACGCGTCGAACCTGGTCCTCGACTTCATGCCCTACCAGCTCGACGGCGTGACGCTGGACGGCGCGACGGTTCCCGGGGCGGTGGCGAAGGAGAAGCTGACCGTGTCCGCCCCGGTGGTCGCGGACAAGCCGGTGACGCTGGTGGTGACCTACCACGGCCGGCCGCGGACGACGCCGATGCCGTCGCACCGCAAGGACACCGAGGCCCTGGGTCTCACCCTCACCAAGGAGGGCGGCCTCTGGACCATGCAGGAGCCGTTCGGCGCGTTCACCTGGTACCCGGCGAACGACCAGCCGTCCGACGAGGCGCTCTACGACATCCGGGTGACCGTGCCGGCGGGCTGGTCCGCGATCGCCAGCGGCACCCCCGCGGGGCAGTCCGGCACCACCTTCACCTACCGCAGCACCGACCCGGTGGCGACCTACCTGACCACGCTCGCGGTCGGGAAGTACCAGAAGCTGACCGCCACGGGCCCGCGCGGCGTGCCGCTGACCTTCTGGTACCGCAAGGGCGCCGACGACAAGCTGCTGCCGTACCTGAAGAAGTCCCCGCAGTACCTGGCGTGGCTGGAGAAGAAGTTCGGCCCGTACCCGTTCCCCTCCGGCGGTGTGGTGGTGGTGGACTCGGCGTCGGGTATGGAGACCCAGCAGATGATCACGATGGGCCGCGAGATCGAGAACACGAAGGCCCGCCGTGACCGCTGGGGCAGCGACCTGCTGCACGAGTACACCCACCAGTGGTTCGGCAACTCGGTCACGCCGACCACCTGGACCGACCTGTGGTTGAACGAGGGCTGGGCGAAGTACGCCCAGGACCTCTACACCCAGGAGACGCTGAAGCTCAGCGAGGCCAGCCTGGACCGGTACCTGCGCGAGGGCGACGCCGTCCTGCGCAAGAAGCTCGGCCCGCCCGGCCGGCCCGACCCGAAGCGGTTCGCCGAGGGCAACGTCTACCTCTGCCCGGCGGCCATGCTCCGCGAGATCCACCGCGAGCTGGGCGACAAGGCGTTCTTCGCCCTGGCCCGCGCCTGGGTGCAGGACCAGCGCAACACCCAGCAGGACCGGGCGTCGTTCATCGCCTTCGTCAACAAGCAGACCGGCCGCGACTTCACCAAGCTGATCAACGCCTGGCTGGACTCGAAGACCACGCCGAAGAAGATCGCCGTCGGCTGACCTCCCGCGCGCGGGGCCCGTCGGGGTCGACGGGGCCCCGCGTCGCGTCTCAGCGGCCCTGCAGCGCGCGGACGTTGTCGCCGAACGTCCAGCCCTTCGAGCCGTCCCAGTTGATCGACCAGGTCATCAGCCCCTTGAGCCGGCCCTGGTAGGTGTTCCACGCCTGGCCCACCAGGGCCGGGCTCAGGTAGCCGCCGCCGGCGCCGGTCTGCGCGGGCAGCCCGGGGACCTGCCGGTCCAGCGGCACCCGGATGGTGGTGCCCTGCACGACCAGGCCGGCGTCGAGGCAGTTGGTCTGGGCCACGAAACCGGCCACGGTGCCGGCCGGGTACGAGTCGCCGGCGCAGCCGTACATCGAGCCGTTGTAGTACTGCATGTTCAGCCACCAGAGCCGGCCGTTGTCCGCGTACTTCTTCACGATCGGCAGGTACGCGCCCCAGATCGAGCCGTAGGTGACGCTGCCGCCGGTGACGTACGCGGTCTCCGGCGCCATGGTGAGCCCGAAACCGGCCGGCATCTGGGCCAGCACCCCGTCGATGATCCGGATCAGGTTGGACTGCGAGGGTGAGAGCTGGGTGATGGTCCCGCTGCCGGTCAGCCCGGTCTCGATGTCGATGTCGATGCCGTCGAAGTTGTGGCGCTTGAGGATCGGCACGACGGTGGCGACGAATCGGTCGGCGACCGCGGCGGAGCTGAGGTCGATGCCGGCGGCGGCCCCGCCGATGGACAGCAGCACGGTCAGCCCGGCGGCCTTGGCCTGGCACACCTGCGCCGGGGTGGGCACCTTCACCCCGGCGTCCATGCCGTCCTCCCACAGCACGGTGCCGTCGGCGCGGATCACCGGGAACGCCGTGGTCACCACGTTGTAGCCGTGCCCGGGGATACGGGAGTCGGTGATCGGGATCCAGCCGAGCCCGGGGTGCACGCCGTTGGCCGCGCCGTCCCAGTTCTCCCAGTAGCCCTGCAGCACCTTGCCGGTCGGCCGGGACTTCAGCGCGCAGGTGTCCCCGCCCGGCGTGGTCGGGCTGGGCGTGGCGGTCGGGGTGGGCGTGGGGGTCGGTGTCCGGGTGGGGGAGGGGGAGGCCGTGGGCGTGGGCGATGGCGGTCGCGTGGTGGGGCTGGGCGACGGGGTGCTGCCGGTGCAGGCGCCGAGATCGGTCCAGAGCGCCGGCACCGCGGCCGGGGTCCAGCCGGCGCCGACCGGCGGGGTGTGCGTCACCAGCGCCTGGTAGAGCCGTCCGCCGTAGCTGGCCCGGCTGCCGGCGGTCCAGGTGACGCCCTCGGCCCAGGCCGGCGCGTCGCACGCCACCAGCGCGCTGCGGGTGCCGGTGGGCGTGGCGCCGGCGGTGGCCGGCAGGGCGGCGGTGGCGGCGAGCAGCGCGACGCCACCGAGTAGCGCGGTCATCCCGCGTCCGAGTCGCATGACATACCTCCTCATCGATGCGCCGGAGGCTATCAGTTAACTTTGTTAAATGTAAATGCGCAGTAGTCTGTCACCACTTGGTTCACGGCGTGAATGCAGGTCGCCCGGCGGGCGGCCGGGGGAAGGACGGCGGCGGACGTGGACGCCAGACGCACCACGGTGCGCGACATGCGCCGGGCCAACCGGTCGGTCCTGCTCACCCGGATCTGGCTGGACGGCCCGCTCAGCCGGCACGAGCTGGGCCAGTCGACCGCGCTGAGCTTGGCCAGCGTGAGCAACCTGGTCGGCGAGATGATCGCCGAAGGGCTGGTCGAGGAGGCCGGCTCGGTCGAGTCCGACGGCGGCCGTCCCCGGGTGCTGCTGCGCGTGGCCCCCGGCTACGGCTACCTGGTCGGCGCCGACGTGGGCGAGACCCGGGTGCAGGTCGAGCTGTTCGACCTGGCCATGACCGCGCTGGCCAAGGCCGAGTACCCGATCGCCGCCGCCGAGCCCGACCCGCGCCAGGTCGCCACGCACCTGCTGCACGGCCTCGCCGCGGTGACCGAGCAGGCCGGCGTCGACCCGGCCGCCGTGCTCGGCTTCGGTGTCGCCGTGGCCGGCACGGTCGAGCGGACCGCCGACGCCGTGGTGCACGCGCAGACCCTCGGCTGGGACGGCGTCCCGCTCGGCGCGATGCTGCGCGCCGGCACCGACGTCCCGGTGCACGTGGACAACGGCGCGAAGACGCTCGGGCAGGCCGAGATGTGGTTCGGCGCCGGCCGGGGCGTGCGCCACGCGGTGATCGCCCTGGTCGGCTCCGGCGTGGGTGCCTGCGTGGTCGCCGACGGCGTCGGCTACCGCGGCGCGCACAGCAGCGCCGGCGAGTGGGGCCACACCACCATCGTGTACGGGGGACGCCGCTGTCGGTGCGGCAACCTCGGCTGCCTCGAGGCGTACGTCGGGGCGGAGGGGGTGCTCGACCGGTTCCGGCAGGCCAACCGGGGTCGACCGGCGGCCGGCGGCGACGAGGAGACCGCCTTCGGCGAGCTGCTGCGCGCCACCGGCCGCACCGCCGCGACGGTGATCGACGAGACGGTCGGCTACCTCGGCGCCGGGGTGGCGAACCTGGTGAACCTGTTCAACCCGGAGCGGGTGGTGCTCGGCGGCTGGGCCGGGCTGGCACTGGGCGAGCGGCACCTGCCGGCGATCCGCGAGGCCACCGCGCGGCACGCGCTGCGCCAGCCGTACGCCCAGACCTCGATCGAGCTGTGCCGGCTCGGGCCGGACGCGGTCGCGATGGGCGCGGCCACCCTGCCGATGGCCCGGCTGCTGCGCGAGGGCGGTGTGCCCCGCGAGCCGGCGGTCCGCCCGGCCCGGGTCACGCGGGGCCGCTGAGCGGTCAGGCCGGCATCGCCGCTGAGCGGCCGGGCCGGCATCGCCGCGGTGCGGCCGGGCCGGCATCGCCGCGGTGCGGCCGGGTCGGCATCGCCGCTGAGCGGCCGGGTCGGCGCTGCCGCCGGCCCGGCCGCTCGGGTCAGGACGGCAGCGTCCACTTCTGGTTGGCCCCGCCGGTGCAGCTCCAGATCTGCGTCTTCGCCCCGTCGGCGGAGGTGTTGCCGGTGACGTCGAGGCACTTGTTCGCCTGCGGGTTGACCAGGTCCCGGCCGGCGGTCCAGGTCCACTGCTGGGCGGCGCTGCCGTTGCAGGTCCACAGCTGCACCCGGGTGCCGTCGGCGGTGCCCCCGCCGGCCACGTCCAGGCACTTGCCGAGCGCGCGCAGCGTGCCGTCGGCGGCGCGGGTCCACTGCTGGTTGGCCCCGCCGAAGCAGCCCCAGATCTGCACCGGGGTGCCGTCGGCGCTGGCGTTGTCGGTCACGTCCAGGCACTTGCCGCCGATGCCGGTGACCAGGCCGGTCGCCGACCCGCCGCCACCGGACTGCGTGCCGGACCAGGTGAACGTGGCGGTGGTGCGGGCCGGCAGCGTGTAGGTGAACGACTGCCCGCCCCACACCACGCGCACCGACTGCGCCGACGTGCCGCCGTTGTGCGCGAGCAGCGCCTTGGAGCCGTCCGGGTTGCGGTAGGCGACGTTCGGCACGGTGCCGTTGGCGGTGGAGTCGATCCGGGTCGCGCCGGGCCGGACGAACTTGGTCAGGTGCCCGGTGGTGTAGTACTCGATGGTGTAGTCGACCTGGCCGGCCCGCGCGCCGCCCTCCTGCACCGTGATCAGGCCGGTGCAGGTGCCGCAGCCGCCGTTGTGCGGGCCCATGTTCTGGTTGACCGCCAGGCTCCACTTCACCACGCTGCGGCTCCAGTTCCGCGCGTAGGTGACGATGTCGGTCATGTCCTCGTTGTGCTGGTTGGTGATCCAGGTGCCGCCGGAGTGCTCGGTGCTGAACTGCGGCACCGCCGGATACTGGCCGCGTACCTGGCTGCCGACCGCCGGGTCACCGAAGTAGCCGTGCCAGGCGATGCCGCCGAAGAGCGGGTCGGTCCGTACCGCGCTGTCGGCCAGCAGCCCGGAGCCGATGGTGCCGTAGTCGCCGTAGTTCCAGTCGTGCACCAGCACCCTGGTGGTGATCCCGGCGGCCCGGAACGCCGGGTAGACGAAGTTCTTGGTCAGCTCGGCCAGGCCGGAGGCGTTCCAGCTCATGCCGGGGTAGTCCATCGCGGTGGGGTTGCCGGCCTGGCAGCAGTTCGGCTCGTTCTGCACCGACAGGTAGTCGACGGTGACGCCGCGCGCCGCGTACGCCTGGATCGTGCGGACCAGGTACTGCGCGTAGGTGGCGTAGTGCTCCCACTTCAGCCAGCCCATCTGGTCCATCCGGCCGTTGTCCTTCATCCAGCCGGGCGCGCTCCACGGCACCACCATCACCCGCAGCGCCGGGTTGAGCTGCCGGGCCTGCGCGGTCAGCAGCTCGACGTTGGTGTCGTACCCGTTCGCGCCGAAGTCGCCGAGGTCGCAGCAGGTGTCGTCGAGCGAGACGTGGCCGGGGCGGGACAGGTCGGACGCGCCGATCGGGTTGCGCACGAAGGACAGCCCGATGCCGTCGGTGGGGCTGAACAGCTTGCGCATCACCGCGTCCCGGGTGGCCGCGCTGACCGGCCCGCCGCGCAGCAGGTACGCGGTGGTGTCGGTGATGGACGCCCCGGCGCCCTCGAACGGCTGGTACCGGGTGTTCTCGTCGACGGTGACGGTGTGCGTGGCGCCGGGGCTGGTGGCGGCGAAGGCCAGCGGGCTCTGCTGTTGCAGACCCCGGGTGACCGTCCGACCACCGGAGTCGGAGGTGGTGGTGAGCCAGACGTCGACCCGTTCGCCGGCGGCGTGCGCGGGGGCGGCGGGGACGGCGGTGGCGAGGCCGGCGGTGAGGCAGAGCGTCAGGGCGACGCGGCCGGCGAGACGTGTGACGGTGGTGGGGGACACGGATGCTCCTTCCGGATCAATCGACATCCGCGAATGAGAAAACCGTTCGCGCCGGCTTATGTCAAGGCATGAAAAAAGCGGCTCGACCTGCCTCCGGACACGCCGGGGCGGCCGCCCGGGACGCCTCCCGCGCGACCGCCCGCAGTGGTCGGCTCAGCGCTGCCCGCGCACCCGCCGGACCGTGTCGCGGTACCACAGCGCGCTGCGCTTGGGGGTGCGGCGCTGCGTCTCGTAGTCCACCCGGACGATGCCGAACCGCTTGTCGTAGCCGTACGCCCACTCGAAGTTGTCCAGCAGCGACCAGGCGAAGTAGCCGCGCAGGTCCGCGCCCGCCTGCCGGGCCCGGGCCACGGCCCGCAGGTGCTCGGTCAGGTAGTCGACCCGGTCGTCGTCGGCCACGAAACCCTCCGCGTCCGGCTTGTCGTCGAACGCCGCGCCGTTCTCGGTGATCACCATGGGCACGCCCGGATAGTCGCGGTGCAGCCGCACCAGCAGGTCGGTGAACGACTCCGGCACGATCTCCCAGTCCATCGCCGTGCGCGGCAGGTCCCGGCGGACCACCCGGCGCACCGGCCGGCCGTCGTCGTCGCGCTCCCGGCCCTGCTCGTCCACCCCGGAGTGCAGCTGCCCGAAGTAGTAGTTCACCCCGAGCACGTCGATCGGGGTGGCGATGACCTCCAGGTCGCCGTCCCGCACCGGGATCCGCACCCCCTCGGCGGCCAGGTCGGCCACCACGTCCTGCGGGTACTCCCCGCGCAGCACCGGGTCCAGGTAGAGCCGGTTGCCCAACCCGTCGGCCGCCCGCGCGGCGTCCCGGTCGGCCGCGCTGTCGCTCGCCGGGTCGGCCGTCGACAGGTTCACGGTCAGGCCCAGCTCGATCGGCGACTGCGCCGCCGCCCGCAGCCGCCGCGTCGCCAGCCCGTGCCCGAGCAGCAGGTGGTGCGCGGCGGCGATGCCGTCGCCCAGGTTCCGTCGGCCGGGGGCGTGGTCGCCGTAGGCGTAGCCGAGCATGGCCGAGCACCACGGCTCGTTCAGCGTGGTCCACGTGCGGACCCGGTCGCCGAGTGCGGCGAAGACCAGCTCCGCGTAGTCGGCGAACCGGTGGGCGGTGTCCCGGTTCGGCCAGCCGCCGGCGTCCTCCAGCTCCTGCGGCAGGTCCCAGTGGTAGAGCGTCACCCACGGGTCGACGCCGCGGCCGAGCAGCTCGTCCACCAACCGGTCGTAGAAGGCCAGCCCGGCCGGGTTGGCCGGACCGCGTCCGCCCGGCTGCACCCGCGGCCAGGCCACCGAGAACCGGTAGGTGTCCAGCCCCAGGTCGGCGATGAGCGCGACGTCCTCGGGCATCCGGTGGTAGTGGTCGCAGGCCACGTCGCCGTGGTCGCCGTTGGCCACCGCCCCGGGGACCCGGCAGAAGGTGTCCCAGATCGACGGTGTGCGGCCGTCCTCGGCCACCGCGCCCTCGATCTGGTACGACGACGTCGCCACCCCCCACCGGAAGCTCGGCGGCAGCGTGTCGATCGGGTCGACCTGTTCGACACGGGGACGGGTGAGGTCGGTGTCCATGGTTCTCCTCGCGGGTAGCGGGTGGGCTCGGGCGGGTCAGCGGGACAGGGGCGCGACGGCCGGGTGCAGCCAGCACGCGACAGCCCGGGTCGGGTCGTCGACGCCGGGAGGGCCCAGCACCGGCAGGCGTTCGTCGCACGGGTCGAAGGCCTTCGGGCAGCGGGGGTGGAACGCGCACCCCGACGGCATGGCGCGCAGGTCCGGCGGGGAGCCGGGGATGCCGGTCAGCTCCCGGCGCGGCCCGCGCAGCGCCGGGAACGAGTGCAGCAACCCCTCGGTGTACGGGTGCAGCGGCTCGGCGTACAGCCGGGCGGCGGGCGCCTCCTCGACGATCCGGCCGCCGTACATGATGGCGATCCGGTCGGAGAACTCCACCAGCAGCGACAGGTCGTGGGTGATGAACAGCACCGCGAAGCCGAGCCGGTCGCGCAGCTCGGCGAGCTGGCCGAGGATCTGCCGCTGCATCACCACGTCCAGCGCGGTGGTCGGCTCGTCCATGATGACCACCTGCGGCTCCAGCGCCAGCGCCATCGCGATCATGACGCGCTGCCGCATCCCGCCGGAGAGCTGGTGCGGGTAGCTGTCCAGCCGGTCCGCGGAGATGCCGACCAGGCGCAGCAGCTCCTTCGCGCGGGCCAGCCGGCCCGCCGCGGTGCTCTTCGGCTCGTGCGCCCGGATCACGTCGAGCAGCTGGGTGGAGACCTTGTGCACCGGGTTCAGCGAGTTCATCGCGCCCTGGAACACGATCGACGTCTCCGCCCACCGGAACTCGCGCAGCCGGGCCGGGCTGAGCGTCAGCACGTCCACCGGCGGTCCGTCGGCCGGGTGGTAGACGACCTGGCCGCCGCTGACCACGCCGGGCGGGGGGAGCAGCCGGGTCAGCCCGTACGCCAGGGTGGACTTGCCGCTGCCGCTCTCCCCGGCCAGGCCGAGCACCTCACCGCGGTGCAGCGTCAGGTCGACGTCGCGGACCGCCCGCACCGCCTCCGCGCCGACGCCGTAGTCGACGCACAACCCACGGATCTCCAGCACCTTGTCGTTCATGCGGTCTGGTCCTCTCGGGTGGTGTCCCGCACGTCCGCGGATCTCTGCATCGGCACGGGGGCCGCCTTCGGGGCCAGCACCGGCGTGAACCCGACGCGCATCCGGACCGTGCGGCCGTCGGCGGTGCGGATCCGGGTCCGGCCGCCGGTGCGCAGGCGGGGGCTGACGAACTCGTCGATGCCGAAGTTGATCAGCGCGAGCGCGGTGCCGAGCAGCGCGATGGCCAGCCCGGCCGGCACGAACCACCACCACGCGCCCTGGGCGAGCGCCTGCTGGCCCTGCGCCCAGAACAGGATGGTGCCCCAGTTCCAGGAGCTGACCGACGAGATGCCGATGAACGCCAGGGTGATCTCCGACATCACCGCGAAGATCACGGTGCCGACGAAGCCGGAGGCGATGATCGCGGTCAGGTTGGGCAGGATCTCGAACCCGATGATCCGCCAGGTCCGCTCGCCGGTGGCCCGGGCCGCCTCGACGTAGTCGCGGCGGCGCAACGACAGCGTCTGGGCGCGCAGCACCCGGGCGCCCCACGCCCACGAGGTGAGCCCGATGATCAGCGCGACCAGCAGCTCACCGGCCTGGTCGACGAGCGACGCCACGATGATGATCAGTGGCAGCGCGGGGATCACCAGGAACACGTTGGACAGCGCGGACAGGCTCTCGTCGGCCGCGCCGCCCAGGTAGCCGGCGGTCACGCCGATGAGGACGGACAGGATCGTGGCCAGCACGCCGGCGATCAGCCCGACCACGACCACGCTGCGTGCGCCGACCAGGATCTGGCTGAAGATGTCCTGCCCGAGGTGGGTGGTGCCGAACCAGTGCCGGGCCGACGGTGCCTGGAGCACGTCGACGCTGCGCGCGTCCGGGTCGTACGGCGCGATCCACGGCCCGATGACGGCCAGCAGCGCGTACACCGCCAGGATGGCCAGGCCGGTGGCGGCCTTGGCGTTGGCGACGAAGCGGAACCGGCGGCGCCGGGCCCGGACCGACGGCTGCGCCATCGCCCCCTGGCCGGGGATGACCTGCTCGATGCTCGACGGGGATAGTGTCATCGCTCAGCTCTTTCGGGTCCGCGGGTCGAGGAGCAGGTACGCGACGTCGGCGAGCAGGTTCGCCACCAGCACCGAGATGGTGATGATGAGGAAGATGCCCTGCATGAGCGGGTAGTCCTTGCTGCCGACGGCCTGGAAGAGCTGGAACCCCAGGCCCGGGTAGGAGAAGACGATCTCCACGAGCAGCGTGCCGCCGACGATGAAGCCCAGCGACAGCGCGAAGCCGGAGACGTTGGGCAGCAGCGCGTTGCGGGCGGCGTAGCTGAGCGCCACCCGGCGCTCGGAGAGCCCCTTGGCGTGCGCGACGGTGATGTAGTCCTCGCTGGAGACGGTGACCATCATGTTGCGCATGCTGAGGATCCAGCCGCTCATCGACGAGACCAGGATGGTCGCCGCGGGCAGGATGCTGTGCTGCAGCGCGCTGGGGATGAAGTACGCGTCGAACGCCGGCACCAGGCCCGGCTCGTAGCCGCCGGAGGAGGGGAAGAAGCTGCCCGGGCCGGCGAACACCGCGATCGCCACCAGGCCCAGCCAGAAGTAGGGGATCGAGGAGAGGAACGTGGTGGCCGGCAGCAGCCCGTCGATCCACGAGCCGCGCCGCCAGCCGGCGCCCACGCCGAGCGCGGTGCCGAGCAGGAAGCTGACGATGGTGGTGACGCCGACCAGGCCGACGGTCCACGGCAGGCTGTTCCCGATCACCTCGGACACCGGCGCCGGGAAGAAGGTGAACGACAGCCCCAGGTCGCCGTGCAGGAGTTGGCCCCAGTAGGCGACGTACTGCTCCCACAGGTTGCGGTCGGAGTCCAGCCCGAACAGCACCCGCAGCGAGGCGATCGCGTCGGCGCTGATCCGGCCCTGGTTGCGGGAGATCAGCGACTGCACCGGGTCGCCCGGCACCATCCGGGGGATGAAGAAGTTGAGGGTGATCGCCGCCCACGCGGTGAACAGGTAGAAGGCCACCCGTTGCAGCAGGAACCTCATCGGGTCGCCTCCTCGGCCACGCCGTTCTCCGCAGCGACGGTGGCCGGGTCGAACAGCCAGCACGCCGCCCAGTGCCCGGGGTGGTCGTCGACCGGGATCGCCGGCGGCAGCTCGCTGGCGCACCGCGCCATGGCGTGCGGGCAGCGCGGGTGGAACCGGCAGCCGGCGGGCGGGTGGATCAGGCTGGGCGGCTCGCCGTGCCCGCGCTCGCCGGCCCCGGTGGCGTCGGCGCCCGCGCCGGTGATCCGTTCCGGGTCCGGCGCGGAGTCGGTCAACAACCGGGTGTACGGGTGGGCCGGCCGCTGGGTGACCGTCTCGCTGTCACCGCCCTCGACCATCCGTCCCGCGTACATGACGATCGTGTCGTCGGCGAAGTAGCGGGCCGAGGCGATGTCGTGGGTGATGTAGAGGATGGCCAGGTTGAGCCGGTCCTTGAGGTCCTGCAACAGGTTGAGCACGCCCAGGCGGATCGACACGTCCAGCATCGACACCGGCTCGTCGGCGAGCAGCACCTCGGGGTTCGCGCCGAGCGCCCGGGCGATGGCGACGCGTTGGCGCTGGCCGCCGGACAGCTCGTGCGGGAACGCGTCGAGGTAGCGCTCCGGCGGGGTGAGGCTGACCCGGGTGAGCAGGTCGGCCAGCGCCCTCTCCAGCCCGTCCGGGCCGGTGCCCGCGTTGCCGTGGATGCGCAACGAGCGGGTGAGGTGGTAGCGGACCGTGTGCACCGGGTTCAGCGAGGCGAACGGGTCCTGCAGGATCAACTGCACCCGGCGCACATAGGCGCGGAACGGGCGGCCGCCGCGGACCCGGGTCGACGTGCCGTGCAGCCGGATGTCGCCGGCGGTGCGCGGGTAGAGCTGGGCCAGCAGCCGGGCCACCGTGGACTTGCCGGAGCCGGACTCGCCGACCAGCGCGGTCACCCGCCCACGGCGCAGCGCGATGGACACGTCGTCGACGGCGTGCACCACCGTCGGGGTCCGGGAGAGGAGACTGCGCAACCGCCGGCGGACGGGGAAGTGCTTGGTCAGGCCGACGGCCTCCAGCACCACCTCGTCGACCGGCGCCGGGGCGCTCTCGGTCGTCGTCATGCCGCATTCCTGTCTGGGGTTGCCGGGTCGGGGGCGGGGCCCGCCTCCCCGGCCGGTCGTCCCGGCCGGGGAGGCGGCGCCGGGTCAGCCGGCGGCCGGCTTGAGGTGCAGCACCACGTCCAGCGCGTTGGGCTGGGTGGGCTGGAGCGCGCCGTACGGGTTCGCGTCGTCCGGCCAGCCGGTCCAGTTCTTCGTGCTGTACGCGCCGCCGATGTTGTCCGCGCCGACCGGGATCATCGGCACCTGCTCCACGAAGATCTTCTGGAGCGTGGCCAGGGCGGTGGTGCGGGTGGCGTCGTCGGTCGCGTTGGCGTACGACACCAGCGCGTCGGTGGCCTCCTTGCTCTGGAACCGACCGAAGTTGCCCGCCGGCGAGGCGGTGCCGATCGGCTTGAGCACCCGGCCGTCCATGATCGTCCGGTAGATGTCGTACGGCGTCGCGCCGCTCTCGGTCCACCGGAACGTGGCCTCGAAGTTGCCCTGCTCGACGTTGCGGAACCAGGCGTCCTGGTTGGCCTTGTCGATGGTCGCCGCGATGCCGATCTTGGACAGGTTGTCCTTCACGATCTCCAGGCTGGTCTGGTAGTCGGACCAGCCGGCCGGGTCGGTCAGCTTGATCGTGACCGGCTTGCCGCTCTTGTCCTTCAGCGTGGTGCCGTCGAGCTTGTAGCCGGCGCCGGTGAGCAGCGCCTTGGCGCCCTCGACGTCGACCTTGTGCTCCTGGCCCTTGTACTCCGCGGCGATGAAGGAGTCACCGGCCGGGCTGGGCAGGCCGGTCACGCTCTTCACCTCGGGGTGGAAGTACGCGGCCTCGGCGGTGGTGAAGATGTCCGCGCGGTCGACGACCATGTTCATCGCCTTGCGCAGCGTCGGGTCGTCGAACGGCTTCTTCGTGGTGTTCAGGTAGAGGCCGTGGATGCCCAGCACCGGCGGCGCCCACACCTTGTGGTTCTTCTGGTCCTTGGCCACGAAGACGGCCTGGTAGTTGGGGATGAAGACGAAGCTCCACTCCGACTCGCCGTTGGCCAGCGCCGTGGTCTGCGCGCTGTTGTCGGTGTACGAGGTGAAGCGCAGCTCCTTCACCTTCGGCGCGTCCTGCCAGTAGCCGCTGTCGCGCACCGTGAGCGTCGTCGTCGCCGGGGTGAACGACTTCAACGTGTACGGCCCGCTGCCGACCGGCTGCTTCACCGGGTCCGTCGTCGGGTCGCCGATCTTCTCCCAGAGGTGCTTGGGCACGATCGGCACCCGCCACAGCACCTTCTGCTGGTTGACGAACTGCGGGCTGGACATCGAGATGGTGACCTCGTTGCCGCTCGCGGTCGCGTCCGTGTACGGCACGCCCTGGTCGTTGAGCGCCGGGAACTTCTTGACCAGGTTGTAGGTGAAGGCGACGTCCTCGGCCGTGACCTTCTGCCCGTCGGACCAGGTGGCGTTGTCGCGGACGGTCACCTTGACCGACTTGTAGTCCGCCGACCACTCGGCCTTGGTGGCCAGCCAGGGCTTGAACGGCTCGGCCGGCTTGACCGGGTTCCACATCATCAGCGGCTCGTAGATCTGCCAGCGGTAGCCCAACGACGCGGCGGCCGAGGTGGTGAGGAACGGGTTGTTGTTCTCGGCCTGCGGACCGTTGGGCATGCCGACGTTGAGCACGGTCGCGGCCTGGCCGCTCTTCTTGTTCGCGTTGGGGCTGTCGCCGCACGCGGCGACCGTGGTGGTGACCATCGCGCCGGCCAGCGCGACGGCGAGGAGTTGCCGTCTTCTCATGGAGGTCTCCCTCGGTGGTCCCGCATTCCTCGGGCGGGATGTGGTGGATGGAGGGTGTGCGGTGGTGCCACCGGCGGGCGTGCGCCCGCCGGCGTGGTCGCCGGGATCCGGCGGGGTGGGGTCAGGTGACGCGGGTGGAGGCGCGGGCGGCGAAGCCGGTCGGGATGACGGTCGGGGTGTCCGGCAGCGGCGTGCCGGTGAGGTGGGCGATGAGGAGCCGGGCGGCGGCGGCGCCCATCTCCCGCAGCGGCTGGTGCACCGAGCTGAGCGGGGGATGAGTGTGCCCGGCCAGCGGCAGGTCGTCGAAGCCGACCACCGCGACGTCCTGCGGGACGCGCCGGCCGGCGTCGCGCAGCGCCTGCAGCGCGCCGGCGGCGGAGAGGTCGTTGTGGGCGAAGACCGCGTCGAACGCCACCCCCTGGGCGAGCAGCCGCCGCACCGCCTCGCGTCCGCACTCGAAGGTGAAGTCGCCCTCCACCACCCGTTCCGGCCCGATCGGTACGCCGGCGGCGGCGTAGCCGTCGGCGAACCCGGCGAGCCGTTCGCGGGTGCAGCCGAAGCGGCGCAGGCCGGTGATGACCAGCGGTCGTCGGCGTCCGAGCGACAGCAGGTGCGCGGCGGCGGCCCGCGCGCCGTCCTCGTTGGTGGTCCGCACCGACGGGAAGCCGGGCTGGTGCCCGCGGTCGTCGATGAGGATGACCGGCAGGCCGCGACGGTGCAGGTCGGTGATGTAGTCCAGGGTGCCCTCGGGCTCGACCACGAGCAGCCCGTCGAAGGACTTCGCGGAGACCTGCGAGGCGAAGCGCCGCATCGACTCGTCACCGCGGGTGCAGGTGAACAACAGCATCCCGTAGCCCTCGGCCTCGACCGCCTCGGCCGCGCCCTGGAGCACCTCGCCCATCCAGGGCCAGGTCAGCGCCGGCACCAGCATGCCGACCACCCGGGTACGCCCGCGGGCCAGGCCGACCGCGCGGGCGCTCGGCACGTACCCGAGATCGCTGATCACGGCCCGGACCCGGTCGGCGGTGCGGATGTGCACCTCGCCCTTGCCGTTGAGGACCCGGGAGACCGTCGTCTTGCTCACCCCGGCGCGGGTGGCGACGTCGGCGATGGTGATCGGCACGTGACGCTCCCGGGTCGCAGGGATGAGCGGGGTGTTTCGGAACCGGTTGCGGAAGCGGTTCCGTGGCAGTCAACCGAAGTGGCGCCGGTCACGTCAATAACGGGCAGGTAACAAACCATGGCTAAGTTCGACACCTGAAAAAAGTGGCCGGGCAGCGGATGTGTCGATCACGGCGATGAGCAGCGTCGATGCGCCTTCGAGTTCGGCCCGTCCGTCCTCTGTGGACGGACGTCAGGTTCGCGCGTACACGTCGCCGGAGTTGGCGTCGTGCGGCAACGCGCGCAGGTGTGCCGCCACCTCGGCCGCCGGATGCCAACCGGGCAGGTCGAAGGCCATCTCGTCACCGAGCGCCACGGTGAACCGGGTGAAGCCGAGCGCGGTCAGCCGGTCCAGGCAGTCGGCGGCCAGGTCCCGCGCGATGGTGGTGAACTCGAACGACAGCGCCGGCACCTGACGGCTCAGGCCGGCCAGCACCGCGTCCTCGAACCCCTCCACGTCGATCTTCACGAACGCCGGCACGCCGTACGCCCCGATCAGCGCGTCCAGCGTGGTGCCGGCCACCTCGATCTCGTCGTCCCAGGTCTCGTCCCGCCACCCGGCGGCCTGAGCGGCGGCCCGGACGAAGCCGGGGGAGGCGGTGGAGACCGTCGGGTTCGCGGAGTTGACGTGCAGCCGTACCGGCCCGGTGGCGGCGCCGCACGCGGCCTGCACCACGGTCACCGCCGGATCGTCGGCGTGGAGGGCACGCAGCGCGCGGGCGCACAGCGGCTGCGGCTCCACCGCCACCACCCGCGCGCCGAGCCGGCGGAAGCTGCCCAGCCGGTCGCCGACGTGCGCTCCGACGTCGAAGACCAGGTCACCGGCGTGGACCAGGGGTGCGTAGAACGCGTCCAGCGCCGCGTCACGGTCCGGGTCGCCGTGGTAGAACTCCAGCGACCGGCGCAGGCCGGCCATTGTCGGATCCGCCTTGAGCGCCTCCACCACCGCGTCCCGACCCCCCATGTCACCGACGGTAGCCACCCCGCCGGTTCCGCGAGCCAGTTTCGGACCGCGACTCACCCCAGCCTCCTAGGACGCTCGACGGGGTGTGTCGGCGTCGACCGCGACTCCGACGCGAGCCGTAGCCTCTGCGCACCTGGGCGCCCCGTCGCCCGGGCGACTCGTCTCCGCACCAGTTCCGCCGCCGGCCCTGGGGGCTTCCGCGAGAACGGCGTTGCGGTCGACCGCGGTGACGACGCCCGGCGAGCGACCACCGGAGGCAGGGCGAGAGCGAGAGTGCGCCGGACACCGCCTGTCGAGCTGATATCGCGGACGACTCACGGTCCGGCCCGGCCGGCGGACCCGGCCTGGGCGGACCACTCCACTGCCGTGCTCCCGGTCTCAGCTGACGCCCCTTCGCCCAGCCCGTGGGGGCGGACCGGCCGGGCAGGCGACCGGACGCGGGCCAGACGCCGGACCGGGCGGTGTCTGCCGGGCCATACCCCGCCTGTGCCGCCCATCGTGGGGTGCGGCCGGCACGGGAGGCGTCGAGGATCAACCGGCCGGCGACGGAGGCGTCCGAGGGCCGACCGGCCGGCGACGGAGGCGTCCGAGGGCCGACCGGCCGGCGACGGAGGCGTCCGAGGGCCGACCGGCCGGCGGCTGAGTCGTCCGCGATATCAGCTCGACAGGCGGCGGGAAGGGGAGTCGCTGGCGGGCCGGGTCAGGGCGTCTCGACGACCTCCTGGCCGAGCGGCCACAGCGCCGCCGGGACCAGCTTGAAGTTGGCCACCCCGAACGGGATGCCGATGATCGTCACGCAGAGCGCGACGCCGGCCAGGATGTGCGACAGGGCGAGCCACCAGCCGGCCAGCACCACCCAGAGCACGTTGGCCAGGCCGGAGGGGAGACCGGCGCCCGGCTTGGACACGAGGGTGCGGCCGAACGGCCACAGCGAGTACGAGGCGAGCCGGAGCGAGGCGACGCCGAACGGGATGGTGACGACGAGCGCGAAGCAGATCAGAGCGGCGACGCCGTAGCCCAGGGCCAGGACGAAGCCGCCACCGAAGACGAGCCACAGCAGGTTCAGCAGGAAGCGGATCACCCCTCCATGGTGCCCGCGGCTCGCAAGCCGCGTCGGGACCGCCGTCCGCGGCGGCGGCCCTCGCCCCGCGGGTGGGCGGGGCGAGGACCGGCACCGGTCAGCCCGACGTCACCAGCGCCGCGACGGCGTAGGCGGTGGCCGGATGCGTGGCGACAAGCGTCGACGCGGCGTCGACCGGCGGGGCCCCGCCGGCGGGGGAGTGCCACGGCGCGTCGCATCCGAGCAGCGCGGCCACCGCGTCCACGGCCTCCGGGTGGTCGCTCAGCAGGTCGTGCACGGCGCCGGCCGCGACGGCGGTCGTCGGCGCCGTCGGCGGCGTGGGGTCGGCGGACCACGGCGGTGTCCAGGCGTCCAGCGCGGGCAGCGTGGCGGGGAAGGTGCGTTCCGCCTCGCGGACCAGCAGCGGCACCAGTTCGGCGCCGTGCTCGCGCAGCGTGGTGACCAGGGTGGGCAGCCAGGGCAGCAGCACCGGGTCGGGCAGGCCGGCGAACGCGGCCGACATGGTCTCCACGACGAACGGCGCCAGCCCGGGCACCGGTTCGAGCGCGTGCACGAAGCCGGACAGGTACTGCGGGAACGCCGGCACGACCAGCGGGTTGGCCAGCAGCTCGGCGCAGCGTTCCCGCAGCTGTGCCAGCGGCAGCAGGCCGAGCTGGTGGTGGGCGGCCCAGAGCAGCGCCACCTTGGCCGGCGTCTCCGGATGGGCCTGCGCGACGGCCAGTTCGAGCTGGGACCGGTCGCACCCGAGGGACAGGGCGAGGCTCTCCATGCCGAACAGGAAGCCGAGCATCGCGCCGACCTGCCGGACGCCGGTCGCCTCGTCGACGAACGCGGTGGGCAGCAGCGTGCAGTAGTGGGCGTACCCGGTGGTGACGAACGCCTGGCACCACGCGGGCAGCGCGGGCGCGCTGGTGCGGTGGTGGGCGAGCAGCCGCCGGATGCGGCGCAGCACCTCGGGCGCGTCGTCCACGGTGCGTTCGGCGGCGAGCAGCTCGACCGCCCGGGTGCCGAGTTCGTCGACCAGGCGGGGGCTGTCGAGCAGGCGGATCGCGTCCTCGACGGCGGCCAGCGCGTTGGCGGCGGTGGCGTCCGGCCGACGGACCGCCCGCCGCAGCCGTTGCTCCAGCACCTGCTCGACCGTGACGCCTTCGTAGCCCAGCTCGATGAGGGCGCGCTGGTTGCGGCCGAGGGCGAGGTCCCAGCTCTCCTGGGTGGAGCGGTGGCCGAGGCGGCGCTCGCCCATGATCGGGCGGACGGCGTCGGCGGGCAGCAGGTGCCGCAGCATCCACAGCAGGTCGGAGCAGGGCTCCAGCGCCGGGTCGGCGCGCAGGTCGAGCAGGGCCCGTTGCACGGTGCGCCGTTCCAGGTCGAGGCCGAGTGGGCGGAGCCGGTCCAGGACGTCGCGCGCCAGGGGCGGGAGGGAGTCGTATCCGACCTGACCGATCCGGTCGCCGCCGAGCAGGATCTCGCAGAGGCGGCGGACGTCGCGCCGGCCGGGCACCACGTCCTTCTCGATGCAGGTGACCGCGGCGTCGGCGAAGTCGTAGGGCGTCGGTCGGGCGCGGTTGCGCAGGTTGGCCAGCAGGATCGACGTCTCGAACACGGCGATCGCGTCGGCGGTGCTGGCGAGGTAGCCGTTGCGGCGGGCGAGCCGGACGATGTCGACGCACCAGCCGCGCAGCTCCGCCTCGTCCAGCCCGTCGAGCGTGGGCGGGGCGGCGAGGAAGCCGGTGAGCCGGTCGGTGCTCGTCTCCGGCGCGGTGGTGGCGGGGGCGGTGCGGGCGCGCCGGCCCTTCTTCCCGGTCTGCTGCCCGACCAGCCGGTACGGCGTGAGCCGGGTCCGGGCCACCGCGGTGGTCCAGTTCGCGGCGGCGATGGAGACGGTGCCCGGGGCGAGGCCGAACTGCGCCTCGATCGCCGAGTGGCTCGATGGGATGAGCCCGTAGCGCCAGCGGGTGCCGGTGCGGGGGCTGATCGCGAAGTCGGGTGCGGTGGAGTCGAGCCCGAACTGCTCGACTCCGCTGGCGGCGTGGAACGCGCCGCAGACGTAGAGGCAGTCGGCCGGGTCGGCGCCGGTGGCGGCGAGGTGCTGGCGCATCCGCGTCCACATGTGCCGCTCGCGGTCCTCGTCGCGGTCGTCGCGGGCGGACGCCGTGGGGCGCAGCCGTCGGAACAGGCTGCCGATGAGCACCATCACCTGCCGGTAGGTGTCGTGGTCGGCGTCGGCGAGCGGACGTTCGACGTACTGGTCCCACCACTCCGACCAGTGCCGCACCTTGCCGTGGTGCAGCAGGTAGGCCTCCAGTTCGGCGAACCGGGGGCGCAGGTCGCCGATCTCCACCCCGACCGCGTCGCCGTGCAGCGCGGCGTCCTCGTCGGAGGTCGGGGCCGCGTCGGGGCCGTCGGGGCGCGGGGTCCACTGGAAGACGTGGTCGGTGGAGCGGTCGACCAGCACCAGTTCCACGCCGGGGGTGTCCAGCGCGTACGCGATGGCCTGGTATTCCGCGGAGGCCTCGGTGATCGGGGCGATGACGCTCAGCGGGCTCCACTCGGCGGGGAAGCCGTCGAGTTCGGTGGCGAACGCCTGCACGGCCACCGGCAGGCGGCAGTTGCGCAGCTCGTCGAGGAGGGGGCGCAGATCCTCGCAGAGCTCCAGGTAGATCACCTTCGGCGGGCGGGCGCGCAGGCGGCGTGCCATCGCCAGGGCGGAGGCGGGGGAGTGGTGGCAGACCGGGAAGATCTCCAGCCGCTCGCGCAGCGCCCGGTCGACGTCGTCGACCATGCCGGCGAGGATGCCGGCGAGCGCGTCGGGGGAGTCGGCGAAGGCGGCGGCCGCGTCGGTGAGCTGTTCGCGCAGCGCGCCGAACAGGCCGGTCGGGGCGGGCGCGGTCACGACAGCGAGGCGATGGCCTGGCGGCCGCCGTCGAGGAAACCGGCCCAGTCGCCGCCGTCGTCGGCCTTGGCCCGGGGTTCGACCACGCCGTGCAGGTATTTGTTGAGGATGGCCAGGTCCTCCGGACTGCGGCGGGCCAGCGAGCCCATCAGCGACCCGGCGAGGGTCTGGGCGCGCAGGGTGCGGTCGCCGAAGAACTGGCTGTGCAGGATGGCGTCCTCGAGCACGCCGATCTGCTCGGCGGTGGACAGCGCCGACTCCAGCTTCTCGTCGTCGCTGCTCGCGGCGGTCGCGGCGGCGCGCAGGTCGGCGAAGCTCTGCAGCAGGATGTCGAGCAGCGTGGGCGGCACGTCCAGCTCGATGCGGTGCCGGCGCAGCAGTTCCTCGGTGCGGAAGCGGACGATCTCGGCCTCGCTGCGCTTGTTGGTGACGACCGGGATGCGGACGAAGTTGAACCGGCGCTTGAGGGCGGAGGAGAGGTCGTTGACGCCCCGGTCGCGGCTGTTGGCGGTGGCGATGATCGAGAAGCCGGGCTTGGCGAAGACGATGTTGTCGTGGTCCAGCTCGGGGATGGAGACGTACTTCTCGGACAGGATCGAGATGAGCGCGTCCTGGACGTCGCTGGTGGAACGGGTCAGCTCCTCGAAGCGGCCGATCACGCCCTGCTCCATCGCGGTCATGATCGGCGAGGGGATCATCGAGTCGCGGGACTGGCCGCGGGCGATGACCATGGACACGTTCCAGGAGTATTTGATGTGGTCCTCGGTGGTGCCGGCGGTGCCCTGCACGACCAGCGTGGAGTTGCGGCAGATGGCGGCGGAGAGCAGCTCGGCGAGCCAGCTCTTGCCGGTGCCTGGGTCGCCGATGAGCAGCAGGCCACGGTCGGAGGCGAGGGTGACGATGCTGCGTTCGACGAAGCTGCGGTCGCCGAACCACTTCTGTGGGATCTCCCGGTCGAGGCCGTCGGCGCGCTCGGAGCCGAGCACGAACAGGCGGACCATGCGCGGGCTCAGCCGCCAGGAGAACGGCTTCGGCCCGGTGTCGACCGATTCCAGGTAGGCCAGCTCGTCGGCGTACTTGACCTCGGCGGGGGCGCGGAGCATGTCGGACATCAGGGGTGCTCTCCTAGGTGAGGAAGTTCTTCAGCTCGGTGACGAGCTTGCGGATGTGGCCGGAGATGACGGGGGTGCCCAGGTCCTTGAAGCGCTGCCGGAACCAGGGGTTGACGCTCTGGTGGCCGGAGCTGTTGACGGAGCCGACCGGGATGAACCTCACCCCGGAGCGGTGCGCCGCCTCGATGCCGTCGAACAGCGGTTGCGACCTGTCGAACTCGTAGAAGTCGGAGATCCACACCAGCACGGTGTTGCGCGGCTCGACGATCTTGGGGCGGGCCAGGGCCATGGCGACCGGGCCGTCGTTGCCGCCGCCGAGGTTGGTGCGCAGCAGCACCTCGAACGGGTCGTGCACCCAGGGGGTGAGGTCCAGCGCCCGGGTGTCGTACGCGATCAGGTGCACGTCGACCTTGGGCAGCCCGGCGAAGATGGAGGCGAGGATGGTGCAGTTGACCATGGAGTCGACCATCGAGCCGGACTGGTCGACCACCACGATGAGCCGGGCCGGGGTGGTCCGCCGGGCGGTCTGCCGGTAGTAGAGCCGGTCGACGTAGAGGCGCTCGTCGTCCGGGCTCCAGTTGGTGAGGTTCTGCCAGATCGTGCGGTCCAGGTCGAGGTTGCGGAAGACCCGCTTGGGCGGCACCGATCGGTCGACCGTGCCGACGGTGGCCTGCGCGACCTGGGTGCGCAGCACCTCGGCGACCTGGTCGACGTAGCGGCGGATCAACGACTTGGCGTTGGCCAGCGCCACCCCCGACAGGTTCGACTTGTCGCGCAGCAGCTGCTCGATCAGCGACATGCTCGGGGTGAGCCGGGCGGCCAACGTCGGGTCGGCGAGCACCTCGCGCAGCCGCATCCGGCCGACCAGGTCGCCCTCGATGCCGGCGAGGGTGGCCCCGAGGCCGGCGCCGCCGCGACGCAGCTCGCCGGCGTCGACGCCGCAGGCCTGCTCGAACCAGCCGGCGTCGGCCTGCCACCGGGCGAGCTGCCCGGCGCTGACCTCGCCGGAGCCGGTGGCGAACACGTTGAGCAGGAGCTTGGACACCAGCGCGGCGCGGCGCACCTCGGTCCCGCCGGGCTGGAACGCCCCGGCGGTGGCCGGGGTGTCGTCGTCGGCGGTGAGCAGGCCGCGCAGTTCGTCGGCGAGCGCCGGGAAGCGCTGCACGACGGTGTCGACGGAGACGGTGGGGTCCAGCAGCGCGGCGGGCAGACCGAGGTCGTCGACGACGGCGACGCTCGCCGACTCCAGCCCGGGCTGCTCGTCGGGGTGGAAGAGGCGGGCGAGCAGCCGCCAGTAGAGCACCTGGCGGCGGTTGGCGTGGGCGCGGTCGTCGGTCATCGGCGCAGCAACCGTCCCGCGCGTTCGCGCAGCACGGCCACGGCGTCGCCCGCCTTGGCCTCGGCCTTCGCCGTCTTCGGGTCGGTGACGCCGCACGCCCAGTCGCCGTTGTGCGCCTCGACGGTCTGCCGTTTCACGGTGGCCCGCACCGCCAGGGGTTGCAGCAGCCAACGGCCGTCGTCCCAGCGCAGCAGCGCGAGGCAGGCGGTGGAGGCGGCGACCAGCGCCGGGGTGAGCGGCCCGGCGGCCGGCAGCCGGTCGACGGCCACCGGGACCGCGCGGCCGTCGAGGTCGAAGAAGAGGCCGCCGTCGTCGTCGCGGGTGGTGTAGCCCTCGACCAGGACCGGTTCGGCGATCGCGGCCGGGTGCCGGGTCAGCGGCGGGGTCGCGGCCGCGGTGGCGCCGGCCAGCAGCACCCGGGCGGCGGCGAACGGGTCGGTCGGGTCGGCGAGGTCGGCCCGCTCGTCGACCCAGCGCAGGTCGCCGCCGTGGGCGGGCAGGTCGGTGACGGTCACGGCCCGCCGCTCGGCCAGGGCCTTGAGCAGGATCGGGTACGCCTCGAGCAGCCGCCAGCCGGCCGGCCCGACGATGGTGGCGACCTTCGCCGCGGCCACGGTGACCCGGACCAGGCGGACGTCACCGCCGCCGGCCGGTTCGAGCAGGGCGTGCAGCTGCGCCTGGAACGCGGTGTCGTGCTCGTGCACGTCGACGCCGAGCGGCAGCAGGCGGCCGGAGACGGTCTCCGGGGCAGCGGCCTCGGCGGCGGCGCCGGCGGCGAGCAGGACGGCCCGGGACCACAGGTCGGCCCACCGGCGGGCCGGCACCCGGGGCATGGCGGCCACCGGCAGGCCGGCACGCAGTTCGGCGGCGAGGCCGTCCAGCAGCACCGCGAGCCGGCGCAGGCCCGGCACGGCGAGCGCGGCCTCCACCGGCGCGGCGGCGCCGGAGACCAGGTCGTGGTCGGCGCCGCGCCAGCCGGCGAGGGCCAGCTCGTGCAGCCAGGCCCGCGCCCCGGCGACGGCACCCGACGGGTCCGGCGCGGGGTCGGGCGCGGCGGCCCAGGGGGCCCGGGAACGGCCGAGCGCCGCGTCGACCCGGTCGAGCAGCGCGTCGTGCGCCGCGCCGAGCAACGCCGCGCGGGCGCCGGCGAGGACGGCCAGGTGCGCCTCGGTCGGCGCGCCGGTGGTCGCCGCGCGGACCGCGTCGGCGGTGCGGTCGGCCAGCGGGGTGCCGGCGACCGCGCCGGCCAGCGCGGCCCAGGCGGCGGCGTCCGGCTCGCTCACCCGGGCCAGGCCGCGGGTCAGCGCGTCGTCGACGCCGTCGACCACGGCGAGCGTCTCGGCCAGGCCCGGGACCTCCCGGTCGGTGAGCCGGGCGAGGTGGGCGGCGAGCATCAGCGCACCCCCGCCGTGGCCGGGAACCAGTGCAGCTCAGGCACCGCCGTGGGGCTCGCCGGGACCTCCAGGTAGGCCAGGTGGCGCAGGAAGCGGCTGAACACCACCGCCGCCGGGCCGGGCTCGTGCCGCGCGTCGGTGCGGGCCAGCAGGTCGGTGCCGCTGTCGACGCCGTCGCCGACGTCGACGCGCAGGTAGCGGGCCACCTGCGCGATCCCGTACTGCAGCACGGCCTCGTCGGCCAGCGCGTGCAGGTGCTTGCAGAGCAGGGTGCCGCGCAGGCCGCCGCAGGGCCGGTTGTTGTTGGTGCTGCAGTTGACCGCGTGGCTGCCGGCGGCGACCGAGGAGACGTAGACCCGCTCCACGTCGGAACCACTGGACACCACCCCCTGCAGCCGGCCGTCGGCCAGCTCCACGAAGGGCACCTTGGCCAGCTTGCGCGCCCGCGCCGGCGGCGCCACCCGCAGCACGCTGCGGTGCCGCCACGAGGCGTCCGTCGCCTCCGTCATCGTTCCCGACCTCCCCGCCGGCGACCGGCTCCGGGCACGCCGGACCGCCGTCGCTGGCCCGTGACCCGTGCCGCTGTGACGACAAGGATCATGGCCCACCGGTACGACAGGACGACGCGCGGCGCAGCGGTCCGGAACGGGACGACCGGACTCCCGCCACCGCCCGAACGACCGTTAAGCTTCGACTGTGGGAACCGAGGAGCTGTACCCGGCCGGGCGACTGTCCGCGGCCCGGCACGCCACCGCCGCGGCGGGCCTGGACGCGCTGCTGCTCACCCCCGGCTCCGACCTGCGCTGGCTGACCGGCTACGACGCCCGCGAGAGCGAGCGCCTCACCTGCCTGGTGCTGCCCGCCGAGGGGGAGCCCACGCTCGTGGTGCCGGCGCTGGAACGCCCCGACGCCGAGGCCGCCCCCGGCGGCGGCCTCCGGATCGTCGACCACGCCGACGGCGACGACCCGTGGCCGCTCGTCCGCGCCGCGCTGCCCGGCCCGGTGCGCGCCGTCGGGATCGCCGACCGGATGTGGGCGCAGCAGGTGCTCGCGCTGCGCGCCGCGCTGCCGGACGCGGCCCAGCGGCTCGCCTCCGAGGTGCTGCGTGAGCTGCGGATCCGCAAGTCCCCGGCCGAGGTGGCGGCGCTGGCCGAGGCGGGCGCCGCGATCGACGCCGTGCACCGGCGAATGGGGCAGTGGCTGCGCCCGGGCCGCACGGAGCGGGAGGTCGCCGCCGACATCGCCGCCGCGATCCGCGCGGCCGGGCACGCCGAGGTGGACTTCGTCATCGTGGCCGCCGGCCCGCACGGCGCCAGCCCGCACCACGGCACCTCCGACCGGCCGATCGGCGCGGGCGAGCCGGTGGTGGTCGACATCGGCGGCACCATGCCCTCGGGCTACCGCTCCGACTGCACCCGCACCTACGTCGCCGGCGGCCCCGCGCCGGCCGGGTTCGTCGACCTCTACGCGGTGCTGCGGGACGCACAGCGCGCCGCCGTGGCCGCCGTGCGACCCGGGGTGACCGCCGAGGACCTCGACGCGGTCGCCCGTGACATGATCACCGCCGCCGGTTTCGGCGACGCCTTCCTGCACCGCACCGGGCACGGCATCGGCCTCGACACCCACGAGGACCCGTACGTGGTGACCGGCAACCCGCGTCCGCTGGAGGCCGGCATGGCCTTCTCGGTCGAACCCGGGATCTACCTCGCCGGGCGGTACGGCGCCCGGATCGAGGACATCGTCGTCTGCACGACGGACGGCGGGCAACGGCTCAACACCACCCCCACGGAGCTCATCGCGCTATGAACGTCGACCGGATCCTGCCCACCGACGAGGCCCACGACCTGCTGGACCTCGCCACCGAGCTCGCCGACCGGGAGCTGGCCCCGAAGGCCGCCGGCTTCGAGGAGCGCGCCGAGTTCCCCCGCGAGGTGCTGCGCACCCTGGGCCGCGCCGGCCTGCTCGGCCTGCCCTACGCCGAGGAGCACGGGGGCGCCGCCCAGCCGTACGAGGTCTACCTGCAGGTGCTGGAGATCCTCGCCAGCCGGTGGCTGGCCGTGGCCGAGGCGGTCAGCGTGCACACGCTGTCCTGCTACCCGGTGGCGCAGTTCGGCTCCGACGAGCAGCGCAAGCTGCTGCCCGACATGATCGGCGGGGAGCTGCTGGGGGCATACTGCCTCTCCGAGCCGCAGGGCGGCTCGGACGCGGCGGCGCTGACCACCCGGGCGGTGCGCGACGGCGACGCGTACGTGGTGACCGGCACCAAGGCGTGGATCACCCACGCCCGGGTCGCGGACTTCTACAACATCTTCTGCCGCACCGGCGGGCCCGGCCCGAAGGGCATCTCCTGCCTGCTGGCCGACCGGGGCACGCCGGGCATCCACCCGCAGGCCGCCGAGCGGACCATGGGCCTGCACTCCTCCCCGGTGGCGCAGATCGCCTTCGACGACGCGCGGGTGCCCGCCGAGCGGCTGATCGGTGGCGAGGGCGCCGGGTTCACCATCGCCATGTCCGCGCTGGACTCCGGCCGCCTCGGCATCGCCGCCTGCGCGGTGGGGCTGGCGCAGGCGGCCCTGGACTACGCGGTCGGCTACGCCCGGGAGCGCCGGCAGTTCGGCCGCGCGATCATCGATTTCCAGGGCCTCGGGTTCAACCTGGCCGACCACGCGACCCAGATCTCCGCGGCCCGCGCGCTCATGCTGGCCGCGGCGCGGCTGCGCGACGCCGGCCGGCCGTACTCGATCGAGGCGGCGAAGGCGAAGCTGTTCGCCACCGACGTGGCGATGCGGGTGACCACCGACGCGGTGCAGGTGCTCGGCGGCGCCGGCTACGTCGCCGACCACCCGGTGGAGCGCTACATGCGCGAGGCGAAGGTGCTGCAGATCGTCGAGGGCACCAACCAGATCCAGCGGCTGGTCATCTCCCGCGCCCTGGCCAAGGGCTAACCTGTCGCGGTGACCTTCCCCCGGATCACCGTCGACCCCGACGTCATGGGGGGTGCGCCCTGCGTGCGGCAGTCGCGCGTCCCCGTGGCCACCCTGCTGGCCATGATGGCCGAGGGCATGTCCGTCACCGACATCCTCACCGATCTGCCGTTCCTGGACGAGGAGGACATGGCGGAGGTGCTCAACTACGCCGCCGACGCGGTGCGCGACCGGACGGCGCGCTGAGCGTCATCCCGGCGGGCCGGGTGCGGCGTGGGAGCGCTTTTGCGGCTAGGCTGCGCCGCGTGGAGGAGATCGACCGCGCCATCGTCGCCGCGCTGACCGGGGACGGTCGGCTGTCGTACACGGACCTGGCCGAGCGGGTGGGCCTGTCGGTGTCGGCCGTGCACCAGCGGGTCCGCCGGCTGGAGCAGCGTGGCGTGGTCAAGGGGTACGCCGCGCGGGTGTCGTTCGAGGCGCTGGACCTGCCGCTGACCGCGTTCGTGGCGATCCGGCCGTTCGACCCGTCGCAGCCCGACGACGCGCCGGAGCGGCTGGCCCACCTGCCCGAGATCGACTCCTGCTACTCGGTCGCGGGGGAGGACTTCTATCTCCTGCTGGTGCGCGTGGCCGGCCCGGCCGACCTGGAACGGCTGCTGCAGGAGATCCGCATCTCGGCCAACGTCACGACCCGCACCACTGTGGTGCTGTCCACGCCGTATGAGAACCGCCCGCCGCGGATCAGTGCCGAGCTGCCCGGTCGGGGTCGGTCCCGGTCGGCGACGGAGCCGGCAGGTTCCAGCGCCGGATGACCCGCCGGCCGTGCTCGTGGCCGAGCACGCTGAGCGTGGCCGTGTCGAGCCGCAGCAGTCCGCCGCCCGACGGGGGCAGGCCGATCCACCGCGCCCCGAGCACCCGCAGGCTGTGCCCGTGCCCGACCAGCGCGACGCTGCCCCGTTCCAGCAGCGGGGCGACCCGGTCGAGCACCCGGTCGAGCCGGGCGCCCACCTCGGCCGGTGACTCGCCGCCGGGGCCGCCGCCGTCGGTCCAGATGCTCCAGCCCGGCCGTTCCTCGCCGATGGCGTCGCTGGTGCGGCCCTCGTAGTCGCCGTAGTTCCATTCGGCCAGGTCGGGGTCGGTGGCGTCGACGGTCAGCCCGGCCAGGTGGGCGGTGCGGGTGGCGCGCTGCCGAGGGCTGGACAGCACCCGGACGAAGCGCCGGCCGGCGAGCAGGGGAGCGAGCGCGCGGGCCTGCCGCTCGCCGTCGGGGGTCAGCTCCAGGTCGGTGTACGAGGTGTGCCGGTGGCTGGCGCTCCACGTGGTCTCGCCGTGCCGGATCAGCAGTATCTCGTTCACCCGCCCAGTCAACCACGCCCGTCGGGCCGGCACCGGGAACCGCTCTGACCTATTGTCCTAGGATGCATTAGGGGATGTGCGCCGGTCAACGGCGTTTGTCGAGCCCGGCACCGGGGACGCGACAAGGGCAAGCCGCACGCTGACGAGGAGGGCGACATGAGCTTCACCGACAAGGCGAAGATGAAGGCCCAGGAGATGAGCGGCATGGCCAAGGAGCGCATCGGCGACGCCACCGACAACGAGCGGTTGCGGGCCGAGGGCGCCAGCGAGCAGAGCGCGGCACGGGCGCGTCAGGCCGGGCAGGACGTCAAGCAGGCCGGTCGCGACGTCAAGGACGCGTTCGAGAAGTGACCCGGACGCACGTCGCCCCCGCCGGCTGAGCCGGCGGGGGCGACGCTGTGCGGCGCGACGGTCAGTCGTCGCGGTGGGCGTGCCACCAGGACTGGCCCGCCTCGGGCAGGGTGTCGATCGGGTCGTAGTACGCGTAGCGCTTGTTGAGCGCCTCCAGGTCGGCGGACTCGATCGAGGTGCGGTAGTTCTTGGTCCAGTAGGAGATGCCGCGCTCACGGTCGTAGTCGGTCAGCATGTGCACCCAGCGCTTGCCGACGAACGGGACGTCGCAGACGATCCGCGGGGTGGCGTAGCCGGGCAGGTAGCCCATGATGTCGTGCTGGAGCTGCTGGGCGTGCCAGACCGGGACCCGCCAGTGCTCCGCGTTGGGGATCATGTCGCACATGTAGAAGTAGTACGGCAGGATGCCCGCCTCGCCCTGCAGCGCGAAGCACAGGTCGAGCAGGTCGGCGCTGGTGGCGTTGACGCCGCGCATGAGCACGCCCTGGTTGCGGACGTCGCGGACGCCGACGTCGAGCGCGGTCTGGGCGGCCTTGGCGACCAGCGGGGTCAGCGACTGGGCGTGGTTGACGTGGGTGTGGATGGCCAGGTTGACGCCGCGCCGGGCGGCGGTGCGGGCGACCCGTTCGAGGCCCTCGACCACGTCGGGCTGGAGCCAGTGCTGGGGCAGACCCATGAGCGCCTTGGTGGCGAGCCGGATGTCACGGATCGTCTCGATCTCCAGCAGGCGCATCAGGTAGGACTCGAGGTTGCGCCACGGCACGTTGGCGACGTCGCCGCCGGAGACGACCACGTCCCGGACGCCGGGGTGGGCCTTGAGGTAGGTGATGTGGGCGTCGTAGCGGTCGACCGGCTTGAGCGTGAGCTTGAGCTTGTCGACGGCGGGGGTGGAGTTGCCGACGAGGTCCATGCGGGTGCAGTGGCCGCAGTACTGCGGGCAGGTGGAGAGCAGCTCGGCGAGGACCTTGGTGGGATAGCGGTGGGTGAGTCCCTCAGCGACCCACATGTCGTGTTCGTGCAGGCTGTCGCGGCTGGCGTAGGGGTGTGAGGGCCAGTCGGTGCGCCGGTCGGAGGCGACCGGGATCATGTAGCGGCGGACCGGGTCGGCGAGCAGCGCCTCGGTGCTCATCGGCGCGAACGGCACCATGGTGTTGAGCATCTGTGGGGGCACCAGCATGGACATGGTGGCCAGGGCCTTCTGGTCGGCCTCCAGGTCGGCGTAGAAGGTCTCGTCGACGGTGTCGCCGAGGACGGTGCGCAGCTGCTTGATGTTCTTGACGCAGTTGACGCGCTGCCACTGGGCGCTCTCCCACTGGTCGCGGGTGACGTGGCGCCAGCCGGGGAAGCGGGTCCAGTCGGGTTCGACCAGGGGTGCGCGCCGGTATTCGTAGGGCTGTCCGGCGGTGGGGACGGCGACGGGCGCGGGGCGGGACGTCGGGATGGTCTCCACCGGTTGGGTCTGGGTCACGGCCCCTCCTCGTCGTGCGGTGCGGTTGATCAGCGGGTGCGAACGCTACTGGAAAATCTGCGGTAAAGAAATTAGTCTGCCGGAAGTTTTCCCGCGACGCGAGCCCTGACCCGGGGGTTCGGGCGGCTGGACATAGGGGGTCGGCGTGACGTCACCGGTGGGTCTGCACCGAGTCGTGGAACCGGCGGGGGTGCTGCCGCAGGCGGCCTGGCGGCTGGACGCCGACCCCCGGATCGCGGCGAACGAGGTGCGGATCCGGGTCGAGCGGCTGAACCTGGACGCGGCGAGTTTCCGGCAGTTGGCGGAGAAGCACGGCGGGGACGGGGAGAAGGTCCGCGCCGAGGTGCTGGAGATCATCTCGACCCGGGGGAAGATGCAGAACCCGGTGACCGGGTCGGGCGGCATGCTGATCGGCACGGTGGAGGAGGCGGGTCGCCGCTCGCCGCTGGGGTTGCGGCCGGGGGACCGGGTGGCGACGTTGGTGTCGTTGACGCTGACGCCGTTGACGATCACCGACGGGTTGGCCCGGTGGGACGGGCGCAGCGAGCAGGTGCCGTGCGACGGGTACGCGATCCTGTTCGCGCGGTCGATCGCGGCGGTGCTGCCGGCGGATCTGCACCCGGAGTTGTCCCTGGCGGTGCTGGACGTGTGCGGGGCGCCGGCGTTGACGTCGCGGGTGGTGGCCGAGCAGGTGGCGCGGCGGGCGCGGGAGGGTGATCCGCGTCCGGTGTCGGTGGCGGTGATCGGCGGGGCCGGCAAGAGCGGGTCGCTGTCGCTGGCCGCGGCGCGGCGGGCGGGCGCCGGCCGTACGGTCGGGGTGGTGCCGGTGGCGGCGGAGCGGGACGCGCTGACGGCGGCCGGGGTGGCCGACGTGGTGGCGTTGGCGGACGCCCGGGATCCGGTGGGTCTGTCGACGGCGGTGACGACGGCGTTGGGGGTGCCGGCGGACGTGACGGTGGTGTGCGTGGACGTGCCGGGGTGTGAGCACGGCGCGGTGCTGGCCACGGCGGACGGCGGTACGGTGATCTTTTTCTCGATGGCGACGAGTTTCGCGGCGGCGGCGTTGGGCGCGGAGGGCCTGGCGGCGGACGTGACGATGCTGGTGGGCAACGGGTATGTGCCGGGGCACGCGGAGTTGGCGTTGGAGTTGTTGCGCGCCGAGCCGGGGGTGCGCGGGCTGTTCGAGGCGCGGCTGGCGGCAGACTGAGGCCATGACGAACCCCTCGACGCTGTATCGCGGTGGAGTGCTGCACTGTCCGGCCGACCCGAGCGCGACGGCGCTGCTGGTGCGGGACGGGCGGATCGCCTGGTTGGGTGCGGACGCGGACGCGCCGGTGTCCGATCGGGTGGTGGACCTGGGCGGGGCGTTGGTGACGCCGGCGTTCGTGGACGCGCACGTGCACGCGACGGACACGGGTCTGGCCCTGTCGGGGTTGGATCTGTCGGCGGTGCGGTCGGCCGGTGAGCTGCTGGAGGCGGTGGCGGCGTTCGCGGCGGGGTTGCCGGGCGACGCGGTGGTGCTGGGGCACGGTTGGGACGAGTCGACGTGGGCGGCGCCGGTGGTGCCGGACGCGGCGGCGTTGGACCGGGCGGCCGGAGGGCGGCGGGTGTACCTGTCGCAGGCGTCGATCCATTCGGCGTTGGTGTCGGCGGCGTTGCTGGCGGCGTGTCCGGATGTGGTGGCGGCGCCCGGGTACGACGCGTCGGGCTGGTTGCGGCGGGACGCGCACCACGTGGTGCGGGAGGCGGCGCTGGGTTCGGTGTCGGCCGCGCAGCGGGTGGTGGCGCAGCGGGCGGCGTTGCGGCACGCGGCGTCGTTGGGGATCGCGGCGGTGCACGAGTGCGGTGGTCCGGGGACGTCGGACGAGTCGGACTTCACGGGTCTGCTGGCGGTGTCCGGGGACGGGGTGCCGGAGGTGTACGGGTACTGGGGTGAGCTGCTGGGCGCGGCGAAGGCCCGGGATCTGGGTGCGGTGGGCGCGGGCGGGGACCTGTACGCGGACGGGGCGTTGGGGTCGCGGACGGCGCACGTGTCGGCGGCGTACCTGGACGGTGAGCCGGGGGCGTGCGGGCACGGGTACGTGACGGCGGAGCAGGTGCGTGATCATCTGGTGGACTGCGCGGCGCACGGGATGCAGGGCGGGTTCCACGCGATCGGGGACGCGGCGATCGGCACGGTGCTGGAGGGGTTCGCGGCGGCGGCGCGGACGTTGGGCACGGATCGGGTGCGGGCGGCGCGGCACCGGGTGGAGCACGCGGAGATCATGAGCAAGCGGTTGATCGCCGGGTTCGTGGAGTACGGGATCGTGGCGTCGATGCAGCCGGCGTTCGACCGGTTGTGGGGTGGCGCGGGTCGGATGTACGAGTCGCGGTTGGGTCTGGCCCGGTCGTTGGAGTCGAATCCGATGGGTGCGATGCACGGGGTCGGGGTGGCGTTGGCGTTCGGGTCGGATTCGCCGGTGACGCCGCTGGATCCGTGGGGGTCGGTGCGGGCGGCGGCGGCGCATCACAACCCGGGGCAGCGGATGAGTGTGCGGGCGGCGTTCGCGGCGCACTCGCGCGGTGGTTGGCGGGCGGTGCACCTGGACAACGAGGGTGTGTTGGCGTTGGGTGCGCCGGCGACGTTCGCGGTGTGGGACACCCCTGCGGGGGTGGAGCGGGGTTTGCCGGTGTTGCAGGCGGAGGACCCGGAGGCGCGGGGTCCGGAGGATCCGACGCCGCTGCCGGTGTGCCGGGCCACGGTGTTGCGCGGTGACGTGATCTATCAGGAAGGCAGTTCGTGACAGGGAAGCTTGGGCTGGATCCGGCGTTGGTGGCGCGGGCGCGGGAGTTGGCGCGTCGGGCCGGGCAGCCGGTGGTGGATCTGGCGCGCAGCCACACGACGGTGTCGGTGGAGCGGGCGGTGCTGCGGTTGGCCGGGGTGACCGGCGCGGACCCGGACGGCATCCCGTGGGTGAACCGTCTGGTGGACGCGGTGGTGGCCGACGTGGGGCTGGGCCACGGGGTGGCGGTGCCGGTGTTCGACGCGATGGCCCGGGAGGGCGTGTCGGACGTGACGTTGCTGGCGCAGAAGGCCGCGGCGGGGTCGGTGCGGTTCGCGCAGCCGACGGCGAAGGCGGCGACGGCGGCGAGGAGGGCCGCGCGGCGGGCGGTGGCGGCGGGGGTGCGGCAGATCGACCGGCGGCGCGCCGAGCGGGACCGTCTGGTGAAGCGGCACGGGGATCCGAAGCAGCGGCCGTGGATCTATCTGATCGTGGCGACCGGTGACATCTACGAGGACATTCCGCAGGCGCAGGCGGCGGCGCGGGCCGGCGCGGACGTGATCGCGGTGATCCGGTCGACGGGGCAGTCGCTGCTGGACTACGTGCCGGAGGGGGCGACCCGGGAGGGGTTCGCGGGCACGTACGCGACGCAGGAGAACTTCCGGCTGATGCGGGCGGCGTTGGACGAGTCGTCGCGGGAGTTGGGCCGGTACGTGCGGCTGACGAACTACGCGTCGGGGCTGTGCATGCCGGAGATGGCGACGTTGGCCGGCCTGGAGCGGCTGGACATGATGCTCAACGACTCGATGTACGGGATCCTGTTCCGTGACATCAACCCGATCCGTACGTTCGTGGACCAGCGGTTCTCCCGGCAGGTGCACGCGCGGGCGGGGATCATCATCAACACCGGTGAGGACAACTACCTGACCACTGCGGACGCGGTGGACGAGGCGCACACGGTGACGGTGTCGCAGTTGCTCAACGAGTTCTTCGCGCACGAGGCGGGGTTGTCCGACGGGTTGCTGGGGTTGGGGCACGCGTTCGAGATCAACCCGGAGGTGCCGGAGTCGTTCCGGTTGGAGTTGGCGCACGCGTTGCTGGCGCGGGAGTTGTTCCCGGACGCGCCGTTGAAGTGGATGCCGCCGACGAAGCACATGACCGGGGACGTGTTCCGGGGCAACCTGCTGGACGGGTTCTTCAACCTGGTCGGGACCATGACCGGGCAGGGCATCCTGCTGGTGGGGATGATGACCGAGGCGGTGGTGACGCCGTGGTTGTCGGACCGGGACATCGCGTTGCAGAACGTGCGGTACGTGCTGGGTGCGGCGGGCGGGTTGCACGAGGACTTCGTGCCGGCGCCGGGCGGGTTCATCCAGCAGCGGGCGCACCGGGTGCTCGGTGAGGCGGTCGACCTGCTGGAGCGCATCGGTGAGCAGTCGCTGTTGACGGCGATCGCGGAGGGCACGTTCGGGATCATGAAGCGGCCCGCGGACCGGGGCAAGGGCCTGGACGGGGTGGCGCGGCACGAGGCGGACTACTTCAACCCGGCCACCGAGATCCTGGAGCAGTCGGCATGAGCCAGCACAGCCCGAGCGAGAAGAAGATCGTGCGGCCGTACGGGGACACCACCGGTGACGGCATGGTGCAGGTGTCGTTCACGTTGCCGGTGCCGCACGACAAGCGGGCCGAGGGCGCCGCGGTGCAGTTGGCCAACAAGATGGGCATGGACCCGGCGATGCTGGTGCACGCCAAGCCCATCGGCGACGGGTTCACCTTCTTCGTGGTCTACGGGCGGGTGAACCACCTGGTTGACCTGGACCGGGTGCAGGTGGTGGAACGGGACTTCCCGCTGCTGTCGGCCAAGGAGGTCAACACGGTGGTGAAGCAGCGGATGCGGCGCAAGCTGTCGGTGGTGGGCGCCTGCATCGGCACGGACGCGCACACCGTGGGCATCGACGCGATCCTGAACGTCAAGGGCATCGCGGGGGAGAAGGGCCTGGAGTACTACCGGGAGTTGAAGGTCACCAACATGGGTGCGCAGGTCAGCGTGCCGGAGTTGGTGGAGGCGGCCCGGGCGGAGAAGGCCGACGCGGTGCTGGTGTCGCAGGTGGTGACGCAGCGCGACGCGCACCTGCACAACACGCGGGAGATGTCGGCGGCGTTCCGGGAGGCGATGCCGGCGGGGAAGCGGCCGCTGCTGATCGTCGGTGGGCCCCGGTTCGACGAGACGATGACCACGGAGCTGGGCGTCGACCGGATCTTCGGTCGCGGCACCACCCCGGGCGAGGTCGCCAGTTACCTCGTCCACGCGTTGATCACCTCCAGGAAGGCGAGCAGTTGAGCGAGCAGGATCCCCGGCTGGGGTTGACCGTCACCCACCGCCGGTACGTGCCGTACGCCCACGCGCACTACGCGGGGAACCTGGTCGACGGGGCGTACGCGTTGGGGTTGTTCGGTGACGTGGCCACGGAGGTGTGCATCCGCACCGACGGCGACGAGGGGCTGTTCGCCGGCTATTCGGACGTGCGGTTCACCGCGCCGATCCGGGCCGGTGACGTGGTGGAGGTGACGGCGCAGGTCGCCCGCGTGGGTTCGCGCAGCCGGACGCTGGAGCTGAGCTGCGCGGTGGTGTGCCGGGGCCGCCCGGACCGGGGCGAGTCTGCGGCCGAGGTGCTGGATCCCCCGATCGTCGCGGTCACCGCCACCGGCACCGTGGTCGTGCCGCCGGCCCCGTGAGCGCGAGGAGCGAGCCGGTCCTGCGAGCCCCGCAGTCGCGAACGAAGACCAGCCCCGTGAGCGCCGCATGAACACCGTTGTCTGCGCGGACGTCGGGTCGACGTACACGAAGGCGGCGGTGGTCGACCTCGACGGCGGTCGGCTGGTCGGCGCGGCGTCCGCGCCGACCACGGTCGGCACGGACGTGCTGCACGGCCTGGACGCCGCGGTCGGCACGGCCACCGCGTCGGCCGGCGTGGGTGACGTGCCGTGGTACGTGTGCTCGTCGGCCGGTGGTGGGCTGCGGCTGGCGGTGATCGGCTACGAGCCGCTGGTGACGGCGCAGGCGGGCCGGCGGGTGGGTCTGTCGGCGGGTGCGAACGTGGTGCACGTGGCCGCGGGCCGGCTCGGCGCGGCCGAGGTGTCGGCGTTGCGGGCGGCCCGCCCGGACGTGGTGCTGCTGGTGGGTGGCACCGACGGCGGTGACGCCGACACCCTCACCCACAACGCGACCCGGCTGGCGCGGGCCCGCTGGCGGGTTCCGGTGGTGTTGGCCGGCAACGTCGACGTCCGCGCCGACCTGCACGCCGTGCTGGTGGCAGCGGGGGTGCCGGTGACGGCCGCGGACAACGTGCTGCCCCGCATCGGGGTGCTGGCGCCCGGGCCGGCCCGGGCGGCGATCCGGGAGGTGTTCCTGCGGCACGTCATCGGCGGCAAGCGGCTGTCGCGGGGCAGCCGCTTCGCGCGGCTGGTGCGCGCGGCGACGCCCGACGCGGTGCTGACCGGGGTGGAGGTCCTCGCCGACACCCTCGGCGGTGACCTGGCCGTGGTGGACGTGGGTGGGGCCACCACCGACGTGTACTCGGTGCTCACCCCCGACGAGCGCGACAGCGGCCCCGGTCAGGAGGTCGCCGGGACGCTGTGGCGGGCCCGCACCGTCGAGGGGGATCTGGGCATGCGGTGGAGCGCGCCGGGTGTGGTGCGGGCCGCCGCCGAGGAGCGGCTGCTCGACCCGGGGGAGGAGGGGCCGTTGGCCGAGGCGGCGGCGGTGCGGGCCGCCGACCCGGGGTTCCTGGCCGCCGGTGACGCCGACCGGGCCGCCGACCGGCGCATCGCGACCCTCGCGGCGACGGTGGCGTTGCGGCGGCACGCCCGGGGCGCGGCCACCGGGGAACGCGCCGGCCGGGATCTGCGGGAGGTGCGGCTGCTCGTCGGCTCCGGCGGGGTGCTGCGCCACGCCGAGGCGGGTCATGCGGTGGCGGTGCTCGACGCGGTGCTCACCGACCACGCCGGTGGGTGGCCGTTGCCGCGCGCCGCCCGGCCGGTCGTCGACGTCGACTACGTGCTGGCTGCCGCCGGGCTGCTCGCCGAGGAGCATCCGGGTGCGGCGGCGGCGGTGCTGCGGCACCACCTCGCCGGCTGACCGACCGTCCACGGATCGAGACGCGCCGACGCGACACGCCGTGGCGCAGCACACGACAGGCCGGGGTGGGTTGACAGCGGCGGGGGTCTACGCCGTACCGTCTTTGAGTCCTACTACGGGAAGCGGCTGTTGTTCGCTTCGTCCCTTCGTCCGCTGGCCGAGTGACCGGAAGGTTGCGGCGGCCAGGTCCAGCGGGCGGGGGTCGGCGGGGCGGCGCGAACCGGCCGCGGTTACCGGTGTACGGGCAGGGTGAGAGGAACGGCCAGTAGACAACGGCCAGGCGGGGGCAGCCAGTCCACGTCCGGTCGGTCCGAAGGTCGGCGCCGATCGTCCTCGCCCCACCGGCCGGGGAGGGCCTGGGAGCATCGGGGCGCGGCTTAGGCCGCGCCCCGATTTCCGTCACCGGCCGGGTCAGTGGCCGAGCCGCTGGTAGCGGCGCACCGCCGCCGGGGCGGCCACCGCGATCAGCGCCAGCGGCCAGGCGATCGCCAGCAGCAGCGCGTGCCGCGCCGGCCACGAGTCCGCGCCGACACCCGGATTGCCGAACAGGTCCCGCACGGCCGCCACCGTCGCCGACAGCGGGTTCCACGCCGCGACCGCGCCCAACCAGTCGGGCATCAGTTCCGGTGCGACGAACACGTTCGACAGCGCGGTCAGCGGAAACGCCAGCGGGAACACCACCACCCCGACCGTGTCGGGGTTCGGCACCAGCAACCCCAGCAGGATCCCCACCCAGGTCAGCGCGGCGCGCAGCAGCAGGATCAGCGCCACCGCCCCGAGTGCGGCGAGCAGGCCCTCACGCCACCGCCAGCCCACCAGCAGCCCGCACACCACGAGGGTGGCCATCTCCAGGCACGCCCGCACCAGGTCCGCGCCGGCCCGTCCGGACAGCGGCGCCGAGCGGGCCATCGGCAGGGAGCGGAAACGGTCCACCACGCCGCGGCCGGCGTCGACCGCGATCGCCGAGGCGGTGGCGCCGAGACCGTAGAGCATCGTCATGACGAACACCCCGGGCAGCAGGAACTCTCGGTAGCTGCCGTCGCCGGGCACCGCCATGCCGCTGCCGAACACGTAGCCGAACACCAGCACGAACATGATCGGCAGGGTGAAGTAGAGCACGATCTCCTCGGGGGAGCGGACCACGTGCCGCAGGTTCCGTCCGGCCATCACCCAGCCGTCGACGAGCGCCGTCACGCCGCCACCTCCGCACGCTGCCGCGCGTGCGCCGTGTGGCCGGTCAACCGCAGGAACGCCTCGTCCAGCGTGGGTCGACGCACCAGCACGTCCTCCACCTCCACCCCGCTGTCGGTCAACTCCCGCAGGACCGCGGTGAGCACGGCGATCCGGTCGGTTACCGGCGCGTCCACGCGGCGCAGCTCCCCGTCCACCGTCACCGCCGCCCCGGTGGCCCGTTCCAGCACCGTCGCCGCCGCCGGCACGTCCGCCGCGCGTCGCACCACCAGCTCGACGCGGTCGGCGCCGATGCGCGCCTTGAGCTGCTCCGGGGTGCCCTCGGCCACCACCCTGCCGGCGTCGAGCACGCACACCCGGTCGGCGAGCTGGTCGGCCTCCTCCAGGTACTGGGTGCACAACAGCACCGTGGTGCCGTCGGCGACCAGTTCCCGCACCGCCGTCCACAACCCGTTGCGGCTGCGCGGGTCCAACCCGGTGGTCGGCTCGTCGAGGAACAGCACCCGCGGCGGCACGACCAGGCTGGCGGCCAGGTCCAGGCGGCGACGCATCCCACCGGAGTAGGTGCCGGCCGACCGGTCCGCCACCGCGGCCAACCCGAAACGGTCCAGCAGCTCGTCGGCGCGGCGACGGGCGGTACGCGCAGGCAGGCGCCGCAGCCGGCCGAACAGCACCAGGTTCTGCCGGCCGCTGAGCACCTCGTCCACGGCTGCGTACTGCCCGGTCAGGCTGATCGCCTCGCGTACCCGATCCGGGCGGGCGGCCACGTCGTGTCCGGCGACCCGGGCCCGGCCGCCGTCGCCGCGCAGCAGCGTGGTCAGGATCCGCACCGCCGTGGTCTTGCCCGCTCCGTTGGGGCCGAGCATCCCGCACACCGTGCCCGCCGGTACCGCCAGGTCGAACCCGTCCAGGGCGGTGGTCGGGCCGTACCGCTTGCGTAACCCCTCGGCCAGCACGGCCGTCGTCTCATCGGTCATGGCGCCAGCGTCGCCGGCGCCGCTGACCGGGGGCGCACCGCGCGCTGACCGGGCGGCGGTGGCGCGGTCAGCCGGCGGCGAGCACGGCCACCGCCTGCGGCCGCGCCAGCGCGGCGCCGCGGGTGAACGCCGCGGCGAACGCTGCCGCGCCGAGGTGCGACCGGGCGGCGTCGGCGACCGGCGCGACCGCCGGGGCGTCGGCCGCGCCGGTGCCGGCCAGCAGCGCCGACACGGCCCCCAGCAGGTACGCGGCCCGTTCGGGCCCGTCGTCGGCCAGTAGCGGCCGGACCAGCCCGTCCACCGCGGCGACGACGGTCGGGACGTCCCACACCCCGACGGTCGCGGTGACGACGCGCCGGTAGTGGGCGCGGGCCGCCGCCGGGTCACCGGCGGCGTCGGCGAGCTGCCCGAGCGTCACCCGCGCCGCCAACCGGACCACCTCCGCGCCGAACCAGCCCGACGGGCACCCGGCGAGGGCCCGCTCGCACAGCGTCCGGGCACGGTCGGGGTCGCCGTCGCGGCGGGCGATCTCCCCGAGCCCCAGGTCGGCGGCGGCGACCAGTTCCGGCGCGCCGGCCGGACCGGCCATCCGGCGCACCCGCCGGTAGTCGTCGCCCGCGCCGGTCAGGTCACCGACGAGCAGGCGACCGTCGGCGCGGGTGCGCAGCAGCTCCGCCAGGTCCAGCGTGGAGCCGAGCTGCTCGACCAGGCGCAGCGCCTCGGCCATCGGCGCGGCGGCCGCGCGGGCGTCGCCCTCCCGGTAGGCGGTCTCGGCGAGGGTGCTCAGCGCCAGGATCATGCCCCACCGCTCGTTCAGCGCCCGGAACCCGGCCAGCGCCTCGGTGAGGTCGGCGCGGGCCCGGTCGTGGTGGCCGTGCAGCAGGTGCACGGTGGCGGTGCCGAGCACGCCCAGGGCCCGGCTCCACGGGTCGGTGCCGAGCAGCCATTCCCGGCTGGCCCGGTCGGTCAGCACGGCCAGCCGGTGCGGCGGAGGCGGGCCGCTGGCCGTACCGGACAGGTAGAGCAGGAACGGATGTCGGGGCGGCCGGTCGCGGTCCCACAGGATGCGCGAGGCCGTGGCGACCGCCGTGGCGTCGCCGGCGCCGGCGAGCGTGGCGACCAGCAGACACAACGCGTACTCCTCGTCGAGGCCGGCCGGCGCCGCGTCGAGCCGGTCGACGAGCCGCCCGGCCAGCTCGGCGCCCTCGCCGCGCAGCCCCCGCAGCCACCAGTAGAACGCCAGCGCCGCGACCAGCCGCAGCGCGGCTTCCGTGTGCCCGTCGTCCACCGCCCGGCGCAGCGCCGCGTGCAGGTCGTCACGGGCGGCGTCCAACCGGCGCAGCCAGCGGTCCTGGCCGACACCGCGCAGACCGGCGTCGCCGGCCCGGGCCAGGTCCAGGAAGTACGCGGTGTGCGCGGCCCGCACCCGCGTGGCCTCCCCGCCGTCGGTGAGCCGCCGCGCCGCGTAGGCGCGGATGGTGTCCACCATCCGGTACCGCCCGTCGTCGGCCTCCACCAGGGACTTGTCCACCAGCCCGGTGAGCACGTCGACGACGTCGTCGTCGTCGGTCGGCCCGCACACCGCCTGCACCGCCGGCAGGTCGGCGGCGCCGACGAACACGCCCATCCGGGCGGCCAGGCGCCGCTCCGGCTCGTCCAGCAGCTCCCAGCTCCACCCCACCACCGCCTCCAGCGTGCGGTGCCGGGGCTGCGCCGCCCGGTCGCCGCGGCGCAGCAGCCGGAACCGGTCGTCCAGGCGCGCCGCCACCTGCGCCACCGGCAGGGCCCGCAACCGGGCCGCGGCCAGCTCCAGGGCCAGGGGCAGGCCGTCGAGGGTGCGGCAGATCCGCAGCACGGCCGGCGTGGTGGCCGCGTCCAGGGTGAAGGCCGGCGCGACGTCGGCGGCCCGGTCGGTGAACAGCCGCACCCCGGCGTAGGCGGCGGCCGCCTGCGGTGGCACCGGGCCGGCGGGCACCGGCAGCCCACCGACCGGGCAGATCGCCTCGCCGGTGAGACCCAGCGGCTCCCGGCTGGTGGCCAGCACCCTCAGGTCGGGTGCGGCGGCGAGCAGCCGGGCGGTCAACCGGGCCGCGTCGTCGACCACGTGCTCGCAGTTGTCCAGCACGAGCAGCAGCCGCCGGTCGGTCAGCGCCGCCACCAACCGGTCGGTGAGGTCACGGGGGCCGCCGGGGGCGCGCAGCCCGGCGTCGCGCAGGTCCAGCGCGGCCAGCACCGCCGGCGCCACGGCCGACCCGGGCGCCACCGACGCCAACTCCACCAGGCACACGGGGGCGTCGTGGCGGCTCGCGGCGGCGACGGCCAGGCGGGTCTTGCCGGCGCCGCCCGGCCCGTGCAGGGTCACCAGACGCGCCGAGGCGAGCAGCTCACCGACCCGGCGCAGTTCCCGCTCCCGACCGACGAAACTGGTCAGCGGAGTCGGCAGCCGTGACGGCGTGCCACCGGCGGGCGGCCCGTCGTCGCGCAGCAGGGCGGTGTGCAGCGCGGTCAGCTCCGCCGACGGGTCGGCGCCCAGTTCCTCGGCGAGCACCTCCCGGGCCCGGGCGTACACGGCCAGCGCCTCGGCGCATCGTCCGGCGCCGTGCAGGGCGCGCATCAGCTGCCCGTACAGCCGCTCCCGCAGCGGGTGCTCCGCCACCAGCGCCCGCAGTTCCGCCACCAGCGGCGGACCGGCCGGCGCGGACGCCAGCTCCGCCTCGACGCGGTCCTCGACCGCGGCGAGGCGCAGGTCCCGCAGCCGGGCCGCCTCGGCGGCCAGCACCGTGCCGGTGACGTCCGCCAGCGGCTCGCCGCGCCACAGTCGCAGTGCCTGCCGCAGCAGCGCGCCGGCGCGGCCCGGGTCGCCGGCGGCGAGCGCGACCCGGCCGGCCTCGGCCAGGCCGGCGAATTCATGCACGTCGACCTGCTGCGGGTCGACGGCCAGCCGGTAGCCGGCCGGACCGAACTCGATCTCCACGCCGGGCAGCAGCCGGCGCAGCCGCGACACCTGTGACTGCAGCGCGTTCGCGGCCCGCTGCGGGGGGTCGGCGTCGTAGACGCCGTCGACGAGCCGTCCCGGCGGCACCGTGCGGCCGGCGTCGAGCAGCAGCAACGCCAGCAGGGCGCGCAGCCGCTGCCCGGCGACGGGCAGCGCGGTGCCGTCGGCGGCGTACGCCTGGGTGGGGCCGAGGACACCGAACCGCATACGCCCGATTGTCGCCTGCCCCTGGTGGTCCGGCCCACACCGGCCGGGCCGGTCGACGTCGCGGCCGGGTAGCCTTCGGCCCGTGATCGTGGTGAGGTGCCGGTGACGACGCTCGACCGGGAACAGCCGCGTGCCACCGACGGGGCACGCCCGGACGCCGACGCGCGTCCTCTGCCGTTGACGCTGGCCGTGCCCGCCGCCGTGCTGGCCGGTCTGGCGCTGCTGGTCGCGTTCCCCCCGTACGGGCTGTGGCCGCTCGCGCCGGTCGGAGTGGCGCTGCTGGCCGCAGCGGTGCACCGGCGGCGGTTGCGCGCCGGCGCCGGGCTGGGCTTCCTCGCCGGGGTGGCGTTGTTCGCGCCGCTGCTGGAGTGGACCAACCTGCACACCGGCTACCTGCCGTGGGTGCTGCTGTCGCTGCTGCAGGCCGGCTACCTGGCGCTGCTGGGCGCGGCCACCGCCTGGGTGTCACCGCTGGCCGACCGGCACCGGGCGGCGTGGCCGCTGCTCACCGCCGTGCTGTGGGTGGGTCAGGAGGCGCTGCGCGACCGCACCCCGTTCGGCGGGTTCCCGTGGGGGCGGCTGGCGTTCAGCCAGGACACCTCGCCGCTGCTGCGGCTGGCCGCGCTCGGCGGCGCGCCGCTGGTCACGTTCGCCGTCGCGCTCGCCGGCGGGATCCTGCTCACCCTCGCCTGGCGGGACTGGCGCCGCACCGCCGGGCAGTGGCGGCCGGTCGCCGGGCTCACCGCCGCGCTCGTCGCGGTCGTGGCCGCCGGCACGGCCGTCCCGACCGGGGTACGGGGGGCCGGTGACACCGTCACCGTCGCCATCGTGCAGGGCAACGTGCCCCGCCTCGGGCTGGACTTCAACGCCCAGCGGCAGGCGGTGCTCAACAACCACGTCGACGCCACCCTGAAACTGGCCGAGCAGGTCGCGCAGGGCGGGCAGCGCCGCCCTGACCTGGTGGTGTGGCCGGAGAACTCCAGCGACATCGACCCGCTGCGCAACCCGGGCGCCGGCGACCGGATCTCCCAGGCCGCCGACGCGATCGGCGCGCCGATCCTGGTCGGTGCGGTGCTGCTCGGCCCCGGTCAGGGGCAGGTCCGCAACGCCGGTCTGCTGTGGCGCCCGGGCAGCGGCGCCGACCTGACCCAGCTGTACACCAAGCGGCACCCGGTGCCGTTCGCCGAGTACGTGCCGCTGCGGTCGATCGCCCGCAAGGTCAGCGCCGAGGTCGACCGGGTGCGCTCGGACTTCGTCCCGGGCACCCGCCCGGGCGTGCTGGACACGGGCGCGGTGACCCTCGGCGACGTGATCTGCTTCGAGGTGGCCTACGACGGCATCGTCCGGGACACCGTCACCGGCGGCGCGCAGCTGCTGGTGGTGCAGACCAACAACGCCACGTTCGACGTGGCCGAGGCCCGCCAGCAGCTGGCCATGGTGCGGTTGCGGGCCGTGGAGCACGGCCGGTCCGCGCTGATGGCCTCCACGGTCGGGGTGTCCGGGTTCGTTTCCCCCGACGGGCGGGTAGACGGTGCGACCGGGTTCAACACCGCCGAGGTGGTGGTGCGGCAGATGCGACTCGGGGACGGGCGTACCCCGGCCACCACGGCCGGGGTGTGGCCGGAGGTGGCGCTCGCGGCCCTCGCGGTCGCGGCGCTGGCCGGCGCGGCCGTGCTGCGCCGCCGCCGCAGGGCCACCGCCGGCTGAACCGACGAGCGGGAGGCGGTGCGACGGTGGGCGTGGCAGCCGACAGGCGGACGGTCGGCCATCCCGGGGTGGGGCGGGTCCTGGTGGTCATCCCCACCTACAACGAGGCCGACAACGTGCGCCGCATCGTCGACCGGGTCCGCGTGGCGGCACCCGCGGTGGATGTCCTCGTCGCCGACGACAACAGCCCCGACGGCACCGGCGCTATCGCCGACACGATCGCCGGGAACGACCCCCGGGTGCACGTGTTGCACCGTCCGGGCAAGGAAGGTCTCGGCGCGGCCTATCTGGCCGGTTTCGCGTGGGCGCGGCGGCGTGGCTACGACGCGGTGGTGGAGATGGACGCCGACGGCTCGCACGCCCCGGAGGACCTGCCGGCGCTGCTGGCGGCGGCCCGCGACGCCGACGTGGTGATCGGCTCCCGGTGGACCCGGGGCGCGCGGGTGCTGAACTGGCCGTGGCGTCGGCTGCTGCTGTCGCGCGTCGGGAACCTGTACGCGCGGGTGGCGCTGGGTATGCCGGTCAGCGACGCCACCGGCGGCTACCGGGTGTACCGGACGAGCGCGCTGGACGCGATCGACCTGGACTCGGTGCGTTCCCAGGGGTACGCGTTCCAGGTGGAGCTGTCCCGGCTGGCGCACCGCGCCGGCGTGCGCATCGTCGAGGTGCCGATCACGTTCGCCGAGCGGGAGCACGGCGACAGCAAGATGAGCCCGCTGATCGTGGCGGAGGCGTTGTGGCGGGTCACCCGGTGGGGGGTGCGGGACCGGCGGCCGTCGGTGCGGGGCCGGCCGGCGGCGTTGGCCCGGTGGCCGTGAGCGCGGGCGTGTCATGCTGGAGGGGCGTGACGACACACCGGGCGGATGAGGTGAGATGCGCCGAGGACTGAGATACCTACCACCGGCCCTGCTGCTGCTGACGCTGCTGGAGCTGGCCGTTTTCGTCCTGGTGGGCCGGGCCGTCGGGTTCGGCGCGGCGCTGCTGCTGGTGTTCGCGGCCTCGCTGCTGGGTCTGGTGCTGCTGCGCCGCGAGGGCATGCGGGCGTGGCGGGGGTTCCGGGCCGCCGCGCAGGCCGGCCAGCCGCCGGGGCCGCAGGTCACCGACGGGCTGGTGGGCCTGCTCGGTGCGCTGCTGCTGGCGCTGCCGGGTCTGGTCAGCGGCGCGGTGGGGTTGCTGCTGCTGGTGCCGCCGCTGCGTCGACTGGCCGGCGGTGGGGTGCGCCGGGCCACCGAGCGGCGGGTGTCGTCGATGGTCGCCGGTGACCTGTTCGGGCCGCGCCGGGTGCGGGTCTACCAGGGGCAGTCGCAGCCGACGCCCACGCCGCAGCAGCCGCCGGTGGCCGAGCCCGGCCGGGCCATCGAGGGTGAGATCGTGGACCGCTGACGCAACCCCCCAGACGCGACGAAACGCCCCCGGGAATCATCCCGGGGGCGTTTCGGTCGTCTACGGGTGCTCAGGCGCGACCGCGGCGGGTGCGGACCTCCTGCAGCCGCTCGGCGAGGATGTCCTCCAGCTCGGCGATCGAGCGGCGCTCCAGCAGCATGTCCCAGTGGGTGCGCGGCGGCTTGGCCTTCTTCTGCTCCGGCTCGCTGCCGTCGACCAGCCGGGCGACGCTGCCGTCGAACTTGCACTCCCAGGTCGTCGGGACCTCGGCGTCGACGGCGAACGGCACCTCGAACTGGTGGCCCTTGGCGCACAGGTACTCGCGGGTCTGACGCGGCGCGAGCTCCGTGTTGCGGTCGGATTCGTAGCTGACCGCGCCCAGCCGGCTACCGCGCAGCATACGCTCGCCCATGATCGACTTCCCCTCGTCCGTGGTGCTGGTCTTCAGGTGTAACGGCCGGTCACCGCCCGCCCATTCCCCACCCACGCCGGCAGGGCCGTACGCGGGTCGGAAGCATCAAGGGTAACCGGCCATGACAGCTGCCCGGCGGGGTCGTCCCCGGCCGGGCCGAATCGGTGGAGTGTTTCGCCTGTCAACGGGGATGTTACCCACCCGCATGCGTGCCGGAGGTGACGATGACCAGTGACGCGCCGGTCGGCGCACGACCGCCCGCCGGGAAGACCTTCTTCGGTCACCCACGGGCGCTGTCCACCCTCTTCCTCACCGAGATGTGGGAGCGGTTCAGCTTCTACGGCATGCGCGCCATCCTGGTGCTCTACCTGACCGCCGCGGTCGCCGACGGTGGGCTCGGCATCGGCGAGTCCAGCGCCAACGCCGTCTACGGCACCTACAACGCGATGGTCTACCTGATGGCGCTGCCCGGCGGCTGGGTCGCCGACCGGCTCATCGGCGCGCGGCGCAGCGTGCTGTGGGGCGGTGTGGTCATCGCCGCCGGCCACTACGTGATGGCGATCCCCACCGGGTGGAGCGTGTTCGCCGGCATGACGCTGATCGTGCTCGGCACCGGCCTGCTCAAGCCGAACATCTCCACCATGGTCGGCGACCTCTACGAGCGGGACTCACCCCGCCGCGACGCCGGGTTCTCCATCTTCTACATGGGCATCAACCTGGGCGCGTTCATCGCCCCGCTGATCACCGGCTTCCTCGGCGAGAAGATCAACTGGCATCTCGGGTTCGGCGCCGCCGCCATCGGCATGACCTTCGGCGTGATCCAGTACGTGGCCGGGCGGCGCAACCTCGGCGACGCCGGCGCCCGGCCGGCCGACCCGCTGCTCGGCGCCGACCGGCGGCGGGCGCTGACCCGCGTCGGCGTGGCCACCGCCGTGGTGCTGGTGGTGCTGCTCGCGCTGCTGCTGACCGGCTGGTTCACCGTCGACACGGTGGTCAACCTGCTCACCGTGGTCACCGTGCTGGTGACCGTCGCCTACTTCGCGCGGATCCTCACCGACCGGGAGATCAGCGACACCGAACGCAGCCGGATGAAGGCCTACGTCTGGCTGTTCGTCTTCGCCGCGTCGTTCTGGCTGATCTACGACCAGGCCGGGTCGGTGCTGAACATCTTCGCCGCCGACCGGACCGACCGGAACGTCGGCGGCTTCACCTTCCCGGCGTCCTGGTTGCAGTCGGTCAACCCGATCCTCATCATCATCGGCGCGCCGCTGGCCGCGTGGCTGTGGCTCAAGCTCGGCCACCGGGTGTCCACGCCGACGAAGTTCGCCGTCGGCCTGGTGCTCAACGGCCTGTCGTTCGTGCTGATGGCCGCCGCCGCCCAGGCCGCCGTCGGCGGCGACCTGGTCTCGCCGTGGTGGCTGGTCGCCGTGTACGCGATCCAGGTCGCCGGTGAGCTGTCGCTGAGCCCGGTGGGCCTGTCGGCCACCACGAAGCTGGCCCCGGTCAAGTACGCCAGCCAGATGCTGGGCCTGTGGTTCCTCGCCACCGCCGTCGGCGACGCCATCGGCGGTCAGGTGGCCCGGCTGGCGGACAGCTGGTCGCAGGCGACCTACTTCCTGACCTTCGGGCTGGCCTCGGTGGTGCTGGGCCTGGCCGCGGTGATGTTCACCCGCCAGATCCGGGGCCTGATGGCCGGCATCCACTGACCGCCGCTCACCCCGCCGGCACGGGCGGCAACGGCAGCGGCAGGCCGGGCAGCCCGTCGATGCTGGTCGCCACGTGCTCCTTGCCGGCGAAGTAGGCGCTCAGCGACGCGTCGTCCTCCCGGGCGAACCGCCGCCCGTGCAGGTCCCGGTCGGTGTCGTAGCTCATCAGCGGCACGGTGTAGCCGCAGGTGTCGCGGATCAGCTCGGCCCGCACCACGATCACCGCCCGCAGCCCGTGCGGGCTCGGGTCGATGTCCGGGAAGTGCCGCAGCAGGTCGGGCCAGCGCGGGTCGTCGCGGAACACCGGCTCACCGCGCCCGTGCACCCGCACGATGGTCGGCGGCCCGGCGAACGCGCACCACATCAGCGTCACCCGGCCGTTCTCCCGCAGGTGGGCGATGGTCTCGGCGTTGCTGCCGGCGAAGTCGAGGTAGGCCACGGTGTGCTCGTCGAGCACCGCCAGGCAACCGCGCAGGCCCTTGGGGGAGAGGTTGACGGTGCCGTCGCCGGACAGCGGGGCGGTGGCCACGAAGAACATCGGCTGCGCCTCGATGAAGGCCCGCAGCCGGCCGTCGATGCGCTCGTACGTCTTTCCCATGCCCCGATCCTCCCCGGGCAGCGGGGTGTGGCGCTGTCCCGTCCCAGCCCGTGGCCGGTCAGCCGGTGCGCGTGCCGAGCCGGGCCAGGGCCGTGGCCAGGTCGCTGACCTGGTCGGCGAGCTGCCCGGCGCGCCGCTGCGCGGCGTCCCGCTCGGCCTCGGCCGCGGCCGTGCGGGCGGCCAGGTCACCCGCCCGGGCCTCGGCGGCGCTCGCGGCCCGCCGCGCGTCGGCCAGCTCCGCGGCCAGCCCGTCCCGCTCGGCGGTACGGGCGGCGGCCTGCTGCGCCGCGGCGGCCACCTCGGCGCGCAGTCGCTCCACCGCCGCCTCGGCCTCGGCCCGGGCCGCGCCGGCGCGGTCCCGCGCGACGAGAGCCTGCCGCGCGGCGGCGGCCTCGGCGTCGGCCCGCTGCGCGGCGGCCCGCGCCGCCTGCTCGGCCTCGACGGCCCGGGCGGCGGCGGCCTGCGCGTCCGCGCGGGACCGCTCGGCCCGGTCGAGGGCCTCGGCGGCCGAGCGGATGGCCCGCTCCGCGTCGGCGCGGGCGGTGTCCCGTTCGGCGGTCAGCTCGGCGACCCGCTGCCGCTCGCCGTCGCGTTCGGCCCGCACGGTGCGCAGCTCGTGGCGGGCGGCGTCGCGGTCCCGCTCGGCCTGCACCCGCAGCGCCTGGGCGGCGCCCGCCTCGGCGCGGGCGCTGTCCCGGGCGGCCTCGGCATCGGCGACCCGCTCGGCGGCGGCGGTGGCGGTCGTCTCGGCGCGGTCGGCCCGGTCCCGGGCGGCGTCGCGTTCGGCGTGTGCGGCGCGCGCGTCCTGCCGGTCGCGGGTGGCCGCCGCGGCGGCGTCCTCGGCGTCGCGGCGGGCCTCGTCGCGTTCGGCGTGCGCAGCGGCGACCTGCGCGGCCGTCTGCGCGCGCAGCTCGGCGAGCTGCCGCTCCACCCCGGCCGGGGACAGCTCGGCGTGCAACGCCTCGCTGAGCGTCTCCACGATCTGGTCGAGCCGGTCCACCGCCTCCCAGGTGCGTGCCACCTGCCCGGGCAGGCCGGGGGAGTTGCGGTGGCGCATGCGCGAGTTGCGGGCGGCGCGCTGGCAGGCGCCGTCGTTGTCCCGGCAGTAACGGAACGGGCGGCCCGCGCCGAAGCGCTGCGGCACCTCCCGCCCACAGTGGGCGCAGGGGCGGGTCTCGGTGGCGGGCTCGACGTCCATCGGGGGCGAAGTCTAGTGGCCGGTCCCGGCGCGGGCCGCGCCGTCGAGGGTGTAGCGGCGTTGCACCAGCACCGCAACCACCATCACCGCGGCGGGCAGCAGACCGAAGCCCCAGCGCAGCGCGTCCAGCGCCGCCGAGGACTGGGTCACCGTCTGCCCGGCCGAGGACGCGACGAACCCGCCGGCGGCCAGGCACAACGCGTACGCGTAGGGGCCCAGCGCCGCGCCGGTGGCCTCGGTCGCGGTCCACACCCCGGTGTACGTGCCGGCCCGCTCGGTGCCGGCGGCGCGGATCACATCGGGCAGCATGGAGAACGGCAGCAGCTGCATGCCGGCGAACGCCACCCCGAGCACCGCCACGGCGGCGACCAGCACCGGCAGCCCCGCGGGCCGCCCGACCGCCAGCACCAGCGACCCGGCGGCGAACGCGGCCTGCCCGGCGAGCAGCGCGCGCTGCTTGCCGACCCGGCGGGCCAACGCCAGCCAGGCGGGCGTGACCAGCAGCGCCGGCGCGACGAACGCGGCGACGAGCACCGTGGTGAGCCCGGGGCGGCCCAGCTCGTACTCGGCGTAGTAGGGCACCCCGGCCAGGACCAGGTGGGTGGTTGTCGACATGGCCAGGTAGGCGCCGACCAGCGCGCGGAACTGCCGGTCGCGCAGGCTGGCCGCCAGCGTCCGCCACCCGCCGGCGCCGTGCGGGGCCGCCGGGGCGGCGGCGGTACGACGCAGCCGGTCGATCCCGACCACGCCGACCGCCATCGCGGCGAGCATCCCGGCCGCCAGCACCACGGCCATCTTCAGGTAACCGGCGCGGGTGGCGTCGTCGCCGCCGGTCAGCAGCGGCGCCAGCAGCCCGGAGACCAGGATGCCGAGGGTCAGCACCACCATCCGGAACGCCATCAGCCGGGTCCGCTCGTGGTAGCCGATCCGCAGGTCGGCCGGGGTGGCCAGGTAGGGCACCTGGTAGGCGGCGAACAGCAGATTGCCGGCCACGAAGAACACCGCCACCCAGCCCGCGGCGGCCGCGCCGGTGAGGTGGCCGGGCACGGCGAACAGCGCGGCGAACGCCACCGGCAACGCGCAGCCGGCCAGCAGCAGCCGCCGGCGGTGACCCCGGCGGGCCTGCTCGACGTCGCAGCGGTGCCCGATCCACGGGTGCAGCAGCACGTCGGCGATCTTCGGCAGCAGCAGGGTCAGCCCGGCCAGCCATGGTGCGACCGCGAGGACGTCGGTGAGGAAGTAGAGCAGCAGCAGCCCCGGCACGGTCACCCAGACACCCATGCCGAGCGAGCCGGCGGCGAACCCGACCAGCGGTCCGCGTGGCAGGGCGACGGCGTCGTCGCGCCGCTGGTCCAGCCCGGTCATGCGGTCTCCTGTCCCGGGGCGCGCCGCCCCAATCCAACGGATGCTGGATTGTAGGGGGAACAATGGCCGGATGACCATGCCCCGCCGGCGGCCGGGCCGCCCCCGCCGCGACGACCAGCGACCGACCCACGACCTCGTGCTCGCCGCCGCGACCGCGTTGTTCGCCGAGCGCGGGTTCGACGCGGTCAGCGTCCGGGACGTGGCCGCCGCGGCCGGCGTCGACGTGGCCACCGTGGCCCACCACACCGGCACCAAGGCGCAGCTCTACGACGCCTGCTTCGCCCGGGTGTTCAGCGCCGAGCGCGAGGTCCTGGAGGCGGCCGGGCAGCGCGCGGCCGAGGCCCTGACCGCCGGCCCGGGTCAGGCGCTGCGCGCGCTGCACGAACTGGTCGACGTGTTCGTCGACTTCCTGGAGGACCGGCCGGAGACCACCGCGCTGTGGCTGCGCCGCTGGCTGGAGCCGCAGCGGCACGCGGAGCTGGACCGGCGTTACTCCGCGCCGCTGTACGCGCAGGTCGAGCGCCTGCTCGCCGCCGCGGCGGGGGCCGGGGCGCTGGTCGAGCCGGCACCGCACGTGACCGTGCGCAGCCTGGTCTGGGCGGTGCACGGGCACGTGGTGGCGCTCGCCGCGCGCTCCGGCTCCGCAGCGCGGGAGCGGCGTGAGTTCCGGACGTTCGTGCACCGCCTGCTCGACGGGCTCTACCCACCGGCCACCCCTTGACGGCGTCCCGCCCACCGGGGATTATCCAGCAGTCGTTGGATAAAAGGAGGCGGGCATGTCGGCACCACCCCGGGTCGCGGTCGTCGGCGCCGGCGCGGCCGGACTGGCCACGCTCAAGGCGCTCGGCGACGCCGGCGTGCCGGCGGTCGCGTTCGAGACCGCCGACACCCTCGGCGGCCTCTGGGTCTACGGCGCGCCCGGCTCGCCGGCGTACCGGACGCTGCACCTCAACACCAGCCGGGGGCGCACCGAGTTCGCCGACCACCCGATGCCCGCCGACTGGCCCGACTACCCCGACCACACCCGCGTCGCCGGCTACCTCGGCGACTACGCCGACCGGTTCGGCCTGCGCGACGCGGTGCGGCTGCGGCACACCGTCGACCGGGTCACCGCCGCCGGCGACGGCTGGCGGGTGCACGCGACCGGCCCGGACGGCCCGGTGACCGTCGACGTCGAGGCGGTCGTGGTCGCCAACGGGCACAACCGGGTGCCGAACCGGCCCGCGCCCTATCCCGGCGAATGCGCCGCGCAGCAGATGCACAGCCACGACTACCGTGGACCCGAGCAGCTCGCCGGCCGCCGGGTCCTGGTGGTCGGCGGCGGCAACTCCGCCATGGACATCGCCGTCGACGCCTCGTACGCCGCCACCCGGACGTTGCTGTCGCTGCGCCGCGGCGTCTGGGTCGTGCCCAAGTACCTGCTCGGCCGCCCGTCGGACACGCTCAACGGCGCGCTGGCCCGCCGGCTGCCCTGGCGGCTGCGCCAGCGGATCAGCCAGACCATGCTCACCGCCACCGTCGGCCCGCCCGCCCGCTACGGGCTGCCCGCCCCGGAGCACGGCTTCCTCCAGGACCACCCGACGCTCTCCGACACGCTGCTGTCCCGGCTCACCCACGGCGACGTCCAGGCCCGCCCCGGCATCGCCCGCTTCGCCGGCGACCGGGTCGAGTTCACCGACGGCCGCGTCGACGAGGTGGACCTGGTGATCTGGTGCACCGGCTACCGGGTGGAGGTGCCGTTCCTCGACCCGGCGCTGCTCGGCGACGGCGCGGACCGGCTGCCGCTGTACCGGCACGTGTTCCACCTGGACGCCCCCGGCCTGGCGTTCGTCGGGCTCATGCAGTCCACCGGAGCGGCGTTCCCGCTGGTCGAGGCGCAGGCCCGGCTCGTCGCCGCCCGGCTGGCCGGCACCTGGGCGCCGCCGGAGCCGGACCGCCAGGCCGCCGCCTGCCGCGCCGAGCTGCGCGCCGCCACCGCCCGCTGGGGGCAACGCCGGCCACACATGCGGGTGGACTTCGACGCGTACCTGGCCGAGCTGCGCCAGGAACTGGCCGCCGGGCGCCGGCGGGCCGGAGCGACGCGGTGAGCGCGCTCGCCGGCCGGCGGGTGCTGGTCACCGGCGCGCGCGGCACGTTCGGTCGCCGCCTGGGCGCCGCGCTGACCGACGCCGGCGCCCAGGTGGTCGGGCTGGATCTGCACGCCGACACCGACGCGACGCCACCGGTGCTCGGGGCCGACCTGACCGACCCGGCCGCCACGCCGACCGCCGTGGCCGCCGCCGTGGACCGGCTCGGCGGGCTGGACCTGCTGGTCAACAACGCCGGCGTCGGCGGTCCCGCCCCCGCCGAGCTGCCCCCCGACGAGGTGGTGCGCCGGCAGATCGAGGTGAACCTGCTGGCCGCCTGGCGGACCACGGCCGCGGCGATGCCGGCCCTGGAGGCCGCCCGCGGCCGGGTGATCTTCGTGGCCAGCCGGATGGCGGTGCTGCCGCTGCCCCTCGCCGCCGCGTACGGGGTGAGCAAGCGGGCCCTGGTCGCGTACGCCGACGCGCTGCGCCACGAGGTCGGCACGCACGTCGGGGTCAGCGTCGTCTACCCCAGCATGGTCGCCTCCCCGATCCACGACAGCACCGTCGCGGCCGGACTGTCGCTGAGCGGGGTGTCCCGACCCGAGCCGGTCGAGGGCGTGGTCGCGGCGATCCTGCGCGCCGCCGCCGCCCGGCGCGCACCCCGCGACGTCGCCACCACCCGACGCGGCCGGGTCGAGCTGGCCCTGGCCCGGCACGCGCCGGCGCTGGCCGACCGGCTGGTGCGGCGTACCGTCGCCGGGCGCGTCGCCGCCGGTGACCTGGACGGCGCGGCGCTGGCCGCCGGGATGGTGCGGCGGCACCGCCAGGCACGCGGGTAGCCTGCTCGCCATGCCCGTGTCGCCCTACATCGCCCGGCTGCGCCGGCACGTCGGCCACGACCTGCTCATGCTCTACGGGGTCAGCGGCGTGGTGACCGACGACGCGGGGCGGGTGCTGCTGGCCCGCCGCGGGGACAACGGCCGCTGGTCGGTGCCCGCCGGCACCGTGGACCCGGGCGAGCAGCCCGCCGACGCGCTGGTGCGCGAGGTGCGCGAGGAGACCGGCGTCGAGGTGACGATCGAGCGGCTGGCCGGCGTGGCCACCCACCCGGTGGTCTATCCCAACGGCGACGCCTGCGAATACCTCAACATCTGGTTCCGCTGCCGGGCCGTGGGCGGCACCGCCACCGCCGACGGGGACGAGTCCCTGGCGGTGGCCTGGTTCGCCCCGGACGCGCTGCCCGAGCTGGACGACTGGTCGCGGCTGCGGATCGGCACCGCGCTCGACGACGACGCCCCACCCTGGTACGCGGCCCCGGGCGAGCAGCATCCGGCGCTGCGCCGCCCGGACAGCCTCTGACCGGTCCTCACCGACCGGGTCGGCCGCTGGTGTCGCGCACGGTCAGCCGGGGTTCCAGCAGGGTCACCTCCGGCACCGGCTCGTCACGCAGCCGCCGCATCAGCAGCGTCACCGCCTGCCGGCCGACCTCCTCGGCGGGCACCGGCACGCCGGTCAGCCCGAACTGCTCGGCCAGCTCGTCGGGGCACACCGCGACCACCGAGACGTCCCGCGGCACCCGCCGGCCCAGCAGTGGCAACGCCGACAGCACCGGCCCGACGGCCGACTCGTTCTGCACCACCAGCCCGGTGACGTCGGGGTGGTCGGCCAGCAGCGCCTCCAGGTCCCGCCGGACCGCCGCCGGTCCCTCCTCGCAGGGCCGGGCCACCGCGTCGACGCCGAGCCGGTCGGCGGCGGCCAGCACCCCGGCCCGGGTCCGGTGGGCGAAGCCGGTGCCCCGGTCGTAGACGGCGGCCGGCGCGCCGAGCAACGCGATCCGCCGGTGCCCCGCGCCGGCCAGGTGCTCCACGCACAGCTCCCCGGCCCGCCGGAAGTCCAGGTCCACGCAGGCCAGCCCGCTGCTGTCGGTCGGGTGCCCGATCAGCACGCCGGGCAGCGCCAGCTCCCGCAGCAACGGCACCCGGGAGTCCTCCAGCTCCACGTCCATCAGCAGGACGCCGTCGACCAACGCGCTGCCGGCGATCCGGTGCAGCCCGGCCGGCCCTTCGTCGGCGGTCACCAGCAGCACGTCGTGGTCGTGGCGGCGGGCGGTGGTGACCACCGCGGTGGCGAACCGCATCACCACCGGCACCTGCATGCCGGTGCGCAGCGGCAGCACCAGGGCGATCACGTTGGCGCGGCGGCTGGCCAGCGCCCGCGCCCCGGCGTTGGGGTGGTAGCCCAGCGCGCGGACACTGGCCAGCACCCGGCCCCGGGTCGTCGCCGAGATGGCGCGCTTGCCGCTGAGCACGTACGACACGGTGCTGGCGGCGACCCCGGCGTGGCGGGCCACGTCGGCGATGGTGACCTGGTCACCGGCGACCCGGCCGGTCACCAGGCGGCCCCCGACCGCCCGTCGGTGGTCACCGGCGCGGCGTCGCCGCCGGTGACGGCGAGCGCGCCGACCAGCCGCACGTCCCGGGCGGACCGGCCGACCAGCACCGAGTGGACGGCGTCCTCCACCACCGTCGCGGCGCGGTTCTCGTCCCACCAGGCCAGATCGGCGGTACGCAGCCGCAGCGTCACCCGGGCCGCGCACCCCGGGTCGAGGGTGACCCGGGCGAAGTCGCGCAGCTGCCGCAGCGGCTGCTTGACCCGGGAACGACGCTGCCGGGTGTAGAGCTGCACCACCTCGGTGCCCGGGTGGCGGCCCGTGTTGGTGACCTCGACGCTCACCTGCACCTCCTCGCCGGCGTGCGCCGTGGCGGTGCTCAGCCGGAGGTCAGCGTAGTCGAACGCGGCATAGCTGAGCCCGTGCCCGAACGGGTACAGCGGCTCGCCCCGGTGGTAGAGGTAGGTGGCGTCGGCGCCGATGACGTCGTAGTCGAGCAGGTCGGGCAGCTCGGCGGTGTCGGCGTACCAGGTCTGGGTGAGCCGGCCGCCCGGGTCGGCGGCGCCGAGCAGCACGTCGGCCAGCCCGTTGCCGTGTTCCTGTCCACCGTGGGCGCTCCACAGCACCGCCGGCAGGTGTTCCCGCGCCCCGCCCACCGCGTACGGGTAGCTGCTGGTCAGCACCAGCACGGTACGCGGGTTCGCCGCCCGCACGGCGCGCAGCAGGTCCTGCTGGCCGGACGGCAACGCCAGGTCGGCCCGGTCCTCGGTCTCCCGCCCGTTGACCATCGGATGGTTGCCGAGCACCACCAGCGCCACGTCGGCGGCGGCGGCCAGCGCGGCGGCCTCGGCGGCCCCGTCGACGACCAGGTCGACGGTGAACCCGGCCGGGTCGCCGGTGTCGACGCGCAGGCGGCCGTCCGGGTCGACACCGACGTGCCGGCCGGTGGCCAGGTGGTGCAGCAGCGCGGTGCCGTCGGGCCGGTGGCGCAGGCGGAACGTCTCCCGGACCACCCAGCCGCCCGGGCCTGTACGGTCGTCGACCAGCGTGCCGGAGTCCTGGGCGCCGACGTACCGGCCGTGGTGGGCCACGCGCAGTGCCACCACGCCCTGCCCCCAGTCGACCACGTCGAACTCCGTCGGTGCGCCGTCGCCGAGGGTCAGCGGTGCGCCGTCGACGCACCGCACGGCCCGTTCGCCGACGCGTAACGTGATCCGGTCCGCGCCGCAGTGGGTGCGCACGTCGGGCAGCCGGCCGAGCAGCCCCCGGTACGCGCTCACCACGTACGGCGGCGTGCCGCTGTACCAGTCGGTGAGCACGGTGTCGGCGAGTGGGCCGAGCACCGCGACCCGGGTGTCCGGTGCCAGCGGCAGCAGACCGTCGTTGCGCAGCAGCACGACCGACTGGCGGGCGGCCTCCCGGGCGAGTTCCTGGTGCGCGGGGCAGTTCACCACGTCGGCCGGCACCCCGGCGTACGGGTCGTGGCCGGGCGGGTCCAGGTCACCCAGGCGCGTGCGCACCGACAGGATCCGCCGGACCGCGCGGTCCACGTCGGACTCGGTGACGAGCCCGCGCGCCAGGGCCTCGGTGAACCGGGCCACCGTGGGGCCGGGGTCGTCGTCGTCCTCGGTGAAGCTGTCGATCCCGGCGCGCAGCGCGGCGGCGAACCCGGTGACGTGGTCGGGCAGGTACGCCTGCACGCCGGCGATGTTGCCGACCGCGCCCGCGTCGCCGACCACCAGCACCTCGTCGTCGGCCCAGCCGCGCAGCTCCCCGTCGATGAGCGGGCTCAGGTGCGCCGGCACACCGTCGACCAGGTTGTACGACGCCATCACGGCCACCGCCGCCCCGGCGGCCAGCGGGGCGCGGAACGCCGGCAGCTCGTACTCGTGCAGCACGCGCGGCGGCAGGTCGCTGGAGGTGACCGCCCGGTCGGTCTCGTTGTTGTAGCCGAGGAAGTGCTTGAGTGTCGGCGCGGTCCGCAGCCGGGTGGGGTGGTCGCCGCGCAGCCCGCGGGCGTAGGCGGTGGCCAGGCGGCCGGTCAGCCACGGGTCCTCGGACCAGCCCTCCTCGTTGCGGCCCCACCGGGGGTCGCGCAGCGGGTTGACCACCGGGGCCCACACGTTGAGCCCGACCCGACCCGGGTCCGCCTGGTGTTTGGCCCGGACCTCGTCGCCGACGGCGGCGCCGACCGCCCGGATCAGGTCCGGGTTCCAGCTGCTCGCCAGCCCGATCGCCTGCGGGAAGACGGTGGCCTCGCCGAGCCAGGCCACCCCGTGCAGCGCCTCGGTGCCGGTGCGGAACGCCGGTAGGCCGAGCCGGGGGACCGGCGCCTGCCACTGGTGCAGCAGGCCGAGCTTCTCCGGCAGGGTGAGCCGGGCCAGCAGGTCGTCGGGACGGGGTGCGACGGGATCGGTCATGGCGGGCGCCTCCGGGGAAGCGTGCGGCACCCCGGTGTGTCGAAGCGCTTCGACAACCGGGCCGGGAGACGGCGGCGCGCACGCGGAAAGGGGGGTGGTGGTCGGGCGGCGGCGTCGGCCCGGAGCGGTGGTGAAGCGCTTCGACGACCGCCGAAAAACACGCCGGCACCGGGTTGCCCGGTCGCGGTGACGGCGTTACCGAGGTTGGCACCCCGCGCGGGCGCGGTCAAGGGGTCAGGCGGCGGGCAGGTGCCCGGCCTCCACGGTGGCCAGTGCGGCGGTGGCGCCGCCGAGGGCGCTGGCCTCCGAGCCCAGCGTGCTGGCCTCGACCCGGACCACCGGCGGCGGTGCCAGGGTCCGGTCGGCGAGTTCGGCGCGGACGGCCGGCAGCAGCCACGGCGCGAGCGCGGCCAGGTGCCCACCCAGCACGACGACCTCCGGGTCGAGCAGGTCGACCAGGACGCACACCGCCCGCCCGAGCTGCCGGCCGACCTCGGTGAGCCCGGTCCGCACCGGGTCGTTCCCGGCGCGGGCGAGCGCCTGGATCCGCTCGATCTCCGGCAGGTGGTCGGTGACCGGACCGTCCTGCAAGGCGTCCGGCAGCAGGCGGCGCACCACGGCGTCCACGCCGACGAGCGCGGCGAGACAACCCCGACGACCGCACCCGCACGCGGGCCCGTCCGGCAGCACCGGCAGGTGGCCGATCTCGCCGGCGAAGCCCCGGCCGCCACGCAGCAGCCGCCCGCCGCTGACCACCCCGGCGGTCGGCCCGCCGGTGAGGTGCACCAGGTCGGCCGTGCCGGCGTACGGACCGTGTCGCAGCTCGGCCGAGACGGCGAGGTTGGCGTCGGTGTCGACGCCGATCGGGAAACCCGGGTCGCGCAGGGCGCGACGCAGCGCGGCGGCGAGCGGCACACCGCGCCAGCCCAGTACCGGCGCCGCCGGCACCACGCCGTCGGCGTCCACCGGGCCGGGCACGCCCACGGTGAGGCCCAGCACGGTGCGGCCCGTGCCGGTGACCCGGTTGATCGCCCGGCGGGCCAGCGCGGCGAGCGCCGCCACGGTCTCGTCCGGGCCGGCGGTGGCGGCGGCGAACGCCCGCCGCCAGGTGAGGACCCGTTCGCCGGCCACGTCGACGGCGACCACGACCAGTTCGTCGGCGCCGATGCGCAGGCCGAGCCCGACGTAGCGGGAGCCGTCGAGCACGAGCATGGTCGCCGGGCGGCCCACCCGGTTCTCGGTCAGTCCGGTCTCGCGCAGCAGACCGTGCTCGATCAGCTCGCCGACCAGGCTGGAGACGGTGGCCTTGTTCAGCCCGGTGCGGGCGGCGACGTCGGCCCGGGAGCAGGGGGCGTGCAGCCGGACGTGCCGCAGCACCGCGGCCCGGTTGGCCACCCGTACGTCGCCCAGGTCGGCCGTCCGTGACGGCCGGTCGATGCTGATCACGAACTGCCCGCCTCCTGCGCCCGGCCCCGGTTTCGGCTACAGCTTAAACTAAATCGGCGACGGTCCGGAGGGCCGGAGTCAGCCCCCGAACCACGGCTCGAACGCGGTCGGCGGCACGGTCTCGCCGTCGAGCACGATCCGGCGCGGCGGGTCCGCCCCGACCACCGAGACTCCGCGCACGTCCAGCGGACCGTCCACCCGCACGTGCAGCGTGTCGCCGTCGCGGCTGGCGGTGACCGTGGTGTCGCCGGCCTCGTCGCGTACCACCGTGACGGCGTCGGCGCCGCCCCAGGCCACGAGCGTGACGTCGCGGAACGGCCCCTCGGCGACGGTGGGGGCGGCCGGGGTCACCGGGACCAGCGCCCCGCGTCGCACGTACAGCGGCAGGCGGTCGATCGGCACGCGTACCCGCAGGTGTCGGCCGCCGCTGTGGCTCTCACCGGTGGTCGCGTCCAGCCAGTCGTCGCCGGCCGGCAGGTAGACGGCGCGTTCCCCGGACGGGTCGAGCACCGGCGCGACCAGCAGGTCGCGGCCGAGACGGTACTGCAGGTCGGTGGTCCAGGCGATGGGGTCGTCCGGGGTGTCGACGAGCAGTGCGCGCAGCATCGGCGCGCCGGTGCGGGCCGCGTCCACGGCCGCCGACCAGAGGTACGGCAGCAGCCGGTACCGCAGCCGCAGCGCGGCCACCGCGTGCCGTTCCGCCTCCGGCGGGAAGTCCCAGGGCAGCCGGCTGGTGGTGCCGTGCAGACGGACCAGCGGCGACAGCGCGCCGAACTGGGTCCAGCGCACGTACAGGTCCGCATCGGGGGTGCCGTGGAAGCCGCCGGTGTCGTGGCTCCAGAACGGCACCCCGGACAGGCCGTGGGAGAGCCCGCCGCGCAGCGTGCTGGCCATTCCCGGCCAGGTGGCGTTGACGTCGCCGCTCCACTGGGCGCTGTGCCGCTGCCCGCCCAGGTACGACGAGCGTGCCCAGACCGTGCGGTGCCCGGCCACCTCCTCGGTGACGTCGGCGACCGCGTCGTTGAACAGCAGCGCGTACACGTTGTGCAGCTCGACGCCGGTCATGCCGTTGTGCGCCACGGCGTCGGCGGGCACCGCCTCGGCGAAGTCGGTCTTGAACACCGCGACGCCCTGCGCGAGCAGGGGGCGCAGCAGGCCCTGGAACCAGCGCACCGCCGCCGGGTTGGTGAGGTCCACCATGGCGCAGACCGGATAGCTGCCGTGCCAGGTGTCGGCGACGTACGTGGCGCCGTCCGGGCGGCGCAGGAAGTAGCCGGCGGCCTCGGCGTCGGCGTAGAGCGGGCTGTCGGTCATCAGGTAGGGGTTCATCCACAGGCACACCCGGAACCCCTGCTCGGCCAGGTCCTTGAGCATTGCGGCCGGGTCGGGGAAGGCCCGCTCGTCCCAGCGCAGCTCCGACCAGCGCCCGGCGACCTGCCAGTAGCAGTCCAGGTGCAGCACGTCGCAGGGGATGTCCCGCTCGCGGATCAGCCGGGCCCGCTCCAGCACCCGCTGCTGGCTGTCCGGGAAGAAGCCGGAGGAGATCCAGGCCCCGAACGCCCAGCGCGGCGGCAGATAGGGCCGGCCGGTCAGCGCGTCCAGCCGGTCGAGCACCTGCGCCGGGGTCGGGCCGGCCAGCACGTAGTAGTCGAGCAGGTCGTCCGGGACGAGCACCTGCACGCTGCTGTGGGTGCTGGCGCAGACGTCGAACTGCACCGGCAGGCCGCTGTCGACGAGCACCCCGTAGCCGCGGTCGGAGAGGTAGAAGGGCACGTTCTTGTGCGACCGGTCGGACTCCCCGCCGAAGGCGTCGAAGTTCCACATCAGCGGTCGCTGCCCGCGCTTGTCCAGCGGCGTGAACTTCTCCCCGAAGCCGACGAACCGCTCGTCGCCGGGGGCGACGAAGCTCTCGTGCCAGGCGGCCGGCTCACCGTCCACGGTGGAGCGCCCGAACGGCAGGGTGCGCCGCCGGCCGCTGATGTCCCGGGTGCCGGTGTCGGCGGCCAGCAGCAGCCGGCCGTCCGGGGTGAGGAACCGCAGCCCCCACGGGTCGAGGCGCACCTCGGCGACCGCCGCGCCGGCGTCCACGCGCGCGTACGCGTCGTCGACGGTGACCACGGCCGGGTGCGGGGCGGGCCGGACCAGGGGCAGCGCCCGCGCCGAGCGGCTGCGCACGGCGAGGTCGTCGGCGAGGCGTACCCGCAGGATGCCGTGGCCGGCGGCCTCCACCCGGGCGACCACGGTGCGGCCGGAGGCGCAGGTGGCGGTGAGCGTGACCCCGTGCGCGTCGGTGGCGGCCACCTCGGCCCGCAGCACGTCGTCGGCGCCCTCCTCGCCGGGGGCGCGCACCGGCAGGTCGGGCGGGTCGGCCACGAACGTCTCGAACGGGACCAGGGGCGGGCGGTACGGCATGGGCGTCTCCTCGCGGCGACACGGGCGGTTCCGCCAGTTTCTTTGGAACCACAACTAACTGTCAATGAGCGACCGCATTGACTTTCGCTCTCACCTGTTCTTACTTTGGCTTTGATGACAACTAAAGGACTGTGGGCCGACGGTCGACTCCGGTACGGCGGCGACTGGAACCCGGAGCAGTGGCCTCAGACGGTGTGGCGCGAGGACGTCGCGCTGATGCGCGCCGCCGGCATCGACCTCGTCACCGTCGGCGTGTTCGCCTGGTCCCGCCTGGAGCCCGCACCCGGCCGCTACACCCTGGACTGGCTCGACCGGGTGCTGGACCTGCTGCAGGACGCCGGCATCCGGGCCGCGCTCGCCACCCCCACCGCCTCGCCGCCGCCCTGGTTCTCCCTCGCCCACCCGGACGCGCTGCCGGTCACCGCCGACGGGGTACGCCTGCACCACGGCAGCCGGGACACCTACTGCGCCGCCGCGCCCGCCTACCGGACCGCCGCCCGGAGCATCGCCGAGGTGCTGGCCGCCCGGTACGCCCACCACCCGGCGCTGGCGCTGTGGCACGTGCACAACGAGTACGGCACCACCTGCCACTGCGCGCACGTCGAGACGGCGTTCCGCCGCTGGCTCACCGACCGGTACGGCGACCTCGACGCGCTCAACGACGCCTGGGTGACCAGCTTCTGGGGCCAGCACTACACCGACTGGGCGCAGGTCGCCCCGCCCCGCGCCACGCAGTACCTGGGCAACCCCGGGCAGCTGCTCGACTTCCGCCGGTTCTGGTCCGACACGCTGCTGTCCGCGTACACCGCGCAGCGGGACCTGCTGCGCGCGGCGAACCCGGCGGTGCCGGTCACCACCAACTACGCGCTCGGCAACTGGGTGCCCGTCGACCACGCCCGCTGGGCGCGGGAGGTGGACCTGGTGGCCGTCGACCACTACCCGTCCCGCACCGACCGGGGCGCCGAGGAGCAGACCGCGCTCGCCGCCGACCTCGCGCGGGGCTGGGCCCGCCACGGGGCCGGCCGTCCCGTGCCGTGGCTGCTGGTGGAGAGCGCGCCGAGCCAGATCCACACCGCCCACCGCATGCACACCAAGGAACCGGGCCGGATGATCCGGCACAGCCTCGCGCACGTGGCCCGCGGCTCCGGCGGGGTGATGTTCTTCCAGTGGCGCGCACCGGCCGGCGGCGCGGAACGGTTCCACTCCGCGGTGGTGTCGCACGGCGGCGCGGACACCCGGGTGTTCCGCGAGGTCACCCGGCTCGGCGCCATGCTCGGCCGGCTCGCCGGCACCGCCTGCGGTGCGGTGCAGGCGGGCGTCGCGATCGCCCACGACGCCGCCAGCGGCTGGGCGCTGCGCCACCCCGGCATGCCCCGCGACGGCCTCGACCACCCGGGCGAGGTGGCCGCCGCGCACCGGGCGTTGTGGCACGCCGGCATCACCGTCGACCTGGTGACCCCCGGCGACCCGCTCGACGGGCACCGGCTGCTCCTGCTCCCCGCGCTCTACCTGGCCTCCGACGCCACCGTCGACTGGGTCCGCCGCCACGTCCACGCCGGCGGGCACCTGCTGGTCACCTGGCTCAGCGGGGTCGCCGACGAACACGCCCGCGTGCGTCCCGGCGGCTACCCGGGCGCGTACCGGGACCTGCTCGGGGTGCGGGTGGAGGAGTTCCACCCGCTCGCCGACGACGAACGGGTGCCGCTGACCAGCGGCGGGATCGGCCGGATCTGGTCGGAGACGGTGCACCTGACCGGGGCGGAGCCGGTCACCGCCTACATCGGCGGGGTGCTGGACGGCCGGCCGGCGGTGACCCGACAGCGGGTCGGCGACGCCCTCACCTGGTACGTCTCCACCCGCCCCGACGACGACACCTACCGGCGGTTGCTCACCGACGTGGCCCGCCGCGCCGGCGTCGGCCCCACCTGCCCCGAGGCGCCCCCGGGCGTCGAGGCGGTACGCCGGCACGCCGGCGACCACACCCGCCTGTACCTGTTCAACCACACCGACCGGCCGCAGCGGGTGGCGACCGACGGACACGAGCTGCTCACCGACGAGCCGGTCGCGGAGGTGCTCACCCTCGCGCCGGGCGGCGTGGCGGTGCTGCGCGAGCGCGTACCGCCTCAGGGGGTGGCGACGGCGGCGCGCGAGCGGTCGGCGGCGATGCGCACCGCGAGCCCGGCCAGCACCGTGCCCATCACGTAACGCTGGACGCGGGCCCAGCCCGGCCGGCGGGTGAGGAACGCCGACACCGACCCCGCGCTGAGCACGATCAGCGCGTTCACGGTCAGCGCGATGCCGATCTGGGTCAGCCCGAGCAGCAGGCTCTGCACCGCCACGTGCCCGCGCGACGGGTCCACGAACTGCGGCAGCAGCGACACGTAGAGGATGGCGATCTTCGGATTCAGCAGGTTGGTGACCAGACCCATGGTGAACAGCCGTCGGGGCCGGTCCGGCGGCAGCGGCGCCGGGGTGAACGCGGACCGACCGCCCGGGCGCAGCGTGCGCCACGCCAACCAGAGCAGGTAGGCCGCGCCGGCCAGCTTCACGGCCGTGTAGAGCGGCGGCACCAGCACGAAGACGGTGGCGATGCCGGCGACCGCGGCGGCCAGGTAGACGCCGAACCCGACCGCCACCCCGAGCAGCGACACGAGGCCGGCCCGCCGGCCCTGGGTGACCGACCGGGACACCAGGTAGACCATGTTGGGCCCGGGTGTGAGCACCAGACCGAGCGCCACCAGGGCGATCCCCACCACCGCACCGAGCGTGACCATGTCGCCCTCCCGCCGTCGGCCCTGCCCCGGACCCTACGCCGCCGGCGGTGACGCCACGGTCCTGCTCCGGCCGCCGCGCGGGGTGACGCGCGCCACCCGGACGACGCCATACTGACCGGATGTCGATCGTGTTGTCCGCCGACGCCACCCCCACCGCGCCCGGTCTGCTGTTGCGTCCGTGGCGCGACGGCGACGCCGACGCGCTCTTGGAGGCCTACCGGGACCCGGTGCTGCGGGCCTGGACCAGCCGCCCGGTGACCACCCCGGCCGAGGCGCGGGACTATGTGCGCCGCAGCCGGCAGGGCTGGGCCGCCGACCGCCGGTTCAGCTTCGCGGTGGTGGAGGACGCGCCGGGGGAGCGGCTGGTGGCCTGCGTGGTGCTCAAGGAGGTCCGGCCGGGCCGCCCGGACGCCGAGGTCGGCTACTGGACGGCGGCGCCGGCGCGCGGGCGGGGCGTCGCGCCCCGGGCGGTCGAGGCGGTCACCGGCTGGGCGTTCGCCCGGTTCGCCGCCGGTGGGCTGACCCGCCTGGAGCTGCTGCACCAGATCGACAACCCGGCCTCCTGCCGGGTGGCGGAGAAGAGCGGGTACGCCTTCGTCGAGGTGCTGCCGGCCCGTCCACCGTTCCCCCGCGACGGGCACCGGCACGTCCGCCGGCTGACCTGACCGTCAGTCCGCCGGGGCGCCGAGCAGGCGCAGCAGCAGGCGCGGCTCGCCCGGCCACGCGTCGAGCAGCACCTGCCGGGGCACCTGCCGGCCGGCGTAGCGCAGCGCGAGGGCGACCACCACGACGTCGTCCAACGGGCCGATCACCGGCAGGAACTCCGGGATCAGGTCGATCGGGCTGGCCACCCAGACACCGGCGACGATGATCGCGATCCGGGCGCGGCGCGGCACCCTCGGGTCCCGGCGCAGCCGCCGCACCGTGGTGGCGCAGTCGGGCAGGAACGCGGCCAGGTCACGCAGCGGCCCGGGCGGCAGCCGCCGGGCCAGCAGCACGAGCACCGCCCAGCTCACCACCAGGCAGGCCAGCGCCACCCCGAGCCCGATCAGCCAGTCGCGCATGTCGGGCACGCTACGCCTGCTCCCGGCGCGGCCGGGAACAACCCCGGGCCCGTCCGACGCTGACCCTGGTCGGAGACCGGCGGATACGGTGGGTACGGGAGGTGACGGCGGTGACGACAGGCTGGGAGGCCGCGGTCGAGGCGCAGATCCGCTCGGCCCAGGAGCGCGGCGAGTTCGACAACCTGCCGGGCGCGGGCAAGCCGATCCCGGGCCGGGACCTGCCCTACGACGAGGGCTGGTGGATCCGCAGCTTCATGGAGCGGGAACAGATCCCGTCCGACCTGATGCTGCCCACGCCGCTGCAGTTGCGCCGCCGCATCGAGCAGCTCCCGGCCGAGCTGCGCGACCTGCCCACCGAGGAGGCGGTGCGGTCGTACGTGGCCGCGCTCAACACCGAGGTGGTGGCCTGGCTGCGCACCCCGACCGGGCCGCGGGTGGTGGTCCGCCCGGTCAACGTCGACGAGGCGGTGCGCCGGTGGCGGGCCGACCGGGAACGCGTCGCGGCCGAGCGGTCGGCGGCCGCGACGGTGGAGCCGCAGGACACCGGTCGACCCGCGGCGCGTCCCCGCCGCAGCTGGCGCTGGTGGCGCCGCTGACCGGGCGCCGCCGCACAACCCTGTGGCACGCCGATTCCTGACCGGCCGCGCCCGGCGTGGCCCGAACGCAGGTCACCAGGGCCTATTCTGGGGACATGGATCCGAGCGGTTTCGTCCGCAGCTCGCGTCGACCGCACGAGGCGCGGCCGGGACGACGGCCCGCCGTGGTCGCTGATCTCGGCGAGTTGAGAGGCCCGACCACCGGCGTCGTCGAGCTGCCCCACCGCCTGTTCTGGCAGCCTGACCGGCACGTCGACCTCGACCGGCCGGGCCTGTTGACCTGGATGTACGAGACCGTGCTCACCGAAGCCGTCCGATCCGACGAACTACGCACCTGGTTGCACGGCCCCACCCTCGTCCGACTCTGGCCCCAGCTCTACCTTCCCCGGGGGGTGCGGCACGCCTGGGAGGAGCGTCACCCGGTCCTGCGCTCCCGCGAGGCTGCCGCCTGATGTCGTCTGCACCCGACCAGTTCCAGCACGACGTAGCCCGCATCGCGCTCGCCGCAGCGAGTAGCCACGGGTTTGCCCTCGCCGGTGGTCAGGCACTGATCGCTCACGGCATCGGTGAACGGCCCACCGAGGACGTCGACCTCTTCACGAACGTCGACGGAGGCGTCGCCGCCGCGAGCGGACACGTCCGCGGCGCCCTGCTCGACGCGGGCTTCCAGGTCGAGATCATGGCCGAGTCCAGCGAGTTGAGCGGTGTCTTCTACGGCTTAGACCAGGAGATGACCGAGTTCGAGGTACACCGGGACGACCAGGCCGTTCGGCTGCAACTCGTGCGCTTCGCCCGCACCGCCAGCCCCGTTGTCCTCGACATCGGCCCGGTGCTGCACCTCGACGACGTCATCGGCACCAAGGTCGCAGCCATGGTTACCCGTGCTCAACCCCGCGACTACATAGATGTCGCGGCGCTCATGAAGCGTCACGACCGGCATGAGTTGATCACGCTCGGGCGTCGCGCCGATCCCGACCTCACCGACGAAGAGGTCTCCGATGCGATCCGACGGCTCGACCGGCTACCCGACACCGTCTTCGCGCTCTACCGACTCACCCCCACGCAGATCCACGAGCTGCGCAAGGCCTTCACGGACTGGCCCCGGGCGAGCGCTGCCTAGCGCGCGGCGCATGAGACGGCATCCGCGCGGGTTCAGCGTCGCCGCACGCGGAGCACGCAGGTCAGCATCGGAAGCGTGAACTCGCCGGCCGCGGTCTCCGGGCGGCTCGCCAGGAACGCGCGGATCCGGCCGAGCGTGGCGTCGCGTTCCTCCGCCGGCATGACCAGCATCCCGGCGCGGGTGGCCAGCGTCGCCACCAGGGAGTCGGCGGTACGACGCTGTCCGTGCGGGAATTCAGCCTGCTCCGGACGTTCGAACCGGGCGGCGGCGCCGTTGGTCGGGACGTGCATCCGCGCCGTCTCGACGCGCCAGGAGGCGGGCGTGTCCCGAGGGCCGACGGCGGCGCTCCCGCTGACCCGCGCCAACTCGGCGACCCAGTCCACCCGATCGTCCAGCACGTTCCACAGCCCGGCCAGGGTGCCGCCGGGCGCGAGCACCCGGGCGATCTCCGGACCGGCGGCGGCCATGTCGAACCAGTGCATCGCGTTGCCGGCCAGCACGGCGTCGACGGACGCGTCCGGCAGCGGGATCGCCTCGGCGCTGCCCGGCAGCGCGCGGACGTCCGGCACCGCGCGGCGCAGCTCGGCCAGCATCGCCGGATCGGGCTCCACCGCGCTGACGTCGACGCCGGCCGCGCGCAGTCCGGCGGTGAGCTTGCCGGTGCCGGCGCCGAGGTCGAGCACCCGCGGGCCGGGCGCGTGTGCGAGCGCCCACCGCACCGCGTCGCGCGCGTAGTCCGGGCGGTGTTCGGCGTACGCGGTCGCCGCCGCGCCGAAGGACGAGGAGTGTCGGAGCTGGTCGTCGTGTCCCATGGACCCGCCTTTCCGTCGTTCGCCTCAGCGGTTTCCCGCGCCGCCGGTCAGCGCCTGCATCAGCGGCAGCGGGTTGATGTAGTCGCGGTAGGACACGACGAGTCCGTCCTGGACGCGGAACACGGCGATCACCGTCTGCTCGAACGGCTCCGCGGTGGCGACCACGCTACCGACGGCGTCGTACTCCACGATGACCACCTCGGGGTCGAGCGTCTCGTGGATCACCACGTCGCGGTACTCGTCGAACGTGATCAGGGTGCCGGCCGTCTCGATCAGGTGCCGGCGGACGTCGGCCCGCCCCCGCACCCGGCCGGGCACACCGGCGGGGCGGAACGGCCACTCGATGTAGCCTTCCGGGGCCATCAGCTCCACGAACGCCTCGACGTCGCCCTCCCGGCTGGCGCGCAGGACCCGCTCGACGACCTCCCGTGCCCGACCCGCCATCGTGCCTCCCGAGATGGATCCTCATCGACGGAACCAGCCTAGGTCGTGTCTCCTGGATCTTCCGGGGTGGGGTCGAGGCGGAGATTGAGTAGTTCCAGGCCGGTGACGGGCCGGAAGCCGGCCTGCGTGTAGAGCGTCAGGGCCGGGACGTTGTCGGTCTCGGTCTGCAGCGACAGGCGCGAGGCACCGGCAGCACGAGCACTGTGGATGACGTGCTGCAGGAGTGCGGACGCGACACCGCTACGGCGGTGGCGCGGGTCCACATACAGGTCACGGATCGACCACGCGGTGCCCAGCATGAGCGATGCGGGCATGACCATGGCCGTGACGAAACCGCAGACCTGGTCGGCCTGGACGGCGGCAGCAGCGGAGATCCGGTGCTGTGCGAGCTGATCGTGCAGCCAGGAGCGGGTCGTCTCGGGAGATGACGGTAGGCCGTAGTGCACCCGGTAGGCGTCGAACAGGGCAGCGGTGCGGTCGAACGCCGGATGAGCACAGGTCATCGGCACGATCGTCGTTGTCACTCCGCAAGTGTCGCCCACGCGCCGGTCGTGGCGGGCGGGGTGCCCGCCACGACCGGCGCGTCCTAACCCTCGGCCAGCACTGTGAAGGTGAAGTCGGTGCTTCTCGGGCGGCGCAGCGACACGTCGCCCTTGACCCGGCGCAGCACCTCGTGCCGGCTGAGGCCCAGGCCGTGGGCGATGAGCCGGTCCGGGCGCACCGGCACCGGGTCCTCGAAGGTGACCTCGACCCGCAGCGGCCACGCCTCGGCGGGCCGTTCGGTCGGGGTGTCCAGACGCCAGGCGCCGGTCCAGTCCAACGTGAAGCGACCGCGCCGGGCCAGCGCCGGATCGACCAGTGTGACGGCGACCAGGACCGGGTCGTTGACGTGGTAGCCGTGGAGCGTGGCCGGGTCGAGCGAGCTGACCGGCGCCCGCTCGTGCACGGTCAGCTTGCTGGTCCGGTCGCAGGAGACGCATCGGACCAGCAGCCAGACGTCGAGCAGTTTGCCGTTGGCGTTGACCCGGAACCGGCCGTCGCCGGTGGTAGCGGACTCCGATCGGCAGTCCACGCAGCGCAGTGACAGCAGCGGAAGCCTGGTCCGGCGGACGAACCAGGGCAGCACGACATGGGGTGATGAAGACATGAGGACGGAAAACCTGATCTCTGTAGACCTGACACGAGGCCGATGACGCGCGGCCTCGATCGCCGTGTGACCGGGCGCGTGGAGGCAGCCCGGCGGAGCCGACGGGGAAGCGTCGGCTCGGGGTGGGTGGAAGGCGTGTCAGGTTCAGAGAGCAGGCGGGGTCACGCGGTTCGTCCTCTGTCCTCAGGGGTGCGGGGTCGCGGCGACCGTAAGCGAGGGCCGAGGTACGCCTCAAGCGCTTTACCGCCGACCCACGCCCTAATTAATGGATTACCGGTAACGACAGTCCATTAATTAGCGCGGACATAACGGACGAAAGGGCGGTACATCATAATGACAGTTCCTATGCGTAAGGCTTTACGGTGGTGTACCGGGCGGCTACAACGTCCCGTTCACTACCGGTAGGAAGCTTTGGCCGCGGCCACCTCGGCCGCGCGCCGCTCACGCCACCGCCTCTGCGCTTCGCTGTTGCAGCGACGGCACACCTTCCGGAAGCGTCCGGTGTCGGGATCGACCTCCCGGGCGTGTCCGTTACGGCAGAGCGACTGCTGTCGACGTTCCCGACAGTTGTCCGCGTGACTGAGCTGACGCAGGTGGGTCGGCTCGATGCAGTCGGGCACACCGCAGTCGTGATGGACGTCAAGGTCCGGCCGGTAGCCGCCGACGAAGACCGCGTATGCCGCGATGTGGGCCCAGGCGCGTCCGGCGAGCTTCTGGTAGACGCCGCGCTGGCCGCCATATCCACGCACCACGAGGCAGCCCGTCGGCAGGCGCTGCGAGCGGGCCAGCAGGTAGGAGCGTAGTGATTCCTCCGTGAAGTGCCGGGACAGGCCGGTCACCTGGGACAGCATGCAGAAAGCGTAGAGACGTCCTCCGACAACGCTCTGCGGTCCTGCCCCCGGTCCGCCAGATGCCGGCCCCTTGCCGGGGCTCAGCGGGGTCACCCGGCGACGAGAAGACGGGTGAGCCGCCCCGGTCAGCGGGGCGACTCACCCGAGCGGCCGGCTGACCTGGGCCGGCGGCCCCGGTCAGTCGGCGTCGTCTCACTGCCAGGCGGGCAGCCGGACGATGTCGTAGTCGGTGCTCGGTGTCGGCTCGACGTCGAACCGGCCGTTGACCACGTACAGCCAGGGTCCGAAGAGGTCGCCGGTCGCCGGCACCCGCAGTCGCACATCGGTGATCTCTCGGACCAGCGTCGCGGAGTCGTACCCGGGCGACAGCCGGAAGACGGCCACGACATTGGTCAGGTTGCGGATGACGTAGAGGGTGCGGCCCCGCCGCACCAACCCGTCGGCCCGGGTCACGGAGTAGCCGCCGAGGTCGAACGCACGGCTGGCACCGGTGGCCGGATCGATCCGGACCAGCCGACCGGCGAGCATCTGGGCGACCAGCAGGTCCCCGTCCGGCAGCGTGACGATCCCGTTCGCGAACGCGTCCGGTTCGGCCGCCGGCCCGCTGAGGGCGAGCGTCCGAACGGCCGAGCCGGCCGGCAGCCGGCCACCGGGACCAAGTGGCACGACATACAGCACTGGTCGGGTGGAGTCGGTGAAGTACACCGCCCGGGGAGTGATCACCAAGTCGTTGACCAGGCTTCCGGGCTGATCGGTGAACCGGTAGCGAGCCAGCAGGGCACCGGTCCGAGCGTGGTACACGCTGGCGCCGCCACCGGAGAAGTCGGCGGTCCAGAGCCGGTCCTGCGCGTCCACCTTCAGTCCCGCCTTGTCGGTGCCGGGCACCCCCGGCACCAGTACTGCGCCCCGTCCGGTGCGCAGGTCCCCCCGCCAGATCGCGCCGTCGAGGATGGACCCCACGTAGACCGTGGTGCCGCGGCCGATGGTGAGTCCCTCCGGTGTGAAGCCGTCCGGCAACGCGATGCGGGACGGGAAGTAGGTGCGGTGGGACGGGCCGGCGACGCGAGGCGAGGAAGCGCCGGCGTCGGCGATCGCCGGGCTGGGAGCGACGAGGCCGACCGCAGCCAGCACCGGAACGAGGACCATGATCGAGTTTCTGCGCAACAGAGCCACCACCTGACCTGACCTGGGCTCCCTTGTGGAGCCCGACAGTGAGGAAACCGGTCGGGCGGCCCGATCGGTTGTCAGCGGCGGGACTGCTGCCCGGCGTACCCGGCCAGCCTCCCGGAATCGTCGGCACGCCGTAGTCGTGGTACCGGGAGCACATACGGGCGGCCCCCGCTCTGCGGGAGCCGCCCGTTCTTGCGGTCAGCGTTCGGTGCGGTCGTCAATCTCGGTGCCGGACTCGCCGGGCCGGGCGCCGATCGCCTCCTCGGCGGCCCGACCGCCGGTGCTCTCGTCACCCTGCCGCAGCGAGCTGCGGGGCAGCCCGGCGAGGTGCGCCGGATCCTCGATCGGCTGGTCCGGCCAGTCGTCCTGGCTGCCGTCGGCCAGCCCGGCCCGGCGCAACACCTCCACCAGGTCGTCGTGGGACAGACGCTCGGCATCCGGAATCCCGGCCCCGCGCGCCATCGACTGCAGCGTCTTCAGGTCTTCGCTCACGAATGTCTCGGCCATACCGGAGCCTTCCCGGCGCCCAAGACAAGGAAACCCGCTCAGGCCCGGGCCCCGCCGAGGCCCAGCAGCACCGCCAGGCCCAGCGCGCTGCGCGGGGCGTACGGCACGCGCCACAGTCCGCCGTGTGCCGCCGCGTACGTTTCGTCCCGCCACGGGTGCTCCTGCGCCGGTCCACCGCCGGTGCGCAGGTCGTGCACGAGCAGCGCGGCCATCAGTGTGTTGCTGGTGGCCGGCTCGAACACCTCGACGCCGAAGCGGTGCGCCCCGGCGTACGCGGCGGCGAGCGCGCGGTTGCGCAGCACCGACCGGGTGCGGGTGGGCGGCGCGACGGTGAACGACACCGTGGCGCCGGCGTCTCGGGCCACCGCCGCGCGCCAGCGTTGCAGCCGCTTGGCCAGCGCGTAGTTCGGCCCCTGCTGGGGCACCAGGCTGTCGTTGATGCCCGGGTCGGCGCCGGGCGGGTAGTTGCGGTGCAGCAGCCGGCCGCCGGAGATCAGCCGCAGGGTCCGTCGAGCCGGGCCACGGGCGGCGTACCCGCGCTCGGCGTGGGCGACCGCGTCGCCGGGGACCGCGTACACGTCGGTGGGGGTGGCCAGGAACGCCAGCGCGGCGTCCGGGCGCTGCCCGGTCAGCTCGACGGTGAGCGCGTCGACCGCGGTGGCCACCCGGACGTTGGTGGCGCCGTCGGCGTAGACGTAGTTGCCGAGCACGAGCCGACCGTCGAGCCCGGCCAGCCACCGGGCGGCCTGCGGGAGGCGGTGCAGCAGGTCCGCCCCGGCGGCGGCGGTCAGCGCCGCGTCGTCGTCCCCGGTGTCCGGCGGCACGGGCAGGTGCAGCCGGCCGCCGTGGCGGCGGGCGGTACGCAGGACGCGGCGCCAGATCTCCGGGCGGGGCAGGTCGACCGCGACGACGTCACCGCCCCAGCGCAGCACCGAGGGCAGCGGACCCATCTCGGCGCCCGCGCCGAGCACCACGATCCGTTGGTCGCGCAGGTCCAGCCAGTCCGGGTTGGCCAGCACCCGGCCGACCGCCTCGGCGCAGCTGGGCTCGATGACCCCGGCGTCGACCCACGCGTCGAGCCGGCGGCGCAGGTCGTCGCCGCGCAGGCGTTGCCCCCGGTAGGGCAGGGACAACTCGCGCTCCACCGGCCCGGCGCCGGTGACCGTGGCGGTCCGCAGCGGCGGCTCCCGGTCGTCCGACGCGAACGCCTCGGCCGGTGTGGTCTCGGGGCCGCCGTCCGGCGGGGCGTACCGCATGCGGGTGTGCAGCGCGGCGAGGCCGTCGCGGGCGACGGTGAGCGCGGCGTCGCGGGAGAGCAGGCCGGCCTCGACCAGGCGGCGGAAGTGGCCGACGTAGCCCCGCCGCCAGTCGGTCTCGTGCTCGGCGGAGCGCGCGCCGACGGGGTCGGCCGCGCGCAGCGCGTCGGCGACCACGGCGCGTCCCAGCGCGGTCGTGCTGCGCCGGCCGTCGGCGGTCGCGGGGAACACCACCCCGGTCGGGCCGTCCACGGGTCACCTCCTGCTCGCGGTCGTGGGGCCACTCTGCCGCATCGGCGTCGCCGCCGCCCGTCGAGGGCTCAGCGGCGGGCGGGTTTCGGCTCCGGGCGGGGTCGGCCACGGTCCGGGTCGACGCCGACCTGGACGGCGAAGGCCGGGTCGACGGCGAGCAGCGGGCGGGGACCGAACAGCGCCATGGCGGTCAGCAGCGCGTCGGTGTCCCGTCCCTGCCAGGTGGGGCGGCGTTCGGGGTCGAGGTCCGCGTGCTCGCGTCGTAGCCGGCGCAGCAGGCGGCGGGCGGCGGCGCCGGTCTCCGGCACCTCGGTCAGCCACCAGCCACCCAGCGCGGTGGCCAGGCAGCACAGCAGCAGCCCGGCGACCGACGCCGGGCCGCCGGCGGAGCGTCCCTCGACGGCGCTGTCCACGAGCCGGGCCACGCCGACGGCGGCGACCGCGAACAGCGGCAGGGTGCCCAGCGCGATGCGGCGGCGTTGGGCGCGGGTGAGCAGCCAGCCGTCGCGGACCAGCCGGCCGACCATCCGGCGCAGCGCCCGAGCGACGTCGGGGTCGGCGAGGACGGCGGCCCAGGTCTGCGGGCGGCGCAGGGCGGTGTGCAGGGCGCGGACCAGACCGGATGGTCGGGCCGGTGGGGGGCCGTTGGCGCGCAGCGTGGCGAGTTCGCCGGTGCTCACCCCGCCGGCGCGGCGCAGCGCGGCGATCCCCACCTGGCAGGCCAGCAGCGCGCGGTCGGTGAGGTAGGCCAGTTCGACCCGGTCGGGCGTCGCGCCGCCGGCCCGCCGGCCGGTCAGTTCCCGTACGGCCAGGGCGATCGCGGCGGCCACGGCGACCGCGCCGAGGTAGTCGAGGAGGAAGAGCGGCCCGCTGACACCCCAGAGCATGGCGACAAGTATGGCCCGCCGGCCTCAGGAGGCGTGCCGGACCTCGCTGTCCCAGATCTGCGACCAGGGGCGGCGCGGACCGCGGGCGACGAAGATCGGCCCGCCGTTCTCCTCGTTGTCGACGTCGACCCGCTGGTCGACCCGGCCGGCCTCGGTGACCTCGGTGAACCAGGCGCGCAGCCGGTCGGGGCGGGACCAGCCGACGGCGATCACCACGTCGGCGCCGTCGGGCGGCCGGCCGAACGTGACCATGCTGTTGTGCCCGGAGTACGCGCGGGGCAGGCCACGCGCCGGGCCGTAGCGGGCCAGCGCGCCGGCCTCGCCGTAGTTGGCGGTGAGCACGACCGCCCGGTCGCGTTCGGCCGGCGGCAGACCCCGGTGCACGGCGGCGACCGAGTCGGCGAACTCCGGCCATCCGATCGTCTCGCCGACGTCGGGGTTGGCCGCGACGACGAACCCGGGCAGCCGGTCGGCCGGCAGCGTGGGCAGCAGCAGCACCGCGCTGCTGGCCGCCATCAGCACGGCGGCGGCGGCGAGTGCGGTCTGTCGGGCCCGGGCGGCGCCGCGCCGCGCCCAGTCGAGGGTGGGCGTCACGCCGGCGGCGGTGAGCACCAGCAGCAGCGGCGCGTCGTAGTAGCCCTTGCCGCCGGCCAGCACGACGACCGCGACCACCACCAGCCACGCCCAGCCGAACGCCCGGTACGCCGACCAGGCCGGGCGGCGCAGCAGCGCCACCAGCCCGGCCACCCACACCGGGACGGCGAACGGGCTGATGATGAGCAGTTGCAGCACGAGCGCGTCCAGCCGGCCGCTGTAGGAGCTGTCGCCGTCGGCGATGGCCGAGGCGACGGAGAGCTGCGGGAAGCCGTGTGCGGCCTGCCACGCCCCGTACGGCACGGCGAGCAGCACGGCGATCACCGCCCCGGCCAGCACCCGCCGGTCCCGCAGCAGGCGACGCGGCCCGGCGATCACGACCCCGGCGACCAGGCCGACGCCGAGCAGGGCGGGCAGTGGCTTGTTGAGCATTCCCACGCCGAGGGCGAGCCCGGCGCCGAGCGCCCAGCGGGTGTCGCCGGTGCGCAGCATCCGCGCCACGCAGAACGCGGTGACGAGCCACACCAGCAGGTCGACGCTGGTGGTGCTGAGCAGGTGCCCGCCGGCCAGGACGATGCCCGAGGCGGCGGCGAGCACCGCCGCCGCCGTCTGGGCGACCCGGCCGGCGCCGAACTCCCGGACGATCGCGGCGACCAGCACCACCATGGTGCCGCCGATGACCGCCGACGGGGTGCGCAGCAGCACCAGGTTGCCGGGCGCGACGGTGTCGGCCAGCCGGGCCAGGGCGGGCACGAGCGGCCCCTGGTCGACGTAGCCCCAGTCGAGGTGCCGGCCGCACAGCAGGAAGTAGAGCTCGTCGCGGTGGTAGCCGTAGCGGCCGGCGAGCAGCAGCAGGACGACGGTGAGGGTCGCGCCGACCAGCCACGGGACCGCCGTGCGTGGCCCGGGCGGCGGCGGCCCGGCGGGCGTGGCGGCCTCGCGGCGATCGACGTCGGCGACTGATTCGGCCACCCGCCCATGATGGCCCGGCGGGGCGGTCCGACGTCGTCCCGCCGGCCTCGGCCGGGTGGACGGAATCCGGTGGCCGGACGGTCGGGTCCCGACTAGCGTGCCCGCCGTGCGCATCCGTGACTACACCGACGCCGACTGGGGCCAGGTCTGGCCGATCTTCTCCGACGTCGTCACCGCCGGGGACACGTTCCCCTACGACCCGGCCTGGCCGGCCGAGGTGGCCCACGAGGTGTGGGTGGAACGCCCGCCGGGGCGTACCTCGGTGGCGGTGGACGACGACGGCGCCGTGCTCGGCACCGCCAAGATGGGCGCGAACCGGCCCGGGCCGGGCTCGCACGTGGCGACCGCGAGTTTCATGGTGGCCGCCGGCGCGCGGGGCCGCGGCGTGGGCCGGGCGCTGTGCGAGGACGCGTTGGACTGGGCCCGCCGGCAGGGTTTCGCCGCGATGCAGTTCAACGCCGTGGTGGAGACCAACGCGGCGGCCGTGGCACTGTACCGGCGGTTGGGCTTCACCGTGATCGGCACCGTGCCGGAGTCGTTCGCCCACCCGACGCGGGGTCGGGTGGGCCTGCACGTCATGCACCGTCCCCTGTGACCGCCGCCGGTGCGCGAGGATGGTCGGATGAACCCTGAGCCGATCGAGCTGGCCGCCGCCCTGGCGCGCTTCGACCAGCTGTGGAGTCCGCGGATCGTGACCACGGTCAACGACTACGACGTCCGGGTCGCGAAGGTGGCGGGCGAGCACGTCTGGCACGCCCACGACCACACCGACGAGTTCTTCCTGGTGCTCGACGGGGAGCTGCGCATCGCCCTGCGCGACGGCGTGGACGGGGCGCAGCGGGAGGTGACGCTGCCGCGCGGCGCGGTGTTCGTGGTGCCGCGCGGGGTGGAGCACCGGCCGTACGCGCCGGACGGCGCCTCGATCCTCATGTTCGAGCCGTCCGGCACGTCCAGCGTGGGGGACCGGCACGACGCCGTCCCCGACAGCGTCGACGCCACCACCGGGCACCGGCTCTGAGCCGACCGGGTCACCGCCGCGCCGGCTCCGGCTGGGCCGGCGCGGCGGCGACGGTCCAGCCCACCCGGCGTACGCCGGGCACGGCGGCGGTGCCGGCGCAGGCGAGCAGCACGAGCACCCCGGCGACCGCGAGGGGCGTCGAGGCGCCCCAGGCCGACGCGGCGAGCGGCGCGAGGGCGTAACCGAGGGGCATGGCGCCCAGCGACATGAGCCAGTCGTAGGAGGTGACCCGGGCCAGCACCTCGGTGGGGAAGCGGGCCTGGACCACGGTCTCCCAGACCGGGTTGAGGAAGCCCAGGGCGCTCAGCGCCAGGCAGTAGGCGGCCACGGTCAGCGCGGCGGGCGCGGCCACGGCGAGCAGCAGCAGCGGCGCCGCGTACGTGGCCAGCGCCAGGTTGCCCACCAGCACCGGGCGGCGGGGGCGGGCGCGGCTGGCCAGCAGCGAACCGGCCAGCAGCCCGACCGCGCCGGCCTGTTGCAGCAATACCCAGACGCCCTCGCCGCCGAGCCGGGTGACGGCGACGGCCGGGCCGACGGTGAGCAGCACGGCGGCGGATCCGTTCCAGACGGCGTGGGCGACCAGGCTGCTCCAGTACCAGTCGCGGGCGCGGACCTCCCGCCACCCGAGGACCAGGTCGGCGCGCAGTGAGCGGCGTTCGACCGGCACGTGCCGGACCTGGATGGCGGCCAGCAGTGCGGCGCTGACGCCGAACGAGGCGGCGTCGATGACGAACGCCCAGCCGGGGCCGGCGGTCCAGACCAGCAGGCCGGCCAGGGCCGGGCCGGCGAGCCGGCTGGCGTTGGTGGTGGCGCCGAGCAGGGCGTTGGCCCGCTGCCGTCCCGCGGCGTCGACGACGCCGGCGACCAGGGGGGACGCGGTGGGCATGGCGAAGGCGGAGGCGACCCCGCCGACGGCGGAGGCCACGGCGAGGTGGGCGAGGGTCGGCGCGCCGCCGAGCAGTTCGACGCCGACGACCAGTTGGGCGGCGCCGCGGATCAGGTCGGTGGCGAGCGCGACGCGGCGGGCGGCGAACCGGTCGGCGACCACGCCGCCGAGCGGGAGCAGCAGCAGCCGGGGCACCATGGCGCAGCCGAGCACCAGGGCCAGCGCGGCGGTCGAGCCGGTGGCCCGCAGCACGGCGAGCGCGAGCGCGGTGGGGACCACGGCGTCGCCGAGGGCGGACACCGTACGGCCGAGGAAGAGCAGACGGAAGGCGCGGAGCCGGAGGGGATGCGTCACCGCCGCAGACTACTTCGACGTCGAATATTTCGACAACGAATATTTCGGGTTCGACGTACCGTGGTTGCCGTGACCGACCCCGACTCCGTCGACCAGCACGTGGCGCGCTGGCAGCCCGTCCTGCCCGACCTCGACCCCGACGTGGAGGGTGCGGTGGTGCGGATGATGCTGCTCACCCGGCACCTGCGCGCGGTCAAGGACCGGGTCCTGGCCGACCTCGACCTGCAGGAGAAGGAGTACGGCACGCTGCACGTCCTCGCCGGGCGCGGCGGGCGCGCCGCCCCGTCGGAGATCGCCGACGCGCTGCGGATGGCGCCCGCCTCGATCACCGCCCGGGTGGACGCCCTGGTCCGGCGCGGCTTCGTGCGCCGGATCCCGTCCGAGGTCGACCGGCGGCGCGTCGACGTGGCGCTCACCGAGGCCGGCGAGGCCATCTGGCGGCGGGCCCTGGACGTCGTCGGCGACGAGGAGCACCGGGTGCTCGGCACACTGGACGCGGCGGAGCGGCGGACGTTGGCCGACCTGCTGCGCCGGGTGAACTCGGCCGCCGAGCGACCGACCGGAAACGTCGGGGGCCCGTGACGGCCTGACACCGCCGGCGGGCATCCCCCGCACGGGCGGAAAACGCCTGGCCGTCCGCGTCGGGTGCTGACAGGCTGCCGGGCATGACCGCCCATGCCCTCGCGGGCGCGCTCGCCGACGAGCGCCGCCGCTCCGTGTTCGCCGCCGTCGTCCTCGGCGCCCGGGACGTGCCCGCCGTGGTGGCCCGCACCGGGTTGCCGGCCCGCGACGTGGCCACCGCCGTGCGCCGGCTCACCGACACCGGCGTGCTCGTCGACGACGGCTCCGGGCTGCGCGTCGACGACGGGTGGCTGCGCGACGTCGCCCGCTCCGGGGCGACGCCGTCGGCCCCGCCCGCCGACCGGCGCGAGTCGATCCTGCGCACGTTCCTGCGCGACGGCGCGCTGACCCGGCTGCCCGCGCAGCGCGGCCGCCGCCGCGTGCTGCTGGAACACATCACCACGCACACCTTCGAACCCGGGCTGCGCTATCCGGAACGGGCGGTGGACGACGCGCTGCGCCCCTGGTGCGCCGGCGGCGAGGCCGACCACGTGACGCTGCGCCGCTACCTGGTCGACGACATGCTGCTCACCCGCGAGCACGGCGTCTACTGGCGGACCGGCCCGTGACCGGCTGGCACACCCGCCTCGACCCGCCCGACGCTCCGGTCGCGCGGGTGCTGCTGCGGGAGTACATGGCGGAGATGGTCCGCCGCTGGTACGGCCGCCCGGAGCGGCCCGGCGAGGTCGACGCCGCGCTGACCGAGATGCCCAGCGACGACCTGGCCCCGCCCACCGGCCTGCTGATGACAGCTCACCACGACGGCCTTCCCGCCGGGTGCGCCGGGCTGCGGTGGCGGCCGGGCTGGGCGGAGTTGACCCGGCTGTACGTGCGCCCGGCGCACCGGGGCGCCGGTGGCGGCGCGGCCCTGCTCGCGGCGGCCGAGGCGTACGCGGTCGACGCGGGGGCGGCCCGGATCCGCCTGGACACCCGCTCCGACCTGGTCGAGGCACGCGCCCTGTATACCCGCCACGGCTACCGGGAGATCCCCGCCTACACCTCCGGCCCGTACGCGCAGCACTGGTTCGAGAAGTCACTGCCGGCGCGAGTTGACGACGCCGCGACGCCGCGCTAAAACAGAAATCGGGAAGTTGAGTCGACCAGACTCAACGTGAGACCTTGGGCCAGGAGAACCGAGGAGGCACTGCCATGTTGATGCGCACCGACCCGTTCCGTGAGATCGACCGGATCGCCGAGCAGTTCTTCGGCACCACCACCCGGCCGGCCGTGATGCACCTCGACGCCTACCGCGACGGCGACCACTTCTACGCCGCCTTCGACCTGCCCGGCGTGGACCCGGACAGCATCGACTGCACGGTCGAGCGCAACGTGCTGACCGTCCGCGCCGAGCGGCGCCGCCCGACCGGCGAGAACGTCGAACTGGTCGCCGCCGAGCGCCCGATGGGCACCTTCACCCGCCAGCTGTTCCTGGGCGACACGCTCGACACCGACCGCCTCGAAGCCGGCTACGACAACGGGGTGCTGACGCTGCGCATCCCGGTCGCCGAGCGGGCCAAGCCGCGCCGGATCACGGTCACGTCGACCGCGGAGGGCAACGGCCACCGGCAGCTCACCACCGCCTGAGCGCGGGTCACGCCGAGGCGGGGGAGGCCGGAGCGCCGGCCGACCCCGCCTCGGCGTCGGCGGGATAGAGCCGGGTCAGCGCGTGCGCCGTGGCGGTGAACCGGTCCCGCAGCTCGGCCGGCGCCAGCACCTCCACCTCGGCGCCGAGCTTGAGCAGCTCGGCGTGGGCGTGCCGGGCCGACTCGATCGGCACGGTGGTCTCCAACCAGCCGTCCGGGCCCGGTTCGCCGGCCGCCGCCCGGGCCGCCCGGCTCATCTCCGGCGGGAAGACGTACGGCATGAACTCCAGCGCGGCCACGGTGAGCCGGATCCGCGCCTCGCCCCGGTAGACGTCGCGCTCGTAGCGCGCGGTCCACTCCCGCCAGTAGGCGGCCAGGTCGAAGTCGTCCGGGCGGTCGTGGCGCTCCTCGGTGACCACCGCGTCGAGCACCGCCCCGACCCGGTAGGTGCGCATCTGCTCCCCGCACCGGGCCACCAGATACCACCGGCCCGCCTTGAGCACCACGCCCAGCGGGGCGACCGTCCGGCTCACCTCGCGCGGGGCGCGCCAGCGCCGGTACCGCAGCCGCACCAGCCGGTCCTCCCACACCGCGCCGGCCAGCGTCTCCAGGTGCGGCACCGGCTCGGGGTGCCGGAACCAGCCGGGGGCGTCCAGGTGGAACCGCTGCCGGATCCGGCCGGTGCGGTCGGCCAGGTCCCCGGGCAGCGCGGCGCGCACCTTCAGCTCGGCGGCGGCCACCACCGACGCCAGACCCAGCTCCGCCGCCGGCCCGGGCACGCCGGCGAGGAACAACGCCTCGGCCTCCGGCCCGGTCAGGCCGGTCAGCCGGGTACGCCAGCCCTCCAGCAGGCGGTAGCCGCCGGCCGGCCCGCGGTCGGCGTACACCGGCACGCCGGCGGCGCCGAGTGACTCGATGTCGCGGTAGACGGTCCGCACCGACACCTCCAGGGCGTCGGCGAGTTCCTGGGCGGTCGTCCGCCCCCGGGTCTGCAGGAGCAGCAGCAGGGAGACCAGCCGGCTGGCGCGCACCCGGTGACGGTAACCCGCGCGGCGAATCCGCCCGGGCGCGCCTCGTCGCGAAACGCCCCGCCGACTGAGAACCTTTCTCACATGCTGCGTCCCGAGGTGCTGTCCCACGCGCGTCCCGCGCTGCCCGGCGGTCCGGCCGACTTCACCGAGGCGTGGTTGCGCAACCGGCGTCTGTCCGAGCACACCCGCGACGCGTACCGGCGGGACGTCACCGGCTGGCTGACCTGGTGCGCCGAGCGCGGGCTGGACCCGCTGCGGGTCACCTTCCTCGACGTCAACGCCTACGGCCGGGACCTGGAGTCCACCCCCCGGGGCCGCGACGGCCGGCCGTTGACCCCGGCCACCGTGGCACGCCGGCTGTCCGCGCTGTCCAGCTGGTACGACTTCCTGGCGAAGCTGGGCGCGGTGCCGGCCAACCCGGTCGCGGCGGCGGACCGCCCCCGGGTCGACCGGGACCACTCCGCCACCGTCGGCCTGAGCCCGGAGGAGGTCGACGCGCTGCTCGCGGCCGCCGACGCCGACACCGGCCCGACCGCCGCCCGCAACCGGGCCACCCTGGCGCTCCTGGCCGACCTGGGGCTGCGGGTCGGCGAGCTGGTCTCGCTGAACCTGGCCGACCTGGGCAGCGAACGCGGCCACCGCAGCGTCCGCTTCGTCGGCAAGGGCGGCAAGGCTCGTCGCCGCGCGCTCACCCCCGGCACCGCGTACGCGCTCGACGCCTACCTGGCCGCCCGGGCCGCCGCGCAGGGCGTCACGGTGCCGGAGCTGACCGGTCCGCTGCTGGTCACCGCGACCGGGGGCCGGCTGGACCGGCACGCCGTGTTCCGGCTGGTGCGCCGGCTCGCGCAGACCGCCGGGATCGCCGCCTGGGCGCGGTTGTCACCGCACTCGCTGCGGCACGCGTTCGCCACCACGGCCCGCTCCGAGGGGGTGCCGCTGGAGGACGTGCAGGACGCCATGGGTCACGCCGACCCGCGTACCACCCGCCGTTACGACCGCGACCGGCACAATCTGGACCGCGACCCGGCGTACGCGATCTGGGCGGCCCGCGCCCGCCGCCGCGGGTGAGCGTCGTACCCGGGTCGTAGGGTGCCGGCGTGCGACACGGGTTGGAGATCTGCTGCGGCGGCGCCGCGGTGACGGTGGCCGAGCTGGTGGCGCTCGGTGAGCTGGCCGAGCGGTCCGGCTGGGACGGCGTGTTCCTGGAGGACTACCTCATCCACCACGCCGGGGACGAGCCGCCCACCTGGGACCCGTGGCTGGTGCTGGCGGCGGTGGCCGGGCGCACCGAGCGGGTGCGGCTGGGCACCACGGTGACCGCGCTGCCCCGACGCCGCCCGGCCAAGCTGGCCCGTGAGGTGCTCACCCTCGACCACCTCAGCGGCGGGCGGGCCGGCGTCGCGGTCGGTGTCGGCGACCCCGGCGACCGGGGCCTGGCCGCGTTCGGCGAGCCGACCGACCTCAGGACCCGCGCCGCGATGCTCGACGAGGGCCTCGACCTGCTGGTCGGGTTGCTCGGCGGCGAGCGGGTCACGCACCAGGGCACCCACTACCGGGCCGAGGGCGTGGCCCTGCGTCCCGCGCCGGTGCAGTCGCCGCGGGTGCCGGTCTGGGTGGGCGGCAGCACCCAGGCCGGGGCGGTGCTGCGGCGTGCCGCCCGGGCCGACGGGATCGTGCCCTACAAGCTGACCGACACCGACGACTGGTCCGACTTCACCCCGGACGCGGTCGCCGACCTGGTCGCCGCGCTGCCGGCCACCCGGGCCGACGGGCAGCCGTTCGACGTGGTGGTCGGCGGCAGGCGTCGCCGGGCCGACGAGCGGGCCGAGCGGGCCTACCTGGCGGAGCTGGCGGGGGCGGGCGCCACCTGGTGGCTGGAGTACGTGCCGGCCGGTGACCCGGCCGCGATGCGGGCCGCGGTCGCCCGCGGCCCGCTGCGCTGACCGGTCAGCGTCGGGGGCACAGGCAGAACGGCTGCCCGATCGGGTCGAGCAGCACGGTCCACCGCTCGCCGCCGGGCTGGAACTCCGGCCGGGTCGCCCCGGCCGCCACCAGGTCCTTCTCCGCGACCGCCACGTCGTCGACGGTGAGGTCGAGGTGGTAGCGCTTGCCGCCGGTCGGGTCCGGCCAGGCCGGCGGCGCGTACCCGGGCACCCGGCCGAAGCCGATCGAGGTCCCGTCCTTGGTGATCATGGCGTACTCGGTCTCGCTGTGGGTGATCTCCCAGCCGAGGGCGTGGGCGTAGAAGGCCGCGTGCGCGGCCGGGTCGGAGCTGTCCAGGTTGACCATCGCGAGGTCGGCGTGCGTCGTCATGCCGGCAGTGTGTCGCCGGTACCTGTCACCTGCTGTCAGGTACCTCCGGCGGATCCCCACGGCCACACCGCCAGCCGCCCGTGCGGTCCCCGGCAGGCCAGCGCGCCGGCCACGGCGTGACAGTCGCGGGTGCCGGCGGGCAGCACCGGCCCCGGTCGGGGACCGTCGCGGCCGATGGTGACCACCAGCGTGGGTCCGTCGACGCGGGCGGGGCGCAGCAGCACCTGCCGGGCCGGGTCTCCGTCGTCGGCGCCGGCCCGCCAGTCGGCGCCGCCGGGCCAGCGCCACACCTGCTCGCCGGTGGCCGGGTCGAGCGCACGCCGGTCCCGCACGCCGCTCAGGCAGAGCACCGCGGCGCAGCCCGCGGAGGGTGTCTCCCCGGCCGGCAGCAGCCGGCGCCAGCGTGGGGTCAGCGCCGGCAGGTCGTAGCCGCTGAGGGCGGCGCCGGCCGGCGCCGGGTGCCGCAGCACCAGGTGCGTGCCGACGACGAGGGGATTGCCCGGGGCGTAGCCGGCCGGGGGCAGTCGGGTCTCGCCGAGCCGGGCGCCGTCGCGCACGTCGTGCACCCGGGCCAGCCCGTCGTCGTGCACCACCACGACCCGGCCGGGCGTGGTGGCCAGCACGGCCGTCGACGGCACCGGCACCGACCACCGGTCGACGCCGGTGGCCAGGTCGACGCCGCGCACCGCGCCCTGGATCCGCTGGCCCGGGTCGGCGACGCTGCGGACCTCGGTCACCGCCACCGCGCCGTCACCGGCGGGCCGGACGCGATCGGGCCGGTACCAGCGCACCTCTCCGGTGCCGACCGCGTACGCCCAGGTGCCGGTCACCTGCCGCGTGCTGTCGCGGCCGGTGACCAGGATCAGGTCTTCGGTGGCCGCCGCGGACCAGGCGCCGACGGGAGCCGGACCCCGCCACCGCACCCGGCCGTCGCGGCCGTACGCGGTCAGCGCGGGCGGATCGGCCACGAGCAGCAGCCCGCCGGCGCCGAGCAGGGCGACCCGGGCGGGCAGCGGCAGACCGGTGACCGGCCCGGAGCGCGGCGGCGCGGCGGCGCCCAGCAGCAGGCATCCGGCCAGTGTCGCCGCGGTCCGCCACCGGCGGCGGCGAGGCGGGCGGGGCTGTGGTCGCGCGGGTGGCCGGTCCAGTTCGATCACGGCCGTCTGCGGGCGCCCGTCACGCGTCATCCACCGCTCCTTGAGGGGGTCGTGCGCCGACGGTAGACGATCCGCCGTCGCGGTACGACAGCGGCGCAACCGGCTGCGCGCCGGTCGCCGGTTGCCTACCGTCGGTGGTGATGGGCAGGGAGCAGGGATGGCATCGGCCGGCCCGGCGTCGCCGGCCGGTACGCGCCGGTGTGCTGGTCGCCGTGCTCGGGCTGGGCACCTGCCTGGTCGGGGTGGCCGGGTTGGCGGTGTGGAACGCCCAGGTGGTGCTGCAGGCCGACGGGCCGGTGCGGGAGACCGCGGACGGATTCTTCCGCGACGTCGCGGCCGGCGACACCGACCGGGCCTACGAGCGGCTGTGCCGGGAGACGCGCGGCCGGTGGAGCCAGGTCGGGTTCGGCAGCTGGATGCGCACGCCGCCGGTGGTCAGCGGCTACGAGATCGTCGACGTGTCGGTGGCGACCCGGGGCGGTCGGCCGCGCGGCACGGTCGTGGTGCGGATCAACCGCGACGGCGGCGGCAGCGAGGAGCGGGAGCTGTCGGTGGTGCCGGAGGACGGGGGCTGGCGGGTGTGCGGGGACCCGTTCTGATCAGGCGCGCGGCCCGAGGTCGCCGGAGCGGTAGTGCCGCCGGCAGAGCACCTGGTAGCGCACGTCGGCGGTGTCGACGGTGTCGCCGATGACCACCTGCGCGCCCTCGCGGACCACCTCGCCGCGCACCACGCGGGCGTTGAGCAGGCCCTCGCGCCCGCACCAGCAGAGCACCTCGACCTGGATGCGGGCCACCTCGTCGGCCAGTTCGAACAGCCGCTGCGCGGCCGGGAAGAGGCAGGAGCGGAAGTCGGTGGCCAGGCCGAACGCGTAGACGTCGACGTCGAACTTGTCGACCAGTTCGGCCATCTGCTCGACGTGCTCCAGGTTGTAGAACGACGCCTCGTCGCAGATCAGGTAGTCGACCCGTACCCCTTCGGCCCAGGCGTCGCGGACCAGGTCGCGCAGGTCGAGGTCGTCGGTGACCTCGACGGCCTCGTGGGCCAGGCCGATGCGGGTGGTGACCTGTGGGCCGAGCGAACGGTCGATGCGGGTGGTGACCAGGCCGCGCCGGCCCTGCCGGGCGTGGTTGTGGTTCATCTGCAGCGCCATCGTCGACTTGCCGCAGTCCATCGGGCCCCAGAAGAACTTCAGCGCGGCGGCGTGCAGCGGGCGGCCGTCCACGCCCCGGGCGGCGGCGCAGCCGCCGGCGCGGTCGTCGCCGGGCCCGGGCAGGGGGCGGGCCAGGCAGGTCAGGGCGGCAGCGGCGTCGTCGGTCACGTCGGGGCAGCCTAGCCGATCGACGCCGCTGCATCGGTCGGCGATGATCCACCGACCGGCGTCCGGGTCAGAGGACCCGGGGCGGGGTGTTGCCGGCCGCGATGATGGCCCGGCGCATCGGCACGGCGGCCAGCAGCGCGAACCCGACCACGAAGAAGATCAGCAGCGACACCAGGCCGACCCGGTACGACGAGGTCAGCTGGAACACCAGGCCGAACGCGAGCGGGCCGAGCCAGCTGGTGCCCTTGTCGCTGATCTCGTAGAACCCGTAGTACTCGCCCTCCTTGCCGGCGGGGATGAGCTGGCTGAACAGCGAACGGCTCAACGCCTGGCTGCCGCCGAGGACCAGGCCGATGCAGCCGCCGAGGATCATGAACGGCACGGGCGCCTCGGCGGGCAGCCGGAACGCCGCGATGATCACGCCGGTCCAGAGCACCAGCGACAGCAGCACGGTCTTCCACGCGCCGATGCGCCGGGCGAGCGCGCCCAGGGCGAGCGCGCCGCCGAAGGCGAGGAACTGCACCAGCAGGATGGTCACGATCAGGGTGCTCTGCTCCAGCCGCAGCTCCTCGGTGCCGTACTGGCTGGCCAGCGTGATGACGGTCTGGATGCCGTCGTTGAACACCAGGAACGCGAGCAGGAAGAACAGCGTCAGCGGGTACGCCTTGATCTCCCGCAGGGTGCGGCCGAGTTGCCGGAACCCGTCGGTGAGCACGTTGGCGCCGCCGTGCAGCGCGGCCGCGGTGGGGTGCTCGCGCAGCCAGCGCAGCGGCAGCAGCGTGAACGCCGCCCACCACACGCCGGCCGAGACGATCGACCAGCGGGCCAGGTCGAGGGTGCGCTGCGCGTTGCCCTCCTCGCTGAGCATGGTGACCGCGACCAGGTTGAGCGCGAGCAGCAGCCCACCGCCGAGGTAGCCGATGGCCCAGCCCCGGCTGGAGATGCCGTCGCGGTCGTCCGGGCCGCCGAGCTGCGGCAGGAACGAGTTGTAGACCACCACGGCGGCGCCGAAGGAGATGTTCGCGATCAGGAACAGCGCGCCGCCGAGCAGGTACCGCTCGCCGGTGACGAACGCGAAGGCGATGGTCGCGCCGGCGCCGGTGAACGCGGCGGCGGCGAGCAGCCGCTTCTTGTGCACCGACCGGTCGGCGATCGCGCCGACCACGGGCAGCACGAACACGGTGAGGAAGACCGACAGCGAGATCAGGTACGGGTAGTAGGAGCCGGCGGCGACCCGGATGCCGAGCGGGTGCACCACCCCGTCGCAGCTGTCCGCGCCCAGCTCGCAGCCGGCGGCCAGCTCGGTGACCGTGGTCAGGAACGGCCCGAGGAAGACCGTGATGACGGTGGTCTGGAACGCTGAGTTCGCCCAGTCGTAGAAGTACCAGCCGGTGCGCTCGCGGCGGGTGCTGCCCGGGCGCTCGGGCTCGGCGACGGCGGGGGTGACCGTATCGGCCATCGGGTGGTCCTCGGGGCTCAGGCGGCCCAGTGGCCGCGGCTGCGGTAGACGTCGCGGAGCACGCCGACGTGATCGGTCATGATGCCATCCACACCAAGATCAAGTAAGTGGTGCATCTGGGCGGGTTCATCGATCGTCCAGACGTGCACCTGAAGCCCGATCCGGTGGCAGTAGGCCAGCAGACGGCGGTCGACCACGGGGATCCGCCCGTAGGAGACCGGGACCTGGGCGGCGACCACGGACGGGGGCAGGCGCATCGGCCGCCCGTGCAGCGAGGCCATCCGCAGCCGGGCCACGCCGCGCATGCCGAGGCTGCTGGCGACCTTCGGCCCGGCCAGGGCCCGCAGCCGGGTCAGCCGGGCGTCGCTGAACGAGGCCAGCAGCACCCGGTCGGCGGCGCCGGCGCGGGTGACCGCCTCGACGGTCGGCTCGACGCCGCCGTCGGCCTTGACGTCGACGTTGAACCGCACCTGCGGCCAGGCGCCGAGGACGTCGTCGAGGCGGGGGACCAGGGCGGCGCCGCCGACGCGTACCGAGGCGAGGTCGGCCCAGCGCAGGTCGGCGATGCGCCCCGCCTCGCCGGTGACCCGCCGCAGTGTGGGGTCGTGGAAGACCACCGGCACGCCGTCGGCGGTGGCGTGCACGTCGGTCTCCACGTACCGGTAGCCCAGGGCGACGGCGCGGGCGAACGCGGCGGCGGTGTTCTCGTCTCCGTCGGCCGCGCCGCCACGGTGGGCGAAGGCCAGCGGCGCGGGCGCGTCGAGGTAGCCGTGACGGGGCTGCACGCCGGCAGTATGCCGGGCCCAGGTGGCAGCGGGGTGACCGGCCGGTGAAATTACCTATCCTTCCCTGAAGTCGCTAGCATAGGGTGCGATGGGTAACGACATGTACTCGGTGGAGCAAGTCGCGGAGCTGCTCGGGCTGCACGTCCGCACGGTGCGCGGCTACATCCGGGCCGGACGGCTGCGGGCGGTGCGCATCGGCAAGCAGTACCGGATCGCCCGCGCCGACCTGGACGCGCTGACCGGCCGTCCGGCGTCGTCGGCACCGTCGGCGACGGCGGAGGTGTCGAGCATCGTGCAGCTCGACGGCGTCGACCGGGCCGCCGCCGACCGACTCGCCACGCTGGTGCTCGCCGGCGTGAACACCCACCACGATCCGGACCGCCCGCTGCGCGTGCAGACGGTCCACGACGAGGAGCGCCACCGCATGAAGATCGTGATCCTGGGCGACGTCGCCGCCACCGCCGACCTGCTGCGGCTGGTCGACGCGGTGCTGGGCGGCGACAACGGCCTGCTCGCCGGCGAGGGGGCCGAGCGTGGCTGACGAGCTGCGGGACCTCGGCGGCGCGACCGTGCTGGTCTGCGACCCGGACGGCCCGCCGATCGTCACCGAGAGCGACGCGCTGGACCTGATCGGCGCGGCGTTCCTCGGCGCCACGGTGGTGGCGGTGCCCGCGGCACGGCTCGATCCGAGCTTCTTCGCGCTGGGCACCCGGTTCGCCGGCGAGGTCATGCAGAAGTTCGTCAACTACCGGCTGCGCCTGGTGGTGGTCGGGGACATCTCGGCCCACCTGGCGCGAAGCGGCGCGCTGCGCGCACTGGTGGCCGAGTCCAACCGGCATGACCAGGTGTGGTTCCTGCCCGACCTGGACGCGCTCGACGAGCGGCTGCGCGCCGCCGGCTGACCGTTACCGCAGCCAGCCGGCGGTCAGCGCGGTCACCCCGAGACCGTCGGTGTCGGCCAGTTTGACCGCGACGAACTGCCGGGCTGCGGCCGAGGTCTGCACCCGGGGCGCGGGCTCCGGGTCGGTCAGCGTCGCCACCACCGCCGCGGCGGCCTCGGCCGGCGACTGCGCGGCCGCGAACGCGGCGGCGCTGCGATCGAGGTACGCCCGCAGCGCCGCCCCGTACGGCCCGGCGTCGGTCACCGCCGCGTCCCGGTCGATCCCGACGTTGGCGACGAACTCGCTGGCCACCGCGCCCGGCTCGACCACGCTGACGCTCACCCCGACGGTGGCCGCCACCGGCGTGAGGGACTCCATGAACCCCTCGACGGCGAACTTGGCCGCGCAGTACGCCTCGTTGAACGGTTGGCCCACCACGCCGCCGACGCTGGTCACGGTGATCAGCCGCCCGCGCGCGGCGCGCAGGTGTGGCAGGGCCGCGCGGGTGACGTGCAGGACGCCGAAGAAGTTGACCTCGAACACCGCCCGCACGTCGTCGACGGTCTCCTGTTCCAGGGTGCCGACGTGTCCGGCGCCGGCGTTGTTGACCACCGCGTCGAGCCGACCGTGGCGGGCCACCACGTCGGCGACGCAGGCGGCGACCGAGGCCTGGTCGACCACGTCGAGCCGGCGTACCTCCAGCAGGTCGCCGACCCCGGCGGCGTCGGCGGCGGCGCGCAGCCGGCCGGCGCGGTCGGGGTCGCGCAGGGTGGCCACGGTGCGCCAGCCGGCGCGGGCGGCGCCCACGGCGGTCTCCAGGCCGATGCCGGTGGACGTGCCGGTGATCAGCACGACGGGTGCGCTCACGCCTGCCACGGTCTCACCTCGCCGGGGCGCCGGGGTGGGTTTCAGCCGGTCCGGGGGCGGCGGTGCGCGCGGCTGGGGTCCACCGGGCGGCCCGGGTCGACGTGTCGCGGCCGGTCGGGTTCCAGCGGGCGCAGCGCAACCAGGTCCTCGGTGATCGCGTCGATGATCCGGTCGGTGGCGCGGCGGGCCGCGCCGGGCGTGGTGGGGTGCAGGTCGCGCAGCGTCACCGGCGCGCCGAAGTGCACCCGGATCACGGGCCGCCGGGCCACCGCCCGGGCCAGGCCGCGCAGCATCCCCTTCGGCGCCCGGTAGGGCAGCACCTCGTGCGAGCCCCACTGGGCGACCGGGACGACGGCGGCGCCGCTGGCGAACGCGAGCCGCGCGGCGCCGGTCTTGCCCCGTTCGGGCCACATGCCGGGGTCGAGGCCGATGCGTCCCTCCGGGTAGACCAGCACCACGGAGCCGCCGGCCACCGCGTCGGCGGCGACCTCCAGCGACCGGTGCACCGCGGCGGTGCCCCGGTCGACGCGGATGTGCCCGGCGCGGCGCATCAGCGCCCCGATCAGCGGGGCCCGGAACAGCCCGGCGGTGGCCATGATCCGGGGGGCGACCCGCCGGACCCGGCACGCGGCGGCGAGGACCACCGGGTCGAACGGGCTGATGTGGTTGGCCGCCAGGATCAGCGGCCCGTGCCGCAGCGCCTGCGGCACGTCGCCGGTGACCTCCAGCCGACCGACCAGCCCGACGGCGGCGCGGGCGAGCGTCTGCGCGCCGCGCCACAGCAGCGGCGCGCGCCAGGGGGTGCTGTTCATCAGTGCTGGATGGTCGCACGTGCGGGGGTGACCGTGCGCCCCGGCACGGGCCACCCGGCCGAGGTGATCAGGGTCATTGGTCCCGGGACCGTTCGGGCCGTGCGGCCCTGCCGCTTTCTCTACGACGCCGAGTAGTATTTACTACGTCTCGTAGTATGCACAGCTGGGGGTTTCAGGTGGACGCGTTGGACGTCGCCCGCTGGCAGTTCGGTGTCACCACCGTCTACCACTTCTTGTTCGTGCCGTTGACCATCGGCCTGTCCGTGCTCGTCGCCGTCCTGCAGACGATGTGGCACCGCACCGGCAACGAGCGGTACCTCAAGCTCACCAAGTTCTACGGCAAGCTGTTCCTGATCAACTTCGCCATGGGCGTGGTCACCGGCATCGTGCAGGAGTTCCAGTTCGGCATGAACTGGAGCGACTACTCCCGCTTCGTCGGCGACATCTTCGGCGCCCCCCTGGCCATCGAGGCCCTGGTGGCGTTCTTCCTGGAGTCGACCTTCATCGGCCTGTGGATCTTCGGCTGGGACCGGCTGCCCAAGCGGCTGCACCTCGCCGCGATCTGGGCCGCCGCGATCGGCACCAACCTGTCGGCGTACTTCATCCTCGCCGCGAACTCGTTCATGCAGAACCCGGTCGGCTTCCGGATCAACCCCGACAGCGGCCGGGCCGAGCTGACCGACTTCGTCGCCGTGCTCACCAACAAGGTCGCCCTGGTCACCTTCCCGCACACCCTCGCCGGGTCGTTCCTGGTCGCCGGGTCCCTCGTGGTGACCGTCGGGCTGTGGCACGTGATGCGTAACCGGGGCAGCGCCGACACCGGCGCCTACCGCTTCGCCACGAAGTTCGGCTCCTGGGTGGTCCTGGTCTCGTCCGCGCTGGTGGTCCTCACCGGCGACATCCAAGGCAAGATCATGACCGAGGTGCAGCCGATGAAGATGGCCGCCGCCGAGGGCCTCTACACCACCGAGAGCCCGGCCTCGTTCTCCGTGCTCACCGTCGGCAGCCTCGACGGCAGCCGTGAGGTGTTCGCCCTCAAGATCCCCTACCTGCTGTCGTTCCTCGGCACCGGCGACCCCCACGGCACCGTGCAGGGCATCAACGACCTGCAGGCCCAGTACGCCAGCCAGTACGGCCCCGGCAACTACGCCCCGATCATCCCGGTCACCTACTGGAGCTTCCGCTTCATGATCGGCTTCGGGCTGGCCGCCGCCGCGATCGCGCTGCTGGTGCTCTGGAGCCAGCGCAAGGGCCGCACCCCCACCAGCCGCTGGCTGCTGCGCGCCGGCCTGGTCATGCCGGTGCTGCCGCTGCTGGCCAACTCCTTCGGCTGGATCTTCACCGAGATGGGCCGCCAGCCGTGGATCGTGTTCGGCGAGATGCTCACCCGCGACGGTGTGTCCCGCAGCGTCTCCCTGACCGAGGTCCTCACCTCCTTCACCGCCTTCACCCTCATCTACGCCACCCTCGCGGTGATCGAGTTCAAGCTGCTGGTCCGCTACGCCCGCGCCGGCGTACCGGACCTCACCCCGGAACCCACCGACGACGACACCGACGACGCCGAGCGCCCGCTCGCGTTCGCCTACTGACCCGGAGCCGACAGTGGAACTGACGACCGTCTGGTTTCTCCTCGTGGCCGTGCTCTTCACCGGCTACTTCATCCTCGAAGGCTTCGACTTCGGCGTCGGGATGCTGCTGCCCGTGCTCGGCCGCGACGACCGGCAACGCCGCGTCCTGATCAACACCATCGGCCCGGTGTGGGACGGCAACGAGGTGTGGCTGATCACCGCCGGCGGCGCCATGTTCGCCGCGTTCCCCGAGTGGTACGCCACCCTGTTCTCCGGCTTCTACCTGCCGCTGCTGCTCATCCTGCTGGCCCTGATCGCCCGCGGCGTGGCGTTCGAGTACCGGCACAAGCGGCCCGAGGCGTCCTGGAAGCGCCGCTGGGACCAGGCCATCTTCTGGGGCTCGGCCGTGCCGGCCGTGCTGTGGGGGGTGGCGTTCGCCAACATCTTCCGCGGCGTGCCGCTCGACGCCGACCACGAGTACGTCGGCGGCCTGCTCGACCTGCTGCACCCGTACGCGCTGCTCGGTGGGCTGACCACGCTGGGGCTGTTCCTCACCCACGGCGCGGTGTTCCTCGCGCTGAAGACCACCGGCGACATCCGCGAGCGCGCCGGCGCCCTCGCGGTCAAGCTCGGCGCCGGCACCGCCGTGGCCGCGGTGGCGTTCCTGAGCTGGTCGCTGACCATCCGCTCCAGCGCCGCCGCCGTCGTGCTCGCCGCCGGCGCCGCTCTCGCGCTGCTCGGCGGCCTGGCCGCCGCCCGGGTACGCCGGGAGGGCTGGGCGTTCACCGGAACCGCCGTGGCCATCGCCCTGGCCGTGGCGACGCTGTTCGCCGCGCTGTTCCCCAACGTGCTGCCCTCCACCCTCGACGCGGCCGGCACGCTCACCGCCACCAACGCCGCGTCCACCCCCTACACCCTGAAGATCATGACCTGGGTGGCGGTGGTCTTCACGCCGATCGTCCTGGCCTACCAGGGTTGGACGTACTGGGTGTTCCGACGCCGGATCGGGGTACAGAACATTCCGCAACACTGATGGACCTGCGGGCGCAGGGGTGACGCGGGGCCGGTGCGAGGGGGTCGCACCGGCCCCGCGGGGCGTTCCGGGGTCAGCGCGCCTCGCGCAGCTCCGCCAGCCGGGCCTCGATCTCGGCCAGCTCGGCGCGCAGCTTCTCCGCCTGCTGCTCGGCCTCGGCCCGCTCCGCGGCCAGGATCTGCTCCACCGCCTCCTGCACCCCCGGCACGTCGACCAGCGCCACCATCCGCAGCGCCTCGGCCGGCTTCACCACGTACGGCCGGGCCAGCGCCTTCGTGCCCTGCTGCGCGGCGACCGTCCACTCACCCTCGGCGTAGGCAAGCGTCACGGTCAGCCCCGGCGGAGTCTTCGGCTTCGCGGCCTTCACCGCCCGCTTCGCCGGCTTCGGCTCCGCTGTCGGCTGCTCCGCCTTCGGCTCCTCCCGTCGCGGCGCCGGAACCCGCGGGGTGTCCAGCACGAACTCCGGCTCCGGCGGGGCGGCCGGCGCCTGCTCCGGTTCCGGCTTCGCCTCGGCCGCCGGACGCCGCCCGGCGCCCTTGGGGGCGATCGCCACGTCGGCGGGGGAGAAGGGCAGCTCGTCGCGGCCGAACCGCACCACCACGAACTCCTCCGACTCCGCCGGGTCGGTCAGCTCCACCACCTGCCCGAGCTGCCCGGCCATCTGCCCGGCCGCCTCGGTGAACACCACCCGGGGCTTGCGGCCCGCCGCAAGGGCCTCCCGGATTCCCTGAACCTCGTCAGTGGACAAACCCTGACCCGCCATCACGCCCTCTTCCGTACACCTGTTTGACGCAGCCTTGATACCAGCCGGCTGCGACACCGCGATGATCAGCCCCCGAGGGCCCGCAGCGCCGCGTCGGCGTGCTCGTTCATGCTCAGCTCGCTGTGCACCACGGCCAGCACCCGCCGGTCGGTGCCGATGACGAACGTCATCCGCCGGGTGCTCAGCGCGCCCAGCGGCAGCCGCCGCCGCACCCCGAACGCCCGCGCCACCTCGCCGTCGATGTCCGACAGCAGCGGATAGCCGAGCCCGTGCCGGCGGGAGAACTCCGCCTGCCGCTGCACCGGATCCCGGCTGATCCCCACCCGCTGCGCGCCCACCGCCGCGAACTCCGCCGCCAGGTCCCGGAAGTGGCAGCTCTCCGCCGTGCAGCCCCGCGTCATCGCCGCCGGGTAGAAGAACAGCACCACCGGACCGGCGGCCAGGAACTCCGACAGGCGCCGTGGCGTGCCCGTCTCGTCCGGCAGCGTGAAATCCTCGACCAGGTCACCGACACCCACCGCGTCACTCATGACGCGAGGATATGTAGACATCGGCGATCCCGCTCCGTCGTACCGGGCGAGCGGCGGGGAGACACCGCCGCACGACGCGGAGGACAGACAGTGAAGTACGTGATCATGATCCATTCCAACCCGGAGCCGTGGGGCCACCCCACCTCCGAATACCTCGCCGCCCACCAGGAGCTGCCCGCCGAGGTACGCGACCGGCTCAACGCCGACTTCGAGCAGGTGATGACCGAGCTGCACGCCAACGGTGAGCTGGTCGTCGGTGAGGCGCTCGCCGACCCCCGCACCGCCCGGCTCTACCGGTGGCGCGACGGCGCACCCCTGGCGACCGACGGCCCGTACTCCGAGGCCAAGGAACACCTCGCCGGTTTCTTCCTCATCGACGTCGAGGACCAGGCCCGCGCCGAGGCCGTCGCCGCGAGGTTCGCCGGCCCCGGGGAAACCGTCGAGCTGCGGCCCTCGATGTGGCCGGGCGGCTCCGATCAGTGACGTCGTGGCGCTCGCGGACGTGTGGCGCCGGGAGGCGCCGCACGTCCGCGCCGCGCTGCTGCGCCACCACGGGCACCCCGACGCCTGCGAGGACGCCCTACAGGACGCGGCGGAGGCAGCAGCCGCCCGGTGGCCGCTCACCGGTGTCCCCGACGAACCCCGCGCCTGGCTCATCCGGGTCGCCTCGCGACGGCTGATCGACCGGGTGCGCGCCGAGACGGCCCGCACCCGCCGCGAACGGCTCGACGCGGCCCGGCAGCCCGACGCCGGTGTCGTGCCGGCGGTCGACGACACACCCGTCACCGACACGGACGACACGCTGCGGCTGCTGTTCCTCTGCTGCCACCCGGCGCTGAGCCGCCCTTCCCAGGTCGCGCTGACCCTGCGCGCGGTGGCGGGGCTGCGCGTGGAGCAGATCGCCGCCGCCTACCTGGTGCCGGCCCGGACCATGACCCAGCGGCTGAGCCGGGCACGCGCGACGCTGCGCGACGCGGGCGCCCGGTTCACCATGCCGCCGCGGCACGCGCTGCCCGACCGGGTGGCCGCCGTGCTGGACGTGTGCCACCTGGTGTTCAGCGAGGGCTACACCCGCACCTCCGGCGACCAACTCGTCGACGTGGAACTCACCGAGGAGGCGATCCGGCTCACCCGTCAGGTCCACGCCGCGCTGCCCGACCACCACGAGGTCACCGGCGCGCTGGCGCTGATGCTGCTCACCCACGCCCGGTCGCCCGCCCGCACCGACGCCGCCGGAGACCTCGTGCCGCTGGCCGACCAGGACCGCTCCCGCTGGCGCCACGACCTCATCGACGAGGGCGTCACGCTGCTGGGTCGGGCCCTGCCCCACGGGCCGGTGGGCCGCTTCCAACTCCAGGCGGCCATCGCGGCCGTCCACGCCGAGGCGCCGGCCTTCCCGGACACCGACTGGCGGCAGATCAGCGTCCTCTACGACATGCTGAGCCGGGTCGCTCCCAGCCCGTTCGTCACGCTCAACCAGGCCGTCGCCGTGGCCATGGCGCACGGCCCCGGCCTCGGGCTGGCGCTGCTCGAACCGCTGCTGGCCGACCCGGCGATGCGCGGCCACCACCGGCTGCACGCCGTCCGCGCCCACCTGCTGGAACTCGACGGCGATCCGCGGGCCGCAGCCGACCACTACCGGTTGGCGGCGCGGCTGTCCGGAAGCCTGCCCGAACAGCGCTACCTCAACCGACGCCTGGCCCGCCTGACCGGCGCCTCCTGACACCGCCGGTGGCAGCGGCGCGGCCGGTCAGGCCGCGTCGTGCTCGGCGCCCCCGGTCAGCGCCACACCGCGCCCACCTCGTGCGCCACCGCCTCGGCCTGCGCGAACCCGGCCCGCGCCGACGCCGCCCGCCGCGCCGGGTCCAGCACGTTACGACCGATCGCCGTGCGCGCCGCCCGGTCCGGCGACACCACCGCCACCCGCGCCCCCGCCTTGCGCAACGCCACCACCTGCGCCGCCAACCGCGGCATGGGCCCCACCGCGGCGGTCGTCGGCGCCAGCACCACCACCTGCCCGCACCCGGCCGCCAGATCCGCGTTCACCGGCGAACGGACACCGCCGTCGACGTAACGCCGGCCACCGACGGTCACCGGCGGCCACACCCCCGGCACCGCGCAACTCGCGCCGACCGCGTCCACCAGCGGCACCCCGCTGTCCGCGTCGAACACCACGAACTCACCCGACGCCGCGTCCACCGCGGTGACCAGCAGCCGCGCCGCCGGCCACTCCGACGACGGCAACCGCGCCGCGATCACCGCCCGCCGCGACTGCTCCGACGCGGTACGCGCCGACAACGCCATCGCGCCGATGCGCGCCCGGGCCCGCGCCGCGTCCCGGCCCCGCCCACCGGCCCACGCCCAGCGCAACAGCACCCCCGCCCCGAGCCGGGCCGGCACCTCGTCGCGCGGTGGCCGCAACTGCGCCTCGTACAGCTCTGCCAGGGGCGTACCCGAACGCACCTGCGCCCCGACCACCGACCCGGCCGACGTGCCCACCACCAGGTCCGCCTCGTCCAGCCGCAACCCGTGCCCGGCAAACCCGGCCAGCAGACCCAGTTCCCAGGCCACCCCGGTCACCCCGCCGCCACCCAACACCAACGCGCGCCCCATGTGACAGTCCTCTCCACCCCGGGTGGTCCCGCTCACGGTAACGTCGCCCCCACCACCAGGCAGGGGAGAAGGGCATTGACCTCCGTCACCATCGTTACCGGGGGAGGGCGCGGCATCGGCGCGGCCACCGCCCGACGACTCGCCGCCGACGGCCACGACCTGGTGATCGGCTACCGCACCGACCACGCGGCCGCCGAATCCGTGGCCGCCGACGTGCGCGCCGCCGGCCGCCGCGCGGTCACCGTCGCCGCCGACACCTGCGACCCCGAGCAGGTACGCCGCATCTTCGACGCCGCCGACCGGCTCGGCCCGCTCACCGGCCTGGTCAACAACGCCGGCGTCACCAGCCCCATCGGCCCGTTCACCGACCTGCGCGCCGAGGACCTGCGCGAGGTCGTCGACGTCAACCTCGTCGGCTACGTCCTCTGCGCCCAGCAGGCGGCCCGCCGGATGACCGCCGGCGGCGCGATCGTCAACGTCTCCTCCGCCGCCGCCACCCTCGGCAGCCCCGGCGAGTACATCCACTACGCCGCCGTGAAGGCCGCCACCGACACCCTCACCGTCGGCCTGGCCAAGGAACTCGCCCCGCGCGGCATCCGGGTCAACGCGGTCGCGCCCGGCATCATCCGCACCGACATCCACGCCCGCTCCGGCGTGCCGGACCGACCCGACACCGCCGCCGGTCGGATCCCGTTGGGCCGCGCCGGCGAACCCGACGAGGTCGCCGGCGCCATCGCCCACCTGCTCGGCCCCGACGCCTCGTACACCACCGGCGCCGTCCTGCGCGTGGCCGGCGGCCTCTGAACGGCGCGGCGGCCCGGGGGAGACCCGGGCCGCCGCCGCCCTCACTGCGTGAACAGCTTCGCCGCCGTGATCAGCGTCTGCACCACGCCGTAACCCAACAGCACCGACACCACCAGCCACGACACCACCAGACGGACCCGCTGCCCGCCACCGACCCGCTCGTTCACGACCCGCTCCTCTCCGCCGCCACCGGCCGCTCGTCCGCCCTCTCCTCCCGGCCCGACGCCGGCTCGTGGAACCGCTGCGGCACCGGCCGGATCAGCAGGTTCGCCACCAACCCCACCGCCAGCACCCCGACCATCGTGAACAGCGCCGGCCGGTACGCCGCGGCGGTCAACGTGCCCGGCTCGCCCTGCGCGTCGAGGAACGCGTTGACGATCAGCGGACCCGCCACCCCCGCCGCCGACCACGCGGTCAGCAGCCGACCGTGGATCGCACCCACCTCGAACGTGCCGAACAGGTCCCGCAGGTACGCCGGCACGGTGGCGAACCCACCGCCGTAGAACGACAGGATCACGCACGCCAGCAGCACGAACAACGCCGTCGCGCTCTGCCCCACCAGCGCCAGCAGCAGGTACAGCACCATGCCCACACCCAGGTACACCACGTAGATCGGCTTCCGGCCGATCACGTCCGAGGTCGACGACCAGACGAACCGGCCGGCCATGTTGAACAACGACAGCAGCCCCACGAACCCGCCGGCCGCCGCCACCGACACCGCCGACGTGCCACCCTCGCGGAAGAAGTCCTGGATCATCGGGCTGGCCTGTTCCAGGATGCCGATCCCGGCGGTCACGTTGCAGAACAGCACCACCCACAGCAGCCAGAACGAGCGGGTCTTCACCGCGTTCGCCGCCGACACGTTCGCGGTGGTCACCAGCGGCTTCGCCGCCACCCTCGCCGGGTCGAAGCCAACCGGACGCCAGTCCGGCGCCGGTACCCGCACGTTGAACACCCCGAACATCATGATCACGAAGTAGCCGACGCCGAGGGTGACGAACAACCACACCAACGCCGACCCCGACGCCGTCGAACCGCTGTTCGACGGGTCGTACCCGGAGTCGAAGAACGACAGCAGCTGCCGGGACAGGGGAGAGGCCACCATCGCCCCACCACCGAACCCCATGATCGCCAGACCGGTCGCCAGACCCGGCCGGTCCGGGAACCACTTGATCAACGTGGAGACGGGGGAGATGTAGCCGATCCCCAGACCGATCCCGCCCAGCACCCCGTACCCCAGGTACAGCAGCCACAGCTGCGACGTCGCGATCCCCAACGCGCCCACCAGGAACCCGGCCGCCCAGAAACACGCCGAGACGAACATCGCCTTACGCGGCCCGTTCGCCTCCACCCACGTACCGGCCACCGCGGCCGACAACCCCAACATCACGATCGCGATGCTGAAGATCACCCCGATCGCCGTCTGCCCGGTGTCGAAGTGCGCGATCAGAGAGTTCTTGTACACGCTGGTCGCGTAGACCTGCCCGATGCAGAGATGGATCGCCAACGCCGCCGGGGGGATCAGCCAACGGCTGTAACCCGGTGGCGCGACGGTGTGCCGACGATCGAGTGCGGAAAGCATCAGTGCTTCCTCCGTCCGGATGACGAGAACACCTCGCTTCATGCCCCCGCCGCACGCTGCGCCCAAACCCGCCCCGCGCCCGACGGTCGAAACCCTGAGCCGAACGGTCACCACCGGCGCCGGATGCGACGATGAGCGGGTGAAGATCCTGTCCATCCAGTCGTCGGTCGCCTACGGCCACGTCGGCAACTCCGCCGCCGTGTTCCCCCTGCAACGCCTCCGCCACGAGGTCTGGCCGGTACTGACCGTGCACTTCTCCAACCACACCGGCTACGGCGCCTGGCGCGGCCCCCTGCTCGCCCCCACCGACGTCGCCGACGTCATCGCCGGCATCGCCGACCGCGGCGTCCTCGGCACCGCCGACGCCGTGCTCTCCGGCTACCAGGGCGACCCGGCCGTCGGCGCGGTCATCCTCGACGCCGTCGCCCAGGTCAAGGCCGCCAACCCCGACGCCCTCTACTGCTGCGACCCGGTCATGGGCGACGTCGGCCGCGGCATGTTCGTCCGCCCCGGCATCCCCGAATACCTCCGCGACACCGTCGTCCCCCGCGCCGACATCGTCACCCCCAACCAGTTCGAGCTGGAGTTCCTCGCCGGCCGCGCCACCGACACCCTCGACGACCTGCTCGCCGCCGTCGACACCGTCCGCGCCACCGGCCCCCGCCACGTCCTGGTCACCAGCGTCCTGCACGGCGACCTGCCCGCCGACCACCTCGACGTGGTCGCCGTCTCCGACACCGGCGCGTGGGCGGTCACCACCCCGCTGCTGCCGATCGCCCCCAACGGCGGCGGCGACGTCACCGCCGCCCTCTACCTGGCCCACCTCGCCACCACCGGCTCACCCGAGACCGCGCTCGAACGCACCACCAACTCGATCTTCGCGGTACTCGAGGCCACCCTCGCCGCCGGCACCCGCGAACTGCAACTCGTCGCCGCCCAGGACGCCATCGCCGACCCACCCACCCGCTTCACCGCCCGCCAACTGCGCTGACCAGCTATCTCGAAACACATCCATCCTTCTCTATAAATATTGACGCATCTCGAATAGGCTCGGGGAACGTCACTCACACGGGGAGAAGGAATGACCACCAGGAACAGACGACGCACCCGACTGTCCGCATCAGCGCTGCTCGCTCTCGCACTCGCCACGGCAGGCGTCCCGGCCCTCACGACCCCGGCTGCCGCGGCACCCGGCGCCGTCGCCAAGACCGACCGTCTCGGCATGGGCCTGGTGGGCTTCGACGCGAAGGTCGCCGAGGCGCACGGCTACCGCGTCGTGACGTTGCCCGACGGCTCCCAGGCTTCGGTGCCGGCCGACAAGGCAACGGCAGCGACCGAAGGGCGCTACGTGCCCGAGCACGGTGTCCTCAAGCCGGGCAGCTCGATGTCCACCAACAGCTACGGCGCGGCAACCGGCGAGTGCGGCAGCTCATGGGTCGGCCTCGACCCCAGAGGCGGCGGCCGGGCGACATTGACGACGGGCATGACCCTCGTCCAGGCCTCGGGCGGCCCATGGGACATCCACTGGCACGTCGACATCAGCGACAACGGCGGCCACTCCACCCAGAACTACGACGAGTACGACGGCTACTACTCCGGCCTCGGCCTGTCCTGGGCCGCCAGCGCCCGCACCCTGAACCTGACCCGCGGCTGGGCCAACGCCACCGTCACCTGGGGCAGCTTCACCATCACCGAAGCCGGCTGGCTCTGCTACTCCTACTCGCCGACCACGTCCACGACCATCACCTGACCCCGACCGACACCGCCGCCCGGCCGCGCCAACATGCCTGACGCGACCGGGCGGCGACCCGCGCGAGTACCGTCGCAGCCGGAAACCCCGCGCGGAGGAGGAGGTCGCGGTGGAACACGACCCGAGAGCCCACGTCGACGAGCGCCTCGCACGACAGACCGAGCACCTGCGCCGTGAACTGCGCGACAGCGGCCTGCCCGTCGTCGCGCTCACCGGCGCCGGCCCACCCACCACCGCGCGGTTCGCCGGACTCGAATCCACCGACGGCACGATCACCCACATACGGGTCGCGCACGGCGAGGCAACGACCGGCCCGTGGGCGACCGTCGACACCGCGCGCCGCGCCGACAACCGGGGCGACCCCCTCCGCCACCGACTGGAACATGCGATGCGCATGGCCGGCGCACACCTGTCCGACGTCGAATGGACCGAGGACGACGCCACGATGCACCTCGACGGCCGACCCGTCACCGGACGCACCGTGCGAGCCGGCGACCGGTGGACGGCGACCCGCTGCGCCGACGCCCTGATCGACGCCGAGATCACGGTCGTGGCCCGCGACTGGCCCGCGGCCACCATCCAGCTCCGCCTCGTCGCCGACCCGGCACCCCTGCTCGACCGCGCATGGCGTCGACCCGACCCGCTCCCGCAGCCGCCCCCACCGCCCGTGCCACAAGACCTCGCCCGTGAACCGCACCGGGCGCTGATCGACGCCGCCCTGACACACCGCAGCCAAACCCTGGCCTGGATCGCCGGCGGGGGAGCACACCCGGAACTGCCGGCTCACTGGTCCGGCCTCTGGCGCGCCGCCGTGCGCCGCCAGCAGGAACTGACCGACCAGAGCGAACCGGCGGCCAACCGTGCGGTGTCCGACGCGATCGCCCACCTCACCACGCTCGCCGGGCACGCCGACTGGTTCGACACCTCACCCCGGCTACGCGAACGCGCCATCGCCGAAACCCTCCTGCACGTCACCGGCCTCGCCGACGACCCACCCAGCGGCCCGGCCCACCGAGCCTGGCGACACCACCAACGACTGGTGCCGGATCCCACGGCCGACCTCCACCGACGCGCCGCCGCAGACCAGGACTGGCGCGACGCCTGGACCGCCTGGGCCGCCGGGTCGACCGACACGCCGCCCTGACCGAACAGGTGGACGACCCCGCCGCCGAGCAGGGAAGATGCACAGGTGCACGCCCACCACCCGGCCACCGAAGACCCCGCGTTCGCCCAACGACTACGCGACCTCGCCCGGCTGCGCCGCGTCCGCGACCGCATCGACCGCGAATACGCCCGCCCCCTCGACGTCGAAGCCCTCGCCCGCGGCGTGCACATGTCCGCCGGCCACCTCAGCCGCCAGTTCCGCCAGACTTACGGCGAATCCCCCTACGCCTACCTCATGACCCGCCGCATCGAACGCGCCATGGCCCTGCTACGCCGCGGCGACCTCACCGTCACCGATGTCTGCTTCGCCGTCGGCTGCCAGTCCCTCGGCACCTTCAGCACCCGCTTCACCGAACTCGTCGGCGAACCACCCAGCGCCTACCGCGCCCGCCACACACCCGACACCCCCGAACCACCCCCGTGCCTGACCAAGCAGGCCACCCGACCGATCAGGAATCGAGAAGCCCGCACCGGCACGCCCCCACTAGCGTGACCACCATGACGATCACCATCCACTACGCCTTCCTGCCGCACACCGACGCCGACGCCGCCATCGCCTTCTACCGCGACACCCTCGGCTTCGACCTGCGCAACGACGTCGGCCAGGGCGACACCATGCGCTGGCTCACCGTCGGCCCACCCGAACAGCCCGAGACCGGCATCGTCCTGCACCCCCGGCCGTCGACCCCGGCATCACCGACGACGAGCGCCGCACCATCCACGAACTCATCGCCAAGGGCAGCTACGGCGCCCTCACCCTCGCCACCGACGACCTCGACGGCCTGTTCGACCGCCTCCAGGCCAGCGGCGCCGACGTCGTCCAGGAACCCACCGAACAGCCCTACGGCGTCCGCGACTGCGCCTTCCGCGACCCCACCGGCAACCTCATCCGCATCAACGAGCGGCGCTGAACCCACCGATGACCGACGCCCCCCGCACCCGCGCCCGACGCCGCCAGGACACCACCCACCGGCTCGACCACGACATCGACTGCTGGGTCGCCAGCGCCGACCCCGACGGCACCCCCCACCTCGTGCCCCTGTCCTTCGACTGGGACGGCCACACCCTGCTGCTGGCCACCGCCGCGCACAGCCCCACCGGCCGCAACCTCGCCACCGGCCGCGCCCGCGTCGGCCTCGGCCACACCCGCGACGTCGTCATGATCGACGGCGACGTCGAAACCCTCGACATCCACGCCCTACCCACCGACCGCGGCGACCGCTTCGCCACCCGCACCGGCTTCGACCCCCGTACCCTGACCGAGCCCTACCACTGGTACCGCATCCGACCCCGCCGCATCCAGGCCTGGCGCGAGGTGAACGAGATGACCGACCGCACGCTCATGCGCGACGGCGCCTGGCTCGACTGACACCCCGCACGACCGGACGGAGACACCATGACCACGGCCACCGCCGACAGCCACGACGTCATCCGCGTCCACGGCGCACGCGAGAACAACCTGCGCGACGTCGACGTCGACCTGCCCAAACGCCGCCTCACCGTCTTCACCGGCGTCTCCGGCTCCGGCAAGAGCTCCCTGGTCTTCGGCACCATCGCCGCCGAGTCCCAACGACTCATCAACGAGACCTACAGCGCCTTCGTCCAGGGCTTCATGCCCACCCTGTCCCGACCCGAGGTCGACATCCTCGAAGGCCTCACCACCGCCATCATCGTCGACCAGGAACGCATGGGCGCCGACCCCCGCTCCACCGTCGGCACCGCCACCGACGCCAACGCCATGCTGCGCATCCTCTTCAGCCGCCTCGGCCAACCCCACATCGGCCCACCCAACGCCTACTCCTTCAACGTCCCCTCCGTCCGCGCCGCCGGCGCCATCACCGTCGACCGCGGCCCCGGCAAGACCCAGACCAAGAAGGGCACCTTCCACCGCCTCGGCGGCATGTGCCCCCGCTGCGAGGGCCGCGGCGCCGTCACCGACTTCGACCTCACCGTCCTCTACGACGCCGACCGCACCCTCAACGAGGGCGCCATCACCATCCCCGGCTACAGCATGGACGGCTGGTACGGCCGCATCTTCCGCGCCAGCGGCATGTTCGACCCCGACAAACCCATCCGCGACTACACCGAACGCGAACTGCACGACCTGCTCCACAAGGAGCCCACCAAGGTCAAGGTCGAAGGCATCAACGTCACCTACACCGGCCTCATCCCCGCCATCAGCAAGTCGATGCTCGCCAAGGACGTCGACGCCATGCAGCCGCACATCCGCGCCTTCGTCGAACGCGCCGTCACCTTCACCACCTGCCCCGAGTGCGACGGCACCCGACTGAGCCCCGAAGCCCGCTCCTCGAAGATCAACGGCATCACCATCGCCGACGCCTGCGCCATGCAGATCAGCGACCTCGCCACCTGGGTACGCGACCTGCACGAACCCTCCGTCGGCCCGCTGCTCGCCGCACTGGGGGACACCCTCGACTCCTTCGTCGAGATCGGCCTCGGCTACCTCAGCCTCGACCGCCCCTCCGGCACCCTCTCCGGCGGCGAGGCCCAACGCACCAAGATGATCCGCCACCTCGGCTCGTCCCTGACCGACGTCACCTACGTCTTCGACGAACCCACCATCGGACTGCACCCGCACGACATCGCCCGGATGAACAACCTCCTGCTGCGCCTGCGCGACAAGGGCAACACCGTCCTCGTCGTCGAACACAAACCGGAGACCATCGCCATCGCCGACCACGTCGTCGACCTCGGCCCCGGCGCCGGCACCGACGGCGGCACCATCTGCTACCAGGGCACCGTCGCCGGCCTGCGCGCCAGCGACACCGTCACCGGCCGCCACCTCGACGACCGCGCCACCCTCAAGGACACCGTCCGCACACCCACCGGCACCCTGCCCATCCGCGGCGCCCGCACCCACAACCTGCGCGACGTCGACGTCGACATCCCGCTCGGCGTCCTGGTCGTCGTCACCGGCGTCGCCGGCTCCGGCAAGAGCTCCCTCATCCACGGCTCCCTCGGCAAGCGCGACGACGTGGTCAGCGTCGACCAGACCGCCATCCGCGGCTCCCGCCGCAGCAACCCGGCCACCTACACCGGCCTGCTCGACCCCATCCGCAAGGCCTTCGCCAAGGCCAACGGCGTCAAACCCGCCCTGTTCAGCGCCAACTCCGAAGGCGCCTGCCCCACCTGCAACGGCGCCGGCGTCATCTACACCGACCTCGGCATGATGGCCGGCGTCGCCAGCACCTGCGAGGACTGCGACGGCAAGCGGTTCCAGGCCGCCGTGCTCGACTACCACCTCGGCGGCCGCGACATCAGCGAGGTCCTCGCCATGCCGGTCAACGAGGCCGAGAAGTTCTTCGGCGCCGGCGACGCCCGCACCCCGGCCGCCCACGCCATCCTCGACCGGCTCGCCGACGTCGGACTCGGCTACCTCACCCTCGGCCAGCCGCTCACCACCCTGTCCGGGGGAGAGCGGCAGCGGCTCAAGCTCGCCACCCGGATGGGGGACAAGGGCGGCGTCTACGTCCTCGACGAACCGACCACCGGCCTGCACCTGGCCGACGTGGCCCAACTCCTCGGCCTGCTCGACCGGCTGGTCGAATCCGGCAAGTCGGTCATCGTCATCGAACACCACCAGGCGGTCATGGCGCACGCCGACTGGATCATCGACCTCGGTCCGGGCGCCGGCCACGACGGCGGCCGGATCGTCTTCGAGGGCACGCCGGCCGAGCTGGCGGCCGCCCGGTCGACGCTCACCGGCGAACACCTCGCCGACTACGTCGGGGCCTGACCCGGCGTACGCGGGGCGGCGGCGTCCGGCACCGACACCGCCGCCCCGCACCCCGTACCGCTCGATTCGATAATCTACATTATGTCAAGTAAAGCGGATCGGGGCCTCCCCGCGCCCGTTCACACCACCGGATCGGCGAGGACCTCCGCCACCACCCGCAACGGCTCCTCCGGAGCCTCGCTGCCGTGCGCGACCGAGATCAGCGCCTTCCACAGCGCCCACCCGCGGGCCCGACGCCAGCTGTCGGCGTCCAGACCGACCGCGTCCCGGAACACCGCGCGTTCGGCGCCGACGCACCACGTCCACGCCGGCACCAGATCGCACGCCGGATCACCCCCCCGCACGTGCCGAAATCGATCACCGCGGCGAGCCGCCCGTCCACGACCAACAGGTTGCCCGCCGAGACGTCACCGTGGAACCACACCGGCACTCCCGGCCAGGCCGAGGTCAGTGCACGCGCCCACACCTCGCGGCAGGCGTCGCCGTCCACCCGGTCACCGAGGCGCTCCAGGGCCTGCTCGACGTCGTCGCCGTACACGCTCGGGTGGCACCCGCGGAACGCGGAGTGCCGTCCCGCGGCCGGCCCGCCGGCCGTCGGGACCTGACGCAACGCGGCCAGCAGGGCGCCGAGCTCGCGCGCGACGGTCGTGCGGTCGACGTCGCGGGCGGCGGCCAGGGTGTCGCCGGGCAGCCAGCGGCGGACCGACCACGGGTACGGGTAGCCGGCGCCGGGCGCGCCGGTGGCGACGGGTTCGGGTGCGGGCAGCGGCAGATGGCGGGCCAGGATCGGCAGGCAGTGGTCCTCCTTGGCGATTGCCGACGCGTAGCCCTCGGCGCTGGGCAGGCGGACCAGCAGGTCGTCGCCGATACGGAAGGTCCGGTTGTCCCACCCCTGTCGCGTGACCGCGGTGACCGGCAGGTGCGCCCACTGCGGGAACTGCGCGGCGACGAGAGTCCGGACGAGCGCGGCGTCGATCTCCACCATGCGGTCCAGTCTCCGGAGGTCCACAACGCGTTTTTCCGTCCACTCTCCCCCGGGAACGCCCCACTGGCGAGAACGCGAGAATCGTGCATAATATCCTTTATGCACGACAAAGTGGACGAAATGGTCGAGGTGTTGATCGAGGAGTTCCTGACCGCGCGGGCCACCCGTAAGCCCTCCCCCCACACCCTGGCCGCCTACCGCCGGGACCTGACCACGGTGGCCGCCCTGGTGGCGGCCGACGACGGCGGCACTCCCCTCCCCCTGAACCGGCTGCCGGTGACCGCCCTGTCCCCCGCGTGATGCGGGCGGCGTTCGCGCGTTTCGCCGCTCCCCGCGCCGCCGCGTCCGTCCACCGTGCCTGGTCCACCTGGAACAGCTTCTTCACCTTCCTCGTCGCCGAGGGTGTCGTGCCCGGGAATCCGATGCCGGCGGTGGGGCGGCCCCGCACGCCGCTCCCCCGGCCGAAGCCGCTGCGGGGCGAGGACACGCCGGAGGAACTGCTGGCGGCGGTGGCGCGCGCGGAGGGCCGGCAGCGCGATCCGTGGCCGGAGCGGGACCTCGCGGTGCTGGCGCTGGCGCTGTGCGCGGGGTTGCGCCTGTCGGAGCTGTTGGCGTTGCGGGTGTCGTCGGTGGCGGGCCGCGCCGGTGAGCGTCGGGTGGACGTGGCGGGCAAGGGTGGGCGGCCCCGCACGGTGCCGATCGAGGCGGGGGTGGACCGGGTGCTGGCCGGCTACCTGGACAGTCGTCGCTTCCGGTTCGGCGCGCGCAGCGTGCGTCCGGACGGGCCGTTGCTGGTGGACCGGCGGGGTGAGCCGTTGCGCCGGGGCGGCCTGCAGTATCTGGTGGAGTCGTGTTACCGGCGGGCGGGCATCGGGGACCGGGTGCCGCGGGGGGCGCGGTTGCACGCGTTGCGGCACACGTTCGCCACGCGGTTGGCCGAGGACGGGGCGAGCGCGGCGGAGATCATGCGGCTGCTGGGGCACGCGTCGTTGGCGTCGTCGCAGACGTACATCGAGGTGACGGCGGGTCAGCAGCGGGCGGCGGTGGCGGCGAACCGCACGAACCGGGCTTTGTCCGGGCTGACGACACGGAGCTGACCGGGCGTCGGGCGTCGGGCGTCGGGCGTCGGGCGTCGGGCGTCGGGCGTCGGGCGTCGGGCGTCGGGCGTCGGGCGTCGGGCGTCGGGCGTCGGGCGTCGGGGCAGTGTCCCCCTTCTTGGCGATATACCGCTGGGTCATATTTATGACTAAGCGGTATATCGCGTTGTGGGGTGCCCTTTCACCGAGCGCTCGCGCGACGCGGTGTCACGTCGATGGTCCGGTGGATCGGACGCTGGCAGGATCGGGTCGGTGCGGGTGGGTGCGGCGCGAGCGGTGGCGGTCGACTGGGTGCGGCAGCGGATGCGCGTGGATCCGTCGGTGCGGGGCGCGGTGTTCAGCGGGTCGACGCCGGGGATGCCGGAGGACGCGGAGCTGCCGGCGTCGTCGGACGTGGACGTGGTGCTGGTGCGTGACTCCCCCGCGACGAAGCTGGGCAAGCTCACCCACCGGGGGGTGCTGCTGGACGTCGGCGCGGTCACCTGGGACGAGTTGGGTGGCCCGGAGGACGTGTTGGGGTCGTGGGTGTTCGCGCCGATGTTCCGTACCGATGGAGTGATCGCGGATCCGTCGGGCCGTCTGGCCGTGCTGAGCGAGCGGGTGGCGGCGGGCTTCGCGGATCCGGTGTGGGTCCGGCGGCGGTGTGCCGGGGTGCGGCGGCGGGTCGAGGTCGGGTTGCGGGTCCCGGACGCGGAGGCGCCGCCGGCGGAGCAGGTGTTGGCGTGGGTGTTCCCGACGTCGCTGGTGGCGGTGTGGCCGGCAGTGGCGGCGTTGGTGGATCCGACGGTGCGGCGGCGGTACGTGCGGGCGGCGGAGGTGTTGGAGCGGTTCGGTTTCGCCGGGAGGTATCCGGAGTTGCTGGCGACGCTGGACAGCGGTGGGGTGGGCGCGGGGCGGGTGCGGGAGCACCTGGCCGGGTTGGCGGTGGTGTTCGACGAGGTGGCGGGCCTGCCGCGGGAGGGGTTCGCGTTCGGGGCGGATCTGGGTGCCGCGGGGCGGCCGGTGGTGTTCGACGGGGCGGCGGAGCTGGTGGCGGCGGGGCGGCACCGGGAGGCGATGTTCTGGGTGCTGGTGACGTACGCGCGGTGTCATGCGGTGTTGGCGTCGGTGGCGCCGCGGCGGGAGCGGGCGCTGCGGCCGGCGTTCGCGGCGATGCTGGCGGATCTCGGGGTGGCGTCGGCGGCGGATCGGCGGCGGCGGGCGGATGCGCTGCTGGCGGCGTTGCCGGGGTGGCAGGCGGTGGTGGATGCGGTCGCGGCGCGTGCTGTGGCAGGGTGAAGGGGACGCGACTGGCGGCACGGGGATGGGTTGACCATCGGGGAGCTCGTCGCGGGGGTCGACCGCCTGGGCCTCCGCGGGCGAGGTGTCGTATGTCTTCTGCGCGGTTGTTGCCGGGTGCCCCGGTGGCGGAGCGGGTGTTGGCGGAGGTCGCCGCGTCGGTGGCGGAGCTGCGTGCGGCGGGGGTGACGCCGGCGTTGGCGACGGTGCTGGTGGGTGACGACGACGCGAGCGCGGGTTACATCCGGATCAAGTCTCGGCAGGCGGCGGAGTTGGGTTTCGCGTCGCCGCACGTGCATCTGCCGGCGTCGGCGTCGCAGGCGGATCTGCACGCGGTGCTGGCGGACTTCAACGCGGACAAGGGTGTGCACGGGGTGTTGGTGCAGCATCCGATCCCGGGGCACCTGGACTACGACCGGGCGTTGGCGGAGCTGGACCCGGACAAGGACGTGGACGGTATGCATCCGGTGAACATGGGCCGGTTGGCGTTGGGGTTGCCGGGTCCGTTGCCGTGTACGCCGGCGGGGATCGAGGCGTTGCTGGCGTTCCACGGGGTGCCGGTGGCGGGCCGGGAGGTCGTGATCCTCGGTCGGGGTGCGACGTTGGGTCGGCCGTTGGCGATGTTGCTGGCGCAGAAGCGGCCGACGGCGAACGCGGCGGTGACGGTGGTGCACACCGGGGTGGCGGACTGGCCGCGGTACACGCGGCGGGCGGAGATCCTGGTGGCGGCGGCGGGGGTGCCGGGGATCGTGCGTCCGGAGCATGTGCGTCCGGGTGCGGTGGTGGTCGGTGGTGGGGTGCGCTACGAGGGGCGGCGGTTGCTGCCGGACGTGGACGAGTCGTGCACCGAGGTGGCGGGGGCGATCACGCCGCGCGTCGGTGGGGTGGGTCCGACGACGGTGGCGATGTTGTTCCGCAACGCGGTGCGGGCGGCGGCGCGGCAGACCGGCTAGGTCACCCGAGGTCGACGACGAGGGGCCGGTGGTCGGAGATGGTGGCCAGGGGGGTGTCGACGGCGGTGACGGGTGGGAGCCGGTCGAGGTGCTGTCGGTCGGCGAGGATGTGGTCGAGTTGGACGCGGGGCTGCCCGGCCGGGTAGGTGGGGCGGCGGGCCAGGGGTCGCCAGCGGGACAGGGCGGCGGCGGGTCCGGCGGGCAGGTTGAGGTCGCCGAGCAGGATCCGGGGTGCGGGCAGTGCGCGCAGGGCGCGCACGACGCGGCGCAGTTGCCACACGTTCCAGCCGGGGACGAAGGACAGGTGGGTGGCGGCGACGGTGAGTGGGCCGTGGGGGGTGTCGAGGACGGCGGCGAGCACGACGCGGGGTTCGTCGCGGAGCAGGACGAGTCCGCCGCCGGGGCCGGGTACGTAGATGGGTGAGCGTACGGGTGCCGCGCGCAGTCGGGTGACCTGCCAGGAGCGGACGGGGTGGCGGCTGATCAGGCCGATGCCGTAGAGGGGTTCGCCGTGGCCGTCGTCGTCGTGGGTGAGGGGGCGGAACTGTTCGCCGGGGGTGCCGACGACGGCGGCGGCGAAGCGGTGGTGCTCGGCGTGCAGGGCGCGGGCGGCGAGGGCGGTGAGGTCGAGTTTGCCGCTGCGGCTCTGGTCGCGGTCGACCTCCTGCAGGGCGAGGACGTCGGCGTCGAGGGCGGTGACGGCGGCGGTGAGCCGGTCCGGGTCGACGAGCCCGTCGGTGAGGGAACGGCCGTGCAGCAGGTTGAAGGTGGCCAGGCGCACCTGCACACCCTACGTCGCCGTGGCAGGCTTGCCGGGTGCTGAAGCTGCTGTGCTGTTCGATGCTGGTGTTCGTGGCGGTGGCGTCGGTGGGGATGTGGTTGCGGCGGCGTCGGGGCCGGTGAGGCTGGCCACAGGGGGTCTCGTCGCCGGTGGCGGGGTGGGAAGAATGCGGCCGTGGATGCCGTGTCGCTGACGACGTTGTTGGGCGCTGCCGCGCTGGCCGGGTGGGTGGACGCGGTGGTGGGCGGCGGTGGGCTGTTGTTGTTGCCGGCGTTGTTGGTGGCGGCGCCGGGGCTGCCGGTGGCCACGGCGTTGGGGACGAACAAGCTGGCGGCGATCTTCGGGACGTCGACGGCGGCGGTGACGTACGCGCGGCGGACGAAGCTGGACTGGGCGGTGGCGGGTCCGGCGGCGGGGTTGGCGGTGGTGACGGCGGGGTTGGGTGCGGCGTTGGCGGGGTTGGTGCCGGCGGGGGCGTACCGGCCGGTGGTGCTGGTGGTGTTGGTGTCGGTGGCGGTGTTCGTGCTGACCCGGCCGCGGTTGGGGGTGGTGGCGTCGCCTGCGCGGCGGACCCGTGGGCGGGTGGTGGCGGCGGTGGCGGTGGCCGGGGTGGGCATCGCGTTGTACGACGGGTTGATCGGTCCGGGTACGGGCACGTTCCTGGTGTTGGCGTTCACCGCGCTGGTGGGTGCGGATTTCCTGCACGGGTCGGCGATGGCGAAGGTGGTCAACGCGGGGACGAACCTGGGGGCGCTGGTGGTGTTCGGGGTGACCGGGCACGTGTGGTGGCTGTTGGGTGCGGCGATGGCGGTGTGCAACGTGGCGGGGGCGATGGTGGGTGCGCGGATGGCGTTGCGGCGCGGCGCCGGGTTCGTGCGGGTGGTGCTGCTGGTGGTGGTGCTGGCGTTGGTGGCGCGGCTGGGTTACGACCAGTGGACGGCGGTGCGGTGATGGCGGTGCGGGCGGAGCACGACCGGGCGGTGTTGGCCGGGTTGTTGGGTCGGGATCCGGTGTTGCACGCGTACCAGTTGGGTGATCTGGACGATTTCTTCTGGCCGTACACGTCGTGGTTCCGTCGTGGTGACGAGGTGGTGTTGCTGTACCACGGGGTGGAGTTGCCGACGTTGTTGGCGTTCGCAGCGCCGGAGCGGGTGGCGGCGCTGTCGGCGTTGCTGGTGGAGGCGGCGCCGGTGCTGCCGGCGCGGTTGTGGGCGCACCTGTCCCCCGGCCTGGAGGCGACGGTGTCGCGGTGGTACGCGGTGTCGGACGCGGCGGCGCACGTGCGGATGGCGTGGACGGATCCTCCGCGTGCGGCGGCGGTGCCGGCGGTGGGTGAGCCGTTGGGTCGGGCTGATCTGGCGGAGTTGCGGGAGTTGTACGCGGTGGCGTATCCGGGGAACTGGTTCGATCCGCGGATGCTGGACACCGGCCAGTACGTGGGGGTGCGGGATCGGGGCCGGTTGGTGGCGGTGGCCGGGGTGCACGTGTGGTCGCCGCGGTGGCGGGTGGCGGCGTTGGGGAACGTGACGACGCATCCGGACGTGCGGGGGCGTGGTCTGGGTGCGGGTGTGGTGGCGGCGTTGTGCGCGCGGTTGCGGGCGTCGGTGGATCACGTGACGCTCAACGTGCGGGCGGACAACGCCGCGGCGGTGCGGTTGTACGAGCGGTTGGGGTTCACCGCGGTCGCCGGGTTCACCGAGTGCGCGTTGACCCGGTTGACCGGGCCGGCTGCCGGGTCAGCGGGCGCGGCTGGGTGAGTCGAACCGGCCGGCGCGGATCTCGCGCAGCGCGCGGCGGCGGGTGTCGCCGCGCAGCGTGTCGACGTAGAGGCGGCCGCGCAGGTGGTCGGTCTCGTGTTGCAGGGCGCGGGCGAGGAAGCCGGTGCCGGTGACGGTGAGCGGTTCGCCGTGCTGGTCGACGCCGTGGGCGGTGGCGTGCAGCGCCCGGGGGGTCGGGAAGTAGAGCCCGGGGATGGACAGGCAGCCCTCGTCGTCGTCCTGGAGTTCCTCGGACAACTCCAGGGTGGGGTTGACCATGTGGCCGCGGTGGCCGTCGGCCTGGTAGACGAACACCTGGGCGTTCACGCCGATCTGCGGGGCGGCGACGCCGGCGCGCCCGGGTGCGCCGAGCAGGGTGTCCATCAGGTCCTGCACGAGGGTGCGCAGCTCGGCGTCGAAGCTGGTGATCGGCTCGCTGGGGGTGCGCAGCACGGGGTCGCCGATGATCCGGATCGGGCGCATAGTCATGCCCGGAAGGCTATCCGTTACTTACCGGCCCGGGGTGCCCACCCGTCGGCGCGGCGGGCGGGTCGTAGGGTGCGCGCTGTCGGATCCGTCGTGGGAGGGGTGTGGCATGTATCCACCGGTCGAGCCGTACGCGCGGGGGATGCTGGACGTCGGTGACGGGCAGCGGATCCACTGGGAGACCAGCGGCAATCCCGACGGCCGTGCGGCGCTGGTGGTGCACGGTGGCCCCGGGTCGGGCGCGGGCGCGTCGTGGCGGCGGCTGTTCGACCCGGCCGCCTACCGGATCGTGTTGTTCGACCAGCGCGGCTGCGGGCGCAGCACCCCGCCGGTGTCCGATCCGGCCACCGACCTGTCGGTGAACACGACCGGGCATCTGCTGGCCGACATGGAGGCGCTGCGCGCGCATCTGGGGGTGGACCGGTGGTTGGTGTGCGGCGCCTCGTGGGGGTCGACGCTGTCGTTGGCGTACGCCCAGCGGCACCCGGATCGGGTGAGCGCGCTGGTGTTGTTCAGCGTGGTGGCCACGACCGCGCGGGAGGTCGAGTGGGTGACCCGGGACATGGGTCGGGTGTTCCCGCAGCAGTGGGCGCGGTTCCGCGACGGGGTGCCGGAGGCCGACCGTGACGGTGATCTCGCGGCCGCGTACGCCCGGTTGGTGAACGACCCCGACCCGGCGGTGCGGGAGCGGGCGGCCCGCGACTGGTGCGACTGGGAGGACGTGCACGTCTCCCTGGCCGGCGGGTTCGCGCCGGACCCCCGGTTCGCCGACCCGGTGTTCCGGTTCGGGTTCACCCGGCTGGTCACCCACTACTTCGCCAACCGGGGGTTCCTGCCCGACGGGCAGCTGTTCCGCGACGCGGGCCGCCTGGCCGGGATTCCGGGGGTGATGGTGCAGGGCCGGTTGGACGTCAGTGGTCCGCCGGACGTCGCGTGGCGCCTGGCGCGGGACTGGCCGGACGCGCGGTTGGAGATCGTCGAGGCCGGTGGGCACGGCAGCGGGCACGGTGTGGGTGAGCGGGTGGTCGCCGCCCTGGACGCGTTCGCCGCCGCCTGAGCGTCGCGGGCGGTCCCGCGCGGGACCGCCGGGCGGCTCCGGGCTGTCGGTGCTCAGCCGGCGGCGAGCAGGGCGCGCACCGGGGCGGCCTTGGCGGCGGCCTCGGCGACCTCGGCGGCGGGGTCGCTGCCCCAGGTGATGCCGCCGCCGGCCCACAGGTGCAGCCGGTGGGCGTCGGCGGCGGCGGTGCGGATGGTCAGTCCCAGGTCGAGCCGGCCGGGGCCGATCCAGCCGAGCGCGCCCATGCCGGCGCCGCGTCCGACCGGTTCCAGCGCGGCCAGGTGCGCCAGGGCGGCGTGTTTGGGCGCGCCGGTGACCGACCCGCCGGGGCTGACCGCGCGCAGCAGGTCGGCCAGGCCGAGGCCGTCGGCGGGTGCCGCGGACACGGTCGACTCGGCCTGCCACAGGTCGCACCAGCGGCGTACGGCGAACAGTTCGTCGACGCGCACGGAGCCGGTGCGGGCCACCCGGGCGAGGTCGTTGCGTTCCAGGTCGACGATCATCACGTGTTCGGCGCGTTCCTTGGCCGAGGCGAGCAGTTCGCGGCGGCCGGCGGGGGTGGCCGGGCGGGTGCCCTTGATCGGTCGGGTGACCAGGCGGCCGTGTTCCAGCGCGACGAGTGTCTCCGGGGAGGCGCAGCCGACCGCCCAGCCCGCGCCGGTGAGGGTGCCGCCGTAGCGGGCGCCGGGCAGCGCGGCGAGGCGGGCCAGCGCCGGGCGGGGGTCCCCGGCGTACGGGGCGGCGGCGTGGCCGACGAGGTTGACCTGGTAGACGTCGCCGCGTCCGATGGCGGCGCGGACGGCGTCGACGGCAGCGGCGTGCTCGGCGGCGCTCCAGCTGTCCTGCCAGTCCCCCAGCCACCATCGGTCGGGCGTCGGGCGACGGGTGGGTGGCCGGTCGGTGTGGTGGTAGACGACCACGGCCAGGTCCGGCAGCGCCGGGGCGGGGCTCGGCGCGCCGGGTGGGGCGCCGATCGTGTGGGCGCCGGCGGCGGCGGACAGGAACAGCGCCGCGCCGCACACCCCGTCCGGCGTGTGCCGGGCGGGTCGGGCAAGGTCGTCAGTCGGTACGCCGTGCGCGGCGAGGAAGCGTTGCGCCAGGTCGGCGGGGTCGCCGCCGTCGGCGACGCGCCATTGCAGCCGGGCGGTCTCGACCAGCCGACCACGGCAGGCGGGGGGTGCGCCGGGGGTATCGACCGGCACCTGTGGGAGCGCTTCCACAACGTCCGGGTGGTTCCGGCTCATCCGTTCAGCCGATTCTGGGTGAACAAGACGCATCCTTGCTCGATGCCGCTCAGTTTTCCTTGGTACTGTGCGTCACTGGTCATGTGAACCATGACACAGTGCCCCCACAGTCCGGAGAACCCGATGTGTCAGCACCAGCCCACCTGCCCCTCCGCCGACGCGACCGACCGCGAAGCCGCCCGCGTCCTCGCCTGCTTCCCTGAGCAGGGCTGGAGCCTGCTCTGCAACGGCGTCATCGTCTTCGAGGACACCGGTGAGCTGCTCCCCGACGGGCGGACCATCGCCCCGCACCGGGGACCGGCCCGCCACGCCCTCGTCGCCTGAGCGATCACGCAGCGTCAGTGAGCGTACGCGCCGACGGAGATCGTCGGCGCGCCGGCCGGGGCGGCCGTGTCCCCACCGCCCCGGCGCGATGCGCTCAGTCCTCCTCGAACGCCTCCGGCGCCGGACACGAGCAGACCAGGTTCCGGTCGCCGTACGCGCCGTCGATGCGCCGCACCGGCGGCCAGTACTTCCCCACCCGGTCCGTGTCGCCCGGGTAGGCGCCCACCGACCGCGGGTACGGGTGCGACCACTCGTCAGCGGACACCATCGCCGCCGTGTGCGGCGCGTGGGACAGCGGGTTGTCCCCCGCCGGCCACTCTCCCGAGCCGACCTTGTCGATCTCCGCCCGGATGGCGATCATCGCCTCGCAGAACCGGTCCAGCTCGGCCAGGTCCTCGCTCTCGGTCGGCTCCACCATCAGCGTCCCCGCCACCGGGAACGACATCGTCGGCGCGTGGAAGCCGTAGTCGATCAGCCGCTTGGCCACGTCGTCGACGCTCACCCCGGTCGCCTTGGTCAGCGGCCGCAGGTCCAGGATGCACTCGTGGGCCACCAGGCCCTTGTTGCCGGCGTAGAGCACCGGGAAGTGCGCCCGCAGCCGCGCCGCCACGTAGTTCGCGGCCAGCACCGCCACGCCGGTGGCCCGGGCCAGCCCGTCCGCGCCCATCATCCGCAGGTACGCCCACGGGATCGGCAGGATCCCCGCCGACCCGTACCGGGCCGCCGAGATCGCCGGCCGCCCGTCGGCGGGCGCGCCGACCGGGTCGCCGGGCAGGAACGGCGCCAGGTGCGCCCGCACCGCCACCGGCCCGACTCCGGGGCCGCCGCCGCCGTGCGGGATGCAGAACGTCTTGTGCAGGTTCAGGTGCGACACGTCCGCCCCGAACTTGCCCGGCTTGGCGAACCCGACCAGCGCGTTGAGGTTCGCCCCGTCGACGTACACCTGACCGCCGGCGTCGTGGACCTTCGCGCACAGCTGCGCGATGCCGGTCTCGTACACCCCGTGCGTCGACGGGTACGTCACCATGATCGCGGCGAGCGCGTCCCGGTGCTTGTCGATCTTCGCGTCGAGGTCGACCAGGTCGACGTTGCCGTCGGCGTCGCAGCCGACCACGACCACCCGCATGCCGGCCATCACCGCCGACGCGGCGTTGGTGCCGTGAGCCGACGACGGGATCAGGCACACGTCGCGGTGCCCCTGGCCGCGCTCGCGGTGGTAGGCGCGGATGGCCAGCAGCCCGGCCAGCTCACCCTGCGAGCCGGCGTTGGGCTGCACGCTGACCGCGTCGTAGCCGGTGACCTCCGCCAGCCAGCCCTCCAGCTGGGCGATCATCTCCCGGTAGCCGACGGTCTGCGCGTCCGGCGCGAACGGGTGCACGTGCGCGAACTCCGGCCAGGTGATCGGCTCCATCTCGGTGGTGGCGTTGAGCTTCATCGTGCACGAGCCCAGCGGGATCATGCCCCGGTCCAGGGCGTAGTCGAAGTCGGCCAGCCGGCGCAGGTAGCGCAGCATCGCCGTCTCCGAGTGGTGGGTGCGGAACACCGGGTGGGTGAGGAAGTCCGACGTGCGGGTCAGCCCGCCCGGCAGGCCCGCGTCGACGTCCCCGTCGAACCCGTCCACGCCGAACGCCGCCCACACCGCGGCGAGGTGCGCGGCGGTGGTGGTCTCGTCGCAGGAGACACCGACCCGGTCGGCGTCGACCAGCCGCAGGTTCACGTTGCGCTCGGCGGCGGCGGCCACCACCTGCGCGGCGCGGCCCGGCACGGTCGCGGTGACCGTGTCGAAGAACGGCACGTCGGCCACGTCCACACCGCCGGCGCGCAGGCCGGCGGCGAGCCGGGCCGCCGCCTCGTGGGTGCGCCGGGCGATCGCGCGCAGCCCGTCCGGGCCGTGGTAGACCGCGTACATGCCGGCCATCACGGCGAGGAGCACCTGCGCGGTGCAGATGTTGCTGGTCGCCTTCTCCCGGCGGATGTGCTGCTCGCGGGTCTGCAACGCCAGCCGGTACGCCGGGTTGCCGTCGGCGTCGCGGGACACCCCGACCAGCCGGCCCGGCAGCATCCGCTCCAGGCCGGCGCGCACCGCCAGGTAGCCGGCGTGCGGGCCACCGAAGGCCATGGGTACGCCGAAACGCTGGGTGGTGCCGGCGGCGATGTCCGCGCCGATCTCCCCCGGCGGGCGCAGCAACGTCAACGCCAGCAGGTCCGCCGCGACGGTCACCAGGGCGCCCACGCCGTGCGCCGCCTCGACCAGCGCCCGGTGGTCGCGGACCGCGCCGGACGCGCCCGGGTACTGCAGGTGCAGGCCGAAGAACTCCGCCGGCAGGTCGTCGCGCTCCACGTCGAGCACGCGCACCTCGATGCCGAGCGGCTCGGCGCGGCTGGTGATCACCGCGACGGTCTGCGGCAGCGCGTCGGCGTCCACCACGTACACCGGGCTCCTGCTCTTCGACGCGCGGCGGGCCAGCGTCATCGCCTCGGCCGCGGCGGTGCCCTCGTCGAGCATCGAGGCGTTCGCAACTGGTAGCGCAGTCAGACCGGACACCATGCTTTGGAAGTTCAGCAGCGCCTCCAGCCGGCCCTGGCTGATCTCCGGCTGGTACGGGGTGTACGCGGTGTACCAGGCCGGGTTCTCCAGCACGTTGCGGCGGATCACCGCCGGGGTGTGGGTGCCGTGGTAGCCCAGGCCGATCATCGACACGGCGACGGTGTTGCGGGCGGCCAGGGCGCGCAGCTCGGCCAGGGCCTCCCGCTCCGAGGCGGGCGCGGGCAGGTCGAGGGTGCCGTGCCAGCGGATCACCTCGGGGATCGCGGCGTCCATCAGCTCGTCGACGGAGCTGTAGCCGACGGCCTCCAGCATCCGGCGCTCGTCGTCCGGGCCGGGGCCGATGTGCCGGTCGGCGAACTGCTCTGCGGTCATGGGCGGCGCTCCTTGTGGGGGCGAGGTCGACGGGTCGGCCTCCCCCTGAGTCGCGCTGACGCGCTCCACAGCGCCTGCCCACGTGGTCCTTTTGCCTGAGAGGTTCCGGGGAGAATCTGCCCCTTCGGCGCCGTCGGCGAGACGGTCTCTCCCACGTGGGTGGTACCGGCACCTCCCACGCTACCAGCGGGCGTGTTTCCGGCTCATGTCCCGGGGGTGATCACCGCGCCGCCGGCACCGGTTCGGTGAGCGCGGCGGTCAGCGCGGTGAGGGTGGCGCCCAGCGGGGCGTCCAGGCGCAGCGTGGCGTACCCGTCGCCGCGGGTGGCGCCCTGGTTGACGATGCCCACCGGGATGCCGTGCTTCGCCGCGCGCAACACGAACCGCCGCCCCGACATCACCGTCAGGGACGACCCCAGCACCAGCAGCGCCCGGGCCCGCTCGACCAGCGCGAAGCAGTCCGCCACCCGGGGCGCCGGCACCGTCTCGCCGAAGAACACCACGTCCGGTTTGAGCATGCCGGTGCCGCACACCCCGCAGTCGACGGCGCGGAACCCGGTCACCGCCTCGTCGGGCAGGTCCACGTCGCCGTCGGGGTTGACGTGCGCCGCGACCGCGTCGAAGCCCGGGTTGGCCTCGGACAGGCGCCGGTGCAGCTCGTCGCGGCCGGTGGCGTTGCCGCAGTCCAGGCAGGTCACCTCGTCGAGGCGCCCGTGCAGCTCGATCACCCCGGTGGCGCCGGCGGCGGTGTGCAGCCCGTCGACGTTCTGGGTGATGATCCCGTCGAGGAGCCCGGCGCGTTGCAGGCGGGCCACCGCCCGGTGCCCGTCGTTGGGCGCGGCCCGGGCGATGGTGTGCCACCCCAGGTGGCTGCGCGCCCAGTAGCGCCGCCGGGCCACCGGGTCGCGGGTGAACGCCTGGTAGGTCATCGGGGTGTGCCGGCGGGCCGCGCCGCTGGGCCCCCGGTAGTCGGGAATACCCGACTCGGTGGACAGGCCGGCGCCGCTGAGCACCACCACACCCCCGGCGGCCACCAGCCGCGTCAACGCCTCGAACTCGTCACTCACCCGTCCATGCTCCCTCGCCCACCCCCACACCTCCCACCCACGCTGCCCGCATCACTGCGTCGATCATGAGGTTGGTGCCGCCGACCTCATGATCGGCGGGGCCGGTCACCCGGCGGGGCGCGGTGTGGCGGGCTAGGTTGAGGGCATGCGCGTCGTCATCGCCGGAGGCCACGGGAAGATCGCCAAGCTGCTGGAGCGGGAACTCGCCGGGCGCGGGGACACCGCCGTCGGGTTGATCCGCAACCCCGAGCACGAGGCCGCGCTGCGCGCCGCCGGCGCCGAACCCGTCGTGTGCGACCTGGAACACACCGACGTCGACGCCCTCGCCGCCCACCTCGCCGGCGCCGACGCGGTGGTGTTCGCCGCCGGGGCCGGGCCGGGCAGCGGCGCCGACCGCAAGGACACCGTCGACCGGGGCGCCGCCGTGCTGCTCGCCGACGCCGCCGTCCGCGCCGGGGTCCGCCGCTACCTGCTGGTCTCCTCGATGGGCGTGGACGACCCGCCCGCTGCCGGCACCGACGAGGTGTGGGCGGCGTACCTGCGGGCGAAGAAGGCCGCCGAGGACGAGGTCACCGGCCGGGACCTGGACGTGACCGTGCTGCGCCCCGGCCGGCTCACCGACGACGAACCGGCCGGCCGGATCACCCTGGCCCGGCACGTCGACCCCGGCGCGGTCAGCCGCGCCGACGTGGCCCGGGTGCTGCTGGCCCTGCTGAACGCCCCGGGCACCGCCGGCCACACCGTCGAACTCGTCGGCGGGGACACCCCCATCGCCGAGGCCGTCGGCGCCCTCGCCGGCTAGCTCCCGTCCCCGTCGAGGTAGGCGGCCAGAGCGGCGGCGCCGGTGAGCAGGGCCCGCCCGCGCGCCCCCAACCGGGCCCGCCAGTCGCCCAGCACCGCGTCCAGGTCCGCCACACCCCCGGCGGCGCGGACCTCGACGAGCAGCGGGACGATCCGGGCCAGCGGGTAACCGCCGCGCCGCAACTGACCCACCAGCAACGCGTCCCGCACGTCCGCCGGCCGGTACACCCGGTAACCGGTGCGCGGGTCCCGGCCCGGGCACAGCAGACCCGCGCGTTCCCACTGCCGCAGCGTGGCCGCCCGGACCCCCAGCCGGCGGGCCAGCGCACCGACGAACACCGCGCCGCGCCCCGACGCCACGTCCTCGCCGGTCCCGGCCGGCAGGTCCGCCAGCGCCGCCGCCACCGCGTCGAGGGTCCGGCGGTCGTCCAGCAACCGGGCGTGACCGGTGTCGACCAGCCGCAGCGCCTCGTCCACCGCACCCCGGTGCACCGCCCTCATGATCGCCGTCGCCGCCCCATGGCCGTGCCCGGCGACCAGAGCCAGGAACGCCCGCAACGCCGCCGCGTGCCGGGGCGTGTAGGTGCGGTAGCCGTGCCCGGTGCGCGCCGCCTGCGGCAACACCCCGGCCGCCTCGTAGTTACGCACCGCCTGAGTGGACACGCCGTACGCGCGCGCCAGGTCCACCGGCCGCAGCCGGTCGCGTGCCCGCGGGTGCCGCCCCACCACCCCGCCCGGATCGTCGAAGGGTCCACCGTCGACCCCGACGATACGGGCGACCGCCCGACCCGGCCCACCGGCGGGGTGGGCCGGGCCGGACGCTCGGGTGAGCCGGGCCGGCGGCTGAGGACCTACCGCTGGTGACGCGGCAACGCCGGCTGCGCCGCGACACCACCCACCGGCGGCGCCTCACGGGCGATCCGCTCCATCGTGCGCGCCAACTGCTCGCTGCCCTCGTCCAGATGCCGGGCCGCCGCCTGCATGTGCGACATCATCATCTCGCCGAAGATCCGCAACGCCTCCCGCGCGGCCACCGAGTCGTCGAAACTCCCGCCGGCGCTGCTGCGGTACTCCGCCACCACCCGCTCGGCCTCCTGCTTCGCCTCCTCCGCCGCCGCCCGCATGTAACTCTCGTACTGCGTCCGGGCGTACTCGGCGACCCGGCGGGCGTAGTCGTGGGCCTGCGCGATGATCTGCTCGGCCTCCCGCTGCGCCGCCGACAGCAGGTTGACCTCCTTCGCCGCCGGCATCGCCGGCTTGTCGGCGCTCGGGATCACCCCGTGCCGGTGCAGCTCCAGATGGTCGTTGAGCCGCTCGTTCTCCGCCCGCAGGTTCGCCACCTGCGCGGCCAGCAGATCCAACTCGTCGGCCACCTGCATCCGGAACCGGTCCACGTCGGCCTGCTCGTAGCCGCGGCGGGTGAACGCCGCCGACCCGAACTCCCACCGCCGCACCCGGTCGGGGGTCAGCCGCACCTGCACCGGCCCGGACACCTGCTGCGCGTCGTACCGGCTGATCGGAGTCGCACTCATTGGATACCTCCGTCAGGGGTCGTCACGGTCCGCCACGTCGGCCCGTACCAGTGCTTGCCGAAACCCTCGTGGTGGACCTGACCCGGCTGGTAGCCGGCACCGGTCAACGCCGCCACCGAATGGCTCACCAGCTCGTCGGAGCCACACACGTACACGTGCCGCGACCGCCAGTCCCCGTCGGCCAGCACCCGGTCGGCGAGCCGCACCGGCTCCCCCGGCCGCGCCGGATCCGACCCGGCCACGTACGACACCCGCAGCCACGGATGCGTCGCCGCCAACTTGTCGATCGCCTCGCTGTCGTAGAACTCGGTCCGCGAACGCGCCCCCACGTACAGGTCCACCCGCCGCCCCGAACCCTCCGCCGCGACCTGCTCCACCAACGCCTTCACCGGCGCCCAGCCGGTGCCACCGGCCAGCAGCAACAGATCCGACGACCCGGCCGGCCACAACGTCAACCGGTCCCCCACCGGCGACGCCAGGTGGATCTGGTCACCGGCCGCGCACCCGTACACCAGCCGCGACGACACCGCGCCACCCGGCGCGGCACGCACGTGCAACTCCACCGTGCCGTCCGGGCGCGGCGCGTTCGCCGGCGAGTAGTACCGCCACGACCGCACCGCCGGATGGGACACGCCGATCGACTGCCCCGGGGTGAACGGCAGCAGGTACTGCGGTCGCACCGTCAGCACCGCCACGTCGAACGTGCGCCGCTCGTGGGTCAGCACCTCCGCCACCCACCACGGCGGGGAGTGCGCCTCCGCCGCCTGCGCGGCCTCCGTCATCACCTGCGCCACCAGCCCGTACGCGGCCGCCCAGTCCGCGGCCAGCTCGTCGGTCCACGCCTCCGCGCAGAAGTGCCGCAACGTCTCCAGCAGCGCCGCACCGACCGCCGGGTAGTGCTCGGCGCGCACCGCGTACTTGCGGTGGTCCGCGCCGAGCTGCTGCAGGAACCCGACCAGCCGGTCCACCTGGTCCACGTGGGACACGACGTGCCCCAACGCCGACACCAGACGGTCACGCTGCCCGGCCATGTTCGTGCCGAACATCTGCCGGGTCTCCGGATGCGCCAGGAACAGCGTCGAATAGAAGTAGAGCGGCACCTGGTCGCCGTGCGCGGCGACCAGGGCCCAGCTCTGCTTGAGCCGTGCCGCGTCCACGCTCAGGCGTTCCCCGCCGACACGACCTGCTCCCGCACCTGACCGAGCACCACCTGCACGTCGGCGATCACATCCGCCGGCACACCCAACTCCACCAGCGTGGCGCTCAGGTGCTGCCCGACCTTCGCGTAGTGCTCCCCCGGGATGCGCAACGGCTGGTGCGCCTCGGCCAACCCCCGACCCGTGTACTCGTTCGGGCCGCCCAGCACGACCGCCAGCATCAGCGCCAGGTGCCGCCGCTGGTCGGCCATGTTCACGTCGGTGAAGTAGCCGGCGAGATCCGGGTCGGCGAGCACCTTGTCGTAGAACAGCTCCACCGCGGCCTTCACCGCCGCCGCGCCGCCGATGCGCTCGTAGTGGGAGATCGGGGTGGTCTCGTTCGTCACCGTCATGCTCGGTCCTTCCGACAGGGGTCCGCGGCAGCGCCGCGGCAGGGGTGTCGCCAGCCGGCGCGGCGTCACACAGCGTTCCGCGATGACGTCGACACACCGACGACCGAGACGGACCATAGCGCGCCCGCCGCGACACTTCACGCCTGGCCTATCGGGTTCCCGACACCTGTCAACTACGGACAGTCAACACGTCCACCCGGGACGGTGAACACACCGCGAGCAGCCCGACACACAAGGTCAACACGGCGCGCCCGCGGTCCCTTTCGGACATTGCACCCGGACCGGCCGTGACCTGCACACACCCGCAACGGCCCGGACCCACCGGCCACGACGACCCCCACCGCGCCGCCGCCCACACACCCCGTCACCAAACGAGAAATCGCGCCGAGCCGAAAGGCCACGACGCGATCCCGTGCACGAGACGCCGACGGATCACCCGGCGCGACGCCGCGCCCGCCGCGCCGCCAACTCGTCCCCCACCGAATCCGCCTCCGGCTCCACCACCGGGGCGACGTCCTGCTCCGGGACACCCACCGGCTCCGCCGGCAGGTGCGACAACGAACCCTGGATCTCCTTGAACGCGCCACCGATCGCGATCCCGAACACGCCCTGGCCGCCCTGCAACAGGTCGACCACCTCCTCCGGCGACCGGCACTCGTACACCGTCGTCCCGTCGGAGATCAACGTGATGCCCGCCAGATCGTCCACACCACGCGACCGCAACGCCTCGATCGCCTTACGGATGTTCTGCAACGACACCCCGGCGTCCAGCAGCCGCTTCACGACCTTCAACACCACCAGGTCGCGGAACGAGTACAACCGGGACGTCCCCGAACCCGACGCGTCCCGCACACTCGGCACCACCAGCGCCGTGCGGGCCCAGTAGTCCAACTGCCGGTAACTGATGCCCACCGCCGAACACGCGGTCACACCCCGGTAACCCACCTCGCCGTCACCGGCCTGCTGTTCCGCACTCGGACCAGGATCCCGCGGCTCGTGCATCCGGACCAACCTCCCCGCGCCCGTGCGGTGCCACGTCGACTCCCCGTACGCGCACCCCTCGACACGGCAACCCTAACGCCGGCCCCGCCCCCACACCCGCAGGAGACACCCGACACGCCGCGCCACCGGCCCACGACAGCACACACGGCGGCCAGTCGCCACCCACCGTGACCACCACCGCCGCGCACCCCGGCCACCCGGCCGGCACACTCAACCCGCGAAATCCTCCGGCCGCACCTGGTCCAGGAACTCGCGGAACTTCTCCACCTCGTCCTCCTGCTCGTCCGGGATCACGATCCCCGCCTCGCTGAGGACCTGCTCCGCACAACGAATCGGAGCCCCCACCCGCAACGCCAACGCGATGGAGTCACTGGGCCGCGCCGACACCCGCACGCCGTCACCGAGCAGCAGATCCGCGTAGAAGACGTTCTCCTTCAACTCGGTGATCTCCACCGCCCGCAACGGCGCCTGCAACGCCGCCAACACGTCCCGCAGCAGATCGTGCGTCAACGGCCGCGCCGGCTTGACCCCCTGCTGCTCGTAGGCGATGGCCGTCGCCTCGACCGCACCGATCCAGATCGGCAGATAACGGTCCCCCTCGACCTCCCGCAGCAGGACGATCGGCTGGTTGCTGGGCAACTCCACCCGAACTCCGACCACGCTCAGCTCGCGCACCGCCGCCTCCGTGTCGTCGTCACCTTCGCACCGCGCCCTTCCCTGCACGGTACACGGACCAGGACACGGGAGTCCCACGCGCTACGTGCACCACGCCTCGACGGACGGGCTTACCCCGGCAAGCCTACGACACGCTTCCCGCACCAGATCTTTCCGCGCCCACCCACGACGAAGGGCCGGGCACCCCACGGCACCCGGCCCCACCACCGACCTCACCGGCCCAACGTCGACCGCAGCCCCACCCGCACCAACGCCGCGTGCAACTGCTGCGACAACGCCGTCAACTCCCGCGCCGTCTCCGCCGCCCGGGCCCGCGCCGCCGGATCACTCTGCCGCACCAACGGCGCCACCAACTGCGCGAACAGACCGACCTCCCGATCCGCCGCCGACCGGTACGCCCGCAGGTGCCGCGGCTCCAACCCGTACGCCGCCAAACCCGCCACCGCACTCGCGATGATCAACGCGTCCGCGTCGTACCACCCCGGCGGATCCGACACCAGCACACCGAGCCGCTCCAACTCGACCAACGTCGACTCGTCGACCCCGCTGCGGGAGATCAGCTCCGCCCGACTTAGCCGCACCTCCGACGACCCGACCGGCTCCACCGACTCCCGACCCGGAACCTCACCACCCGGACCGACCGCCACCAGATTCGGCCGCGACCGCCCCACCGGCTCATCCGAGACGTCCCACTCCGCCAACTGCTCCCGGATCACCCGCAACGGCAGATACTGATCCCGCTGCGCCGTCAACACGAACCGCAGCCGAGCCACGTCGTCCCAGCCGTACTTGCGATAACCCGCCGGCGTGCGCTGCGGCTCCACCAGGCCCTCGGCCTCCAGGAACCGCAACTTCGAGATCGTGACGTCCGGGAACTCCGCCCGCAACTGCGCCAGCACCTCGCCGATACTCATCAGCGCCGGCGCCCGCGCCGCCCCGGACGGCGTCGAAGCCGCAGGCTCGTTCACCCCCGGCCGGCCTCCTCCTCCGGGCGCGGACCGGCGATGAACACCACCCGGAACTTGCCGATCTGCACCTCGTCACCGTTGCTCAACGTCGCGGCCTCGACCCGCTCCCGGTTCACGTAGGTGCCGTTCAGGCTCCCCACGTCCCGCACCGTGAACGTCCCACCGTCGCGGTGGAACTCCGCGTGCCGCCGCGACACCGTCACGTCGTCGAGGAAGATGTCACTGTCCGGGTGCCGCCCACTCGTCGTCACGTCGTGGTCCAACAGGAACCGGGCACCCGCGTTCGGGCCCCGGCGAACCACCAGCAACGCCATACCCGGCGGCAACGAGCCGGACATACGGCTCGGCACCACATCGGTGTCCGGGCCCTCCAGCACTTCGTCGAGCGAACCGAGATTGAGCGTCGAAGTGACGTCGAGCGGGGGGAACTCGTCGTCTGGGCGCGTCATGGGACCACCTCACGGATCTGTTCGGTCGGCGTCGGGGAATGGCGGGTCTGGCCGCCGGGCAAACCCACACCCGGCGGCTGGCTCCCCGTGCCCGGGAAGGCGCACTCCGCAACGCTCAAACTATTGGTTCTCGGTCGACTGGGCGAGCCTAGCCAGCGCCGAAATGCAGGGCAACCGGACGCGCGGAACCAAGCCCGCCGCCCGGAACGACACGAACTCAGCTCTCGGTGAGCTCGCGGTACGCGTCAGCGGTCAACAGACCCTCGACCGCCGCCGGATCATCCGGAGTGATCTCCACCAACCACCCCGCACCGTACGGATCCGTGTTGATCACCTCAGGGGTGTCGGCCAACGCCTCGTTGCGCGCCGCCACCGTACCGCTCAACGGCGCGTAGATCTCCGACACGCTCTTCGTCGACTCGATCTCGCCCAGCGACTCACCCGCCGCCACCACCGCACCGGCGTCCGGCAGCTGCACGAACACGATGTCACCCAGGGCGTCCTGCGCGAAGTGCGTGATACCGACGCGGACGACACCACCGTCACCACCGACCACCCACTCGTGCTCGGCGGTGTACCGCAGATCCTCAGGAATCACCAACTGCGTCCTTCGTCATCGGTGCACCGGAGAAACCGGCGCGGCCGCGACCGGTCAGGAAACCGGCCGGGCGTGGTCCAGCTTGATCGGCGCGTGCAGCTGCGAAACCTCCACAACCTCACGATCCTCGGACGTCACGTTACCGCCGGCGTCCCGCACCGATGAGACCACCCCGCCCGGAATGTTCAAGGCCGTACGCATCGTCGCCGGATCACCGATCACCAGGATCGTGTACGGACCACTCAACCGCCGCCCGTCCACCACCAGGCCACCACCCGAGCCGTCCACGAAATACGTCGACGCGATGATCCGCACCGCGGTGCCGTCCGCACCCTGGATCTGCATCGCCTCCGCGCCCGCACCCCGCAACTCCTGCACCGCGTCCAGGATCCGCGTCGACGACGTCGCCTTCTCCGGCCCGCGGAACTCCACCTCCAGGCCCGGCCCCACCGCCGGCAGCGTCCCCGCCAGGATGCCCAGCTCGTCCGCCCGCCGCGTCGCCTCCTCCAACGCCGCCTGCCGACCCTGCTCACCCGAACGCAACTGCCGCTGGCTGTCCTCCAACGCCTCGATGTCCTGCCGCAGACGCCGCTCCCGCGAATCCAGATCCGACGAGATCCGGACCAGGTCCTCCTCCCGCGTCGCCGCGAGCGTCGGATCCGTCGACGTCGTCTTCAGCTGCACCACCAACGTGAAACCCAACAACGCCAGCAACACCGCGATCATCGCGCCCGCCGACGTCAACCGCCGCGACACCGAGACCCGCTCCGGCCGCGACACCGGGTCCGGCTCCCCCGGGTCCGGCTCCGGCTCGGGCGACACGACCGCGCCCGGCTCCTCCGCCGGCGCCGGCACGTCCTCCCGCTCCACCGGCGCCGCCGGCTCAGCCTCCGGCGCCAACGGGCTCAACTCGTCCGGATCCGGCGCGTCCGGACGCGGATCCGGCTCACCCGCCGGACCCGACGGCCGCCCCGGCCCCGCCGGCTGCGGCCACCCCGTACCCGTCTCCCTGTGCTCCTCGCTCATCGCCACCAACCTACGCCCGGAACAGGTGCCGGCGGATCGCCGCGACGTTTCCGAAGATGCGCACGCCCAACACGACCACCACACCCGTGGACAACTGACCACCCACGCCCAACTGGTCACCCAGGTACACGATCAGACCAGCCACCAGCACGTTCGAGATGAACGACACCACGAACTGCTTGTCGTCGAAGATCCGGTCCAGCTTCGCCCGCACCCCACCGAACACCGCGTCCAACGCGGCCACCACCGCGATCGGCAGATACGGCTGCAACGCCGCCGGCACCGTGGGGTCCAGATACACCCCGAGCACCACACCGGCGAGCAACGCCAGCACCGCGATCATCGGCCACCTCCGGAAGGGCTGGGAGAACCCGAGCCGGACGGCCCGGGACTGGACGAACCGGCGACACCGGAACCCGACGGACGAGGGCTCGGACTCGCCGGAGGCTCGGCGTAGCGTAGCTGTGGCTCAGGAGCCGCCGGCAGGGTGAGGTCGTCGACCTCCTTCACCGCGAACGACAACCCCGCCGTCCGCGCCAGGTACCGCATCAACTCCGCCGCCCGGCTGTCGTCGAAGCGGTCCCGCATCGACCCCGGCCCGATCGCCTGCACCTCGTACGGACTCGTCACCGGCCGGTAGTCCACCAGGATCGCCTCGCCCGCCTGCCGGATCGTCGTCGTCGCCGTCAACCGCTGCCCGTTGACCGCCACCGCCTCCGCGCCCGCCGCCCACAGCGCGTTCGCCACCTTCTGCAGATCCGAGTACAACACCTGCGACGGACCCGCCTCCTCGCCCGTCACCGCGTCCTTGTCCCGCGGCGCGTCCGTCAACCGCACGACCACACCGTCCCCGCGCACCCGCCCCACGCCCGTACCGGCCTCCAGGTTGCGCAACCGGGACGCCTGCGACCCGCTCAACGCCGCGTCCCGCTGCCGGCCGACCTCCTCGCGCAACCGCTCCGCCCGCTCGGTCAACCGGTCGGTCTCCGCCTCCCGCTGCTTGATCTCGGCGATCAGCCCGGCCCGCGCCGTCGCCCGGCTCGGCTCCTCGGCCATCGTCTCCCGGTACGCCACCGCGAACAGGAACCCGATCACCAGCAGCACCACCAGGCTCACCGGGCGACCCAGCACCGCACGCACCCGCGACACCGGACCCACCGCCCGCCGCGCCGCCGCGTCCCCGTAACCCGGATCGAGCGGATTGCGGAACAGCTCGGTCAGGAAGTCCGGCGCGTACACCCGGGCGGACGGGTCGCGCTCGCCGTCACGCGGCGACGGCGCCGTCACGCCGCCGCCCCCGTACCCCGCGCCCGCATCCCCCGGACCAGGCGACGAGCCTGCACCACGTACATCGCGCCGGCCACCCAGTAGAGAACCAGGCCCCACCACGCCAGCCCCCAGCCGATCGCGCCGGCCGCCGTGGACACACTCGGCGCCGCGTCCGCCAACAGCAGGAGCGGGAACGCCGCCAGCAGCAGGAACGTGGCGGTCTTGCCGACGTAGTGCACCGGCGGCGGGCCGTAGCCGTAGCGGCGCAGCACCCCCAGGGAGCCGAGCAGCAGCAGCTCGCGGGCCAGCAGCGCCGCGGTGAACTGCCAGGGCACCACCTCGCGGGCGGTGAACGCGAGCAGCGTGGCCAGGATGTAGAGCCGGTCGGCCAACGGGTCCAGCAGCTCGCCCAACCTGCTCACCTGGCGCAGCCGGCGCGCGATCCACCCGTCGACCCAGTCGCTGGTGCCGCCCACGGCCAGCACCACGATGGCGACCACGTCGGCCCGGACCACCAGGAACAGGTACAGGAACAGCGGCACACCCAGGAGCCGGACGAAGCTGATCAGGTTGGGCAACGTGAGGACGCGGTCCCCCGCGGCCGTCGCCGCATCCTCCGGGTGCTCCGCTGGAGCCGGCCGACGCGACACCGAACCCTCCCTCCGCAGCACGGTCCGGCAGCCGAACGTGCGGCCGCCGGAGGGACGTGCGCGTTGCCGGCCGGTCTGACGCCGGCGCCCTCTGCGATCCCGGGCTGGGACCTCCCCGATGCGGCCCACCATCGCTTCGATCATGGGCCGGCCAGTTGCGCTGCCACTATATCGGGCCGCCCGGTCCGCTTCGGTCGCCGCGCTGCGTCGCTGCTCAGCGTTGTCACGGTGGGCAGCGTCACAACCGCTAAGGCATCCTAGGACACTAGCTGGCCAGTGGCGCGGGAGGTGGCACCTACGGGACGCGGGAGGAGATCAGGCCGTGCGGGCGGTGGCGTCGGACCCCGTCTGGGGCACCGTCGTCGTCGTGGCCGCCTGCCCGAACGCCAGGAGCGCCAGCAGCAGCTCGTGCTGCACCCGGTTGGGCATCCGGTCGAGCACCGCCTGGACGGCCCGGTGCCGCCGCTCCTGCAGCTCGCGCAGCAGGGTCTCGGCCGCCGCGGTGGGGACCAGCCGCACCTCGCGCCGGTCCCGCGGGTCGGCCACCCGGCGCAGCAGCCCGACCGCCTCCAGGCGGTCGCAGAGCCGGCTCGCCGACGAGGGCACCACGTCCAGCAGCTCGGCCAGCCGGTTCACGTTGGTGCCGGGGTGCGACACGATCAGCGACAGCACCCGCAGCTGGGTGGGCGAGACGCTGACGTTGTGGCGCGAGGTGGCGGAGTCGAGCACACCGATGAGCGCCTCGGCAGCCGCCTCGACGGCTGCGGCAAGATTCGGAGGTCGCTCCACCCGTTGTCCCCTGGGATCGTCCCGCTCGTGTTCGCTCCGCCGCTCCGCTCACTGCCCGGCGCTGTCGCCCGACCGGTCGGAACCGTGCCAGTCCAGGCAGACGACGACCGCGTCGTCGCGAAGATCCGCGTCGGCATGGTACGCGTGCAGTTCGCGCATCACCGTACCAACTGCCTCGGTCGCCGGCTGCAACCGAGTGGACCGCATCGACCGCGCCATCGCCCGCACACCGTACGGCTCCTGCTCACCCGGCTCGGCCGCGTACACGCCGTCGCTGACCACGAACAGCCGGTCCCCCGGCTCCAGCGGGAACTCCTGCACGTCGTAGCGGGTCTCGGCGAACATGCCCAGCGGCAGCTGCTGCTCCAGGGTGACGCGGGTGACCCGGCCGCCGCGCAGCCGCAACACGTGCGGGGAGCCGGCGTCCACCGCCCGCACCACACCCCGGCGGTCGTCCAGCTCCAGCAGCAGCGTCGCCACGTGCCGGTTGCCCCGGTGCTGGTAGAAGATGGTGTCCGAGGCCAGCTCCGCCTGCTCGACCAGGCTGCCCCCGGACCGGCGCGCGTTGCGCATGGCGTTCACGGTCATCGCGGTCAGCATCGACGCGGCCAGTCCGCTGCCGGTGCCGTTGAGCACCGTGACGGTGAGCCGGTCGCCGTCGACCGACCAGTCGAAGTGGTCCCCGCCGACGGTGTAGGCCGGCTCGAGCTGCCCGGCGAGCAGCACGTCGCCGTGCCGGACGCTGCGCCCGGGCAGCAGGTCCCACTGCATCTCCGCGGCCATGCTCAACCGTTCCCGGCGGCGGGCCCGGCGGTAGCGGTCGGTCTCCCGGTCGGCCGCGCGCATGGCCATCGCCACCTCGCCGGCGGCGTCGCGGGCCTCCTCGACCGTCGCCGCGTCCGGCGCGGCGGGCAGCTCCACCATCAGCACACCGAGTCGTTCCCCCCACACCGACAGCGGCAGGTAGGCCCGGCAGCGGCCGTCGTCGACGATGTCGAGCACGGGCTGCTGGCTGCTGAAACACCGCTGCGCCACGCCGTCGGAGCGGAGTCGGACGCCGTCGGGCCGGTCCGGTTCCCGCACCGGCCAGAGGCCGCTGGCGCGGTAGTCGGCGACGAACACCTCCGTCCGCGTGGCGCCGAGCGTCTGGCGGAGCACCGCGTCCGCGGTCTCCGCCACCTGGTCGGGCGGCGCCGTGCGCAGGGCACGCGACACCGATCCGGACGCCTCCGGCATGCTCATCCTCCGATGACGACTATTGCTACAAGGCAAACATCATACGGAGGGCCACCGACAACGCCCCGCCCCCACCTGGCTCAGTCGGCCGACCGCGAGGCCAGCGCGCCGTAGAACGCGTCGGGCACCGGCTCCGGCTCCCCCACCGGCCGCCACCGGGCCACCGGCACGATGCCGTCGGCGCTCGGTCGCCACCGGCCCAGCAGCGGCGCGAACTCCTCCGGCGCCCGCATCCGGAAATCCGGCCCCATCATCGCCAGCGCCTCCGGGTGCCCGGCCAGTTCCTCGCTGTCGAAGTCGATCGCCAACCAACTGCCCGGCGCGGCCGCCGCGTACAGCTCGTCCAGCGTACGGGCCAGCGTGTCGTCGTCCAGGAACGCGGCCAGCCCGAGGAAGACCACCCCCACCGGCCGCCTCCCCCACCCCGGTACGAACCGGTGCAGCTGGGCCGGGTCGACCGTGCCGATGTCGGCGGCGTCACCGTACCCGTAACCGGCGCGGTCACTGCCGGCCAGCAGGCGCTGACCGAGCCGGACCGTCTCCGGGTCCACGTCGGTGTAGAGGACCGTGGCGTCCGGCGCGACCTCGTGCACGTTGCCGCAGGTCGGCACGCCGGCGCCGAAGACCAGGAAGCCGTCCACCCCGTCGGCGGCGGCAGCCCGCACGGCGCGGCCGAGGAAGTCCCGCAACGACCGGAAGATCGCCGCACAGGGCCCGTACGCCGCCTCGAAGGCCGCGGCGGCGGCCACGTCCACCGGACGGTGGTGCCGGCCGCCGAGCCAGTGGTCGATCATGCGGGCGGTGCTCGGTCGCTCCGGCTGGGCCATCGACGAGGCTCCCTCCCCTGGGCGCTGCTGGCCAGCGTACCGACCGGTCGGCTCCGGCGGTATCGCTCCGGCGGGACCCGCCGGCCGCGATACTGGCCGGGACGGCCGGCGACGAGGAGGTACCGCTGTGAACTCCGCGAACGGCGCGGCCGTGGTGGTCGGGGTGGACGGCTCGGAACCGGCCTCCCGGGCGGTGCGCCTGGCGGCCCGCGAGGCGGCCCGCCGCAACCGTCCGCTGCGGGTGGTGCACGGATTCATCTGGCCGCTGCTGCGCGTGCCGGTGTCGGCGCCCGCGCAGAGCCCACCCGGCGCCGGCCTGCGCAACCAGGCCGAACAGCTGGTCGCCGAGGCGGTGCGGGAGGCCGAGGCGGAGTGCCCGGGGCTGCGGATCACCGGCGAGATCATCGACGGGGAGGCCGCCGCCGTGCTGCTCGGCGAGTCCCCCACCGCGGCCATGGTGGTGCTCGGCGACCGCGGACTCGGCGGTTTCGCCGCGCTGGTGGTCGGCTCGGTCGCCGTGCAGGTCGCCTCGTACGCCGACTGCCCGGTGCTGATCGCGCGCGGGACGGCACGCGACGGCGGTCCGGTGGTGGTCGGGGTGGACGGCTCGGAGCTGTCCCGACCGGCCGTCGAGTTCGCCGCGGAGACCGCCTCGTCGCGGGGCGCGCGGCTGCACGCCGTGCACGCGTACACCCATCCGAGGTCCCAGGGCCCCGGGGACATGCAACCGCTGGTGTACGACGAGGGTCAACTGCGCGGCGAGGAGGACCGGGTGCTGGCCGAGTCGCTCGCCGGCGTCGAGGAGCGCTGGCCGGACGTACCGGTGACCCGGGAGGCGGTGCACGCCCGCCCGGTCGCGGCGCTCACCACCGCCTCCCGCGACGCCCAACTGCTCGTGCTGGGCCGGCAGGGCCGCGGCGAGCTGAGCGGGCTGCTGCTGGGGTCGGTCAGCCAGGCCATGCTGCACCGCTCCGCCTGCCCGGTCGCGGTGGTCCGCGCGCCCGACTGAGCGCCGCGGGCGCAACGGTTGGCCCGGCCCCGGGCGGGTAGACGGTGCCGACAGCCACAGCGACCGCAGGAGGCGACCATGCCAGGACCACGGCCGGGCAGCAACGCGTACGACAAGCAGCGGGCACGGCTGCGCGACCTCGTCGAACAGTCCGGACGGGCCGCCGACAAGGAGGCGAACCAGGTGGCCAACCGGATCCTGCAGGACGACCGGGGTCAACGCGGTGTCGTGCGGGGCGAACGCACCTACGGGCCCAAGGGCGAACGCGAGCCGGGCGACCCGAAGTGAGGGCGGCACCCCTGGTCGACGGCGCCATCGCGGGCGCCGTCGGCAGTGCCGTGCTCAACCTGGTCAGCTACCTGGACATGGCGACGCGGGCCCGCCCGGCCAGCACCACCCCGGAGACCACCGCCGGGAAGCTGGCGGACGTGGCGCACGTCGACCTCGGGCCGGCTGAGGAGGCGGCGAACCGTCGGGCCGGCCTGGGGCCGGTCCTCGGCTATGTCACCGGCATCGCCGCCGGCGCGGTGTTCGGCGCGTTCGCGGCCCGACGTCGGGTGCCCCTGCCCCTGGCCGTGGTGCTGCTCGGCGGCGGGGTGATGGCCACCTCGGACGGCTCGATGACGTTGCTCGGGGTGACCGACCCGCGCACCTGGCGGCGGATCGACTGGGCCTCCGACCTGGTGCCCCACCTGGCGTACGGACTGACGGCCGCAGCCACCTGGCGGAGGCTGCGGCCGTCGTCGCGGCGCGGTTAGCGGTCGCTCTCGTCCTCGGCCACCGGCTCACCGGCCGGGCCGTACGGCGAGACCTGCCCCTTGGGCACCGGCCGGCCCACGTCCGCGTTGGACGTGCCCTTGTGACGTGGGTGTCCGGCCGCTCCCACGACACCCTTGCGGCTGTCCTGGCTGGTGGCGCCGAGGTCGTTCCGGCGCAGTTCCTCCTGCTGCGGCTTGACCACGGGTCTCTCCTTCCCGGTGGGGCGCACGGCGTGGACCGCGCACCTGACCCGGGTACCCGCCGCCGACCGGCGCATTCCGGCGCCGCCCCCGGGTCTGGGCCGCGCCCGGGCGGGTAACCGGAACGAATGGCGGACGATCGGAACGTGGCGCGGGCCCTGCTGGACCGGCAGTCCCGCACGTACGCGGAGGAGGCCGGGATCACGCTCGCCGACCGGCCCGGTCCGCTCTACCAGCTGCTGGTGCTCACCACGCTGTTGAGCACCCGGATCCGGGCGAGCGTGGCGGTGGCGGCGGCCCGGGAGCTGTTCACCGCCGGCTGGCGCACCCCGCAGGCCATGGAGGCGGCGACCTGGCAGGACCGGGTCGACGCGCTGGGCCGGGGCCACTACCGGCGCTACGACGAGCGGACCGCCACCATGCTCGGCACCGGCGCCCGACTCTGCCTGGACCGGTGGCACGGCGACCTGCGCCGGCTGCACCGGGAGGCCGGGGCGGACCGGGCCGCGCTGCGCCGCCTGCTCGTCGAGTTCCCCGGCATCGGCCCGACCGGGGCGGACATCTTCCTGCGCGAGGCGCAGGCGGTCTGGCCCGACGTGCGCCCGTACGCCGACCGGCGCACGCTGGCCGGCGCGCGGCGACTGGGGCTGCCGGCGAACCCGGGGAGCCTGGTCGGGCTGGTCGGCGAGGCCGACTTCGGCCGGCTGGCGTCGGCGCTGGTGCGGGTGGCGCTCGGCGAGGAGTCGGCGGGCGAGGTGAGCCGCACCGCCGCGGCGGCCCGCTGAGCCGGCGGGCTACTTGGCCGGGCCGGGCTTGGTGAGGTTCCAGGCCAGCAACGACGCGAGCAGGGCGAGCAGCACCACGCCGCCGGAGACGCCGCTGCCCTCCCCGCCGCTCTCCCGGTGGCCGGTGGCCCCGAAGTAGATCACCGCCAGCCCGGCGAGCACGGTGACGAACGTCCGCAGTCCTCGGTCCTTCACGTCCCGGACGGTACGGCCGGCGGCCGCCGCGCGGGCACGGTTCGGGCGGTTGTCCCCCGTCCGGGTCAGTCGGGCGGGCAGCCGACGGCGGAACCGCGTAGCCGGACCCGGTGGATCGCCCGGCCGGCCACCTCGACCACCTCGACGGTGAGACCGGGCAGGCGGACCCGCTCCCCCGGGCCGTCGGGCAGCCGGCCCAGGCCGGCCAGCACCAACCCGGCCACGGTGGTGTACTCGCGGGTCAGCGGGAAGGTCAGCCGCACCCCGGCGTCGGGCAGGTCGTGCAGCGGGAAGTCGCCCGGCAGCACCAACGCGCCGTCGGGCTCCCGCACGGCCCGACGGACGTCCCGGTCGGTCTCGTCGTACAGCTCGCCGACCACCTCCTCGAGCAGGTCCTCCATGGTGACCAGCCCGTCGACGCCGCCGTACTCGTCGATCACCAGGGCCATCTGCTCGTGGCGCTGGCGCAGCTGCCGCATCGCGTCGGCCACCGGCAGCGTGCCGGGCAGCAGCACCGGCGGGCGGACGCACCCGGCGACGGCGGTCGCCCCGGCGTCCACCAGGTCGCGGATGTGCACCACGCCCCGTACGTCGTCGAGCCCGCCCGGGCCGGTGACCGGCGCCCGGGACCGGCCGGCGGCGGCCAGCCGGCGCATCGCCGCACCGGCCGGCAGGTCGGCCGGCAGCGTCATCACGTCCCGGCGGGCGACCAGCACCTCCCGCAACGTGCGACCGGCGATGTCGAACGCGCCGGCGAGGATCTCCCGCTGCTGCGCGGAGAGTCCGCGCTGGCTGACCAGCAGCTCCCGCAGCTCCTCCTCGGTCACCTCCTGCCGGCTCGCGCGCGGATCCCCGCCGGCGACCCGGACCAGCAGGTCGGTGGCGCGGCCGAGCAGCCACACCGCCGGCCGGGACAACCGGGCCAGCAGGTCCAGCGGCCCGGCGCTGAGCAGCGCCCACCGCTCCGCCGACTGCATGGCCAGCCGCTTCGGCGCCAACTCCCCCACCACCAGCGTGAGGAACGTCAGCAGCACGGTCACCAGCAGCACCGCGACCGGGCGGGCGGCCCGGCCCAGGAAGCCCAGCGGACCGACGAGCGGCTCGGCCAGCGACACCGCCGCGGCGGCCGAGGCGAGGAACCCGGCCAGGGTGATGCCGAGCTGGATGGTGGCCAGGTAGCGGTTCGGCTCCCGGACCAGCCGGCTCAACCGGGCCCCGGAGCGCCCCGTGCGGCCCAGTCGGCGCAGCTGCCCCTCGCGCAGCGTCACCAACGCCATCTCGCTGCCGGACAGGGCGGCGTTGACCAGCACCAGGACCAGCACCAGCGCGACCTGCCCGGCCATCAGTCCGTCTCCAGGTCGTCGAGGGAGATGGCATGGGTCATCAGCCAGCGGGCCAGCGCGGCCATCCCGAACAGCCACAGCGGCGCCGACTCGGTGGTGCCGTTCGTGGCGAAGATGGCGAACCGCAGGTCCGGCGCCCGGTACGCCTCGATCCGCCACCGGTGGTTCTTGTCCCGCCAGACCGCGGAAGGGTCCATGGCGTCACGGTAGGTGACCGGGGCGGGTCGCCGGTGCGGGTTGGCTCAGCCGCCCGGCACGACGTAACCGCCGAGCAGGAGGCCGAGCACCGCCACCGCCAGCGACACCACGATGCCGCCGACGATCAGCCCACCGAACCCGCGCCAGCCCGAGCCACGCGTGCCGGTCAGCGGCGCCTCCGCCCGCCACCGCTCGCGCCAGGCCCAGGCCAGCACGCCGAGCGCGTACGGCAGCAGCCCGATCCAGAACCAGTACCAGCGCGACCCGGCCACCGGCGGTGGGCCGGCGACCAGCATGAGCAGCCAGCCGACGCCGATGGTCAGCGCCAGCAGCGCCGCCGCGTCCGCCAGGGTGTCGGCCAGGCTGTCCCCACTCCGGGCGACGGCGGCGCGCGCCCGGGGGTCGGCGAGCGGGTCGGCCTCCTGGCCCGGGCCGGGTTCGGTCACCGGGTCGGGGTCGGCGGCGTCCTCGACGGCGCCGCCCTGCGGGACCGGCGCGGGCACGTACGTGTACCGGAACTGCCCGTCGGGTCGGGCCCAGACGACGGTCGACCCGTTCTGGGTGTACCGGAGCTCGGGTCGGCGGCCCCAGGGACCGCTGTCGTCCCAGCCGTCGGCCCGGGCGAGCGTCACCACCCGGCCCGCCGCCAGGTCGCGCTCCAGGTCGACCGCGTCGACCGAGCGCGGCGCGGTCCACCAGGCCAGCGCCGCCCAGACCAGCCAGCAGCCCAGCACGGCCAGCGGCAGCGCGCGGTGGCGCAGCCGGGCACTGTCGGCCGGGCGGGGACGAGGGGCGTCGATCATGCCGTCACCCTGTCACCCGGACGCCACCCGTCAACCCGGCGGGCGGACCACCTGACGCGCGTCGTCGGGCAGCCGGCGGGTCGCCCCGCGCCGGTCCAGCAGCTCCAGCAGCGGCACCGCCACCCGACGGGTGGTGTCCAGCGCCTGCCGGGCGGCACTGAGCGTGAACGGCTGCGGCAGCCCGGCGAGCACCCGCACCGCGTCGTCCGGGGCGCCGGGCAGCAACACGACGTTCTCGGCGAGCCGGAGCAACGCGCCCGCCCGCACGGCCGCGCCGATCTCCCGGGGCCCCAGGCCGAGGTCGGCCAACCGGTGCGCCTCGGGCGCCTGGAACGGGCGGTCGCCGTACTCGGCGCGGACCCGGGCCACGGCCCGGGCGACCGGTTCCGGCAGCGTGTCGGCGGGCGCGGCGGTGACCAGGCCGTCGCGGAGCCGCAGCGGTGGGCGCAGCAGCGCCGTCACCAGCGTCCGGTCGGGCAGGCCGAGGCGGTGGCGCAGCACGTCGACCGGTACACCCGCCGCCAGCGGGTGCTCCCCGGCGTGCCGGGTGACCTCCTCGGCGAGCCGCCGGCCGAGGTCCCGCCAGTGGTCGGGGTCGGCCAGCCAGTCCCCGGCCACCGGGACCGCGTTCGGCGGCACGCCCATCCGGGTCAGCTGCCCGGCCCGGACCAGCCGCCGCCGGCGCAGCTCCCCAGCCGGGTCGGGTCGCCCGTCCAGCCCGGCCAGCACGGCCGCCCGGGCGACCGCCGCGCCCCGGCGACGCAGCGCCGGCGGGTCCACGTCCAGCACGGTCACCCCGCCGGCCACGTGGTGCCGGCCCGGGTCGCGTAGCAGGGCGCGGTCGCCGATCAGCAGGGGCAGCGGCCGGGCCAGGCGCAGCCGCACGGTGTCCGGACCGAGCGGCCGGACCCGGGCGGGCACCGCCGCCGAGCCGACGTGCAGGGTGAGCGTCGCCGGCAGGTCGGCGGCCGGATCCCCGACCAGGCGCACGTCGAGCAGGTCGGTGCGGCCGAACCGGCCGGGGCTGAGCAGGGCGTCGCCGCGACCCACCCGCTCGCGGGGCAGGCCGCGCAGGTTGACCGCCACCCGGGCCACCGCGTCGACGTGCGGCCGGGAGGCGCCCAGCGAGTGCAGGCCGCGTACCCGCACCGGCTCGCCGGTGCCGGCCAGTTCGAGTTCGTCGCCGGTCCGCAGCCGGCCGCCGCCGAGGGTGCCGGTGACCACCGTGCCGCTGCCGCGCACCGTGAACGACCGGTCCACCCAGAGCCGGACCGGGGCGTCGCGGGCCGGGTCGGGCAGCCGGGCGACCAGGCGGTCCAGCGCGGCCCGCAGCTCGGGCAGGCCGGCGCCGGTCACCGCGGACACCGCCACCGCCTCCACCTCACCCAGCGACGTCGCGGCGACCTCCGCGCGGGCGCGGACCAGGGCCGGCCCCGGGTCGGCCAGGTCCGCGCGGGTCACCACCAACAGCCCGTACCCCACCCCGAGCGCGTCCAGCGCGGCCAGGTGTTCGGCCGACTGCGGCATCCAGCCCTCGTCGGCGCCCACGACGATCATCGCGGCCGGGACCGGGCCGACACCGGCCAGCATGTTCGGCACGAACCGCTCGTGCCCGGGCACGTCGACGAACGCCAGGGTGCCGCCGGAGGGCAGCGTGGTCCAGGCGAAGCCGAGGTCGATGGTCATGCCCCGGCGGCGTTCCTCCGCCCACCGGTCCGGTTCCATCCCGGTCAACGCCCGCACCAGGGTGGACTTGCCGTGGTCGACGTGCCCGGCGGTGGCCACGACCCACACCCGCTCAGCCCTCCACGGACAGGATCGCCGCGCGGACGCGGTCGTCGTCGGCCTCCGGCACGGCGCGCAGGTCGAGCAGCAGCCGCCCGTGCAGCACCCGGCCGAGGACCGCCGGGTCGCCGGCGCGCAGCGGCGCCGCGTACCGCTCGGGCAGGCTCAGCGCCCACGAGTCCAGGTCGACGCCGGGCGCGCCGCCCCCGCCGACCACGGCGGCGACCGGTGTCACCTCGGCCTTGCAGTCGTCCTCGCCGAGCCGGTCGCGCAACCGCTCCACCCGGGCGCGCAGCCGGCCGGCATCGGCGTGCAGCGCCTCCCGGGTCGGGGTGGTCGGCGCGTGCAGCGTGGCGGCGAGCGCGGCGAGGGTGAGCTTGTCCACCCGCAGCGCCCGCGCGAGGGGATGCCGGCGCAGCCGCTCCACCAGGTCGGTCGCGCCGAGCAGCAGGCCGGCCTGCGGCCCGCCGAGCAGCTTGTCGCCGCTGGCGGTGACCAGGTGGGCGCCGGCGCGCAGCGTGGTGGCGGCGTCCGGCTCGTCGGGCAGCAGCGGGTCCGGGGCGAGCAGCCCCGAGCCGATGTCCGCGACCACCGGCACGCCGAGTGTGGCCAGGTCGGCCACCGGCACCGCCGAGGTGAAACCGGTGACCACGAAGTTCGACGGGTGCACCTTGAGCACGAAGCCGGTGTCCGGGCCGATCGCGGCGGCGTAGTCGGCGCGGGTGGTGCGGTTGGTGGTGCCCACCTCGCGCAGCCGGGCGCCGGTGCTCGCCAGCAGGTCGGGCAGGCGGAAGCCGTCGCCGATCTCGACCAGCTCGCCGCGGCTGACCACGATCTCCCGGCCGGCGGCGAGCGCGGTGGCGGCCAGCACCAGCGCGGCGGCGCCGTTGTTGACCACGTGCACGGCGGGCGCGTCGGGCACCGCGGCGGCGAGCGCGGCCAGCGCCTCCCGGCCGCGTCGGGCCCGGCGGCCGGTGCCGAGGTCGAGTTCCACGTCGGTGTGCCCGGCGGCGGCGACCAGCGCCTGCACGGCGGCCGGCGCGAGGGGGGCGCGGCCCAGGTTGGTGTGCAGCACGACGCCGGTGGCGTTGAGCACCGCGCGCGGCGTGCGGACCGGCAGGGCGGCCAGCGCCGCGTCGCGTACCGCCTCGGGGTTGATCTCGCCCTGGCGGGCGCGGTGCTGGGCCGCCACGATCGCGGCCTTGACCCGATCCCGGCCGACCGTGCCGGCGGCGGCCGCCAGCGCCGGGTCGGCGAGCAGCGCGTCGGTGCGCGGCACCCGCCGCCGCGGGTCGACCTCACGCATCGGCGCTCCCCCGGACGGTGTGGCGGAGACGGACGGGAATCGAACCCGCCTGGCCCGGGTCCCGGACCACACCGGTTTTGAAGACCGGGAGGGGCACCAGCCGCCTGAACGCCTCCACGCAGCAGTCAACCACAGGGGCGGACCAACTGCCCGGCGAGGTGTCAGGCCCGCCGGTCGGCGCGCTCGCGTTGCGGCACGACCGTGTACTTCGGGTCCCGGGCCGAGGCGACGCCGCCGTGGAAGATGCCGAAGCGGGTGCAGACGGACGCGGCGAGCAGCGCGCCGCCGGAGATCGCGGACAGCAGCCGACTGCGGCGGCCGACCAGCGCGCCGACCACCCCGGCCGCGGTCAGCGACCGGCCGGCCCGCAACAACGCGCCCGGCGTGCCCTCGGTGTAGGGCTCGCTGAGCAGGCCGAGCCGGTTCTCCACCCGGTGCGAGCCCCACAGCTCCAGCGCCGCGCCGGCCACCGCGAGGCGCCGGGCCGGGCCGGCCTGCGCGCAGGGCGCGGCCAGCAGCCCCACGCCGGCGCCGCTGGCCAGCGCGCTGCCGGCGAAGATGGCCGGGAGTTCCGGGTACGCCTCGTGCCACGACGGCACCGCCGTGTCGGCCAGCAGCACCCCGGTGTACGTGGCCAGCGCCGGCGCGGTGACGGCGGCGACCAGCCCGGCGGCGTCGCCGACCGGGGGCAGCAGCCGGCGGCCCAGCCCGGGCACGCCGTGGCGCGGCAGCCGGGGTGCGACCTCGGCGATCGCGGCCAGCCCGGCGGCCGGGCCGAACGCGCTGAGGATCCAGGTGCCCACCGACATCGGCGAGGTCAGCTTCGCCACCCGCAGCATGTGGTGGAACCGGCTGGGTCGGCCCAGGTCGTTGACGAGGAAGTAGGCGCTGGCGCTCACCGCGGCGAGCGAGGTGACCCGGCCCGCGCGGCGCAGCGCCGGACGCCCGGTGAGCTGACCGCCGGCGGCCAGCAGCGAGGAACCGGCGGCGAGCCCGCCGGTGAACAGGTACGCGGCGATGTCCCACCGCCACACCGGCGGCTTCAGGATCGGCCGGCCGTAGTAGGACGTGAACTCGGCCGGCGGGACGGTGAGCTGTTCGCCGCCGCCCTTGCCGCCACGGCGGCGACGGGTGGTCGGCGCGGCGTCGCGGGGCGGGTGCGGCGCCAGCCCGGCCTCGCGGGCGCCGGCGTCGGTGTGGCCCCCGCCCGGGCCGGTGCCGTTGGCCCGGCTGCCGTTGTCGCGGCCGCCCGGGCCCTGCTCTGCGGCGGCGTCACCCGGGTCGACGGCCCGGTCCCCTCCGGCGGCGCTGCCCGGCTCGGCGGCCAGCCGCTCCCGGAAGCGACGGAACAGGGCACCCACCGGGCGGTCCGGACTCACGACGATCCTCCGACGAACGCGGCGACGGTCGCCGCCGCCATGGCCAGCGCGGCCAGCCCGGCCCGCTTCCACATCTTCGGCAGGTCCCGGGTGGTGACCACCGGATCCGGCGGCAGCCCGTACACCTCGGGCTCGTCGAGCAGCAGGAAGAACGCGCCGTCGCCGCCCACCCCGTCGGTCGGGTCGTGACCGTAGAGGCGCGCCTCCGGGACCCCCCGCTCGTGCAGCGCGGCGACCCGGTCGGCGGCCCGCTCGCGCAGCTCGTCCAGCGGGCCGTACTGGATCGACTCGGTGGGGCACGCCTGCGCGCAGGCCGGGGTCATCCCGGCGCCGAGACGGTCGTAGCAGAGCGTGCACTTCCACGCCCGGCCGTCGTCCTTGCGCTGGTCGATGACGCCGTACGGGCAGGCGGAGATGCAGTAGCCGCAGCCGTTGCAGATGTCCTCCTGCACCACGACGGTGCCGAACTCGGTGCGGAACAGCGAGCCGGTCGGGCACACGTCCAGGCAGGCCGCGTGCGTGCAGTGCTTGCACACGTCGGACATCATCAGCCAGCGGAAATCGGTCCGGCTCTCCGCGCCGCTGCCCCGCCCGGGTGGCTGCGCGCCGGGCATGCCCAGGAACTCCGGGCCGGCCGCCATCCGCGCCGCCGCCTCGGGACGCCCCGCCGGCAGACCCGGGTTGGTGCCGGTGTCGGGCGCGGTGGCGGCGCCGACCGACGCCGACGCCGGGCTGGTCGCCGGACCGGTCGGGTCGCCGGCGAACGGCGCGGTGCGGTGCCCGGCCGGCCGGGGCTGCTCGATGAACGCCACGTGCCGCCAGGAGTTCGCGGTCAGCGCGCCGGTGTTGTCGTACGACATGCCGAGCAGGTCGAAGCCCGAGTCCGGGACGCCGTTCCACTCCTTGCAGGCGACCTCGCACGCCTTGCAGCCGATGCAGACGCTGGTGTCGGTGAAGAACCCCATCCGGGGCGGCGCCTGCGTCCAGCCCGCGTCGGGGGCCGGGTCGAGCGGGCCGTAGAGGCTGTTGGCGTCAGGCATCGTTCTCTCCGTCGCGCGCCGCGGCCTCGGGGGTCTGCTCGTCGGTGCTGCCGGCCGCGTTCTCCCCACCCAGCACGTCGGTGGTCACGATCGGCACCTTCCGGTCCGGGGCCATGCCGGCCCGCCGCTGGTAGTCGCCGACCAGGTCGAGCAGCGCCGGCCCGGTGGGACGCCGGCCCGGCCGGACGTCACAGGTGCCGATCTTGCTCTCCTGGATGAGCACGTTCGGGTCCAGGGTGATGCCGAACAGGTCGTTGGCCGAGTCGCCGGTGACCAGGCCCTCGCTGCCGAAGTGGTAGGGCAGCCAGACCTGGTGGATGATCCGGCCGTCCACCCGCAGCGGGGTGAGCCGGTCGGTGACCAGCACCCGCGCCTCGATCACCGCCCGCCCGCTGACCAGGTGCGCCCAGCCCAGGTGCGCCAGGCCGACCTCGGCGGCCAGCTCCGGGGACACCTCGACGAACATCTCCGGTTGCAGCTCGGCCAGGCGCGGCACGGTCCGGCTCATCCCGCCGGCGGTGTGGTGCTCGGTGAGCCGGCTGACCGTGAACACGTACGGGAAGACGCCGCTGTGCGGCTCCGGCGGGCTCGGGTTGATCCGGTTCACCGGGTGCTCGTAGATCTTCCGGGTCGGGTTCGCCTGCTGCCCGTAGAGCGGGTTGCGCATCGGCGACTCGGCCGGCTCGTAGTGCGTCGGCAGCGGGCCGTCGAGCACGCCGCTCGGCGCGTACAGCCAGGCCTTGCCGTCGCCCTGCATGACGAACGGGTCGTCACCGGCGAGCGCCTCCGGCCCGGAGGCGTCGGCCGGTGGGCGGTACGACGGCGGCTTCGTCTTCTCGAAGTCCGGCACGTCGTAGCCGGTCCACTCGCCGGCGTCCGGGTCCCACCAGACGTACTTCTTGCGTTCGCTCCACGGCCGGCCCTCCGGGTCGGCGGAGGCGCGGTTGTAGAGCGTGCGCCGGTTCGCCGGCCAGGCCCAGCCCCACTCGGCGGCCACCCAGTCCTGCTCGTGCCGGGACTTGCGGCGGGCCGCCTGGTTGACCCCGTCGGCGTAGACGCCGGAGTAGATCCAGCAGCCGATGGCGGTGGAGCCGTCGGCCCTGGCCTCGCCGAACGCGTTCAGCGGACGGCCGGTGGCCACCTCGTAGCCGTTGATCTCCTTGAGCACCGCCTCGGCGCTGGGCTCGGCGTGCGGGCCCTGCGTCGGGTAGCCCCACGCCAGGTCCAGCAGCGCCCGGTCGCGGGGCTCGATGGAGTCGGCCAGCTTCTCCCGCAGCTTCCGGCCCAGGTGGTAGAAGAACCACAGCTCGGAGCGGGCGTCGCCCGGCGGCTCGACCGCCTTCTCCCGCCACTGCAGCATCCGCTGCGTCTGGGTGAAGGTGCCCTCCTTCTCCACGTGCGAGGCCGCCGGCAGGAAGAAGACCTCGGTGCGGCACTCCTGCGGCACGATCTCCCCGGTGGCGATCTCCGGGCTGTTCTTCCAGAACGTGGCGCTCTCGATCAGGAACAGGTCGCGCACGACCAGCCAGTCGAGGTTGGCCATGCCCAGGCGCTGGGCGCGGCCGTGCGCCGAGCCGACGGCCGGGTTCTGGCCGAGCAGGAAGTAGCCCTTGATCCCGCCGTCGATCATGTTGAGGACCTGCTGGTACGTGCCGTGGTCGCCGGTCATCCGGGGCAGGTAGCCGTAGCAGAAGTCGTTCTCCGGCGTCGCCGCGTCACCCCAGTAGGCCTTGAGCAGGCTCGCCGCGAACGCGCGCGAGTTGCCCCAGAAGCCCTTCTGCCCGGGGTGACGGATGCTGTCCACCCACTCGTCGAACGTCGGGTGGTCGGCGTGGTGCGGCATCGGCAGGTAGCCGGGCAGCAGGTTGAACAGCGTCGGGATGTCGGTGGAGCCCTGGATGCTGGCGTGCCCGCGCAGCGCCAGGATGCCGCCGCCCGGCCGGCCCATGTTGCCCAGCAGCGTCTGGATGATCGACCCGGTCCGGATGTACTGCACCCCGACGCTGTGCTGCGTCCACCCGACGGAGTAGACCAGCGCGCCGGTGCGCTCCCGGCCGGAGTTCTCCGTCCAGGCGCGGGCCAGCTCCAGGAACTTCTCCTCCGGGATGCCGCAGACCCGGGCCACCATCTCCGGGGTGTAGCGGGCGAAGTGCCGCTTGAGGATCTGGTAGACGCAGCGCGGATGCCGCAACGTCTCGTCCCGCTGGGTCTGCGCCGGCACCGGCTCGCCGTGCGACTCGTGCTCCAGCCCGGAGGCCGAGTCGCGCTCCTTGCCGGTGCCCCGGACCTTGGCGTTGCCCTCCTGACCCTCGTACTGCCAGCTGGCGTGGTCGTACGAGCCGGTCTCCGGGTTGTAGCCGGAGAAGAGGCCGTCCAGGTCCTCGGTGTCGGCGAACTGCTCGCTGACGATGGTGGCCGCGTTGGTGTAGGCCAGCACGTACTCCCGGAAGTCCAGCTCGTTGTCCAGGATGTAGCGCACCACGCCGCCGAGCAGCGCGATGTCCGTGCCCGCCCGGATCGGCAGGTAGGTGTCGGCGAGCGCGCTGGTGCGGGTGAACCGCGGGTCGACGTGGAAGACCTTCGCGCCGCGCTTCTTCGCCTCCATCACCCACTGGAAGCCCACCGGGTGGGCCTCGGCCATGTTGGAGCCCTGGATGACGATGACGTCAGCGTTGGCGAGGTCCTGCTGGAAGTCCGTCGCGCCGCCGCGACCGAAGCTGGTCCCCAGACCGGGGACGGTGGCGGAGTGTCAAATGCGGGCCTGGTTCTCGATCTGGAGCGCCCCCATCGCCGTGAACAGCTTCTTGATGAGGTAGTTCTCCTCGTTGTCCAGCGTCGCGCCGCCGAGGCTGGAGATGCCGAGCGTCCGGTTGAGCGGTCGGCCCTCGTCGTCCACGTCCTCCCAGGTCTCCGCCCGGGCGGCGAGGATCCGGTCGGCGATCATGTCGAGCGCGACGTCGAGGTCCAGGTCCTCCCAGTCGGTCGCGTACGGCCGGCGGTAGCGGACCGTGGTCTGGCGCAGCGGGCTGGTCACCAGGCTCTTGCTGGCCGCGCCCTTCGGGCAGAGCCGGCCGCGGGAGATCGGGCTGTCCGGGTCGCCCTCGATCTGGGTGACCTGCCCATCTTTGTGGAAGACCCGCTGGCCGCAGCCGACCGCGCAGTAGGGGCAGACCGAGCGGGCCATGCCGTCGGCGGTCTCGGTGCGCGCGGTCAGGTCGGCGGAGCGGGCCGACTGGGCGGCGGCGCCGCGACCGAGCGGGTCGGTGCCGGTGAGTTGCCGGTAGACCGGCCACCCCTGGATGAACGTCTTCAGACCCACCCGGGCACCCCCTCCCCGTCGAGAACGGCTCACCTCCTGCACATTAGGGCAGGCGGCCGACCCCCGCGAGTCGAGCACGAAACAGCGCCGCCCCGACCTGTCGGTCGGGGCGGCGCTGGGCGTCGGTGTGCAGGTCGCCTCTCGGCGAGTGGCACGACGCGGCTCCAGCCGAACGGTATTCCGCGAAGGCAATTTAGGTGAGGCCCGGGGACACTGGACACACCGACGCTCTGCACAACGGTACCGGGGCCACGGTTCTTCCGCTGGCCGTCGTGACCCCGGTCACCGCCGGTCTCAGCTGTTCCAGTGGGCGGCGACGATGTCGGCGGCCTGCTGCTCCCACTGGGCGTAGTGGTCGGGGTAGGCCGAGACCTGGACGGTCTGCGCGGCGACGGTCAGCGGCATGTCCTGCCAGCCGTCGACCTGCTTCAGGGCCTTGAGGAACGCGGTGGTCGAGTACTCGGGGTCGGTGATCTGCTCGACCGTGCCCCAGCCGGAGGACGGGCGCTGCTGGAACAGGCCCTGGGAGTCGTGGTCGTTGCGGTCGCCGAGGTGCCCGAGGTTCTCCAGCTTCGACTCCTGCAGGGCGGTGGCGATGGACACGACCGCGGCGCGCTCGTCCATGTCGGCCTTCTTCGTGGCGGCGATGATCGCCTTGGCGTTGGCGGTCTGCTCGTCGGTGAGGTCGATGCGCGACTGGGCGCCCTGCACGCCGTGCGGGATCAGCGTCGCGGTGTCGAGGCGGCTCTGCACGGCCACGGCGCTCTCCCGCGGCGCGGGGGTGCCGTCGGAGTGGTTCAGCGGGCCGGCGGCGAGGCCACCGGCGACGGTCAGACCGGCGATACCGAGGATGCTCTTGCGCAGCATGGTGTTCATGGGGGCTCCGTTCGGGGGTCGACGCGCCCGGGGGTGGGCACGCGAGCAGCCGTCAGGCGCTCGGAGAAGTCTTCGAGGGGGATTCCGGCGGGGCGCTCACGGGGCGCGGGGGGCCTGCTCGTGAGCACCGGGACCAGATGTAACGACCGGCTGCCCGCCGTCATTCCGGCGGGGCGCGGTGCGCGCCTGCGCGGCCGTACCCCCTGTACAACGCCCCCGCCCCCACACCGATTCCGCCTTCCGGGTGACCCCCACCACCTCAAATGCCCCCAAACCGCGCACGGCGCGCGTGGGGATGGCGCGTGTTAAGCGGGGGCCCCTCCACTACCGGAGGCGTTAAGCGGGGGCCCTTCCTTACGCCTCGGGCGGGGGCGGAGCACGCGGGAGGGGTTACCCTGATGCCATGTCGGCCACCACCAGCGCGTACCTCGCCCGGCCCGGGCGACCCGCCGTGGTGGCGCGCACCCTGGACGAGCTGGCCGGCCCCACCACCGGCATCGTCGAGCTGCCGGTGCGCCTGATGTGGAGCAGCGAACGCGCCTTCGACCTCGGCGACCCGGACGAGCTGCTCTGGATGTACGAGAACGTGCTGCGCGAGACCACCCGCGTGGCGGACCTGCGCGAGCTGATCCACGCGGGGACGCTGCGCCGGGTGTGGCCGCTGCTCAACCTGCCCCGGGGCGTCCGCCTGGCCTGGGAGGGCCGGCACGGGAGCCTGCGCGCCGCGTGACACATCCGCACGACTTCTACCGGGATGTGGCCCGGGTCGCGCTCGCCGCCGCCGGCCGGCACCGGTTCGTGCTCGGCGGCGGGGTGGCGTGGGCGGCGCACGGCCTGGTCACCCGCCCCACCGAGGACGTCGACCTGTTCGCCGACGTGGAGGGCGCCCCCGCGGCGGCGGCGGACGGCGTGCGCGCCGCGCTGGAGCGGGCCGGATACCAGGTGCAGGACGCCGACCCCGGTGGCCTGGGCGAGGTGTTCGACGGCTTCGACCGGGACCTGCGCGACTTCGTGGTGCGCCGGGACGGCCGGGAGATCCGCCTCAGCCTGGCCCGCCTGGACCGGCACCGCAGCCCGGTGGTGATGGACCTCGGGCCGGTGATGGACGTGCGGGACCTGATCGCCAACAAGACCGCCGCGCTGGTCAACAGACGCGAGGTACGCGACTTCATCGACGTCGCCGCCGCGCTGGACCGCTACGACGTGGCCGACCTGCTGGACCTGGCCCGGCAGGTGGACCCGGCGCTGGACGACGAGGACGTGCGCGCCGCCGGCCGCTACCTGGACGGCCTGGCCGACCGGCGGTTCACCCGCTACGGCCTGGACGCCGCGCGGATCGCCGAGGTGCGCCGGCGGATGGCCGTCTGGCCCCGCTGAGCGGCAGAGCCGGACGGCCGGTGGGGCGGCACCGTCACTTCGTCGGCTTGCCGCCGGTGACGCCGAGGATCTCGCCGGTGACGTAGCTGGACTCCTGTGAGGCGAAGAAGACGTACGCCGGGGCCAGCTCGGCGGGCTGGCCGGGGCGGCCCAGCGGCACGTCGGTGCCGAACTGCTTCACCTTCTCCTCGGGCATGGTGGCCGGGATCAGCGGCGTCCAGATCGGGCCGGGCGCGACGGCGTTCACCCGGATGCCCCGCTCGGCCAGGTTCAGCGCGAGCGCCTTGCTGAAGTTGGCGATGGCCGCCTTGGTGGTGGCGTAGTCGAGCAGCTGCGGCGACGGGTCGAAGGCCTGGATCGACGAGGTGTTGATGATCGTCGAGCCCTCCCTCATGTGCGGCACGGCGAGCTTGCACAGCCAGAACATGGCGTACACGTTGGTCTTGAAGACCCGGTCGAACTGCTCGGTGCTGATGTCGAGCAGGCCGTTGTCCTGCGACATCTGGTAGGCCGCGTTGTTGACCAGGATGTCGATGCCGCCGAGGTCGGCGACCGCGCGCTCGACCAGCTCGCGGCAGTTGGCCTCCTCACGCAGGTCGGTGCGGACCGCGACACCCCTGCGCCCGGCCTGCTCGATCAGGGCGACCGTCTCGCGGGCGTCCGCCTCCTCCTCCTCGCCGAGGTAGGAGACCAGGACGTCGGCGCCCTCCCGGGCGAAGGCGATCGCCACGGCGCGACCGATGCCGGAGTCGCCGCCGGTGATGACCGCCCGCTTGCCGCTGAGCCGGTCACTGCCCCGGTACGACTCCTCGCCGTGATCAGGCTTCGGGCCCATCTCCCGCGTCGACCCGGGGGCGGACTGCTGTTGCGCCGGCTGACCCTCGCGCTGGCCGTACTGCTCGGTGGGGTGCTGCGGGGTGAACTGGTCCTCGGTCATGACTGCGCCCCTACCCCGGCGGGCCGGCGGAAAACAGCGGCCGGTGACGGATGGCGGAACATCTCGGGCCGGTCTGGCGTGCGTGACAGGTGGTGGTTATGGTGCGCAACGGCGCCCACGAGGCGCGTACCCCCCATGGAAAGGCACCTCATGACCTCCTCCTCCGGCGCCTCGCGCCGACAGGTGCTGGCCGTGGCGGCCGCCGCCGCGACCGCTCCCCTGCTCGCCGGCGCGCCCGCCGAGGCGAAGCCGAAGCAGCCGAAGACCTGGGACCTGACCGTCCTCGGCACCTCGGACACCCACGGCAACGTCTACAACTGGGACTACTACAAGGACGCCGAGTTCGACGACAGCAAGCACAACGACGTCGGCGTCGCGAAGCTGGCCACCCTGGTCAACCAGATCCGCGCCGAGCGCAAGGGCCGGGCCACGCTGGTCCTGGACGCCGGTGACACGATCCAGGGCACCCCGCTGGCCACCTACTACGCCAAGCAGGAGCCGATCACCAGCACCGGTGAGACGCACCCGATGGCCAACGCGATGAACGTGCTCAAGTACGACGCGGTCACGCTGGGCAACCACGAGTTCAACTACGGCCTGCCGCTGCTGGCCACCTGGATCGAGCAGCTCGGCTTCCCGGCCCTCGCCGCCAACGCGATCAACGCGAAGACCGGCAAGCCGGCGTTCCTCCCGTACGTGATCAAGGAGGTCCGGCTCGGCGGCCACGGCGCGCCGAAGCTGCGGGTCGGCATCCTCGGCCTGACCAACCCCGGCGTGGCCATCTGGGACAAGGCCAACGTCGAGGGCCGCCTGGTCTTCGCCGACATGGTCGCCACCGCCGCCAAGTGGGTGCCGGAGATGCGCCGGCGTGGCGCCGACGTGGTCATCATCTCCGCGCACGGCGGCGACAGCGGCACCTCCAGCTACGGCCCGGAGCTGCCGAACGAGAACCCGACCGCGCTGATCGCCGAGCAGGTCCCCGGGATCGACGCGATCCTGTTCGGCCACGCGCACAACGAGGTGCCGGAGAAGTTCGTCACCAACCTGAAGACTGGCAAGGCCGTGCTCACGTCCGAGCCGTCGAAGTGGGGCCAGCGGCTCACCCGGATGGACTTCACGCTGACCCGGGAGAAGGGCTGCTGGAAGGTCGTCGACTCGTCGGCCACCACGCTGAACACCAACACCGTGGTCGAGGACCCGGCGGTGCTCGCGGCCGTCCGTGGTCAGCACGCCAAGACCGTCGAGTACGTCAACCGGGTGGTCGCGCAGTCGAGCGTGGAGTTGTCCGCCGCCGAGTCGCGCTACAAGGACACCCCGATCCTCGACTTCATCAACCACGTGCAGACCGAGGTGGTCACCGCGGCGCTGGCCGGCGGCGCGTACGCGGGCCTGCCGGTGCTGTCGATCGCCGCGCCGTTCAGCCGCACCGCGGTCTTCCCGCAGGGTGACGTGCGGATCCGCGACGTGGCCGGCCTCTACGTCTACGACAACACCCTGGAGGCGGTCGTGCTGACCGGCGCCGAGGTGAAGGCGTACCTGGAGTACTCCGCGAAGTACTTCGTCACGGTCCCGGTGGGCGCGCCGGTCAACCCGGAGACCATCAGCGACCCGGCGGTGCCGGACTACAACTACGACGTCTTCTCCGGCGTCGACTACGACATCGACATCTCCAAGCCGGTCGGCCAGCGGATCACCCGGCTGGTGCTGGCCGGCACCGACACCCCGGTGGCGGCGGACGCGCAGTTCGTGGTGGCGGTGAACAACTACCGGCGCAGCGGCGGCGGCAACTTCCCCGGCATCGTCAAGACGCAGGTCTACAACGCGCAGCAGGAGATTCGCCAGCTGCTCATCGACTGGGCGCAGGCCAAGGGCGTCATCGACCCGGCCGACTTCTTCGTGCCCAACTGGAAGCTCGTCCGCGAGGGCGTGCCGGTCTTCTGATCCACCCCGGCGGCTGGCGGGGAACGCCCCGTCAGCCGCCGGCGCGCAGGTGCCACTCGGACTCGCCGCCCGCCGGGTCCGGCCGGTCCGGGCGGGTGTCCGTCTCGGTGGACTCCGCACGCTCCTCGGGGCGGACCCGGTTCGGCAGCTCGCCGAAGCGGACGTGCCGCAGGAACGCGTACTCCTCGTCGGTGAACGACTCGCCCCGCTCGCTCATGCCCGCATTGTGCGCCCGCCCGGCCGGGACCGGTATCAACCGGGACGGCACGGGTATGCCGCCGCGAGACCGACGGCGACGAGGTGGAGGGCGACATGCGCGCGGTACGGATGACCGCACCCGGGGTGCTGGAGCTGGCCGAGGTCCCGACGCCCGAGGCCGGGCCCGGTGAGGTGCTGCTGCGCGTCGGCGCGGTCGGCGCCTGCCACTCCGACCTGCACATCCTCGACGCGGCGGCGGGGATGTTCCCCACCCCGATGACGCTGGGCCACGAGATCGCCGGCACGGTCGAGGCGGCCGGGCCCGGCGTGGACGGCTGGTCGTCCGGGGACCGGGCCGCGGTCTACGGCATCATCGGCTGCGGGCGCTGCCGGGCCTGCCTGCGCGGCGAGGAGAACCGCTGCCGGGTCACGCCGGTCGGCGGCATCGGGCTCAGCCGCGACGGTGGGCTGGCCGAGTACGTGGTGGTGCCCGCGTCCCGGCTGCTGCACGTGGGCGACATGGACCTGACCCAGGCGGCCCCGCTGACCGACGCCGGGCTGACCCCGTACCACGCGGTGGAGCTGGCCCGGCCCCGGCTGCGGCCCGGCACCACCTGCGTGGTGATCGGCATCGGCGGGCTGGGCCACATGGCGGTGCAGATCCTGCTCGCCACCACGGCGGTGCGGATCGTCGCGGTGGACACCAACGTCGCGGCGCTGGACCTGGCCAGCCGCCTCGGCGCCCACCACGTGGTGCAGGCCGGCCCCGACTCGGTCGACAAGATCCGCGACCTGGTCGGCCCGCCGCCGGACGGCGCGGACGTGGTGCTCGACTTCGTCGGCGCGCAGCCCACGCTGGACACCGCCCGGCAGGTCGTCGCGACCGGCGGTCAGCTGCTGCTCGTCGGCCTGGCCGGTGGCACGCTGCCGGTCCGGCCGGTCGCCGACGAACCGCCAACGGTGCCGCTGGAGACCGGCGTGGTGGTCCCGTTCTGGGGCACCCGCGCGGAACTCCAGGAGGTCGTCGCGCTGGCGCGGGACGGCCGGCTGCACGCCGACGTGCAGACGTTCCCGCTGGCCGAGGCGCCCGAGGCGTACGAGGCGTTGCGCCGGGGCGACATCCACGGCCGGGCGGTCATCGTCCCCTGAGCGGGGGCAGCCGGTCGAGCACGGCCAGCGCGGCCCGCACCGGCCGCCGGTCGAGCACCTCGGCGAAACTGGCCCGCCCCTGGCAGAAGCGGGCGAACATCCGCCAGCCGGGCGGGCTGGCCAGCATCGCGTGGAACACGTCGGGGCGGCGCTCGAAGACCTCCAGCAGCCGGTGCCCGGCGCGCATCTCCGGCACCAGCCGCCGGTCGACCTCCCGCCCGTACGCGTCGAGGTCACCGGCCGCGACCGCCTCGCCGGCCAGCCGACCGGAGCGCAGCGCGTAGCTGATCCCCTCCCGGCTCCACGGCTCCAGCAGGCCGGCCGCGTCGCCGGCGACCAGGACCCGGCCGTGGCGCAGCGGCGAGTCGTCGGCGCGGCAGCGGGTGAGGTGGCCCGAGTCGTGCTCGGGGCTCACCCCGGACAGTCCCACCCGATCGACGAAGTCGCGCAGGTAGGCCCGGGTCCGCTCGCCCTCACCCCGGGCGGAGATGACGCCGACGGTGAGCCGGTCGCCCTTGGGGAAGACCCAGGCGTACGAGCCGGGCACCGGCCCCCAGTCGATCAGCAGCCGACCCCGCCACCGCTGCTGCTCGGCGTCGGACACCGGCAGCTCCAGCTCCAGCCCGAGGTCGACCTGGCGGAACCGCACCCCGACGTGCCGGGCGGTCACCCCGGAGGAGCCGTCCGCGCCGACCACCGTGCGGGCGTGCACCACCTCGCCGTCGGCCAGCCGCAGGCGTACCCCGTCGGGGTCCTGCTCCACCGCGCGGACCGCGACGCCCTCGCGGACCTGGGCGCCGGCCGTGACCGCGGCGGCGCGCAACCGATGGTCGAACTCCTCCCGGCGGATCATGGTGACCAGCGGCGCGGGATGCCGGCGGGTGAACGCCCGTCGCCCGTCCCGGGTGAACGTGACCCGGTCGACCCGGTCGTGCGCGGGCACCTCGATCCGACCGTCGACCTCGGCCAGCGAGGTGCCGATCAGGCCGCCGCCGCAGGTCTTGTACCGGGGATGGGTGGCCCGCTCGACCACCAGCGTGCGCACACCGGCCCGGGCCGCCGCGACGGCGGCGGAGAGTCCGGCGGGCCCGCCACCGACCACGACGAGGTCCCAGATGATCACGGGTGCAGCCTAGCCGGCACCCCCCGCCAGGACCCTCGATCGGGTGGGCATCAACGCCGGCGGCCCGGGTAACCGCCGGTCGCCGGCCGTCCGCCGATCGGACGGTCCACCCCGAGGAGGGACGCGATGCCTCAGGTCCAGTTGTCCGCGGTCGAGGAACGGGTGTACCAGGCGGTCTCCGCGCTGGAGGTGCGGGGACACGTCCCCTACCCGGACCTGATCGCCGAGGAGACCGGAATGACCGAGGAGGAACTGCGGGAACCGCTGCACGCGCTCACCGAGCGGGGGCTGCTGCACCGGGAGGACTCGCCGATGTCCGGCCTGGACTTCGGACCGCGGTGGTGCGCACGTCAGACGGCCTGATCGCGTCGTTTGCCCCACCGGGGGCCGGGTAGCGATCGGGGATGCGTGATCGACGGTCGGTGGGGGGCGCGATGAGCGGGGACCGGTCGTCGACGCCGGGGCAGGACGCCGGGTACGACGACCGGCGCCGCTGGCGCGCGCTCGGCGTCGGCCTGGTCGCGGCGTTCATGACGCTGCTGGACGTCAGCATCGTCAACGTCGCCGTGCCGTCCATCGACCGGGCGCTCGGCGCCACCCCGAGCGACCTGCAGTGGGTGCTCTCCGGGTACGCGCTGACGTTCGGCCTGGTGCTGGTGCCCGCCGGGCGGTTCGGCGACGCGCGCGGCCGGCGTACCGCCTTCGTGGTCGGGGTGGGTCTGTTCACGCTGACCAGCGCGCTGGCCGGCCTGGCCACCTCACCGACGTGGCTGATCATCGCCCGGCTGGTGCAGGGCGCCGCCGCCGGCGTGGTCAACCCTCAGGTCAGCGGCATGATCCAGCAGCTGTTCCGGGGCGCCGACCGGGGCCGCGCGTTCGGGCTGCTCGGCGCCACCATCGGCATCTCCACCGCTGTCGGGCCCCTGCTCGGCGGGCTGCTCATCCAGCTCGGCGGCGCGGAACACGGCTGGCGGTGGGTGTTCTTCGTGAACATCCCGGTCGGCATCGTGGCCATGGTGCTCGGCTGGCGTCTCGTGCCGGCCCGGCCGGCCGGCCAGCCCGACCGGCACCGGCTCGACCCGGTCGGCGTGCTGCTGCTCGGCGTCGGCGTCACCGTGATCCTGCTGCCGCTGGTGCAGCGGGAACAGTGGCAGGGCTCGGCCAAGTGGTTGCTGATCCCGGTCGGCCTGCTGCTGCTGGCCGCGTTCGCGCTCTGGGAACGCCGCTACGCCCGGCACACCCAGCCGCTGTTCGACCTGCGGCTGTTCACGCTGCGCTCGTACACGCTGGGGGCGCTGATCGGCCTGATCTACTTCGCCGGCTTCACCGCGATCTTCTTCATCTTCACGCTCTACCTGCAGATGGGCCTGGGTTACAGCGCGCTGGTCGCCGGCCTGGCGATCACCCCGTTCGCGCTCGGCTCGGCGGTCGCGTCGGCGCTGGGCGGACGGGTGGTCACCCGCTACGGCCGGCCGCTGGTCGCCGTCGGGCTGGCGGCCGTGGTGCTCGGGCTGGTCGCGACGGACCTGGTGCTGACCGGTGGGCCGCACGACGACGTGCCGCTGCGGACCGCGCTGCCGCTGCTCGTCGCCGGCCTCGGCAGCGGGCTGGTGATCGCGCCGAACCAGACGCTCACGCTCTCCGAGGTGCCGGTGCCGATGGCCGGGAGCGGCGCCGGCATGCTCCAGACCGGGCAGCGGATCGGCTCGGCCGCCGGGATCGCGGCGGTCGGCGCGTTGTTCTTCTCCACCCTGGCGGCGAACCGGGGCGACTGGTCGGTGGCGTTCCGGCACTCATTGCTGCTGGCCGCCGGGATCATCGTGCTGGCGCTGGTCGCCGCCGTGGTGGACGTCCTCTTCGGTCACCGCCGCTCCTGACCGCCGTCGCCGGGCCGGCGTGACGCGTGCCGGTCGGCCAACCGGGGCGGAAGACCCGGGAAACTCTGCGCGACAGGGGCAGCGCCGGACAGGTCGACGGCGGTAGATACAAGGGTCATGACGAACACCCTCGACCGTCGTACCCTGCTGCGCCTGGCCGGAGCCTCCGCCGGCACCGCCGTGCTCGCCGGCGCCACCCTGGCCGGCACCGCCCCCGCCGGCGCGGCCACCGCCGCGTTCCGCCACGGCGTCGCCTCCGGTGACCCGCTGCCGGACGGGATCCTGCTCTGGACCCGGGTCACCCCCACCCCCGACGCGCTGCCCGGCTCCGGCGCCGGCCCGGACGTGGAGGTGACCTGGCAGGTCGCCGCCGACCCGGACTTCGCCGCGCCGGTGGCCGCCGGCACGTTCCCCACCGGGGCGGCCCGCGACCACACCGTGAAGATCGCCGTCTCCGGCCTCGCCCCGGCGACCACCTACTGGTACCGCTTCGGCTACGCCGACGCCTGGTCGCCGACCGGCCGCACCACCACCGCCCCGCCCGACGACGCGGCGGTGGACCGGTTGCGCCTGGGCGTGGTGTCCTGCGCGAACTGGGAGGCCGGCTACTTCGCGGCGTACCGACGGCTGGCCGACCGGGACGACCTGAACCTGGTCGTCCACCTCGGTGACTACCTCTACGAGTACGGGACCGGCGAGTTCGCCGCCGCCGGCCGGGTGGTGCGGCCCACCCAGCCGCCGCACGAGGTGCTCACGCTGGCCGACTACCGGATCCGACACGCGCTCTACAAGACCGACCCGCACCTGCAGGCGCTGCACGCGGCGGTGCCGTGGATCATCACCTGGGACGACCACGAGGTGGCCAACGACGAATGGTCCGGTGGCGCGGAGAACCACACGCCCCGCACCGAGGGACCGTTCGCCGACCGGCTCGCCGCCGCCCGGCAGGCGTACCTGGAGTGGATGCCGGTGCGCGTCGGCGTCGACGGGGCGATCTACCGGCGGTTCCGCTTCGGCCAGCTGGCCGAGCTGTCCATGCTGGACCTGCGCTCGTACCGGTCGGCGCAGGCCACCGGCACGGCCGTCGACGACCCGGCCCGCACCATCACCGGTGACGCCCAGATGGCCTGGCTGAAGGCCGGCCTGTCCGGGTCCACGGCCCGCTGGAAGCTGGTCGGCAACCCGGTGATGATCGCCCGGGTGGACGTGGGCGCGCTGCCGGCGTGGCTGCTCGGCCCGCTCGGCAAGCTGCTCGGCATCCCGGAGAACGGCGCGGTGCTCAACGCCGACCAGTGGGACGGATACAACGCCGACCGCAACGAGCTGGTGGACCACGTCCGGGCCACCGGCACCCGGGACGTGGTGTTCCTGACCGGCGACATCCACACCTCCTGGGCCAACGAGGTCACCACCCGCGCTACCGGGTCGGCGAATCCGGCCGCGGCTGAGTTCGTGGTGCCGTCGGTGACCAGCGACAACGTCAACGACTTCCTGAAGCTGCCGGCGGGCAACGCGCTGAGCCAGCTCGGCGCTGGCCTGATCCGGTCCACCAACCCGCACGTGCGGTGGACCGAACTCGACGGACACGGGTACGGGGTCTTCGAGGTGACCCCGCAGCGCTGCCGGATGGACTGGTACCACCTGGCCGACCGCACCAGCAGCACCAGCGGCAGCCGGTGGGTGGCCGGCTGGTCGGTGGGGGCCGGGTCGTCCCGGCTGCGGGCCGAGGCCGCGCCGGCCTGACCCCTTTCCGGTACGCGCGAAGGCCGGCACCCCGGTCTCGGGGTGCCGGCCTTCACGTCTTACTTGGTCCAGTGCTCGGCCACGATGTCGGTGGCCTGCTTCTCCCACTGGGCGTAGGCGTCGGGGTAGGCGGAGACCTGGACGGTCTGGGCGGCGTCGGTCAGGGGCATCTTCTCCCAGCCGTCGACCTGCTTCAGGCCCTTGAGGAAGGCCAGGGTGGAGTACTCGGGGTCGGTGATCTGCTCCGGCGTGCCCCAACCGCTCGACGGGCGCTGCTGGAACAGGCCCAGCGAGTCGTGGTCATTCTTGTCGCCGAGGTGGCCGAGGTTCTCCAGCTTCGACTCCTGCAGGGCGGTGGCGATCGAGATGACCGCGGCCCGCTCCGGCAGGCCGGCCTTCTTCGTGGCGGCGATGATCGCCTTGGCGTTGGCGGTCTGCTCGTCGTTCAGGGTGATGCGGGACTGCTCGCCCTGCACGGACGCGACCGCGACGGGCTTGGCGGCGGCGTGGGCGGGGGTGTCGGTGTGGGCGGCGACCGGACCGGCGAACACGCCACCGGTGAAGGCCAGACCAGCGATACCCAGGATGCTCTTGCGCAGGATCGTGTTCATCGGGGGGCTCCATTCGGGGGTCAACACACCGGGGGGTGTGGGCACCGTCAGGCGCGCGAAAAGTCTTGAGGGGATCCGGCACGCTCGTGGAGCCGGGGGGCCAGCTCACGGGGCCGGGGATGTCCGGCTGGCTCGCGGGGCGGGGGGCCTCGTCGCGGCGCCGGGATGATGTGTAACGACCGTCCGCCCACCGTCATTCCCGTGGGCGGGGCGGCGGCTCGGGGGCTCGCTGCCTGCTCGGTCGTTCACCCGTCTACAACGCCGCCGACCCGCCGCCGATTCCACGCCCGGGTGCCGCCCACCACCGCCGAACCGGACACCCACCCCACCCGGGCAGCCGGGCAACCATGGGTGATCCCGACACAGGAGACACCCACCCCGATCCACCCGTCGCCCGTTGACTCCCGTCGGTGGAACGCCACGGGTGCGTACCGGCCTCGGAGACACCCATGGCGTTCCACCCACCGCCCGTTGATCTCGTCGGTGGAACGCTATGGGTGCCTCCCGACCTCGGAGACACCCATGACGTTCCACCCACCGGCCCACCAGCCGACGAGTGGAACGCCATGGGTCCCTCAACCGCGCATGGACACCCAGGTCCCAGTCCCTGAGGAAGGGAACGTCGACCGGCACCCGCCGCCGAACAGCGGCGGCGGGACGACAGCGCCCCGCCCGTTTCCGGCCGGAACCAGCCGCGACATCGTCTCGCCGAACGACGGCCTGGCCCCGAGCGCGACGGACGGGGACGTGGAACGGCCGGCCCCGGAAGCCGGGGCCGGCCGTTCCCGCGTCACGGGGTCACCACACCTGCTGGACGATGTCCGCGGCCTGCTCCTCCCACTGCGCGTACGCGTACGGGTAGGCGGACACCTGGACCGTCTGCGCCGCGGTGGTCAGCGGCAGGTCCTGCCAGCCGCCGACGTTCTTCAGCGCGCCGAAGAACGCCTTGCTGGCGTACTCGGGGTCGGTGATCTGCTCGGACGTGCCCCAACCGGACGACGGGCGCTGCTGGAACAGACCCTCCGAGTCGTGGTCGTTGTACGCGCCGAGGTGACCGAGGTTGTAGAGCTTGGACTCCTGCAGGGAGGTGGCGACGCCGATCACGGCGCCCCGCTCCCCCACGCCGGACTCCTTGGCCGCCTTGACGATGGCCTTGGCGTTGTCGAGCTGGGCGTCGTCGAGCGGGATGCGCGACTGCGCGCCCTCGACGCCGTGGGGCATGAGCCGGTCCCGCGCCGGCCGGTCGGCCTTGCTCGGCACCTTGTCGCTGCCGGTGGTCAGGCCGGACTTCACCGTCTCGGTGGCGGTCTTCTTGCCGGTGGCCAGGTCGATGGCGGCCTTGGCGCCGGCGTGCGGTCCGCTGGTCACCGGGGCGGCGACGGCGGTGGGGCCGAAGGCCAGCCCGCCCAGGGCGGCCACGCCCGCGACGGTCAGCACGGCGCGGCGGTTCTGGGCGAGGTCGGTGGTCCTGGCGACGGCGGTCTTCGCGATGGCGGGGAGCCATCGGGTGAAGTGCTGCTTCACGATGGTTGCCCTTTCGATCGTTACGACGCGCTCCGGGGTGAGCGCCCCTAGGCGGACTACCGGCGGGTACGGGGTTTGCGATGCCGGCGGTACGGGGAACACAACCCGCTCGACGTGTCGGTCATTCCGGATATGCCTGGCGCGGCGAGAGCTGCGGTCCAGGTCACCCGGGGTATCGGACAGCCAGGCCCGGCCCGTGCCGGAACCGGACGATCAGGCCGGACGGCCGAACCGGACCAGCACGTGCCAGAGCTGCTTGAGGTGCTGGTGGGTCACCTCGGCCGGCCCGCGGTCGGCCCAGCGCCGCGGCTCGCGTACCAGGGATGCGGCGGCGCGACCGACGAGCGCCGCGTGCAGCGGCTCCCCCGGCCGGGCGAACTCGGCGTGCACGCGGGCCGCCAACGGCGGGATGTCCGGTCCGCGGAACTCGGCGTCGACGTCGTCCACGGCCAGTTCGAAGCCGGGGTGCCAGCGCAGCGCGAAGCCGTGCCGGGCGGCCGTCGCGGCCAGCAGCCGTCCCTCGCGGGTGCCGCGGAAGGACGGGTCGCAGACCACGGCCTCGACGTCGCGGGCGAGGCTCAGCTCGCCGTGCACCTGCGCCTCGATGTAGTCGTCCAGCGCGCGACCGGCCTGCTCTGATGCCCGTTCACGCCGGCGCAGGAGTGCCCGCAGCAGGGTGCCGGTGTCCATTCCGGCCACCCCCAGGCTGACGCCCGTTCCCTCGGTCGCGCTCAGCAGCGCGGCGAGGACCGGCTCGAAGACGACGGCGGTGCCGACCTCGGTCGGCCCGAGGTGGCTGTCGCCGAAACAGAACGTGGCGCGGGCCAACGCCTCCGGACGCAGCCGCAGGTGACAGGAGCCGAACCGGGGACAGGCGCCGTCCGGATGGTCGAGCAGGTTCAGGCCGCCGTACCTGGGACGCTCGGCGGGGAGCACACCGGGACGCTGGTACGCGCCGCCGAACAGCGCGGCTTCCCACACGTCCCGGTCGCCGCCGGGGAACGCGGTCAGCCCACCGTTGCCGATGCCGGTCTCGAACTGGCTGCGGTAGACGCCCTCCTCGTCGAGTGCCTCGGCCACGGTGCGGCCGTCGCGCAGCAGCCGGTCCGGGTGGAAGTTGAGCGTCAGCCGGCCGTGCGCGGTCACCGCCGCGAGGACCTCCTCGTACCGGTAGGACGTGCCCGAACCGGCGAGATGCTTCGCGATGACGGCGAGCGCCGCCGGGCGGTCGCGCAGGGCGACGTCACGCACGTGTCGCAGCGCGGCGGACTGGGCTTCGGTCAGGACGGTCGCCGGCACGGCGTCGAGTATCGCGGGCCCGGCGTCCGGGCGGCGAGGGGTTTCTTCCTGGAGGACGGCGGGGCGGTGTATCCCTGCTCCACCGTGGCCGACGATCCTAACCGTGGGCGGCGGCGCCGAGGCGGGCCAGCAGGTGCGCGTTGCCGCCGGTGGCCGCGAGTTGGCGCAGCAGCTGATCCAGGGCGGCCTGCCGGTCCAGCGTGGACAGCGCCGATCGCAGTGCCCGCAGGCGGTGCCGCTCGACGTCGGTGCAGAGCAGGTCGTCCCGCCGGGTGCCGGAGGCCCGCAGGTCGACGGCCGGGAAGGTCCGCCGGTCGGCGAGCGCCCGGTCCAGCCTCAGCTCGGCGTTGCCGGTGCTCTTGAACTCCTCGAAGATGAGGGTGTCGGCGGCCGAGCCGGTCTCCACCAGGGCCGAGGCCAGGATGGTCAGCGAACCGCCCTCCTCGATCGCGCGGGCCGCGGCGAGCAGCTGCTTGGGCGGGGTCAGCGCGGCCACGTCGACACCGCCGGAGAGCGTACGCCCGGCCGAGCGGACGGTGAGGTTGTAGGCACGGCCGAGGCGGGTCAGCGAGTCGAGCAGCACGACCACGTCGTGCCCCAGCTCGACCAGACGCTTCGCCCGCTCGATCGCCAGCTCCGCCACCGTGGTGTGGTCCTGCGGCGGACGGTCGAACGTGGCCGCGACGACCTCGCCCTTCACCGACCGAGACATGTCGGTGACCTCTTCCGGCCGCTCGTCGACCAGCACCACCATCAGGTGGCACTCCGGGTTGTTGCGGGTGATCGCGTCCGCGACCGCCTGCAGCACCATCGTCTTACCGGCCTTCGGCGGCGACACGATCAGCGCCCGCTGACCCTTGCCGATCGGCATCACCAGGTCGATCACCCGGGTGGTCAGGATGTGCGGCTCGGTCTCCAGCCGCAGCCGCTCCCGTGGGTACACCGGCGTGAGCTGGTAGAAGTCACGCCGCCGGCGGGCCTGCTCCGGCGGCACGCCGTTGATGCCGTCCAGCCGCTCCAACGGCACCGGCCGGCCCGGACGCGGGGCGGCGAGGACCGTGCCGGTGACCAGGTCACCGCGGCGCAGGCCGTGCCGGCGCAGCTGACCGGCGGCGAGGTGGACGTCGGCGGCGGACGGCAGGTAGCCGTCCACCCGGAGCCACGCGTGCCCGTCGACGATGTCGACGACACCGCTGACGGGACGTGATGCGGAGGTCATGGGGGTTGCCTTTCGGGACCGTGCCGGCCGGTGCGGACGGCAGGGGAAGGAGTGCCTGCGGGAACCCGCCGGGCGGAAAGCCGGGGATGCGACCACGGGCGGAGAGCCGGACAGGACCGGCCACCTGGGGAGATCGGACGTCGGGCGGCGCCGTGCGCCAGCTTCCGGGTCCACAGGCAGGCTAACCCCTCGGCGGCGCGGCGGGCAAGCGGATCGGCGCCCCGGCGCGGCGTTACAGTGAGGCACGCGTCCACCGGGAAGGCTCGCACCGTGACTGCTACGACCGTGGTCGACCAGGTCGATCTGGGGGACCACGTCTGCTGGATCCACGACGACGACGGCGACGCGCTCGACACCGTCGGCCGTTTCGCCGCCACCGGGCTGCGCCGCGGCCACAAGGTGGTCTGCTTCACCGAGACGTCCACGCCGCAGGCGGTCCGCGCCCGGGTCGACGCCGTCGGCGTGCCGACCGAGGCCGCGGTGGCGGCGGGCCAGCTGCGCATCCTGCCCGCCGTGGAGGCATTCCTGGTCGGGGGCCGGCCGACCCCGGCCGCCATGGCCGAGGCCGTGCGCGACGAGGTCACCCGGGCCCGGCGGGAGGGCTATCCGGGGGTACGCCTCAGCGGCGACATGGCGTGGGTGCTGGGCACCGCGGTGAGCCTCGACGAGCTGCGCCGCTACGAACAGGCGCTCAATCCCCTCTTCCCGGACAGCCGGGTCGCCGGTCTGTGCCTGTACGACCGGCGCCGGTTCCCCGCCGAGCAGTTGCGGATCCTCGCGGCGGCCCACCCGGGCACCGCCGGGCCGCGTCCGCCGCGCACCTGGTCCCCGCTGCTGCGCGCGTACCGGGTGGGTGATCCGCCCGGCCTGAGGCTGGTGGGGCAGGTGGACCGCAGCAACCGCGACGCGTTCATCGCGCTGCTCGCCGACCTGACCGCCGGGGAACGCGCGCCGGCCGGGCCGCCGGTGCTGGACCTGACCGACCTGAGCTTCGCCGACGCCGGCGCCGCCACCGAGCTGGCCCGGGCCGACCGGGCCAGCCACACCGGCATCCGGCTGGTCGGCTGCCGACCGGCGCTGCACCGGCTGCTGCACGTGCTGGGCGGCGTGACCTCCGGGGCCCCGGCATGAGCGCGCCGACCGCTGTGGGGCTGCGGCACGAGCTGTCGTTCTACACCGACGCCGCGAGCCTGCTGGCGGTCGCGGTGCCGTTCGTCCAGGAGGGACTGGCGGCCGGTGAGCCGGTGCTGGTGGCCGCGCCGGCGCCCCGGCTGGCGTTGCTGCGCGCCGCGCTCGGGCCGGCAGCGGACACGGTCGGATGGGCCGACATGGGCGAGGCCGGGCGCAACCCGGGACGGATCATTCCCTGGGTGCTCCAGGCGTTCGCCGACCGGCATCCCGGCCGGCGGGTGCGGGTCATCGGCGAGCCGATCTGGGCCGGACGCTCGGTGGAGGAGTACCCGGCCTGCGCCCAGCACGAGGCCGCGATCAACGGGGCCCTGGCGGACCGGGCGATGACCGTCCTGTGCCCGTACGACGCCGGCCGGCTCGAGCCGGGGGTGCTCGCGGAGGCCCGCTGCACCCATCCGACGCTCGTGGAGCGTGGTGGGCGCCGCCGCGTCGCCGGGTACGCGCCGGCGGAGGTGACCGCGCGGCACAACCGACCGCTGCCCGCACCCGGCGGGCCGGTGTCGGTGCTCCGCTACACCCTGGACACGCTGCCGGAGGTCCGCCGCTTCGTCGCCGGGCACGCGAGCGCCGGCGGGCTGGACGCGGACCGGGTGGCCGACCTGCAGATCGCGGTCACCGAGCTGGCCACCAACAGCGTCGCCCACGCCGCCGGGTCGGGGACGCTGCGGTTCTGGCTCACCGACCGGCACGTGGTGTGCGAGGTCCACGACGACGGCCGGCTGTCCGACCCGCTGGCCGGTCGGCTCGCTCCCGGGCACGACGGCATCGGCGGGCGCGGCCTGGTCATCGTGCACGCCCTGTGCGACCTGGTGCGGGTGCACACCGGGGTCGCCGGCACCACCGTCCGGCTGCACCTGCGGAGAGGGGACACCGCGTGACGACGCCCGCACACCTGCTCCGCCCGGTCGGCCGGGTGGAGTCGTCGTTGACCGATCCGGCCACCGCGCCCTGTCAGGGCGACGAGGGCGCGCCGCAGGCGTGGCTGGTGTTCGACGAGGCGTACCTCCCGGCGCTGGCGGGCCTGCGCCCGGGCGCGGAGGTGCTGGTGCTGACCTGGCTGGACCGGGCCCGGCGGGACGTCCTCACGGTGCACCCGCGCGGTGACCTCACCCGCGCGGAGGCCGGGGTGTTCGCCACCCGCTCGCCGCACCGCCCCAACCCGGTCGGCGTGCACCGGGTACGCCTGCTCGAGGTGACCGGCGCCCGGGTGCGGGTGGACGCGTTGGAGGCGCTGGACGGCACGCCCGTCGTCGACCTCAAGCCGGTGCTCGACGGGGAACGCTGAGCCGCCCGGCTCAGTGGCCCCGGGCGATCCACTCCTGAAGGTGCGGCGCCTCGGCGCCGACGCTGGTGTCGTCGCCGTGCCCGGTGTGCACCACCGTCTCCGGCGGCAGGGTGAGCAGCCGGGTGCGGATGGACTCGACGATGGCGCCGAAATCGCTGTAGGAACGGCCGGTGGCGCCGGGACCGCCGGCGAACAGGGTGTCGCCGGTGAAGACCGCGCCCAGCTCCGGGGCGTACAGGCTGCACGCTCCCGGGCTGTGGCCGGGCGTGTGCAGGACCCGCAGCGTGGCCCCGCCGACGGTGACGGTCTGCCCGTCGGTGAGGTCGCCGTCCGGTGGCGTGTCGGGGTGGACCTGGTCCCACAGCACCCGGTCGGCCGGGTGCAGCAGGACCGGCGCGCCGGTGGCCCGGGCCAGCTCGGGAGCGACCCGGACGTGGTCGTCGTGGGCGTGGGTGGCCAGGATCGCCAGCACGCGGCGGTCGCCGACCACCGCGCGGATCGCGGCCACGTCGTGCGGCGCGTCGACGACGACGCACTCGGTGTCGTCGCCGATCACCCAGACGTTGTTGTCCACGTCGAAGGTCTGCCCGTCCAGGGAGAACGTGCCGGACGTGACGGCGTGGTCGACGTGGGCGGTCACGGGAAGACCACCACCGAGCGCAGCACGTCGCCGTGGTGCATCCGGGTGAACGCCTCCTCGACCTGGTCCAGCGCGATCTCCTCGGTGACGAACGCGTCCAGGTCCAGCCGGCCCTGCCGGTACAGCTCGGTGAGCATCGGGAAGTCGCGGCTGGGCAGGCAGTCGCCGTACCAGCTGGACTTGAGCGCGCCGCCGCGCCCGAACACGTCGAGCAGCGGCAGGTCGACGGTCATCTCCGGGGTGGGCACGCCGACCAGCACGACCGTGCCGGCGAGGTCGCGCGCGTAGAAGGCCTGCTTCCAGGTCTCCGGGCGGCCGACCGCGTCGATCACCACGTCGGCGCCGAATCCGCCGGTGGCGGCGCGGATCGCCTCGACCGGGTCGTCCTCGGAGGCGTTGACGGTGTGGGTGGCGCCGAACCGGCGCGCCCAGTCGAGCTTGCGGGAGTCGGTGTCGACCGCGACGATCGTGGTCGCGCCGGCCAGGGCCGCGCCGGCCACCGCGGCGTCGCCGACGCCGCCGCAGCCGATCACCGCGACGGAGTCGCCCCGGGTCACCCCGCCGGTGTTCATGGCCGCGCCGAGGCCGGCCATCACGCCGCAGCCGAGCAGGCCGACGGCGGCGGGCCGGGCCGACGGGTCGACCTTGGTGCACTGGCCGGCGTGCACGAGCGTCTTCTCGGCGAACGCGCCGATGCCGAGCGCGGGCGACAGCTCGGTGCCGTCGGTCAGGGTCATCTTCTGCGCCGCGTTGTGGGTGGCGAAGCAGTACCAGGGGCGGCCGCGCCGGCAGGCCCGGCACTGCCCGCAGACCGCCCGCCAGTTGAGCACCACGAAGTCGCCGGGGGCCACGTCGGTGACGCCGTCGCCCACCTGCTCGACGATGCCGGCGGCCTCGTGGCCGAGCAGGAACGGGTAGTCGTCGTTGATGCCGCCCTCGCGGTAGTGCAGGTCGGTGTGGCACACGCCGCAGGACTGGACGCGGACCACCGCCTCGCCCGGCCCCGGGTCGGGCACCACGATCGTGGTGACCTCCACGGGCGCGCCCTTGCGCCGCGACACGACTCCCCGGACTTCCTGGCTCACGGTCGTCTCCTTCGTTCAGGTCCTGTGCCGAACCTACCGCCGATCATCGCCGGCGGCCCGGCGCCGACCGGCGGAATGCCCCGCCCGTCACCGGGTACGCGCAGGGCCCGCACCTCGGACAAGGAGTGATCATGAGGTTGACGCACGCCCCGCTGCGCATCGCCATCGGCGCGTACATCCTGAACTCCGGGCTCTCCAAGCGGAACCTGGAGGGCGAGGCCGCGGCGGGGATGCACGGCATGGCGGTCGGCGCGCTGCCGCAGCTGCGCCAGATCCCGCCGGACCGGTTCGCCATGTTGCTGTCCCGCGCCGAAACGGCGCTGGGCGTGGCGTTGCTGGCGCCGTTCGTGCCGTCCCTGCTGGCCGGCGCCGGGCTGACCGCGTTCGGCGCCGGGCTGGTGCAGCTCTACCTCAAGACGCCCGGGATGCGGGAGGGCACCAGCCTGCGGCCCAGCCAGGCGGGCATCGGGCTGGCCAAGGACGTGTGGCTGGTCGGTGCGGGCCTGACGCTGGTGCTGGACTCGCTCATCCGCCGGCGGCGCTGACCCCCTCAGGCCGGCACGGGCACCGCGGCGCGTTCGGCGGCCAGCCGGCGGCGGGCGGCGTTGCGGTAGCGCAGCACCTGCACCGCGCCGAGCGCCCAGAGCAGGTACTGCACGGCGAACGCCCAGCGGAACGCCGACAGCGGCGGGGTGCCGGCGCCGGCCGGGGTGGCCAGGTCGAGCACCACGCCGACGGCGAGGATCAGCACGATCGACGCGACGAACCCGCCGACGTTGACGATCCCGGTGGCGCTGCCGATGCGGTGCACCGGGTTGAACGTCCGGGCGTAGTCGAACCCGATCACCGAGCCGGGGCCGTTGACCGCGAGGACCACCACCAGCGCCACCAGCAGCCCGTGCGGGGCGCGGCCGGGCCAGGCCAGCACCACCGCCCAGACGGCGGCGGTGGCGGCGGTGATGGTGAAGACGACCACCGAGCGGTGGAACGGGTGCCGGGCGCACAGGTGCGCCACCACCGGGCCGCACGCCAGGGTCACCAGCGTCATCAGGGTGAGCAACCCGGCCGCCGCGGTGGGTGAGAAGCCCTGCCCCTGCACGAGGAACGGGTAGCCCCACAGCAGCGCGAACACCGCGCCGGAGAACTGGGTGACGAAGTGCGTCCACAGGCCCAGGCGGGTGCCGGGCTGCGCCCAGGCGTCGGCCAGCTGCCGGCGTACGGTGGCCAGGTCGGGCGCGAGCGCGGTGGTGTGCTCGGCGTGCGGGGTGTCGCGGACCGCGACGAGGACGAGCAGCAGCACGGTGACGCCGAGCGCCGCCGCGGTGAGGAACGCCGGCGTCCAGCCGGCGTGGTGCAGCAGCGCCACCAGGGGTACGGCGCCGAGCACCGCGCCGAGCTGCCCGATGGTGCCGGTGAGCTGCACCAGCAGCGGGTTGCGCCGGCCGGGGAACCAGAACGCCACGATCCGCAGCACGCTGATGAACGTCATCGCGTCGCCGAGGCCGACCAGCACCCGGGCCGCGACCGCGAGGCGTACGTCGGTGGCGACGGCGAACACGAGCTGCCCGGCCACCATCAGCGCGGCGCCGGCCAGCAGCAGCCGGCGCGAGCCGTAACGGTCCAGCAGCACCCCGACCGGGATCTGCATGGCCGCGTAGACGGCGAGCTGGGCGACGGAGAAGGTGGCCAGCGCGGCGGCGTTGATGTGGAAACGGTCCGCCGCGTCGACCCCGGTGACGCCGAGCGAGCTGCGGTGGAACACGGCGGCCACGTACGCGGTCACGGCCACCGCGTAGATCAGGGCGGCCGGCCGGCGGGCGACGCTCACCGCAACGCCCCGAGCATGGTCGCGGCGGTGTCGATGTGGCCGGCGACGGCGTCGCGCCACGCCTGCGGGTCGTCGCCGTCGAGTGCGGCGAGCTGGCCGGCGTGCTCGGCCAGGGCGACCTCGGCCCAGCCGGGCGAGAGGCGGAAGCTGGCCTCGCCCATCCGCAGCTGCCGGTCGCGCAGCCGGTGGTAGAGCTCGGCCAGGATCTCGTTACCGGCGGCCTCCACGACGGCCGCGTGGAAGGCCCGGTCGGCGGCCATCAGCGCGGTGAGGTCGCCGGCGGCGTGTGCCCGGCGCATCTCGTCGAGCCAACGGGCCAGGTCGGCGCGGAGCGCGGCGCGACGTGGCCAGACCCGCTCGGCGGCGTGCAGCTCGACGAGGCGGCGGGCCTCGATGACGTCGGCGATCTCCCGGGCGGAGACCGGTCGGATCAACGCGCCCCGCTTCGGGTAGAGCCGGACCAGACCCTCGGACTCCAGCCGCAGCAGCGCCTCCCGCACCGGGGTGCGGGAGACCCCGGTGGCCTCGGCGATCTCGCCCTCGCTGACGAGCTGACCACCCGGGTAGACCTGTTCCAGGATCGCCTGCTTGAGGTGCCGGTAGGCCCGCTCGGCGGCGGACGGGACGGCGGGGCGCGCACCGGCGACCGGGCTGGGATGCGTCATGTATCTATGATGCGCCGCCGCGAGCGGGCGGGCGCCGCCGGCACCGGGGAGCGTGGCGCGGACCACGCGCCGGGGTCACGCCGCGGACGCGCCCGCCCAGAGGTCCCGCAGCAGGCTCTCCACCTCGGCGGTGCGCTCGATCTGCGGCATGTGCCCGGTGTCGCGGAACAGGTGGCCGCGCGCCCGGGGCAGCCGGCTCCGCGCGTACCCGAGGTGCGCGGCGGGCAGGATCAGGTCACGGTCGCCCCAGACGAGCAGGATGGGCAGGTCCAGCGCGGCGACCGCGTCGAGCAGCTCGGCGCGCCACTGCGGGCGTACCCCACGCCAGGTGCCCAGGTCGCGGACCAGCTCCCGCATCACCCGGGCGGCGTGCGGCTGCCGGGCCACCGCGAGCGCGGCGGCGATCCGCTCCTCGGTGACGTACGCCGGGTCGACGAAGATGGCCCGCTCGGTGCGGCGGGCGATCGCCGGGTGCGGGCGCAGCAGCAGCCGGGCCAGCGGGGGCACCGCGAGCAGCCGCAGCGCGACGGTCACCTCCTGGCCGAAGCCGGCGCTGTTGAGCAACGCCAGGCTGGCCGCCCGGTGCGGCGCGTCCACGGCCAGGCGCATGGCCACCGCCCCGCCGAGGGAGTTGCCGACCAGGTGGGCCGGGCCGGTGACGCCGGCCGCGTCCAGGAACCCGGCCACCGCCGCCGCGAGCGCCGGCAGCGTGTGCGTCCCGTCCAGCGGCGCGGAACCGCCGTGCCCGGGCAGATCGACGGCGAGCACCCGGTGGTCCCGGGCCAGCGCCGTGTGCAGCGCGGTGAAGTCGTCGAGCGTGCGGCCGATGCCGTGCAGCAGCAGCACCGGCGGGCCGTCGCCGGTGATCCGGCAGCGCATCCGCCGCCCGTCGACGGCGCGGTCGTCGGCCGGCGGCAGGGCGACGGTCACGCCGGCCGTCCGGGCTCCGCAGCGGCCGTCGGGGCCGGGTCGGTGGCGGGCGGGCGCGGTGCCGGCACCCGGGCCGGACGCGGGCGCATGCCCAGGGCCAGCACCTTGCCGTACCCGGCCGGCGCGATCCGGGCGAGCAGGTCGGGCAGCTTCGCCGACCAGCCGATCAGCACCCGGCCCCGACGCCGCCGCGCGCCGCGCAGGATCACCTCGGCGGCGGTCGCCGGGTCGATGGTGAGCAGTTTCTCGAACTGGCGGCGGCCGACCTCGTACTCCTCGACGGAGACGCCGCTGCCCACCCGGGCGCTGGCGGCGATCCGGGTCCGGATGCCGCCGGGATGCACCGAGGTGACGCCGATGCCGTCGTCGACCAGCTCGTGCCGCAGCGCCTCGGTGAAGCCGCGCACGGCGAACTTGCTCGCCGCGTACGCGGCCTGTCCGGCCGGGGCGATGAGGCCGAACAGGCTGGAGACGTTGACCAGGTGGGAACCCGGTTCGGTCTTGAGCGCGGGCAGCAGCGCGTGGGTCAACCGCACCACCGCCCGGAAGTTGATCTCGATGACCCAGAGGAACTCCTCCAGTGTCACCTGGTCGAACCGGCCGCCCAGCGCGACGCCGGCGTTGTTGACCAGCAGCCGGATCCGGGGATGCGCGCGGTGGATCTCCGCGGCCACCCGGTCCGTGGCGTCGGCGTCGGCGAGGTCGACCACGTGGGTCTGCACCCGCCGGTCGGGGTGGGCGGCCCGGATCGCCGCGACGACCGTCGCCAGGCCGTCGGCGTCCCGGTCGAGCAGGACCAGGTCCGCGCCGCGCCGGGCCAGCCCGTGGGCCAGCGCCGCGCCGATGCCGCTCGCCGCGCCGGTGAGCACCGCCGTGCCGCCGGCGAACTCCAGGTCACGCATCGGTTCCTCCCGAGGTCGCCACCGCCGCGGCGACCGGCGTGCCGGCCCGGGCGAACCGTACGCCGTCGGTCAGCGGACCGTGCCGCATCAGCCGTACGTCCCGGGGGTAGTTCTGGTGCAGCCGCCACGGCGCCTGCGGGCCCTGCTTGGGCAGCTGGTCGACGGCGCGCAGCACGTACCCGGACTTCAGGTCGATGATCGGCTCCAGGTCGTCGGTGTCCGGGGCGAGCGGGGTGACGATCTGCTGGCCGGTGTCGTCGAGGTGCCGCAGCAGCCGGCAGACGTAGGTGGCGACCAGGTCGGCCTTCAACGTCCAGGAGGCGTTGGTGTAGCCGATCGTCATGGCGAAGTTGGGCACCCCGGAGAGCATCATGCCCTTGTAGGCGATCGTCCGGGCCAGGTCGACCTCGGCGCCGTCGACCACCAGCGTCATGCCGCCGAGCGCCAGCAGGTTGAGGCCGGTGGCGGTGACCACGACGTCGGCCGGCAGCTCCGTGCCGGAGGCGAGCCGGATGCCGCGTTCGGTGAACGTCTCGATGGTGTCGGTCACCACCGCGGCCCGGCCCTCGCGCAGCGCGGTGAACAGGTCCCCGTCGGGCACCACGCAGAGCCGCTGGTCCCAGGGGTCGTAGCGGGGCGAGAAGTGCCGGTCGACGTCGTAGCCGACCGGGAGGCGACCCTTGGCGGCCCGGCGCAGGAACCGCTTCACCAGGCCGGGGGCGCGCCGGCTGAGCTGGAAGTTGGCCACCCCGAGCGTGACGTTCTTCCAGCGCGCCACCGCGTACGCGGCCTTCGGGGGCAGCCAGCGTCGCGCGGCGTCGGCGAACGGATCGCGCGACGGCAGCGAGATCACGTACGTGGGTGAGCGCTGGAGCATGGTGACGTGGGCGGCCCGCTCGGCCATCGCCGGGACCAGGGTGACCGCGGTGGCGCCGCTGCCGATCACCACCACCCGCCTGCCGGCGTAGTCCAGGTCGTCGGGCCAGTGCTGCGGGTGCACCAGCGTGCCGGCGTAGCGCTCGACGCCGGGGAACCGGGGCGTGTAGCCCTCGTCGTAGCGGTAGTAACCGGAGTTGGTGAACAGGAACGCGCAGGTGAGCGTCACGTCCTCGCCGGTGTCGTCGCGGTGCGCGCGCACGGTCCAGCGGGCGGTGGCGCTGTCCCACTCGGCGCGCACGACCCGGTGGCGGAAGCGGATGTGCCGCTCCACGTCGTACTCGCGGGCGGTCTGCCGCACGTACGCCCGGATCGAGTCGCCGTCGGCGATGGCCTTCGGGTCGGTCCACGGCTTGAACGCGTAGCCGAGGGTGTACATGTCCGAGTCGGAGCGGATGCCCGGGTAGCGGAACAGGTCCCACGTGCCGCCGATGGCGTCCCGGGCCTCCAGCACCGCGTAGGTCTTGCCGGGACACTCGCGTCCCAGGTGGACGGCGGCCCCGATGCCGGACAGGCCGGCACCGACGATGAGGACGTCGACGTGGTCGGAGGCCATGGCTTCTCCCGTTCTCCCCGCGGTTCTCCCGGCGGTGGACCGGACACTATCCACCGCCGTCGAGGCCAGTCAACACCCTGTCGATTCGATTCGACAGGGTGTCGAGCGGGTGTAGCATCGGCCGACATGACCAGTGCGCGCACGCCGACCGGGGCCGTACCGCGCGGGCGGCGGGCCGGCCGGTCCACCGGTGACGACCGGGAGACGGCGATCCTGGCCACCGCCGAGCGGCTGCTGCGCGAGCGCCCGTTCGGCGACATCTCCATCGACGACCTGGCCCGGGGCGCCGGCATCTCCCGCCCCACGTTCTACTTCTACTTCCCGTCGAAGGACGCGGTGCTGCTCACCCTGCTCGACCGGGTGACCGAGGAGGCGAACGCCGCCGCCGGCGACGTGCTCGACCGCCTCGCCGAGGACCCGCGCGCCCGCTGGCGGGAGCTGATCGCCCGGTTCCACGCCGCCTTCGGCGGCCACCGGGACGTGGTGCTTGCCTGCGCCCAGGTGCGTGGCACCAACGCCGAGGTGCGGCGGCTCTGGGCCGAGGTCCTGGAACGCTGGGTGCGCGCGGTGCAGGCCGCGATCGAGGTGGAACGCGCGCGCGGCGCGGCCCCGGACGGATTGCCCGCCCGGGACCTCGCCATCGCGCTCAACTCGATGAACGAACGGGTCTGGTACGCGACCTTCGCCGGCGACGGCCCGGCCGTGGCCGAGCGGGACGTCGTCGACGTGCTGCTCGACGTCTGGCTGACCGCGATCTACCGGACCACCACGCCACCGGTCAGGCCGCCCGCCGAAACTCCATGATCCAGTTGGTCTCCCAGGTACGCTCACCGTCGGTGGAGAACGCCTGCTCCCAACGGCAGGAGGTCGGCGTGATCGCCGACCAGAGGAACCGGCAGCGCACCGGCCGCCCCTCGTCGCTGTCGTCGGCGTAGAACGTGCCGACGCCGTCGGTGAACCGGCCCACCACCGGCGGCTGCTCCAGCACCCCGCGCCGGCTGTTCATCCACCAGATCGACCACAGCCCGGTCGCCGGGTCGAGCAGCCGCACGGTGGAGCCCGAGAAGCCCTGGGTCGGGAAGCGGATCTCGTCGAAGCTGCCGGCGCCGTCGAAGAACGAGCGTGCCTCGCTGGTGCCGGGGAACTCGTCCCAGTCGTCGCCGCCGACGTGGCGCTCCCGCAGCCGCCGGTTGGTCACGTCCCAGGTGCCGACGAAGAAGTCGAAGTCGCCCATCAGCGCCCCACCGGCCCCTCGGCGCGCGCGTCGGCCAGATAGCCGGCCAGGTCGGGTGTGTCCGGTGCGAGCACGTGCCGGATCCAGGCGGTCCGCTCGTGCTCGAGCACGCCCAGCTCCCAGACGCAGCCCACGCCGGGCCGGTCCAGGTCGACGAAGTGCGCCGGGTCGTCGTCCGGGCAGTCCAGCGCGGGCTGCCCGGCGATCGCGATGCGGCACTGGACGACGTTGTCGAAGAACCAGCTGTACGCCAGCAGGTACGCGCCGGTGTCCGCGCCCCGGTGCAGCACCACCCAGCTCGCCGGCGGGGTGGTGGGGTCCGGCGCGGGCAGCAGGGACGGCAGGTACGCGTAGGCGGCGTCGACCACCCGCGCCTCGAGCCGACGGTCCGGCTGGTCGATGTGGTAACGCTTGACGTGCCGGCCGGTGACCTCGACGGTTCCCGGCACGGTCAGCTCCTTGTCGTGGAAAGCCATGGCCGCACGGTAGGACCACTCCCCTGACAGCTACTGTCAGTGGAATGCGGGCCAGTCGACTCCTGTCCATCCTGCTGCTCCTGCAGGCGCACGGCCGCCTCACCGCCGCCGACCTGGCCGCCCGTCTGGAGGTGTCGGTCCGCACGATCTACCGGGACGTCGAGGCGCTGCACGCCGCCGGCATCCCGTTGTACGGCGAGGCCGGGCACGCCGGCGGTTACCGGTTGGTGGAGGGCTGGCGGACCCGGCTGACCGGCCTGACCGTCGAGGAGGCCGACCGGCTGCTCTTCGCCGGGCTCCCCGGTCCGGCCGCCGAGTTGGGCTACCAGTCGGTCGTGGCCGCCGTGCAGCTCAAGGTGCGTGCCGCGCTCCCGACCCCGCTGGCCGACCGGGCCGCGCGGCTGGAGCAGCGGTTCCACCTGGACACGCCGGGCTGGTACTCCGACGGCGACCCCTCGCCGCACCTGACCGAGGCCGCCGAGGCGGTGTGGCGGGAGCACCGGATCCGGGTGCGTTACCGCGGTTGGCGGGGCGAGGTGACGCGGGTGCTCGAACCGTACGGCCTGGTGCTCAAGGGCGGCCGCTGGTACGTGGTCGCCGCCCGGCCGGACCGGGCCGAGCCGGCCACCTACCGGGTCAACCAGATCCTCGACCTCACCCCGCTCGACGAACCGTTCGACCGGCCCGAGTTCGACCTGCCGGGCTGGTGGCGGGCGCACGTGGTCGCGTTCCGGGCCGGCCTGCACCGGGACGAGGCCGCCGTGCGGCTCTCGCCACGCGGGTTCGCGCGGCTGCGTGAGGTCGGCAGCGACGTGGTGGTCGCCGCGGCCGAGGCGAGCGCCGGCCCGCCCGACGAGGCGGGTTGGGTGCGGGCGGTGATTCCCATCGAGTCGCTGACCCACGCGCACGGCGACCTGCTCCGCCTCGGCGCCGAGGTGGAGGTCCTCTCCCCCGAGCCGCTGCGCCGCCGCCTGACCGAAACCGCAGCCGCCCTGACCGCCCTCTACCCCTCACCCTGACCCCGCCCCCTCCCCAGCCCTCGTCGATCAAGGAGTTTGCGTCCTCTCGGGCGCCTGAACTCGACGCAAACTCCTTGATCGACGGGCGAGGGTGGTCAGGGGAGGCAGTGGGCCAGGGTGGCCACGGCGCGGTCGATCTCCGAGGGGGCGGTGGCGGCGTAGCCGAGGACCAGGCCGGGCGGCTGCGGACGCTGGCCGTGCCAGGACAGCGGCTGCACCTTGACGCCCCGGCGCAACGCCTCGGCCGCCAGCGCGACGTCGTCCACCGCGTCGGGCAGTGTGACCAGCAGATGCAGGCCGGCGGCGGCGCCGTGCACCACCGCGCCGGGCAGGTGGGCCCGGACCGCCCGGATCATCGCGTCGCGGCGGCGCACGTGCCGGTGCCGCAGCATCCGCAGGTGCCGCTCCATCGCACCCGACTCCATCAGCTCGGCCAGCACGAGCTGCGGCAGCGCGGCGTTGCCGAGATCCGCCATCCGCTTGGCCGCCACCACGTCGGCGTGCAGCCGGGGCGGCACCAGCATCCAACCGATCCGCAGCGCCGGCGCCAGCAGCTTCGAGACACTGCCGGTGTAGCAGACCCGGTCCGGCAGCATGCCGCGCAACGCCGGCACCGGCGGTCGGTCGTAGCGGTGCTCGGCGTCGTAGTCGTCCTCCACCACCAGGCCGCCGTCGCGGGCCCAGGCCAGCAGCCGGCGACGCCGCTCGCCGTCGAGCACCACCCCGGTCGGGAACTGGTGCGCCGGCGTCAGCAGCACGGCCGGGGCCCCGGTGGCCGCCAGCAGGTCGACCCGCAGGCCCTGGTCGTCCACCGGCACCGGGGGGATCGCCAGCCCCCAGTTGGCCAGGTGCTGCCGGACGCCGAGCGACCCGGGATCCTCCACCGCGACCGTGTGCACGTCGTGGGCGTGCAGCACCTGGGCGAGCAGCCCGAGCGCCTGCGACACCCCGGCGACGACCACCACCTCGGCCGGGTCGACCCGGATGCCCCGGTTGCGGGCCAGCCAGTTGGCGACCGCGAGCCGCAGCGCCGGCGTGCCGGTCGGGTCACCATAGCCGAGGGCGGCGGGCGTCAGCCGGTCCAGCACGGTCCGCTCGGCGCGCAGCCAGGCCGCGCGGGGGAAGGCCGCCAGGTCCGGTACGCCGGGCGTCAGGTCCACCTCCGCCGGCGCCGCCCGCAGCGCGTCGAACACTTCGACGCCCGGCCGGCCGGTGAACACCTGCGGCGGGCGGCGCGGCGTGGGCGGCCGGCCCACCACGGCGGCCGGGGTGGCCACCACGACCGTCCCGGCCCGGCCCCGGCCGGCCACGTGGCCGTCCTCGCCCAACCGCTGGTAGGCCTCGGTGACCACGCCCCGGGAGACGCCCAGCTCACCGGCGAGCACCCGGGTGGCCGGCAGCCGTGCGCCCACCGGCACCCGGCCGTCGGCGATGGCGGCCCGCAGCCGGGCGGCCAGCCAGTCCGCTCGGCCGCCCGGCGGCGCCTGGCCGATGTCCAGCTGAAGGAAGTCGGCACCGGCCGTTATGGACCCCTCCGACGTGGTGTCTTTGGCCCTGCCCATGGGGCCATTATGGCCGCAGGCTGGACGGCATGAGTATCGCCTTTCTGCTGACCACGCTGGTCGTGGTGATCACCCCCGGAACCGGGGTGGTGCACACGATCGCCTCCGCGGTCGCCGCCGGACGCCGGGCCGGTCTCGTCGCCGCCGCCGGCTGCACGCTCAGCCTCGTCCCGCACCTGATCGCCGCGGTGACCGGTCTGGCCGCCCTGCTGCGCGCCGGCACCCCGGCGTTCCGGGTGGTGACCTGGCTGGGGGTGGCATACCTGCTCTGGATGGCCTGGTCGGCGCTGCGCGAACGCGGACCGCTGGTGGTGGACGGTGAGCGGGCGCCCCGCCCGGCGGCGACCGTGTTCCGTGACGGGGTCCTGCTGAACCTGCTGAACCCGAAGGTCACGGTCTTCTTCGTGGCGTTCCTGCCCCAGTTCGTGCCCCCGGACGCCCCCGCCGCCCCCGCCCGCATGCTGCTCTGCGGCCTGGTGTTCATGCTGGTCACGCTGGTGGTCTTCGCCGGGTACGCGCTCCTGGCCGGCGCGCTGCGCCGGCGTGTGCTGTCCCGACCTCGGCTCACCGCGCTGCTGCGACACGGCTTCGCGGGCAGCTTCCTCGCGCTGGGTCTCGGCCTGGCCCTCACCGCACGCTAAAACGCCTCCACGCCGCCCGTCCGGCCCTGCCCTTCACAGGTCGATCATGAAGTTGACGGCGCGAATTGCCTGATTCGACGCGGTCAACTTCATGATCGACAGATGGATGGGCGAGGGTGGCAACGGCGCGGTTGGGGAGCAGCGGGTCAGGTCGCCGGCCGGTCCGGGTCGTCGGCGCCCATGATCTCGTCGAACTCGGCCGGGCTGATCTCGCCGGTGCGCAGCCGGCGGGCGTTGGCGGCGAAGCGGGCCAGCGCGGCGCCGCGCGGATCGGGCGGGGTGAGCGGGCCGGCGGCGGCCGACGCGGACGGGTCGGTGTCGTCGACCGGCTCGGCGTGCAGCTCGCGCAGCGCGTCGGCCAGTCGCGCGTCGGCGGTGCCCCACCACCGTCGCGCCAGCTCGACGGTGCGGCCGAGGGAGTCCTCCCCCACCCGCTCGGCCCGCAGCTCGGCGCGCATCATGCGCAGGAAGACCACGGTCACGGCATCGGAGTCGTCGGCGATCACGGGCGCACCCTAACCGCCCGGTACGACGAAACCCCGGCCGCCTCCGCCCGGGGGCGCGATGATCGGGACATGGCGCACCGACCGGCCCGGGGACACCGCTGCGTGCCGCACACCGCCGACGTCCGGATCGAGGCGTGGGCGCCGGATCGGGAGGGCTGCGTGGCCGAGGCGGTGGCGGCGCTCGTCGACACGTTCGTGGACACCGCCTCGGCGACGGCGACCGGGTCCTCGGAGTTCCGGGTGCCGCCGGCCCACGACGGTGACCTGCTGGTCGGCGTCCTCGACGAGGTGATCTTCCGGATGGAGACCGAGGGCGAACTGCCGCTCGGCACGGAGGTCCACCCGGCCGCCGACGGCGGCCTCACGGTGCGGTGGCGCACCACCGGCACGGACGCGGTCGAGTTGGTCGGCGCCGTGCCGAAGGCGGTGTCGCTGCACGAGCTGCGGTTCGGGCCGGCGCCGGGCGGCTGGGAGTGCGCGGTGACGCTGGACGTGTGAGCCCGCTCAGCCCTTGACCACGCCGAGCGGGACCAGCCGGGCCACCTTCGCGCACAGGCCGGCGCCCTCGGCCACGGCCACCACGGCGGCCACGTCCTTGTACGCCTCCGGCATCTCCTCGGCCAGGCCGCGCCGGGACGCTCCGCGCACCTCGACGTCCCGCGCCGCCAGCTCGCGCCGCGGGTCGTGCCCGCGTACCGCCCGGCTGGCCTGGGTGCGGCTGCGGACGCGGCCCGCGCCGTGGCAGGTCGAGGCCCAGGCCGGCGCGTCCGGCACGCCGGTGAGGACGTACGAGGCGGTGCCCATCGAGCCCGGGATGAGCACCGGCTGGCCCACCGGACGCAGATCATCGGGCAGGTCGGGATGGCCGGGCGGCAGGGCCCGGGTGGCACCCTTGCGGTGTACGCAGAGCCGGCGCGACGTCCCGTCCACCCGGTGCTCCTCGATCTTGGCGAGGTTGTGCGACACGTCGTACACCAGGTCGAGGTCGCAGCCGACGACCCGGGCGAAGACCTGGCGCGCGGCGTGGGCCAGCAGCTGCCGGTTGGCCCGGGCGTAGTTGGCCGCCGCCGCCATCGCCCCCAGGTACGCGCGCCCCTCGGGCGAGGTGACCGGCGCGCAGGCCAGCTGCCGGTCCGGCACGTCGATGCCGTACCCCGGCATCACGCCTTCCATGGCCCGCACGTGGTCGGTGCAGATCTGGTGGCCCAGCCCGCGCGAACCACAGTGGATCATCACGCACACCTGCCCGGCGCGCAGCCCGAACGCGGCGGCGACCGGCTCGTCGTAGACCTCCTCGACGGCCTGCACCTCCAGGAAGTGGTTGCCCGAGCCGAGGCTGCCGACCTGGCCGGCGCCGCGCTCGACCGCCCGCGTGCTCACCCGCGCGGGGTCGGCGTCGGCGACCGCGCCCCGGTCCTCGCAGCGGTCCAGGTCCCGGGGCACGCCGAAGCCACGCTCGACCGCGTACCGGGAGCCGCCGCGCAGCACCGCGTCCAGCTCGGCCCGGTCGCCCAGGTGCCACACCGCGCCGCGGCCCATGCCGCGCGGGGTGGACTCCCCGAGTCCGTCCATGAGCGCGGCCAGCCGGGGGCGCAGGGCCGCCCGGTCCAGGTCCGCGGTGAGCAGCCGCACCCCGCAGGAGATGTCGAAGCCGACGCCGCCGGGCGAGACCACACCACCGGCCGCCACGTCGGTGGCCGCCACCCCGCCAATGGGGAAACCGTAGCCCCAGTGCACGTCCGGCATGGCGTACGAGGCGCCGACGATGCCGGGCAGCGTGGCCACGTTCGCGACCTGCTCCAGGGACCGGTCCGACCCGGCGTCGGGCAGCAGCGCGGGCGAGGCGTACACCACGCCCGGGACCCGCATCTCCTCGCGCCGGTCGATCCGGAACCGGTACGGCGACTCCTCGACCAGGTCCATGGTGGGCCGGCTACCCGCCCCCCGGACCGCTACACGCGGGTTCGCGTCACCTCTTCCGGGTGACCGGCCCGAGCGGAATGTGGGTTGGTGGCCACCCGGGCTGCCTAAGGTGACGCCCATGGGGCATCACGCCGAGGCGGGCGGGAACCGCTACCGGCGGTTGCGTGTCGTCAACGTGCTGGTCGGTGCGCTGCTGGCCGCCGAAGGTGCCTGGATGTGGGCGGCCAGCAACGACCTGTCCCTGCCGGTGACCGCGTCGTACCTGACGGCGGACCCGGTGACCCTGCGGGACGCCACCGTCCCGGACGTGGCCTTCCGGATCGCCGTCGGGCCGGCGGTGGCGGTGTTCCTGCTGCTCGCCGCGGTCGACCACGTCGTGACCGCCGCCCCACGCGTGCACCGCTGGTACGAGCGCAACCTGGATCGGCGGGCCAACTACGCGCGATGGATCGAGTACTCGGTCAGCGCGTCGATCATGATCGTGCTGATCGGTCTGTTCGTCGGGATCCGTGATCTCGCGGCGGTGATCGGGATCTTCGCCGCGAACACCGCGATGATCCTGTTCGGTCTCCTGATGGAGCGGCAGCAGACACCGGGCCGTGCCGACTGGAGCGCGTTCTGGTTCGGTTCGCTGGTCGGCGCGGCGCCCTGGCTCGCGATCGCCGTCTACGTCGCCCAGCCGCCGGAGATTCCCGGTTTCGTGTGGGCGATCATCATCGTGCAGTTCCTGCTCTTCGCGACCTTCGCGGTCAACATGGCGCTGCAGTACACCCGGCGCGGCCGGTGGCGGGACTACCGCTACGGCGAGGTCTCGTACCTCGTGCTCAGCCTGGCGGCCAAGTCCGCGCTGGCCTGGCTCATCTACGCCAACGTGCTCCGCGGCTGAGGTCGTCAGCGGTTGAGGTAGCCGGCGAGGCCGCCGAGTTCCTCGCTGGCGATGAACACCGACCGGACGTGGAGAATCGCCTCCTCGACGTGGATCGGGCAACCCCACGCCGAGTCGCCCCACGAATCGGCGACCTTGATCTCGGCCGCGGCGGTGCATCCCGGGTCCCCGCCGAGCTGGCAACGCTCGGGGCGTGGCCGGGCGGCCTGCGCGGCGGCGGCGGCACGCATTCGGGCCGCGAGTTCCGCGGCGGTGGCGGCGCGCCGCTCGGCCTCGCCGCGCAGTTCCCGCTCCGCGCGCACCGCCTCGGCCAGCTGGTCGTGGGCGGCTCTGGCGCGGGCCTCGGCGGCCACCTTCGCCTGTTCGATGTGGTGGCGTTCGATGGCCAGGGCCGCGGTGCCGGTGAAGACCTGGATCAGGGCGAGATCCGTGTCCTTCGGGATCCGCGGCGTGCGGTGGTAGATGGCGAAGGTGCCCAGCAGGCTGCCGTCGCGCGCCAGGATCGGTGTCGACCAGCAGGCGGCCAGCCCGGCCCGCTCGGCGAGCCCGCGGAAGTCGTCCCAGAACGGATCGGCGGCGATGTCGGTGACGATGACCGGTTCGCGCCGGTGGGCGGCCGTGCCGCAGGAGCCCACGCCCTCGCCGGTGGCGATCCCATCGATGGCCTGGTTGTAGAAGTCGGGCAGGCTCGGCGCGGCGCCGTGGCGCAGGTGCCGGCCGTCGGGGTCGGCGAGCAGAACGGAGACGAGCACCTCCTGCGGGGCCAGGTTCTCGATGCAGCGGGCCATGCCGTCGAGCACCTCGGGCAGGGGCGCCTGGCGGGCGATCTGCTCCAGCAGGGCACGGTGCTCGGCCATCAGCCGCTGGGCGTGCTTGACCTGGGTGGTCTCCACGCCGATCACCCGGATCCCGGTCACGGCGCCGTCGGCGTCGTGACGCGGCTCGTAGGTGAAGTCGAAGAATGCCTCCCGCGCCTGTGCGCCGGCGCCGAGCACCACCCGGGCGTCCCGACCGGTGTAGGGCTCTCCCGTGCGGTAGACCTCGTCCAACAGCGCGAGGAAGCCCTGTTCCGCCAACTCGGGCATCAACTCGGCGATGGCCACCCCGGTGCGCGCCCGCTCCTCACCGATGGTGGCGAGGAACGCCGGATTCGCTGCCTCCACCACGTGCGTGGGTCCGGCAAGCGCGGCGAAGACGGCGATGGACTGCCCGAACAGCTGCCGCAGATCGTCCTCCGCGGCATGGCCCGCGTTCGGTCGAGTCGCTGGAGCGGGTCGCTGGCCTGGTACCGCCGTCATGCTGTGGTTCCCTCTCAGTACGGCCGGGTCGAACCGGGGACGGCTCACCGTGGTGACGGTCGCCAGCGTACGGGGAAGTCGGGGAGGCCACCCGACCGCCGGTCCGCGCCCCGCCGTGAGCCTCGCCCGACCGCGGTCGCCGCCCGGCCCGGGTCAGGTGCGTCCGGCCTCCGCCGCGTCGAGCGGTGTTCCGCTCTCCGGGTGGTGGCAGGCGGTGAGTTGGGTGCCGCCGTCGCGGGTGGTCAGGGCGGGTGTTTCGGTGGCGCAGCGGTCGGTGGCTTTCCAGCAGCGGGTGCGGAAGCGGCAGCCGCTGGGTGGGTCCAGGGGGGTGGGGACGTCGCCGGTGAGGCGGATACGGCCGGCGGGGCCGAGGGTGGTGACGTCGGGGATGGCCGAGAGCAGGGCGCGGGTGTAGGGGTGTTGCGGGCGGGTGTAGATGGTGTCGCGGTCGCCGATCTCGACGATGGTGCCGAGGTACATGACGGCGACGCGGTGGCAGAAGTGCCGGACCACGGCCAGGTCGTGGGCGATGAACACGAACGCCAGGTCGAGGTCGCGTTGCAGGTCGCGCAGGAGGTTGATGACCTGGGCCTGGATGGACACGTCGAGGGCGCTCACGGGTTCGTCGGCGACGATGAGTTTGGGTTTGAGGGCCAGGGCGCGGGCGATGCCGATGCGTTGGCGTTGTCCGCCGGAGAACTCGTGCGGGTAGCGGTTGTAGTGCTCGGGGTTGAGTCCGACCAGTTCCAGCAGTTCCTGTACGCGTTTCTTGACGCCGCCGGGTGGGGTGATGTTGTTGACCTGCAGGGGCATGGCCACGATCCGCCCGACGGTGTGGCGGGGGTTCAACGACGCGTACGGGTCCTGGAAGATGATCTGCAGGTCCTGCCGCAGCGGCCGCAACGCGCCTCGGCGGGCGTGGGTGATGTCCCGCCCGGCGAAGGTGATGCTGCCGGCGGTGGGTTCCAGCAGCCGCACCAGCATCCGCCCGGTCGTGGTCTTCCCACACCCCGACTCCCCGACCAGACCCAACGTCTCGCCCGGGCGGACGTCGAAGTCCAGACCGTCGACCGCCCGCACCGCCGCCTTACCCCGTAGGCCCTGCCGCACCGGGAAGTGCTTGGTCAGCCCTCGCACCGACAGCAACGGCTCAGCCGCGATCCGGGCGGCGCCGCCCGGTTCGCGGCCCGCCTCCGACGTGCCGGCCACCGGCGTGTGTCCGTTCGGCACAACGTTCATCGGGCCACCCCCACCTGGGCTACCTCGTCGCGGTAGATCCGCTCCCGCGCGGCGACCGGCAGATGACACGCCACCAGATGCCCTGCCACCCCCGCCGAACCCAGCTCCGGTACCTCGGTGCGGGACCGGTCGCCGTTGACGTCGGCATAGCGGCAGCGGGGATGGAACGCGCACCCCGGCGGCAGGTTGATCAACGACGGCGGGTTGCCGGGGATCGGCACCAGGTCCGCGTCCGCGTCACCGTGCAACGACGGCACGCTCGACAACAACCCCCACGTGTACGGGTGCTGCGGCCGCCGCAACACCTGCTCCACACTGCCGTGCTCCACCGCCCGACCGCCGTACATGACAAGCACGTCGTCGGCCACCTGACCGACCACACCCAGATCGTGGGTGATCAGGATGATCGCCGAACGGAACTCCTCCTGAAGATCATTGAGCAGGTCCAGGATCTGCGCCTGCACCGTCACATCCAACGCCGTCGTCGGCTCGTCGGCGATCACCAGATCCGGATCGTTGACCAGGGCCATCGCGATCATCGCCCGCTGCCGCATCCCGCCGGAGAACTCGTGCGGATACTGCTCGAACCGCCGCGCCGGCTGCGGAATCCCCACCCGGCCCAACATGTCCACCGCCCGCGCACGCGCCTCCCGCCTACCGGCCTTCGGGTGGTGCACCCGGTACGCCTCGGCGATCTGCTTCCCGACCGTGTAGTATGGGTGCAACGCGGAGAGCGGATCCTGGAAGATCATCGCCATGTCCCGACCCCGCAGCCGCCGCACCTCCTCCTCCGGCAGACCCACCAACTGACGCCCACCCACCGAGATCTCCCCGGTGATGGACGCCCGCTTGGAGTTGTGCAGACCCAGAATCGCCAACGACGTGACGCTCTTACCGGAACCGGACTCGCCCACGATCCCGAGCGTGCGACCCCGCTCCACGGCGAACGACACCCCGTCCACAGCCCGGACCACACCGTCCTCGGTGTCGAACCGCACCCGCAGATCCCGGACCCGCAGGTACGGATCCTCGCCGCGTCGCGGCGCCGGAAACTCCACCATGTCGAACCCTCCCGTCAGTTCAGCCGGACCCGCGGGTCGATGACCGCGTACAGCACGTCGACGACGATGTTGGCGACCACGATGAACACCGCCGCCAGCAGCACGGTCGCCATCACCACCGGCAGGTTGAGGAACTGCACCGCCTCCACGGTGGCCTTGCCGAGACCCTGGAGGCCGAAGATGGTCTCGGTGATGAACGTGCCGCCCAGACTGGTGCCGATGTCCAGCCCGGCGATGGTGACGATCGGGGTGATCGCCGCGCGCAACGCGTGGCGGGTGTGCACCTGCCGCGCGGAGAGCCCCTTGGCCCGGGCGGTCCGCACGAAGTCCTCGGACAGCGTCTCCAGCATCTGCGCCCGGGACAGCCGGGCGTAGAGCGCCGAGTTGAGGAAGCCCAGCGTCATCCAGGGCAGCAGCAGACCGGCCGCCCACCGCAGCGGGCTCTCGGTCAGCGGCGTGTAGCTGGGGAACGGCAACAGCCCGGTGGAGTAGACCAGCAGGTAGAGCAGGATCAGCCCGAAGAAGTAGACCTGCATGGACGCCCCGGCGAGCGTGACGCCGATCGCGGCGCGGTCGAACGCCGTACCCCGGCGCAGCGCCGACACCATGCCCAGGGAGACGCCCAGGGCCAGCCAGAGCACGGCGCCGCCGAGGACGATGCTGAACGTCACCGGGGCGCGTTGGGCGACGATCTCGGTGACCGGTTGGTTGTTGCGGAACGAGAAACCGAGGCAGGGCGCCGGACAGTCCTGGCGGAAGTCACCCTCGCCGTAGGTGCGACCGACGAACACGCCTCGGACGAAGTCCGTGTACTGCCGGGGCAGCGGACGGTCGATGCCGAGCCGCTGCTCGACCTGGGCGATGTCCGCGGCCGTGCAGTTCTTGCCGCACATCACCTTCGCCGGGCTGCTCGGCACCGCGAAGAAGAGACCGAAGGTGACCAGGCTGATGACGACCAGGGTCAAGACGGCGACGAGCAGCCGTCGGACGACGAAACGGAGCACGGGAAACACCTCCCCCGGGTGGGGCGGGGACGGCCGGCGCGGCCGCCCCCGCCGACGGTCACTGCTTCACGTAGATGCCGTTGAGCGAGATGATGCCGAACGCGTCACTGAGGAAGGCGTTGCCGACCTTCGAGCCGTGCAACTCGTAGGTGGCGTCGTAGTAGCAGGGCACGACCGGGGCGTACTCCTCCATGATCTTGCGGTCGAGGGCCATCCAGCCGGCGTCCTGCTCCGCGGCGGGCAGGTTGCGGACCCGGTCGATCTCCGCGCTGACCGACGGCTGGTTCAGGTACGACAGGTTCTGGTTGCCCTCGGCCACGATCTCGCGGCCGTCGTAGACCGGCGGGATGACGGTCGAGCCGGTCGGCCAGTCGGAACCCCAGCCGCTGAGGTAGATGTCGTACGGGTTGTCCTTGCGGCCGATCTCGTCGTAGTAGCTGCTGTTGTCGATCGGCTTCATCACGACGTCGAAGCCCATGTCGGTGAGGTTCTTGCGCAACGCCTCGGCCTGCTGGGTCCGCAGCTCCAGGTTGGAGTGGGCCAGCACCAGCTTGGGCCGCTTGCCGGCGAGCAGCTCGGTGACCTTGGCCTTGTCCCCGGTGACCGGGGCATTGAACAGGTCGTACTTGGCGAAGCCGGCGGTGGTCGGCGACATCAGCGTGGTGGCCGGCGTGCCAGCGGCCTGACCGCCGAGCACCTTCAGCAGCGCGTCCTTGTCGACGGCGTAGTTCAGCGCCCGGCGTACGCCCAGGTCGGTGACCCGCTGCGTGTTGATGCTCAGCACCCAGTTGTACTGCGTCGGGCCCTTCACCACCCGGTCGACGACGCCGGCCCCGGTGGTCCGGGGCAGCACGGACGGCGGCACGTCGGACCAGCTCAGCGCCGCCTGGTCGGCCGCGCCGTCGGCGACCAGGCGCTCGGCGATCTGGGCCTGCTCGAGCCCGAACGTCATCCGGATCGCGTCCGGGTAGGCGTTGCGGATCGGGTCGGTCGCCGGGTCCCAGTTCGGGTTGCGCTCCAGCTCCAGGGCGACGTCGCGCTGGTAGGACTTCACCTGGTACGGACCGGACGAGAAGGGCCGCAGATCGTAGCCGGCCCGGGTGTCCTTCGCGGCGGGCACCGGCGCGCTGGTGGGCAGCGCGGCCGCGTACGGCAGGTCGCAGTGCGCCTGCGGGAAGGTGAACCGCACGGTCCGGTCGTCGGGCGTCTCGACGCCGTCGGGCACCGGCCTGCCCCCGTCGTACGGCCCCTTGTAGGTGGCGTTGTACACCCCGCCCGGGTAGAGCCACTGCTGGATGTAGTGCGGGCCCTCGTTGAGGTTCGACGCGAACGACCGGGCGATGCCGTGGGCGACGTCCTTGCTGGTAACCGCAGAGCCGTCCTCGTACTTCACGCCGTCGCGGAGGGTGAACTCCCAGACCTTGCAGTCGCCGTTGACGTCCTTGCCGGGGTTGGTCGCCAGGTCGCCGACGAGCAGCAGCCTGCCGCTGCCGTCCTCCTTGTAACCGTTGAGGGCGCGGTAGAGCAGGCCGCCGGCGACCTGCTGCACGTTGACGTAGTTGCGGGCCGGGTCGAGGTGTTCGAAGTCGGCCGGTTGCATGACGGTCAGCGTGCCGCCCCGGGTCGCCCCGTCCACGGCCTTCGCCGGGCCCTTGTTGTCGGCGGCCTCGTAGGAGATCGAGCCGCTCTGGGTCTTCGTCTCCTGGTCGTCGCCGCCGCCGTCGTCGGTGGTGGGGCTGCAGCCGGCGGCGACCAGTGCCGCCGCGGCGAGGACACCGGTCAGTGTCCGGGTTCGTGCGCGCACGGTGTGCTCCCTTCCTCGCCCGGTCGGCCCCCGCCGGCCGGGCACGTGAATGGCCGTGGGGACTACCGGGTGGAGCGGGGATCCAGCGAGTCGCGCAGGGCGTCACCGAGCAGGTTGAACGCCAGGACCAGCAGGAAGATCGTCAACCCGGGGAACAGGGTGTACCAGGGGTCGCTCGCGACGTAGCCGATGCTGTTGAAGATCATGCGGCCCAGGTCGGGCGTGGGTTCGGTGACGCCGATGTTGACGAACGCCAGGGCAGCCTCGATGGCGATGAACTGGGGCACCATCAGCGAGACGGTGACCAGGATCGGCGCCCAGATGTTCGGCAGCAGCTGACGCAGCAGGATGTGCCCGGTGCCGGCGCCGGCCGCTCGGGCGGCCTCGACGAACTCCCGCTCCCGCAGGGAGATCACCTGCCCGCGCACCAGGCGCGCCGTGTACGTCCAGCTGAACAGCCCGAAGGTGGCGACGATCAGGGCCACCCGGAAGGCCGGCGACGGCGCCTCCCGGTCGGTGTAGAAGCGGTCCTGCAGGATCGGAATCACGGCGAGCGCGAAGATGAGGAACGGGAACGCCAGGGTGAGGTCGATCAGCCAGTTGACGACGCTGTCCAGCCACCCTCGGGCCCACCCGGCCAGGATGCCGACCGCGACCCCGATGCACGACGCCACGGCAGCCGAGGCGAATGCGATGAACAGCGACGTGCGCAGGCCGTAGACCAATTGGAGCAGGATGTCGCGACCACTGCCCGGCTCCAGCCCGAGCCAATGGTCGGCGCTGATTCCACCGGCGTAACCGATCGGCATTCCGAAATCGTTGAGCCGGCCGACGAACTTGTCGGTCGGGTCGATTCCGGTGAGGCGGCTCAGCAGCGGCGCCCCGAGTGCGACCAGGGCGGCGACGGTCAGCGTGACGGCGCTGGCCCGGGCCGTACGGTCCCGCTTGAGACGCAGCCAGGCGAGCTGGTTCGGCGACCGACCGACAAATTCGCGGCGGCCGGTGGGCGGCGTGTTCCCGGCCTCGACCGCCGGTTCCCCCGCGCCCGGACGGCCGGGTTCGGTCAAGGACGGCGGGTGGGAAAGGTCGCTCATGGGGGAGTCCTCCCGACGGGTCGAAAACGCCCTGCCACCCGACGGTAATGCGCACTCCGACACCGAAAGGAATCGTTACGGTAACGGCCGTTCCGGTTGTCGCGCATAGACAACGATCCGGCCTACGGAAAGCATCGGCGCAATAACGGCGCGATTCGGTTGTCAGCCGTTCAGGCATCCCTTCCCCGTTTTCGGAATGCGGTGCGCCGGAGCGCGGACACGGTTGTCAGCCGATCGGGCATTCCCGCGCGCCGATGTCACAGGCACCGGCCGCTCGGGTCGGGTGGTGTAACACTTCGTGACGCTTCGCGTTCACACCGTCCACCTAGGGTTCTCGGCGGCCCGGTTCACCCGACGTCCGGGCCACCCATCGGCCCATACCCGGGCCCCGACGGAAGGACCACCCATGCCCTTCGCCCGACGTACCGCCGCCCTGGCCCTGGCCGCCGCGCTCGGCGCCCTCGCCGCGGTGACCGCCGCCGGTCCGGCCGCCGCGGCGCCGCGCCCCGGCCCGGAGACGCCCTCGGTGCTGCTGCTCACCGTCGACGCCGGTGACACCGACGTCCGCGCCACCGTGCTCGTCTGCGGGCCCGCCGGCGGCCTGCACCCCGACCCGGTCGCCGCCTGCCGGCTGGTCGCCCGCGTCGACGGCCACCTCGACGCGCTCGACGTCGATGCCGACCCCTGCACCTCCCAGTACGCCCCGGTGGTCGCCCGGGCGGTGGGCTTCTGGCAGGACCGCCCGGTCACCTACACCCGCACCTTCGCCAACGCCTGCCTGCTGCGCCGCGCCACCGCCACCCTCTTCACCTTCTGACCCGCCCGACCCACCCCGGGACCCACCCGACTCCGTCGATCATGAAGTTGGCGGCATCCGGTGACCGATATGTCGCCGCCAACTTCATGATCGACGCTCTCGGCGGGGGTGGTTCGGGGGTGGGTGGGGGTGTGGGATCGGCGGGCGGAGAATGGGCGGGAGCTGGGCGGGGCGTTGGTGCGGGAGGAGATGCGGTGGTGGCGAGCGGTGGGGTCGCGGGAACGCGGGAGCTGCGAGCGGACTGCGCGCGATGCGCGGGCGTCTGCTGCGTCGCGCCGGCGTTCGCCGCGTCGGCCGACTTCGCCGTCGACAAGCCGGCCGGGCAGCCGTGCCCGAACCTGCGCGCCGACTCGCGCTGCGGCATCCACGGCGAGCTGCGGCAACGGGGCTTCCCGGGGTGCACCGTCTTCGACTGCTTCGGCGCCGGCCAGCACCTCACCCAGGGCACCTTCGCCGGCCGCGACTGGCGGACCGACCCGGCCACCGCGCGGCGGATGTTCGACACGTTCGCGGTGCTGCGACCGCTGCACGAGCTGCTCTGGTACCTGACCGAGGCGGTCCGCCTCACCCCGCCCGGCCCGCTGCGCGACGACCTGACCGCCGCGCTCGACGAGACCGGCCGGCTCACCGACGGGACCCCGGAGGAACTGCTCGCCCTCGACGTCGACGCCCACCGGAACACGGTCAACCGGCTGTTGTCGCGCGCCGGCGAGCAGGCCCGCGCCGGCCGGGCCGGGGCCGACCGGCGGGGCGCGACGCTGATCGGCGTCGACCTGCGCGGCGCCGCGTTGACCGGGGCGAACCTGCGGGGCGCCTGTCTGATCGGTGCGGACCTGCGCGGCGTACGGCTCGGCGCCGCCGACCTGACCGGCGCGGACCTGCGCGGGGCCGACCTGCGCGGCGCCGACCTGGGCGAGTGCCTGTTCACGCACCAGTCGCAGCTCGACGCCGCGCGCGGCGACCACCGCACGGTCCTTCCGCCCGGCCTACGCCGCCCCGCCCACTGGTCCCTGACCGTCACCTCGGCGCGCCCGTCCCGCGCCCGCCGACGACCCCGCTGACCCCACCCCTCCCCACCCGCCCGTCGGCCCGCCACCCCACCCACCGGCACGGACACACGGCCTCGCGACAGCCTCGCACTCGCCTTGATCAAGGAGTTTCCGTCGGTTCGCACGCGATCCATGACGGAAACTCCTTGATCAACGCGGGCGGGACGGTCGTGCGCCCCGACGGCCTGGTCCGAGATCTTGGTACGGGGCGGCCCTCATAGGGGCGCCTGCGTACCACGATCTCCAGGGTGTTCCGGAATTCGGGGCGCTGGTCCCGTGCTGCGGGAAGGGGCGGCGGGTCGGGAGGGCGAGGGCGGGAGGACTGGGGCGGGGGCGCGGGGTGGGTTTTTCTGGGGTGGGGGTGGGTAGGCGGCGGGGACGGCGCTCGACCGACGGGAGGCGGACCGGTGGGATATCGGGCACGCGACGGCGAGGAACCGGTCGACCCGGCGCACGCCGAGGACGAGGCGGGGCAGGTCCCCCTGGTCCAGGTGGCGGCGGACACGGACGTGCCGGCCCCCGCACCGGACGCGCCGCCGCCGGACGAGGTGACCGAGGACGACGGGTCCGGGATGGCCGGCGGGGCCTCCGGCAGCAGTTCCGGCGGCTCCTCGATGCCGACCCACCCCGACGCGGCCCGCTGAACGTTTGCCGCCACCCGCTTCGGGCAGGAGTGCGACATGACCAGTGAAGAGTCCTTCGGCCGCGCCACCACCGACGAACCGGACGGCGCCACCGCGTACGAGGCGTCCCTGCGGCCGCCGGGTGAGTCCCTGCACAGCACCGACGACACCGGCGACGACTTCGCCGACCTGCCGGCCGAGGACCGGCGCTCGGCGCGGGACACCAGCCGGGCCGGCTACGACGTGGACGCGGTCTCCGGCACCGCCGACCCGGCCGACGGGCCGGAGGAGATCGAGGAGGGCCGCCCGCTGCGCTGAGCGGACGCCGCGCGCGGGGTGGCCGGTGCGCCGCCCCGCGCCTCGGTCATGCCCCGGTTGGCCAGCGCGTCGGCGCGTTCGTTCTCCGGGTGCCCGTTGTGCCCCTTGACCCACAGCCAGGTGACGTCGTGCCGGGCGCACGCGGCCTCCAGCTGCTGCCACAGGTCGGCGTTCTTCACCGGCTGCTTCGCCGCGGTCAGCCAGCCGTTGCGCTTCCACGCGTTCAGCCAGCCGGTGATGCCGTTGCGCACGTAGGTGCTGTCGGTGTGCAGCCGCACGGTGACCGGGCGGGTCAGGCTCTCCAGCGCCCGGATGGCGGCGGTCAGCTCCATCCGGTTGTTGGTGGTGGGGGTCGCCTCGCCGCCGCACAGCTCCCGCTCGTGCCCGCCCCAGCGCAGCACCGCGCCCCAGCCGCCCGGCCCGGGATTGCCGCTGCACGCGCCGTCGGTCCAGATCTCCACGACCCGGCCGGAATCCGCCTCCGCCATGCCCGGCAACCTACCGGGTACGCCGTCCGGCGGGACCACCCGACCCGCCGCCGGCGGCTAGCGTGCCGACATGCCCGTACCCCCGCGGTTCGACACCCTGTGCAACTTCCGTGACCTCGGTGGCCGGCGCACCGTCGACGGCCGTGCCGTCGCCCGGGGCCGGCTCTACCGCTCCGACTCCCTGGCCAAGCTCGCCGGAGAGGACCTGACCCGGTTCGCGGCGCTCGGTGTCCGCACCGTGATCGACCTGCGCTACCCGTGGGAGATCGCCGAGCGCGGCCGGGCCCCGGAGAGCCTCGGCGTGACCTGGCACAACCTGAGCATCGAGCACCGCCCCTACGTGCAGGCCGACATCGACCCCGACGTCGACCCGTGGCGCCACCTGGCCGACCGGTACGCCGAGGTGGCCGAGGACGGCGTGGTCGAGCTGCGCGAGGCGCTGGAGGTGATCGCCCACGGCGAGCACCCGCTGGTGTTCCACTGTGCCTCCGGCAAGGACCGCACCGGGCTGCTCGCCGCGCTGGTGCTGGCCCTGCTCGGGGTGGACGACGACCAGATCGCTGCCGACTTCGCGGCGACCGAGGAGGCGACCGGGCGGCTGGTCGCCGAGTGGCGGGACCGCAACGGGGGCGCGTCGCCGCGCTGGCCCGCGTACGGGCGGGCGCCGGCCGAGATCATCCGGTTGGTGCTGGCCGATCTGGTGGCGGCGCACGGCTCGGTGCGCGGCTACGTCACCGGGCGGCTGGGTGTCGGCGAGGAGACGATCGCGGCGCTGCGCGCCCGGCTGCTCACCGACGACGGAAAACCGGACGACGACGACACCGCGCTCTGGCAGGCTACCTGATCATGGACAACCGGTGGGACGGCCTGCGGGCCGAGGTACGCGCCGCGCTCGACGACCTGGTCACCTCCGGACGGGAGGCCGGCGTCCAGGTGGCCGCCTACCTCGACGGCACCCCGATCGTCGAGGAGCAGGCCGGGCTCGCCGACACCGGCACCGGGCGGCCGATGACCGCGGACACCCCGGTGCACGCGGTCTCCACCGGCAAGGGCCTGACCGCCACCGTGGTGCACGTGCTGGCCGAGCAGGGCCGGCTCGACGAGGACCTGCCGCTGGCCCGGGTGTGGCCGGAGTTCGCCCGGCACGGCAAGGACGGCATCACGCTGCGGCACGTGCTCACCCACACCGCCGGCCTGCCCGCCCTGCCCGCCGACGTCACCCCGGACGACTTCACCGACTGGTCCCGGATGTGCGCGCTGCTCGCCGACGCGGAGCCAATGTGGGCGCCCGGCGAGCGACTGGCGTACCACGCCTGGACCTGGGGGTGGCTGGTCGGCGAGGTGGTCCGCCGGGTCACCGGCAGATCGGTGTCGCAGGTGCTCGCCGAGGAGATCGCCGGGCCGCTCGGCGTGACCCGGGAGCTGTTCCTCGCCGTACCGGAGGCGGAGCTGCCCCGGCTGGCGCGGCTGGAGGACGCCGGCCTGTCCGCGCTGATGACCTGGGCCGGGGCGAACCTGCCCCACTTCGACGCGGTGGCCCCGCCGGGGGTCCGCCCGGACACGGTCATCGGCAGCCGTCCCGACGTGCTGCGTGCCGAGGTGCCGTCGGTGGGCACGATGAGCGCCCGCGCGGCGGCCCGGATGTACGCGGCGCTGCTCGGCCCGGTCGACGGCGTCCGACTCGTCTCCCCCGACCGGCTGCGCGCGATGTCCGCCCCGGCGGTCCGCGCGCCGGAGTGGGTGTTCGGGCAGGAGAGCACGTTCGGGCTGGGCTACGCCGTCGACGACGACGGGTCGTTCGGCACCGCCGGCAGCGGCGGCAGCCTCGCGTTCGCGTACCCGGAACTGGGGTTGACCGTGGCGGCGGTGCGCAACCGGCTCGGCGCGGGCGACGGCGACCCGATGGAACGGCTGCGGATGCTGGTCCGCGACCGGGTGGCCGCCGAACTGGGCCGGGGCTAGGCGCGGCGCAGTCGGGCGCGCAGCCGCCCGGCTGCGTCCCCGAACACCGCGCCGGTCATCGGCAGCAGCGGGCTGGACCGCATCACCGCCAGGTCCTCCGCCGGGGTGGTGGCGCCGTCGAGGAAGCGCAGCACCCGCTCCGGCGGGTTCCGGTCGAACAGCCGGTCGAAGAACCCCACCCCGTCCACGTGCCCCCGGTCCAGCGCGCGCAGCGCCACCGCGTCCATCCAGCGGTGCCGCCCCGGGTACGCCGGCGCGGGTACCGGCGGCCGGCCGGCGGCCACCGCGCGGGCCACCTGGTCGGCCTGGCGGAGCATCGCGGAGAACGTGAAACCGGTGGACGGGCGGGTGGCCCCGCCGGCGGTGCCCAGCCGCACCACACGCGGGCTCGGTCGGGCGACGAACGGGCCGTCGGTCATCGGGATGACGCCGTTCTCCACCTCCCGCACCCGCAGCGCGGTCAGGTCCAACCCGGTCAGGGCGGCGTAGCCGCGCAGCGCCGCGTCGTAGCCGGCGTCGTCGAGCACCGCCGGCCCGAACTCGGTGTACTCGACCAGCGCGAACCGGTCGTCGACCGGCAGCACGTAGCCGAAGGAGACCCCGCGCCGCGGCTGCGGCGTCCGGAAGTCCATCAGCACCGCCCGGCCCGGGTCGAACGTCGGCCGGTCGGCCGCCAGCCACCAGCCCCGGAAGTGCTGCAACCAGCTGGTCCGCCCCGGCCGGGACGGCGGGCGCGGACGGGAGTCGAGCACCCAGCCGGCCCGCACCAGCGGGCGTCCCTCCGGATCGCACACGGTGACCCGGTGCCCGTCGTCGCGCAACTCCCCCGCCGGCACGCCGATGCGGACCGCGTCCAGCCGCCGCTCCGCCTCGGCAGCCCGGTCGTAGACCGGGGCGGAGCGGAGCATGGCGTACCGCAGCGGGTCCAGCGACAGGACGCGGCGGCCGGCCGCCGTGACCACGTCGACCTGCGACCAGCTCGCGCTCAGCAGCGGGTCGAGGTCGTCGCCGGGCGTGCCCCAGAACGCCCAGGTGCGGTCCTGACCACGTTTGCGCACCGGGTCGACCACGGCGACCCGCAGGCCGCGCACCCCGTGCCGGTCCAGGGCGGCCAGGACCAGGGAGGCGGCGCCACCGCCGCCGACCAGCGCGAGGTCGACGTCGGCCGGGGAGGATGCGTGCACCCGCCCACGCTGTCACACGGCCGGTGAGCGCCGCCGGGGACCCCGCCGCCCGCCGCCGGCGCGCCGCGTAGATTCGGCCGCATGACACGGGCGCCGCTGCGGGTGGGGTTGCTGGGGTACGGCATCGCCGGACGGGTGTTCCACGCCCCGCTGATCGCCGCCACCGACGGGCTGCGGCTGGACGCGGTGGTGACCCGCGACCCGCAGCGTCGCGCGCAGGCCCACGCCGAGCACCCCGACGCCCGCGTGGTCGACGACGCCGAGGCGCTGTGGCGGTCCGCCGCCACACTCGACCTGGTGGTGGTGGCCACGCCGAACCGGCAGCACGTGCCGCTGGCCCGCGCCGCGGTCGCGGCCGGGCTGCCGGTGGTGGTGGACAAGCCGATCGCGCCCACCGCCGCGCAGGGTCGCTCGCTGGTGACCGAGGCCGCGGCCGCCGGGGTGCCGCTGACGGTGTTCCAGAACCGGCGCTGGGACGGCGACTTCCGCACCGTACGCCGCCTCGTCGAGGCCGGTGAGCTGGGCCGGGTCAACCGGTTCGAGTCGCGGTTCGAACGCTGGCGGCCGGAGATCAAGCCGGGCTGGCGGGAGAGCGCCGCGCCCGACGAGGCCGGTGGCGCGCTGTTCGACCTCGGCGCCCACCTGGTCGACCAGGCGGTGCAGCTCTTCGGCCCGGTGGACCGCGTCTACGCGGAGGTGGACCGGAGACGGCCGGGCGCCGAGGTCGACGACGACGCGTTCGTCGCGCTCACCCACCGCAGCGGCGTGCGCTCGCACCTGTGGATGGGCGCGGTGACCGCCCAGCTCGGCCCGCGTTTCCGGGTGCTCGGCGACCGGGCCGCCTGGACCAGCTGGGGACTGGACCCGCAGGAGGCCGCGCTGCGCGACGGCCGGCGGCCCGGCGAGCCCGGGTGGGGCGAGGTCGACCCGGAGCGCTACGGCCGGCTCGGCGCCGACGGCGACCTGCGGGCCGTGCCCACCGAGGCCGGCCGCTACCAGGACTTCTACGCCGACGTGGCGGCGGCGCTGCGCGACGGCGGGCCGCTGCCCGTCGACCCGGCGGACTCCGTCGCCGTGGTCGAGCTGATCGAGCTGGCCCACCGGGCCGCCGCGCAGGGCGTCACGCTGCCGGTGCCACCGCTGCCCTGAGCGTCACCGGGCCGCCGGCAGCGACGGCTCCGGCGCCGGATCGACGTACGCGGCGGCCACGACCGCCCGGTCGAACACCCGCCATGTCGCGGCCGTCACCGCGACCGCCACCACGAACCCCACCCAGTACGGCGCGGTGATGCCGTAGCGGGCGGCCACCACCCCGCCGAGCAGCGCGCCGACGCAGTTGCCGCCGGCCGCGATGAACAGGTTCGTGCTGCCCACCCGACCCATCAGAGCCGTCGGGGTGAGGCGCTGACGCAACGAGTTCGCCACGATGTTCCACAGCGCGCTGTGCACCCCGAACGCGAACAACGCCAGCCCGACCACCACCGCGCTGCGGGAGGCGGCCAGCGCCAGGTGCAGGACGGCCTCGGTCAGCAGACCCACCCGGACCGTCCAGGTGGCGGTGATCGCGGCGACCAACCGGTCGCCGACCACCGAGCCGAGCAGGCCGCCCACCGCCATGCACGTGAACAACGCCCCGTAGCCGACCGAGCCGAGACCCAGCCGTTCGGTGGCCAACAGCACCAGCACCGCGAGCGCCGCGGTCAACGTGACGTTGAGCAGCCCGATCAGCATCGTCATGGTGCGCAGCAGCCGCTGCGACAGCAGCCACCGGAACCCCTCCGCGATCTCCGCGCGCGCCGAGCGCGGCCCGGTCGGCTTCCCCTCCCCCCGGTACGTGCCGGCGAGCAGACCGACGAGCACGGCGCTCAACGCGTACGTGCCGGCGTTGAGCGCGAACGGCGCCGCCGCCGCGAGCACGAACAGGAAGCCGCCCAGCGGACCGGCGACCATGTTCTGCGTGACCTGGGTGCCGCCGTTGAGCCAGCCGTTGGCCCGCTCCAGCCGGGACCGGGGCACCACCGCCGGCAGGACCGCTTGGGCGGCGGTGCGGAACACCACCTCGCCGGTGTTGACCACGAACAGCACCACGTAGAGCAGCGCCACCCCGGCCCGTTCGGTGAGCATCGCGGCGGCCAGCACGACCAGCGCGACGACCCGCACCCAGTCGATGAGCACCATCAGCCGACGCCGGTCCACCCGGTCGGCCAGCACACCGCCGGGCAGCGCGAACAGCAGCCACGGCAGCCACGACACCGCCGCGCCGGCCGAGACCACCAGCGGGTCGTCGGTGCGCGACGCCACGTACAGCGGGGCGGCCACGGTGGCCGTGCCGCTGCCCAGCGCGGACAGCGTGCTCGCGGTCCACAGGCGGGCGAAGCGCCCGCCGAGCCGTTCCCCCGTCACGACGAGGCAAGCTACCAGCGGCGACGCGCCGAGCCGAGCGGATTACCGCCGCCCGGCCAGCACCGCCGGGGCCAGCGGATCGGTCAGGTCGAGCACCACGTCGGCCCGCTCCCCGGGGCGCTGCTCACGGACGGCTCCCGGTGTCCCAGCCGGGCGCGAGACGGACGGCGAGCCGCTCCCACTCCCGCGATCCCCCGCGCACCGGCCACGCGGTGGTCCGGCCCTCGGCGCGGACCGCCCCGGCCACCCCCTCGGCGAGCCCTCGGGACTCGACGGCGAGTCGGGCCGCCGGGACGTCGGCCGCCTCAAGGTGGCGCATCCGCCGCACGTAGCCGTTGATCTCGTGACGCATCCGGTCGGCACCCTGATCGGCCGGCGCGAGCACCACGACGTCGGGCGGGCCACCCTCGGCCAGCGCGGCGACCGTCCGGTCGTGGCCGTCGAGCAGCACCAGGGTCTGCAACCCGCTCACCCACCACAGCAGCACGGGCGGAAGGACGCCGGCGCGGGCCTGCCGCCGCCAGGCGCGTACCCGACCGTGACCGGCCGGCGCCAGCCGGCGCAACGGGAGCACGTCCCGCAGGTCGTCGTCGGGGTCGCCGTAACCGAACCACGTGACGTGTCCGCGATCCGGGTCGACCCGGGTGAGCCGGTCCCAGTGGGTGGAGATGCTCCACCCGGGCATGCCGGCGGCGAGCGTCCATCGACCCCGGTGCAACGGCCCGTCCTGGTCGGCCGCGCCCAGCCAGTCGGCGAACCGATGCGTCCAGCGCATCGCCCACACGGCGGCGTCCGGACTGGTCTCCTGGACCCGTCTCGCGGCAGCGGCGGTGATCGGGGGCAGCGGCGAGCGGTATCCGCCGGTCCGGGCGTAGCGCACGCCGTGGTGGCGCGCGCCCTGGCGGGCGAGCAGGACGATCCGCTCCGCCTGCCGGATGAGGAGCCGACCGCCCCCGGCCGCCTCCACCCGCAGCCCCGGACGGGCCGGTGTGGTCGCCGTCAGCGACACGCCGAGCCCGCCCGGCAGCGTCGCCCGCACGAGCCCGCCGCTCCCCCGCGACCCCGGTCCCATCCGCCCAGGGTGCCCGAGCCACCCCGCTTCCCGCACCCCGGTTGTCCCCGGTCCGTCGGTCACGAGGGCGGGGTCGGGGGCGGGGTCGTGTTGAGGCGGGCGGCCTGGCGGGTCAGGTGGTCGCGTTCGGCCAGGTTGAGGGCCTTGCGGGCCGCCTCGGCGTAGAGCCGCGCGGCCGTGGACCGGTCGCCGTCGCGTTCGTGCAGGTACGCGGCGACCGCGGTGTGCCGGGGCACCGTGTCGTCGAGCGCGGCGAGCGCGGCCAGCCCGGCCCGCGGGCCGTCCGCCTCGCCGACCGCCACCGCCCGGTTCAGCCGGACGACCGGGCTGTCGGTGAGGCGGACCAGTTCGTCGTACCACTCGACGATCTGCACCCAGTCGGTCTCCGCCGCGGTGGGCGCGTCGGCGTGCAGGGCGGCGACGGCGGCCTGGGCCTGGAACTCGCCCAGCCGGTCGCGGGACAGGGCGGTCTGCAGGATCGCCACCCCCTCGGTGATCAGGCCGGTGTCCCAGCGGCGGCGGTCCTGCTCGGCCAGCGGCACCAGGCTGCCGTCGGGCGCGGTCCGGCTGGCCCGGCGGGCGTGGTGCAGCAGCATCAGCGCGAGCAGCCCGGCCACCTCCGGGTGGTCGACAGCGGCGGCGAGCTGCCGGGTCAGCCGGATCGCCTCGGCGGCCAGGTCGACGTCGCCGGAGTAGCCCTCGTTGAAGACCAGGTAGAGCACGCGCAGCACGGTGGCGACGTCACCGGGCTGGTCGAACCGTACGCCGGCGACGGTGCGCTTGGCCCGGCTGATCCGCTGCGCCATGGTCGCCTCCGGCACCAGGTACGCCCGGGCGATCTGGCGGGTGGTGAGGCCGCCGACGGCGCGCAACGTGAGCGCGACCGCCGCCGACGGCGTCAGCGACGGGTGGGCGCAGAGGAAGTAGAGCTGGAGTGTGTCGTCCACGCCGGACACCGGGCCCGGCGGCGGCTCCTCGTCCACCACGTCCTCCCGTCGACGCCGGGCGGCGTCGGCGCGGGCGGTGTCGAGGAACCGGCGCCAGGCCACGGTGACCAGCCACGCCCTCGGGTCGCGCGGCGGGTCGGCCGGCCAGACGCGCCACGCCTCGACCAGCGCGTCCTGCACGGCGTCCTCGGCCGCCGCGAAGTCGACCCCGCGGCGGACGAGGACCCCGAGGGCGACCGGGGTGAGGCTCCGGAGCAGAACCTCGTCCATCGGAGCGGTCACTCCGTGACGGTGGGCGGCGCGGTCATGAACGGCCGGATCTCCAGCCACTCGTGGAGCGGTCGGCCGCCCTGTCCCGGCGCGGCCGACAGCTCGGCGGCGAGTTCGAGGGCCCGCTCGTAGCTGTCCACGTCGATCACCATCCAGCCGGCGATCAGGTCCTTCGTCTCGGCGAACGGGCCGTCGGTCACCGGCGGGCGCCCCTCGCCGTCGTAGCGCACGAACGTGCCCTCCGGGGCGAGCGCCTCGGAGTCGACGAACTCGCCGGACTCCTCCAGCCGGGCCGCGAAGTCCTTCATGTACTGCACGTGCGCCGAGAACTCCTCCGGCGTCCACCGGTCGAACTGCGGCATGTCGACGACCGGGGTCGGGCCGCCGCGGTAGTGCTTCAGCAGCAGGTACTTCGCCATGGTGACTCTCCTCGGATCGGGTGCGGCCATTCTGACCGCGTTCATCCCGGGGACGGAGCCGACCACCCGTTCTCGACATACGCGGCGGTGGAAATCGTCGCCGGCCTCACTCCCCCTAAGCATCCTAGGAGGCTAGCTTCGGATGGACAGGCAGCCGCCAGGGTGCATATGCTCCGGAAGAGCAGCCGTAGGGTTGCCTTTCCCCGGTGAGTGGAGTGACGGGTGGACGAGGTTTTCCGGGCGCTGGCCGACCCCAGCCGGCGACGCCTGCTCGACCGCCTGAACGCCCGCAACGGCCAGAGCCTGCGCGAGCTGTGCGCCGGGCTGGACATGAGCCGGCAGTCGGTGAGCAAGCACCTCGCGGTGCTGGAGGCCGCCGGCCTGGTCACCACCATCAAGCGGGGGCGGGAGAAGCTGCACCACCTCGACGCCGCCCCCATCAACGCGGTGGCCGACCGCTGGATCGGCCGCTACCACCGGGAGCGCGCCCGCGCCCTCGCCGACCTGCAGACAGCATTGGAGCGGCAGCCCATGGAGAGCCCCACGTTCGTCTACACCACCTACGTCCGGACCACGCCCGAGCGGCTCTGGCAGGCCCTGACCGAACCCGCGTTCACCCGCCGCTACTGGGGCGGCGTCACGCTCGTCTCCGACTGGCGGGCCGGCTCACCGCTGCTCTGGCAGGACACGCCGGACGACGAGCCGCGCGACCTCGGTCAACGGGTGCTCGTCGCCGAACCGTACCGGCGCCTCGCGTACACCTGGCACGGCTTCCAGCCCGAGCACGCCGCGCACTTCGGGTGGTCCGACGAGGAACTGGCCGCCCGGCTCGGCGAGCGCCGGTCCACTGTCACGTTCGACCTCGTGCCGCAGGGCGGGACCGTCCGGCTGACCGTGATCCACGACGACTTCTCGCCGGACAGCGAGATGTACCGGGCGATCAGCGGCCAACTCGACGGCAGCGGAGGCTGGCCGGAACTGCTGGCCAGCCTCAAGAGCCTGTTGGAGACCGGCGAGCCGCTGCCGGAGCCGGTCGCGGCAGGCTGACCCGCGCGGCCGGGCCCGGAGCCGCCCGCCCCCGTCGCGGCGGTCCCGGGCCCGGCCGGTCAACGGCCGGCGGTATGCCGCAGCCCGGGCACCAGCACGGCGGCGGCCACCAGGTGCAGGGCCACCAGCGTGACCGTCGCCGCCGACCCGACGCCCGCGCCCACCGGCCCGAGCAGCGACAGCGCCAGCACCAGCACGGCGACCACCGTCCAGACCGGCCGGGCCCGGGCGGTGAGCCGCTCCAGCAGGGCCAGCGACGCCCAACCGGCCAGCCCGGCGAGCAGCGTGCTGACGGCGACGGCCACCGGCGTGACCCGCTGCGCGGCGCCGTCGCCACCACGCGCGGCCAGCTCCACCCCGGCGAGCGGCACCGCGACCACCCAGCCGAGCAGCGTGGCGGCGGTGGCGGCGAGCACGGTGAGCAGCCGGTCGCGGCGGCGGGCCGGGCGGACGGCGGTGCTCGGAATCGTGGTCTCCATCGGCGCGTACCTCCGGTGCGGTGGGATCGACTGGCGACGACGCTAGGGCCGGCGACGGGTCGGGCGGATCGCGCCGGCGACCGGTTCCCGACTCCGTCCCGGGGACCACTGACGGCCGGGATCTCCGTCTCGCGGCCGATGAGGGCCGGCCGGCCGGCCGCCTAGCATCCGGGACATGAGGTGTGCGTCTTCCCGGCCACGGTTCCTGCTGCTGCTCGACGGCGGCATCGCCGCCGCCTGCCTCGGCGTGTCCCTGCTCGTGCTGCTGACGTCCGACGCCGGCCCGGCCACGACCGGCGGGACCGCCGTCGCGGTCGGCCTCGCCGCGCTGCAGGCCAGCTGTCTGCTGTGGATCCGGCGCCGACCCGGGTACGCCCTCGCGGTCGCCGCGCTGGCCGGCGTCGGCCTGGAGGCGTTCTGCCCGCAGCTCGGCTGGCTCGGGTTGGTGGCGGCGCCGCTGTCCTACGTCGCCCGGCTGCGGCGACCCCGGTTCTCGCTGGTCGCCCTCGGGCTGCTGGTGGCGCCCACGCCGTGGAAGCTGGTGACCGGCGACTGGCGGGACATGCTGCTCGCCGCGACCGGGCTGGGCCTCGGCTGGTCGGTCGGCGAGCTGCTGCGCGCCCAGGAGCAGCGCCGCTGCGCGTGGGAGCGGCAGGTACGCGCGGTCGAGCGGGAACGGATCTCCCGGGAGCTGCACGACGTGGTCGCCCACCACGTGGCGGTGATCGCGGTGCAGGCCGTCGCCGCCGAGGACGTCTTCGACCAGCAGCCGGAGCAGGCCCGCGCGGCGCTCGGGTCGATCCACGTGGCGGCCCGGTCGGCGCTGACCGAGCTGCGGGCCATGCTGCACGCGCTGACCGCCGACGGCGGATCCGATCCGGACGCGCCGCAGCCGGGGCTGGCCCAGCTCGACGCGCTCGTCGACGCCGTCCGGGCGGTCGGCCTGCCGGTGACGTTGCGCCGCGAGGGAGACGGCGAGGCGCTGCCCGGCGGGGTGCAGCTGTCGGCGTACCGGATCGTGCAGGAGTCGCTGACCAACGCGCTGCGGCACGGGCACGCCACCCGCGCCGACGTCGACGTCCGGTACGACGGGGGCGTGCTCCGCCTGGAGGTGGTCAACGACGGCGCGGCGCCGGCCCGCCGGTCCGGGACGAGCGAGGGGCGCGGCATCGTCGGCATGCGGGAGCGGGCCCGGCTGCTCGGCGGCACGCTCGACGCCGGCCCGCTGCCCAGCGGCGGCTTCCGGGTACGGGCGCAGCTGCCGGTGGGCGCGGCCCGGTGAGCGCGAGGAGTGAGCCGGTGTTGCGAGCCCCGCAGTCGCGAACGGAAGGTGGCCGGTGAGCGCGAGGAGTGAGCCGGTGTTGCGAGCCCCGCAGTCGCGAACGGAAGGTGGCCGGTGAGCGCGAGGAGTGAGCCGGTGTTGCGAGCCCCGCAGTCGCGAACGGAAGGTGGCCGGTGAGCGCGAGGAGTGAGCCGGTGTTGCGAGCCCCGCAGTCACGAACGGAAGGTGGCCGATGAGCGAGCCGGACGGCGGGCGGGCGCGCATCCGCGTGGTGGTGGCCGACGACCAGGAGCTGATCCGCGCCGGGTTACGGATGGTCCTCGACGCCCGGCCGGACCTGACCGTGGTCGGTGAGGCCGCGGACGGCGTCGAGGCGGTCGCGGTGGCGACCCGTACCCGACCGGACGTGGTGCTGATGGACGTGCGGATGCCCCGCCAGGACGGCATCGCCGCCACCCGGGAGCTGGTGGCCGCCGGCAGTCCCGCCCGGGTCGTCATGCTCACCACGTTCGACGTCGACGAACACGTCTACGCCGCGCTGCGCGCCGGGGCCAGCGCCTTCCTGCTCAAGGACACCCGACCGGCCGACCTGGCCGAGGCGGTACGGGTGGTGGCCCGGGGCGACGCCCTGCTGGCGCCGACCGTGACGCGGCGGCTGCTGGACCGGTTCGCCGGCCGGCTGCCCGGCCCGGCGCCCACCGCCGACCGCGCGCTCGCGGCGTTGACCGCCCGTGAGGTGGAGGTGCTCACGCTGACCGCCCGGGCGCTGTCCAACGCGGAGATCGCCGCCCGGCTGCACCTGAGCACCGCCACGGTGAAGACCCACGTCTCCGCGATCCTCACCAAGCTCGGCCTGCGGGACCGGATCCAGGCGGTGGTCCTCGCCTACGACACCGGACTGGTCCGGCCGGAGCCGCCGGCCGGGTGAGCCGCACGCACACGACCACGGGGGACGACATGAGCGACATGACACTGCACCGCACCGGACGTCGACTCTGGACGCTGACCACGGCGGGCACACCGCGCGGCACGCTGCGCGCCGGTCGGGGCCTGGTCTGCGCCGACGCGACCACCGCCGAGGGCACCTGGACGTTGCGGGCGCTGGGCCGGCGGCAGCTCCGGATCACCGCCGGGCCACCGGATGCGCCGGTACTCGTCCTGGAGCCGCCGCTGGCCCGGTGGGCCGGCACGGACGCACCGGCCGGGTGGAGCACGCCGCGCGGCTTCCGGCGGTACGAGGGCGTCCTGACCCGTCCCGGCGGCCGGGTCGCCGCCCGCACCTCGACCCGTGCGGGCGCGCCGGTCGACGTCGACCTGATCGGGCGGCACCCCGATCTCGTCGTGCTCACTGTGTGCTTCGCGCTGCTGGCGAGGCGCCGGCGGGACCGGGCGAGGGCACTGTTGGTCGCCGCGATGACCTCGCACGGCCCGACCTGACCCCGCCCACGAACTCCGCCGAAAGCCGACGGGAACGGACGGTCGGTGACGAACAGGCACGCCGTACGCAGGTGCGGGCCGTCCTCGTCGGGGAGGCGGGAGGGTGGACACCGGACGGCAACGAAGATTTCTCAATTACCCCCAGTGACCGCCGCAACCCTCCTAGTGTTGGCCACACCGGTGCTAGTCACGGAGTTGGCCACCCGAACGACGTCCCACGCAGACAGCGGACGAAAAGTGAGGGAAGACGCGGATGAAGGCACAGTCATTTCTCGGACCGGCGGCGGTCGGCGTGGGCCTCGGCGCACTGCTGCTCCCGGCCGCCGCGCTGGCGGACACCAGAGTCTCACCCGCCACCACCCCGGTCGGCGGCACCGTGGTGCTCACCACGACGTGCAACCCGAACGCCGGTGACGCGATCTTCCGGGTCACCGGGCCCGACCGCGACCAGAACGTCCGGTCCACCACGGCGGCCGCGGGGGGCGGGCTGAGCGCCGAACTGTTCACCGCCGGCTTCACGCTCGGCACGTACACGGTCGCCTCGACCTGCGGCGACGGCAGCGACGGCGGCAGCGCCACGTTCACCGTGACCCCGATCGGTGGCGCGCAGGCCGGCGCCGGCGGCCGGGACGGCGACACCGGCGTCCTGGTCGCGGGCGGCGCGCTGGCCGCCGGCGCGCTCGCCGGCGGGGCGTACGTGGTGTTCCGTCGCCGGCGGCGGGCGGGCGCCACCGCCTGACGGTTCGCCGCGGCATCGTCGAACGGGGGCGCCCGCGCCGGCACGGCCGGCGCGGGCGCCCCGTCCCCGTCGCACGGAGGTGGGATCTGTCCTCGTCAGACCGCCGGACGGGCGGCCCGTCACGGGTCCGCACCGTCGCCGTCGTCACCGCCGTCACCCTCGCCGGCGCCACCGGCGCCGGGCTGGTCTCGGCCGGTCTCGGCAGCACCTCGGCGTCACCGCCCCAACCCGGCACCTCCGCCGCGCCGACCACCGAACGCCCGGGCGCGGCCGGCCCGGCGCTCCCCCGATCGACCCCGGTGCGGGTGGTCATCCCCCGCATCGGGGTGGACGCCGACATCGTCCCGGTCGCCACCGACGACGACGGCGCGCTGGAGGTGCCGCCGCTGGAGCGCCCGGAGGTCGCCGGCTGGTACCACCCCGGCCCCGCGCCCGGCGAGGCCGGCAACGCCGTGCTGGTCGGGCACGTCGACTCGCAGCACGGCCCGGCGGTCTTCTTCGACCTCGGCCGGCTGCGCCCCGGCGACACCGTCCGGGTGGTCCGCGCCGACGGCCGCACCGCGGTGTTCATGGTGGACGGTGTCGGCGCGTACCCGAAGCAGCGGTTCCCCACCGAGCGGGTGTACGGCGGCGGCGCGGCGTCCCGGCTGCGCCTGATCACCTGCGGCGGGCGCTTCGACCCGCGCACCGGAAACTATCCCGACAACATCGTCGTCTTCGCCACCGCCGTCCGCTGACGCGGGCCGGACACCGCCGCCGCGCCGCGGGCCGTACGGTAGGCCGTCGGTTTCCCGGGCGGCGGAGGTGTGGGGTGGACCGGATCCGGTGGCGGCCGCGGCTGCCCGGTGTGGTCGGACGGCTGCTCGGGCGCGTCGACCCGACCAGCGCGCGTCGGCCGCGGCGGGTCAACCCGGACGCGGTGGTCGACTGCGCGGTCTACGTCGGCGGGCGACGGGAGCCGGGCCGGCCGCACTACGCCGACGCGTACGCCCGGGCCCGCCACGGCCGGCGTACCTTCGTCTGGCTCGGGCTGCACGAGCCGGGCGCGGCGGTGATGGCCGCGGTCGGGCGGACGTTCGGGCTGGACGAGCCGGCGGTGGAGCAGGCGCTCGCCGACGGGCACCGGCCGACCCTGCGGCGCTACGGCGACGTGACGCTGCTGGTGCTGCGCAGCGCCGGCTACGTCGAGCACACCGAGCTGACCGCCACCTCCGAGGTGGTGGACACCGGGGACGTGCTGGTGTTCGTCGGTGACCGGTTCGCGGTGACCGTCCGGCACGGCGCCACCGGCGCGCTCGCGCCCGTACGCGAGGAGGTGCAACGCCGCCCGGAGGTGCTGGCCGAGGGGCCGTGGGCGGTGGCTTACGCGGTCTGCGCCCGGATGGTCGACCTCTACCTGGAGGTCGCCGAGCACCTGGAACGGGACCTGGAGCGGGTGGAGGAGAGCGTGTTCGCCCGCGAGCGCGGCGCCGACATCCAGCACCTCTACCAGCTCAAGCGCGAGGTGGTGGAGTTCAAGCGGGCGGTGCTGCCGCTGCCGGCGGCGCTGCGCGCGCTGCAGGACTCCCCCGACGGCGGCCCGCCGCCCGCGCTGCGCCACCGGTTCACCGCCGTGTCCGACGGGCTGGGCCGGGCGGTCGAGCGGATCGGCGCGTACGACGAGCTGCTCACGTCGCTGGTCCAGTCGCGGCTGGCGCAGCTCGCGGTGGAGCAGAACCACGACATGCGCAAGATCGCGTCGTGGGCGGCGATCGCCGCCTCGCAGACCGCGGTGGCCGGCGTCTACGGGATGAACTTCGCGCACATGCCCGAGCTGCACTGGCGGTACGGCTACGCCGGCGCGCTGCTGCTCATGGCGACGTCGGCGGTGACGCTGCACCGGTTGTTCCGCCGCTCCGGCTGGCTCTGATCCACCAGAGAGTCATGGTGGCGCCGCCCCGAGGACGGCGGTGAGGCCCTCCTCGAACAGCAGGTCGTCGTTCCACCTGGTGTCGTCGAGGTGGCCGGAGGCGACCAGAGTCGGGTAGGCGTCGGGGTGCGAGGCGACGTGGGCGCGGGCGGCTGTCCGCGCCTCCGGGTCGCTGGCGCGTCGCCACGTGGCCTCGGTCAGCGAGGAACCGACGACGACGTTCGCCAGCAGGCGCGTGACGACGGCGAGTCGGCGTCCGCGGTAGCCACCGCGCACCAGCGCGGCCTGCAGGAACTCCGTGCGGGCCAGCACGTTGGGCCCGAGCATCGGGCGCCCGACCAGCCCCGGCGCCCAGGGGTGGTCGAGCATGGCGGCACGCCACCCCCGGACGAGGACCCGCAGGTCGTCCGCCCAGGCGTCGGTCGGCTCGGGGATCGGCACGTCGCCGAAGATCCGGTCGACCGCCAGGTCCAGCACGTCGTCCTTGGTCCGCACGTGCCAGTACAGCGCGGTGGCGGTCACGTTCAGACGCTCCGCGAGGCGGCGCATGGTGAGGCCGTCGGCTCCGTGCTCGTCGAGCAGGGCCACCGCCGCGTCGACGATGCCCTCCCGGGTCAGGGGCCGCCGGTGCCGGGTCCGGCTCGGCTGCGCCCGCAGCCAGACCGGTTCGCCGCTGCTCATGCCGCCCAGAATAAACGCTGTACAGGCAACTTAACGCCGGTAAGTTGGGAGTCGTCGATTCGGCGGGTAGGGAGGCCATCGCCATGACGCTCCTGCGCATCCAGCTCGCCAGCGACCCCGGCACCGCGCGGCGCGTCCTGCACCTGCACCGGCAGGGCCGGATCCACCACGACTCCCGGGAGGCGGCCCGGCAGGAGGTGTGGCGGCAGGGCCGCACCCCCGCCGGCGACCCGGTCTTCGTCGGCGTCACGAACGGCCGCCGGCACGTGCGGCTGCTCTACGACGTCGAGGTCCACCCCGACACCGTCCCGTGAGCACCCGCCGCGCGCCGGGCCCTCAGCGCCTGGATCCGGCCAGGTCGGCCAGCTCGGCGTCGAGCAACTCGGCCAGCAGCGCCACCCGGCCCGGGTCGGACTCCGCGGTGATGCCCCGGCTGGGCATCTCCACCGTCATCAGCAGGTAGAGGTGCAGCCGGTAGAGCCCGAGCCGTCGCCGCGCGCCCTCGTCCAGGGCGAACGGCGCGGCCGCCCGGTAGGCCCGGACCAGCGGGTCGTCCGGCTCGTCCTCGGCGCGGCGGAACAGCAACGGCGACACCAGGTCCAGCAGCGGGTCGCCGCACAGGTGCCGCTCGCCGTCGACCAGGCCGCTGAGCCGGGGCGTGCCGTCCGGACCGTCCACCGCCAGCACGTTGCCGGCCCAGCCGTCGAAGTGCAGCAACGCCGGGCGGCGCACCACGTCGAGGACGGCCGCGTGCCGGGCGACCAGCGCGCGGATCCGGGACGCGGGCACCGGCAGCGGCACCGCCCAGTCGGCCGCGTCGGCGAGCAGGTCGTCCACCATCGCGGTGTAGGCGCCCCGCCAGGTGGGGGCGGTGGCGCGGCCGCCGTCGTAGCCGTACCGGTCGCCGGTGACGGCGTGCAGCGCGGCCAGCGCCCGGCCGAACTCGGCGCGCAGCGGCCCGACGTCCGCGCCGGCCCGGGTCAGGTCCCACAGGGTACGGCCGGGCAGCCGCGCGGTGAGCAGCCAGTCGCCCAGCTCGGGATGGCGGCCGTGGTGCAGCAACGCCGGCACCGGCACCGCCGGCGCGCGGGCGGCCACCAGGCGCAGGTAGCGCGCCTCCGCGCCGATCATGTCCGTCTCGTAGCGCAGCAGCGGCACGTGCGGCGGTGGCCCGACCTTGAGCACCACGTCACGGCCGTCGGCCAGGCGCACCCACCACACCGCGGCGAAGCCGCCACCGCTCAACGGGCCGCAGTCGGCCACCTCGCCGGCCGGCCCGAGCGAGGCGGTCAGGTAACGGCGGACCCGTGCCGGGTCGAGGTCGCGCCGGGTCGGGCTCGCGCTCATGGTCCTCGGAGGGTAGTGCGGCTTCCCCGCCGGCGCTGCCCCGCGCACGGATGGCGGCGCCCGGCGGGACCCGTCGCGGGCGCGGCCGGGCGGCGGGTGAGAATCGTCGGATGGGGAAGCAGAACACGGCCTGCCCGTGCGGGTCGGGCCGGCCGTACGAGGACTGCTGCGCGCCGGTCCACCGGGGCGTCGCGACGGCGGCCACCGCGGAGGCGCTGATGCGCTCGCGGTTCAGCGCGTTCGCCCGCGGCGACGCCGACTACCTGCGGCACAGCTGGCACTCCCGCACCCGGCCGGCCCGGCTGGAGCTGGACCCGGGCACCCGGTGGACCCGCCTGGAGGTGCTGGAGACCGCACAGGGCGGTCTGTTCGACAGCACCGGGACGGTCCGTTTCCGGGCCCACTACACCGAGGGCGGCCGGGCCGGGACGCTCGCCGAGCACAGCCGCTTCGCCCGGGAGGACGGCCGCTGGGTCTACCTCGACGCGCTGCCGGAATGAGGCGGGCCGGCGCGCCGGCCTCCCCCGGCAGCAGGATCCGGCCTAGACTGGGGCACGGCGCGGTCCCGCGCCCCACCTCCGATCCGGTGCCCACGCCACCGGCACGCGGAGGCAAAGGGGGCTTCGAGCCCTCGGGACGCGACACCTGACCACCGCGCGGCAGCCGCACGGCACGGTCGCCGGAAGCGTGGGTTCCCGACCGGGTCGTGACAGGGAGCGCGCGATGACCCGTCAGAAGTCCTTCAAGTCCCGGGTACGCACCCGGATGGACAAGACCGGCGAGAGCTACACCACCGCCCGCCGGCAGATGCTCGCCAAGGCCGAACCCGCCCGCACCCCGCCGGTGGCCCCGGCCGGGGGACGGACCCAACAGGACCGCATCTCCGACGCGCTGCTGCGCGAGCGGACCGGGCAGGACTGGGCCGGCTGGTTCGACCGGCTCGACGCGTGGGGCGCGGTCGAGCGGACCCACACCGAGACCGCCCGGTGGCTGGTCGACACGCACGGGGTGCCGGGCTGGTGGGCGCAGACCGTCACCGTCGGCTACGAGCAGGCGCGCGGCCTGCGCGCACCGGGTCAGCGGCGGGGCGGCGGGTTCGAGGCCGGCGGCAGCCGGACCGTCGCCGTGCCGGTGCAGACGCTGTTCCACGCGTTCGCCGACGAGGCGACCCGCCGGCGCTGGCTGCCCGACGTCGAGGTGCGGGTACGCACCGCGACGGGGCCGAAGACGTTCCGGGCGGACTGGGCGGGCGGCCCGAGCCGGATCGTGGTCGGCCTGACCGCGGTCGGCGCGTCGAAGGCGCGGGTGGCGGTGCTGCACGAGAAGCTGGCCGACGCCGGCGAGGCGGAACGGCTCAGGGCGTACTGGCGGGACCGGTTGGGCGCGCTGAAGGCGCTGCTGGAGCGGGAGGCGGCCCGATGACCGGTGCGACGTTCGTCAACCTTCCGGTGCGCGACCTCGACGCCGCAGTGGCGTTCTTCACCGCCCTCGGCTTCGTCGCGGCGCCCCGGCCACCGGGCGCGCCGAGCGCGCAGCTCAGCTTCGGCGCGACCACGCACCTGGTCCTGCACCTCCCCGACGCCTTCGCCGCGTTCGCCGGCGCCGACGTCTGCGACACCGCGACCGCCCGGGAGGTGATCGTGGGCCTCGGCGTGGACCGGCCCGAGCAGGTCGACGCGCTGGTCGCACGCGCGGTCGCCGCGGGTGGCACCGCGCTCGGGCCGGTCCAGGACCTCGGGCACCTCTCCATGCGCGGCTTCCGGGATCCCGACGGCCACCAGTGGTCGTTCCTGCACCTGGCCGGCTGATGCCCGGGCAGGTGCGTTAAGAGGGGGCCCCGCCTCTACCGGAAGCGTTAAGCGGGGCCCCTTCCTTACACCCGTGGGGCGGGCTGGGCCAGCTCGCCGATCTCCCGGGGCAGCTGGGCCATGGCCCGGTTGAACTCCGCGGGCCCGACCACCCGGTGCAGTGCCTGCAGCACCGCACGCGCGCCGCGCTCGGCGTCGGCCGGGGTCGCGCCGGCCCGCTCGGCGATCCGGCGCAGGAACTCGTCGTACCCGAAGGCCTGCGGGTCCTCGACCCGCGCCCGGGCCAGCAGCGGGCGCAGCTCGTGCGCCACGTGCTCGCTCAGGTCGGCGGCCTCGCCGCCGCTGAGCCGCTCGGCGAGCGTGCGCAGCGTCGCCTCGGTCAGCGCCCGCGCGGACGCCTCCGACACGCCCGCGCGGGCGGACACCCGCGCGTAGAACTCCGGTTCGGCCATGGTCGGTCCTCCCGTCGGCGGCAGCGTGGCTACCCGCCGGCGACGCGGGCAAACCCGGTCAGGCCAGGGCGCGGGCCGCCGAGACGACCGCGTGCACGCCGATCCCGGCGCGGTCGAGCTGCTGGGTGGGTGTGCCGGAGCCGGGCAGCCCGCGCACCGCCAGGTGGCGGACCCGCGCCGGCGCGCCCAGGTCGGCCAGCTCCTCCAGCACCGCGGAGCCGAGGCCGCCCTCCGGGTAGTGGTCCTCCACCACCACCAGCCGCCCCCCGGTGTCGCGGACCGCCTCCAGCAGGCGGTCCCGGTCCACCGGCTTGATCGAGTAGAGGTCCACCACCCGGGCGTCGATCCCCTCCCGGGTCAGCTCGTCGGCGGCGGCGAGGCAGACGTGCACGGTGACGCCGGTGCCGAGCAGCGCGACGTCACCGCCGTCGCGGACCACCCGGCTGCCGCCGACCGGGAACTCCTCGCCGTCGTCGTAGAGCACCGGATACGCGCCGCGGGTGGTGCGCAGGTAGCTGACGCCGGGGCGGTCGGGCAACTGGGCGACCAGGGCCGCGCAGGAGACGGCGTCGGCGGGACAGAGCACCGTCGAGCCGGGCACCGCACGCAGCGCGGCGATGTCCTCCAGCCCCATCTGGGACGGGCCGTCCGGGCCGATCTCCACCCCGGCGTGCGAGCCGACCAGCGTGATGTCGGCGCGGGAGACGCCGGCCATCCGGATGAAGTCGTAGGCGCGGGACCAGAACGCGGCGAACGTCGCCGCGAACGGCCGCCGGCCGCGTACCGCCAGGCCCACGGCCGCGGCGGCGAGCTGCTGCTCGGCGATGAACATCTGGAAGAACCGGTCCGGGTACGCGTCGGCGAAGCGGTCGGCCCGGGTGGAGTCGCTGACCTCGCCGTCGAGGGCGACCACGTCCGGCCGGACCGCGCCGAGCGCGCGCAACGCGTCCCCGTACGCGTCCCGGGTGGCGACCTTCGCGCCGCGCGACCAACGGGGCAGCTCGGGTCGCCGGTGCTCGACCGGGTCGGCGCGCGGCGCGGCGGGCGGCTTCGGCCCGGCGACCCGGATCCGCCGGGGTCCGCCGAGCGCCCGCACGGCCCGGTCGGCCAGCTCGGGGTCGAGCGCCTTGCCGTGCCAGGACGGGTCGTTCTCGATCTCGGGCACCCCGCGGCCCTTGACCGTGCGGGCCAGCACCACGGTCGGTCCGGTGGCCTCCCGCGCCTGCCCGTACGCGTCGTCGATCGCGCCGAGGTCGTGCCCGTCGACGACGATCGCCCGGCAGCCGAACGCCTCGACCCGCCGCCGGTAGCTGTCCAGGTCCCACGCCAGCTCGGTCGGGCCGCGCTGCCCCAGCCGGTTGACGTCGACGATCGCGGTCAGGGCGCGCAGCCCGTAGTGGCCCGCCTTGTCCAGGGCCTCCCAGATCGAGCCCTCGGCCATCTCGCTGTCGCCGCACAGCACCCAGACGTGGGCCGGCGAGCGGTCGAGGTACTGGGCGCCCAGGGCCACGCCGACGCCCACCGGCAGGCCCTGGCCGAGCGAGCCGGTGGCCACGTCCACCCAGGGCAGGACCGGGGTGGGGTGGCCCTGCAGGCGCGAGCCGGACCGGCGGTACGTCTCCAGCAGCTCCTGCTCGCTGATCGCGCCGGTGGCCCGGAACACCGCGTACAGCAGCGGCGACGCGTGCCCCTTGGAGAGGATCAGGTGGTCGTTGCCGGGGTTGCCCGGGTAGGACCAGTCGTAGCGCAGGTGCCGGGCGACCAGCACCGCGAGCAGGTCGGCGGCGGAGAGGCTGGAGGTGGGGTGCCCGGAGCCGGCCATCGTCGTGCACCGGATCGCGTCCACCCGCAGTTGGGCGGCCAGCTCCGCCAGCCCGGTCAGGTCCTCGTCGCGCAGCGTGCGCTCTGCTTCCAACGTCACCGCTATCGTCTCCCCGCGGTCGGTCGTGTCCGGACCCACCGTAATCCTGAATGCGATGATTCATCCCTTTTCTGGCAACTCACCCCCGTCCGGCGAACAGCCAGAGCGCCACCAGCAGATAGGGCAGCACGGCCACCGCGAAGGCGACCGGATTGCCCACCGCGCCGGCGAGCAGCCCGTACGCGCCGTAGAAGGCGACGGTGGTCAGGTCGGTGGCCATCCCGGCCAGCGAGGTGACCGTGGCCCGCGCGGAACCACTGATCCGGGCCTGGAGCCGGACGTCGGCCAGCACGGTGGCGAGCTGGAACGCGGCGAACGCCACCGCCAGCAGCAGGAAACCCCCCGGGTGCCGCGACAGCGCCCCGGCCGCCAGCGCCCCCGCCGCGAACACCAGGAGGCCGGCGTACCCGCGACGGGACAACCGCTCGCCCCACGGGGCGAGCAGGCCGCCCACCGACATCCCGGCCCACACCAGCAGGAGCAGCAGCGGCACGGTCACCTCGGCCACCCCGGTGTCCCGGGCCAGCAGCCCGGTGTACTCGTCCAGGCCACCCCAGATCGCGGCCACCGCGGCGACCAGCAGCACGGCCGCGCGGACGGCGCGGTCGGCCCGCACCTCGGCGAGACCCCCGCGCAGGCTGTCCAGCCAGCCGGGCTCGTCGTCGTCCGGGGCCTCCCCCGGGCCCGGCGACGAGGTGGCCGACGGTGACCGGTGTTCCGGGAAGCGGGCCGCGACGACGGCGGCGAGCAGGCAGGTCGCCACGCTGGCCGCGCCGACGGCGAGGTAGCCCCCGACCGCGAACACCGGCCCGGCGAGCACCCCCGAGCCGACCGCGCCGAGCACCTCGGCGGTGCGGGTGCGGCCGATCAACCGGGCGTAGCGGTCGGCCGCGCCGAGACGGTCCAGCTCGGTGAAGACCAGCGCCTCCAGCGCGCCGGAGCGCAACGCGCCGCCGGCCCCCCAGAGCAGGAACCCGACGGCGAACGCCGGGTAGGACGGCAGCAGCACCCAGAGCGCGAAACCGGCGGCCGTGAGCAGCGGCGCCAGGCAGAGCAGCAGCCGGCGGGAGAGCGCGTCGGCCAGGGCCCCCGACGGCACCTCCAACAGGATGCCGGCGACCGCCCAGAGGACGAACAGCGTCGAGATCTGCCCGACCGACAGCCCGGTGTCGGCGAACAGCAGCACGTAGAGCGGGTAGAGCAGGACGAGGTCGGTGAGGAACGCGTAGCCGTAGAGCGTCGCCGCCAGGCGGCGGGTCGCGGGCACGCGGGCAGGTGCGACGAGCATGAGGCCTTCCCACGGGACGTGACGGACACCGGTCGCAGTGCACGGCGTCCGCGGTGGCCCGCGGCCTCGTCGCTCAGGAAGGCATCAACATCGCCAGGTCATGCCGACGATCGTAGCCGGACCCGCGCCGGCGGGTGGTCCCGTGCGACACGCGACCGGGGCGGGACCCGACGTCGGATCCCGCCCCGGTGTCGCGCGACGAGGGGTCAGCGGCGGAACTTGTCCACGTCCGCCGGCGGGATGACCATGGTGGCCTCGCTGTCCGCGGCCTGCTCGGCCGTGGGCTGGCGGGGTGCGGTCGGCTGGGTGCGCTCGGAGTCGGAGAACGACGGGATCGCCTGGGTGACGTCCGTGGACGCCGCCGGGCTGGCCTCCGCGCCGGTCCGGGCCGGCACCGGCTGGGTCGGCTCGGAACCCGCGTACGCCGACACCGGCTGGGTGCGGTCGGCCTCGGTGTCGCGGGCCACCGGCTGGGTCAGCTCCGCCTCGCCGTACGGGTCCGACGTGGCCATGCGGGCCGCCACGTCACGTCGACCGGCCTGGTAGGCGCGGGCGTGGGTGGCGATGGTCCGGGACTCCTCCTCGGCCCGGGTCAGCCAGGTCTCCCAGCGGCTCTGCATCGGCCGGACCAGCCCGCCGCCGACGCCGACGACCAGGATGCCGCCGACGGTGGCGAGCACCGCGATCAGCACCGGGGTGGTCACCGCGGTGGCGACGCCGATCTGGTTGAGCGCGGCGATCACGCCCAGGCCCAGGATGAACACCGAGGCGAGGTTGGCCAGCACCCGACCGTAGGAGAGACCGCCGAGCGCGCTGGAGATGATGTCCTTCACCGCGCGGGCGATGGCCGCGGCCACCACGACGATGACGATGGCGACGAACGCCCGGGGCAGCCAGGCGACGACGCCGGCGATCAGGTCGGAGATCGGGTTCGGACCCCAGATGCCGAACGCGAGCTGCAGCGTGACCAGCAGCACGCCGTAGTAGGCGAGCTTGGCGACGATGTCGCTGGCGTCGTACTTCGAGCGGGCCAGCGCGGTCTTGATGCCGCCGCGCTCGACCGCCCGGTCGAAGTGCACCCGCTCGAGGACCTTGTCCACCAGCTTGAGCACGGCCTTGGCGATCAGCCAGCCGACGACCAGGATGGCGACGAACGCGACCGCCTTGGGCAGGAACAGCATCACCGAACGGAACGCGTCGCCCACCGCGTCGCCGAAGTTGTCTCTCATCGAAGGGCCTCCACGCATGTGGTCAGGATCGTTCCGGAAGGCCTACCCGGGCCCACACGCGCGGAAACGCGGTCAGCCCCCGGGGCAGCGGTAGCTGACCCGCGTGCCGGCCTGCACCGGCGCGGGCTCGATGATGTTCACGGTGGCCGTCCCGGTGGTCGCGCCGACCCCGCTGAACGTCCACCTGAGGGTGAGCGTGGCGGTCCGCTGCCCGCTGCCGACCCGCTCGCTGAGCAGCGCGCCGGGCGGCGCGTCGGAGCGGAACCACTGGTAGCGGATCGTGCCGGCGCGCCCGTTGGTGCGGACCGTGGCCACCACGTCGACGGTCACGTCGCACGCGATGCCGGGCGGCCGGGGCACCGCCACCGCGACCTGCTCGACCTCCAACGGCCGCAGCCGCTGCCACAGGTAGAGACCGACCGTCACCAGCAGCACGGCGGTGAGCAGGGTGGACAGCACCGAGACGACGCGACGCCAGAGCGGTCGCGGCGGGCGGATGGGCGGCGCGACCGGCCAGGCCGGCGGCGGTGGCGGGGTCGCCGGCACGCCCGGACCGAACCGCAGCTCGCCGCCGGACGCCGGCGCGGGCACGCCGCTCACCGCCCGCGCGGTCGGATCCCGGTACGCCCCCGCGGTCGGGGCGGCCGGGCCGGTGGACCCCGGCCGGTACGCGGCGGTCGGCGGCCCGGTGACCTGCTGCGGCGGGGCGAGGTGCACGGTCGGCTCGGCCCGGACCGCCCCGGCCACGCCCGTACCACCGAGGTCCACCGTCCCGTCGGCGTCGGGCCGGCCGGGCTGACGCGGGCCGGCGAGACGCGCCGTCGGATCGGCGTCGCCGGGCCGAGCCGCCCCCGGACCGGCGAGGTACACCGTCGCATCGCTGTCGGCGGGCGGCGTCGCTCCCCGACCGGCGAGGTGCACCGTCGCATCGGCGTCGGCGGGCGGCGTCACTCCCCGACCAGCCAGGTGCACCGTCGCATCGGCGTCGGCGGGCGGGCCCGCTCCCTGGCCGGCGAGGTGCACGGTCGGTTCCGCCGCGCCCGCTTGGTCGACGGTCAGGGGCGCGGTGGCATCCGCGTCGGCCGGTGGTCGGGGCGGGACGAGGTGGACGGTGGGCGCGGCGGCCTGCGCGTCGCGGGCCGGGTCGGCGGGCAGGGCGCGGGTGGGCAGCGCCTCGGTGGGCTCCTCCGGCCGCGTCACGCCGGCCGTCCTCGGTCCGGACTGCGGTGCTGGGCAACGGGCACGTCGTACTCCTAGCCGGGGGTGCAGTAGTTGTAGAGCGTCACGTACACCGGTTTCGCCGAGGTGGTCGCGTTGCCGGCGGCGTCGACGGCGGTGACCTGGACCGGGATGCGGCTGCTCTGTTTCGGTGCCGCGAACGGACCGAGCGTGCCGGTGAACACGCCGCGCCCGGCGGCGGCCATCCGGACCGTTCCGGTGGCGCCCTCCACTGTGTAACGGAACGTGACCTTCAGGGCGGCCGGACCGCTGCGGTCGTCGGTGACGGGGACGGAGACGGTGCTGCTCTGGATCCCGAACGGGCAGCCCCTCGGTTCGAGCTGACCCGGATCGGCGCTGACGCCGCCGACGACCGGCGCGGTGACGTCCGGCGGGGGCGGCGGCGTGGTGCTGCGCGACGGGGTGGGGGTCGGTGCGCTGGTGCGGACCGGCGGGCGGGTCGGCGCCCGGGTTCCGTCCGGCGTGGCGGACGGCGTGCCGGCCGGCGGGGTGGGCAGGACGGACGGCGTGGCCGGCGGCGACGCGGTCGGGGTGACGTCCGGGGGCGTGACGGCCGTCGGGTCCGGTGTGGGCGGGTCAGTCGGGGTGGGACCGGCGGGCGACGGGCCGGCGGGAGCCCCGGCGGCGGCCGGGCTCTCGCGGGCGGCGTAGCTGTAGCCGGCGCCGCCGGCCAGCACGGCGGCGACCACGGCACCGGCCGCCAGCATGGTGCGCTTGCGTCCCCGCCGGAACAGGCCGCCCCGGCCGGTCGAGGCGCCGAGCGCGGTGCTGGCCACCGCGGTGGCGCCCTCCGCCCGGTCGGGGAACGGCCACAGCGCGGCGAGCAGCGCGGCCCGGCGGGCCAGCTCGCGCAACCCGCGTTCCTCCCACTCGGGCCCGTACCCGGCGCCGGCCACCCGGTCGAGCAGCTCCAGGAAGACCTGGGCCGGTTGCGGCCGGTCGTCGGGGCTCTTGGCCATCCCGTGCCGCAGCAGCTCGTGCACCGGGGCGGGCGCCGGGTCGGTGGGGATCGGCGCGGTGGCGTGCTGCTCGCGCAGGGAGAGCAGGTCCGGACCCTGGTACGGGGGCCGCCCGGTGAGGCACTCGAAGAACGTGGCGGTGGCGGCGTAGATGTCGCAGGCGGGGCTGGCCGGGGCGCCGGTCCACTGCTCGGGGGCCATGTAGCGGGGCGTGCCGGAGACGGTGGTGTCCGAGCCCCGGCCGATCGGCATGGCGATGCCGAAGTCGGCGAGCTTGCTCGACCCGGCGCCGGTGACCAGCACGTTCTCCGGCTTGTAGTCACGGTGCACGACCCCGTGCGCGTGTGCGGCGGCGAGCCCGGCGAGCGAGCCCTTCAACACGCAGAGCGCCGCCTCGGGGGTGGTCGGGCCGTGCGCGCGCAGCATCTGCCGCAGCGAGACCCCGTCGACCAGCTCCATCACGATGGCCGCGCCGTGCGGTGACTCGACGTACTCGTAGAGCCGGCTGACGTGCTGGTCGTCGATCTCGCCGAGCAACCGGGCCTCGTCGCGGAAGGCGGTGCGGAACGAGGAGTCCGCACCGAGGTCGCGAACCAGATACTTGATCGCGACCGGGGTGCCGGTGTCGTCGTGGGTGGCGAGCACGACACTGCCCGACGCCCCGGAGCCGAGCGTACGAACCGGCGTGTAGCCGGACAGCTGCCAGCCGCTCATGCGACGAACCCCACCGCGTTCCAGGGACGGCAGCCGGTTGCCGCCTCGCTGGTCATTCTGGTCGCGCCGGCGCCGCCGGCCATCGGCGCAACGGACGCTTCCGTACGCCGGACGGCGGCCCCGGACCGGCGGTGTCCCGCCGGTCCGGGGCCGGGCGGCGGATGGTCGGTAACGGACACACCGCCACTGCAGCAGACCCGCGCAACCCTCAGCCGGTGGGTCGCTCCCGGTCGGCGGCCCGCCCCAGCGCCACCATCCGCTGCCGCTCCTCCCGCCGCCGGACCAGCAGCACGCCGGCCAGGAACGTGACCGGCGGGACGAGCGCCAGCATCGCCCACTGCGCCGGAACCAGCGGGATGACGTGGCCCATGTGGACCGTCGACGTCGCCCAACCGGCCAACGCTTCATCGATCACCAGCACCAGGGCCGCGACCGGCGCCAGCACCACCAGGATCCGGCGGCGGACGGCCGGGGCGAGCCCCGCCACCGGTACGCAGACCGCGAGCGCCGCCACCGCGAGCCCGGCGAGGTAGAGCCACATCACCGGCTCGCTGCCGGCGGTCAGCCCGTAGAAGCTCTGGTAGGACGCCGGGCCGCCGCCGAAGAGCGGGCTGGTCGCCCGGTTCAGCTCCAGCAACCCCGCGACCAGGGCCGGACCGCTCACCACGGCGGCGAGCCGGCGCGGGCCGAGCAGCCCGACCGCCCGTCGGGGCGGGGCGGGCACGGTGAGCGCCGCGGCGGCGATCACCGCCAGGGTGAACTGCGGGAGCGTGTCCACCACGTAGCCCGGCTGGTCCACCACGCCCGGGCCGACCAGCACCAGCCAGCCCGCCACCCCGCCCCAGGCCAGCACCGCGGCGACCCGACGCAGGCCGACCGCGGCGGTCACCGCGACCGCCGCCCAGCCGAGCACCCGCAGCCAGTCGACCACGTCCGGCGCGGCGGGCCGCAGCGGCGGCGGCAGCGACGCGTCCACCACTACCTGGTCGAGCAGGTTCTTCCCGGCCACGGCGGTCAGCGCCAGGGCCACCAGCAGACCGGTGACGGCCGCCGCGTCGGACCAGGCCGGCTCGGTGAACCCCCGTGCGCCCACCCGGAGCCGGGCCCGCAGGCCGGCGACCACCAGATCCACCGTGTCCCGCAGACCCGGCCGGGTCTGCCCCGGGCGCGCGTCCGCCATCAGGACGGCCAGCATCTCCTCCTCGTACACCCGGCGGTGGGCCCAGGGGTGGACGGCGAGCAACCGGCGGTAGCGGCGCTCCAGGTCGACGTCGCTCCCACTCGTCACGCTCACACCGGGCTCCGGCTCACTCCTCGCGCTCACGCGGGGCCTCCATCCGTTCGCGACTGCGGGGCTCGCAACACCGGCTCACTCCTCGCGCTCACGCGGGGCCTCCATCCGTTCGCGACTGCGGGGCTCGCAACACCGGCTCACTCCTCGCGCTCACGCGGGGCCTCCGTCCGTTCGCGACTGCGGGGCTCGCAACACCGGCTCACTCCTCGCGCTCACGCGGGGCCTCCGTCCGTTCGCGACTGCGGGGCTCGCAACACCGGCTCACTCCTCGCGCTCACGCGGGACCCCCCTCGGGGAGCAGGCCGGCGGCGCGCAGCCGGCGGCCGGCGGTGTCGGCGTGGCGGCGCAGCCGGGCCACCTCGTCGGCGAGGCGGGTGGCGCCCAGCGCGGTGAGCCGGTAGTAGCGGCGCAGCCGGGACTGCACCACCTCCTCACGGTCCACCTCGATCAGACCGTCGGACCGCAGTCGGTCGAGGACGGCGTAGAGGGTGCCGGCACGCAACCGGACCCGGCCGTCGGAGATGCGCAGCACGTCCTCGATGACCGCGTAGCCGTGGCGGGGCGCCTCGGCCAACGCGGTGAGCACCAGGAACGTCGGTTCCCGCAGCGGAGCGTCACTCATGGCGAGAGCATATACCGTTCACCGGTATATGTGGGGGCGCGGTCGTCCCGGACCGGATCGTCCTTGATCGACTCCACCTCGGCGAAGTGGCGCCATCAGAGGCCCTCGGACGGCACCACTTCGGCGACATGGAGTCGATCAAGGACGGCCGATTGGTCAGAACCGGCGGGCGGGCGGGACACCTCCGGGCGGAGGCTCGCGGAGCAGCCAGACCGGGTTGCTGGCCCCGACGATCGCGCCTTCGCGGTCCCGGACCTGCGTGCGCACGTACGCCCCGGCGCCCACCCGCACCGGCAGGTCGTGCCAGCCCTGTCGCAGCTCCCGCCACGGCACCTGACCGGTCCGGATCGCGGGGGTCGGGTCCGCCGCGCCGGCGCGGTCGACGTCGCCGGTGACCACCTCCAGGGTGGACCCGGCCGGCAGGTCGGTGGCCCGCAGCCGCACCGTCACGGTGTCATCGGCGACCGTCGGCAGCGCACCCATGGCGCTGCGCCCGCCGAGTTCCAGGTCCAGGGCGCCCCGGTAGACGGCGAGGTCGGCGAACCACGCCTGCCCGGCGCGCAGCGCGGCGACCAGGTCCTCACGGTCGGTCGACGCCGCCCAGACGGAGGTGACGTACCGGTCCCGGCCGGTCCGCCAGTCGGTGCCGTTGTGGTCGTCGGTGACGCCGACGGCGGTCAGCGGGATCGCGTTGCGGGCCGCCACGTCGTACGCCCAGAGATGGTCAGCGACCGGGGCCCGTCCGATCTCGATCAGGTCGACGCCGAGCGCGTCGCGGGCCACCAGCAGCCGGGCGAGGGACTCGCGGCGCTCCACGTCCAGCGGGTGGTTCCAGCAGACCACGCCGCCGTGGCCGTGCAGGAACTCCACCATCCGCTCGGTCGCCTCGACGTCGTCGTCCCGGTACGGCGGGGACGGGAAGCGCGGCAGCGTGCCGTCGCCGCCGAACCAGTTGAGGTGCCGGACCATCGACACCTCGTAGGCGCGGTGGTGGGTCACGCCCGGGTAGGCGTCGGCGTAGCCGGCCAGCACCTCGGCGCGCAGCTCCTCGCCGGCCTGCCCGGCGCGGCGGGCCCGGTCGAAGACCAGCCGGTCGACCAGGTACGCGCCGCGCGCGCCGCCGGCCACCGTCACGCCGAGGCGCAGCCCGCGCAGCGAGTTGTCGCCGGCCACCAGGTCGGGCCAGAGCCGCCGCGCGTCGGCGAGCAGGTCCAGCGTGTGCCGCCACCAGGCGCCGACGGGCGCGGGCAGGTCGACGGTGCCGTGCCGGCCGTCGGGAGTGTGCCGGACCGTGTCCGTCGCGCCCAGCCGGTAGCGCAGCACCAGTTGGCCGGCGGGCCGTCCCGGACCGGCCGGGTGGTGGGACAACGCGATCTCGACGGTCAGCGTGGCGTCCGGCCCGGCCGCCTCGGGCCGCACGTCGAGGTGCAGTGTGGTGTCGGAGATGTTCCCGGTGTGGGTCCAGTTCCAGGCCTTGCCGGCGTACCAGTGGGTGCCCGTGCCGGCGGCGCTGAGGCGCAGCGCGCGGCCGGGACCGTCGGCGGCGTCCGGCGCGGCCACGAACTCGGCGGCCGACCCGGTGAGCCGCCCCTCGGTGGAGGCCGTCCAGGTCCAGGCCAACCCGCCCTCCAGCTCCTGCGGGCCGTCGAAGTGGACGACCCGGCGGTGGTCGTGGGCGGCGACGCGGAAGTCGTGGTCGGTCCACCAGAGCACGTCGACGGCGTTGCGGCGGGCCTGGTCGAGGTGGGCGGCGTAGCTGGCGATGCCCTCGCTGAACGAGGCGTGCAGGTGCATCGCCATGCTGATCGGCCGCCGTCCGCGCGGCGCCGGCGGCCGGTCGGCGGTGGCGGCCAGCCCGACCGGAACGCCGATCCCGGCGAGCGCCAGCCCGCCGGCGGCGGCGAGCACGCTGCGCCGGTCCAGTCGCGTCCGACCACCCATGCCACTCCCCCGTCCCCGTGCCGGCCGGGCCAGCGTACGGGCGGCCCGGGCCGGGCCGGCATCCGGCGATCGTGCCGGTGTTCGGGCGGGGCGGTCAGCGGGGCGGGGCGGCGACCCGGGCGGCGAGCGGGCGGCCGGTCAGCCGACGGACCGCCAGGTAGGCCTCGCAGCCGAGGCAGAGCCCGAACGCCGCGTTGAGGAACGCGGCGGCCAGCGCCGCGGCGGTGGCGATCAGGCCGACCACGGGCGCGCCGGCGAGGAAGCCGACGGCGCCGACGGTGGCGAAGACCAGCCCGACGATCTGGGCGAACCGCACCGGGGCAGCCGGTTCCCGCTCGGCCGCCGGGCCCAGCCGGGGGGCGACCAGGGCCCGGAAGAGCAGGCCGTACGGACCGAGGCGCGGGTTGGCGGCGGTGAGCGCGAAGACCACGGCCTGGGCGAGGACGAGCAGCCCCGAGCCGGTGACCAGGGCGACGGCGAGGGCGACGGTGGTGAGGGCGGCGGCGAAGCGCGGCCCGCGGGGGTCGAGCAGCATGGGGGTTCCGTTTCGGACGGCGGGACGGTCGGTCAGGCGGGGCGGGCCGACGCACAGAGGCTCGCCGCGAGCCGGCCGTGGTCCACCACCCGCCGCCGGGTCAGCCGCACGCCCGCCGAGCGCCGGCCGGTCACCGGGCGGCGCCGGCGGTGAGCGGGGCGAGCGCCGCGAGCAGTTCGGCCCGGTCGGGCACGCCGGCGGCCCGGCGCACGACGCGTCCGGCCGCGTCCACCACCAGCACCGTCGGGGTACGCCAGACGTCCAGGTCGCGGGCCGCGTCGAGGTGCTCGTCCACGCCGACCTCCCGCAGCGCCACCCCGTCGAGGCGGCCGGTGACGTCGTCGAGGACGCGGCGGGTGGCCCGACACGGCGCGCAGACCGGGGCGGAGAACTGCACCAGCGTGACCACGCCGGGGCGTACCCCGAGGGCGGCGAGGGTGGCCCGGTGCGGGGCGTCGCCGGCGGCGGCCGACGCGTCGCGGTCCGCCGCGCCCGGCGGGCGTTCGCGGACAGCCCGCAGCCGACCGTCGTGGCGGCGGCGCCACCAGCCGAACGCGCCGGCGACCGCGAGCACGGCGACGAGCACGAGGACTCCGGTCAGGCTGGGCGGGTGCACCGCACCAGGTTGCCACGCCGGGCGGCGGCACGACATGGTCCGTCCCGGTCAGCGGACGTGACATCGCCTACTCCGGTGGTAGGAGTCGCCGGCCGCCGGTGGCATTTGTCCTCTGGCGCGCCGCCCGTTCGTGGCAATATTCTCCAACTCGCGCGCAGCAGTTGGAGTTCCTTTACATCGCCCGGTCCGGCCGGGCCATCGAGGAGATGCCATGCACTTCGACCACCCCGAGCTGGACCGCCGTACGCTGCTGCGGGCCGGCCTCGGCGCCGCCGCGGTCGCGGTCGTCGGGAGCGAGCTCGCCCTGCCCTCCGCCGCGCAGGCCGCGCCGGGCGCGGACCTCGACTGGATCATCAGCTGCGACGAGTGGGCGGCCCGGCCGCCGGCGGACCCGCTGTCGGTCAGCGCCATCCCGACCAACAAGATCATCGTGCACCACATGGCGTTCCCGAACGTCACCGACTACTCCGAGGAACACGCCAAGCAGCTCGCCCGCGACTGCCAGGACCTGCACATGGACGGCAACGGCTGGTCCGACACCGGGCAGCACTTCACGGTGAGCCGGGGCGGCCACGTCCTGGAGGGACGGCACGGCAGCCTGGAGCGGCTCCAGGCCGGCGACCGGCAGATGATCGCCGCGCACTGCCCGGGTGAGAACGGCCGGGCCATCGGCATCGAGAACGAGGGCACCTACGTCACCGAGACGCCACCCGAGGAGCTGATCGCCGGGCTGGTGCGGCTGTGCACCGCGATCTGCCGGCAGTACGGCCTGCACGCGCACGACATCTTCGGCCACTGGGACTTCCGCGCCACCCAGTGCCCGGGCGCGATGTTCTACCGGGAGTTCCCCGCGCTGCGCCGCCAGGTCTTCCGCAGGCTCGGCACAAGCCTGGGCGACGTGCCGGCGCGACGGTGGCCGGACATCTGGCGCTTCGTCGGCGGTCCGGTGGTCCAGGTGGCGCAGCACCTGCTCACGTTCCGGGGCTACGCCGTGCCGGTGACCGGCGTGTTCGACGCCGCCACCGTGGCGGCGGTGCAGGACTGGCAGGCGCGCAACGGCATCCCGGTCGACGTCGACGCCACGCTCACCGCGCCGACCTGGGAGACGCTCGCGCCGGAGCTGGACCAGCGCGACAGCGGCGTCCCGGTGACCGCGGCGCAGTTCATGCTGAACTCCAAGGGCTACGCGGAGGTCCTCCCGACCGGCGAGTACGACCACGCGACCCGGACCGCGGTCAAGGACCTGCAGCGCCTGCACGGGCTGCCGCCCACCGGCAAGCTCAGCACCACCACCTGGTGCGCCCTGGTGGGGGGTGTGGTGCGCCAGTCGTTCCACAAGCACTGACGGCGCACCGGCGGGGAGAGCGGTGGGGGGTGGCAACGGCGCCACCCCCCACCGCCGTGTCCGGCGTGGACAGCCGGCGGGCGAAACGTCGGCATTCGCGGGTGGTGAACGACGGGTATCCCGGGCGGCGGTCCTCCGCCGATCATTGCCCAGAGATAGATATGAGTCATTCTCACCTCCGGGTGGAACGCCCGGGCGCGGAGGGCGAGACGTCGGCACCGGAAGCCGGGCGCACCGTTCGGCCCGACTCCGCGTCCCCGGAGGATCGCCATGACCCGTCCCGCTCTCCGTGCCCGGCTCGCGGCGTTCACCGCCGCCGCCCTGACCGCGAGCGTCCTGACCGTCACCCCGCCCTCACCGGCGCTGGCCGCCAGCACGTTCGCCCCGAACGACTACTGCCTCGGCCAGTGCGCCGACATCCTGCCCCCCGGGCAGAACGGCAACGCCACGCTCGTCGCCATCCTGGCCCACCAGGCGCTCGGCACCCGCCCGGCGCACTCCAGCGACCAGCTCGACGAGTACGCGAACCTGGTCTACAACTACGCCGGGCTGACCGACGAGCAGATCGCCCACTTCTACAACGACGCCTCGTTCGGCGTACCGGCCGCGCAGGTCGAGAGCACCGTCTCACCGCGCGCGGACGTCACCATCGTGCGGGACAGGGCCACCGGCGTCCCGCACATCACCGGCACCACCCGCGCCGGCACCATGTTCGGTGCCGGCTACGCCGGAGCCCAGGACCGGCTGTGGGTGATGGACCTGCTGCGGCACGTCGGCCGCGGCAACGTCACCTCGTTCGCCGGCGGCGCCCCCGGCAACCGGGAGCTGGAGCAGAGCGTCTGGGCCAACTCGCCCTACACCGAGGCGGACCTGCAGGCCCAGGTGGACGCGCTGCGCACCAGGGGCACCCGGGGCCAGCAGCTCTACACCGACGTGGTCGACTACATCGCCGGCATCAACGCCTACATCGACAAGTCGATCGCCGACGACAACTACCCGGGTGAGTACGTGCTCGCCGGCGCCGGCAAGCCGAAGCACTTCACCATGACCGACCTGATCGCCACCGCCGGCGTGATCGGCGGGCTGTTCGGCGGCGGCGGTGGCAGCGAGATCCAGTCCGCGCTGGTCCGGGTGGCCGCCCGGGCCAAGTACGGCGCCACCGAGGGCGACAAGGTGTGGGCGGCGTTCCGGTCGCAGAACGACCCGGAGACCGTGCTCACCCTGCACGACGGGCAGAGCTTCCCGTACGGGGCGACGCCGCCGGGCGCGACCAGCGCGGTGCTCCCCGACGCCGGCACGGTGGTCGCCGAGCCACTCGCCTACGACGCCACCGGCGGGGCCGCCGCGCGCACCGGCGCCAGCACCGCCACCAAGGACCTGCTCGGCGGCCTGGCCAACCTGCGCGCGCACGGCATGTCCAACGCGGTCGTGGTCTCCGGGCGGCACACCACCACCGGCAACCCGGTCGCCGTGTTCGGCCCGCAGACCGGCTACTTCGCGCCGCAGCTGCTCATGCTCCAGGAGTTGCAGGGCCCGGGCATCAGCGCACGCGGCGCCGCGTTCGCCGGGCTGAACCTCTACGTGCTGCTCGGCCGCGGCCAGGACTACGCGTGGAGCGCCACCTCCGCCTCCCAGGACCTCACCGACACGTACGCGGTGCCGCTGTGCACCACCGACGGCAGCGCCCCGACGCTGCGGTCCAACCGCTACCTCTACCACGGGCAGTGCCTCGCCATGGAGGCGCTGGAGCAGCGCAACTCCTGGTCGCCCACGTTGGCCGACTCCACACCGGCCGGCTCCTACACGCTGCGCGCGCTGCGCACGAGGTACGGACTGGTCGCGTACCGGGGGCTGGTGAACGGGCAGCCGACCGCGTTCACCAAGCTGCGCTCGACGTACCGGCACGAGGCCGACTCGGCGATCGGCTTCCAGGCGTTCAACGACCCGGCGGCGATGGGCAGCGCGGCGGCGTTCCAGGCGTCCGCGGCGAGCGTCGGCTACGCGTTCAACTGGTTCTACGTCAACTCGACCGAGGCGGCGTACTACAACTCCGGCGCGAACCCGGTCCGGTCGTCGGCCACCGACCCGAACCTGCCGGCGAAGGCCGAACCGGCGTACGAGTGGGTCGGCTGGAACCCGGACACCAACGACGCCACCTACACCCCGGCGTCGACCCACCCCCAGTCGGTCAACCAGGACTACTACGTCAGCTGGAACAACAAGCAGGCGCGGGACTTCGGCGCGGCCGACGGCAACTTCAGCTTCGGCTCGGTGCACCGGGGTCAGCTGCTCGACGGCCCGGTGCGCGCCGCGATCGCCCAGCGCAAGCTCGGCCGCGCCGACGTCGTCAAGATCATGGCGGACGCGGCGGTGACCGACCTGCGCGGCCAGCAGGTCCTCGGCGACCTGCTGCGAGTCCTCGACAGCACGCCGGTCACCGACCCGGCGCTGGCCGACGCGGTGGGCAAGCTGCGGGCCTGGCAGCAGGCCGGCGCCCGCCGGGTGGAGACCTCCCCCGGCTCGAAGGTCTACCAGCACGCCGAGGCGATCCGGATCTTCGACGCCTGGTGGCCGCTGCTCGCCTCGGCCGAGTTCCGTCCCGGCCTCGGGCCCGACCTGTACGCGGCGCTGGTCGACGCCATCGAGGTGAACGAGGCGCCGTCGGGCGGCCAGAACGGCGGGCGCGACGGCGCGGCGAGCTGGGCCCTGCAGGGTCAGGCGCACAAGGGCTCGTCGTTCCAGTACGGCTGGTGGGGCTACGTCGACAAGGACGTCCGCACCGTGCTCGGCGACCCGGTGGCCGGCGGGCCGGGTCGCGCGTACTGCGGCAACGGCAACCTCGGCGCGTGCCGGCAGGCCCTGCTCGACACGCTGGGCCAGGCCGCCTCGGTGCCAGGCACCACGGTCTACCCCGGCGACAAGTCCTGCGGCGCCGGCGACCAGTGGTGCGCCGACTCGATCGCCCAGTCCGGCCTCGGCGGCATCACCCACCCGCTGATCGCCTGGCAGAACCGTCCCACCTACCAGCAGGTCGTCTCGTTCCCCGCGCGCCGGGGCGACGACGTCGCCAACCTGGCCCAGGGCCGCCCGGCCAGCGCGTCGAGCACCCAGTTCCTGACCAGCTACACCCCGGACAAGGCGGTCGACGGCAGCCTGAGCAGCCGGTGGGCCAGCAGCTACAACGACAACCAGTGGCTGCGGGTGGACCTCGGGTCGGCCCGCACCGTCAGCCGGGCGGTGCTGCGCTGGGAGTCCGCCTACGCCACCTCGTACCGGATCGAGGTCTCCGGCGACGGCAGCTCCTGGACGCCGGTGTTCGCCACCACCACCGGCAACGGCGGCGTCGACAACGCCACGTTCGCCCCGGTCAGCGCCCGCTACGTGCGGGTGTACGGGGTCAAGCGGGCCACCTCGTACGGCTTCTCGCTCTACGAGTTCGAGGTCTACGGGCGGTGACGCCGACGGCCGGCCGGCGGGGCCCCCTCCGCCGGCCGGCCGCTGTCCGGGCAGGTCAGCCACCATGAGTCGAACATGTGTGCGAAGATGGGCCGGTGTCGAGCGAGGCCACCATCCTGCACGCCGACCTGGACGCGTTCTACGCCTCGGTCGAGCAGCGCGACGACCCCGCGCTGCGCGGCCGCCCGGTGATCGTCGGCGGCGGGGTGGTGCTCGCCTGCAGCTACGAGGCGAAGGCCCGGGGCGTGCGCAGCGCGATGGGGGGCCGGCAGGCGCGACGGCTCTGCCCGGACGCGGTCGTGGTCCCGCCGCGGATGGCCGCGTACACGACGGCCAGCCGGGCGGTGTTCGAGATCTTCCGCGACACCACCCCGCTGGTCGAGGGCCTCAGCATCGACGAGGCGTTCCTCGACGTGGGCGGCCTGCGGCGTCTGGTCGGCCCGCCGGCCGACATCGCCGCCGCGCTGCGTGCCCGGGTCCGCCGGGAGGTCGGCCTGCCGATCACGGTCGGGGTGGCCCGCACGAAGTTCCTGGCCAAGGTGGCCAGCGGCGTGGCCAAGCCCGACGGTCTGCTGGTCGTCGAGCCGGGGCGGGAGCTGGCCTTCCTGCACCCGCTGCCGGTCGAGCGGCTGTGGGGCGTCGGCCCGGTCACCGCCGCCCGGCTGCGCGAGCGCGGCCTGCGCACCGTGGGCCAGGTGGCCCGCCTCGACGAACCCTCGCTGGTGTCGCTGCTCGGCGGCGGCGCCGGGCGGCACCTGCACGCTCTCGCGCACAACCGCGACCCGCGTGCCGTGCAGGTGGGGCGCCGCCGCTCCTCGATGGGCGCGCAGCACGCACTGAGCCGGGAGCCGCACTCCCCCGCCGAGCTCGACGCCGTGCTGGCCGGGCTGGTCGACCGGGTTACCGGGCGGATGCGCGCCGCCCGACGCACCGGCCGCACGGTGACGGTGCGGCTGCGCTTCGGCGACTACACCCGGGCCACCCGGTCGCACACGCTGGACAAGCCGACCGCGCAGACCGCGCCGCTGCGGGCCGCCGCCCGCACGCTGCTGCGCGCCGCGCTGCCGCAGATCGCGCTGCGCGGCATCACCCTGCTCGGCGTCTCGGTGGGCAACCTGGACGGCGGGCACACGCAGCTCACGCTGCCGTTCACCGCCGAACCGGGGCCCGCTCTGGACGCCGCGGTCGACGCCGTCCGGGACCGCTTCGGCTCCCGGGCGCTGACCCGCGGGGTGCTGCTCGGCCGCGACCCCGGCGTCGAGATGCCCCGGTTGCCCGACTGAGCGTCTCCTACCCCGGTAGGAGGCGCGGGTCGGACCCGCGGCCGCGACCTCGGCCGCCGGTCGGGCGCGACCGCCGTCGCCGGCCGCCAGCATCTACAGGCATGACTACCGTGGTGAACCGGGCGGTCCGCTGGCACCGCCCCCTGATGCTCCTCGTGTCCGCGATGGCGGTGCTCACCGTCGTCGCCGCGATCGGCCTGGTGGCCGACCCCCGGGTGCTCACCGGCGCGCCCGCCTGGCTCAAGCCGCTGAAGTTCGCGATCTCGTTCGTGCTCTACGGCGTCACCCTCGCCTGGATGCTCTCGCTGCTGCCGCGACGCAGCCGCCTGGCCGAGCGGGCGGCCACGGTGATCGTGGCCATGTCGGTGCTGGAGATGGTCGTCATCGTCGGCCAGGTGCTGCGCGGCACGACCAGCCACTTCAACGGCACGACGCCGCTGAACGAGGCGCTGTTCGACGTCATGGGCGCGGCCATCATGGTGCTGTTCCTGGCCCAGGCGGTGCTCGCGGTGGTGCTGCTGCGCCGCGCCACGCCGGACCGGGCCGGCGGGTACGCCGTCCGCCTCGGCCTCGTCGTGTCCCTGCTCGGCATGCTCGTGGCGTTCCCGATGGTTGCGCAGCGCCCGGCCGGGGCGCCGGCCGGGATCACCGGCGCGCACAGCGTCGGCGTGCCGGACGGCGGCCCGGGGTTGCCCCTGGTCGGCTGGAGCACCACCGGCGGCGACCTGCGCGTCGGTCACTTCGTCGGGCTGCACGCGTTGCAGGCGCTGCCCCTGCTGGCGATCCTGCTGGACCGGTTCCTCGGCGCGCGGCTGGACGAGCTGACCCGGGCCCGGCTGGTGCTCGTCGGCGGCGTCGCGTACGCCGGGGTCACGCTGCTGCTCACCGGGCAGGCGTTGCGCGGGCAGCCGCTGATGCGCCCGGACGCGCTGACCCTGACCGTGGCGGCGGTGCTGGCGCTCGCCACCGCGACGGCGGTCGGCCTGGTCCTGGGCCGCCGGTCCCGCCGCGCCGGGGTGGTGCTGGTCGGATGAGCGCCACGCTGTTCGACCTGACCTTCGCCCTCGCCGCGCCGTTCTGGGCGCTGATGATCCTGGCGCCCCGCTGGTCGTGGACCGCGCGGATCGTCGGCTCGCCGCTGATCGTGGCGCCGGTCCTGCTGGTCTACGCGGCCCTGGTGCTGCCGGCGCTCGGCGCGGTGCTGCCGGTGGTCACCGCGCCCACCCTGGACGGTCTGCGGGAGTTGCTCGGCACCGCCGACGGAGCGGCGGCCGCCTGGGCCCACATGATCGGCTTCGACCTGTTCGTGGGACGGTGGATCTGGCAGGACGCCCGGGACCGTGCCGTGCCGGCGGCGGTGCTCGCGCCGGTGCTGGTGCTGACGGTCCTGCTGGGGCCGCTCGGCCTGGCCATCCACCTCGGACTGCGCGCCCGGTGGCGAGCGTCGGTGGGCGTGGTGGCTCCGGCCGCGCCGGTTGCCTAGGCTGGCGTCGTGGGCTGGGTCGGTCGGTTGTTCGACGCGCGCGACACGCTCGCGCGGATGCTGCTGCTGGATCTCAGCGGCGTCGGCTACCTGGTCGTCGGCGCGCACGGCCGGCCCGCCCCGACGGCGACGCAGTGGCTGCTCGCGGTCGCGGCGTTCACGGTGGCGCTGCTGTGCCACCGCCGGCCGCTGCTGAACCTGCTGATCCAGTCCGCGCTGCTGGTGGCGGCGCTGCCGTTGGTCGACGACGTGACGATCAACCAGGTCGGCGCGAGCTGGGCGCTGCTGGAGCTGACCATGCGGGCCGCCCGACCTCGCACGTTCTGGCTCGCGGCCGGCCTGGTGGCCGCGATCGACCTGAGCCACGTGATCGGGGACCCGCTGCGGCAGGCCCTCACCGGGGTGTTCGGGCTGGCCGTCACCGTCGGCCTGCCGCTGCTGCTCGGCCTGGTCGTGCGGACCACCCGGGAGCTGGCGCGGCAGGCCGAGGAGCGGGCGGCGGCGGAGCAGCGCCGGCACGAGTCGGAGAGCCGCGCCGCGCGCGCCGACGAACGCGCCGCCATCGCCCGGGAGCTGCACGACGTGCTCGCCCACCACGTCGCGTCGATGGTGCTGCGGGTCGGGGTGGCCCGGCACGTGCTGACCGACCTCGACCCGCGGGTCGGTGAGGTCTTCGGGGACGTGCACCGCACCGGCACGGCGGCCCTGACCGACCTGCGGCGGTTGGTGGCGGTGCTGCGAGACCCCGACGGCGTCCGCGGCGACGCGGCGCTGACCGCGATCGAGCCGGCCGCGCTGCCGGCCGCGCTCGGCGCCGCGGTGGACCGGGCCCGTCAGGCCGGGGTCACCGTGGAGGCCGACGTGGACCCGGCCGTCGGCACGCTGGACGCGGTCCGGAGCCAGGCGGTGCTGCGACTGACCCAGGAGGCGTTGACCAACGTGGCCAAACACGCGGGCGCGGCGGCCCGTGCGCGGTTCACCGTCACCGTGGTCGACGGGGCGGTGCACTGGGCGGTCTCCGACGACGGGCGGGGCGCGGCGTCGGCCGTGGTGCCGGCCGGCGGCGGTCACGGCATCGTCGGCATGCGGGAGCGGGTCGAGGTGCTGGGCGGGCGGCTGGAGGCCGGGCCGACCGGCGAGGGCTGGCGGGTCCGCACGGTGCTGCCGCCGACCGCGCCGGACCGAACGCCCGGTGCGGCGCCCCGGCCGCGTCCGGTCACGCCGGAGCCGGCGTGATCCGGGTGCTGCTGGTCGACGACCAGCACCTCATCCGGGCCGGGCTGCGGATGCTCTGCGACGCCCAGCCCGACCTCGAGGTGGTCGGCGAGGCCGACAACGGCCGGGAGGCGGTCACCCTCGCCGCCCGGCTACGACCGGACGTGGTGGTGATGGACCTGCGGATGCCCGGGGTCGACGGGATCACCGCGACCAGCCGGATCCTGGCCGACCGGCCGGCCACCCGGATCATGGTGCTCACCACGTTCGGCGACGACGACCACCTCTATCCGGCGTTGACCGCCGGCGCCTGCGGCTTCCTGCTCAAGGACGCGCCCCCGGCCGACCTGCTCGACGGGGTCCGCCGCGCCGCCGCCGGGGACAGTCCGTTCAGCCCCGAGGTGCTGCGACGGCTGGTCCGGCGGGCGGTGCACGCCCGGGCCGGCGCGCCCCGGCACGCGGCCGACCTGACCGGCCGGGAGCGGGACGTGCTGGACCTGGTCGCCGAGGGGCTGTCCAACACCGAGATCGCCGACCGGCTGCACATCGGCGTGACCACCGTGAAGACCCACATCACCAGCCTGATGACGAAGACCGGCAGCCCCAACCGGGTACGCCTCGCGCTGTGGGCGCGCGGCGGCTGAGCCGGCTCACTCCTCGATCGCGCCGCCCACCGCCCGCAGGTGCGCCCGGAACGTCAGCGTCGGGTCGGCCGCCCGGGCGCTCAGGTAGCCGTCGAACCCGAGCTGCGTCCGCAGCGTCTCGCCGCCCCGGATCCGGTCGGCCTGCCGCCGCTCGGTGTCCCGGATGGACCCGGCCAGGTCGGCCAGCTCGTCGACGCGGTCCGCCGGCACGAAGAGCACGCCGTCGTCGTCGGCCAGCACCAGGTCGCCCGGGTCCACCGTCCACGGACCGACCCGGGCCGCGTCCAGCGCCCCGGCCGGTCGCGGGTCCAGCTCCAGCGGCCCGGTCGGGACGGCGCCCAGACTGAACACGGGCAGCCCGACGGCCGCCAGGTCGCCGGTGTCCCGGTGCAGCCCCCAGACCACCAGGCCGGCGAGGCCGGCGGCGTACGCCTCCCGCACCACCAGGTCCCCGACGCAGGCCCGATCGGTGCGCCCGCCGTCGTCCACCACCAGCACGTCCCCCGGCGACGCCCGGTCGATCGCCTCCAGGAACACGTCGACGCTTCCGGCGTGCCGGGCCGGGCGTACCGGGCCGGCCAGCCGCCGCCCGGGCAGGACCGGCCGAACGGCGGCCGGTGCGCAGCGCACGGCCACCCCGGCCCGCAGACACGCGTCGGCGACGTGGGCGGTGGTGAACCCGGTGAGACGGTCGACCGGGGCGCGGTGATCGGTGTCCATGGCCCGACGCTAGCCAGCCGGACCGGCGCCGGCAGGTGCCAGTCGCCGGCCGGTGGCCTCTGCCCACCCCGGCGGGACGGGCGTCACCCGGAGCGGGCGGCCCGGGTCGGCGGCCGACCCACCGGGACGCTCCGGCCCGGGACGCCCGGCCGCCGCACGGTCCGGCGCATCCGCGCCCGCGCCGGTGGGCGTACCTCGGCCTCCCCGGCGCCGGCCGCCCGGCGCACGGTCCGGTTCGCCTCCTCCGCGCCGCAACCGGTGGCGCGCAACAGCTCGCTGTCGGCCGTGCGCAGGTCGCTTATCATCGCCTCGCCGAACGCGCGCACACCCTGCCCCCACGCGCGCCCGGCCAGCTCGGCGTCCTCCTCCACCAGCCGGCGGGTGCCGGTGAAGTCGGCGCCCACCCGGCACGCCCGGTGCAGCTCGCGAACCGCGTCACCGAGGCGACCCACGGCGGCCGGCAGCGCCGGCGGGACCGGCTCGTCGTACTGCAGGGCGGTGGCCGAGCGGCGGGCCACCGAGCGCGCGTACAGGATCAGCCGTTCCAGATGCGCGACGGCGTCGGCGTAGCGGTGGTACTGGGCCCGGCGGTGCCATCGGACCGGCGCGATGGTGACCACCTCCTCGGCCCCGCTGAGCGCCTCGTTGAGCCGCCCGACGTCGGGTTCCAACCCGCGCAGGTCCTCCAGGGCGCGCTGCGCGGCGTCGGCGTCCCGCCGGGTGAGGGCCCGGGCCACGGCGTCGAGCTGGGCGGTCAGCCGGGCGATCACCGGTTCGGTGGCCCGGTCCAGCACCCGGATCGGGTTGACCGGCAGCAGCAGCGCCACCACGAAGAGGCCGACCAGACCGCCGACCAGGGCGTCGAAGATCCGGGGTAGTTCCAGACCGGGCTGGACCGGGGCGAGCGTGGCGATCAGCACGGCCGTACCGCCGGCCTGGCCGACCAGCGCGCCACCGCGCCCGGCCACCAGCAACGCGGTCGCGATGGCCAGGGTGACGACCAGGCCGGTCTGCCAGGAACCGGAACCGAGCAGGTAGCGCAGCAGGTCGCCGACCACGATGCCGAGGCCGACGCCGACCAGCAGCTCGAATGTGCGGCGGGCGCGCTGGCCGATGGCGGTGGCGATGGTGCCGACCGCGGCGGCGGGCGCGAAGACGTGCGCGCCGGGACCGAGCAGCCACTGGGCGAGCAGCGCGGCGAGCGCGGCGGCCAGCCCGGCCTGCACGGCGATCACCGCGGTGACCTCCAGCTGGCGCAGCCGGACCCGGCCGGCGGTGCCGCCCTCGGCGCGGGCCCGGGCCAGGGCGTGAGCGCTCCGCTCGACGGCCCGGTCCATCGGCGAGCGCACGGTGTCCGCACGGCGGTCGGTCATGGCGGCGGTTACCCGCCGCCGGCCCCTGCGAATCGTCGCGGGGTGGGCCGGCGTGGATCAGCGGGCGCCGAGCGTGGCCGCCCCGTCGCCGGTGAGGTCGGCCAGCGCCGCCCGACGGCCGGTCAGCGCCAGCAGGAGCGCCGCGCCGGTGCCGCGGACCACCGGTCCCTGCCCCGCCGACCAGCCGAGGTCGGTCGCCTCGAAGCGCAGCCCGGCGACCCGGCGACGGTCGACGAAACCGACCGCCCGGCCGCCGGTGAGGAAGTCCAGCGAGACCCGCAGGCGCTCCGGGTCCAGGTCGGCGGGGAGGCCGAGCGGGTGGCGGATGTCCTGCCCGTGCACCTGCAGGTCGGTGAGCTGGCCGAGCCAGCCGACCACGGGCGGGCGGAACCGGTGCCCGGCGTGTTCGCGCAGCGCGGCGGCCAGCTCGGCGGGCGGCCGGCGCGCCACCCGCCGGGCCAGTCGGGCGTTGGCCACGTGCAGCCGGAAGCCGGCCCCGACCAGCACCGGCACCAGCCGCCACGGCTTCTCGACCAGCGGTGACACCAGGTGCCCGACGACCTCGCGGACGGTCCACGCGCCGCAGAGACTGGGTGTGTCCAGCTGGGCCGGGGTGAGCGCGTCGACCAGGTCGGCCGTGCGGCGTCGCTCGGCGGCGATCATCGGCAGCAGGCGCGGGTCGGCGCCACCGTGGCCGGTCACCGCGGTCAGCCGCGGAACGTGCGGTCGAGCAGGTCGAACAGCGCGGCCCAGTGCCGGTCGGTGGCCCGCGCGTCGTACATCGGGGTGTCCGCCTGGGTGTAGCCGTGCCGGGCGCCCGGGTAGACCTCGGAGCGGTAGGTGACACCGGCCGCGTCCAGGGCCTTCTCCAGCGTCTCGATCTGCTCGGCGGTCATCGAGGCGTCCTGGTCGGCGTGGCCGAAGTACAGCTCGCCGGTCACCGCGCCGACGCCCAGGTGCGGACTGTCCGGGGCGTCGGTGACCACCCGGCCGGCGTGGAAGGCGGCCACCGCGGCGATCCGGTCCGGGTGCGCCTCGATCGCGCGCAGCGCGTTCGTGCCGCCCATGCAGTAGCCGGTGATCGCCGCCGGGCCGGGCGCGACGTCCGGCTGCGCGGCGAGGAAGTCGAGGTAGGCGGCGGTGTCCCGGGCCACGGCGTCCGGCGTCAGGGCGGCCATCATCGGGCCGAGCCGCTCGAACAGCTCGCCCCGGCGGCTGTCGTCGGCGAGGGCGGAGAGGTCGACCAGCGGGGAGCGGCCGGAGCGGTGGAACAGGTTGGGCGCCAGCACGACGTAGCCGCGGGCGGCGATCGTGGCGGCCATCTCGGCCAGCCGGGGCCGCAACCCGAACGCGTCCATGAAGAGCAGGACGCCCGGGAAGGGGCCGCCGGAGTCCGGTCGGGCCAGGTAGGCGTCCGCCGTCCCGTCGGCGGTGGGCACGTCCACGTTCGTCGGCTGCACGGGCCGGACCTCCTCGCTGCGGGTTCCGCGACGCACGCTACTCCCGGCCGGGGAGCGTGGCACCTCGGGCCTTCCGGTCGCGGCGGCGCTCGGGCATGCTGGGGCCCGCCGTTTGCGGCGGCCGAGCGCGGGAATCCCGCTGTCCCGGCAGAGGGAGGCGGCGAGATGGACCAGGACCAGTTCATCGGCGCGGTGGCGGAGCGCTGCGGGACGTCCGCGGAGCAGGCCACCGCGGTCACCCGGGCCACGTTGACCACGCTGGCCGAGCGGATCGACGGCGGGGAGGCCCGCGACCTGGCCGACCGGCTCCCGGAGGCGCTGCGGGCGTACGCGTTCGGACCGGCCGAGGCGGCGGAGCCGTTCGGGCTGGACGTGTTCGTGCAGCGGGTGAGCGAGCGCGCGGACGTCGACGTGGACGCGGCCCGCGACGGCGTGACCGCCGTCTTCGACGTGCTGCGCGACGCCGTCGACCCGGCCGCCTACGCCCAGGCCGTGGCCCAGCTCCCCGCCGAGTTCGGCGACGTGGCCGACCAGAGCGCCCCGTACGTGCGGCGCACGGCGTGACGGGGGCGCGATGAGCGAGGACGCGCTGCGTCGCCCGCCCGAGGCCGACGCGCAGGAACAGCGGCAGGACGAGACGCTGGTCGGCCCGCCCGACCGGGTCGGGGACGCGGTGCCCGAGGCGACCGAGGCGGACCTGGCCGAGCAGGGCGTCCTGCGCCCGCCGAGCGACCGCGCCGGCCTGGGCGAGTCGGTGCGCGACGACCTCACCGCGGCCGACGCCGTGGAGCAGAACCAGGAGATCCCGCTGCCCGACGAGGAGCGCTGGGCCTGACCGGTCAGTGGTCCGGGCTGTCCGCCGCGGCCATCAGCCGCAGCGCGTTCGGGTCCAGCCCGATGCGCACCGGCGTCTGCCCGTACGGCTCGCCGTCCACCTCGATCCGGGCCGGCCGGTCGGTTTCCAGCCAGAGCTGGCGGACGGCCAGGAACGGCTCGTCGCCGAGCGTGCGGCGGTGGCCGGCGGCCGCGTTGCGCGCCGTCTCGCGCAGCAGCCCGCGCCGGCTCGGCCCACCGACCGGGTACGCGACCAGGAGCCGGTCGTCGGCGGTGGCGTCGGCGGTGATCGGCCGGCCGGCGTGGAACCCGCCGTTGGCCACGTACACCTGGTGGGTGTGGAACGTGTGGTCGCGCCCCTCGGCGCGGACGGTCACGCGCAGCGGCCGGTGCCGGGCCAGCAGCCCGAGCGCGGTCAGCGGGTAGGCGAGCCGGCCCACGGCGCGCTTGAGCCGGGGCGGCGCGGTCAGCATGATGTCGGCCGACAGTCCGATCCCGACATGGTTGGTGAACCGGGTGTCGCCGATCAGGCCCAGGTCGACGTCGATCACCTTGCCGCCGGTGAGCACGCCGATCGCCGCGTCCAGGTCGAGTGGGACGCCGACGGTGCGGGCGAAGTTGTTGGTGGTGCCCAGTGGCAGCAGGCCCAGCGCGATGTCGCGGTGGGCGAGCAGCCGGGCCGCCGCGCCGACCGTGCCGTCGCCGCCGCCGGTGACCAGCAGGTCCGGGCCGAGGTCGGCCGCCTCGGCGAGCACCCGGTCCAGGTCGCCCGGCCGGTCCACGGGGTATGCGCCGAGCAGCTCGAAGCCGGCCGCGCGCAGCCGCGCGTGGACGGCGTCGTAGAGCCGGCGACCCCGGCGGGAGTGGGCGTTGACGACCAGCGCCCCGCGCCGTCGTTCCCGGATCGCCGTGGACAGCTCCTGCTTTGTCCGCACGGTTGCGACCCTATCCGGCCGTCGGTGCCGGTGACCGGCGCCGGGCCCGACACGGATCGGCGACTCAGGACGGTGCGCCCGCGGCAGCGAGCTGGTCGAGGTGCGCGGCGAGCAGGTCGCGGATCCGGTGCGGCGGCATCCGGTCGGGGTGCAGCAGCGCGTGCAGCGTCAGGCCGTCGAGCAGGGCGTGCAGCCGGGCGGTCGCCGCGTCGTCGGCCGGCTGCCCGCCGCTGAGCAGCGTGACGGCCAGTTCGGCGGCGAGTCGGACGCCCTCGTCGGCCTCGGTCATCCGCTCCCGGGCGGCGGGGTCGACCTGGGCCCGCGCGGCGAGCAGGAGCCACACCTCCGCCTCCCGCACCCGCTGCCGGTCCAGCGGCAGCAGTTCCTCCAGCATCCGCTGGGCGACCTCCCGGGGCGGGCCGGTGCGGGCCTCGGCGGTGAACCGGCCGGCCGCCTCGGCCATCACGTGTTCCATGGCGAAGACCAGCAGCTCGGTCTGGGTGGCGAAGTAGTGCCGCAGGGCGCTGGGCGACCAGCCGGCCTCGGCGGCGATGCTGCGGACGGTGGCCGCGCCGACGCCGTCGCGGTAGACGACCCGCCACATCGCCGCGGCCAGTTCGGCACGGCGCGCGTCGTGGTCGACGATCTTGGGCACGGGCCCCTCCGGCGGGTCGTGGACGGCAGTTGCTACGGTTGTCGCACAGCGTACTAAAACGGGGAGGGCCCATGCTGGTCGGAGTGATCGTCGCCTGCGAGGTGGCGTTCTGGGTGGTCCTGGCCGCCGGGCTGGTCGCCCGCTACCCGCTGCGCCGGCCCCGCCTCGGCGCCGCCCTGCTCCTCGCGGTGCCCGCCGTCGACCTCGTGCTGCTCGCCGCCACGATGATCGACCTGCGCCGCGGGGGCACCGCCACCTTCGCGCACGGCCTCGCCGCCGCGTACCTCGGTTTCTCGGTCGCGTTCGGGCACAGCATGGTGCGCTGGGCCGACGAGCGCTTCGCCCACCGGTTCGCCGGTGGTCCGCCGCCGCGCCGGGCCCCCCGCTACGGGATGGCCCGGGCCCGGCACGAGTGGCGGGAGTGGGGCAAGGGCATGCTCGGCTGGGCGGTCGCCTGCGCCGTGCTGCTGGGCGGCATCGCGCTGGTCGGCGACGCTGAGCGGACCGAGGAGCTGTGGGCCTGGGCCGGGCGGCTCACCCTGGCCATGGCCGCCTGGCTGGTGTTCTGGCCGGTGGCGTACACGGTGTTCCCCAAGCGGGCGCCGCGCGGCGCCTGAGCCTCACCCCGCGCGGCCGGCGGGTGCGCCGTCGAGCCGGTCCAGGCCGACGGCGGTCACCAGCAGCGCGGCCAGCACCAGCAGCGCCGCGGCCGGCGGCAGCACCACCCCGAGCGGTGCCAGGAGCACGGTCGCCACGGTGACGGCGACGCGCGCCGGCCCGACCGCCTGCCCGGTGAGGCGGCGGAAGAGCAGCCGCCCGGCCAGGTAGAGCGCCGCGCCGCCGTACAGGGCCACGGCCGCGGACCGATTCAGCCGCGACCCGGGCTCGGCCCCGGCGACGTGCGCCAGCACCTGCTCGGCGCCGAGCGCCAGGTAGATGACGCCGGCCACCAGCAGCAGGTGGGTCTGGCTGTAGGCGTCGGCGGCGATCCGGTCCCGCCGGTCCGCCGGCGCCACGGCGAGCGCGCGGGTCGCCGCCGGGGCGGTCCGGTGGAAGTAGAGCCACCAGAGGGCAACGGTGATCACGAAGCCGACCAGCGCCACGCCCAGCACCGGCAGCGCGGTCACCGCCGAGGCGGCGCCCGTCCCGGCGGCGGCCACCGACTCCCCCAGCGCGATGATCAGCACCAGGCCGTGCCGCTCGGCGAAGTGTGTCGGGCTGCGCAGCGGCCAGCTGCCCCGGCGGGCGTAGGACAGGCGCTGCCCGGCCACCTCGACGACGAACCCCAGCACCCACAGCGCCGCGTGCGCGGCGCCCTCCAGCAGGGCGCCGAGCAGCAGCGGCACCCAGCCCGCGACGCTGGCCAGGGCGAAGAACCGGATCCGCGCCCGCAGCGCCGGGTCGCCGGCCGCCGCCCAGTGGAACAGCGCCAGGTGCACCGCCCGCAGCAGCACGTAGGCGAGCGCGACGAGCAGCGGCCCGTCCAGACCCGGGCCGGACGTCCACGCCTGCGGCATGACCAGCGCGGCCAGGAACAGCGCGGCCATCGCGACCAGGAAGCCGGCGCGCACCACCCCGACGTCGGCCCGGGTGTGGTTGCCCAACCAGGTGTACGACGACCAGGCCAACCAGAGCAGCACGAGCAGGAGCAGCCCCTGCGCCATGCCGGCCGGTTCCGGGTGCGGCCCGACCAGCGCCATGATCCGGGTGAGCGCGAAGACGAAGACCAGGTCGAAGAAGATCTCGAACGGGGTGACCCGCCGCTCGCTCGCCGCCGGCCGGGGCGGACGCGGTCGGCCGGGGCGCCGTCGCGTCCCGTCCGGTCCCACCGTCCGCCCCCCTCGCCGCCGCGCCGTCCCCGCCGACGGTAGGCGGCCCGGCGCGGGCGACGACGGGATTCCGCCGATCGCACCGAGCCCCGACCCGCAACGGCACCGGGCCGCCGGGCCCGGGCTGGACCGCGTCCGGTCGACCCGGGACCGTTCAGCGCCCGACGTCCCCCGGCCAGGCGGCGCGCACCAGCGCCGGCAGCACCTCGCCGGCCGGGCCGCGCAGGTTGACCGCGCAGACCGCGTCCAGTGGCGTCTCGACCGGGTTCACCTGCACCACCGGGGCGCCGAGACGGGCCGCCACCAGCGGGACCTCGGCGGCGGGGTGCACCAGCGCGGAGGTGCCCACGGTGAGCAGCAGGTCGCACCGGGCGGCCGCCTCGACCGCCGCGGCCAGCGCCGCCTCCGGCAACGCCTCGCCGAACCACACCACCCCCGGACGGACCGGAGCGGCGCAGCGGGCACAGGCGGGCGGGTCCAGCCGCCCGGCCGGCGGCTCCGGGGTGTCGTCGGGCGGCGGCGCGGGGTGGTCGCAGGCCGCGCAGCGGGGCGCGAACAGGCTGCCGTGCAGGCGGACCGGGGCGGCGGCGCCACCGCGCTCGTGCAGGTCGTCGACGTTCTGCGTGATCACCACGGTCTCCGGCAGCCGCGCCTGGATCGCGGCCACCGCCCGGTGGCCGGCGTTCGGCTCGGCCCGGCGCACGCCGTGCCGGCGGCCCTCGTACCAGCCCCAGACCAGGGCCGGATCGGCGCGGAACGCGGCGGGTGTGGCCAGCTCCGCCGGGTCGTACCGCTGCCAGAGGCCGGTCCGGGCGTCGCGGAACGTCGGCACGCCGCTCTCCGCGGACATGCCGGCACCGGTGAAGACCACCGGACGGGTCGCGGCGGCGAGCAGCCGGCCCGCCTCCGCCAGCTCCGGGCCGGTCACACGTCCACCGTCAACCGCACGTCCACCCGGTCGCCCACCTCGATGCCCTCGGCCCGGCGCGCCGCGACCCGCAGCGGCACCACGTACCGCCCGTCCTTGGGCCACAGCGAGGTCCGCCAGTCGGTGCCCCCGATCCGGACGGCCACCGGGATCATCCCCCAGCCGTAGGTGACCGACGCCGAGGCGGCCTCGATGGCCGCGCTCTGCTCGTCGGGCACGGTGACGAAGTGGTACGGCGCCGGGCCGCGCCAGAACCAGACCTCTCCGCTGAACGCCAGCTCCATCCGGTCAGGATAGGGGCCGACCCCGACGGAACCGGAGCAGCCGCAGGCCGGCCAGCGTCACCCAGCCCAACAGCGGGAGGACGGCGACCCGCTCCATGCCCCCCACCCCGATGCCGACGTCCACCCGGGCCCAGAACAACGCGACACCGACCGTTCCGGTCGCGCCGAGCAGCACGCTCGCGCCGCGCATCGCGCGCAGCAGCGGCGGGCGGGCCGCCGTGGCCGCGACCAGCATGCCGGCGTTGCCGCACAGGAAGATCAGCAGCGCGGCCAACAGGTGCCCGTTCTCGTCCACATCGGCCGGGCGAGCGCCGGCCAGCACGTACCCGACGGCGGCGGCCAGCGTCAGCCACCGCGTCGCGCCGGCCGCCCGGCCCGACCCGGGGGCGGTCCGGGCGAGCAGGAGGCCGAGCGCGAGCAGCACCCCGACGGCGACGAACGCGGCGTTCATCACCGGGTGCCACGGCGAGCAGACCAGACGGGGACGGGTGGTGTCCCACACCCCGCAGCCCACGTTGCCCAGGTCGCTGATGTTGTGCTCGGCCCAGCTGAACCGGGGGTGCCGCCAGGCCAGCCCGACCACGACGTTGGCGGTCAGGAACAGGGCGGCGGCGAGCAGCCAGCAGGTGGCGGCGATGCGGTCACGGGTCATCCGTCGAGTCCACCGCCGGTGCCGGTCCCCGCGCACGGGGCGTGGCGGGCCGGTCCGGGGTGGGGCTGGGCATACCCCGGACCGGGGGCCTGGACGGCTGGGCCGGGGCGACGCCGCCTGGCTAGCGTCACGGCATGACCGTGGACCGACCGTCGCACCTGGCCGGGGCCCTGCGCCGCCGGCGTTACCCGCTCTCCGCCTGGCCGTGGCGTGCCCTGTCGTACGCAGTGACGACCGTGCCGGTCGCCGGTGTCCTGGCGGTGGCGGCCGGCGTGCTCGCCGGACCGCTGCTCCTGGTGGTCGGCGCGCTGCGACGGGACCGGCCGGTCGACGTCGCGGCGCTGACCGTGCTCGCCGCCGTGACGGTGACCGGCCTGGGCGTGGCCCCGCTGGTCAGCGCGCCGGTGGCGGCGTTCGAGCGGTGGCGGCTCGGCCTGGTCGACGACCGGCCGGTGGTCGGGCCGCGATGGCGTGGCCCGGCCGCCCGCTTCACCGGCGGCGCCGCGTGGCGGGAGGTCGCGTACGTCGCCTGGCTGGGCACCGTGGTGCCGCTGGCGTACGGGACGTACGCGCTGCTCGTGCTGCTCGACCTCGCGCTGGTCGCCGGCCCCTGGCTGGCCGGCGGCCAGGAGCGGATCGTGCTGGTCCGGGTGACCATCGACTCGCCGACCGAGGCCGTCCCGTGGGCGGTCGCCGGCGTGCTCGCGGCCCCGGCGTTGCTCTACCTGGCCGGCCTGCTGGTCGCGGGCCAGGCGGCGGTGGCCCGGTGGCTGCTGGACGCCGCGCCCGACGGGGCGGCGCTGCGCGAGGTGACCCGGTCGCGGGCGCGCCTGGTGGGCGCCTACGAGGCCGAGCGCCGGCGGATCGAGCGGGACGTGCACGACGGGGCGCAGCCACGGCTGACCGCCCTCACCCTGCAACTCGGGCTGGCCCGTCTCGACGTGCCGGAGGACTCCCCCGCCGCCGGACCGCTCGCCGTGGCGCACGAGCAGGCCAAGGAGCTGATGGTGACGCTACGCGGGATCGTGCAGGGCATCCGGCCGCCGCAGCTCACCGAACTCGGTCTGGCCGGCGCGGTGGGCGAGCTGGCGGCCCGGTCGGTCGTGCCGGTCACCGTCCGGGCGGACCTCGCCCGCCCTGTGCCGGAGCCGGTCGAGACCACCGCCTGGTACGTGGTCTCCGAGGCGTTGGGCAACGTGGCACGGCACGCCGGGGCGACGCGCGCCGAGGTGCGGCTGACCCGCGACGACCGGGGGCTGGTGGTGGAGGTCGAGGACGACGGGCGCGGCGGCGCCGACCCGGACCGCGGCACCGGGTTGACCGGGCTGGCGGACCGGGTGGCCGCCGCGGACGGCAGGCTGCTGCTGGCCAGCCCGACCGGCGGACCTACCCTCGTGCGGGTGGAGCTGCCGTGCCGTCCGTGACCCGGGTCGTCCTGGCCGAGGACGAGGTCCTGCTCCGCGAGGGGCTGGTCGGGCTGCTGACCCGGTTCGACTTCGCGGTGGTGGCGGCCGTCGGTTCGGCCCCGGCACTGCTCGACGCGGCCCGCACCCACCGCCCGGACCTGCTGGTGACCGACATCCGGATGCCGCCGGAGCACCGCGACGACGGCCTGCGCGCGGCCGTCACGCTCCGCGCCGAACGCCCCGACCTCGCCGTCGTGGTGCTCAGCCAGCACGTGCAGAGCGGGTACGCGGCCGCGCTGCTGGACAGCGGCGACGGCCGGCGCGTCGGCTACCTGCTCAAGGACCGGGTCGCCGACGTCGCCGAGTTCGCCGACACGCTGCGCCGGGTGGTGGCCGGCGGCACCGCCGTCGACCCGGACGTGGTGCGGCACCTGCTGCGCCGCCCGCGCGACCCGCTGGACGCGCTGTCCCGGCGGGAGCGCGAGGTGCTGGGGCTGGTCGCGGAGGGCCACTCCAACGCGGCGATCGCGGCCCGCCTGCACGTCACCGAGGCGGCGGTCGGCAAGCACGTCGGCAACATCCTGGCGAAACTCGACCTGCCGCCGGACGAGGACACCAACCGCCGGGTGCTGGCCGTGCTCGCCTACCTGCGTGCCGGAGGCTGAGCCCCTGGCCTGCGCCTCGCCCGCCTCCACTGACCGATTCGCGACAGTGGATCGCGTTCATGTCTGCCACGTTGGGGTACCCAGTCGGAGACCGGACACTGTGGAGGACGGGTTGCGAGTTGAGGTCGCGTGGCTCGACGACGTCGAGGGCGAGCTGGCGGAGTTGGAGACCTACCTGAGCCGGGACCCGAGGCTGGACGACGTCCGTCTCCAGCGGGGCCGGCCGGCCGTGCCGCCGGGCGCGCTCGGCGTCGTCGAGGTGCTCGAGTTCGTGGCGTCGAACGTGAGCCTGGGGTTGGTGGTCAACGCGCTGTGGGACTTCGTCCGCGGTAACCTGCGCCGTCCGGAGACCCGCCTGCTGCTGACCCGCACCGATCTGGCGGACGGGACGAGACGGGTCGAGATCGACTTCACCGGCTCGGCGGAGGCGGCCGAGCGGATCGCCCGCGACGCCCTGGCGGACTGACGGTGACGTGGCCGTACGGGCGGGCCGACCCCATGCAGTCGGTGGCGGTCCTCGTCGGCGTGACCGACTATCCCCGCTCCGACTACCCGTCCGTGCCGGCGGCCCGGGAGAACGTCCGCCGCCTGGCCGACGAGTTGGCCCGCGACGACGTCTGGGGCCTGTCCCGCCCGATGCGCCTGGTGGAACTCGTCGACCCGGACCGGGCGACGGTCCTGCGCGTGGTCGCCGACGCCGGCCGGCTGGTCGATCGCCAGGGCGTCCTCCTCATCTACTTCGTCGGGCACGCCGAGCCGGTCGGCGCCGAACTCTGCCTGGCGGTGCGGGACTCCGACCGCACCAACCCGCGCGCCACCGGCGTCGCCGTCACCGACCTGGTCCGGGCGGCGGGCGGCAGCCGGGCCGACAAGCGCATGGTGATCCTGGACTGCTGCTACTCCGGTCGGGCCGCCGCCCACCTCCCCGGCGTCGCCGTGCGCGCCGGAGAGTCGGCGGGCTGGTACCTGCTGGGAGCCGCCGACCGGTCCTCGACCGCCTCCGCGCCCCCGTCGGCGGAGACGACCCTGTTCACCGCGGCCCTGCTCCGCGCGATGGAGGGCGACCCGGAGGCGGACGACCACCTGACCCCGACCCAGCTCTGGCAGGCGGCCGCCGCGCTCCTGCCGCCCGACAACCAGCCCGTCCACAACGACGTCGCCTGGGCCCGGCAGCTCCCGTGGCTGCGCAACAGGCGACACGTCCCCCGGCCCCGCGCCCCGCTCGTCCTCGCCGAGTCCGAGGAGACGGAGCGGAACCTTCCGACCCGGCCCGCCCTGTACGCCGAGCCCCGGTACATCGGATCGCACGCCTTCACCGGCCGTGCCGCCCAGTTGGCCAGCCTCACCGACTGGGCCATGCCCGCGCAGCCGCACCCCGTCCTGCTCTACGAGGCCATCGGCGGCACCGGGAAGAGCATGCTGACCTGGGAGTGGATCACGAACCACGCCCCGGGCGCGCGCACCGACTGGGCCGGTCGCATGTGGTACTCGTTCTACGACAAGGGCGCGATGATGGCCGACTTCTGCCGCCGCGCCCTGGCGTACATGACCGGCCGGTCGGTGGAGTCCTTCGAGGGCGTGCCGCAGGCCCGGTTGACCGAACTGCTCCTGCACCAGCTCGACCGCAAGCCGTGGCTGCTGGTGCTGGACGGCCTGGAACGCGTGCTCGTCGCCTACCACCGCTCCGACGCCAGCCGGTTGGCGGACGAGACGGCCGGCCGGACCGACGAGATCGCCAGCCGGGACCCGCGCAGCGCGATCCGTCCGCTGGACGACGAACTCCTGCGTCAGCTCGCCGGGGTGGGGCCGTCGAAGATCCTCGTCACCTCCCGGCTCACCCCCCGCGTCCTCGTCAACGCCGCCGGTCAGCCGATTCCCGGGGTGGTGGTCGAACGCCTGCCCGGCCTCCGCCCGCCGGAGGCCGAGGCGCTGCTGCGCTCGTGCGGCATCCGGGGCGACTCGTACCGGATCCAGGACTTCCTCCAGCGCCACTGCGACTGCCACCCGCTGGTCATCGGCGTGGTGGCCGGGCTGATCAACGACTATCTGCCCGACCGGGGCAACTTCGATGTGTGGGCCGCCGCGCCGGAGCACGGGGGCCGGCTCGACATCGGTGGCCTCGACCTCGTCCAGAAACGCAACCACATCCTGCGCGACGCGCTGAACGCGCTGAACGCGGAGAGCCGGCAACTGCTCTGGACGCTGAGTCTCCTGGTCACGTCCGTCGACTACGCGACCCTGGAGGCACTGGACGCCCTCAGGCCGCGTCCGACCGCCGCCGGCGCCACCTCGGCCCTTCGCCGGACGGTGGGTGACCTGGAGCGGCGCGGGCTGGTCCAGTACGACCGGCGGGCGGGCCGATGGGATCTGCACCCGGTGGTGCGGGCAACCGCTCGCGCCACCCTTCGCGGCGCCGACCTGAGGGCCCTGGGCGACCGGATCATTGACCACTTCTCCCGCCAGGCACAGGACGACCCCTACCGGAGTGCCGTCACGCTCGACCATCTCAGCGATGCCATCACCGTGGCGCAGACGATGATCGAGCTCGGCCGGTTCGCGGACGTCAGCGAGATGATGGGGGCAGGGCTCGCCGGGGCGATGACGGTGCGGCTGGAGGCGTACCACGAGGTCGTCGCCCTGACCCGACCCATCTTCCGGTCGGACTGGTCCCTGACGTCAGAGGTCACACCGAGTGATGTGACATATCTGTTGAGCACGACGGCCAGAGCGCTCTTCCGCCTGGGCATGTACGAGCAGGCGGTGGCTCTTGTCCGATTCCGCATCGCGCTGGACCTGGAGTCTCAGGCCACCGTGTCCCTGCGAACCGATGTCGCGAACTACGGCATCGCACAAGTCGGGCTGAATCGTCCGGCCCTCGCCCGGCGAGCCTACGAGCTCGCGAACGAGTTCGTCGTGGTTCCTCCGACCGACCCGGGCACCGCCCTTCAGGCCCGCGTCCACCTCCTGGCCTTCCTGGGCCGGCAGGGACGCTGGCGGGAGGCCGAGCAACTGTGGACGCTGATCGAGACGATGGACCGGGACGTACCCCTGGAGATCGTTCAGCCCGCCATGGCGGAACTCGCCTATCTACGACACGTCCGGTATCCGCAGGGGTTGCTCAAGGATCCGGAGTTGACGGCGGCCGAGCAGATCGCCATCGAACGCCGGTCCCGGCCCGTGCTGCGCGACCTGCGCCGACTGCGCGGCGAGTGGTTGCTGTCGACGGGCGCCCCGGCGGCCGCCGTCGCCCCGCTCGAGGACGCGGTCCGCATGGCCAACGAGATCGACGTGCCGGACCTGGCAGCGGAGGCCCAGCTCGCACTGGCGAAGCTGCGAGCCCATCCGGACCGGCGTGTCGCCGCGCGCGACGCGGCGACCCGATTGTCCCCGCACCGGGACGCGCCCTACCTGACGCTGGCCACCATCTGGCACCTGCTCGGCGCGACCGGGAGGGCCGTCACCCACGCCCGGGCCGCCTACGTGCGGGCGTGGGCGGACGGTGAGCCGTACGTCTGGCGGTTCGAGCTGGACCAGGCGGCGGCGCTGCTGCGCGAGCTCGGTGTCCAGCCACCGACGCTGGCGCCCTACGATCCGGCGCGGTATCCGGTCGAGGACTGGGAGCGCCGGGTGGCGGCGCTGATCGCCGAGCATCGTCGCGGCACCACCGGCCGGGCATAGGTCGAGCCGGCGGCACGGCGGGTCAGAGGCCCTCGACGGTGCGGCACGTGGCGACGGGCCCGGGCCGGCTCACAGGCCCATCGGGGTCGGGTCGGCGGCCAGCGCCCGGAACCGCTCGCGCGGGTCGGGCACCAGCCGCCGGGCGGTCAGGTCGAGCAGCCCGCCGACCCCGGTCACCGAGGCGACCGGGGTCCCGTCGGGGCGGGTGAAGTCCTGCACGATCTGGAACGTCTTGCCCTCGCCCCAACGGAACTCGCAGGTCACGTCGACCTCGTCGCCGCCGCGCAGCTCCCGCAGGTAGCGCACGGTCACCTCCAGGGCGACCGGCCCGACGCCGCCGGCGATCAGCCGGTCCTGGGCGATGCCGGCGGCGCGCAGGCACTCCCAGCGGGCGTGCTCGGCGTACTGCAGGTAGACGGCCTGGTTGAGGTGGCCCTGGGTGTCCAGCTCGTAGCCGCGCACGGTGACGCGGACCCGGAACGGATCTGCCATGGTCGGCAGCCTAGTCAGCGACCTCCGGCGCGGCGGTCTCGACCAGCGTGCCGTCGGCCAGCCGCAGCCAGCGGTCCACGCCGATCGCGGCGAGGAAGCGCGGGTCGTGGCTGACCACGAGCAGGGCCCCCCGGTACGCGCCGAGCGCGCTCTCCAGTTGCGCGACGCTGTCCAGGTCGAGGTTGTTGGTGGGCTCGTCGAGCAGCAGCAGTTGCGGCGCGGGCGAGGCGTTCAGCACGCAGGCCAGCGTGGCGCGCAGCAGCTCGCCGCCGGAGAGCACCCGCACCGGCAGGTGCGCCCGGTCGCCGCGGAACAAGAACCGGGCCAGCAGGTTCATCCGCTCGGCGTCGGCGAGCCCGGGCGCGAACACCGCCAGGTTCTCGGCGACCGTCCGCTCCGGGTCGAGCAGGTCGAGGCGCTGCGACAGGTACGCCACCCGGCCCTCGACCCGGGTCGCGGTGCCGGAGACCGGCGGCTGGTCGCCGTGGACCAGGCGCAGCAGGGTGGACTTGCCGGCGCCGTTTCCGCCGGTGAGCGCGATCCGCTCCGGCCCGCGAATGCTCAGGTCGATCCCGGCGCCGGCGAACACCGGGCGTCCGTCGTACTCGGCACGCAGCCGCTCGCCGTGGAAGACGGTCCGGCCGGCGGGGACGGTGGTGTCGGGCAGGTCGATGACGATCCGGTCGTCCTGGCGGGCGGCCCGGCTGGCCTGGTCCAGCCGGCTCTGGGCGTCGCCGACGCGCGCCGCGTGCGTCTCGGCGGCGCGGCCGGCCGACACCTGGGCGTCCCGCTTCAGGCCGCCGGCGACGATCCGGGCCAGCCCGGCGTCGGGCAGGTTCCGCGCCGCGGTGGAGGCGCGGCGGGCGGCCCGTTCCCGGGCCTGTTGCAGTTCCCGCTTCTGCCGCTTCAGGTCCTGCTCGGCGCTGCGGACCTGCCGCTCGGCGACCTCCCGCTCGGCGCGTACGGCCTGCTCGTAGGCGGTGTAGTTGCCGCCGTACCAGCGGATCTCGTCGGCTTCGAGCGCGGCGACCCGGTCCATTTCGTCGAGCAGCGCCCGGTCGTGGCTGACCACCAGCAGGCAACCGGACCAGCCGCGCAGCACCGAGGTCAGCCGGTTCCGGGCGTCCTCGTCGAGGTTGTTCGTCGGTTCGTCGAGCAGCAGCACGTCCGGGCGGCGCAGCAGCTGCGCGGCCAGGCCGAGGGAGATCACCTGACCGCCGCTGAGCGTGCCCAGGCGGCGGTCCAGCGCGATCTCGCCCAGGCCCAGCCGGTCCAGCTCGGCGTGGGTGCGTTCCTCCACGTCCCAGTCGTCGCCGACGGCGGTGAAGTGCTCCTCCCGGGCGTCGCCGCCCTCGATGGCGTGCAGCGCGGCGATGGCCCGGTCGACGCCGAGGACCTGGGCGACGGTCTGTTCGACGGCGAAGGGCAGGTGCTGGGGCAGGTAGCCGAGCACGCCCCGCACGGTGACCGTGCCGGCGCTCGGGCGCAGCTCGCCGGCGATCAGCCGCAGCAGCGTGGTCTTGCCGGTGCCGTTGGGCGCCACCAGGCCGGTTCGGCCGGCGGGCACGGAGAAGGACAGGTCGGTGAAGACCGGAGTCTGGTCCGGCCAGGAGAAGGAGAGCGCGGAGCTGACGACGTAGGCGTCGGACATGATCGACCTCGGAGGCAAGGAACGCCGGAGCGCGACACGGCGCTCGGCGGGAGACAGGGGGACGACGAAGGGGGCCGCGGCGACGGCGCGGGATGCGCGTCGGCGGCCCTCCGGGGCTCTCACCCGGAGATGTCGTCGTCACCTGCCATGATCACTCCACTCCTCGGCGGGACCCGACCACCATAGCCCACCAGCGGGAAACCGGCGTGCGAGTTTCGCCGCGACCGCCTACCGTGCCCGCCGTGACTCTGACGATCATGACCCTGGCCGAGCGTCCCGACCTCGCGCCGCTGCTCGACGACGGCTTCGACGGCGCGTGGCCGCCGTTCATGCTCTGGGACCCGATGGGCTCGGTCTACTACAGCGTCGCCGACGAGCTCTATCCCGAGTTCGTCTTCGCCGCCGTGGACCCGGCCGAGCCGGACCGCGTCGTCGCCCGGGCGTACGCGGTGCCGCTGCGCTGGACCGAGGACGAGCTGCCCGACGGCGGCTGGGACCGGATGATCCAGCGGGCCACGCTCGGCCGGCTCACCGGGTCCGCCCCCAACCTGGTCTCGGCGTTGGAGATCTGCGTCCGCCCGGACCGACGTGGCGAAGGCCTGTCCGCGCTGATGCTCGCCGCCATGCGGGCCGCCGTCGCACGGCACGGCTTCGACACGCTGGTGGCGCCGGTGCGACCCAGCGGCAAGGCAGCCGTCCCGGACGTGCCGATGGCCGAGTACGCGGCGCGCCGGCGCCCGGACGGGCTGCCGGAGGACCCGTGGCTGCGGGTGCACGTGCGGGCCGGCGGCGTCGTCGAGCGGGTCGCGCCGAGGTCGATGGCGGTCACCGGCACGCTGGCCGACTGGCGGCGCTGGACCGGCCTGCCGTTCGACACCAGCGGCCCGGTGCACGTGCCCGGCGCGCTGGCGCCGGTGCTGGTCGACGTCGCGCACGACCACGCGGCGTACGTGGAGGCCAACGTGTGGGTGCGGCACCGGCTCTGAGACCGGCCGTACCGCGCGGGCTCAGGCCGGCCAGGCGTGACCGATGCCGTCGAGCAGGAGCACCACCCCCTCGGTGGCGGCCTCCCGGTCGCGGGAGATCGCGCGATACTCCGGCGAGGTGGACCAGCGCTCGAAGTCCTCGCGATTGTCGAAGGACATGAGGACCACCTTGTCGTGCGGCCACTCGCCCTCCACCACCCGGGGGGCGGTGTCGGCGGCGAGCAGGCGGCCGCCGTGGCGGGCCAGCACCGGCAGGAAGGCGGCGACGTACCGGTCGTAGCGCGCCCGGTCGTGAACGGTGAGCTGCGCGAGGGCGTAGACGGTCACCGGGTCAGGCTACCGATCGGTAGACGTCGACGGTGTCCTCCGTGGGGACCGGGTCGACGTCCGCACGCACCAGCGTCGGATGTCCGAAGTGCTCTGGCCATCATGGCTCTGACCTGCGGATACTGGTCGCAGGGGTCGCGCGTTACGCCGCGCGGCGTGGGGGAAGGTGGACGCGATGATCGACCAGGAGACCCAGCCCGAGGCCGTACCCGAGCAGCCCGGGACGGTGCCGGCGAGCCGGCCGGTGCTCCCGCCCGGCGGCGGGGTGCCCACCGCGGTGTGGCAGGTCCGGGTCCGCACCAAGCTCGACGACCTGTACCAGCAGCTCACCGCGCTGGCGGCGCGCGATCCCGACCGGGCCGCCGCGCTGCGTGCCCAACTGTCCGGGGTGGAGGCGGTGCTCGGCCGCAGCGGCGTGGTCGAGTGGCTGCGCGGCGGCAACCTGGAGTACGCCTGGCAGACCGTCCACTCGGTCGAGCGGGCCATGGTGGAGCTGCGGACCCCGGAGGAGCTGGTCGGCCTGCTGGGCGCGTACCGGGGCGCGGCGGCGCAGTTCCTCGCCGCCGACGACAAGGTGCTCACCGACCTCGACCCGGTGGCCGACGCGGCGACGCCCGCCCTGATCCGGGCGAAGGCCCAGGCGTTGCTGCTGCGCTACCACTCGGTGTCGGACGAGTTCCACGAGTCGGTGCGCCGGCTGCGCAACCGGATGCTCGGGCTGTCCGTGTTCGCGCTGGTCGCGGAGGTCCTGGTGGTGCTGGTGCAGTGGCGCAGCCACGACGTGCGGCTGCTCAAGGCGCCGGTCGACGCCGCCGGCGTACCGGCCTGGCGGTTGCTGTTCTTCGTGCTGATCGCCGGGGCGCTCGGCGCGTTCATCAGCGCCCTGCCCTCGATGATCACGTCCCGGTCCGGCGGGCTGCCCTACAAACTGCCGTTCCAGCAGGGCCTGTTGAAGCTCGCCATCGGCCCGCTGGTGGCGGTCGTCGGCATCATGCTGGTGATCGGCGGTCTGGTCGAGACGACCGTGAACAGCACCGCCGCGCTGCTCGGGGTGGCCATCGTGTTCGGCGCCGGGCAGCAGGCGGTCACCGCCTTCGCGGACCGCCGGGCGGCCGAGCTGCTGGGGTCGGCGACGAAGGGCTGACCCGCGCGTCGGCCACCCGACCTGGGTAGCCTGAGGCCATGATCTTCATCACCGCCAAGTTCCGGGTCCGCCCGGAGGACGCCGACACCTGGCCGCGGATCGCCGCCGACTTCACCGAGGCGACCCGGGCCGAGCCCGGCTGCCTGTGGTTCGACTGGTCCCGCAGTCTCGACGACCCGACCGAGTACGTGCTGGTCGAGGCGTTCCGCGACGACGCGGCCGGCGCGGCGCACGTGCAGTCGGCGCACTTCCGCGAGGCGCAGCGCACGCTGCCGCCGCACCTGGCCGAGACGCCGCGGATCGTCAACGCGACCGTGCCACAGCAGGACTGGTCCCGCCTGGGCGAGATGGCCGTGCCCGGCGACGAGTGAGCCGCGCCGGTCAGGGGATGGTCAGGCCGTACGCGGCGAGGATCTCCAGAATGGGCTGGTAGTAGCTGGTCCCGCCGCTGGTGCAGTTGCCGCTGCCGCCGGAGAGGATCCCGAGGACCGTGCCGGTGGCGGCCACGTAGAGCGGGCCGCCGCTGTCGCCGGGCTCGGCGCAGATGTTCGTGCGGATCAGCCCGCTGACGCTGCCCTCGGCGTAGTTGACGGTCTGGTTCAGCCCGGTCACCGTGCCGCAGCGCACGCCGGTGGTGGCGCCGCTGCGGCAGACCGCCTGCCCGACGTACGCGGAGCCGGCGCCGTAGACGGTGACCTGGCCCGGGTGGGTGTACACGGCGCTCGGGTGCGCGACCGTGCCGGTGTAGCGCACCACGCCGTAGTCGTTGCCGGGGAAGCTGCTGCCGGCACGGCTGCCCAGCACCGTGGTGCGGGCGCTGTCGGCGTACCAGGTGCCGGCGAGGTTCGTGCAGTGCCCGGCGGTGACGAGGTACCACGTGCTGCCGCTGCGCACGTTCGCGCCGAGCGAGCAGCGTCCGCCGCCGCCGTAGATCGCCTGACCGCCGGCGATGAGCGTGCGCAGCCGGCCGGGCTCGTGGCGCAGCACCGCCCCGGCCCGCGCGGCGTCGCGGCGCACGGCGGCCAGCGCGGGCCCGCGTACCGTGTCGTCGACGGTGACGGCCGGGCGGCCGGTGGCGGGGTCGTGCCCCCAGGCGGTGCCGGCGGTCCGGATCGCGGCGAGCGCCCCCGGGTCGGGGTGCGGGGCCGCGGCGGCCCGGGCGGCGGCCGGGGTGGCGGCCAGCAGGGCGGTCAGGACGAGGGTGACGAGCGCGGGTCGGCGCATCCGGGACACCTCTTTCATCGTTGCCAGTCGATGTCACTCAGCATCGACCCTCAGCCGCATCCGTTCAAGCGCCGGTCGGCGAACGTACAGTGGGGCGGGTTCCGGCCCCACCGTCGACCCGGAAGGTGCACAGTGAACCGACGCATCCGCTTTGCCCTCGGCGTCGCCCTGACCGCCGCGCTCGTCAGCACCGTCGCCCCCACCCCCGCCGCCGCCCACGACCGCCGGCCGACCGTCCTCGCGCTGCCGGACGGCTTCCAGCCGGAGGGCATCGCGGCCGCCGGCCGGTACGCCTACCTCGGCTCGCGGGCCACCGGCGAGATCTACCGCGCCGACCTGGTCACCGGCGCCGGCGCCCGACTCAGCCCGCCCACCGGCACCCCGTCGCTGGGCCTGAAGGTCGACCCCCGGGGCCGGCTCTTCGTGGCCGGCGGCACCGCCGGGGACGCGCGGGTGGTCGACGCCCGGACCGGCGCCGTCCTCGCCCGTTACCAGTTCGCGAGCGCCCCCACGTTCGTCAACGACGTGGTGCTCACCCGGGACGCCGCCTGGTTCACCGACTCGAACCGACCGGTGCTCTACCGGCTGCCGTTGGGGCGCGGCGGCGCGCTGCCGCCGGCCGACGGGTTCACCACGCTCGGGCTCACCGGCGACTTCCAGCAGAGCGGCACCGGCGTCAACCTGAACGGCATCGCGCCCACCCCGGACGGGCGGGCGCTGATCGTGGTGCAGTCGAACACCGGCACCCTGTTCCGGGTCGACCCGGCCACCGGCGTCACCACCGCCGTCGACGTGCCGGGGCACCGGTTCGACAACGGCGACGGCCTGTTGCTGCTCGGCCGCACGCTGGTCGTGGTGCAGAACCGGCTCAACCAGGTCGCGCTGGTCGAGCTGAACCGCGCCGGCACCGCCGGCACGCTGCGGCGGATCCTCACCGACCCGGACTTCGACGTGCCGACCACGGTCGCCGCCGCCCAGGGTCGGCTCTACCTGCCCAACGCCCGCTTCACCACGCCGCCGACGCCGACCACGCCGTACACGGTGGTCGCGATCGACGGGCGCTGAGCCACCGGCGGCCGCGCCGGTCCGGCGCGGCCGTCCGGCTCAGTCCTCCACCTCGGGGCCGAGCAGCCGGATCTCCTCGATGTCGACGCCGGCCTGGAGCTGCCGCAGCACCGCGTCGTCGATCTGGTTGCTGTTGCGCAGCCGGGTGACCTCCCGCCGCTTGCGGTCCAGCAGCTCCAGCTTCAACCTGCGGGTTGCCTCCCGCTCCTCCCCCGTCGCCTCGTCGGGCGGCCGCCGGACGTCGGCGAGGTGGTCCTCGTAGTCCGACCGGAGCCGGTCCACCGTGTCCGACGAGGCACCCAGCTCGGCCGCGACCTGGGGCAGCGCCTCCAGGGCCGCCTCGGTGGCCCGGATCCGGGCCCACCGCACCTCGTGGTCGCGTTCCCGGTCGCCGGTCAGCCCGGCCCAGGTGACGACCGCCGGCAGCGTGGTGCCCTGCACCACCATGATCAGCACGATCACCACCACGGTGACGAAGATGATCAGGTCGCGCTCGCGCACCGGGGTCCCGTCGTGCATGGTGACCGGCACGGCCAGCGCCGCGGCGAGGGAGACCGCGCCGCGGAAGCCGGCCCAGCCCGCGGCGGTCCGCATCCGGGCGTCGAAGTGACGGGACCGCCGCGACTCCCGCCGGTCGACGCGCTGCAGCGCGGTCACCGACAGGTGCACCCAGGCCAGCCGGGTGACCACCACGACCAGGGCGACCAGCACCGCGATGCCCAGCGAGGCCATCGGCGAGTGGCTGGTGATGCTGCGCAACGAGCGGGGCACCTGCATGCCGAGCAGCACGAACAGACTGCCGTTGATCATGAAGGTGGAGAGGTCCCAGAACGCGTACGCGGTGACCCGGGAGCGGGCCCGGATCACCCGGGGACCGGCGTAGGACAGCAGCAGCCCGGAGACGACCACCGCGAGCACCCCGCTGGCGCCTACCGCGTCGGCGAGCAGGAACGCGACGAACGGGGTGAGGATGCTCAGGCCGCCCTCGCGCATCGGGTCGTCGACGTGCTTGCGGATCAGCACCACCACCCCGCCGACGAGCAGCCCGGCGGCCACCCCGCCGAGCGACTTGCCGACGAACTCGCCGGTGAGCACCACCGGGCCGGGCACCGTCCCGCCCGCGATCACCCCGACCGTCACCGCGAACAGGACCAGCGCCGTTCCGTCGTTGACCAGGCTCTCCGCGCGCAGCGTGGTGAGGATGCCGCGTGGCATCCGCTTGGCCAGGCCGGCGACGGCGGCGGCGTCGGTGGGCGCCAGCACCGCGCCGAGCACCCAGGCGGCGGCCGGCTCGACACCCAGGGCCTGCGCCACGTACGCGACCGCGACCATCGTGATGATCACCAGCGCGACGGCCAGCCCCACGATCACCGCGAGGTTGGCCCGGATCTCCCGGAGGCTGGTCACCAGGCTCTCCCGGTAGAGGATCGCCGGGAGGAACAGCACCAGCACGACCTCGGGCTCGAGGACCACGTTGTCGAACGGCGGCAGCAGCCCGAGCAGCGCGCCCATGGAGATGAGCAGCACGGGCGGGGCGACGCTGTAGCGGCCGCCGATGGTCGTGCCGACGAGCACGGTGACGCCGAGCACCGTGATCAGCACGAGTGCGTCCACGCCGTACCCCCGTCACCGTCCGCCGGGTCCACCGTGCCGCACGAGGCGGGTCCGGCGGGGCGGAACGGGCCGATCGCTACTCGAAGCGGGCGGGGTCGCCGGCGCCGCGGCGCAGGATCTCCGGCTCCGGGCCGGACAGGTCGACCACGGTGGTGGGTTCGAGCCCGCAGTCGCCGGCGTCGACCACGGCGTCGACCAGGTGGTCGAGCCGCTCCTTGATCTCCCAGCCCTGGGTCATCGGCTCCTCCTCACCGGGCAGCAGCAGGGTGCTGGAGAGCAGCGGCTCACCCAGTTCGGCGAGCAGCGCCTGGGTCACCGTGTGCCTCGGCACGCGGGCCCCGACCACCCGTCGGCGCGGGTCCTGCAACCGGCGGGGCACCTCCGCGGTCGCCGGCAGGATGAACGTGTAGCTGCCGGGGATGACGGACTTCACCTGCCGGAAGACGGCGTTGCTGAGCTTGACGAACTGGCCGAGCTGGGCGAAGTCGGCGCAGACCAGCGTGAACGGGTGCCGGTCGTCGAGCCGCCGGATCTCCCGGATCCGCTCCACGCCGGCCCGGTTGTCGAGCCGGCAGCCGAACGCGTAGCAGGAGTCGGTCGGGTAGACGATCACCCCGTCGTCGCGCAGCAGGCTCACCACCTGCCGGATCACCCGGGGTTGGGGATTGTCCGGATGCAGGTCGTAGTACCTCGCCACGCCGGCCAGCCTATGCCCGCGGCGGGCCGGGCGCAGGTTTGCCGGGGGCCGGTTCCGGAAACAGGTGGGGGCCGTTCACGACAGGGGGGACCGATCATGTCGAAGCCAGCACAGAGCGCGTCACCGACCGTCCCGACGAGGTGACCGATCCGTTGCTGTGGGATCTGGCCGCCGCGGTGGCCGACGCGCACCAGCCCGACGCGGAGCGGGTGTGCGCGAGCCCGAGCTGCGCCGGCGCCGCGTGGCCCTGCGCCGCCTGGGAGGCCGCGCAGCTCGGCCTGACCGCCGCCCGCACGCCGCGGTCGGCCGTCGCGCCCGGGCCGCGCCGCGCCGGCGGCGGCGAGCAGCCGGGCGTCGTCCCGGCGCCGGTGTCCGGTATGGACCGGCTCGCCGCGACCGCCGCCTGAGCGCCGCAACTCGCAAAAGCCGCGCACCGCCCTCCGCCGCCGCATCGGGTACGGCGGAGGGCGGTGCTGTCCTGTTCCCGTCGGCCCTGGTCAGGAGCGTTTCGGAGGTTCGCCCCGGGGGTGTCGGGGCGGTCAAGAGAGCGCTCTCTTTGGTAACGAGACATTGACGGACGCGTAACCGGAACCTAATCTCGCTTCTCAAGAGAGCGCTCTCTCGACCATCGGACCACCATCCGTACCCCGCCTTCTCCTCTGAAGGGGACCTCCATGACACTCCCCCTGCGGGACTTCTCCCCCGGCGCCGCACCGCTGCCGGAACCGGTTCCGTCCCCCGCCCGCCGACGCCCCCGTCGGGTGGTCGCCCTCGCCGCCGTGTCCGTGCTCGCGGCCGGACTGCTCGGCGTCGTGGTCGGCGGTGGCGGCACCGCCGCCGCCGGCACCGTCGGCGCGGGCAGCTACACCGAGACGCTGCCGCCCGGCGCCGTGCTGCCCAAGGGCTGCGGCACCGTCAGCACCAACCCGCGGATCTTCGCCACCGCGGACGCCCCGGCCGGGGCGATCCCCACCAACGACTGGTGGTCGTCGCTGATCTGGAAGCGCAACAACTGCGGGACCAGCGAGAACCTCCAAGCCCACCCGCTGGCGTTCAAGGCCGAGAACAACGGGCTCGGGCTGTCGTACACCACCACGCCGGCGATCAGCGGCACCGCCACCGGGGTGGGCGAATTCCACTACCCGTACACCGAGGACGTCCGGGTCGGGGTGGCCGGCCTCGCCGCGCCCGTGGTCAAGGCCGCCGACTGGACCGACTGGACGGTCACCGCCGACTGGAGCGACGGCAACCGGAGCATGCGGGCCACCATCGGCCACGGGCTGCCGTTCAGCTACTACACCGTCACCGGCGGCGGCGCCGCGCAGCTCACCGCAACCGCGACGCCGACGGTCTGGCGCAACTCCGGCGCCACCATCGGCTTCACCGTCAACGGCCACGACTACGTCGCGTACGCGCCGACCGGCGCGACCTGGACCGTCAACGGCGCCGGCATCAGCTCGACGCTCGCCGGCAAGGGCTACTTCTCCGTGGCCGTGCTGCCCGGCGGCGCGGACAAGGCCGCCCTCGCCGACGAGTACGGCAGGTACGCCCACGCCCACGTCACCGGCACCCGGATGAGCTACGCGTACGACCAGGCCGCCGGCACGGTGCGCACCACGTACGCGTTCACCACCACGCCCCGCGAGGGCACCGAGACGAAGACGGTGGTGGCGCTCTACCCGCACCAGTGGCGCAGCCTCACCGGCGCCACCCCGATCACCGGCACGTACGTCTCCGCGCGCGGCGCCATGCGGGTGCTGGTCGGGGTGCCGTCCTTCACCACCTCGATGCGCTACACCGGCGTGCTGCCGGAGGTGCCGGCGGTGGGTGACGCGACGGGCGCGGACCTGACCACCGTCACCAACTACCTCAACGCCGAACTGGCCAACCCGGAGGGGATCAGCGGGCGGGACACCTACTGGGCCGGCAAGGGCCTCGGCCGGGCCGCCCGGATCGCCGAGATCGCCGACCAGCTCGGCCTCACCGCCGTGCGCGACGCGGCGGTGACCGCCATGAAGGCGCGGCTGACCAACTGGCTCACCGCGAGCTCCGGCGAGACCGGCCAGCTGTTCTACTACGACCGCAACTGGGGCACGCTGATCGGCTACCCCGCCTCGTACGGCTCCGACGAGGACCTCAACGACCACCACTTCCACTACGGCTACTTCGTCGCCGCGGCGGCCACGGTCGCCAAGTTCGACCCGGGCTGGGCCGACGACACCCGCTACGGCGGCATGGTGGACCTGCTCATCCGCGACGCCAACAACTACGACCGCGCCGACAACCGGTTCCCCTACCTGCGGGACTTCGACATCTACGCCGGCCACGACTGGGCCTCCGGCCTGGCGCCGTTCTTCGCCGGCAACAACCAGGAGTCCTCCTCGGAGGGCATGAACTTCGCCAACGCGCTCATCCAGTGGGGTCAGGCGACCGGGAACACCGCCGTCCGCGACGCCGGCGTCTACCTGTGGACCACCCAGTCGGCGGCCATCTCCGAGTACTGGTTCGACGTGCACGACGAGAACTTCCCGGCCGCCTTCGGCCACAAGACCGTCGGCATGGTGTGGGGCGACGGCGGCGCGTACGCCACCTGGTTCTCCTCGGCCCCGGAGATGATCCAGGGCATCAACATGCTGCCGATCACCGGCGGTCACCTCTACCTCGGCGACCACCCGGAGTACGTCAAGGCCAACTACGCGGAGCTGCTCGCCAACAAGAACGGCCCGCCGACGGTGTGGCAGGACATCATCTGGGAGTTCCTGGCCCTCGGCGACGGCGAGCAGGCGTTGCGCAACTTCCGGGCCAACAGCACGTTCGCCAGCGAGGAGGGCGAGAGCAAGGCGCACACGTTCCACTGGATCCGCAACCTCGCCGCGCTCGGCACGGTGGACACCTCGGTCACCGCGAACCACCCGCTGGCGAAGGTGTTCCGCACGGGCACCGAGCGCACGTACGTGGCGTCGAACATCACCGCGGCGCCGCTGACCGTCACGTTCTCCGACGGCACCACGCTGGCGGTGCCGGCCGGGAAGACCGTCACCTCCGGGGCGTACACCTGGAGCGGGGGCAGCGCCACCGGCGGCGTGACGGTGCCGACCGGTCCCCCGCCGACGTCGACGCCGACCCCGACGCCGAGCACCCCCACGCCGACGCCGACCACGCCCACCCCGACGCCGACCACGCCCACCCCGACGCCGACCACGCCGAGCCCGACGCCGACCAGCCCGAGCCCGAGCCCGACCACCCCGCCGCCGGCGCTGGAGCCGACCCGCTACCTGGGCTCCGGCGGGGCGCTGGGCGCCGCCGCCGGCCCGGCCGGCACGGTCACGGTGGCCGCGGCAAACGGCAACCACGACGGCGCGCCGGCCAACGCGCAGGTCTTCACCGCCACCGGGCTGACCGGCACGTACACCGGCGGGAACACGGCGTTCGACCTGGCCGTCGACGCGGGCACCGCGGTCGGCAACGGGGTCCAGGCCCGGGTCTCGTACGACCTCACCGGCGACGGCAGCTTCGACCGGGTGGAGACCTACCGGTACTACGCCACCGACCCGGTCACCGGTGTGGAGCACTACCGGCAGACGCAGGGCCTCACCTCGGCCACCGGCACGCTGGGCGACCTGTCCGGCGGCACGGTCCGGATCGAGGTGTGGAACGCCATCGGCGCCGCGCCCACCACGCTCGGCATCGGTGACGCGTCCCGCCTGGTGCTGCCGTACGCCGGGAGCACCGCCACCACGACGCCGCCGGCGTCGGGCGGGTTCACCGCGGAACGTCACCTGGTCGGCCCGACCGGCCTGGCCGGCGCGGCCGGCGCCTCGGCCACGGTGACCGTCCCGGCGACCGGCGGGGAACCGCTGCGGTTCACCGCCTCCGGTCTGACCGCCCGCTACACCGGCGGGGCGACCCGGTTCGACCTGCTGCTGGACGCGGGCACGACGGTCGGCAACGGCACCCACGTCCGGGTCTCCTACGACCTGACCGGCGACGGCACCGCCGACCGGGTGGAGACGTACCAGTACTTCGCCACCGACCCGGTGCCCGGGTGGGAGCACTACACCCAGGCCCGGGGGTTGCTCTCCGGCGTCGGGACGCTCGGTGACCTGGCCGGCGGCACGGTGACCGTGGAGGTGTGGAACGCCATCGGCGCCGGCGCCACCACGCTCGGCACCGGGGACCGCTCGACGGTCACCCTGCCCTACACCGCCTGACCGGCTCCGGCGCCCCGGCCCTCACCGGCCGGGGCGCCGGCCTCACGGCCAGCGGGTGGCGGTCGACGCGAACAGCTCCGGGTCGCTGGCCACCGGGATCACGCAGACCAGGTGACCCCCCGGCGCCCGCAACACGTGGCAGTCCTGCCACCGGGAGACCGGCGTGGCGCCCAAACCCCGCAACCGCTCGACCTCGGCCGGCACGTCGTCGGTCTCGATGTCGAGGTGGTGGCGGGGCGCGTCGTCCACCGCCTGCACGGCGGTGACCAGACCCGGCACCACGTCGGCCAGGCCGGTGAACTCGGGCTCGCTCGGGTCGGTGCGCACCTCGGCGCCGAGCGCGGCGGACCAGAACGCGGTGACCTCTCCCGCGGACTCCTGGGGCGCGTCGATGATCAGGGCGTACAGCCGGGATCGATGCATCGCCCGAGCCTAACCAGGACCGCTCCCGCCGGCAGCCCCGGTTCCGGGCGGCGGAGGCGGCAGACTGGGGCGGTGACGGGAATTCGGGATCTGCTCGGGGTGGACCTGCCGGTGGTGGCGGCGCCGATGGCCGGCGGGCCGTCCACCACCCGGCTCGCGACGGCGGTGGGTACGGCCGGTGGCTTCGCCTTCCTCGCCGCCGGCTACCGCACCCCCGAGGCGGTGGCGGCGGAGATCGCCGAGCTGCGGGACGGCGGCCACCCGTTCGGGGTGAACGTCTTCGTGCCCACCCCGGTGCCGGTCACGGAGGCGGAGTTCCGCCGCTACGCGGACCGGATCGCGCCCGAGGGCGCGCCCTACGGCCTGGACCTCGCGACGGCCGACCGGGTCGCCGACGACGACCACTGGGACGCCAAGCTCGACCTGCTGCGCCGCGAACCGGTGCCGGTGGTCAGCTTCACGTTCGGCCCACCGCCGGCAGCCGTGGTCCGGGACCTGCGCCGGGCCGGCAGCCGGGTGCTGGTCACCGTGACCGGGCCGGAGGAGGCGGCGGCCGCTGCCGACCTCGGGGTGGACGGGCTGGTGGCGCAGAGCGGGGCGGCCGGCGGCCACCTCGGCACGTTCACCCCGGCGGCCCCACCCGCGCCGCGTCCGCTGCCGGACCTGGTCCGGCAGGTGGCCGGACGCACCGGGCTGCCGGTCCTCGCCGCGGGCGGGGTGGGCGGCGGGCGGGACGTCGCCGACGCGCTCGCCGCCGGCGCGGTCGGGGTGCTGGTCGGCACGCTGTTGCTGCTGGCGGACGAGAGCGGCACCGGGCGGACCCACCGGGACGCGCTCGGCGACCCGGCCCGGGACCGGACCGTGGTCACCCGCGCGTTCACCGGTCGTCCCGCGCGGGCGCTGCGCAACCGCTTCGTCGAGCGGCACGACGCGGCGGCCCCGCTCGGCTATCCGGCGCTGCACCACCTGACCCGGCCGTTGCGGGTCGCCGCCGCCGGGGCCGGTGACGCCGACCGGTTGCACCTGTGGGCCGGCACCGGCTGGCGCGGCGCCCGGGCGGCGCCGGTCGCCGACCTGGTCGCGGAGCTGACCCGCCCGCTCTGAAGCCGGCCGTCGGGCCCCGGCCGGCCCCGCCGTCAGGCCCGGAGCCGCGCGCGCAGCCAGGCCGGGTCGGGGTTCACCACGGCCTGGTCCGGCAGCACCACCGTCGGGACGGTCTCGTCGCCGCCGGTGACCGCCCGGACCGCCGCCGCTGCCTCCGGGTCACGCCAGATGTCCACCCAGTGCGCCCGCCCGGCGTGCCGGCCCAGTCGCAGGCGCAACCGGAGGCAGTAGGTGCAGCCGGGACGCCAGTAGACGACCGGGCGGCCGTCGCGCGCGCTGCGCCGGCGCGCCTCGGCCGCGCTCAGCGACCGGGGGAAGGCCAGCGGCGAGAAAAGCGCGGCCAGGACGGCGAAGCCCGCGAAGCCCAGCACGGACGACGCCACGCCCTCCTGGGCGACGCCCACCAGCACGCCGACGACGAGCATCAGCCCGGCGAGCCACCAGCTGCGCCCCATCAGGCGGTCACCTCGGCCAGCAGCTCCAGCAGGTGTCGGTACGGCTGCCCGGTGGCCCGGGCCAGGCCGATCTCGCAGGTGCGGTTCACCGAGGCGTACCCGTCGAAGGGGCGCGCGGTGACGGCGGCGGCCTCGGCCCGGGTGGCCGACGCGGTCAGCTCCGGGTGCAGCAGGCCCCGGTCGCCGGCGAAGCCGCAGCACTGCCAGCCATCCGGGACCACCACCTCGTCGGCGATCGCGCGGGCCACCGTGAGCAGCGCGTCGTCCAGGCCGAGCCGGGTGGACGAGCAGGTCGGGTGCAGCGCGAGCGAGCCGAGCCGCCGGCGTACGGTCAGTCGCGGCAGCAGCGTGGCGGCGGTGTAGGCGACGGCGTCGACCACCCGCAGGTCACCGGCGTCGGCGAGCAGCCGGTCGAAGCCCTCGGTGCAGGAGGCGGCGTCGCTGACCACCGGCAGCGCCCCGTCGCGGCCGGCCGCGCGCAGCACCGGCGGGACCCGGTCGCGCACCGCGCGGTAGCCGTCGGTGAGGCCCTTGGACGACCAGGGCGTGCCGCAGCAGAGGTCGCCGATCCCGTCCGGCACGAGCAGGCGGACGCCGGCCCGGTCGGCGAGCGTGAGCAGCGCGGCGGCCACGCCGACGCCGCCCTCGGCCGGGGCGAACAGCGTGCCGAGGCAGGACGGCACGAAGACGGCGTCCGGGTCGTCCGCCGGGTGGGCCTGGCGGGGCGTGCCGCCGCGCGGCAGGTCCCGCCGCCACTGCGGCACCCGGTCCGCGCCGAGCACGGCGCGGGCGGCCCGGGTGGCCGCCTCGGGCAGCGCGGGCGGCAGCGCGCCGGCCAGGTCCAGCCCCCGGGCCATGCCCCGGGTGGTGGCGTCCCAGCGTCGGGCCGCGCCCCGCCAGCCGGTGCGCGTGGCCCGCCCGTGCTCCTCGGCGCGCAGCCGCTTGACCAGGTCACCCGTGTTGATCAGGACCGGGCAGGCGGTGGCGCACATGCCGTCCACGGCGCAGGTCTGCACCGCGTCGTAGTCGTACGCGTCGGTCAGCTCCCGGGCCAGCGCCCGGTCGCCGGCGGCCTCGGCGGCGGCGATCTCGCGGCGCAGCACGATCCGCTGCCGGGGCGTGGTGGTGAGGTCGCGGCTGGGGCAGACCGGCTCGCAGTAGCCGCACTCGACGCACCGGTCCACCTCCTCCTCCACCGTCGGCACGGTCTTCAGGTGCCGCAGGTGGATCTCCGGGTCGTCGCTGAGCAGCACGCCGGGGTTGAGCACGCCGTCCGGGTCGCAGAGCGTCTTCACCTGCCGCATCACGTCGTACAGCTCGTCGCCGAACTGGCGGCGCACGTAGGGGGCCATCACCCGGCCGGTGCCGTGCTCGGCCTTCAGCGTGCCGCCGTGGCCGAGGACCAGGTCGACCATCTCCTCGGTGAAGTCGGCGTAGCGGGTGGGGGCCGCGCCGTCGGCGAACCGCTCGTTGAGCATGAAGTGCAGGTTGCCGTCCTTGGCGTGGCCGAAGATCACGCTGTCGGCGTAGCGGTGCCGGTCGAACAGCTCGGCCAACGCCGCGCAGGTGCCCGCGAGGGCCTCGACCGGCACGGCGACGTCCTCCAGCAGCGCGGTGGTGCCGGACGGGCGGGCGCCGGCCACCGCGGCGTAGAGACCCTTGCGGATGTGCCAGAGCGCGGCGCGGGCGGCGGGTTCCCCGCTGAGCCGGGCCGGCGCGGTCAACGGCAGCCCGGCCAGCACCGGCTCGGCGGCGGCGACCCGCCCGGCCAGCGCGTCCGGGTCGGACTCCTGCCACTCGACCAGCAGCGCGGCGTGCCCGCGCACGGCCAGGCCGCGCAGCGCGGCGTCCGCCTTCGGGTCCCGCTGGGCGACCCGCAGGGCGGCGGCGTCGAGCAGCTCGACCGCCGCCGGCCCGGCGGCCACCAGCTCCGGCATGGCGGCCGTCGCCGCGCCGAGCGAGTCGAAGACCAGCAGACCGGTCGCGGCGTGCCGGTGCACCGGTACGGTGCGGAACGTCGCCGACGCGACGAACGCGAGCGTGCCCTCACTGCCGACCACCAGCCGGGTGAGCAGGTCGACCGGGTCGTCGTGGTCGAGGAACGCGTTCACGCCGTACCCCATGGTGTTCTTCATGGCGTACTGGGCGCGGACCCGGCGCACCGAGTCGGGGTTGCCGCGCACCCGGTCGCGCAACCGCAGCAGCCCGGCGTGCAGGTCCGGCTCGGCGGCGCGCAGCCGGGCGTCGGCGTCCGCGCCGCCGGTGTCCAGCACGGTGCCGCTGGGCAGCACCAGCACCAGCGACTCCAGCGTCCGGTAGGTGTTGAACTCGGTGCCGCAGGTCATGCCGCTGGAGTTGTTGGCGACCACGCCGCCGACGGTGCACGCGGACTCGCTGGCCGGGTCCGGGCCGAGCTTGCGGCCGTACGGCGCGAGCCGCGCGTTGACCTGGCGCAGCACCACGCCGGGCTGCACCCGGACCCGCCGCCCGTCGTCGAGCACGGTCAGGTCGCGGAAGTGCCGGCGGACGTCGACCAGCAGCCGGTCGGTGACCGCCTGGCCGCTGAGGCTGGTGCCGCCGGAGCGGAAGGTCAGCGGGACGCCGCCGCGCCGGCTCTGCGCGAGCAGCGCGGCGACCTGGCCGGCGTCGGTCGGGGTGACCACCGCGCCGGGGTGCAGCAGGTAGTGCGACGCGTCGTGGGCCAGCCGCAGCCGGTCCGCCGCCCGGGTCGCCACCCCGCCGGGCACCACCGACTCCAGCCCGGCCCGGATCTCCGCGCTCAGCTCCATGATCACCGCACCTCCCCCGCCCACCCTAGTCACCGGCGGGGACGGCCCGGCGGCGCGCCGGTCAGCCGCCCGCCCCGGCGTACGACCGCAGCGCCCGCCGCCACGCCCCGGTGGCCACCACCACCGCGCCGGCGGCCACCGCCACCGCGACCGGCAGCATCCGGGCGTCGAGCCGGCCCAGCAGGGCCGCACCCGGGTACGTGGTGAGGAACGCGACCGGGACGACGGTGAGCAGCGTGCGGGCCGGGTCGCGGTAGAGGTCGACCGGGAAGCGGGACAGCTCGACGAAGGCGAACGAGACCCGGTCCAGGTCCTCCGCCGCCACCAGCACCACGGTCGCCGCCATCAGCAGCACGGTCAGCGCGTACAGCAGCACCGCGGCGCAGCCCAACAGCAGCAGGAAGGCGGCCAGCCGGCCCGGCGAGACCCCGCGCCCGGACAGCACCACGCCCACCGTGACGAGCACCAGGCCCAGCGCCGGGTCGAGCAGGTTGGTCACCCGCACCCGTCCGAGGCTCACCAGCAGTTGGGCGTCGAACGGCTTGGTGAGCAGGAAGTCGAGGGTGCCGCGGCGGACGTGGTCGCTCATCAGTTCCAGGTTGGGTTGCAGCAGCGTCTGGCGCAGGCCGTTGAGCGTGAAGAACAGGCCGATGACGACCAGCACCTCGCCGTGCGTCCAACCGGCCACGGACCCGGCGAAGCGGAAGTAGACCGAGGCCCCGGCCACGGCCCACACCATCCAGAACGCGCTCAACGCGGCGGCGGAGAGGAACTGCAACCGGTACTCCAGGTCGGCGGCGACCGCCGCGCGCCAGCAGATCCGCAGCACCCGCAGCTGCCGGCGGATCACCCGGCCACCGCCTGGTGCCGGCGTACGGCCCGACGCCAGCCGATCCGGTAGAGCAGCGCGAACACCCCGAGCCAGCCGAGACCGACGGCGAAGCCGAGCGCGGTCTCACCACCGTCCAGCCGGCCGGTCACCAGCTCCACCGGGAAGCCCATCATGCTGCGGAAGGGCAGCACCACCGCGGCGGTGCGCAGCCACGGCGGCAGCAGCTCCAGCGGGGCGACCCAGCCGGAGGCGAACGAGCCGAGCCCCCACCAGAGCAGCCACACGTTCGCGGTCTGGGTGCTCCAGAAGCCGAGCAACGCGAACGTGGACGCGGTCAGCAGACCCAACGCGTACGCCAGCGCCGCCGCGGCCGCGACGGCGGCCAGTCGGGCCGGGGTGACCGGGTAGTCCAGGTCGGGGCTGAGCACCGCGGCCAGCGCCAGGGCCGGCACGAGCGCCACCAGGATCACCAGGCGCTGCCCGAGGTCAGCGGCGGCGTACTGGTGGAACGGGTGCAGCGGGCGCAGCAGCCGCAGCGACAGGTCGCCGCTGCGCAGGTCGGCGTCCCACTGCCAGACGACGTGGTCGCCGGAGAGGTTCGCCATCAGCGTCGCGGCCGCGTAGTAGGCGAGGAAGTCGGCGCTGGTCCAGCCGGCCGGCGGGCCCGCCTCGGCGACCACGGTCAGCCAGACCGCCATCATGAGCAGCGGGAAGAAGCCGGTGAGCACGCGCAGCACCAGCCGGCCCCGGTAGGTGACGGCCACCAGCGTGCCGCCGCGCGCCAGCGCCCGGTATGCGGTGAGGGTGTCACGCACCGGCGAAGACCGCCCGGATGATCTCCTCGACCGGTGGGTCCCCGATCGCCACGTCGTCGACCGGCAGGGTGGCCAGCAGCCGGGCGGCGACCGCCGCCGTCTCGGCCCGGGGCACCGCCAGCGTGACGACCGCGCCGTCGACGTCGACCGGCTCGCCGAGCCCGGCCCAGGCGCCGGCGGGGGCGGGCTCGCGCAGCGTGACCCGGACCAGCCGGTGCGGCGAGTGCGCCTCGACCAGCGCGGCGAGGTCGCCGTCGAACCGCAGGGCGCCCCGGTCGATGACCAGCACCCGGCGGGCCAGCGCGGTCACGTCGCCCATGTAGTGGCTGGTCAGCAGCACGGTCGCGCCGTGGCGGGCGTTGTAGTCGCGGAGGAAGGCGCGGACCGCGGCCTGCCCGTTGACGTCGAGGCCGAGAGTCGGCTCGTCGAGGAAGAGCACGTCCGGGCGGTGCAGCAACGCCCCGGCCAGCTCGCAGCGCATCCGCTCGCCGAGGCTCAGCACGCGCACCTGCCGACCGAGCAGCGGGGCGAGGCCGAGCAGGTCGACCAGCTCGTCGAGCGCGGCCCGGTACGGTCCCTCGGCGAGGCCGTAGACCGCCCGGTTGACCTCGAACGCGTCGGCCGCCGGCAGGTCCCAGAACAGCCCGTTGCGCTGGCCCATCACCAGCGAGACGCGGCGCAGGAAGGCCGGCTCCCGGCGGTGCGGGGTGTGCCCCAGCACCCGGACCGTGCCGGCGCTGGGGTGCAGCAGGCCGGTGAGGCACTTCAGCGTGGTGGTCTTGCCGGCGCCGTTGGGGCCGAGGAAGCCGACCACCTCACCGGCGGGGATGGTGAAGCCGACCCCGTCGACCGCGCGGACGGTGACGTGCTCGCGGCGGACCAGGGAGCGCAGCGACGCGGCCAGGCCGGGCTGCCGCCGGTGCACCCGGAAGTGCTTGGCGAGGTCGCGCACCTCGATCATCGTCCGACCCTAGTCGCCCGGCGGGCCCGGACGACATCGAATTTCGTCAGCCGTCGTCGAGCTGCGCCAGCACCCGCCGCTGGAACGCGCGGGCCGCCGCGCCGGACGGGGGCGGGCCGCCCCGGCGGGCGGCGACGCAGGCCCGGATCAGCGGCGCGTCCGGGTCGTCGGCCGCCACCCGCAGGCCGGCGTCGACCTTGCCCAGCCAGACGCCGTCGCGGCAGCGCACCAGCGCGCGGCAGGCCCCGAGCACGGCGTCCTCGGCGCCCGGCGCGGGCGCGTCCCCGGGCGGCGTGGGCAGCGCCAGCCACCAGCGCAGCGCGTCGACCAGCAGCGCCCGCAGCACGGCCGGCGGCGGGTCGGCGAAGACCTCGGCGGCGGGCGGGCCGAGCAGGGTCAGGCCGGACTGGCGCAGGATGCTGCGGTCGAGCGCGTACCAGAACCGCCCGTCGGCGGCGGGCCGGTCGGCCGGGTCGTAGGTGGCCCGGAACGGCATGGTGGCCCCGGTGTTCAGCTCCACCTCGAAGCCGGGCTCCGGGGTGCCGGAGGCGGCCACGTCGCGGCGGTAGACGACCAGCTCCAGGCCGCGCGCCGGGCAGGGCAGCGCCTCGTGCCGCAGCCGGTCCACCAGCGCCCGCCGGGCGGCCCCGGCGGGCGACGCGGCGACCAGCAGCGCGGCGTCCACGTCGCTTCGGCCCGGCTGGTAGGCGCCCAATCCGACCGAACCGGCCGCGTACGCCCCGACCAGGTCGTCGCCGAGCACGTCCCGGGAGCGCCGCACCAGGTCGGCGAGGTAGTCGCGTACGTCGTCGCGCATGCCCGCATCCTGCCGGGCGCGTCCGGCCCGGCGCCGGCCGGGTCAGTCCAGCGGGTCGGGGCAGCAGACCGTCAATCCGCCCGGTACCACCGTGACCTTCAGCCGTTTCGCCGTGCCCCGCGCGCCGCCGTCCAGCTCGTACGTCTTCGGCGCGGCGAACCGGACCCGGATCTTGCGGCCCCGGGTGATCCGCACGAACGGTGAGTCGTCGGAGCGGCCGGCGGCCATCCGGCCCAACGTGCGCGCCCAGTCCACGGCGCCGCTGGCGGTGGCGACGCCGACCTCGAGCACCCCGTCGTCGGGCCGGGCGTCGTCGAAGGCCGGAATGCCGCCGGTGATGGTGCCGACGTTGCCGAACAGCACGCAGCTCGCCTCGCCGTCGAACCAGTCCGAGCCGTCGACCCGGATCCGGGTGCGGACGCACTCGCCGCGCACGTGCCGCAACGCGGTCCAGACGTACGCGACCCGGCCGAACCGGCCCTTGAGCTTGCGGTCGGCGTCGCGGATCAGGTCGCCGTCGAAGCCGGCGCCGGCCATCACCGCGAAGTGCTCCCCGTTGAGCCGGCCCAGGTCCAGCCGGCGCCGCCGGCCGTGCAGCGCGATGCGCACCGCCTCCGGCAGGTCGGCGGGGATACCGAGGTTGGCGGCGAAGAGGTTGGCGGTGCCGGCGGGCAGGATGCCCATCGGCACGCCGGTGCCGGCCAGCGTGTCGGCGCACCGCTGCACCATGCCGTCCCCGCCCCAGACCAGCACCAGGTCGGCGCCCTCGTCGAGCGCCGCGCGGACCCGCTTCGGGGCCTTACGGCTCTTCGGCACCTCGTGCCAGATCAGCCGCTCGACGCCGGCGGTGGCCAGCCGGGCGCGCAGCTCGTCGAGGCCGCCGCCGAACGTCTTCTTCCGGTGGGCGACGACCGCCACCACGCCGGCGGGGGCGGCCACGGTGTCGGTGTCGGCGCGGTCCGCCGTGCTCGTACTCATGCCGACGGTGGTACCCGGACGGCCCGCGTGCCACGCCTGTCGGTGGGGGCCGCGCCCGAAACCGATCAGCGGCATGCTGTGCCCGGACCGCCACGTTCGGTAGAGTTCGGGCAGTGACCGGCGTCGCTGCACGCCGGGTCCCGGGGGGTGCGGGGATGACGCGACGGGTCGGGCCGCCGGCACGCTGGGCGCTGCGCCTCGGCCTGCTGCTCGGCGGCGTCGTCGCGGTCTGGGCGGCGCACGAGGTCGCCGCCGCCGGCGCCGCCCACGCCGCCGAGCGCCCACCATCCGCGTCGCCGCCCGGCGTCGTCCGGTTGCTCACCGGCGCGCTGGGTCCGGTGCTGGGCGTGTCACCGTCCGGATTCGACGAGGTCCGGGCGACCGTTCCGGAGGCACCGCCACCGGCGCCCGGGACGCCACCGCCGCCGACGGCTCGGACCACGCCGCCCGCGGTCCGGTCGGCGGTCGACCGACCGGCGCGTGCCCGTCCGGTGCGCGGGGCGCCGCGCCCGCGGGTGGACCCGGCGGCGGCGGCCCCGGCGCGCGACCGGGTGCGCGCCCCGACCACCGGCACTCCGCGCCCGGGCACCGAACCCGCGCCGGACCAGGTGCTCGCCCCCGTCGCGGACGCCCTGCGCCCGGTCACCGAGCCGGCGCGGGCCCGCGTGCTCACCCCGGTCGCGGACGCGTTGCGGCCGGTCACCGACCCGGTGGCGGCGGACGTGCTCACGCCGGTCGCCGGCGCGCTCGCCCCCGTGGTCCGCCCGCTGCGCCCGGTCCTCGGTCCGGTGCGGCGTGTGCTGGAGCCGGTGCTGCGACCGCTGGACCCGGTACTCGCCCCGCTCCACCCGATCACCGACCTGCTCGATCCCCCCGCGCCGTCGGCGCCCGCGCCCCCGCCCACCGCTCCCGGGGCGCCCGGGGCACCGGGGGCACGACCACCGGACGCCGCCGCGCCGGCCGGCACGGCGACGGCTCCGGCCCGCCGGGCTCCCGGAGCCGGGGGCGTCGGGCCGGTGGCCGTCCGGGTCGCGGCGCCGGCCGCTGCTCCCGGCGGCGCGACCGTCGTCATGGTTCCGGCCCGCGCCGCGGCGGCGACCGTCGCCCGGCCCGGTCCGGTCGACCTCGCGCCGGCACCGGTCGTGCCGCTGCCGCCGGACGGCGCGGTGCACCCCCGCGGCGCCGGGCACGGCGACCCGGCGGACGCCGACGCCGCCGCCTGGGCCTGCCCGCCCTTGGCAGACCCGTTCGGACATCCGGCCGCCGACCGCCTGCCGGCGTCCCGTTCGTCGCGTCCGGGCACCCGCCCGGCCTGACCGGCGCGCACCGGCAGCACCCTCGATCCGGTGACCGGGCGTGCGCGCCCGGGGCCGCGCGACCGCGCGCGGCGGCGCCGTCGACCACCGTCCGGCGCCCGGCATCCTTCCTCGATCACACTGGTGACCAGGAGTTCCACCATGACCGGAGCAATGCCCGTCATCCGGGCCAGATGGTGCGACGTCGGCCGGATCGCCGACCTCGTCGCCGAGGCCCTCTCCCCCACCGCCCTGGCGGCGTGGCTCGTCCCCGACGCGCCGCGCCGCTCCGCCGTCCTCGCCGCCGTGGCGCGGATCTGGACCGAACACGCGTTGCTCTTCGGCGACGCGTTCCTGCTGCCCGACGGCACCGCCGCCACGGTGTGGTTCCACCGCTACCGCCCGATCCCCCCGCCCCGCCGGTACGTCGACCGCCTCGGCGCGGTCGCCGGCCCGGACGTGGACCGGTTCCGCCGGCTCGACGACGAGCTGGCCGCGCGACGGCCGGTCGAGCCGCACAACCACCTGGCGCTGCTCGCCGCGCCCGGTGGTGGGGCGGCGGAGGCGCTCGCCGGCGCGCAACGCCGGATGGACACGCTGAGCCTGCCCACGTACGCGCAGGTGGACGACGAGCCGTACGGGTCGCTGCTGCGCCGGCTCGGCTATCTCGACCGGGGGATCTTCCCGGCGCCGGACGGCACCGAACTGCGGTCGATGTGGCGGCCGGCACCGGCGCATCCGGGCGGCAACGACCGCTGGCCGGTACGCCGGATCGGCCGGCGGGGGCGCAACGGCCGCGCGGCGGGATGGGCGACGCACTGACCGGCGGACCGGGTCGGGGCGGCGCCGTGCCGCCCCGACCCGCGCGGCCCGGCGCCGTACCGCACGGGGCCGCGCCGTGCGGCGCCGTGCCGCCCGGCGCGCGGCCCGCGACGGGCCGCCGCCACACCGGTCGACGCCCGCAGGCCGGTGCCGTCGGCGCAGCTCGGTTAGCCTGCGAGCCGGGCAGGGACACGATTCGGCCGATCAGTTCGGAGGCGTCGCGTGCGGCACAACGGAGAGGTCCGGGGACCTGGCGGCGCCACACCGGCCCGGCCGAGACGCCGACGACGGCGGGTGGCGGTCTTCCTGGCGATCTGCACGTTGCTGGCCGGGTGCGGCCTGGTCGCCGGCGGTTACTACTTCGACAGCGTCCCCACGCCCACCGACCTGAAGCTGCCGGAGTCGACCACCGTCTTCTACGCCGACGGGCGCACGCCGATGGCGAAGCTCGGTGCGCAGAACCGCACCATCGTCCCGTACGACGAGATGAACGACTCGGCCAAGCAGGCCATCGTCGCGGCCGAGGACCGCACGTTCTGGACCAACCAGGGCATCGACGTCAAGGGCGTGCTCCGGGCGGCCTGGGCCAATGTCACCGGCGGGCAGCGGCAGGGCGCCTCCACCCTCACCCAGCAGTACGCACGGGTCGCCGCGGACCTGCGGGGGGTGACCTACTCACGGAAGCTGCGCGAGGCCGTGATCGCCTGGAAGCTCGACGACACGTACAGCAAGGAGGAGATCCTCGGCTTCTACCTGAACACGGTGCCGTTCGGCCGGGGCGCGTACGGGATCGAGGCGGCCGCGCAGACGTTCTTCGGCAAGACCGTGCGCCGGGACGCGCCGGCGGCGCAGCAGCTCACCCAGGCCGAGGCGATGGTGTTGTGCGCGATGGTGAAGCAGCCGGAGGCGGACCCGGCCGATCCGCAGGGCGCGCCGGGCTACGACCCGGCCCGCAACGCGACCGCGAAACAGAACTCGATCGACCGGTGGAACTACATCCGGGACGGCATGGTGAAGCTGGGCTACCTCACGCCGCGGCAGGCGGCGGATCTCGCGTACCCGGACACGGTGCGCCCGGTCGACCCGGACGCCGGCCGGTCGGACCTGGACCGACCGACCGGCCTGGTGGTCAACCACGTGCTGGCCGAGCTGCGGCGGACGGAGCCGTTCCGGGGCAAGCCGGACGAGGTGATCCGTGACGGCGGCTACCGGATCGTCACCACCGTCGACAAGCGGGTGCAGGACGCGGCGGAGGCGTCGGCGGACATCCGCCGGGACAGCGCGCCGGAGGCGGTGCGGGGGCAGCCGAAGAACTGGCAGGCGGCGCTGGTGGCGGTGGAGCCGGGCACCGGGCGGGTGCTCGGCTACTACGGCGGTGACCGGGGCTCCGGCGCCGACTACGCAGGCTGGTACTACGACGAGAAGGGCCAGGCGCGCGGGTTCGGCCAGCACCCGCCGGGCTCCTCGTTCAAGGTCTACGACCTGGCCGCCGCCGTGCGCGACGGCATCTCGGTGAAGCAGCGGTTCGACTCGCCGGACACCAAGGAGTTCCCCGCCTCGGGTCGCACCCGGGGCAGCGCGGCCGGGCCGATCCGCAACGCCGAGCACGCGCCCTGCCAGCCGGACTGCGCGCTCTGGGAGGCCACCGTCGCCTCGCTGAACGTCACCTACTTCGAGCTGACCGAGAAGCTGGGCACCGCCCGGGTGATCGACATGGCCCGGCGGGCCGGCGTCGAGTCGATGTGGGAGACCGTGCGCGGCAACCCGCAGCCGCAGCGCGTCGACCTGCGCGGCGACCCGGCCGACCAGGTGGCGAAGCGGTTCTCCACCGAGGTCGGCATCGGCCAGTACGGCATCACGGTGCAGGACCACGCCAACGGGATGGCCACCTTCGCTGCCGGCGGCAAGCGGGCCGACGCCCACTTCGTCCGCTCGGTGACCAAGGGCGACGAGGAGGTGTGGACGGAGCAGGTGCGCCAGACCGACCTCGGCCTGGACCGGGAGGCGATCGATCAGCTCGACTGGACGTTACGTCGGGTCCGGGCGGCCCGACTGGACAACGGGTGGGACTCCGCCGGCAAGACCGGCACCTGGCAGGCGGGGCAGAGCACCACGCAGAACGTGCACACCTGGATGGTCGGCTGGACCGGCGCGCTGGCCTCGGCCGTCTGGCTGGGCACCACCGACGGCAAGCCGTTGCGGACCCGGGGCGGCAGTTACGAGGTGTACGGCTCGACCGGGGCCGCGCCGATCTGGCGGCAGTTCATGTCCCGGGCCACCGAGGCGATGAAGCTCGACCCGGACCGGTACCGGTTCCGGGAGCCGAGCTTCCCGGGGGACGCGCCGGAGCCCTCCCCGTCGACGCCGGCCCCGACCACCTCCGCGCCGAGCCCGTCGGCGTCGGCGTCGGCGACGCCCCGCCCGACGCCGTCGAGTCCGAGCCCGCGCCCGACCGGCCGGCCGACCGTGCGTCCGACGTCGTCGCCGTCGCCGTCGCCGTCGCCGACCGGATCGCCGACGCGCAGCCGGGGACCGCGCTGACCCCGGGGGACGATCGAACCTATGTGCGCCATCCGCACACCACGGCAAAAGCCGTATGACGCCTTCGCATCCATCCACTGCGGACGATATTCGGCCTGATCAGGGGCTATTGAAGATCATGGCTTCCTGAATTCCGGCCGACGGCCGGGTGTCCGGCGGAAGTCGGTTGCCCCGGTCACCCATTGATCCCGGCTCCGGCGGCGTGTGATCGTGCACCCACGAGTCGTCGACCCCCGGCGACCCGGACGGTCGATCTGTCGACCCGGAGCCACGCCGGCAGCTCCGGTGACCGACCGTCACCCCGCCTCGCATCACCGCGCCGCCCGTCCCCACCGGGCTCCGTGCTGCGCGCCTCAGAACAGGAGCGAACCCTCGTGAAGCTCTCACCTCGCCTCGCCGCGCTCTCCGGCGCGGTCGCGGCCGGCGTGATCGCCGCCGGCACCGCCGCGGCCGTGCAGGCCGCCCCACCGGGCCCCGCCGCCCCCAACCCGGCGCAGGCCCGCGCGGCCGCCGCCGACTCGGCCCGCGCGCTGGTCGCGAACCGCCCCGCCTACCTCCAGGCCGGTTCCGACGACGCGTTCGTCCAGAAGCCGGTCATCTCCTCCGAGGGCACCCAGTACGTGCCCTACGAGCGCACCTACAAGGGCCTGCCGGTGGTCGGCGGCGACTTCGTGCTGGCCACCGACGCCGCCGGCAACCTGAAGTACGCCTCCGTCGCCCAGCAGCGGCCCATCGGCGCCCTCGTCACCACCCCCACGCTGACCCCGGCCGCGGGCGCGAAGAAGGCGCGCGCCCAGCTCCGGACCGTCAGCTCGGTCGAGGGCACCGCACTCGTCGTCTACACGCTCGGCGCCAGCCCGACGCTGGCCTGGGAGACCACCGTGCGCGGCACGGACGCCGAGGGCCCGAGCCGACTCACCGTCGACGTCGACGCCCGCACCGGGGCGGTGCTGCGCACGCAGGAGCACATCGTGCACGGCACCGGCACCGGCGCCTGGAACGGCCCGAGCCCGCTCACGCTCAACACCACCCAGTCCGGCGGCACCTACTCCATGAAGGACCCGACCGTCACGAACCTGAGCTGCCAGGACGCGGCGAACAACACCACGTTCAGCGGCTCCGACGACGCCTGGGGCAACGGCACCGCCACCAACAAGGAGACCGGCTGCGTCGACGCGCTCTTCGCCGCGCAGACCGAGCACAAGATGCTCAGCCAGTGGCTGGGCCGCAACGGCGCCGACGGCAACGGCGGCTACTGGCCGATCCGGGTGGGCCTGAACGACCAGAACGCCTACTACGACGGCACCCAGGTGCAGATCGGCAAGAACACCGCCGGTCAGTGGATCGGCTCGCTCGACGTGGTGGCGCACGAGATCGGCCACGGCATCGACGACCACACCCCGGGCGGCATCTCCGGCGGCGGCACCCAGGAGTTCGTGGCGGACACGTTCGGCGCGGCCACCGAGTGGTTCGCCAACGAGCCGTCCAGCTACGACGCGCCGGACTTCCTGGTCGGCGAGAAGATCAATCTGGTCGGCTCCGGCCCGATCCGCAACATGTACAACCCGTCCGCGCTCGGCGACCCGAACTGCTACTCCAGCAGCGTCCCGGGCGGCGAGGTGCACGCCTCCGCCGGCCCCGGCAACCACTGGTTCTACCTGCTGGCCAACGGCAGCAGCCCGACCAACGGGCAGCCGACCAGTTCGACCTGCAACGGCAGCAGCGTGACCGGTCTGGGGATCCAGAAGGCCATCAAGATCATGTACAACGCGATGCTGCTGAAGACCTCGTCCTCGTCGTACCTGAAGTACCGCACCTGGACGCTGCAGGCGGCGAAGAACCTCTACCCGGGCAGCTGCGCCGAGTTCGACGCGGTCAAGGCGGCCTGGAACGCGGTCAGCGTGCCGGCCCAGTCCGGTGACCCGACGTGCGCCGGCGGCACCCCGACGCCCACGCCGACCGCCACGACCACTCCGCCGTCGGGCGGCTGCTCCGGCAACAAGCTGGCCAACCCCGGCTTCGAGTCGGGCACCGTGAACTGGACCGCCTCGTCCGGCGTCATCACCACGGACAGCGGCCAGGCCGCGCACGGCGGCTCGTACAAGGCGTGGCTCGACGGCTACGGCTCGTCGCACACCGACAACCTGAGCCAGTCGGTGACCGTTCCGGCCGGCTGCCGCGCGACGCTGAGCTTCTGGCTGCACATCGACAGCGCGGAGTCGACCACGACCACCGCGTACGACAAGCTCACCGTCAAGGCCGGCAGCACCACGCTGGCGACCTACTCGAACCTGAACAAGGCCACCGGCTACGTGCAGCGGTCCTTCGACGTCTCGTCGCTGGCCGGCACCACGGCGACCATCTCGTTCAGCGGCGTGGAGGACAGCTCCCTGCAGACGTCCTTCGTCGTCGACGACACCGCGGTCACCCTGAGCTGACCGTAGGGCGAGCGGCCGGTCGTCGTCCTCCGGGCGGCCGGCCGCTTCGTCGCGTCGGCAGGTCGGTCAGGCCGGGCGGCCGGCCCGGGACGCGGCGCCCCGGTCGCGCGGGATCCGCGCGGCCACCTCGTGCATCGCCCGGCTGAACAGCTCCGCCTGGTCGGGCAGGCCGCCGAGGCGGGCCGCCAGGGCGTCGGCGTCGGCCCGGGCCGAGTCGCTGACCCGGGCGTCCAGCTCGGCCAGCGCGGCGTTGACGGCGGCGACGACGTGTCCGCAGAGGACCTCCAGCGGCTCGCCGGCCAGGTCCGGGTCGACGGCGACCGAGTCCAGTCGGCCACCCTGGACGGCGACCGCCCGGACGCGGCCGTCGGCCGCGGCGCCCTCGGCCCGGAGCAACTCGCCCGGCTCGCCGTCGGGGTGCACGCCGGCCCGGGACCGCATCGCCGCGAGCGCCTGCTGCGTCCGGCTCAGGAGCTCGTCGAGGCTCGCGGCGGCCGAGAACGGGTCGATGGTCATATCCGCGCTTTCTTCACGTCTTAGCCGAGCATCGTGACCATAGCAACCGGCACCGACCGAGCGCGGTCACCGGCCGGCCCCGCCCGCAAGCGAGCAGGTCGGGCGCCGCGCGCCCGGCGTGTCGCGCGACCGCGAACGCCCGGCCGGAGCCCCGGCCGGGCGTTCGTCGGCTCAGCGCAGGCGCAGTCGCTGACCCGGGAAGATCAGGCCCGGATCGTCGCCGACGACGGCGCGGTTGCGCTCGTGCAGCGCCCGCCACCCCCCGGCGACGTGCGCCGCGACGGCGATGCCGGAGAGTGTGTCGCCGGAGCGCACCCGGTAGGTGCCGGCGCCGCCCCGCCCGGCCGGTCGGTCCACCGTGGACCTCGTCGTGGTGGGCCGGTCGGTGACCTTCCTCGGCGCGGGGCGGTCCGCCTTCCGCGGCGTGGGACGGTCGGCCGCCTTCTTCGGGGACGAGCCGGATCCGCCCTTGCGGCCGCAGACCGGCCAGGCGCCGATGCCCTGCCCGTCCAGGACCCGCTCGGCGACGGCGATCTGCTCCGACCGGCTGGCCAGGTCCGCCCGGGCGGCGTACTTCTTCCCGCCGTGGCCGTTCCAGGTGCCGCGCGAGAACTGGAGCCCGCCGTAGTAGCCGTTGCCGGTGTTGATGTGCCAGTTGCCGCCGGACTCGCACCGCGCGACGGCGTCCCAGTTGACGCCGGAGGCGCTGGCCGGGACGGCCGGAGCGAACAGGACCGCGGCGCCGGCCAGGACCACGCCGACGGCGGTACGACGGGCTGCGTATGCAGTTGCCATGGGGATTCCTCCACGCCGACGAGGTGAGCTGTCGGGTTCGGGCCGAGGAGCCCGGCCGCCGCTGGCGGCTTCACCCCGAGGTGACGTGCACCGAGGAACGTTGGGTCCCCCGCTCCCGCCGAGGTTCGGTTACCGCCGGGCCGGCGGCGGGATTAGGCGTTACCGGCCCGTGGTGTCCGCGACCGCGGACGCCACCGACGCTAGGGACGATTTCGGGCGATCGCCCACTTCTCGGGATGTTCGTCACCCGGGCGGGCGACCGGGCACGCGGCACGCGACGACGTGGTAGCGGGACGTACGGGCCGGATCCGGACGCCCCGCCCGGCCGCTCCGGCCCCGGGCTACCGTGGGCGGGACCGGCAAGATCGCACGAGGAGCGGCACGGATGACCGAGCACGGACACGAGCTGGCCTTCGGCGGCTTCCTCACCCCCACCGCCGGACGGCCGGACCAGGTGGTGGCCCTCGCCTCGCTCTGCGAGCAGGTCGGGCTGGACCTGGTCACCTTCCAGGACCACCCCTACCAGCCGGGTTTCCTGGACACGTGGACGCTGATGTCGTACGTGGCCGCCGCCACCGACCGGATCGGACTGGCCGGCAACGTGCTCAACCTGCCGCTGCGCCAACCGGTGGTGCTCGCCCGCAGCGTGGCCAGCCTGGACCTGCTCACCGGCGGCCGGGTCGAGCTGGGGTTGGGCGCGGGCGCGTTCTGGGACGCGATCGAGGCGGCCGGCGGGCGGCGGCTCTCCCCCGGCGCGGCGGTCGACGCGCTCGACGAGGCGATCCAGGTCATCCGGGAGGTCTGGGGCACCGACCGACGCGGGATGATCCGCGTCGCCGGGGAGCACTACCGGGTGGTCGGCGCGAAGCGCGGACCGGCGCCGGCCCATCCGGTGGGCATCTGGGTGGGCGCGTACAAGCCACGCATGCTGCGCCTGGTCGGTCGCGCCGCGGACGGCTGGCTGCCGTCGCTGGCCTACCTGCCGAAGGGGCCCGACGAGCTGCCTGCGCTCAACGCGCTGGTCGACGAGGGCGCGCGGGCCGCCGGGCGGGACCCCGGCGAGATCCGCCGGATGCTCAACGTGACCGGCAGTTTCACCCGCTCGTCCACGGGGTTCCTGGCCGGGCCGCCGCGGCGGTGGGTGGAGGACCTGGCCGGGCTCACCCTGGAGCACGGCATCACCACCTTCGTCCTGGGCAGCGACGAGCCGCGCGCCATCCAGCTCTTCGCCCAGGAGGTGGCGCCGGCGGTCCGGGAGCTGGTCGCGGCCGAGCGCACCACGCCGGGCAGCGGCGCCCGCGCCGTCGCGCGGGAGCAGGCCGCCGGCGGCGTCCCGACCACCCTCGCGGTCACCCCCACGCCCGACCCGGGGGTACGCCTGAGCGCGCGCCGCCTCTGGGACGAGTCGACCCGTCCGACCGCCCCGCCGGCGCCGGCCGGGCACGTCTACCCGGCCCACGCGCAGGCCGCGGGGCAACATCTGGTGGACGTGCACGACCACCTGCGCCGGGAGCTGGCCCAGGTGCGGGACCTGCTGGAACAGGTGACGCGGGGCGCGGTCTCGCCGGGCGGCGCGCGGGCCGCGCTGAACGAGATGACCCTGCGGCAGAACAACTGGACGCTGGGCGCGTACTGCGCCGCGTACTGCACGGTGGTGACCCAGCACCACGGACTGGAGGACGCCTCGGTCTTCCCGCACCTGCGCCGCGCCGACGCCGGGCTGGCGGCGGTGCTCGACCGGCTGGAGGAGGAGCACGTGGTGATCCACGGCGTGGTGGAGGGTGTCGACCGGGCGCTGGTGGAGCTGATCAGCCGACCGGGTGACTTCACCGGGCTCCAGGAGGCGGCGGACCTGCTCACCGACACGCTGCTGTCACACCTGTCGTACGAGGAGCACCAGATCGTCGAGCCGCTGGCCCGGCACGGCTTCTACCCCGGTCAGCTGTGACCGACGGATATTCCCGAGCCGCGACGTGAGATAGCTGGCTTTTGTTTCCCTAAGTCAGCGCGGTAGCGTCGAGCCCATGACGGACTTCCTCGCGCAGCGCGACTCCTGGTCCACCGCCAACTGCTCGATCGCCCGGGCGCTCGAGGTGGTCGGCAACCGCACCACGCTGCTCCTGCTGCGCGAGGCGTCGTTCGGCACCCGGCGCTTCGACGACTTCGCCCGCCGGGTCGGCGTGAGCGAACCGGTCGCCGCCACCCGCCTCAAGCAGCTCGTCGCCGACGGCCTGCTCGACCGGCGGCCCTACCGGGAGCCCGGGCAGCGCACCCGCGACGAGTACGTGCTCACCGCCAAGGGCCGCGACCTGCTGCCCGTGCTCGTCGCCCTCCGCCAGTGGGGCGACGCGTACGCCGCCGACGAGGTCGGCCCGTCCGTCCTGGTCACCCACCACGACTGCGGGGCGGACGTGCACGCCCGGCTGCGCTGCGACGCCGGGCACGACGTGCCGGCCGACGAGCTGGCCGTGCTGCCCGGTCCGGGCCTGCGGACCTCCTGATCCACCCACCCTCAGCACCCTCGGAGCGAGACATGAAGATCGCTGGAAGCACCGCCCTGGTCACCGGCGCGAACCGCGGCTTCGGCCGGCGCCTGGCCGCGGAACTCGTGGCGCGGGGCGCCACGGTCTGGGCCGGCGCGCGCAACCCGGACAGCGTCGACCTGCCCGGCGTCACCCCGCTACGCCTGGACGTCACCGACCCCGCCTCGGTGGCCGCCGCCGCGCAGCGCGCCGGCGACGTGACGCTGCTGGTCAACAACGCCGGCGTGAGCACCGGCGCCGACCTGCTCGACGGCGACCTCGACCAGATCCGGCTGGAGCTGGAGACGCACTACCTCGGCACGCTGTCGGTGGTGCGGGCGTTCGCGCCCCGGATCGCGGCGAACGGCGGCGGGACGATCCTGAACGTCATGTCGGCCCTGTCCTGGTTCACGTTCCCCGGCGTCGGCGCGTACGGGGCGGCGAAGGCCGCCGAGTGGTCGATGACCAACGCGCTGCGCGTCGAGCTCGCCGACCGGGGCGTCCGGGTCGCCGGCCTGCACGTCGGCTACATGGACACCGACATGGCCGCCGCCGTCACCGGACCCAAGGCCGACCCGGCCGAGGTCGCCCGGATGGCTGCCGACGGCATCGAGTCCGACAGCTACGAGATCCTGGCCGACGACGTCGCCCGCCGGGTCCAGGCCGGACTGTCCGGCGGCGTGGCCGCCCTCTACCCCGACCTCCCCTGAGCGTCCGGTGTTAAGAAGGGCCCCCTCCTCTGCACGAAGCGTTAAGAAGGGGCCCTTCCTTACCTCTAGAGGCCGCGGGCGAGGCGGTCGGCGAGGATCCGGGTGAAGCGGGCCGGGTCGGCGAGGTCGCCGCCCTCGGCCAGCAGCGCCATGCCGTACAGCAGCTCGGCGGTCTCGGTCAGCGCGGCGGTGTCGCCACCCTCGCCGTGCGCCTTGCGCAGCCCGGTGACCAGCGGGTGGGTCGGGTTCAGCTCCAGGATCCGCTTGACCCGGGGCACCTCCTGACCCATCGCCCGGTACATCTTCTCCAGCGTCGGCGTCATGTCGTACGCGTCGCCCACCACGCAGGCCGGCGAGGTGGTCAGCCGGGTGGACAGCCGCACCTCCTTGACGCTGTCGGTGAGCGCGCCGCCGAGGAAGGTGAGCAGGTCGGCGTACTCCTGCCGCTCGGCCTCGGCCTTCTCCTTCTCCTCCTCGGTCTCCAGGTCGACCTGGCCCTTGGCCACCGAGCGCAGCGTCTTCCCGTCGTACGCGCCGACCCGCTCGACCCACACCTCGTCCACCGGGTCGGTGAGGATCAGCACCTCGTAACCTTTGGCCCGGAACGCCTCCAGGTGCGGCGAGTTCTCGATGGTGGCCCGGTTCTCGCCGGTGGCGTAGTAGATCTCGGTCTGGCCGTCCTTCATCCGCTCCACGTAGGCGCGCAGCGTGGTCGGCTCGGCCGGGTCGTGGGTGCTGGCCGCGCGGACCAGGTCCAGCAGCGCCTCGGTGTTGTCCGGGTCCTCCAGCAGACCCTCCTTGACCACCGGCCCGAACTCGGTCCAGAACGTGCGGTACGACTCGGCGGACATGTCCTTGAGCGTGCCCAGCACCTTCTTGACCAACCGCCGGCGCACCGCGCGGATCTGCCGGTCCTGCTGCAGGATCTCCCGGGAGATGTTCAGCGACAGGTCGTGCGCGTCCACCACACCCTTGACGAAGCGCAGGTAGTTGGGGATCAGCGCCTCGCAGTCGTCCATGATGAACACGCGCTTGACGTAGAGCTGCACGCCACGACGGCCCTGCGGGGCGAACAGGTCGAGCGGGGCGTGCGAGGGCAGGAAGAGCAGCGCCTCGTACTCGAACGTGCCCTCGCCGCGCATGTGGATGGTCTCGAGGGGGTCGGCCCAGTCGTGCGCGACGTGCCGGTAGAACTCCTTGTACTCGGCCTCGTCCACCTCGTCGCGCGACCGCGCCCAGAGCGCCTTCATCGAGTTGAGCGTCTGCTCCTCGCGGTTGGCGGCGCCGTCCTCGCCGGGGACGTCCACGCTCATCCGGATCGGCCAGGCGATGAAGTCGGAGTAGCGCTTGACGATCTCGCGGATGGTCCGCTCGGCGGTGTAGTCGTGCAGGTTGTCGTCGGCGTCGACCGGCTTGAGGTGCAGGGTGACCGAGGTGCCCTGCGGCGCCTCGTCGACCGCCTCCACGGAGTAGGTGCCCTCGCCGGAGGACTCCCAACGGGTGCCGCCGGTCTCCCCGGCCCGCCGGGTCAGCAGCGTCACCCGGTCGGCGACCATGAAGGTGGCGTAGAAGCCGACCCCGAACTGGCCGATCAGGTCCTGGTCGGCGGCGGCGTCCTTGGACTCGCGCAGCGTACGCAGCAGCTCGGCGGTGCCGGACTTGGCGATCGTGCCGATCAGGCCGACCACCTCGTCGCGGGACATGCCGATGCCGTTGTCCCGCACGGTCAGCGTGCGGGCGTCCCTGTCCACCTCGATCTCGATGTGCAGGTCGGACGCGTCGACCGACAGGTCCTTGTCGACCAGCGACGCCAGCCGCAGCTTGTCCAGCGCGTCGGACGCGTTCGAGATCAGTTCGCGCAGGAAGACGTCCTTGTTCGAGTAGATCGAGTGCACCATCAGCTGCAGCAGCTGACGCGCCTCGGCCTGGAACTCCAGCGTCTCGACCCGGTCGCTCACACCGACTCCCTTCCCGGTTGCGGGGCTACGGCGGAAAGGATACGAGGGGTGACCGGGACGGCACCCACCGGCCGGACCGGTACCGAAACCTGACTGGTCCAACCAGTTGACGGGTTGATGTGTGCGGGGCCACACTGCTGGCCATGGCCTTCGCCCCCGCTCCCCGCGCCTCGGTCTCCGACCACGTCTTCGGCCAGCTCCGCGACGCGATCGTGTCCGGTCGCTACCGCCCGGACGAGACCCTGCCGGGCGAGCGCGAGCTGGCCGCCGCCTTCGCGGTGAACCGGCACGCGGTCCGGGAGGCGTTGCGCCGGCTGCAACAGCTCGGCCTGGTCCGGGTCAGCCAGGGCGGCGCGACCCGGGTGCTGGACTGGCGGGTGCACGCCGGGCTCGACCTGGCGCTGTCGCTGGCCCGCTCCGGTGACGTGCTTCCGGTCGCGACGCTGGTGCGCGACATGCTGGAGATGCGGGCCTGCGTCGGCATCGACGCGGCCCGGCTCTGCGCCGAGCGCGGCGACACGGCGGTCGTCGCCGCCCTGGTCCGGGCCGCCGAGGAGTACGGCTCACTCGCCCCCGACCTGGACCGGATGGCCGAGGCGAACATCGCGATCTGGCGCCTGGTCGTGCGCGGCAGCGGCAACACCGCCTACCAGCTGGCCTTCAACAGCCTGGTCGCCGGCACGTTCGCGGTCGGCGACGTCCCCCCGGACACCCGTACCGCCGAACTGCTCGACGTCGCCGGCCACCGCCGCCTCGCCGCCGCGATCGCGTCCGGTCAGGGCGCGGCGGCCGCCCGGCACGCCCGGGCGCTCCTGACCGCCCCGGTCACCACCCCCACCACCCCCACCACCGGAAGGGAAGCGCGCGCATGATCCCCGCCGTGCTGTACGCCGTACCGGCGTTCCTGCTCCTGATCATCATCGAGGCGGTCTCCTACCGCTTCCTGCCCGACGACGAGGAACGCGGCTACGAGCTGCGCGACACCACCACCAGCCTGTCGATGGGGCTGGGCAGTCAGATCATCGGCTTTCCGTGGAAGCTGCTCACGGTCGGTGTCTTCGCGGCCCTGTGGACGGTCGCGCCGGTCCACCTCTCCCCCGGCGACTGGTGGACCTGGGTGATCCTCTTCTTCGCCGACGACCTGGCCTACTACTGGTTCCACCGCTCCCACCACGAGGTGCGCGTGCTCTGGGCGAGCCACGTCGTGCACCACTCCAGCGTCTACTACAACCTCTCCACCGCGCTGCGGCAGAGCTGGACGCCGATGACCTCGCTGCCGTTCTGGCTGGCGCTGGCGCTGCTCGGCATCCCGCCGTGGATGATCTTCCTCCAGCAGTCGGTCAGTCTGCTGTACCAGTTCTTCCTGCACACCGAGCGGATCAACGTACTGCCCCGGCCGATCGAGTGGATCTTCAACACGCCGTCGCACCACCGGGTGCACCACGGCTCGAACACCGAATACCTGGACCGCAACTACGGCGGCATTCTGATCATCTGGGACCGGCTGTTCGGCACCTTCGAGCCGGAGCGGGCCACCGCGCGCTACGGGCTCACGAAGAACATCGGCACCTACAACCCGCTGCGGGTGGCCACCCACGAGTTCGCCGCGATCTGGTCCGACGTGCGCCGGGCCACGTGCTGGCGGCACCGCCTCGGTTACCTGTTCGGCCGACCCGGCTGGCAGCCGGCCCGGTGAGGCGCTCCTGGCTGACCCTGTTCGGGCTGGTCGCCGCGGTCGAGCTGGTCGGCGTCGCGCTCGACTCGGCGGCGCTCCAGTGGCTGGCCAAGCCACTGCTGGCGCCGGTGCTGCTGGCGTACCTGTGGCAGCGGCGACGGCGGGTGGACGCGGTGGCGGTCGGTCTGGTCGCCGCCACCGCCGGGGACGTGGCCCTGCTCGTGCCGGGCCGGGGCGCGTTCCTGCTCGGCATGGGGTTCTTCCTGGTGGCGCAGCTGGCGTTCCTCACCGGGTTCCTGCGGCGCGGACGCCCGCCGGCCCTGGCGTGGGTGGGCTACCTGCTCGCCTGGGCGGCCGGCAACGCCCTGCTGTGGAGCGCGTTGGGGCCGCTGCGGCTGCCGGTGCTCGGCTACAGCCTGGCCCTGTGCCTGATGGCCGCCGCCGCGACCGGCGTGTCCGCGCGGACCGCTGCCGGCGGCGCGTTGTTCCTCGTCTCCGACCTGCTGATCGGCGTCGGCGCGGCCGGCGGGGACCTGCCCGGCGCCGGCCTGCTGGTGATGGGCACCTACAGCGCCGCGCTGCTGCTGATCACCACCGGCTGGGCGGCCGACCGCGCCGCCGCCGGCCCGGCCCGCGACCCGGCGCCGGTCCCGGCCTGACCCCGACGTGGGCGGCGGCGCGAGGTCGTGCCGCCGCCCACGGGAGCCGTCAGCGCACCCGGACCGGGGTCGAGATCAGCTGGTTGTCCGCCGGGAGCGCGTCGCGGTGGTCCCGCACCGCGGCCACCGCGCGGAAGGTCACCTTGCCCATCGCCGCGTCCTCCGGCGTCACCGTGTACGTGAACGAGAACGAGGTGCGTCCACCGCCGTCCGTCGCCGGGACCGGCTTGGTGGCGGCGTCCACCTGCTCGAATCCCCACGGGTTGCTGCGTTCGAGGCGGACCTCCACGTGCTCGTCGTAGCGGTTGTTGCGCACCTCGACGGTGATGCCGACGCGCTGTCCGGCACGGGCGGTCGAGGGGGTGTTCACCTTGACCACCGCCACGTCGTGGGTGCGGACCACGGAGGTGTGGGTGGCCGTGGCGGTGCGCCCGTCGACAGTGCGCGCGGTCAGCCGCACCCGGTGGTCGCCGTCGGACGTGAAGCGGTGCCGGGGATACTGCTCGGTCGACGTGGTGCCGTCGCCGAAGTCCCAGACGAGCGAACCCAGGTCGATGCCGAGGCCGGCCGGGTCGTACAGCCGGGGCCAGAACGCGACCTCGTCGAAGACGCTCCACTCCACGTCGGCCACGTCGAAGTCGACCTCCGGGCCGGGTGCCACGTCCAGCCGGAACGTCGTCTGCTCGGCGTAGTCCGCGCCGATCCGGAGAAGGTACGTCGTGCCGGCCCGTGCCCGGAACGTCACGGGCGTGCCGCCGTAGGTGGGGCGACAGGTGACCTCGGCGAGGGTCCCGAGGGAGTCGCCGGTGTAGACCGCGACCCCGAGGTAGTCCGGTCCGGTGCCGGCGGTGACCAGTTGATCCGCGGTGGGCGTGTACGAGTACCAGACCGTCCGGCCGGCCTCGAAGCAGGACGACGGCTCGCCCTCCTGCACGGTGGCGGCGCTGAGATCCTGGCCGTCGACGAACGGCAGCGCGCCGACCGGCAGCGCGCCGGCCAGGTTGTCGTTGGCCGGCGCGTCGGCCGCGGCGGACGCGCCCGCCGCGTTGACGGCCAGCAGGGCGACCACGCCCGGAACCGCGACGGCGATCCGGGCGAACTGTCGGTTGACCACTTCTCCTCCTGGGGGCCCCGTATCCCTTGTGGATGCGACCGGGCCACGGTAGGAACCCGCACCCCAGGGCCGGGCTAAGAGAAGCTCTCGCCGAGGTTAAGGTCGGCGGGTCGCGCCGGATCCGAGCACCCGGGTCACCACGGTCAGGTCGTCGCCGCCGAGGCCCTGGTCCACCGCGTGCCGCCACTCGGCGGCCAGCGCCTCGCCGGCCGGGAAGCTGCCCGGCGGCGCCTCCCGCAGCGCCAGCTCGACGTCCTTGAGCGCCAGCGCGAGCGCGTACTGCGCGTCGTGCTCGTCGCGGACGATCCGGCCCAGCTTCTCGGCCGCCCACGGCGACACCAGCGGGCTGCCGCCCAGCGCCTCCCGTACGGTGTCGCGGTCGAGGCCGAGCGTGTCGCCGAGGGCGACCGCCGCGGCGACGCCCTCGTTGACGAACGCGAGCAGCAGGTTGTTGACGAGTTTGAGCCGCGAGCCGGCGCCGGTCGGCCCGAGCCACAGCGTCCGCTGCCCGACCGCGTCGAAGACCGGCGCGACCCGCTCGCGGGCCTGGTCCGGCCCGGAGGCGAGCACCACGAGCCTGCCCTGCTCGGCCGGGCCCCGACTGCCGGCCACCGGCGCGTCGACCAGCGTGACGTCGGGGCGCTCGGCGGCGACCAGCTCGGCCAGCCGTCCGGTCTCGGCGACCCCGATGGTGCTCATCTGCGCCCAGACCGCCCCGGCCGGCAGCGCGGCGAGCATGCCCTGGTCGACGGCGATCGCGCGGACCACGGCGGCGTCGGTCACCATGGTCACCGCCACGTCCGCCCGCCGGACCGCGTCGGCCGGATCGGCCGCCACCTCGGCGCCCCGATCCGCGAGCGCACGGGCCGGCTCCGGGTGCCGGTTCCACACCACCGTGTCCAGGCCGGCGCCGAGCAGGTTGGCCGCCATCGGCGTCCCCATGCCGCCGAGGCCGAGCATCGCCACCCGTGTCATCCACCGCTCCCGTCGTCGCCCGTCCGGGCCAGCCTAGGCGCGGGGCCGGACGGCGGCGTCCCACACTCCGGATCGGACGACTTGTCGGTCGGCAGCTCACCGGACCATCATTCACTTTCGCAAGATTCTGGAAATCCTTTCTTATCAAGACTGTCCACTTGCAAGCCTTGAAAGGACTTCCACGCACTCCTAGCGTGATGGCGTGCTTCGTCGTCTCGCCCTCCCGCTCGCGGTGGTCGTTCTCGCCGCCGTACCAACGCCTGCCCCGGCGGCCGCCGGGCCCTCGCCGGCCGCTGCGCCCACGTTCCTGGTGCGACCGGCCGCCGGGCCGGCCGCGCTCGCCGACGATCTCGCCGCGGTGGGGCGGGTCGACGGCGTCCGGCTGACCGTCCGGCGCACGCTCGCCACCGGTGACCTGTTGGTGCGCGCCGACCACGCCCTGCCCGCCCGCGGCGCGGCGGCGCTGCTCGAGCGGCTGCGCGCCCGCGCCGACGTGGCCTGGGCCGGCCGGGAGACCCGACTGCGCGCCGACACCGACCCGGTCCCGCCCGTCGCGTGGGACCTGCACGACCCGGTCGGCGGCGTGTACGCGGACGCGGCCTGGGCCACCGGCGCGGACGGCGCCGGCGTGACGGTCGCGGTGCTCGACACCGGTGTCACCCGGCACCACGACCTGGCCGGGCGGCTGCGCGCCGGCTACGACTTCGTCAGCGCGCCGGACGACGCCCGCGACGGCGACGGACGCGACCCGGACGCCACCGACCAGGGCGACTGGGCCGAGCCGGGCGACTGCGGCCCGGAGTTCCGCCCGAGCAGTTGGCACGGCACCCACGTCGCGGGCACCGTCGCGGCGCGCGACGAGGGTGGGGTGGCCGGGCTCGCACCCGGCGCGCGGGTCCAGCCGGTGCGCGTCCTGGGCCGGTGCGGTGGTACCACCGCCGACCTGGTCGACGCGATCGTCTGGGCCGCCGGCGGACGCGTGCCGGGGGTGCCGGACAACCCCACCCCGGCCCGGGTGCTCAACCTCAGCCTCGGTGCGCCCGGCCCGTGCGACCCGGCCACGCAGGCCGCGATCGACGACGCCGTGGCGCGGGGCGCGACAGTGGTGGTGTCCGCCGGCAACGCCGGCGCCGACGCCGCCCAGCAGACGCCGGCGAGCTGCGCCGGGGTGCTCACGGTCGCGGCCAGCACCGTCGACGGTGAACGGGCCGGCTACTCCAACCGGGGTACGGCGGTCGAGCTGGCCGCCCCCGGCGGCGACCGGGAGCACGGCGTACGGTCCACCGTCGACACCGGCCGCACCGTGCCCGAGGGCGACGGCTGGGCGGCGTACGCCGGCACGAGCATGGCCGCGCCGCACGTCAGCGCCGCCGTGGCGCTGCTGCTGGACCGCCGCCCCGACCTGCGTCCCGCCGAGACGTCGGCGCTGCTCACCGCGACCGCCCGGCCCAGCGCCCGACCCGACGAGTGCCGCTGCGGCGCCGGGGTGCTCGACGTCGACCTGGCGCTGCGCGCCGCCACCGGCCGGCCCGGCACGACCACCCGCCTGCTGGTGCGGGCCGGGGTGCGCCCCGGCGAGCCGACGGTCGAGAACGCCGGGGTACGCCTGGCCGGCACGCTGAGCCGGCTCGGCACCGGCCTGCCGGACTGGGATCCGTCCGGCGTGCCGCTGCGCCCGGTCGACCGGACCGGCCCGTACCGCACGGTGCTCACCGTGCCGGCCGGGACCGAGCTGGCCTACAAGTACACGCTCGGCGACTGGGCGCACGTGGAGCAGACCTGGACCGACAGCGACGCCGGCTGCGTCGACGTCGCCGACCGGACGGTCACCGCCGGCGCGCCCGGCACCGTCCAGGTCGTCGCCGACCTCACCACCGGGTTCCGGGGCGTCCCGCCCTGCGACCGCTGACCACCGCACCGCCGCCACCACCGCCTCACCCCGTGACCGGAAGGACGACCATGCGACGCACACTGCGCGCACTGCTCACCACGCTGGCCCTGCTCGCCGCCGCGCTCGGCGGGCCCGCCGCGGCGCACGCCTCCCCGCCGCCCCCACAGGAGCTGGGCGGCCTCGACCTGGGCGCGTACTGCCGGTCGCTCGGCGCGGCCGACGCGGTGCTGACCGGTCCGACCGCGTACGACTGGCACTGCCGGGCCGGCGACGGCCGCCTCGGCGACCTGACCTTCGAGGCGGCGTGCCGGTGGACGTACCGGACCGACGCGGCGACGGACCGGATCGGCGACTTCTACGATCCGACCTCGGTGCGCTGCTGGCGGGTCCGCGCCGACGTGGTGGCGCCGGAACTGACCCGCTGGTGCCAGGTCACCGGCAACTCCACCGCGGAGCTGCGCGGCGGCACGGTCTACGACTGGCGCTGCGTGCGCTACAGCCGGGCCGGGGTGACCTACTCCGACGTCGACGTGCTGGCCGCCTGCCGGGAGACCACCCGCGGGTACGCGACCGTCGAGCGCTTCGTCCGCTTCGGCGACCCGTACTCCTGGCAGTGCCGGGTCTGATCCTCCCCACCACGCCCGCCGGCGTCGGCTCCGTGCCGGCGCCGGCGGGTATCCTGCCGGCGTGGCCAGGGAGAACGGGCGCAAGCTGATCGCCTCGAACAAGAAGGCGCGGCACGACTACGACGTGCTCAAGACCTACGAGGCGGGCATCGTGCTGGCCGGCACCGAGGTGAAGTCGTTGCGCGAGGGTCGGGTGTCGCTGGTCGACGCGTTCGCCCAGGAGCACGACGGCGAGATCATGCTGCACGGCCTGCACATCGCCGAGTACGGCTTCGGCACCTGGACCAACCACGCGCCCCGCCGCACCCGCAAGCTGCTGCTGCACCGGGTGGAGATCGCCCGGATCCTGGAGCGGCTGCGCGACGGCGGGATCACGCTGGTGCCGCTGTCGATGTACTTCGCGGACGGCTGGGCCAAGGTCGAGCTGGGGCTGGCCCGGGGCCGCCGCTCGTACGACAAGCGCCAGGCGCTCGCCGAGCGCGACGCCAACCGGGAGATCGCCCGGGAGATGGGCCGCCGCCTCAAGGGCCGTGCGGTCGGCCGCCGCGCCTGATCGGTCCGCCACGTGTTGCGGACAGTTCCTGTCCGCTGGCTCCGGCAAGCTGGACGGCGACCGATCACACGCGCCGCCGCCTCGCCGGCGGACCGGACGGAAGGCGAGCTGAGATGGCCCGCGACGTGCAAATCACCTTCGACTGCGCCGACCCGGCGAAGCTGGCGGCGTTCTGGGCCGAGGCCCTCGGCTACCGGGTCCAGGGCCCGCCCGCGGGCTTCGACTCGTGGGAGCAGGCGCTGACCGCGATGGGTGTGCCGCCGCAGCGGCACAACGACGCGTCGGCGGTGGTCGACCCCGAGGGCGCCGGCCCGCGGTTGTTCTTCCAGCGGGTGCCGGAGCCGAAGCAGGCCAAGAACCGGGTGCACCTGGACGTGCGGGCCGCGCCGGGGCTCACCGGCGAGGCCCGGATGGCGGCGCTGGAGGCGGCGGCCGACCGGCTGGTCGCGCTCGGCGCGACCCGGGGGGACCGGCACGAGCCCGCGCCCCCGCTGGCCGCCGGCCACATCGTGATGACCGACCCGGAGGGCAACGAGTTCTGCCTCGACTGATCGAGGCGGCAACATACAACACTCCTTGTACATCACTTCTTGTTGGTCTAGCGTGGCGGCATGGCGGACGATCCGAGCACCGTGCACCTGACCGACGCGCGGGCCATGCGGGCGCTGGCCCATCCCACCCGGCTGCGTCTGCTCGGCGAGCTGCGCCGGCGCGGTGCGCAGACCGTCGGCCTGCTGAGCGAACACACCGGCGAGGCGGTCGGCTCGGTCAGCTACCACCTGGGCAAGCTGGCCGAGCACGGCTTCGTGACGGAGGCGCCCGACCTGGCCCGCGACCGTCGCGAGCGGTGGTGGCAGGCGGCGCACGCCCGCACCCAGTGGGAACCGGTCGAGCTGCTCGACGACCCGGAGCGCCGGCTCGCCTCCGACCTGTTGCGCCGGGCCGCCATGCAGCGCTATGTGGACCGCTACCTGGCATACCTGGAGTCCGAGGCCGACCTCGACCGGGCCTGGGTGCGCGGCACCACCAGCAGCGACACGGTGCTGCACCTGACCCCGGACGAACTGGTGGAGCTGCGCCGGGAGCTGTCCGAGATGGGCGCCCGGTGGCAGGCACGCGGCGCGCCCGGGCGGCCGGGCGCGGAGATGGTGACGCTGATCTGGCAGGCCTACCGGGGCCCGCGGTGACGCGCGACCGCCGGCCACTGGCCGGACTGCTGATCGGGCATGCCGTCTCGCTGACCGGCAACGTGCTGACGTTGATCGCGCTGCCGCTCTATGTGCTGGCCGAGACCGGCTCGCCGGCGGCCACCGGGCTCGCCGGCGCGTTCGCCACCGCACCGGTGGTGCTCGGCGGCGCGTTCGGCGGCGTGCTGGTCGACCGGATCGGCTACCGCCGGTCCAGCGTCCTGGCCGACGTGGTCTCCGGCGCGACGATCGCCGCCGTACCCCTGTTGCACGCCACCGTCGGCCTGCCGTTCCCGGCGTTGCTGGCGCTGGTCTTCGTCAGCGGGCTGCTGGACACGCCGGGCCAGACCGCCCGGACCGCGCTGATGCCGGAGGCCGCGGCCGCCGCCGGGGTGCCGATCGAGCGGGCGATCGGCTGGGAGGAGGCGACCTCGCGCGGCGCCCGCATGATCGGTGCGCCGGTCGCCGGGCTGCTGGTCGGCGTGCTGGGCGCGGTGCCGGTGCTGGCCATCGACGCGGTGACGTTCGCCGTGTCGGCACTGGTCGTGGCGCTGCTGGTGCCGCGCGGCCTACGCCCGGCCGCCGAGGAGCCGGAGCCCGACCGGCGCGGCTACTGGTCGGATTTCGCGGCCGGGCTGCGGTTCCTGGTCCGCGAGCCGCTGCTGCGGGCCATGGTCCTGCTGGTGCTGGTGACCAACCTGTTCGACGCGGCCAAGAGCCAGGTGCTGCTGCCGGTGGTCGCCGACCGGGAACTCGGCGGCCCGGCCGCGTTCGGCCTGCTGGTGGGCACCATGGGCGGCGGCGCGCTGGTCGGCTCGCTGGTGTTCAGCGCCATCGGCCACCGGCTGCCCCGCCGGGCCACGTTCGTCACCGCCTTCGCGGTGTGTGGCGCGCCGCCGCTGTGGGCGCTCGCCGCCGCGCCGCCGCTGCCGGTGATGGTCGCGGTGGTGGCGGTGGCCGGGCTGGCCGCCGGCGCGCTCAACCCGCTGATGGGCGCGGTGGAAGTGGAGCGGGTGCCGCCGGCCATGCGGGCCCGGGTGTTCGGGGTGATCGGTGCCGGCGCGTGGGCGGCCATGCCGGTCGGCGCGTTCGGCGCGGGCCTGGCGGCAGACCGGTTCGGCACCACCTCCACGCTGGTCACCATGGGCGCCTGCTACCTGCTGGTGGTGCTGACGCCGCTGCTCGGCGGGCCGTGGCGGGAGATGCGCCGGCCGCCGTCGACGCGGGATCGACAGCCGGTGCCGGCCGACGCCGCCTGACGACGGCACGCATCGACGGGGAGCGCTCTCTTGACAGGGGACGGCTTCGTTCATACCTTCATCGAAGCCTATCTTTATGGTTTGTTTACCGTTCGGCGGGCCCGGCCGCCGGCACGGGAACGACCCACCCCCACCACCGCAGGAGGCACCCCGTGCGCAGCATCCGTACCGTCGCCGCACTGGCGATGGCGGCGGTCGGCCTCACCGCCGCCCTCACCACCGTTCCGAGCACCCCCGCGATGGCCGCCCCCGGCGCGGTCACCTGGTCCGACGACTTCAACGGCCCGGCCGGCGCCGCGCCCGACGCGAGCAAGTGGCGCTACGACGTGGGCGGCAGCGGTTGGGGCAACAACGAGTTGCAGTACTACACCACCAGCACCCGCAACGCCGCGCTCGACGGCAACGGCAACCTGGTCATCACCGCCCGCAAGGAGAACCCGGCCGGCTACAACTGCTGGTACGGCAGCTGCCAGTACACCTCGGCCCGCCTGCTCACCAACGGCACGTTCGCCCAGGCGTACGGGCGGTTCGAGGCCCGCATCAAGGTCCCGCGCGGGCAGGGCCTGTGGCCGGCGTTCTGGATGCTCGGCAACGACATCGGCACCAACCCGTGGCCCAACAGCGGCGAGATCGACATCATGGAGAACGTCGGCTACGCGCCGTCCACCGTGTGGGGCACGCTGCACGGCCCGAGCTACTCCGGCGGCAACGGCATCGGCGCGTCCACCTCGCTGCCCGGCGGGCAGGCGCTCGCCGACGCGTTCCACACGTTCACCGTGGACTGGGCGCCCGACTCGATCACCTGGTATCTCGACGGCGTCGCGTACTCCCGCAAGACCCCCGCCGACGCGGGCGGCAACCGCTGGGTCTTCGACCACCCGTTCTTCATGATCATGAACGTGGCGGTCGGCGGCAACTGGCCCGGCTCGCCGGACGGCTCCACCACGTTCCCGCAGACCATGACGATCGACTACGTCCGGGTGCAGGCCTGGGACAACGGCGGCGGGGGCACCGGCGGCCCGATCGTCGGCTACGGCGACAAGTGCGTCGACGTGGCCGGCGCCAACACCGCCAACGGCACCGCCGTGCAACTGTGGACCTGCAACGGCACCGCCGCCCAGCGCTGGACCTGGAACGCCGACGGCTCGGTGCGCGCGCTCGGCAAGTGCCTCGACGTCACCTCCGGCTCGACCGCCAACGGCGCCAAGGTGCAACTGTGGGACTGCAACGGCACCGGAGCCCAGAAGTGGGTGTTCAGCTCCGCCGGCGACATCGTCAACCCGCAGGCCAACAAGTGCCTGGACGCCACCGGCCCCAGCTCGGCCGACGGCACCCGGCTACAGATCTGGGAGTGCGGCGGCACCGCCAACCAGAAGTGGCGGCGCTGACCGGATCCCCCGCCCGGGCGGGCGGCGCTCACCGCCCGCCCCGGCGCCCCACCCAACCGACGAAACGCCGGTAACGGTCGACCGCCTGCCCGCCCCGCGCCGGGGCGGGCAGGTCCGCCTCGGCCTGCGCGTACAGCGTGGCCAGATGGACCAGCAGCGCGGGACGCGCCTCCCGGTAGGCCGCGAGCAGCCGCAACTTCGCCGGCGAGCACGGCCAGGCGATCCCGCACGCCCGGCACCGCCAGGTCGGCCGCGACGGGACGTGCTCCCGGCGACCCCGGCTCACCGCAGCCTCAGCGCGACCGCGCGCGCCTCCTCGTCGGTCAACGGCAGGAACCACAGGAACCGCCGCACGATCTCCGGTGGCTGCGGCCCACCGGGACGGCCGCGCAGGTCACGGATCGCCCGCCGGGCCAGCCGGACGAACTCCGGCAGCAGCTCCGCCCGCCGCGCCGCGTCCGTGGGCGTCGCCGTCCACGCCGGACACGGCCAGTCCGCGCCGCAGGCGTCGCACACCCAGGCCGGGCCGGTCGCCCGGTGCCGGCCCGGCGATCCGTCCCGCTCCCCCTCGGGTACGTCCGGCCGCACCACGCGGGCCCGTTCCTCCGGCATCGTCCGTCCCCTCTCGTCGCGGCGACATGCCGTCGACCAGAACCCTGCCGAGCGTTGCGGGACAATCACACTGCGTTGCAGGATGGCTGCGGGATGCCCGGGATGTTCGAGGAGGACGTCAGGATGAACCGCGCCGTGGCGGCCGCGATGGCCGAGGCGGGCCACACCGCCGAGAGCCTCGCCGAGCGGGTCGGCGTCGACCCGAAGACCGCGGCCCGGTGGGCCAGCCAGGGCCGCATCCCGCAGACCAGGCACCGGGCCCAGGTCGCCGAACTGCTCGGCCGGGACGCGGCGGAGCTGTGGCCGGACGCGCTCAAGCGCAAGGAACCGGCCTGGTTCCGCCCCTGGGCCGACATCGAACGAGAAGCGACCGCCCTAGGCTGGTACGAGTCCAGCGTCCTGCCCGGGCTGCTACAGACGCCGGCCTACGCTCTCGCCGTTCTCCGCAGTGGACCCCTCTTCGCGGACGCGGACGCGCTCCTGGAAGCACGCCTCGGCCGGCAGGCAGCCCTGCTCGATCGACCGCGTCCGCCACTGATGGTCTTCGTGATCGACGAGTCCGCGCTCCGGCGGGGCGATCCCGAGGTCATGCACCCGCAACTGGACCACCTCGTCGACCTCGCCGGCCGCCAGCACGTGATGGTGCACGTCCTTCCCCTGCGTGCCGGCCTCCATCCCGGTCAGGCCGGGCCGTTCATCATCGCCAGCACTCCGGACGGGGAGGACGTCGGCCACCTCGACGACCAGGCCGCCGGGCGGATCACGAATGACGTTGCGGCGCTCTGGGCGGTCTGGGATACCGTGAGGTCCGTTTCGCTCCCGCGAGACCAGACCATCGATTTCCTGAGAGCCCGATCATGGATGAACTGACCGGCGCGCGCTGGCGCACCAGCACTCGGAGCAGTTCCAACGGTGGTGCCTGCGTCGAGGTGGCCGACGGCGTGGCCGGGGTGGTCGGCGTGCGTGACTCGAAGGATCCGGGCGGACCGGTCCTCGTCTTCACGCCGCCGGCCTGGCGGGCGTTCGTCGCTCACCTCGCGCCCCGACGCTGACGCCGATGGGCGGGTTCACCCCCGGGACGATCCACACCTCCCGCCTGCTCCTGCTGCCGTTGCGCGCCGACCACGCCGAGGAGATGGCCGGTGCGCTCGCCGACCCGGCGCTGCACACCTTCATCGGCGGCGCGCCCGCGGCGGCGACGGCGCTGCGGGCCCGCTACGAGCGGCTGGTCGCCGGCTCGCCCGATCCGGCCGAGTCGTGGTGCAACTGGGTGATCCAGCTACGCGACTCGGGCCACCTCACCGGCACCGTGCAGGCCACCGTCACCGAGCTCTCCGGGTCGGCGCCGGACGGCGCGACGGGCGGCGCACGGGCGGTCGGACACCGGCACCTCAGCGACGCGGACCCGGCCGCCGCCGGGCCGGTCGCGGAGATCGCCTGGGTGGTGGGCACACCCTGGCAGGGGCGCGGGATCGCCACCGAGGCCGCCCGCGCGATGGCCGGCTGGCTGGGGCGGGGCGGTGTGCGTACTCTCGTGGCCCACATCCACCCCGACCACCGCGCGTCGGCGGCGGTGGCCACGGCCTGCGGCCTGGCCCCCACCGACGTGTGGCACGACGGCGAGGTCCGCTGGGTCGGGCCGGCTCGCCGCCGTGGCGGCGAGCGACCGGCATGATCGACACCAGGCCGCCGAAGTGGCGGTGTCGAACGCGCCCGGACCCCGCCACTTCGCCGAGGCGGCGTGGACCAAGCCCGGACCGTCGCGACGGGGGTCAGCGGGGTCAGAAGGGGGCGTCGATGGCCAGGCGGCGGACCTGGGTGAGGTAGGGGTCGAGTTCGCCGACCTCGAACCGGCAGGTGCCGATGACGTGCCAGAACTGGCCGCCCGGGTCGCCGTCCAGCTTGTACCGGCCGTCCGGGCTGACCGCCGCCCAACCGTCCGGCAGACCGATCAGCGTGGTCCGCAACTGGGCGTGCTCCGGGTCGGCCACGTCCCACAACCGGATGGTGCCGTCGTCGCCGGCGCTGGCCAGGAGGCTGCTGTCCGGGCTGAAGTGCACCGACCAGACCCGCCGGGTGTGCGCCGCGAGGGTGCCGTGCAGCCGCCCGGTGCCCGGGTCCCAGAGCCGGATCACCAGGTCGTCGCCGGCGGTGGCGAGCAGGTTGCCGTCCGGGCTGAACGCGCAGGACCAGAGCCGACCGGTGTGCTCGGTGAGCACGGTGCGCGCCTCCCCGGTGGCCACGTCCCACACCACCGCGGTGCCGTCGTTGCCGGCGCTGGCCAGCAGTGTGCCCTCGCTGTTGAAGCCGACCGAGTAGACCCGGTCGGTGTGGTGCTCCAACGTCATCCGGCAGGTGGCGGTGGCCGCGTCCCAGAGACGTACGGTCTGGTCGTCGCAGCCGGTGGCGATGGTCTCGCCGTCCGGGCTGAACGCCACGGTGCGCACGCGGCCCCGGTGCGGGGTGAGCGTGGCGAAGTGCCGGCCGGTGCGGCGGTACCAGAGGCGGACGGTGTCGTCGTCGTTCGCGGTGGCCAGGGCGTCGCCGTCGGGGCTGAACGCGACCGCCCAGACGTGGTCGGTGTCGACGTTGAGTTCCCGTTCGTCCGCGCCGGTGTCGGTGTTCCACAGGTGCACACCGCCGTCGCCGCTGGGCGTGGCGACCAGCGGCTCCTCCGGGCAGAACACCACCGACAGCAGGCGGTCCGCCGGGCTGGCGAGCTGCCGCAGCAACCGGCCGGTCCGCGGCTCCCAGAGCCGGATCACCCCGTCGTTGCCGCAGGCCGCCAGCACCTCGCCGTCGTCCCGGAACGACAGCGCGGTGACCCGCCGCCCGTGCCCGCGCAAGGTGTGCTGGAGCTGCCCGCTGCGTACGTCCCACAGCCGGGTGGTGCCGTCGTTGCTGCTGGTCGCCACCTGCGCCTGGTCGGGCCGCCAGACCACCGGCCAGACCGAGCCGCGGTGCCGGGTCAGCTCGTGCCGCACCTGACCGTCGTCGGTGTCCCAGATCTGGATCGCGCCGTCGCTGGCGGCGGTGGCGAGCAGGCTGCCGTCACCGTTGAAGCGGACGCTGTAGATCGCGCCGCGCTGCCGGCCGAGCACCCGGACCGGCCGGCCGGTCTCGGTCTCCCACAGGCGCAGCGCGCCGTGCGTGTCGCCGGTGGCCATCAGCGTGCCGTCGGGGTGGATGTCCAGGGCGTACACGTCGGCCTCGTGGCCGCGCGGCTGGCGCACCGTCGCGCCGTCGGTGGCCCGCCGGACCCACACCCGGCCGTGCTGCCCCACGGCGACCAGCAGCCGGCCGTCCGGTGAGTGCACCACCCGGTAGACCACCTCCGGCTCGCGCACCTCGAACGCCAGCTTGCCGGTGTGGATGTCCCAGCCGCGCACCGCGCCGGCGCTGTCGGCGACCACCACCCGCCGGCCGTCCGGGCTGAACGAGGTGCCCCAGATCGGCGCGGCGTGCCCGGGCCACTCGTGGCGCATCCGTGCGGTACGGGTGTCGAAGAGCCGGACCACGCCGGCCGCGTCGCCGACCACCAGCCGGCCCCGGCGGCCGTCGGTGAGCAGCGGCCACACCCAGCCGGCGAAGACGTCCTCGATGACGTGCCGCACGTCGCCGTGGTCGGCGTCCCACAGCCGGACGGTGAGGTCCGCCGCGCCGGTGACGAGCTGGTGCGAGGCGGCGTCGTAGCGCACCGCGTAGACCCGCGACCGGTGCCCCGGCAAGGTGCGCACCGGCAGCCCGGTGGCCGTGTCGCACAGCAGCACACCACCGTCGTCGCTGCCCACGGCCAGCACCGCGCCGTCCGGGCTGTACGCCACCGGCACCGGCAGCCGGCCCACCTCGAAGCCGTACCCGACGCCCACCGCGGGCGGGGCCAGGCCCGGCGCCACCGCACGGCCCGGCGCGACGACGGCGCCCCGCAGTTCCGGGGCCCGCAACAGCGCCGCGTCCGCGCTGACGTCGATCAGCGCCGTCCGGTGCCACCTGCTGCCGGCGATCCGGGCCCCCCGCAGGTCGGCGCGGAACAGGCGGGCGCCGGCCAGCTCCGCGTCGCGCAGGTCCGCCCCGGCGAGGCGGGTCTGGTCCAGGCGGGCGCCGCGCAGCCGGGCGTGCTCCAGCCGCGCCTCGGTCAGGTTGGTGGCGACCAGCCGGGTGTCGGTCAGGTCGGCGCCGGTCAGGTCGGCCCCGGCCAGCTCCCGGTGGGACAGGTCCTCGCCGCGCAGCACCGCGCCGCGCAGGTCGGCCCGGTCGGGCAGGCGCAGCCGCGCGCTGAGCCGCAGCGCGTTGGCGCGCAGCGTTTCGCCGGCCGTCTCGTCGCCGAGCACCCGGGCGGTCCACGCGGTGCACCGGGCCGGGTCGGCGAGGTCGCCGAGGAACTCCACGGCCAGCGCGGACAACGACCGGACCGCCAGCGCGGCCGGCTCCTCGCCCCGGTTGAGCTGCTCGGCGACGCCCTCGGCGACCAGCCACTCCATCACCGAGGTGTGGATGAACCCGAACAGGCCGTCGTCGGTGCGCACCAGCAGGCTGCCGGCGCCGACCGCGTGCGCGGCCTGCGGCCCGGACAGCCGGGACTCGGCCCGCCCGGCGAGCTGGCCGGTGGCCTCGGTCAGCTCGGACAGCCGCAGGTAGGACTCGCCGCTCTCCCACAGCTGGAACGCCAGCCGGCTCACCGCCTGCCACAGCTCGGGCCGGCGCAGGTTCACCGGCGCCCCCGGGATGCCCTGGGTGCGCCGTTCCTCGAAGTCCAGCCAGGACTCCAGGATCTCCCGGTAGAGGGCGGCGGCGCTGAACGTGCCACCGGCCCCCGCGACGGCGGCCAGCCGGCCCTCGTCGAGGTTGGCGATGAAGCCGAGCATGCGCGGGTTACGGGAGAGGCCGAGCAGGTCCTTCACGCCGGCGAGCAGGTTCAGCCGCTCCCGGGCGGCCTGCTCGTCGCCGCCGTAGCGGTTGCGCAGGAACGCCTCGATCTGGCCGGGCGTGAAGTCTTCCACGGCCAGCACCCGGCGGTGCGGCAGCAGGCCGACCCGCTCGCCCAACGCGGTCAGCACCTGCGAGTTGGTCTTGAAATGCTGGGTACGGCTGCTCACCACGATCTTCGCGTTGCCCTCGGCCGCCTGGAGCAGCGTCTCCAGGTGGTCGGCCGCCCGGTCGTAGGTCACCCGGGCCACCAGCTCGTCGAACCCGTCGAAGAGCAGGACGATCCGGCCCTGCCGCAGCATGTAGCGGAACGCCTTGAGGTCGATCACCTGCTCGCCGTGGTTGGCCAGGTGCGCGGCGACCAGCCCGTCGACGGAGTGCGCCTTGTCCAGCGCGCGCAGCTCGACCAGGATCGGGATCAGGTCGGGCGCGGCGGTGGGCAGCCGGCGGGCCACCTCACGCAACGCGAACGTCTTCCCGCGCCCGAAGTCGCCGAGCACCAGCACGAACCGGCCGTCCGGGGCGGACACGGTCTCCAGCAGCTCGTCCACCACGTCGTCGCGGACCCGCTGGTCGGCGCCGACCAGGTGACGGTAGCGCTGCGGCACGTACTGCCCGGGCGGGTAGAGCCGGTCGGCCTGCAGCCGGGCGGTCTGCGCCGCCACGTAGTCGCGCAGGTCGAGCAGACCCTGGAACTCGGTCAGGTGCAGCAGCCGTACGCCGCGCCGCTGCGCCTCCTCGGCCAGCCCGCGCGGTGCCCGGTCACCGTCGTAGACCAGCTCGGAGCCGAGGTCCGGGTCGGTGGCGTGGACCCGGCGGGCGAACCGGTCCACGTCGGCCGGCCCGGGGGTGCCCACGTGCGCGCCGACCCGCTGCTGCCGGACGACGCCGTCGGAGCGGTAGCTGACGTACAGGTGCGGCGGGTCGGCGTCGATCCGGCGCACCACCACCCGGTCGTAGCGGGCCTCGCAGACCTCACCGAGGCGGTCGAGCAGCCGGTCCACCGGCGACCGCGGCGTCGCCACCGGGGCGGCGGGCTCGCTCTGGGTGGGCCCCTCCACGGCGGCCGGCCGGCGCGGGTCGGGCACCTGGGCCGGCCCGGCCGCGCCGAAGGTGGCCTCGGCGCGCGGCCAGCTCACCGCCGTCGACTCACCGACCTCCAGCCGGTCGTCGCGGCCGAGCACCCACCGGGTCATCCCGTCCGCGCCGAGCCGCAGCACCTGCGCCCGGGCGTCGCGGGGCGCGGTGGCCAGCGGCACCACCGGGTCGACCCGGGCGGCCGGCGCGGCGTCGGAGAGCAGCAGGTTGAGCATCGGGCCGACGAGCCGGTTGACCGAGCCCCGGTCGCGCAGCGACACCCCGTCCGGCGGGGCCTCGTCGGCGTACGGGCTGCGCGGGCCCGGGGCGTGCGCCATCGCGCCCAGCCGCAGCCACCCGGACTGCTGGTAGTGGCGCAGCCGCTGGGCGAACCAGCTGGACTGCGCCTCGCCGAGGTAGCCGTACCGGTCCTCCTCGCGGTGGGTGATGGCGATGGTGGAGTTGAGCCCGGCCACCACCACCCGCAGGTCGGGCACGGCGAACAGCGTCCACGGCTGTTCGCTGTCGAAGATCCGGTCGTCGAGACCCTGGTAGAGCTCGTCGAAGAGTCGGGCGTAGTGCCGCCACTTGGGCCAGTACGGCGGCTGCGGGTCGACGTCGTCGGCCTCGCAGGTGGCGAAGTAGGCCCGGCAGGCGGCCATCGTCACGTCCCGCGGGCCGGGCACCACGACGAGGCGGTGCGGCTCCAGCCCGAGCAGCACGCGCAGCCCGGTGAGGAAACTCAGCGCGTCGGAGAACTCGCGCGGGCTGCCGGACTCGGTCAGGTTGCCGGCCACCACGAGCAGGTCGGGCCGGGGCACCCCGTCGTTCATCAGCAGCGTCAGGTCACCCATCAGGTGCTCCTGGCGTTCGCCCGGGGTGACCGGGTCACCCGGGGAGATCACCCCCCGGCCGAAGCGGGGACCGGCGACCTGGAGCACGGTGACGGTGTCGCGGGCGGTCGGTGGGGCGACCGAGGCCGGCGGGAACGGCGGCGGGTTGATCGGCGTACGCCGGGCGCGGCGCTGGGCGGGCGCGCCGCCGGCGGGGGCGGCGAGCACGCCGTGCGGGTCGTCGGGGTGGTGCGGGAAGGCCGGCTGCCGCATCGGCTTGGCCCGACCGTCGAGCGCCTCCCGGATCCGGTCCAGCACCCGGGCGCGCGCCTGCGCCGGGTCGTTCACCCCGACCAGGTCGACGTAGGTGATGGTGGCGAGCAGGCCGTCGATCGGGCAGTCCTCCACCCGCACGGTGACCAGCTTGTTGCCGGTGCCGTCCGGGTCGGCGCGCAGCGCCGCCTGCCACTCCAGCTTGCCGTACGTCGAGTGCAGGTAGCGTTCGGACAGCACCGCCACCACCACCTCGGCCTCACGGACCCCCCGGTCCATGAAGTCGATGAAGTTGGTGCCGGCGACGAAGTCCCACGCCTGGAGCAGGGTGCGGTAACCGGCGGCCTCGAACTCCCAGGCCAGCCACGTCGCCCAGCGTTCGTCGGCGGGCGAGTAGCTGATGAAGAAGTCGATGGGGCGGTCGGACCGGGTGGGGTGCGCGCCTACAGCCACGTGGTCATTATGGCCACCGACGGTCAACAGATCGACACCCTCGGCTGCCCGGGCCGTGATCGCGTCGGGTCGGACCGGGCCCGGCCGGGTGTGCGAGGATCATCCCTCGTGGAGACCGTCGGCGATCCGCCGTCCGCCGCGCCGGACCGGCCCCGTCGGCGGCGCCTGCACACGCTGGACTGGATCGCGATCGGGCTGGCCGTGGTCGGTGTGGGCTGCGTGCTCACCGGGCTGCTCCCCCGCGCCGACGCCGAGGCCACCGTGCGGCGGATCGTCCCCATCCTGATCTTCCTCGGCACGGTGGTGGTGCTGGCCGAGCTGACCGCGGTGGCCGGGGTCTTCGACGCGCTCGCCGCCCGGGTGGCGATCACCGCCCGGGGCAGCTTCCGGGCGTTGTTCTGGCTCTGCGTCGCCGTCGCCTCGCTGACCACGATCGCGCTCAACCTGGACACCACGGCGGTGCTGCTGACGCCGGTGATGATCGCCCTGGCGCGCACCCTGAACGTGCCGCCGACCCCGCTGGCGATGACCACGGTGTGGCTGGCCAACACGGCGAGTCTGCTGCTGCCGGTGTCCAACCTGACCAACATCCTGGCCAGCGACCGGATCGGTCTCGACCCGCTGCCCTGGGCGGCCCGGATGTGGTGGCCGCAACTGGTCGCCATCGCGATCACCATGCTGCTGCTCTGGTGGTGGTACTGGCGACCGGCCCGCGCCGGCGCCGATCCGTTCGTCCCGCCGCCGCCGTACGCGCCGCCGGACCGGACGCTCTACCGGACCGCGCTCGCCGCCTGCCTGCTGTTCGTCGCCGCCGTCCTGGCCGGAATCGAGATCGGGATCGCCTCCGGGGTGGCCGCCGCGATCCTGGTCGCCGGCTTCGCCGTGCGGGCCCGGCACCGGCTGCGGCCGGCGCTGGTGCCGTGGCGGCTGCTGGTCTTCGTGACCGGGCTGTTCCTGGTGGTGCAGACCATCGGCCGGCACGGCCTGGACACCGTGATGGGCACGCTCATCGGCACCGACCCGGGGGCGGAGGGGGCGCTGCGGGCCGGCGCGGTCGGGGCGGTGTTCAGCAACGTGGTCAACAACCTGCCGGCCTACCTGGCCGGCGAGGCGGTCATCGCCGTCGACCGACACACCCAGTTGCTGGCGTTGCTGGTCGGCACGAACGTCGGCCCGTTGGCCACGCCGTGGGCGTCGCTGGCCACCCTGATCTGGTACGAACGCTGCCGCGCCGCCGGCGTGGCGGTGCCGCTCGGCCGGTTCGTGGCGACCAGCGCCGCGTTGGCCGCGCTCGCCACGGCGGCCACGGTCGCGGCCCTGCTGGTCGGCCCCGGCGCCTGACCGGTCCCGTTCCTGTCCGGCCCGCCCCCCGTTTCCATCGTGACGTTCTCCCCTGCCCCGCCCGGCCCGCCAGCCGTCGCCGCAGCTCCCGGACCACCGGCAGCCCGTGGCCGGTGCCCGGCGCCCGCGGCCGGCACCCGCGGCCGGGGCCGATGACCGGTGACCGGTGACCGCGGCCGGGGCCGATGACCGGCGCCCGTGACCGGCGCCCGTGACCGGCGCCCGTGACCGGCGCCCGTGACCGGCGCCCGTGACCGGCGCCCGTGGTCGGGGCCCATGGCCGGTGACCGTGGCCCGTGGCCCGTGGCCTGTGGCCCGTGGCCCGTGGCCCGTGGCCCGTGGCCCGTGGCCCGTGGCCGGTGGCCCGTGGCCGGTGGCCGGTGGCCGGTGGCCGGTGGTGGGTGGCCGGTGGTGGGCTGCGGACTCCGACTCCGACCCTCCACCGAGGAGGTCACGGAGCGTGACTCGGGGCGGGAAGGCCCTCGCTTTCACCGATATACCGGAGAGTCATAATTATGCCTACCCGGTATATCGGTCTCGGGAGGTCAACCGTCCTGGCCACGGGCGGGACAACGAGAGGCCGTCGGAACCGCCGAACACCGCCACGCTCCGGGGCGGCGGACGACGACGCATCTGCCCGCTGGGCGCGCCGTGAGCCGCGCGCCGTGAGCCGTGAGCCGCGCCGCGCGCCGTGGGCCGCGCGCCGCCCGCCGTGAGCCGCGCCGCGCGCCGTGGGCCGCGCGCCGGAACGTCGCGCGGCAGGCCGTCGGAGGCTCGACCGCCACCCGCCGAGACGTCGCACGCCAGACCACCGCACGCCAGGCCATCGCACGCACGCCGGAGGGCGGGGTCACGGCGGTGGTGCGGGCGGACGGTGTCGGCTCCGGCGGAGCGCGTAGAGCAGCGCGCTGGCGGCGAAGAGCACGGCGGTGACCGCCAGCCAGCGGCCGAGCAGGGGCCGGGGCGCCAGGCCGGTGGCCGCCGTGTAGGTGCCGTCGCCCAGTCCGAGGATGCCGGGCAGGTAGACCAGGAACAGCAGCCCCGACCCGAGCGCCGGGACCCGGACGTGGTTGCGCGGCGTCGGGCCGACCCGTCCCAGCAGCCGGTCGACCGCCGCGTACGCCGGGAAGAGCACCAGGTCGTGCGCGACCACCGCGCCGAGGAACCACAGCAGCATCCGGCCGGCGGTCGGCTCGCCGGCCAGCCGCAACGCGATCCACCCGGTCACCGCGAAGCAGCCGACCAGGAGCAGCAGGTGCCAGGGCGCCGCGCCGTACGCCCGCCGGAACTCAGCCATCGAACACGATCTCCTCGACCCACTTGGTGCAGTGCACGCCGGGCAGCGCGGGCACCACGATCCGCGCCGGGAAGCCGTGGTCGGGGCTGAGGTCGACGCCGTTGACCCGCAGCGCGAGCAGCGCGTCCCGATCGTCGACCTGACCGCCGTGCAGGGTGGCCCGGTTGAACTGCCCGCCGCGCTCCAGCGACCGGACCCGGGCGGCGGCGGGCGCGTCGGCACCGACCAGCGCGGCCAGGTCCCGCAGGCGTACGCCGGTCCAGGTCTGCGAGGTGGACCAGCCCTCCACGCAGGCGATCGGCAGGGTGGCGGTGTGCTGGGGCAGCGCGAGCAACCCGGCCCGGTCCAGCGTCCGCGTCCGGTCGCCGGCGCGCAGCGTCAGCCGCCAGTCGGCGCCGGTCCGGTCCGGGGTGACGCCGGCCGCGGCGGCGGTGCGGTTGACCGGGAAACCGGTCGGTCCGTCGTCGACCCGCCGGCCGCGGGGCAGCAGCAACGCGGTCCGTCGCAACGCGTCCACGCTCTGCCCGACGGTCAGCGCGGCCAGCAGCAGCGCGCCCCCGCCGGCCAGCGCCAGCACGCCTCGGCGGCTCATCGTCGCCGGGCCCGGGTGGCGGGCCACCAGGCCGTCCGGATCGCGCGGCTCCGCCCGGGTCCGCGCCACCGGGGTACGCGCGAAGCCCGGCCCGCGCAGCGCGGTGACCAGCCGGGGCAGCTTGATCGTCACGTGGACCACCAGCGCGACGGTGAACACCCAGGCGCCGTACCAGTGTGCGGTGTAGAAGTCGAAGCCGAACAGGTACGCGTACTGGACGTTGAGCAGGCCGGTGGCGCTCTGGAACAGGATCCCGCCGACCAGCAGCAACAACGACAGGCGTTCCAGCACCTGCGCGAGCGAGCGGGCCGGCGGCCAGGCGAACAGCTTCGGCACCACCGACCAGAGCTTGGTCAGCACCACCGGCACCAGCACGATCCCGAGCGTGACGTGCAGCCCCTGGGTGAGGCGGAACAGCCACACCGGGCGGGTCGGCCAGTCGAACACCGGTGGGTGCAGCCAGCCCACGTCCCGGGGAAACGCCTGCCCGAGACGGGGGCCGTAGGCGATCCAGTCGAGCAGCCCGGTGACGATCACCAGCGGCAGCGTGACGAGCAGCGCGGCGCCCAGCACCGAGGTCAGCCACGGGCCGCGTACCGGACTGCGCCAGGACCGGTCCACCGCGTCGACGCCGGGCGGACGGCGCCGGTCCAGCGCGCGCCAGAGCCGGGCCGGGGCGGCGTACCCGGGTCCGGGCGGCGGCGGGACGTCGGACCCGCCGCCTCCCGCGGTCGCGGCATCGGTGGGCACGGCACCTCCCTGGGCGACGGCGCCGGCCGGACGGCCGGTGCTCCCGGGTTCGGACGCTAGACGTCGACGCCACCTCACGACGGCTTTTGCCGCATTACCGAAGCCTTACCGTCGCCGTCCCTTACGGACCGCTGACGTCCCGGGCGAACCGGCCCCCGGCCGCTGCCGGGTGCCCTAGCGTGGGCCGGTATGCGGGTACTGGTCACCGGCGCGGCCGGGTTCATCGGATCGCAGATCGCCGACCTGCTGGCCGCCGAGGGCCACCAGCCGGTCTGCCTGGACGCCCTGCTGCCGCAGGCGCACGGCGGGACGCTGCCGGAGTGGGCCCGCCGGCACGACCCGGTGGTCGGCGACGTGCGCGACGCCGCGCTGCTGGACCGCCTGTTGCCGGGCGTGGACGCGGTCTGCCACCAGGCGGCGATGGTCGGCCACGGGCTGGACCCGTCCGACGCTCCCGACTACGCGGGGCACAACGACCTCGGCACGGCGGTGCTGCTGGCCGCCATGCACCGGGCCGGGGTGCGGCGGCTGGTGCTGGCCAGCTCCATGGTGGTCTACGGCGAGGGGCGCTACACCTGCGCCCGGCACGGGGTGATCCGTCCGGCCCCGCGCCGCACCGCCGACCTGGCCGCCGGCCGCTACGACCCGACCTGCCCGGCGTGCGGCGGCACGCTCGCCCCGGCCCTGGTGCCCGAGGACGCGCCGCTGGAGCCGCGCAGCACGTACGCCGCCAGCAAGCTGGCCCAGGAGCACTACGCCGCGGCGTGGGCCCGGCAGACCGGCGGCGGCGTGTGGGCGCTGCGCTACCACAACGTGTACGGGCCGCGGATGCCCCGCGACACCCCGTACGCCGGGGTGGCCTCGCTGTTCCGCTCGGCGCTGGCCGCCGGGCGGGCGCCGGTCGTGCTGGAGGACGGACACCAGCGGCGGGACTTCGTGCACGTGACCGACGTGGCCCGGGCGAACCTGCTGGCGCTGACCGCGCCGCCGCCGGAGGGTCTGGTCGCGGTGAACGTCTGCTCCGGCGAGCCGCACACGGTCGGCGACCTGGCGGTGGCGTTGGCCCGGGCGATGGACGGCCCGGCGCCGGAGGTGGTCGGCGGCGCGCGGGCGGCCGACGTGCGGCACGTGGTGGCCGATCCGGCCCGCGCCCGGGAGCTGCTCGGCTACACCGCGCGGGTCGGTTTCGTCGAAGGCGTCACCGCCTTCGCCACCGATCCCCTCCGCGCCCCCGCCGCCCTCTCCCCCGCCTGACTTCCCCGCTCCGCCGAGGCGGGGGTCAGGAGACGGTGAGGAGGAGATGGTTGACCAGGAGGGCGGTCAGGGCCTGGGCGGCGAGCCAGCGGCGGCGGGCCGGTGCCGGCAGGTGCGCGACGGCGACCAGCAGCCAGACCACGAACGGCAGCCAGATCCGCTCCACCTCGGCCTTGCTCATTCCGGACAGGTCGGCGGCGGCCACCACCAGCGCGGCGGCGGCCGGCAGCAGGACGGTCGGCCCCAGCGCCACGACCCGCCGGGCGAGCCGGCCCGCCGACCGACCGGGTGACGAGGACGTGCCGACCGGGTCCGTCCCGCCGGCGTCCGCCCCGGCGGTGACCCGCGTGCTTCCGACACGGTCGACGCCGGTCCGCCAGCCCGCCCGGGCGGCCACGGCGGCGCGACGCAGCGCCGGTCCGAGCACCGGCCCGGCGGAGAGCAGCAACGCCGCCAGGTTCGCCCAGACCCAGTACGCGTACGGGCGGTCGGCCGCCCAGCCCTGGTAGTAGCGGTCGACCACCCGGTCGTACCCCTCCCACCACCGGAAACCGGCCAGCACGAAGAGCGTGGTGACGGCGGCGACACCGGCGGTCGCGGCGAGCAGCGCCGACCGGCGACGGTCGGGTCGCAGCGCCAGCACGGTCACCGCCAGCGCGCCCACCAGCACAAACCCGTACGACAGGTGCAGCGCGAAGCCGAGCAGGAGCCCGCCGGCCAGCGCGGCCGTCGGTCCGCGTACCGCCAGCAGGGCCAGCCCGGCGGCGACCACGCCGGTGAACACCGCGTCGCCGGAGGCGCCCAGCCACACCGCCCCGGGCAGCAGCACCAGGAACGGCAGCACCGCCCGGGCGGCGTCGGCGGCGCCGAGCGCCCGCAGCGTGACCGGCACGGACACCGCGACGGTCGCGCCGACCAGCACGCAGCAGAGCGCGGCGGCGGCGCCGCCGCCGAGACCGACCCGGTCCAGCCAGACGAAGACCAGCAGCGCGCCCGGCGGGTGTCCGGCGGTGTGCGTGGACCAGGAGTCGGGTTGGAAGTCCAGGATCCGGTCGGTGAAGCCGGCCAGCATCCGGGGGATGTCGGTCACCCCGGGCACCTCGTGCAGATACTCGGCCTGGGGAGTGAGCCGCCGGGCCAGCCCGGTCGACCAGCCGTCCACGAGGGCCAGCGCCAGCGTCCACGCCACCGCCGCCAGCCAGCCGGCGGCGAGCAGCGGGCTCCAGCGCGCGGTCCGCGCCCAGCGCAGCCCGGGCCCGAGCACGACCAGCGCGACCAGGACCGCCAGCGGCGTACCCCAGCCGACGTGCGGACGCCAGGTGGCGTAGAGCGGCGCGGCGTCGGCGTGCAACCCCACGCCGCGCCGGTTGAGCGCCAGGCCGACCACGACGGCGGCGGCGAGCAGGGCCGCCTCGACCGCGACCACGACCAGGTCGCCCCGGTGCGGGGCTCCGGTCCGGTCCGCGGCCGGGGCGCGGCGCAGCGTGGGTGCGGATCTCATGACGACCGCACGGTACGGCCGGCCGGCGCACCGTGGGGCGGTAGCCGCAGGCGCGTCACCGGATGGTAAGAAATGCCTGCTCGGTAAGGGTTCCGTAAGCCCGATCGGGGTACGGGGCGACGCGTCCCGGCCTAGCGTCGGCGGCATGCGGACACAGATCGACGTGGTGCTGCCGTGCCTGGACGAGGCCGCCGCCCTGCCCGGGGTGCTGGGCGCGCTGCCGCCCGGCTACCGGGCGATCGTGGTGGACAACGGCTCCCGGGACGGCTCGCCCGAGGTGGCCGCCCGGCACGGCGCCCGGGTGGTACGCGAGCCCCGGCGCGGTTACGGCGCGGCCGTGCACACCGGGCTGGAACACGCCGAGACCGAGCTGGTCTGCGTGCTGGACGCGGACGGCTCGTTCGATCCCGGTGAGCTGCCGGCGCTGGTCGCCCCGGTGGCGGCCGGCACGGCCGACCTGTCGGTGGGCCGCCGGCGGCCGGTGTCCACCTCGGCCTGGCCGTGGCACGCCCGGGCCGGCACCGCGGTCGTCGCCGCGCTGCTGCGGCAGCGGGGGGTGCCGCTGCGCGACCTCAGCCCCATCCGGGTGGCGCGGCGGGAGGCGCTGCTCGCGCTCGGGGTCACCGACCGCGCGTTCGGCTACCCCCTGGAGCTGATGATCCGGGCGGCGGCGGCCGGTTGGCGGATCCACGAACACGACGTGCGCTACGCCCCGCGGGCCGCCGGCACGCGGTCCAAGGTGTCCGGCTCGGTACGCGGCACGGTCCGGGCCACCCGCGACTTCCTGACGGTCCTGCGCACCGTGGACGGCCGTCGGTGACCGTCCTGCTGGTGGTGGCGAAGGCGCCGGTGCCCGGCGCGGTGAAGACCCGCCTCTGCCCACCGGCGTCCCCGGTGCGGGCGGCCCGGATCGCCGCCGCCGCGCTGCGCGACACGGTGGACGCGGTCGCCGCCACCCCGGGTGTCGTGCCGGTCCTGGCGCTGGCCGGGCGTCTCGCCGACGCCGAGGACGGGGCGGACCTGGCCGCCGCCGTGGCCGGGTGGCCGGTGCTGCCGCAGCGCGGTGACGGCCTGGCCGACCGGCTCGCGCAGGCGCACGCCGACGTGGCCGACGCGTACCCGGATCGGCCGGTGTTCCAGATCGGCATGGACACCCCGCAGCTGACCCCGGCGCGGTTGGCCGCCGCCGTACGCCGGTTGGCCCTGCCCGGGACCGACGCGGTGCTCGGGCCGGCGGCGGACGGCGGCTGGTGGGCGCTGGGGCTGCGGGACCCGAGGCGCGCGGCGGCGTTGCGCGACGTGCCGATGTCGACCGTCGACACCGGCCGGCTCACCCACGCGGCGCTGGTCGGCGCCGGCCTGCGGGTCGCGGCGCTGCCGACGCTGCGCGACGTGGACGACTGGGCCGACGCGCGGGCGGTGGCCCGCGCCGCGCCGGGCGGACGGTTCGCCCGCGAGGTGGCCGCGCTGCGGCCGGTCCTGGTGCCCGGCGGCGACCGGTGAGCCGGCTCAGCACCGCGGTTGAGCCGCGGGACGGCTTCGGGGCCGCGCTGCGGCGGCGGGCCGGCGCGCACTGGCTGGTGCAGGCCGACGGCGTGCGGCGCCGGCTGCCGGTGGAGCGGTGGCACGGCCGGGCGGAGCCGGCGATCGCCGCGGTCGTGGACCGCTGCCACGGACCGACGCTGGACCTCGGCTGCGGCCCGGGCCGGCTCACCGCGGCGCTGACGCGCTCCGGCGTGACCACGCTCGGGGTCGACGTGTGCGCCCGGGCGGTGGCGCTGGCCCGGTCCCGGGGCGCGGTCGCGGTGCGGGCCGACCTGTTCGATCCGCTGCCCGCCGAGGGCCGGTGGCGGCACGTGGTGCTGCTGGACGGCAACATCGGCATCGGCGGCGATCCGGGCCGCCTGCTGCGCCGGTGCCGGGAGCTGCTGCACCCGGACGGCACGGTCCTGGTCGAGCTGGAGCCGCCGGGCAGCGGCGCCTGGCAGGGTCAGGCGTACGTGGTCTCCGGGCGGCGCCGGGGGCCCAGCTTCGGTTGGGCGCGGCTGGACACCCGGGCGGTGCACGGTCCCGCCGCGACGGCCGGCCTGACCGTGCGCGACGTGCGACCGGCCGGCGGACGCTGGTTCGCGGAGCTGGCCGCCGGACGAGCCCTCGCGCCGGGCATCGCGGAAAAGGGCTTCGGCGGGGCGCCGGCCGGCCGCTAGCGTGCGTCCATGACCGCCGCCCCCACCCTCCACTTCCATGCCGACCCGGGCGAGTTCCTCGCCGTCGCCGGCGACCACCTGGCCGCGGACCCGGTGGTCGGCACCGTGGTCGCCAGCGTCACGAACCGGGCCGCCGCCCGCCGGGCCGAAGGGGTCGCGACACCCGACGGCGACTGGTGGTTGGTGGTCCGGGACGCCCGCGGCGCGGTGGTCGGGGTGGGGATGCGGGCCGCCCCCTTCCCGCCGCGCCCGCCGTTCCTGCTGCCGATGCCGACGGAGGCGGCCGTCGCGCTGGCCCGGACGTGGCACGGGCGCGGCGAGGAGGTGACCGCGGTCAACGGTGCCCTGCCGGCGGCCCGCGAGTGCGCCGCCGAGGTGGCCCGGCTCGGTGGCGGCCGGGTCGAGGTCGCCCAGCACACCCGGCTGCACGAACTCGACGAGCTGATGCCGCCCGCGTCGGCCCCGGGCGCGCTGCGGGTCGCCGCGGAGGACGACGTCGACCTGGTCGCCGCGTGGTACGACGCGTTCATGGCCGACGCCGACGAGCAGGCGGGCCGCGCGCGCGGCGCCAGCGCCCACGAGACGCCCGACCGCGAGGAGCTGCTCCGCCGCATCCGGGGCGGCCGGGTCTGGTTGTGGACCGACCCGGCGGGCCGGCCGGTGCACCTCACCGCCGCCAACCCGACGTCGTTCGGCGTGGCCCGGGTCGGCCCGGTCTACACGCCGCCGCAGCAGCGCGGTCGGGGTTGGGCCGCCGCCGCGGTCGCCGAGGTCAGCCGCCTGTTGCGGGCCGAGGGCGCCCGGGTGTGCCTCTACACCGACCAGGCGAACCCGACATCGAACCGGCTCTACGCACGGCTCGGCTTCCGGCCGGTGGTCGACATGGCCAACCTGGTCGTCGTGCGCTGACACCGCTTCCGAGTCAGCCGGCGAGGCCGAGCGCGGCCAGCCGGCGCGGGTCGGCGATCACGTCCACGGCGGCGACGCGTCCGGCCACGACCGTGAACGCCATCACCGACAGCGTCCGCCCGCCGGCGCTCACCAGCACCCCGGCGGCGCCGTTGACCAGCACGGGTCGGGCGTACGGGGACAGCCGGCCGAACGTCGTCGCCTGCGCGGCCACCGCCGGCGCGCCGGTGAGCACGGTGGTGTGCCGGGTCCGCGCGGTCCCGCCGTCGGAGCGGAGCACGACGTCCGGGTGGAGCACCGCGATCAACGCGTCGAAGTCGCCGTCGCGGGCGGCGGTCAGGAACGCGTCCACCACCGCGCGCTGACGGGCCAGGTCCGGGTCCGGGGCGGGCGCCTGCCCGCGTACCCGACGGCGGGCCCGGCTGGCGAGCTGCCGGGCCGCCGCCGGCGAGCGGTCGACCAGGGGGCCGATCTCGTCGAACGGCACCCCGAACATGTCGTGCAGCACGAACGCCAGCCGCTCGGTCGGGGTGAGCGTGTCCAGCACCACCAGCAGCGCCAGGCCCACCGCGTCGGCGAGCACCGCCGCGTGCGCGGGGTCGGCGTCCGGTTCCACCACCGGGTCGGGCAGGTGGCCGTCGAACGGGTCCTCCCGACGGGCGGCACGGGACCGCAACGTGTTCAGGCTGACCCGGGCGACCACTGTGGTCAACCAGGCGTCCAGGTTGTCGATCGCGCCAGCGTCGGCGCGGGCCAGCCGCAGCCAGGTCTCCTGCACGGCGTCCTCGGCCTCGGACAGCGAACCGAGCAGCCGGTAGGCCACCGCCCGCAGCCGGGGCCGCTGCCGTTCGAACCGCTCCGCCAGGGTGTCACCCACCGTCACAGCCTCCCCTTCCGCCTACCGTCCCGACCCGCGCCGGCACCCGGACGTGACGGCAGGTGACCGCGATCACATCGGTCACACCGGCCCGCCGCGCCGGGTCGGGGAGGTGACACCACGAAGCTGACGGGGAGGAACCATGGCGACACCCATTCTGGTCACCGGCGGCACCGGCACGCTCGGCCGGCACGTCGTACCGCTGCTGCGGGCGGCGGGGCACCCGGTCCGGGTGCTCAGCCGCCGCGGCGGCCGGACCGGTGACGGCGTCACCCACGTCACCGCCGACCTGCTCACCGACGCGGACCTCGTCCCCGCGACACGCGGAGTGGACACCGTGCTGCACCTGGCCGGCGGCGCCAGGGGCGACGACCGGGCCGCCGGCAACCTGGTCCGGGCGGCGCGCCGGGCCGGCGTGACGCACCTGGTGCACGTCTCCGTCGTCGGCGCCGACCGGGTGCCGCTGGCCTGGATGCGGTCCAAGCTCGACGCCGAGCGCGCGGTGGTCGACTCGGGGCTGCCGTGGACGGTGCTGCGGGCCGCCCAGTTCCACGACCTGGTGCTGACCATGCTGGCGACGATGGCGAGGCTGCCGGTGGTCCCGGTCCCCGGCGGGCTGCGGCTGCAACCCGTCGACGCCGGCGAGGTGGCGGCGCGACTGGTGGAGCTGGCGCTCGGCGCGCCCGCCGGCCTGACGCCCGACCTGGCCGGCCCTGGCACGCACGGCGTCGACGAGCTGCTGACGGGCTACCTGACCGCCACCGGCCGGCGTCGGCCACGGCTGCCGGTGCGGGTTCCCGGGCGGGCCGGCCGGGCCTACCGGGAGGGGGCCAACCTGGCCCGGCCGGGCGCGACGGTCGGCGTACGGACCTGGGACGACTTCCTGGCGCGGCAGGCTCAGCGCGCCGGTGCGCGCCGTGGCGACGGGGCTAGGCGAAACTGAGCCCCTCCGCGCGGGCGCGTTTGAGTTCGGAGAAGGCGCCGCAGGTGGCGAGCAGGCGGGCGCCGTCGAAGACCCGCAGCGCCTCGTCGCCGCGAGGGATCGACGTGAGCACCGGGCCGAAGAAGGCCACGTCGTCGACGACCACGGTCGGCGTCCCGAGGTCCTCGCCGACGAGTTCCTGCGCGCGTGCGGTGCTCGCCCGCATCAGGGCATCGACGTCGCCGTGGTGGGCGGCGTCGGCCAGGTCGAGGGGAAGACCCGCCTCGGCCAGGGCTGCCGGAACGACGGTGTCCAGGTTCTTGTCGCCCTCGTCGTGGATCCGGCGACCGAGCGCCGGATAGAGACGCGTGAGGGCGGCGGGGCCGTGGTGCGCGGCTGCGGCCGCACAGACCCGCGCCGGCCCCCAGGCCCGGTCGTTGAACTCGCGGTACCAGGGCTCCAGCTCGCGGTGCTCGTTGATCACGGCCAGGCTCATCACCTCGAAGCGCAGGGCGATCGGACGGAGGCGGGCCACCTCCAGGAGCCAGCGGGAGGTGATCCAGGCGAACGGGCAGGACGGGTCCACGTAGGCCGTGACCGTCGGCGACGACGCGTCGGCCAAAGCATCTTCCATGGAAGAGAACTTATCTTCCATGGAAGGTAAGATGCAACAGTGAACCCTGACCACATTCTCGAGATCGTCAGCCAGTGGCGTCGCGAGCGGCCGGACCTCGATCCGAGCCCGATGCTGGTCATCGGCCGGATCCAGTGGCTGGCGGACGCCCTCGACGCGGCCCTGCGTCCGCCGTTCGCCGCCGCGGGTCTCGGCAACGGCGAGTTCGACGTGCTCGCGGCGCTGCGCCGGGCGGGCGCGCCGCACACGCTCACGCCCGGACAGTTGAGCCACCGGATGCTCGTCACCACCGGAGCGGTCACCAAGCGGGTGGACCGGCTGATCGCCCGCGGGCTCGTGTACCGGGCGACGCACGAGACCGACGCGCGCGGCCGGGTGGTCGGGTTGACTCCCGCCGGGCTGAAGCTGATCGACCGGCTCGTGGAGGAGCATCTGGCCAACGAGGCGGCCCTCCTGCGTGGCCTCACCGACCGCGAGCGGGCGGACCTGGAGCGCCTGTTGGAGACCTTGGCGCGCACTGTGGACCGGTGAACCCGGTCAGGCCCGCGTCACCGGGCGGAACTGCCGGAGGAGGCTAGCGGATCCGGGTGGCGCCGAGGGCGCGCCGGATGGGATCCTGCCGGGCGTGCGGGACGACGAGCCGGTGGTGGTGCACGTCTACTGCCGTGTCGAGGTCGTGGTCGACGACCCGGGCGCGGTGACGGCGCTCGCCGAGCGTCAGCTGCGGCAGGCCGACATCGACTGGGCGGACGAGGCGGACACGCTCGACGAGGCCGCCGCCGCGCTGCGGGCGGACCTGCCGTCGGCGCTGGCCGGTCTGGTCGACCCCGAGCGCCTGCTCACGGACGTGCCGGGGGTGCGGTTCCGGGGCGCCCACTGCTGGGCCGCCCCCGGCGACGATCAGCTCACCAACCGACCGAGCCGAGACCGACCGGGGTGAGCCGGCGCACCTGCGGCTCGATCCACTGTGCCGCGGTGACCAGCTTGACCAGCCGGTCGATCGTCTCCGGCGGGCCGGCCACGAAGCTGCGCCGCTCGGCCGGGCAGCCGTAGCGGTCGTCGAACGTGCCGCCGTCCAGAGCCCGCACCGCCATGCCGGCCTCGACGGCCAGCAGCACCCCGGCCGGCAGGTCGATCGACTCGGGACGGTAGCCGACGATGCCGTCGATGTCGCCCCGGGCCAGCATCACCCAGGACAGCAGCGGCGCCCAGAGCTGGAGCACCCGGCGGGCGGTGGTGTCGAGGACCACCTTCAGCGCCCGGGCGGTGCTGTCGTCCCGGCGTACCTCGTGCCCCTGGGTCCAGGCCAGCACCGGCGCGGCCGGCACCGGCCGGTGGGCGGCGCGCAGCGGGCGGCCCACCGGGCCGGAGGCGTGCACGAACGCGCCCCGGCCCCGGACCGCGGACCAGGTGTGGCCGGCGACCGGGTCGTGCACCACGCCGAGCACCGGCGAGCCGCGCTCGCACAGGGCGATACCCACCACGTACGCGGGGAGCCCGATCGCCACGTTGTTGGTGCCGTCGAGCGGATCCACCAGCCACGCCCAGGTGGTGTCCGGGGCGTACTCGCCGCCCTCCTCGGCGATCACCCCGTGCTCCGGCCAGCGGGCCCGGATCCGGTCCACGATCAGCCGTTCGGCGGCCAGGTCGAGATCGGTGACCAGGTCACCGGAGTCGTTCTTGGCCCGGGCGTGCATCTCGCCCCGGGTGCCCCGGCGCAGCAGCCGGCCCGCCGCCCGGGCCGCCTCCACCGCGAACCGGTGCGCGTCGCGCAGGTCGGGCCCGCCTCTGTTCGGCTCCACGTCCACGGCTCCTCCAGCCAGTCAGCCCCGTGCCACCAGTCGCGCGATCTCCCGCGCCATCCGCGCGGTCTCCGCCGCGTCGCAGCGGTCCCGGCGTACCCGGTGGCTGCGCCCGTCCACCGCGCCGAGGCTCAGGTCGCACGCGCCGGGAGTGGTCCGGCCGAGCGCCACGGTCACCGCCGGCGCGCCGGCGTCGACCTCCGAGGTGTGGAATCCGCCGGCGCGCAGCGCGTACGAGTCGCCGGCCGAGTGCGTCTCCACGGTGGCGGTCGTCGCGGTGACCAACCGGTCGGTGGCGGCCATCTCGTCCACCTCGCCGAAACTGTGCACCTCGTAGATCCGCCAGGCCGGGTCGGCGGCGTCGTCGTCGATGTCGATCAGCTCGTTGCGGACCGTGCCGTGCAGCACGTGACTGAGCAGGTCCCAGCTGTGCGAGTGCATGGTCGAGGTGGTCGGCCGCACGGGCGGCGGGTCGGCCGGCCAGGCGTGCACACAGATCCCGTCCGGCCCGTCGCGCTCGACCGGCAGGCAGGTGAACCCGAGCGGGTGCCGGACGGCCCGCAGGGCCCGCCGCCCGTCGGCGACGTCGGCGAGCACGTCCAGCACCCAGTCGCGCAGCAGGTCCGGCCGGGTGCCCCGGTCGATCTCCCGTTCGAGGTCGGCGTAGCTCGTCATGCGTACGGATTCCTCGCCTGGATGGCCTTGCCGACGATGTCGGCGACCTCGCGGTCGCCGAAGGACCGGGGCAGCGTCAGCCCGAGTGCGGCGAACAGCCGGCGTACCTGCTCGACCGACGGCTCGTCGTCGAGCTTGACCTGACCGGCCGCCTCGATCGGCACCCGCCGGCTCTGCTTGCGGCTGTAGTCGAGTTCGATGTTGAACCGGTTGTAGTAGAGCTCGCCCCGGTCGATGCGCAGCGCCGGGGTCTGCGGGTTCTCCTGGGTGATCACCACACAGGAGGAGGAGAGGTCGTAGCGGAACGTGGTCATCTGGGCGGAGAGCCGGACCTCGACCGTGAGCAGGCCGGAACGCTGCAGGTGCCAGCAGGCGGCGAGCACCGTCGCGTAGGACTCCTTGCGGGTCCGGTCGACCGTCCACCGCTCCCCCGGCGCGTCCGGGTCGAGGCTGCGGCGGAACCGCGCGTACCGCTCGCAGACGTCCTCGTCGGTCGGGTCGATGATCTCGACGGCGACGGTGAGGGTGGCGTTGCGGCGGCGCGCGTGCTCCAGGCACTCCGGCAACGTGACCGCGCGCAGGTAGGTGCCGGTGCCGCCCTTGAAGGTCCAGCGGTCGGTGTGCCGGCGGGCCTCGGCGAGCGTCTGGCCGACCTCGCTGCCGTGCAGCACCCGCACCATGGAGACGCTGTCGATGGCCTCCCGGGCCCGGTTCAGCGCGCCCTCGGGGCCGGTGATCTCGCGCATCTGCGGCACCAGGTCGGTGAGCCGGTCCCGGGTGTCCACCATGACCTGACGCACCTGCTGCTCGGCGGTCCGCCGGCGCAGACGGTCGCGCAGCACCGCCTGGGCGAGCAGGCCGAGGACCAGCAGGATGGCGCTGTTGACCACGTCCTGGCTGACCGTGTTGGTCAGGCCCAGCACGGCCACCGTGACGGCCAGCAGCAGGCCGATGAACGCGTCGAGATTGGTGACGACCCAGGCGAACAGGCGCGTCATGACATCCCCCGGTCGACGACGGAACCTCCATGATAGCCCTTTGTCAATGTCGCGATCACGGCGCGTTTCGGGGCGGTGGCGGTGCGCCGCCGCGACGGGCCGCGCAGATGAGCGATCCGCCGAGGCCGGGCGCGGCCCGGGCCAGCCACCGCGAGGCGACCCACCGCCCGCCGGGCAGCCGCCAGCCGACCTCGTTGGAACGCATCGCCAGCGGCGTGAACCCGGCCCGGCGCAACGTCCGCCGCAGCAGCGACGCGGTGAAGGGACGGATGTGCAGCCACAGGTAGGGGTGCAGGGGGTCGACCTGGCGTGGCGCGCGCCCGGCGAGGAACGCCAGCCGGTCCTGCACCGGCGCCAGGTTCGGGGTGGTCAGCACCAGCAGGCCGTGCGGCGCCAGGACGCGGTGGCACTCGCGCAGCAGCGCCAGGGGGTCGTAGACGTGCTCGATCAGCTCGCCGGCGAGCAGCCCGGCGAAGCTGCCGGCCCGGAACGGCAGCCCCCGGGTGGCGTCCAGGCAGACCGGCACCGCCCGGCCGCCGGCCGCCCGCCGGGCGGTGCCCAGCGCGGCCTCGGCCGCGTCCGCGAGCACGAGCGGGCCGGCCAGTGCGGTGGGGTCGAGCATGCCGCGCGGTCCGCAGCCGAGTTCCAGCACCGGCCCGTCGCCGGTCACCCCCTCGGTCACCAGCCGGGCCGCGACCGCGCGACGCACCCGGTGGTACGGGTCGTCGACGTACCCGTCGACCTCCGCGCCGTCGTGGTAGCGGCGATGGTTGGCGCGCCGGCCGTGCGCCTGGGCGCGGTGCGACGACGTCCCGGTCGGCGGCTCGGACATCATCCCTCCACGGCGGACCCGGCCCCGTCGGCGGCGTCCGCCCTCCAGCCTCGCATCGCCGCCGGCCGTCGGGCTGGAACTCCACCCCGGACACGGGGGACGCGGCGGCCGGCACGCCGGCCGCCGCGTCCCGGCGGGCGTCAGATCGCCCGCGCCCAGTCCACTCGCATGCTGTCGTCGTACTCGTCGCCCGGGATCCACCACGGCTCGCCGAAGCCACTGGTGAAGACGATGATGTTGCCGCCGTCCGGGTACTCGTTCGTGGGCGGCACCGACAGCGCGGCGCAGTAGCGCCCGTCCGGGGAGAACACCGGCGACAGGAACACCCGGGGCTCGTCGGTCAGCCGCTTGAGGCCGGTGCCGCCGACGCGCACCGAGCCGAGGGACCCACCGACGATCTCCACGTCCCGGGTCCACCGGTTGGTGCTGAACACCACGCGGTTCGACCCGGGCGTGAACACCGGCCAGCCGAAGGTCTCACCCGGCTCGGGCTGGTAGACCCGGCGCACCTTCCCGGTGGCCAGTTCCAGCGCCCGGAGCTGGTGCCCTTCCGAGCGGCTGATCCACTCCATCACGATCATCGAGCCGTCGCGGGACCAGTTGGGCCGCAACATGCGGTGGCCTTCGACGAGGATCCGCCGGGCGCCGGTGGCGACGTTCACCGCGACCAGTGTGGTGTTGCGGATGACCATGGCGATCTCGGTGCCGTCGGGTGACCAGGTCGGCCACCCGTATTGGGCGCCGAAGGGGTCGGTGATCAGGGTGCGGCTCTGCCCGGTCACCCGATCGTGCAGGTTGAGGACCGGGTCGAAGATGGGAGCGGGCTTCTGGTCGACCACGGCCAGGTAACGCCCGTCCGGCGAGACGGTCGCGTCGGTGCCGTCGGGCAGCAGGACCTGCGGGGTGGTGCGGCCCCGGTTGATCTGGAGCACACCCGGGCCGGTGACGATCCACGGCCCGTTCACGATCTCGGCGGCGGCGGCGGGCGAGCCGGCGATCCCGCCGGCGACGCCGGTCGCGGCGGCCGCGCCGGTCAGGGCGGCGGCACGCAGCAGGGCGCGCCTGTTCATTGCGGTCATGAGGAACCCCCGTGGTAGAAGTCTCGTCCACCCTCCGGAGAGGACAGTCGTTCCGGCATCGGACGAGTGGACCATTCACCTTCGGCCTCTCGGTCATCACGCACGGTGACCGGCCGGGCGGCGGGTACCCTCGCCCCGGTGACCTCCGACGCGCTGCACCGCGCCCTGACCGACCCGGGTGACCCGCCGCTGCTCCCGCTGCCCGGCGTGGCCACCGAGCTGCTGGCCGCCCTGGCGGCGCCGCCGCGCCTCGGCGCGCACCTGCGGCTGGTGCACGACGTCGCGTGGCACCTCACCGCCGCGTTCGCCGACCGCTTCCCCGCGGTGCCGTTCGACCGGCAGGCGGTGCTGTTCGGCGCGGCCGTGCACGACCTCGGCAAGGTCGAACACCCGGCCGAGCTGACCGGCCCCGGCGCGGAGCACGAGGAGGCCGGCTACCAGTTGCTGCTGCGCTTCGGTGTGCCCGAGGAGCGGGCCCGCTTCGCGGTCACCCACGCCGCCTGGCACTCGCCCGGGGTGCAGCTGGAGGACCTGCTGGTCAGCCTCGCCGACAAGGTGTGGAAGGGCCGCCGCGTCACCGACCTGGAGCAGCTCGTGGTGGACCGCCTCGCCGGCATCACCGGCCAGGAACGCTGGCAGACGTTCCTGGAGCTCGACGACGTGCTCGCCGAACTGGCCGCCGACGCGGACCGCCGGCTCGCCTTCCAGGCCGAACACCCGGTGTACGGCTGAGCCACGTCACCCCGGTCCGGCGCCGTCGACCAGGGCCTCTCCCGATCCGGTCCGGGCGTACAGCAGGAACCGCCCCGCCCGGTGCGTGCCGACCAGGCCGGCATCGCGCAGCGCGGTGAGATGGTGGGAGACCGTGCCCGCGCTCAACCCTCGCCGTCGGGCCAGCTCGGTGGTGGACGCCGGCACCGCCAGCTCGTGCAGCAGGACGGCGCGGGTCCGGCCGAGCACGCGGGCGAGCGCCGTGCTCGGCGGGGCGACGCTGCGCTCCCAGAGCGTGCCGACGGCGCCGGCCGGGTACCGCAGCAGCGGTTGGGCCGGGCGCTCGGTCAGGTTGGACCAGACCCGCGCCCCGGCGAAGACCGACGGGACGAGCACCAGGCCACGCCCGCCGAGATCGACCGCACCGGCCCGGGTCAGGTGGTCGACGCGCAGCGTGCCGTCGTCCCAGGACACATGCCTGTCGATCCCGTCGAGGAGGCCGCGCAGCCCGTCTGCGGCCATCCGCCCGGCGGCCACCATGATCTCGCGCTCCAACAGGGTCCGCATCCGCGGCCAGTACGGGGCGATCGCCACCGCGGCGTAGTCGTCGATCACCGACGCGAGGTGGGCGAGCCCGGTCGTCGGATCGTCGTGGAGGGCGGCGAGCCGGGGCGAGCGGGTCGGCGGTAGCTCGGCCAACCCGGCGCGCACCAGGTCCGGTGGGGTGGCCACGAGGGCGGTCAGTTCCGTCTCCAGCTCCGGCAGCGCGGCCGGCGGCGGGCAGACGAAGCCCGGGATCACCACGGTGGGCACCGGCACCAGGTCGGCGAGCAGGCGCCAGTCGACGCCGGCCAGGCGCGGCGCGACCTGGTCGCGCCAGAGCTGGTGGGCGGGGAAGGACTCGGGCGACCGCAGCGCCCGGACGCTCGCGACGACCTCCCAGAGCGGCGAGATCGCGAAGCGCACCCCGGCAAGGTCCCGCACTCCCAACGCGACCCGCAGCACCGGCGCCTCCCGCATTCGACCAGGCTCAAAATTATCGACCGTCGTCCGAGGTGCCGGACAGGGTCCTGGCATGACCGCGACCACCTCCGTCTCGTCCACCCGTTGGCCCCGCGCCTTCCGCTACGTCTACGCGGCCAGCCTCACCGAGAGCGTCGGCTTCCAGGTGGGCTACCTGGCGATACCGGTGCTGGCCGTGGTGGCGCTGGCCGCCACGCCCGGTCAGGTCGGTCTGTTGGCGGTGCTCGGCACCGCCGCGTTCCTGCTGATCGGGCTGCCCGCCGGAGTGTGGGTCGACCGGACCCCCCGACGGACCGTGCTGGTGGCCGCCGGCGGAACCCGCGCGGTGCTCTACGCCTCGGTCCCGCTCGCCTGGTGGGCGGATGCCCTGACGCTCGGCCAGCTGTACGCGGTGGTGCTGCTCGTCGGCGTCGCCACCGTCTTCGGCGACGTGGCGGCGCAGAGCGTCCTGCCGGAGCTGATCGGCCGCGAGCGCCTGGTCGCGGCGAACTCGCTGCTGATGACCACCAACGCCGTGGTCCAGATCGGCGGCCGAGGGCTCGGCGGCCTGCTGGTGCAGGCGCTCGGCGCGCCCTTCGCGCTGGCCCTGAACGCGGTCACCCACCTGCTCGCCGCGCTGGCGCTGAGCCGGATCCGTCCCGTGACGGCCCCGGTGGGGAAGCGGCCGGCCGGTGGCTTCGGCCGGGAGCTGGGCGAGGGAGTGCGACACGTGCTCGGCGGAGGCGTACTGCGCCCACTCGCCGTCTCCCTGGCCGGCATCAACCTCACGGTGAACCTGATGACCACCATGCTGCCGGTGGTCTTCCTGCGTGAGCTGCGGCTGGACGCCGGCGCGCTCGGCCTCTTCCTCGGCGTCGGCGGGGTCGGGGCGCTGCTCGGCGCGGTGACCGCCCGCCCGCTGGCGGCCCGGATCGGCGCCGGACGCGCGCTGTGGCTGCCCGGCCTGCTGGTCGCGCCGGCCGGCGCGCTGGTGGCGCTGGTCGACCACGGACCCTGGCTGTGGTTGGCCGGGTTCGGCTGGCTGGCCCTGGCGTGGCGGACCGGCATCGGCAACGTCATCGGGGTGAGTCTGCGGCAGCGGGTGACCCCGGACCGGCTGCTCGGCCGGATGAACGCCACGTTCCGGTTCCTCCTGACCGGCGCGATCGCGGTCGGCGCCGGGCTCGCCGGCCTGCTGGGCCAGTACGCCGGGCCACGCGCCCCGCTCTGGGTCGGGGCGGCCGGCGCCGCGCTGACCTGGCTGCCGCTCTATCTCACCCGCAAGCGCCTACCGCACGGTACCGATTGACTTTCGATAGCTTCCGCGCGATAGTCGATGCATGTTGACAGCGCAACGCGCGGTGACACCTCTCCGCGCCTTCCTCGTCCTGCTGTTCGGGATCCTGGTCCTGTTCCAGACCATGTCCCTGCCCGGGCAGTTCGCGCACATGGCGCGGGAGGACCCGGACATGGCGTACCTGAGGTGGCCGGCCACCGCCGTGACCATCTTCTGGGTGCTCTGCGTGCAGGTGGTGATCGTCTGCACCTGGCAGCTGCTCACCCTGGTCAAGAACGACCGGATCTTCACCCCGGCGTCCCTGGCCTGGGTCGACGGGATCGTCTGGGCGATCGCCGCCGCCTGGGTGGTGCTGGTGGGCGTCTTCCTCTACGTCGGCTTCCACGCCGACGACCCGGGGCTGCCGCTGCTGCTGTTCCTGCTGACCACCGGCGTCAGCGTGCTGGGGCTGCTGATGGTCGTGATGCGCGCGCTGCTGCGGCAGGCCACGACGTTGCGCACCGACATGGAAGCGGTGATCTGATGCCCATCGTGGTCCGCATCGACGTCGAGCTGGCCAAGCGCAAGATGAGCGTCGGCGAGTTCGCCGAGCGGGTCGGGCTGACCCCGGCCAACGTCGCGGTGCTGAAGAACGGCCGCGCCAAGGCGGTCCGGTTCAGCACGTTGGAGGCCATGTGCCGGGTGCTCGGCTGCCAGCCCGGCGACCTGCTCGAATACGTCGAGGACGGGGAGGAGCCGTGAGAGCGCTGCTCGCCGCCGTCGCGCTGCTGGCCGTCGCGCTCGGCGTCGCCGGCCTCGTGTACGGCGAGGCCGACGACTCCCCCGGCCTGCAACTGCTGTCCGCGCTGCTCGTCATCGGCGCGGTCGCCATCGGCGTACGCCTGCGCCGCCGCGCCCGGTAGGGCCGGCGCCCCCTCGACGCCGGCCCCTCCGCTCAGCCCTTCACGCAGACGACCTGCTTGAGGTGGGCGACCACCTCGACCAGGTCGTCCTGCTGGGCCATCACCTGGGTGATGTCCTTGTACGCGCCGGGAATCTCGTCGACCACCCCGGCGTCCTTGCGGCACTCCACCCCGGCCGTCTGCGCGGCCAGGTCCTCCGTGCTGTACGTCCGCTTCGCCTGCCCCCGCGACATCCGCCGGCCGGCGCCGTGCGACGCCGAGCAGTACGCGTCGGGGTTGCCCCTGCCGCGCACGATGTACGAGCCGGTGCCCATCGAGCCGGGGATGATGCCCAGGTCCCCCCGGCCGGCCCGGATCGCCCCCTTCCGCGTCACCAGCACGTCCACCCCGTCGTAGCTCTCCTCCGCCACGTAGTTGTGGTGGCAGGAGATCGGCTCGTCGTAACCCACCCGCGGAAACGCCTCCCGGACCACCTGGCAGAGCAGGGCGAGCATCACGGCCCGGTTGCGCCGGGCGTACTCCTGCGCCCACCACAGGTCCCGGCGGTAGGCCTCCATCTCCGGCGTGCCGGCGAGGAACACCGCGAGGTCCCGGTCGGGCAGGTCGGTGTTGTGCGGCAGCCCGCGCGCCACCGCCATGTGCCGCTCGGCCAGCTCCTTGCCGATGTTGCGGGAACCGGAGTGCAGCATCAGCCAGACCCGACCGTCGTCCGGGCCGCCCTGCTCCAGGCAGACCTCGATGAAGTGGTTGCCGCCGCCGAGCGTGCCCAGCTGACGCCGCGCCCGGGTCTCGAGCTGGGCCACCTTCCGGTCGAGCGTGCCGAACCGGCGCCAGAAGTCGTCCCAGCCCGCCTGCTCCAGACCGCGGATCCGGCGCGGGTCCACCGCGTCCTCGCGCATCGCGAAGCCGACCGGGATCGCCGCCTCGATCGCCGAGCGCAGCGACGCGAGGTCGTCGGGCAGGTCGGACGCGGTCAGCGAGGTGCGCACCGCGGACATGCCGCAGCCGATGTCGACGCCGACCGCGGCCGGCGACACCGCCTGCCGCATGGCGATCACCGAGCCGACCGTCGCGCCCTTACCGAAGTGCACGTCCGGCATCACCGCGACGCCGTGCACCCAGGGCAGCGCGCCGATGTTGCGCAGCTGCCGCGCCGCCTGCGCCTCGATCGTGTACGGGTCGGTCCAGACCCGGACCGGCGCCCGGGTACCGGCCATCGGGGTGAAACCCATCGTCGTCTCCTTGCTCGTGTCCGTCTGACGTAGGCCGTACGGGACTCGAACCCGTAGCCTCCCGGCTGAGAACCGGGTGAGCTGCCAGTTGCTCCAACGGCCCCGGGACGGCCGACGCCGTCTCGAAGGTGCCCCGGACACGGAGAACCGCCCGGCTCCGGTCTGGGGGCGGGCGGTTCGCGCGGATCGTCGCGCCGGCGCTAGACGCGCCACCACCCTGGTGGCCACTGCCGACGGCGGCGGCACGTGCCCGGTTCGGACAGCAGGGCACCACCGCGCGGCGCGGGCCGCTCGGCTCGGGTGCGATTCTGCTGCGACACGGTGGGCTCCCCCGGGTGGATCAGGTGGACGTTGCCCGCTCACGGTACGGGCGCGGCCGACCTGGCGGCAACCCGATATCCGCGCGGTCAGTCCCGCCGGAGACGGTCGCCCAGCGACTCGGCGAGCGCGTGGCTGAGCACCTCGTGCGCGGGATCGACCCGCAGCCAGAGCAACTTGTGGCGACTGCCGTCGCGCATCGTCAGCGCCAACCGGTCACTGAGGACCCCCCGGTGCAGGCGGGCCCCCGTCACGTCGTTCAGTGCCAGGACCTTGTTGGAGGAATGGCCTTCGGCGACGGCGGCCAGGTCCAGGGTCGACGCCGGCACCTCGGGCAGCGGGTGCGGAACCGTCCGCCCGTTGGCGTGCGCGCGGGTCTCCCGAAGGCTCAGCCGACGGCGCACCAGCAGGTGCGGCAACAACCAGAGTTCACCGTGGATCCAGTCCGCCCAACCGGTGGTGCAGCTCCGGGTGATCAGTCGGGCCGTGTGCTCCACGGCGACACGTTAGCCGACGCGGGCGGCGGAACCGGTCGCCCCTAGCCGGCGTGCGCCACCGGGTGGCGCCTCATCTCCTCCATGAACGGGTAGCGGGCGGTCAGCTCGGCGAGCGTGGTGCCGGCCCGCCAGGCGGCGGCCACCTGCGCGACCTGGAGCAGGTCGGTGGCGTCGCCCCGGGCCTGGACCTCGCCGTCCACCCGCAGGTCGATCATGAAGTAGCGGGCCTGAGCGCCGAGGCTGACGCAGACGACGCCCCGGTCGGAGGTCATCTCGGCGCAGGTGAACCGGCTGCGCCCCTGCTCGGGGGCGGTGACCCGGCCGACCTCGAGCTGGTGGGCGCTCGCGGTCTGCGCGAGCGCGGGAGCCAGACCGCCGGGCTCGACCAGGTCCGGGTAGAGGCGCACACCCAGTGCCGCCGAGACGTCGCTCATGACTGACTCCCACTTCCTCGTGACAGAGACCAGCAGCGCGTGCAGGTTACGGTCATGTTTCCGGCACGCATGGCCATCCTGTCCCGACCGACCGCCCAGGGCAATAGGAACGGTCGATCCGAACTCCGTCGGGCCCCTCCGGTCCCCCGCCGGGGGTACGCTGCCGGCTCATGGCCCGGATCAGGTGTGACTTCTTCTCCGCAGCCCTCGGCATGGGCACCTCGATGACCGTGCTGCTGCCCGACCCGGGCGCGGCCGGCATCGGCATGCCGGGCGCCGTGACCGACGGCGACCCGCCGGTGCTCTACCTGCTGCACGGCCTGACCGACGACGACACGGTCTGGACCCGGCGCACCTCGATCGAGCGCTACGTCGCCCCGCTCGGCCTGGCCGTGGTGATGCCGCAGGTGCAGCGGAGCTTCTACTGCGACGAGGCGCACGGCAACCGGTACTGGACGTTCCTCACCGAGGAGCTGCCCGAGGTGTGCCGATCGTTCTTCCGCCTCTCCGCCCGGCGCGAGGACACGTTCGTCGCGGGCCTGTCCATGGGCGGCTACGGCGCGGTGAAGTGGGCGCTGCGGCACCCGGACCGGTTCGCCGCGGCGGCCAGCCTCTCCGGGGCGCTCGACGTGGTGCGCCGGCGGGACCACCCGACCCGGCCGGTCGACCCGGCGGTGTGGCACACCGTGTGGGGCGACCGGCCGGCGCCGGAGCACGACGACACGGTGGGCCTGCTGGACCGGGCCGGCGCCGACCTGCCGGCGCTCTACGTCGCCTGCGGCACCGAGGACTTCCTGCACGAGGACAACGTCCGGTTCGTCGACGCCGCCCGGCGACGCGGGGTGCCGCTCACCGTCGACTTCGGTCCCGGCGACCACGAGTGGGGTTACTGGGACGCCCGGATCCAGGACGTGCTGGCCTGGCTGCCGCTGCGCCGGCCCTGACCGGCGTGCCGCGCCCCCGGCGCGCGGCCGGGGACGCGGCACGGTGGGCTCACCGCCGGGCTCGTCGCGGTCGGCGCACCCGCACCGGGTACGCGACCACCGCCGCCACCGCCATGGCGGCCAGCCCGGCCAGGGTCCACCTGGTTCGTGGGGTCATCGGGCACCTCCCTCAGCGACGGGTCAGCACGACCTTGAGCGCGCCGGTCTCGGCCGGGCGGGAGAACACGTCGTACGCCTCGACGATCTGGTCGAGCGCGTACCGGTGGGTCACCATGTGCGCGGTGTCGAGCTGGCCGGCGACCAGCATGTCCAGCAGCTTCGGCGTGGTGCGGGTGTCGACCAGGCCGGTGGTGATGGTGACGTCGCGGATCCACAGCCGCTCCAGGTGCAGCGTGGCCGGCGCGCCGTGCACGCCGATGTTGGCCACCCGTCCGCCGGCACGGACCAGCGTGGTGCACAGCTCGAAGCTGGCCGGCACCCCGACCGCCTCGATGGCCACGTCCGCGCCGAGTCCGGCGGTGACCGAACGGACCACGTCGAGCGGGTCGTCGTCGGCGAGGACGGTCAGGTCGGCGCCGAACCGCTTGGCCGCGTCGAGCCGACTCTGCGCCTTGTCCACGGCGATGACGTGGGTGGGCGAGAAGAGCCGGGCGGTCTGGATCGCGGCCAGGCCGATCGGGCCGGCGCCGACGACCACCACGGTGTCGCCGGGGCGCACCCCGCCGTTGAGCACGCCGACCTCGTAGGAGGTGGGCAGGATGTCGGCGAGCAGCACGGCGGCCTCGTCGGAGACCGTCTCGGGCAGCCGGTAGGTGGACAGGTCGGCGAACGGGACGCGGGCGTACTCGGCCTGCACGCCGTCGACGGTGTGCCCGAGGATCCATCCGCCGCCGCCGAGGCACTGCCCGTAGACGCCCTCACGGCAGTAGCGGCACACGCCGCACGCGGAGATGCAGGAGGCGAGGACCCGGTCGCCCTCGGTGAGGTTGGCGACGCCGTCACCGACCGCCACGACCGTGCCGACCGCCTCGTGGCCGAGCACCCGGCCCGGCTGGACCTCGGGCACGTCACCGCCGAGGATGTGCAGGTCGGTCCCGCAGATGGTGACCGCGTCGACCCGGACGATCGCGTCGCGGGGGCCGGCGACGGTGGGGTCCGGGATCTCGGACCAGGACTTCTCGCCCGGCCCGCCGTACACGAGTGCCTTCATGGCTCCTCCTCACGCCGTTGTCACCTCCCACGCTTCTCCGCGGCGGTGGGCGGGGGCAGGGCCGGAGGGCCCGGTGCGCGGGACCTCGGTCCCGCGCACGGTGATCGACGTGTTAAAAGGGGGCCCCTCCTCTACCGGAGGCGTTAACAGGGGGCCCGGCCTTACGCGCCGACGGTGCCGTCGACGGCCTCGCGGATCAGGTCGGCGTGGCCGTTGTGCCGCGCGTACTCGTGGATCATGTGCAGCATCACCAGGCGCAGCGACACGTCCTCGCCCCACCGGGCCTGGTGGCCGGTCACGTCCAGCGACTCGGCCTCCCGCTCGATGCGGCGGGCGTGTGCGACCTCCCGCCGCCACGCCTCCCACGCCTGCGCGCCGTCGGCCTCCCGCGCGTCGTACGCCGCCTGGAAGTCGCCGGTCTCCGACCAGATCAGCGGCACGTCCTCGGCGGCGATGACCCGGCGGAACCAGGTGCGCTCCACCTCGGCCATGTGCCGCAGCAGCCCGAGCAGGGAGAGAGTGGACGGCGGCGACGCCGGCCGGCGCAGCTGCTCGTCGGTCAGCCCTTCGCACTTGAGGGCCAGGGTGGCGCGGTGGAAGTCGAGGAACGCGCGCAGCGTCTCCCGCTCACCGGCCCGCAGCGGCGGGCCGATCCGTTCGGTCGGCACGGTGGATCCTCTCCGGGCGGGCCGGCGGCCCGCCGATGGTGGACGGCGGCGGTCGCCGGCAGCCTAGCCGGTGTGGATCATGAGGTGCCGGCAATTACCGCAGCGAGGACCGGGCCACCGGGAAGTCGAACCAGGTGTCCGGGTACGGCTCGTCGACGTAGCGGTAGTGCCACCACTCGCGCGGGTAGTTCTCGAAGCCCTGCGCGCTCATCAGCTCCCGCAGCAGTTCCCGGTTGTCCCGGGCGGCGGCGGTGACCCGGGCGTCGTCCGTGTGGGCGCGCGGGTCGAAGCAGTCGAACCCGGTGCCCATGTCGACCGAGTCGTCGGCGAAGCGACGGCCGGCGGGCGCGGTGCACGACACCAGGGGCTGGCCGGGCACGTACCGGGCCGGCTCGGGGCCGGGCACCGGGACCAGGGTCAGGTCGAGCGTGCTGGCCCGGCTGTGCGCGGTCGGCGCGCCGATGTACCCGTCGGCGAAGAGCCGGTCCTTGGGCACGGCGGGATAGAACTCGCCCTTCATCTGCTGCTCGTCGGGGCGCTTGGCCCAGGCCACGAACTCGTCCACCGCCCGCTGCGGCCGGTAGCAGTCGTAGACCTTTAGGCTGTGGCCGCCGGCCAGCGCCGCGGTCTGCACCCGGTGCAACGCCTCGGCGGCCCGGCGGGTGAGCAGGCAGAGCGGCTCGGGGTAGCCGTCGATCGGCCGGCCGACGAAGTTGTGCGCGCCGGCGTACCGGATGTCGGTGCGGATCGTCGGGTCGACGGCGGCCAGGTCGACCACGTCGGCCGGGGCGCGTGGGCCACTCGGGGTGGGCGACGGCGGGGCCGGACGCGGCGCCGGCCGTTGGCAGGCCGCGGCGAGCGCCACGGCGGCCACGGCCAGGACCGTCGCCGCGCGTCTGCCGGTGCCCACCCTGCCGTGTCTACCAGCCCGGCCCGGCGCCCGGGCCGGCATCGACCGGCGGTCAGCCGTGCAGGGCGGCGCGGAGGAAGTCCAGCGCGGCCGCGTCGTCGTCGACGCCGCCCGCCTCGTGGCCGTTCCACCGCCACACCGCCAGTTCCTTGTCGCCGCGGTAGTCGTGGTAGGCGGCGTAGACCGTCGACGGCGGCACGATGTCGTCCATCAACGCGACGGAGAAGCGGGCCGGCACGGTCGCGCGGCGGGCGAACGCCACCCCGTCGACGTAGCCGAGCGTGCGCAGCACCTGCTCCTCCCGGTCGCGGTGCACGGCCAGGTAGTCCCGGATCTCCCGGTAGGGCGCCGAGTCGGTGAGCGTCACGGCGCGCGGCACGTCGCAGAGGAACGGCACGTGGACCACCGCGGCGCGGACCCGGGGCGCGAGCGCGGCGGCGGCCAGCGCGGCCGCGCCGCCCTGGCTGTGGCCGAGCACGGCGACCCGGTCCGGGTCGACGGCCGGCAGGCCGCGGGCGGCGTCCACCGCGCGGACGGCGTCGGTGAGGAAGCGCCGGTAGTAGTACCGGCGCGGGTCCTCCACCCCGCGGGTGGCCATGCCGGGGGCCTGCGGTCCGGCCGCGGCCACGTCCGGGGTGTCGCCCCGGCTCCACCCGGAACCCTGGCCCCGGGTGTCCATCTGCAGGTGCGCGAACCCGGCCGCGGACCAGAGCAGGTTCTCCAGCGGGTGGCCGCGCCCGCCGCCGTAGCCGACGTACTGCACGACCGTCGGCGCCGGGCCGGAGGCGCCGCGGGGCACCCGCAGCCAGGCCCGCACCGGCTGACCGGCGAACCCGGGGAAGGTCACGTCGAACACGTCCACCCCGGCCAGCGGGGTGGGCACGGGTGTCACCTCGACGGGCTCGCCGCAGGAGCGGGCCTGCGCGAGCGTGTCGGCCCAGAAGGCATCGAAGTCGGATGGTTCGCGCAGGTCGCTGCGGTGGCGGCGGAGTTCCGCCTCGGGCAGGTCGGTCAACACGCCTGACGTTTCCTCGTCGTCCGGTGGTGGGGAGGACGACGACGGGTCGCCGAAAGGCACCCCGCCGCGTTCCGGAAGCTTTCCGCAACCCGTGCGAACGCTAGGACCGGCCCGACCTGTCGTCAAGACCACGCCGTACGGCAAGATGTCGGTGGGGCGGCACGGCTTGCCGGTCGGTTCCGGGCAGCCGGCGAAGGGGACTCGGGGTGAACGCGGACGACGAGCGCAGGGTGACCATCACCGCGATCGCACGGGAGGCCGGCGTCTCCGTGCCCACCGTGTCGCGGGTGCTCAACGGGCGGTCCGACGTCGCGCCGGACACCCGGGAACGCGTCGAGGAGCTGCTGCGCCACCACGGCTACCGACGCCGCGGCAGCCGCACCGTACGCCGGGCGAACCTGGTCGACCTGGTCTTCAACGACCTGGACAGCCCGTGGGCCGTGGAGATCATCCGTGGGGTGGAGGACGTCAACCACGCCGCCGGAATCGGCACGGTGGTCTCGGCCGTGCACCGCGAGTCCAGCTCCACCCGACAGTGGCTGCACAACCTGCGCGGGCGGGCCTCGGACGGCGTGATCATGGTGACCTCGCACCTGAGCCCGGCGGTCCAGGCGCAACTGCGCCGGCTCAACGTGCCGGTGGTGGTGGTCGACCCGGACGCCGGGGTGGCCGGGACGGACGTGCCGGCGATCGGCGCCACCAACTGGACCGGCGGCCTGGCCGCCACCGAACACCTGCTCACCCGGGGCCACCGCCGGATCGGCTTCGTCGCCGGCCCGCCGCACCTGCTGTGCAGCCGCGCCCGACTCGACGGCTACCGCGCCGCGCTGGCGGCCGCCGGCGTGCCGGCCGACGACCGCCTGGTCCAGCCGGGCGACTTCTACCACGCCTCCGGCTTCGCCGCCGGTGGCGCCCTGCTCGACCTCGACGACCCGCCGACGGCGATCTTCGCGGCCAGCGACCAGATGGCCTTCGGCGTCTACGAGGCGGTACGCCGGCGCGGCCTGCGCGTCGCCGACGACGTGAGCGTGGTGGGCTTCGACGACCTGCCCGAGGCCCGGTGGGCCTCGCCGCCCCTGACCACCGTGCGCCAGCCGCTGGTGGAGATGGGCCGGCTCGCCGCCCGCACGGTGCTGCGCCTGGCCCAGGGCGAGGAGATCGAGTCGCCCCGGGTGGAGCTGGCCACCGAGCTGGTGGTGCGGGACAGCACCGCCGGGCCGGCCGGCCACTGACCGGCCCGGGTCGTTTCAGTCGACTTCCGGAAGTTCGCCCTCCCGCACCACCACGGCGGTCGACGCGGCGACCGCGGCGGCGTGCCGACGACGCCGGGCCAGCAGCACCGCTCCCCCGGCCACCAGCACCGCGCCCACCGCGACCGACAGCCCCGCGCCCGGCCGGTAGCCGGGGGCCGAGGCGCCGCCGCGCAGGTCGGCGTGCCCGGCCAGGGCCGACGCCGCCCCCGTGGCGGGGGGCGTGGCGCGGTCCAGCTCCCCCGGCTCGACCAGGCGGCCGACCGCGGCGTCCCGGGGCAGCCCGAAACCCCAGTCCAGCAGCGCAGCCCCCTGCTGCCAGCCGCGCTGGGTGGTGACCTCCGCGCCGAGCAGGGTGACCTCCAGGCGCCGTCCACCGCGCTCGGCCGCACCGACGTACGTGTGCCGGGCCAGGTCGGTGAAGCCGGTCTTGCCGCCGATCGCGCCCGGATAGTGGTCCAGCAGCATGTTGTCGTTCTGGATCTGGAAGGCCTTCTCCCGCAGCGCCGGCTGGGCGGGCACCTGCGCGGTGCGGGTGGCGGTGTAGCGGCGGAAGGCCGGCTCGGCGAAGCAGGCCCGGGCGATCAGCGCCAGGTCGTACGCGCTGGTGAACTGCCCCGGACCGTCCAGGCCGGACGGGGTGACGGCGTGGGTCTGCCGGGCGCCGAGCCGGTGGGCCTCGGCGTTCATCGCCCGGACCCCGCCGGCCAGCCCGTCCGGGCCGCCACCGAGCCGGGCCAGCGCGTTGGCCGCCTCGTTGCCGGACATCAACAGCAGGCCCAGCCAGATCGTCTCGATCCGGTAGTGCCCGCCCTCGGCCAGCCCCACCGCCGAACTGCCCGGCTCGATCGCCACGTCGCCGGCGGTCACGGTGACCTCGCGGTTCGGGTCCAGCCGGGGCAGCATGGTGGCGGCCAGCAGCAACTTCTGCACGCTGGCCGGCACGGCGTACTCGTGCGGGCCGCAGGCGCCGAGCACCACGCCGGTGTCCAGGTCCGCGACCACCCACGACGTCGCCGCCACTGCGGGCGGCACCGTCGCGACCGGCGGGACGACCAGGCCCGAGGTGTCCAGCGCGGCGCCCCCCACGGCCCGGTCCGCCGGGCCGGGCGGGGGCGGCGGCTGCGGCGGCCGGGTCGACGGGGCGGGCACGTTCGGGCAGGGCGGCGCCGCGGCCGGCAGCCGGCGCGCCGACGCGGCGCCCGGGCGGGCCGCGGCCACGGCGGGCGTGGACAGCGGCAGGAGCAGGGCGGCGGCGAGCGCCACGGACGGTCCCCAGGTCCTCATGACCCGCAGGCTAGCCACGCCGACCCGAACGGGTCGCCGGCTCCGGGATTCGCGTCCCGGGCCCGGGGTAGCGGGGTAGGGTGCGCCGGTCAACGCGCGGGCAGCCGGTGCGCGCCCAGCGGGCCCACCCGCCACCCTCGGCGGTGGCACTCGGCCAGGATGTCGGGCAGCGCGGCCAGCCCGGCGCGCCACGCGCCCGGCACGGCGGCGTGGGACGAGTCGTGCAGCAGGATCGTGCCCCCGCCGGCCAGCCCGGCCCGGACGGTCGCCGCGACCGTGTCGGCGGTCGCCGTGGCGGTCCAGTCCCGCCCCCAGCAGCTCCACAGCACCGGCCGCAGGCGCAGCCGCCGGGCCGCCAGCAGGGTCGCGCCGGTGAGCACCCCGTACGGCGGGCGGAGGAACCGCGGTCGCCGTCCGGTCACCTCCGCCACCAGGTCGTACGCCCGGGTCAGGTCGCGGACGGTGCCGGCCGGCCCGCGCAGCAGCAGGTTGTCGTGCGTCCAGCCGTGCACGGCGACCTCGTGGCCGGCGTCGACCAGCCGGCGGCCCAGGTCCGGGCGGCGCCGCAGCATCGCGCCGAGGACGAAGAACGTGGCCGTGACCCGGTGCGCGGCGAGCAGGTCCAGGAAGCACGGCGTGGACTCCGAGTCCGGGCCGTCGTCGAAGGTCAGCGCGACCCGGTCCGGCGGGCCGAGGCCGTGCAGGCCGGGCAGCAGGCGGCGGCGGAGGCCGGGCAGCACGGTCAGCGCCGGCGCCACCTGGACCGCCGGGAACGCCGCCGTCGCGAGCCCGGCGAGGGCGGCGGTCCTCATCGCAGTCCGCCGCCGGCCTGGAGCAGCGCGGCGACGACGGCGATCGCGTCGCCGACCGGTTCCAGCAGCGACCGGCGGCCCGCGGCGGCCGGCCCGGCGGGCACGGCGGCGCGGGCAGCCTCGGCGACCAGCCCGGCCGGGTCCTCCAGGGACCGCGCGTCGCGGGCCGGGGACGCCGGGCCCGCCCCGGTGACCGCCGCGAGCACGGGTCCGAGCTGGTCGGGCGAGCCGGCCCACCGGGTCAGGCCGGAACGGGCCAGGATGGCGGCGTTGGCCCGTCCGTGACCGGGGATGGGGCGGTAGGTGACCACCGGCACCCCGGCCGCGAGCGCCTCCTGGCAGGTGATGCCGCCCGCGTTCTCCACCACCACGTCGACGGCCCGCATCAGCGCGGGCATGTCGTCCACCCAGCCCAGGACGTCCCGGCCGGCCCCGCTGAGCCGCCGGCGCAACGCCCGGTTCCGCCCGCACACCACCACCGGCCGTGCCCCGGTCGCGCCGACCTCCGCGACCGTGGCCGCCACCTCCCCCGCACCCCAGGAACCCGCCACGACCAGGGCGAGGACACCGTCGGGGGGCAGGCCGAACCGGTGCCGGGCCCGCCGACGGTCGGCCCCGTCGCCCGCGCCGAACGCCCGCGACACCAGCGGCTCGACCACCGTCACGTCGACGCCGTCCGAGGGCCGCAGCTCCGCGTGCCGGACCGTGCAGTACACGTCGACGCCCGGGGCGAGCCAGGCCGGGTGGACCACGAGGTCGGTCACGTACGTGATCACCGGCACCCGGAGCCGCCCGTGGCGGCGCAACGGCCCGAGGAGCTGGTTCGCGAACGGATAGGTGGTCACCACCGCCCGGGTGTCCGGCGGGATGCGCCGCCGCATCGCCCGGCGGAACGGGCGCAGCAGCGCGCGTACGGCGCGCACCGGGACCGACGACCGGCTGGTGAGCCGGAACAGCAGGTGGTAGCCCCCGGGCAGCCGGTGCAGCAGTCCCCGGTACGCCTCGCGCACGGCCCGGTGCAGCGGACCGGGCAGCAGGTGCAGAACGTTGATCCGGTCCACCGCGAAGCCCCGGGCGCGCAGCCGCTCCGCCAGCTCGTCGGCGGCCCGGTCGTGCCCGGCGCCGATGTCCGCGGAGACCACCACGACGCGTCCCGGGTGCTCCATCCGCCGCGCATACCCACGACGGCGACGTCCACGCGACCGGAACCGGCGGACAGCCGACGGGCCGGGCGCGGCGACGGCCGCGACCGGGCGATCAGGCGCGGCGACGGCCGCGCCCGGGCGATCAGGCGCGGCGGCGACCCGCTCGGCGGGAGCGGCCCCGGCGGGCGGCGAGCACGGCCGCCGTCCCGCCGACGACGAGTGCGAGCAGCCCGGCCAGCGGGACGATGACCCGCCAGTCCCCGTCGGCGACCCGGCGCAGCGCGGTGCCGGCCGGCCCGCGCCACGGCGACGGCTCCGGACGGGCCGCCGCGGCGGCCGGGGCCGGCGCCGGCTCGGCCTTCGCGGCGTCCAGCTCGCCGGGCTCGACCAGCCGGCCGACGGAGGCGTCGCGGGGCAGCGAGAAGCCCCAGTCGAGCAGTTGGGCGCCCTGCTGCCAGCCCCGCACCGGCCGGGCCTCGGCCCCGAGCAGGGTGACCACCAGCCGACGACCGCCGCGCTGGGCGGCGCCGACGTAGCTGTGCCGGGCCAGCTCGGTGAACCCGGTCTTGCCGCCCAGCGCCCCCGGATAGCGGTAGATCAACTGGTTCTCGTTCTGGATCTGGAATCCGCCCTTCTTCAGCGCCGGCTGGGCCGGGATCTGCGCCCGCTCGGTCAGCGCGTACCGGCGGAACCGCTCGTCGGCGAAGCAGGCCCGGGCGATCAGTGCCAGGTCGTACGCGCTGGTGAACTGGCCCGGACCGTCCAGGCCGGACGGGGTGACGGCGTGGGTCTGCCGCGCGCCGAGCCGGCGGGCCTCGGCGTTCATCTCGGTGACCCCGGCCCGGGCGTTGCCGGCGCCCAGCCGGGCCAGCATGTTCGCCGCGTCGTTGCCGGACTGCAGCAGCAGGCCCAACCAGAGCGTCTCCACCGCGTACCGCCCGCCGACGAGCAGGCCGACGGCCGAGCTGCCCGGCTCGATGTCCAGGTCGGCGCGGGTGGCGACGGCCACCTGCTTCGGGTCGAGCCGGCTCAGCATGGTGGCGGCGAGCAGCAGCTTCTGGGTGCTGGCGGGGGTGCCGTACACGTGCGGCCCGCACGCGCCGAGCACGGCGCCGCTGTCCAGGTCGGCGACCAGCCAGGTGGTGGCGGTCACCGCCGGTGGCGCGGCGCTGCCGGGCGGGGCGACCAGCCCCGGAGCGGCCAGCGCGTCACCGCCGACGACCTGCTGGTCGGGCACCGGCTCCGGCGGGACGGGGCGCGGCGGCCGGGAGACCTTCGGCGCGGGCAGTCGGGGGCAGGGCGCGGTGGTCACCGGCGCGGCGGTGACCACGGGAGCGCCCTGCGCCGGGACGGGCGCCCCGGTGACGAGCAGGGTGACGGCGGTGGCGACGGCCAGGACCCGGGCTCTCATGAGGAGGCACCCTACCCAGCCCGGGACCCGGACCGGCGCGGCTCACCCGGCCGGTGACGCTGCGCCCAACCCGCGGCTGCGTGGCGTGGTCAGTCGACGCGGCGCAGCCACCACCGCTGCCAGGGGGTCTCCACCGCACGGGGGTGGTAGTGGGCACGCACCCACGCCACCGCCGGGCCCGGCGCGAGCCCGTCCAGCACCGCGAGGGCGGCCAGGGCGGTGCCGGTCCGGCCGATCCCGCCGCGACAGGCGACCTCGACGCGCTCGCCCGCGTACGCGCGCCGCCGGCCCTCGCGCAGCGCGTCGAGGGCGTCCGCCCGGTCCCGCGGGACCCAGAAGTCGGGCCAGTCGATCCGCCGGGCCGGCCAGGCCGGGTCGGGGCCGGGCGCGAGCAGCAGGGCGAAGTCGGCGGGTGTGCCGGGCGCCGCGACGCGACGCCCGCGCACGACAGCGCCGCCGGGGAGCGTGAGCAGGCCGGTCGGGTCGGCCCACGGTCGCGTCGGTGCCACGACGTCATTCTGCCTCGTGTTCCGGACGCGTGAGTGCCCGCCGGAGCGGGTCCGGCGGGCACTCACGATCGGCCGGGTCCTCCCCGGCGCGCCTCGGCTCAGCCGAGGCGACGGCGGCGCCAGGCCAGGGAGGCCAGCAGCAGGACCGCGCCGGCGGCGGCCAGGCCACCACCGAGCTTCAGCGGCGTGCCGATGCTGTCACCGGTGACCGGCAGACCGCCGTGGTGCGGCGGCCGGGTCGTCGGCCGTCCGTGCACGGGCAGGACGGTGCCGGTGGCGCTGGCGATCCGACCCGACGTCAGCCCCGTGGCGGTGAAGGTGTGCCGGCCGGTACGCGTCGGCCGGTACTGCACCGTGAAGGCGCCGTCGCCGTCGGCCGTCACCGTGAAGGTGGTCGGCGCGGGCTGCGGCTGGGCGCGGTTGGGCGTGTAGGCGACCGCCGCCATCGCCACCGTGCTGCCGTCGCTGCGCCGCGCGGTCCCCTCGGCGGGGGCCGCGGCCGGGAGGTTCGAGATGGCGACGTCGATCCGCACCGTCTCGCCGGCCTGGAAGCCGGTGCCCCGGAGCGTGAAGGTCTCGCCGAGACGGATCGTCGTGGGCGACACCGTCAGCGCCGCGCCCGGCGGCACGTACGGTGGCTGCGGCTGCGCCGCGCCGGCCGCGGTCGGCACGGCCGCCACGGCCAGGCCGACCGTGAGCGCCATGATGATGCGGGATAGCCGCATGATGGATTCCCTCCTACTGTTCACAGCTTGGTGCGTTGACTGTTCGGGTGGTCCATGGGGTGACGGTGGGTGTGAGCACCAGTTCGGCAGTGCCGGCGCCGGTCTGGCCGGTGAGCAGCGTGACGTCGAGGGTCCGGGTCTGCCCCGGCTTGGCCTCGACGGTCGCCACCGCCACCTGGCGGCGGCCGTGGGTTCCGCTACCCATCGCGGTGTCGCGTCCGTCCAGCCGTCCGGTGAGGACGGCGCCACCGGTCGGCGTGAACACCGAGACGAAGGTGCGTGGTGTGTACTTGTCGCCGGACATGGCCAGGCCGGTGACCGACCGGCTCAGTCCCGATCGCGGGGCGGTGGAGCCCACCGTGATCCGGAGCCGCAGCTCGCGGCGCCCGTCCGGCTGGCAGTCGCCGACCGTGAGGGTGGCCGAGAACCTCAGGTAGTAGCCGAGCTTCGCGCCGCTGCCGTCGTTGAGGAACACGCCGACCGTCGGCACCGTGTCCTTCTCCGGAAGCTGCCCGGCCAGCCGGCTGCCGGCGAGCGCGCGCTGCTCCTCAGGTCGGGCACTCCAGAACAATATCCGACGTTCACTGATTGAACGGTTGAAAACGGTCAAAAGTGACCGCGGATCCACCGTCTTGGTGAACATCGCATCGAAGACGCGGGCGGCCGCCGTGGCGAAGAACTCGTCCTGGGCATTCGTGTCCAGGTCCCGGTAGACGTCGCTGAGCAGGGTCCGCACCGCGGTGCTGCCGGCCAACGCCGGACCGCCGGGCACCGGCACCGGACCGATCGCGCCGAGCAGGTAGGACAACACCACCGGGTCGACGGCCAGCACCCCGTCCGCGGTGGTCCCGGTGCGGCGGCGCACCATCTCCCGGTAGAGCGCGGCGGCGGTCGGGAAGTCCGGATCGAGGTTGACGTCGGCCGGATACATCCCCGGCAGGTCCGCCCAGAGCCGGCGTGTCTCCGGCGCGACCTTGAGCGGCGGGTCGAAGAACTTCAACTCGGTCGACGTGCCCTGGGTGACCATCCGGATCCGCCCGTCCTCCGCCCGCAGCACGGCGTAGGCGCCGAACATGCCCCCGGTGGACCGCAACTCGGCCGGGTTCTGCGAGACGAGCAGGTAGGTGCGCGGGCCGCCGGCGCCGAGCAGCGGCGGCAGCAGGCGGGCGCCACGATCCGCGGCCGAGGTGAGCTCACCCAACTGCTCGAGCTCCGAACGCAGGGCGGTGACCGCGTCGCGCACCTGCGCCACCAGGTTTGTGGTCGGGACGGCCGCCAGCCGCTGCGCCGTCCGCCGGACCGCCTGGTCGGCGGTGGACACCTCCGCCGAGACCGCGCGCAGTCGGTTCAGGTCGAGCTTGCCCTGCTTCGGCACCAGCGAGGCGAGATCGACCCGGAGGAGGGTGGGAAAGGCGAGCCGGGCCAGGTCGTCCACCGCCACCGAGATCTCCCGCACGGCGGTGAGGTCGTCGCCGGCGTACGGCGTCCGCTGGCCGACCCACCAGACCGGATCCCCGGTCGCGCCGCGCGCCGCGGTGGCCTGCTCCTGCAGGGCGGCGAGGGTCCGCTGGGCGCGGGCCACGTCGCCGTCGAGCACCTGGGAGCTGAGTTCCTTGGCCAGCCCGGCGGCGTTCACCAGATGGGCACGGGCCTGCCAGCCCCGGAACGCGACCCAGCCTCCGGTGGTCAGCAGCACCGAGACCACGACCAGGCCGACGAGCAGGATCCGGCGGACCCGGGCCCGGCTACGCCGCCGCGAGCGCCGCCGCCGGCCAGGCGAAGCACCGCGTTCCGTCACTGTTCCCCCTACGTGTCGAACCGGACACCGAGCGCATTGACTGCTTTCTAGCACGAAAATGCAGGCGTTCGTCGGGTTTTGGGGTCCCTTGAAGCTTTATCGCCCCACTGCGAGGTTTGCTCGCTTCGCCATGGGGGTGGATGCCTCGCGTAACAAGCCCTCGATCCGGTCCACCCCGGCCCGCAGCGACATCTCCCGCAGGTAGGCGTCCCGACCGCGACGGCCCATCTCCACCCGCGCCGCCCGCGGGATGGCCGCGGCCAGCCAGAACCGGTCGGCCAGCGCGGCCCAGTCCTCCGGCGGGCAGGACAGCCCGGCGCGCGCCCGCTCCACCAGCTCGGCGGTGTCCCCGCCGGTCGAGGCGACCACCGGCGCGGCACAGGAGAAGGCGGCCTGCAGCTTGCCCGGCACGGTGCCGCGCAACTCGGGCACGTCGCGCTGCATGACGAGCTGGTAGTCGGCGGTCGCGTACAACTGCGGCATGTCCACCGGGGACCGCCACTCGACGAACCGGACGTTGTCGGCGCCGAGGTCGGCGGCGAGCCCCCGCACCCGCCGCTCCTGCGCACCGGAACCGACCAGGACCAGGTCCATCCGGTCGCCCAGCGCGGCCGCCGCGCGGACCGCGGTCTCCAGACCCTGCCGTACGCCGATCGTGCCGGCGTGCATCACCAGGCAGCGGTCGTCCCGGCGGATCAGGCGACGGGCCGCGGGACCGGGCTCGGCCGGGCGGAAGATCCGCTCGTCGGTCCAGTTGAGCACGGTACGCACCCGGTCCGGCCCCGCCCCGGCGGCGACCACCAGGTCGCGCATGGACGGCGCGGTGACCGCCACCGCGGCGGCCTCCCGGTAGAGCCGGCGCAGGCTCGTGTCGAACCGGTCCGACCAGCGCCGGTTCTCCCCCGGCCGGGACGGCTCCTCCCCCGTCCACACGTCCTGCACGTGCAGCACCGTCGGCACCCGGCCGAGCAGCCGCAGCAGACCCGCCGCGGCGAAGGTCACCGCCGGGTGCTGGAAGACGTAGAGGGCGTCGACGTCCCGCAGGTAGCGCCGCCCGGCGACCGCCACGCTGCCGGCGAAGGAGAGCCAGGCGGCCGTGCGCGCCCCGGGCGAGGCGTCGCCGCGGGCGTACCGGGGCACCCGACGGACGGTCAGCCGCTCGCTGTGGGTCTGGTGCCGCCACCGCTGTCGCCAACCGGGATAGACGTGACCACCCGGGTAGTCCGGGAAGCCGGTGAGCACCCGCACCTCGTGGCCGCGGGCCGCCAACTCCTCGGCCAGGCTGCCCGGGATGAACGCCGGCTCCGGCGGGAAGTGGTAGGACAGGATGCCGATCTTCATGGCCGCGCTCCCGGCGCGGCCTGCGAGACCGTCGCCGTCCGCACCGCGTACGATGCCCGCATCCCCTCTGCGTCCGGCCGCGACCGCCGGAAGAACGCCGTCGCGGCACCGCGTCCCGCGACCACGCCGACGAGAGGGGTGCAGATGGTCGACGGGGTGCTCTTCGTCTGCCACGCCAACATGTGCCGGTCCCCGATGGCCGAGTTCATCGCCCGCCGCCTGCTGGCCGACCTACCGGTGGTGGTGACCAGCGCCGGGACCGACGCGGTCGACGGCGCCGCCATGCACCCGTACGCCGTCGAGGTGGCGGCCGGCACCGGGGCCGACGCGGCGGCGTTCCGTACCCGCCGGCTGCGTCCGGAACACCTGGCCGGGGCGGCGCTGGTGTTGACCGCGACCCGGCGGCAGCGCTCGGCCTGCACCGCACTGGCCCCGGCGGCGCTGACCCGGACCTTCACGCTGCGCCAGTTCGCCCGGCTCGCCGCCGCGGCCGAACCGGCCGGGGCGACGGCGGACACGCCGCTGCGGGCGGCGGTGGCGGCGGCCGTCCGCGCCCGGGGGCGGATGCAACCCGCCGCCCCCGGCGCGGACGACCTGCGCGACCCGATCGGTGGCTCGCCGGCCGACTTCCGCCGCTGCGCCGAGGAGATCGAGCGGTCGATCCGGCCGGTGCTGGCGCTCATCGCGACAGCCGGGTGAGTTCCTGCGTCCGGTCGCCCACGGCCGGCTGCCCACCCCGCCGGGTGCCGGCCCGGTCCGTGGGCACGGACGGCGCGGCGGGCACGACGACCTTGTACGCCTCGTACTGGTAGGCGTCCGCCTTGGCCACCTTGGCCATGTTGAGCACGCAGCCGAGCAGGCGCACCGAGACCGAGCTGAGCGCGTGCGCCGCCGCGGCCACCTGGCTGCGTGAGGTCCGCCCCTGCTGGGTGACCAGCAACGCGCCGTCGGCCTGCACCGCCACGACCACGCCGTCGGTGACCGCCAGCAGCGGCGCGGTGTCGATGACCACGATGTCCGCCGACTCGCGCAGCGCCACCAGCAGGTCGGCCATCGCCTTGGAGCCGAGCAGTTCGCTGGGGTTCGGCGGGGCGGCGCCACTGGGCAGCACCAGCAGCGACTTCTCGCCCCAACGCTGCACCACGTCACCGACCTGCACGTCGCCGACCAGCACGTCGGTGAGGCCGACGCCGCCGTCGAGGCCGAGGTAGTCGGCCACCTTGGGCCGGCGCAGGTCGGCGTCGATCAGCAGCACCCGCCACCCCGCCTCGGCCAGCGCGATGGCCGTGTTGCAGGCCATCGTGGTCTTCCCCTCGCCCTGCAACGCGCTGGTGACAGCGATGACCCGGGCCGGCTCGTGCACGTCCACGAAGCGCAGGTTGGTGCGCAGCTTGCGGACCGCCTCGGCCCGCGGCGAGTTGGCCGCGTCGCCGACGATCAACGGGGCCGCCTTCGCGCCGGACTCGAACGGGATCTCGCCCAGCAGCGGGCTGCCGGTGACCCGCTGCAACGCGGCGGCGTCGCGCATCCGCACGTCGGCCAGCCCGCGCAGCACGGCGAGCGCGGCACCGGCCAGCAGGCCGAGCAGGCCGCCGAGGACCAGGTTGCGCACCGGCTGGGGGGACACCGGGCTGGAGGTCACCCGAGGGCCGCTCACCACCTCGATCTTGATCGGCGGGGACTTGCCGTCCGGCGGTGTCTCCACCTTCCGGACCAGCTCGGTGAACTTGGCCGCGAGCGTCTCGGTGGTCTTGAGCGCCCGGGTCTGGTCCGTGTCGGTGATGGTGGCCTTGAGCAGGACGGTGCCGGTGGTGGCGACGGTGGTGATCCGGTTGCGCACCTGGTCGGCGGTGAGGCCGAGCGGCGCCTCGGCCACCACGCTCTGCGCCAGCCGGTCACTGGTGAGCAGGTCGCCGTAGGACTTCACCCGCTGCTGGAGGAAGAGGCCGCCCTGGTACGCGTCGGTGACGCCCTGGCTGGGTGTGGTGACGAAGAACGTCACCGAGGCCTCGTAACGAGGCGCCGTCCGGACCGTCACCAGCGCGGCGGTGCCCAGCGCGAGCATCACCGTGACCAGCACGATCCACCAGTGGCGTCGGACCAGGCGCAGGTAGCCGAGAACGTCCATCACGCTCCCCCTCGCGACACGCCGGTCTGCCGATGAAACTGCACGAAAGCCCCCTAAAAACACCAGTAGCCGTGCCAGGATCGAATCGCCTATTCGCCACGTTAGGTGACTGGACGAATGTAAACGACCGAACAGGCACAGACGGTCTAAATCCTTTCAATCTGGATAGGACACCGAGGCAGCCCATGGATCGTGAAACCACCGCCGACGTCGTGCGACCCCGCGGACGAACCACCCACCGCGCCGCCACCCTCTCCCTGTTAACGCTGGACACGGCCGCGTGGTGCGGAGGATTTCTCGGCGCGGCGTGGACCCGGTACGAGTTCGACCTGACCGCCGCCCTCAGCGGCCGGATCCTCGGCGTGGCGCTCGCCTGCGCCGCGCTGTACGCGCTGCTCACGCTGCTGCGCTCGCGGGTCTACGGCCGCTACCCGATCGGCAGCGCCGGCGATGCCCGAGGACTGGCCGCCACCGTCGCGCTGGCCGCCCTGATCACCGTCGCCGGCGTGCTCCCCTGGGCCGAGCGACCGGTCCCCGCGACCACGCCGCTGGTCGGCGGCGCCGTCGCGCTGGTCCTGATGGCGACCGCCCGCGGACTGTGGCGGGCCCACGCCGACCGGCACCGACCGGCGGCGCGACACGCCGAGCGCTGCCTGGTCTACGGCGTCGACGCGGCCAGCGAACGGCTGGTCCGGGCGCTGCTGCACGACCCGGACAGCAGCTACCGGCCGGTGGGGCTGCTCGACGACGCCCCGGAGAGCCGGGGACTGCGGCTGGAGGGGCTGCGCGTGCTGGGCGGCCGGGAACAGGTCGGCGCCGTGATCCGCGCCACCCAGGCGCGTACCGTCATCTTCTCGATGAGCGGCTCGGACCCGCAGCTGCTGCGCGACGTGCGGACCCGCACCCTCGAGGCCGGGGCCGCGTTCAAGGTCCTGCCCCCGGTGCGTGAGCTGCTCGACCGGCCGGTCGCCGCCACCGACGTCCGCGACCTCCAGCTCACCGACCTGCTGGGCCGCGCCCAGCGGGTGGCCGAGCTGACCGTCGAGCGCGGCGGGCTGGCCGGCCGGCGGGTGCTGGTCACCGGCGCGGGCGGCTCGATCGGCTCGGAGCTGTGCCGGCAGATCGCCCGCTGCGAGCCGGACGAGCTGATGATGCTCGACCGGGACGAGTCCGCGCTGCACGCGCTCCAGATGTCGCTGCACGGCCGCGCCCTGCTGGACGGCCCCGAACTGATCCTGGCCGACATCCGGGACGCCGAGGGGATCGCCCGGATCGTCGCCGACCGGCAGCCTGACGTGGTGTTCCACGCCGCCGCCCTGAAGCACCTGACCATGCTCCAGCGACACCCGGGCGAGGCGATCAAGACGAACATCCTGGGCACGCTGAACGTGCTGGAGGCGTGCCGGGACGTCGCCGAGTTCGTCAACATCTCCACCGACAAGGCGGCGAACCCGACCAGTGTGCTGGGCTACTCGAAGCGGATCACCGAACGGCTCACCGCCCACCAGGCCGAGCGGATGGACGGCACCTACCTCAGTGTCCGGTTCGGCAACGTGCTCAGCAGCCGGGGGTCGGTGCTGACCGCGTTCCAGGCCCAGATCCGGGCCGGAGTGCCGATCACGGTCACCCACCCCGACGTGACCCGCTACTTCATGACCGTTCAGGAGGCCGTGCACCTGGTCCTGCAGGCCGCGACGATCGGACGCGGCGGCGAGGCGCTGGTGCTCGACATGGGCGAGCCGGTGCGGATCGCCGACGTGGCCCGCCGGCTCGCCGCCGAGGCGGACCACCCGGTCGACATCGTCTACACCGGGCTGCGGCCGGGCGAGAAACTGCACGAGCACCTGTTCGGCGCCGACGAGGTGGACACCCGCCCGCTGCACCCGCTGATCTCGCACGTACCCGTGCCGGCGCTCGACCCGGACGAGGTGCGCGCGCTCGACCCGTACGCCGACCCCGATGAGTTGATCAAGCGGATGGCGGCGTTCTGCGAGGCGATCGGCTCCTCCCTGCCGGCCCTGCCGGGACAGCGCTGAGCCACCGACGGTGGGACGCCCCGTTCACCTGATGAGAGGAGCGTCCCACCGGCTCGGCTCGCCGACGACCGGAACCGCCGTTAGGGTTGACCATGGTGTGCCGGGAAGCCTGGTCGGCGATTCCGTCGTCGACCCCTGCTCCCGATCGGATGCCGCATGCCCGACCGCACCCCGCAGTCTCCCCGTCTGTTGTCCCGCCGCTCCTGGCCCGAGGCCCGCTTCCTGGCCGACGTGCTGCGCACCGAGACGGTCGGCGGCGGGCTCCTGCTGCTCGGCGCGGTCATCGCCCTGGTCTGGGCCAACTCACCGTGGCGCGCGGCGTACGCGGCGCTGGGCGACTGGGTTCCCTGGCCCGGCGGCGCGTCGCTGCACCTCGACCTCAGCCTCGCCACCTGGGCGGCGGACGGGCTGCTGGCGATCTTCTTCTTCGTGGTCGGGCTGGAGCTCAAGCGCGAGTTCGTCGCCGGTGATCTGCGTGACCCGCGACGCGCCCTCCTGCCGGTGGTGGCCGCGATCGGCGGCATGGCGGCGCCGGCGCTGATCTACCTGGCGGTGACGTCGAGCGCCGGCGGCGCCGGCGCGCGGGGGTGGGCGATCCCCACCGCCACCGACATCGCGTTCGCACTCGCCGTGCTGGCCGTGGTCAGCTCGCACCTGCCGCAGGGGCTGCGGGCCTTCCTGCTCACCCTCGCGGTGGTCGACGACCTCTTCGCGATCACCATCATCGCGATCTTCTACACCGCCGACTTCCACCCGCTGCCCCTGCTCGGCGCGCTGCTGCCGATCGCCGCGTTCGGACTGCTGGTGCAGCGGCGGCGGACCTGGTGGTGGGCGCTGATCCCGCTGGCGGTGACGGCCTGGACGCTGGTGCACGCCTCCGGTGTGCACGCCACGGTGGCCGGGGTGCTGCTCGGCTTCACCGTCCCGGTCCTGCCCAGCCGGAGCGGGGCGCCCGGGCTGGCGGAGCGACTGGAGCACCGATGGCGGCCCGTCTCCGCCGGCTTCGCCGTGCCCCTGTTCGCCTTCTTCGCCGCGGGCGTGACCCTGGTCGGCGTGGACCTGGGCGAAACCCTCACCAACCCGGTGGTGGTGGCGGTGGCGGCCGGTCTGGTGCTGGGCAAGGTCGTGGGGGTGTTCGGCTCGACCTACCTGCTCGCCCGGTTCACCCGCGCGGAACTGGACGAGGAGATCACCTGGGCGGACCTGGTGGGCCTGGCGCTCCTCGCCGGCATCGGCTTCACCGTGTCACTGCTCATCGGTGAGCTGGCGTTCGGCGCGGGAAGTCCCGAGGAGGACGGCGTCAAGGTGGCCGTGCTGCTCGGCTCGGTGGTCTCCGCCGCTCTGGCCGCCCTGGTGCTGGTCCGGCGCAACCGGGTCTACCGGCGGATCAGCGAGCGGGAGAGCCGCGACGACGACGGCGACGGCATTCCGGACGTCTACCAGCAGGAATCCGCCTGACGCGAAGGCGCCGGCCGCCGACCCCGGTGCGGGATCGACGGCCGGCGTCGCGGGCGTCAGCGCCGGCGCTCGGCCGGACGGGCCTCGCGCTCGTCCTGGGTCTCCTCCTCGAGCGCGTCGGCGACCGGCTCGGTCAGATCGTCACCGGGCACCGCGACCTGCTCGGCGCGGTCCCGCTCGTCCGCGCGTCCGCCGGCCGGCGGCTCCGGGGCGGTCGCACCGCCTGCGAAGCCGTACTCGTTGGGCTCGTCGTGCCTGCTCATGCGCGGAACCTCCCGGTCGTCCGAATCCTGGCGGCGGCGCGCCACGGCGCCGCCTCCCGGACACTTACCCACCGGGACCAGGCCCGATCATCCGAACGCCACCGGCGTCAGTTCAGCTCCCTGATCGCCTCGAAGACCAGCCACAGGCCGCAGATGGCGAAGAGCACGGCGGCGCCGTAGCGGATCGCCCGTTCCGGCAGGTGCCGGCCGAGCATCCGGCCCACCAGGATCGCCAACGCGTCCGCGGCGACCATGCCGAGCGTCGACCCGAGCCAGGTGCCGAACCAGCCGTACTTGGTCGCCAACGTGATGGTCGCGAGCATGGTCTTGTCACCCAGCTCGGCCAGGAAGAACGCCACACCGACCGCGACGATCGCCGACTTGGTGCTGCGCTCGGCCTTGCGCTTCTCCTCCTCGGTCAGCTTGTCGCCGCGCAGCGTCCAGGCGCCGAAGCCGAGGAACGCCAGGCCGGCGATGAGCGAGATCCACCCGGTGGGCAGGGCCGCGTTCAGGCCGTAGCCGATGGCCACCGAGGCGAGGTGGACGACCGCTGTGGCGATCGTGATGCCGATGAGCACCGGCACGGGCCGGAAACGCGTGGCGAACGTCAGGGCCATGAGCTGGGACTTGTCCCCCAGCTCGGCGACGAAGATGACGCCGAAGCTGACCACCAGCGCGACGAGGAAACCCTCCATGTGAACCTTCCCGATCAAGCCGGGAGGAGAGACAGGGGCGCCCTCGACCCGGCTGCGACAGCCTGAGTCGAAGGTCTCGCCCGCCCCGGGAACCGAGGCCGCGTGGCCGGATGCGGAACGCACCAGTGTGTCGACCACGACATTGGGGGCTACTCCCCTTCGCGCCGCCAGCCTAGCCGATCACCCGCGGGCCCGGTCGCCGGGTGTGGTCGCGGCCTCAGTCGGCCCGGGCCAGGCTCACCCCGAACAGGCCGTCGGGGTCGGTCCAGAACGCCTGCCGGTCGAACCCGGCGGCAGTCAGCTCGGTCGCGATCCCCTCCGGGCGAAACTTCGCCGAGACCTCGGTGCGCAGCTCCTCACCCTCGGCGAACGCCACGTCCAGGTCGAGCACCCGCGCCCGGGTCGGACGCTCGGCGCGCAACCGCATCTCGATCCACTCCCGCTCCGGGTCCCAGCGCGCCACGTGGCGGAACGCGCCGAGGTCGAAGTCCGCGCCCAGCTCCCGGTTGATCACGCGGAGCACGTTGCGGTTGAACTCGGCCGTCACGCCCGCCGCGTCGTCGTAGGCGGGCACCACCACGGCCGGGTCCTTGACCAGGTCGGTGCCGACCAGCAGCCAGTCGCCGGCCTCCAGCGCCGCGCGCATCGCGGTGAGGAACTCGGCCCGCTCCACCGGCAGCAGGTTGCCGATCGTGCCGCCGAGGAACGCCACCAGGCGCCGGCCACCGGTGGGCAGCCGGTCCAGGTGGCGGGTGAAGTCACCGACGATCCCCCGCACCCGCAATCCCGGGTACGCGGCGGCGATCTGCTCGGTGGACTGCCGCAGGGCGCTGACCGAGACGTCCAACGGCACGAAGGTGCCCAGGTCGCCGTGCCGGGTGAACGCGTCCAACAGCAGCCGGGTCTTCTCCGACGAGCCCGACCCCAGCTCGATCAGCGTCTTCGCCCCGGTGGTCGTGGCGACGTCGTCGGCGTGCGCGGCGAGGATCGCCCGCTCGGCCCGGGTCGGGTAGTACTCCGGCAGGCGGGTGATCTCCTCGAACAGCTCGCTGCCCCGGGCGTCGTAGAACCACTTCGGCGGCAGCCACTTCGGTGCGGCGCTCAGCCCGACCCGTACGTCCTCCCGCAGCCCTCGGTCGAGGTCCTGCTCCTCCAGGTGGATCTCCAGCGGTTCCGCGCCCATCACGTGTCCTCTCTGTCCTACCGGTGGAATCGGCCGGTCAGGCGGTGGTCGGTTCCCGGATGTCGAGCCCGGCCGTGGTGGCCACCACGAGCCGCCCGTCCGGCACCGGCTGCCAGTCGGGGTGGTCGTCGAACGGTTCGGAGGCCAGCAGGACCGAACCCGGCCCGCGTCGTACGGACAGCGCGTGCCCGGCCACGCTGGCGACGACCGTCGTGCCGTCGGTGAGCAGCAGGTTCAGCCGGGAGCCGGGAGCGGCCGCGGCGACCGCCGCGACGGTGTCGGCCACCGCCTCGTCGAGCGCCGCGCCGCCGCGCAGCCGGTGCCGGACCAGCGCCCAGAGCAGGGCCGAGTCGGTGGGCACCTCCAACGTGAGCAGGTCACGCACGGGCAGACCCTCGGCCAGCGGGACGAGGCTGTCCGGCCAGCCGCGCACCACGCCGTTGTGGCTGAACAGCCAGCGCCCCTCGGCGAACGGCGCGGCGGCGGTCTCGTGCAGCGGCATCCCCACCGTGGCGGAGCGGACGGCGGCCAGCACCGCCCCGGTCGACGTCACGGCGGCCAGCTCCGGCAGGGTGGTGTCGCTCCACATCGGCTGGGCCCGCCGGTAGCGGACCGGGTCGCCGCCGCCCGGGTACCAGCCGACGCCGAAGCCGTCGGCGTTGATGGTGCCGCCGCCGCGCATGTCCCGCGGCGCCCAGGACTGTCGCAGCAGCCCGTACGGCGGGTCGAACAGGAGGCTCCCCAGGGGCACCGGTGGACCGAGGTACGCGAGGTGGCGGCACATCGGGCCGGCTCACTCCTCTCCGCCGGCGTCGCGGGCACAGCGGAATCCGCTGAAGATCTGCCGCCGGATCGGGTAGTCCCAGTTGCGGAACGTGCCCCGGCAGGCGGCCCGGTCGGTGCCGAACGAGCCGCCGCGCAGCACCCGGTGGTCGTCGCCGAAGAAGACCTCCGAGTATTCCCGGTAGGGGAACGCGGTGAATCCCGGATGCCCGCGGAACGCGGACGACGTCCACTCCCACACGTCGCCGACGAGCTGGTGCACGCCGAGCGGCGAGGCGCCGTCCGGGTACGCGCCGACCGGCGCCGGCCACAGGTGCCGCTGGCCGAGGTTGGCGTGGTCGGTGGTCGGGTCCTGGTCGCCCCACGGGTAGCGGCGGGAGCGGCCGGTCGCCGGGTCCCACCGGGCGGCCTTCTCCCACTCCGCCTCGGTGGGCAGCCGCCGGCCCGCCCAGGCCGCGTACGCCTGGGCCTCGTACCAGCAGACGTGCACCACCGGCTCGTCGTCGCGGACCGTGGACCAGCGGCCGAACCGGCGGTACGCCCACCCGTCGCCGTCGCGCCGCCAGTGCAGCGGCGCGCTCAGGTCCGCCTCGACCCGGTGCCGCCAACCGGCCTCGCTCCACCAACGCGGCTCGTCGTAGCCGCCGTCGGCGATGAACGCGCGGTACTGCCCGTTGGTGACCGGCGCCGCGTCGATGGCGTACGCGGGCAGGTCGACCGTGTGCGCGGGCCGCTCGTTGTCCAGCGCCCACGGGTCGGTCGAGGTGCCCATGGTGAACGGGCCGGCCGGCACCAGCACCTCCCCGCCGACCCGGGTCCCGGGCTCGGGTGGGGGCGGGGCGTCCAGCACCGGCGCTCCGGCACGCAGTTGGTGGGTGGCGAGCATGGTCTCGTCGTGCTGCTGCTCGTGCTGCACGATCATGCCGAACGCGAAACCGTCCTCGACCAGCCGGCGGTCGGTGAAGCGGATGCCGTCGAGCAGGTCGTGGACCTTGTCCCGGACCGTGCGCACGTAGGCACGCGCCTCGGCCGGGGGCAGCAGCGGCAGCGCGGGCCGGTCCTTGCGCGGTTGTTTGAAGGCGTCGTAGAGGTCGTCGATGTCGCGGCGCACGGGCTCACGGCCGCCGACGTCGCGGACGAGCCACAGCTCCTCCTGGTTGCCCACGTGCGCCAGGTCCCAGACCAGCGGCGACATGAGTGTGGAGTGCTGCCGGACCAGGTCGTCGTCGTCCACCGCGTCGGTCAGCAGGGCGGTGCGGGCGCGGGTGCGCTCCAACTCCGCGGCGATCCGGCCGCGCAGCTGCTCGGCGTCCGTACCCGGGCGCTCGGTCGTGGTCACCGGTGTCCCCTCTCCGCGACGGCACGGCGCCGCCGGATCTCTCGGTCGATCTCGTCGTGCAGCCCGGCCGGCAGGTCGAGCCGGGGCAGGGCCGCGAGGGCCAGGTCGAACAGGGTCGCCGCGGCGGTCGCCAGCGGGCGCTCGGCCAACCCGCGCCGGGCCGCCGCGCTCCACCGGTCGGCCACCGGCCCGGCCGCGGCCAGCGCCTGCCTGGTGGTCGCCGGGTCGGCGAAGAGCGCGGCCAGCACCGCCAGCGGTACGGTCCACTCCCGCCCGGGCTGGGCGTCCAGATAGCGCAGCTCAAGGTAGCCGCGCGGGCGCACCGGCGGGAACAACGTGCTGAGGTGGTAGTCGAGGTCGTCGGTGGTGGGTGGGCGGTCGAGCGCCCCGGCCAGCCAGTCGGCGAAGGTGACGCCCGGCGGCGTGGACCAGTCCGGGCCGTCGTCACGGACGCAGAGCAGCGGCGCGGCCAGCGCGTACTCGGTCCAGGCCGCCACCGGGTCACGGTCGGCGCGGCCCGGTGACCAGACCGGGCGGGTACGCGCCGGGTCGATGGCCAGCCAGGCGGCCATCCGGGCGGACACCCAACCGGTGCGCCGGCCGGCGTGCCGGTCGGCGGTGGCGAAGGCGGCCAGCAGCGGTGGCCCGACGGCGTGCGCGGCGGCCCACCGCTCGGCCACCTGCCCGGGCTCGCCGACGTCCAGGCAGACCTGGAGCCCGGCCGTGCTGTACATCATGGCCCGCCCGGCCGGGCCCCGCCGGTCGAAGACGCGGCGCATGGCGCGGTAGCGCGGAGTTTCCACGACCGGTCGCGGGGACCGCCAGGGATCCATCCCGGTGCGTCCCAGCACCAGTCCGGCGGCGTCCAGCAGGGCGCGCAGCTCGGCGACGTCGGCCTCGGTGGCCAGGATGAGCGCGGCGACCGACGGTCGCGCCGCGGCGGAGATCTCCACCTGCCCGCCGGGCTCCACGGTCACGGTGCCGCCGCGCCGGAGCTCGTCGGCCGGGCTGGTGGGGTCGACGGTGACGGGGCTGTGCCGTCCCAACGCCTCGCGCAGTCGCTCGCGGTCGACCCGACGGGTCGGGTCCGCGGCGTCGTGCACGGTCCATTCCAGTTCGACGCCGGTGAGCGTGGGTGGCCCGGTCTTGAAGCAGATGCGGGCCAGATGCCCGCGGGCCGCGGCCTCGTCCCCCAGGACGGTGACCCGGTCCAGCTCCGGCGACATCACCACGTGACGGCTCCTCTCCCGGAGACGGACGACGTCGTTGTCGCCCGGGACCCGGCCGGGTTCGGCACGGGTCCGCGCGTCCCCCCATCCTCTGTCTAGCAGACGGATTTCGCGCGCCCGGGAAGATGAAATTTTGTCCGTAATCCGATTGCGCCGGACGCTCAGTCCTGGTCGTCGTCCTCGTCGTCGGGCGGGCCCGGAGGCTTCGACTTCGACTTCGACTCCGGGGTGGGCTTGGGCTTGGGCGGCTTCCCGGCAGCCGACGGCTCCAGCGCCCGGCAGTAGCCCTCGACCCGGTCGGCGCCACCGGCGGCGGCCACCAGCTCGGCGAAGCCGGGGGCGGTCAGGGCCTTGGCGCGCTGCGGCTCCGGCTTCGCCAGATAGGCGCGGCAGTGACCGGCGAGCCGGCGGTCGACCGGCGGCGCGGTGGCCGAGCGCGACGGCGGCGGCGGCGCCGGGGACGTCGCCGCGCCGGACGCCTCACCGGTCGGGGTGCTGGGGGCCGGTCGCGACGGGCCGGCACCGGACGGGCCGGTGCCGGACGGGCCCGCCGTGGTCGGTACCGGCGGGGCCGTCGGCTCCTGGTTCCGGTCGAGACCCACGGCCGCGAAGGCCACCCCGGCGACCGCGGTGGCGGCGAGCCCGGACAGCGCGGCGGCGACCCGGAGACGCCGGCGGGCGCGTGGCGCGGGGGCCGGCGGGGGCGCCGCGCGGGCGGCCCGGAACGCGGCGAGTGCCCGTTCCTCGCCGGCGAGTTCGTCGGCGGAGGCCGGGGCGGCCGCGGCGGCGAGCAGCCGGATCAGGGGATCGCCGTCGTCGGGCGCCGGCGCGCCGAGGCGTGCCGCGTCGAGAAGGCGGTCGGATTCCGCCCGGTCGTCGGGCCGGCGCGGGTGCATGCCGTCTCTCCTCACGTCAGCCCTCCGCCGGCTCGGCCTCGGGCGCGTGCGGCGCGCGGCGGTCGGTGCGGGGGCGGGGCGCGGACGTCTCCCGGACACCGTTCGGGACGCCGTCGGCCGAGCGCTCCAACATCGCCGCCAGGCGGCGCAGCCCGCGGTGGGCGGCGGTACGCACCGCGCCGGCGCGCCGGCCCAGCACCCGCCCGGCGGTCTCCGCGTCGAGGCCGATGACGGCCCGCAGCATCACCGCCTCGGCCTCGGCCGGCGGCAACGTGCGGATCAGCGCCAGCGCGCTCTCGGTGCCGATCGCCTCCCCCGCCCGGTCGGCGGTGTCGGCGTCCGAGGCCAGGTCGTTGAGGGCCTGCACGGGCACCGGCACGGCGGGTCGCCGTCGTTGCCGGCGCAGGTGGTCCATGGCCCGGTTACGGGCGACGGTCACCGCCCAGGCCCGGAACTCGCCGCCGGTGAACGACGGCAGGTCGCGCGAGATCTGCAGCCAGGTCTCCGACGCCACGTCCTCGGCATCGGCGCCGACCAGGGCGGTGAGGTAGCGCAGCAGGGCCGGCTGGAGGCTGCGGTAGAGGTGACGGAACGCCTCCTCGTCGCCCGCCCGCGCGGCGGCGACCGCCTCGTTCAGGTCCGGGGTCACGGGCGCCGCCCCGGCGGAACCGGGGTCGCCGGCCGGGCGTCGGCCCACGCGGGGCACCGCACCGTCATTCGCACCCCCGCCCCCCGCTGAGCTGATCGGCACCGGCCCGGGACCGATGCGCATGGACACTGCCGCGCAGCGCGGCCGTCGGCGGACATACCGTACCGACGTCGTGGGGCGGCCGGGAGCCGGGCCAACGCTAGGAGGGGATCCCGCCGACCGGCAAGCCACGAAGAGCCGGGAAAAGGGAGAGAAATGTCTACCGAGTGGATCGGCGTGTCGGTGTAACGAAGACCACCGCCCGGTCGCTGCCGATCCGGAGGAAACGGGCGGTTCCCGACTCACCGAGCCGGACATCCGCCGCCGTCCGGACACATTCTGGCCGATCGTACCCGGTCGGTCACGGTGCGCCCACGGCCGAAACCGGCCTCGGCCGTTCGGATGATCGGTCCGGAACCGCTCGCCGGCCGCGACGGGAGAGATCGCGGGAAATACTCCGGGGCCGCGGTGGGTACGGTATGGGAATGCTCACCTCCGACGTCGTACTCAGCGGTCGGTACCGCCTGGAAGACCGTGTCGCCACCGGCGGCATGGGCGACGTCTGGCGTGCCACCGACCTGGTGCTCGGTCGGCCGGTCGCGGTGAAGGTGCTCCTTCCCGCGCTGGTTTCCGATCCCGACTTCATCGCCCGGTTCCGCTCCGAGGCGCGGATCATGGCGTCGTTGCGCCACCCCGGCGTGGTGCAGGTGTTCGACTGCGGCGAGGACGAACTGCCCGACGGCAGCCGGGCCGACTACCTGGTCATGGAGTTCGTCGCCGGTGAGCCGCTGTCCCGGCGGATCGAGGCGGCCGGGCAGCTCGAGGTCGCCGAGACCATGTCGATCGTGGCCCAGGTGGCCCAGGCGCTGCACGGGGCGCACGGCCGCGGCATCGTCCACCGCGACGTCAAGCCGAGCAACCTGCTGGTGCAGGAGGACGGCACGGTGGTCCTGGTCGACTTCGGGGTGGCCCGGTCGACCAACGTCACCAGCATCACCAGCACGAACGCGGTGCCCGGCACCGCCCTCTACATGGCCCCCGAGCAGGCCGCCGGCCGCCCCGTCTCGGGCGCCACGGACGTCTACGCGCTCGGCGCGGTCGCCTACTGCTGCCTCACCGGCAGCCCGCCGTTCACCGGGGACAACCCGCTCCAGGTCGCGGTGCGGCACCTCGACGACGCGCCGCCGGAGCTGCCGGCGGAGATCCCGGCGGCGGTGCGCGAGCTGGTCGCCCGGGCGCTGGCGAAGGACCCGGCCGACCGCTACCCGAGCGCCGCCGCGATGGCCGACGCGGCCCGGGCGGCGCGCGCCGAGTCGCCCGCCGCGACGGTGCCGGTCGCCCTGCGCGGCGCGGCCGGGCCGGGGCGGACCCGCGACGACCAGCCGGTCGCCCGGCCGGCCGCCGCGGTCGCGCCGGCGCGCCGCCGCAGTCGTCGCGGCACCCTGGTCGGCGCACTGGGCGCCGTGCTGGTGGCGGTGACCGCGCTGGGCGCGCTGGTGGCCGCCGCCAAGGACGCGGAGGCGCCGGCCACCCAGCTCGATTCCACGGCACCCGCGGTGGCGCCGAGCAACTCCGTCGCCGACACCGCCGTCACCGAGGGGCCGTCGACGGTCGAGGACGACTACACCTACCGCCCGGTCGGCCCGGGCGGCAAGCCCTCGGCGTCCACCTCGGTGACGCCGAGCGCCTCGCCGAGCGCCTCGGGCCAGCCCAGCCCGTCGAGCGCCCCGTCGACGCCGCCGACCGCGCCCAGCAGCCCGCCGGCCACCAGCTCGACGCCGACCGATCCCGCCACGCCGACCGAGACCACCACCACGACCGCCCCCGCCGGCGGTGGCGAGGGTGAAGGCGAGGGCGGGACCGGCGGCCAACCCGTCTCCCGCCCCTGAGCGATCCGGGCCGGCCCGACCGCGCGTCGGGACCGACCCGTCCGCAGGCACGCACCGGGCCGGTCCTGCCGTCGAGGCGGGACCGGCTCGTCGGCGTCCGGACGACGGTGGCCGACGTCAGTCGGCGCCGAGCGACGCCACCACCGGCCGGGACAGCGCCCGCCGGGCCGGCAGGACCGAGGCGAGCAGGGCGGCGAGCACCGCCACCGCGACGATCAGACCGAGCCGTCCCCACGGCAGCACCAGCGTGAAGTCCCCGCCGATGCGGGCCACCACGGCCATCGCCCCGGCGGCGACCCCGACGCCCAGCGCGACGCCGAGCAGCGTGCCGACCGACGCGGTGAGCACCGCCTCGACCGCGAGCACCGCCCGCATCCCGCCCCGGCTCAGGCCGACCGCCCGCAGCACGGCGTTCTCCCGGGTCCGCTCCACCACCGAGAGGCTCAGCGTGTTGGCGACCCCCACCAGCGAGATCACCACGGCCAGGCCGAGCAGCGCCGTGACGAGACCGAGCACCATGTCGACGGTGCCGGTCAGCATCTTCTTGTAGGCGGCCTGGTCCATCACGTTGACCGTCGGGTAGCGGGCGACCACCGACTCCACGGCGGCCCGGGCGACGTCCACGTCCACCCCGGCGGCCGGATCCACCTCGGCCAGGTGGCCGCGTTCGGTGGGGAAGAACCGGGTGAAGTCCGCGTCGACGACGTCCACCACATGCCCGTCGGGCACCGGGCTGCCGGCCAGGGCCGGCCGGTCCTCGGCCACCACGGCGGCGACCCGGAACGGACGCCCGGCGACGGTGACGGTGTCCCCGACGGTCCAGCCCCGGGCGGCGGCCAGCTCGCGGTGCACCAGCACCGAGCCCGGCCCGAACGCGCCGAGGTCGCCGGCGTCCACCGCGGACAGTGTCCGCCGGACCAGGGCCGGGTGGGCGGCCCGCACCTGCACGCCGTCGGACACCCGGCTGCGCTGCTCGTGTACGACGCCCAGCTCCGGCCGGGCGGCCAGCTCGCCGGCCAGCGGCGCCGGCAGCTCCCCGCCGATGCCGGTGACCAGGAAGTCAACGCCGATCCGGGCGTCCACCGCGCGCTCGATGCCGGTCTTGACGCTGCCCGCGCCGACCACGAAGGCCGAGACCAGACCGATCCCGATCACCATCGCGGTGGCGGTGGCCGCGACCCGGCGCGGGTTGCGCACCGCGTTCGCCACGGCCAGGGTGCCCGGCGCGCCGACCACCGCGCGCACCGGCGCGCCGAGCGCCCGCACCAGCGCCGGCACCAGCACCGGGCCGAACGCCACGATGCCGCCGAAGGCCAGCAACCCGCCGGCCGCCACCAACGGCACCTGGCCGGTCGCCCCCGCGCCGAGCAGCGCCGCCACCCCGGCGACGAGCACCAGCGCCCCGACGCCGAGCCGGATCCGGCCGGCCGGGCGGGCGGGCCGGGTCGCCGCGTCGGTCAGCGCGGCCACCGGCGCGATCCGGGTGCCCTGCCAGGCCGGCAACGCGGCCGCCAGCACGGTGAGCAGCGTGCCCAGGGCCAGGGAGAGCAGCACCGTCCGGGTCGTCACCGTGACCCCGCCGGCGGCCGTCGCTCCGGTCGCCCCGAGCAACGCGCCGAGACCGGCGGCCAGCGCCGTGCCCACCGCCACCCCGACCGTCGAGGCGACCAGCCCGGTCAGCGCCGCCTCGACCAGCGTGGCCCGGTAGACCTGCCCCCGGGTCGCGCCGACCAGGCGCAGCAACGCCGTGCGCCGGGACCGCTGCGCGAGCACGATGGCGAACGTGTTGGCGATCACGAAGCCGGCGACCACCACCGCCACCGCCGCGAAGGTGCCCAGCAGCAGCTCGAACTGCCGCAGGTCGCGCACGGCGTCGGCGACCGCCGCGTCGAGGACGGCCGCGCGGTCCCGGACCGTGACGCCCGGGCCGACCACCGCCCGGACCCGGTCGGCCAGCGCCCGGGTGTCCACCCCGGGGCGCGCGGCCACCATGATCCGCCCGTAACCACCGTCGCCGCCGACCGCGAGGGCGTCGGCGCCCACCAGGCCGATGAACGGCCCGCCGACGTCGCGCGACGTGCCGGCGACGTCGACCGCGCCGACCAGGGTGTACGCCCGGGCCGCCCCGCCGACCCCGCCGACCGACACCGGCCCGCCGAGGGTGAAGCGCTGCTCGGCGACGGTCTTCTCGTCCAGCACCAGCTCGCCCGCGCGCTGCGGTAGCCGGCCGGCGACCACGTCGTACGACTGCAGGGCCGGCTCGGTGGGGATCGCGGCGAGCACGGCGTAGCCGAGCACGGGCCGGCCGTCGGCGCCGACCACCCCGGCGCTGCCGGTCAGCTCCCCCGCGGCCGCGGCGACCCCGTCCACCGCGCGGACCCGGTCGACCAGGGCCGGCGACAGGGGCACCCGGCCGGCGTAGGCGGCCAGGTCGGTGTGCCGGTCGAACGCGCCGGCGCGCGCGTACGCCCCGGCCCGCATGCCGTCGGTGACCATCAGGGTGCCGGCGACGAAGGCGACGCCGAGCACGACCGCCAGCGACGACAGCAGCAGCCGCAGGCCGTCGGCGCGGATCTGGCGCAGGGTCAGGCGCAGCATCCCGGTCACCGCCCCACCGGGGTCGCGGCCGGTTCGAGCCGGCTCAGCGCCTCGCGGACCCGGGCGGTGGTCGGGGCGTGCACGTCGTCGACGAGCCGGCCGTCGGCCAGGAAGACCACCCGGTCGGCGTACGCGGCGGCGGCCGGGTCGTGGGTGACCATGACGACGGACTGACCGAGGGCGTCCACGGCCTCGCGCAGCAGCCGCAGCACCTCGGCGCCGGAACGGGAGTCCAGGTTGCCGGTCGGCTCGTCGGCGAAGACGACCCACGGCCGGGTGACCAGTGCGCGGGCCACCGCGACGCGCTGCTGCTGCCCGCCGCTGAGTTCCGCCGGCCGGTGGTCGAGCCGGTCGGTCAGGCCGACGGCGGCCACCACCTGCCGCAACCAGGCCGGATCGGGTCGCCGGCCGGCGATGGCCAACGGGAGGACGATGTTCTCCCGCGCGGTGAGCGTGGGCAGCAGGTTGAACCTCTGGAAGACGAAGCCGATCCGGTCCCGGCGCAGCCGGGTCAACCGACGGTCGTCGAGGCGGGCCAGGTCGGCCTCGCCGATGCGGACGGTGCCGGCCGACGGCCGGTCCAGGCCGGCGAGGCAGTGCAGCAGGGTGGACTTGCCGGAGCCGGAGGGACCCATCACGGCGGTGAACCGGGCGGCGCCCAGGTCGAGGTCGACGCCGTCGAGGGCGACGACCCGGTTCGGCCCGGCGCCGTACTCCATGCGCAGCGCACGGGCGGCGACGGCGACGCCGGTGGTCGGGGTTGCGGACAACGTGGTGCTCCTGTCGGAGACGGTCTGCTGACCCTTCCGACGCTATGGCCGGCACCCGGGCGGGCATCTCCACCCGCGCGCGCGACCTCGGTACTCCCCCGGTCGCCCCGACCGGGCGGACCCGTACGACCCGAGGCGTACGCCGGGTCATCCGCCGGGCGTGACCAGCCCGCTCTCGTACGCCAGCACGACGGCCTGGACCCGGTCGCGGAGCTGGAGTTTGGCCAGGATCCGGCCCACGTGCGTCTTCACCGTCGCCTCCGCGACGTGCACCCGCCCGGCGATCTCCGCGTTGGACAGCCCCTGCGCGACGAGGAGAAGCACCTCCCGCTCCCGCTCGGTCAGCTGGGCCAGTCGCGGATCCTCCGCCGGAGCGGGGCCGAGCTGGCCGGCGAAGCGGTCGAGCAGTCGCCGGGTGATCGACGGGGCGACCACCGAGTCGCCCTCGGCGACCACCCGGATCGCGGCGAGCAGGTCCTCCGGCGGCACGTTCTTGAGCAGGAAGCCGCTCGCCCCGGCGCGCAGCGCGGCGAAGGCGTCGGCCTCGGTGTCGAACGTGGTGAGCACCAGCACCCGGGGACGCCCGCCGGTGGGACGGGCGCAGATCCGCCGGGTCGCCTCCACCCCGTCCATGGTGGGCATCCGCAGGTCCATCACCACCACGTCGGCCTCGACCCGGTCCAGGACCCGCAGCGCGTCCGCGCCGTCGATCGCCTCACCGACCACGGCCAGGTCGGGTTGGGAGTCGAGCACCATTCGGAACCCGGCGCGGACCAGGGCCTGGTCGTCGACGATCATCACCCGCACGGTCACGCCGCCGCGCTCCCTTCCTCGGTGCCGGCCGGCGCGGGCAGCGGCAGTCGCGCCTCCACCCGCCAACCGCCGGCCAGCGTCGGTCCGGCGGCGAGGCTGCCGTCGTACACCCCGACCCGTTCCCGCATGCCGACCAGGCCGTGCCCGCCGGACGGCGCCGGCCGCACCACCGGACGGCCGCGCCCGTCGTCGACGGCCCGGACCACGACGGCGTCGGCGTCCCAGTCGAGCGTCAGCTCGACCGACGCCCCCACGCCGGCGTGCTTGAGCGCGTTGGTCAGGCTCTCCTGCACCACCCGGTAGACGGTCAGCTCCAGGCCGGGCGGCAGCGCCACCGGGGTGCCGGCGCCGGAGCAGGCGATCCGCAGCCCGGCGGCGCGGAACCGGTCGAGCAACGCGGGCAGTTCCACCAGCGCGGGACGCCGGTGCGCCGGCTCGGCGGCCGGCTCGTCGGTCACCGGGGGCGGCTCCGGGCGGCTCGGCTCGCGCAGCACCCCGACCAGTCGCCGCATCTCCTCCAGCGCCTGCCGGCCGGTGTCCGCCACCACCTTCGCCGCCTCCCGCGCGGTCGCCGGGTCCCGGTCCAGGGTGAACCGCACGCCGTCCGCCTGCACGATCATCACGGCCATGCTGTGCGCCACCACGTCGTGCAGCTCCCGGGCGATGCGGGTGCGCTCCTCGGCCACCGCCGCCCGGGACTCCGCCTCCCGCTCCCGCTCCAGCGTCGCGGCCCGCTCCTCCAGGCTGAGCACGTAGAGCCGCCGGGTCCGCACGTTCAGCCCGACCAGCCAGACCGCGCCGGTGACCAGGCCGTAGTAGAGCGCCCCCGCCCACCAGTACGCCGCGTTGGGCATCTGGAGCGAGGCGAGCAGCACGCCGATCGCCGCGCCGATCCCGGCCAGGATGCCGTCGCGCAGCCGGTCGGCGTACTTGACGACGCTGTAGAGGGCGATCAGCACGCCGATGTCGTAGCCGAGCGGCCCCCAGCCGACGACCACCTGGGCCAGCGCGAGCGCGGCCACCGCCACGGCGACCAGGGACGGGTGGGTCCGCCGGAAGAACAGCACCGCCGCCATCGCCACGCCGACCGCGAACGCCGGCAGGCCGCCCTGCTCGGCCAGCAGGCCCAGCACGGCGACGAGGACGACCAGCCCGGAGACGGCGGCGTCGAAGGCGACACCGCGCAGCGGGCGGCCGAGGATCAGGCGGTCCACGGTCACCCAGCGTACGGGGTGGCGCGCGCGTCGATGCCCACCGCGTCAGCCGCCCCCGCCGTCACCGCCCCACCGACGGCGAACCCGTCGATCATGAAGTTGACTGCCTTGGCCGTCCGATATGTCGCCGCCAACTTCATGATCGACGGTTTCGGTGGGGTGGGGGGTCAGGAGGGGAGGAGGGCGCGCATGCGGGTGATCTCGGCGGACTGCTCGACCGCGACGGCGTTGGCGAACTCCTGCATGACCTGGTCGGCGCCCACCTTGAGCAGATCGGTGGACATCACCACCGCGCCCTGGTGATGGGCGGTCATCATCCGCACGAACAACGTGTCGAACGCCGCGCCCCGGGCGTCCGCGAGCTGCCGCATGGCCTCGGCGGACTGCATCCCGCGCATGGTGGCGTGGTCGTGGCCGGCCACCTCGGCCGGCAGGTCACGGGTGCTCAGCCAGGCGCGCAGCACGCCGACCTCAGGCCCCTGGGCGGCCCGGATCCGGTCGGCGACGGCCCGCACCCGGGGGTCGGCGGCCCGGTCGGGGGCGAGCTTCGCCATCTCCAGCGCCTGCTCGTGGTGCGGGATCATCATCCGCACGTACCAGACGTCCAGGCCGTTCCACCGCGGCGGGGCGGCGTCGCGGACCTCGGCGGCGGGGCGGGTGGCCGCCGACTCGCCCGGGCGGCCGGGGACCAGCACGGGCGGGGCGGAGAACTCGCCCGTCGGGCTCGGGACGGCGCCGGCCGGGCTCGGCCGGGTCGCCGCCGGGCGGGTGTCGCCGCGCCCGGTCAGGGCCAGCCCGCCGATCACCAGGAGCGCTGCGAGCGCTGTGACGGCCCACCACACGCGTGCCTGCCGGCCGGTCATACGACCCTCCCTCCGGTCGAGGTGACAGCGATCCTATCCATAGACGAAAGTTCCCGGATGTGACCGGGATCACATTGATGGACGTCGTAAGTCGGTAAGGTGTGGCGAATCATCATCCCCCTTTCGAAGGGTGTTGCCGATGATCAGCATCCGCACGTCCCGTACCCGTATCGTCGGTCTCGCCGCCGCCGGCCTGCTGCTCGCCGTTGTGATCGCCGCGCCGCCGAGCAGCGCGCAGGAGGTCCCCCGGGCGGCCCCGGCCACCGTGGACAGCGCCGTCCCCGGTGTCGACGAGATCTCCAGCAGCCCCAACCTGCGGCAGGTGGCCAACCTGCCGAAGCAGGCGCCCTTCGACACCACGTCCGCCCTCGGCACCGACATCGCCTTCCAGGGCCGGTACGCGTTCGCCGGCAACTACGAGGGTTTCGTCATCTACGACGTCTCCCGGCCGAGCCGGCCGACCATCGTCTCGCAGGTGCTCTGCCCCGGCTCGCAGAACGACATCTCGGTCCACGGGAACCTGCTCTTCCTGTCGACCGACTCCTCCCGCAACGACGACTCGTGCGCCAGCACCAGCCAGCCGGCGTCGGTCAAGGAGTCGTGGGAGGGCATCAAGATCTTCGACATCCGCGACAAGCGCAACCCGCGCTACATCAAGTCGGTGGAGACGGCCTGCGGCTCGCACACCCACACGCTGGTGCCGGGCAAGGACCGGCGCAACGTCTACCTGTACGTCTCCTCGTACAGCCCGCGGGCCGAGTTCCCGGACTGCCAGCCGCCGCACGACTCGATCTCCATCGTCAAGGTCCCGGTGAAGAGCCCCACCTCGGCGTCCGTGGTCGCCACCCCCAACCTCTTCCCGGACGGCGGCTACCCGGGCATCCCGGGCCAGACGTCCGCGACCACCGGCTGCCACGACATCACCGCGTACCCGTCGAAGGACCTGGCGGCGGGCGCGTGCATGGGTGACGGCGTCCTGCTGGACATCAAGAACCGCGAGGCGCCCCGGGTGATCGAACGGGTCACCGACGCGGAGAACTTCGCGTTCTGGCACTCGGCCACGTTCAACAACGCCGGCACCAAGGTCGTCTTCACCGACGAGCTGGGCGGCGGCGGCGCGGCCACCTGCAACGAGGTGGTCGGGCCGAACCGCGGCGCGGACGCCATCTACGACATCACCGGCCGCGGCGACGCCCGCAAGCTGGAGTTCCGCAGCTACTACAAGATCCCGCGGGTCAACGCGGACACCGAGAACTGCGTGGCGCACAACGGCTCGCTGATCCCGGTGCCCGGCCGCGACATCATGGTCCAGGCCTGGTACCAGGGCGGCATCTCGGTGTGGGACTTCACCGACTCCCGTCAGCCGAAGGAGATCGCCTACTGGGAGCGCGGGCCGCTGGACGCCACGCAGCTGCGCACCGGCGGGTCCTGGTCGGCCTACTGGTACAACGGTCACATCTACTCCAGCGACATCCAGAAGGGACTGGACGTGCTGGAGCTGCGTGACCCGCGCACCTGGCTGGCCCAGTTCCTCCTGGTGCCGGAGCTGAACGTGCAGACCCAGACGGGCTACCTGAGCTGGTGACCCGCTGACCGTCGCCGGGCCCGGTGTCCCCTCGGGGCGCCGGGCCCGGGTCAGCTCATCGGTAACCGGTAGTCCCGGATCCCGCCGCCCGCCGTGACCACCCGCACCTCACCGCTGCGCAGCGCGTACGTCACCGACCAGCGGGTGTGCGCCTGCCGGACGGCGGCGAGCAGGCGCAGCGCCCCGGCGGCGTCCAGCGCGCCACCGACCCGGTCCAGCTCCGTCGCCAGCACCCCGTACCGGGGGTCGCGCCGCAGGTCCCGGTCGCTGACCCCGACGGTCGGCACGTTGGTCAGCGCCTGCCACGGATCCCGGCGGCGGTCGACGCGCATGCTCCCGTCGACGAACTCGACCACGGCGGACGCCCCGGTCGCGTCCGCGAGCAGGTAGTGCAACGCCGGCCCGCCGGCGAAGTCCAGGTTGTGCCGCGCGAAGACGCCGACCGCCTCGTCCACGGTGGCGGCCCCGTCGAGCACCAGCCGCAGGATGCGCACCGAACCCACGGTGGGGCGTCCGGGCACGGGGTCGGCCCGCGCGCCGTCGTCGGCGGCCAACCCGACCGCCAGGCCCCGCTCGTTCATCCCGTCGAAGGGCAGCAGCGGCGCGTCGAGCAGCCGCCGGTCCCCGGCCGGGTCGGCGGCGACCCCGAGGTAGGAGATGTCCACCAGCGAGATCGAGGCGTACCCGTCCGGCGGGTCGGTGCGCAGCACCAGCGCCGGGTTCGGCTCCCAGTCGAAGTTGCGGGCGAACAGCGGGCGGTCCCGGTCGGCCAGCGCGGCGAACAGCGAGCAACCGAACGGGCTGGGCGGGGTGGCGCCCGGCACCCCCACGGTCGGGTCGTAGTCGCCGACGTAGGTCATCTCGTACAGCGGCAGGTCGTCGACCCGGCGCAGGCTGGCCAGGGTCCGCGCGACCTGGTCGGGGTCCTGCCGGGAGGCGGTCGGGGTGCCGGCCGCGGGCGCGCCGCCCGCCCCACGGCCGTCGGCGCACGCCGTGGCGATCAGGAGCACCGCGAGCCCGGTGGCGACCAGCGTCCTGCGCATACCCGCGACGCTAGGAGAGACGGCGGCCGGTGTCCATCGAGGAACCGGTCAGCCCCGGACGACCGCGAACATCCAGCAGCCGTACACCACGTTGCGGCTGTGCAGGACGTCCACCGCCGGGTCGGCGAACAGCTCGGCGACCACCGCCTCCGGCGCGCCGCCGTCGTGCCGGCGGCCGCCCACGATGCGGCCCCGCCGGTCGTACGCCCGCAGCACCTGCGGCCGTCCGCGCCAGCCGACCGGGTAGGCCGTCACCTCCGCCGGCCCGGCGCAGGCCGCGTCGTGCGCGAAGACCGGCCCGAGTTCCCGGTAGGGGCCGGGCGGCAGCGGCGGCGCGTACCCGAACAGCAGCAGCGGCTCGCCCGCCTCGGCGTCGCGCAGGCAGCAGCGCAGCGGCTCGCCGCCGCCGGCCCGGTGCCGCTGCGGCGGCTGCCCGCCGGCGTCGCGGTCGGTGCGGCGCAGGTCGGCCAGGAACTCGGCCGGCAGCGGGCGGATCAGGAAGGCGGTACGGGTCGTCGTCACCCGTCCAGCCTGGCCCGGCGCCGGCCGTGGCGCTGGCGGCCATCGGACCTGGCGTTACCCGCCGGAGATTCCGGCCGCCCGGCCGCCGTCCGGGCACCCGCGGCACCGCCGCCCCGGTCGACAATCGACTGATGGACTATCGGACCCACTCCCCGTACAGCGATCCCCGCCACCACGCCGCGCTGCTCGACGCGGTCCCCGGCGACGTCGCCGGCGCCGCGGCGGCCGCCCGCAACGTGATCGTCCACTACCGCGCCGGCGGCGTCGAGCTGTCCGACGACCGGCGCGGCGAGGCCAACCTGCGCTGGCTGGACCGGATCCTCGACACCGACCAGTCCCGGTTCCCGCTGCCGCTGAGCGCGCCGCGACCCGTCGCGGAGCGGGTCGCGGGCTGTTGCCGTGACCACACGCTGCTCACCGTCGCCGCGTTGCGCCAGCACGGCGTGCCCGCCCGCAGCCGGGTCGGTTTCGCGAGCTACTTCGTGCCGGGCTGGCACCACGACCACGTGCTGGCGGAGTGGTGGAACGGCGAGCGCTGGGTCTGGGCCGATCCGGAGCTGAACCCCGCCGACCCCCGGCCGTTCGACGGCTACGACATCGACCCGGAGGCGGGGCACTTCGACTCGGCGGCCCGGGTCTGGACGGCGTACCGGGCGGGCCGGGTCGACCCGGACCGGTACGGGGTGGACCCGGCGCTGCCGATCCGGGGCGCCTGGTTCGTCCGCGTCTACGTGCTGCACGAGCTGGCCCACCGGCGCAAGGACGAGCTGCTGCTCTGGGACGGCTTCGGCACGATGAGCGACGACCCGACCGAGGCCGACCTCGCGCTCACCGACGAGATCGCCGCGCTGCTGCTCGCCGCCGACGCCGGTGACGCCGCCGCCGAGCGGGAGCTGGCCGACCGGTACGCGTCGGACACCCGGCTGCGCCCGGACGGGACGGTCCGCAGCGTCGACCCGGTCACCGGCACGGTCACCACCGTCGACCTGCGCCGCTGAGCCCCGGCCTACCCCGGCAGGGGCGCCTCGTCCCCGCCCCGCGTGCGGCGCGGGTTGACCAGCCGGCGCACCATCGGGGCGGCGTTCCACCGGGCGGCGCCGACGAGGTCGCGGGCGTGCTCCAGCACCGTGTAGTCGGGCCGGGCCAGGCCCTCGGCGATGGCCCGGTCGAGGTCGTTGCCGCACCGGGTGAGCACGCTGTCGAAGTCCCGCCGGACCGGTTCGAGCAGGTCGTAACCGAAGGCGCGGTGCAGCCGGGCGAAGAGCGGCTTGTACAGCCGGGCGCGTTCGTGCAGGCCCGACGAGTAGGACATCGGGTTCTTCGGCCGTCGCCGGACGTAGTCGGGCAGCAGGTCGGCGAACGCCCGCCGGACGATCCACTTCTCCTGCCCGTCGCGCAGCTTGAGGTCCAGCGGCAGTCGCATCCCCAGTTCGACGACGCTGAGGTCGAGGAACGGCACCCGCGCCTCCACGCCGTGTCCCATGCTCGCCCGGTCCACCCGCTGCAACTCGGTCCGGCACAGGTTGCGGATCTTGTGCAGGAACAGCCGGCGGGAGCGTTCCGGCCCGACCCGGTGGTACATCGGGTAGCCGCCGAACACCTCGTCCGAGCCGTCGCCGGTGAGCACCACCTTCACGCCCAGCTCCCGCAGCCGCCGGAAGATCGGCATCGAGACCACGGCGTTGATGATGTCGCCGTACTCGGTCAGCTCGGAGATCCGGATCGCCTCGCGCACGTCGGCCAGCCGGATGTCGCGCGGGCGCAGCTCGATCACCTCGTGGGGCACGCCGAGGTCGGCGGCGAGCCGCCGCGCGTACGCCACGTCGGGGCTGTCCGGGACGCCGATGGTCACCGCCACGCAGTCGGGGTGCAGCTCCCGGGCGTGCAGCAGCGCCAGCGAGCTGTCCAGGCCGCCGGAGAGCACCACCCCGACGGTGAGGTCGGTGTCCAACCGGATCCGCATGGCGTCGGTGAGCGCGACCCGGACGAGCAGGGCGGCCTCGTCCGGGTCGTCGATCACCGGCAGCCCGGCGCCGAGCGTGAGCAGGTCCACGTGCGGGCGCGGCCGGACCGGGCCGTCGGGTTCGACCCAGCCGTGGTGCCCGGGCGGCACCTCATTGATCGGGGCGCCGTGCCCGACCAGCGCCTTCACCTCGGAGGCGAGGTGCAGGCAGCCGGGCACGCGGGACCAGTAGAGCGGCTTCACCCCGAGCGGGTCGCGGGCCAGGTACGCCCGGCCACCGTCGCGTTCGACCACGACGAACGCGTACTCGCCGCGCAGCCGGCGCACCGCGTCCCCGCCCCACTGGCGGTACGCGGCGAGCACCACCTCGGTGTCGCCGAGCGTGCGGAACTCGTGCCCGAGCCGGGTCAGCTCGGCGCGCAGCTCGTGGTGGTTGAAGATCTCGCCGTTGAAGCAGAGCAGGTGCCGTTCGTCCGGCGCGACCCAGGGCTGCACGGCCCGGTCCCGGTCCACGATCCGCAACCGGCGCACGCCGGCCAGCAGCCCGTTCTCCTGCCGGGTCTCGGTGACCTCCCCGCGCGGGGCGAGCGCGGCCAGCATCCGCCGGAAGGTGGCCGGGTCGGCCTCGGGGCCGATGCTCAGCGCGATCCCGCACACCGGGTCACACCCCCATCTCGGCCTCGTACGCCCGCCGGAACCGGCGGCGGGCCGCCGGCGCGAGGCAGACGTGCCAGGCCTGCCCCTCGTCGATGACGTTGATCTCGCCGGCCTCCTGCCGGGCCAGCAGCAGCCCGGCCAGGGTGGTGCGGGCGCCGAAGCGCTCGTACCACGCCAGCTCGACGTCGGCCGCCCAGCCGAGGCAGTGCCCGCTGGGCACCATGGCGGCGTACCCCAGCCGGCGCAGCCGGTACTGGTGCTCGGCGCTGCGGGCCAGGCTGGTCACCCAGAGCGGCGGCGTGCCGGGCGGGCCGGCCGCGGCGAACTCCCGGCCCAGGTCGTTGAGGAACGCGATCATCTCGCGGCGGGCGCGGCGGAACAGCAGGCCCGCGGTGCGGGGCGTGGCGTCCGGGCGCAGCCGGCGGCGGACCGCCCGCAGGCCCCGCCCGAGCACCGTGGCGGGCTGCTCCTGGTAGCGGAAGTCGAGCAGGCCGCGGCGGCGCAGCCACTCCAGGTCGACCAGCTCGGTGCTGGTGCGGACCTGCTCGTCGGTGAGGAAGGTGGGGCTGTCCCGCCACCACAGCACGTCGATGCGGGAGAGCAGGTAGATCCGGACCAGCGCGGTGAGGTCGTGCGCGGAGCTGCGCGCGTTGGGCTGGTAGCGGGCCATCTCCAGCAGCAGCGTCTCCCGGGCGCCGACCAGTCCCTGGGGCGTGGCGTCGAGGACCGCCGCGACGGCCGGTTCGCGCAGCCGCTGGTCGAGCAGCACCTGTCGGGCGGTGGTCGACGGCGCGTCGGCCAGCGCGCCCACCTCGACCAGCAGCTCCGCCACGGCCGACCGGTACGCGGCCAGGTCGGGCGCGGCGGTGGTCCGCCGCCCTCCGGCGGGCAGCCGGCGGGCGGCGGGGGCGGTGGACGCGACGGCGGGACCGGGCTGGCGACCGGGGCTTCGGCTGGGCACTCGCATGGTCTCCGTCCCCTCTCGGGCAGGACACGGCGTGATGAAACCTGCACTCACCGTAATCGCCAGAGAAGGTACCTCCGAGAACAATCCTCCTATCTCCTCCGAAGGTGCCCGATCAGGTGGCGAACCGCCGCGACAGCTGCTGCACCTCGGCGTACCCCGGCGGGATCGGCTCGCCGGTGTCCGCCCCGGCGGCGACCGCGTCGACCCGGCGCAACGCCGCGCCCAGGGCCGCCCGGAACAGCAGCGAACCGGTGCTCACCCGGGCCACCCCGAGCCGGCCCAGGCGATCCAGGTCCGGCCCGCCCGGCCGGTGCAGGACGTTCAGCGGCAGTCCGGCCTCCGCCACCAGCGTGCCGATCGTGTCGTCGGGCGCGCCGGGAACGAAGAAGCCGTCGGCCCCCGCCGCCCGGTACGCCGCCGCCCGGCGCCGTGCCTCGGCCAGCGGCGCCGGCACGTCCAGCCACCACGCGTCGGTGCGGGCGTTGACGAAGAGCCCTGGCGCCGCCGCGCGTACCGCCGCGATCTTCGCCGCGACGAGCGGCGCCGGGGTCAGGGTGCCGTCCGGGCGGCCGTCCTCCAGGTTCACCCCCACCACCCCCAGGGCGGCCAGCTCGCCGACGTAGCGGGCCACGGCCGCCGGCTCCTCGTCGAAGCCGTCCTCCACGTCGACGGTGACCAGCACCGGCAGGTGCCGCAGGCGACGGGCCAGGTCCAGGGTCTCGGCCCGGGTCGCCCCGGCGCCGTCCGGCCGACCGGCGGCCGCCGCGACGCCGAGGCTGGTCGTGCCGATCGCGGCGTGACCCCGGGCGGCGAGCGCCGCCGCGGACGCGTGGTCCCAGGCGTTGGGCAGCAGCAGGGGGCGGCCGGGCCGGTGCAGCGCGCGGAAGGCCGCGTGGCGGTCGGTCATCGCAGGGTCACCTCGAGACGGGTCGGGACGCGCAGCGTCGGATGCGGGGCGTAGCTGACCGGAGCGTCGACGGGTGCGCAGCGGCGGCGCAGCACGTCGACCACGCCGGCGGCCAGGGCGAGCGCGTGCCGCGACCCCGGGCAGCCCCGGACGCCGGCGCCGAACGTCAGCACCCCACCGGCCCGGTCGACCACGAACCGGTCCGGCTCCGGATGGACGGCCGGGTCCCGGTTCGCCGCGTCGAAGCGGAGCAGCAGCGGCTCGCCGACCCGGATCGGCCGGCCGCCCAGGTCGAGTGCGGCGGTGGTGACCCGGCGGGTGGCGCGTACCGGTGGGTCGAGCCGCAGCACCTCGGCGAGCAGCGCGACGGTGGCGAGCCCGGCCGGCGCGGCGAGCCCGTGCCGGACCGCCGCGCCGATCAGCCCGGCCGTGGCGTCGGCGGCCTGCACCAGCAGCCCGATCCGGTTCGCGGTCACCTCGGGCGGGGCCGCCGGCGACATCGCCACCAACGCGGCCACCGCCCGGTCGGCCCGCGTGACCGCCGCCGGCTCGGCGCCGGGATGGTAGGCGGCGGCCACCGTCGTCACCGCCGACGCGGCCGCCGCCGGATCCGCCAGGCCGAGCCGCTCCCCCAGCACCACCAGCGGCACGCCCCGCGCCAGCGCCCCCATCACCTCCACCCGGGATGTAAGGAAGGGCCCCCTGTTAACGCCTCCGGTAGAGGAGGGGACCCCTCTTAACAGGGGCGGTACGGGCGACGCCGACCGGTCGAGGATCTCGCCGGTCCGCCGTGCGGCGGCCAGGGACAGGTCCCGCGGGTCGAGGTCGTCCAGCGCCGCCACCGCGATCGCCCGCCGGCCGGGGTGGCGCTCCGGTGGGCTGAAGCGGCTGACGGACGCGCGCAGCCAGGCCAGCGAGCCGGCGGCGCCGGGCGGCCCGGCGGGCGGCACCACGCAGCGGGGATCGGTCAGGGCGGCGGTGACGTCCGCGTGCCGGGTGACCAGCCAGCCGTCGTCGCCTCGGGTCGGCGGTCCGCAGGTCGGCGTGCCCGGAGCGGCCGTGATCGTCGGTAGGTCCACCACCCGACCGTAGGGCGGTGATCGTTCGGTCCCGACCGAACGATCGGCGCGCCAGATCGGGGAGGTGGCGGCATCAGGGGCACGCCGACCCCACCACCTCGCCGAACTGGAGTCGATCACCCGGACCCCGCCCGGCCGAGCCGGACGGGCCGAGCCGGACGGCCGAGCCGGACGGGCCGAGCCGGACGGGCCGAGCCGGACGGGCCGAGCCGGACGGGCCGAGCCGGACGGGTCAGGCGCGGGCGGGGCCGGTGTCGCGGGAGGCGGGCGGGGCGAGGAGCGCCGGGTCGAGCGCGAGGGCGGCGGCGAGCCCGTCCCGCCCGGCCGGGGTGAGCCGCACCGCCCGACCGGTCCCCCGCGCGGTCCAGCCGAGGTCGAGGAAGCGCCCGCACAACGCGGCGCCGAGCGCGCCGGCCAGGTGCGGCCGTCGTTCGGTCCAGTCCAGACAGTCGCGCACCAACGGTCGACGGGCGGCGCGCAGCGGCTCGACCGGCACGCCCATCTCGGCCAGCCAGGACATCCCGGCCGGGGTGAGCGCGAGGCCGCCGGCCCGGTCCAGCACACCGCGGGCGAGCAGCGCGTCGTGCAGCAGCACGCCGAGTCGCCCGGCGAGGTGGTCGTAGCAGGTCCGGGCGTACGCCAGGGCGGCGCCGGCCGACGCGGCGCGCAACGTGCGGGGCGACGTGGCCGGGGCGGGCGCCCGCGCGGTCAGGTCCTCGAGGAGCTGGGCGACCGACGGGTCGGCGAGGCGGACGTACCGGTGCCGGCCCTGCCGCTCCTCGGCCAGCAGGCCGCCGCGCACCAGCCGGGTGAGGTGGTCGCTGGCGGTGGAGGCCGCGACGCCGGCGCGGCGGGCCAGCTCACCGGCGGTCCAGGCGCGTCCGTCGAGCAGGGCGAGACAGAACTCGGCCCGGGTGGGATCGGCGAGCAGGGCGGCGAGTCCGGCCAGCCCTCGGCCGTCGGCGCGGGTGGTCATCGGACCATGCTGGCACGGCCACGGTTCGGGCCGGACCGGAAGGTGGCGCGCGGCGGTTCTTTACATCGTTGTATCCAACGTTGTACAAACGGGTGCACCGCAGTGACCTCCGTCTACCTCCAAGGCAGGCCTGATGGGACACCTCCGCCGTGGCGGCGTGCTCGCCGCCGTCCTCACCCTTCTGCTCGCCGGCGCGTCACCCGCGCCCGCCGCCGGGCCCGACCGCTACCGCAACCCGGTCTCCGCCGGGTTCGCCGACACCTTCGCCGACCCGGTCGTGGTCCGCGGCGACGACGGACTCTGGTACGCCTTCGGCACCTCCGACCCGCTGCGCGAGGGCGAGGGAACACCGCACCGGGTGCCGATCGCCCGTTCCGCCGACCTGGTCGACTGGAGCTACGTCGGCGACGCGTTCGCCCCCGACCAGCGGCCCGCGTTCGCCGCGCCGGGCGCCGCGTTCTGGGCGCCCGACGTCCGCCGGCTCGGCGGGCGGTGGGTCATGTACATGACCGTCACCGACACCACCGTCTCCGCCGACACCTTCGACACCGCGGTCGGGGTGGCCACCGCGCCGAGCCCCGCCGGACCGTGGACGTTCGCCGACGAGCCGGTGGTCGCCCCGCGCCCCGGCGCGGGCGGCGGCTACCTGTGGACCATCGACCCGAGCCAGCTCACCGGCGCCGACGGCCGGTCCTGGCTCTACTACGGCAGCTACTACGGCGGCATCGCGGTCACCGAACTGTCCCCCGACGGCCTGCGCGCGGTCGGCACGCCGACCCCGGTCGCCGTCGACAACAAGTTCGAGGGCGCCTACGTACTGCGCCGCGACGGCTGGTACTACCTCTTCGCCTCCACCGCCAACTGCTGCGCCGGTCCGGCCACCGGCTACTCCGTCCAGGTCGGCCGGGCCCGTGACCCACGCGGCCCGTTCACCGACCGCGACGGCCAGCGCCTCGACGTCTCCCGCGCCGGCGGCACCCCGGTGCTGACCCAGAACGGCAACCGCTGGATCGGCACCGGCCACAACGCCGTGCTCACCGACCTGTCCGGGCAGGACTGGATCGCCTACCACGCGATCGACCGGGCCGACCCCTACCTGGACGAGCCGTTCGGCGTCAACGAGCGGCCGATGCTGCTGGACCGGCTCGACTGGATCGACGGCTGGCCGACGGTGAACGCCGGCGCCGGCCCCTCCGACGGCGCCCGCCCCGCACCCGTCACCACGGGCCGGATCGACGCCCGTTTCGCCACTGCCGACCTGCGCGACTGGCGGGTCGAGAGCGGCATGTGGCGGGCGGCCGGCGGGGTGCTCACCGGCACCGGGGCGCTGGCCTCGCGTACCCGGATCGGCGGCGACCTGCGGGCGGAGACCGACCTGCGACTGACCGGCGCGACCACCGCCGGGCTGCGGCTCGGCGGCGTTGACGTCCGGGTCGGCGGCGGCCGGCTGACCGCCGGCAGCGCCGGCACACCGCTGCCCGCCGGCGCCGATCTGACCGACCGGCACACCCTCGCGATCGAGGTACGCGGCCGGCAGCTCGTCGCCACGCTCAGCCCGTCCCGCCTCGGCGACCCGGTCGCCCGGGTGTCGCTCCGGCTCCCCCGCCCCGCGACCGGCGCGCTGACCCTGCGGGCCCAGGACGGACCGGCCGAGTTCGACAACGTCAGCGTCGCCCGGCTGTACCGCCCGGTCCGGCACCCGGTCGCGCCGCCCCGGGTCGGCCCGGTGCTGCGCGGCTTCTCCGACGAGTTCACCGGTGGGCTCGACCCGGCCTGGCAGTGGGTGCGCCAGGACCCGGCCGCGACCGTGACCGGCGGCGCGCTGCGCTGGCCGGTGCAGGACGCCGACCTGTCCGGCACCGGCAACACCGCCGGGGTGCTGCTGCGCGACGCGCCCACCGGCGACTACGTGGCCGAGACGAAGGTGACGCTCGACCTGGGCGAGGACACGGTCCGCAACTACCAGCAGGCGGGCCTGGTCGCGTACGTCGACGACGACCGGTTCGCCCGGCTGACCCAGGTGGCGATCTGGAACACCCGTCAGGTCGAGTACGGCTACGAGCTGCCCTTCGCCGGGCAGCCGGTGTACGGCGGCAGCATCGTCGGCACGCCGGGCACCACCACCTGGCTGCGGTTGGCCCACCACGTCGACCGGGTCACCGGGGAACACGAGTTCCGCGCCGGCTCCAGCCGCGACGGGAAGCACTGGACGTGGGGGGCGGTGTGGACGTTCCCGGCCGACACCACGCCCCGCATCGGGCTGGTCGCGCACGGCGGCGCCACGCCCGCCGTGACGGCCGAGTTCGACTACCTGCGTTTCCACCGCTGACCCGCCGGGGCCGCCCGCACCTCGCGGGCGGCCCCGCTCAGCGGTCCGGACGCGGGCAGGTCCCGGCCAGCTCGGTGACCGTGCGCGTGTCCCCGTCGTAGCTGCGGGCCGCCACGAACGCGCCGGTCGGGCGGTCCGCCCCGGCGACCGCCCGGGCGCGCCGGCGGTCCGCGCCCCGGAACCGCAACGCCAGGCTCAGGTGCGGCACCCAGCGCCCGGGCAGGTGCCAGGGATGCGGGCCGGACGCCTCGGCCAGCACGTCCCAGACCGCGCCGTGCAGCGCGACCAGCTGCGGTGTCGGGTGGACCAGCCAGACCAGCGGGGCGCTGCCGTCGAGGACGGCCAGCCGGTCCAGCCGCACCGGCAGCGGCAGCGCGGCGTCGCAGAGGTCGGCCAGGCGCTGCTCGGCGCCGGGCGGGAACTCGTCGACCGAGGCGAGCGTCAGGTGCGGCCGGTTCGTCGGGTGCGTGTTGCGGGCCAGACTGGGCAGGCCGGCGGCGGCGAGCCGGTCCCAGGCCGCCCGCACCGCCGCGTCCAGCTCCGGCGAGCAGAGCAACTCGACCGTCCGCACATGATCAGGCTAGTCGCCGCCGGTCAGCCACGACGCCCCGAAGGGCAGGCCGACCGGGACGGATCAGAGCCATCCCGCCTCCCGGGCCCGCCGGACCGCCTCGGCCCGGTCGGCGGCGCCGAGCTTCTGCACGCACGCGCTCAGGTGGTTGCGGACCGTCCCGGCGGCCAGGTGGGTACGTCGGGCGATCACCGCGACCGGGGTGCCGAGTTCGGCCAGCCGGAGCGTCTCCAGCTCGCGCGGGGTCAGCGGGCACTCGGGCAGGGTCAGCGCGTCGGCGGCGAGGGCCGGGTCGACGTACCGCGCGCCGGAGTGCACCCGGCGGATCACGTCGGCCAGCGCGCCGCCCGGAGCGCCCTTGGCGAGGAAGCCACGGGCGCCGGCGGCCAGCGCCGGCCGAAGCTGGGCGGGCCGGCCGTGCCCGGTGAGGATCACCGGAGCACACGCGGGCAGCGCCCGGGCGAGCTCGGCGGCGACCGCCACGCCGCCCGGCGGCGGCATCTCCAGGTCGAGCACGGCGACGTCGGGGCGGTGGGCCAGCGCCGCGGCCAGGGCGGCGCGGCCGTCGGCGGCGTGCGCGACCACCTCGATGTCCGGTTCCAGGTCGAGCAGGGCGGCCAGCGCCAGCCGGATCAGCTCCTCGTCGTCGGCCAGCAGGACCCGGATCACGACGTCACCGGCACGGTCGCCACCAGGCTGAACACGCCGTCCTCGACGGACGCCCGCACGCGTCCGCCGGCCGGGGCGAGCCGGTCGGCCAGCCCGCGCAGGCCGCCGCTGAGCCGGTCCGGTCCGGCGTCACGGACCCCGTCGTTGCGTACGGTCAGGGTCACCAGGCCGTCCTCCCGGGTGATCTCGATCCGGCACCAGCCGGCCCGACTGTGCCGCAGCACGTTCGTCCCGGCCTCCCGCAGCACGGCGGCGAGGTCGGCGGCGACCGGGGCCGGCAGGTCGCCCGCCGGCGACACCACGGTGCAGCGGACCCCGCTGGAGCGCAACACCTCCCCCACCGCGGCCACCTGCTCGGCCAGGTCGACGGTGCGGTAGCCGTGCACGGCCGCGCGTACCCGGGTCAGCGCCGACGCGGCGAGTCGCCGGGCCTCCGCCGCCTCCCGGCCGGCCCGCTCTCCGTCCACCGGCGCCAGCCGTTCCGCCAGCTCGGCCTTGAGCGCGATCACCGTGAGGTCGTGCCCGAGCAGGTCGTGCACGTCGCGGGCGAAGCGCAGCCGCTCCTCGGCCGCGGCCAGCCGGGCCTGGGCCGCCTGACCCTGCCGGGCCTCCACGAGCACGTCCCAGAACCAGACCTGCACCCCGGTGAGCGCGGCGATGCCGGCGCCCACCCCGCCGGTGACCAGCAGCGCGGTGGGCACCGGTCCACCGGTCGCCGCGGTGACCACCGCCGAGACCGCGAGCACGCCCGTCGCGGCGAGGACCCCGGCAGCGGGCCGGAGCAGCAGCGGTGTCATGCCGACCAGGGAAGCGCCCAACCAGGCCCAGGTGGGCCACGCGCCCGCCGCGACCGGGCCGAGCAGGGGCAGGCTGAGCAGCGCGGCCGCCACCAGGGCGAGGTGCCGGCGCCGCCGGGCGGCGGTGGCGAGCCACGGCGTCACCGCCGCGTGCAGCACCGCCACCTGCGCCACCGTGAAGGCGAGCAGGCCGACGGCGCCGAGCGTCGCCCGCAGCGGATCCGGCTCCCGGGCCAGGCCGGCCGCGGGCAGCAGCACCGTGGTCCACACGTTCGTGGCCAGCGACAGCAGGGTGACCCGCCGGGCCCGGCGCAGCCGGTGGTCCGCCGAATCGACTGTCATGCCCGCCGATCCTAGGTGGTGCCGGGGCCGGCGGACCGCTGCGGAATGTCACGGTCCACCCGTGCGTCCCGCACGGATTTCCGGTGACGGACGCGCCTGTCCCGGTGCGCCCGGCCCGGGCAGGGTCGGGGCATGACGGAGATGACGGTGGGCGTACCCCGGCGGTGGGCCGGGTGGGGACGGACCCGGCACCTGGCCGGGATGGTCGTGGCGATGGTGGCCGGGATGGTGCTGCTCGGCCCGCTGTGGCGGGTGGGCGGGGACCTGCTGGGCGGCGCGGGCGTGCTGGCCCGGCCGGACGTGGGCGCGCTGGTGATGGCGACCGACATGGCGCTGGGCATGGTCGCCTGGATGTGGTACCGGGGCGACGCGTGGGCCGCCACCGGGGAGATGAGCGCGGCCATGTACGTGCCGTTCCTGCTGCTCCTGCCGCCCTGGTGGGCGGGGTGGGTCGGGGACGACGCGCTGCTGCTCGGCGGGCACCTGCTGATGGTGCCGGCGATGGCGCTGGTGGCGCTGCGGCACCGCCACCCGGTCGCCGCGCCGCCCCGGCGGCACCCGGTGGCGGCGGCCGTGGCCCGTCGCTGGCCGGTCGGGCTGGCGCTGCTCATGACCGCCGACCTGTGGTTCGCCCCGACGGTCTTCTCCGCGTGGACGCTGCTCGTGCTGCCGGGGGGCTACCTGGTCCTCGGCGCCTGGCGACGGCGGTTCGGCGACCGGCGTCAGCTCGCCGTCCAGCTCGTGGGGTTGGCCGTCTGGGGCGGTCTGGCGGCCGTGGCGCTGGCCGCGCCGGCCGGGGTCGCCGGCACGCTCGTCGGCCTGGGCTGGCTCGGGCACGCCGGCTGGGACCTGTGGCACCACCGCGCCGACGGGGTGGTGCCACGCGGGTACGCGCAGTGGTGCATCGCGCTGGACGTGGCGGTGGGGGTGACCACCCTGCTGGCCGTCGCGTCCGGGTGAGCCGGCCCGGTCACGGGGCCGGGCCGGCTCACCCCGGACGGACGCCGGGGTGGCGCGGCGAACGTTTACGCCGGTCGCCGCGACCACCGTCCGGCGGTGATGAAAGGCTTGCCACATGAGTTCCGCACCGACCCCGACCGACCCCGCCCTTCCCGCAGACGCCGAGGACGCCACCGCCTTCGCGGATCTCGGGCTGCGCACCGAACTGCTGGGCGCGCTGTCCGCCCTCGGCTACGAGGAGCCGACCCCGATCCAGCGGGAGGCCATCCCACCGTTGCTGGCCGGTCGGGACCTGCTCGGGCAGGCGGCCACCGGCACCGGCAAGACCGCCGCGTTCGCCCTGCCGCTGCTGCAGCGCATGCCGGCGGACCGGCCGGGCGGCGACCCGGTGTCGCTGGTGCTGGTGCCGACGCGGGAGCTGGCCGTGCAGGTCTCCGAGGCGTTCCACCGCTACGGCAAGGACCTCGGCGCCCGGGTGCTGCCGATCTACGGCGGGCAGCCGATCGGCCGGCAGTTGCGCGCGCTCGACCACGGGGTGGACGTGGTGGTGGCGACGCCCGGCCGGGCCCTCGATCACATCGCCCGGGGCACGCTGCGGCTGGGCTCGGTGGCCACGGTGGTGCTGGACGAGGCGGACGAGATGCTCGACATGGGCTTCGCCGAGGACATCGAGGCGATCCTGGAGCACGCCCCCGAGGGCCGCCAGACGGTGCTCTTCTCGGCCACCATGCCGGCCCGCATCGACGGGCTCGCCCGCCAGCACCTGACCGACCCGGTCCGGATCCGGATCGAGCGGGAGCAGCCGGTGGCCGGGGCGGCGCCGCGGGTGCGGCAGAGCGCCTACCTGGTGGCGCGGGCGCACAAGCCGGCCGCGCTGGGTCGGGTGCTGGACGTGGAGTCGCCGACCGCCGCGATCGTGTTCTGCCGCAGCCGGGAGGAGGTCGACCGGCTCACCGAGACGATGAACGGCCGGGGCTACCGGGCCGAGGCGCTGCACGGCGGGATGAGCCAGGAACAGCGGGACCGGGTGATGGGTCGGCTGCGCGCCGGCACCGCGGACCTGCTGGTCGCCACCGACGTGGCGGCCCGCGGGCTGGACGTCGAGCAGCTCACCCACGTGGTGAACTACGACGTGCCCTCGGCGCCCGAGTCGTACGTGCACCGCATCGGCCGGGTGGGCCGGGCCGGGCGGGAGGGCGTGGCGATCACCCTCGCCGAGCCGCGCGAGCATCGGATGCTCAAGACCATCGAGCGGGTCACCGGCCAGCGGATCTCGGTCGACAAGATCCCCACGGTGGCAGACCTGCGGACCCGGCGCTTCGAGCTGACCCAGGCCGCGGTGCGGGAGTCGCTGCTGGAGGACGACCTGGAGCCGTTCCGGGCGGTCGTCGAGTCGCTGACCGACGAGTTCGACCTGATGGAGGTGGCGCTCGCCGCGGTCCGGCTGGCCCACGAGGCCACCCTGCCCGGCACCGCCGACGAGGAGGAGATCCCCCAGGTCGCCGTCCGTCCGAACCGGGAGGCGCGACCGGGGTACGACAGCCGGGACCGGCGCGGTGGCACCCGGTCCCGGGGCGCGGGCACCACGCAGGTCTTCATCGGGCTGGGCCGGCGGGCCGGGGTACGGCCGCAGGACCTGGTCGGCGCGATCACCGGCGAGACCCGGATCAACGGGCGCGACATCGGCTCGATCGAGATCGCGGACCGGTTCTCGCTGGTCGAGGTGCCGCAGGCGATGGCCGACGAGGTGATCCGAGGGCTGCGGGGCAGCACCATCAAGGGGCGCAAGGCCACCGTCCGCCGCGACCGCGACGGCGACGACCACCGGTAAGGCGGTTAAGCGGGGCCCCCTGCCACGCACGAGGCGTTGACAGGGGGCCCCTCCTTTCACCTCAGGCGGCGACGGGCTGGCCGCCGAGCGTCTGCGCGTCGACGTCGGCCGGGCGCAGCGCCAGCGCGAGCACGTCCGCGACGTCGGCCAGGGTGTGCACGGTCAGCGCCTCGCGCACCTCGGCCGGCAGGTCGTCCAGGTCCGGCTCGTTGCGCTTCGGGATGATCACCTCGGTCAGGCCGGCCCGGTGCGCGGCGAGCAGCTTCTGCTTCACCCCGCCGATGGGCAGCACCCGGCCGGAGAGCGTCACCTCGCCGGTCATCCCGAACTCCGGCCGCACCGGGCGGCCGGTCACCAGGGAGGCCAGCGCGGTCACCATGGTGATGCCGGCGCTCGGCCCGTCCTTGGGCACCGCGCCAGCCGGGAAGTGCACGTGGATCCGCCGCCCGGCGAGCGCGTTCGGGTCGATGCCGAGGCGTCGACCGTTGGAGCGCAGGTACGACAGCGCGATGTGCGCCGACTCCTTCATCACGTCGCCGAGCTGACCGGTGAGGGTCAGGCCCGGCTCGCCCTCCATGCTGGTCGCCTCGATGAAGAGCACGTCGCCGCCGGCGCCGGTGACCGCCAGGCCGGTCGCCACGCCGGGCACCGCCGTCCGCTCGGCCGACTCCGGGGTGAACTTGGGCCGGCCCAGGTAGCGGGCCAGGTTGCCGGTGTCGACCCGGACCGGCGCCGGGTCGGACGCCAACGCCACGGTCACCTTGCGCAGGATCTTGGCGAGGGCCCGTTCGAGCTGCCGGACCCCGGCCTCCCGGGTGTACTCACCCGCGATCAGCGCCAGCGCCTCGTCGGCGACGGTCACCTCCTCGGCGGTGAGCCCGGCCCGCTCCCGCTGCCGGGGCAGCAGGTGGTCCCGCGCGATCGCCACCTTCTCGTCCTCGGTGTAGCCGTCCAGACCGACCAGCTCCATCCGGTCCAGCAGCGGGCCGGGGATCGACTCCACCACGTTGGCGGTGGCCAGGAACAGCACGTCGGACAGGTCGAGGTCGACCTCGAGGTAGTGGTCGCGGAAGGTGTGGTTCTGCGCCGGGTCGAGCACCTCCAGCAGGGCCGCCGCCGGGTCGCCGGAGTAGCCCACGCCGAGCTTGTCGACCTCGTCGAGCAGCACGACCGGGTTCATCGAGCCGGCCTCCCGCAGGGCCCGCACGATCCGGCCGGGCAGCGCGCCGACGTAGGTGCGCCGGTGGCCCCGGATCTCCGCCTCGTCGCGGACGCCGCCGAGCGAGACCCGGACGAAGGTACGCCCGAGCGCCCGCGCGACCGACTCGCCGAGGCTGGTCTTGCCGACGCCGGGCGGGCCGGCGAGGGCGAGCACCGCGCCGGAGCCGCGACCGCCGACCACGCCGAGGTTGCGCTCCGCGCGGCGGTTGCGCACCGCGAGGTACTCCAGGATGCGGTCCTTCACGTCGGTCAGCCCGGCGTGGTCGGCGTCGAGCACCGCCCGCGCCGCGGCCAGGTCGGTGTTGTCCTCGGTACGCGTGTTCCACGGCATCTCGAGGACGGTGTCGAGCCAGGTACGGATCCAGCCCGCCTCCGGCGAGGCGTCGCTGGCCCGCTCCAGCTTGCCGACCTCGCGCAGGGCCGCCTCGCGCACCTTCTCGGGCAGGTCCGCGGACTCGACCCGGGAGCGGTAGTCGGCGGAGCCGTCCGGCTCGTCCTCGCCCAGTTCCTTGCGGATCGCGGCGAGCTGCTGGCGGAGCAGGAACTCGCGCTGGGACTTCTCCAGCCCCTCGCGGACGTCGCTGGTGATCTGCTCGGTGACCTCCTGCTCGGCCAGGTACTCCTTCACCCAGCCGACCAGCAGTTCGAGCCGGGCGGTGACGTCCGGCGCGGCGAGCAGTTCGGTCTTCTGCGCCAGGCTGAGCCAGGGTGCGTAGCCGGCCGAGTCGGCCAGCTCGGAGAGGTCGGTCATCCGCTCCATGGCGTCGATGACCTGCCAGGCGCCGCGTTGCTGGAGCACCGAGGTCATCAGCGCCCGGTACTCGCGGGCCAGTTCCCGGGCCCGGCCGGCGGGGGCGGGCTCGTCGAGGGCGGTCGCCTCGACCCAGAGGGCCGCGCCGGGGCCGGGTACGCCGGAACCGATGCGGGCACGGGCGAGACCGCGCACCACGGCGGCCGGCTCACCGCTGGGCAGCCGGCCGACCTTCTCGATGGTCGCGACCACGCCGACGGAGCCGTACTCGCCGTCGATGCGGGGCACGGCCAGGAGTTGCTTGTCGCCGGTGGCCCGGGCCGCGTCGACCGCGGCCTGGGTGGTCGGGTCGAGGGTCACCGGGACGACCATCCCGGGCAGCAGGACGGCGTCGGTCAGGGGAAGTACCGGAAGAGTTGCCATCGAACACCTGCCATCACGTTGGTTGAGCGTGTCTGGCTCAAGTAACAAAACGTGCCCCTTGTTCCGGCTTGTGACCCACGCCACGTCCACGCCCCGCCCGCATCGACTCTCCCGCGTGCCGACCCATTTGCCGCGCCGCCGTTTACGCGACCCGCCGAATGGCAGGAGTCGGGTATTGTTGCGAAATTACCGCTTGGTAGGTCAAACTCTTAGCCACACCCCGCCCGACACAGGGAGTAATGGCGATGGCAAGGAAAGTAATCACCGTTCTGACCGACGACCTCGACGGCGGAAAGGCCGATCGGACCGTCGAGTTCAGCCTGGACGGCGTGGCCTACACGATCGACGTCTCCGACGAGAACGCCGGCGTGCTGCGCAAGGCGCTGGACCCGTACATCAGCGCTGGCAGGCGGATCGGTCGCGGCCCGGCCGACACCGGCCGGGCGGCCCGGCGCGCGACCCGGCCGAGCACCTCGGGAATGGACCGCGAGCAGAACCGCGCCATCCGCGAATGGGCCACCAAGAACGGCTACGAGATTTCCGAGCGGGGTCGCATCCCGGTCTCCGTCGTCGAGGCCTACAAGAACCGCTGAACCCTCCCGGTTCACCGTCGGGCATCCCGGGGTCACGCTGAGAAATCGGCGTGACCCCGTCGACTTTTTCCAGGTCGACAATTTTCACACCCCCCGATCCCACCGGCACCAATTTTCCCCGCCCACCCGCCCCACCCGCCCGCCCTCCTCCGTTGATCAAGGAGCTCGCGTCAGGAGTCGGCGCGGGCCGGGACGCCAACTCCTTGATCGACGACTCGGACGCACCGACGGCCGGAGCCGCCCGGGAGGGGTCCCGGGCGGCTCCGGCCGTCGGTGGATCGGGTCAGTTGACCTGGATGCGCACCACGTCGATGGCGGGGGTCTGGTTGGCCCGCTCCATCATCGGGATGCGGTGCGAGCCGTCACCGGCCCAGACCGAGCACTGCGCCAGGCCGGACTCCGGCAGGCCCGGGATCTGGATCAGCACGTCGTCCGGCTGGGATCCGCCCCGGCCGTCCTCGGTCGCGACGAAGAACGCGGGCACGTCCTGCGGGTTCGGGGGCTGCCGGGTGCTGCCGAGCATCCGGCAGGCGGTGTGGAAGTGGCCGCGCACCAGACCCTGGCCGTTGAGCAGCGAGCTCTCCAGGTAGTAGCCACCCTGACCGGCGGCGAGGAAGCGGTCCCGCACCAGGTTCTTCGTGGTGACCCGGAGCGTGAACGGCTGGTTGCGCTGCACCTGGTTCGGGAACTGGGTGATGAGCAGCGAGGGGTTGTTCGCCGCGGCGCCGACCTCACCGAACGCGGTGCTCACGCACCGGTTGCCGTTCTGGAAACCGTTGTGCGCCTCCAGCTGGCTGCCGCTGCAGTCCTTGGCGAGCACCTCCAGGCCGTTGTTGCCGCCGTTGTTGCCGCCGTTCTGGCCCCCGTTGTTGCCGCCGTTGTTGTTGCCGCCGTTCTGACCACCGTTCTGGCCGCCGTTGTTGCCGCCGTTGTTGCCGCCGTTCTGACCACCGTTCTGGCCGCCGTTGTCGCCGCCGTTCTGACCCCCGCCGTTCTGGCCTCCGCCGTTCTGGCCGCCGCCGTTCTGGGCGTTGTCGGCGAGGGCGCACGCGGCGAGCTGCTCCAAGCCCTGCGGACGCTGGCCGCCCCGGCCGATCGCGGTGGCGATCCGGTTGATCGTCGCGGTGCGCTTGTCGGCGAGCGGACGGAGGATGGCGTTGTTGATGAAGTCGCCACCGTTGCGGCCGTCCCGCGCGAGCCGCCGGTTCGCCTCGGCGATCTGGCTCTCCAGCAGCGCCAGGTTGCGGTCCACCTCGGCGCGGGCCCGGCCGGGCACCTGCGGCAGCTTGCCGCGGACGTCCGGGCAGGCCACGGTCGGGGTGCCGGCGCCCGCGCCGCCGCCCCGGGTCTGCTGACACTCGGCCGACGACATCTGCCCGTCACCCCAGTGGTTACGGACCCAGCGGCCGTTCTGCCAGGTGCGGGTGGTGCTGCCCTGGCCGCCCGGGGCGGTCGCCCCCGGGCTCGGGGCCACACAGGACGCCGAGGCGGCACGGGTGCTCGTCCGCCGGTCCTGGGCGGACGAGATCTGGGTGACGGCGACGATGCCGCCGAAGACCGCGAGCGTGCCGACCACGGCCAGCATCCGCTTGCTCCGTGCGCTACCGGATGACCGGCGCGCCCGTGTGGACCTGCGCATCGAATTGCTCTCCTTCTCGATCCGGTAGTTGACTGGTGATCCCGGCGGAACGACGAATCCTCGGGGTGAGATCACTGCGACGTACGGGTCGCGCGTCAATGGCCGACGGTGCCCTTTCCGCACCGTCTCCGCGCCGTCCGGGCGCGGCGGGAAGATCTGCGTCCATTCCCGCTTAGGTACGGAGCGCCGACGGCGAAGGTTCAACCGGAGATCGGAAAAAAAATCGGCGGGTCGCGACGGCCCGGTTCAGTCGACCCAGAGGTGGTCGAACGCGAAGCCGCCGTCGAACGAGGCCCGCCGCTCGGCGAGGCGTCGCACCTGCCCGCGCAGGTCGCCCCGGTCCACCAGGGACGGCGCCGCCGCGTCGAGGTCACGCAGCCGCTCCCCCAGCGCCGCCACGGCCAGGTCCTCGGCGAGCCGACCCGGCTCCACCCCGCACGCGAAACCCCGGGTGGTCAGCCGGACCCGCTCGACGAGGCACCGGCCGGGCCGCACCTCGACCCAGCCCCAGCCCTCCGCCGGGCCGTCGGTCCAGCGCACGTGCAGGCCGCGCACGATCGGGTCGGCCAGCCGGCCCGCCACGTACGCCTCGACCGCGTCGACCCGGGCCAACGCGCCGAGGTCGTTGACCGGACCCCGCCGGCCGTCCGGGAGCCGGCCCTCGATGTCCCGGAACCCGATCGTGTCTCCGTCGTCCGGGTCGGTCCCGGCGGCGTAGGCCCGGGCGTCGACGACGTACTCGGCGAACCGGCGTGCCTGGTCCGCACCGCCGAGCGTCGGCGACTCGACCCGCACCAGCGGCAGCCCGACGGCGGCGCAGACCGCGTCGGTCAGCCGTTCCGCGCGGCGGGCCGGCGACCCGTCGGCCGCCGGCGTGGTGAACCTGACCGCGAAACGCGGAAGTCCCGTGTCGGCCGCGCACACCACCAGGTCGAGGCCGGCCCGGCCGGCGGTGCTCCACTGACTGCCGGTGACCCCCGGCGGGCGGCCCTGCACCAGCTCGCCGAGGCGCCGGTCGGCGTAGCCGACCTGACCGGCCCGGGTGAACCGGGACGGCACGCCGGGCGGGACCGGCCGCAACCAGGACACGGCCACGCTGCCGGTGCTCGTCATCTCGCCACAATCCGTCCGTCGTTCGCCTCGACGACCGAGTGTAGGGCGTCGATCATGGTGACCGCCTCGGCGGTGCGGGCGAATCCGGGCACCCGCCGGCCGGTGCGCCACCCGGTCCTGCCCTCTAGGCTCGGCGGGTGCACAGCGGACGGACCCCGGAGCGATTCACCAAACGCAGTCTCGTCGCCGTATCCCACGCCATCGAACGCGCCGCGCTGGCCGAGGCCGAGGACGGCCCGCTGGTGGTGCTCGCGCTCTTCCAGCGGCTGCCGTACTTCGACCGGGAGCGCGCGGTCTACCGGCGCATCGCCGGTCGGGCCGCGGCCACCGTGGTCGGCGTGGTCGGCGGCCCCCCGCCCGACCTGCCCGACGGGACGTACGGGGTGGCGTTGGACGAGGCCGAGGACCTGGCCCGGGAGTGGAGCGTGGTGGCGCTGACCCCCCGTTTCGGCGCCACGCTGGTGGCGTACGACCGGGGCGAGGTCGGGCCGGCGCCGACGCTGGAGTCCGGCCGGCTCTTCGACGGGCGGTGGGGATTCCGCCGGGACGAGGCGCTGCACGAGGTGATCCGGCTGCGGGAGCGGCTCGCCGAGCGGCTGCCCGCCGCGGCCCGGTCCGCGCTGGACGAGGCGGTCGCCCGGGTACGGGAGATCCCGGCCGGGCCGGGCGAGTCCCGGGCCGAGGCGGCGCTGCGGCTGCTGGCCCGGCGCGGCGACCGGGGCGTGCGCGCGCTCGAGCCGACCGACGGCATGCTCGACGAGCCGGGCCTGCGCCGCTGGACGGACGCGGACGGGGTGACCGCCTCCGGCACGCTGCCAGTGGCCCTGGTCGGCCTGCGGGTGGACGAGCCGGCCGGCGCGCCGGAACGCTTCGGCCGGCGCAGCGTCGCCCGGGAGGGTCAGGCCGTCCTCGCCGCGGTCACCGGCGTGCTGCGCCCGATCGACCGGGCGGTCCGCGTCGCCGACAACGAGTTCCAGCTCGTCCTGCCGGCGCTCGGCGAGCCGGAGGCGCTGGCCGTGGTGGCGCGGCTGCACGAGGCGATCGGCGAGCTGGCCCGGTCGTACCCGTTCCTCGCGTACACCGTGCACGCGGCCGTGGCGGTGACCACCCGGCGGCCGCTGCCCACGGCGGACCTGCGGGCCGCGGTGGAGTGGGCGGTGCGGCAGGGCGTGCCGGTGGCGGGCCTGGAACCCGAGCCGGCGCCCGCCGTGCGCTGACCCGTCAGCGCCAGAGCACCACCTCGGTCGGCGACTTCCGGTCGATGTCCGGCACGGTCGCGTCGGGCGCGGGATAGCCGACCGGGATGATCAGGTTGCCCCGCTCCTCGGCCGGCCGGTCGAGCAGCTCGTTGAGGAAGCGCATCGGGCTCGGCGTGTGGGTGAGCGTGGCCAGCCCGGCGCGGTGCAGCGCGGCGAGCAGGAACCCGACGGCGATCCCCACCGACTCCTTGACGTAGTAGGGCCGGGGCGACCCGGGCCCGCGGTGTACCTCGAACACCACGATCACCGCTGGCGCGGTCTCCAGGAACGGCTTGCTGGCGTCGGTGCCCAGTGGGGCCAGCGCGGCCAGCCACTCCTCCGGCGCACGCCGCTCGTAGAAGACGCGCTCCTCGGCCTCCGCGGCGGCCCGCAGGCGTCGCTTCAGCGCCGGGTCGGTCAGCACCACGAACCGCCACGGCTGCCGGTTCGCCCCGCTCGGCGCCGACGCGGCGGCCCGCAACGCCTCGGCCAGCACCCCGGGTGGGATCGGCCGGTCGCTGAAGTCGCGTACGGTGCGTCGGCGGACCAGCTGGTCGGCGAACTCACGGGCCCGGGGCAGCGCCTCGGCCGGTGGGACGCCGTAGTCGGGGGCCGGCAGGGCGGCGGGGCGGGGAGGCATCCGCTCATTGTCGACCGGTCCGCCGGCGCCGGCCACCCGACCGGCGGCCGTCGATGCGCCAGGATGGGCGGTACGAGGAGGACGACCGTGCGCGTGGTGTCACTGGTTCCCTCGCTGACCGAGGCGGTCGCGGCGACCCGCCCGGAGGTGCTGGTCGGCGCGACCGACTGGTGCACCCACCCGGACGGGCTGGACGTGACCCGGGTCGGCGGGACGAAATATCCCGACCTGGACCGGGTCCTGGCGCTCGCGCCCGACCTGGTGCTGCTCAACGAGGAGGAGAACCGGCTGGCCGACGCGGAGGCGCTGCGCGCGGCCGGGGTGCCGGTGCGGGTCACCTTCCCGCGTACCGTGCCGGAGGCCCTCGACCAGCTCGGCGAGCTGGTCGCCGCGATCGGCGCGCCGGACGAGCCGCCGTGGTTGCGGGCGGCCCGCCGGGCCTGGGCCGCCCCGCCCGCGCCGGCGCGGGTCCGCACCGCGGTGGTGCCGGTGTGGCGGCGCCCCTGGGTGGTGCTGGGTCGGGACACGTTCGCCGGGGACGTGCTGCGCCGGCTCGGTGTGGTCAACGGCTGGGCCGGGGATCCGGAGCGCTATCCCCGACCGGCGCTGGACGTCCTGCGCGCCCGCGCGCCCGAGCTGGTGGTGCTGCCCGACGAGCCGTACCGGTTCACCGCCGACGACGGGCCGGAGGCGTTCCCCGGCGTGCCCTCGGTGCTGGTCTCGGGCCGGCACCTGACCTGGTACGGCCCCTCGCTGGCCGAGGCGCCGGCGCTGCTCGCCGCCCAGCTCGCCGCCCCGGTCTGACCCGTCGCCGCCGCGGGCGGGGCGGACGGCCCGCCCGATCGGGTCCTTCGCGCCTGTCCGGGGTCGCCGCCGCGGGTGTGCACTGCGGGCAGGACGAAGGGAGTGGGCCATGAAACAGAACCGACTGATCGTGGTGGGCGTCGACGGGTCGGACGGCGGCCGGCGCGCCCTGGACTGGGCCGCCGACGAGGCGGCGGCGCGCGGCGGCACGGTGCAGGCGGTGGTCGCCTGGCGGTGGGACGGCATCGAGGCGGGGCCGACCACCGCGACGAACCCGACCGACGAGCGGCGACACGCGGAGGAGCTGCTCGACCGGGCGATCGCGGACCTCGTCCGGCGGCAGGGTGCCGGCCACCCGGTCGCCGGGGAGGTGGCCGAGGGCCGGCCGGCGGACGTGCTGACCGCCGCCGCCCGTACGGCCGACCTGCTGGTGCTGGGCAGCCACGGGCACAACCGGCTGCGGCACACCGTGCTCGGCTCGGTCAGTGAGGAGTGCGTCCGCAAGGCGAGCTGCCCGGTGGTCGTGGTCCCGGTGCCGGTCCCGGCGGCCCGGGCCTCCACCGAGCCGGCGCTGCGCGGCTGACCGTCGGCACGGCGACGGCCGCCCCGGATGCGGGGCGGCCGTCGCCGGTCGCGGGGTCGGTCGCCGGTCGCGGGGTCGGTCGCCGGTCGCGGGGTCGGACGTCCGACACGTCCCGGGCCCCGCCGGCGTCGGCGGGGCCCGGAACGGGGACGGTCAGGCGATCGGGGTGGCGTGCACCGGGTCCAGCTCCATCAGGGTGGTGTCGTCCACGTCGTACCCGACGGCGTTGTGCACCGCGACCACGCCGGCGACCTGGCCCGCCAGGCGTCCGGCGAGGTCGACGGCGCTGCGCCGGTCCAGCCGGCCGTCCATGGTGACCTCCCCGCCGCGGACCTGGACCGTCACCAGGCCGTCCCGCACGGAGAGCACCCGACGCAGCACCTCGTGCACCACGTCCTCCCGGATCTCCGCGTCGGTGCGCAGGTGCACCCGGAGCAGGTCGCCCCGGGTCACGATGCCGGCCAGCCGGCCCAGGTCGTCGAGGACGGGCAGCCGCTTGACCGCCTCGCGGTCCATCAGCCGCGCCGTCGCGGCCAGCGACGCCCGCTCGTGCGTGGTGACCGCCGGCGCGGTCATCAGGTCGCGGGCCACCAGCGCGCCCGCCTTCTCCCGGGCGGTACGCCGGCGCCGGCCCTCGAAGACCCGCCGCTCGTCCGGGTGGCCGGAGCGCTCCACCTTGTGCAGCAGGTCCGCCTCGGAGACCACCCCGAGCACGCGGTGGAACGAGTCCACCACCGGAACCCCGCTGACCCGTTCCCGGACCAGCACGTCGACGACGTCGCGGTACGGGGTGTCCTCGCCCACCGTCGCGACGTCCCTGGTCATCACGTCGGCCACCTGCCACGTCCTCATCACGACCTCCTCGTGCCGGGCCTGCACCAGCGACGCTAGGCCGCCGCCCGGGCACCCGGGCAGAGGCGGCGGACCGGTCCCTCGGGGGTCCTCCGGACCGGGTCGGGACGGGACCAAGGACCCGGTCACGGGGGCACCGTCGGCCCTGCTGCCGGACGCCGCCGGGGAGTGGAATGAAAGTGCCACCGGGAACGCGGTGCGAGGCACAGGAAGGGACGTGGACACCATGACCGCGACAATCGAGCGGACCCCCGCCGCCACCATCGCTCCGGCGGCCGAGACCCCCCGCCAGAAGGCCACCCGTTACGTCTGGGCCGGGCTGCGGCTCGCCCTGGGCTGGACGTTCCTCTGGGCCTTCCTCGACAAGATGTTCGGCCTCGGACACGAGACCCCGGCGAAGAACGCCTGGATCAACGGCGGCAGCCCGACCAAGGGCTTCCTGGGCAACGCGGTGGCCGGCCCGTTCGCGGACATCTACCACGACATCGCCGGCGCGGCCTGGGCGGACTGGCTGTTCATGCTCGGCCTGCTCGGCATCGGCGTGGCCCTGCTGCTCGGCATCGGCACCCGGATCGCCGCCGTCACCGGCGGGCTGCTCCTGGTCCTGATGTGGACGGCGGTGCTGCCTCCCGAGAACAACCCCTTCATGGACGACCACCTCATCTACGCGGGCCTGCTCGCCGGTCTGGCTCTGGTCGGCGCCGGCAACACCCTCGGCCTCGGCCGCGCCTGGGCGAAGCTCCCCCTGGTCCAGCGCCTCCCCTGGCTGAAGTGAGGTAACCGAGAGCAGGTCGCCCCGGGCGGGCGTCGCCGACAGGCGGCGCCCGCCCGGTCGTACGCCCCCGCCGCGCCCCCGGCGGGGACCGGCGCGTATCGGCCGGTCGCGATCGGGCAGGATCGACGGTGACCACACCGTCAGCACCGAGGAGACCCGCTCATGGACAAGCCCGAGGTTGGCCCGATCGAGGGCGCGCCGCCCGCCGATCTCGTCATCGAGGACATCACGGTCGGCGACGGCCCGGAGGCCCGCCCGGGCCAGCTGGCCAGCGTGCACTACGTGGGCGTGGCGCACTCGACCGGCCGCGAGTTCGACGCCTCGTGGAACCGGGGCGAGACGTTCGAGTTCCCGCTCGGCGGCGGCCAGGTCATCGCCGGCTGGGACCAGGGCGTGATCGGCATGAAGGTGGGCGGCCGGCGCCGGCTCACCATCCCGCCGCACCTGGGCTACGGCGCCCGCGGCGCCGGCGGCGTCATCAAGCCGAACGAGACGCTCGTCTTCGTGGTGGACCTGCTCGGCGTGCGCTGAGCGCTCCCCGTCCCCCGGGCCGTCGGCATCGCGCCGGCGGCCCGGCGGCTTGTCGGCGGCGGTCAGGCCGCGCAGGCGAGCAGCTCCGGCGGGCGGGTCGACTCGCGCACCGGGAGCACCCGGTGCAGCCCGGTCACCCGCAGCACCCGGGAGACCACCGGGTCGGGGTCGACCAGCACCAGCTCGCCACCGCGCGCCCGCACCCGCAGGTGCGCGGCGACCAACGCGCGCACCCCGGCCGCGGAGAGCAGCCGGACGCCGGACAGGTCGACCCGCAGCACCGGCCGCGCCGGCGCCGCCCAGAGCGCGGCCCGGAACGCCGTCACGGTGGCGATGTCGATCTCGCCGACCGGGCGCAGCACGACCACCTGGTCGTGCACCTCCGTCGCCACGTGGAAGCGGTCGCCGCTGTCTGCCATGCGGCAAACCTACCGGCGCCCACCGACAGTTCCACCACGTCCGCGCGGGGGTTCCGGGTAGCGCCCGGGTGCCGACCCCGAGGCCGCTCAGGGTCATCCCGCAACCCCTCACCGGCGGCGTTCGCGGAGCCCCTCCGGACCGGCCCGCGCGAGACCGCAGCCCGCCCGGCCGCGCCGACGGCAGCCCTCTGAGCGTGGGCAGCCGGACCCCAGGGACCGGTCCGCCACGCGGACACGCCGGCCGGGACTGCCGTCGACGCGTCGACCGGGCCACAATGAGCCGATGGCCGTGTCTGTGCCCCGCCCGCGTGCGCCCCTGCTGATCCGGCCGGTCCGTGAGCCGGCCACCGTGCCGCCGCCGCTGGACGGGCCCTGGGCCCCCGGCGACACCCGGCTCGATCGTGCCGACCTGCTGCCGCTGCCCGCCGGCGGGCACGGGCCGGAGGACGTGGTCGTCGACGGCGAGGGCCGGGCGATCAGTGGCGACGAGGACGGCCGGCTCTGGTGGTGGCCGGCGGACGCCCCGGCCGGCACCCGGCCCACGCTGCTCGCCGAGACCGGCGGCCGGCCGCTCGGCATCGAGCTGGACCCGGTCGACGGCGGGTTGCTGGTCTGCGACGCCTACCGGGGGCTGCTGCGGGTCGACCCGGCCGGCGCGGTGCACGAGCTGACCGGCAGCGGGCCGCCGGTGCACCTGGCCGACAACGCGGCGGTCGCCCGGGACGGCACCGTCTACTTCACCGACTCCTCCGACCGGTTCCCGCTGTCCCAGTGGAAACGCGACCTGCTGGAGCACCGGCCCAACGGCCGGGTGCTGGCCTACGACCGGCGCAGCGGGCGCACCGACGTGGTGGCGGACGGGCTCTACTTCCCCAACGGGCTGGCGCTCACCCCGGACGAGTCGGCGCTGATGCTGGTCGAGACCGCCACCCACCGGCTGCTGCGGGTCGAGCTTCCGGGCGGGCGGGCCACCGTGCTGGCCGACCTGCCGGCCTACCCGGACAACGTCTCCGCGGTCGGCGACGGGACGTACTGGATCGCGCTGCCCAGCCCTCGCCTGCCGATCATGGAGCGGCTGCTGCCCCATCCCCGGGTGCGGCAGATCGTCGCCCTGCTGCCGGGCGCGGTGCAGCCGCAGCCCCGCCGCTACGGGCTGGTCGCGCTGGTCGACGACGCGGGACGGGTGCTGCGTACGCTGCACGGCCCGAGCGGGGCGTACCCGATGGTCACCGGCGTGCGGCAGCACGGCCGGCAGCTCTGGCTGGGCAGCCTGACCGCGACCGGCGTGGCCCGCGTCGACCTGGACTGAGACGGCGCGGGGCCGGCGCCGTGGACGCGACGCCGACCCCGGGGCCGTTCCTCCCCCGGTTCAGCCGCCGCTGTTGCTCCGGCTCGGGGCCGGGGCGGGCGACGACCCGCCGGCCACCGCGCCCGGGTGCGGCGTCGGACTCTGCGTGGGCTTCAGGCCCGCCGGTACGGGCAGCGCGCTGCCCTTGGCGAACTCGTTCCACCCGACGTTCCAGGCGGTGAAGCCGTTGCCCTGCTGGAGCTGCACCTCGGTGCCCTTGACGGTCACCAGGTCACCGACCTGGGTGATGCCCATCAGCCAGTCCGCGGCGGTGGCCGAGACGTTGGTGCAGCCGTGCGAGGTGTTGTTGAAGCCCTGCTCCCCCTCCGACCACGGCGCCGAGTGGATGAACTCGCCGCCCCAGGTCAGTCGCTGGGCGTCGTCCACGTCGACCACGTAGCCGCCGTCCGGCTCACCCCGGGTGTCGAACGTGGTGTGCTCGTGCTTCTCCATGATCACCATGGTGCCGCTGGAACTCGGCGTGCTCGGCTTGCCGAGGCTGACCGGGACCTTCTTGAGCAGCTTGCCGTCCTGGTAGACGGCCATCTGCTTGGTGGTGTTGTCGATGTCCAGCGACACCTGCCGCCCCACCTTGGCCGACGCCACCCGGTCCGCGTCGCCCACCGCCTCCTTGCCGATGGGCAGCCCCTCCAGCGCGCTGCGCACGCTGATCTTCGTACCCGGCTTCCACCGGTCGGGCGCCCGGTACTCGGCCTGCTTGCCGTCGGCGACCCAGGACCAGGTGCCCGGCTGCGGCGGGTCGGTCTTGACGAACAGCCGCCGCTGCACGTCCGCACGGGCCTGCTCCGGGATCGGCGGGTCGAAACCGAGCACCACCGGCATCGCCGTCCCGTACGTCTGGTTGTCCCGGAAATACAATTCGCTGGTGACGGCCGGTTTGGTGGATTTGGCCATCGTCGTGAACGTCGTCTTGCGCGTGGTGGTCTTTCCGGAATCACCGGTCACGGTCACCTCGGCCGTGTACGCCCGCGAATTCGCCAACGGGCGGTCCGGCACCCAGCCGGAACCGTCCTCGCGCGGTTGCGCCGGCACCGGGCGGCCCTTGTCGTCGGTGAGCTTCACGGCGGTCACCCTGCCGTTGCTGACCTTCGTGCCCACCTCCGCGCTGATCGGCACGTCCCGGGCCCGGTCGACCGGTGTCACGGCCACCGACGGCGGGGCCGCCTCGGCCTTGCGCGCCACCGACTTCGGGCCGGCGGTGCACGCGCCGACCGCCAGTGGCGCGACTGCGACAGTCATCGCGAAAAGCGTCAGTCGTCGCCTCACAAACATATTTCGCCCCCCATTTCCGCATCCCCTCGCCCACATTCTGTAGGCCCGGCATCACGCTGTGGCACCTTCGGCGGAATTGCTCGGAAACGGCTGCGCGAATCGTGCCGGACAGGTAGTTCGCGTCCCGGCTTGCGCCCCACGCCCCCTCCGCCCGATTCCCGTACCACCGCCCGCCCCGCGCCCCGCCCGCCCCTCATCCGTCGATCATGAGGTTGACGGCGCACGGCGTCCGATTCGTCCCCGCCAACCTCATGATCGACGGGGGGCGTGAGGGGGCCGGCCCGGCGAGACGGGCAGCGCTGGACGTCGCACGCCGGAGCCGGCTCACACCCCACGCCACCTGCACCACTGCCGCGATCTTGCAGTTGCGGCCCTCGAGAAGGGTGCGAATCGGGCACATCGAGGGCAGCAAGTGCAAGATCGCGGGCACGGCGGCGGGGACGCGAGCGGCCCCGGCCCTCTCGGTGGGGCCGGGGCCGGGGCCGGGGGGGACGGTCAGACGTTGGCGACCAGCAGGGCCGGCTGCTCGACGCAGTCGGCCACGTGGCGCAGGAACCCGCCGGCCACCCCACCGTCGCAGACCCGGTGGTCGAAGGTGAGGCTGAGCTGGGTCACCTTGCGGACGGCGAGCTGCCCGTCCACCACCCAGGGCTTGTCCACGATCCGGCCGACGCCGAGCAGCGCCGCCTCCGGGTGGTTGATGATCGGCGTGGAACCGTCCACCCCGAAGACGCCGTAGTTGTTGAGCGTGAACGTGCCGCCGCTCAGCCGCGCCGGAGGCAGCGTGCCGGCCCGGGCCGACGCGGTGGTCTCGGCGAGCGCGGCGGCCAGCTCCCGGGTGGTCAGCCGCTGGGCGTCGCGCAGCACCGGCACCACCAGCCCGCGGTCGGTCTGCGCCGCGATGCCCAGGTGCACGCCGGCGGACTGGACGATCCGCTGACCCTCGGTGTCGACCCGCGCGTTGAGCTGCGGGTACCGCCGCAGCCCGCTGAGGCAGATCCGGGCCAGCAGGGCCAGGATGCTCACCGGCGCGTCCGGGGAGGCGGCGTTGATCGCGGCCCGGGTCTCCAGCAGCCCGGTGGCGTCCACGTCCACCCAGATGGTCACCTCGGGGATCTCCCGCCGGCTGCGGGAGAGCTTGTCGGCGATCACCTTACGGATGCCGGTGAGCGGGACGACCACGTCGCCGTCGCCGGTCGGGGCGAGCCCGACGTGCGCGTCCGGGGCGTCCGGCACGGCCGCCAACCGGGCGGCCGGTGCGGTCCGGGCCGCCTCCACGTCGACCCGGCGGATCACGCCGCCCGGGCCGGTGCCGCGCACCGACGCCAGGTCGATCCCGTGCTCCTTCGCCAGCCGCCGCACGATCGGCGAGATGACCAGCGGCGCCGCCGCCGGTCCACCGGCCGGCGCCGGTTCGGGCTCCCGGTCCGCGGCCGCGAGCGAGCCGGTCGGCGTCGACGAGGCACCCGGGACCGCGCGACCCGTCGGGGCCGCAGGGCCGGCCGGGACGGCCGCGGGGGCCGTCGGGGCGGGCTCGGGAGCCACCGCGAGGCGGGGCCGACGTCGCCGCCGACCCGGGCCGCCGTGGCCGGTGCCGTACCCGATCAGGACGTTGCCGGAGCCGGCCCGCTCCTCCTCGCGGTAGGTGGCGTGCGGGTCCGGGGCGTCCGCGCCGTCGAGCGGCGCGATGGTGATCAGCGGCTGGCCGACCGGGCGGACCTCGCCCGCCGCGCCGTGCAGGGCCACCACGCGGCCGGGGTACGGGCAGGGCACGTCGACGACGGCCTTGGCGGTCTCCACCTCGACCACGCTCTGGTCCACGGTGACCACGTCACCGACGGCGACCCGCCACTCGACGATCTCCGCCTCGCTCAGCCCTTCCCCCAGGTCCGGCAGGAGGAAGTCGCGTGTACCGACAGCGGTGCGTTCGCTCATGCCGCCACCCACCGGGTGTCGGGCTGGTCGTCCCACTGCAGCCGGGCGACGGTGTCCAGCACCCGGTCGACCGACGGCAGGTGGGTGTGCTCCAGCATCGGCGCCGGGTAGGGGATGTCCAGCCCGGACACCCGCAGCACCGGGGCGTGCAGCGCGTGGAAGCAGCGCTCCTGCACCCGGGCGGCGATCTCGGCGCCGACGCCGGCGAAGCCCTGCGCCTCCTGGATCACCACGCACCGTCCGGTGCGGCGTACCGAGGCGGTGACGGTGGCGTCGTCGAACGGCACGATGCTGCGCACGTCGACCACCTCCAGATCCCAGCCCTCCTCCCGGGCCGCCTCGGCCGCGGCCAGCGCCACCGGCACCGCCGGCCCGTACGCGACGAGCGTGGCGTCGGTGCCGGGGCGGCGCACGACGGCGGTGCCGATCGGCGCGGTGCGCGCCGGCAGCTCGGCCTCGCCGCTTCCGAAGTAGAGCTTCTTCGGCTCCAGGAACACGACCGGGTCCGGGTCGTCGATCGCGGCGCGCAGCAGGGAGTACGCGTCCTCGACGGTGGCCGGGGTGACGACCTTCAGCCCCGGGGTGTGCGCGTAGTAGGCCTCGGAGGAGTCGCAGTGGTGCTCGACGCCGCCGATGCCGCCGGCGTAGGGGACCCGGATCACGATCGGCACGCTGAGTGCGCCGCGGGTGCGGTTGCGCAGCTTCGCCACGTGCGAGGCGATCTGCTCGAACGCCGGGTACGCGAACGCGTCGAACTGCATCTCGACCACCGGCCGCAGCCCGGACATGGCCAGGCCGACGGCGAAGCCGACGATGCCCGCCTCGGCGAGCGGGGTGTCGAAGCAGCGCTTGTCGCCGAAGCGGGCCTGCAACCCGTCGGTGATCCGGAAGACGCCGCCGAGCTGGCCGACGTCCTCGCCGAAGACGACCACCCGCTCGTCGTCGAGCATCGCGTCGGCGAGCGCGGCGTTGAGCGCCTTCGCCATGGTCATGGTGGCCATCAGGCGTTCCCCTCCTCGTCGCGGGCCGCTTCCAGCTCGGCCCGGACCAGTTCGCGCTGCTCGACCAGCTGCGGTGTCGGCTCGGCGTAGACGTGGTCGAACAGGCTCAGCGGGTCGACGGTGGGCTGGGCGTCCATCCGGCGGCGCAGCGCTGCGGCGTACTCCTCGGCCTCCTGCGCGACGGCCGCGACGGCCGCGTCGTCCAGCACGCCGCGGGCTCGCAGGTAGGCCTCCAGGCGGGCGATCGGATCGCGGTCGCGCCACGCCTCGACCTCCTCGGCGTCCCGGTAGCGGGTCTGGTCGTCCGCGTTGGTGTGCGGCTCCATCCGGTAGGTGTGCGCCTCGATCAGGTACGGGCCCTTGCCGGCGCGGGCGTGCGCGACGGCGCGGTTCAGCACCGCGAGGACGGCCACCGGGTCGTTGCCGTCGACCTGCTCGCTGGGCACGCCGTAGCCGACGCCCTTGTAGGCCAGGGTCGGCGCGGCAGTCTGCCGGGACAGCGGCACGCTGATCGCGTACTTGTTGTTCTGCACCAGGTAGACCACCGGGGCCTTGAACACGGCGGCGAAGTTGACGCCCTCGTGGAAGTCGCCCTCGCTGGTGGCGCCGTCGCCGATGAACGTCAGCGCGACGGTGTCCCGCCCCTGGTACGACTCGCCGTAGGCGAGGCCGGCGGCGTGCACGGACTGGGTCGCGAGGGGGGTGCACTGGGGCGCGGTGCGGGTGACGGCCGGGTCGTACCCGCAGTGCCAGTCGCCGCGCAGCAGGGTGAGCACCTCGACCGGGTCGAGGCCGCGGGCGGTCAGCGCCATCGACTCCCGGTAGGTCGGGAAGACCCAGTCGGTGTCGCGCAGCGCCAGCACGCCGCCGACCTGGCAGGCCTCCTGGCCCCGGGCGGACGGGTAGACGGCGAGCCGGCCCTGCTTGGTCAGCGCGGTGGCCTGGGTGTCGAAGCGGCGGCCGACGACCATGCGGCGGTACATCTCGCGCAGCGTCTCGACCGGCGGCTCGGGGTAGTCGTCGCGGGGCGGCAGCGGAGTGCCGTCCGGATTCAGCAGCCGGACCGGCTCGGACTGCGGCAGCAGGCCGGCCGTCGGGTCGGGAGCGGCCGGGGTGGCCGGCCGGCGGGTGCGCGGGGATGCCCTGCGGACCGCCTGGGGTGTGGTCGTCACGGCGGGGACCTCCTGGACGTGTGGTGGCCCTATGCTCCTGCTCAGGGATGATTGACTCAACATCCGGGATGAACGCGGGACGAATGGCGCGGGGAGGTGGGCGGGGTGAGCCAGGAGACCGGCACCACACCGGGCGGGGCGGGCGGAACGGGACGTTCGGTCGGGCCGCTCGACGAGGTCGACCGGCGGATCCTGCGGGAGCTGGTCGCCGACGCCCGGCTGTCCATCCGGACGCTGGCCGAACGGGTGCACGTCTCGCGCACCAACGCGTACGCCCGGGTGGAGCGGCTGCTGCGCGACGGCGTGCTCACCGGCTTCACCGCGCGGGTCGCCCCGGAGCCGGCCGGCCTGGGCACGTCGGCCTACATCGCGTTGACCATCGAGCAGAACACCTGGCGGGAGGTCTCCGCCGAGCTGGCCCAGGTGCGTTACATCGAGCACGCGGCGCTGCTCAGCGGTGAGCACGACGTGCTGGCCCTGGTGCGCGCGCCGGACAACGCCACGCTGCGCGACGTGGTGCTGGACCGGGTGCAGAGCATCGCCGGGGTGCTCTCCACCCGCACCTGGCTGGTCTTCGAGGAGTTCGACGGCACGCTGAGCCCCTGGGCCTGAGCGCTCAACGCTCCGGCGGGGACTCCAGGCCCTCGCGATCGGCCAGCTCCAGCAGGCGTTCCAGGGAATATCGCCGTGTGTCCAGGCCGGCGTGCGGGTCGCCCCGCTCGGCGAACCGGGCCGGCATGCTCACCACGTCGAAGTCCTCCGGGCGGGCGTCGTCCAGCTCGGCCCAGTCCAGCGGCGCCGAGACCAGCGCCCGCGGCGTCGGCCGGATCGAGTACGCCGAGGTCATGGTGTGGTCGCGGGCCATCTGGTTGTAGTCGACGAAGACCGGCCGGTCGCGTTGGTCCCGCCACCAGGTGGTGGTGACCAGGTCGGGCAGCCGGCGCTGCATCTCCCGGCCGAGCGCCAGCACCGCCCGCCGGCACTCCCCGAAGCTCCAGCGCGGCTCGATCGACAGGTAGACGTGGATGCCACGACCGCCGGTGGTCTTCGGGAAGCCCTCCATGCCCAGCTCGGCGAGGAACGCCCGCACCTCGTGGGCCACCGGCACCACCTGCGCGAAGTCCACCCCCGGCATCGGGTCGAGGTCGATGCGCAGCTGGTCGGGGCGCTCGACGTCGGCCTTCGACACCGGCCAGGGGTGGAACCGCAGCGTGCCCAGGTTGGCCGCCCAGATCACCACGGCCAGCTCGCTCGGGGCCACCTCGTCGGCGGTCCGGCCGCTGGGGAACGTGATGTGCGCGGTGCGCACCCAGTCGGGCGCGCCCGCCGGCAGCCGCTTCTGGTAGAACGCGTCGCCCTTGTTCGTCTGCCGGGTGGCCACCTTCGCGCCCTCGAACACCCCGCGCGGCCAGCGTTCCAGCATGGTCGGCCGGTCCCGCAGCGCGCGCAGGATGCCGTCACCGACGGCCAGGAAGTAGCGCACGACGTCCAGCTTGGTCAGCCCGCGCTCGGGAAAGTAGGGCTTGTCGGGGCTGGAGACGCGGACCAGCCGCTCCCCCACCCGGAGTTCCTCGGCCGCCGTGGTCGCCACGCCCCACACCGTACGACGTGGACCGGCCGCACGCGGGCATCTCGTCAGGTGATCAGCAGGGCCCCGACCACGATCAGCGGCACCGAGACGAAGAGGAAGACGCCGACCCCGGTCAGGACCCGCCCGCCGCCGGCGTCGTCGCGCTCGGGGGCGAGGCCGAACGCGGACCGCGCGTCCAGCATGCCGATCCGGCTCAGCGTCAGGTCGCCGGTCATTCCGATGAGCAGGCCGACCAGCATGAACGAGAAGCCGAGCCGATCGGTGAAGTCGCCACCGGCGACCGCGACCCAGACGCCGACCGCCACCGCGATCACCACCGCCGCGATCACGAAGAGCACCAGCGCCTCGCGCAGACCCCGGACCACCGTCGACATGCCCGCCCCCCGGCGACCGGGACCGCCCCGGCCTGCCGGACATCCTGCCGGATCGATGCGTGCCGCGCTGTCCCTCGCCCGGGCACGCGTCGGCCGGGTGGGCGCACCCACCCGGCCGATCGGGAAGACGGTCAGCCGTTCTCCCGCTGCAGGCGCTCGGCCAGCAGCTTCTTGCCCTGGTCGCCGGCCTTGCGGTTGTTCTCCTGGATCTTGCGGAACCAGGTGGCGAGCTCGGAGTCGCCCCGGTCCTCCGCGTCCGCGATGTACGTCTCCAGTTGCCAGATGTGCTGGAGTGACATCTGCAGCGCGTGGATCAGGTCGTAGTTCTTGTCCTTCACCGGGCTCATCGGCTCACGGACCATGGTCGCCACGGCACACCTCCCTGTGTCGACTTCCGGAACCGGCCGCTTACCCCTTCCCGCCCCGTTCACGCACGGTGGCGACCGGCACGGTTACCCGTCCCGGACCCCGGGTACCGGAGGCCGCATGGCGGAGTTGGCATCGCTCTGGATCGTCCGGCACGGCGAGAGCACGGCGAACGTGGCGGCCACCGCGGCCGAGACGTCCGGCGCCGAGCTGATCGACCTCACCCACCGGGACGCGGACGTGCCGCTGTCGTCGACCGGCGAGGAGCAGGCCCGGGCGACCGGCCGGTGGCTGGCCGGCCTGCCCGAGGGGCGCCGGCCGGACGTGGCGGTGGTGTCGCCGTACCTGCGGGCGGTGCGCACCGCCGAGCTGGCCCTGGCCGGGACCGGCGTGCCGATGAGCCGCGACGAACGGCTGCGCGACCGGGAGCTGGGCATCCTCGACGGGTTGACCGGCCACGGCGTGCGCCGGCGCCACCCCGAGGAGGCCGAGCGACGCGCCCGGCTCGGCAAGTTCTACTACCGCCCGCCGGGCGGCGAGTCCTGGACCGACGTGGCGCTGCGGCTGCGGGCCCTGCTGGGCGACCTGCGCCGCGACCACGAGGGCGGACGGGTGCTGCTGTTCGGCCACGACGCGTTGGTGTTCCTGCTGCGCTACCTGGTGGAAGGGCTCACCGAGGAGGAGTTGATGGCGCTCACCCGTGACCACGTGATCGCCAACTGCTCGGTCACCGGCTGGCGCGCCGACGAGTCCGGCCGCCTCACGCCGGAGCTGTTCAACGACGTCACCCACCTGCACCGGCAGGGGGCGCAACCCACCAGGGAGGACGAGGTCCATGCCGAGCCGGTCTGACGTGATCACCCCCGCGCTGCTGCGGGACTGGGCGCTGCCCGTACCGACCGGCGGCAAGGAGGCACGGGGCACGGTGCTGGTCGTCGGCGGCTCCCGGTTCACGCCCGGGGCGGTGCTGCTGGCCGGCGTGGCCGCGCTGCGCGCCGGCGCCGGCGTGCTGCAACTCGCCGCCGCCGAGTCCACCGCCGCCGCGCTCAGCATCCAGGTGCCCGAGGCGTTGGTGGTCGGCCTGCCGGAGAACCGCGACGGCGCGGTCCGGGGCGATCCCGGCGACCTGCTCGGCGGGCTGGTCGCCGACGCGGACGTGGTGGCGGTCGGCCCCGGGCTGAACGACATCGACACCACCACGGAGCTGCTGCGTCTGGTCCTCGACGCGGCCGGGCCGGAGACCGCGCTGGTGCTCGACGCGTACGCGCTCGGCGCGCTCAGCCACGAGCCGGACCTGCTGGTCGGCTCGGGCCGCAGGGTGGTGCTGACCCCCAACCTCACCGAGGCCCGTCACCTGCTCGACCGCGACCCCGGCGACGACCTGGACGCCGAGGCGATCGAGCTGGCCGGCCGCTACGACGCGGTGGTCTCGCTCTACGGCCACATCGCCACCCCGGACGGCCGGGCCTGGCGGGAGGAGAGCGGGGACGCCGGGCTGGGCACCTCCGGCAGCGGCGACGTGCGCGCCGGCCTGCTGGCCGGGCTGCTCTCCCGGGGCGCCGACCCGGCGCAGGCCGCCTGCTGGGCCGCGTTCGCGCACGCGGTCAGCGGGCAGCGGCTGGTCCCCCGCTACGGCCGGATCGGTTTCCTCGCCCGCGAGCTGCTCGACGAGATCCCGTACACGCTGGCAACGGTGTGATCCGCACGGTTTGTGCCGATCCGGTCGGGGGTAGGGGGGCCGACATCAGTCGACCCTAGGAGGCACCGGTGTCCACCGACGCGATCGTCCTGCTCAAGGAGGACCACAAGGAGATCCGCCGCCTGTTCAAGGCGTTCCAGGACGCCGAGGACGGCCCGGCGAGCGCGCGCGGGAAGATCGTCACGCAGATCCTCGAAGCCCTGACGGTGCACACCTACCTGGAGAACGAGGTGATGTACCCCGAGGTCCGCAAGCTGGTGCCGGACGTCGAGGACGACATCCTCGAGTCGTACGAGGAGCACCACGTCGCGGACGTGCTCTGCTTCGAGCTGTTCACCATGGACGCCGACGACGAACGGTACGTGGCGAAGACGACGGTGCTGATCGAGAACGTGCTGCACCACGTCGAGGAGGAGGAGCAGGAGTGGTTCCCGAAGATCCGGGAGGCGCTCGGGCGTAACCAGCTCCAGGAGATCGGCCAGCGGATGCTCGACCTGCGGCCGAAGGCCCCGACGACGCCGACCGAGCCGAAGGCGCTGAAGAAGTCGCGGGACGCCGTGGTCGCCTGAGAATGCAAGGAAGGGTCCCTTATTAACGCCTGGCGTTAATAAGGGACCCTTCCTTGCATCCGATCGCTCAGTCGCCCGAGCCGGGCTCGGCCATCTTCCGGTGCTGCTCGGCCTTCAACCGGTCCGGGACGATCTTGCCGGCCGCCACCTGGACCTTGTTCACCAGCGACCCGGCGGCCACCTTGTGCTCCCCCTTCATCAGGGCCTCGAACGCGTCCTCGGCCACCTTCCGGGGGTCGTCCTTCTTCCCCTGGCCGACCCGGGTGTCCTCCATGTCGGCCCGGTCGAAGAACTGCGTGTCGGTCGGGCCCGGCATCAGCGACGTCACCGTGACGCCGCTGTCCTTCAGCTCGTTGCGCACCCCCTCGGCGAAGGACTGCACGAACGACTTCGAGGCGTTGTAGACCGCCTGGTACGCCCCCGGCATGGTGGCCGCGATGGACGAGGTGAACAGCACCCGCCCGGCGCCCCGGCGCACCATGTCCGGCATGAGCAGCTTGGCCAGGTGCACGGTCGAGCGCACGTTCAGGTCGATCACGGTCAGCTCGTCGGCCAGGTCGGTGCCGCCGACGAAGTCCCCGCCCGCGCCCCGCCCGGCGTTCAGCGCCAGCGCGTCGACCGGACGCCCCTGCCCGGTCACCGCCCCGGCCAGCTGCTCCACCCCCTCCGGCGTGGCCAGGTCCGCCCGGACCGGATGCACCTCCGGGCCGCCGTCGCGCCGCAGGTCGCGGGCCGTAGTCTCGATCGCCGCGTCCTCGGCGGCGACCACCACGTCGTACCCGTGCTCGACGAACTGGACGGCCAACTCGTACCCGATGCCGCTGGACGCGCCGGTCACCACGGCGAGCGGCCGCCCGGTGGTCGGTGTGGTCATGCTCGTGCCTCCTCTCCGGCGGGGCGACCCGCCGTCGCGGACCGGCCCCGCACCGGATGTGCCCCACGAGGGGCGGCCCAACCCCGCAGGTCCGGCGCGGGCCCACCCGGTAGGATCGGCGCGGGCCGTGACTGGCGCGTGGAGATGGAGCACCATCGGGGAGCGGCCTCGTCATGAGGACGCATGCCGAGCGCCTGGGCCTTCCGCACGTCACCAGGAGGTCGCATGTCGCCCAACGCCGAGTCCACCGCCTTCCGCAGCGCGCTGGAGGTGATCCGCGCCGTCGAGCCGCGGGTGGCCGACGCCATCGGCGCGGAGCTGGCCGACCAACGCGAGTCGCTGAAGCTCATCGCCAGCGAGAACTACGCCTCCCCCGCGACCCTGCTGACCATGGGCAACTGGTTCAGCGACAAGTACGCCGAGGGCACCGTCGGTCGGCGCTTCTACGCCGGCTGCCAGAACGTGGACACCGTCGAGGCGCTCGCCGCCGAGCACGCCCGGGAGCTGTTCGGCGCCACCCACGCGTACGTGCAGCCGCACTCCGGCATCGACGCCAACCTGGTCGCCTTCTGGGCGATCCTGGCCGACCGGGTCGAGTCCCCCGCGCTGAAGAGGGCCCAGGCCCGCCACGTCAACGACCTCACCGAGGCGGACTGGTTCGCGCTGCGCCGGGAGCTGGGCGACCAGCGGATGCTCGGCATGTCGCTGGACGCCGGCGGCCACCTCACCCACGGTTTCCGGCCGAACATCTCCGGCAAGATGTTCGACCAGCGCAGCTACGGCACCGACCCGGCGACCGGGCTGATCGACTACGACCGGGTGGCCGAGGCGGCCCGCGAGTTCCGGCCGCTGATCCTGGTCGCCGGCTACTCGGCGTACCCCCGGAAGGTCAACTTCCGGATCATGCGGGAGATCGCCGACTCGGTCGGCGCCACCTTCATGGTGGACATGGCGCACTTCGCCGGGCTGGTCGCCGGCAAGGTCTTCACCGGCGACTTCGACCCGGTGCCGCACGCGCACATCGTCACCACCACCACGCACAAGTCGCTGCGCGGCCCGCGCGGCGGCATGGTGCTCTGCGGTCCGGAGCTGGCCGACCAGGTCGACCGGGGCTGCCCGATGGTGCTCGGCGGCCCGCTGCCGCACGTGATGGCCGCCAAGGCGGTCGCGCTGGCCGAGGCCCGGCGCCCCGACTTCGCCGACTACGCCCAGCGGATCGTCGACAACGCCCAGGCCCTCGCCGACGGGCTGCTGCGCCGGGGCGCGACGCTGGTCACCGGCGGCACCGACAACCACCTGGTGCTCATCGACGTGTCCAACTACGGGCTGACCGGGCGGCAGGCCGAGCAGGCGCTGCTCGACTCCGGCATCGTGACCAACCGCAACGCGGTGCCGCAGGACCCGAACGGCGCCTGGTACACCTCCGGCATCCGGATCGGCACCCCGGCGCTGACCACCCGGGGGCTCGGCACCACCGAGATGGACGCCACCGCCGAGCTGATCCACACCGTGCTCAGCCAGACCACGGCCGGCACCGGCCCGGACGGCGCCGCGTCGAAGGCGAAGTACGTCCTCGACCCGGCGGTCGCCGAGCAGGTCGGCAAGCAGGCCGCCGACCTGCTCACCCCCTTCCCCCTCTACCCCACCGTCGACCTGGCCTGACCTCGACCAGCCACCGCCGCCGACCCGAACTCCCTGGTCACCCCGGGGAGGACGGGTCGGCCGGGGCGGGACGGGGGGCGCGGCGGGCGTGGAGGCGGTGCAGGAGGTCGGTGCCGCCCCGGCCGAAGTGGTCGTGCAGGGCGCGGTAGTCGGCGTACAGGTCGTCGTAGGCGTCGGCGCGGGCCGGGTCCGGCTGGACCGTCTCGCGGTGGGCAGCGCCCATGGCCGCCGAGGCGCGCTCCACGTCCGGGTACACGCCGGCGGCGACCGCCGCGTGGATCGCCGCGCCCAGCGCGGCCGGGTGCGCGGTGGCCAGCACGTGCAGCGGGCGGCGCAGCACGTCGGCGTAGACGCGCAGCAGCAACCGGTTCGCGGTGAGACCACCGGCCACGGTCAGCTCGTCCACGGCCAGCCCGGCGGACCCGAACGCCTCGAGCACGGTGCGGGCGCCGAACGCGGTCGCCTCCAGCAACGCCCGCCAGATGTCCTCCGGCCGGGTGGCCAGCGTGAGCCCGACCAGCACGCCGCTCAGCTCGTGGTCCATCAGCACCGAACGGTTGCCGCTGTGCCAGTCCAGCGCCAGCAGCCCGTGCCCGCCGACCGGCTGGTCGGCGGCGAGCGCGTCCAGCAGGTCCTGCGGCGACAGGCCGCGCCGGGCGGCCTCCTCGGCGTACGCGGCGGGCAGCCCGCGCTCGACGTACCAGGCGAAGATGTCGCCGACCCCGCTCTGCCCGGCCTCGTACCCCCAGTGGCCGGCGGTCACCCCGTCCGCGACCACCCCGCAGACGCCGGGCACCTCGTGCCGGTGCTCCGCGTTCAGGATCAGGCAGGTACTGGTGCCGAGGACGGCGAGCATCCGGCCCGGCGCGACCGTCCGGGCCGCCGCCGCGGTCACGTGCGCGTCGATGGCCCCGGCCGCGACCGGGACGCCGGCGGGCAGGCCGGTCCAGCCGGCCGCCTCCTCGGTCAGCAGGCCCGCGCGGGCGGCCGGCGGCAGCAGCGGGCCGTGGTCCAGCTTCGCCAGCAGGTCGGGCAGCTCCGGGTGCAGCGCGGCGAGGAAGCCGGCGTCCGGGTCGCGGCCGTCCTGCCGCAGTCCCTTGAACCCGGCGGCGGAGGCGTTGCGGGTGGCCCGCCCGCACAACCGCCGGACCAGCCAGTCCGCCGTCTCCACCCAGTGTTGGGCCCGGTGGAACACGGCCGGGTCCTCCTCCAGCGCCTCCAGCGCCTTGGCCAGCTGCCACTCGGCGGACACCCGGCCGCCGTAGCGGGTCAGCCAGCCCTCGCCGCGCGCCCCGGCCAGGGCGGTGATCCGCTCGGCCTGCCGCTGGGCGGCGTGGTGCTTCCAGAGCTTCGGCCAGGCGTGCGGCCGGTCCCGCAGGTCGGGCAGCTCGGCGAGCGGGGTGCCGTCGGCCAGGGTGGGCAGCACCGTGCACGAGGTGGCGTCCACCCCGATGCCGACCACCTCGGCCGGGTCGATCCCGGCGGCGCGGACGGCGGCGGGCACGGCGGTCCGCAGCACCTCGACGTGGTCGGCCGGGTCCTGCAGCGCCCAGCCGGGCGGCAGCGCCGGCCCGCCGGGGAGCCGCTCGGTCAGCACCCCGTGCCGGTAGGTGTGCACCGCGCTGCCCCGCTCGGCGCCGTCGACCACGTCGACCACGACGGCCCGCCCGGAGAGCGTGCCCAGGTCCACCCCGACCACGAACCGACCCATGGCTGTCCCCTCCCCTGCCGGCGGGGAGACGCTATCGGGTCAGCGCAGCGGGCGCTTGAGGTGGTAGCGGTGCACCTCGGTGCTGCCCTGCACGTTGTTCACGTCCTCGGCGGCGGAGACCAGCTCCCAGCCCTCGCGGCCGACCCGGTTGAGGTGGGCGATCGCGGTGTCGCCGTACGCGGTCACGTCGGAGCGCGAGCCGTCCGGGCCGTACCAGACGAACGTGACGTGGAAATTGCGGCCCTGCCCCTGATAGCGACGGACCAGCAACGCGTACTCCCAGGCAACCATCCGTCCATTATCAACGGACCGCACCGCGGCGGGGAACACGGGTGGTGCCGGAACGACGACAGTGCGCCGTCACGCCGGCGCGCCCACGCCGGCCGTCACGTCGCCGACCAGCGCGGCGAGCCGGTCCAGGCCCAGGTCGATCTGCGCCGGCGTGACCGCGCTCACCGACAGGCGCAGCGCGCGCACCGGCGTGCCGGCGTCGTAGAAGTGCGCCATCGGCGTCCAGAGCACGCCGTACTCGCGGGCCGAGCGGTGCAGCAGCGCGTCGTCCACGGGGAACGGCACGGTGACCACCACGAAGAAGCCGCCGGCCGGCACGGTCCAGCGCACCGGCCCGCCGGCCGGGAAGCGCCGCGCCAGGCCGTCGACCAGGTGACCCAGGTTGCGGGCGTACGCGGCCCGCTCCCGCACGTTCGCGGCCACCAGCGAGCAGTCGTGCGCCAGCAGCGCGCCCCCGATCACCGCCTGGCTGATCGGCGAAGTGTTCACCGTGACCATACTCTTGATCTTCGCGAGCTGGTCGGCGAGCGGGCCGACCGTGCCGTCGGAGCCACCCACCCGCTGGTCGGCGACCACGTAGCCGACGCGCGCGCCGGGCAGCACGGTCTTGGCGAACGAGCCGAGGTAGACCACCCGCCGCGCGGTGTCCAGCGCCTTGAGCGTCGGCCGCCGGTCCGTGCCGGCCGCCGGAAACAGGCCGTACGGGTTGTCCTCGATCAGCAGCAGGTCCTCGGCGGCGGCCAGGTCCAGCAGCCGGCGGCGGTGCGCGGTGTCCATGCTGACCCCGGACGGGTTGGCGAAGTCCGGCATCACGTAGCAGGCCCGGGGCCGCAGCCCTTCGGCGCGGGCCCGGCGCACCCCGGCGCGCAGGTCGGCCAGGTCCACCCCGTCCGGCCCGCCGGCCACCGGGCGCACCGGCAGGTCGACCAGGCGGGCCGCGCCGGTGAGCCCGACGTACGTGGGTGCGACCGCGAACAGCACGTCGGCCGGGTCGGCCCGCAGCGCGCGCAGCACCAGGAACATGGCCTCCTGGCACCCGACCGTCACCACGATCGTCTCCGGGTCGACGGTCATCCGCTCGTCCACGGCCAGGTGTCGGGCGATCAGGTGGTGCACGATCCCCTTGGTCCGCCCGTACTGCAACAGCGTGCGGTCGACCTGCGCCCGGTCCAGCCCGAGGTCGTCGGCGAGGTGCCGGCGGAACCGGTCCAGGTGCGCGTGCAGCAGCGCCGAGTCGAAGAACTCCTCGTAGGGCCGGCCGGCTGCCAGTGACACCGCCTCCGGGTAGTGCTGCGCCACCTCGTTGAGGAAGTTCATCGAGTTCAGCGCGGGGTCGTCGACGCTGCCGTGCAGCGTCGTGACGGCCAGGTCCACCGGCTCCACGTCAGCCTCCGATCCGGGTGCGCAGCCGCCGGGCCGCGACCGGGTCCGGGCAGCCGCTGAGGATGAGGGCGTCGCGCAGCTCGGCGGCGAGCAGCGCCAGGGCGGCCTCGGCGCCGGCCCGGCCGCCGGCGGCGAGCGCCCAGAGCAGCGGCCGGCCGACCAGCACACCGGTGGCGCCGAGGGCGAGCGCCCGCAGCACGTCGGTGCCGCTGCGGATGCCGCTGTCCAGCATCACCGCGCACCGCTCCGCCACCGCGTCGACGACCTCCGGCAGCACGGTGGCGGTGGCCGGGGCGGCGTCGAGCTGCCGGCCGCCGTGGTTGGAGACCACCACCGCGTCCACGCCGGCGTCCGCCGCGCGGACCGCGTCGCGCGCGTCCAGGATGCCCTTGACCAGCAACGGCACCGGGGTACGCGCCCGCAGCCAGGCCAGGTCGGCCCAGCCCAGCGCCGGGGCGAAGACCGCGCCGGTGTGCGCCTGCACCGCGGACACGCCGGGAGTGCCCTGGTGGGCCAGGTCGTCCCGGTCGCCGGGCAGGTTGGCGGCGGTGACGTGCGGCGGCAGCGCGAAGCCGTTGCGGGCGTCGCGCAGCCGGCGGCCGAGCACCGGCACGTCCACGGTCACCATCAGCGCGGCGCAGCCGGCGGCCGCCGCCCGGTCCAGCAGATCGGCGACCAGACCCCGGTCGCGCAGCCAGTAGAGCTGGAACCAGACCGTCGCGCCGGTGGCGGCGATCTCCTCGATCGGCGTGCTGGACAGCGTGCTGGCCACGTAGGGCACGCCGGCCGCGCCGGCCGCCGCCGCGAGCGCCGGCTCGCCGTCGGGGTGCAGCAACCGCTGGTACGCCATCGGCGCGACCGCCACCGGCAGCGCGGCCGGGCCGCCCGGCAGCGCCGCCCCGGTGGACGGGTCGTCCACGCCGGCCAGCATCCGGGGCAGCACCGCCACCCGGTCCAGCGCGGCCCGGTTCGCGGCCAGCGCGGTCTCGGTGCCGCTGCCGCCGTCGACGAAGTCCCACACGTCGGCCGGCAGCGCCGACCGGGCCAACGCGGCGAAGTCGGCCAGGCTGACCGGCGGCACGAACCCCGGCGCCGGGTCGGCCACCCGGGGCGCCCCGCCCGTCGCCGCGCCGGGCGCCTCAGCCATGGGCGCCCACCCCCGCCGCGCTCCCGGCCGACGTCCCGCCCGCCGGCGGAGCGGCCGGGTCGGGGCCGAACCGCTCGCGCAGGAACGCGGCGGCCCGTTCCTGGGCCTCGCGACCGGCGTCGAACACGCCCGGCATGGCGAAGAAGCCGTGCACCATGCCCGGGTAGTCGGCCGTCTCGGTGGGCACGCCGGCCTCCCGCAGCCGCTCGGCGTACCGCCGGCCCTCGGCGCGCAGCGGATCGTGCCCGGCGGTGACCACGAGCGCCGGGGGCAGTCCGGACAGGTTCTCGGCGAGCAGCGGCGAGGCGAGCGGGTGGGCCGCGTCGCCGGGGTCGGCGAGGTAGTGGTCCCGGTACCACCGCACCGAGTGCCGGTTGAACAGCAGCGGGTCCTCGTCGTCGGTCGGGCGCTCGCCGGGGCGTTGGTCGGTGTTCGGGTAGACCAGCACCTGGGCGGCGAGCCGGGGACCACCGTCGGCGCGGGCCAGCAGCGTCACCGCGGCGGCCAGGTTGCCGCCGGCGCTGTCGCCGCCGACCGCGAGGCGGTCCGGGTCGACGCGGAACTCGTCGGCCCGCGCGGCGACGTGGCGCAGCCCGGCGTGGCAGTCCTCCACCGCGGCCGGGAACGGGTGTTCCGGGGCGAGCCGGTAGCCGACGGTCACGGTCTGGCAGCCGGCCAGGTTGACCAGGCGGCGGCAGATCCCGTCGGCGGTGTCCACGCTGCCGAGCGTCCAGCCACCGCCGAAGAACCAGACCAGCGTGGGCAGCGGGCCGTCGCCGGGCGGCCGGTGGATCCGCACCGGCAGCGGCCCGCCCGGGCCGGGCACCTGCGTGTCGCGTACCTCGGCGACGGGCTCGACCGCGCCGGAGCCGGCGCGGATCGCGGCGAGGTCGGCGGCGCGGGCCTCGGCGAGGGTCTGGGTGTAGAGCGGCGCGGCGCCGGTGGCGGCGCGCGCGGCCCGCCACGCGAGGACCTGCGGGTCGAGCGTCATCCGGCCTCCCCGGTGGTGACGAAGAGCTTGTCGATGCCGCGCAGGAAGAGACTCCCGCTGTAGGTGTAGGGCTGGGTGACGGCGAGGCGGGGGAACCGGGCGAACAGCCGGGGCAGCGCGATCCGTCCCTCCAGCCGGGACACCGCCGAGCCGAGGCAGAAGTGCAGTCCGACGCCGAACGCCAGCGACGGCGGGCCGTCGCGGCGCGGATCGAAGCGGTCCGGGTCGGGGAACCGGGCCGGGTCGCGGTTGGCGGCGGCGATCAGCAGCAGCACGTTGTCGTCGCGCGCGACCGGGACGCCGTCCACGTCGGCGTCGGCGGGCGCGGAGCGGGCCAGGAAGTGCACCGGACTCTCCATCCGCAGCACCTCGTCCACGCAGCCGCGGGCCAGCGCGTCGTCGCCGGGCAGCGCGGCGGTCACCTCGGGGTGGTCCAGCAGCAGCGGCAGCCCGTTGCTGAACATGTAGACGGTGGTGACGAAGCTGGCGTTGAACAGCACGATCAGGTTGCTGATCAACTCGTCCTCGGTGAGGTCGACGTCGCCCGCGTCGAGCACCTCGACCAGCCCGCTGATCAGGTCGGTGGCGGGTGAGCGGCGCCGGTGGGCGATCAGGTCCCGGTAGTAGACCCGCAGCTCCTCGGCGGCCTGGTTGGCCCGGGCCAGCCGCTCCGGCGTCTTGCCGGAGACGTCCATGTACTCGTCGATCCAGTCGACCCGCTGCCGGTACCAGGCCAGGTCCGCCGCCGGCAGGCCGACGAACTCGGCCATCACCAGGGCCGGGACCGGGTACGCGAAGTCGGCGACGAAGTCGACCTCCGCGCCGTGCCCGCCGGCCTCGGCCATCCGGTCCAGCCGCTCCTCCACGATCCGCACCACCACCGGCTCCAGCGCGCCGAGCCGACGCGGCGTGAAGGTCTTCGCGAAGACGCCCCGCATCCGGGTGTGGTCCGGCGGGTTGACGAACATCATCGAGGTGAGGAAGGTGCGCAGGATCTCCTGCTCCTCCCAGCCCGGCGGGAGGCCCTTGTACCAGTCGGGATCGCGCAGGATCCGGTCCACCACGTCGTAGCCGCCGGCGACGGCGGTCACGGTGCTGTGCTCGGCCCGGACGGGAATGTGGTTGATCGGCCCGTGCGCGTGCAGGGCCGCGTAGAAGGGATAGGGGTTCTGCCGGCCCTGCTCGCTGTACAGGCCGGTGAGGATCTCGCTGACGTCCACGGCGGTCGTTCCTCCCCAGGAAAGGCGGCGGGGGCGGCCGCCGTGCCGACGCCGCCCCCGCCCGGTGTCACAGCCCGAGCAGCCGCAACGGGACGGCGTTCGCCATCGCCCGCGCGCCCGCGTCGTTCGGGTGGATGTGGTCCCCGGCGTCGTACGCCGGCAGCAGCCGGCTCGGCCGCGCCGGGTCCCGCAGCACGGCGTCGAAGTCGAGCACGCCGTCGAACTCGGCCCGCCCGGCACCACGCAGCCAGGCGTTGACCGCGTTGCGGGTGGCGTCCTTCTCCTCGGTCCACACCCCCGGCCCGCCGTTGCCCTCGTACGGCGTGATCGTGCCGACCAGGCTGGTCAGGCCGCGGGCCTTGACCTGCTGGTTGAGCTGCCGTAGCGAGGCGATGATCGCCTCCGCGCTGTCGCCGCTCATCCAGATGTCGTTGATGCCCAGGTGGGTGATGACGGTGCGCACCCCGGTCTGCGGGAACACGTCCTCGTTGAGCCGGGCCAACGCGTTCGGGCCCAGCTCGTAGTAGCCGGGGAAGCCGCCCGCGCCGGGCTCGGTGCCCTCGTGGTTGAGCCGGTTGCCGGCCAGGCTGAGGTTGAGCACACCCGGGGTGCGGACCTCCGGGCGGGCGTCGATCAGGCGCTCGGCGAGCAGGTCCGGCCACCGCTGGTCGGCGTTGACCGTGCTGCCGTTGCCGTCGCCGATGGAGTCGCCGAGCACCACCACCGAGCCCGGGGTGGTCCGCCGCTCGACGTCGATGCCGGAGAGGAACATCCAGCAGCAGTTGGGCTTGATGGTGAATCCGGCGCCGCCCGGGGTCGTGGTCAGGTCGGTCGCGCCGATGAAGTTGGTGACCCGGGACTGGCCGTGGAACGTGACCGGGCCGGTGAGCACCGGGAAGTACAGGGTGACCACCAGGTCCTCCTGCTCGGCCACCGGATAGGGCAGCGGGTCGCTGAGCAGTTCCGCGCCCTTGTTGATGGTCGCCGACGTGCCGCCGGAGAACCGCAGCTCGCGGACGCTGGCCGGGTCGACGTCGGACAGGTCGTCGGTGGTGGCGGTGTTCGGCCGGGCGATCGTCGCGTGGCCCACCTTCACCGCCTGCTCGCCGTAGAGGTTGGTGAGCCGGACCCGCAGCCGGGGACCGCCCACCGTGGTCTGCACGGTCATCCGGATGCTCTGGTCGTTCAGGCCGGTGTTGGTCAGCCCCACGGTGTTCCCGCGGGTCACCGCCGCGGCCCAGCTCCCGGCCCACTCCGCGCGCCCGTGCCCGGCGCGGTCGGTGTCGGTGGGACCGGCGCTCGCGGTGACCGCCGGGGTACCGGCGAGCAGCAGCGTTGCGGCGGAAGCTATGACGTGCCATCTCTTCGGGGTCGGCATCGATCCTCCATGGTCGGCAGCCCCGGGCGTGGCGCGGTCGGCGCCACCGCCCGGTCGATGGACGGGAAACTAGCCGTCTGCGATGACGAGCGTCAATCAACCTGATCGACCTGATCAAATGCCCGGGGGGCGCGAGCCGACGCCGATCGGCTCTGTCCGCCGTGGACCGCCGATGCCTAGGCTCGGAACCGGCGGCGGTGCGGTCGCCGACCCTGGCACCTGCCGTCGTATCCCGGCTCCGACCTGCCCGGACGCCGTTCGCGGACCACGATGGGGGCTGCCATGACCGACCGCCCGAACTACGTGCACGAGGCGCTGGACCTGTTCGCCGGATTCGGTGACCGGGAGGCGCTGGTCGCGGGTGACCGCCGGCTGACCTACACCCAGGTCGCCGCCGAGGTGCGCGCCCTGGCCGCCGCGCTGCGCCGGCACGGCGTACGGCCGGGCGCGGCGGTGCTGGTGATGCTCGGCAACACGCTCGAGGGGCCGCTGCTGCAACTCGCGCTGCACCTGCTCGGCTGCCGCAGCATGTGGATCGCCCCGGTCACCTCCCGCCGCGAGATCGACGAGTTCGTCGCGCTGGCCGAACCGGAGGTCTTCGTGCACGACCCGCGCGACCCGCTGGGCGGGCAACTCGCCGCGGGCCTGGCCGGCGTACCGGTGCTCTGCCTCGGGCCGGGCGGCGCCGGGCCGGACCTGACCGCCGGCGGCGCGGAGCCGGCGGCGCCGCCGCCGGCCGACGTGCCCGCGCCGGAGTCGTTCCTGCAGACCAGCGGCACCACCGGCACGCCGAAGCTGGTGCACCACCGGGAGAGCTTCTACCGGCAGGTGCTCGCGCTGGCCGCCGACTTCCGGGGCGCCGGGTTCCCGCTGCTGCGACACCTGTCGCACTCGCCGATGTGGCTGGCCAGCGGCCAGATCACCACGTTGTTCAACCTGTTCACCGGCGGGGTGCTGTTCCTGCGCGAGCGGTGGGACCCGGCCGCGTTCGTCGCCACCGTGGACGCCGAACGGCTCACCTCCACGTTCGTCACCCCGCCGATGCTCTACGAGGTGCTCGACCACCCCGACCTGCCGGGCGCCGACTTCTCCGCGATGTTCATGTTCAACGTGGGCGCCGGGCCGGCCGCGCCGGCCCGGCTGCGTCAGGCGATCGCCCGGTTCGGCCCGTGCCTGCGGATCGTCTACGGCCTCAGCGAGGCGGTGGTCATCTGCGCGCTGCCGGGGCTCACCGAGGACCCGGAGCATCCGGAGCGGCTGCGGTCCTGCGGCCGGCCGTACGGGGACGTGACGGTGCAGATCCGCGACGCCGACGGGCGGGTGCTGCCGGCCGACGTCGACGGCGAGGTGTGGGTGCGCACGAAGCTCAGCTTCGCCGGCTACCACGGGCAGCCCGAGCTGACCGCCGAGTCGCTCGTCGACGGCTGGGTGCGCACCCGCGACATCGGCCACCTCGACGCCGACGGGTTCCTCTACCTGGTCGACCGGCTGCAGGACCGGATCCTCACCCGGCAGCGCAGCTGGCCGATCTACTCCCGCCCGATCGAGGACGTGCTCGCCGGCCACCCCGAGGTCCGCGCCGCCGCGGTGATCGGCGTGCCGGACCCGGTGGCCGGAGAACTGCCCCACGCGTACGTGGTGCCCGCGCCGGACGCGACCGTCACCGGCGACGAGCTGATCGCGTTGGTGACCCGGGAACTGAGCGGGACGTGGGCGCCGGGCGCGGTGGAGTTCGTCGACGCACTGCCGCTGAACCGGTCCGCGAAGGTCGACAAACGGGCGTTGCGGGCCTGGTACGCCGCCGCGCACCCGGCCGACAGCGACGCGGTGGGGACCTCGGCGTGAACCCGCGCCGGGAGTTGTACACCCTGGTCGGCGCCGACCTGCTGTCCAACCTCGGCACCCGGATCTCGGTGGTCGCCATCCCCTGGCTGGTGCTGGAGACCACCGGCAGCCCGACCCGGATGGGCCTGGTCGCGGCCGCGGAGACGCTGCCGTACATGCTCTCCAGCGCGCTGGCCACCCCGTGGGCGGACCGGTTCGGGGTACGCCGTACCTCCGTCGTCGTGGACGCCGCGAGCGCCGCCGCGATGGCGGTGGTGGCGTTGGCGCCCTGGCTGGGGTTCGGCACGCTGCTGGTGCTGGTGGCCATCGCGGGCGGGCTGCGCGGCATCGGCGACCGGGTCAAGCACGTGCTGTTCAAACCGGCCGCGGAGCGGGCCGGGGTGCCGCTGATCCGCCTCACCTCCGCCTACGACGGGCTGGCCCGGGGGATGACGCTGTTCGGCGCGGTGCTGGGCGGTCTGCTCATCGACTGGGTGGGGCTGACCCGGGCGATCTGGATCGACGCGGCCACGTTCGCGGTGTGCGCGCTGCTGATCGGGCTCCTGGTCCGGCCGCCGGCGCCGGCGCACCCGGCGCCCCGGGAGCGTTACCTGCGGGCGCTGCGCGGCGGCTTCGCGTACCTGCGCACCGACCGGACGCTGCTGACCATGCTGATCGTGGTGTCGGCGTCCAACATGTTCGCCAACGCCAGCGTCGCGGTCTGGATTCCGCTCTGGGTGAGCGAGGTGCTCGGCGACCCGGCCGGGTTCGGGCTGCTGCTGGGGGTGTTCTCCGCCGGCGCGCTGCTGGGCAACCTGCTGTTCACCGTGCTCGGCACGCGGTTGCCGGGGCAGGCCGTGTTCGCGCTGGGGCTGGCGCTCAGCGGCACGCCCCGGCTGCTCGCCCTGGCGCTCAGCGACGACCTGGTCGTGGTGCTGGTGGTGACGTTCCTGTCCGGCATCGGGATCGCGGCGGTGAACCCGCTGCTCGGCGCGGCGCTCTACCAGCGGGTGCCGGAGACGTTGCAGACCCGGGTGCTGGGCATCTCCGGCTCGGTGGCCTTTCTCGGCCTTCCGGTGGGCGCGTTGCTCGGCGGCTGGTCGGTGGCGGTGCTCGGGCTGCACCGGGCGCTGCTGGTGATGGCGGTGGCCTGCCTGGTGCTCACCGTGGTGCCGCTGCTGTTCACCCGCTCGTCGACCGACCGCCCGGCGTCGGAGCCGGTCGCGGCGACGCCGGCCTGACCGGCGGTGTCGGTGGGTGGGCGTAGGGTCGGCCCATGGCGAGCTGGGACGACGTCCGGCGGGTCGCGCTGGCCCTGCCCGAGACCACCGAGCGCGGGTCCTACGACGACCTGCCGGCCTGGCGGGTGCGCGACAAGATGTTCGCCTGGGAACGGCCGCTGCGCCGCGCCGACCTCGACGCGCTCGGCGACGCCGCCCCCGACGGGCCGATCCTCGCCGCCCGGGTGCCCGACCTGGGCGCCAAGGAGGCGCTGCTCGCCGACGACCCGGCGGTCTACTTCACCGTGCCCCACCTCGACGGCTATCCAGCGGTGCTGGTGCGGCTCGACCGGATCGGGGCGGTCGAGCTGACCGAGCTGCTCACCGAGGCGTGGTATGCCCGCGCCCCGAAGCGGCTCGCCGCCGCGCACCGGGCCGGCGCCTGACGGTCTTCCTCCGGCGCGTCGGCTCGGCTAGCCTGCCGGGCATGCCATCGACGCTGACCGAGGCAACGGACCCGTGGTGCCTGCGCCCCGGTGAGGCCGGCGAGCTGTTACGCGGGCATCCGTGGCACCGGTTCGTGGTGCTGGGCGACAGCGTCGCGGAAGGGCTCTGCGAGCCGGTCGACGGCTACCCGGACGTCCAGTGGGCCGACCGGATCGCGGCCGAGCTACGCGGGGTGCGGCCCGATCTGGCATACCTGAACCTGGGTCGGCGTGGGCTGCGCGCGCACGAGGTACGGGCCACCCAACTGACCGACGCGCTGGCCTTCGGCCCGGACCTGGCGCTGGTGGTGTGCGGCGGCAACGACGCGTTCCGGCCCGGCTACGACCCGGACGCGGTCGACGCCGAGCTGTCCGCGATGGTCACCGCGTTGCGCGACGCCGGGGCGGACGTGATCACGGTGGGCATGTTCGACGTGTCGCACAGCCCGGCCGTGCCGGACGCGCTGCGGGCCGGCCTGGGCGAGCGGATGCGCCGGCTGTCCACGCACACCCGCGCGGTGGCGCAGCGCCTCGGCACATTGCACGTGCACCTGACCGACCACCCGCTGGTCGCGGACCCGTCGCTCTACAGCGGCGACGGCCGGCACGGCAGCGCCCGCAGCGACGCGATCGCGACCGCCGAGACGCTGCGCGTCCTCGCCACCCGCGAGACCTCCCGGCCACCCGCCGGCGACGATCTCCGGCACGGACCGGCCCCCGCCACATAGCCGGCCACACCGGCCCGGCCCGACGCCGTCCGCGGCGCGGCTCTGCGCGCCGGGCGGGTCCGGACGTGAGCGGCCCAGGCGTGCCGCTCAGGCGGCGCGGCTCAGGCGTGCGGCACACGGCGCGGCTCAGGCGTGCGGCTCACGGCGCGGTCGGGCCGGCGACTCCGGCACGGGCCGGGTTCGCGCGAGCACACGCGCCGGGCCCGACAGGGCTGGACGACTCCCGGAGCCTGTGGCGGAGGCCGATCACCTGCGAGGGCCTTTCGAGCTGATATCACCAACGACTCACCGACGCCGTCTCCGGGATCCGCCCCGTGGCCGCACGCTCTGAGTCGTTTCTGATATCAGCTCGGAAGGCAGCGGAAATGCATCGCGCTGCCCGACGCGAACGCCACCACGGAGACCGGACACGACCAGGCGCGGTCGGGCACACCAGGAACCGTCCCTCGAAAGACAGTCGAAGACGCATCACGCCGCCCCACCCGAACGCCACCACCGACACCGGACACGACCGGGCGCGGTCAGGCACCACCAGGAACACCACCGACGCCGGACACGGCCCAGGCACGGTCGGGCACACCGGGAACCGCCCGTCGGTGGCCGGCAGGGGAACTCAGGGCCGGTCGGCGGTCAGGAGGCCGGTGAGCAGCGCGCGCAGCGTGCGGGCGAACAGGTCGTCCCCGGGCGGCGGGGCCGGCGAGGGGGCGGCGAACGCCGCCGCCAGGTGCGGGTGGTCCGCCAGGTCGACGTGGTCGAACGTCACCGTGCCGGTGGCCGCCGCGCTGCGGGCGAAGAGCGAGACCACGCCGGTGACCATGGCGATCGCCTCGAACTTCGCGGCGACGCCGGCCGGGACCGGCGCCAGGATGCGCAGACAGGCGTCGAAGTAGGCGAGCGTGTTCGGCCCGGGCACCGCCCGTCGGGAGAGCGCGTCCGGCAGCCACGGGTGGCGACGGTGCAGCGCGAGTTGGCGGCGGGCCAGCAGGAGGAACTGGTCGGTCCAGCTCCCGTCGTCGGTCGGGTACGGCCGCAACTCTCCCACGCACCGGTCGACCATCAGGTCCAGCAGGTCGTCGCGGGAGGACAGGTGCCGGTAGAGCGAGCCGGCGGCCATGCCGAGCGCGCCGGCCACCGCCCGCATCGACACGGCGCCCAGCCCGTCGGCGTCGGCCAGCGCGACCGCGGCGGCGGCGATCTCGTCCCGGCCGTGCGTCGGGGTCGGGCCGCGGGTGCCGCGCCGGGGCCGGGCCCAGATCGACCCTCCGGTGGATGCGTCGCTCACCCTCCCACTGTAAACTGCAAACGTCGTTCGCAGTTTGAGGGGTCGGAGAGGGGACAGTCATGCACCGGATCACGGCGCCGGACGGCGCGGGCATCGTCGTGCACTCCACGGGCACCGGGCCGGGGCTCGTGGTGGTGCACGGCGGCGGGGTGACGATCGCGGAGTACCGTCGCCTCGCCGCCCGGCTCGCCGACCGGTTCACCGTGCACCTGTACAACCGGCGGGGTCGGGCGGACGCGCCGCCACGGCGTGAGCCGTACACGGTGGAGCAGGAGATCGACGACCTCGGCGCGGTGCTCGCGCACACTGGCACCCACTGGGCGATCGGGCACAGCTACGGCGCGTTCGTGGTGCTGCGCGCCGCGCTGCGGCTGCCGCTGGAGCGGATCGCGGTCTACGACGCCCCGCTGCGACTCGACGGCCACGGCATGTCGACGGCGTTCCTGGATCCGGCCGAGGCCGCCGTCCGGGCCGGCGACACCGCCCGCGCCCTGGCGATCGTGGCCGCCGCCGTCAACCCGCAGTCCGCCGCGTCCCGGCTTCCGCTGGCGGTGCGCACGGCCCTCACCCGTGCGTTCCTGCGCACCGAGGTCGGCCGGACGATGGGTTCGCTGGTGGGCATGACGCTCGTCGAGTCACGCCAGATCGTGGCCCACGAGGGGCCGGCCGAGCAGTACGCCGGCATCACCGCCGAGACGCTGCTGATCAGCGGAGCCAAGGCCGCACCGTTCTTCACCGAGACCAACGACCTCCTTGCCACCGTCCTCCCCCGGGCCCGCACGCTGCGCGTTCCCGGCAGCCCGCACAACGGCATCGCCGTCGCCCCGCCGGCCCTCACCACCCCGCTGGCCGCCTTCTTCACCACCCCGGCCGCCGGCGGGGTCAGTCGGTGAGGAGGACGCCGGTCATGAGGACACCCCGGGCCAGGTTGAGCACACCCTCGCAGCCGGGATAGCCGACCCGGGCCAGCGCGCCGGAGCCGGTGCGCCCGAACAGGTAGGGGGCGAGGCTCCAGGGCACCTCGGCGCTGACCGTCTCCCCGGTCTCGATCTGCACGAAGTCCATCGCCACCCGGTCCGCCTCGTGATAGCGCTGCAGGATGTTGCCGCCCGCGTCGATCGCGGCGCGCACCCCGTCCTCCCAGGCCACCGCGCTCATCTCCCGGCCAATCAGCACCCCGTGCCCGGCCGAGCCGCCGGCCGGCTTGGCGACCAGGTCGGCCTGCCCGGCCAGCGCCCGGTCGAGCTGGTCGGCGGTGAGCGCGACGGTGTGCGGCACGTACCGGCGGATCAACGCCCGGTCGGGCTCCGGCAGCAGGTCGAGGTCGGCCCAGAGCCAGGCGTAATTGAGCTTGTTGCTGAGCAGCCAGGCCGCGCTGCTGACGAACATCGGCAGCGTCCCGGCGGCCAGCGCGCCGGCCACCGCGTCCAGGCCGGCGCTGGGCGTGACCCGGTTCGGCACGAACAACCGGAACAGCGCGTCCACCGGCGCGCCGCCGACGACGAGCCGACTCTCCTCGTCCAGCGTGGCGGTGGCGAGCGGGGCGATGACCAGGTCGATGCCGAACGGCCGGGCCTGGTCGACCAGCGGCGAGAGGATCCGGATGAACGTCTCCGGATCGTCCAGCCCGGGATAGTCCGCCTCGAAGTCCATCAGCAGCGCCACCCGGGCGCCCTCGGGCAGGCCGAGCGTGTCCCGGATCGCCACGAACCGCTGGTCCAGCAGGGACGGCGCAGGCCGCAGGCCGTCGAGCAGGTCGCGCGAGCGGTACAGCTCCGCGTAGCGCTGGATCACCGTGTCGGCGTCGAAGCCGCCGCCGAGGCTGCTGTCGATGTTGTACTCCACGATGCACGGCACGCCGCCGGAGAAGAGCACGTCCGGGCGGTACGCGGCGAGCAGCCCGTCGTGCAGCGCCTCGTCCGGGTCGAGCAGGCGGGTCTCCCCCTCCGGCACGTCGAGCAGCCGGCGCAGCTCACCGGCGGTGCCGGCGCGGCGCCGGCACGCCTCCAGGATGAGCTGGGCGATCCGGTCGCAGACCTCGTTCAGCTCACCGAACGCGTCCGCGGTGAGCACCGGCGGGCGGGCCAGCCGCCACTGCCTGTTGTAGGTGGCCCGGCCGTGGAAGATCTTCTCCCACGTCTCGGCGCCGGCCGCCACCATCGCCGCGCGGGTGGACTCGGGCAGGTCGGTCCACGCCTGGCCGAGCGGCGGCCACGGGTAGTTCGGGTCCATGGTTCATCCGTCCTTGAGGGTCAGTTGGATGGCGGCGGCGAGCTGGTCCCGGCCGGGCTGCACGGCCCGGTCCAGGGCCGGCGCGAACGGCAGCACGGCGCCGTCGGGCCGGGTGACCCGGCGGGGTGGCGCGGCCAGCCGGACCCGCTCGACCACCGTCGCGATGATCTCCCCGGCGATGCCGCAGGACCGGTTGCCGTCGTCGACGACGACCAGACGCCCGGTACGGGTCACCGAGTCCACCAGCCCGTCCCAGTCGAACGGGTACAGCGTGCGGGGGTCGAAGACCTCCACCGACGCCTGGTCGGCCAGCTCGTCGGCGACCGCGAGCGCGTCGTGCACCAGGTGCCCGACGGCGACCACGGTGACGTCGTCACCCGGCCGGCGGACCACGCCCCGGCCCAACGGCACCGGCGCGAGGTCGGTGACGTCCGCCCGCAGGTCGAGCGCGCCGGCCGGGGCGAAGACCACCACCGGGTCGTCGCAGCGGATCGCGGAGACCAGCAGGCCGTACGCGTCGGCCGGGGTGGCCGGCACCACGGTGGTCACCCCGACGTGGGCGAACAGCGCGTACGGGTGGTCGGAGTGCTGCCCGGCCCAGCCGGTACGGGAGCCGGAGCCGGGCACCAGGTAGGTGACCGGCACCGCGCACTGGCCGCCGGTCATCAGCGGGAACTTGTGCGCGTGGTTGACGATCTGCTCGAAGACCAGGAACAGCAACGACGGGATCTGGAACTCCACCACCGGGCGGGCCCCGGCCAGCGCCGCGCCGGTGGCGAAGCTGGTGAACGCCTGCTCGGACAGCGGTGTGTCGCGGACCCGGTCCGGGCCGAACCGCTTGAGCAGGCCGGTGGTGACGTTGGCGGCGGCCACCCGGATGTCCTCGCCGAGCACCACGACCGACTCGTCGCGGGTCATCTCGTCGGCGAGCGCCCGGGTGAGCGCCCTGCGGTAGGAGAGCCGGGGCATCAGCCACCTCCGGTCCGGGCGGTGAGCCCGCTGGCGTACAGGTGGTCCAGGGCGGTCGCCGGGTCGGGGTGCGGTCCGGCCAGCGCGAAGTCGACGGCCGCGTCGAGGACCGCCTCGACGGCGGCGTCGACGTCGGCGCGTACCGCCGGGGGCAGCCGGGCGCCCTGGATGTCGACCGGGTCCCGGGAACGCCCGGCCGCCACCTCCTCGGGCGGGCGGTAGTCGAGGCGTACCCGGTGTTCGAAGGTGTGGTGGGCGTCGAACCGGTGGGTGTGCGCCTCGATCAGCTCGGGGCCGCCGCCGGCGCGCATCCGCGCGACGGCGGCGGCGGTGACCTCGCGTACCGCCTCGGGGTCCTGCCCGTCGACGGCGGCCGCCGGCATGCCGAACGCGGCGGCCCGGCCGCCGATCGTGCCGGCGACCGCGCCGGCGACCGGCATGGTGGTGGCCCAGCCGTTGTTCTCGCAGACGAACAGCACCGGTATCCGCCAGAGCGCGGCCAGGTTGAACGCCTCCAGCAGCATGCCCTCGTTGACCGCGCCGTCGCCGAAGAACGTCGCGCCGACGATGTCGGCGCCGCGCCGCCGGCGCTCCCACACCGCACCGGTGAGGATCGCGCCGGCGGCCCCGACGATGGCGTTGGCGCCGAGCACACCGACGCCGAAGTCGGCGGCGTGCATCGACCCGCCCCGGCCCCGGTTGAGCCCGGTGACCCGGCCGCACAGCTCGGCCAGCATCCGGGCCGGGTCGGCACCCTTGGCCAGCACGTGCCCGTGCCCGCGGTGGGTACCGGTGACCAGGTCGTCGGCGGCGAGCGCCGCGCAGACCCCGGCGGCCACCCCCTCCTGCCCGAGGTACGGGTGGATGCCGCCGACGATCTCCCCGGAGTCGACCAGCTCGATCGCCCGCTCCTCGAAGCGGCGGATCAGCCGGACCGTCCGGTAGAGCCGGACCGGGTCGGAGTCGGTCACGCCGGACGGCCCTCCTTGATCGCGGCGAGGATGTCGTCCCAGAGGCGGGCGCGGGCGCTCAGCGCCGCGTTCACCGTGTCCGCGCACTCCTGCCACTTCGTGTCGTCGTCGCCGCACAGGTCGGCGAGCATCTGCATGGCCATCGGGGTGTGCTGCTCCCCGTCGACCTCGATGTGCCGCTCCAGGTAGTCGACGAACGTGTTCAACCGGTTGCTGCGCTCGTTGACGGCGACGACCTGGGTGAACATCTCCGGGATGAGGTCCTCCCGGCCGAACGCGAACGCAGCCGCCTGGCAGTGCACCGGGGTGGTCTCGATGATCCGCCAGGTGGTGCCGGCGAACGCCGCCGAGGGCGCGGGCACGCCGGCCGCGCCGAGCGCCTCGGTCACCGGCCGGCCGGCCCGCAGCAGCTCGACCAGCTTCTCCACCGCCGTGGTGTCCGCGCCGGCCTCGGTCATGCCCCGCACGTACAGCTCGAAGTGACTGATGTAGCCCTCGCCCAGCTCGTCGCTCTCCTCGACCATGACGATGTCGTTGATCAGACGGCGGCTGCCGGTCGGACCGGTCGGGATCCACGGCACGGTGACGCAGGTGAGTTGGCGCTGCAACGACTTCAACAGGGACATGAAGTCCCAGACCGCGAAGACGTGGTGCTCCATGAACGTGACCAGCGCGTCGTGGGTGTCCAGGTTGGCGTAGAGCGGGTGCTTGACCACCACGTCGCGGCGCTCGGTCACCGCCCGCTCCAGCCGCTCGATGCCCGGGTGCGTCCTACCCCAGTCGTACCGTGACATTGTCAGCCTCCCTGCTGGGCGCGGTCGCGCCAGATGACCGGGCAGTAATCGGGGTCCGCGTAGTCCGGCCGCCCCTCGTGGGTGCGGCGGACCAGCACGTCGTGGTTGTACGCGGCGAGCGTGCCGTCGGAGAGCGGATACTCCCGCCAGGCGTTGTCGCCGTCCTGCAGGTGCAGCGAGATCGCCCGCCGGGGGCGCCCGCTGACGTTCGCGCCGCTTCCGTGGTAGGTGCGGCAGTGGTGGAAGCTCATGTGTCCCTTGGGGATCACCATCGGGATCTTGCGGATCTCGGCGTGGTTGTGGGCCGCGTTCTCGGCGAGCATCGCCTCGAGCTGGCCGCGGTCCCGGTCGGCGAAGTGCCGGACCACGGTGTCGTCGGCGCCGATCTCCCGCCAGCGGTGCGAGCCGTCGACCATGGTGATGGTGCCCATCTCCTCGCCGCAGTCGTGGAACGGGATGAACGCGGTGAGCATGCGCTCCGACGACGAGGACGCCCAGTAGTGCTTGTCGAAGTGCCAGGGCACGATGTTGGACGGCTCGCCGGCGATCGGCGGCTTCCAGATCAGCGTCGACTGGAAGACCCGGATCTCGGCGGCCCGCGCGAGCCGGGCGGCGACCGCCCCGATCAGCGGCTTGCGCAGGATCCGGGCGATGCCGTCGTGCTCGTGGTGCACGTAGTCGTTGTGCCGCTGCACGTCGCCTTTGGCCGGCTCCCAGTAGGCGAGCTTCGGCGGGCGCACCGGCAGCCGCCGGTCGCGTTCCCCGGCGTAGTAGCGGTCGGTGGCGGCGACCAGCTCGTCCACCTCGTCGTCGGTGAGCAGCTTCTTCGACAGGTACCAGCCGTGCTCGGCGTAGTGCCGGACGTCGTCGTCGGAGGGCAGCAGCGCCTCCTCCTCGGCGGTCAGTCCGGGATCGATGGTGGTCATGCCGTGCCGGCCGGGCATGGCCTCACGGCCCTCGCTTCGCTCGGTGCGTTCCCTCATGCCGTCACCCCTCCGGCCGCGGCGGCGGGGATCGCCCCCGCCGCGGTCAGTTCGCGTTCCTTCGCTTCGTAGAGCGCCTTGATGTTGCCGCTGCCGAAGGTGCGCGCCCCGCGCCGCTCGATGAGTTCGAGGAAGAGGGTGCGGCGCACGTGCATCGACTCGGTGAAGATCTGCAGCAGCTGCCCGTCGTGGTCGGAGTCGACCAGGATGCTCAGCTCCCGCAGCCGGTCCACCGGCGCGTCCAGCCGACCGACCCGCTGTTCCAGGTGGTCGTAGTAGGCACCGGGCGTGCGGGCGAACCGCACCCCCCGGCCGGCGAGCGCGCCGACCGCGGTGACGATGTCGTCGGTGCGCAGCCCCAGGTGCTGCACCCCGGCGCCGGCGTGCCAGCGCAGGAAGTCCTCGATCTGCCCGGCCCGGGCGCCCGTGTCCGGCTCCAGCAGCACGAAGGTGACCTGCCCGGACGGGCTCTGCACCACCTTGGAGTTCATCGCCTGGCCGGCGACCTCGATGTGTTCGGTGAAGATCTCGGCGAAGCCGAACACCTTCTCGTAGTGCGCGACCGTCTCGTCGAGCTGCCCGGGTGGCACGCAGACCGCCAGGTGGTCGACCTCGGCCAGCAGCGCGTCGCCGTCCGGGGCGGCCACCGGCTCGATCGCGCCGGGCAGGAACACGTCGTGGTCACCGCGCCGCTCGACGAGCCGGTGCAGCACGTCGCCGAAGCCGCCGACCTCGGCGAGCACCACCTCGGCGTTCCCGTCGGTGAAGGTCCGCGGTGGCGTCACCCCGGTCGCACCCCGGGCCACCAGCTCCGCGTACGCCCCGGCGGCGTCGTCGACGGCCAGCGCGACCACCGCGATGCCGTCGCCGTGCCGGTGCACGTACGTGGCGGCCGGATGTTCGGCGGACAGGCCGGTGGTCAGCAGCAGCCGGATGCCGGCCTGGGCCAGCAGCAGCGAGCGCTGCCCGGCCAGCCCGGTCTCCGGTCCGCCCTGGCCGCGCAGCCGGAACCCGACCGCGGTGTCGAAGTAGAAGGCCGCCTGCCGGGCGTCCCCCACGTACAGTTCGAGATGGTCGATGCCGTTGATGTGCATGGACGGGTTTCCCCCTGTTCCCCCCGTGATCACGACCCGGGCGGACGCCCGGGATGGAGTACGGTCAGCCGGCGGCGACCGGGGTGGCGGCCCGGCGGGCCGGCTCCGGGAGCCGGCGCAGCAGCAGGCTGACGTTCTGGCCGCCGAACCCGAACGAGTTCGTCAGCGCGTGGTCGGTCCGGGTGGGCCGGGGCGCGGCGCGGACGTGGTCCGCCTCGCACTCCGGGTCCGGGTCGTCCAGGTGGTAGGTGGGCGGCAGCAGGCCGCGCCCGAGCGCCAGCGCGGTGACCGCGGCCTCCAGCACCCCGGAGGCGCCGAGCAGGTGCCCGGTGAGTGCCTTGGTGGAGCTGACCGGCACCGCGCCGACGCCGAACACCTCGGCCAGCGCGGTGGTCTCGGCGACGTCTCCGCGTTTCGTGCCGGTGCCGTGGGCGTTGACGTAACCGACGTCGTCCGGCCCGACACCGGCGCCGGCCAGCGCCCGACGCATGCACGCGGCCGCGCCCGCGCCGTCGGGCCGGGGCGCGGTCGGGTGGTAGGCGTCGGTGTTCACCCCGTAGCCGGCGACCTCGGCGTAGCCGGTCGCGCCCCGGGCGGCGGCGTGCCCGGCCCGTTCGAGCACCAGCAGCGCCGCGCCCTCGGCCAGCACGAACCCGTTGCGCCGCTTGTCGAACGGCCGGCTCGCCTCGGTGGGTTCGTCCCAGCCCCGGGCCAGCGCCCGGGCGTTGCCGAACGTGTCGGCGAACGTCGGGAACAGTGGCGCCTCGCTCGCCCCGCACACCACCACGTCGGCCTCGCCGGCGCGGATGAGGCGTACCCCGTCGGCGACGGCCTGGGCGCCGGAGGCGCAGGCCGTGCCGACCGCCGAGCTGTAGCCGCGGATGCCGTGCGCGATCGCGACGCGGGCCGAGGGCATGTTCGGCAAAATCCCGGTGAGCAGGTACGGGCTGACCGCCGCCCGGCCGCGCGCGGCCCGGGCCAGCACCTGGCTCTCCAGGGTGGACATCCCGCCGACGCCGCCGATGATCACCCCGATCCGGTCCGGGTCGACGTCGCGCCCCACCTCGATCCCGGCGTCGGCGAGCGCCTCGGCGGCGGTGAGCAGGGCGAGCAGCACGATCCGGTCGAGCACCCTGGTCTCCGGCCCGGACGCGACGGTGCGCGGGTCGATCTCCGGCAGCACCCCGGCGACCTCCAGGCTGTCCCGCGCCGGGTGGCCCTCGGGTGGGCGGCGCAGCCCGGAGCGGCCGGACAGGAGCGCCGCGAACGTCTCCTCGACGCCCCGCCCGGCCGGGGTGAACAGGCCCATGCCGGTGATCAGCGCGGTCACGACGGGGCCTCGGTCAGGTAGCGCTCGCGCAGCGCCACCTTGCGGACCTTGCCGGTGACGGTGACCGGGATGTCGTCGGCGCGGACCGGCACCACCCGGCGCAGCGTGGCGGCCACGTCCGGGCCGAGCGCGGCGCGGATGCGCGCGGTGCGGTCCGCGTCCGGGTCGGCCCCGGCGGCCAGTTCCAGCAGCACGTCGGTGGTGACCGTGCCGTCGTCCGCCTTGACGATCACCACCGTGCAATCGGTGACGTCGGCGCAGGCGGCGAGGATCCGCTCCTCGGACAGCGCGGTGAAGAACCGTTTCCCGTCGCCGACCTCGACCGAGTCGACCGCCCGGTCCAGGTGGTAGTAGCGGCCGTCGTCGTCGGCGTACACCAGGTCGCCGGTGAGGTACCAGCCGCGCAGCCGGAACCGGTAGGTGGTGGCCGAGTCGTTCCAGTAGCCGCGGAACAGCGACGGCGAGTCGATGCCCAGCCAGCCGACCTGGCCGGCGGGCAGTTCGTTGCCCTCGGCGTCGAGCACCGCCACCTTCGTGAACCGGTACGGCCGGCCGACGCAGCGCCCGTACCGGTTGGTGTCGACGGTGTGCGTGACGTGGAACATGGAGTGCCCCATCTCGCTGGAGCCGAGCCCGTCGATGAAGACCGAGCCGGGCACCCGGGTGACGCCGTCGCGGGTGACCACGTCCCGGGAGCCGACCGCGACCAGCCGCCGCACGTGCGGCTCGTGCGAGCAGTCGCCGGTGTTGAACCACAGCCGCACCGAGTCCAGGTCGTAGCCGGACAGGTCGAAGCGGGCCAGCTCGGCCCAGGTCACGGAGAACCCGAAGACGCCGTCGGGCCGCCAGCGTTGGATCGCGTCCAGCACCCGTTCGCCGCCCTGCTCGGAGAGCAGGTACATCTCCGCCCGGTTGCCCAGCGCCTGGTTGACCATGAGCACGGTGGCGGTGTGCGGGGCGGGCAGCGCGTTGAGGATCCGGCCGGTGCCCTGCGCCTGCGGCATGGACAGCAGGTGCCGCGTGGCGGCGAAGAGGCTGGCGTGCGAGTGCAGCACCGCCTTCGGCACGCCGGTGGTGCCGGAGGTGTGGGTGATGACGATCGGGTCGTCGGGGTGGTGCCGGTAGTGCGCGGGCGCGGCGTCCGGGTCGCCGGCGCCGGCCCGTGCCGGCTCGCCGAGCATCGGCGCGCCCAGGTCGTGGCCGGCCAGGGCGGTGGCCCGGTCGGCGTCGGCGAGCACCCCGGCGGCCCGCAGCCGGCGGATGTACTCGGCGGCGATCTCCGGGCGCAGCCTGCCGTTCATCAGCGCGGGGATCGCGCCGAGACGGGTCAGCGCCAGGAACGACAGCACCATGTCGGCGGCGGTGCCGGCCCAGACCGCCACCGGGTCGCGTGGCTTCACCCCGCGCTCGTGCAGCCAGGCCGCCCGGGCGGCGACCATCCGGTCGAGCCGGCCCAGGGTCAGCGGGGTCTCGGCCGGGTGGCCGTCCACCTCGGTGTCGAACGTGAGCCCCGGGCCGTCCGGGTCGGCGCCGTGGGCCAGCACCCGGGCGAGCACGTTGCCCGCGCCCAGCTCGGCGTCGGCCGCGAGCGCGCCGCGCAGTCCCTTCGTCCTCATTGACGTGTCTCCTCCCCCAGCAGCACCGCGGTCGCCTCGCCCGACGTGCCGTCCGGTGCCAGTTCGATCAGGATCAGCAACGCCTGCGCGGCGTCGCCGTCGTGCAGCAGCAGGTCCGCCTCGGCCTCACCCTCGGCCCGTGGGTCCCCCGTGGGGCTCAGGCACACCACCGGCCCGTCCAGTCCCCGGCGCGCCGCGACGTGCCCGGCCACGCTGTTCGGCACCGACTGGAAGAAGAACAGCGGTCCGACCCGCCCACCGGCGGCCACCGTGGCGCGCACGTGCGCCGCGCTGACGGAGTCCCCGCCGGCGCTGACCAGCACCACCGCCGTCCGGTTGCCCGGAGGAAGCGGCCCGTCCCCGTACCGTCGCGCGAGGCACCGCTCCGCCACCGCCACCACCAGCGGCGCGAACGGCGAGTGCACGAACCCCGGCACCCCCGCCGCCCCCGCGCCCCCGCCCCCGTCCTCGGGCCACCGCGCCTCCGCGAGCACCACCACCCCGTCGTTGCGCGATCTTGCGGTTGGTGCCCCCTCGGCGGGCGTTGTGCCCGTTTCGCCGGGGCCGGAAGTGCAAGATCGCGGGGAGCCAGGGTGAGGGGTGGGGGTGGGGGTGGGGGTGGTCATGAGGTGCTCACCAGGAGGGCCGTGTTGGCGCCGCCGAAGGCGGCGTTGAGGGTCAGGGCGTGTGCGGTACGGGCGGGGCGGGGGGCGTCGCGGATGACGTCCAGCGGGCACCGCGGGTCGCAGCCGAGCCAGCCGGCGGTGACCGGCAGCTTGCCGTGCCGCAGGGCCAGCACGGTGACCAGCAGTTCCAGCAGCCCGGACGCCTCCAGCGCGTGCCCGTGCACCGACTTGGTGGAGCTGACCGGCAGCCGGCCGGCGTCCGCGCCGAACACCCGGGTCAGCGCCGCCGCCTCGGAGGCGTCGCTGAACGGGGTGCCGGTGGCGTTGGCGTTGACGTAGCCGACCGCGTCCGGGGGCAGCCCGCCCCGGCGCAGCGCCGCCTCGACCGCGCGGGCCAGCCCGGTCCCGTCCGGATGCGGCTGGCACGGGTGGTACGCGTCCCCCGCCCGGCCCCACCCGGCCACCGTCGCGAGCGTCTCGGCGTCCCGCCGGGCCGCGGCGCCCGCCGACTCCAGCACCACCGCGGCCACCCCGTCGCCGAGCAGCAGCCCCGTGCGGCCGGCGCTGAACGGCCGGACCGCGCCGTCGGCGGCGAGCGCCCGGCCGGCGTCGAAGAGCGCGTACTGGTCGGGTTCGACCAGGTAGCCGGCCGCGACCACGACCCGGTCCAGGTCGCCGCGGCGGATCAGCGCGGCCGCGTCGCCGACCGCGGTGCTGGCCGAGACGCAGGCGGTGGTGTAGACCCGGGTGGGCCCGCCGAGCCCGCAGCGGGCGGCCAGGTGACCGGCGAGCGCCGGCACCGTCGGCTCGTCCCGCCCCTGGGGTACGGGCAGCGAGTGCGGCCCGCCGTGGGTGGCCAGGAACAGGGCGCACCCGGCCCGGTCGGCCCGGCCCAGCCCGGCGGCCCGGGCGGCGGCGTCGATCGCGTCGGTGAGTTCGGCGGCGAGCGTGCCGACCTCCGGCAGGGTGGCCGCCACGGTGACCCGGCGGCCGGTGGTGTCGAAGCGGCGCACCGGCCCGAACGCCGGGGTGCCGGAGAGCACCCCGGACAGCAGCGCGTCGGCGCCCCTGCCGAGGGCGCTGAGCGCGTGCGTGCCGGTGATCCGTACGGTCTCCCGCTCAGCCATCTGCGGGAGCGGTCAGCGAGCTGCGGAACACCGCCAACGCGTCGTCGACGGTCCGGATGCCGGCGAGCTGGTCGTCGCTCAGCTCCAGCCGGCGGTCGTAGCGCTGCTCGACGAGGTGGACCAGCCAGGCCAGCTCCATCGAGCCGATCCGGTCGGGCACCCGGTCGACGGGTTTCGCGGTCAGTTCGGCGAGCATGCTCACCAGGTCAGCTCGCCCCAGGTCGGGCCGACCGGACATCAGGAGTCGTCGCCGTCGGCGGCCGCGCGGTCGGCGACCATGGTGGTGAACTCGCCGACCGTCATCAGGGCCAGCTTCTCCGACTCGTCGTCGGCGAACTTCAGGCCGTAGCGGTCCTCGACCCGGACCGCGAGGTCGGCCAGGGCCAGCGACTCCAGGTCGACGCCGGAGGGGCCCAGGGTGGTGTCGTCGTCGAGGTCGTCGACGTCGTAGTTCATGTCGGCCAGCTGCTCGATGACGAAGGTGCGGACCTCGTCGCGCATGGGGTTAACCTCTTTCCGTGAACCAGCTACCGGTGCCCGGTCGGGACACCGTGTACGTGTGGACCGGCCGTGCCACCGGCGACCAGCGGGAGCTGACGCGGCGGTTGCTCAGGCGCGCGGGTGGCGCGTTGCTCGGCCGGCCCGAGGCGGGGATCGGGGTGGACCGGGGGCCCGGCGGGCGCCCGGAGGTGCGCGCCGACGACGGGCGGACGCTGCCGGTCAGCGTCAGCCACGTCGACGGGGTGGTCGTGGTGGCCGCCCGGGCGGCCGGCCCGGTCGGGGTGGACGTGGAGCGGCGCCGTCCGCTGCCCGCCACGTCCCTGGCCCGCCGCTGGTACGCCCCGGACGAGGCGGACTGGCTGGCGGCCCGTGACGAGACCGGGCGGGAGCTGGACTTCCTGCGCCTGTGGACGGCGAAGGAGGCGGTCGGTAAGGCGCTCGGTCGGGGGCTGCGTGGCGGTGGGCTGCGCCGCCGGATGCCGCCCCCGCAGGGCGGCGGCGAGCTGTGGCCGGTCCCCGGGCGTCCGGACGCGCGCGTCGGTCATCCCGCCGGCGGGGACGAGCTGGTGCTCGCGGTCGCGGTGCTCGGCGCCGCCGGGCCGGTCGGGGTCGTGCTCGCCTAGCGGGCCGGTCACGACGCCGCCTCCCGCAGGGCCGGCACCGCGCGGACCAGCTTTCCGGTGGTGGTGCGGGGCAGTTGTTCGAGCAGGTGCAGCGTGCGGGGCCGCTTGAACCCGGCCAGCCGCTCGGCGAGCAGGATGTCCAGCGTCTCCTCGGTGGGTGTGCCGTCGGTCTGCACGTAGGCGCTGATCCCGTCGTCCCAGACCACCACGGCGGCGGTGACGCCGGGCAGGCCGGCCACGGTGGCCTCCACCTCGGTGAGGTCGACCTTGAGGCCGCCGACCGACACCTGCGAGTCGAGCCGCCCCCGCACGGTGACCAGCCCGGTCCCGGGGTCGACCGCGCCGGCGTCGCGGGTGTGCAGCCAGCCGTCGGCCCAGCGGGTCGGGTCGGCGAGTCCGACGTACGGGTTCGCCGGGCAGCTGACCCACAGCTCGCCGTCGCGTTCCCGCACCTCGATGCCGGGGGCGGGGGCGACGGCGGGGCGGTGCGCGCCGTGCAGGTCGGTGCCGATGACCCCGACCTCGGTCATCCCGTACATGTTGCCCAGCGGGACGCCGTAGCGGTCGGTGAAGGCCCGGGCGACCGCGGCCGGGACCAGCTCGCCACCGGTGGTCATGCGACGCAGCTGCGGCAGCGGGCCGGTGGGCACGGTGGAGGCGAGCAGTCCGATGTGGAACGGCACGCCGAGCACGGTGGCCGGGGTGTCCTGGGCGGCGACCGCGGCGAGGATCGCGTCGCCGCCGAGCCGCTCGGGCGGGCACAGCTCGACCCCGGCGTGCAGGCCGTAGAGCAGCCCACCGACCAGGCCGAGCACGTGCACCATGGACGGCAGCAGGATGATCCGTTCGCCGGGCAGCGCGACCCCGTCGATCCGGGTGTAGCGGCGCACCTCGGCGACCAGGTCGGCGGCGGTGCGGCCGATCACCTTGGACGGGCCGGTGGAGCCGGAGCTGAGCTGGATCACCGCGTGCGGGCTGCCGGCGGGACGGTCGGAGTAGGACGTGACGCCGGCGGTGACGTCGACGAAGACGCGCAGCGCGCCGCCGCCGGTGCGGACCGGCGCGACCACCACCTGCGGGGTGAGCCGGCGCAGGGCCCGGTCGACCTCGTGGTCGGTGAGCCGGTGGTCGAGCAGCACGGCCTGGCCGCCGGCGCGCCACGTGGCCAGCAAATGCGCCACGTACGCCAGGGAGGGTGGCAGGCGCAGCGCCGCGGCGCCGCCCGGACGCAGCCCGGCTTCGGTCAGGCGGGTCTGCGCCTCGCCGACGAGGCGGCGCAGCGTGCCCTTGTCGACCGGTTCCGGCAGGCGGAGACACACGTCGGTGTCGCGGCCGGTGAACAGGATGTCGTCCACCCAGTCCACCGTCGTCGACGCGGGATCGTCCGCCACGGGATGTGCACTCACGACCGGCCACCGCCCAGCCTCGATGTGGGCGGATCCGCCCACCGGGTACGTCTTTCGGGGTGCTGACGGAACCCTACGGCGGCCCTTCTCGGCATCGCCAGATGCAAATGGCTAGATCCAAAACAGCGGCTGGTGGATTGCCCAGGATCGATCGGACAGGCAGGATCGGACGCACGCCGGCAAGGTAGCCCGCCGGCCGCCCGACGCTGTGCTGCGCGCAGTGCGTCGCGGTCCGGCCGATGGCTACGCTCGGGGCATGTTCCGTGTGGCCCGGCACAACGACTTCGCGCAGATCGTCCGCCTCTACCGGCAGTTGAACCCCGACGACCCGCACCTGACCGACGGCTCCGACGCGCGGGCCTTCGCGCGGATCCTGGCCACCGCGGGGCTGCACCTGTTCGTGCTCGAGCTGGACGGGGCCGTCGTCGCCACCACGTACCTCAACGTGATCCCGAACATCAGCCGATCGGCGTCCCCCTACGCGGTCATCGAGAACGTCGTCGTCGACGAGTCGCGGCGCGGCACCGGTCTGGGCAAGCGGATCATGGCCGGCACGCTCCAGGCCGCCTGGGACGCCGGTTGTTACAAGGCGATGCTCATGACCGGGTCACGCCGGCCCGCGACCCACGCCTTCTACCGGGCCTGCGGGTTCTCCGGCGACGCCAAGACGGCCTACCTGGCGGCGCGGCCGTCGTGACCCGGCACACCGGAGCGGGCTGCCCGGTCAGCCCTCCCCGGTCGGCGGGGGCGCGGCGCCACGCAGCACCAGCGCGCTGTTGAACCCGTCGAAGCCGCGCGCGCCGACCAGCGCGATCCGGCTCCGCGGCCGGCGGGGCTCGCGCAGGAAGGTCAGCTCGCACCCGGGCGCGGGGTCGTCCGGGCCGGCGGAGACGGGCAGCACGCCCCGCTGGAACGCCAGCAGCGCGGTGGCCGCGTCCAGCGCCGACCCGCCCTGGTGGGCCCGGCCGGTCAACGGCTTCTGCGTGGTCACCGGCGGGGTCCGGTCGCCGAACACGGTCCGCAGCGCGCTCGCCTCGGCCCGGTCGTACGCCGGCACACCGAGCGCGTCCGGCCAGATCACGTCCACGTCGTGCGGACGGACCGCGGCCCGGTCCAGGGCCAGGCGCAGCGCCCGGGCGTAGTGGGTCGGGTCGGGTCCGGCCTCCGGGTCGGTGGGGGCGGCGTCGTGGGTGGCCGCCCAGCCGGTGATCTCCCCGTAGATCCGCGCGCCCCGACCCAGCGCATGCCCCAGCTCCTCCACCACGAACACCGCGCCGCCCTCGGCCGGCACGTACCCGCTGGCCGCGGCGTCGAACGGCCGGTACGCGCGCTCCGGGTCGGCGACGTCGCTGAGCAGCCCGGAGCGCAGTTGGCAGGCGAGCGCGTACGGGCTCAGCGGGCACTCGGTCGCCCCGGCGACGACCACCGGCGTGCCCCGGCGGATGGTGCGCACCGCGTGCGCCAGGCTGTCCAGCCCGCCGGCCGACTCGGACACGGTGACCCCGGACGGCCCCTTGAACTGGTGCCGGATCGACAGCTGCCCGACGCTGGCCGCGTAGAACCAGGCGATCGACTGGTACGCCCCGACCGTGCGGGTCGGGCCGCCCCAGAGCCGTTGCAGCTCCCGCTGCCCGAACAGGTTCCCGCCGGACGAGCTGGCCAGCGTGACCGCCCAGCCGTACGGGTCGGGTGACACCTCGGGCAGGCCGGCGTCGGCCAGCGCCAGCCGGGTGGCGGCGAAGCCGAGGTGGGTCCAGCGGTCGGTCTGCACCCGCTGCCGGGGGTCGGTGAACCCGGCCGGGTCGAAGTCGACCACCTCGCCGGCCACCCGGGTCGGGTAGCGCGCCGGGTCGAACAGCGTGATCGGGCCGGTGCGCCGGGTGCCGGCCAGCACGGTGGCCCAGTGCGCGTCCGTGCCGACGCCGCTCGGCGCGACCACGCCGATGCCGGTCACCACCGCCCGCGCCGTCATGGCAGCGCCACCGCCATCCGACGGAAGACCATCGCGGACTGGAAGCCGCCGAAGCCGCTGCCCACCGACAACGCCACGTCCACCGGCACCTCCCGGGCCTCGTTCGGCACGTAGTCCAGGTCGCACTCCGGGTCGCGGGTGGCCCAGTTGGCGGTCGGCGGAACCACGCCGTACTCGATGGCCAGCGCGCAGGCGGCCATCTCGATCGAGCCGATCGCGCCGAGCGAGTGGCCGACCATCGACTTGATCGAGCTGATCGGCACCCCGTACGCGGCCGGGCCGAGCGCCCGCTTGAACGCGGCCGTCTCGTGCCGGTCGTTCTGCCGCGTGCCGGAGCCGTGCGCGCTGACGTACGAGACGGCCGAGGGGGCGAGCCGGGCCTGGCGCAGCGCGTCGGTGATCGCCACCGCCATCTCGGCGCCGTCCGGACGCAGGCCGGTCATGTGGAAGCCGTTGCTGCGGCTGGCGTAGCCGGCGACCTCGCAGTAGACGTGCGCGCCCCGGCGGCGGGCGTGCTCGGCCTCCTCCAGCACCAGCACCGCCGCGCCCTCGGCGAGGACGAACCCGTGCCGGTCGGCGTCGAACGGCCGGGACGCGTGCTCCGGGTCGTCGTTGTCCGGGCTGGTCGCGCCGATCGCGTCGAACGAGGCGACGGTGACCGGGGAGATCGGCGAGTCGGCGGCCCCGGCGAGCACCACGTCGGCCTCGCCGTCAGCGACGAGCTGGTGGGCGTACCCGATCGCGTCGATGCCCGAGGTGCAGCCGGTGGAGACCACCTGGGCCGGGCCGTGCAGCCCGTGCCGGCAGGCCACGTCGGCGGCCAGGCTGCTGGGCACCAGCGCCTGGTAGAGGTACGGCCCGCCGAGGGCGTGGTCGACCAGCCAGTGCCGGCCGGAGTCGCTGACCCGCACGTACTCCTGCTCCAGGGCCATGGTGCCGCCGACGGCGGTGCCGAGCACCACGCCGGCCCGCTCCCGCTCGGCGTCGGTGAGCGTCAACCCGCTGTCCGCGAGCGCCTCGGCGGAGCAGGCGAGCGCGAACTGCACGTACCGGTCGGCGCGCTGCCGTTCGGCCAGCGTGATCCCGGCGGCGTCGGGGTCGAAGTCGCACTCGGCGGCGATCTGCGAGCGGAACGGCGACGGGTCGAAGAAGCTGATCCGTCGGGTGGCGGTCCGCCCCTCGGTGATGGTCTTCCAGAAGCGGTCCCGGGTGGCGCCGCCGGGCGCGACCACGCCGACGCCGGTGACCACGGTGCGCCGGCCGGTCACGACGGCTCCCGCGGTGGTGGGGCGGCGCTCTCGGTGTCGACGTGGCCGAGTTCCGGTCGGGGCGCGAGCGGCCCCAGGTGGAAGACCACCTCGGCGGGCTCGTCGCCGGTGTTGCGCAGCCGGTGCCGCACGTACTTCGGCACGTAGAGCGCCTCCCCGGCGGCCAGCGGCACCTCGACGTCGTCCAGGTCGACGGTGATCGCGCCGCGCGCCACGTAGAGGAACTCCTCGCTGTACGGGTGGTAGTGCTCGGCGATCCGCTCCCCCGGCGCGAGCGCGGCCACGCCCATGAAGCCGGAGGTGCTGCCGACGGTCTTCGGGCCGAGCAGCACCCGCAGCTCCCCGCCGCGACGGCGGTCGGCGGACACGTCGTGGACGGAGACCCGGGCGGTGGTGATGTCGGTCATCGCGCGCCTCCCGCGTGCGCCCGCTCGATCCGCTCCTTGATCACGGCGAGCTGGACCTTGCTGTTGGTGTTGATCCGCGCGGTCATGCCGGCGTTGTCGACCGGCGCGGTGGGCTTCATCGCGAAGTCCTGCACCCAGGTCATCCGGGTGCCGCCGTCGACCTCCTCGTACCGCCAGTGGATGCGCATGTACTCGAACGGCCCGGTCTCGACGCGGCGGGCGTGCACCTGCCGGGTCGCCGGGTCGGCGGTGCGCTCACTGACCCAGCTCCACGCCACGCCGTTCTCGTCCGCGTGCATGGTGAGCCGGAAGCGGACCGTGTCCCCCTCCGCGTGCAGGATCTCCACCAGCGCGTACTCGGTGAACAGCTCGGTCCACCGGGCCACGTCGTTGGTGATGTCCCAGACCAACGGCAGCGGCGCGTCGATGTCGATCGCGTTCTCGGTGTGCCCGGGCGGGTCCGCCCTGCGGGCCACCAGGTCGGCGACGCCGGCGATGCTGAGCTGGCCGGCCTGTTCGGGGATCTTCACCCGCCACCGGTCGGCCACGACCGCGGAGAGTTCGAGCAGCGCCAGGGAGTCCATGCCCAACTCCTCCAGGCTCGCGGCCGGGGTGCTGGCGGCGGCGTCGGGGTCCAGGCCGCAGTGCGTCACCAGGATGTCGGTGATCTCGCTGGCGAGCGGGCGGTCGGGGGCGACGGTCATCGGTTCCTCCAGGTGGTCGGGCCGGCGGCGGGCGCGGCGGGAACGGGGGTACGGCCGGCCGGGTCGGTCTCGGCGCGCGGGTCGGGCACCGCCGAGCGCAGCCTCGGCAGGGCGACGTCGGCCGCCGCGCCGTGGGCGGGCGGGGCGCCGTCGGCGTCCCCCGGCGGGGAGATGTCGGCGATCTCGACGGGCCCGGCGCCGCCGGTGTTCTCGGCGGGCGGGGCGAGCAGGCGTTCGACCAGGCCGGTGGTGTGCCGGGCGGCCCGGAACGCGGGATCGCGCAGCACCCGCCGGGCGAACGGGATGGTGGTGCGCACCCCCGGACCGGCCACGTCGAACTCGGCCAGCGCCCGGTCGAGCCGGTCCAGCGCGGCGTCCCGGTCGGGTGCCCAGACCGCCACCTTGGCCAGCAGCGAGTCGTAGTGCGGGCTGACCAGGTAGCCGACGTGGCCGTGCGTGTCGACCCGGGTGAACGGGCCGCCCGGCGGCCGGAACCGCTCCAGCCGGCCGGGTGCGGGCGCGAAGTCGCGGTCCGGATCCTCCACGTTGACCCGGCACTCGATCGCCACCCCGTGTGGCCGCACGTCGGACTGTCGCAGGCGCAACGGCGTGCCGGCGGCCACGTGCAACTGTTCCTGGACCAGGTCGACGCCGGTGATCATCTCGGTCACCGGATGCTCCACCTGGATCCGACAGTTGATCTCCAGGAAGTGGGCCCGTTCCGCCTCGTCCACCAGGAACTCGACCGTGCCGGCACCGGTGAAGCCGACCGACAGCGCGCCGCGCAGGGCGACCTCGGCGAGCGTGTCCAGGGTGGCCGGTCGCAGCGCGGGCGCGGGCGCCTCCTCGATGAGCTTCTGGTGCCGGCGCTGCACCGAGCAGTCCCGGGTGCCCAGGTGGACGCCGTTGCCGTGGGCGTCGCAGAGCACCTGCACCTCCACGTGCCGGGCGTCGGCGAGGTACCGCTCGACGTACACCCGGTCGTCGCCGAACGCGACCTGCGCGGCGGCGCGGGTGCGGGCGTACGCGCGGGGCAGCTCGGCGGCCGTGCGCACCACCGTCATCCCGCGCCCGCCCCCGCCGGCGGCGGCCTTCACGATGACCGGGTAGCCGACCTCGGCGGCCACCTCCTGGGCCTCGGCGGCGGTCGGCAGCGTCCGCACGCTGCCCGGCGGCAGCGGCAGGCCGGCGCCGCTCATCAACGCGCGGGCGGTGGACTTGTCCGCCAGCGCGGCCATCACCTGTGGCGGCGGGCCGATGAAGACCAGCCCGTTCTCGGCGCAGATCTCGGCGAAGTCGGCGTCCTCGGAGAGGAAGCCGTAGCCGGGGTGGACGGCCTGCGCGCCGGTCTGCCGGGCGGCCTCCACGATCGCGGCGGCGTTGAGGTAGCTGCGCCGGCTGGCCGCCGGCCCGATCCGTACCGCCTCGTCGGCCAGCCGCACCGGCAGCGAGTCGGCGTCGGCGCTGGAGTGCACCACCACCGTCCGTACGCCCATCTCCCGGCAGGCGCGCAGCACCCGCAACGCGATCTCGCCGCGGTTGGCGATCAGCACCTTGTCGAACATCAGGCGTCCCGTCCGGTGATCGGGTCCAGGGCGATCAGCGGCTGGTCGTACTCGACGGGCTTGCCGTCCTCCACCAGCACCTCGGCCACCCGTCCGGCCTGGCCGGCGGTCACCTCGTTCATCAGCTTCATGGCCTCGACGATGCCGATCACCTGGCCCGGCCGGACCAGGTCGCCGACCGCGACGAACGGCATCGCCCCGGGCTCGGGGGCGCGATAGAACGTGCCGACCACCGGGGCCCGTACCGTCGCCCGGTCGGTCGCCGGCGCCGCCTGCGCGGCCGGTTCCCCGGGCGGCGCGGCGGGGTCGGCGCCCGTCCTCGGCGGCGGCACCGGATCGTGCCACTCGACCTCCAGCAGCGCCTCGCCGCTGCGCAGCCGCACCCGGCGCACCGGCCCGTCGAGGTCGGCGACCAGCTTGCGGGCCTGCCGGCGCAGCCCGTCCAACACCTGCTCGGGTCCGGCGTCCGCCATCACGCCACCTCCGCCCGGCCGTCGACCGGCGGGGTCGCCGTGGAGCGGGCCGCGCCGAAGCGGCGGAAGCGCTGCCGGCGGCGGCGTACCAGCGTGGCCGGGGGCACCGAGAGCAGCGGGGCGAGGTTCGCCGCGACCGCCCGGCCGAGCAGCTCCGCCGCGCCCACCGGGTCGCCGTGCGCGGCCGGGTACGGCTCGGGCACCAGCTCGTCGACCACGCCGAGGCGGCACAGGTCGGCGCCGGTGAGGCGCAGCGCCCGGGCGGCCTGCGGCGCGGCGGAGCTGTCCGGCCAGAGGATCGCGGCGCAGCCCTCCGGGCTGATCACCGAGTAGACGGCGTGCTCCAGCATGAGCACCCGGTCGGCGACCGCGAGCGCCAGCGCGCCGCCGCTGCCGCCCTCTCCGGTGACCACCGCGACCACCGGGGTGGGCAGGACGCTCAGCGCGAGGATGTTCTCCGCGATCGCCGCCGCCTGGCCCTGCTGCTCGGCGGTCACCCCCGGGTCGGCGCCCGGCGTGTCCACCAGCGTCACCACGGGCAGCCGGAGCCGGGCCGCCAGGCGCGCCAGCCGCAACGCCTTGCGGTGCCCGGCCGGGCTGGCCATGCCGAAGTTGCGCGCCACCAGCTCGGCGGTGGTGTGTCCCTTCTGGTGGCCGATCACCATCACCGGCCGCCCGTCCAGGCGGGCGATGCCGCCGACGATCGCCGGGCAGTCCGCGCCGAGCCGGTCGCCGTGCAGCTCGACGAACCCGTCGAACGCGGTCTCCAGGTAGTCGAGGGTGGTCGGCCGGCCGGGGTGCCGGGCCACGCGTACCGTCTCCCAGGCGTCGCGGGGCGCCGAGGCGGCCGGACGCGGCGGCGGCGCCGGCGCGGGCCGGTGCGCCGGCGGTCGCCGGCCGGCGTCGGCGGCGGCGAGCAGCGCGGTCAGGCGTCCCCGCAGCGCGTGCCGGGGCACCACCATGTCGACCTGGCCGTGGCGCAGCAGGTACTCCGCGGTCTGGAAGCCCTCGGGCAACGCGGCGCCCGTCACCTGGCGGATCACCCGCGGACCGGCGAAACCCAACCGTGCGCCGCTCTCGGCGAGCACGACGTCGGTGTTGGTGGCGAACGAGGCGGCCACCCCGCCGTACGTGGGGTCGGTGACCACGCTGACCGTCAGCAGTCCCGCCTCGCGCAGGCCCGCGAGGGCCTGGCTGACCGTGGCCATCTGCATCAGCGACAGCGCGCCCTCCTGCATCCGCGCCCCGCCGGACGCGGTGACCAGCACCAGCGGGCAGCCGTCGGCCAGCGCCCGCTCGGCGGTGCGGGTGATCAGCTCGCCGACCGCGCAGCCGAGGCTGCCGCCGAGGAACCGGAAGTCCATCACCGCCAGCGCCACCGGGTGCCCGCCCAGCCGGGCGGTGCCGCAGAGCACCGCCTCGTCCAGGCCGGTGCCCGCGCGCGCCGCGCCGAGCCGGTGCGGGTACGGCACCGCGTCGACGAAGTCGATCGGGTCCACCCGTACCGCCCGGTCCGGCAGCGGGGTGAACGAGTCCGGGTCGACCAGCTGCGCCACCCGGTCCGGCGCGTCCAGCCGGGTGTGCGAGCCGCACTCCGGGCAGACGTCCAGGTTGCGGCGCAGCCGCTTGCGGTAGAGCAGCGAGGCGCAGCCGTCGCACCGCGACCAGAGCTGCTCGTCCCGGGGCGCGGTGGTGGTCACGGCCGCCGCCCGGCGGCGTCGTACCGGTGGGCCTGGTGACCCGGGGCGTCGTACCGGTAGAAGCAGTGCGCCATGGCGTCGCGCGGCGAGCGCCAGGTCGGCAGGTACGGCGAGATGTACGGCCGCAGCCGCTCGCTGATCCGGACGAACTCGGGATGCCCCCGCGCGTCCTCGACCGCGCCCTGCGCCGGCGACTCCGTCTCCAGCAGGTGGACGTAGAGGTCGTGCAGCCGGTAGAGGGAGCGGTGCCGCACGCCGACCAGGCCGGGCAGTTCGGTCGCGTCGGACTCGGCGAAGATCTCGGCGACCCGGTCCTCGGCGGTGGGCACCACCTTGGCGACGATGAGCGAACGGTCCATTCGCGGCCTCCCCTGCGTACGTCCCGGTGCGCGGCGAACCGGTCGCGCCGCACGGATGGCTCACGGTGCCGCCGGGGGCGTCACCCGGGCGTCAACCGGGCACGATCAGAGCGCAATCATGGTGACGCTGCGTTGACGCAAACTGTGCGTGGCCTATGGGAAGATCGAATTCCGCTTCTCGTTGGCGACACTTTTTCGCAGATCACGGGCGACTTACGAGTCCGTTACGGACTGTCATCGATGTTGCACGCCGTTGACTGAGAGTAACAGGCGTTGATATTCTTCGTCTCGGTCAGCCCGGCCGCGACGGACCTCTCCGGCCGAGGCGGAACGTTCCGACACCGGGGTCGCGGGCGAGCAGAGCCGGGCAACACACAGGACGGTCGGGACGAATGTTCCGGTGCAGGGGGGTGCGCCGTGTCCGGTGGTTCGAGGATGCCGACGGCGGGCGATCCCGCCCCCCGGGTGTCACTGCACCTGCTCGGCGGCTTCCAACTGCTGCACGACGGCGTGCCCGTGGTGGTGCCCCGGGGCCTGCAACGGGTCATCGCCCTCATCGGGCTGCGCCCCGGCGCCACCCGCAGCCACCTCGCCGGGCTGCTCTGGCCCGAGACCTCCGAGGAACGGGCGCTCTCCTCCCTGCGGACCGCCCTGTGGCGGCTGCGCCAGGACCCGTGCTGCCCGCTGCGCACCGACGGCGACACCGTACGCCTGGGACCGACCGTGCACCTCGACGTGGACGAGCTGGTGGTGGCCGCCGCCCGGGTCCGCGACGGCGCGACCCCCCGGGGCGCCGCCGGCGCCGGCCGGCACGACCTGCTCCCCGGCTGGTACGACGACTGGGTCCTGCTGGAACGGGAACGGCTGCGCCAGCTCCGCCTGCACATGCTGGAGGAACTGGCCGGCAACCACCTCGCCGCCGGCCGCCACGGCGAGGCCCTGGAGGCCGCGCTGGAGGCGATGGCGGCCGAGCCGCTGCGGGAGACCCCGCACCGCCTGGTCGTCCGCATCCACCTGGCCGAGGGCAACGCGTTCGAGGCGGTGCACTCCTTCTACGTCTACCGGGACCTGCTCCTGCGCGAACTGCGCCTGGAACCCTCCCCGGCGATGACGGCCCTGCTGGACGACACCCTCGCCCCGATCCGCCGGGCCAGCCGGCCGGAACCGCCGCAACGGCGGGCCGACCGCGGCCGGCCCGCCGGGCCCGCCCGCCCGCAACGCGCCGCACCACCGCCATCAATACCCAGGGGTACGCCGTGACGGCGAGGTGACAGCCGGGCCGGCACCGTGGACGCAGCAGCAGCGCGGCGAGAGGGGTCCCGATGAGTCGACTGTTGGTGGTCAGCCGGATCGTGCCCGGGTCGCAGGGCCGGGTGGCACAGATCTTCGCCGAGTCCGACGCGACCGAGCTGCCCCACCTCACCGGGATCCGGCACCGGTCCCTCTACTACCTGCACGACCTGTGCGTGCACCTGATGGAGACCGGCGACGTCGCGCCCGACCTCGCCGCCGACCTGCGCGACCACCCGCTCTACGAACGCGTCAACGAGCGGCTCTCCGCGCACACCTCGCCGTACCTGCCGACCTGGCACTCCCCCCGGGACGCCGTGGCCGGCTGCTTCTACAGCTGGGACGCCGCCGGCACCCCCACGCCCGACCGGATCCGCTGACCGGCCACGGGCGACGGACGGGGCGCCCCGGGACCCCGCACGGCACCAGGTCCCGGGGCGCCCTCCCCCATCGCCGACGGCACACGCTCGGTCATCCACCGACCACCGGCCGACACGGCCGATCCCACCGTCGACGCCCGACCCCCGGCCTGCCTGTCGCCCCGTGCGCGCGTGTGCGAAGCTGCCCCGAGTTTTCTCGTGACCGTCGTGCACGCACATAGAAGGAGGTAGGCCATGCCGTCGAGCTTCGGGCAGTGGCTGGTCGTGATCCTGGCCCTGCTCATCGGACTGGTCGCCGGCTGGGTGGTGAGCGGCCGTCGGGCCGGCGCCGGCAGCTCCGCGCCCACTGTGGACGTCGCCGCCACCCCGGCCCCCGAGGTGACCGCCGTCGTCGACGAGCCCCGCCCGGCCGCGGTGGTCGACGAGACGCCGGCTCCGGCCGCCGTGACCGACCAGCCCGCGCCGACCACCACGGAGCCGGCCGCCGCCTCGGAGCCGGTGACCGCGTCGGAGCCGGTGGAAGCCGCGGAGCCCGTGACCGCCGCGGAGCCCGTGACCGCCGCGGAGCCCGTGACCGCGTCGGAGCCGGTGGAAGCCGCGGAGCCCGTGACCCCCGCTGCCGAGCCCGTGACCGTCGACGAGCCGGTCGCCGCGGCCGAACCGGACCGTGAGCCGGTCGGCATCAGCGCCGAGCCGTCCCCGGTCGCGCCCGAGCCGGCCGCGGACTCCGCGCCCGTCGAGCCCGCGCCGCTGGGCGTCGACGCCGAACCCGCCACCACCGACCCGCGGTCGCCCGCCGTCACCGAGCCGGTCGCTGCCGAGCCGGAACCCGCCACCGTGGCCGCTGCGGAGCCGGTGGCCGGACCGACCGGATCGGACACCGCGCCGGCGGTGGTGCCGGCGCCGCGGGCCTCGACCGAGAACGATCTGTCGGACGGCGCGACGCCGGACGACTTCCGGCGTATCCAGGGCATCGGGCCGAAGCTGGCCACCGCGCTGCAGGACGCGGGCATCCGCACCTACCGCCAGCTCGCCGAGCTGGACGAGGCGGCGCTGCGGGAGACCGTGAAGGCCGCCGGGCTGCGGGCCGCGCCCGGGCTGGCCACCTGGCCGCAGCAGGCGAAGGTGCTCGCCGGCGCCCGCGCCGAGGCCGAGCAGGTCCTGCCCGCGGGCGAGTAGTCCGCACCCGTACCGGGCCGGTGGTGACCGATGGTCGCCGCCGGCCCGACGTGTTCGCCCACGTCCCCGCCGACGTCCCGTACCGGACGGACCCCGTCACCTGCCCGGAATGGCGGAAAGCCGACCGGAGACGGACGGGCGTCGCTACGGTCGGTGAAGGGCCGGGACGGACGGCCCGCCGCGCCCGATCCCGCCCGCAGGAGCAGCTCGTGCCCACCGGAACACCGGAGCCCGCCGGCCGGCGGCCGCCGGTCCGCGATCCGGAGGCGCCGCGCCGGGTGACCCTGCTGGAACTGTTCTTCGACCTGGTCTACGTGGTCGCGCTGGCCCTGATCTCGCGCAACCTGATGGGCGAGGTCAGCTGGGAGCGGGCCGCCCAGTCACTGGTCATGCTGATGGCGATCTGGTGGACCTGGGCGATCACCACGCTGGTCACCGACCTCTACGACCCGCAGCGCGGTGAGATCAAGCTGCTCATCGTGGCGGTGATGTTCGGCGCGCTGCTGATGACCACCGCCATCCCGGAGGCGTTCGGCGCCCGTGGGCTGGTCTTCGCCGGCACGTACGTGGCGATCCATCTCGGACGCGGCCTGTTCCTCATGCCGGCCGTCCGCCGCCACCCGCAGACCCGGCGCCGCGCCATCCGCATCTTCATCTGGTTCGCGGTGTCGGCGGTGCCCTGGCTGATCGGCGCGGTGGCGGCGCACGGCGCCGCACGGCTGTGGTTCTGGGCGCTGGCACTGGCCATCGACTACCTCGGTTTCCGGATGGCCTATCCGGTGCCCGGCCTGGGCTCTGTGCCGGACGCCCAGCGCAACGTCACCGCCGAGCACCTCTCCGAGCGCTACCAGCAGTTCTTCATCATCGCGCTGGGCGACGCGGTGCTGGTCTCCGGCACCGTGTTCAGCCTGCACCACTCGGAGGTGGAGAACCTCCTCGCGTTCAGCACCGCGTTCGCCACCACGCTGCTGCTGTGGCGCATCTACGTGCACAAGTCCGGTGAGCTGCTGCCGGAGGCCATCGCCCGGTCGACCCAGCCGAGCCGGTTCCTGAACACCGCCCCGTACACGCATCTGCTGATGGTGGCCGGGGTGGTGACCAGCGCGGCCGGCTTCGACCTGGTGCTGCTGGAGCCGACCGGGCACACCCCGCCGGCCTGGCTGGCGATCATCCTCGGCGGCCCGGCGCTGTTCCTGGCCGGTCGGGCCGCCTTCGAGTACGAGGTGTTCAGCCGAGTGTCGCTGTCGCGCCCCGGCGGGGTCCTGGCGCTGCTCTGCATCGCGCCGGCGGCGCTGTTCCTCGCGCCGCTCTACGCCGCCGTCGGGGCGATGCTGGTGCTCGCCGGGGTGGCCGTCGCCGACCACCGGCGCAGCCGCGGCCGTCCGCCCGAGGAGCCGGCGCCGCCGCACTGAGTCACCGCGCCGGTAGGTAATCGGAATCGGCCGCGCCGGCACCGGTGTTCCGTTTGGCGGATCACCCGCGCGGGGTACATGCCCTCCACCTCGAATCCACCACAACCCCAGTGGAGGCAACTGATGCGCGGCACCTCGATAGTCGGCGTTCTGGTCGTCATCTGGCTCATCATCGGCGCGATCGCCGCCGGGCAGCGCGGCTACTACGGCAACGACGACACCAACTGCGCGGAGGCGGGCACGATCCTGGTCACCATCGTGGCCGGCCCGCTGAACTACATCGGCGCCAACCCGAAGATCGACTGCAAGCTCCCGGAGCCGTCCAAGTAGGCCGCCACCCCCGTACTTCCCCGGCCCGCGCCCGCCTGGCGAGCGCGGGCCGTTCCGTGCCCGGAGTCGCGAGCCGCACCACCCCTCAGGCGTCCTAGGAGGCTGGGCTCGTGCGGGTTTGCCGTCGGGCCAGGCGGGAACGGCAGCGGTCCGCTGACGACGGGACGGAGAACCCCGGCATGAAGATCGGCTACAAGCTCGCCTCGGAGGCGTTCGGGCCGCAGGAACTCATCCGGCAGGCGGTCCGCGCGGAGGAGGCCGGCTTCGACTTCGTCGAGATGAGCGACCACTACCACCCGTGGCTGGAGGTGCAGGGGCACTCCTGCTTCACCTGGAGCGCGCTGGGCGCGATCGCCGCCCGCACCAGCACGCTCGGCCTGGCCACCGGGGTCACCTGCCCCTCGGTCCGGTACCACCCGGCGATCGTCGCGCAGGCGGCGGCGACCCTGGCGCTGATCTCCGACGGTCGGTTCACGCTCGGGGTGGGCGCCGGCGAGCGGCTGAACGAGCACGTGGTCGGGCTCGGCTTCCCGAGCGTACGGGGCCGGCACGAGCGGCTGCGCGAGGCGCTGGAGATCATCCGGCTGCTCTGGCAGGGCGGTTACCAGTCCTACGAGGGCCGACACCTCCAGCTGGAGGACGCCCGGGTGTGGGACCTGCCCGCGCAACCGCCGGTGATCGCCGTCGCGGCCAGCGGCCGGGCGTCCGCGACGCTCGCCGCCGAACTGGGCAGCGGGCTGTTCGCCACCGAGCCGAAGGCGTCCATCGTCGGGCACTACCGGGAGGCCGGCGGTCAGGGCCCGCGCTACGCCGAGGTGCCGATGGCCTGGGCCACCGACGACGAGCAGGCGGTACGCGCGGCGAAGGAGACCAGCCGCTGGGCGGTCACCGGGTGGAAGGTGATGAGCGAGCTGCCCAACCCGGTGAACTTCGACGCGGCCACCGCCTGGGTCGAGGACCATCACATCCGGCAGCAGTTCTCCGTCGGCCCGGCGCCGGAGCCGCACGTGGAGAAGGCGCGGGCGTACGTCGAGGCGGGCTACGACCACATCGTGCTGCAGAACGCCGGCCCGGACCCGGACGGCTTCCTCGACTTCTGCGCGGGCGACCTGCTCGCCCGGGTCCGCGCGCTCGGCTAGCTGTCGCGGCTCAGCCGCCGACGTGGATGCCGGGGCGGCGGGTCGGGTCCGGCTCGGACTTGCGGATGATCTCCCGGACCACCGGCGGTGTGTCGCCGCGGCCCAGGATCAGGTAGCGCAGCAGGTGCGCGATGGGATTGCCCTCGGACCACTCGAAGTGACAGTGCGGGCGGACCCCGGTGGCGTCGCGCAGCGCGAGCAGGATGGCGGCGATCGCGTTCGGCGCGGCCGGGCTGCTGGCCCGCAGGATGCGATAGTCGCCGACCTCCACCCCGTGCACCTTGAGCACCTGGCTGAACTGGGACGGGTCGCTCACGTCGATCTCCAGGAAGAGCACGTCGGCGGCGCCCGGCACCGGGTTCATGGACCGCTGCGCCCGCTCCTTGACCCGGTACTCCTTGACCGAGCCGCTCTGCCGTTTGTTCGCGATCAGGTGCAGCCGCCGGTCGCGGGCGACGGACTCGTCGACGAACCGGCGGGCGGCGCCGTCGAACTCGATCCGCTCGGCGCGCAGCTCGGTGGTCCGGGTGACCCGGGAGATCAGCGAGACCGCGACGATGCCGGCGATGAAGAACCCGGAGATGGTGATGCCGTCGGGCTTCGCCACGACGTTCTCCGCGAGCGCGTACAGCAGCACGGCGGTGAGCACCGCGAACCCGACGCCGGCGCCCCGGTGCCCGGCCCGCAGCGCCGAGATGGTCACCGCGATCGCGCCCGAGACCATCATGGCCAGGATGCCGGTGGCGTACGCGCCGGCCTGGGCGTTGACGTCGGCCCGGAAGGCGACGGTGATGGCGATGCTGATCGCGGTGTAGACGAGCACCACCGGGCGGACCGCACGTCCCCACTCCGGCGCCATGCCGTACGACGGCAGGTAGCGCGGCACGATGTTGATCAACCCGGCCATCGCCGAGGCGCCGGCGAACCAGAGGATGAGGACGCTGCTGATGTCGTAGACGGTGCCGAACGCCTCGCCCAGGTGTTCGTGGGCGAGGAAGGCGAGCGCCCGGCCGTTGGCCCCGCCACCGGGCTGGAACGCCTCCGGCGGGATCAGCACGGTGGTGACGAACGTGGTGGCCACCAGGTAGACCGACATGATCAGCGCGGCGGCGGTGAGCAGCCGCCGGGTGTTGCGGATCCGGGCCGCCAGCCGGCGCTCCGGGTCGTCGCCGTCGCCCCGGACCAGCGGCATCATGCTCACCCCGGTCTCGAAACCGGACAGGCCCAGCACCAGCAGCGGGAAGGCGAGCACGCTGGTGGTCAGCACGTCGCCCGCGCCACCGACCCGGGTGAGCCGGTCGGTCCAGTCGCCGAGCAGCCCGGGGTCGGCGACGATCTCGGCCACCCCGACGGCCACCACCACCGCGTTCAGCGCCAGGAAGACCACCACGAGCGGGATGGCCACCTGCACCGCCTCGCTGAAGCCGAGCAGGAACACGCCGCCCAGCACCAGCAGCAGCACCACGGTCACCGCCACCGCGGCCGTGGCGCCGTGCGGGAACGACGCCGGCAGGACCGGGTTCTCCAGCAGGTGCACGCTGGCGTCGGCGGCGGAGAGCGTGATCGTGATGATCCACGAGGTGGCGACGAACCCGAGCAGCACCAGCACGAAGATCTTGCCGCGCCAGAACGGCAGCAGCCGCTCCAGCATGGCCACCGACCCCTGCCCGTGCGGGCTCTCCCGGGCCACCCGGCGGTACATCGGCAGCATCCCGAACAGCGTCAGCGCCACGATGAGCAGGGTGGCCAGCGGGCTCAGCGCGCCGGCCGCCACCGCCGCGATGCCGGGCAGGTAGGACAGGGTGGAGAAGTAGTCGACGCCGGTCAGGCACATCACCTGCCACCACGGGTGGGCGCGTGCCTGGTGCTCCCGTATCTCCGGGCCGACCGGCTCGACGCGGTGCTGGAACAGCCAGCGGTGCAGGCGGTCGGCCGGCGCCGTCGGCCGGGCCGGCGTCTCCACCCGCTCCGGCAGCGTGCCCGGCGCGCGGCCGGACCGGTCGCCGTGCTCGGCGTGCCGGCCCGCCCGGGCCGCGGCGGCGGCGTGCGCCTCGCGCCGCCGGTCCCGCGTACGCCGGGGCTGCTCCCCGTCCCCTGCCTGCGCCATCTGCTCCCCTCCGGCCCCCTGATCACGGTAGGCGGTGGCCGGGGCGTGGCCCGGCGGAACCGGTCAAGCGCCGCCGGAAGTGCCGGGAGCCAGCGCGTCGCGCAGCGCCGCCGGGTCGGCGACGGTCACGGTGAGTGCCGGGTGTCGCGGCCAGGGGCCGGGCGCCAGCGCCGGCACCGGCTCGGCGAACCGCAGGCAGAGGCCGCCGGCGACGCTGGTGCCGAACGTCGCGCCGCCGTCGGCCAGCGACAGGTGCGGGCCGATCGCCCGCCACCAGCGGTACGGGCCGCTCAGCTCGACACCGGCGACGTTGCCCGGGGTGGTCCGCAGGCGCCACGGGCCGAACCGGACGACGAGCGCGTCCGGGGCGAGTTCCACCGCGGCGGTCTCGGGCCGCACGCCGAGCAGGGCCAGCGGCGCCCGGAACGCGGGGTCGAAGCGGAACGGGAAACGGCGGACCGGGCCCGGCGGGCCGGTCGGGACGGGATGCGGCACGGCCACGTCGTACCCGGCCGGACGGGCTCGACACCCCGACGGACGGTGTCCCCGCGTCCCGCGCCCGGACGGCGGGACGCGGGGACCCCCCGTCCCGGCTACTGCAGGAACGCCCCGAGGGGCGACAGCAGCAGCCGGCCGAGCAGCGCGGCGTTGTCGTCCAACCGCGTCCGCTCACACTCGCGGGCGTCCGGGTCGTGCCGGCAGCGCCAGATCTTCTGCGCGTTGCGCCAGGCCACGTTCCGGGTGTATTCCACCAGCTCGCCCTGGTACCAGTCGTCGATGTCGCCGTTGACCATGTCGATCATGAGCTGCCAGTGGTCCAGGTAGCCACGGCGCAGCTCCGGGATCCGCTCGGCGAAGATCTTGTTGATCTCCAGGTAGTCGCGGTGCTGGTCGCTGCCGTCGACCGGCTCGGACTCCAGGCTCTCCAGCGTGGTCACCAACGCGAACGGCAGGTCGTAGTTGATGTGCGCGTTGACCCCGGCGGCGGCCGAGGGCAGCGGGCGGGCGTCCGGGCCGCGCATCCGCTTGAACAGGCAGGACCAGGCCTTGGGCGTGCTCGGGCTGGCGTCGGTCCAGAACCGCAGCGCCTCGAAGTAGCGCGCCGCGAACTCCACGTCGAGCCGGGCCAGGAAGGCCGGGTCGACGAACCGGTCCTCGTAGAGACCGTCGAGCACGGTGCTGGTGATGACCAGGTAGAGCTTGTTGAAGTCGGCCAGCGGGCAGCTCGCCTCCAGCGGAGGGAGCCGGACCAGCATGTCCTGCAGCTTGGTGAGATGGTCGACGACCGCCGGCACGTCGGCGGGGTGGTCGGCGAGCAACCCGACGATGTCCTGGTGCACAGGACCCCAGACCGGTTCGGTCATCTCTCCTCCACGATGGTCGGCGCCCCCCACGACGCCACCCGATTCCGCGGCACAGCCTGCCAGCCGCCGCACACGCGCCGGATCAGTAGAACGACGTATTGCCGACGTACGTCTAGTCCGGGCGGTTGCGCAGGAAGATCGCGCTGGCCTGCACCCGGGTGCGGACCTGGAGCTTGTCGAAGATGTGCGACACGTGCACGCCGATGGTCCGCTCGCTGATGAACAGCCGTTGACCGATCTCCTTGTTCGTCAACCCCTCGGCGACCGCGGCCAGCACCTCCCGTTCCCGCGCGGTCAGCACCGCCAGCTCGTCCACCGCCGGCGCGGCCGGCGCGGCCGGCGCCGTCCGCGGCCGGGGCACCGGCGCGGGCGACGGCGCGTCGTCCAGGGTCACCCGGGCCCGACCGGCGAGGGTACGGATCTCGGCGCTCAGCGGCACCGCGCCGAGCGACTGGGCCATCGCGTGGGCCTGACGGAGCAGCTTGCCGGCGGTGGCCACCCGACTGCGCCGGGCCAGCAGCGCCTCGGCCTGCCGCAACCGCGAGTACGCCGCCGGATAGGGATGGTTGCGCCGGTCCCATTCGGTGGCCGACCGGCCCCACAGCTCGGGGTCGCCCCGGCCGTCGTCGAGCCGGCTCAGCTCGGCGTCGCAGAGCGCGAGGAAGCCGTCGGCGACGTAGCGCACCGGCGCGCCGGCCTTCTCGCTCTTGCGGGTCACCCGCTCGACCACCTCGCGCAACCGGCGCACCGCGGTCGGGTCCACCTCGACCGTGCGGCTGGCCGCCGCCTCGGCCTCGGCGCGCAGCCCGTGCCAGGCCAGCGTGGCCAGCACGATCACGTCGTCGGAGCGGCTCTCGGTCAGGCCCCGCTGGACGGCCTGCCGGGCCAGGTCGTGCCGGCCCTGCCACATGGCCAGCCCGGCGCGCAGGATGAGCATCGGCAGCACGTGCCGGGCGCCACCGCCGGCCAGCACCGTGGCGACCGCCTCCAGGTCACGGTCGGAGGCCTCGACGTCGCCGTAGCCGACGGAGAGCCGGCACCGGGCCAGCAGCAGCTCGACCGCGTCGGCGCCGGACGGGCGGTGCCGCAACGCGGTGGCGACGACCTTCTCCGCCTCGGCCCACTGCCCCACCCGGAACAGCCCGTTGGTGGCCACGGCCAGCAGCCGGGTCTCCCAGGTGCGACCGAGACCCAGCTCGGCGACCCGTTCGGCGCCGCGGCGGGCCACCACCACCCCCTCCTCGAGGATGTTCAGCGGGCCGGTGAGCAGTTCGGCCAGGTGCAGGTAGGCGCAGGCCACATCCTCCGGCCGGCCGGAACGCTCGGCGGTCTCCAGCGCCCGGCGCATCACCGCCAGGCCGGCGGTCTGGTCCTCCAGGAACGCCTCGCTGAACCCGAGCGCGGCGCTGGCCAGCACCACCTCCGAGGTGGAGCCGGGCACGTCGGCGGCGAGGTCGAGCGCCTCCCGGGCCTGGTCGCCGGCCTCGGCGTAGCGGCCCAGGTGCAGCAGCAGCTCGGCCAGCCGGGCGGCGGCGGTGCACCGCTCGCGCGGCGTGCAGTCGGTCGACTCCAGCACCCGGCGGTATTCCTCCTCGGCCGGGGCGGAGCGGCCGGCGGCGGCCAGGTAACGGGCCCGCCGGATGTGCAGCGCGCAGGCCGGCGGGCCGGACGCGTCGGCGGCCAGCTCCTCCAGCAGGGTCAACGCCCGGGCGTGCTCGCCGCTGTGGTGTGCGGCCTCGGCGGCGTGGCTGAGCAGCTCGGCGCGGTCCACCTCGACCGGTGCGGGCCGGCTGCCGTCCGGCGGGACCGGGGCCGGGGTCGCGGCCAGCGCCAGCGCGACGGACCAGTGGCGGTGCGCCTCGGCGTACCCGTGCAACCGTTCCGCCTCGCGAGCGGCGGCCATCGCGGCCGGCAGCGCGCGGGCCGGCTCGCCGGCCTGCCGCCAGTGGTGGGCCAGCCGGGCCTGGTGCAGCTCGGCCGGCGCGGCGGTGAGCGCCTCGGCGTAACGTCGGTGCAGCGCGGCCCGCTCGGCCGGCAGCAGCTCGTGGGCGAGGATCTCGGCGACCAACCGGTGCCGCAGCCGGTAGCCGTCGTCGGCGCCGACCAGCAGCCGGTGCGCCACCGCCTCCCGGACCGCGTCGAGCAGCTCGTCCTCCGGCAGCCGGACCACCTGGGCCAGCAGCCAGTGCTCGACCGGCTCCACCCCGGCGGCGACCGCGTGCACCACAGCGTGCGCCGGCTGGGGCAGCGCGTCGACCCGGTCCAGGAAGACCTCGCGCAGCGTGTCGGAGAGCCCGTCCCGGCCGTCGCGCCGGTCGCGGGCCAGCTCCTCCACCACGAACGGGTTGCCGCCGCTGCGCTGCCACACCTGGTCGGCGGCCTCGGCGGGCAGCGGCGCGCCGACGATCGCGGCGGCCAGCTCGTCGGTGCCGGCGCGGTCCAGCGGCAGCAGGTCGATCACCCGCACCGACCGCAGCCGGCGCAGCTCGGTGAGCACCCGGCGCAGCGGGTGCGCGCCGCGCAGCGACTCGGCCCGGATCGCGGCGAGCACTGACAGTTGCAGGTCGCCCAGGCCGGCGAGCAGATAGAGCAGGAGCTGGCGGGTGCTCCGGTCGACCCACTGCAGGTCGTCCAGGACGAGCACCAGCGGCCGACCGCCGGCGACCAGGTGCAGGCCCTGTGAGACCCGTTCCAGCAGCGCGCCGGCGCCGTCCGGGCCGGGGGTCTCCTCGTCGAAGACCTGCAACAGCCCGCGGACCGCCGAGGTGGTGCGCGCCTCGGCCACGTCGGTGTCGAGCCGGCGCAGCGCCTGGCGCACCGGGTGCAACGGCGAGGCGTCGCCGATGTCCAGACAGGTGCCGGTGAGCACCAGGGCGCCCGACTGCCGCAGCCGCTCGCCGACCTCGGCCAGCAGCCGGGTCTTGCCCACGCCGCTCTCGCCGGTGAGGAACACCGCGGCCGTCTGCCCGGGGGCGACGTCGTCGAGCAGCGCCGACCGCAGCGTCGCCAGGGTCCCGACACGGCCGACGAGCGGTGCGGTGTCCACATCGCTGGCCATGGGACGCAGCCTAGTCACAGGTCCCCGCACCGTTCTACGGGCTTACGGGCGTACTCGTACTCCTCGCGTCGACAACACGACTAACGGTTGCGGGTGGTCGACATACGTCGTCCTACCGATCCCCCGAGGACCCGGTGGTGAAAGTCTCCGGTGGTCGTCAGGCACCGGACCAGGGAAAGGGTGGGTGCGATGTTGATCACCACGCCCGTGGCGAGTCGGGAAGCCGTCAGCGCGGCACGCTGGCCGGTGCCGGAGGAACGCCGCACCGTCACGGTGCTCTTCGTCGACATCGTCGGCTCGACCGGTCTGGTGGAGCGGCTCGACCCGGAGGACGTGCGGACGTTGCAGCGCGCCTACTTCGGCACCGTGTCAGGGGTGCTGCGCCGGTGGCGGGGCGTGGTGGAGAAGTACGTCGGCGACGCGGTGATGGCGCTGTTCGGCGCGCACGGCTGCGACGGCTTCGACGCGTACCGGGCGGTGCGGGCCGGCTTGGAGATCCAGGCGGCGCTCGACCGGCGGCCGGCGGGCGGCACCAGACTGCGGGTCCGCGTCGGTGTCGCGACCGGTGAGGTGCTCGTCGACCTGACCGGCGCGCGCGACGGCGGCCACGGGGCGGCCAGCGGCGCGGTGATCACCACCGCCGCCCGGCTGCAGGAGTACGCCCCGCCCGGCGGGGTGGTGGTCTGCCCGAGCACCCGACGCGCGGTCGCCGGCCTGGTCGAGCAGCGTCCACTGGCGACGATGACCATGGCCGGCAAGGCCGGACCGGTGGACGTGTGGCGGGTGACCGGGGTGTCCCGGCACCGGCCCGCCCGGCACCACGGTCCCCTGGTGGGCCGCCGGCGCGAGCTGGCCGGCGCGGCCGACGAGGTCGTCCGGGCGCTGCGCGAGCGGCGTCCCGGGTGGATCTCCCTGGCCGGCCCGCCGGGCAGCGGTCGCAGCCGGCTGCTGCACGAGCTGACCCGCGCGGTGTCCCGGGTGGACGGCGCCGAGGTGCGCTGGTGCGTGGCGCACTGCCCGCCCTACCCGGACGGGGAGCTGGCGCCGCTGGCCGACCTGGTCCGCGCGCTGCTCACGCCGGACCCGGCGGTACGTCCGCTGCCCGGCTCCACCGCCGGCGGCCCGGGGTGGGCCGCGGCGAGCCCGGCGCTGGCCGCGTTCCTCGCCGCCCCGGACGATCCGGCCGCGGCGTCCCGGGCCGTGGCGGCGTGCCGCGAGCTGCTGCTCGACCGGGCCGCCGGAGCGCCGGTGGTGGTGGCGGTGGACGACCTGGACCGCGCGGCGCCCGCGCTGCACCGGTTCCTGCGTCACCTGCACGCGACGGCCGGCGAACGACGGCTGGCGCTCGCGGTGGTCACCACCCACAGCGCCGGACGGGCCGACCCGTCACCGGGTCCGGGCGAGCGGTGGCGCCGGGTGTGGCTGGCGCCGCTGGGGGCCCGGGACAGCGGACGCCTGCTGCGGCACCTGCTCGACCGGGCCGACCGGCCGGCGGCGCTGGCCGCGCGGCTGCTGCCGCTGGTCGGGGGCAACCCGGCGGTCGCGACCGCGTACGCCGCCGAGGACTCCGGCGACGAGCCGGCCGGGGTGCCCGCCGCGGCGCGCCGGCTCGTGGACGCGCGACTGGACCGGCTCGACGGTGCCCAGCGCGCCGTGCTGATGGCCGGCGCCACGGCGGGCGGCGCGCTCGCCCCCGCCACGGTCGAGCGGATGCTCGGCTGGGCGGCCGGCCGGGCCGGGCCGGTGCTGCGCACCCTGGCCGCGGCGGGCCTGCTCCGGCGTACCCGCGCGGGCGGCTGGACCATCGCCGAGCCGGTGGTCGCCCGGATGGCCGCGTACCGGCTGCCCCGCGCGGCACGGGCCGACTTCGCCCGGCGGCTACACGGCGACGGGACCAACGGCCGGCCGGGGGCTGTCCCCGCCACGCGCCGGCCGGGCGCCGCGTCGAGGCTCGACGTTCCCCGCGGGGACGTCGACGGGCGGGCGACCTGCCCGCTCGGGGTGGGGCGGTCGCGCCGGTCGGGCGGAGGGGCCCGACCGGCGCCCGTCCCGCCGATCCGGGCGGCGTCGCACCGGCCGGGGTACGCCGCGCCGGTCGCGTCCGGCGCCGGGCCCCCGACGGCCGCCGCACCGCCGCCGGACGCCGCGATGCCAGTGGGCACGGCCGCCGTGGCGCCGTCCCGAGCAGCCGTGGCGCCGCCCCGAGCAGCCGTGGCGCGGTCCGGAACGGCTGCCGTGGCGCTGTTCGGAGCAGGTGCCGGGGCGTCCTCCGACGCAGGGCCCGTGCGTCGGCTCGGGGCCGGCTCGGTGGCGCGGTCCGGGTCGGCCACCGGGCCGCCGGAACGGGCGGGGCGGCGGCCGGGAACGGCGGCGCCGCAGCGGCCCGCCGCGCTCGGGCTCGCCGCCTGAGCGGGTGCGTCCGGGTCGGAGCGGGCACGGGGCCACTCCGGCCCGGGCGTCATCGGCGGCGGGCGCCGGTGCGTCACACGTCGGCGAGGAACGCGAGGACCCGGTCCCAGGCCAGGGCGGCGGCGAGCGCGTCGAAGTCGGGCGTGTCCGGGTCGGTGAACAGGTGCCCCGGTCCCGGGTAGCGGTGCACGACGACCTCCGCGCCGGCGTCGCCCAGGGCGGCGCGCCACTCGTCCACCTCGGCGTCGGTCTCGTACTCGTCGGGATCGGCCAGGTGCAGCCGCACCGGCAGCCCGGCGCGGACCGACTCGGGCGCGCCGCCGGTGCCGTGCATCAGCAGCAGCGCCGCCGCCCGGGGCCGCTCGGCCAGCAGCGCCCCGGCGATGCCGGCGCCCATGGAGAACCCGGCCAGCACGGTCTCGTCGGGCATCGCGGCGACCGCCGCGCGGGCCCGGTCCAGCACCGCCTCGTGGCCGATCGCGCCGAACAACGCGAACCCGGCCTCCACCGTCCGCGCGGCCGGCACCCCGTACAGGTCGGGGGTGGTCACCCGGTGCCCGGCGGCCCGCAGCCGGTCCGCGGCGACCGGCACGGCGGGCCGCAGCCCGTAGACGGAGTGCAGGAGCAGGACGTCGGCCATCGACCCATCGTCGCGCAACCGGCCGCCCGTCCCGGTCGGGCGCGCCGGTCAGTCGCGGGCGATGGTCCGGCTGCGCCCCCGGAACTCGGCGACCACCTCGTCGCCGCGCCGCACGGTGACGTCGTAGATGCCGCTGCGGCCGTGACGCACCCGTTCGCTGGCGTACGCCTCCAGCAGGTCGCCCTCGCGCACCGGGCGGAGGAAGGAGATCTCGCCGCCGGCGGCCACGGTGGCCGGTCCGTGGCTGTTGCAGGCCAGCGCGAACGCGGTGTCGGCGAGCAGGAACACGAAGCCGCCGTGGCCGATCGCGTGGCCGTTGAGCATCGCCGGGGTGACCCGCATCCGGGCCACCGCGGCGCCGTCGCCGGCCGAGACGAGTTCGATGCCGAGCCCCTTCGACGCCACGTCGGCGTCGAACATGTCGTGCGCGGCGGTGCGGCCGTGGTCACCCGCCACCTCAGCGCTCCCGCCGCTGGTCGACGATGCGGCGCATCTTGCCCATCGAGCGTTCCACCCCGTCCGGCTCGATCACCCGCACCGCGACGGAGACCCCGATGGTGTTCTTGACCTGCTCGGCCAGGGCCGCGCCGGCCCGCTCCGCCTCGTCCGGCGCCGTACCGGCGCGCCGTTCCACGTGGACGGTGAGCGTGTCCAGCCGGTCCCGCCGGTCGAGCACGCACTGGAAGTGCGGCGACAGGGCGGGCGTGCGCAGGATCAGCTCCTCGATCTGGGTCGGGAAGACGTTCACCCCCCGCACGATCATCATGTCGTCGGTACGCCCGGTGATCTTCTCGATCCGGCGCATCGGGCGGGCGGTGCCGGGCAACAGGCGGGTGAGGTCGCGGGTGCGGTAGCGGACCACCGGCATGGCCTCCTTGGTGAGCGAGGTCAGCACCAGCTCGCCCCGCTCGCCGTCGGGCAGCACCGCGCCGGTGACCGGGTCGATGATCTCCGGGTAGAAGTGGTCCTCCCACAGGTGCAGCCCGTCCTTGGTCTCCACGCACTCGACGGCCACGCCGGGACCCATCACCTCGGAGAGGCCGTAGATGTCCAGCGCGTGCATGTCCAGGCGCTGTTCCAGCTCCCGGCGCATGTCCTCGGTCCACGGCTCGGCCCCGAAGACCCCCACCCGCAGGGACGTGGCGCGCGGGTCGAGGCCCTGCCGCTCCATCTCGTCGACGATGGCCAGCATGTAGCTGGGGGTGACCATGATGACCTCGGGCGCGAGGTCGCGGATCAGCATGACCTGGCGCTCGGTCATGCCCCCGGACACCGGGATCACCGTGCAGCCCAGTTCCTCGGCGCCGTAGTGCGCGCCCAGGCCGCCGGTGAACAGCCCGTAGCCGTACGCGACGTGCACCCGGTCACCCCGGCGACCGCCGGCGGCGCGGATCGAGCGCGCCATCAGCGTCGCCCAGGTGTCCAGGTCGGCGCGGGTGTAGCCGACCACGGTCGGGCGTCCCGTGGTGCCCGAGGAGGCGTGCAGCCGGGCGACCCGCTCGCGTGGCACCGCGAACATGCCGAACGGGTAGTTCTCCCGCAGCTCGGCCTTGGTGGTGAACGGGAAGCGGGCCAGGTCGCCCAGGTCCCGCAGGTCGTCGGGGTGGGCACCGGCGGCGTCGAACGCGCGCCGGTAGTGCGGCACGTGCGCGTAGGCGTGGCGCAGCGAGTGCCGCAGCCGGTCGCGTTGCAGGGCCCGCAGCTCGTCGACGCCGATCCGCTCGACGGGATCCAGCTCGTCCGGACGAGGGGTGCGGTCCTGCACGGTTGCCTCCTGGCGCGACGGGCCCGGACGCCGCCGCGCCGGGCGATGCCGATCACCGTACGCCCGTACGGGCCGTCCTGCCAGGTCAGCGCCGTCGGGATCGGCGGGGCCGGGCGCGTTCAGCGGGCGGCCGGCAGCCGGTGCAGCGCGTCGACCAGCGGGGCCAGCTCGGGGGTGCGCCCGCCCTCGGCCAGCGCGTCGGCGAGCACCCGGTCGTGGGTGGGTCGGGCCCGGGCCAGCAGCTCCGAGCCGGCCGGGGTCAGCTCGGTGTAGATGCCGCGCCGGTCGTCCGCGCAGAGGATCCGGGTGAGCAGCCCGCGCTCCTCCAGGCGGGTGACCAGGCGGGTGGTGGCGCTGCCGGAGAGCGCGGCGGCGCGGGCCAGCTGCCGCATGCGCATGTGCCAGCCGTCCTGCCGGAGAGCGCGTCGAGCACCGTGTATTCCACGACGGAGAGGTCGTGCTCGGTCTGGAGGGCGCGTTCCAGGGCGGTCTCGATCAGGCCGTGCAGCGCAGCGAGCGTGCGCCACCCCTGGGCGCGGATCTCGACCGCGTCGTCGCCGATGCCCATCCGGCCCTCCTCCGCTGTGACCTGGACGGCCCCCAGCCTAGCACGCTTGCGCCGATAGCAGGCGCGTGCAACTATTTCGTTGCAGGCGCGGGTAGTTGCACGCGCATTCTGTCTTCTCACGCATGGAATGGACTGTCATGGCACCACGTACCTCCGCGCTCCCGGGCGGCCTGCTGGCCCTGGCGATCGGGGCGTTCGGCATCGGACTGACCGAGTTCGTGATCATGGGGCTGCTCCCCCAGGTCGCCGCCGACTTCGCGGTCAGCGAGTCGGTCGCCGGCTGGTTGATCTCCGGGTACGCGCTCAGCGTCGCGGTCGGCGGGGTGGCGCTCACCGCGGCGGTCACCCGGCTGCGCCGCAAGCCGGTGCTGCTCGGGCTGATGGTGCTCTTCATCGCCGGCAACCTGCTCTCCGCGCTCTCCGGCGACTACGCCACCATGCTCGCCGGCCGGATCGTCGCGGCGCTGTGCCACGGCGCGTTCTTCGGCATCGGCGCGGTGGTGGCCGCCGGCCTGGTCCCGCCGGCCCGCCGGGCGGGCGCGATCGCCATGATGTTCGCCGGCCTGACCGTCGCCAACGTCCTCGGCGTCCCGTTCGGCACGTTCCTCGGCCAGCACTTCGGCTGGCGGTCGACGTTCTGGGCGATCACCGGCATCGGCGTGCTGGCGTTGGCCGGGCTGGCGCTGCTGGTGCCCGGCCGGGGGCCGGCCACCGACGCCGCCACCGGCGGCGGGCTCCGGGGCGAGCTGCGGGCCTTCACCCGGGCGCAGGTCTGGTTCTCGCTGGTGGTCACCGTGCTCGGCTTCGGCGGCATGTTCGGCGCGTTCACCTACATCGCCTACACGCTGACCGAGGTCAGCGGCTTCGCCACCGGCACCGTGCCGTGGCTGCTGGTGCTCTTCGGCGTCGGCCTGTTCGCCGGCAACCTGGCCGGAGGGCGCGCCGCCGACCGCTCGCTGTCGACCACCCTGGTCACCGTGCTCGCGGTGCTCACGCTGGTGCTGGTCGGCTTCGCGCTCACCGCCGCGAGCCCGGCCCTCACGGTCGTCGCGCTGGTGCTGATGGGCGCGTTCGGCTTCGCCACCGTGCCGCCGCTGCAGATGCGCATCATGCGGTACGCCCACGAGGCGCCCACGCTCGCCTCCGGCGCCAACATCGCCGCGTTCAACCTGGGCAACGCGCTCGGCGCCTGGATCGGCGGCCTCACCATCGGCGCCGGGCTGGGGTTCACCGCCCCGATCTGGGCCGGCGCCGGGCTCACCCTGCTCGGCCTCGCGGTGCTCCTGGTCGCCGAGCGCGCCGCCCGCCGCACCCGGCACGAGCCCACGCCCGCCCCCCGCGACCTGGCCGCCGCCACCCGCTGACCCCACCCCACCCCGCCCCACCGATCTCCGCCCGGGTCGGCCCGCCGATCTTGGACTTGTGGCGCCTCCGATGTCCGCCCGTGCGACGTTTGCGAGGTGCCACAACTCCATGATCGACGACAGCAGAGGGCCCGGGCGCCGCCGACGATCGCCGAGGGTCCCGCGCCGCCGGCGCGGCGGGACCGGACGCGGGCGATTATGCTCGGGAACGAAGCCGGCGGTGGGGCCCGCCGTCCCGGGACGCGCCGGGAGAACCGCGGACACGCCAACGGTCCCTGCCAGTGATGCCCGTCCTGGTGGGAGGCACCGTGTCACGACCGCCCGAGTCCCGCGTCGATCCGGATGTCGATCTCCGCGTACCCGCGGACCGGGGTGAACTGACCGCGCACCCGGCGGCGGTGCTCGCCGTGATCGCCGCCGGCGGCGTGCTCGGCGCGCTGGCCCGCGCCGGCGTGCAGGCCGCCATCCCGCACCCGCCCACCGGGTTACCGTGGGCCACCCTCGGCGTCAACGTCACCGGCTGCCTGCTGATCGGCGTGCTGATGGCGGTGCTCACCGCCCGCCCGGCCGGCCCGCTGGCCCGCCCGTTCCTCGGCGTCGGGGTGCTCGGCGGGTTCACCACCTTCTCCGCGTACGCGGTGGACGCGCAGCGGCTGGTCACCGCCGGCGCGGCCGGGACGGCGCTGGCCTACCTGGCCCTGACCGTGCTCGGCGCGCTGGTCGCGGTGGCGGTCGGGGACGCGGTGACCGCCCGGATGCTCGCCGCCCGGGACGGGGTGGCCCGGTGACCGTCCTGCTGATCGCGCTCGGGGCCGCGCTCGGGGCGCCGCTGCGCTACCTCACCGACCGGGCCGTGCAGTCCCGGCACGACTCGGCCTTCCCGTGGGGCACCCTGACCGTCAACGTGGTCGGGTCGCTGCTGCTCGGCGCGGTGCTCGCCGTGCCCGCCGACCCCGGCGTGACGGCGCTGGTCGGCACCGGCTTCTGCGGTGCGCTGACCACCTGGTCGACGCTGAGCTACGAGACACTGCGGCTGGCCCGCTCCGGTGCGCGCCGGCACGCGTACGCGAACGTGCTGGCCAGCGTGGTCGCCGGGCTCGGCGCGGCGTTCCTGGGCTACGCGGTGGTCGCGGCGTTCTGACCCGGCGGGGTCAGCGAGCGTGGCGTTCCGGGTGGGCCCGGTTCCACGCCCGCATCCGCTCCGGGTAGCCGGTGCGGGCCGCCTCGTAGAGCGGCACCGCGTACCGCTGCGCGATCCTGCCGGCGACCCGGGGTGAGCCGGTGCGACGGCGGATCCACTCGCCGTCGTGGGCGATGGCGACCACCGTCGTGTCCGTGGCGGTGGTCTCCGGTTCCAGATAGAACTCGACCCCGCTGCGGCTGGTGACGAACGCCTCCAGCTGGGCCAGGTCCTCCCGGTTCGCCTCGCGGTCGAGCTTCGTCGGGGTCGTCGGGTCGGCGGCCCGTCGGCTGAACCAGCCCATGCCCGCCTCCTCTCCTCGGCGTCCGTCCCAGTTCAGCACGCCGGCCTGGCAGCCGCCTGGGAGCGGGGTGGGAGTCGGCTGAGCCGTCAGCGGGCCGGCTGGCGGAGCACCGGGACCAGCGCGAGCGTGGGCAGCAGGAGCAGCGGCACCAGGCCGAGCGCCGGCAGCACCCCGAAGTGGTCGCCGAGGAAGCCGAGCAACGGCGGGCCGGCGAGGAACGCCGTGTAACCGATCACCGCGACCACGCTGACCCGGGCCGGCGCCTTATCCTCGTCGTCGGCGGCGGCGCTCATCCCGACCGGGAAGCCGAGCGAGGCGCCGATCCCCCACAGCGCCACGCCGACCACGGCCAGCGGACCCGAGCCGGCCAGCACGGCCAGGGCGGCGCCGGCGGCGGCCAGCCCGATGGTGCCGAAGAGCACCGGCACCCGCCCCCACCGGTCGATGGCGACCGTGCCGACGGTGCGGCCCAGCGTCATGCCCACCACGAACACGCCGAACACGGCGGCGCCGACCGCCTCGCTGACCCCGTACCCGTCCACGAACGCCACCGCCAGCCAGTCGTTGGCGCTGCCCTCGGTGAACGCCATGACCAGCACCAGCAGGCCGACCAGCAGGGTGCGCGGCTCCCGCCAGGCGGCCAGCAACGCCCGCCGGCGGGCCGCCGGCTCGCCCGCGCCGGCCGCCTCGGCCGGCGCGGACAGGAACGCCCGGGCGCCGAGCAGGGTGCCGGCGAGGATCAGCACCGCGAGCACCGGCAGGTGCACCTCGATGGGTACGCCGAGGCGGGCGGCGCCCGCGCCCAGCCCGGCCCCGGCCACCGAGCCGAGGCTCCAGGCGGCGTGGAACCGGGGCATGATGGTGCGGCCGATCCGCTTCTCCACCGCCGCGCCCTCGACGTTCATGGCCACGTCGCACAGGCCCGAGCCGAAGCCGAACGCGGCCAGCCCGAGCCCCACGCCGGGCGCCCAGCCGGCCAGCCCGGTGGCCAGCCCGGCCACGGTCATGCCGAGCGCGACCAGCAGCGTCGCCACCGCCACCGTGCGGGCCGGGCCCAGCCGCTGGGTGACCAGACCGGCGGTCGGCATGGCCAGCAGCGCGCCCACCGACATGCAGAGCAGCAGCAGGCCGAGCCGGCCAGGGCTGAGCCCGAGCGCCTCCCGGACCGCTGGTACCCGGGAGAACCAGCTCGCCACCGCCAGCCCGTTGAGCGCGAACACGACGGCGACGCCGGTGCGGGCGGCCAGAACCGGCCGGGGCACCGGTGGCCGCTGCCCGGCCGGTGCGTCGAGGGTGCTGCTCACGGTGCGGTCGTCCCTTCCCCGAAGTGGTCCCGACGACCATCGCACACCTGAGAGCGCTACCACCACAAGCGCTCCCACCCCTTACCCCGGTCGACCCCGACCGGGCATGATGCGGGCATGGGCACGCCGACCGCACGACCCGCCACGCTCGACGACGTGGCGCGCGCCGCCGGGGTGTCGCGGGCCACCGCCTCCCGGGTGCTCGGTGGCTACGGCTTCGCCTCGGCGGACGCGCGGGCGCGGGTGGGCGCCGCCGCCGACCGGCTCGGCTACGTGCCGGACGTCACGGCAAGGGCGCTGGTGCGCGGCGCCGGGGTACGACTGGTGGTGGCCGTGATCGGCCGCGCCGGGACGGTGCTGGACGACCCGTACGTGCACCGGGTGGTGAGCGCCGCGTCGCGGGTGTGCGCGCCGCACGGCGTCGGGGTGGCGCTGGAGTGGCTGCCGCTGGGCGACCCGTCGGGGCTGGTCCGGCTCGGCGCCGACCGCGGCGTCTGCGGCGTGATCCTGGTCAACACCACCCCGACGGCGCTGGCGGCGGTGCCGGCCCGGCTACGCGGCCGGGTCGTCTCGATCGGCACCGGCTCGGCGACGGTGCCCTCGTTCGACGTGGACAACGCGGCCGGGGCCGAGGCGGTGCTGCGCCACCTCCACGCCACCGGCCGCCGCCGCATCGCCATGGTCACCGGTCCGCGCTGGCTGGTCTGCGCGGAGCGTTCGGTGACCGCGTACCGGGGGTTGATGCGCGCGGCGGGGCTTCCGGAGCGCGTGGTGACCGGCGACTTCACCACGGCCCGGGGCGGCCGGGCGGCGCTGGAGGCGCTGCGCCGGTGGCCGGAGCTGGACGCGGTCTACGCGGCCAGCGACGCCACCGCGTTCGGGGTGATCGCGGCGCTGCGCGGGCGGGGCCTGGGGGTGCCGCACGACGTCGCGGTCGCCGGCTTCGACGACCTGCCGTACGCCGCGGTGAGCAGCCCGCCGCTGACCACCGCGACCCACCCGGTGGACCGGATCGCCGCCGCCGCGGCCACGGCCGTGCTGACCCGGGCGCCGGTCGCGCCGACGACCGCCTTCGCGTCCACGCTGGTAACCCGGGAGAGCGCCTGACCGGCGCTCAGCGCTCCGGCCCGCCGACCGCCGTGTCGACCCGGCTGAGCACCGTGGCGTCGTCGTCCACGCCCACACCGCGCAGCAGGTCGATGGCGGTGGCCCGGACCTGGCCGATGATCATCGCGAGCGGCAGCGTCGGGCCGGCGGTGAACAGCCGCCCGGCCGACCGGACCGCCTCCAACGCCGCGACGTCGACCCGGGCGGCGTGGCTGTCGGCGATCTGCTCCTGCCCGTCGAGGTCGGCGGCGAGTGCGTCGCCGGCCGAGCGGACGGCGTCGCCGAGCGTGCGTACCGCGGCGCCGAGGTCGGCCGGGACGGGCGCCGGGCTGCGGGTGAGCGTGACCGCCGCGCGGGCCAGCACGCGCACGTTGCGGACCGCGTAGTCGATCTGCCGGATCGAGCCCTCCACCGAGCGCAGCCGGCCGAGGTGCCGGCGGCGGCGTACGTTGAGCCGCAGCGCCTCGCCGGCGGCCTGGACCGCGCCCCGCAGCCGCTCCACTCCGGCGTCGGCGTGCCGGGCCCGCTCCAGCGCGGCCAGGGCCGCCTCGTCGTCGGTGTCGTCGAGCGCGGCGGCGACGTCGTCGAGCACGCCGGCCAGCTCGGCGAAGGTGTGCCGGAACTCGGCGACCAGCGGGGCGAGCGGCCGGCGGGCGTCGACGAGCTGGCTGGCGACCACCGCCACCGCGCCGCCGATGAGCGCGTCGACGAACCGGAACGGGACCAGCGACTCGGTCGGCGGTGAGACCACCACCAGGTAGAGCGCGGAGACCGCTGCCTGCACCACGGTGACCGAGCTGGCCCCGACCGCCACCGCCAGCGCGACGGTGAGCAGGATGACGGTGAGCACGGTCCAGGTGGTCCGCGGCCCGAGCGCCTGCACCACCAGGTCGGCGACGAGCACGCCGGCGGCGACGCCGAGCACCACCTCCACCGCCCGGCGCATCCGCTGGCCGCGGGCCTGCCCGAGCACGATGAGGGCGGCGGCGGGGGCGAAGAACGGCTGCGGGTGCCCGACGATCCGGGTGGCGAGGACCCAGGCGACGGTGGCCGCCAGCGTCGCCTCGACCACCGGCACCCAACCCCGCCGCAGCCTTCCGGCCGCCTCCCGGACCGCCGTCGCGGTCCGGCCACCGGTTCCCGCTGCCATCGCCCACCTCCCGTGCCGTCGGCACCTATCCTCCGGTCTCGCGCTCCGACCGGGTCGGGCGGGCGGTGCCTGTGCCCGGCGCGGCGGACCTCGCCGGCGCTGGCCGCGTACGACCGGCAGCGGCGACCGCGCACCCAGGCCGTCGCCCGCGCGGCCCTGCGCACCGCGCGGTTCGGCCAGCAGCTGCGCAACCCGGTGGCGCTCGCCCTGCGCGACACGGCGATCCGGTTGACCCCGTCCCGGACGGCGCTGCGCGGCATGGCCCGGTACGCCGACTGGCAGCCGCCGGGCTGACCACCGGCGCACCGGGCCCCGCCGCTCAGCGGGCGACCAGCAGCAGCAGTCCCCGGCCGCGCAGCAGGTAGGTCGTGCCCTGGCCGCCCACCGCCACCTCGGCGCCCGGACGAGCCACCTGGTCCGGCCCCTCCGCCCAGGTGGAGGTGTCGGTGACCCGGTACCACTGCCGGCCGGGGCCGGGCGCGGGCAGCGTGAAGCTCACGTCGCCGGACCAGCCGTTGTAGCCGACGTAGACCGCCGGCGCCGGGTCGCCGAACTCGGTGCCGTCGATCCGCCAGCCGAGCGCGTGGTTGTTTGGGTCGTCCCAGTACGCGGCGTCCGGCGCGGTCCCGGCCGGGGTGAACCAGCTCAGCTGCGCCATCCCGTTGCCGTTGCCGTCACCGGCGGAGTAGAAGGTCGCCGGGCGCAGCGCCGGGTGCGCGGCCCGGAACGCGGCCAGCCGCGAGGTGAAGGTGCGGAACGTGGTCTGGTTGCCGTCCGGGCTCCAGTTCAGCCAGTTCGCCGGCGAGTCCAGGTTGTACGGGTTGTTGTTGCAGCGCACCCCGCGCAGCACCTCGTCGCCGCCGGTCAGCATCGGGGTGCCGGCGGAGAGCAGCAGCAGCGCCTGCCCGGTGCGGGCGGCCCGACGCTGGTCGGCCGGGACGCCGCCCTGGTCCCACGAGCGGTTGTCGTCGCTGCCGCCGTCCGACGGGCCGTACGGCCAGGGCTGGGTGTTGTTCTTGGCATTACAGGCGTACAGGTCGCGCAGCGTGAACCCGTCGTGGGCGACCAGGAAGTTCACCGAGTTGCCCGGCCGGCGGCCGTCGTCGCCGTAGAGGTCGGCGGAGCCGGCGATCCGGGTGGCGAGCCGGCCCGGGGTGACCGGGTCGTAGCCCATCCGGTTCTGGTCGCTGCGCACGGTGTCCCGGTACTGGCCGTTCCACTCCGACCAGCCGGCCGGGAGGTTGCCGACCTGGTAGGTGCCGTCGCCGATCGCCCACGGCTCGCCGATCCAGTCGACCCCGGCGCCCCCGGTGGCCGGCCGGGGCGGCATCTCCCGCACGATGCGGTTGAGCGCGGTGCCCGGGTCGGTGCGGCTGTACCGGTAGCAGCCGTGCTGGCAGGTGTTGCCCAGGACGGTGGCGAGGTCGTGCCGGAACCCGTCGACGCCGAGCGTGTCCTTCCAGTAGGCCAACGAGTCGACGATCAGGTCCTGGGCGACCGGGTGGTAGGTGTTGTAGTTGCCGCCGACGCCGGTGTTGTCGTACGGCGCCTGCCGGTCGGCGGTCAGCGAGTAGTAGGTCGGGTTGTCCAGGCCACGCCAGGACCACAGGTCGTAGACGGTCGCGCCGCCGGCGGTGCGCGCCCCGCCCTCGCCGGTGTGGTTGTAGACCACGTCGAGCAGCACCTTGATGCCGGCGTCGTGGAACGCCCTGACCATCGCCTGGAACTCCCGGGTCGGCCCGCCCGGCGACCGGTCGGCGGCGTAGCGCCGGTCCGGGGCGAACCAGTTCAGGGTCATGTAACCCCAGTAGTTGTCCCCGGCGGTGCCGGTCGGGTCGACGTCGTTGGTGTCGTTCTGCGTCTCCTGCACCGGCAGGAACTCCACCGCGGTCACGCCGAGCGAGGCGAGGTAACCGGCCTTCGTCGCGGCGCCGCGGTAGGTGCCCTGCCAGGCCGCCGGCACGCTCGGGTCGTCGCGGGTGAGGCCGCGCACGTGCACCTCGTAGATCACGTCGTCCTTGAGCGGGCGGGTGGGCTTGACGCCGGTGGCGCCTGCCGGGGCGGTGGCGAGCACGGCGCCCTTCGGCGCGTACGGGCCACTGTCCACGGTCCGGTACGCCGGTCCGGAGGCGTACACCGAGTCGTCGGTCGCGCCCGGGCGCAGCGGGTCGTGGCTCAGTTCCCGCGCGTACGGGTCGACCAGCAGCTTGTTGGGGTTGAACCGGTTGCCGGCGGCGTCGACGTCGGCCACGAAACCGGCGGCCGAGCCCTTCGTCCAGGCGCTGCTGTAGGGCCAGTTCGGCCCCCAGGCGCGGTAGCCGTACCAGACGGTGCCGGTGATGCCGTGGGTGGTGCGCAGCGTGGCGACGTCGACGGTGACGGCGTAGACGCCGGAGGCGTCCCGGGTCAGCACGTGGCTGACCTTCTCGGCCGCGCCGGCGGGGGTGGCGTACAGGTAGACGGCGATGCGGGTGGCGGCGGTCGAGTGGACCCGGAACGTGATGGTCGAGCCGGTGGCGTCGTAGCGGGCGCCGAGCGCGCGGGCTTCGACGGCGGCGCCGGCGGGTGGGGCGGCGGCGGTGAGGCCCACGGCGGCCAGCACCGTGGCGAGGAGGAGGGCGAGGACCGGACGGGGTCTGGACATGGCGGTCTCCGACGGGACGCGGGGGTGGATGGTGCGTACGGACGCCGGCCGACTTCCGGTTGCTGCAAGACCTTGCAAGTTTTGCCGGAAAGATAACAGTCGATTTCAATCCGGTAAAGGGCCCGGCAACCGGGGCCGGACGACCCTGGCCGGCGCCACCCGGCCGGGTCCGTAATGGAGGGGACGGAGGGAGATCCCGATGGGTACGGGGCCGTGGCACCGACAGCTGAGGTGGATGTACCGGGGTGGCCGGCCGAACCGGCTCGCCCGGGCGATGAACGCCCTGACCGCGGCGCAGTACGCCGCCGGCCTGGGTCCGCGGAACTGGGTCACCCTGGAGGTGCCGGGCCGGCGCACCGGCCGGACCGTCGCCGTGCCGCTCGTGGTCGCCGACCACGAGGGCGAGCGCTACCTGGTGTCCATGCTGGGCGAACGGGTCAACTGGGTGGCCAACGTCCGCGCCGCCGGCGGACGCGCGGTGCTGCGACGGGGCCGCCGGGAACCGGTGCGGCTGGTCGAGGTGCCGGTGGCGCAGCGGCCGCCGATCCTGCGCCGCCACCTGGCGCTGGCCCCCGGCGCGCGTCCGCACGTCCCGGTGGACCGCGACGCCCCGCTCGCCGACTTCACCCGGGTCGCCGCCGACCTCCCGGTCTTTCGGATCATCGCGGCGGAATGATATTCGCGAACAACCTTCCAGAATATCGATCGCCGGGGAATCCGGGGTCGTCCGAATGGGAGAGCCGGCCGGTAAGATCGGCGACAAAGCGCTGGCTGATCGCTGACTGCCGGCCGTGACGCGACCGCCCACACTGGGCGCATGAATACGAGACTCCGCCGCAGCCGGGCATTCCGCCTCGCGGTGTGTCTCGCCCTCGTGGCGACACTGAGCGGCTGCATGCAGCTCAACCTCGGGCTGACCGTGAACACCGACGACACGGTCTCCGGCCAGCTCCTGCTGACCGCCCAGAAGTCCGTGCTCAAGCAGCGGAACCCGGACGTCGCGGCGGCCTTCGCCGAACTGCGGCAGAACATTCCCACGCTTCCCGCCGGCACCGAGAGCCGGTACGAGGACGCCACCTACTACGGCATTCAGATCGCGTACCGGAAAACACCGCTGTCGCAATTCACCAGCGAAAGTGTGAATCTTGTCCGCGACGGCGATCTCTACCGCTTCTCGCTGCCGCTGGATCCGAAGAAATACGGCGGAAAGGTGGCCGAGCAGGATCCGCGCAACCAGCAGGCGTTCATGACGCTGATGTCGTTCGAGATATCCGTGACGTTCCCCGGCCGGGTGCTCGACACGAACGGCGCGATCAACGGGCGTTCGGTGAGCTGGAAGGTCGTCGCCAACCAGCCCAAGCCGGCCGAGCTGCGCGCCGTCGCCGAGGCGCCACCCGCGCCCGCCACCAGCGCGGCCGTCGCCGCGGTCACCGGCGGCTCCTTTCCCTGGCTGCTGGTCATCGGCGGCGTGGTGGTGCTGCTGCTCCTGGTCGCGGTGGCGGTCGTCGTCCTGCTGCGACGTCGCTCCCGCGGCGGCGCCGCCCCCGCACCGGTCGCCGCCACGCCCGCACCCGCGGCCCCGGCAGCGCCGACGCCTCCCACCGGCCCACCCGCCTGAGTCCCGCCGCAGCGGCCCTCCCACCACCGGCGAGGCCTCGCCGGTCCCCCACCGCCGACCCGGGCGCGACCGTGGCGACGCCACGGACCGCCGCACCATCCCACCCCGACCGCACCACCGCACGATCGAAAAGGGGGATCGCCGTGAACGATCTCTTCACCTGGGCCGCCCTGGGCAGTCTCACCGGCGCCAGCGCCGCCACCCTGCTCGCCACCAACGTCATCGGCGGCCTGATCGGACCGAGCGGCGACAAGGCGCGCAAGTGGATCGCGTTGGGCTTCGCGCTCCTGCTGTCCTACCTGACCGCCGCGTTCGCCGCCGACGCCGGACCGGAGAAGTGGATCATCGCCTTCTTCAACGGCCTGGTCATCTTCTCCGCCGCGCTCGGCATCAACCAGCTGCCCCCGGGCAACCGGCAGGCGACACAGGCGTCGCCGACCCAGCTCGCCCAGGGGCACGAGCCCCGCTTCGTCCGCTCCTGGGTCTGAGAGAGGTGACCCCCATGGTCTTCGGCATCATCAGCGCCGCCGTCCAGATCGTCTTCGGCGCCGTGCTCGGGCAGGCCGCCGCCGGCACCGTCGGCCTGCTGGTCGGCGCGGTCGTCGGGCTGCTCGTCGGCGCGCCCTTCGGCTGGGCGGTCGCCTCCGCCGGCACGTACGGCGCCGACCCGAAGGGGATCTTCCTCTTCGTGGTCGACCACACCTGGAGCCTGCTCAACACGTTCGCCGGCGCGCTCTACCTGGCCCTGCACCTGGTCTTCGGCCACCAGCTCGACCGGGTCGTCTCGGCCGCCAGCGGCCGGGTCAACGTGGTCGAGGGCGTCTCCCCCCGGTACGCCACCACGATCGGCACGGTCTGCGCCGGGTCCAGCCCGGGCATCCAGCGGCACGAGGACGTGCACGTGTTCCAGGCCCGGCTGCTCGGCCCGCTCTACCTGCCGCTGGTCGCGCTCAACTACGCGCTGTTCACCATCGCCCCGGTGTGGCTGCTCTGGCACGACCACACCAACGCGCCGATCAACCGCTTCACCCGCTACTTCGAGATCGGCGTCTACCCGCACGTCTGGAACGAGGCCATCGCGTACCGGATCCAGGGGACGCCGCCGCGATGACCGGTGCGATCGAGGCGGCCGTCGCGGACGTCGCGGCCTGGCTGACCGGGACGGCGGGCGCGCCCGTCCCGGTCGGCCCGCCGCGCGACGACCCGGACGGCGGCCTCACGGTCTGGCCGCTGGAGCTGCGGCCGGCCCGGCAGACCGCGACCGGCGGCGCGGCCCGCGAGCCGTACCGGTTCGTGGTCCGGCTGCTGGTCAGCGGTGGCGGGCCGGCGGCGCTGCCGGCGCTGGACCGGGTGCTCGCCGCGGCCACCGCGGCCGGGCAGCCTGAGCTGGTGCTGGCCGCCGGCGACCCGGCGCTGTGGCGGGCGCTCGGTGTGGCGCCCCGGCCGGCGCTGCTGCTCGACGTGCCGGCCCGCATCGACCGGCCGGCGCCCACCGCGCCGCCGGTGCGGCAGCCGCTGCGGCTGCGGCAGCTCGACATGCGCACCGTGGCCGGCCGGGTGGTCGGGCCGCAGGACCAGCCGCTGGCCGCCCTGCGGGTGGAGCTGGTCGGCACCGCCCAGGCCACCGAGACCGACGCCAACGGCCGGTTCCGGCTGGCCGGTGTGCCGCTCGACCCCGACGCCCCGGACGCTCCGGTGCGGATCCGGCTGATCGGCCGGGGGCGCGTCCACACCGCCGAACTCGACCCGAACGGCGACGACCTGGTCGTCGTCCGCGCCCCCGACTGACGTCCCGAGGAGGACCGATGCCCACCTACTTCTCCCCCGGCATCTACGTCGAGGAGGTGCCCGGCGGGGCCCGCCCGATCGGCCCGGTCGGTATGAGCACCGCCGCGTTCGTCGGGGTGGCGCCCAACCGTGGCGCCCACGTCGGCCAGGCGCTGGCGGTGAACAGCTGGACCGAGTTCCTGCGCCTGTACGCCGACGGCGAGCACCTGGAGAGCACCCCGCTGGCCCGGGCCGTGTTCGGCTTCCTGGACAACGGCGGCACCCGCTGCTGGGTGGTCAACGTCGGCGAGGGCGGCCAGCTCACCGGCACCGGCGGGCGGCGCGGCGGCCTGCAACTGCTGGAGGCGATCGACGAGATCTCCATCCTGGCCGCCCCCGGCTACCACGACCCGGTCTCGCACGAGGCCCTGATCAGCATGGCCGAACGGCTGCGCACCATGGTGGCGATCTGCGACCCGCCGCCCGAGGTGGCCGACGTCTCCCGCCTCACCCGGGTCGCCACCCCCGGCAAGCCCGCCAAGCCGGCCGAGCCGTCTGCCGGCAAGCCCGCCGAGGACACGCCGAAGGACGGCGACGACGAGCCGCCCGGCACCGGCGGCGACCGGCCCCGGCAGTCGGACTTCGCCACGTTCTACTTCCCCTGGATCCGGGTCCGCGACCCGCTCAGCGGCGACCTCGTCCTCACCCCGCCCAGCGGGCACGTGGCCGGCATCTGGGCCCGCACCGACGCGCTGCGCGGCGTGCACAAGGCCCCGGCGAACGAGCCGGTGCGCGGCGCGGTCGACCTGGCGTACCGGGTCACCCGGCCGGAGCACGACGTGCTCAACCCCAAGGGCGTCAACGTGATCCGGTTCTTCGCCGGCGAGGGCATCCGGCTCTGGGGCGCCCGCACGCTCGCCGCCGAGGCCAGCGAGTGGCGCTACCTGAACGTGCGGCGGCTCTCCATCTCCATCGAGCAGGCGATCGCCAACGGCACCCGGTGGATGGTGTTCGAGCCGAACGACTTCACGCTGTGGCGCTCGATCCGCCGCGACATCGGCGCGTTCCTCACCCGGGTGTGGCGCGACGGTGCGCTGCTCGGCCGCACCCCCGAGGAGGCGTTCTTCGTCAAGTGCGACGAGGAGACCAACCCGGCCGACGTCCGCGACGCCGGGATGGTGGTGGCGCACATCGGCATCGCGGTGGTCAAGCCCGCGGAGTTCGTGGTGTTCAAGCTGAGCCAGTGGGCCGGCGGCACCGAGACCGAGACGATCGGAGGCTGACATGCCCACCACGGCCACGCCGCAGCCGGGCGCACCCGTCGACCCGTACCGCGCGTACCACTTCAAGCTGCTCATCAACGGCATCACCAACGGGCACTTCACCGAGGTCAGCGGCTTCGAGGTGGCGATACCGGCGCTGTCGTACCGGGAGGCCGGCAACGAGCGCATCCGGGCCGTGCCGGGTCAGGTCGAGTACGCCCCGGTGACCCTCCACTTCGGCCTGACCAGTTCCCGCGAGCTGTGGGACTGGGTGAACGCGGCGGCGAAGGGCACGGTCAACCGGCGCAACGTCTCGGTGGTGCTGCTCGACCCGGCGGGCACCGCCGAGGTGCTGCGCTGGAACATGATCAACGCCTGGCCGACCCGGTGGCGGGGCGCGCACCTCAACACCCTGTCGCAGGAGATCGCCATCGAGGCGCTCACCCTGGCGTACGAGGGACTGGAGCTGGAGGCCGGCGGTGCCGCCGCCCCGACGACCGCGTGACCGGCTGGCCCGCGCCCTGCGGGCCGCCGCCGACCGCCTGTCCGGGTCGGGCTCACCGTCGGCACCGGAGGACGTGCCGCCCCCGCCCGGCCAGCCGCCCGAGCACTGGCGGCGTCTGGTGGCGGCGCACGCCCCCGGCCTGCTGCGCGACCTTCCCCCGCCCCGGGACCCGGCTCACGTCGACCGGCCGTCCGGCGCCTCCTCCCGTGCCGGTCGGCCGGTGAGCGGAGACGCGGACCGGTCTGCCCGCGGCAACGCGGACCGGTTTCCGGCGCGACGGGCTCAGGCGAGTCGGCTGCGGCGGAGCTGGAAGGCACTGTGGCGCGGCCTGCCCCGATCCCGGCAGCGCTCCCTCGCTCCCGATCCGTCGAGATCTTGGTACGAAAAGGCCCCTGGAGGGGCCGTTTCCTACCAAGATCTCCCGCAGCTCCCGGACGGCGAGACAGGGGTCTCGGGTGGTGGGAGCTCCGCGTCGTCGGGGGTGTGTGCCGACTGCGGCGGGACGGGTCGGCGCGGGGGCCGGGCCCGGGAGGACATCGGTGGACGCGGTGCCGCACCGGCGGGTCCCATCGGTGGGCCGGAGACGGGGGTCGACGGCGGGCCGGCGCAACGGGGCACGGCACCACCCGACACGGGATCGCCGCGGCCGGGATCGGCGTCCACCTGGGCGGTGGTGGGGAACGAACCGGCCGGGACGGGATGCTCGGCGGCGGGTACCGGGTTCCGCGCCGGCGGTGACGAGCGGCCGGGCGACCCCGCGGCGCCTTCCATCGCGCCGGCGTACCGGTCGGTGCCCGAGTCAGGCGGCCCGAAGAGAACGCCGCGCATCGCCGACACGGCGCACACAGCCGGCGGCGCGGGCGCGACCGGCGGGACCCGTGCAGCCGGTGCAACCGGCGCAACCGGACCGGATGGCTACGCGGGCTCGGCGGCCACGACCGGCACGGTCGGTTCGGCACGCATGGTCGACGCAGCCGGCGTTGTCGTGTCGCGCGGCGGTAGGCCGTTGCGCGGACCGGAGCGGACATCGTCACCCGCCCGACGGTCCGACCGCGAGGACCTCGCGCCGGCCAACCAGGGCCGCGGACCGCACCCGGGTGACGTCGCCGGTGCAGACCTCCCGCCCAGCCGGGGGGACGGACACCCGTTCGTGACCGCTGCCGCGCTACCGGCGCTGCGGCCGGCACCGGCCACCCGCGACGGCCGGCGTGTTCTCGCCGAGTCCGCCGGCCACCACCCAGGGCAGGTCACGGGCTCGCCGTACCCGGACGCACACGACGCGGCACCCGGCGGCGAGTTCCCGGCGCGACCGGGGCAGCGACCCGCCCGCCCCGCGTCCGCCGGCCCCTGGCCCGCCCTGCCGACCGACGCAGAGCCGATCCGCACCACTGCCCCGGCGCCGACCGGCGCGGGCCGGGCGACCGAGGGCGGCGCGGCACACGCGGATCCGTGGCCGGCGCTGCCGGGCGAGCCGGTGGGTTGGACCCCGGCGACGCGGGCCGCGCCGTGGGGCGACACGGCCCGGCTGGACCGGGAACAGGCGGGTGGCTGATGGAGCGCGTCGCCTTCCTCGTGGACGAGTCCGGAACCCGGGTCGACTGCCTGCTCAACCCGGAGACCGTGCAGGTGACCCGGCTGGCCGGGGTACGCCCGCGCGGCGGCCCCGACGGGCCGCTCGTCGGCGCCGGCCGGGCCGACGATCCACTGGTCTTCACCGGCGGCGGGCGGACCGAACTGGTGCTGGACCTGCTCTTCGACATCGACTTCGTGGAGTCACCGACCCGCCCGGCCGACGTGCGCGCGCTGACCCGTCCGCTGTGGATGCTGGCGGAGAACTCGGCCGTCGAGCACGGCTGGCCGCGCCCGCCGCTGGTCCGGCTGGTCTGGGGCAAGACCTGGAACGTGCCCGGCGTGATCACGGCGATCGCGGAGCGCTTCGACGCGTTCACCCTCACCGGCACGCCGCGGCGCTCCTGGCTGCGCCTGCGCCTGGTGCGGGTGGCGGAGACCGCCGACGCGGCCCGCGCCGGCTTCGAGGAGGAACTGGCCGCGGCGAGCACGCCGACCGTGGCGCCCGGGTCGGCGGTGGTCGCCGCCGCCGACGGCGCGGCCGAGCCGGGCTGGTCCGGGGTGCGCTTCGACCTGCTGGCCCACGACGCGCTGGGCTCGCCGCTGCGCTGGCGGCTGCTCGCCGAGCACAACCGGATCACCGACCCGCTCGCGGTGCCGGCCGGCACCGCGCTGGCGGTGCCGCCGACCGGCGTCGTCGGCCCACCACCCGACGCCGCCACCACCGGAGGCGCCCCGTGACCACACCACCACCCGCCCCGACCCGGGCCGGCACCACCCTCGGCCCGGTCACCCTGCGTGCGGCGGACGAGAGGCACGCCGACCGGCGACCGCAGCCCCGCACGCCGAGAGCGGGCCGGCCGTGATCCGGGCCGCGGCGGTGACCGTCGACGGTCGGCCGCTCGCCGACCCGTCCCGGCTGCGCGGCATCCGGGTGGCCGCCCGGCTGGACCAGCCGACCCAGTGTGAGCTGGCCCTGGCCACCGCCCCCGGCGCGGGCGCCCTGGACCCGCCGGTACGCCCCGGCGCCGCCGTCGACGTCCGCCTGGACGGGCAACCGGAGACCCTGTTCGCCGGCGAGGTGACCGCCGTGGAGGTGGAGTACGCCGGCGACGGCGCCACGCTGCTCCGGATCCGGGCGTACGACCCGCTGCACCGGCTGCGCAAGCGCCAGGAGCTGCGGGTGTTCGAGTCGGTGACCGCCGCCGAGCTGGCCGGGGAGCTGTGCGCCGGGCTGGGGCTGAGCGTGGCCGCCGAGGACGACGGGCCGCGCCTGGACCGGCTGCTCCAGCACCGGCACACCGACCTCGAGCTGCTGCGCGAGGTGGCCGGTCGGGCCGGGCTGCGGCTGGCCGTGGACGGCGACCGGTTGCGGCTGTTCACCCTCGACGGCTACGGGGACCCGGTCGCGCTGACGCTCGGCGAGAGCGTGCACGCGCTGCGGGTCACCGAGAACCTGGACCGCGCGGGCCGCGAGTGCGCCGCGCTGGGCTGGCACCCGCAACGCGCCGAGCCGCTGGCGCAGCGGGCCGGCGAGGCCCGCAGCGGACGGCGCATCCCGCGGCGCCCGGATCCGGGCGACGTGGGCGCGGACGGGGTGCGCACCGCCGTGGACCAGCCCGGGCGCAGCGACGACGAGCTGGCCGCGCTGGCCCAGGCCGGGCTGGACGCCCGGGTCGCCGCGCTGGTCACCGCCGAGGGCACGGCCGAGGGTGATCCCGCGCTGCGGCCGGGTCGACGGATCGCGCTGGCCGGCGTGCCCGAGCCGGTCGCCGGCGTGTACGTGCTGACCGAGGTGGTGCACACCGTGGACGCGGACGGACACCTGACCCGGTTCTCCACCGTCCCGCCCGACCCGTCCTCGGCCGCCGCGCCGCCCCCGGCCACGGTCACCCTCGGCACGGTCACCGACGTGGACGACCCGGACGGGCTGGGCCGGGCCCGGGTGACGCTGCCCGCGTACGGGGACCTGGACGCCGGCTGGCTCGCCGTGCTCTGTCCGGGCGCGGGCCGGGGCAAGGGGATCGTCGCGCTGCCCGACCCGGAGGACACCGTGCTGGTGGCCCTGCCCGGGGGCGAGCCGGCCTCGGGCGTGGTGCTCGGCTCGCTGTTCGGCGCGGTCGAGCCGTACGACGCGGGGATCGTCTCCGGGCGGTCCCGCCGCTGGTCGATGCGGACCGGTACCGGCCAGTCGATCGTGATCGACGACGACGGGCGCACGCTGCGGCTGGCCACCGACGCCGGCAGCTTCGTCGAGCTGCGCCCCGAGCTGACCACGGTGCACGCCGCCGGGGACCTGGTGCTCTCCGCGCCCGGACGGGCCATGGTGGTGCGCGCCCGCACCGTGGACTTCCTGCACGCCCCGACGGCGGAGGACGCGGAGACCGCCGCCGCCCAGGCCCGTACGCTCGCCCGCGCCCACGGAGGTGGCTGATGCGCTGGATCCACCGCGACTCGCTGATCACCTGCGGACACGACGGGCGGGTGGCGAACCGCCCGTCGCAGCACTGGGTCACCGTGCGGGGTGTCCCGGTGCTGGTGCGACCCGACCCGGAGGAGCGCGACATCACCGCCTGCCCGAACTACGGCCCGACGATCAAACCCTGCCTGCACACCAAGACCGTCACCGTGGGTTACAGCACCTGGCTGCGGGTGGACCGCCAGCCGGTGGTGCTGTCGCACCTGGACGGCCTCACCGACGGCACCCCGCCGGGCACCGTGCACCACCAGGTCCGCGACCCGCGGCAGGCGTTCCTGGGGGCGGACGCATGAGGGCCTTCCGCTTCGTCGGCGCCGGCTTCGACGCGGGTCGCGCCGGTGGCCTGGCGCTGACCGCCGCCGGCGGCCTCGCCATGACCGAGGGCGACGAGACGGTACGCCAGGCGCTGTACCTGCTGCTGTCCACCACACCCGGCGAGCGGCTGATGCGTCCCGGCTACGGCTCCCGGCTGCACCGCCTGGTCTTCGCGCCGAACGACGACACCACCGCCGGACTGGCCATCCACTACGTCCGGCAGGCGATCCGGCGGTGGGAGCCCCGGGTGGAGGTGCTCGACGTGGACGCCGGACCGGACCCGGACGACCCGTGGCGCCTGGTGATCCGGCTGGACTACCGGGTGCGGGCCAGCCTCTCCCCCGGCCAGCTCGTGTTCTCCGTGGACCTGCTCCCCGCCGACGAGCAACCCGGCGACACCCCTGACGAGGAGGGCACGCCATGACGCTGCCGGTGCCGCACCTGGACGACCGCGCCTTCCTCGACCTGGTCACCGAGGCCCGGGAACGGATCCGCCGGTCCTGCCCGGACTGGACCGACCTGTCCGCGCACGACCCGGGCGTGGCGCTGCTGGAGGCGTTCGCCTACCTGACCGAGGTGATGATCTACCGGCTGAACCAGTTGCCGGAGAAGGCGTACGTGGCGTTCCTGAACCTGCTCGGCGTGAGCCGGCACCCACCGGCGGCGGCCTGGGCGGACGTGCGCTTCACCCGCACCGGCGCGGACCGCGGCGCGGTCCGGGTGCCGGCCGGCACCCGGGTCGCCGCCGCCCGGGGCGCGGACCCCCGGCCGGTCGTCTTCGTGACCACCGAACCGGCGGTGCTGCCCGCCGGCGAGACCACGGTGACGGTACGAGTGCACCACTGCGAACCGGTCGAGGCGGAGCTGCTGGGCACCGGCACCGGCCAGCCCGGTCAGGTGTTGCGGGCCGCCCGCGCCCCGCTGACCCGCACCACGGAGACGCTGGACCTGCTGCTCGGCGTGGAGGTGCCGACCGGTTCGGTGGAACTGGGCGCCGCCGCCCGGGAGCACGAGGGGCGCACGTACGAGATCTGGCGGCCGGTGGACAGCTTCGCCGGTCTCGGCCCGCAGGCGAAGGTCTACCTGGTCGACCGGGCGTCCGGGGTGCTCACCTTCGCCCCGGCACTGGACCTGCGCCCGGACGGGGGCGCCCCGGCCGTCGAGGGGGCGGCCGGGGTGACCACGGTGGCGGCGGTGCCGCCGGCCGGACGGCAGGTGCGGCTCTGGTACCGGTGCGGCGGCGGGCCGGCCGGCAACGTCGCGGCGGGCGTGCTCACCAGCCTGCGCGACCCGCTGCCGGGGGTGAGGGTGGACAACCCGGAGCCGGCCACCGGCGGCCGGGAGCTGGAGTCGCTGGAGTCGGTGCTGGCGCGGGGGCCGTACGAGTTCTTCGCCCAGCAGCGCGCGGTGACCGCCAGGGACTTCGAGATCCTGGCCGCCGGGTCGGGCGCGGTGGCGCGGGCCCGGGCGTTCACCCGCGCCGCCGTCTACAGCTTCGCCCGCCCCGGCGAGGTCGAGGTGGTGCTGGTGCCGTACGTGCCGGATCAGGCCCGGCCCGGTGGCCGGCTGCCGGTCGCGGTGCTGCGCGAGCACGAGGTGGAGGAGGCCCGCCGCCGGGTCGAGGCCGACCTGGAGCGGCGGCGCGCCCTGGGTACGGCGGTGCGCGCGAGTTGGGCGCGCTACAAGGCGGTCTCCATCCGGGCCCGGGTGGTGGTGCGCCGCGAGGAGGACGTCGACGCGGTCCGCCGCCGCATCCACGACCGGCTGCACCAGACGCTGAGCCCGCTGCCCACGCCGCTGAACCCGACCGGGTGGGCGTTCGGCGAGCCGCTGCGCGCCTCGAACGTCTACCGGATGCTGGAGCACGCCGAGCCGGGCGTGCGCTACGTCGAGTCGGTGCGGTTCGTGGTCGACGAGGCGCCGGACGCGCGGGTGCGCACCGTCGCGGTGGACCAGTACCAGCCCGACACCTGGTACGCCGGCGGCGGCCCGGTGCTGTTCCGCTCGACCAACGCCGGCGCGGGCTGGGAACCGGCCGGCCGGTTCGACGACGACGAAACAGTGGTCCGGGTGGTCCCCGCCCCCGCGCCGGCCCGCCCCGGCGTGGTGCCCCGGGCCGGCTCGGTGGCGGTGGTGACCGCCCGCGACGCCGGCGGTTCCCGGGTACGGCTGAGCACCGACCTCGGCGAGACGTGGACGCTGCTCACCGACCTCGACTCGGGCGTACGCGACCTGGCCTGGATCGACCGGGACGGCACCGGCGCGCTGCTGCTGGCCACCGACGCCGGCCTCTACGAGGTGCCGCTGCTGCCCGGCGCGGTGCCGTTGCAGATCCTGGTCGACCCGGCCGACGCGGACCGGGGCTTCTACGCGGTCCGGTCCTTCGTCTCCGAGCGCGGCGCGCCCGGGGTGGCGGTGGCCGCGCAGGCCGGCTTCGGCGTCTACCTGTCCACCGCGGCCGGCCGGCCCGGCACGTTCGCCCACGTCGGCCTGGCCAACGTGGACAACCGGGTCCTCGCCGTGCAGTACGACGGCCCGGCCACGCTGCTGTGGTGCGGCGCGGGCGAACCGGACCCGAAGAAACCCGGCCAGGGCTGCCACCGCACCCGGCTGTTCGAGTCGGACGTCAAGTGGCAGTCGATGGCCGCCGGCTGGATCGGCGGCACCTGCCGGGACCTGGCGTTCAGCGGCCCGCTGGCGCTGGCGGCCACGCAGAGCGGCGGCGTGGTGCGGCTGGACACCCTGGCCGGGCAGCCGCAGTGGCAGTCGGTGATGGTCAACTGCGGTCTGCCGCTGCGCGACCGGACCCGCTTCGTGCCGGTGGACGCCATCGCCGCGACCGCGCCGTCCGGTCCGTCGGGCGCCGGGCGACTGGTCCTGGCCGGCGGTGAGCGCGGCGTGTTCCGCAGCGGCGACGCCGAGGACTGGGCGGCCAGCGCCAACCAGGCCACCGCCGACGTGGTCACCGTTCCCGGCACCTGGCTGCTCTGCTCCGGCGAGCACGACATCGAGGTGGTGCGGCAGGATGCGTCGAACGGCGATTGAGCGGCTGCTGCCGGCCGCCTACCAGCGGGCCGCCGGCCCGGGCACCGTGCTGGGCGCGCTGCTGGACGTGATGGAGGCGTTGCACGCCCCGGACGAGGCGGTGCTCGCCGACGTCGACGCGCTGTTCGGGCCGTACCGGACGCCGGACGGGTTCGTGGCGTACCTGACCCGGTGGGTGGCGATGGACCATGTGGTCGCCGCGCCGCGCGTCGACGCGCCGCTGCCGCTGCCGGTGGGCCGGCTGCGGGACCTGGTCGCGCACGGCGCGCTGCTGGCCCGGTGGCGGGGCACCCCGTACGGGATGCGCACCGCCCTGGAACTGGCCACCGGGGTGACCGGGTTCGTGCTGGACGAGCCGGCCGACCGGCCGTTCCACCTGGTGGTGCGGGTGCCGCCGGCCGCCGTGGACCGCATCGCGCTGGTCACCCGGATCGTCGAGGCGGAGAAGCCGGCCGCGGTCACCGTCGAGGTGCTCGCCGCCACCGCCGCGCCGCCCGGCGACCCGGAGCCGCCCACGGATCCGCCCCCGGCCGACCCCGCACCACCCGACCCCGCGCCGTCCGACCCCGCGCCGTCCGACCCCGCACCGTCCGACCCCGCACCGTCCGACCACGCACCGTCCGACCCCGCGCCGTCCGACCCCGCGCCGCCGGACCCCGACCCGCCCGGTCCGGGGCCGGCCGACCCGGTGCCGACCGGTCCGGAGGCCGACGAGACCGCCCCGGACGGCGCGACCGGGGTGGCGTCGGTGCGCGCGGTCGGCCGGGCGCACGTGCCCCCACCCCCGCCCCACCAGCCGCCCGAGGAGCCGTCATGACCACCGAATGGACCGTCGTCGCCGCCGCCGAACAGTTCACCCTGGACGCCCGCAACGCCGGGGAGCTGACCTTCACCGTGTCGAACCCGGGCACCGCGCCGGACACCGTGGTGTTCGACGTCGCGCCCGGCGAGGGCAGCCAGCGCGCCTGGTTCACGGTGGCCGAGCCGCAGCGGGTGGTGCCCGGGCAGGGCTCGGTGTCGTTCCTGGTGCGGCTCGCCGTGCCGCCCGGCACGCCGCCGCGGCGCTACGACATGACCGGGTTCGCGTACTCGGCGAACACCGCCCCGGAGGAGAGTTCCCGTTCCAGCGGCCGGGTGACGTACGACGTGCGCGCGGTCGTACCGCCGAAGCGTTCCCCGTGGCCGTGGCTGGCGGCCGCGGCGGTGCTGCTGCTGGTGGTGACCGGCGTGGTGGTGTGGTTGGTGACCCGCGGCCCGGACACCGAGCCGCCGCCGCAGGCGGCGGTGACGGTGGAGGCGGAGACGCTCGTGGCCGGCGCCGCCGTGCAGTCGACCACCGCCGCGAAGGCGGAGGTGGTGGCGCAGGAGAACTGCTGCGACGTGGTCTGGTCCGGCGACGCGCAGTTGTTCTTCCTGGGCCGGGCGGTGGGCGACCGGGTGACCGTGCAGGTGGACCTGCCGACGGACGGCACCTGGCGGTTCTCCACCGTGCGCACCACCTCGTTCGACTACGCGAACACGATCTGGCTGGTCGACGGCCGGCAGGTCGGCGACACGTTCTTCGGGTTCACCCCGACGGTGGTCCGCACCGACGAGGTGGACGTGGGCACGGTGGAGCTGACCCGGGGGACGCACAAGCTGACGCTGGTGGCGGTGAGCAAGACCCAGGGAACCGACCGCTACTTCGCCGGGGTGGACCAGATCCGCTTCACCCCCGCCGGGCAGCCGTGAGCGCGAGGAGTGAGCCGGTGTTGCGAGCCCCGCAGCCGCGAACAGAGAAGGCACCGTGAGCGCGAGGAGTGAGCCGGTGTTGCGAGCCCCCGCAGCCGCGAACAGAGAAGGCACCGTGAGCGCGAGGAGTGAGCCGGTGTTGCGAGCCCCGCAGCCGCGAACAGAGAAGGCACCGTGAGCGCGAGGAGTGAGCCGGTGTCGCGAGCCCCGCAGTCGCGAACCGAGGGAACACCGTGAGCGGGCGGCAGAAGGTGCTGCTGGTCGCGCTGGCCGTGTTGCTGGTGGGGCTCTACGTGGTGGCGGTCGCCGGTCGGGGCGACGACCGGGGCGACCCGGCCGCCCGGCCGGGGCCGCTGGGCCGGCTGGGGCGCGGCGCCGGGGCGGTGGACCCGGCGACGGTGGGCGTGGCGTGCCTGCCGCCGGCCGCCGATCCGACCCCGACCGCCGACGGCGTGGTGGTCGCGTTCGGCTCCACCTGCCGGCTGCGCGTCGCCGATCCGGGCGCGCTGCGCACGCTGGTGCTGCGGGGCGCGACGCCGTTCGAGGTGACCGCCCGCGCGCCCGGCGACGCGGACGTCACGGTCACCGACGAGGTGACGCCGGGGCCGGACGGCGCGGCGGTGGCGAAGGTGGCGGTGGACCGGGAGACCGAGGTGCTCCTGCGCTGTCCGGGAGGTGGCGGATGCGCGGTCACGCTGGCCCGGTCCTGACGGGGGTGGAGGCGCGAGATGGGTGAGCTGCGCAAGCCGTTCCTGCTGCTGGCGCTGTTCGCGGTGGCGCTGGTGGTAGCGGTGGAGCTGGGCGCCGCCGCGCTGACCGGCGGCGGGGGCGCGGGCGGCGCGCTGCGCGACAGCGCCGGACAGCTCGGCGTCGAACTGGGCGACGTGGGCGGGGTCAGCGAGCCGTCCGGGCGGGGCACCGGATATCTCGCGCTGATCGACGTGGTGGCGCTGTGGACCACCGGGCTGTTCTGCCTGAGCCTGGTGCTGCCGGACCGGGTCCAGGGTCGGGTGCAGGGCGTGGCCACGCTGGTCTTCTCGATCGTGCTGCTGCTGGTGTCGCTGGTGCTGCTGGTCGTCGCGTTCGTGGAGCTGACGGTGATGGTCTCCCTGTTCCTGGCGCCGCCGTTCGGCACGCTGGCGTACCTGGCGGTGTGGGGGTTCTTCCCGGTCGGCGACGCGGCGGTGCTGCTCGGGCTGGCGCTGCTGCTCAAGCTGGTCTGGGCCGGCCTGCTGCTGGCCGCCCAGCCGCGTTTCCTGCGCAACAAGGGGCTGGTGCTGCTGGCGCTGACCACGCTGCTGTGCACGGTGGTGCTGCAGTTCCTGCACGGTCTGGTGCCGGTGATCCTGGTCAGCATCCTCGACGACCTGGGCGCGGTGGTCTTCGCCGTGGTGGCGCTGATCTGGGCGCTGGTGCTGCTGATCGGCTCGATCCCGGCGATCGTGAAGGCGGTCCGCACCACCGCGACCACGTCCGGCCGGACGGTCAGCTGACCGGGCCGGCGGTGGCAAGCGCGGCCAGGCGGGGCAGCTGCGCCGGGTCGGTGAGCGCCGAGCCGACCGCCACCACGCGCACGCCGGCGGCCAGGAAGTCGGCGGCGTTGCCGGCGTCGATGCCGCCGGTGGCCACGAAGCGCGCCTCCGGCAGCGGGCCGGCGACGGCCCGGAACCAGGCCGGGCCGAGGCTGACCGCCGGGAACGCCTTGAGCCAGACCAGGCCGTGGTCGAGCGCCTGCTGCGCCTCGGTCGGGGTGGCCACGCCGGGCAGGTGCGGGATGCCGTAGCTGACCGCCGCGTCGGCGACCGCCAGGTCGAGGGCGGGGGCGACGGTGAACGCCGCGCCCGCGCTCACCGCCTGGCGGACCTGCGCCGGGGTGCGGACCGTGCCGGCGCCGACGATCCGGTCCCGCCGCCGGCCGGCCGTCACGGCGGCGCGCAGCGCGGGCACCGCGCCGGGGGTCCGGATCGGCACCTCCACCACGGCGATGCCCAGGTCCCAGGCCAGTTCCGCCAGGCGGACCGTCTCCGGGGGCGGCAGGTCGCGCAGGATCACCATCACCCGCGCGTCGCCGAACACCGGCGTGAAGTCGTGCGCGCTCATCCGCCGCTCCCTCCGTCGTGCCGGTACGCCCCGGCCGCCCACTGCGCGTCCGACAGCGCCAGCGCCCGCGCCGTCCACATCGGGTCGGGCGGCGGCGCGGTGTCGCCGGGCACGGCCAGCACCCGGGCCGCGGTGAGGTGGCCGGTCCGCAGGCAGGATCCCAGGTCGAGCCCGCGCAGCGACCCGGAGAGGAAGCCGGCGGCGAACGCGTCCCCGGCGCCGACCGGCTCGACCACGTCCACCGACACCGCCGGCACGAACACCGCCGGTCCGGTCCGCGGCAGCGCTGTCGCACCGACCGGCCCGTCCTTGACCACCACCAGGTCCGGCCCGGGCAGCAGGTCGCGGACGGCCGCCGGCCCGGTGACGCCCCACAGCGTCACCGCCTCGTCCAGCCCGACGAGCACCACGTCGGCATGGTCGGCCAGGTCCCGCAGAACCGGGGCGGCCCGGTCGGCGGGCCAGAGCGCCGGCCGGTGGTTCACGTCGAAGCTCACCCGGGCGCCGGGCAGCGCCCGCCCGGTCAGCGCCTGGACGAGCAGGTCCCGGCAGGAGTCGGAGAGCGCGGCGGTGATCCCGGACAGATGCAGCAGCCGCGCCCCGGCCAGGCGCGGGTGGGCGAGGTCCCGGGCGTGCAGGCGGCTCGCGGCCGACCCGGCGCGGTGGTAGTGGACCCGGGTGCCCGACGGTCCGGGGTCCTTGAGGTAGACGCCGGTCGGGGCGTCCCGGTCGACCGCGACCAGGGAGACGTCGACCCCGGCGGCGGCGACCTCGGCGACCACGCGACGGCCGAACGGGTCGTCCCCGACCCGGCTGACCCAGGCGACGCGGTGGCCGAGCCGGGCCAGGCCGGTGGCCACGTTGGACTCCGCGCCGCCGACACCGACCGCGAGCAGCGCGGCGTGTTCCAGCGGCCCGCCGTCGGCGGGGGCGAGCACCGCCATGGTCTCGCCCGCGCAGACGACCTGCGGGCCGTTCACGCGCCGCCCACCGGGCCGAGCCGGGCCGGGACGTCCGCCGGGTCGAGGTGACCGTCGGCGACCAGCACCCGGTGCCGGTTGCGGCGGGGCCGCCCGGCGGCGACCACCGCCGGCCGGTCGAACGCGTACGCGACGCAGACGCCCGGGTACGCCGTGGTGCGGACGAACCACCGGTCGCCCGGCCCGAGGCCGGTGAAGACCAGGGTGTACGCGCCGCCGCCGGGCCCGGTGCCGAGCAGCGCCAGCCAGGGCGCGGCCGAGCCGCTGACCGCCTCCTCCCCGACCGCGTCGGCGGTGCGCACCCGGGGTTCCCCGGTCGCCGCCGCGCGCCAGAAGAACCCGCCGTAGCCGGCCCCGCCGGGGCGGCCGTTGGTGGCCGGGCTGCCCAGGTGGACGTCGGCTCCGGTGGCGGAGCTGAGGGTGGCGGACAGGTCGAGCCACCAGGCGTCGTCGCCGGCCGGCCCGGCGGTGACGGTGCGGTGCTCGCGCAGCAGCGTCCGACCGTTGCGGTCGCGCCAGTCGAGGTCGTGCTCGAGCCGGTCGGTGGTCCGTGCCCGCCAGCCGGTGTGGGCGATGACGCCGTGGTCGTCGCGCCAGGTGTAGCCGAGGTCGCGCACGTACGTCCGGCCGCCCCAGAGGTTGGCGCCGTCCACGTCCTGCACGGCGAGGGACGCGCCGAGGTGCCAGACGTGGTCGGCCGGGTGCGCGTCGGTGACCGGTGTGCCGGCCCGGGTTCGCACCGGGTGCAGGTGGGGCCGGGGCCCGTGCCGCGGGTCGAGGTCGGGCCGGACCACGTAGCGGGCCACCTCGACGCCGGCCACGACCAGCCGTTCCTCGGCGTCGCGTGCCACCTCGGCCGGGCCTGCATCCTTGGTCTCCCGGACGATCGCCGCGCGGTGCGGCGCGGCGGGCCGGCGGTCGGCGGTCACGACGGCTCCGGCGGGCGGCGGGCGTCGACGGCGTGCAGCGCCGCGAGGGCGTACCCGCCGAGGATCGGCACCGCGACCGGTGTGACGAGCACCGCCAGCAGCACGGCCAGCACGCAGACGCCGGAGGCGGCGGCCCACACGGCGGGGCGCCGCGGGCAGGCACGCGCCACCCGCCGGGCGGCGGCCCGCCAGCCCCGGCCACCGGTGCGCCCGACCGCGACGGCGACCAGGCCCGCGTACCCGAGCAGGGCCGCCACCACGACGGCGGTGAGCGCCAGGGCGGGGCCACCGCCGGGCACCCGGCCACCGGCGAGGGCGAGCAGGTCGGCCGCGAGCACCGCGGTCGCGGCGAGCGCGGCGGCGCTCACCGCCAGCCCGGCGGGCAGCGCGCGGCCGAACCGGCTCAGGCTGGTCCGCGCGTCGGGCCACGACCCGGTGACGGAACGGTCGTGCAGCGCGGCGCTGGCGGTGGCGACCGCCGGGGCGAGCGTGAGCACCGGCAGCGCGGCGGCCGCCGCGGCGAAGCCGAGCAGCGCCAGGTCGCTCGCCTCGCGCAGCGTGTCCCGCCAGTCGGCACGGGCCGGCGCGGGGTGGGCGGGTACGTCGGTGGGGGCGGACACGGCGGTCATCCCTTCAGCCCGCTGGTGTTGATGCCCTCGACCAGCATCCGCTGGAAGGCGAGGAAGAACAGGAACACCGGCAGCAGCGACAGCACCGACATGGCGAACATCGGGCCGACCGAGCTCTGGCTCGTCGAGTCGATGAACAGGGTCAGCGCCACCGGGACCGTGTAGTCCTCCAGGCTGGACAGGAACACCAGCTGGCGGAAGAAGTCGTTCCAGGTCCAGATGAACGAGAAGATCGCGGTGGTGACCAGCGCGGGGCGGCTCAGCGGCAGGATGACGTGCCGGAACACGCCGTACGGGGACGCGCCGTCGATGGTGGCCGCCTCGTCCAGCTCGCGCGGGATACCGCGCATGAACTGCACCATGAGGAAGACGAAGAACGCCTCGGTGGCCAGGAACTGCGGCACCAGCAGCGGCAGGTACGGCCAGTCGCCGCCGACCAGGCCGAGGCTGCGGAACAGGATGTACTGCGGCACGATCAGCACGTGGCCGGGCAGCAGCAGCGTCCCGATCATCACGGTGAACCACAGCTTGCGCAGCCGGAACCGCAGCCGGCCCAGGGCGTACGCGGCGAGCAGGCAGGACAGCGCGTTGCCGACCACGGTGAGCCCGCTGACCAGCACGCTGTTGAGGAAGAACCGGCCGAAGCTGATGTCGAAGTTGGTCCAGCCGTCGAGGTAGTTGCCGGGGGTGAACTCCTCCGGCAGCAGGCCGACGTTGTTGACGATCTCGGCCTGCGACTTGACCGACGTGCCGAGCATCCAGAACAGCGGATAGAGCACCACCGCGACGATCGCCACGAGCACGACGAGCCGCAGCACGTTCCGGCCGCTGCCGGGCCGGCGGCGAGCGACAGTGAGCGCGGTCATGAGTCGTCTCCGTCCGAGTAGTGCACCCAGAACCGCCCGGTGCTGAAGAAGACGGCGGTGATTACGCCGATCGCCACCAGGAACACCCACGCCATCGCTGACGCGTAGCCCATCTCCAGGTCGGTGAAGCCGGAGATGTAGAGCTTCAGCGTGTACATGAGGGTGGAGTCGACAGGGCCGCCGGTGCCGTTGCTGAGCACGAACGCGGCGGTGAAGCCCTGGAAGCCGTTGATGGTCTCCAGCACCAGGTTGAAGAAGATCACCGGGGACAGCATGGGCAGGGTGACCGCGCGGAACCGCCGCCACGCCCCGGCGCCGTCCACCGCCGCCGCCTCGTACAGCTCGGTGGGCACCTGCTTGAGCCCGGCCAGGAAGATCACCATCGGCGCGCCGAACTGCCAGATCGCCAGCACCATCAGCGTCTCCAGCGCCCAGTCCGGGTCGCTGACCCAGGGCAGCCCCTCGACGCCGAACAGGGCGAGGAACGAGTTGAACGCGCCGTCCCGGTTGAACATGTTGACCCAGACGATGGCCAGCGCGACGCTGCCGCCGAGCAGCGACGGCAGGTAGAACAGGCTGCGGAACAGCCCGACGCCGCGCCAGGCCCGGTTGAGCAGCAGCGCGACGCCGAGCGCGGCGGCCAGCTTCAGCGGCACCGCGATCAGCGCGAACGTCAGCGTGACGCGGACCGCGTGCCAGTACGACGGGTCGGCGGTGAACATCCGCTCGTAGTTGGCCAGCCCCACCCACCGCACCTCGGACAGCGGCGTGAGGATGTCGTAGTCGGTGAAGCTCAGCCAGAGCGACAGCAGCATCGGGATCGCCGTGACGCCCATCAGTCCGATGAGCCAGGGCGAGAGGAAGACGTACCCCGCCAGGCCCTCGCCGAGCCGGGCCCGGCCGGCCCGACGCCGCGTGGGGCGAGGGCCGGCCGGTCCGGTGCGCGGGGTCCGGCCGGGCGCCGTGGTGAGAGCCACGGGACCGGTCCTTTCGTTTGGTCAGGCGATCGCGGACTTGCAGGCGGCGACGAACTGCTCCGCCGCCTGCGCCGGGGTGGCGCGGCCGTACTGGGCGTTCTCGGCGGCCTTTACGAGCTCGGACTTGACCTTGCTGTGCCCCTTGATCGGGACCTGGGGCGAGGCGCCGAACTTCTGCGCCAGGTCGGACTCGACCTGGATGGACTGCTTCATGGCCGGGTCGGTGGCGGTCTCGCTGACCTTGGCGCGCAGATCCATGTTCGACGGCAGACCGCGGTCGGTGCCGAGCAGCGCCACCGCCTCCGGGTCGTTGTTCAGGAAGTTGATCACGTCGACGGCGACGTCCTTGTGCTTGCTGCCCTTGAACACCGACCAGTACATCGAGGCGCGCGCCCACTGGGCGCTCGGGTCACCCGGGTAGGCGACCACGCCCAGCTCGTCCTTGGTGTTCTTCTTCAGGTCCGGCATCTGGTTGACCCAGACCCAGGAGGTGGCCGACTTGCCGGTGACCACGAGCTGCTTGGTGATGTCGCTGGAGTTGCCCTCGTGGATGACGTCCGGCGTCGGGGTGGCGCCCCGGGCCCGCGCGCCCTTCCACAGCTCGAACCATTTCGTCACGTCCTCGGCGGTGAAGCCGAGCTCCTCGCCCTTGTACAAGTCCTTGCCCTGCTGGCGCAGCCACACCCAGAGCGCCTTGTAGTCGGCGCTCGGGTCCTGGGTGCCGGGCACCTTCGTCTTCTTCGCCACCTGCTCGGCCCAGGCGATGTGCTCCTCCCAGCTCATCCCGGTGGTCGGCTCGGGCAGCCCGTTCTTGGTGAGCAGCGTCTTGTTGTAGACCAGGCCCTGGGTGTTCTCCCCGGCGGCCACCCCGGCGAGCTTGCCGTCGACCACGCCGTACTCCAGCAGGCTCTTCGGGAACTTCGACACGTCGAGCTTGCCGGAGTCGCGGTAGCTGCCCAGGTCGAGCGTGGTGCTGCGGCCGGCGTACTCGGCCAGGTAGTTGTCGTCGATCTGGAACAGGTCCGGCGGGTTGCCGCCGGCGGTCAGCGTGGCGAGCTTGTCGAAGTAGCCCTGGTTGGCCTGCCAGGTCTTCTCGAACGTCACGTCCGGGTGCTTCCTGGTGTAGAGGGCCAGGGCGTCCTCGGTGAGCTTGGCCCGGGCCTCGCCGCCCCACCAGAAGACGGAGAGCTTGACCGGGCCGCCGTCGCCGCCGCCCTCGTCGCCGCCGCAGGCCGCCGCGCCCAGGGCGAGCGGCGCGGCCAGCGCGACGGCGGCGAGGCCGCGGACGAATCGGCGTCGGGACAGGGGGGTACGGTGATTCCGCCCGGCGGGTGCGCCGGCGGTGGGGGACGTTGCGGGGTGCATCTGCGCTCACTCCTCGGATGTGGGAGGCGACGACGTCACCGGCGGCCGTCCACGGGCCGCCCGGGTCCGCAGTGCTGTGCGGGCCCGGGCCACCTGCTCAGGCCCCGGTGCCGTCCCGACCGGGCGCGGGGACGGGCCCGGTCGAGTCACGGACGACCAGTGCGGTCTGGAGCATTACCTGTGCGGTGGTGCGACGGTCGCCGGATGCCGCGCCCCGACCCCGGGCGCCGCGCGGCGCGTCGGAGTCGAGTTGCAGGAGCATGTCGACGGCCGTCCGGCCGGCGGCCGCGGTCGGCGTGGCCACCGTCGTCAACTTGGGGCGGGTGAGCCGGCTCAGCGCGATGTCGTCGACGCCGACCACGCTGACGTCCTGCGGCACCCGCAGCCCCAACGCGTCCAGCCCTTCGATCAGGCCGATCGCCATCAGGTCGTTGTAGGCGAGCACGGCGGTGACGCCGCTGCGGCGCACCTGCTCGGCGACCGCGCCGCCGCCGGTCTCGGTGGGCTGGTTGGGCCCGAGGAGGGTCAACTCCGCTCCCCCGCCCCGGGCCGCGGCGGACGCGGCGCGGCGCATCTCCCGGGCGGTCCACGAGCCGCGCGGGCCGCCGAGCAACGCGATCCGCCGGTGGCCGAGGCCGAGCAGGTGCTCGATCGCGGCCCGCGCACCCTGCCCGACGTCCATCATCACGCAGGGCAGACCGGCGACCTGGCGGTTTATCACCACCACCGGCACCTCGCGGCTGACCTGCTCGATCAGGCTGTTGCTCATCCGGGGGCTGCACAGCAGGACGCCGTCGACCTGCTTGGCGAGCGCGTGGACCAGGTCCTCCTCGGCGGCCGGGTCCTCGTTGGTGTCGGCCACGAAGACGTGATAGTCGCGGTGCCGGGCCTGCCCCTCCGCCGCCTTGATCAGCGGCGGGAAGAACGGGTTGGCGATGTCGGCCACGATCAGGCCGATGTTGTGGGTGCGGCCGGTGATCAGGGCCCGGGCAGCCCGGTTGGGCCGGTAGCCGAGGTCCTCGGCGCAGGCCAGCACGCGGACCCGGGTCTCCGGGTTGACCAGATGCGGGGCGGAGAACGTGCGGGAGACGGTGGAGATGTGCACACCGGAGGCCCGGGCGACGTCCCGGATGGTGGCTGGCACGGTGGGCTCCCTCGTCCGATGTGGTGGGGGTCACGGGGGTGTCGCCCATTAATGCAAACGGTTGCTCCCGTGTCAACGGTCCATTGTTGCGACTCGATTTCGGCACGACACCGGCCGGGTACTCAAAAGCGCATCAATGCGGATGGATGGTGCGGCTTCGTCGGGAGGCGTTGACGACGCATCCATCGCCATGGTTTCTTCGGCTGCAAACCTTTGCAGTCGATCGCCGGGGAGGCCGACGTCATGTCACCACCGGCCCGGGAACGGGTCCGTCACGCCCTGGTCGGCGCCGGGGCGCGCGCCGAGATGTTCGTCCGCGCGCTCGCGCTCGACCACGCCGACACCGCCGAGCTGGTCGCGCTCGCCGACGTCAACCGGACCCGGATGGACGCGCACAACCGCTGGCTGGCCGAGCTGGGTCACCCGCCGGTGCCCACGTACGACGCCGCCGACGTCGCCGCCATGCTGGCCAAGGAGCGGGTCGACGTGGTGCTGGTGACGAGCGTCGACGTCACCCACGACGAGTACGTGACGACGGCCCTGCGCGCCGGCTGTGACGTGGTCGTGGAGAAGCCGATGACCGTCGACGCAGAGCGGTGCCGGCGCATCCTGGACGCGGTCGCCGAAACCGGCCGGCACGTCACCGTTGCCTTCAACTACCGCTACAACCCGCTGCACGAGCAGGTCCGGCGGGTGCTCGCCGACGGCGCGGTGGGCGAGATCGGGTCGGTGCACTTCGAGTGGCTGCTCGACGTGCGCCACGGCGCCGACTACTTCCGCCGCTGGCACCGCGACAAGGCCACCTCCGGCGGCCTGCTGGTGCACAAGTCCGGCCACCACTTCGACCTGGTCAACTGGTGGCTGGACGCCCGCCCGGTCGAGGTGCACGCGTACGGCCGGTTGTTCTTCTACGGCGCGGACGGCCGCCGGCACGGCTACGCCCGCGACTACGACCGGGCGCACGGCTCCCCCGCCGCCGACGGCGACCCGTTCGCGCTGCGCCTGGCCGACCATCCCAGGCTGCGCGAGCTGTACCTGGACGCCGAGGCCGAGGACGGTTACCACCGCGACCGCAACGTCTTCGCCCCCGGCGTGACCATCGAGGACGACCTCGCGGTGCTGGCCCGCTACGACACCGGCGCGACGATGACCTACCACCTGACCGCGTACGCCCCCTGGGAGGGCTACCGGGTCATGGTCAACGGCAGCCGGGGCCGCCTCGAACTCGAGGTGACCGAGAGCGACCACGTCAGCCCGTCCGTCGCCGGAGCGCTGAAGGGCGCGGCGCTGCACGGCGACGAGGCCGCCGTCGAGCAGGGCGCGGCCCGGCTCACGCTGCGCCCGTTCTGGGCGCCGCCGGTGGAGATCCCGGTCGAGGGCTGGACCCGGCGCGGGCACGGCGGCGCGGACGCCCGGATGACCCGGGTGCTGCTCGGCGGCGAACCCGACCCGCTCGGCCGCGCCGCCACCGCCCGCGACGGCGCACTCGCGCTGCTCACCGGCCTCGCCGCCAACCGCTCGCTGGAGACCGGCGCGCCCGTCCGCGTCGCCGACCTGCTCACCCTGCCCTGACCGAGGAGCCCGCACCCGTGCCGATCATCTCCCCCAGCGATCTGCTGCTGCCCGCCGAGCCCGGGCTGCGCGCCCTGGCCCGCGAGCTGTACGCGCTCGCCGCGCAGCAGCCGATCATCTCCCCGCACGGGCACGTCGACCCCGGGCTGCTGGCCGAGGACCAGCCCTTCCCCGACCCGGCCCGGCTGCTCGTCGTACCCGACCACTACCTGACCCGGATGCTGCTCAGCCAGGGCGTACCCCCGGCCGACCTGGGCGTGCCCAGCGTCGACGGCAGCCCGGTGGAGACCGACGGGCGGACCATCTGGCGGCGCTTCGCCGCGCACTGGCACCTGTTCCGGGGGACCCCGTCGCGGCTGTGGCTGGAGCAGACGTTCCGGGACGTGTTCGGCGTGAGCACCCCGCTGGGCCCGGCCACCGCCGACGCGGTCTACGACGAACTGGCGACCCGGCTGGCCGAGCCGGAGTTCCGGCCCCGGGCGCTGTTCGAACGCTTCGGCATCGAGGTGCTCGCCACCACCGAGTCGCCGCTGGACGACCTGGGCCGCCACGCCAAGCTCGCCGCCGACGGCTGGGGCGGGCCGGGCGGCCGGGTGGTCACCACATTCCGCCCCGACGACGTGGTGGACATGGAGTTCGGCAACTGGTCGGCGAACGTGGACCGGCTCGCCGAGGTCTCCGGCGAGGACACCGGCACGTACGCCGGATACCTCGCCGCGCTGCGGGCGCGGCGGGAGGCGTTCGCCGCCGCCGGGGCCACCTCGTCCGACCACGGCCACCCGACCGCCCGTACCCTCGATCTCGGCCCGGCCCAGGCCGCGGCGCTGTACGACAAGGGCCGGCGCGGCCTGGCCGACGCCGCCGACGCCGAGGCGTTCCGGGCGCACATGCTGCTGGAGTTCGCCCGGATGTCGCTCGACGACGGCCTGGTCATGCAGCTGCACCCCGGCGCGGTCCGCAACCACAACCGCTGGCTGCACGCCCGGCACGGCCGCGACGTGGGCGGCGACGTGCCGCAGGCCACCGAGTACGTGCACGCCCTCGCGCCGCTGCTCGACGCGCACGGCAACGACCCCCGGCTCACGGTGGTGCTCTACACGCTCGACGAGGACACGTTCACCCGGGAACTCGCCCCCCTGGCCGGCGGCTACGCGGCGCTGCGCCTCGGCGCGCCGTGGTGGTTCCTGGACTCCCCGGAGGTGCTGCGCCGGTTCCGCGAGGCGGTCACCGAGACCGCCGGTTTCTACAACACCGCCGGGTTCGTCGACGACACCCGCGCGTTCTGTTCCATCCCGGTACGCCACGACGTGGCCCGCCGGGTCGACGCCGACTTCCTCGCCCGCCTCGTCGCCGAACACCGGCTGACCGGGGACGAGGCCGCCGAGACCATCGTCGACCTGGCGTACCGGCTGCCGAAGCAGGTCTTCAAGTTCGGAGGCGGGCCCGCATGACCACGATCGTCGACGTCGAGGTGCACGACGTGCGCTTCCCCACCGCCGCCAGCGGCGACGGCTCGGACGCGATCAACCGGGGCGACTACTCGGCCACCTACGTGGAGCTGACCACCGACGGCGGCCCGACCGGCACCGGGTTCACGTTCACCAACGGCCGGGGCAACGAGATCACCTGCGCGGCGGTCCGCGCGCTCGCCCACCACGTGCGCGGACGCACCGTCGCCGAGATCGCCGCCGAACCCGTGGCGTTCTGGCGCTCCCTGACCGCCGACGTGCAACTGCGCTGGCTCGGCCCGGAGAAGGGCGTGATCCACATGGCCACCGGCGCGCTCGTCAACGCGGTGTGGGACCTGCGCGCCAAGCTGGCCGGCAAGCCGATGTGGCGCTTCCTCGCCGAGGCGCCCACCGACGAACTGGTCGCGACGATCGACTTCCACCACATCACCGACGCGCTCACCCCTGACGAGGCGGCGGCCATCCTGGACAAGGGACGCGACGGCCTGGCCGACCGGCTGGCCGGGCTGGAACGTGACGGGTTCCCCTCGTACACCACGTCGGTGGGCTGGCTCGGCTACCCCGACGAGCAGGTGCGCGCGCTGACCCGCGACGCGTACGCGCAGGGGTGGCGCGCGATGAAGATGAAGGTCGGCGGGCGGATCGAGGACGACCTGCGGCGGGCCCGGATCATCCGGGCCGAGATCGGCCCGGACGCGCTGCTCATGATGGACGCCAACCAGGTGTGGGACGTGGACGAGGCGATCGCCGCGATGGGCGTGCTCGCCGAGGTCGACCCGTACTGGATCGAGGAGCCCACGCACGCCGACGACGTGCTCGGGCACGCCCGGATCGCCCGCGCGGTCACCGAGCTGACCGGCGGACGCTGCCGGGTCGCCACCGGCGAGGTCGCCGCCAACAAGGTCATCTTCAAGCAGTTGCTCCAGGCCGAGGCGATCGGCGTGATGCAGATCGACGCCTGCCGGGTCGGCGGCGTGGACGAGGTGCTCGCCGAACTGCTGCTGGCCGCGAAGTTCGGCGTGCCGGTCTGCCCGCACGCCGGCGGCGTCGGCCTCTGCGAGTACGTGCAGCACCTCGCGATCTTCGACCACCTGCGGGTCGGCACGAGCCTGAACGGCCGCATGGTCGAGTACGTCGACCACCTGCACGAGCACTTCACCGACCCGGTCCGCACCCGGGGCGGGCGCTACCTGCTGCCCACCGTGCCCGGCTACAGCGCGACCATGCGGCCGGAGTCGATCGCGCGGTTCCGCTTCCCGGACGGCCCGGCATGGCGCTGACCGCCGACCGGCTCGGTCTGGCCACGCTGCGCCACCTGCCGCAGGAGTGCCGGCCGCTGCTGCGCCCCGGCACCGTGCCGGCCGGCATCGTCCACCTCGGGCTCGGCGCGTTCCACCGCGCCCACCAGGCGGTGCACACCGAGGCGGCGGTCGGGGCGGCCGGCGGCGACTGGGGCATCATCGGGGTCGCGCCGCGCAGCACCGACGTGGTCGAGGCGCTGGCCGCGCAGGACGCGCTGTTCAGCGTCACCACGCTCGCCGCCGACGGCCCGACGACCCGGGTGGTCGGCGCGCTGGCCGGCGTCCGGCACGCCGCCTCCGACCCGGACGCGGTGGTCCGGCTGCTCGCCGACCCGGCGATCCGGGTGGTCACGCTGACCGTGACCGAGAAGGCGTACCGGCTCGACCCGGTGACCGCGGCGCTGACCGTCGACCCGGAGCTGACCGCCGACCTCACCACGGACCGGCCACCCCGTACGGTGCCCGGCCTGCTGGTGCGCGGACTGCTCGCCCGGGCCGCCGCCGACGGCGGGCCGGTCGCGTTGGTCAGCTGCGACAATCTGCCCGCGAACGGGAGGCGGCTGCGCGGGCTGGTGGAGCAGTGCCTGGCGCTGGCCCGGGTGCCGGACGCGACCGCCGACCGGGCGCTGGCGGCGGTGACCTGCCCCGGCACGATGGTCGACCGGATCGTGCCGGCCAGCACCGAGGCGACCCGGGACACCGCGCGGCGGGCGCTCGGCGTGACCGACCTGGCGGCGGTGGCCGCCGAACCGTGGTCGCAGTGGGTGATCGAGGACGACTTCCCGGGCGGCCGACCGGCCTGGGAGCGGTCCGGTGCGGTGCTCACCGACGACGCCGGCCCGTGGGAGCGGCTGAAGCTGCGGGCGCTCAACGGCGTGCACTCCGCCACCGCCTACCTGGGCGCGCTGGCCGGCGCGGAGACGGTGGCCGAGGCGCTGGCGCTGCCGCACCTGGACGCGGTGCTGCGCCGGCTGGTCGTCGAGGAGGTCGCCCCGAGCTTCGCTCCCCCGCCCGGCGTCGACGTGACCGCCTACGGCGAACAGGTGCTCGCCCGCTTCGGCAACCCGGCGATCCGGCACCGCACCCTCCAGGTCGCCATGGACGGCTCGCAGAAGCTGCCGCAACGGGTGCTGCACACCGTGGCCGACCTGCGGGCGGCCGGCCGGTCGGCGCGGTGGAGCGCGCTGGTGGTGGCCGCGTGGCTGCGGTTCCTGCTCGGGTACGCCGACGACGGCCGGCCGCTGCCGCTGGACGACCCGCTCGCCGAGCGGCTGCGCGCCGCGCTCGCCGCCGGAGCGCACACCCCGGCCGGGGTGGTGGACGCCGTCTTCGCGGTCCGCGAGGTGTTCCCGGCCGACCTGGCCGCCGACGACGAGGTCCGCGCCGACGTCACCGGCTGGCTGACCGCGCTGGAGCGGCACGGCGTCCGCGCCACGCTGGCGGGTGCCCGGTGACCGGCGGCGCGCGGCGGGTGCCCGGCCGGCGGCGACGGGCCGGGGGTGCCCGGTGACCGGCGGCGGGCCGCCCCGGGTGGCGCTGGTCGGCGCGAACGGGCACGGCCGGTGGCACCGCCGGACGATCGCGGAGCTGGAAGCGGCCGGGCGGCTGCGCCTGGTCGCGCTCGTCGACGTGCGCCCACCGGAGGTCGAACCGGACGCGCCGGTCCCGCCGCGGGCGGCCGTCCTCACCGACCACCGGGCGATGCTCGCCACGACCCGGCCGGACGTGGTGGTGGTCTGCACGCCGCCGCACACCCACCTGCCGATCGCGCTCGACGCGCTCGACGCCGGCGCGGACCTGCTGCTGGAGAAGCCGCCGGTGCTCGACCTGGCCGAGCACCGCACGCTGCTCGCCGCGTCCGCCGGGCGGGCCGTGCAGGTCAACTTCCAGGCGCTCGGGTCGGCCGCACTGACCGAACTGACCGGCGCGCTCGAGCGGCTCGGCCCGGTCGACCGCATCGCCGCGCTCGCCGCGTGGCAGCGTCCGGACGCCTACTACGCCCGCTCCCCCTGGGCCGGACGGCGCACCGTCGACGGCCGCCCGGCGCTGGACGGCGCGCTCGCCAACCCGCTCGCGCACGCGCTCATGCAGTGCCTGGCCGTCGCCGAGGCGGTGACCGGCGCGCCGGTGCGCCCGGCCCGCGTCGAGGTGGAGCGCTACCGGGTCCGCCCGATCGAGGTGGACGACACCACGGTGCTGCGGCTGACCCCGCACACCGGGCCGCCGGTGCTGGCCGCGCTCACCCTCGCCGCCGAGGAACACGTCCCCGGGGAGGTGCTGGTGACCGGCGAGCGCGGACAGGCGCTGCTGGAGTACCCGACCGACCGGCTGCGGCTGCCCGGCGACCCCGCCGCCCGCGCGGTGCCCGGCCGGCGGGGGTTGCTGGCGAACCTGCTGGACCACCGGGCGACGGGTGCGCCGCTGATCGCGCCGCTGGCGCGTACCGAGCCGTTCACCGCCGTGCTGGACGCGCTGCGGGACGCACCCGTTCCGACGCTGCTCGGCGGCGACCTGGTCCGGACGGTCGGCGACGGTCCCGAGCGGGTCCGGGTGATCCGGGGCGTCGGGGCGGTGCTGCGCACCGCCGCGGGGACCGGCGCGCTGCCCTCCGAGACGGGCGTCCCGTGGGCGGTCCGGCCGTACGTGGTGGATCTGCCGTGAACACCGTCGAGAGATCGGAACGAGTCATGCGAACCCGAACCGCCGCCGCCGCGCTCCTCGCCGCGGCGCTCACGATCACCGTCCCCGCCCCGGCGCCGGCCGCGCCCGCCGGGCTGTCCCGCGCCGCCGAGCTGCTCGGTCGCCAGCCGCTCCCGGCGAACGACGGCTGGGCCGCCGAGGGCGCCGGCACCACCGGCGGCGCGGCCGCCACCCCGGACCGGGTACGCGTCGTGCGCACCCGCGCCGAGCTGGTCGCCGCCCTCGGCGGTGACAACGCCACCAACGCCGCCGACGCCACCCCCAAGATCGTGTACGTGGCCGGCACCGTCGACGGCTTCGAGGGACCCGACGGCACGACGCTCGACTGCGCCGACCTGGCCGACCCGGAGTACTCGCTGCCGGCGTACCTGGCCGCGTACGACCCGGCGGTCTGGGGCCGGGTGGACCCGAGCGGCCCGCTGGAGGCGGCCCGGGTGCGGTCGGTGGCCGCCCAGACCCGGCAGACGCAGATCAACGTCGGCTCGAACACCACGATCGTCGGGCTGCGCGGCGCCCGGCTGACCGGGCTGACCCTGATGATCGACCGGGTCGCCAACGTCATCGTGCGCAACCTGGAGCTGGCCGACGCCCGGGACTGCTTCCCCGCCTGGTCCCCCACCGACGGCGACGCCGGCAACTGGAACTCCCAGTACGACCAGATCTCCGTGCGGCGCAGCGAGCACGTGTGGGTCGACCACAACACGTTCACCGACGGCGACAACCCGGACCGGGACCAGCCCGTCCACTTCGGCCGGCCCTACCAGGTGCACGACGGCTCACTCGACGTCACGCACACCGCCAGCCTGGTCACCGCCTCCTGGAACCGGTTCGTCGGCCGGGACAAGCTGATGCTGATCGGCTCCTCGAACACGGTCGGCCCGGACGTCGGCCGGCTCAAGGTCAGCGTGCACCACAACCTCTTCGACGGCGACCTGCAACGGCTGCCCCGGGTGCGGTTCGGCCAGGTGGACGTGCACGAGAACCACTACCGGCTCGGCGGGCCGGACTTCGCGTACGCCCTCGGCGTCGGCGTGCAGTCCGCCATCCACGCGGAGAACAACTTCTTCACCCTCGCCGACGACGTGGACCCCGCCGACCTGCTCCACGACTGGGGCGGCACCGCGCTGACCGAGCGGGGCAGCTGGGTGCGGCAGGGCGAGCGCCGGCCCCGGCCGGTGGACCTGCGCGCCGCGTACAACGCCGCGCACGACCCCGACCTCGGCGGCGACGCCGGCTGGACACCCACCCTGCGGGCCGCCCCGCCGCTGCCGACGCCGCTGGTCCCGCTGGTCGTCGGCGCCTGGTCCGGCGCCGGTCGGCTGCCGCTCTGAGCAGACCGCTGATCCCCGCACCGACCGGGCCGGCGTCTCCCCCGGGGGCGCCGGCCCGGCGCCGTTCCCGGAGGGGTCGGCTGACATGCGAGGCCGGATGCGCGATGATCACCTTTGCGGATTGTCCGCCGGAGGATTGATTCGGCGGCGATCGGGGACAACAGGGTGAGAATCGGGCGGTGAGAGCGCGAGTGGGTGCCCAGGCCCGGCGGCGGGCACGGGACGGAGGGCCGGACGTGGCGGGTGGGACAACCGGCGGGACCGGCCGGCTCCTCACCATCGACCTGCCGGCCGACCCCGGACGGCTCGCACCCACGCGGGAACGGCTGCGTGCCTGGCTGCACGACCAGGGCGTCGGCGAGTGGGACGTCGAGACGGTCCTGATCGCCACCGGGGAGGCCTGCGCCAACGCCATCGAGCACGGCTACCGCTTCGCCCCCGAGGGGATCACCACGCTGCGGGTGGAACTGCACGAGGACCGGTTGGAGATCGAGGTACGCGACCACGGCGGCTGGCGGCCGACCGACGGCGACGACGGCAGCGACCGGGGCCGGGGGCGGTTGATCATGTCCCGGGTGATGGACGAGGCGACCATCGTCGGTACGCCGGAAGGCACCTGCGTACGCCTGGTCAAACACCTCACCCCGAGCAGCTGACGCAAACCCCCGCTGCGCAGGTCCGACGCGGGTTAGCCTCGGCCCGAGGCGAGGGTTGTTCGCTCCTGCCCGTACGGCGGCGCGCGGACGGGGGTGCGACGCATGCGAGGTCCGCTCTGGCGCGGCTGGCTGTGGACGCCGCGCAGCTGGGTCGGCGTCGCCGTCCGCCGGTCGACGACCTGGTACGCGGGCCGGTCCCAGCAGGCGCAGCGGATGTCGGCGGCCCGGCCGGCCGCGGCGGCCCGCTGGTGGCACCGGCCGTGGTGGTGGTACGCGCTCTTCCTCTTCACGGCCGGGTTCCTGCTGGTCTGGCTCCTCACCCAGGTGCTGTTGCCGCTGTGGAACCTGCTGGCGCACGACCCGACGCCCCGGTCGTTTCCCCCGACACGGTGGCTGACACGACAGTTCTGTCTCGACGACGACGCGGCTGGTCAGTGCCAGAAGCTCACCGAAGGGCTCGGCAAGCTGCTCCCGGTGCCGATCGGGCTGTCACTCTTCTACCTCTTCACCCGGTTCCGGGTCTATCCGGCCTACCAGCGCATCGCCCGCCGGACGCCGGAGGAACTCATCAGCACCTCCAACGACCTGCTCGGTGACGTGGTGGGGCGCGACGAGTTGTGCGAGGTGCTGATCGAACGTATCCGCGACCCGGACGTGCGATGCCCGATAGTTCTGGTGGGCGGCGTCGGGGCCGGCAAGAGCGCGGTCCTGGTCAAGCTGGCTCACGAACTCGCCCGACGCGGGATCGTGCCGATCGCGCTGCGGGCCCGCGATCTGGACGTCACGACAGACGTGGACTTCGAGAAGGAGGCACGTCAGCGCTTCATCGACCGGATCGATCCGAACCTGTACAGCGGTGGTCAGGGCGACCGGCTCTGGCGACAGCTGCGCTGGAGCAACAAGGTCGCGGTGCTCGCCGACGGGCTGGAAGAGCTCGGCGAGACCGGTGGCCACGGCGGGGAGGGTCAACACGACAGCGTGTTGCGCGACGCGTTCACCCGTGCCGCCGAGAACCGGTTGCCACTGGTCGCGACCGCCCGTCCGTACGATCCGCTGCGCAGCATGCCGGCCGTGGTGGTGGGCCTGGAGCCGCTGAGCGAAGGGCATGCCCTCACGTTCGGACTGGGCAGCGACGACCAGGTGGCCGGCTCGGCCCTCGTCGCCACGCTCATCGCCGACGCCGACGCCACCGAGTCCCCGCTGTACCTGAAGGTGATCCGCGACCTGCACCGCTTCCGCCGGCTCCCGCACGGCCTGGACAGCACGCCGGGCCCGGGTGAGGCGAGCCGACCGGTGGACCGGTCGGCCGTCCGGCTGCGATTGCTGCACGCCTGGCGCAGCGCGGTCGAGGACGGGTACGTCTGCGAGGACTTCGCCCACGACCGGACGGAACGCCAGCACGTCCTCGATGTGGTCTCGGCCCTCGCCTGCGTCGGCCTGCTCCGGAACTCGTTGAGCGTCAGTTACGACGACCTGGGCGGTTGGGCCAGCGCGAGCCACCTGCACCATGTGCTGTTCCGGGAGCTGCGGGACCGGGTCGGAGATCGGCTGGACGTCACCGAACGCGCCGATCTGGTCACCACGGTCACCACGGCGGCGGAGTTCTCGCTGATCGGACTCGAACCGCAGGGCCTGCGCTTCCAGCACGGGGTCGTCCAGGCGTTCCTCGCCGAACAGTTCCTCACGGCGTCCGACGTGCGGACCCGCCTGCTCGACGAGTCCTTCCGCGGGCAGCCCAGCAAGGAACTGCTCATCGCGCTGACGCTGCTGTCCCGTGACCCCGGCGGATGGAAGCACAGGGATCCGCCGGCACGCGGCGTCCGCCGCCTGGGGCGACGCCTCGGCCTGCCGGACGGAGGCCCGGTCGGCGGGCTGGTCCACCGGCTGATGACGCAGGCCGACCGGGAGCCGAACAGCTGTTGGCGGTTGGAGATGTACGGCGCCGCCCTGGAGATCGACGTGGCGGCCTCCCCGCCGGATCACGACAGGATCACCCGGCACATCGAGGCGCGCTGGCGAACGTTCGAGGAGGGCGACCTCGGTGACCGACCGCTCGACGAGGCCAAGCTCAGCCTCGTCCGACGGTGGGGGGACGCGGCCCGACTCGTCGCCGAGCAGCGGCGCCGCGAGGGCGGCTCGATCTGCTCGCCACCGCCCCCGTACGACGTGCTGTTCCGCCTCGCTCGCGCGGAGGGCTCCTACCGGGTTCGACTCGCCGCCGCCCGGGAGATAGGCCTGGGTGGACAGCCGGCCGCGCGGGCGTTGCGGGCCCTCGACGGCCTCGGGCCGCTGTCCCTCGACGTCACCGCGAGCGAGGTGCTGGCACGGGACCAGCAGCTTCGGGGGTGGCTGGCGCCCCTGCTGCACCTGTCGGTCCAACGCGACGTCGAGGCCCCCGAGGACCTGACCGCCGAGACCGGGCGCTACCTGCGCGAGTGGTTGGACGAGTTGGCCGCGCACCGGGCGGGCCGCCGGCTGCGCCTCGCCGGGGAGATCGCCCTGGCGCAGGGGTTCCGACTCGCGGCCAATGTCCGCCGGCTGCCGCTCGGCCGACCGAACACGGATCGCAGCTTCCTCGTCGAGAAGGCCGAGGAGGCACTCACCCATTCCCGGTTCTGGTACAGCCAGCTCGTCCTGGTCCAGGCCCTGACCCTGCTCTCGCTGCCGCTGGACCCGCGTGAGCCACTCCCCGCCCGTGGCCACGGCGCCGACCCGGTCGGCCTGGTCCAGCACTGGTTGCGCATCGCCGGCAGCGGGGTGCCGGAGCGGAAGCGGTGCGACGCCCACCCCTTCCTGCTGGCCGTGGGACGGCTGTGCGTCTCGGCGCTGGTCACCCGGGAGCCCGAGCGCTTCTGCTGGATCGACGAGGGTGAGACGGCCAGCCGGGTCGGCTCGTGCAGCCCGTCCCCGGAGGTACGCCGCCTGCAACGGCTGTGGATTCCGGACTCGATGGGGTGGAGCGTCCTGACGCCGACGGCGGAGCGGCTCCTCGCCGACGTGATGCTGTTGCTCAACCTCGCCGACCGCGGTGGCTCGCCCGGGGCCCGTGACTCCCGGTTGCGGCGGGCCGACCGGTGCGACCTCCCACCCTGCCTGACCAGCGACCGGGACCCGCTCGACCCGAACCGCAGCGTGCACAGCGCCGAGCCCTGCGCGCCCGGCGGCACCTGTCTCGACGACTGCGCGTTCCGCCTCTGTCCCCTGCCGGCGAAGGGGGAACCGCTGCGCTATCGGATGGATCAGAACTTCTGCGCCCGGCAGGCCGACCTGGCGAGTCGGTGGTACGCCCTCCGGGCCCGGACGCCGTGGCAGGGTGTGCGCACCTCCGGCCTGCAGCGGTTCTGGCGGCAGATGTCGTGGCGTGACCTACCCCGGCGACGCAGGTGGTGAGTCCGCCGTCGGCCAGCCGACATCCACGGCGAGCGAAGATCAGCTATAAGGGACGCATGGAGTTCCCCGCGTACCTCGCCACGATGCCGATGCACGCGATCACCGAGATCCACGGTGAGCCCGGTCTGCTGGCCCGTTTCCGGCTGGAGATCGAGGCGTTCGACGAGGCCGCCCGCGACCGGCTGACCGAGGCCCTCGACCTCGCCGCCGACCTGCACCGCGACGACCGGCGGGTCCGCGAGCCGTACCTCAACCACCTGCTCCGGGTGGCGATCCGGATGATGCACCACTACCAGGTGCGCGACGTCGACGTGATCGTCGCGGGGCTGCTGCACGACGCGGTGGAGGACCACCCGGCCGAGCTGGCCGGTGCCGGCGCGGGCGATCCGACGGCGGCGGCACTGGCCACGCTCGCCGCCCGTTTCGGCCCGCGGGTGGCGCGGCTCGTCGCGGCGGTGACCAACCCGGCGTACGACCCGGGTCGGGATCGGCACGCGCAGTACCGGGAGCACGTGGCGGCCAGCCTCGACCGCGAGCCCTGGGCGCGGGTGATCAAGGTGTCGGACTTCACCGACAACGGCGTGGGCGTGATCCACACGGTCGGGCCCAAGGTGGCGACCTCGGCCGCCAAGTACCGGCCGCTGGTGCCGGTCTTCCGCGATCTGATCGCCCGGCCGGACACGCCGCTTTCGGCGCCGGTCAAGCGGCACATCTTCGCCCAGCTCGACCTCGCCGAGGAGCGGTTCAGCGCCATCCTCGACCAGCCGAACTGACCCGGCACCGCCGCACGGCAACGGCGCTGCTGGGCGAGGACGGACACCGCACGAAGACGGCACTCCGGGCCGAGAACTCACTGTCCGTAGCCTCGCAGCTGGACACACTCATCGAGAGCGACATACCGCTGGGTCATAGTTATGACCCAGCGGTATATCGACTGAACGTCGGCCCATTCTCCCGGAGGGCTCTGGCGTGCGGGGCGAGGTCACCCGCAGGCGCGATCATGCCGCCCACTCAGCTCCACCGAGCAGCCCCTCGGGCCGGTTCGGCAGCGGGCTGTGGCCGCAGGAGAACCAGGCATCGCCTCCGGACGAGAGCCGGGGGGATCAGGCGCCGGAACCGGACCGGGTCGACGACCAGTGAGGCCGGGATCAGAGGCCGCGCTGGACCGAGGGCAACGTGGCCGCGGCCGGGCCGGACCGGGGCCATGGCCGGCCGGGTCGGGCCGAGCCGCGGCTGAGCCGGACCGGACCCCGGCCGCAGACGGCGGCGCCGCGGACAGCGTCGGCCGAGGCGGTCAGGTCGCGTCGGAGGGCGGGGCGCCGACGTGGCCGCCCAGGGCGGCGGCGATCCGGGCACGCAGGGCGGGCAGCCGGTCCGGCTGCTCACGCAACACCACCCGCAGCGTCTCGTGGCCACCGGCGGCGACCGCGCCGAGGACGTCGAGCAACGTGCCGAGTTGGGCGGGTGGCTCGTCGGCGAGCAGGTTCGCCGCGCCCGTGACGACCAGGGTGAGCGGCCCGGTGTCGAGCCGGTCGGCCAACGCGTCGGCGAGGGCGTCCCAGTTGTGGCCGTACCAGGAGGGCAGCGCCAGGGCGTCGGCGAGCGTCTCGTGCAGGGCCGCCCGGGTCCGGGTGGCCGGGCCGGGGACCGGCACGCCGGCCGGCGCGGACGCCGCCTGATCGTCCAGTGTGAGCCAGGCCGGCGGCTGCGGGGGCGCGACACCCATGGGTCAGTCCTTTCCGGAGCCGGCGCCGGCCGGGAGGGCCGGCGCCGACGGAGCTCAGAGCCGGTAGAAGGTGGCGTAGTGGTCGGGCGAGAACCAGGTCGCCCCGGTGCTCTTGTTGACCACGATCCGGTACGCGTCGCGGGAGGCGTTGCAGGCGCGCGGGTAGACGTCGTACTCGTAGTAGGTGGCGTTGGCGGGCAGCTGCCCCTCGTAGTTGTAGAACCGGCCGCCGGCGAAGTTGCACTGGCCGCCGCTCCAGGAGTACCAGCCCCGGCTGGTCGGGAAGCTCTTCGCCGACCAGCCGGAGCGGGCGGTGCGGGCGTCGGCGCAGCGGGACAGCGTGCACGAGCTGTAGACGGCGGCCCGGGCCGGCTCGGCCAGCCGGGTGGAGACGGTGGACGGGGCGACGAGCGCGGCGGCGGCCACGGCGGTGACCAGGGCGGACGCGGCCAGGGCCCGGCGGACGCGGGTGGCGACGGCGCGGAACGGGGTCAAGGGATCCTCCTTGAGCGAGCCGACTGGACATCGACCGACGTCGTTCGACGGTCGGCGCTCAGTCTGCCGAGGATCCTGCCCGGCGTACAGGCCCGGTCCGGCGTCCACGCCCCGAACCGCTGGTGAACACACGATGGCGGGTGCGGACGGGAACCGTCCACACCCGCCGCGTGGTCAGCGCGCGAACGCCTGGAACTCGGCGATCCGCACGTTCTGCGCCTGCGGGCTGGCCGTGGCGCAGTCGGTCGCCGCCCGGGGGTCGGCGTCCTGCTCACCGGCGTAGTCCGGCGCGCCGGTGCACTGGTTGGTCAGCACCTCGACCCGCAGGTGGGTGGCCCTGGTGCGCGGGATGTCGAACGACCGCAGGATCAGCTCCGGCGCCCGGGGACGCGGCGCCACGGCCGGGAAGGCGTCCGGCCGACTGGTCCAGACGGGCCGGAAGTCGGCCGCGTCGGCGCAGGTCACCGATCCCTTCGCGGTGCACGCCAGGACCCGGAACTGGCGCAGCGCCGAGTACCTGTTCTGGGTGCCGGCGTCCGGGTCACCGGCGACCGGCGGGCGCAGCATCGCGCTGACCTGCACCCGGCGTACCTGCTGGAGGCCGCCGGCCAGGTCCACGGTGACCTGCCGGCCGGCGACCGGCACGCCGAGCGACGCCCAGTTGGTGGCCTCGTCGTCGTCGGCGATCTGCGGCAGGTTGATCCCGTCGCCGCCGACCGTCGCGCCGGCGGTGACCGAGGCCAGGTTGGGCCGCAGCGGCACCGCCAGCGGGCGGGTCTTGCCGGCCCTGACCGTCACCGGGCCGATCCGGGTGTGCCCGTACCCGGGCGCCCGGACCACGAACTCGTAGGTGCCGGGGACCAGGTCCACCCGGTCGGTCAGCGGGGTGGCCGCGTCGGTGTCCGCGACCGGCACCGCACGCGCCTGGTAGCGCCCGACGAACAGTTGCGCGCCGGCCACCGGCCCGCGCTCGCCGATCGGCAGGAACCGCAGCGAACCCTCGCGGGCGTACGGCGAGGTGAAGCCCGGCGTGGGGTCGGGGTCGGTGTGGCCGACGCTGGCCGCGGTCTCGCCGAGGCCGCGCTCGGCGAAGGCGTTCCAGAGCAGGTCCTGGTTGTCCCCGCCGAAGCGGATCCGGTCGGCGGCGAGCATCGCGTCCCGGGCGTCGACCATGCTGACCTGGCTGACCGCCATCAGCAGGAACGAGTCGAAGACGAGCTGGATCCAGCGCCGGTTGCCCGGGCAGGCGGTCACCTCGCGCGCCCCGGTCGCACAGGCCTTCTGCACGGCCGGCGTGCCGCTGCCCCAGCGGCGCATCATGGCCGCGCGGATGTCGGTGTTGGTGGCGCTCCAGACCTCGCCGGAGGCGTGCACCTGGAGGCCGACGAGGTCGTAGTCGACCGCACCGTAGTTGAGCGGGCTGGCGCTCATGTTGTAGTTGCGGATGCCCGCGTTCGGATCTGCGGTGGTGTACTCGCCGATGGTGAAACCGCGCCGGCCGGGTGCGGCGTACCCGTGCTCGTAGAGGTATTCCATGGCGAGCTGGTCCGACCAGCTCTCGCTCATGCCCTGCGGCGAGCTGACGCCGGCGCTCGGGCCGGCGATCATGCGGTTGGTGACCGCGTGGCCGTACTCGTGGGCGATCACCGACATGTCGAAGTCGCCGTCGACGCAGGGTGCGTAGAACGCCCCGGCGATGGGCTGCCACAGGTACATGTTGGTGGTCGGCGCGACCCCGTCCGGCGGCGTGATCTGGTTGGCGTTGTTACGCGCCGCGAACGTCGGCGGGCCGCCGCTGACACCGCCGGCCTGGGCGTTGCCCTGCTCGGCGTCGCCGCCGAGGCCACCCCGGCCGAGGTTGTCCTGCTGGAGGTTCCAGGTCTCCTCGGTGAAGCCCAGGTGGTAGGTCCAGTCGTGCATCCGGTTGTGCATGGCGAACAGGTTGGCCCGGGCCGCGTCGATGTCGTTGGCCTCCGGCGAGGTGAACACCTCCGGGTCGCAGCGCCGCTCCTGCCACTGGTTGGTCCACGGGTACGCGTAGACCCGGTCCGGCCGGGGCGTGGCGGTCTCGGTGCCGACGCTGAACGGGTCGTTGCTGAACCAGTTCTGCACCGCGATCGCGTTGTTGCCCTTGGTCGTCGTGGTGGACGCCCCGGTCGCCGGGTCCACGTCCCACGCCGGGTGCCCCGGCACGCCCACCACCTCGCGGCAGCCGGGGGCCGGTGTGGCGCACCAGCGCACCCGGGTGTCGACCGAGGACCGGTCGACCCGCGGCGAGTTCGGGAAGACGTCCCAGGACGGGTGGTCCGCGTCGTGGTCGATCAGGTCCTCGCGGACCAGCACGGCGCCGTCGCGGGCGTCCACGTAGGTGGAGTAGGCGGCCGGGTCCGCGCCGGTGGTGTCCGCGCCGAGCACCGCCTCCCACGCCGCGCGCGGCCCCCGGTCAGCGGTGGGCACCGCGACCAGCGAGGTACGCATCACCCGCGCGTCGGCACGGCCGGCGTCGGCGATCGCGACCCGCCGGGCCTGCTCGGCGTCGATCGTGGCCGCCGCCGGTGTCCCGGCGTCGCGGGCCAGCGAAGAGCTGACGTGCCACACCGCCCCGTCGCGTACGCCGATCGCCAGCATGCCGTCGACGGCGGCCGGCAGGTCCCCGAAGCGCTGCCGGAACAGCACGGTCGCGCCCTGCCCCATCGGCGCGACGGTCAGCTGCTCCAGGCCGGCGGCGCCCTCGGCGGTCAGCCCGAGCACGTCCCGGTTCGCCGTCACGTAGGCGCGGGCGGCGGCCGCCGGGTCGGCCGGCAGGCCGGTGGCGAGCGGCTTGCCGGTCGAGGTGAGCGTGGCCGGCGTACCGAAGTCGGTCCAGCGGACCCGGGCGCCCAGCGCGGCGGCCCGGTCCCGCTGCCGCTCGGTGGCGGCGACCCGACCCTTCCGGTTGTCCTTGGCCTTGGTGTCGTGCCGGTCCCCCGGAAGGTGGTCGGGTGAGGCCTGGGTGGCGGTCTCCTCCCGGGGTGCCGCCTGGCCGCCGGCTGCGGCGGTCAGGACCATGCCGGCTGCCATGAGCAGCGCGGTGGTCCCCGTCAACGCACGGGATGGTGTGCGCACGGTCCCTCCTGTCATCGTCGAACGGCGATGTCCGTTCCGCCATCCGATCAGGACGATCGACGCACCGACACCAGCCGAACATCCATTAATGACAGTCTGTCTATGGCTGGCCCGAGTCCGCCGCTCTCCGACCCGCCGGGCGTCGCCGCGCGATCGTGACCGGCTCCGCCCCACCGGATCCCGGGAGCAGCTGCCTCACCTGCGCCACCGAGCCCCCGCGGACGCCGAGGCTCCGCCGGGCCGCGTGGTAGAACCGGTCGCGCCCCACGTCGGCCCGATGGATCATCCCGGGCACGTCGGACGGCGGGCGGGGCAGGCCACGCGCCGCCGACTCGATGTCGCGGACCGCGTGCCGCCACTCGGCGGCGGCCTCGACGGTGGCCTCGTCACCGAGCAGGAGCGCCGCCTCCCAGGCCAGCGTGTGCCGCACGTCCGCCTCGGCCAGCCGGGCCAGCCCCTCGGCCCGGTCGAGCGCCGGCCGCCGCGCCTCCGGACGATGCTCACCGAGCATCTGGGTGGCGACGGCGTGGATCTCCTTGACCGCCTTCGTCAGCTCCACGTACGCGTCGAGACGCCGCTCGTCCCAGCGGACGGTCTGGCTCCGCCGCCACCGGGTCCGTTCGTTCAGGCTCGTGACGAGCATCGTGCCCGCCGTACCGACCAGGACGCCGAGCAGCGCGGGCAGCTGCGTCGCCAGGTTCCCCCACACGCTCACCGGCCCCATCCTCCCCGCTCCGGCGCGAGGAAGTCCGTGACCGCCTGGCGGAACTCCTCCGGCTGCTCGACCCAGGGCAGGTGTCCGGCCCCGGCGATGGCCACCCGTCGGCAGGTGCCCAGGGCCCGGTGCAGCGAGTCGACGCCCCACCGGGGACGGATGTCCTCGGCGCCGTCGACGATCAGCACGGGCACGTCGAGCGCCCGGCACCGCTCGGCCAGTTCGGCGCTGGCGAGCTCGCGCTTGACCTCCGCGTTGACGGCCCGGTTGCAGTCGCGGTTGAGACCCAGCCAGGGGGTGGCCATCCGCTCGGCGTCCCGCAGGGCGGTGTCCGGGTAGGCGAAGTCGGCCGACCACTGCAGGACCGCCCACTCGCGTTCCTCCTCCGGCGTGCGGTCCCGGGAGCCGAGCGCCTCCCACCGGGGCCGGTGATGCCCGAGCCGCGTCCGCAGGTTCCGTTCGTAGTGCCGGTGCCAGCCGCGGTCGGCGTCGATGCCGGTCCCGGAGACGTAGATCAGGTGGCTGACCCTCTCGGGGTGGTCGAGGGCGTACCGCAACGCCAGGTGCGCGCCCCACGAGTGCCCCAACAGGGCCGTGCGGGGCCCGGCCAACTGGTCGCGGACGGCGTCGAGGTCGGCGACGGAGCGGGCGACCGCGTACGGCCCACGGCGCTGCGAGCGGCCACAACCGCGCTGGTCCCACCGGGTGACGCGGGCGTGGTCCCCGAGTAGTCGGGCGATCGGGTCGAGGTGGTCCCAGAGGCCGGGGCCCCCGTGACAGAGCACCAGCGGAGGCCCGGACCCGGTCTGTTCGGCCCACAGGAGACAGTCGTCGTCGGTGCGCACGGTGACGCTCATCGCCCACAGTATGACCGCTTACCCGGCCCGCTGCGGTGTCTCCGGTTCCCGCCTGAGCGCCGCCCCGACCGACCGGCAGGGTGGTCGGGCCGTCCGCGCGGCGGCCCGCTCCGGCCGGCTCCGGTTGTTAGCGTGGATCGGGGTCGCCGCACGCGACGATCCGTCCACCCCTCGCCCGGCCGTCCCGGAGGCCCTGTCCGTCCCGGGCCGACGGCTGCCGCCCGGCGAAAGGGGGTGCGATGACCGGCGTGCCGGAGGACCTGGGTCCGACCGAACGACGGCCGAGGCCCGGTGAACCGGTGGACGGCTGGCGACGGCGCTGGGCCGAGCGGGCCCGCACCCTGGGCGGCGCGGCCCGTTCGCGGACCCGCCGGTTCTGGGCCGGCGCGCAGCCGACGCTGCGGCAGCTGTGGTGGACCGAGGAGCCGGCGATGCCGGTGACCACCGTCGACCGGCGCTTCCCGGAGCCGCTGGTGGTGCCGGCGCAGGGTCAGGTCTACGTGTTCCTGGTCCGCGTCACGTTCACCTGGTCGTCGGAGACCGCGCGACCGGAGCTGTTCGGCTGGTACGTCGACTACTTCCAGCCGCAGGCGACGCAGCGGTTGCACCGGCTGGCGGTCCGGTGCTCGGTGGAGGTGCCGCCGCACCGCCCGCGCGAGCTGCACACGGCGTTGTCGGCGGCCCTGGCGCAGGACGACCCGCCCCCGTGGACGTACGCGCGGGGCGAGGTGACGTTCACCTGCGAGCCGGACGTGACGGTGCACCTGGACGAGCGGGTCCGCCGGCTGCTCCAGCCGTACTGGGAGCAGCGCATCGCGCTGGAGTGCGAGCGGGACCTGGCCCGCCGGCGCAGCGAGTACGCCCAGGAGCGCGACCGGCGCGACCCGGCGGGGCCGGGCCGGACGGGCGAGAGCCGGCGCAACCCACCGGAGCCGGGCCTGACGGGCGAGAGCCGGCCGACGGGCGAGAGCCGGCCGGCCGGGGAGCCGGCGCGACCGTCGGAGGGAACTCCGGCGGGGCGGCGCGGACCACGACCGGGCACGCAGGCGGAGGCGTTCACGCCGCTGGAGCCGCTGCTGCCCCCACCCGCCCCGCGCCCGGCCCCCGGCCCACGCCCACGCCCCGTACCCCCGGACGAGCCGAGACCCCACAAGCCCTGAACCGACGTCGATCTTGGAGTTGTGGCACCTCCGATACCAGTCGAAACGGAACATCCGAGGCACCACAAGTCCAAGATCGCCGAGCCGGGGCCGGGCCGGCCGGGGCCGGGCCGGGGCGGGGCGGGGCGGGGCCGGGCCGAGGGCGGGGCCGGGGACTGGGTGGGTCAGCCGACCAGGGTGGCGTAGCGGCCCTGGTGGTCGAGCAGCGCGTCGTGGGTGCCGGACTCGACGATCCGGCCGTGGTCGAGTACCGCGATCCGGTCGGCGTCGCGGACCGTGGACAGCCGGTGCGCGATGGTCACCACGGTCCGGCCCCGGGTCAGCTCGTCGAGGGCCCGCTGCACCGCGCGCTCGGTCTCGGTGTCCAGCGCGCTGGTCGCCTCGTCGAGCACCAGGATCCGCGGGTCGCGCAGCAGCGTGCGGGCGATGGCCAGGCGCTGCTGCTCGCCGCCGGAGAACCGGTGGCCGCGCGAGCCGACCATGGTGTCGTACCCGTCGGGCAGCGCGGCGATCAGGTCGTGGATACGCGCGGCGCGCGCGGCGGCCTCGATGTCGGCGTCGGTGGCGTCGGGCCGGGCGTACCGGAGGTTGTCCCGCACGGTGCCGTGCAGCAGGTAGGTCTCCTGGCTGACCACGCCCACGACGGCGGCCAGGTCGGCCAGGCGCAGGTCGCGCAGGTCGATGCCGTCGATGGTGATCCGCCCGGCGTCCGGGTCGTGCAGCCGGCTGACCAGCGCGGCGAGGGTGCTCTTGCCGGAGCCGGTCTCGCCGACCAGGGCCAGGCTGGTGCCGGCGGGCACGTCCAGGCTGACCCCGGCCAGGGCGGCGGTGTCGCTGCCCGGGTAGCTGAACGTCACGTCCTCGACGCGCAGGTGGCCGCGGACCGTGGCCGGGTCCAGCGGCACCGGGCGGGCCGGCTCGGCGACCTCGACGGGCAGGTCGAGGTATTCGAAGATGCGGGCGAACAGCGCGAGCGAGGCGGTGAGCGTGACGCCCACGTTGAGCAGGCCCATCAGCGGCCGGAACAGGTTGCCCTGCAACGCGGTGAAGGCGACCAGGGTGCCGATGGTGAGCGTGCCGGCGGTGCCGGGCAGGCCGGCGCCCAGGTAGATCACGGCGGGGATGGCCGCGAAGACGACGGTCATGGCGGCCATCCGCCAGCGGCCGGCCAGCTCGGAGCGCAGTTCCAGGTCGACCAGGCGGGCCGAGGAGGCGGTGAAGCGGTCGACCAGGGCGGCGCCGGTGCCGAGCGTCTTGGCCAGGCGTACGCCGCTGACCGACAGCCCCTCCTCGATGGTCACGGTGAGGTCGGCCAGCTCCCGCTGGCGCTGGGCGGTGATCTCCCGGCGCAGTCGGGCGACCCGGCGGGTGAGCCAGAGCGCGGGCGGCAGCACGACCGCCGAGACGAGGGTGAGCCGCCAGCTCAGCGCCAGCATGGCGATGGTGGTGGCGACGACGGTGGTGAGGTTGGCCGCGATCGAGGTGGCGGTGGAGGTGACCACGGCCTGCATGCCGCCGATGTCGTTGGTGATGCGCGACTGCACCTCGCCGGTGCGGGTGCGCACGAAGAAGCCGATCGACTGCCGCTGGAGGTGGGCGAAGACGTCGGTGCGCAGGCGGTGCATGACCTCCTGGCCGACGCGGGTGGAGATCCAGGTCTGGGCGACGCCGAGCACGGCGGTGACCGCGGCGACCGCGACCATGCCGGCGACCAGCCAGGCCAGCAGCGTCAGGTCGCGGTCGGGCAGCGCCCGGTCGATGACGGTTCGCAGCAGGAACGGCGAGGCCATCGCGATGACCGAGGACGCCACGATGATCGCCACCACGGCGGCGAGCGGGCGGCGGTGGGCGGTGAAGAGGCCGCCGATGCGGCGCAGCGAGACGTCGCGGGCCTGGGCCTTCTCGGCGGCGGACACGGTTCGGCCGGCTCCGCGGCCGTCGGGGATGCGATCCAAGGGGGTGCTCCTCTGGTCCGGTGATAATGCTGAGGTTACCTCATCATGAGGGAACAACAGGAGTTGCTGTTACCGTATTCCCGTGACCGGCACCGACGAGGAGAGCCTGGCCGAGACGTTCTGGGCGGTGGCCCGGCGACTGCGCCACCAGACCAAGGGCGCGCTGGAGCCCTGGGAGATCAGCCCCGGGCAGGCGCGGGCGCTCGGTGTCCTGCTGCGGCACGGCGCGTTGCGGCCCGGGGCGCTCGCCGAGCACCTGCGCATCGCGCCCCGTTCCGCCACCGAGGTGGTCGACGGCCTCCAGGAGCGAGGGCTGGTCGAGCGGCGCCCCGACCCGGGCGACCGTCGGGCCACGCTGGTCGCGCCGACCGCCGAGGGCGAGCGGGTCGGGGCCGCGATCCGGGCGGCCCGGGCCACCGAGGCGGAGCGCTTCTTCGGCGCGCTCGACCCGGACGACCGGGCGCAGCTGGCCCGGATCCTGCGCCGACTGCGCGAGGAGTAGCGCCGGGGTCAGCCCCGGCCCGCGGTGAGCAGCGCGTGCAGCGTACGGGCCATGGCGGCGCGGGCGGCCTCGACGTCGAGCCCCATCGCGTCGCGCATCATCGACCAGGCGGCCCAGGTGCAGGCCACGGTCACCGCGTCCAGCAACTGCCCCCGGCCGGGCCCGGCGTGCGCCAGCTCGGCGCCGAACACCGCCTCGATCTCCTGCCGGACCCGGGCGATGGCCGCCTCCCGGTTGCGCCGCAGCTGCGGCGAGAACGGCTCCCGCAGCGCCGACGCACGGGCCGACGGCGCCAGCACCTCCAGCATCCGGGCCCGCTGGCCGGTGAACTCGGCGATGCGGGCGGCCAGCGGCAGCCCCGGCGGGACGGGCCGCCAGATCCTGGCCTGCCGCTCGCCGATGCGCCGGCCGGTGGCCGCGAAGAGCGTCTCCATGTCCTTGAAGTTGGTCCAGAGGGTGCGCAGCGACACCCCGGCCCGCTCGGCGATCCGCTCCCCGGTGGGTCGCAGGTCGCCGGCGTCGATCAGCGCCAGGTGCGCCTCGACGATCGCGGCCCGGGTCCGTTCCGCCCGCGCCGCCCGGCCGTCCACCCGGGCCGGCGGGTCGGTATCCACCTCGATCATGGGACGGCTCCCCCGTTCTCGACCGACGGCGGCCACTCTACGGGCGCGCCACCGGGCGGCCGTCACCCGGCCGCCCGGCGCACGTGCTGGTCAGGCGGTCGGGACGGCGTCCGACGGCGGGGTGGTCGGCGGTTCGGTGAACTCGGTGACCGGGGCGTCGCCGTCGTCGGTGGTGTACGTGGGACCGAAGTACGTCTGCGCGCCGCCGGTCACCCGGCTCAGGCGTACCCCGCTGTAGCCGGCGTGCACGTTCTCGGCGTACCGGAAGGGGGTGAGGCCGGGCCCCCGGAATCCGCCCTTGCGCACGGCCTCGACCAGCTTCTCCCGGGTGGGTTCGGGTCCGGCGGCGAGCAGCGCCTGGACGAAGGTGTACGCCATCGAGTAGCCGTAGATCGCGTTGCCGTCGACCGGGTTGCCCGCGTTGTACCTCTGGTGGATCTTGGTGAACTCCTGGATCCACGGGTTGGTGGTGTCGCCCACCATGGGCAGGTAGTTGTCGGCGACCATCCCCTCCAGGATCACCTTCTTGTCGCCGAGCTGGGCCGACAGCGTGGTGTAGTCCGCGCCCACGTTGGACACCACCCACTGCGCCTTGAAGCCCTGCCCGGCGGCCTGCCCCATGGCCAGCGCGGTGAAGCCGGGGATGCTGGCCGAGATGACCACCTGGCAGCCGGCCGCCCGCAGCGCGCCGATCGCCGGCCCGACCTGCTGGTTGGTGGTGGTGTACGTCTGCTTCGCCGCCACCGAGCCGAGCACCTGCTCCACCCCGGCCAGGGAGTCGCGGCCGAAGTCGTCGTTCTGCCCGAAGTGGCACACCTTGGCCCCGGGGAACTCCCGCTTGACCCAACTGGCCAGGATCTTGCCCTCGACCGTGTAGTCGGGCTGCCAGCCGAACGTCGTCGGGTACTTCTCCGGCTGGTTCCAGTTGCGGCTGCCGGAGGAGACGAACAGGTCCGGCACCTTCTGCGTCTTGACGAACTCCAGCACGTTGGTGTGCGTCGGCGTGCCCAGCCCGCCGAGCAGCGCGAAGACCTTGTCGTCGAGGACCAGCTTGCGGACCACGTTCTCGGTGTTGGCCGGGTTGTAGCCGTCGTCCATGACCTTGTAGACGATCTTCCGGCCGTGCACCCCGCCCTTGCTGTTGACGTGCTCGAAGTAGGCCTTGGTGGCGGCGGAGATCTTCGAGTAGCCGGGCGCGGCGGGGCCGGTGAGCGGTTGGTGGGTGCCGATGACGACTTCGCCGTCGGTGACGCCGGGGACGTTCTCGGCGGCCTGCTTGGCGTCGTCGGCGCAGGCCGTCGACGCGGCCAGCAGGGCCAGGCCGGCGGCGGCCGCGAGAACGCGGCGGGTGGTGGGGCGCATGGTTCTCCAATCCGGTGCGGGTGGGTGGGACCGGTGGATCAGCGGTCCGGCGCACGCCGGACGGTGGCGCGCAGCCGGGTGGCGAGGGCGCGTACGCCGGCCTGCAGGCCGCCCGGGGCGGCGAGCATGACGACGATGAGGATCAGGCCGAACACGGCCAGCGCGAGGTTGCCCTCCAGTCGCTGGGCCAGCGCGGCGGGCAGGTCGAGGTGGTCGGTGAGCAGGCCGGGCAGGTCCTGGAGGGCAACCAGCAGCAGCGCGCCCCAGACCGCCCCGGCCAGGCTGCCCAGGCCGCCGATCACGATGGCCATGAGCAGGAACAGCGAGAGGTCGAGCGGGAACTTGCCCGGGGCGACGGTGGCGGTGAGCACCGCGTAGACGCCGCCGCCGAGCCCGGCGCAGGCGGCGCTGACCACGAACGCGAGCACCTGGGTGCGGGCCACCGGGATGCCGGTGAGCCGGGCCGCCACCTCGTCGTCGCGGACCGCGCGCAGCGACCGGCCGAACCGGCTGCGGACCAGGTTGGCCAGCAGCACCATGGTCAGCAGCGCGGCGGCCAGCGCGATCCAGGCCAGCCAGCGTTCCGGCTGGAAGTATTCGCCGAGCGCGGCCGGCGGCGTCTGCGCCGGGAAGCGCAGCCCCTGCTCGCCGTTGAACACGCCGGTGAAGATGGTGGTCACGGCCGGCACCAGGGTGGCCACGGCGAGCGTCACGCCGGCCAGGTACGGCCCGCGCAGCCGGGCCGCGGCCAGCCCGACGACCAGCCCGCCCAGCGCGGTCACCGCGACGGCGGCCAGCAGCGACCCGGGCAGGATCCACCACCCGCGCACGCCCCGGTCGTCGAACCCCTGCTGGACGAGGGCGACGGTGTAGGCGCCGGTGGCCATCAGCGCGCCGTGGCCGAGCGAGAGCTGCCCGTTGAGCCCGACCAGCACGGTGTAGCCGGCGGTGACGCAGAGGAACGCGCAGACCCGCGCCACCTGGAGGTTCTGGTAGGGCGGGAGCTGGTTGGTCAGCAGGACGACGAGCGTGCCGGCGAGCACCGCCACGGCCAGGTGGCGCAGCAGCGTCGCCGAGCGCGGGCCACCGCCGGCCGGGGCGCCGGGCAGCAGCCGGCGCAACGCCGACGGCGGGGCCTCTTCGGTGCGGGTGGTGGTCACACGTGCCTCGCTCTCGCCGCGGAGAAGAGCCCGCCGGGGCGGACCAGCAGGACGGCCAGCAGCAGCACCAGCACCGCCAGCGGCGTGGTGTCCGGTCCCAGGTAGCCGGTGACGTAGGACAGGATCAGCCCGACCAGCAGGCCGCCGACCACCGCGCCGACCGGGCTGTCCAGGCCACCGACCACGGCGGCGGTGAACGCCACCACGAAGACCAGGTCCATGGCGTGCGGGTGCAGGCCCAGGCCGGTGGGGACGACCAGCATGCCGGCGAGCGCGCCGACGCCGGCGGCCAGCGCCCAGCCCAGCGTGAGCATCCGGCCGACGCTCACGCCGAGCAGCCGGGACACCTCGGGGGCGAACGCGGCGGCCCGCATCCGCAGGCCGACCGGCGTGCGGGTGAACAGCAGCGCGAGCAGCACCACGACCGCCAGCGCCGCGCCGAGCACCCAGAGGTCGTACGGGGACAGCGCGGCGACCCCGCCGATGGTGAGCGCGTCGGTGTCGAACGGGGTGGCCGCCGGCCGGTAGCCGTTGCCGAAGACCATGCCGAGCACCGCCTGGATCAGCAGCACCAGCCCGAGCGCGACGATCACCTGGTTGAGCGGGCCGGCGGAGCCGACGAAGCGCATCAGCACCCGTTCCACCAGCGCGCCCAGGGCCAGGCCGGACAGCACCGCGGCGGCCAGGCCCAGCCAGTAGGAGCCGGTCGCGCCGGCGACCGCGTAGCCGACGTACGCGGTGGCGACCGCCATCGCGCCCTGGGCGAAGTTGACCACCCGGGCGGCCCGCCAGATGAGCACCAGCGCGAGCGCGAACGCGGCGTAGACCGCGCCCGCGGCGAGCCCGTCGAAGGTGAGGAACCAGAACCGCTGCATCCGCGACCCTTCTGCTCGCCGGTCAGAACCCGAGGTAGGCGTGCCGCAGCCGGTCGTCGTCACGCAGCCGGTCCGCCGGCGCGGCGGTCACCACCCGGCCGAGCGACATGACGATCCCCTGGTCGGCGACGGAGAGCGCGGTGCGCACGTTCTGCTCGACCAGCAGGACGGTCATCCCCCGCTCGTCGCGCAGCCGCCGCAGCAGCGCCATGATCTGCGCGGTCACCCGGGGAGCCAGCCCGAGCGACGGCTCGTCGAGCAGCAGCAGGCGGGGCGGGCGATCAACGCCCGGCCGATCGCGAGCATCTGCCGTTCCCCGCCGGAGAGCTGGTGTCCGAGATGGTCGCGCCGGTCGGCCAGGGCCGGGAAGAGCGCGTACACCTCGTCCTGGGCGCGCCGGGCGTCGGCCCGGTCCCGCCGCCACAGCCCGCCCAGGCGCAGGTTCTCCGCGACGGTCAGCTCGGTCACCACGCCGCGTCCCTCGGGCACGTGCGCCACCCCGCGCCGGACCAGGTGCTCCACCCGGACGCCGCGCAGGTCCTCCCCCGCGTACCGGATCCGGCCGCCGGTGGGCCGCAGCAGCCCCGACAGCGTCCGCAGCAGCGTGGTCTTGCCGGCGCCGTTGGCGCCGAGCACGGCGGCGACGGTGCCCGCCGGCACGGTGAACGCCACGTCCCGCAGCACCGGCACCGGGCCGTAGCCGGCGCTGAGCGCCTCGACCTCCAGCACCGCGGTCATGCCGTGCCCCCGGTCGGCACGTCGGCGCCGAGGTAGGCCTCGGTGACCCGGGGGTCGTCGCGGATGCGCTCCGGCGGCCCGGCGGCGATCACCCGGCCGAAGTCGAGCACCACCAGCTCGTCGCAGACGGACATGACCAGGTCCATGTGGTGCTCGACGAGCAGCACGGCGCAGCCGTCGTCGCGCTCGGGCAGGGCCCGGACCAGGTCGGCCAGCTCGGCCACGTCGTCGGCGCCGAGCCCGCCGGCCGGCTCGTCGAGCAGCAGCAGGCGGGGCCGGGCGATCAGCGCGCGGGCCAGCGCGACCCGCTTGCGCACCGGGTAGGGCAGGGTGGCCGGCGCGGCCCCGGCGTGGCGGTCGACACCCAGCTCGGCGAGCAGGTCGAGGGCCCGGGCGCGCAGCCGCCGCTCGTCACGGTCGCTGCGGGGCAGGCCGAACAGCGCGGTGGCGAAGCCGGCCGGGCGTCGTGGCTGGCGCCGGCCACCACGTTCTCCAGCACGGTCAGGCCGGGGAACAGGCCGACGCCCTGGAGCGTGCGGGCGATGCCGAGTCGGGTGAGCCGGTGCGGGCGGGGTCGGAACGGCCGGCCGTCCAGGGTGAGCGTGCCGGTGCCCGGCCGCACGAACCCGCAGACCACGTTGAACAGGGTCGTCTTGCCGGCGCCGTTGGGGCCGATCACGCCGACCACCCGGCCGGGCGGCACCCGCAGCGAGACGTCGTCCAACGCGACCAGGCCACCGAAGTGGACGCCGACGTGGTGCAGCGCCAGACCGGGACCGTCGCTGGGGGTGTCCGGTGGGCTCATCGTCACCTCGTCGGGTCGACGGCGCGCGGGCGATCTATTTACATCGGGAGTGTACTTTTCTCCGGACGTTCGTCAATGCCCCGGCAGCCGGTCCCGGGCCCGGCCGAGGAACGCCCGTTCCGCCTCGTTCGCGGTGCCGGCGATCGCCGCCTCGTACGCGGCCCGGGCCTCCCCGGGCCGGCCCAGCCGTCGCAGCAGGTCGGCGCGGACGACGTGCCACACGTGGTAGCCGGCCAGGTCCAGTCGGTCCACAGCGGCCAGCGCGGCCGCGGGTCCGCGTACCTCGGCCAACGCGACCGCCCGGTTCAGCGCCACCACCGGCCCGGGCGCGCACGCCGCCAGCTGGTCGTAGAGGGCGAGAATCTGGGTCCAGTCGGTGCCGGCGGCGGTGGCCGCGTCGGCGTGCACCGCGTTGACCGCGGCCTGGATCTGGTAGGGGCCGGGCCGACCCCGGCGCAGGCAACGCCGCACGAGGTCCTGCCCCTCGGCCACCAGCGCCCGGTCCCACCGGTCACGGTCCTGTTCGGGCAGCGGCACCGGCACCCCGTCCGGCCCGGTCCGGGCGGGACGCCGCGCCTCGACCAGCAGCATCAGCGCGAGCAGGCCGAGCGCCTCCGGCTCGTCCGGCATCAGCGCCACCAGCAACCGGCCCAGCCGGATCGCCTCGGCCCCCAGTTCGGCGCGACCGAGCCGCTCCCCCGCGCTGGCAGTGTGCCCCTCGTTGAAGATCAGGTAGACCACGGCGAGCACCCCGCGCAGCCGGTCGGGCAGGTCGGCGTCGCGGGGCACCCGGTACGGGATTCCGGCGTCGCGGATCTTGGCCTTGGCCCGGACCAGGCGTTGGGCCATGGTCGGCTCCGGCACCAGGAACGCCCGGGCGATCTCGGCGGTGCTCAGGCCGCCGAGCAGGCGCAGCGTCAGCGCCACCCGGGCGGCGGCGCCGAGCGCCGGGTGGCAGCAGGTGAAGATCAGGCGCAGCCGGTCGTCGGTCACGGGCCCCTCCTCGACGGGCGGGTCGGCGGCGTGCAGCAGGGCGGCCTCGGCGTGGCGAGCGGCCCGGGTGGACTCGCGACGCAGCCGGTCGATCGCCCGGTTCCGGGCGGTGGTGACGATCCAGCCGGCCGGGCTGGGCGGTGGCCCGTCGACGGCCCACCGCCGCACCGCGACCGTGAACGCCTCCTGGACCGCCTCCTCGGCGAGGTCGATGTCGCCGAGGAGGCGGACCAGGACGGCGACCGCGCGGCCGTACTCCGCGCGGAAGACGCGTTCGACAGCGGTCATCCCTCGCCCTGGAACGGGCGCACCTCGATCGGCAGCGTGGTGGCGCGGGCGTAGCGGCGACCCCAGTCGAGCGCGGCGTCCAGGTCGGGCGCCCGGATGACGGTGACGCCGCCCAGGTACTCCTTGCCCTCGGTGAACGGCCCGTCGGTGACCAGCACCGCGTCGCCGTCCGGGCGCAGCACGGTGGCGGTCTCCGGCGCGTGCAGCCCGTCGCCGAACACCCAGCACCCGGCCTCCCGCAGGTCCCGGCCGATGGCCTCGACCTCGCGCATCACCCCGGCCAGGAACTCCGGGTCCGGCCGGACCGCGCCGGCCGGCTGGTACATGCTGATCAGGTACTGCCTCATCGGCTCCTCCTCGTCCCGGGCGGCCCGGTGCCGCCCTTCACCCTTCACACGAACGGCGGACGCCGGTTTCGACACGCCGGGCGCGGGAGAATCCGGCCGGGATCCGGGTATGCCGGGCCGTGCGCGGCGGCCGGGTGATCGTGGTGGGGGCGGGGTTCTCCGGCCTGGCCTGCGCGCTCGCCCTGGACGCGGCCGGCGTCGAGGTGTCGGTGCTGGAGGCCCGGGACCGGGTGGGCGGGCGGACGCTGAGCCGGCCGCTGCCCGGCGGCGGCTGGCTCGACCTGGGCGCGCAGTGGATCGGCCCCACCCAGGACCGGATGTACGCGCTGGTCGCCGCGTACGGCCTGGAGACGTTCCCGTCGCCCGCGCGGGGCGCGTCGACGCTGCGGCTGGCCGGGCGGTCGGCGGCCGGGGAGCCGGCCGGGCTGACCGGGCTGCTCGGCCGGCTCGACGCGCTGGCCGACGGGCTGGACCCGGCCGCGCCGTGGCGCGCGGACGGCGCGGCGGAGTGGGACCGGACCACGCTCGGCGGTTGGCTCGCCGCCACCGTGCCCGATCCGGTCACCGCCCGCTACGCCGGACGGTTGCTGGCCGGCGGCCTGCTGGCCGCCTCGCCGGACGAGGTGTCGCTGTTGCAGTTGCTGTTCTACCTGCGCAGCGGCGGGGGGACCGGGTCGTTGCTGGGCATGGCCGGCGGCGCGCAGCAGGACCGGATCGTCGGCGGCCCGGCCGCGCTGGCCGAGCGGATGGCCGCCGCGCTGCCGTCGGGGTCGGTGCGGTTGGCCGCCCCGGTCGACGCGATCGTCCAGGACGCCTGCGGCGTGCGGGTCCGGGCCGGGGACGAGGCGCACCGCGCCGACGCGGCGGTGGTGGCGTTGGCGCCGGCGCTGGCCGGCCGGATCCGGTACGACCCGCCGCTGCCGGCGCTGCGCGACGGGTTGACCCAGCGGATGCCGATGGGCTCGGCGTTCAAGGTGCACGCGCTCTACCCGGAGCCGTTCTGGGGGGCCGACGGCCGCTCCGGCGTGGCCACCACGGACACCGGCCCGCTCACCGAGACGGTGGACAACTCGCTGCCCGGCCTCGCGGGCGGCGTGCTCACCGCGTTCAGCTACGGCGCGCAGGCCCGGGCGCTGCGCCGGCTGTCGGCCGGGCAGCGCCGGGACGCGCTGTGTGACGCGCTGGCCGCGCTGTTCGGGCCCGCCGCCGCCCGCCCCGACGACCTGGTGGAGTACGACTGGTCGGCCGACCCGTGGACGCGGGGCTGCTTCTGCGGCATCCTGCCGCCCGGCTCGTGGTGCGACTACGGCCCGCAGCTGCGGCCACCGGTGGGCCGGCTGCACTGGGCCGGCACGGAGACCGCGACCCGGTGGAGCGGTTACCTGGAGGGCGCGGTGACGGCCGGCGAGCGTGCCGCCGCCGAGGTGCTCGCCGGGCTCTGAACACCCCCGGTTCAGAGAAAATCTTCGATGCCTCTATTGAAAAGTTTCTCCGCCCTGTGACCTAATGTTGACAGTTCCTTTCGTCATACTCCCGCCGCCCGCGAGGCGGCAACCCCCAGGGAGGAAAGATGCACCGTCCGATGCGATCGGCGCTGCGCGCGGCCGGAGCCGCGCTGCTGGCCACCGCCACCGTCGTCGCCGCGGCCCTGCTCGGCGCGGCCCCCGCCCACGCCGCCCCGGCCGGACTGCCCGGCATGGACGTCTCCAGCTACCAGGGCAACGTGAACTGGTCCGGCGCCTGGGCCAACGGGGCCCGGTTCGCCTACGTGAAGGCGACCGAGGGCACCTACTACACCAACCCGTACTTCGCCCAGCAGTACAACGGCTCCTACAACGTCGGGATGATCCGCGGGTCGTACCACTTCGCCCGGCCGGACACCACGAGCGGCGCGACCCAGGCCAACTACTTCGTCGACCACGGGGGCGGCTGGTCCAAGGACGGCCGGACGCTGCCCGGCGCGCTGGACATCGAGTACAACCCCTACGGCGCCACCTGCTACGGGCTGAGCCAGGCGTCCATGCGCAGCTGGATCGCCTCGTTCGTCAACCAGTACTACGCCCGCACGGGCCGGTGGGCCACCATCTACACCACCACCGACTGGTGGAGCACCTGCACCGGCAACACGTCGCAGTTCGCCGCCAACAACCCACTGTGGATCGCCCGCTACTCCAGCAGCGTCGGCACGCTGCCGGCCGGCTGGGGCACGTACTCGTTCTGGCAGTGGGCCTCCTCCGGCACCTTCCCCGGTGACCAGAACGTCTGGAACGGCACCCTGGACCGCCTCCGGGTGCTGGCCTGCAACGGACCCTGCTGACCCACGCCGGCGGGGCGGGCCGCACCGGTCCGCCCCGCCGTCCGTACCCGACGAGGAGGTCCCGATGTCCGTTCCCCTCCCCCGGCGGGCCGTGCTGCGCGGCGCGGTCCTGCTCGGCGCCGCCGCCGGCGCCGGCGCGCTGACCCAGGCCGGTCCCGGCCGCGACGCGCGGGCCGCCGCCGCGCGCGTCGACCAACCGACCATCGCCAACTGCGCGACCTGGAGCGCCCGCCCGCCCGCGTCGCCGGTGAGCGTGGTGCAGAGCCGACCCAACAAGATCATCGTCCACCACACCGCGTTCCCGAACACCACCGACTACAGCCTCGCCCAGGCGTACCGGAACTCCCGCGACATCCAGAACCTGCACATGGACACCAACGGCTGGCTCGACTCCGGCCAGCACTTCACCAACAGCCGGGGCGGCCACCTGACCGAGGGACGCCACGGCAGCCTCTACGCCCTGCTGCACGGGCAGACCATGGTGCAGGGCGCGCACTGCGTCGGGCAGAACAGCCAGGCCATCGGCATCGAGAACGACGGCATCTACCTGGACGTACAGCCGCCGCAGGCGCTCTGGGACAGCCTGGTCGCGTTCTGCGCGTTCACCTGCCAGCAGTACGGCATCGCGCCCACCGAGATCTACGGGCACAAGGACTTCAACAGCACCCAGTGCCCCGGCCTGCTGCACGACCGGCTGCCGGAGCTGCGCCGCACCGTCGCCGCCCGGCTCGGCGGCTGAACCCGGCGTACGTGGGGCGCCCGGGTGCGACGGGCGCCCCACGTGGCCGCACTCAGCCCATCGGCACCCGCGGCGCCTGGTCGGGCCGCCGGTCCGACCGGCCGGGCCGCCACCAGTTCGCCCGACCGAGCAGGGCCATGGTGGCCGGCACCAGCAGTCCCCGGACCACTGTGGCGTCCACCGCCACCGCCACCGCCATGCCAAGACCGAACATCTTGATCACCGGGTCGTCCTGGAGCACGAAGCCGGCGAAGACGGTCACCATGATCAGCGCGGCCGAAGTGATCACCGGCCCGGTCCCGGCCAGCCCCTCCCGGACCGCGGTGCGGTTGTCGGCAGTGACCAGCCACGACTCCCGCACGGCGGTCAGCAGGAACACCTCGTAGTCCATGGAGAGCCCGAAGAGCAGGGCGAACAGCATCATCGGCAGATAGCTCTCCACCGGCACCGGGCCGGACAGGCCGGTCAGCCCGACACCCCAGCCCCAGGCGAAGACCGCAGTCAGCACGCCGTACGCGGCTCCGATCGAGACCAGGTTCATCACCGCCGCCTTGATCGCGACGACCGGCGCCCGGAACGCCGCGTACAGCAGCACGGTGGCCAGGCCGACCACCACCGCGATGACCCACGGCATCCGCTGCCCCACCCGGTCGGCGAGGTCGACCCGGGTGGCGGTGGCGCCACCCAGGTGCGTCGTCACCCCCGGCGTGTCGACGGCCCGCAGCGTCCGCACCAGCGTGGCGGTGGCCGGATCGCTCGGCGCGGTCGTCGGGTACGCGGTCAGCACCACGACGCGCCCGCCGTCGGCGAGCCGGGCCGGGGTGACCCGGGCGACGCCGGGCGTGCCGGTCACCCGGGCGGTCAGGCCGTTCACCCGCGCGTCGCCGGCGTCGGCCGGCGGGTCCAGCTCGGCGACCACGGTGAGCGGCCCGTTCACCCCCGGCCCGAAGCCGGCCGCGAGACGGTCGTAGCTGGTCCGCCCGGCGGTGCCGACCGGCTCGTCGCCCGGGTCGACCTGGCCCAGTCGCAGGCCGAGGGCGGGCGCGGTGAGCACACCGAGCAGCAGCAGCGCCAGGATCGCCCAGCGCCACGGCGCGCCGGTGACCCGGTCGGCCTGCCGGGCCCAGCCGCTCCGGCGACCCGCCGCCGTCCCGTCCGGGGCCGACGGGCGGCGGCGGATCCGCAACCGGTCCAACCGGTGCCCGAGCAGGGCCAGCAACGCCGGCAGCAGGGTCACCGCGCCGGCCACCGCGACAACCACCACCAGACCGGTGGTCCACCCGAGCGTGCCGAGGACGGGCACGCCGGCCACCGCCAACCCGCCGAGCGCGACGACCACCGTCCCGCCGGCGAACACCACCGCGCTGCCCGAGCCGGCCACGCTGCGGGCGACCGCCTCGTCCACCGGCACGCCCTCGGCCAGCAATCGGCGGTGCCGGGTGACCAGGAACAACGCGTAGTCGATACCGACACCGAGACCGACCATGGTGGCCAGCGTCCCGGCCACCGACGGCACCGCGACCAGATGTCCGGCCAGTCCGACCGCGCTGACCGCGCAGGCCAACGTGAACAGCGCGGTGACCAGCGGCACCGCCGCGACCACCAGGCCGCCGAAGGCGAGCAGCAGCACCAGCGCGGCGGCGGCCAGCCCGAGCACCTCGCTGTCCCGTGCCCCGCCGCGTTCCGCGGCCGAGGCGAGCACGCCGCCGGGCGTCACCTCGATGCCGACCGTCGCGGCGGGAGCGGCCGCCTCAGTGACCGCGTCGGCGAGCGCCTTGTCCACCTGGCGCGGCGACACGTCGAGCCGTACGGTCAGCCAGCCGGTGCGCCCGTCCGCGCTGAGCGTGCCGGAGGCGGCGGCGATCCCGTCGACCCCGGTCACGTGTGGCACCTCCGCGATCTCGCGGCTCACCTGCGCCAGGAGGTCCTGCCGGGCCGAGTCGTCGAGCCGCCCGGAGTCGACGTGCAGCACCAGTTGGCCGCCGGTGCCACCACCCTGCCCGGCCCGGTCCAACAGGTCCCGCGCCACCTGGGCGTCGCTGCCGGGCAGCGCCACGTCGTTGTCGACCGGCCGGCCGAGAGCCGCCGCGGCGCCGACCAGCAGCACGGCGAGGATCAGCCAGAGTCCCAGCACCGTCCGGGGCCGGCGGGCGCAGAGCCGGCCGAGGCCGCCCATCAGCCGGTGCACCCGGCTGCCGTCGTCGACCCGCATCATGCTCCTCCGCAGTGCGCGCCGGCCTGCCCGCCGGCCGCCGGCAGGGTGAGTTCGTGCCCCTCGACCTGGACGAGGAGCCCGTCGCCGGTGGCCGTCACCGCCCGGTAGGACAGGCCGTCGGGCAGCGTCGGCAGCTCACGCCCGAGGTCCGCGCTCCCGCCGAGCCGGTCGAGCAGGGCGCCGGCCGGCCGCCGGATCCCGAACACCTCCACCTCGGTGGGAGTGAGGACGAGACGCCCGCCGGTCAGGGTGGGGCGGACCAGCAGCGTGACCGGGACGGCACGCGCCTGCGTCTCGATGCCCAGCTGACCCTCGGCGTAGCGGTACCGCAACGGACGCCCGGCCGCCTCGGTGGGCAGCGCCTCGTAGCCGACGAGCACCGACACCGCCGCGGCACCGATCCGGGCCGGTCCGTCGCCGGTGCGGACGTCGCGCAGCTCGGCGTCGACCCGGGCGACCCGGAGACCGCCGGCCCGGACGTCGGCGACCGCGATCCGGAGCCGGTCCAGCCGGCCGCCGAGGATCTGCGGCAGCGCCGGGAAGCCGCCCAGCTCGACCGAGGGTCGGGGCACCCCGGCCGCGCAGGCCACCCGGTCGGCGAGGCGGCCGGCGACCAGCCGGGCCACCACTCGGTCGGCGACCACCACCGCCAGGACGAGGAACAGGACCGCCGCCGCGCTCACCAGCCGACGGCGTGTGGATTTCCGCATGGCGCGAGCACACCAGGGCCGGCTGGGTGTCCGACCGGAGGTGGATGAGAGAACGTCAAGAGTCCGCGCCGGGCAACCGGAACCGGACCGTCGTGCCCGCCCCCTCGCCCGTCTCCAGGCCCAGCTCGCCGTCGTGGGCGGCGACGATCTCGGCGACGATGGCGAGCCCCAGCCCGCTGCCGCCGGCGCCGCCGTGGCTGAACCGCTCGAACGCCCGGGCGGCCAGTTGCGGCGGCATCCCCGGCCCCTCGTCCCGGACCGCCACCTCGATGCGGTCGCCGCGGTGGCGTACGTCCACGACCGCCGGGGTGCCCGCCGGGGTGTGGACGCGGACGTTGGCGAGCAGGTTCGCCAGCACCTGGCGCAGCGCGTCGGCGTCCCCGCGCACCGTCGCGACGGGTGGTGCGGTGACCCGCAGCGGCCGGCCGGGCTGCACCGCCAGGGCGTCGGCGACGGACTCCCGGGCCACCTCGGCCAGGTCGACCGTCTCCCGGCCGAGCCGCGGCTCGGCGTCGAGCCGGGCCAGGTAGAGCAGGTCGTCGAGGATGCGGCTCATCCGGGTCGCCTCCTCGTCTCCCCGGCGCAGCACCTCGGGCCGGCGGGCCGGCTCGACCATGTCGTGGCGCAGCAGGTGCAGGTAGCCACGGATCGAGGTCAACGGCGTGCGCAGCTCGTGCGAGGCGTCCGCGACGAAGGTGCGCAGCCGCTCCTCCGAACGCGTCCGGGCGGCGATCGCCGACTGGAGCCGGGCGAGCATCCCGTCGACGGCGCGGGTCAACCGCCCCACCTCGGTCCGCTCGCTTCCCTCGACCGGAACCCTGCGGTCCAGGTCGCCGCCGGCGATCGCGGTCGCGGTGCCGGTGATCCGGTCCAGCGGACGCAGACCCCGAACCAGCAGCACGCGGGCGAAGCCGGCGAGCAGCAGCAGCACGGTCAGCCCGCCGGCCAGCTCGACCAGGACCAGCCGGCGCACCGTCTCGCGTACCGGCGCGAGCGGGAGCGCGATCAGCACGACCGCGTCGCCGGCCCGCACGGTGACCGCCCGCCACGTCCCCGCGTCGAGCGTCGTCGCCGGACCGGCGCTGCCGTCGGCGGGCGGGGGCGGGGCCCGGTCCAGCAGCGCAGCGGCCGGCGGCGACGCGCCGAGTCGGGTCAGCGTGCCGTCCGGGTGCCGGATCTCCACCAGGTAGTCGGAGGGCGCGACGACCGCGCGGGCCGCCCCGCCGGGCTCACGCAGCAACGACCCGACCCGCTGGGTGGCCAGCGCCGCGCCGGCGCGGAGCTGGTCGTCGGTGCGGTCCAGCAGGTACGCCCGCAGGCCGGCGGCGCTCACCACGCCGGCCACCAGCAGCGCCACGGCGGTCAGCGCCACCATGCCGGCGAGCAGGCTGCGCCGCAGCGGCACCCGGTTCATCCGCCGGCCCGCAGCGCGTAGCCGAACCCGCGCTGGGTGACGATCAGCGGTGGTCCGAGCGGATCCAGCTTGCGGCGCAGGTAACCGACGTAGGTGTCGACCACGTTCGAGGCGCCGCCGAAGTCGTAGCTCCACACCGCCTCGAGGATCTGGGTGCGCGACAGCACCCGACCGGGATTGAGCATCAGGTAGCGCAGCAGCTTGTACTCCGTCGGCGAGAGCGCGAGCACCTGCCCGCCCCGACGGGCCTGGCAGGTCTCCTCGTCCAGTTCCAGGTCGGCGTAGCGGAGCAGGCCGGCGGCGTCCCCGGCGTCGGGACCGATCCGCCGCAGCACCGCCCGGACCCGGGCGACCAGTTCGTCGACCGAGAAGGGCTTGGTCACGTAGTCGTCGCCGCCCCACGTCAACCCGGCGATCTTGTCCCGGGGCGCGTCGCGGGCGGTGAGGAAGACGATGCCGAAACGGTGCCCCGCGGCGCGCAGCCTCCGGCAGAGCGCGAACCCGTCGCCGTCGGGCAGCAGCACGTCCAGCACCACCAGCTGCGGCGACCGCTCGGCGGCCAGCCGCTCGGCGTCGCCGGCGGTGCCGGCGGCGACCACCTCGAACCCGTGGAACCGCAGCACCGTCGCCACCATGTCGACGATGTTCGGCTCGTCGTCGACCACCAGGACCGTCGTTGCCATCGGAGCCAGCACAGCACAGTTCGATGAGAGTTCGATGAGAATACAGTGCTGGCTTATATAAGTCAGGCCTGATATAAACGGGTCGTGCACGCCTTCGACGTCCTCGGCGATCCGGTCCGCCGCCGCATCCTGGAGCTGCTCGCGGCCGGCGAGCAACCGGCCGGAGCACTGGGCGAGACCGTGCGGCGCGAGTTCGGCATCAGCCAGCCCGCCGTCTCGCAGCACCTCAAGGTGCTGCGCGAGCACGGGTTCACCACCGTGCGCGCCGAGGGCACCCGCCGGCTCTACGCGGTCGATCCCGCCCCGCTGCGGGAAATCGACGCCTGGCTGGCCGGCTTCCGCCGGTTCTGGGCGCCGCCGCTGGCCGCGCTCGCCACCGAGCTGGCCCGGGGCCGCCGTGAACGCCGGCTGCGCGAGGACGAACCCGACGACGAGAGGACCAACCCATGATCGACGTGACCGGGCAGATCAGCGCCGTCGAGCGCCGGATCGGCGACCGTACGCTCCCCGCCGGGCAGGCGCGGGCGCTCACCATCAGCCAGACATACGAAGCGTCGGTGGAGGACGTCTTCGACGCCTGCACCAACCCGGAGCGGATCCCCCGCTGGTTCCTGCCGGTCTCCGGCGACCTGAGCCTCGGCGGCCGGTACCAGTTGGAGGGCAACGCCGGCGGGACCGTCGAGCGCTGCGACCCGCCGCACGGGTTCGCCGCCACCTGGGAGTTCGGTGGCGAGGTGAGCTGGATCGAGGTGCGGCTGCGCGAGGCCGGGCCGGGGCGTACCCGCTTCGAGCTGGAACACGTCGCCCACGTCGACGACCAGCGGTGGGCCGAGTACGGCCCGGGAGCGGTCGGCATCGGCTGGGACCTGGCCCTGGTCGGCCTGGCCTCACACTTCGCCCCCGACGGCGTCGGCGTGGACCCGGCTGCGGCGGCCGACTGGATGGCCTCGGACGAGGGACGCCGGTTCGTGATCGCGGCCGGCGAACGGTGGACGGCGGCCAGCGTCGCCGCCGGCACCCCGGCAGACCAGGCACACGCCGCGGGCGAGCGGGTCACCGCGTTCTACACCGGCGCCCCCACCCCCTGACCATCCCCACCCTCGCCGATCTTGCAGTTTCGGCTCCCAGGATGTCCGGTTGGCGGAGCTTGCCAGGTCCCAAACTGCAAGATCGGCGGGATGTCGGTGGGGTGGGGCAGACTGCCGGGCATGCCGATCCGTTCCGTCACCGACCTGATCGCCACGCTCGACACCGGAGAGACGGTCAGATATCTGCACTTCTGGGGGCACCGGCCGCAGCGCGACGGCAGCGTCGGCGCCGGCTGCCTGAGCCAGTGGTGGCCGGCGGCGTTCACGGTGGACGGTCGAAAGTACGCCACTGCCGAGCACTGGATGATGTGGCACAAGGCCACGCTCTTCGGCGACCACGAGATCGCCGGGCGGGTGCTGACGGCCACGCACCCGCACCGGGCCAAGGCGCTCGGCCGGCAGGTCCGGGACTTCGACGAGGCCACCTGGACGGCCCGCCGCTACGACGTCGTGGTGGCCGGCAGCGTGGCCAAGTTCGGGCAGCACGAGGACCTGCGGCGGTTCCTGCTCGGCACCGGCGGCCGGGTGCTGGTGGAGGCCAGCCCGACGGACCGCATCTGGGGCATCGGCCTGGCGGCCGACGACCCGCGCGCGGGTGACCCGGCCACCTGGCGGGGTGCCAACCTGCTCGGCTTCGCCCTGATGGAGGCGCGCGACGCGCTCGCGCGCGCGAGCAGCCGAGCGTCCGACCGGCCGGCCGGGTAACGTGCTGCGGCGTGACCGCGTACTCGCACTGTTCGTTCTGCGGCGCGGCCTACCCGGCCGACGCCGGCTGGCCGCGTGTCTGTTCGACCTGCGGCGAGACGGTGTGGCGCAACCCGCTGCCGGTCGCGGTGGCGGTGCTGCCGGTCCGCACCCCCGACGGGCTCGGCGTGGTGGTCGTACGCCGGGACATCGAGCCGGCGCGCGGGCAGCTCGCCCTCCCCGGCGGCTTCGTCGAGTACGGCGAGGAGTGGTCCGAGGCGCTGGTCCGCGAGCTGCGGGAGGAGACCGGGCTGCTCGCCGAGGCCGACGAGGCGCGGCTGTTCGCGGTGCACGGCGCCCCGGCCGGCGGCACCATGATGGTCTTCGGCGTGCTGCCCGAGCGGCCGGTGGGCGACCTGCCGCCGTCGGCGCCCACCGAGGAGGCGACCGAGTGGCTGGTGCTCACCGAGCCGGTCGAGCTGGCCTTCTCCACGCACACCCGGGTGCTGGCCGACTTCCTCGCCGGGCAACGCCCGGACTGACGGGTCAGACCCGGGCCGGCACCGGCTGCGGGGAGAACGGCACGGCCGCCGGCGCGTCGGCGGTCGGATCGCCGGCCGGGTGCCGCCACAGCCCCCGGCGGCGCAGGATCGGCAGCACGCCCTCCCCGAACCAGTACGCCTCCTCCAGGTGCGGGTGGCCGGAGAGGATGAACTCGTCCAGCCCGAGCGCGTGGTACTCGGCGATCCGGTCGGCGACCTCGGTGTGGCTGCCCACCAGGGCGGTGCCCGCGCCGCCGCGGACCAGCCCGAAGCCGGCCCACAGGTTGGGCGAGACCTCCAGGCCGTCGCGGGAGCCGCCGTGCAGGTCCAGCATCCGCCGCTGCCCCTCGGACTCGCTGCGCCGCAGCCCCTCCTGCACCGCCCGCACGTCGGCCTCGGGGATGCCGTCGAGCAGCTTGCGGGCCTGCGCCCACGCCTCCTCGGCGGTGTCCCGGCTGATCACGTGCAGCCGGATGCCGTAGCGCAGCTCACGGCCGGCCTCGGCGGCCAGGCCGCGGACCCGGTCCAGCTTGCCGTCCACCTGTGCGGGCGGCTCGCCCCAGGTCAGGTAGACGTCGCTGTGCCGCACCGCCACCGGCAGGGCCGCGGCGGACGACCCGCCGAAGTAGACCGGCGGCACCGGGTCCGGCACCCGGGTCAGCCGGGCGCCCTCGACCCGCACGTGCGCGCCGTCGTGGTCGACCGTCTCGCCGCGCCACAGCGACCGCACCACGTGCAGGAACTCGTCGGTACGCGCGTAGCGGGCGTCCTTGTCCAGGAAGTCGCCGTACGCCCGCTGCTCGGCGGACTCGCCCCCGGTGACCACGTTGAGCAGCAACCGGCCGCCGGACAGGCGCTGGAAGGTGGAGGCCATCTGCGCGGCGAGGGTGGGTGAGAGCAGCCCCGGGCGGAACGCCACGAGCAACTTCAACCGCTCGGTCACCTCGGTGAGCATGGCGGTGCTCAGCCAGGCGTCCTCGCACCAGGCGCCGGTGGGGGTGAGCGCGCCGGCGAAGCCGAGCTGTTCGGCGGTGCGGGCGATCTGCCCCAGATAGGCGACGCTGGCCGGGCGGGCGCCGCCGGCGGTCCCGATCGGCACGCCGTGCCCGCCGCCCACGATGTCCCGGCTGTCGCCGTAGGTCGGCAGGAACCAGTGGAAGGTGAGCGACATGGGCGGCCTCCGGCGCGGGTCGGTCGGGCCGTCTCCTGAGGGGTGGGACGACCGCGCCGACAGACTACCCATAAAACCTATCGGGTTGGTAGGTTGCTGACGCCCGCCGATGGCCGGGCCCATCCCCTCCCCGAGGAGTCGTCATGCGTACCCCGTCGAGACCCCGCCGCCGCCTGGGCGCGCTGCTCACCACCCTGGCGCTGGTCGCCGCCACGGCGCTGACGGCCTGCGGCGGCGAGGCGGCCGACGCCCGCGGCGACGACGCGCCACTGCGGATCGGTTACCAACGCTTCGGCGGCCTCAGCCTGGTCAAGGCGCGCGGCGACGCGAAGAACGTGACCTGGTCGCTGTTCGAGAGCGGGCCGGCGCTCACCGAGGCGCTCAAGGCCGGCTCGATCGACATCGGCCAGACCGGCGAGGCGCCGCCGGTCTTCGCCGCCGCCGGAAAGATCCCCTTCTCCGTGGTCGGCACCTCCCAGCCCATCCCCCAGGGCGAGGCGGTGCTGGTCAAGGCGGGCAGTCGGTACCGGAGCTTCGCCGACCTGCGTGGGCGGACGGTGGCCCTGAACAAGGGCTCCAACGTGCACTGGCTGCTGGTGAAGCTGCTGGAGGCGAACAAGATGACGCTCGCCGACATCAACGTCAAGTACCTCAAGCCGGCCGAGGGACGACCCGCGTTCGACAACGGGCAGGTCGACGCGTGGATCATCTGGGACCCCTACTTCGCGCTCGCCGAGCGACCCGACGTTCGGGTGCTCGCCGACGCCACCGGCCTGGCCGGCAACCGCGAGTACGTGCTGGCCGCGCCGGAGGCGGTGAAGAACCGCACCGACGACGTCCGCGCCTTCCTGGACACCTACCGGCGGACCACCGACTGGGGCATCGCCCACCCGACCGAACGGGCCGCCGTGCTCGCCCCGGAACTGAAGATCCCGCTCGACGTGACCACCCGGGCCCTGGCCCGCAGCGCCAAGCCGCTCGCCCCGGTCACCCCGGAGATCGGCGCCGAGTTGCAAGCCATCGCGGACAGCTTCGTCGACCTGAAGCTGGTGCCCGGGCCGGTCGACATCGCCGGGCGGGTGGACGGCCGGTTCAACGAGGCGTTCCGGTGAGCGGCCCGGCGCTCGCCGAGGCGTCCGCCCCGGTCGTACCGGATCAGGTGACGCCGCGGCGGCCCCGGACCCGGGCCGTCCGGCGGTGGCGGCGGGTGCTCAGCCCGGTCGTGCTGGTGGTGGCCTGGGAGGCCGCCGCGCGGTCGGGCCTGCTCTCCCCGGAGAAGCTGCCCGCGCCGAGCGCGGTGCTCGCCACCGGGTGGCGGCTCGCCGCCGACGGCACGCTCGGCGTGCACCTGCTCGACTCGCTCACCCGCGCCGCGCTCGGCCTGCTGGTCGGCGGTGGGCTGGCGCTGGTGCTCGGCGCGGCGGCCGGGCTGCTGCGCCTCGGCGACGACCTGGTCGACCCGCCGGTGCAGATGGCCCGGATGCTGCCGCACCTGGGCCTGGTCCCGCTGCTCATCATCTGGGTCGGCATCGGTGAGTCGCTGAAGGTCACGCTGGTCGCGCTCGGCGCGTTCTTCCCGATCTACTTCAACACCTACGCCGGGATCCGGGACATCGACGAGCGGCTGGTGGAGGCGGCCCGCACGTGCGGCCTCGGCCCGGCCGCCCGGCTGCGGCACGTGGTGCTGCCCGGCGCGCTGCCCGCCCTGTTCCTCGGGCTGCGGCTGGCCATCGGCGCGGCCTGGCTCAGCCTGGTCGTCGGCGAGCAGGTCAACGCCCAGACCGGCGTCGGTTTCCTGATGATGGAGGCCCGCGAGTTCAGCCAGACCGACGTGGTGGTGCTCGGCCTGCTCATCTACGCGCTGCTGGGTCTGGCCTCCGACCTCGCCCTCCGGTACGCCGAGAGGAGGACGCTGACGTGGCGACGCGGGCTGCGGGCGACGTGACGCCGCCGGTGCTCACCGCGCGCGCGGTGACCCGAGCCTTCGGCCCCGCCGTGGTGCTGGCCGGGGTCGACCTGACCATCGCCGCCGGAGAGACGGTCGCGCTGCTGGGTGGCAGCGGCTCCGGCAAGAGCACGCTGCTGCGGGTGCTCGCCGGGCTGGACGACGACGCCGGCGGCACGCACCGGGTGCACGGCACCGCCGCCGTGGTGTTCCAGGAGCACCGCCTGCTGCCCTGGAAACGGGTGGCCGACAACGTCGCACTCGGGCTCACCGGGCCGGACGTCGCCGGGCGGGTGAGCCGCGCGCTGGCCGAGGTCGGGCTCGCCGACCGGGACCGGGCCTGGCCGGCCGAGCTCTCCGGCGGGCAGGCACAGCGCGTCGCGGTGGCCCGCGCGCTGGTCCGCGAACCGGACCTGCTGCTGCTCGACGAGCCGTTCGGCGCGCTGGACGCGCTGACCCGGCTGCGCATGCAGGGGCTGCTGCGCCGGCTGCGCGCCCAGCACGGCTTCGCCGCACTGCTGGTCACCCACGACGTGGAGGAGGCGCTGCTGCTCGCCGACCGCGTCCTGCTGCTCGACGACGGCGTCATCGCCGAGGAGATCCCGGTCCACCTCGGCCCCGCCCCGAGCCCCGACGACCCGGCCCTCGGCGCGCTGCGCCGCCACCTGCTCGACCGCCTCGGCGTACCCACCGCATGACCGTTACGGAGACCCGATGACCCGCTGGACCCCCGACCCGACGTTCTACCCCTCTCCGGCGCTGGCGGCCGCCGCGCCGGCCGAGAAGCTCGCGTACGTCGCCGCGTTCGACCGCTCCGGGCAGCGTCCCGACGCCATCGCGGTGCTCGACACCGACCCGGACTCCGACTCGTACGGCCGGGTGGTGGGCTGGACCGAGCTGCCGCACACCGGCGACGAGCTGCATCACTTCGGCTGGAACGCGTGCAGCAGCGCGCTCTGCCCGACCGCGCCGCACCCGCACGTGGAGCGCCGCTACCTGATCGTGCCGGGCCTGCGCTCGTCCCGGATCCACGTGCTGGACACCAAGCCGGACCCGCGCCGCCCCGAGCTGGTCAAGGTGATCGAGGCGGAGGAACTCGGCAAGCGGGCCGGCTACTCCCGCCCGCACACCGTGCACTGCGGGCCGGACGGCATCTACGTCTCCGCGCTCGGTGGCGCGGACGGGCAGGAGGGGCCGGGCGGCATCGCGGTGCTCGACCACACCACGTTCGAGGTACGCGGCGCGTGGGAGGCCGACCGGGGGCCGCAGTTCCTGGCATACGACTTCTGGTGGCACTACACGCAGGACGTGCTGGTCACCAGCGAGTGGGGCACGCCGTCGATGATCGAGGACGGCATCGTCGGGGAACTGCTGCTGGGCCGCCGGTACGGGCACGCGATCCACTTCTGGGACCTGGCCAAGCGCCGGCACGTGCAGCGCGTCGACCTCGGCGACCAGTACCAGATGCCGCTGGAGCTGCGCCCCGCGCACGACCCGACCAAGTCGTACGGCTTCGTCGGCGTGGTGATCAGCGTCGAGGACCTGTCCGCCTCGATCTGGCTGTGGCACCGCGACGGCGACGCCTGGGCGGTGACCAAGGTGATCGACATCCCGGCCGAGCCGGCCGACGCGGCCGACCTGCCGGACCTGCTCAAGCCGTTCGGGGCGGTGCCGCCGCTGGTCACCGACATCGACCTGTCGGTGGACGACCGGTTCCTGCACGTCTCCTGCTGGGGCACCGGCGAGCTGATCCGCTACGACGTCAGCGACCCGTTCCACCCGGTACGCGTCGGATCGGTGCGCCTGGGTGGCATCGTCAACCGCACGCCGCACCCGGCGTTCCCGGACGAGCCGCTGGCCGGCGGGCCGCAGATGGTGGAGATCAGCCGCGACGGCCGCCGCGTCTACGTCAGCAACTCGCTCTACGGCGCCTGGGACGACCAGTTCTATCCCGACGGGGTGGGCGCCTGGGTGGCGAAGCTCGACGTCGACCCGGAGAACGGCGGACTGGTGCCCGACCCGCGGTTCTTCCCGCGCGGGGAGGAGTTCCGCGGCCTGCGCGTGCACCAGACCCGGTTGCAGGGCGGCGACGCCTCGTCCGACTCGTACTGCTTCCCGTGACCGGCGCGACCTGGGCGGCGCTGGCCGGTCTCGGCGCGTTCCACGGCCTGAACCCGGCGATGGGATGGCTGTTCGCGGTCGCCCGGGGCCTTCAGGAGCGGCGCCGGGCCGCGCTGCTCGCGGCCCTGCCACCGATCGCGGCCGGGCACCTGGCGTCGGTGGCGGTGGTCGCCGCGCTGGTCAGCGCCACCCGCTCGGTGACGGCCGGCACGGCGGTCGCGGTGACCGGCGGAGTGCTGCTGGTCGGGTTCGGGATGTGGCGGCTGCTGTCGGACCGGCACTTCCGGTGGGCCGGCATGCGGCTGTCGGCCGCCCAGCTCACCGCCTGGTCGTTCCTGATGTCCGCCGCGCACGGCGCCGGCCTGATGCTGCTGCCGGTGCTGCTGGCGGAGCCGGCGGCCGGCGCGGGCCCGCACGCCGGGCACCTGTCCGCCGCGCCGGCCGGCGCGCTGACCGGGCTGGCCGCCGCGGCCGTGCACACCGGCGCCATGCTCGGCGTCGCGCTCGCCGTCGCGCTGCTGGTGTACGAGGTGCTCGGCGTCGGCGTGCTGCGCCGCGCCTGGTTCAACGTCGACCGGCTCTGGGCGGGTGTGCTGGTGGCGGCCGGCGTGGTGACGCTGATCGGCGCGACCTGAGCCGACACCTGGGCTGGATCGACGCAAAGTCCTACTGATTGAATAGGAAAGGCAGCGTCGCCCAGCCCGGAGGTCACCCGTGAGCCGTTCCCCGTCACCCGCCGAAGCCGTCCACGACGCCGAACGGAGCCGGCAGTGGCTCGCCGGGCAGGCGCACGGCGCGGGCGTCGACCGCGCGCGGCTGCTGGAGCTGGGTGCCGCCATGGCCGCGGTGACCGCCGCCGCCGCGGAGCGCGAGCCGGTCGCGGTGGCGCCGGCCCCGGTCGGCGTCGACCCGGGTACGCCGATCGCCAAGCCGCTGCCGGCGGCGCTGCTGCGCCCGCTGGACACCAACGCCGAGATGCGCTGGTCGGCGATGGCCGGCCAGGGGTACGTGGTGCCCAACGACCGCTTCTTCGTCCGCAACCACACCGTCACCCCCCACCTCGACCCGACGACCTGGCGGCTGCGCCTGTTCGGCGACGGCCTGCGCGGCGCGCCCACCCGCGACGCCCCGGTCGAGTTCGGCCTCGACGACCTGCGCCGGCTGCCCGCCGAGGAGCGCCCCGCGCTGCTGGAGTGCGCCGGCAACGGGCGGCGGTTCTTCGCCGAGCAGCAGGACCAACCGACCCCCGGCGTGGCCTGGGGGCTGGGCGGCGTCGGCGTGGCCCGCTGGCGCGGCGTGCGGCTGGGCACGGTGCTGCGCCTGGCCGGGCTGCGCGACGAGGCGGTCGACGTGATGCCCGAGGGCCTCGATCCGCACTACGTGACCGGCGGGGTCGACCTCGGACCGGTGCGCCGCCCGCTGCCGGTGGCCAAGGCCCTCGACGACGTGCTGCTGGCGTACGAGATGAACGGTGAGCCGCTGCCGGCCGACCACGGTTTCCCGGTGCGGGTGGTGGTGCCCGGCTGGATCGGCATCTCCTCGATCAAGTGGGTGGGACCGGTCGAGGTTTCCACCACTCCCCTGTTCTCACCATGGAACACCCAGTTCTACCGGCTGTTCGGCCCCGGGCACCCGGCCGACGGCACGGTGCTCGGCGCGCAGCCGGTGAAGAGCGCGTTCGAGCTGGCGTGGGACGCCCGCGTCCCGGCCGGCGAGGACGTGCTGCTGCACGGCCGGTCCTGGTCCGGCAACGGCCCGATCGAGCGCGTCGAGGTGGACACCGGCGACGGGTGGCGACCGGCCGACCTGGTCGCGACCGACCGGGGCGGCCCCTGGCAGCGCTGGACCGCGCGCTGGCGTCCACCGGCCGCCGGCCGGCACGTGCTGCGCGCCCGCGCCACCGACCGCACCGGCGCCGGTCAGCCCGACCGGGCCGCCCCGAACGACCTCGCGTACCTGTTCGACGCCGTGGTGGCGCACCCGGTCACGGCGTGCTGACCGTCAGGTAGCCGGGCGGCACGGTGTCGGTGAGCCACACCCCGTTCGCGGAGCGGTAGAACAGGTAGCCTTGCGCGGCCATGGTTGCGGCGTCGACCGCGAGCACGGCCACCGCGCCGCCCCGGCGCGCGCCGACCCGCCGGGCCGTCGCCACGTCCGGCGACAGGTGTACGTGGTGCCGGCGCCCCCGGCGCAGTCCCTCGGCCCGGATGGCGGGCAGTACGTCCTCGGCGGTGCCGTGGAAGAGTCGGCCCGGCGGCGTCGCCGGGGTCAGGCCGAGGTCGACCGGGACGGAGTGCCCCTGGTTGGCCCGGATACGGTCGGCGCCGTCCGGGCCGGCCTCGACGGCGAAACGCTGCTTGTCGTTGCCGGCCACCACGGCGTCGAGGTCGGCGCGGCTGATCCGCAGCGCGGCGAGCAGGTCGGCGACCGGCGTCCAGCCGGCCCGGTCGAGCGTCAGCTGGAACCGGTCGGGGCGGTGGCGCAACGCCAGCGACATGCGTTTGCTCACCCGGACCAGGTCACGATGTTCCATCCGGACAGTGTGGGCGCCCGGCCCGGCCACGTCGACCGGGTTCATCCGGCGACGGGCCGACCAGCGCGCCCAGCCGGGGGCGGGCTCGGTGGTCGACGTTCCGCTCAGCGGGTGGCGGCCGACGTCGGGGCGACCATCAGGCCGGCGGCGTCCACCACCTCGAAGTCGCCGCCGCGCAGGCGGTCCAGCGCGTGCAGGGCGTCGTTGTCCCAGCGCGGGTCCGGGGCTCCGGAGATGTACCAGGCGGAGCCGTGGTCGGCCACAATCAGTCCGTGGCGACGCATCGCCTCGGCCACGATCCGGGCCTGCCGGGGCAACCCGGACAGGTCGACCGAACGCTTGAGCCGCAGCCGCTGGCCGAGCTGCGGCAGCGCCGGGTCGGTGGCCGACGAGGCGGAGTGGCTGGCCGGCCACGTCCAGCCGGTGCGGGTACGCGGCACGGTCACCCGGATCGCGTGGTCGATCCGACCGGCCGCCACCTCGTCGTAGCGCACCAGCCCGGCCAGCACGGACAGCCCGGCCGCGTCGGCGGAGGTCCAGCCGGCCCGGCGCATCCGGTTGGACCGCAGGTCGAACACCGCGCCCGAGCCGGCCCGCCACCCGGCCCCGGAGCGGTGCGCGTCGAACAGCTCGTACGCCCGGCAGGCGCCGCGGTCCCAGACGATCACGTGCCGGTCGCCGGTGCCGGACGGGCCGCCCTCCACCTTCGCGTCGGGCGGGATCGGGTACGGCCCGCTGTCGCTCTCGTCGGCGTACCCGAACGTGACCGGCACCCGCCGTTGCCCGGCCGGGACGACGGTGACCGGGATGCCGATCGGCGCGCCCTCCCACGTCCCGGAGCCGAAGTCGGCGTGCACGGTGGCGTCGGCGCCGATAGCGCCGACCATCGCGGCCGACCGGGCGTGCACCGGCAGCCGGGTCACGTCGGCGTGCCAGACGTTGTCGGCCGGGAAGACCGCGCACGGCCCGGCCGACGCGCTCGGCCGGGCCCCGATCCCGGTACGCGCGGCCGGTGACGGCGCCACCGACGTCGTGCCAGCGGTACCGGGCGCGATGGTGGCGCCGCCTCTCGCCGCGCCCGGTGCGCCGGCGCCGGATGCGTCGGTGCTGGACGAGTTGCTGCCGGATGCGCTGGTGCCGGGTCCCGACGCGTCGGGATCGGCGCCGGAGGTGGAGCACCCGGCGGTGAGCAGGGCCAGCACGGCGACGACAGCGGCGCGGCGAGGGCGGAGGCGGAGCATTCCGGCGATCCTGCCCCAGCCCGCTCTCCCCAGCAACCACCCACCCCTTTACCGCCCCCGCTCGACACCGCGCCGTTCAACCACGCACCGGCCGACTCCGCTCCCGCATTCCAGGAACCGCCTCCCACCACACAGGAATCGCGAAGATCTTGGTAGGAAAGGGCCCCTATGGGGGCCGTTCGCTACCAAGATCTACGCGCGGAGGCGGAGACGTCAGCGCGCGCGGGTTGTGCGGGGACCGGTGATGGGGTGGGGCGCTGGCGAAGGGCTGGTCCTCGGCCAGCGGAGCGACCGGGTGGGACGGGCCGATGAGCGGCCAGGCTGCGGCACCCTCCGCGTAGGCAGCGCTGGGGGCCGTCAGGCGGCGGCGCGCTCCGGCATCGGGCGGCGACGTCGGGACGGGTCGGTCAGCGCGGGCGGGGACCAGACGCCGTCGGGCTGGTAGAGGTTCACCCCGGGCGGGACGATCTCGTCGATCCGGTCGAGCACCGCGTCGTCGAGCGTCAGCGCCGCCCCCGCGAGCAGCGCGTCGAGCTGGTCCATGGTGCGCGGCCCGATGATGGTCGAGGTGACCGCGGGGTGCGCCGCGGTGAACGCCACGGCGAGCTGCGGCAACGTGCAGCCCACCTCGTCGGCGAGCGCGACGAGGTGCTCGACGGCGGCGTACTTGGCGGCGTTGCCGGGCAGCTCCGGGTCGAACCGGGCCGGGGTGCGCGCCGGTCGGCCCGAGGTGAGGTCCACCGGCTGGCCCTGTCGGTACCGGCCGGACAGGAAGCCGGAGGCCAGTGGGCTCCACACCAGCACGCCCATCCGGTGGCGGAGGCACACCGGCAGCACCGACGCCTCGATCCCCCGGGCCAGGATCGAGTACGGCGGCTGCTCGCTGCGGAACCGGCCGAGCGCGCGCCGTTCGGCGACGTGCTGCGCCTCGACGATCTCCTCCGCCGGGAACGTCGAGCAGCCGAACGCCCGGATCTTGCCGGCCCGGACCAGGTCGCTGAGCGCGGCGAGCGTCTCCTCGACGTCGGTGGTGTGATCGGGTCGGTGCACCTGGTAGAGGTCGATCCAGTCGGTGCCCAGCCGGCGCAGGCTGTCCTCGACGGCGCGGACGATCCACCGGCGTGAGTTGCCGCCCCGGTTGGGTCCCTCGCCCATCGGGAAGTGCACCTTCGTGGCGAGCACCACGTCGTCGCGCCGGCCCCGCAGGGCCTTGCCGACGATCACCTCCGACTCGCCCGCCGAGTACATGTCGGCGGTGTCCACCATGTTGACGCCGCGGTCGAGCGCGGCGTGCACGATGCGGGCGCAGTCGTCGTGGTCGGGGTTGCCGACGGCGCCGAACATCATCGTGCCGAGGCAGTGGACGCTGACCTCGATGCCGGTGCCGCCGAGGACGCGATAGCGCATGTGGACTCCATGGTGGGTGACGCCGCGCTGACCGGGCGGCGGCCGGTCCGGTCACCGTAGGAGTTCGAGTGCGCTGGAGGTCAACGGTCGGCGGCGGCCTCCCCGGCGCCGGCCAGGTAGCCGGCCGCCTGGAGTTCGAACAGCTCCCGGTAGGGCCCGGCCTGCGCCATCAACGCGTCGTGGTCGCCGTGCTGCACGAGCCGGCCGTGGTCCAGGACGAAGATCTGGTCGGCGTGCCGGACGTTGGCCAACCGGTGGGTGATCAGGACGACGGCCCGGTCCGGACGCCGCCGCAGGTGTTGGAAGAGCGCGTGCTCGGCCCGCGCGTCCAGCGCGGCGGAGGGTTCGTCGCAGATCAGCAGTCGGGCGTCGCGGTAGAGGCCCCGGGCGGCCACCAGTCGCTGCCACTGGCCGCCGGACAGGTCCTGCCCGTCCTTGAACTGTCGGTCCAGCAGCGTGTCGTACCCGAAGGGCAGTTCGCTGATCATGTCGTGCGCGGCGGCCTCCCGGGCGGCGGACTCGACGCTCGGGCCGGGGCCGTCGGCCCGGTCGTGCCGGCCGACCCGGATGTTCTGCCGGGCGGTGAACGGGAACTTCCACCAGTCCTGGCTCATCACCGCCACCTGGGCGGCGACCTCGCGCGGGTCCAGCTCGGCGGCGTCCACCCCGTCCCAGCGGATCGCGCCGCCGGTGGGTCGGTAGAGCCCGGCGATCAGCTTCGCCAGCGTGGTCTTGCCGGACCCGTTCTCCCCCACCAACGCGACCACCTCGCCGCGCCGGATGGTGAGGCTGACCTCGTCGACGGCGGCGCCGTCGGTGTCCGGGTAGCGCAGGCAGACCCGGTCGAGGTCGATGCGCTCGAACCCGTCGACCGGCTGCTGCCCCCCGGTCGGTATCCGCCGCCCGGCCCGGTCGAGGAAGTCCCGGTAGTCCTGGTAGTAGAGGGCGTCCTCGTAGAGCGAGTTGGTGGCGAAGACGGCGGTGCGCAGGCTGCTGCGGGCGGACTGGAGGGCGAGCAGCGCGGTGGCCGCCGCGGCCAGCGCCACCACGCCGGTGAGCAGCAGCCCGCCGAGCACCGCGTAGACGGCGAACGCGGCGACGCCGGTCACCGACAGGCCCATCGCGCGGGTGACGGTCTGCGATCGGGCCAGCCGCAGCTGGGCCTGGGTCTCCACGGTCATCATCCGGTGGTATTCGGCGAGCAGGAAGTCGCGCATCTGGTAGGCCCGGATCTCGGCGGCAGTGTGCCGGTCGGCCATCAGCCGGGCCAGCATGAACATCCGGCGACGCCGGGTGATCCAGGCCAGGATCGCGAGGTACTGCCGGCGGGCCAGCTTGACCGCGGTGACCGCCTCGGGCACCGCGGCGAGCAGCAGGCAGGGCAACAGCACCGGCTGGATGACGGTGACCGCGGCGGCGGTGGCCAGCACGCCCACCACCCCGGTCACCAGGTTGACCGTGTGGTCCACGATCGACGCCGCCTCGGCCATGCCCCGGTCGCGGGCGCGGTCCATCTCCTCGGCGAAGCCCGCGTCGTCGAAGGCGGCCAGCTCGACGGCGGTGGTCGCCTCGAAGAGCCGCAGCTCCACCTGGTAGTTGATCTGCGGGATGAGCCGGGCCTGGGCCCAGCCCGCGGCCACGGTCAACGCGCCCCGGCCGGTCACGGCGGCGGCCGCGAGCAGGAGCGCCGGCAGGGCCGCGCGGATCCGGTCGGGCGTGGGGCCGGCGGCGAAGAGCTGCCGCAGCACGCCGGTGGTGGCGAGCAGGCCGCACGTGGTGAGCACGCCGGCGGCGATGTTGAGCCCGATCGAGGCGGCGGTGTCGCGGCGGCTGGTCGCCCAGGCGAGGCCGACGGCCTCGCGGACGAGCGCGGGCAGCCGGCGGGCCACCGCCCAGAAGCTGGTGTGCGCGAACTCGGTGGCCCGGTTCATCCAGTGCCCGTCGGCCAGCTCCGGCAGCGGAGACTCCCCGGCCGCCGCGCCCTCCGCCGGCGCGTCCCCGTCGGACGGGGGCCGGGGGCCGATCACCGTTGCCATACACGCCTCCTCCGCACGGCCAGCCAGAGGGAGCTTACGGTGAGCTACCGCTCGATGTCTCCCCGTGTTCGGCGTGTCGAACAGGTGTCGCAACGGTGTGTCCCACCCCGCCCGGCGTGAGCCCACAGGGTGGGCGATGTCGCGTCGCGTCGCGCGTACCGGCCCCGGGTGGCAGGCTGGTGGGGTCGCGGGCGCGGGCCCGCCGACCGCCCCGTCGCGAAGGAGAAGATCGACCCGATGGCTGTGGACGTCACCACCACGGACGAATGGCAGGCGCTGCGCAAGCACGCCGAGGCGATGCGCGGCACGCACCTGCGCGACCTCTTCGCCGCCGACGGGCAGCGGGGCGAACGGCTCACCGGTGAGGTCGCCGACCTGCACGTGGACTACAGCAAGAACCTGGTCACCGACGAGACGGTCGCGTTGCTCGGCGCGCTCGCCGAGCGGGTCGGCCTGGCCGACAAGATCGCGGCCATGTTCGCCGGGCGGCACATCAACGTCACCGAGGACCGGGCCGTGCTGCACACCGCGCTGCGCCTGCCCCGCGACACCTCGCTCACCGTGGACGGCCAGGACGTCGTCGCCGACGTGCACGCCGTGCTGGACCGGATGTCCGCCTTCGCGCAGCGGGTGCGCTCCGGCTCGTGGCGCGGCCACACCGGCGAGCGGATCAACACCGTGGTGAACATCGGCATCGGTGGGTCTGACCTGGGCCCGGTGATGGCGTACGAGGCGCTCAAGGCGTACCGGGACGCGGGGATCAGCTGCCGGTTCGTGTCCAACATCGACCCGACCGACATCCACGACAAGACCGCCGACCTGGACCCCGCGACCACCCTGTTCGTGGTGGTGTCGAAGACGTTCTCCACCCAGGAGACGCTGGCCAACGCCGACCAGGCGCGCCGCTGGCTGCTCGCCGGGCTGGACGCCGACGACGACGCGGTGGCCCGGCACTTCGTCGCGGTGAGCACCAACGAGCAGCGGGTCCGCGACTTCGGCATCGACCCGGAGAACATGTTCGGCTTCTGGGACTGGGTGGGCGGGCGCTACTCGCTGCCCTCGGCGGTCGGCCTGTCGGTGATGCTGGCGATCGGGCCGGACCGGTTCCGGGAGATGCTGGCCGGCTACCACGCGGTCGACGAGCACTTCCGGTCCGCCCCGGTCGAGCGCAACGTGCCGGCGCTGCTCGGGCTGCTCAACGTCTGGTACACCGACTTCCTCGGCGCGGAGACCCACGCCGTGCTGCCGTACGCGCAGTACCTGCACCGGTTCCCGGCGTACCTGCAGCAGCTCACCATGGAGAGCAACGGCAAGTCGGTACGCGTCGACGGCTCCCCGGTCACCTACCCGACCGGGGAGATCTTCTGGGGTGAGCCCGGGACCAACGGGCAGCACGCGTTCTACCAGCTCATCCACCAGGGCACCCGGTTGATCCCGGCGGACTTCATCGCGTTCAGCCGGCCCAACCACGACCTGGGCGACATGCACGACCTGTTCATGTCGAACTTCTTCGCCCAGACCGCCGCGCTGGCCTTCGGGCGAACCCGCGAGCAGGTGGAGGCGGAGGGCACCGCGCCCGAGGTGGTGCCGCACCGGGTGATGGCGGGCAACCACCCGACCACCTCGATCCTGGCGCCGAAGCTCACCCCGGCGACGCTGGGCCAGCTGATCGCGCTCTACGAGCACATCGTCTTCACCGAGGCCGCGGTCTGGGACATCAACGCCTTCGACCAGTGGGGCGTGGAGTTGGGCAAGGTCATGGCCAACCAGCTCGCGCCGAAGCTGACCGGCCCCGACCCGGACCTGGCCGACGTGGACACCTCCACCGCCGAACTGATCCGCCGCTACCGCGCCGAACGCGGCCGGAACTGACCCGACCGACGGCGCCCGGGCGGACTTCCGCCCGGGCGCCGTCGTGACCTGCGGATACGCACGACCCCGTGATGGTTGCAAGGACATCGTCGGGTGCCCATTCCCCGACAGTGGACACAATTCCGCCGCGCCCGCCTTGACCCGCCCGGCGGGGCGCCGCAACCATGGACCAGCCGACATCGATTCGCATTCCGACGTCGGCGCGGCGGGCCGCCCCTCCGGTGGTCGCCGTTGACCACGGGGACCCAACGGGGAATGGTTTCCGCACGTCGTGCGCCCGATGATGGCGCGCGCCGGCGGATCCGACGGCCGATCCGGACGGCATTCCAGGCGCTGATCGCGCCCATTTCCCGAATTGCGATCCGTTGTGGAGACGGCATGTCCCGCCGCCATTCACCAACGGATCACATCGGGGGAAGTCGTGGATCAGATCCTGTACTGGAACGAGGTCGCCCTGGAGGCGAACCGGGTCACCCACACCACGGGTGACGCCGGCGAGGCGCGGTCCCAGGGGCCGGTGGGCAGCGCCCGCGCGCTGGCCGTCGCGCACCTGGCCATGCACGACGCGCTCGTCGGGCTCACCGGCGCGTACGAGCCGTGGTTGGGTGACCGGCTGCCGCAGCCGCCGGCCGGGGCCGACCCGGACGCCGCCGTCGCCGCCGCGGCCCGGACCGCGCTGGCCGCCCTCCACCCGACGCAGCGCGGGTTCCTGGAGGCACGTCACCTCGCCGCCGGGCTGGTCGCCGGCAAGCACGACGCGGCCGGGCACGACTACGGCCGGCGGGTCGCCGAGGAGGTGCTGCGCCGGCGCGCCGCCGACCCGGGACTCGACGACGACGGGTACGTGCCGTCGCTCGCCCGGCAGCGCCACCGCGTCGACCCGGACAACCCGGGCCAGGGCTTCCACGCCCCCTTCTACGGCGCCCGGTCCCGCTGCTTCGCGGTCACCACCCGCCACGAGCTCGACGAGCCGCCGCGGCCGGGCGACCGGGCGTACGAGCGGTCGCTGCGCCAGGTGCGCGGCAAGGGCATCGCCCCGCACCTGGCCGGCACGCTGCCGGAGCGGCTGCCGCGGCGCACGGCCGCCGAGACCGCCGTCGGGCTGTTCTGGGCGTACGACGGCGCGCGCGGGATCGGCACCCCGCCCCGGCTCTACAACCAGATCGTCCGGGCCGTGGCCCGGGCGCGGGGCAACGACGTGACCGCCAACGCGAGGCTCTTCGCGCTGGTCAACGTGGCCATGGCCGACGCCGGCATCCTCTGCTGGACGGAGAAGTATCGCCACGACCTGTGGCGCCCGGTGGTCGGCATCCGGGAGCACGACGGCGCGCTGGGCCCGACCGGCGTCGGCGACGCGGCGCTCGACGGGGCCGCCGACATCGGCTGGCTGCCGCTCGGCGCGCCGCACACCAACAGCGTCGGGCAGAAGAACCGCACGCCGAACTTCCCGGCGTACCCCTCCGGTCACGCCAGCTTCGGGGCCGCCGCGTTGCAGTCGGTCCGGCGCTTCTACGGCCAGGGCGACCACGGCCCGGACGACCTGGCCGACGGGCTGGAGTTCGTCTCCGACGAGCTGAACGGGGTCAGCGTGGACAACACCGGCACGGTCCGGCCGCGCTGGGCGCGCCGGTTCCCCGACGGCCTGTGGCAGATGATCGAGGAGAACGGCCTGAGCCGGGTCTACCTGGGTGTGCACTGGTCGTTCGACGCGTTCGCGCTGGACGACGACGGGCGGGTCGACCTCGGCCGCAACGTCGGCGGGGTGCGCCTCGGCCTGGAGGTCGCCGACGACATCGCCGCGCACGGGCTGCGCGCCGACGCCGCCGCCGGGCCGGTCGAGTCCTGAGCCGGAGCGACCCGAACCCGGGCGTCGCCGCTCGCGCGGGCCGCCGCTCGGACGGTCGTCGTGCCGCGCGCCACGGGGGTGTGCGCGGCACGACGACGCCGGGTCAGGGGCGCAGGAGGTCGGCGTGGGCGGCGCGGAGCCGGGCCAGCGCCGGATCGCCGGCCGGCGCCCGCCGCTCCAGCTCGGCCCAGGCCTCGGCGAGCGCGTCGGTCAGCGCGCGCAGCTCGGCGGCGTGCCGTCGGCCGGACTGCCGGTGCAGCTCCTCCAGGCGGCGGGCCCATCCGGCGCTGACGGCGGTGACCCGGTCGGCGTCGGCGCGGGCCTGGGCCGCGGTGCGGGCCGCCGGCGCGGGCACGATCGCGGCGATCGGACGCGGGTCGCCGTCGCGGGTGACCACGGTGACGGTGTCGGTCAGCTCGGCGAGCGAGACGAGTTGGGTGAGCCGGGTGCGGACCTCGCGCAGCGGCAGGGCGCGCGGCTGGGGAGACCGGTCGGCCAGTGCGGGGACAGCCATGGACACATGTTGACGTCCGGGTACGACAAGAAACCGTCTCAGGTCGTCCACTCGGGTGCCAGCACGGACCAGACCTCCATGTCGGCCCGCCCCTCCGGCACCGGCGCGGCGCCCCGCAGCACCCCGTCGCGGCGCATGCCGAGCCGGCGGGCCACGGCGATGCTGCGCTCGTTGCCGACCCGGGTCACCCACTCGACCCGGTGGATGCCGCGCTCCCGGACCGCCCAGTCGATGACGACCCGGGCGGCCCGGGTGACCAGGCCCTGCCCCTCGGCGGCCGGCTCCAGCCAGCAGCCGGCCTCGCACACCCCGCGCGCGGTGCTCAGCGACACCAGCAGCACTCCCCCGACGAGGGTGCCGCGCAGCCAGATGCCCCAGATGCCGCCGTCGTCACGGGCCCAGCGGTCGGCGTACGCCTGGAGGACCGTGCGGGCCGACGCGGCGTCGGTGGCGACGAAGGACGCGCCGACCCAGGGCGCGATATGCTCGCGGCAGCGGTCGAGGTTGGCGAGGAACTCGTCGGCGTGCCAGGGCTGCAACGGGCGCAGCTCGGCGTCGTCGGTCAGGGCGAGCGCGAACATCCGTGCAACCTACCGGCCGGACCCGCCGGCGCGCGCCCGGATTCCGCCGGTCACTGTCGCATCTCGTACGCGCCGGCCAGGTCGACCACCCGCTGCCACACCCGGGCCGTGCGGTCGGCGTCGACCACCGGCCGGCGGACGTGGGCGAGCGCCCAGGCGGCCTGCTCGTCGGTGGTGGCCGCCTTGCCGTGCAGCTCGGTGGCGTACCCGGAGAAGTCCCGGACCAGCAGGTCGAAGATCTCGTCGCGCAGGGCCGCGTCGAGGCCGGTCAGCTCGGCCTGTTCCAGGATCAGCTGGCCGTAGACGACGAGCGCGAAGAGCTGGCCGATGGTGAGCAGGAAGTCCAGGTCACGCTGCTGCGTCTCGTCCGGCGCGTGGGCGGCGAGCAGCGCGACCAGCCCGTCGGCCTGCTCCCGGAAGCGGGCCACGTTGGGCAGGTGGGCGTGCGCGTCGTACGCGGCCCGCCAGTCGTGGAACCGGATCGCGCCGAGCCCCCGGGCCGGGCCCTGGCGGAACAGGAACTCGTCGTCGGCCGCGTCGCGCCGGGTCGGCACCGCCGGGTGCGGCTGCGGCCGGAACAGGTAGTTCGGCATGAACTTGAGGATCAGGGCCAGGTTGACGTGCACCGTGCCCTCCAGCTTCGGCAGGCCGCGGATGTCCTTGGCGGCCTTGTCGAAGTAGGTGTCGGCCTCGAAGCCCTTCGCGGCGATCACGTCCCAGAGCAGGTCGATCACCTTCTCGCCCTCGGTGGTGACCTTCATCTTGGTCATCGGGTTGAACAGCAGGTAGCGACGGTCGTCCGGGCCGGCCGAGCGGAAGTAGTCCACCGCCCGGTCGCTGAACAGCTTCATCGCCACCAGGCGGGCGTACGCGTCGGTCAGCTCGCGGCGCACGTGCGGGAAGTCGGTGACCCGCCGGCCGTAGAGCACGCGGCCGTGGGCGTGGGTGACCGCCTCGTACATGGCGTGCTCGCAGATGCCGATGGACGCGGTGCAGAGGTTGAACTTGCCGATGTTCACCGTGTTCAGCGCGGCGTCGAACGCGGCCGGGCCGGTGTGCAGCACGTCCCGCTCCCGCACCGGGTAGTCCTCCAGCCGGAACTCGGAGACGTACATCTGGGCGTTGACCACGTTGCGGACCAGCCGGTACGCCGGGTGCCGGCTGTCGGCGGCGAAGAACACGTACCCCTCCGGGCCCTCGACGTCGGCGCGCCGGCCGAAGACCGAGACCAGGCCGGCGACGTTGCCGTTGCCGATGTAGTACTTGCCGCCGGTGGCCCGGAAACCGCCCTCGCCGTCGGGGGTGAGCAGCATGTCGGTGGCGTAGATGTCGGCGCCGTGCGACCGCTCGGAGAGCGCGAAGGCCATCACGTGGCCCTGGTCGAGCAGCTCGGCGGCGTGGGCCCGGGTGGCGGCGTTGCCGCTCTGCCACACCGGCCCGAGGCCGAGCACGGTGACCTGCCAGGTGTACCAGTAGCCGAGGCCGTAGAAGCCGAGGATTTCGCTGAGCGCCGCGTTGCGGGCGGTGTCCCAGCGCTTGTCCTTGTCGTCGCCGCCGTCGGCGGACGGGGTGAGGAAGGTGGCGAAGAGGCCTTCCCGGGCGGCGAAGGCGAGGAAGTCGGCGTACCACTCGTGCGTGTTGTAGCTGTCGACCAGGGCGCGCTTGCCCCGGGTCTCGAACCAGTCGACGGTGGCGCGCAGCAGCCGGCGCGAGGTCTCGTCGAGGTCGGCGGGGTCGTAGTGGTGCGGGTGGAACAGCAGCGGGTCGCTCACGCGGGTGGCCTTTCCGGGTCGGGGTCGAGGGCGCGGAGGGTGGCCAGGACGTCGTCCAGCCAGGCCAGCACCATCCGCTCGTACGCGATGCCGCCGCGCAGCACGACGTGCTGCAGCGCCGCCCGGGCGTCGGGTGCGACGGCGTCCGGGAAGTCGCGGCGTTCGCCGGCCACATAGCCGGCGAGGACGGTCTCGTGGTCGGCGCGGTAACGCTCGACCTCGGCGACCAGGGTGGCGCGCCCGGCGGCGTCGTCGAACGCGGCGCCGCGGATCTTGACGGCCAGCTCGTGCCGGACCGCCTCCGGTCGCACCGGGGCGTGCAACCAGCCGAGCAGCGCGGCCCGGCCGGTCGGGGTGACCGACCAGACCTTCTTGTCCGGCAGGCCCTCCTGACCGACCTCCTCGCCGGTGATCCGGTCGTCCTCGGCCATCTGCTTGAGCACGCGGTAGATCTGCTGGTGGGTGGCGGTCCAGAAGCGGCCGATCGAGCGGTCGAAGCGCCGGGCCAGCTCGTAGCCGGAGGCCGGCCGCTCCAGCAGCGAGACGAGGATGGCGTGCTCCAGCGACATGCCGGCCATCATGCTATGCACTTTGTTGCATAGCAAGTCCCTCAGGTCCGGTCGGGTGAGGCGCGGTTCGTGAGGGTGGTCATAACGGCTGGACGGCCGGCACGGACCTGCTGCTAGCCTTCCGGGCAGGTCATGAGCGCCAGCGTCAAGCCCCGGCTCGCTGGCCGGCAACCCTCCTCCACGGTGGGGTGCTCCGGGTGAGGACCAGGCGCCGGCAGCCGTCGGCGCAAGCGTGGCCTGGCACCCAGGTCAGCACCGACCGACCAGGGAGACCGATGTTGGCACCACCCTCCACCCGCACCGGCGACACCGCCGCGCACCCGGCCGGCGTCGCGCTGGTCAAGCGTCGCCACGTCGACCTGATGCGGGTGTGCAGCGACGCCTGTCGCGACGCGCGCTGAGCGAGCGCTTCCCCCTTCCCCGATCCACCCTTCCCGGCCCCGCCGTGCCCGGCGGCGCCGGCACCGGCACGCGCCCCGCGTGTCCGTCCACTCTGGAGAGACATCGTGCGTATCCGTACCGTCCTGACCCGCGCCGCCGCCGTCGGCGCCGCCGCCGTGCTCGCCGCGACCGCGCTGACCGCGTGCGGCGGGAACGACTCCACCGACGGGGCCGCCAACCCGTACGGCCTGCTCCAGCCCGGGGTGATCCGGGCCGGCACGCTCACCGACGCGCCGCCGAACGTCTACCTGAAGGACGGGAAGTTCACCGGCTTCGACAACGACCTGCTCACCGCCGTCGCCGGCAAGGTCGGCCTCAAGGTCGAGTTCGTCGGCACCGACTTCTCCGCCCTGCTGTCCCAGGTCAACAACCGCAAGTTCGACGTCGGCAGCTCCTCGATCACCGTCACCGAGGCGCGGAAGAAGACCGTCGACTTCGGCAACGGCTACGACTTCGGCTACTTCGGCCTGGACGTGCCGGCCGGCTCCCCGATCACCGGGTTCGACCAGCTCGCCGGCAAGCGGGTCGTGGTCGTCCAGGGCACCGTGCAGGACGACTTCGCCACCCGGGAGAAGCTGGACCCGGTGCGGGTGCCCGACTACAACGGTGCGGTCAACCAGCTCAAGGCCGGCACCGCCGACGCCTGGATCGCGCCCGCCGAGATCGGTGACAAGTCCGCCGCGGACAGCAACGGCAAGATCACGGTCGCGGCGAAGCAGCTCAGCCCGGCCCCGACCGCGTACGCCGTGGCCAAGGGCAACGACAAGCTGCGCGAGGCGCTGGACAAGGGGCTCGACGAGGTGATCGCCGACGGCACCTGGAGCCGCCTGCAGGCGCAGTACTACCCGGGCCGGCCGATCCCGGCCGACTTCACGCCCGGCAGCGGCTCGGTCCCGGTGCCGTCGCCGTCGGCCGCCTCCTGAGCGGACGACCGGATTCGAGCGGAGCGGACGGAGGAACGATGGATCCACTGAGCACCCTCTGGGAGACCTTCTTCGACGGTGACTCGATGCGCGAGGCGCTGCCCGAGATGCTGACCGTCGGGCTGCCCAACACGCTGATCCTGGCGGTCTCCGCCGCCCTGCTCGGTTCGGTGCTGGGCATGCTGCTGGCCGTCGCGGGCATCTCGCGTACCCGGTGGTTGCGGTGGCCGGCCCGGGTCTACACCGACGTGTTCCGCGGCCTGCCGGCCGCGGCGACCATCCTGCTCATCGGCGTCGGCCTGGCGCCGCTGGGCATGGAGGTGTGGGGACCGAACCCCTACCCGCTGGGCGTGCTGGCGCTGTCCCTGATCGCCGCCGCCTACCTGGGCGAGATCTTCCGAGCCGGCATCCTGAGCGTGGAGGCGGCCCAGTTGGAGGGCGCGCGGGCGCTCGGCTTCTCCTGGGCCCAGTCGATGCGGCTGGTGATCATCCCGCAGGGTGTCCGCCGGGTGCTGCCCGCCTGGGTCAACCAGCTGATCGCGTTGATCAAGGACTCCAGCCTGGTCTACTTCCTCGGCCTGCTGGCCAGCCAGCGCGAGCTGTTCCGGATCGGCCAGGACTACGCGGCGAACACCGGCAACCAGTCCGCGTTGCTGCTCGCCGGCCTGTTCTACCTGGTCCTGACCGTGCCGCTGACGCACGCGGTCAACTGGCTGGACCGGCGGCTGCGGCAGGGCCGCCCGGCCGCGCCGCCCGAGCCCGAGCCCGACCTGACGCCGGCCGGCGTCAGCCCGACCGGAGGGAACCCTCGATGACCACCGGCACCGTCACCTCGGTCAGCCTCACCGTGCGCGACGTGCACCTGGCCTTCGGCGCGCACCGGGTGTTGCGCGGCGCGGACCTGGACGTGGCCCGCGGCGGCACGGCCTGCGTGATCGGACCGTCCGGCTCCGGCAAGTCCACGCTGCTGCGCACGATCAACCGGCTGATCGAGCCGGACCGGGGCGACGTCCTGCTGGACGGACGCAGCGTGCTGGGCGACGACCCGGACGCGTTGCGGCAGCGGATCGGCATGGTGTTCCAGCAGTTCAACCTCTTCCCGCACCTGAGCGTGCTGCGCAACGTCACGCTCGCGCTGCGCAAGCTCAAGAAGCTCGACGAGGACGAGGCGGTGGCGCTCGCCCGCGCCCAGCTCGACCTGGTCGGGCTGGCCGCGAAGGCCGACTCCCGGCCGGCGCAGCTCTCCGGCGGCCAGCAGCAGCGCGTGGCCATCGCCCGGGCGCTCGCGCTGCGCCCGCAGGTGATGCTCTTCGACGAGGCCACCTCGGCGCTGGACCCGGAGCTGGTCAAGGGCGTGCTCGCGGTGATGGCGGACCTCGCCGCCGCCGGCATGACGATGGTGGTGGTCACGCACGAGATGGGCTTCGCCCGCACCGTGGCCGACACGGTCGCGTTCATGGACGCCGGCGTGGTGCTGGAGGCCGGGCCGCCGGCCGCCCTGTTCGAGGCGCCCGAGCACCCGCGGCTGCGGCGGTTCCTGTCCCAGGTGCTGTGAGCGCAGGCGTCAGCCCTTGACCGCGCCGATCAGCACGCCCTTGACGAAGTGCCGCTGGACGAACGGGTAGACCGCGACGATCGGCGCGACGGTCAGCACCACCACCGCCATCTTGATCGCCTCGGTCGGTGGCATGGTCACCCCGGTGGTGCCGCCCGAGGTGTGCGGCGCCTGCCCGGCCAGCAGGTAGCTCTGCAACACCCGCTGGATCGGGTACATGTCGTTGCGGTCGATGAACAGCAACGCGTCGAACCACACGTTCCAGTAGCTGACCGCGTAGAAGAGGCCGACCACGGCGATCACCGCGCGGGACAGCGGCAGCACGATCCGCCCGAGGGTACGGAAGTCGCTCGCGCCGTCGATGCGGGCGCTGTCCAGCAGCTCCTGCGGGATGCCCTGGAAGAACCCGCGCACCACGACGAGGTTGAACACGCTGATCGCCGGCGGCAGGACGAGCGCCCAGACGGTGTCCTTCAGGCCCAGCCCGGTGACCACCAGGTAGCGCGGCACCAGCGGCGGGTAGACCAGGAACGGGATCAGGAAGTACGCGAGCAGCCAGCGGTGACCCAGCGAGCCCGGCCGGGACAGCCCGTACGCGGCCAGCACGGTGACGGTCAGCGCGATCACCGTGCCGAGCACGGTGACCAGCGTGCTGATCCACAGCGCCCGGGTGACCGCCCCGCCGGCCAGGATGGTCCGGTACGCCGAGGTGTCGATGCCCTTCGGCACGACCACCAGGCCACCGGCGGCGGCGATCGTCTCGCGGGAGGAGAGGCTGGTCACCAGGATCACCCAGAGCGGAAAGAGCACCCCGGCCACCAGCAGGGTGAGCAGGACGGCCTTGAGCGCCTGGCCGACCGGGTTCGGTCGTTCCTCCCACACCGGCCGGCGGGGGCGCGTGCCGGTCGACCGGCGGCTGGTCGCGGTCATGACTTCGCGTAGATCCCTCGTTCGCCGAGCAGGTGCGCCACCCGGTTCGCGGCGAGGATCAGCACGAGGCCGACGACGGCCTTGAACAGCCCGGCCGCCGCGCCGTAGCCGTAGTTTCCGGTGGCGATGGAGAAGTGGTAGACGAAGGTGTCGAGCACCTCGGCGGCCTGCCGGCCGACCGCGTCGCGTTGCAGCAGGAACTGCTCGAAGCCGACCGAGAGCGCGTCGCCGAGACGCAGGATGAGCAGCAGCACGATCACCGGGCGCAGGCCGGGCAGCGTGATGTGCCACAGCCGTCGCCACCGCCCGGCGCCGTCCGCGGCGGCCGCCTCGTAGAGGCTCTGGTCGATCGTGGACAGCGCGGCCAGGAAGACGATGGTGCCCCAGCCCACGTCCTTCCACACCGCCTCGGCGGTGACCAGGACGATGAACGTGTCCGGATCGGTCATCACGTTCCACGGCTGCATGCCGGCGTCGCGCATGGTCTGCGCCAGCAGTCCCGCGCCGCCGAACATGGCCACGAAGAAGGTGACCACCAGCACCCAGCTGAAGAAGTGCGGCAGGTAGACGATCGTCTGGACGAGGCCGCGCAGCCGGCTGGAGAGCAGGTTGTGCAGCATGACCGCCAACACGATCGGCAGCGGGAAGAAGAACACCAACTGGAACGCCGTGATGGCGAGGGTGTTGCGGAACGCGTCCCAGAACGCCGGGTCGTCGAAGAGGAGCTGAAACTGGCCGAAGCCGATCCAGTTGCTGTGCGTGAACGCCTGCCACGGGTTGTCGCCCAGGTAGGGGTTGTAGTCCTGGAACGCGATGACGTTGCCGGCGATCGGCAGGTAGCTGAAGACCAGCAGGATGCCGAGACCGGGCGCCACCATGGCCAGCAGCTGCCAGTCGCGGCGCAGCCGGGTGCCCAGCGGCACGCGGCGACGGCGCGGCGCGCGGGCCGGGGCGTCGGGGCGGGCCGGCTCGGGCCCGACCACGACGGCCGGCTCGCTCACTTGGCCGTCTTCGGCAGCGAGTCGGCGAGCAGCTTGCGGGCTTCCTCCCCGCCGCCCGCCTTCCACTCGGCGACGATGGCGTCCACGTCGCTCATCGGACGCCGGCCGCGCAGGAGGTCGGTGAACTTGTCCTCCGTCGGCACCTGGTTGGCCTTGTAGGCGGCCGGCATCTCCAGCTTCACCCCGTCCCAGGGGTCCTTCTCCAGGAACCTGACCATCTGGTTGGAGTAGTTCAGCACGTCCGGGACGTAGCGGGGGGTGTCCGGGAACGGCCCGATGGTGGGGTTGCGACCACTGATGAAGAAGTACTGGTTGGCGATCTCCTTGAACGCCAGGTCGGTCTTCACCGGCCCGTTCGGCGACCTGGTGTGGTGCCGGCCCTCGACGCCGAAGTCGCGGAGCTGAGCCTCCTGGCTGCCCAGCGGCGCGGAGCACCAGTTGATGATCCGCAGCAGCTCCTGGACCCGGTCCCTGCCGAGGCCCTTCCTGACGAAGGTGTAGGAGATCGGCTTGTCCGCCCGCCAGACCAGCGGGTCGCCGCCGGTGGCGGAGAAGACCGGCACCGCCTGGATGTTCAACGTGGGGTTGGTCTTCTGGTGCTCGGCCTGGGCGCCCTGCCACATGCCCATGCCGTCCTGCTTGAACACGATGGCGCCGTTCTTGGCGAACAGTTGCTTGGCGTCCGCGCCCCGACTGGCCACGACGTCCGGGTGGACCAGGCCGTCCTGGTAGATCCTGGCCATCACCTCGAGAGCCTGGCGGAACTCCGGCGTCTCGTACTTGAACTCCGGCGTCCCGTCGGAGCGCAGCCGCCATCCCTGCTTGGAGGCGGGGACCCGGTGGAACATCTGGATCATGGCGAAGACGTCGTCGAACGCCCACACCTTGCGGGCCGGGTCGGTGACCTGCTTGGCGACGGTGAGCAGGTCGTCGAGGTTCGACGGCACGGCCAGGCCGCGCGCGTCGAGCAGGTCCTTGCGGGTGAACAGCACCCACGGGAACGGCGAGTCGGTGGGGTTGGGCACGGACACCAGCCGCTCGTTCCAGACCGCCTCGCGCCAGGCGCCGGTCGGAAAGCTGGCCAGCATCGGGTACGCGTCGACGGCGTCGCCCCTGAGGTGGTCGGTGAGGTCCTCGAAGAGCACCTTGATCGCCTCGGCGAAGCGCGGGATCTTCTCCACCTCCCACCCCGGTACGCAGAGCAGCTCCGGCACGTCCCGCGCGCTGAGCATGGCGTTGAGCTTGTCGGCGTAGGTGACGCCGTCCTGGATGGTGAAGGTGACCGGCGTGCCCAGTTCGGCGTTGACGGCCTGGAGGTAGGCGCTCTGGGCGATGCCGGGCGGCGCCGCCCCCCAGGCGGGCGTCATCGCGGTGACCTGCTTGCCGCTGGTGCCCGGCTTGCCGCTGACGGCGTCGACCAGGGTGGCCGGATAGCTGGTGTATCCGTCGGCCACCGGCCGGGTCCCGACGATGTCGGGCTTGACGCCGCCGGTCAGGTCCTTGTGCGTCGGCAACACGCCGGAGACGGCGTCGAGCTGTTGGGCGCCGCCGGAGCCGGCCGGTTTCTCGGAGCAGCCGGCGAGCAGCGGGCCGGCGGTGGTCGCGGCCACGCCGAGGCCCACCAGGCCGAGGAAGCGGCGACGGGAGGAGCCCGGGTCGGGGTGGGTCATCGGTCCCCCTTCGGAAAGGGTCCACGGGACATTAGTTCGTATGGATTGTCAACAAACTAATATCGACCGTGGTCTCGCACAAGGGCGGACCTTGACGGCGGGTCAGGCCAGGCAGCGATCGGAGAGCGCGTAGCGGGTGAGCACCACGTCGCCGATCTGGCGGACCTCGACGACCCGGGCGCGGCGGCCCGGGTGCCACGGGAACCGGCCGTCCCCGACGAAGCGGGGCGCCCGCCGGTCCCCCACGAAGAACGGCGCGACCACCAGGTGCAGCTCGTCGGCCAGCCCGGCGGTGAGGAACTGGCAGTGCACCGAGCCGCCGCCCTCGACCATCAGCCGGCTCACCCCACGCCCGGCCAGGTCGGCGACGACCGCCTCCGGGGTGACCGGCTCCCCGGCGTCGACCACCGTGGCCACCGCGCCGACCTGCTCCCGGGCCTTGTCCACCACGCCGCTCGGGCAGTAGACGAGCTTCGTGCCGTCGCCCGCGGTGAAGAACCGGGCCGCCGGATCGAGGTCGCCGCTGCCGGTCACCGTGACCTTCACCGGCGACGGGGCCAGCCCCCGCGCCACCCGATCGGCGCGCCGGCGCTCGCTGCGCACCAGCAGCCGCGGGTCGTCCCGGCGGACCGTCGCCGCGCCCACCATGATCGCGTCGCATCCGGCCCGGGTCGCGTCCACCCGGTCCAGGTCGTCGTCGTTGGAGAGCAGCAGCCGCTCGGTCGTCGCGTCGTCGATGTAGCCGTCGATCGACATGGCGCAGCTGAGCAGCACGTACGGGCGGCTGGTCACGGCACGAACGGCAGGTCGAGGGCGTGGTCGGCGCGAGTGACCTTGGCCGCCAGGTAGTCGGCGTTCGCCGGGGACAGGTGCACGCCGGTGGACACCCGGTCGGCCACCGTGACGCCGAGCCGCTCCAACTGGGCCGCCTTGTCCGGATTGTTGCTGAGCAGGGCCACCCGGTCCACCCCCAACGCGGCGAGCATCTGCGCGGCCACGGTGTAGTCCCGCTCGTCGGCGCCCCGCCCGAGCGCCAGGTTCGCCTCGTACGTGTCGAGGCCGTCGTCCTGCAGCGCGTAGGCGTCGAGCTTGGCGTACAGGCCGATGCCCCGGCCCTCCTGCCGCAGGTAGAGCAGGTAGCCGCCAGCGTCGGCGATCCGCTCCACCGCCTCCCGCAACTGCGGGCCGCAGTCGCAGCGCTGGCTGCCGAACACGTCCCCGGTGAGGCACTCGCTGTGCGGACGGACCAACGGCGGGTCGGCGGCCTCGTGGTCGCCGAGCCCGAACGCCAGGTGCTCGCGGCCGTCCACCAGGCCGTGGAAGGTGTGCACCGTGGCGGTGGTCACGTATCCGTCGGGGAACCTGAGCGGGACCGTGACCCGGGTCCGGACCGTCGCGTTGGGCAGGGTTTCGTCCATGGTTCTCCTCCGTCCGGTCGCCGGGCGGACCCGACGACGCACAGCTCGCACCCTCACCGTAGGCGGGATCACCGACAGTTGCCGGGCTCCCGGCGCGGCAGGCGCCGCACCAGCAGCACCGCGGCGCCGGGGAGGCTGGCCACCAGGACCAGCGCGCCGTAGACCGTGCCGGTGGCGACGCCCTGCGCGGCGGTCAGCCCGGCCGACGCGAACGCCCACGCGGCCACCCCCTCCCGCGGGCCGAACCCGCCCACGTTCAGCGGCACCGCCATGGCGAGCAGCGCGAGCAGCGTCAGGGGCAACAGGCGGGACAGCGGGGCGTCCGCGCCGGCCGTGCGGGCGGCCACCACGAAGGTGGCCAGGTGGCCGGCGAACACCACGGTCGAGGCCACCACCACGCCGGCCCACGTCCGGCGGCCCAGCAGCCCGGAGCGCACGTCGGCGAGCGCGGTCCGCGCCGCCCGCGCCCAGCGGGACGCACCGGAGCGGGGCACCGCGCGGGCGGCCAGCACCAGCGCCAGCGCGACCACGGCCAGGCCGGCGGCCAGCGCCGGCAGGTAGGGGCGGACCGGGGACGGGAACGCGGCCAGCAGCCCCACCGCGATGACCACCTGGACCACCTGCCCGGCGGTGCGCTCCCAGACCACCGCCCGGACGCCCCGGGCCACGTCCCCGGCGTCGCGGCCGTGCCGCACCGCCCGGTGCACGTCGCCGAGCACCCCGCCGGGCAGGGTGGAGTTGAGGAAGACCGCCCGGTAGCAGTGCGCCACCGCGGCCCGCATCGGCAGCCGTACGCCCAGCCCGCCGGCGACCAGGGACCAGCGCCAGGCGCAGCAGACCGTGGTGACCACGCCGATGCCGAGTGCGGCGGCGAGCGCCGGCGCGTCGATCAGCCGCAGTCCGGCCAGGAACGGACCGGTGCCCACGGAGGCGACCAGCACCGCCAGCACCGCCAGCCCGGCGAGCGGACGTACCCAGCCCCGGCCGACCCGGGCGAGGCGGGCCCGGGCCCGGCGCGACCGGACGGGCGCGGGCATGACGGCCGGTACGGACCCGGCGACGGCGACGTGTGACAAGCGGTCCTCCCTCGTTCCCACCGGATGTCACGTGTCGGCGGGCCGTACGGTTCAGCCGGCGAGCAGGTCGGCGTGGTGCAGCACGACCTCCACGCGGCCGGCGGCGGCCTCGTCGAGCCGCCACTTCCTATACGTCGCGGCGGGCCCGGCCAGATGCGGTCGTTCCTCGACGGCCGCGTCGACCCAGCCGGCGAGCCAGTCGGCGGCCAGCGCGGCCTGCTCCGGGCCGAGCCGCCACGGCGTGGACCGCACCGCCACCTCGACGCTGTGGCGGGCGAACGCGGCCACCGTCGCGTCCACCGCGTCCGGCCCGAGCAGCACCCGCCCGTCGACGGTGCGCCGCTGGTGGGCGTTGAACGCGGCGGTCAGCTCGGCGTCCAGCGGGTGCGGCGGGGTGAACTCCGCCCGGCCGAGCACGGTGAGCGCGAACAGCGTGGGATGCCCGGCGCAGGCCGCCGCCATCCGGTCGATCTCCTCGGCGGTGAGCATGTCCAGCAGCGCCGACGCGGTGACCAGGTGGGCGTCGGCCAGGTCGGCGGCGGTCAACCGGGTGATGTCCGAGCCCCGCGTGGTCACGGTGACCGGGCCGCCGTCGGCGGCGGTGAGCCGCCCGGCGCCGGCCAGCGCCAGCAGGTCGGCGTCGCGTTCGTGCAGCACCCAGTGCTGCGGGCCGGGCAGCCGGGGGGCCAGCCAGCGAGCCATCGAGCCGGTGCCGCTGCCCAGGTCGTGCACGACCAGCGGCCGGTCGGCGGGGAGCCGGTCCCGGACCGCGTCGGCCAGCTCGGTCGAGCGGGCGGCGGCGTCGGCGGGCTCACGGAGCCGGAGCCAGTCCGCGAAGTCGGGCGGGAGTGAGGTGGTCATGCCGCGGTCGCCTCCTTGAGCGCGGTCGCCAGCCGGTCCACGGTGACCGGCCAGCCGGTGAGGGTGTGCCGCCGCTGCCGGGCGGCGCGGCGCAGCCGCTCCCGCAGGGCGGGTTCGGTGAGCCAGCGGCGCAGCGCGTCGGCGGTCGCGCCCGGGTCCTCCGGTGGCACCAGCAGGCCCGGCCGGTCGCCGTCGGGGGCGTGCCCGAGCGTGGCCGGCAGACCGCCGGTGTCGCCGGCCAGCACCGGCACGCCCCGCGCCAGGGCCTCGGTGACCACCATGCCGTACGTCTCCCGCCGCGAGGGCAGGACCAGCAGATCGGCGGCGGCGTACGCGGCGGCCAGGTCGTCGCCGGTGCGGGGGCCGGTCAGTCGCACCCGGTCGGCGAGGCCGGTGTCGACCAGCCGCCGACGCATCCGGTCGACGAACCGCGGGTCCCGGTCCAGCGGCCCCACCCAGTCGCACGTCCAGGCCAGGTCCGCGACCCGGGCCAGCGCCGCGGCGAGCACGTCGTGGCCCTTGATCGGGGTGACCGCCGCGACGCAGAGCAGCCGACCGCCGTCGGGCGTGCCGGGGGCGAGCGGCGCCGGGTCGACCCCGGGCTCGGCGACCACCACCCGGCGGCCGGCGAGCCCGTGGTGGTCGAGCAGCAGCCGCCGGGTCCAGTCGCTGGTGGCGACCACCGCGGTCGCCGCCGCCAGCGCCCGGCCCTCGGCCTCGCCCTCGATCGGCAGGTGCACCAGCACCACCAGGCGCAGTCGGCCGGCGTGCGGGGTGAGCACGTCCGGCACGGTCGAGGCGACCAGGCCGTCGAGCAGCACGACCGCGTCGTCGGGCAGCCCGCCGAGCAGCCCGGCCAGCTCGGCCCGCTCGCGTTGCGCCGGGTGCGGCCAGCCGCCCGGCACCGGGTGCTCGCGCACGACCCAGCCGAGCGTGGCCAGTCCCCGGCAGACGTGCCGGTCGTAGGCGTTGCCGCCGCTGGGGTTCGCCGGGTCGTCGATGTCGCCCGGCAGCACCACGTGGACGGCGGTCATCCGGTCACAGCGACCGTTCGTAGCTCGCCCAGGCGACGTGCGACTCGTGCAGGGTGACGGTGATCCCGGCCAGCCCCCGAGCCCCCTCCCCCAGCCGTCCGGCGTGCACCGCGTCGGCGAGCCGGTCGGCCACCGTGCGGGCCAGCACCTCGGTGGTGGTGTTCACCCCGGCGAAGGCGGGCTCGTCGTCGAGGTTGCGGTAGGTCAGCTCGCCGAGCACGGCCCTGAGCTGCTCGGTGGCCAGCCCGATGTCGACCACGATCCCGTCGGCGTCCAGGTCGGGCCGGCGGAACGTGGCGTCGACGACGAACGTCGCGCCGTGCAGCCGCTGGGCCGGGCCGAACACCTCGCCGCGGAAGCTGTGGGCGACCATCATGTGGTCCCGGACGGTCACGCTGAACACGTTCACTCCTCGCCGTAGGTGATGAGATGGCACAGCGCCGGCAGCTCGCCCGAGGCGAGCCGGTCCAGCACGTCGGGCAGGTCGGTGAAGCGGGAACGGCCGGTGAGCAGCACGTCGAACGCGGGGTCGGCCAGCAGTTCCAGGGCGAGGGCGAGGCGGTCGGCATAGCTGCGGTCGGCACGCCGGGGCGACACGGTGCCGACCTGGCTGCTGCGGATGCCGAGCCGCCGGGCGTGGAACGCGCCGCCGAGGGCGAGGGTGACGGGCCGGTCGCCGTACCAGCTCAGCTCCAGCACGGTGCCCTCCGGGCGGAGCAGCTCCAGGCCGCGTTGCAACCCGTCGGCGGTGGCGCTGGCGTGCACCACCAGATCGCGCTCGCCGGTCGCGTCGGCGGGCAGGGCGAAGTCGACGCCGAGCGCCGCGGCCACCGCGGCCCGCGCCGGGTCGGCGTCGACCAGCTCCACCCGGACGCCGGGGAAGCGGGCCAGCAGGGCGGCCACGCCGCACCCGACCATGCCACCGCCGATCACGGTGACCCGGTCGCCGACCAGCGGCGCGGCGTCCCAGAGCGCGTTCACCGCGGTCTCGACGGTGCCGGCCAGCACCGCGCGCGCCGCCGGCACCCCGTCCGGCACGACCACCACGGCGTCGGCCGGGACCACGTACGCGCTCTGGTGCGGGTGCAGGCAGAACACGGTACGACCGCGTAGCTCCGCCGGGCCTTCCTCGACCGTGCCCACGCTGAGGTAGCCGTACTTGACCGGCGCGGGAAAGTCGCCCTCCTGGAACGGGGCACGCATGGCGGCGTACTGGTCGACCGGGACCCGACCGCTGAAGACCAGCGTCTCGGTGCCCCGGCTGACGCCGGAGAACCGGGCCCGGACCAGCACCTCGTCGGGTCCGGGCGGGGCGAGCCGGACCGGCCGGATCTCGCCCTGGCCGGGAGCGCGCAGCCAGAAGGCGTGGGCGTCGACCGTCACGAACTCTCCTCTTCCCCGCATTCCGACCGAGTTGTCGATCATAAACACGGAAGCGGGGCGTCCACGGTTCGAACCGCCCGGCCCCGCGACGCTCAGGCGGCGCGCCGCCGGTCGCGGGTCGCCCGGCCGGCGGACCCGTCGTATCCGGCGCGACGGCCGGCGTCCCCGGCCAGCCGCATGGCCTTGTGCGCCGCGGTGAACGGCTCGCAGGGCGCCGGGCGGCCGGCGCAGAGCAGGCTGGTGCAGCGGCCGGCCGGGTCGGGCCGGTGCGCGGCGGCCACGTCGTACGCGGCGCGCCACAGCAGCGGATCGGTGACGCCCTCGGGCAGGGCGGCGTCCTGACTGGACCTGGTCCGGATCGCGTCGGGCACCGGTGTCCCCCTTCCGTCGTGGCTCACCGTCCCAGTGACCGGAGGAGCCGACGTCAAACCTCCCACCTGCGCACATTCTCCGACCAGCGGGATATCTCACGCCCGGTACGCGCGCGTCTCGGCGGCCTTCACCGCCGCCCAGACCGGTTGGCCCGGGCGCAGCCCGAGTTGCGCCGCCGCGGCGGGTGTGACGTCGGCGGCCACCTCGACCGGCCCGGCGAGCTGCACCCGCAGGTTGTCGCCGTGCCGCTGCACCCCGGTCACCGTGGCCGGCCAGACGTTGCGCGGGCTGCCCTCGGGACGCGTCGGGTGCAGCGCGACGGCGGCCGGCGGGAACGCGACGAACGCCTCCCCGTGCACGCTGTCGGCGGTGGTCAGGGCGAGGCCGCCGACGGTGACGCTGCGCCCGTCGGCCCGGCCGCGGTGCAGGTTGAGCCCGACCAGCCGGGCCACGTAGTCGGTGCGCGGCCGGGCCGTGACGGTCGCCGCGTCGCCCTCCTGCACCACCCGGCCGTGCTCGACGATGACCAGCCGGTCGGCCAGCACCAGGGCGTCCAGCGGGTCGTGGGTGACCAGCAGCGTCGCGCCGGGGTGCGCGCCGAGGTGGCGTTGCAGTTCGGCGCGGGTGTCCAGCCGGGTCCGGGCGTCGAGCGCGGCCAGCGGCTCGTCGAGCAGCAGCAGGGTCGGCTCGACGGCGAGCGCGCGGGCCAGCGCCACCCGCTGGGCCTGCCCGCCGGAGAGCTGCCGGGGCCGCCGTCGGGCCTGCTCGCCGAGGCCGACCCGGTCCAGCCAGCCCTGTGCCCGGGCCCGGGCGGCACGCCGGTCGGCGCCCCGGCGGCGGGGTCCGAAGGCCACGTTGTCCAGCGCGCTCAGGTGCGGGAAGAGCAGGTAGTCCTGGAACACCACGCCGACCGGCCGCCGCTCCGGCGGCGTCCACACCCGCCGGTCGGGCCGGTCCAGGTCGACGCCGTCGAGGGTGAGGTGCCCGGCGGCGAGGGGATGCAGCCCGGCCAGCACCCGCAGCGCCGTGGTCTTGCCGGCGCCGTTCGGGCCGAGCAGCGCCACCACCTCCCCGGCGGCGATGCGCAGCCGCACGTCCAGTCCGAACGTGTCCCGCTCGGCGACCAGATGCGCGTCGAGCAGCACCTCCCCGCTCATGTGGCACCGACCCAGCGGTCGCGCAGGCCGGCGAGGATGGCCACGGAGACGACGAGCAGGATGAGGCTGAGCACGATGGCCGCCTGCGGGTCCGTCTCCAGGGCCAGGTAGACGGCGAGCGGCATGGTCTGGGTCCGGCCGGGATAGTTGCCGGCGAACGTGATGGTGGCGCCGAACTCGCCCAGCGCGCGGGCCCAGCAGAGCACCGCGCCGGCCGCCACGCCGGGGGCGACCAGCGGCAGGGTGACCCGGGTGAAGGTGGTCCAGCGGCCGGCGCCGAGCGTGGCCGCTGCCTCCTCGTAGCGGGGGTCGGCGGCGCGCAGCGCCCCCTCGACCGCGATGACCAGGAACGGCATGGCGACGAACGCCTCGGCCAGCACCACCCCGGCGGTGGTGAACGGCAGCGTCACGCCGAACGTGTCGTCCAGCCACGACCCGAGCAGCCCGCGCCGGCCGAAGACCAGCAGCAGCGCCACGCCGCCGACCACCGGCGGCAGCACCAGTGGCACCGTGACCAGCGCGCGGACCAGCCGCCGCCCGGGAAACTCCACCCGGGCCAGGAGCCAGGCCAGGGGTACGCCGAGCGCGACGCAGAGCAGGGTGGCGGCGGTGGCGGTCTCCAGGGACAGCCGCAGCGCGGTGAGCACGCCCGGTTCGCCGAGCCGCCGGGGCAGCGTGGTCCAGGGTGCCCGGACCAGCAGGCCGACCAACGGCAGGACGAGGAAGACCAGCCCCAGCCCGGCGGGGACGAGCAGGGCGGCTGGGACCCGTTGCCGGCGTACCGCGCGGTTCACGATCCGGACGCGGCCTGGAAACCGGCGGCGGTGAGCACGGCCAGACCCGCGTCGGAGCGGACGAAGTCGACGAAGGCGCGGGCGCCCTCGGGGTTGCCGGCGCCGCGCAGCACCACGATCGGGTAGTCGTTGACCGCCCGGGCGGACTCGGGAAACTCGACCGCGTCCAGGTCGGCGGCGGCGGCGCGGACGTCGGTGCGGTAGACCAGCGCGGCGTCGACCTCACCGAGGCGCAGCTTGGCCAGCGCGCCCTTGACGTCCTGTTCCAGGGTGACCGGGGTGAGCCGGACGCCGCCGGCGTCCAACGCGGTCCGGGCCGCCGCGCCGCACGGCACCTGCTCCGCGCAGAGCGCCACCTTGACGCCGGGCCGGGCGAGGTCGGCCAGGCCGGCGACCCGACCCGGGTTGCCCTTCGGCACGGCGACGACGAGCTGGTTGCGGACCAGGACGGACGGGTCGCCGGCGGCGTCACCGGCGTCGGTGACCGTCCTCATCGTCGCCGGGGACGCCGCCACGAACACGTCGGCCGGCGCGCCCTGGGTGATCTGGGTGGCCAGCGCCGAGCTGCCGGCGAAGTTGAACGTGACGGTGCTGCCCGGGTGGGCGGCCTCGAAGTCCGTGCCGAGCCGGGTGAAGGACTCGGTGAGCGAGGCGGCGGCGAACACGGTCACCGCATCGCCGCCGTCCCGCCCGGCCGCCGGTCCGTCCGTCCCGCCGCAGCCGGCGAGGGCGAGCGCCGCCACGAGCGCGCCGGCGAGGGTGGCGCGGAGCCGCCGTACGGTCACGGGTTGGTCCTTCCCTTGGGCGCGGGGGCGCGCTCCACCACCACGGTGGTCGACTTGATCACGGCGACGGCGACGGAGCCGACCCGGAGGTCGAGGTCGTCGACGGCCTCGCGGCTCATCAGCGACACCACCCGGAACGGCCCGGCCTGGATGTCGACCTGGGCCATCACGGTGTCCTTGACGACGGCGGTGACGATGCCGCGCAGCCGGTTGCGGGCCGAGGTGAGCTCGGGGTGGCCGGGGGCGCGGACGAACGCGGCCAGGTCGGCGCCGTCGAGCACCCGGTGGCCGTGCTCGTCGCGGGCGGCCGGCAACCGGCCGGCGTCGATCCAGCGCCGGACCGTGTCCGCGCTGACCCCGAGCAGTTCGGCCGCCTCGCCGATCCGGAACACCGTCACGCCGGCCACCCTATCTGCACGCAGGTGCGGTCGGGAAGGGGCTTCGGACCTCGCATGCGCGAGGCGCTACGCCACCTGGACGCCGTACCTGCGTGCCGCCGGGGTGCGGCTCAGGACCGGTCGTAGACGGTCACCGGAATGTCGCGGGCGCACAGCGTGCGCAGCACCAGCGGCTCGATCCGCTGCCACGAGCCGCCGGCCAGCCCGCACCCGATGCGGGGCATGTGCACCGACGCGCCCAGCTCCTCGGCGTGGTCGGCCAACGCGGTGAGGCAGCGTTCCACCGCGTCGTAGCGGATGGGCGGCCCGCCGCTGCCGCGTCGCATGCCACGCTGGCCGACCATGTTGGCCACCCACAGGTCCGGCGCGACCCGCACCAGCCGGGTGGCGCCGAGGCCGAAGTCGTTGCCGGCCCGGTGCCGGTGCCAGTCGCGGTAGTCACGCTCGGGCTCCGGCCAGCGCCGGGAGATCGCCAGGACGAAGCCCTTCCCCCAGCCGCCCAGGTCGTTGCAGACGTGGGCGATCACCTTGGGGCCCTTCGCCTGCGGGCTGGTCGCGTCTCCTTGGATGATCCGCAGCGTGCGCACGGTCGTCATCCTGCCCCGGGGGTGCGACGGTCAGCGCTGCGGCCGGGCGCCCACGCTCGGCCGGCTCACCGGCGGGCGGCCCTGCCAGGGCCAGCGGCCGTCCAGCTCGACCTCGAGCGAGAAGCTGAGGAACGTCCGGACGAGCACGATCAGCGCGAGCACGCCGACGCTGGTGAAGGTGGGTGACACCGCGACCGTGCGGATGATGTCGCCGCCGACCAGGAACTCCAGGCCGAGCAGGATCGCCCGGCCGACGCCCTGCCGGTAGGCCCGGTAGTTCGCCACCACCTGCCGGGTGCGCCCGCAGCGCACCGCGAAGACCACCGTGGCGACCGCCACGCCGACCGCGATGACCAGCACCCCGGCCAGGTCCAGCAGCGCGCCGACGTGCTGGATGAGTTCCTTGGTCGGCACCCGACACCCCCGTACGGAATCGGGTCCAGCCTGACGCACGGACCGCGACCGGCAGGGGGATTCGGCGCTCCCGCCACCCGGTGGCGGGAGCGCGCGCGAGGTGGCTCAGTCCTGGGCCTGCCAGCGGTAGAAGACCGTGGCCACCGAGTCCTGCGGGCCGTGCCACACCTCCGGCCGGTACGGCTCGATGTACGGGCCGAGGTCCTGCATCACCTTGCCGAACGCCGGCTTGTCGGCGTGCTGGTCCCGGGTCGCCTCGGCGGCCGAGGACTCCTGCTCCAGCAGGTGCACGTAGACGTCGTCGATCGAGTAGAGCCAGCGCCCGGTCACGCCCAGGTCGGTCGGGAGCGACCCGGCGTCGGACTCGCCGAAGACCCGGGCCACGTCCGGCTCGGCGCCCGGCTTGATCCGCCCGACGATCACGGTGAGCGTGGTGTCCGCCGGCGGCTCGCCCTCGGGCGCCCAGTGGTAGAACTCCTTGGCCACCGAGTCCGACGGGTTCTTCCAGTAGCGCGGGTACGGGGTCACGTACGGACCGATCGCCTCGGCGATCTTCTGGAACGCGGGCAGCCCGCGGGTCTGCCCGGAGATCCGCGGGTCCTGCTCCCGCTCGATCACGTGGATGTAGAGGTCGTGGTGCGACAGCAGGTACCGGCCGATGACGCCGAGGTCCTGCGGCCGGGTGACCTGGTCGTAGTGGCCGAAGACGTCGCCGACGATCTGCTCGCTGCCGGGGACCATGTGGCAGACGATCACGTTCCGGAAGACCATGACTGCTCCTCGAAGACGGGTGGGACGGGCTAGACGGTGAAGGTGACCGGTAGTTCCAGCAGGCCGCGGAACGGCGAGGCGGCCGGCAGCCGGCGCACCTCGGCGAGCGGGACGCCGAGCCGCAGCCCGGGCAGCCGGCGCAGCAGCGCGGACAGGGCGAGTTCCGCCTCCATCCGGGCCAGCGAGACGCCCAGGCAGTAGTGCACGCCGTGGCCGAAGCCGAGGTGGGGTCCCCGGACCCGGCGCACGTCGAGCCGGTCGGGGTCGGCGAAGTGGCCGGGGTCGTGGTTCGCGGCGTTGATCGCCACCCCGACGATCGACCCGCGCGGGATGCGTACCCCCTGGTAGTCGATGTCCTCGGTGGCGATGCGCGGGCTGGCCACCGGCAGCGGGCCGTCGAACCGGAGCAGTTCCTCGATCGCCGCCGGCAGCAGGCGGGGCGTGGCGCGCAGCAGTTCGAGCTGCTCGGGGTGGGTGAGCAGGGCCAGGACGGCGTTGCCGAGGAAGTCGGCGGTGGTCTGGTGCCCGGCGAAGAGCAGCAGGAACGTGGTGGTGACCAGTTCGGCCTCGGACAGCGTCCCGTCCTGGTCGACGGCCCGCACGAGCGCGCCGATGATGTCGTCGGCCGGGTCGTCGCGCTTGGCCCGGACCAGGTCGGCCAGGTAGTGGTGCAGCCGCAGCTGCGCCTCCTGGACCGCCGCGCGTTCCTCCGCCGGGGGCCGGCTGGTCGAGCCGGAGGTGCGGATGACCTGGGTCCAGTCGAGCACCCGCCCGTGGTCGGCGGGCGGCACCCCGAGCAGCTCGCAGATGACCGTCATCGGCAGCGGGATCGCGAAGTCGTGCATCAGGTCCGACTCGCCCTGCGGGATGATCTTGTCGATGAGCTGGTCGACGATCACCGCCACCCGGGGACGCAACGCCTCGATCCGCCGGGGCGCGAACGCCTGCGACACGACCCGGCGCAGCCGGGTGTGCTCGGGCGGGTCGGAGTTGAGCATGTTGCGGTTCAACCCCTCCGAGTTCGGGCCGAAGATCCGCAGGTAGTGCTGGTCCGGCCCGTACAGGTCCTTGGACAGTCGCGGGTCGGTCAGCGCGGCGCGCGCGTCGTCGAAGCCGGTGATCAGCCACGAGTCGAACCGCGGCGAGCCGACCGGGCAGACCGGCCGTTCGGTCCGCAGCCGGGCGAACGTGGGGTACGGGTCGGCCGCGAACGCCTCGGTGTACAACTCGGCGGCCGGCACCTTGTCGTCGTCGCTCATCGCCCCTCCCCCGGCTCGCCGGCCACGCTGTGCAGCACCTGGTAGGTGTGGCGCTGCGCGGACTCGCGCAGCTCGCGGATGATGGTCAGCAGCCGGTCCCGGTGCGCGCTGCGGCCGAACGCGTCCAGCCGCTCCCGGTCCGCCCAGTCGCTGATCACCAGATAGCTGCGCGGGTCGTCGGCGTCGCGGACCAGGTCCTGGTGCAGGCAGCCGTCCAGGGACCGGATCTCCTCGGCGACGGTGAGCCACGCCGCCTCGAACTGTGCCTCGCACCCCTGGCGGGTCCGCATCGCCAGCACCGTGCGCACCCGGCTCACCGCGCGCTCCCGAAGATCAGGTGCAGGTGCTTGCGCAGCGCGTCCGGGTCGACGGGCGCGCCCCGGAACCCGACGTGCCCGTCCGGGCGGATCAGGTAGAGCCCGGTGCCGGTCAGCCCGTACCCGGCCCGGAACCGGCGGTCGGCGTCGCGCACCACCGGCGGGTCGGCCAGGCGCGGTTCGTCGGCCTCCGGGTCGAGCAGCAGGTACGCGTCGAGTTCGCCACCGGCGAGGCGACGCGCGTCGGCGCACAGGTCGGTGAACCCGGCCAGCTGCGCCGGATCGGCCGTGGCGTCGGCGTAGAGCAGCAGCGTGTGCCGGGTGCCCCGGGTCAGGTCCCGCAACCGCAGCGGGTGGCCGACGCCGCGCCGGCGCAACCCGTCCACGTCGGGCGCGATGTCGCCGGGGCGGGGCGCGTCGCCGAGCGCGGCCGGGTCGGCGACGGTCTCCCCGACCAACGGGCTGCCGGCGTAGCTGAGCAGCATGGACATCTCCTGGAGGAACTGCCGTTCCAGGTCGGCGCGGTCCACCTCCTCGGTGCCGGCCATCCGTACCGCCCGGCCGACGATCTCCTCGCCCTCCGGGCGCCGCTCGGTCTCGTAGCTGTCCAGCAGGCCGGGCGCGGCGAGCCCACGTACCGCCAGGGCCAGCTTCCAGGCCAGGTTCCAGGTGTCCTGGATGCCGGTGTTCATGCCCTGACCGCCGGCGGGCGGGTGCAGGTGGGCCGCGTCCCCCGCGACGAAGACCCGCCCGTCGCGGTAGCGGTCGACGATGCCGTGGCTGATCCGGAACACCGACGACCAGCGCAGGTTGCTCGCCCGGGTGCCGGGCGGCGCGAGACGGTCCAGCGCGGCCTGCACGTCGGAGATGGTCGGCTCGTCGAGTTCCTCGCTGAACCCGGGCGGGGCGTCCCGCCCGCCGGTCTGGGCGAAGAACCGGGGCGGGGCGAGGGTGGCGATGCGGTAGCGGTGCGCGCCGCGCAGCGGCACGCAGACCAGCATCCCGTCCATCTGCCCGTCGGTCATGTGCAGGAACCGCAGCAGGTGCCCGTCCGGCATGTCCCAGTTCACGTCGACGTCCACCAGCATGAACAGCTGCGGGAACCGGCCCAGACCGCCGGTGAAGGTGAGCCCCAGCCGCTCCCGTACCCGGCTGTGCGCGCCGTCGGCGCCGACCAGGTACGCCGCGCGTACCGTCTCGGTGCCGCCGTCGGCGGTGCGGACGGTGGCGGTCACGCCGTCGGCGTCCTGGGTGAAGTCGACGAGTTCGGCGCCGCGCTGCGGGCGCACCCCGAGCGCGGCCAGTCGGGCGGTGAGGATCCGCTCGGTCTCGTACTGCGGCAGGCCGAGGTGGTCGTACGGCAGGCCGGGCAGCTCCCAGCTCATCCGGTGGGTCTGCTCGCCGTTGACGAAGACCATGTTGCCGGTGAGCCAGATGCCGGCGTCCATGGCCTCGCGGACGACGCCCTGCTCCTCCCAGATCTCCATGGTGCGGCAGTGCACGCCGATCGCCTTGTCCGCGTGGCCGGGCGGCGTGACCTGCTTGTCGATGACCCGGCAGTCGATGCCGCGCCGGGCCAGCTCGACGGCGGCGGTCAGCCCGGTGGGCCCCGCCCCGACGACCAGTACGTCCGTTGTCTGCTGCACGTCGGCCTCCCTGCCCGTGGTCGAGTGGCGGCCGGCCCCGTCGGGTACGACGTGGAACAGGCGGCGCCGGATGTCGAGAAGGAACGGTGCGATCGGCCCGGCCTGCACCGAGGCGTGGGCCGGGTCGCCGATCCAGGTGAGGAACGGCGCGGCGCCGTCCCATTCCGCGAAGATGTGGTGCGTGTCGGAGCCGGGCTCGCGGAGCAGCTGCTCACGCCGGTAGCCGGGGATGGCCGCCATCCGCCGCACCACCTCGGGGTAGCCCCGGTGGAACTCGGCGAGCCGGTCCCGAGGCACGGTCAGCTCCACGTCCACGTAGACCGGGCCGTCGCCGTCGCCGTCCTCCCGCATCGGCGGGTAGTCGGGCGGGTCGGCCGGCTCGGTCAGCGGCCGGAGCAGGTCGGTCAGGCGTGCCGCCACCGGCCCCTGCCGGTACGCGCGCAGCGCCGCCTCGTCGGTCCACTCGGTGACCACGACGAAGCCGTACGGGTCCAGGGCGTCGCGCAGCAGCTCGTGCCGGAGGCTGCCGGCGAGCGCGCCGACCTGCCCGGCGACGGTCTCCCAGGCCGGTCCGACCGCGGGCTCGCACCCCGCACGCGCGCGCAGCCGGAGCATCGTCCTGATCATGCCGCCCCCTCGAACCGTCCCGTTCTCGTGCCGCGACCCTGCCGGAGGTCGCGTCACCCGTTCGTCACCGCCGCATGCCGTGACGTCCCCCACCGGTGACGCCGCCGGGACGCGGGACCGCTCCGAGCTTGTTGCAAAAGATTGGCAACAAGCCTCGACAGGCACCTCCTCGGTAACTATCGTCAGCGGCATGACTCCTTACGATGTGGATGTGCGGGCCTGGCAGGAGAGCTGGGACCGGCAGCAGGAGGCGTTCATGCCGGACCGGGAGCACCGGTTCGCCGCGATGCTCGACGCCGTCGAGGCGGTCGCCGGTGACCGGCCGGCGCGCGTGCTCGACCTGGCCGGCGGCACCGGGTCGATCAGCCTGCGCGCGTTGGCCCGCCGGCCCGACGCCGAGGTCACCCTGCTCGACCTCGACCCGGTGCTGCTCACCCTCGCCGAGGCGGCCCTGGCCGGCCGGGCCACGGTGGTCACCGCCGACCTCAACCAGGCCGACTGGGCCACCGCCCTGCCCCACCGGGACTACGACGCGGTGCTCACCGCCACCGCCCTGCACTGGCTCGACGGGCCGCGCCTGGCCGAGCTGTACCGGGAGATCCGGGACGTGCTGCGCCCCGGCGGCGTGTTCGTCAACGCCGACCACATGCCCGACGACGCGTTGCCGACGCTGACCGCGCGGCTCGGCGAGCGGGCCCGGGAGCAGCGGCACGCCCGGCACCGCGCCGGCGCGGCGCTGTCCTGGGCGGGCTGGTGGGAGCAGGCGGCCGACGACCCGACGCTCGGGCCGCTGGTGGAGAAGCGGCGGCAGATCTATCCGACCGGGCACAGCCCGGAGTGGAACCCGCCCGCGGCGTGGCACCTCGACGCCCTGCGCGCGGCCGGCTTCACCGAGGCCGGCGTGCTCTGGCGGGGCGGCGCCGACGCGGCCGTGGCCGCGCTGCACTGACCCGGCCGCGGGCGCTCCGACCGGGCCGGCGCTCAGGGCAGCAGGCGGGCCAGCTCGGTGCGGGACCGCACGCCGAGCCGGTGGAAGACGTTGCGCAGGTGGTGGTCGACGGTCCGGGTGGACAGCGACATCCGGGTGGCGATCTCCCGGTTGGTCGCCCCCTGCGCGACCAGCCGGGCGATGTGCAGTTGCTGGCCGGTCAGTAACTGCTCCGGCCCGGGCCGGCCGGGTCCGACCGACTCCCCCGCCGCGCGCAGCTCCTCGCCCGCCCGCTCGGCCCAGGCGGTCGCGCCGAGCAGCGTGAACGCCTCCCGGGCCCGGTGCAGGTGCGCCCGGGCGTCCCGGGGCCGACGCCGACGGCGCAGCTCCCGACCGAACAGCAGCTCGGTGCGGGCCCGCTCGAACCGGTCGGTGTCGGCCGGGTGCAGCCGCAGCGCCGCGCGGAACTCCTGTTCGGCCTCCGGGCCGCCGCGCGGCGCGAGCAGCGCCCGGCACCGGGCGGCCAGCGCCCGCCGCGACGGGCTGGCCGTGCTGCTGGCCCAGTGGTCGAAGACGGTGAGCGCGGCCGCCGGCCGCCCGCCCTCGTGGGCGGCGGCCTCCACCAGGTACGGGGTGGCCATCACCTGCACCAGCACCTGCCCCCGACCGGTGCGCGCGCGGGCCAGCGCGGCCAGCCGGGCGACGGCGTCGGCGTACCGGCCGTCGATGAGGTCCAGCACGCCGAGCGCCCACCGGGCGTACGCGTCCGGCCGGCTCCCGGGGGCGGCCCCGTCACCGATCTCGGCGATCCGCGCCAGCGCGCCGACCCGGTCGGCACGCACCGCCGCCAGCACCGCGAGGATGCCGAGGTGCACCTGGGCGCAGACGTGCTGACCGGCGGCGCGGGCCGTGCGCACGCCCTGCCGGGCGGTCTCCGCGGCGGCCTCGTGGCGGCCCAGCCAATACTCCGCGACGGCCCGCAGCTCCAGCGCCCGGGGCAGCAGGGACACCTCGCCGGACGAGCGGGCCACCTCCACCGCCCGGTCGGCGAGCCGGTGCGCGGGGCCGTCCACGCCCACCAGCAGGGCGGCCGCGGCGGCGCAGGCCAGCGCGGCGGGGGTGGCTGCGGATCCGGCCAGCCGGCCGCCGAGGACGACGACCCGGCGCAGCGCCGGGCCACCGCGGGCGTGGTCGCCGCGCAGGGTCGCCCCGACGCCCACCGCGAAGGTGGCCAGCAGGTCGACCTCGGGCGGGTCACCGGGGCGCCGCAACGCCTCGGCCCGCCGCGCCACCTCGGCATAGCGGTAGTGGTCGCCGGTGACGCAGATGGCCTCGCCGGCGCGGACCAGCGCGAGCAGGGCGGAGCGGCGGTCGGTCGGCGCGACCGCGTCGGCGGCGGCCAGCAGCGTCGCCACCGCGGCGGCCGGGGCGTCGCACCGCAGCTGCATGTCGCCCCGGACCAGGTCGGCCGGGCCGCGCACCGTCGGTCCGGGGGCGAGCCGGCGCAGCAGCTCCCGGGCCTGGTCCGGGTCGCCGGCGGTCCAGGCGCAGCGTGCCGCCGCGACCGTCAGCTCGGCCACGCGGGCGGGATCGGCGGTCAGCTCGGCCGCACGGCGCAGCGCGACCGCCGCGGCGGCCCGGTCCGGTGCCCGGTCGACCGCCACCGCGAGCTCGGCGGCCAGCACGTCGGCCGGGCAGTCGGCGTCGGTGGCGTGGCGCAGCGCCCGGCCCAGTGGGCCTCCGGCGAGCGTGCCGGCCAGCAGCAGGTGCGCCGCGCGCAGGTCGGCCAGCGGCGCGACCGCGGTGATCATCGGCCGGGCGAGCGGGTCCGGGAACGTCACCCCGTGCGGCCCGGTACGCAGCAGGCCGGCCGCCTCGGCGGGGGCGAGCGCCTCGACGGTCAGGCCGCCGGCCCAGGCGGCGCGCACCAGGGTGCCCGGGTCGTCGTGCGGGTCGAGCGCGGCGAGCAGCACCATCCGCCGGGTCGGCGCCGGCAACCGGTCGAGGCGGGCGCGGTAGGCGGCGGCGAGCGCGCCGTCCACCGGCGGCGTGTCGGGCAACGGCTCCTCGCCCCGCCACTGGGCCGGGGTGAGCGTGTCGGCCAGGTCCGCGAGGGCCTGCGGACTGCCGCTGCTCAGCGCGGCCAACGCGCGGGCCACCGGCGCCGGTGGTGGGTCCCGGCGTCCGGCGAGCATGGCCTGGCACTCCCGGACGTGCAGCGGCCGCAGCCGGTGCGCCGGGACGCCGTCGACGGCCGTCGGGGACGTCGTGGTCAGCAGCAGCGCCACCGGCAGCCGGCGCAGCCGCCGCGCCACCACCGCCAGCGTGCACGCGCTCTGCCGGTCCCCGGTGTCGAGGTCGTCCACGGTGCACAGCAGCGGCCGGCGCTCGGCGGCGGCGGCGAGCAGGGAACGCACCGCCGCGGCCAGGGCCAGCCGCTGGTCGGCCGGGCATCCGCCGCCGCCGAGCACGCGCCGGAGCAGCCGACGCTGCCGCACCGGCAGGGCCGCGTCCGCGTCCAGCACGGGATCGAGCAGACGGTGCAGCCCGGCGTAGGGCAGGGCGGCCTCGTCGGCCAGGCCGGCACCGGTGAGCAGCGTCCGTTCCCCCGCCACCCGCCGGGCGTACGTCAGCAGGGTGGTGCGCCCGGAGCCGGGCGGGCCGTGGAACAGCAGCGCGCCGCCGGAGTCCCGGTCGAGGAGCCGACGGATCGCGTCGCACTCGTCGTCCCGGCCCCACAGGTTTATATGCACTGTCGATGCAGAAACCATGCATCCAGTGTCACCTATGGGTAACCCGTCGGAAAAGAGGCGGACACGCGGACGGGACGGCCGACGCGGCGACCGTCCCGTCCGCGTGCGGGTTCAGGAGCTGGGGCAGGTGTTGCGGTACTCCTCGATCGCGGACCCGCTCGGGCCCGGGCAGAGGAACTGCTCGTAGCGGGTGTCGTCGTCGACGAACCGCTTCAGCCAGGCCACCGCCTGCTTCGCCAGCGGGGTGTTCACGGTCTGCGGGAAGAAGTGGTTGGCGCCGTTCAACTCCAGGTACGCCTTCTCCGAGGACGACGGGATGCTGGTGTAGAACGGGATCGAGTGGGTGGCCACCGGCGCGATGCTGTCGGTCTCGCCGCCGATGATCAGCGTCGGCACCCGCACCTCGGACCAGGTCTTGTCCAGGTTCCACGGTGCGAGCGGGACGGCGGCCTGCAACGACGGCCGGGACGCGGCGGCCTCCAGGCTGCCGCCGCCGCCCATCGAGTGCCCGGCCACGGCGAGCCGGGAGGAGTCGATCCGGCCCCGCACCGAGCTGCGCTGGGTCAGGTAGTCCAGCGCGGCCAGGAGCTGCCGACCCCGGCTGTCCGGCTGGTCCAGCAGCGTGTTCGTCTCGATGCCGATCACCACGAAGCCGTGCGAGGCGATCCGCGGCCCGAGCCAGCTCAGGCTGGACCAGGTGGCGGTGTAGCCGGGCGAGATGGCCACCGCGCCGAAGGTGCCCTCGGCGGTGCTGGTCGGGTAGTAGATGACGCCGCCGCCGAAGCCGGTGACGCTCAACGAGGAGACGTTCACCGACGAGGTGGCGAACGGCCCGCGGCTGGCCTCCAGGATGGCGTTGGTGGGCGCCGGGCCGCGCTCGTAGGGGCTCGCGGCACTCGCCGCGGTCGGGACGGCCAGGGCGCCGCCGGTGGCGAGCAGGGCCGCCACGGCGAGTCGGGCCAGGACACGAACGGGGGTACGGGAACGGGTGGTGGGCACGTCGGTCACTCCTTGCGCCGGAAATACATCGACATGCGTCAGCATCGGCTCCCGGCTCGCCACGCGCATCGGCGAAATCACCGGTCCCGATCCCGGTGGTGACCCGGTCGTGACATGCACGGCGGACGATGGGGAGATGCGGTTCACCCGACGGCGCCTGCTCGGCGCCACCGCGGCGGCCGGCGTGACCGGCCTGGCCACCGGTTGCGAGCCGGAGCGCCCGGCCGCCCGGGCCCCGGCGTCCGGTGACGTGCCCGCCCTGGATCCGGCCCGGTGGGACAGCGTCCGCGCCCAGTTCGCGCTGGACCGGTCCCGGGCCCACCTGGCCACCTTCGTGTTCGCCCCGCACCCGGCCCCGGTACGTGAGGCCGTGGCCACCCACCGCGCGGCGTTGGACCGGGACGCCTTGGGTTACCTGGGCGCCAACGAGGAGCGGCTGGACGCCGCGGTGCGCGACGCCGCCGCCCGGCACCTCGACACCCGTGCCGACCAGATCGCGCTGACCGACTCCACCACCATGGGCCTCGGGCTGGTCTACAGCGCGATCCGCCTGCGGCCGGGCGAGGAGGTGCTGACCACCGAGCACGACTTCTACGCCACGCACGAGGCGCTGCGACTGCGCGCCGACCGCGACGGCGTCACCGTGCGCCGGGCCCGCCTCTACCGGGACCCGGCCACCACCGGGGTGGACGAGATGGTCGCCGGCCTCGCCGCGGCGCTCACCCCGCGCACCCGGGTGGTGGCGCTGACCTGGGTGCACTCCGGCACCGGGGTGAAGCTGCCGGTCCGCCGGCTGGCCGAGGTGGTCCGCGAGCGCAGCCCGGAGGCGTTGCTCTGCCTCGACGGGGTGCACGGGTTCGGCGCCGACGGGGCCACCCCGGAGCAACTGGGCTGCGACGTGCTGGTCTCCGGCTGCCACAAGTGGCTGCTCGGGCCGCGCGGCACCGGTCTGGTCTGGGCCACGCCCCGGGCGTGGGCCCGGATGACGCCGGTGATCCCCCCGTTCGACGGGCGTAGCATCGGCCGCTGGCTGGCCGGCGGCACGGCCGGGGAACCCCCAGCGCCCGGCCCGGCGCACACGCCGGGCGGCTACCACAGCTTCGAGCACCGGTGGGCGCTGGCCGACGCGTTCGCGTTCCACGAGCGGATCGGCCCGGCCCGGGTCGCCGGCCGCACGCGGGAGCTGGCCGACCGGCTCAAGGACGGTCTGGCGGGCATCCGGGGCGTACGGCTGGTCACCCCGCGCGCGGCCGACCTCTCCGCCGGCGTGGTCTGCTGCGAGGTGCCGGACGTGCCGGTGGGCGAGGCGGTGGGCCGGCTGTACGCGGCCGGCGTCATCGCCAGCAGCACCCCCTACCGGCCGTCGTACCTCCGGTTCGGCGCCACGATCGCCAACGACGAGCAGGACGTGGAGGCGGCGTTGCGGGCGGTCCGCACGCTGGTCTGAGCCGCCCGGCGCGCGGTCAGCCGCCCGGTCCGGTCCGGGGTCGCATCGCCGGCGTCCAGGTCGAGTCGTAGCGCGCGCCGGCCACCGACTCGGCGAACGCCGTCGACGCGGTCGGTGAGCCGGCGATACGCCAGTCCTTCTCCTTGTCCACCTCGAACCAGATCAGCCCGATCACGTCCCGGTAGCGGGGCAGCGAGCGGAACGTCTCCCGGATCCACCGGGCCTTGTCCGTCGCCGTCTCGGCGGCGCCGGTCTCGGTGACGACCAGCGGCTTGTCGGTGAGGGCCCGGATCTCGGTGAGGGTGGGCCCGAAGATCTGGTCGAAGGTCCAGTACGTCTTGCTGAAGGTGCCCGAGCCGTAGTAGCCGGTGACGCCGACCCAGTCGACGTAGTCGTCGCCGGGGTAGAGCCCGGCCAGCCCGGCGGTCGTCTTGTCCCAGCGGGCGTTCGGGCTCCACACCCAGGCCACGTTGGTCGCCCCGGCCGCGGTGAAGATGTCGTGCACGTGCCGCCACGCCCGCACGTAGTCGCCGGGTCGGTTGCCGTTGGCGCGTTCGCACCAGGGATACCAGTCGCCGTTCATCTCGTGCGCGAAGCGGATGGCGATCGGGTAGCCGAGCGACCGTACGCCCTCGGCCCAGGACCGCAGGTAGTCGTCGAAGTCCCCGCGGACGATGCGGGTCAACCGGTAGTCCGGCTGGGTGGCCCGCAGCCGGTCGATCTGGCGGTCGGTCAGCCCGGTGCGCCGGGCGGCCTCGTCGACGGTGTGGTTCCAGGGCTCCCAGCCCAGCATCGGCATCATGCCCCGGTCGGCGATCCGGTCGAAGAGGCTCCGGTCGAAGGTCGCGGACGCCCAGCCGGCGCCGAAGAGCATGACCTGCGGCGCCCGCCGCGCCGCCGCCGCGAACCGGTCGGCGTCGGTGAAGTCGTACGGACCCTTGTCGGTCATCACCCCGAAGAACGCGCGGCCGGCCGGGGGGAACGTGCCGGCGACCGGGCTGGGCCCGGCCACCGCCGGGGCGTCGGCGGTCGCCACCGCCTCCGGCGTGGCCAGCGCGCGCGGTTGCGCCGGGACGTCCGGGCCGGGGTCGCGCCACGCGCCGGGCGCCACCACGAAGGCGTACGCCAGCAGCAGCGCGCCGGCCAGCGCCAGGCCCACCCGGGGCAGGGTCAGCCTCAGCACGACGCACCACCGCCGACCGTCGCCGGGACGGGCCGTTCCGGCGCACCGGCCGGTCGCGGTACGGGATCGGGCTCGTCGCGGCGGGCGCGCACGTTCTCCACCCAGGCGATCGCCGGCGGCGCGAGCCCGGTGAGCAGCGTCAGCACCGGCCACACCCGCAGCAGGGGGTAGTCGTGGTCCAGCGCGAAGCTGGCCCCGAGCAGTCCGGCGGCGACCGCCGCCCAGCACAGGTGGAGACGGAACGTGCGCAGCGACTCCACCGTCCGTAGCGCTCCCTTGGCGGTCACCACGAAGCCGAGCCGGCGGCGCAGCAGCGCGCCCACCGCGGCGGCCACGTAGACCGGCCCGGCGAACAGGGCGAGTGCCATCCCCACCATGCCCACCTCCTCCCGCTCGTGCGGAGCGATGTTGAAGCGGCGCAGCCAGAGCCAGAGCAGGAACCAGCTGCCGAGCGTCGAGCTCCACAGCGCCGCCCAGACCTGAGGGTCGAGCCGGCCCGCGTCGACGCCGGTGAGCAGGTACAGCGCGGTGGCGGCGTTGCCCAGCAGCAGGCTGACCGCGACGCTCGGGTAGTAGAACTGGAGCAGGCGGTACTGCCAGCGACGGCGGGCCGGCAACTCGCGCGGCGCGCGCAGGTCGCGGCGGAACAGGATCTCGCAGATGCCGGCCGCCCAGCGCTTCTGCTGGTTGAAGTAGTCGGCCCAGGAGGTGGGCCCCTCCCCCAGCGCCACCACGTCCGGGGTGTAGACGCCCTTCCACCGCCGTCCGGTCGCCGGGTTGACCGCGGCGTGGATCCGGATGCTGGTGAGGTGGTCCTCGATGATCGAGTCCTGGTAACCGCCGATGGTCCGCCAGGCCGCCGGGCGGTAGAGGTGGCCGGTGCCGGTGAGCAGCGGCGCGTCCAGTCCGTTGCCGCCCCGGGCGATCAGGCCGTTGTAGAGGTACTGCTGCACCGAGGCGCCGTGGGCGACGAAGTTCTGGTGCATGTTGCCGTAGACCTGGGGGGTCACCACGAACGCGACGTCCGGGTCGCGGAAGTAGCCGAGCGTGCGTTCCAGGAAGTTCGGCAGCGGCACGTGGTCCGGGTCGACGTTGGCCACCACGTCGTAGCGGTGCTCGTGCTCGGCCCGCCAGGCGTTGTGGTTGCCGGACTTGGTCCGGGCCCGGAACTCGCCGCGCGGCTGGTTGTACTCCGGCCGCCCCTTGCGGCTGAAGTGGTGGACGCCCAGCCGCGCCGCCATCGCCCGCACCTCGGGGTCGTCGCCCTCGTCGAGGATCCAGACGTCGACGCGTCCGCAGTAGACGATCTCGCGGAGCCGGCGCAGGGTCCGCTCCGCGACGTCGATCGGCTCCTTGCTGGGCACGATCGTGGTGAGCAGCGCGACCCGCAGGCCCACCGGGGGGTCGACCGGCACGGGGTCCTTGGCGTGGAAGGCGAACACCCACACCACCACGTTCTGCGCGAGGCGGATCAGCTCGACGCCGACGACCACGCAGAAGGCGAGCCGCGCGGCGATCGTCTGCCAGCCGCCGAGCCCGACCACACCCGGGCCGGGCACGTGCTGCGGCAACAGCAGCCAGCCGACGAAGAGCAGGCCGGTGGCGCTGTTGAGCAGCACGAGCAGGGTCAGCACCGACCGGGCGGCGACCGAGGCGGCGGGGCGCAGTTCGACCGGGGCGTCCGGACGGCGGGGCGGGCGCAGCGGCCCGGCGGTGGCGCCGCACCGGGCGTACGCCAGGCGGGCCTTCACGTTCAACTGCCCGCGGTCCGTACCCCCCGACCGACCCGGTCGCCCGGGGGGTACGGCCGGTGCCGGGCGGTCACCCGGAGTTCCCGGTCCCGGGGCCCGGGACGGGCGTGTATCGGCGGCGACGGCCACGTTTCCCCCATGGTCTGCATCGGGCTCGCCAGGAACCCCGACAGATGCTAAGCCGACAATCAACAACAAAAGGCGGGAATCAGGCAGATGCCGGTCGTCCACCCACGAACAACACCACCGTGAACCCGGTCGGCCGCCAGACCTGCGCCGGCCGGTACCCGGCCCGCAGCACCCGCTCCGCCGGGCCGTCGCCGGGCGGCGCCACGGCGGTCCCGGACCGGATCAGCCACAGCCGGCGGCGACCGTCGGGGCAACCGGCACAGGCGAGCGGACCCGCGTCGGCGAGCACGTCGGCCGGTCGCCGGTCGGCGGGGACGTAGCGCGCCACCACCGTGCGCGCGGTCGGGTCGGCGTAGAGCACGCCGTCCCCGCGCTGACCCAGACCGTCGACGATCGCCGCGACCCGGCGGGGATCCTGGCCGTGGCCGTCGGGCGCCCGCGCCGCGGCCTGGGCCGGCACGCCGACCAGGGCGACCGCCGCCAGCCCGGCCACCGCCCAGCCGGCGCGCATCCGCGACAGCGCGGCCGCGCCGAGCACCGCCCAGGCCGGCAGGGTGAACAGCAGAACGGCCGGCGACCAGACCGGCACGGTCCGGGCCACGAGCAGCAACCCGAGCGCGGGCACGAGCGCCCACGCGGTGCAGATCGCGGCGGCGTACCGCAACGGAAGGCTGAACAGGGCCAGACCGGCCAGCAGCGCGCCGACGGCGGCGACCCCGAACAGGTCCCGGGGTGTCGCCACCAGCGCCGCCGGGTCGACCCGGACCCCGGGCGCGAACCGCGCGCCGGCCCGGACCCCGGCCCAGAGCAGCGCGGCCACCGGCACCGCCGCCAGGACCACTGTGGCCAACCAGCGGGCGGCGGCCGCCCGGCGGAAGGCGAGCACCACCCAGCCGTGGCCGGCGAGCAGCAGCAGCGCGGCCGGCTGGCACAGGCCCAGCAGGACCACGGCCCCGGCGTACGGCGCGAGCCGGCGCACGCCCGGCCGGTCCAGGGCCGCCGGCAGCAGCCAGGTGGCGAGCACGGCCGCGCACACGGCCAGCGCGTACGGCTGGGCCTCCTGCGCGTACCGGGTCGAGGTCGGCAGCGCCGCGAAGAGAAGGCCGGCCAGCACGCCCGTGCCGGGGGTGAACATCCGCGCGGCGAGCGCGCCGACGAGCGCCGCGGCCGCGGTCACGGCCAGCAGCGACGGTACGCGCAGCGTGGGATCAGCGGCGCCGAACAGCGCCGCCCAGGCCCGGATCAGCAGGTGGTACGGCACGAGCGTGACCTCGTCCCCGGCCAGCGCCGACCGGAGGTCGCGCCACGGGGACGTGGCCGCGCGCCAGGTGTCCAACTCCTCGGCCCGCAGGCCCGGCCGGTCCAGCCCGACGGCACCCAGCCCACCGGTCAGCAGCGCCGGCAGCAGCCACGCGGCGACCCGCCACCGGGCCGGGCGGCGCGCGACGCGGGCAGGGGCCCGGCGCGGCCGGTCCTCGCCCCACGGGTCCTCGACACCGACCTCCGCCGGCCCGAGCCGGGGCAGCACCATGGTGTCCGCGTCCATCATCGTGACTCACGCATCCCTGTTGGGGGCCGGCGACCGGGGTCCAGCCGACCGGGCGCGACGGCGCCGGGACCCGTGGGTCACGGGGCTGGACAACACCCCGGAGCCTACTGAGCCGAAATCGACATAACACCCGATATGCCGTGAAAGCCCCTACAAGGGTGCGGGGCGGGCGGCGGCGTCCCCGCGAGTGGGACACCACCGCCCGCCCCGCGGCGGGCGGCGCTCAGCCGACCTCGGTGGTCGTCCAGCGCGGCGCGGCGTTGGTCACCGCGACCGTGTCACCGACCAGCGTGGTCGACGCCCACGCGTCCCGCCGCACGCTGGTGCCGACCCACACCTCCACGTCCCCGGGCTCCACGACCCGGGTCAGCGTGCGGTCGGAGAAGGCCAGGCGGGTGGTGGGCACCGTCAGCTCGACCGTGACCGCCTCGCCCGGTTCCAGGCGCACCCGCCGGTACCCGAGCAACTGCGCCACCGGCCGGGTCACCGACGCCACCAGGTCGCGGCCGTAGAGCTGGACCACCTCGTCGCCGGCGACCGCTCCGGTGTTGGTCACCCGCACCGTGACGCGCAGCGCCCCGCCGGTCGGTACGGTGGCGGGCACGGTGAGGTCGGTGTGGGCGAACGTGGTGTAGGACAGGCCATGGCCGAACGGCGCCACCGGCGTCGCGGGCAGGTTGGTGCCGTTCATGCCCTCCCCCAGCTCCGGGTGCAGGTACGAGTACGGCTGCGCGCCGGCCGAGCCGGGCAGGGTGACCGGCAGCCGGCCGGACGGGTTGACCCGCCCGGAGAGCACACCCGCGATCGCCCCGGCGCCCTCCTCACCCGGGAAGAACGCCTGCACCACAGCCGCGCACCGGGACAGCGCCCAGCCCAGCGCGTACGGCCGGCCGGTGAGCAGCACGAGGACCACCGGCGTGCCGGTGTCCAGCACCGCCTCGACGAGCTGCCGCTGCACGCCAGGCAGCTCCAGGTCGTCGCGGTCGCAGCCCTCACCGACGGTGCCGCGGCCGAACAGGCTGGCGTGGTCGCCGACCACCAGGACCGCCACGTCGGCGGCGGACGCGGCGGCGACCGCCTCGTCGAACCCGGACCGGTCCGCCGAGTCCACCTCGCAGCCGGCCGCGAAGGTGACCCGGTCGGCGCCGAACTCGGCACGCACCGCCTCCAGCACGGTCGGCACCTCGAAGCCGGTCTCCACCCCCGGGTGGAGGGCCAGCACGTGGTTGAGGAACGAGTAGCAGCCGAACAACGCGCCCTGCCGGTCGGCGTTCGGGCCGACCACCGCCACCCGCCGGCCCTCCGGCAGCGGGAGCACGCCCTCGTTGGCGACCAGGACGACCGACTCCTCGGCGAGCCGGCGGGCGATCGACCGGTGCTCGGGCGAGTCGAGGTCGACCGCGCCCGGTGGCTCGTCGTCGAACGTGGCGTCGAGCAGCCCGAGTTCCTGCTTCTGCCGCAGGACGCGCAGCACCGCCCGGTCGACCAACGCCTCGTCCACAGTGCCGGCCCGCACCGTCCCGGTCAGGGTCAGGTAGGCGTCGCCGGTGGGTAGCTCGATGTCGAGGCCCGCGCTCAGCGCCTGCACGGCCGCGTCCGCGTGGTCGGCCGCGACGTGGTGCAGCAGGTGGAGGAAGGCGACGCCGTAGTAGTCGGCCACCACCGTGCCGTCGAAGCCCCACCGGTCCCGCAGCACACCGGTCAGCAGCGTCGGGTCGGCGGCGGCGGGCACGCCGTCGATCTCCGCGTACGAGTGCATGACGCTGCGCACGCCACCGTCGAGGATCGCCATCTCGAACGGCGGGAGCAGCACGTCGGCCAGCTCCCGGGGGCCGGCGTGCACCGGGGCGAAGTTGCGCCCGGCGCGGGAGGCGGAGTAGCCGGCGAAGTGCTTCACCGTGGCGTGCACCCCCTGTGACTGGAGGCCGCGCACGTACGACGTGCCGATGGTGCCGACCAGGTAGGGGTCCTCGGCGATGCACTCGTCGACCCGGCCCCAGCGCGGGTCCCGGATCACGTCGAGCACCGGCGCCAGTCCCTGGTGGATGCCGAGCGCCCGCATCGAGGACCCGATCGCCGCGGCCATCTCGGTGACGAGGTCCGGGTCGAACGCGGCGCCCCAGGCCAGCGGCGTGGGGAAGGTGGCGGCCTTCCACGCCGACAGCCCGGTGAGGCACTCCTCGTGCACGATCGCCGGGATGCCCAGGCGGGTGCCGGTCACCAGGTCGCGCTGGAACCGCCACAGCCAGGCCGCGCGGGACGCGGCGTCGACCGGGCGGGTGCCGTAGACCCGGGTGAGGTGACCGAGCCCGTGGCGGGAGAAGTCCTCCAACCGGGCGGCGTCGGCGAACTCGCCCTGCAGGGGTGCGACCGCCTCACCGTCCTCCTTCTCCCAGAAGCCGACGAGCTGGGCGATCTTCTCCTCGATCGTCATCCGGGCGAGCAGCTCCCGGACGCGGGCCTCGCCGGCGTGCCCGTCCGACCGGTCGTGGTCCGGGCCTGCCTGAGCCGGCGCCGGCCCGACCACCACCGTGTGGACCTCTGTCATGTTGTGCCTTTCGCTTGGTTGTGCGCGTACCGCTGCCGCTCAGCCCTTGACCGCGCCCTGCAGGCCGCCGACGATCTGCTTCTCGGCGAGCGTGAAGAAGAGCAGGGCCGGCAGCATCGCCAACGACGTGAACGCCAGGACGCCCGCGGTGTCGGTGGTGTACTGGCTGGAGAAGTTCTGCACGCCCAGCGGCAGGGTGTGCAGGCTGACGTCGCCGAGGACGAGCAGCGGCAGCAGGAACGCGTTCCAGCTCGCCACGAACGCGAGGATGCCGACCGTGACGACCGCGGGCCGCGACAGCGGCAGCACGATCCGCCAGAGGAAGCCGAGCCGCCCGGCGCCGTCGATCGCCGCCGCGTCCTCCAGCTCCCGCGGGATGGCGGACAGGAACGGGCGCAGGATGACGATCGTGAGCGGCAGCGAGAAGGCCACCTGCGGAAGGATCACCGCGTAGTAGGAGTTGATCAGGTTCAGGTCACGCAGCAGGAGGTACAGCGGCAGGATCGCCGCGCCGGCCGGGAACAGCAGGCCGAGGGTGAAGAAGGTGTAGAGCGCCTCGCGTCCCCGGAACGTGTACCGGGCCAGCACGAACGCGGCGGCCATGCCGAGCACCACCACACCGAGCGTGGTGCCGAGCGCGACCACGGCGCTGTTGAACGCCTGCCGCCAGAAGTCGCTCTGGGTCAGCACCCGGGAGTAGTTCTCCCAGACCCACGGGTCCGGCAGGCCGGCCGGGTCGGCCACGATCTGCGGCGTGGTCCGGAAACCGCCGACGACGACGTACACGACGGGCGCGATCGACACGGCCGCGACCGCGAGCGCCAGCGCGTACGTCAGCGGCGTGTTCCACTGCACCGGCCGGCGCCCGGCGGAGGGGGCGGGTACGGAGTTCACGGCCACTGTCACTTCCCCTTCCGGGTGATGGCGCCCTCGATGTCACGGCGGAGAAGGAACCGCTGGAACAGCAGCGCCGCGACGAAGGAGATGACGAACAGGATCACGGCCACCGCGTTGCCGTAGCCCCACAGCCGGGCGAAGAAGCCGTTGTCCACCATGTACGTGGCCATGGTGGCGGAGGCGCCGAGCGAGCGCACCGCGGGCACGGAGGTCACCCAGACCATGTCGAAGACCTGCAACGAGCCGATCATCGACAGGAACATCCAGATCCGGATGGTGGGGCCGAGCAGCGGCAGCGTGACGTGGCGCTGGATCTGCCACCAACTCGCGCCGTCGATCTCGGCGGCCTCGTTCAGCTCCGGCGGCACGTTCGACAGGCCGGCGAGCAGGAGGATGATGGCGAAGCCGACGTACTTCCAGGTGAGGACGAACAGCAGGGTCCAGATGACCACGTCGAGGTCGGCCAGCCACGCCTGCACGAAGCCGCCCAGTCCGACCGACCGCAGCAGCGCGTCGAGCGTGCCGCCGTCGGTCAGGATCAGCTTCCACATGATGCCGACGGTGACCTCGGCGAGCACGTACGGCACGAAGACCAGCAGGCGAAACGCCGAGCGTCCGCGGAAGCGGCGGTTGAGCAGCAGGGCGATGCCGAGTGCGACAGGCCCCTGGATGAGCAGCGACCCGAACACGATGATCGCGTTGTTGCGCAGCGCGTCGAGGAAGATCGGGTCCTGGAACGCGAGCGTGTAGTTGCGGAAGCCGACGTACTCGGTGGGCGGGCCGACGCCGCGCCAGCGGAACAGGCTGTAGTAGAACGCGAAGCCCATCGGCACCAGCACGAACAGCACGTAGATGAGGACCGCCGGCGTGGTCAGCCCGATGATCTCGTACCACTTGCGGCGGGTCTCGGCGCGGCGCGAGGCGGCTCGTGCGCCGGGCCGGAGGCCCGCCGGCGGCGCGGTCACGCCGCCGGCGGGCATACGGGTCTGCGATGCGGACGTCACTTGCTTGCGGCCGCCTTCATGGCCGAGACGACCTTCTCAGGTGTCCCGTTGCCGGCGAAGATCGCGACGATCGCGTCGTTCATCGCGTTGCCGACGGTGCTGCCGTAGGCGGTGTCGAGCCAGAGCTGCACGTAGGTGGCGTCGGAGGTGGCCTGGAGGATCGACTTCAGGGCCGGGTCGGTGACGCCGTCGGCCGCGCCCTTGGCGACCGGCAGGCCGGTGCCGGTGGCGGCGTAGCCCTTCTGCACCTCGGGGCTGACGAGGTACTTGAGGAACTCGACGCACTCGGCCGGGGCGTTCTTGGCGCAGGCGAAGCCGTCGCCGCCGCCCAGGGCGGCCTTCGGGTCACCGGCGGAGCCGGAGATCGCCGGCACCGGGAACCAGCCGAGGAACTTGCCCAGAGCCGCCTTGTCGGTGGCGACGGTGTCCAGGGTGCCGCGGTTCCAGTCGCCCATCAGCTCCATCGCGGCCTTGCCGTTGGCGAGCAGGCCGTTGGCGCTGGTCGGGTCGTTCTGGCCCGGCGTGGCGATGAAGTTGTTCTGGAACGGCTTGGTGTCGATGAACGCCTTCAGGTCCTGGCCGGCCTTGACGAAGCACGGGTCGTCGAAGGTCCGGTCGGTGGTGGCCTTCTTCAGCGTGTCGACCGAGCAGGCGCGCAGCGCGAAGTTGTACCACCAGTGCGCGGCGGGCCACTTGTCACCGGCGCCGAGGGCGATCGGGACCACGTTGATGGCCTTGAGCTTGGTGACCGCGGCGTTGAGTTCCTCGAAGGTGGCCGGCGGTGCCGTGATGCCCGCCTTGGCGAACATGTCCTTGTTGTACCAGACGCCCTCGATGCCCATCCGGTACGGCAGGCCGTACTGCTTGCCGTTCACCTGCCAGATCTCCGAGGCGCTGCCGATGTCGGCCACCTCGGCCTTCACCTGGTCGGTGATGTCCTTGAGGTAGTCGGCCTCGACCTGCTCGCGCATCTCGCCGCCGCCCCAGGCCTGGAACACGTCCGGCGGGTCGTTGCTCAGCAGCGCGGCGGGCAGCCGGGTGCGCTGGAGCTGGTTGGTCTCGATCGCCTCGATCTCGATCTTGACGGTCGGGTGGAGCGCGGAGAAGTCCTTGGCGACCTTCTCCCAGTACGTCTTGCCGGGGCCGTCCTGGGAGGCGTTGTGCCACCAGGTGAGCGTCACCGGGTTCTTGTACAGCTCACTTCCCGCGTCCGTCTCGTCGTCGCCACCGCCGTTGCATCCGGTGGCGACCAGGGCGGTTGTCACAAGCAGTGCCAGCACGGCAGCCGCACGGCGCTTCATCGCCATGAATGTCTCCTCGACCACGTAGTCGGGTTACCTGCCGGGGAGTGTTACAGCCACGTAACTCGATGTCAATCGGTATCGATAACGTTTTCGAAACCGTAGCGACGCGGGCGGGCGAGCCCTCTATCATCGTCGGCGTGGTGTTCCCGGAGCGCGTCAAGATGTCGGACGTGGCACGTACCGCCGGCGTCTCGGTGGCAACGGTATCGAAGGTTGTGAATGGCAGGTACGGCGTCGCCCAGGCCACCGTCGAACGCGTGCAGCAGGTCATCCACGACCTGGGGTACGAGGCCGACCTCGGCGCGCAGAGCCTGCGCAGCCACCGCACCAACGTGCTGGGCATCCTGGTCGCCGAGTTCGAGCCGTTCTCGACCGAACTGCTCAAGGGCGCGTCCCGGGAGGTCGCCGGCAGCGGCTACCAACTGCTGGCCTACTCCAGCGGCGACGGCGAGGGCGCGGCCATCGGCTGGGAACGCCGGTCCCTGGCCCGCCTGTCCGGGACGCTCATCGACGGCGCGGTGATCGTGACACCGACCGTGGTGGAGACCAAGCACGGCTTCCACGTGGTGGCCGTCGACCCGCACACCGGCCCGTCCGGCCTGCCCACCGTCGACTCGGACAACTTCGCCGGCGCCGTCCTCGCCACGAACTACCTGCTCTCCCTCGGCCACCGCCGCATCGGACACATCAGCGGACGCCCCGACCTGGAGTCGGCGCGGCTGCGGGAGGCCGGATTCCGCCGGGCCATGGCCGACGCCGGGGTGGCGGTGGACGAGCGGCTCGTGCGCGTCGGCGGCTTCCGCATCGAGAGCGCCGCGAGCACGGCGGCCGAGCTGCTGGCGCTCCCCGACCGGCCGACGGCGATCTTCGCGGGCAACGACCTCTCGGCGATCTCGACGCTGGACGTGGCCCGCGGCGCGGGCCTGACCGTGCCGGACGACCTGTCGGTGATCGGCTTCGACAACGTCCCGGAGTCCGCGTTGGTCGACCCGCCGCTGACGACGATCCGGCAACCGCTGCAACGCATGGGCGCGGAGTCGTTGCGCCTGCTGATCGACCTGATCGCGGGCGTGGAACGCGACACGCACATCCGGCTGCCCACCGAGCTGGTGGTCCGGGCGTCCTGCCGACCCCTGCGCTGAGCCCGGCATCCGTCACCCGGCCGGCCGGGCGGCGCTGTCGCGCACCACCAGCTCGGTGGTCAGCTCCACCCGCCGGCTCTCGGTCCGCTCACCCCGGGCCAGGCGCAGGACCGTGCGGGCGGCGAGCATCCCCATCTCGGCGAGCGGTTGGCGCACGGTGGTCAGCGGCGGCGAGCACCACCGCGCCTCCGGCAGGTCGTCGAAGCCCACGACGCTGACGTCGTCCGGCACCCGCAGGCCGCGTCGGCGTACCGCCTCGTAGGCGCCGAGGGCCATCTGGTCGCTGGCGGCGAAGATCGCGGTGGGCGGATCCGGCAGGGCCAGCAGCCGCTCGCCCCCGGTGAAACCGGCCTCGTGGTAGAAGTTGCCCGGACGGATCAGCTCGTCGTCCACCCCGAGACCGGCGGCCTCCAGGGCCGCCCGGTAGCCGTCCAGGCGGGCCCGGCTGCACATCAGGTGCGCCGGTCCCCCGATGAACCCGATCCGCCGGTGGCCGAGACCGAGCAGGTACTCGGTGGCCCGCAGACTGCCGACCCAGTTGGTCGCGCCGATCGCCGGCGCCTCCTGCGGCGGCACGCCGGCCGGGTCGACGATGACGACCGGGAGGTTGAGCCGGCTCAGCTCCGCCTGCAGCGGCGCCTCCAGGGTCGAGGTCACGAAGATGACGCCCTCGGTCGAGCGGACCCGCAGGTTGTGCAGCCACTGCCGCGCCGACGAGGTACGCCGGTGGATGGCGGACACCACGGTGCCGATGCCGGCCGCGTGCGCGACGTCCTCGACCCCCCGGATGATCTCGACCGCCCACGGGCTGTCCAGGTCGTTGAAGACCAGGTCGATCAGGCCGGAGCTGGCCCGCATGCTCGGCGGACGGCGGCGGTAGCCGTGCCGCGCGAGCAGCTGCTCGATCCGCTCCCGCGTCTGCGGGGAGACGTCGGAGCGGCCGTTGACCACCCGCGAGACCGTCGGCACCGAGACGCCGGCCAGGCGTGCGATCGTCGCGATGGTGACCTTGTCGGACACGGGATCTCCGGAACTTTCAGCGGCGGAGCGGGGAGTTTCCGGCATTGGCCGGTAGGTTACGACCCGTCTGTGCCCCGGTCAAGGCTCCCCGACAGCCGCGTCGAGCCGATACGGTGGGCCGCAACTCCGCACTGTCCGGAGCGGAAGTTCCGGAACGTCGTCAGTGGACCGAGCCCGAGGAGTCGCCGATGTCGACCGAGATCGCCCCCCTGCCCGCCGTCACCCGGTCGATCCGCAACCCGGTCCTCACCGGGTTCCACCCGGATCCCTCGATCCTGCGCGTGGGCGACGACTACTACCTGGCCACCTCGACCTTCGAGTGGTACCCGGGGGTCGGGATCCACCACTCCCGCGACCTGGTGCACTGGCGCCCCCTCGGCGGGATCGTCACCGAGCGCCGGCTGCTGGACCTGCGGGGCTGCGGGGACTCCAACGGGGTGTGGGCGCCGGACCTGACCTGGCACGACGGGTTGTTCCACCTCGTCTACAGCGACGTCGCCAGCTTCGCCAGCGGCTACTGGGACCCGCAGAACTACCTGACCACCGCCCCGGACATCGGCGGGCCCTGGTCGGACCCGGTGAAGCTGCACGCGCACGGCTTCGACGCGGCGCTGTTCCACGACACCGACGGCAGCACCTGGCTGCTGAGCCTGAGCGCGGACTGGCGACCGGGCCGGGACCGCTTCGGGGGGATCGAGATCCAGCGCTACGACCGCGAGCGAGGACGGCTGGTCGGCGAGGCGCGGATCATCTTCCACGGCACCTCGGCCGGGCTGACCGAGGGTCCGCACCTCTACCGGCGCGACGGCTGGTACTGGCTGGTCACGGCCGAGGGCGGGACCAGTTGGAAGCACCAGGTCACGGTCGCCCGCTCCCGCCACCTGTTCGGCCCGTACCTGGCCGACCCGAGGGGGCCGCTGCTCACCTCCGCCGGCCGGCCGGACCTGCGGCTGCAGAAGGCGGGCCACGGGTGCCTGGTCGAGACGCAGCAGGGCGACTGGTACCTCGCCCACCTGGTGGCCCGCCCCTACTCCCCGCTGGGCAACTGCGTCCTCGGGCGGGAGACCGCGATCCAGCGGGTCGACTGGCCGGCCGGGCAGTGGCCGACCGTGCCCGGTCGCGTGCCGGCCGACACCGTCGCGGCGCCGGACCTGCCCGCGCATCCCTGGCCGGAGGAGCCGGCCACCGACCACTTCGACGGGCCCACGCTGTCCGCCCGCTGGTCGACGCTGCGCCGCCCGGCCGGCGACGACTGGCTGGACCTGTCGGCGCGCCCGTCGCACCTGCGGCTGCACGGCGGGCAGTCCCCGGTGGGCCGGCAGACGCCGAGCCTGGTCGCCCGCCGGGTCGGCGCCGAGCGGTGCGTGCTGGAGACCGTCGTCGAGTTCGACCCGGCCGACCACCGGCAGCTGGCCGGCGTCACCGCCTACTACAACACCACCAACTGGCATCACCTCTACCTCACCCGGGCCGACGACGGCCGCCGGGTGCTCGAGCTGCTGAGCTGCGACCGGGGCCGGCGGACCGCGTATCCGGAACTCACCGTGGACGCCGGCGACGGCGCGCGGGTCGGGCTGCGGGCGCGGTTCGACGGGCCGGTGGTCCGCTTCGGGTACGACCTGGGCGACGGCTGGCGGGACCTGCCGGTCGACCTGGACGCGACGATCCTCTCCGACGAGCACGCCGCCCTGGTCGTCGACGGCGAGCCGGCCGCCTGGGGCTTCACCGGCGCGTTCCTCGGCCTCTGGGTGCAGGACCTCGGGGGCGACGGCGGGTACGCCGACTTCGACCACGCCACCTACCGGCAGGAGTGAGCGTCCCGGAGGGACGGTTGACGACCGACATCGACGTCCGTAGTGTTCCGGATCACTTTCGGAAGTATCCCGGAAGTTTCGGAACCGTCCCTCCGGAAGGAACGACCATGAAGCTGAGACGCTGGATCGTCGCCGGCGCGGTCGCCGTGGCCACCGTCGCCGCCCTCAACGTCGCCCCCGCCACCGCCGGCCGCCCGTACGATCCGGCCGCGCAGAGCCTGCGCGCGCTGGCCCAGCGGCACGGCCTGTACATCGGCACCGCGGTGGACATGGACGCGCTCGCCGACCCCGCCGACCCGCGCTACCGCGAGCTGGCCGGGTCCGAGTTCTCCACCGTCACCGCCGAGAACGCGATGAAGTGGGAGAGCCTGGAGCCGACCCGGGGAACCTACAACTGGGCACCGGCCGACCAGCTGGTCGACTTCGCCCGCCAGCACGGCCAGCGGGTCCGCGGCCACGTGCTGGTCTGGCACAACCAGCTGCCGGCCTGGCTCACCGAGGGGGTCACGGACGGCTCGATCGACAAGGCCGAGCTGCGCCGGATCCTGCGCGACCACATCACCGCGGTGGTGCGCCACTTCAAGGGCCGGATCTGGCAGTGGGACGTGGTGAACGAGGCGGTCAGCGACCCCTGGGACACCCCCTCCACGCTGCACTACAAGGGCTTCTGGGCGGAGAACCTCGGTCCCGGCTACATCGCTGACGCGTTCCGCTGGGCCCGAGCCGCCGACCCGAAGGCGCTGCTGTTCTACAACGACTACAACATCGAGGCGTTCGGCTCCGGCAACCCGGCCGACGACAAGACGCAGTTCGTCTACGAGATGGCCCGTGACCTGCGCGCCCGTGGGGTGCCGATCGACGGGGTCGGCAGCCAGGGACACCTGGGCACCCAGTACGGCAACTACGACACCCTCCAGGTCGCCGCAGCGCTGCGCAGGTTCGCCGGCCTGGGACTGGCCACCGCGTTCACCGAGGTCGACGTGCGCAGCCAGCTCACCGCCGGGGTCCAGGCGGGTGACTCCGCCGAGATCAACCCACGGTTGCAGGCGTCCGCGGCGAACTTCAGCACGTTGCTGCGGGCCTGCCTGGCCGAGCGGCACTGCCTGTCGTTCACGCTCTGGGGCTTCACCGACCGGCACTCCTGGGTGCCGGACTGGTTCGAGAACCCGCCGGAGGGGCTGGCCACCGCGTACGACGAGAACTACCGGCCCAAGCGCGCGTACCAGGAGATGAAGGCCGACCTCATCTTCTCCGGCCCGCCGTTCGTGCTGCCGCGCGTCCCGCAGCAGCCGCGCCGGTAGCGCGTCCCGACTGTCGCGGCGGGGCCGATCCTCCGGCGGGCCCCGCCGCGACCTTCCGGAAATCGTTGACGTTGTTGCGGCCCGATGCGGAGAATGACGGTCGCGAATGGAGCCCTCCCGCGCGGAGCGGCCTCCGACCGACTCACGGTGGCGGGGAACGCACCCCGGCACGCGCGGCCCCGGGCAGCCGCGCCGCGCCGGCGCCGTGGCGGGCAAGTCGTCGGAGCGGGCTCCTCATCCACCACCCGTGAGAAAGGCTTCGTGATGGACAAGGTGCTCGCCCGCGGCAGCGGGAGCCCGACCGCCCGATACCGGCCGTGTGCCGCCCTGCTGTCGGCCGCCGTCGGCGCCGCGCTGGTCGCGGCCACGGTCGCGGTGGCGACCAGCGCCAGCGCCGGGACCACCCTGGGCGCGGCGGCGGCGGAACAGGGCCGCTACTTCGGCACCGCGGTGGCCGCGAACAAGCTGTCGGACGCCACGTACGTCGGCATCCTGAACCGCGAGTTCAACATGGTCACCCCCGAGAACGAGATGAAGTGGGACGCCACCGAGCCGTCCCAGGGCCAGTTCACCTACACCAACGCCGACCGGATCGTCGCCCACGCCCAGGCCAACGGCATGCGGGTACGCGGCCACGCGCTGGCCTGGCACTCGCAGCAGCCCGGCTGGGCGCAGAACCTGTCCGGCAGCGCGCTGCGTCAGGCGATGGTCAACCACATCACCCAGGTCGCCACCCACTACAAGGGCAAGATCTACGCCTGGGACGTGGTCAACGAGGCGTTCGACGACGGCAGCGGCGGCCGCCGCGACTCCAACCTCCAGCGCACCGGCAACGACTGGATCGAGGTGGCGTTCCGCACCGCGCGCGCCGCCGACCCGGGCGCCAAGCTCTGCTACAACGACTACAACACCGACAACTGGAACTGGGCCAAGACCCAGGGCGTCTACAACCTGGTCAAGGACTTCAAGGCCCGGGGCGTGCCGATCGACTGCGTCGGCCTGCAGTCGCACTTCAACAGCGGCTCGCCGTACCCGAGCAACTACCGCACCACGTTGCAGAACTTCGCCGCCCTCGGCGTCGACGTGCAGATCACCGAACTCGACATCGAGGGTTCGGGCAGTGCCCAGGCCACCACGTACGCCAACGTGGTCAAGGACTGCCTGGCCGTGTCGCGGTGCACCGGCATCACCGTCTGGGGGATCCGGGACAGCGACTCCTGGCGGGCCAGCGGCACCCCGCTGCTCTTCGACGGCAACGGCAACAAGAAGGCGGCCTACACCGCCGCGCTCGACGCGCTCAACGCCGGCGGCACGCCGCCGCCGACCACGACGCCGCCGACAACCACGCCCCCGACCACGACTCCGCCGACGACCACGCCGCCGACCACCACCGCGCCGCCCTCGACTCCCCCGCCCACCGGCGGCGGGTGCACCGCGTCGCTCACCACGAACCAGTGGCCCGGCGGCTTCGTCACCACCGTCCGCGTCACCGCCGGCGCGGGCGCGCTCAACGGGTGGACGGTGACGCTCACCGTGCCGTCGGGCTCGGCGGTCACCAACACGTGGAGCGCCCAGGCCAGCGGCGCCAGTGGCGCGGTGACGTTCCGCAACGTCGCCTACAACGGCCAGGTCGGTGCCGGCGGCAGCACCGAGTTCGGTTTCCAGGGGACCGGCACGGCCCCCTCCGGCACGCCCACCTGCGCGGCGGGCTGACCGAGGTGGCCCGGCGCGGGGAGGCCGCGCCGGGCCACGCCGTCGTGTTCAGGCCGCGCGGCGCCGGCCGAGTTCCGACTCCAGGCGTCCGATCAGCGTCTTGCGGGCCTTGCCCCCGCGTTCCCGGCGCAGCGCCGCGTTCAGCTGACGCGTGTCGAGGCCCCGCACGAGTCTGACCGCCTCGGCCACCGGCAGCTCGTTCACCTGCTCCGCCGCCGTCGCGTCCCGGCGGGCCCGCTTCGCCGGGCCGGTGTTCGACACGTACTGCCGGCCGGAGCGCGACGCCCGCCGCTTGCGGGTGTCGGTCGCCTGGCGTTCCTTCTCCGACAGCTCTTCCCAGGCCTGTTTCGGCAGGTAACGGCGGGTTTCGCCGTCCTTGCGCGCGCGGGTGTCCCCCGACCGGGTCTGCCACTGCTCGCCGCCCCAGCGTTGCAGCGAGCGCTGCCGCTCGTCCTTCGGTCCCTCGAAGCCCCCGCCGCGCTTCTTGTACTCGTTCGTCAGCAGCTGCGACTTGCGGGCGGACCACTGCCCCGGCCGCCCACCCTTGTCGGAGGCCTTGATCTCGTCCTTGAGCCGTTCCCGCAGCTCGGGCCTGGTGTACTTCGCCATGCCCGGGCGTTACCCGCGCCGGGCGCGACCATGCCGGGTCAGCCGGCCGCGGAGCGGTAGGTGAGGTCCAGGGTGTCGACCCGGCCGGACCAGTCCAGTCGCAGGTGCCAGCACCCGGGCGCCGGGAGGTCGAGGATGGACGGTCCGGGCCCGCCGGCCACCTTCCGCGTGACCCGGGTGGCGGTGCCGTCCCGGGTCGCGGTGATCACCAGGGTGGCGGACGTCGCCGGGTCGGTCGCGCCCGGCGCGGGGCGCGCCACCCAGAGGACCTTGTTGGCCGGCCCGTCGCCGCGGCCGTGGGTGAGCGGATGCCCGAACAGGACCGCGACGATGTCACCCCGGGCGCCGAGCACGTGCGGCACCCGGGTGTCGCCGCTGAAGCCGGCGTCCGCCCACTCCGGCAGCGGGCCGGTGTCCAGCCGCGAGGGGCAGCCCGTCGACGCGGCGGAGGCGACGTCGGACGGAGGCGGGTCCGGCGGCCCCGCGGTCGTGCAGCCGGCCAGCACCACCACCGACACCACCAGGACCCGGCCCGGACGCGACATCGCGTACCCCCGATCGACGACGAACCTCGCCAGCAGGACACCGGCCGCGCCCGGAAGGTTCCCGCCTCAGCCCAGCGAGCCCGCGATCCCGATCGCCTCGTCCCGCCCGAGGTCGCCCTCCAGCCGGTAGCTCACCCCGGCGTGCTGCCAGATCAGCGTCGCGGCGGACAGGCGCGCGGTGGCCACCCGCACCGTCCCGCCCCGGTCCACGTACGCGAGCGCGTGCGGGCCGCCGACCCAGATCGCGAAGTCGCCGCGCACCTGGGTGAACGTGACGTCCGCCCCGGCCGCCTGCTTGTGGAACACGGGGTCGAGCGCGCCGTCGAAGGCGTCCAGCCGCAGCGCGCCGCCCCGCCAGAGCAGGCTCGCGACCCGGTGGCCGCCGGCGTCGTCCGGGTCGGCCACCAGCACCCGCTCCGGTGCGCCGAGCCGGGCCGGCACCCGGATCGGGAAGCGGACCTGCCGTTGGGCCTCGACCAGCGCGACCGGGCGCTGCCCCGGCGGCGGCGACGGGGCGCCGTCGGGGGGCGGTGGCGTGGACGACGTGTCGACGACCACGCCGGCGAAGCGCAGCAGCCCGGCCACCGCGTCGGCCAGGGCGGCCCGGCCCGGCGGCAGCGCCACCACGAGCAGGACGGCGAGCGCGGCGGCCACCCGGTACCGCCACCGGCGTCGCGGCGCCGGCTCGGCGAGGCGGGCGCGGACCCGGGCGGTCACGTCCGGCGAGCCGGCCGGCTCCAGCCACGCGGCCAGGTCGCGCAGCTCCCGCTCCAGGTCATCCACGGCGCACCACCTCGCGGTCGAGCAGGCCGCGCAGCTTCGCCAGCGCCCGGTGGGTCCGCGACTTCACCGTGCCCCGGGGAAGCCCCAGCACGGTCACGGTCTCCTCCTCGCCGAGGTCGAGCAGGTAGCGGCAGACGATCACCTCGCGGTCGCGCGCCGGCAGGCGGCGCAGCGCGTCCACCAGCGCGGCCCGTCGCTCGGCGGCGAGCACCGCGTCGAGGCCGTCGTCGGTGGTGGCGTCCGTCGTCGGGCCGGCCGTCGCCGCGCGCAGCGTCAGCCCGTGCCGCCGGGTACGCGACCGGTGCAGGTTCCGGCTCTCGTTCGCCACGATGGCCAGCAGCCACGACCGGAACGACGCCTCGCCCCGGTAGCGGGACAGCTTCCGGTACGCCTTCACGAACGCCTCCTGGACCACGTCCTCGGCGTCCGGACCGGCACCGAGCAGCAGCGCGGTCCGGTACGCGGACGCGGTGTGCCGGGCGACCAGGAGGTCGTACGCCTCCCGGTCACCGGCGCGTACGCGGGTGACGATGTCGTCGTCGTCCAGGGCGACCTCCACCTCGGTCCACCGTCATGACACCGCGCGCGCCGCCCGGGTTCCACGGAGTTTGACCGGTGGCCGTGGCGGAAAGAGTGGCGGGATGAGCTGGGCCAGGAGAGCCGTACCCGCCGCCGTCGCCGCCGTGGCCGCGATCGCCGCGCGCGACCTGCTGCAACGTGACCACGCGCTGCGGCGCAACTTCCCCGTCCTCGGGCACGCCCGCTACCTGATCGAGTCGATCGGGCCGGAGCTGCGCCAGTACGTCGTGGCCGGCAACGACGAGGAACGGCCGTTCACCCGCGACCAGCGGCGCTGGGTGTACGCCTCGGCGAAGCAGGAGAACAACTACTTCGGGTTCGGCACCGACAACGACATCGAGCACACGGCCGGCTATCCGATCATCAAGCACCGGACGTTCGGCCGGGCGGTGCCACCGTCGGCTCCGGGCGCCGGGCACGACGTGACGTTGCCCTGCGCCAAGGTGCTGGGTGCGGCGCGCGGCCGGCCGGGCGCCTTCCGTCCGGAGTCGGTGGTCAACATCTCCGGAATGAGTTTCGGCTCGCTCTCCGGCAACGCGGTGGAGGCGCTCAACCGGGGCGCCGCGCTGGCCGGCTGCCTGCAGAACACCGGCGAGGGTGGGCTGTCGCCCCACCACCGCAAGGGCGGCGAGCTGGTCTTCCAGCTGGGCACCGCCTACTTCGGGTGCCGGGACGAACGCGGCCGGTTCAGCCTGGACCGGCTCAAGGACCTGGTCGCCGGCGCGCCGGTGCGGGCGCTGGAGATCAAGCTCAGCCAGGGCGCGAAGCCCAGCCTCGGCGGCCTGCTGCCGGCCGCGAAGGTCTCCGCCGAGATCGCCGCCACCCGGGGCATCCCCCAGGGCCAGGACTGTGTCAGCCCGTCCCGGCACGCCGAGTTCTCCGACTGCGACAGCCTGCTGGACTGGGTGGAGCTGCTCGCCGCCGAGACCGGCCTGCCGGTGGGCATCAAGTCCGCCGTCGGTGACCTGGGCTTCTGGGAGGAACTGGCCACGCTGATGCGGGACACCGGCCGGGGCGTGGACTTCGTGACCGTCGACGGCGGCGAGGGCGGCACCGGCGCCGCCCCGCTGATCTTCAGCGACTCGGTCTCGTTGCCGTTCCAGCAGGGCTTCTCCCGGGTCTACCGGACCTTCGCCGAGCGCGACCTGCACGAGCAGGTGGTGTTCGTCGGCGCCGGCAAGCTCGGCCTGCCGGACAACGCGGTGGTGGCGTTCGCGCTCGGCGCCGACATGGTCAACGTCGGCCGGGAGGCCATGCTGGCGATCGGCTGCATCCAGGCGCAGAAGTGCCACACCGACACCTGTCCCACCGGCGTCGCCACCCAGAACGCCTGGCTGGCGCGAGGGCTGGACCCGGCCCGCAAGTCGGTGCGGGCCGCCAACTACATCCGTACGCTGCGTCGCGACCTGGTCAAGGTCGCGGAGGCGTGCGGCGTCGAGCATCCCGGGCTGATCGGCACCGACGCCGTCGAGATCCTGGACGGCCGCACCGCCTCCACCCCGCTGGATCAGGTGTACGGCTACCGGCCGGAGTGGGGGCTGCCGTCGGCGGCCGACCGGGCGGAGATCGTTCGGCTGATGACCGCCGAGGGGCCGCGCGGCGGCAGCGCACCCCCCTCCCCCACCGCCGTCGGGTGAGCGGGCGCGAGGTCAGAGCACGCCGGTGAGCCGCCCCCGCCAGTCGCCCAGGATCGCGCCCGGATCGGTGTCCAGCACCCGCTCCAGCAGCGTGGCGTAGACGTCCCGGAAGTCGGTGGTGTGCTTCAGGTCGCCGTCGTCGAGGTCGGTCAGGCTGGGCGGCTCGCCGTACAGGCCGCCGTCGACCGGCGCGCCGAGCAGCAGCACGTTCGAGGCGGTGCCGTGGTCGGTGCCGTCGGAGGCGTTGGCCCGTACCCGGCGGCCGAACTCCGAGTAGACCGCCACCACCACCTTCCGCCCGGCCTCGGTGCGGGCCATCCGGTCGGCGAAGCGGGTCAGGGCGCCGTCGAGCTGCCCGAGGAGCACCTGCTGGAGTTGCTTCTCGTCGGCGTGGGTGTCGAAGCCGCCGAGCGAGACGGAGAACACCCGCGTGGTCACGTTGGCCTCGACGCACCGGGCGACCAGGTCGAGCTGCGCGTCCAGGGAGGCCCGGGCGCCACCGGTGGCGGTGGCCGGCGCGGTCTCCCCGTCGTCCTCGGCCTCCTCCCCCGCCGGCGTGGCACGCACCTGAGCGACCATCGCGTCCACCGCGCGCAGGTCGGCGAAGCAGGCCGCGGCGCGGGCCCGGGCGGGCGAGTCGTCCGGCGCGGCGGCGGCGAGCGCGGTGAGCGTCTCCGCGCCGAGTTGCGGGGCGGTCTCCCGGTCCGTCACCGGCACCGACGCCCCGGCCCCGCGTTCCCCGGCCAGCAGGGGCGGCAGGGCGGGCTCGAACGAGACGGCGAGCCGGGGATCGCCACCGGCCCGGTCCAGCCAGCGGCCGAGCCAGCCGGTGGTGCCGGGCCGGTCGGGCTGGGCGGTCTGCCAGATGTCCATGGACCGGAAGTGACTGCGGTCGGCCTTCGGGTAGCCGACGCCCCGCACCACGGCGAGCCGGCCCGTGCCGTACGCGCGGTGCAGGCCGGCAAGCGCCGGGTTGAGTCCGAAGCCGTCGTCGAGCCGCAGCACGTCCTCGGCGGCGTACGCCAGATCGGGTCGCGCGTCCCGGTAGGCGGGGTCGGCGTACGGGACGACCGTGTTCAGGCCGTCGTTGCCGCCGTACAACGTCACCAGGACCAGCGTGCGGGCCTCGGGATCCCGGTCGCCGGCGGTGGCGAGCAGGTCGTTCAGGCGGTACGCGGCGGCGCCGCCGGCCAGGGCGGTCGCACCGACCACACCGCTGGCCACCAGGAACCGCCGTCGGGTCAGGACGTCCACGGATCGCTCCTCTCAACTGACCGCGTACTCGGGGCTGACCAGACCGGCCACCAGCAGCCGGCGCGGTTGTCCGGCCAGCGGGACCAGGGCGGACCGGGTGCGGTCGCTCCACCGGTCGACCACCAGCAGGCGGGCCATCGCCTCGGGCCGACCGGCCGGCGGCGCGGCGGTGAGCCGGGCCAGCATCGCCGGGTCGGCGACGGCGGTCAGGTGGTCGGCCACCCGGAGCCGGGCCTGCAGGGACGACGTGGTCAGCCACGCCGTCCCAGCCGGCCAGCCGCCGACGCTCGGCGGACGCAGCGGCACCTGGTCCAGGGCGTTCAGTCCGGTCAGGAGCCGACGCCGCCCCGCCTCGGGCAGCGCCGACGGCCGGACACCGAGCTGCCGGGCCGCGCCGACCAACCACTCGACGGGCTGCTTGACCAGCGTGTCCCGGGTCTGCGCGAACGCCGGGGCGGTGAAGATCCGGCGCAGGGTGCCGACGGTGTCCGGGCCGGCGAGGTCCGCCGGCGCCGGCACCTGCGCGCCGGCGTAGCGGAACCACAGCCGGCCGGCCACGAACCGGGCGGTCTCCGGGCGGCCGGCGAGCAGCGCGGCGTACGAGCCGGCGTCGAAGGCGGCACTGCGGCCGAGGATCGTCTTGCGGCCCGGGTCGTGCCGACGGGGCACGAAGCGGGCGACCCCGGTCCGCCGGTCCACCGTCCAGCCGGTGAGCGCCCGCGCGCCCTCCTTCACGTCGGTCTCGTCGTAGCCTCCGCCGATGCCGAGCGTGAACAGCTCCATCAGTTCCCGGGCCAGGTTCTCGTTCGGCGCCCGCCGGGTGTTCTGCTGCCCGTCGAGCCAGAGGATCAACGCCGGGTCACGCACCATGGCGTCCACCAGCGGGGCCAGCGGTCCGCGACCGAGCCGGCGCAGCGTCTCGAGCTGGCGCAGCATCAGCGGCGCCGAGCGCACCTTCTGCACGCTGGTCGCCCAGTGCCCGTGCCAGAAGAACAGCAGCTTCTCGTCGCACTGGTGCTCGGCGGCGACCATCCGCGCCAGCCACCAGTCGGTGAGCGCGGTCGCCTGTTCGCGGCGCCGGCGGTTGGCCTGCTGACGCTGCTCGCGCGTGGCTGACTTGTCGAGCGCCGCCGCCGGGTCCGGGCCGAGCTCGGGTGGCGGGGTCGCCGCCGCGCCCCGGTCCGCTCCGGCGGGGTCGAGCAGCCGGTCGAGGGTGGCGGCGAAGCCGGCCCGTTCGGCGGCGTCCACCTCCTCGGCGGTCGGCCCGAACGTCGCCCGCCGCAGCAGGTGTGCCACCGCTTCCCGTTCCGTCATGTGCGCCGACGCTAGCCGGGGCATGTTCGAGGACGGTAAGGGCGCCGTGCGGGTCGCGTGCGGAGAGGGCTGTCACCGGTGCGGCGTACAGTCCGCCGCATGGCTGTGGACACCAGGCCGGCGGCGCGCGCCGGCCGCCTCCGGCTGCTCCCGCTGGCGCTGATGTTCCTCAGCGTCGGCCTGTCCGTCGCCGTGGTGCTGCCGTTCCTGTCGCTGTTCCTCGACAGCGAGGTCGGCGCGGATCCGCTGCGGGTGACCGTGTTCCTGGTCGTCGCGCCGCTGTCCGGCGTCACGGTCTCCACGCTGGTCGGCCGCCTGTCGGACCGACGGCCGATCCGTCGCCGGCTGCTCGTCGGCGCGGCGCTGGCCGGGATGGTGGGCGCCGGCCTGACCGCGGTCGTGCGGGACTACTGGGTCCTGCTGGGGCTGACCGCGACCGCCGTCGCGTTGGCCAACTCGCTGTTCCCGCAGTCGTTCGCCTACGCCCGCCAGCTCCTCGACCGGGACAGTCCGGGCCGGGCCGCCCTGGGCATCAGCGTGCTGCGTACCGTGTTCTCGCTGGCCTGGGTGGCCGGTCCGGCGTTGGCCGCGGTCCTGCTCTCCGTCGGCGGGTTCCGGCTGGTCTACGGCGTCGCGGCCGGCCTGTACGCGGCGGCGGCGTTGCTGGCCGCGTTCCGGTTGGAGGAGCTGCCCGTCCCGGCCCGACCGGCGGCCGACGTTCCCGGCGTCGAGGCGCCCGGCGCGTCGCGGTGGCGGCTGGTGTTCACCGTGGTCGCCTTCGTCCTGGTGCAGTGCCCGATGACGCTCGGTGTGCAGGCGATGCCGCTGTTCATCGGCCGGGACCTGGGCGGCGAGCCGGCCGACGCGGGGCTCGTGCTGGGCCTGTGCGCGGCGTTGGAGATCCCGCTGATGCTCGGGTTGGGCGTGTTGACCGCGCGGGTCCGGCTGCGGACGCTGATCCTGCTCGGCGCCGGTTGCGGCGTCGCCTACTACGCGGTCGCCGCCGCGGCACCGACCGTCGCGGTGCTGCTGCTGGCGCAGCCGGTCAACGCGATGTTCATCGCCGCGGTGTCGGGCGTCGCCATCACCTACGTGCAGGATCTGCTGCCGGGCCAACCCGGTCGGGCGACCACGCTGTTCACCAACTCGTTCCCGATCGGCGCCATGCTCGCCGGTCCGCTGCTCGGGATCGCGGCGCAGGTCGGCTACCGCTGGGCGTACGGGATGAGCACGGCGTTGTGCGCCGGCGGCCTGCTGGTCCTGCTGCTGACCCGACCCCGTCCGCCGGCACGGGCGTGACGGTTCCCCGCCGGGACGGCCCGGCGTCGGGCCCGGCCGGACGGTCGGGTGGTCAGCGGCGGCGGACCAGGACGACGTGGTCGACCAGCTCGCCCGTGTGACCGTCGTGGGTGGCGGTGCGGTGCGCCGCGCCCAGCCGCTCGATCTCCCAGCCGTCCGCGTCGAGGTCCACGGCGGCCAGGATCTCCTCCGGGGTGGCGAAGCGCGGGTCGTCCGGGTCGAGCCCGGACCACGGCGGCGGCGCGCCGTGCTCGACGACGAGCAGCCGGCCACCGGGGGCTACCGCCGCGGCGGCCGGGGGCAGCACCTTCTCCCGGGGCAGGACCAGCGGCGACTGGAAGAACTGCGCCGACACCAGGTCGAACCGGCCGGGCGGGAAGCCCTGGGTCACGTCGTGCCGGAGGGTGGTGATCCGTTCCGCCACGCCCGCCCGCTCCGCCTCCGCCGCGAGGCGGTCCAGCGCGACGGACGAGACGTCCACGGCGGTGACCCGCCAGCCCCGCGCGGCCAGCCAGATCGCGTCGCCACCCTCACCGGAGCCCAGGTCGAGCACGGTGCCGGGCGACAGGTCGGCGGCCACCTCGGCGAGGACCGGGTTCACCCGGCCGCTCCAGATCCGGTCCGCCTGGCTGTAGCGCTCGTCCCAGAACCGGGCGGGGTCGGTGTCCGCCGGCGGGTTCTCGTGGTGCCCGTGCTGGTGCGCGGTCATGCCTGCCTCCTTCGCCGCCGGGCGCTCCCGTCCCGGCACCGCCATCGTGCGCCGGTCGGAGCCCCGCGGCAAGGATCCTTGCCGTTTCGGCAAACGTGCTGGTCCGGCCGCCAGATCAGGTTGACCACCGCACGCGAAGACGGGCCACCGGTTACCCGGTGGCCCGTCCCGTGCGCGGTTCGGCTCAGACGAGGTCCACGCCGTAGACTCTCAGCGCCTCGGTGACCGGCTGGAAATAGGTCGTCCCGCCCGACGAACAGTCACCGTTGCCGCCGGAGGTCAGGCCGACCGCGCTGCTGCCGCTGAACAGCGAGCCGCCGCTGTCGCCCGGCTCGGCGCAGACCGTGGTGCGGATCAGGCCGGAGACGCTGCCCTCGGCGTAGTTCACCGTGGCGTCGAGCGCCTCCACCGTGCCGCCGTGCAGGCCGGTGGTGCTGCCCGAGCGCTGCACCGACTGCCCGACGAAGGCGTCCGCCGCGCCGGTGATGGCCTGCTTGCCGCCGTTGTAGAGCGAGACGCTGCCCTCGGCCGCGCCGGCGTTCGTGTGCTGCACGATGCCGTAGTCGTTGCCCGGGAAGCTCCCGGTGCCGCCGGTGCCGAGCTGGCTGCTCTGCCCCGAGTCGGCGTACCAGGTGGCGGCGATGGCGGTGCAGTGCCCGGCGGTCAGGAAGTAGTACGTGGAGCCGCTGCGCACGTTGAAGCCGAGCGAGCAGCGTCCGCCGCCCTCGGCGTAGATGGCCTCGCCGCCGGCCGTGCGGGTGCTCAGCGTGCCGGCCTCGCGCTCGATCCGGACGGTGCCGTCGAGCGTGCGGGCCACCGCGTTCACCCGGTCCAGCTTCGCGCCGGTGACGGTGCTGTCGACGGAGACGACGACCTGGTTGGTGGCCGGGTCGGTCCACCAGGCGGTGCCGGGAATGCGGGCGGACTTCTCGAGGGCGGTGGTGGCGCGGGCCAGGTCGTCCGCGCCTCGGGTGACGAGCTTGGGGGTGGCGCCGGCCGCGCGGACCTTCTGGGCCGCGGCGTCGTCGGTCACCGTGACCACCATCGCGCCGCCGGCTTCGGCGTACGTGCCGGCGGAGCGGTCGCCGAGTGCGGCGGCGAGCGCGGTGGCCTGTTCGGGGGACGCGGACGTCCCGGGTGCGGCGTGCGCCGGCGCGCCGGCCAGTGAGCCGACGACCAGCGCGCCGGCCACCGTGAGGGCGGTGGCGTGACGCCGCGGAGACCCGGAGAGTCGCATGTGGATACCTCCTGGAGCTGAGCACGGGCAGCCTTTCGGGCAGCCCCGGGCAGCCGTTCGGCCGGTGAGGCTCGGCCGATCGGGCTCGTCGAAGTTGTCACACGTTTGTCATTGATGGCAAGAGTTCCAGTTGCGCCGATCGGGGCGCATCTCAGAGCTTGGATCCCGAAGGCCCGATCAGCGGCAACTCAGCCGATTGGCGGTATTCACGCGCGTCCTTACTGGTCAGTAACGCGATCAGCGCCGGCCTCCGCCGAGCCGGAAATGGGACCACCGTCCAGATGGTGGGACAGGATCGACGACCGAAAAATTGCCGTCGATCGACGCCGGGTGATTCCGCCCGGGCACTCCGCGCCGGGCGCAAAGGTCCCCCGATCAGGGCCGATCGGCACATCGCCGGGCGCGCGTGCCGGATGTTGACTGGAATCGGCGCGAGACGAGGGGGCGACGAGGATGAGCGGGCAGGTCGGCACCGTGGACGTCGGCTGGACGGCCGGCGAGGCGTACGAGTTCGCGGTGCGGGGGCACCGGATGCGGGTGGACCAGCCGGCGGAGGCGGGCGGCGACGACACGGCGCCGACGCCGACGGAGCTGTTCGTGGCGTCGCTGGCCACCTGCGTGGCCTTCTACGCCGGGCGGTACCTCACCCGGCACGGCGTGGACCGGGACGGGCTGGGGGTGTCCGTCACCTACCGGATGGCCGAGGACCGGCCGGCCCGGGTCGAGGAGGTGCGGCTGTCGCTCCGACTGCCGGACGGGTTCCCGGCCGCGCGCACCCAGGCCCTGCTGGCGGTGGCCTCGCACTGCACGGTGCACAACACCCTGGAGGCGGGACCGACGGTGACCGTCGACGTGGCCCGCGCACCGGAGGACGCCGTCAGGCCAGACTCCTGAGCATCCGGTGGCAGGCGGCGCGGCACCGGACTATCGTCGTTCCGGTATACCCCGGGGGGTATAAAACCGGAAGGAGCAATCATGCGCGAGGTCGACCTGACCACCTTCGCCGCCGCCCACGCCGACGGGGCCACGGTGATCGACGTACGGGAGCCCGTCGAGTATCTCGGCGGCCATGTCCCGGGTGCGCGCTGCGTCCCACTGGGTCACCTGGCCGCCAGCCTGCCGCAGGTGCCCCGCGAGGGAACCGTCTACGTGATCTGCGCCGGCGGCAACCGCAGCCAGGTCGGCGCGGAGGTGCTGGAACGCGCCGGCATCACCGCCGGGTCGGTGGCCGGCGGGACGTCGGCCTGGATCCGCTCGGGGCGCCCGGTGACCGAGGGCAGCCGGCCGTGACCGGGCGGGCGCAAGGCACTGCCGGGCGGCCGCGGGGCGGCCTGCTGCGCCGCCTCCTCGGCGCCCGCGTCCCGTCAGTCGGTCCGGCGGAGGCGGCGGCCGTCGTCGCCGCGGGAGGGCTGCTGATCGACGTACGTGAACCGGTCGAGTGGCGCGCGGGGCACGCGCCCAGGGCCCGGCACATCCCACTGGGCCAGCTCGCCGGTCGCCTGGCCGAGGTGCCGACGGACCGGCCCGTGGTGACCGTCTGCCGCTCGGGCGCGCGGTCGCGCCAGGCCGCGCGGATCCTGGCCGACGCCGGTCGCCAGGTTCACGACCTGTCGGGCGGGATGCGGGCCTGGGCGGACGCCGGGCTGGCGGTGCAGGCCAAGGGCGGTCGGCCGGGTCGGGTGGCCTGAGCGTGCCGCCCGGCGGGGGCCGGTGGCCCCGGAGCGCGGGACCACCGGCCCGGAATATACCCCCGGGGGTATGCGCTACAGTCGTCGTATCGTCCGGCATCGCTGAGAAGGAGTGCGGCTCATGCTGTTCACCCAGTACTACCTCGACTGCCTGTCCCAGGCCTCGTACCTGATCGCCGACGAGGCCACCGGGCGCGCGGTGCTCGTCGACCCGCGCCGGGACATCGACGAATACCTGGCCGACGCCCGCGCGCACGGCCTGACCGTCGAGGGGGTGATCAACACCCACTTCCACGCCGACTTCCTGGCCGGGCACCTCGAGGTGGCGGCCGCGACCGGCGCGTGGATCGGCTACGGACACCGGGCCGAGACCGAGTACGCGAGCCGCAAGCTCACCGACGGTGAACGGATCAGCCTCGGCGACGTCACCCTGGAGATCATGGAGACGCCCGGCCACACCCCGGAGTCGATCAGCGTCCTCGTGTACGAGCACGCGACCGATCCGACGCCGTACGGGGTGCTGACCGGGGACGCGCTGTTCATCGGCGACGTGGGCCGGCCCGACCTGCTCGCCTCCCTCGGTGTCACCGCCGACGAGCTCGGCCGGATGCTCTACGACAGCGTGCAGCGCAAGCTGATGGGCCTGCCCGACGAGGTGCGCGTCTTCCCGGCCCACGGCGCCGGCTCGGCCTGCGGCAAGAACCTGTCCACCGAGCGGCAGTCCACGATCGGCGAGCAGCGCCGCACCAACTACGCCTGCGCCCCGATGAGCGAGGAGCAGTTCCTCGCCCTGGTGACCGGCGGGCAGCCGGCCGCTCCGGGCTACTTCGCCTTCGACGCCGTGCTCAACCGCAAGGCCCGCGAGCTGTTCGACCACGCCCGGCCGGCCCGCCCACTCACCCCGGCCGAGTTCCTGGCCGCCCGGGCCGACGGCGCCGTCGTGGTCGACGCCCGCGACCCGCAGGAGTACGCCGCCGGACACCTGCGCGGCGCGCTCAACGTTCCGGCGGACGGTCGGTTCGCCGAGACCGCCGGCAGCGTCGTCGCACCGGACCGACCGGTGCTCGTGGTGGCCCCGCAGGACCGCGAGGAGGAGATCGTCGTCCGCCTCGCCCGGATCGGCTTCGACCGGGTGGCCGGCTACCTGCGCGAGCCCGAGGGCGCCTTCCTGGAGATGATCGGTGAGGTGACGCGGGCCAGCCGGGTCACCGCCACCGAGCTGCGCGCGGCGCTCGACCGTCCGGACGCGCCGGTGGTGCTGGACGTGCGCAACGCCGGCGAACGGGAGCAGGGTGCGGTGGACGGCTCCCTGCACATCCCGCTCGCCGAGCTGACCCGCCGCCTCGACGAGGTGCCCGCCGACCGGCCGGTCGTCGTGCACTGCGCCGGCGGGTACCGCTCCTCGGTCGCCGCCAGCCTGCTGCGCAACGCCGGCCGCGCCGACGTGTCCGACCTGCTCGGCGGCTACGGCGCCTGGCAGGGGCTGCACGCCGCCGCCTGAGCGGCCGTCAGACCGGGGCCGGGCGCGCGAGATCCTCGCGCGCCCGGCCCGGGTCAGCCGATGGTGGCCAGCTTCGGCAGGACCTCGTCGGCGAGCCGCCGGGTGAACTCCACCGGGTGCCGGTCCGGCATGGTCTGCACCTCGGTCACCCCCAGTTCCGCGTACGCGGCCACGTCGGCGAGGAACGCGTCGACGTCGTCGAGCGGCGGACGGGTGACCACCACCGTTTTCTCCACGGTGTCGTAGTCGCGCCCCTCGGCGGCGCAGTGCGCCCGCAGCACGTCGAGCTTGCGCGCGACGTCCTCCCGTCCGGTGCCGAACAGGTTGCAGGCGTCGGCGTACCGCGCCACCAGCAGCAGCGTCTTCTTCTCCCCGCCCCCGCCGACCATGATCGGCGGGTGTGGGCGGCGCAGCGGCTGCGGCGAGTTGAGCGTCTCGGCGAGGCGGTGGTGCCGGCCCTCGAACGGCCCGTCGTCCTCGCTCCACATCTGCTTGCAGATCCGCAGCGTCTCCTCCAGCCGCTCGAACCGCTCCGCCACCGGCACCACTGGCACGCCCAGGCCGCGCTGTTCCCGCTCGTACCAGGACGCGCCGACGCCGAGGCGGGCCCGGCCGCCGGAGAGCACGTCGAGCGTGGACACGATCTTGGCGAGCAGCCCCGGGTAGCGGTACATCACGCCGGTCACCAGCACGCCGAGCGTCATCCGCCGGGTCAGCGCCGCGACGTAGCCGAGCGTGGTGTAGGCCTCCAGCATCGGCTCGCTCGCCGGCGCCATCGCCTCCATCTGGAAGTAGTGGTCCATCACCGTGAACGACGCGATCCCGGCCTGCTCGGCGAGGGTGGCCGTCTCGGCCAGCGTCGGGGCGATCGCCGCCGGGTCGGCCGGGGTGGAGTAGGTCCAGTAGTGCAGTCCGAGCTTCATCGTCGGCACCTCCGCGTCGAGCCTAGGACGCGACGGCAGGATTAGCGCGCCGCGCGCAGGGGCAGACATTTGTCACCGACCACGGATGCCGAGGGAGCTGACGACATGGCCAAGGGTGACATCGACACCTACCAGCAGGACGGGCAGTGGAAGAACCGCCCGGAGAGCAACGAGCGGGCGAGCAGCCGGCACGACACGAAGGCGGAGGCCGAGGCGGCCGGCCGGGAGATGGCGGCCGAGCGCGGCACCGAGCACGTGATCAAGAAGCAGGACGGCACGATCGGGGAGAAGAACACCTACCCCCGCAGCCGCGACCCCCGCGAGATCCCGGGCTGATCCCCGTCAAGGCGCCGGACGGCGCTGGATCCCCCTGAACACGCCGCACGGCGCCGGACCCGCTCGGGTCCGGCGCCGTCCGCGCTACCGGAGGGTCTCCTGGTTGTGGCCTGCTGGCTAAAAAGTTTTGTTCGGTTCCTACAACGGTCCCCGCTCAGGCTTCGGCGGTTACGACATGGCGCCGCCGGATGACAGACGGAAAGGTGAGGCAAGCCGGAGGCATCGCCGCCACCCGGCGCCACACCGTGGGTCAACCGAAGGGGACGGTCACGTGTTCACCCGTGTCGCCATCGTCAACCGTGGTGAGGCCGCCATGCGGCTCATCCACGCGGTCCGGGAACTGGCCGCGGAGACCGGCAGCCGGATCGAGACCGTCGCGCTGTACACCGACGTCGACCGTACCGCCACCTTCGTGCGTGAGGCGGACGTCGCCTACGACCTGGGGCCCGCGTCGGCCCGCCCGTACCTGGACCTGAAGGCGCTGGAACGCGCGCTGGTGGAGACCCGCGCGGACGCCGCGTGGGTCGGTTGGGGCTTCGTGGCCGAGGACCCGGCCTTCGCCGAGCTGTGCGAGAAGGTCGGCGTCACCTTCGTCGGGCCGAGCCCGGACGCCATGCGCCAGCTCGGCGACAAGATCGGCGCGAAGCTGATCGCCGAGGAGGTCGGCGTGCCGGTCGCGCCGTGGAGCCGGGGCGCGGTGGAGAGCCTGGAGGCGGCCGTGGCCGCGGCGGCCGAGATCGGCTACCCGCTGATGCTCAAGGCGACCGCGGGCGGCGGCGGGCGCGGCATCCGGGTGGTGCGCAGCGACGCCGAGCTGGCCGACGCGTACGAGCGCACCAGCCAGGAGGCGGCCCGCGCGTTCGGCAGCGGCGTGGTGTTCCTGGAGCGCCTGGTCACCGGCGCGCGTCACGTCGAGGTGCAGGTGATCGCCGACGGGCAGGGCACCGCGTGGGCGCTCGGCGTACGGGACTGCTCGGTGCAGCGGCGCAACCAGAAGGTGATCGAGGAGTCGGCGTCGCCGGTGCTGGGCCCGGAGCAGGCCGCCGAGCTGAAGGGGGCGGCGGAGCGGCTGGCGGTCAAGGTCGGCTACCGGGGCGCGGCGACCGTCGAGTTCCTCTACCACCCCGGCGACCGGATGTTCGCCTTCCTGGAGGTCAACACCCGGCTCCAGGTGGAGCACCCGATCACCGAGGCGACCACCGGCTTCGACCTGGTCAAGGCGCAGCTGCACGTGGCCGGCGGGGGGCGGCTCACCGGCACGCCGCCGGCCGAGCGCGGGCACGCGATCGAGGCCCGGCTCAACGCCGAGGACCCGGACCGCGACTTCGCCCCCTCCCCCGGCCGGATCACCCGGCTGGACCTGCCCGCCGGGCCGGGCATCCGGGTCGACACCGGGGTCAGCGAGGGCGACACCATCCCCGCCGACTTCGACTCCATGATCGCCAAGATCATCGCGTACGGGCGGGACCGGGACGAGGCGCTGGGCCGGCTGCGCCGGGCGATGGCGGACACCACTGTGGTGATCGAGGGCGGAGCGACCAACAAGAGCTTCGTGCTCGACCTGCTCGACCAGCCCGAGGTGATCGACGCCAGCGCGGACACCGGCTGGATCGACCGGGTCCGGGGCGAGGGCCGGCTGGTCGCGCACCGGCACTCCGCGGTGGCGCTGGCCGCCGCCGCGATCGAGGCGTACGAGGAGGACGAGCGCGCCGAGCGGCAGCGGCTGCTCTCCACCGCAGCCGGCGGGCGGCCGCAGGTGCAGCACCGCAGCGGCCGGCCGCTGGACCTGAAGCTGCGCGGCGTCACCTACCGGATGCGGGTGGCCCGGGTCGGCGCGCACCGGTTCCGGGTCGGCGTCGAGGCCGGCGCCGACGTGCGGACCGCCGACGTGGAGCTGGACCGGTTCGACCGGCACACCGGGCAGATCGCCGTCAACGGCGTCCGCTACCGGCTGCTCACCGGCACCCACGGCCCGGTCCACCTGGTCGAGGTGGACGGCGTGACGCACCGGGTCAGCCGGGACGAGGGCGGCGTGGTCCGCTCCCCCATGCCCGCGCTGGTCGTCGCCACCCCGCTGGAGATCGGCGCGGAGGTCGAGGCCGGGGCGCCCGTCCTGGTGCTCGAGGCGATGAAGATGGAGACGGTGCTGCGGGCGCCGTTCCGGGCCCGCCTGAAGGAGTCCGCCGTCGCGGTGGGCACCCAGGTCGAGGCCGGCGCGCCGCTGCTGCGCCTGGAACCGGTCGCCGAGGAGGGCGCGGAGGCCGCCGCCGGCCCGGTCGAACCGGCGGTCGAGCTGGATCTGCCCACCGCGCCCGCCGACGTCCCGGCGCGCAGCCGGGCCGAGCGCGGCCAGGAGGACCTGCGCGGCCTGCTGCTCGGCTTCGACGTCGACCCGCACGACGAGCGGCGGGTGCTCGACGACTACCTGGACGCGCGGCGCGCGGCCACCGAGGCCGGGCACCGTCCGCTGGCCGAGGAGCTGGAGCTGGTCAACGTCTTCGCCGACCTGGCCGAGCTGAGCCGCAACCGGCCCAGCGGCGAGGACGGCCCGGGCGGTCACGTGCACAGCGCCCGCGAGTACTTCCACACCTACCTGCAGAGCCTCGACGTGGAGCGGGCCGGGTCGCCGGAGCCGTTCCGGGCCCGCCTGGCCAAGGCGCTCGGCCACTACGGCGTCACCGAGCTGGACCGCTCCCCGGCCCTCGAGGCCGCGGTGTTCCGGATCTTCCTGGCCCAGCAGCGGGCCACCGCCGACGCCGGGGTGATCGCCGCGCTGCTGCGCTCGTGGCTGCGCGAGCCCCCGCCGGACGACGCGCTGCGCGAGCCCGCCGGCCTCGCGCTGGAGCGCCTGGTGGCGGCGACGCAGGTCCGCTTCCCGGTCGTCGCTGACCTGGCCCGGGGCGTGGTGTTCGCTTGGTTCGCGCAGCCGCTGCTGCGCCGCAATCGGGCCCGGGTCTACGCCCAGGTCCGTACGCACCTGCGGCACCTGGACACGCATCCGGACGCGCCGGACCGCACCGAGCGGATCGCCGAGATGGTACGCAGCACCGAGCCGCTGGTGCGGCTGCTCGGCCAGCGGCTGGTCCGGGACAACCTGGACAACGCGACCATGCTGGAGGTGCTGACCCGCCGCTACTACGGCAACAGGGCGCTCACCGGCGTGTCCACCCGCGCCGCCGGAGGCTGCGTGTTCGTGGTGGCCGGACGCAACGGGTCGAGCGTGGTCTCCGCCGCGGTGCGGTTCGACGCGCTCGGCGACGCGCTGCGCGGGCTGGCCGAGGTGGCCGGCGCGGAGGAGGCGGTCGACGCCGACGTCTACCTGGCCTGGGAGAACCAGCCGGAGGACCTGGACGCCACCGCCGCCGCGCTGCTCGACGTGATCAACGCGCACCCGCTGCCGGACCGGGTCCGCCGGCTGACCACCACGGTCGCCGGGCGCGGCGGCGCGGTGATGCACCACCACTTCACCTTCCGCCCCACCGGCGACGGCATGGTGGAGGAGCGGCTGATCCGGGGCCTGCACCCGTACATCGCGCAGCGGATGCAGCTGGAGCGGCTGCACCGGTTCGACCTGACCCGGCTGCCGTCGCTGGACGAGGAGGTCTACCTCTTCCAGGCGGTCGCCCAGGAGAACCCGTCCGACCAGCGGCTGGTGGCGTTCGCCCAGGTGCGTGACCTGGCCGAGCTGCGGGACCAGGACGGTCGGCTGGTCGCGCTGCCCACCACCGAGGACGCGGTCGCGGCCTGCATCGACTCGATCCGCCGGGCGCAGTCCCGACGGCCGTCGAAGGTACGGTTCCGGACCAACCGGATCGTCATCTACGTGTGGCCGCCGAGCGAGCTGACCCGCGAGGAGATGGAGCTGATCGCCGGGCGGATGCGCCCGACCACGGTCGGCGCCGACCTGGAGGAGATCCTGTTCATCGCGCGCCAGCGGGACCGCCGCACCGGCGAGCTGACCAAGGTCGGCGTGCGGATCACCTTCGACGTCACCGGTCGCGCCCAGCTCACCGTCGGCGAGCCGCCGACCGAGCCGGTCGAGCCGCTGGACGACTACCGGCTCAAGGTGCTGCGGGCGGCCAGCCGCAACACGGTCTACCCGTACGAGCTGACCGGCCTGCTCGGCGAGTTCACCGAGCACGACCTGGACGCCGACCACACGCTGGTGCCGGTGGACCGGCCGAAGGGGCGCAACGCCGCGGCGATCGTGGCCGGCGTGGTCACCACCCCGACGACGCGACACCCGCAGGGCGTCACCCGGGTGGTGCTGCTCGGCGACCCGACGAAGTCGCTCGGCGCGCTCTCCGAGCCGGAGTGCCGGCGGGTGATCGCGGCGCTCGACCTGGCGCAGCGGATGGGCGTGCCGCTGGAGTGGTACGCGCTCTCCGCCGGCGCCCGGATCTCGATGACCTCGGGCACCGAGAACATGGACTGGGTGGCCGCGGCGCTGAAGCGGATCGTCGAGTTCACCCAGGCCGGCGGCGAGATCAACATCGTGGTGGCGGGCATCAACGTCGGCGCGCAGCCGTACTGGAACGCCGAGGCGACCATGCTGATGCACACCAAGGGCGTGCTGGTCATGACGCCGGACTCGGCGATGGTGCTGACCGGCAAGCAGTCGCTGGACTTCTCCGGCGGCGTCTCCGCCGAGGACAACTTCGGCATCGGCGGCTACGACCGGGTGATGGGTCCGAACGGGCAGGCGCAGTACTGGGCGCCGGACCTGCCGGCGGCGCGGGACGTGCTGATGGCGCACTACGACCACACGTACGTGGCGCCGGGCGAGGACGCGCCGCGCCGGGCCGGCACCACCGACCCGGTGGACCGGGACGTCTCCACGTTCCCGCACGCGGTGCCCGGCAGCGACTTCGCCACGGTCGGCGAGATCTTCTCCGCGACGGCGAACCCGGACCGGAAGAAGCCGTTCGACATCCGGACCGTAATGCGGGCGCTCGCCGACCAGGACCACCCGGTGCTGGAGCGGTGGGCCGGCATGGCCGACGCGGAGACCGCTGTGGTGCAGGACGTACACCTCGGCGGCATCCCGGTGTGCCTGCTGGGCATCGAGTCCCGGTCGGTGCCCCGGCACGGCTTCCCGCCCACCGACGGCCCGGACACCTACACCGCGGGCACGCTGTTCCCCCGCTCGTCGAAGAAGGCCGCGCGGGCGATCAACGCGGCCAGCGGCAACCGGCCGCTGGTGGTGCTGGCCAACCTCTCCGGCTTCGACGGCTCGCCGGAGTCGATGCGCAAGCTGCAACTGGAGTACGGGGCCGAGATCGGCCGGGCGATCGTCAACTTCCGGGGCCCGATCGTCTTCTGCGTCATCTCGCGCTATCACGGCGGCGCGTTCGTGGTGTTCTCCAAGGCGCTGAACCCGGCCATGACGGTGCTGGCCATCGAGGGGTCGTTCGCCTCGGTGCTCGGCGGCGCGCCGGCCGCCGCCGTGGTGTTCGCCGGCGAGGTCGCCGCCCGCACCGCGGCCGACGCCCGGGTACGCGAACTGGAGGGCCGGGTGGCGGCCGCGTCCGGCACCGCACGCGCGACGCTGACCGCGGAGCTGGACGAACTCCGCTCGTCGGTGCGGGCGGAGAAGCTGGGCGAGGTGGCCACCGAGTTCGACCGGGTGCACAGCATCCAGCGGGCGGTCGAGGTCGGGTCGGTGGACGCGGTCATCCGCGCCGCCGAGTTGCGTCCGCGGGTCATCGAGGCGATCGAGTCGCACCTGCGCTGACACGTTCCCCGGTCGGACGGCGGGCGGGCCTTCGGGCCCGTCCGCCGTTTCGCGTGCGCCGATGCTTGACGGGGCACCGACCACGTGATGTGCTCAGCCGGTAACGGAAACCGTGTTCGTTAACGATCCGGAGGACACATGTCGCTCACCGTTCCGCCCGACCTGCTGCACGCCGCCGAGACCGGACCCGTGGACGAGGAGGCGTTCGTCGCCTGCGTCCGCGACTCCCTGCCGTACGCCTGGGAGACGGTCAGCCGGGTGGTGGCCGACCTGGAGACGTCGAACGCCGACTTCGCCGACAACGTCGTGCCGCCGCCCACCGAGGCCGAGCGCGGGCAGTTGCTGCGCGCGCTGGCCAGCGACGCGATCCGCGCCGGACTGGAGCGGCACTTCGGGGTCAGGCTGGCGTTCCAGAACTGCCACCGGGTGGCCGCGTTCCGGCTGGCCGCCGTCGGTTCGGAGACGCACCGCCGGTTCACCTCCAGCCGGGGCCAACTGCTGAACCAGTCCCCGACGCTGCGTGACTGCTGACCAGCCGGTCACCGGAGGGCCCGGCGAGCGGGTGCGGGCACACCTGTTCCTGCTCGCCGGGCAGCACCCCGGCCACGACCACGCCGGCGCGCTGGCCGACGCGCACGCGTACGGGCTGGCCGCCGAGGCGGCCGGGTACGCCGGGGTCTGGCTCGCCGAGCACCACTTCGTCCCGTACGGGGTCTGCCCGTCGGCGGTCGCGTTCGCGGCGCACCTGCTCGGCGCCACCCGCCGCATCACTGTCGGCACCGCCGCGTGCGTGCTGTCCGACCGGCACCCGGTGGCCCTGGCCGAGGAGGCGGCGCTGCTGGACGCGCTCTCCGGCGGCCGGTTCCGGCTCGGTGTCGGCCGCGGCGGCCCCTGGGTCGACCTGGAGGTCTTCGGCACCGGCCCGGACCGCTACGCGTTCGGCCTCCCCGACGCTCTGGAGATCCTGCACCGCTGGCTCTCCGGCGCCGCCGAGGTCGCCGGCGTCGGCCGGTTCCCGTTCCGTGCGGTGCGGGTGGTGCCCCGACCGCCGGCGCCGATCCCGTTCTGGGTCGCGGCCACCTCACCCGACACGGTGGACCTCGCCGCCCGGTACGGCCGGCCGGTGCTGCTCGGGTTGCACGCCGACCTGCCGGAGAAGGCCGCGTTGCTGCGCCGCTACGCCCGGGTCGCGGCGGAGCACGGCCACGACCCGGCGGAGGTTCCGCACGCCAGCGCGCACCTGGCGTGGGCGGCGGACAGCGACGCCGAGGCCGCCGGCACGGTGCGCGACCACCTCCCCGGGCTGCTCGCCGGCGCCCGCCACCACGTCCGCCTGGACGGCGCGCCGGCCGGCCCGGCCGATCCGCAGGCGTACGCCGACCACCTGACCGCGATCCACCCGGTCGGTTCGCCGGACCGGTGCCGGGAGAGGGTCGCGGCGGCCGCGGCCCTGCCCGGGGTGCGGCACCTGCTGTTCCAGGTCGAGGTGACCGGGGACCGGCGGCGGACCCTGTCCACCGTCGACCGGTTCGCCGCCGAGGTGCTGGCCCTGCCCTGACCCGGACGGACGAAGCGGCCGGTCGGGTCGCCGTGTCGCTGCCCGCCGGCCCTGTCCGGTCCGGTACGCTCCGGCTCATGGAAATCGTTTCCACTTACGACGGTGGGGAGTGTGTCCGGTGAAGGTGGCGTTCGTCGGCAAGGGCGGCAGCGGGAAGACGACCCTCGCCGCGCTCTTCACGCGGCACCTGGCCGCGCTGTCCCGCCCGGTGCTGGCCGTGGACGCGGACATCAACCAGCATCTCGCGGTCGCGCTCGGCGCGGATCCGCAGGCTCCCCCGCCGGTCGACCCGCTCGGTGCGCACCTGCCCGCCATCAAGGAGTACCTGCGCGGCGACAACCCCCGCATCCCGACCGCGGCGGAGATGGTGAAGACCACGCCGCCCGGGCGCGGCTCACGACTGCTGCGCGTCGCCGAGGACAACCCGGTCTACGCCGCCTGCGTCCGGCCGGTCGGCGGCGTCCGGCTGGCGGTGACCGGCGAGTTCAGCGCCGAGGACCTGGGCGTGGCCTGCTACCACTCGAAGGTCGGCGCGGTCGAACTGCTGCTCAACCACCTGGTCGACGGCCCCGGCGAGTACGCGGTGGTGGACATGACCGCCGGCGCGGACTCCTTCGCCTCGGGCCTGTTCACCCGCTTCGACCGCACGCTGCTGGTCTGCGAGCCGACGGTGCGCAGCGTCGGGGTCTACCGGCAGTACGCCGGCTACGCCCGGGAGTACGGCGTGGCCCTGTCGGTGGTCGGCAACAAGGTCGAGGACGAGGGTGACGTCGCCTTCCTGCGCGAGCACGTCGGCGCCGACCTGCTCACCTGGTTCGGTCGGTCCGGCTACGTCCGGCGGGCCGAACGGGGCGAGGTCGGCCCGTTGACGGACCTGGAGGCCACGAACGGCGCCGCGCTGGACCGGCTGGTCGAGGCGGTGGACGGCACGCCGCAGGACTGGGCGGCGTTCACCCACTGGGCGCACGAGTTCCACCGCCGCAACGCGGTCGCCTGGGCGAACGAGCGCGCCGGCGTCGACCTCAGCGCGCAGATCGACCCGGAGTTCCGGATGGGTCCGCGGGCGCTGGAGGCGTCGCTGGTGGCGGGTGGTTGACCCACACCGGGGTCAGGCGGCGCAACGCTCGCAGGTGCCGAAGATCTCCAGGGTGTGGTCGACGTCGGTGAAGCCGTGCTCGCTGGCGACCTGGTCGGCCCACCGCTCCACCGCCGGGCCGGCGACCTCCACCGCCCGGCCGCACTGCCGGCAGACCAGGTGGTGGTGATGGCGGCTCTGGCTGCACCGCCGGTAGAGATGCTCACCCCCGGGCAGCCGGGCGGAGTCGATCTCACCGTTGTCCACCAGCAACTGCAGCGTCCGGTAGACGGTGGTCAGGCCGACCTTCGCCTGGCGCTGCACGAGCATCTGGTGCAGCTGCTGCGCGCTGTGGAAGCCCTCCAGCTCGCGCAGCAGGGCCAGCACCTCGGCGCGCTGCCGGGTGTTCCGGGTCGCCCCGGTCGTCGCCTGGGTCACCGTGCGCCGCCTCCCCTCGTGCGGGTGCCCTCCGGCACCCGATCGCGCCCGCGGCCCGCCGACCACGTGACATCCGGAACCATTATGCCTTGCGCATATGTGCGTCTCACGCCCCCGCCCGGGCCGACACGAACCGGACAGGGACCCACAGTGACGGATACGTCACCGTAGGATGCCCCCCGTCGACCCGAGAAGGTGATCCGACTGAGCACGACCGATCCCGCCGCTCCGGCCGCGCCCCGCTCCGGCGCGGCGGACACCGCCGCGCCACCACCCGGCCGGGACCGGGTGGTCGGCTCCACCGAGGTGCTCTGCGTCCTGCTCGTCCTGGTCGGCGTGCTGCACCGGCAGGTGGGCTCGCTCGTCTCCGACCCCCGCCTGCAGACCTGGCTGACCGTCTTCGTCTCGGTCCTGGTGCAGGCGATGCCGTTCCTGGTCTTCGGAGTGGTGCTGTCCGCGGTCATCGCGGTCTTCGTACCCCGCTCCTTCTGGGCCCGCGCCCTGCCCCGGCACCCGGCGCTGGCGGTCCCGGTCGCCGGCGCCGCCGGGGTGGTGCTGCCCGGCTGCGAGTGCGGTTCGGTGCCGATCGCCGGTTCGCTGATCCGGCGCGGCGTCACCCCCGCGGCCGCGCTGGCGTTCCTGCTCGCCGCGCCGGCGATCAACCCGATCGTGCTCACCGCCACCGCGGTGGCGTTCCCGCGCCACCCGGAGATGGTGGTCGCCCGCGGCGGGGCGAGCCTGGTGGTGGCGCTGGCGATGGGCTGGCTGTGGCTGCGCCTGGGCCGGTCGGAATGGATCCGCCTGCCGCACCGGGCCCACCTCGACACGATGCCGCGCGCCGCCGCGTTCTGGGCGGCGTGCCGGCAGGACGTGGTGCACGCCGGCGGGTTCCTCGTGCTCGGCGCGATGGCCGCGGCCACCATCAACGTCGTCGTGCCCCAGCAGGCCCTGCACGACCTGGCGGCCCGCCCGGTGCTGTCGGTGCTGGCGCTCGCCGCGCTGGCGGTGCTGCTGTCGATCTGTTCCGAGGCCGACGCGTTCGTCGCCGCGTCGCTGTCCCAGTTCTCGCTGACCGCCCGGTTGGCCTTCCTCGTGGTCGGCCCGATGGTCGACCTCAAGCTGGTGTCCATGCAGGCGGGCATGTTCGGGCGCGCGTTCGCCCTGCGCTTCGCGCCGGCCACCTTCCTCCTCGCCGTGCTCGTCGCGGCCGTCGTCGGGACGGTGCTCTGGTGAACCGGGGCAGCCAGGCCGTGGTGCTGGTCCTCCTCGGGGGCGCGATCCTGCGGGCCAGCCTCACCGACCTCTACCTGCGCTACGTCAAGCAGGGGCTGCGCCCGTTCCTCATCGCCGCCGGCGTGGTGCTCGTCGTCGCCGCAGTGGTCGCCCTGGTGCAGGAACTGCGTCACCTCAACCGGCCCGACGACGCCGGCGACGGGGCGGACGACGGCCACGGTCACGGCCGCTCCGGGCCGGCCGTCGGTTGGTTGCTGCTGCTCCCGGCGCTCGCCCTGCTCTTCCTGGTGCCGCCGGCGCTCGGCGCGGACACCGCGTCGCGTGCCGGCTCCGCCCTGACCGAGGACCGCGACGTCGCCTACCCACCCCTGCCACCCCGGGAACCGGCCGAGCTGACCCTCCTGGAGTACGGCTACCGCGCCGTCTACGACGACGGCCGCACCCTGCGGGGCCGGCAGCTCCAGCTCACCGGCTTCCTCGCGCCCGGGCCGGACGGACGCCCCATGCTCGCCCGGATCGTGCTGTCCTGCTGCGCGGCCGACGGCGTGCCGATCAAGGTCGGGCTGCGGGGCGAGGTGCCCGCGCTGCCGGCCGACACCTGGATCCGCGCCACCGGCCGGTGGATCCCGCACACGGTGAAGGACCCGGTCAACGACGCGGACGTGCCCTCCTTCCAGGTGGACACGTGGGAGCGGATCGCGGCGCCGGCCGAGCCGTACGAGTGACCGGCCGGCGCGGTCCTCCCGAACGGGACGCCGCGCCGCCCGGTCCCCATCAGACGACCAACGCTCGCCGGCCCGGTGTCACGCCCGGTGACACCGGATCACCAGGAGGCCTTGCGGATCCCGGGGAGCTCGCCGCGCAGAGCCAGTTCGCGGAACCGGACCCGGGACAGCCCGAACCGGGTCAGCACCCCGCGCGGTCGACCGTCGATCTGGTCCCGGGAGCGCAGCCGGACCGGGCTGGAGTCGCGGGGCAGCCGGGCGAGTCGACGGACGGCCTCCTCGCGGGCCGCCGGGTCGGTGTCCGGGTGCCTGATCGCCCGCTTCAGCCCGGCGCGGCGCTGCGCGTACCGGTCGACGAGCCCGACCCGGCGGGCCTGCCGGTTGCCGAGGCTGCGGCGCGCCATCAGCGGGCCTCGCGGAACTCGACGTGCCGGCGCACCACCGGATCGTACTTGCGCAGGACGAGGCGGTCCGGGTCGTTGCGGCGGTTCTTGCGGGTCACGTACGTGTAGCCGGTGCCGGCGGTGCTGCGCAGCCGCACGATCGGACGCACGTCGGTCTGTCGGGCCATCAGACCTTCACCCCTCGCGCGCGCAGCTCCGCGACGACCGCCTCGACGCCCCTGCGGTCGACGGTGCGCAGCGCCTTGGCGGTGAGGGTCAACCGGACCCACCGCGCCTCCGACGGCAGCCAGTAGCGGTGGTTCTGGAGGTTGGGGTTCCACCGGCGCCGGGTGCGCCGGTGGGAGTGCGACACGGCGTTGCCGAAGCTGGGCTTCGCGCCGGTGACGTCACAACGTCGGGACACGGTGATCTCTCCTCGTGGTTGATCGAATCCTGATGACAATGGCTTTCCTTCTGCGGCCCGCCGATCGGCCGATCCGAGGGCTGGGGGCCGGTGCGACGCCCGGAGGGCCCGAGGACGCCGCACCGGCCGGCCCGCTCCGTGCGAGGTACCCCCTACCTCCCGCGGGCCGGGCTGATGGTATCGGGATTCGGTTTCATCAGTCGACCCGATCCCCGTATCGGCGCGCTCGGCAGCCACCCTATACTGACAATGATTTTCAACAACATCCACCGGGAGGACCGACATGTCGACGTCACCGCTCGCACCGTCCGACGTGGTTGCCGCCAGGGCCGACGCCCGTCCGTCGTTGACGGTGCTCAGCGGCTTCTGGACGTCCACGACGTACGCCGCGGCCCGGGCGCTCCTCGCGGCGGACCCGTCACTGCTGCTGGTCCGGCACGACCTGGCCGACCTGCGTGCGGGCACCGTGCACCGGGTGGTCCGGGACGTCGGGGGCGTGCTGGAGGACGAACGGATCGCGCTGGCGCACGGGTGCCTGTCCTGCACCCTGCGAGAGGACGTGCTGCCCACCCTCGCCCGCCTGGCCCGCGCCCACCCCCGGCGGGACCTGCTGCTGATGCTGCCCGAGGTGGTCGAACCGGAAGCGGTCGCCGCCGTCTGCGCGCACTGCCTCGTCGACGGGCAGCCGATCACCGACCTGCTCACCGTCGACTCCTACGTGACCGTGGTCGACGCCGAACACCTGCTCGACGGGCTGGCCCGCACCGACGACCTCAGAAGCCTCGGCATCGCCGCCGCGGACAACGACGACCGGGCCCTCGCCGACGTGCTCGTCCGACAGATCGAGTACGCCGACACCCTGGTGCTGTGGGGACACTCCCGCGAGGGCGCGTACGACACCGACCGGCTGGCCGTGCTGCTCGACCGGATGGCGCCCTGGGCGACGCGGATCCGGGTCGACGACGACACCGTCGACGCGAACCTGCTCACCCGGCAGCTGCGCGGCACCCTCCGCCACCGCCCCGAGACCCCGGCCGTGCTGACCCGCGGGCTGGAGGGCCACATCCTCGGCGTGCACGAGCCGCACCCGGACTGCGGGATCGTCTCGGTGGTCTTCCGCGCCCGCCGCCCCTTCCACCCCCGTCGGTTGCACGACGTCCTGGAGGAGGTCAACGCCGAGGTGGTCCGCTCCCGCGGACATGTCTGGCTGGCCAGCCAGCCGGACACCGTCGTGGCGTGGGACTTCGCCGGCGGCGGTCTCGCCCTCGGCGGTCTGGGTCGGTGGCTCACCGCGCTGCCCGACCCGTACTGGGACGAGGTGTCCGACCACCGGCGGCTCACCGCCGCGCTGGACTGGGACCCGTACTACGGCGACCGGCACCAGCACCTGGTCCTCATCGGCGTCGACCTCGACCCGGCCCACCTGCACCGCACGCTCGCCGGCTGCCTGCTCACCGACGCCGAACTCGCCGACGGCGAGGACGGCTGGCGACGGTACGACGACCCGTTCGCCGGCTGTTTCCCGCTCGCCGACCTCGACCGCACCGACACCGAAGGAGAGACCGCATGAAGCCCGACATCCACCCCGAGTACCGGCCCGTCGTCTTCCGCGACCGCGCCGCAGACTTCGCCTTCCTCACCCGGTCCACCGCCACCGGCGACCAGACGGTGGAGTGGACCGACGGCAACACCTACCCGGTGATCGACGTGCAGATCTCCTCGGCCAGTCACCCCTTCTGGACCGGCCGGCAACGCCTGCTCGACACGGAGGGGCGGGTGGAGAAGTTCCGCGCCAGGTACGCCAACCACGCGTCGCGACGAGCGCGCTGAAGTCGGACGGGGCGACCGGTCGCCGTGTGGCGGCCCGGTCGCCCCGGGCCGCTACGACCGGTCGCCCCGCGGCGCCTCGGACCCGCCGTCGGTCGCCGCGTCGGCCCGGCGGACGAGGTCGACGACGACGTCCACCTCCCGGGCGTCCGCCACCGGCCCGACGAGCACGCCGCGTCGGGCGGCCCGCCCCGTGCCGTCCAGCACGAGCACTGCGGGAGCCCGTTCGCACGCCCCGAGGCACCCGGAGCGGACCAGCACCGCGCCACGGCTGGCACGCACGGCCCGCCGGAGGATCTCGGCGAGACCGGCCGACTCCTGGCCGGGCATGCCGGGACGGCGCAACGCCCGGCAGCGGTGACCGTCGCAGTAGACGACAGTGACCCCGGCACCCGGCCGGGCGGCGGCGCCCACCGTCAGCCCCGGTCCGGCACGGCGTGGTCGTGCAGGTCGCCGAGGTCCCACGCCGGGAACGGGTCGGGCAGGACCCGCCAGGCGGGCTCGCCGGCGGTGATCTCGCCGTCGGTGAGCAGACAGCCGGTCAGCGCGGCCCGCAACCGGTCACCCTCGAGCCCCACACCGATCAGGACCAGTTCCTGCTGCCGGTCCCCGAAGGCCGGGTGCCAACGTGCGGCGAGGTCGGCCCGCTCCCCCGGGTCCTCGGGCCAGTCCCCGGACACCGCGACCGGGACACCGACCGGGTCGCACCGACCGGACGGCCCGGCCTGCGACCACAACGCCTGGACGCCGGGCCGGCTCGCCAGCCACAGGAAACCCTTCGACCGCACCACACCGAAGGCGTCCAGCCCGTCGGCGAGCAGATCCCACAGGCGCTGCGGGTGGAACGGCCGGTGGTCGCGGAACACGATGCTGGAGATGCCGTACTCCTCGGTCTCCGGCACGTGCTCGCCGTTGAGTTCGGCGACCCAGCCGGGCGCGGTCTCCGCGCGTTCGAGGTCGAACCGTCCGGTGTGCAGGATCTCCGCCGCGTCGACCCGCCCGTGCGCGGCCCGGACCTGCCGGGCGGCCGGGTTGAGTCGGGTGAGCAGCGCCTGCACCACCGACAGGTCTGCCGGGGCGATCAGGTCGATCTTGTTGACCACCAGCACGTCGGCGAACTCGATCTGGTCGACCAGCAGGTCGGCGATGCCCCGGTCGTCCCCCTCGTACGCGGCCAGGCCGCGCGCCTCGAGCGTCTCACCCGCCTCGATCCTTGCCAGCAGTCCCGCCGCGTCGACCACGGTGACCGTGGTGTCCAGCCGGGCCAGGTCGTCCAGGACCTGCCCGTCCTCGACGCCGAAGGCGAACGTGGCGGCCACCGGCATCGGCTCGGAGATCCCGCTGGACTCGATCAGCAGGTAGTCGAACCGGCCCAGGCGGGCGAGCCGGGCCACCTCGTCGAGCAGGTCGTCGCGCAGCGTGCAGCAGATGCAGCCGTTGGTCAGCTCGACCAACCGCTCCTCGGTCCGTGACAGCGTCCCACCGTCGCGGACCAGTGCGGCGTCGATGTTGACCTCGCTCATGTCGTTGACGATCACCGCCACCCGCAGCCCGTCCCGGTTGGCCAGGACATGGTTGAGCAGGCTGGTCTTGCCGGCACCGAGGAACCCCGACAGCACCGTCACCGGCAGCCGGCCGGTCACGGCTGGTCCACCACCTGACGACCCTTGTACAGGCCGCAGTGCGCGCAGGCACGGTGCGGCACCACCATCTCCCTGCGCGGGCAGGGACACGGGGTCAGTGCGGGCACGGTCGCCTTCCACCGGGCCCGCCGGTGCCGGGTGTTCGACCGCGACATCTTCCGTTTCGGAACGGCCATCGCGCTTCTCCTTCGTGAGCAGGTCGCGACACGGTATCGCTTTCGGTTGTCGTTTTCATCTTCGGATCGACGGAGTGGTGTCGGCGACGGCGCGATCCCCGGCGCCCGGCAGCCGCAGCGTGCGGTCGGCGAGTGTGGCGTCGGCGGCGTCGTGGCTGGCGTACACCACCGCCGCGCCGGCACGAACCCGCTCACCGAGCAGGTCGTGGACGCGCCGCCGACTCTCCGCGTCGAGGCCGACCGTCGGTTCGTCGAGCACGAAGACGTCGGCGGCCTGGACCAGAGCCTGGGCGACGAGGGCACGCTGGCGCTGCCCGCCGGACAGTTCGCGCAGCCGTCGCCGGGCCAGCCGGGCGAGGTCGAGCCGCTCCAGGATCGCGCCCACCGCGAGGCGGTCGTCGCGGTCCAGCCGTCGGCGCGGCCGGAACCGGCCGATCTGCACGCACTCCGCGACGGTCAGCGGGAGCGCGTCGATGCCGCTGGTCCGCTGCGGGAGCAGGGCCAGCCGGCAGCCGGCGCGCCGCCGGACGCTGCCCTCGGCCGGCTGCTCGACACCGGCCAGCAGGTGCAGCAGCGTGCTCTTGCCGGAGCCGTTCGCGCCGGTCACGGCAACCGTGCAGGCGGCGTCCACACGCAGGCTCACGTCCCGCAGTACGGGGGTACCGGCGTACCGAAAGGCCACGTTCTCGACGGTCAGGATCTCGGTGCCCACCATGCCCCCTAATGGAATCGGTTTTCGTTTGCACTATAGTCGAGCCGGTGATGGCGTCCCTGCTCGAACCGTTCACCGCGTCCTTCGTCGTCCGCGCCCTGATCGGCGGCGTCCTGCTGGCAGCGGCGTGCGCCCTGGTCGGTGTGTGGGTGATCGCCCGCGGCATGACCTTCCTCGGCGAGGCGATGAGCCACGGCATGCTGCCCGGCGTCGCCGTCGCGTCGATCGTCGGCGGCAATCTCGTCGTCGGGGCCGCCGCCAGCGCGTTCGCCATGGCGGTCGGCGTCAACGCCCTGCGGCACAGCCGCGAGTTCGGGCGCGACACCAGCATCGGGCTGCTGTTCGTGGGAATGCTCTCGGTCGGGGTGATCGTCGTCTCGCACTCGCGGTCGTTCGCCACCGACCTGACCGCGTTCCTGTTCGGTGACGTCCTGGCCATCCGGTGGCTTGACCTGGCGCTGCTCGCCACCGCGGTCGCCGTGGTCGCGGTGGTCTCCGCGGCCTGCTACCGGCCGTTCCTCGCGCTCACCTTCGACCCGCGCAGGGCACGGACCCTCGGCCTGCGTCCCGACCTCGCCAACGCGGTCATGCTGGCCCTGCTCACCGTCACGATGGCGGTCGCCTTCAGCGTCGTGGGCACCCTGCTCGCCTTCGGCATGCTGATCGCGCCGTCGGCCGCGGCGATGCTCGTCGCACGGCGGCTCCCGGTGGTGATGCTGGCGAGTTTCGCCATCGGCTCGGCCGCGACCGTGACCGGTCTGTGGATCTCGTGGTACGCGGCGACCGCCGCCGGTGCCACCGTCGCCGCCGTGGCCGCCGGAACGTTCTTCGCGATTCTCGGCGCGAGCCGGGTCACGGCCGCGACGCGACGTCGTCGGTCACCGGCCCTCGCACCACCCCCCGTTTCCGTACCGAAGGGAAGTTCGTGATCTTCAGCACCACCGGAAGGCTCCTCGGCGTGACCGCTCTGGGCCTCACGCTCGCCGTCTCCGCCTGTGGCTCGCCGGAACGCCGGCCACCGGACGCCTCCGAGACGCCGCACGGCTACGTGGAAGGCGCCGAGGAGCTGGCCGAGGCGCAACCGGCCATCGCGTACGCCACTCGCGGTGGGCGCCGGTTGGGCCTGCTCGACCTGGCCAGCGCCGCCGAGAAGGACATCGCCCTGTCGGTCCCCGCCGCCGGGGTCACCGAGGACGGCCGCTTCGTCTACGTCGACGACGGTGACCGCACCCTGGAGATCGTCGACGGCGGGGTGTGGACCGTCGACCACGCCGACCACGTCCACTACTACCGCGCCCCGTCCCGGTCGGTCGGCACGCTGTCGCTCGACGCCCCGATCCGGACGATCGCCGGCTTCGGGACCCACACCACGGTCGGCACCGCCGACGGAAAGGTGACGGTCCTCGACCGACGCGCACTCGAGACCGGCACGATCAGCGAACTGGCCACGATCGACTCGAGCAGTTCCACACCGCTGGCCGTGCCGTACGCGGGGCAACTCCTCGTCGCCGTCGGCGACGATCCCCGGCGTCCGGCCGACCGGATCGTGGCCATGGACGCGACGGGCCGGCCCACCGGCGCCCTCGAGGCACCCTGCGCGGCACCGCGCGGGTGGGCCGTCCTGCGTGGCGGTGCGGTCATCGCGTGTGAGGACGAGGTCGTACGGGTCAAGCTGGCGGGTGACGACCTCACCGCCACGGTGCTGACCTCCCCGCGTACCCCGGTCTCACCAGGCAGGTTCGGCTACCGCCCGCGCAGCAACGAGGCGGCGGTCGCGGACCGTAGCGGCATCTGGTCGGTGAACGCCGCCAAGGCCACCCTCCGGTACGTGCCGGTCGCCGGCCGCGAACTGGTGGCCGCCGCCTCACCCGCGGACGCGAGCACGGTGCTCGCGCTCGACACCTCCGACCGGCTGATCAGCCTCGACCTCGAAACGGGCAGGATCCTCGCCGAGCGCCCGCTGCGCGCCACCGGTGTGACGCTGGACGTCGACCGCGCCTACCTGACCGACCCGGAGGCCCGCGTCGTCCATGAGATCGACTATCGCGACCGGCTGCGCACCGCCCGCACGCTGACGGTCGCCGACCGACCGGATCTCATGGTGGAGGTCGGTCGATGAGAGCACGGAAGGTCCTCGTGACGCTTCTCGCCGGCGCCCTGCTGACCGGGGGCACCGCCTGCGCCTCACCCGACACCTCGCGCATCGTGGTCACCACGAACATCCTCGGCGACGTCGTCACCGAGATCGTCGGCGACCAGGCAGAGGTCAGCGTGCTGATGAAACCCGACGCCGACCCGCACTCCTTCGCCGTCTCGGCCCGGGAGGCGCACACCATGCAGACAACCGACCTGCTCGTCTACAACGGACTCGGGCTCGAGGAGGGCGTCCTGCGCCACGTCGAGGCCGCGGAGGCCGAGGGCGTCCACAGCGTCGAGGTCGGGTCCCGGATCGAGGCGATGGAGTACCAGGACGGCGACGCCGCCGGTCTGCCCGATCCGCACTTCTGGACGGATCCGGCGCGGGTGGCCACGGCGGTACGGCTGCTCACCGACGAGATCGTCGAGCACGTCCACGGGGTGGACGCCCGCGCGGTGCGGGAACGCGCGGAGGCCTACGGCGGGAAGGTGCGTGAGCTGGACGCGGATCTCGCGCGACGTTTCGCCGCCATCGCCCCGGAGCGCCGGGTCCTGGTCACCAACCACCACGTGTTCGGCTACCTCGCCGATCGCTACGACTTCACGGTCGTCGGCGCGATCATCCCGAGCGGCACCACGCTCGCGTCACCGAGTTCGTCGGATCTCGCCTCGCTGGTCACCGCCATCAGGGCCCACCGGGTGCCGGCGATCTTCGTCGACACCTCACAACCGGCCAGGCTGGCCGAGGTGCTCGCCTCGGAGGCCGGTATCAGCGTGAAGGTGAGCGCCCTGTACTCGGAGTCGCTCAGTGACACCGACGGCGACGCGCCCAGCTATCTGGGGATGATGCGCTTCAACGCCGAGGCGATCGTCGGCGGCCTCTCCACCTGAGACACCCCGGACGTCGGGCCGGTGGGCTCCCCGTGTACGTTAATGAAAATGGTTGTCAGTTTTAATTGAGGGGGAACTTCGTGAGGCATCGTGGAACCAACGGCGCGGCCGCCCTGGTGGCGGCTGCGCTGGCGCTCACCGCGTGCGCGTCCGAGTCGGACGACGGCACCGCACCGTCGGCCGGATCGTCCGCCGCGGCCTCGGTCAAGGAGCCGGTGGCGATCACCTACGACGGCGGTATCTACGTGCTCGACGGCGAGGCGCTGAACGTGGCGCACACCGTCGCCCTGCCCGGCTTCAACCGGGTGAACCCGGCCGGCGACGACACCGGCGTCTTCGTCTCCACCGAGTCCGGGTTCCGGGTCCTCGACGCGGCCGCCGGCAGGATGACCGACGTCAGCTACCCGGGCGCCAAGCCCGGCCACGTGGTGCGGCACGGGGACCGCACCATCCTGTTCACCGACGGCACCGGCGAGGTGCACAGCTTCGACCCGAAGAAGCTCGCCGACGGCAAGCCCGAGGGACGCCGGTACAGGACCGCCCAGCCACACCACGGCGTCGCCGTCGAACTCGCCGACGGCACCCTGGTGGTGACCCTCGGCACCGAGGAGTCCCGCCCGGGAGCCATCGCCCTGGACAAGGACGGCAAGGAGATCGCCCGCAGCGAGGAGTGCCCCGGCGTGCACGGCGAAGCCGTCGCCCAGGGTGAGACCGTGGGCCTCGGCTGCACCGACGGCGTGCTGCTGTTCGAGAACGGCGCCTTCGTCAAGGTCAAGAGCGCGGGTGCGTACGGCGCCGTCGCCACCCAGGCCGGCAGTGACAAGTCCGCCGTCCTGCTCGGCGACTACAAGGTCGAGCCGGACGCGGAGCGTGAGTTCCCCGAGCAGTTCGCGCTCATCGACACGGCCGCACGGAAGATCCAGGTCGTGCCGATGCCCGAGGGCGTGAGCTACAGCTTCCGCTCCCTGGCCCGCGGCCCGCAGGGCGAGGGCCTCATCCTCGGCACCGACGGCAAGCTGCACGTGGTCGATCCCGCCTCGGGGAAGCTGACCAGTTCGTGGCCGGTGGTCGGCGCGTGGAAGGAGCCGATGGAGTGGCAGGAACCGCGCCCGGCCCTGTTCGTCCGCGGTGACGACGCCTACGTCACCGAGCCCGCCACCAGGAAGGTGCACCGCCTCGACCTCACCACCGGCCGGGTCGTCGGATCGGTGACGCTCGACGCGGTTCCCAACGAGATCAGCGGCGCGGTGTCCGCGCACTGACCTCCCGTTCGCCGGCGGTGAGGACGAACCTCGTCCCCACCGCCGGTGGCGTTCGCGGGCACCCCCGGCGCGACGCGTCGTGCCCGACCCGCCAGGCGGGCGAGGTGATCGATCCCACCGGCTGGAACTTTCCACCCCTCGGATCCGACCAACCGGACGAACACCGATCTTCGAGGGGACACCGTCATGCCCAGCACCACCAGCGGCCGGCTCCTGCGCCCGGCGGCCCTGATCGCCGCCGCCCTCCTGGCCGCGTCCGTCGCCGCCTGCGGGTCGTCCGACGACCCGACGACCGCCGCCCCGTCGGCCTCGACGAATGCCTCGGCCTCCGCGGGCGCGACGGCCGGCGTGCTCGGCATCCGGGACCCGTGGGTGAAGGCCGCCGACAAGGGCATGACCGCGGCGTTCGGCACCCTCGTCAACGACGGCGACGCCGACCTGACGATCACCGGGGCGGCCACCGAGGTCTCCCCGATGGAACTGCACGAGATGGCCATGAAGGACGGGAAGATGGTCATGCAGGCCAAGCCGGGCGGCATCGTGATCAAGGCGCGCTCCAGCGCCACTCTCGAGCCGGGCGGCGACCACCTGATGCTGATGAACCTCAAGCAGCCGGTCAAGGCCGGCGACGAACTCAGCTTCACGCTCACCTTCGCCGACGGTCGCACCCAGACGTTCACCGCCGTGGCGAAGCCGTTCACCGGCGCCCAGGAGTCCTACGTCCCCGGCCACGGCGAATCCCCGATGCCGGAGATGAGCATGAGCCCGGCCTCATGACCGAGGGCTCCCCCACGGGCCGCCGGGTGAGCAGGCGCGGCCTGCTCACCGGCGGCGCCGTAGCCGCCGGGGGCGCGCTCGCCGGCGGCGCCGCGATCGCCGTCGCCCGACCCGACGATCCCCGGGTACGCCCCGCCGAGCCCGTCCCGGTGGCCCAGGTCGGCAGCGCGGTGGAGTCGTTCCACGGCGTGCGGCAGTCCGGCGTGACCACCGAACCGCAGGCGCACGCGGCGTTCGTCGCGTTCACCCTGAAGCCCGGCGTCGACCGGGCCGCGCTCGGGCGGATGCTGCGGCTGCTCTCCGACGACGCGGCCCGGCTCACCCGGGGCCGCCCGGCGCTGGCCGACACCGAGCCGGAACTCGGCCTGCTGCCCGCGCGGCTGACCGTCACGTTCGGCTTCGGCCCCGGCCTCTACGCCGCCGCCGGGCGCGCCGACCGCCGGCCGCCGTCGGTGGCCGACCTGCCCGCGTTCCGCATCGACCGGCTGCAACCCCGCTGGTCCGGTGGGGACCTGCTGCTGCAGATCTGCGCCGACGACCCGCTCACCGTCGCCCACGCCCAGCGCGTCCTGGTCAAGGACAGCCGACCGTTCGCCACGGTGCGCTGGGTGCAGCAGGGCTTCCGCCGGGCCGCCGGGGCCGAACCGGGCCGCACCCAGCGCAACCTGTTCGGCCAGCTCGACGGAACCGCCAACCCGAGACCCGGCACCCCCGCCGACACCGCCGTGTGGGTCACCGACGGACCGAACTGGTTGCGCGACTCCACCACGCTCGTCGTCCGCCGGATCAGCATGAACCTGGAGACCTGGGACCTGCTCGGTCGCACCGACCGGGAGATCGCCGTCGGGCGGCGCCTGGACACCGGCGCGCCGCTGACCGGCACCGCCGAGCACGACGAGCCGGACTTCGCCGCGCTCGGGCCGGACGGGCTCACCGTCATCCCCGACTTCTCCCACCTGACCCGGGCGCGGATCACCGACGACCGGCTGAAGATCCTGCGCCGGCCCTACAACTACGACGGCGTCCCGACCGCCGAGGGGCACGCGGACAGCGGGCTGGTCTTCGCCGCCTACCAGGCCGACATCGCCCGGCAGTTCCTGCCCATCCAGCGCCGGCTGGCCGAACGGGACCTGCTCAACGAGTGGACCACCCCGATCGGCTCCGCCGTGTTCGCCGTCCCGCCCGGCTGCCCGGAGGGCGGCTGGGTCGGCCAGCAGGTGCTCGGCTGACCACCACCAGGAAGGCTCCTCCCCCGATGCGTACCCGATCCGCCGCCGCGTTCCTCGCCGCGCTGCTCGCCGCCGCCACGCTGCTGCTGGCGCCGGCCGCGCCGGCCGCCGCGCACAACACGTTCCAGGCGGCCACGCCGGCCCAGGACGCCCGGCTGACCGCCGCGCCGACGACGGTCACGCTGCGGTTCCTCCAGCAGCTCAACCCGGAGTTCACCACCATCGTGCTCAGCGACTCCGGCCAACGGAAGGTCCCCACCGGCGCCCCCGTCGTCGACGGTCCCACCGGGACGATCTCCGTCGACGAGCCGCTGGCCAACGGCACCTACACCGTCGCCTACCGGGTGGTCTCCGCCGACGGCCACCCGGTGCAGGGCTCGTACCGGTTCACCGTCGCCGACCCGGCGGCCCTGGCCGTGCCGGCACCGGCGGCTGCCACGACCGGCGGCGACGCGGGTCCGACATCGACCGCCGCGGGTCCGGCGTCCGCCGCGGCCGGCGGTGACGACGGCCCGCCGGCCGTCCTGCTCGCCGCCGGCGTGGTCGTCGTCGTGGCCGTGGCCGGCGCGGCCCTGCTGCTGTTCCGACGCCGCCGCGCCTCCTGAACCACGACGCCGGCCGAACCCGGCGTCCCGTCCGAAGTCAGGTCCGCACCGTGCACCAGCCCACTCCGTCTCCGACACCCCGTTCCCTGCCCGACACCGGCCACCCGGAACAGGCCGGGCCGGACCGCCCGGAACAGGCCGGGCCGGACCGCCCGGAACAGGCCGGGCCAGGCCGCCCGGGGCGAGCCGGCCCGGCGGCCGGTGGGTGGCTCGTCGGACTGGTGGCGGCCGGTGCGGCGGTGGCCGTGCTGCTGCTCGCGCTGCGCCTCGGCGGCGCGCTCGCCGCCGCGATCCCCGGCCTGCCCGATCCCGGCCCGGTCACCACCTGGGCGCTGCCGCCGGTGCGACTGATCGCCGACGCGCTCGCCACCCTCACCGTCGGCTTCGCGGTGACCGCCGCGTTCCTGCTGCCCGGCGACGGGACGAGCGTGTCCGCGCACGGCTGGCTGCTGCTGCGCCGCGCCGGCCTGACGGCGGCCGGCTGGGCCGTGACGAGCCTGACGCTGCTGGTGCTGACCGTCTCCGACCTGCTCGGCGTGCCACTGGACCGGCTCGGTGCGGCGAGCGTGGTCAGCTTCGGCGTCGACATCGCGCAGGGCCGCTCGTTGCTGGCGCAGGCGGGGCTGGCCGCGGTGGTGGCGGTGGCGGCCCGGGTCGGCGTGTCCCGGGGCACGGCGGCGCTCGCGTCGGCGGTCGCGCTGGTCGGGTTGCTGCCGCCGGCGCTGACCGGGCACGCGGCCGGGGCGGGCAACCACCAGATCGCCGTGTCGAGCCTCGCCCTGCACGTGCTCGCGGCGGCGTTGTGGGCCGGCGGTCTGGCCGCGCTGCTGAGCATCCGGCGCAGCCGGCACCTGCCCGGGGCCGCCGCGCGGTACAGCCGGCTCGCGCTGGCCTGCTTCGTCGCCGTCGCGGTCAGCGGCCTGGCCAACGCCGCGGTACGCCTCGGCGCGGTGGACCAGTTGTGGCAGTCCCGCTACGGGTGGCTGGTGCTGGGCAAACTCGCCGCGCTGGTGGTGCTGGGGCTGATCGGCGCGGCGCACCGCACGCGTACCCTGCCGGGTCTTCGTGCCGGGCGGCGCGGCGCGATCGCGCGGTTGGCCGCCGGGGAGCTGATGGTCTTCGCCGCGACGGTCGGCCTGGCCGTGGCGCTGTCGCGCAGTCCGACGCCGGTCGCCGAGCCGGTCGACGCCGACCCGGTGACCGAGGTGCTGGGCTTCGGCATGCCGGCCGCGCCCACGGCGGCGCACCTGCTCGGGCAGCCGCTGCCCGACCTGTTCTTCCTCACCGTGACGGTGGTCGGCATCGCCGCCTACCTGGCCGGGGTCCGCCGGTTGCGCCGAGCCGGACACCACTGGCCGGCGGCTCGCACCGCGAGCTGGGTCGGCGGCCTGCTGGTGCTGGCCGCCGCCACCGGCCTCGGTTTCGCCCGCTACGCGTACGTGCTGTTCAGCGCGCACATGGCCCAGCACATGGTGCTGTCCATGCTGGTGCCGATCCTGCTGGTCGGCGGCGCACCGGTCACGCTGGCGCTGCGGGCGCTGCGCCGCCCGGCCGACGCGCAGGTGCGGGGCGCCCGGGAGTGGCTGCTGCGTGCCCTGCACAGTCGCCTCACCCGGCTGCTCACCCATCCGGTGGTGGCGCTCGGCATCTACACCGCCAGCCTCTTCGGCCTCTACTTCAGCGACCTGCTGGGCACGCTGATGCGCTCCCACCTCGGGCACCTGGCCATGCTGGGGCACTTCGTGGTCTCCGGCTACCTGCTGTTCTGGGTGCTCATCGGCGTCGACCCGGGCCGACCCCGGGTGCCCCACCCGATCCTGGTGCTCATCCACCTGGCCGCGATGATGGCGCACGGCTTCTTCGGACTCGCGCTCATGCAGACCACCACCGTCATCGCGCCGGACTGGTACCTCGGCGTCCATCCCGAATGGGCGTCGTCGCCGCTGGCGGACCAGAAACTGGGCGCCGGCATCGCCTGGGCGTTCGGCGAGATCCCGGCCGCCGTGGTCATGGTCCTGCTGGTCCGACAGTGGATCCGAGCCGACGAGCGCGAACAGCGCCGCCTCGACCGGGCCGCGGACCGGGCCGAGGTCACCGGCGAGGACGACGAGCTGGCCCGCTACAACGCGTTCCTGGCCGCCACCGCGCGCCGCGCCGACCGCAACTGATCGGAGCATCGGCGGGAACTTCCGCGCGGTCCGGTCCGACCATTCACCCGGAGACGGCAACCGCGCACACCGGCACGGCTCGACGGGCACGGGCCGGCCCGTTCCCCAATTCCTGTTTCCCGATCGGAGTTGCCCTGATGTCTGTGACCGAACTGCACGGCGACCGCGCGCCGGACTCCCCCGCCACACCGCCGGACGCCGCCCGACCGCCCCGCCGGCCCGCGCCGCTGACGGCCCTGCTGACCCGCCTGCACTTCTACGCCGGCGTCCTGGTCGCGCCGTTCCTGCTGGTCGCCGCGCTCACCGGGCTCGCGTACACGATCACGCCGCAGCTCGACGCCGCGCTCTACGGCGACAAGCTCACCGTCACCGCGGTCGGCGGGCAGCCGCGACCGCTCGCCGACCAGATCGCCGCCGCCCGCGCCGCGCACCCGGACGGCACGCTGACCTCGGTGCAGCCCGGCGCCGGCGAGCGGACCACGCAGGTGGTGTTCGCGCAGGAGGATCTCGGCGACCGGCAGCACACCGTCTACGTCGACCCGTACACCGCCGAGGTGGCCGGGCAGCTCACCACCTGGTTCGGGTCGACACCGGCCACCACCTGGCTGGACGACCTGCACCGCAACCTGCACCTGGGCGACGTCGGGCGGCACTACTCCGAGATCGCGGCGAGCTGGCTGTGGGTGCTGGCGCTGGGCGGTGTGGTGCTGTGGTGGCGCCGGCGTGCCGCCGGCCGGGCCCGCGCCCGGCACCTGCTCGTGCCCGACCTGTCCGCCGGCCGGGGAGTACGCCGCACCCGGGGCTGGCACGCCACCACCGGCGTCTGGCTCACCGTGGGTCTGCTCTTCCTCGCCGCCACCGGTCTGACCTGGTCCCGCTATGCCGGGGCGAACTTCGGCGCCGGGCTGGACGCGTTGCGCGCCGGCACCCCGGAGATCTCGACCGCGCTCGACGGCGCGCCGCCCGCCACCGGCGGTGGGGAGCACCAGCACGGCGCAACGGCCACCGCGCCGGCGGCCGACCCGGCCGCGTACGACCGGGTGCTGGGCGCCGCCCGCGCCGCCGGCCTGTCCGGCCCGGTCGAGATCGCACCGGCGGCGCAGGACGGTGCCGCCTGGACGGTCGCGCAGACCGACGACACCTGGCCGGTCGCGTACGACCGGGTGGCCGTCGACCCGGCCGGCGGCACGGTGGCCGCGCGCAGCGACTTCACCGACTGGCCGCTGCTGGCGAAGCTCAGCAAGCTCGGTATCCAGGCCCACATGGGCCGTCTCCTCGGTCCGGTCAACCAGGTCCTGCTCGCCGCGCTCGCGCTCGGCCTGCTCTGCGTCGTCGTCTGGGGCTACCGGATGTGGTGGCAGCGCCGGCCCACCCGCGCCGACCGCCGGGCGCCGCTGGGCGCACCGCCGGCCCGGGGCGCGTGGCGCGGCACGCCGTGGTGGGCGCTGCTGGTCGGCGTGCCGATGGTGGCGGCGCTCGGCTGGGCGCTGCCCTGGTTCGGCGGCACGCTGCTCGGTTTCCTGGTGGTCGACGCCCTGGCCGGACTGCTCGCGCGCCGGCGGCGCAGCGTCCCGGTGTCACCCGCCCCGGCCGGCAGCTGACCGGCGTCCCGCCCGGCGACCCTCCACCCGGGGCCGCCGGGCGGGCCAGGCGGCCCGAAGGTGCTGGGTTACGCTGCCGGCAGCGCTGGTTCACCCGGTCGGCCCCGGCCGGGTGTCGCAAGAGGGAACCCGGTGGAAGTCCGGGACTGCCCCGCAGCGGTGAGTGGGAACGACCGCCGTCATCAGCACTGGGCCACCCGGCCCGGGAAGCGACGGCCAGTAGGCGACCTCGTGTCGTGCCCGCGAGTCCGAAGACCTGCCCGCGCCGCGCGCACCGACCGGTGCGCGCTGCCGTCGACCTCGCGGGTGGGTCGGGCGGGTGACACGCCGGACGCGAACCGTCGGCGTGCCCTCGACGATGCGCCCCGCCCGGTCGGCGGCCCGCTTCGCGAGGACGGAACCACACGTGCCCGACACCAGCACGCTCACCGGCCGACCACCGTCGGCCTCGCACCTGACCCTGTCGCAGATCATGGACCAGCACCACACCAACCTGATGGGTACGGTGCACGGCGGTCGGATCCTCAACCTGATCGACTCGGTGGCCGGCGTGGTCGCCGCTCGCCACTCCGACGGACCGGCGGTCACCGCCGCCATCGACGAGACGGCCTTCCTGCGGGCGGTGCGCGTCGGCGACGTGGTCCACGTCGACGCCCGCATCACCTGGGCCGGGCGCAGCTCGATGGAGGTGGCCGTGAAGGTCAGCGCCGACCGCTGGGACCGGGCGGTGCCGCCGGTGGACGTGGCCACCGCGCACCTGGTGATGGTGGCCGTGGACGACCACGGCCACCCCCGCGCCGTGCCGCCGCTGCGCCCCGAGACCGACGGCGACCGGCGCCGCTACCGCGAGGCGCACATCCGCCGGGAGCATCGGCTGGCGCTGCGGCGGGCGCTGCTCGACGGCGGGGGCGAGGCGTGATGGCCGGACTGCCGCCGGCCGTGCTGGCGGGTTACCTCGCGGCGATCGTGCTGCTCATGCTCACGCCGGGACCGGACATGATGTTCGTGCTCGCCAACGCCGCCCGGTACGGCGCCCGGGCCGGCGCGGTGGCCGCGCTCGGGGTCGCCGCCGGGGAGGCGGTGCACGTCGCCGCCGTGGTGGCCGGGCTCGCCACCGTGGTCGCCGCGTCGCCGGTGCTGTTCACCGCGATCCGGTGGGCCGGCGCGGCGTACCTGGTCGTGCTGGGGGTGCGGGCGTTGCGCGACGCCGGACGGCCCGGCGCCTCGGCGGACCGGGCCGACGGGCGGGCCGGCCGGGCGTTCCTGCGCGGTCTGCTGACCAACCTGCTCAACCCGAAGATGATCCTGTTCAGCGTGGCGTTCCTGCCGCAGTTCGTCCGGCCCGGCGAAGGGCCGGTGGCGGCGCAGCTGGTGCTGCTCGGCGCGCTCTTCGTCGCGGTGCAGCTCACCGTCGACCTGGCGCTGGGGCTGGGCGCCGGCCGGATCGCCGGCCGGTGGGGCGACAGCCGCTGGTCGCGGAGGGTCGACCGGGTCTGTGCCGTGGCGTTCGTCGCGTTGGGGATCCGGCTGGCTGCCGGTTGACGTCCGAAGTGGCCGGTGGGCGCGGCGGCGTTCACCGGCCGGACGTGGCGCCCAGCCCGTCGTCGACCCGCCGCGGCGGCGCGGCCGGACCCGCCGGCACGTCGTCCGGCCGTTCCCGGTCGAGGTGCAGGCGCAGCAGCACCCAGCCCAGCGACACGCCGCCGATGAACAGGTAGGCGGCCTGGGTGCCGAACGTGTCCCAGCAGGTGTGCAGCGTGACGGCCGCGGCGAAGGTCAGCAGGAACGCCGCCAGCCGGCGCCCGCCCGGCGCGGCGGCGAGGGCGAACAGCGCGCCGGCGGTCAGGCCGGTCCAGGACAGGTGCGCGGCGGGCGCGGTCAGGCCCCGGATCAGCAGCGTCTGCTCGACCGTGCCGAGGTTGCCCTGCGACCCGACCAGGGCGGTGAACGCGTAGCCCATCGTCTCCAGCGCGGCGAATCCCGCGCCGGAGGCCACCCCGATCACCAGACCCTCGCCCGGCGACCGGTGCCGGCGCCACAGCAGCAGGATCGCCACCGGCACGATCAGCTTCGCCGTCTCCTCGATCAGGCCGACGAACACCATCGGCAGCACGCCGAGGCGGTGCAGCGTGTCGTACTCCAGCCAGCCGGCCGCGACGACACCGACCACCCCGCCGACGAACGCGGCGAGGCCGACGACCGAACCGGGGACCCGCCACCGGCCGGTGCGGCCCTGCGCGAAGGTCAGGAACGTGGCCGGCGCGATGGAGGCGCCGAGCAGGATCAGGGCGGGCACGAAGTTGATGTTCCGGGTGCCGGCCAGTGTCTCCAGCACCAGCAGGAACAGCCCGACACCGACCAGCAGGACCGCGACCCACGCCCAGCGGCGCCCCAGATTCGCCATGCGCCGAGTATCGCCGTCGACACCGGCGTCCGCCATGGCGGGGGACCCGTCGACGCCACCGTGGACGCTGAGACGTTGCCGACACGCGGACGCGACATGTGGTGTTGCCTACGGGAGGCCACCGCCATATATGGTGTTCACCGCAGCTGGTTCACCCGGTCGGCCCCGGCCGGGTGTCGCAAGAGGGAACCCGGTGGAAATCCGGGACTGCCCCGCAGCGGTGAGTGGGAACGACCGCCGTCAACGAAGCACTGGGCCACCCGGCCCGGGAAGCGACGGCCAGTAGGCGACCCAGTGTCGAGCCCGCGAGTCCGAAGACCTGCCAGCGCGCCGTGCGCTGCCGCGCGCGGCGGTCGGAGGTCGCGCGGGACGACCGACGCCAGCAGCCGGGCCGGCCCTGTGCCGTGCCCGTTGGCGTCCTCCCGCCGTCCGAGGCCATCGGTGACAGCGAGGAGAGGTCATGACGGTCGTGCAGGAGAGTCCACCGTCCGAGGTGGGCGGACCGGAGCAGCGCCGGCCCGTGATGCGGGTCCGCAAGCGCGACGGCGACGTCGAGCCGGTCGACGTCAACAAGATCGTCAAGGCGGTCGAGCGGTGGGTCGCCGACCTGGACGAGGTGGACCCGCTGCGGGTGGCCACGAAGACGATCAGCGGGTTGTACGACGGCGCCACCACCGCCGAACTGGACCGGCTGTCCATCCAGACCGCCGCGGAGCTGATCGGCGAGGAGCCGCAGTACTCCCGGCTGGCGGCCCGACTGCTGGCCGCGTTCGTGGACAAGGAGGTACGCGGGCAGCAGGTGGCGAGCTTCAGCCAGTCGATCGCGTACGCGCACGGGCTGGGGCTGATCGGCGACGGGACCGCCGCGTTCGTCTCGCGCCACGCCCGCAAGCTGGACGACGCCGTGGACCTGGCCGGTGACCTGCGGTTCGAGTACTTCGGGCTGCGCACGGTGGCGGACCGCTACCTGCTGCGGCACCCGGAGACCCGGCTCGTGGTGGAGACGCCGCAGTACTGGCTGCTGCGGGTGGCCTGCGGCCTGTCGGAGACGCCGGGCGAGGCGATCGGCTTCTACCGGCTGATGTCCAGCCTGGCCTACCTGCCCAGCTCCCCCACGCTGTTCAACTCCGGCACCCGGCACACCCAGATGTCCTCGTGCTTCCTGGTCGACTCCCCCCGCGACGAGCTGGACTCGATCTACGAGCGTTACCACCAGGTGGCGAAACTGTCGAAGTTCTCCGGCGGCATCGGCATCTCCTGGTCCCGGGTGCGGGGCCGGGGCGCGCTGATCCGGGGCACCAACGGCCGCTCCAACGGCATCGTGCCGTTCCTCAAGACGCTCGACGCCGGGGTGGCCGCGGTCAACCAGGGCGGCCGGCGCAAGGGCGCGGCCTGCGTCTACCTCGAGCCGTGGCACCCGGACGTGGAGGAGTTCCTGGAACTGCGGGACAACACCGGCGAGGAGTCCCGCCGGACGCACAACCTCAACCTGGCCAACTGGATCCCGGACGAGTTCATGCGCCGGGTCGAGGCCGACGGCGACTGGTCGCTGATCGACCCGTCCGACGCGCCGGAGCTGCCCGACCTGTACGGCGAGGCGTTCGACGCCGCGTACCGGGCGGCCGAGAAGAAGGCGGTCCGCACGGTCCGGGCCCGGGACCTGTACGGGCGGATGATGCGCACGCTCGCGCAGACCGGCAACGGGTGGATGACGTTCAAGGACGCCGCGAACCGGCTGTCCAACCAGACCGGCGAGCCGGGGAACGTCGTGCACCTGTCCAACCTGTGCACCGAGATCCTGGAGGTCAACGACGACGCCGAGACCGCCGTGTGCAACCTCGGCTCGGTCAACCTCGGCGCGCACGTCACCGCCGACGGGGTGGACTGGGAACGGCTGCGCGCGACGGTGCGCACCGCGGTGGTGTTCCTCGACCGGGTGATCGACATCAACTACTACCCGGCCGCGCAGGCGGCGGCGTCGAACCCGCGCTGGCGGCCGGTCGGGCTGGGCCTGATGGGCCTGCAGGACGCGTTCTTCACGCTGCGCCTGCCGTTCGACTCGGCCGAGGCGAAGGAGCTGTCCACCCGGGTGCAGGAGGAGATCTTCCTGACCGCGCTGGAGACCTCCGCCGGGCTGGCCGAACGGTTCGGCCCGCACCCGGCGTACGACCGGACCCGGGCGGCGAAGGGTGACCTGCACCCGGACCTGTGGGGCGCGGAGCCGACCCAGGTCGGGCGCTGGGCCGCGCTGCGGACCCGGATCGCCGCGCACGGCCTGCGCAACTCACTGCTGGTGGCGATCGCGCCGACCGCCACCATCGCGTCGATCGCCGGCTGCTACGAGTGCATCGAGCCGCAGGTGTCCAACCTGTTCAAGCGGGAGACCATGTCCGGGGAGTTCCTCCAGGTCAACACGTACCTGGTGCGGGAGCTGAAGGCGCGTGGGCTGTGGACGCCGCAGATCCGGGACCGGATCAAGCGCGCGGAGGGCTCGGTGCAGGACGTCACCGAGCTGCCCGCCGAGGTGCGGGAGCTGTTCCGCACCGCGTGGGAGCTGCCGCAGCGGGCGCTGATCGACCTGGCCGCCGCCCGGGCGCCCTGGATCGACCAGTCCCAGTCGCTGAACCTGTTCCTGAGCGCGCCGACCATCGGCAAGCTCTCCTCGATGTACCTGTACGCCTGGAAGGCCGGGCTGAAGACCACCTACTACCTGCGGTCCCGTCCCGCCACCCGGATCCAGCAGGCCACCGTCGCCGTGACCCCGGCGATCGCACCGCTCGTCGTGGCCGACGACGAGGCGCTGGCCTGCTCCCTGGAGAACCCCGAGAGCTGCGAGGCCTGCCAGTGACCACCACCGAGACCCGGCCCATGCTGCTCGACCCCGGCATGGACCTGACCCTGCGCCCGATGCGCTACCCGCACTTCTTCGACCGGTTCAAGGACGCCATCCGCAACACCTGGACGGTCGAGGAGGTGGACCTGCACGCCGACCTGGCCGACCTGGCGTCGCTGTCCCCGGCCGAACGGCACCTGGTGTCGCGGCTGGTGGCCTTCTTCGCCACCGGCGACACCATCGTCGCCAACAACCTGGTGCTCAACCTCTACCAGCACGTCAACTCCCCCGAGGGCCGGCTCTACCTGTCCCGGCAGCTGTTCGAGGAGGCGGTGCACGTCCAGTTCTACCTCAACCTGCTGGACACGTACGTGCCGGACGAGACGGAGCGGTTCGCCGCGTTCGCGGCGGTGGAGAACATCCCGTCGATCGCCCGCAAGGCCGAGTTCTGCTTCCGGTGGATCGACTCGATCCACGAGCTGCGGGAGCTACGGACGCGGGCGGACCGGCGGGCGTTCCTGCTCAACCTGATCTGCTTCGCCGCGTGCATCGAGGGGCTGTTCTTCTACGGCGCGTTCGCCTACGTCTACTTCCTGCGGTCCCGGGGCCTGCTCAACGGGCTGGCCTCCGGCACCAACTGGGTGTTCCGGGACGAGTCCATGCACATGGCGTTCGCCTTCGACGTGGTGGACACCGTGCGCGCCGAGGAGCCGGACCTGTTCGACGAGGAGATGGAGCGGCAGGTTCGGGAGATGCTCGCCGAGGCGGTGGAGTGCGAGGCGCAGTTCGCCGAGGACCTGCTGGAGCAGGGCGTGTCCGGGATGTCGCCGGCCGACATGCGCGAGTACCTCCAGCACGTGGCCGACCGGCGCCTGGCCAGCCTCGGCATCGCGCCGATGTACGGCAGCCGCAACCCGTTCGCGTTCATGGAGCTCCAGGACGTGCAGGAGCTGTCGAACTTCTTCGAGCGGCGGGTGTCGGCGTACCAGGTCGGTGTCACCGGCGGCGTCACCTTCGACGACGACTTCTAGCACGGTGGGCCCGCCCCGCCCCGCGCCGGGACGGCCGGGGCGGGTCCGCAGTCCCGTCGACGACATTCCCAGTACGCGCATGCGCGTATCGCCCCTGCCTCCCCGATCCGCGACGTTGTCATCGCCGAACCCAGGGCGGGCGTCGGCGGACGAGGGGGGAACGCGCGTGAAACGGATACGTCAACGGCTGCGGCCGTTCCTGGCGGCGGCGCTGGCCATGGTGGTCGGCGCCGCCGCCACCACCGCGCTGCCGGCCACGCCGGCCGCGGCGAGCTACGGCTCGACGGTGACGGTGACCGTCGACGAGATGCACACCACCGAGTGCCTGGACCGGGTCTGGCTGGTCGTGTGCGACACCCCGGAACTCTTCGGCGTCGCGATCATCACTCAGGACGACGGCCAGCAGCTGCGGTGCGAGATGGCGCTGCCGGCGGCCGGCGGGACGGACATCGTCACCCCGAGCACGGTCTGCGCCGGGCGCTCGGTGACCGGCAACTTCCGGGTCAACTTCGAGCTGTGGGAGGACGACTCCACCGAGGGAGGCAGCCGGGACCAGGCCGACCTCAACGCCGGTACGGCCAAGGACTGGGCGACGACGAACCTGCTCGGCGGCCGGTCCGGCACGTCCCGGTGGACGACCAGCGGCGGCCCCTCCCGGGCGATCTTCACGGTGTCGGTGTCACCCCGGCCCACCGCCATCGCCATCTCGTCGCCGCCGCCCGGCGGCACACCCCGCGAGTTCGACCCGCGACTGGGCGAGATCCTGACCGTGAGCGGCACCCTGTCGGTGCCCTCCGCGCTGCGGTTCACCGTCACCGCGCAGGCGACCGGGGCGTCGTTCGTGCTGTTCGAGGCGCCGTTCTACGGCGGCGTCTTCAACGTCACCTGGGACGGTCGCTGGTCCGACGGGTCGTACGCGGCGGTCGGCGGATACACGATCACCGTCGCCGACCCCGTCGACGGCGCGTCGGCGCGCACCACCCAGGCGCGGGTGATCCAGCGGGTGGGCCTGGCCTTCACCGGCATGACCAGCCAGCCGGCCACGAACTGGCAGTACCGCAGCGGCCCGATCGTGGTCGGTGCGGTCGCCTCGGCGGCCGGGACGTTCCGGATGCGGGTGCTGCGCGGCGCCACCGAGGTGTACCGCACCGCCGACCAGCGCCGCGCCGCCGGCCCGCTCTCGTTCTCCTGGAACGGCCGGCACGCCGACGGCTCCTGGGCCACCCCCGGCAGCTACACGTTCACGCTGGAGGGCACCGCCGACGACGGCCGCGCGTTCCCGGCCACCTCGCGGGTCGTGCCGGTCAGCGACCCGCCGCCGGGCCTGGAGGTGTACGCGCTGGCCGAGCCGGGCGTACCGGCGGTCAACCCGCAGGCCGTGCCGGGCACGTCGATCCGGGCCAAGGTGGTCGCCGCCGACCACACCGCGCGACCGGCGGCCCGGATCACCGTCGAGATGAGCCCGGCCGGCTGGATCGGGCGTCCGGTCACCCTGGCGCCCCGGGTGGTCAAGACCTGCGTGCAGGCGACCGAGTGCCAGGCGGTGATCCCGTCGGACATCCTCGCCGGGGAGGCGGTCGCGTACCGCGTCACCGCCAGCGAGGCGGACGGGGTGCCGGAGATGCGCAGCGCGACCGCGGACTGGCGGATCACCGACCTGAACCCGCCGGACCCGTCGCAGGGCCCCGAGGTCACCCTGGTGCCGCTGTGGCGGGCCAGCGTGCCGGCGGTGGTGGGCGCGGACGGGCGGGTGAACACCCGGCCGCTCAACCAGACCATCGACGTGGCGTACGCGCCCGGCACCGGCTACGACACGTCCACCCTGGACGGCGCGCGGCAGTTCGGCAACGCCGTCGACGACAACGCGTGGCAGCTGCTGGGGATCCGCTCGCGGGTGTTCCCCAGCTCGATCGGCACGCACTGGTCCCAGGTGGGCATCTGGGTGCAGAACGTGCCGGTCGAGGTGACGGTCAGCGCGGACGGCGACGCGCTGTGCCGGCGCGGGCCGTTCAGCCCGGTCAGTTTCGCCGAGACCAACGGCGTGCTGCACACCGTCAACTGCCGGGACAACGCCTCCGGCGCGGTGTTCAGCGCCGACTCGCCGATCGTGGGCTGGCACGAACTGCACCACAGCGCCTACCACGAGGGCGACGAGTACTGCTGCGACGGCGGCTACTCCTACGGCGACGGGCGCAACACCTACCCCTCGCTGTCGGCCTGCCAGCGCGGCGGGTCGGACGCGCGCACCTGCAACGAGATCACCGACGGGGTGAGCCCGACCGGTTGGTGGCGCAGCGACGGGCCGATGGCCGATGTCATGATCGACAACTCGGTCGAGCGGGCCGACGACATCCGGGCCGCCGAGGCGACCTTCGCACGATGCGGGAGAGGGCAATGCTGAACCGACGGATCCGGATCCTCCTCGCGGCGGCGCTCACGGTGCCGTTCCTGGGCGCCGCCGCGGTGGCCACCCGGGCCGGGACCACCGCGGCCGGCGCGGCGCCGGTGGTGCCGGCGCCGACCGTCGACCCGGCGAACCCGACCACCGGCACCCACCTGCGGCTCGGGCTGCGCGTGTCGGCGCGCGCCGCCACGCCGAACCTGCTGGAGATCGACAGCGGGTTCGCCTCGTCGTTGCGCGGCACGGGCGGGCCGTTCCAGCTCGTGGTCCGGGACTCCGGCGGGGCCGTGCTGGACACGCTGTGGCTGGACGACCCGCTGGCCACGCGGGTCTACGGCAACAAGGAGAAGGCCCACGACACCCCCCGGGCCAAGGAGGCGGACGTGGTGGTGGACCTGCCGGTCACCGACACCGCGTTCGTGGTGGACGTGGTGCTGGCCGACCGGCGGATCGGTCAGGTCGAGGTGGCCTCGCTGATCGCGGCCTGCCGCAACGCGCCGCTGCCCTGCGCCACCATCTAGGCGCGCGGGCCGGGCACCTCCAGGATGCCGAGCGCCACCGCCCGCATGACGGTGGCGACCGGCCCGGAGGTGCCCAGCTTGCGGTGCACGTTCTCCAGGTGCTTGCGCACGGTGCCGGCGGCCAGGCCGAGCCGGCGCGCGGTGGCCGGCACGGTCAGGCCGTCGGCGATGCCGCGCAGCACCTCCACCTCCCGCCCGGTCAGGCCCGCGCCGCCGGGCGGCACCGGCCCGCCGGGCAGCCGCACGCACCGGTGCACGGCGATCAGCGCCGGCTGCAACCGGCCGAGCAGGTCCATCTCACGCGCGTCGAAGACCCGGTCGCGGTTGAACTGGTACCAGCTCAACACCGGCGTCGGGCCGACCACCAGGGCGACCGTGTGCGCGCCGATGCCCCGCGGCGCCAACACCTCGCGGTAGAGCGCGTGCCGCCGCCACTGCCGCTCCGACAGCACGTCGGTGACCTGGAGCGGCCCCGCCGGGTACGGGTGCGACCGGCGTACGGTCGGCGCGAACAGCGGATGGTCGGTGAGCTGGTGGTGCATCCGCCGCACCAGCGTGCGGTCGACCGGCCGGTCCGCGGCGAGGTCGGGCAGGCGCAGCGTGGCCAGGTCCAGTTCCGCGTAGGTGGACAGCTCGCTGCGCAGGCGGTGGGCCAGGGCGGCGAGCACGGTGTCGACGAGCGCGCGCCCCCGCAGCGCGCCGATCCCGGTCGCCACCTCGCGGACCCACGCCCGGTCCGCGGCGGTGGTGGAAAGCGTCACGAGCGGACCATAGGAGCCGGCGCACGCGCGGCCGGTCGGCAAGTGGACACTGATCACCTTCCAACACCGCCCGGTCTCGACCGCGGTTCGAGGCCGCCCCGAACCGCACCGGAGATCGTCGAGCCACCGACAGACAGGGGTGGCAGATGGTCAGGTTCGGCTACAAGGCCTCCGCCGAGCAGTTCGGCCCGCGGCAGCTGCTGGAGTACGCGGTGCGGGCCGAGGAGCACGGGTTCGACTCGGTCTTCGTCAGCGACCACCTCCAGCCGTGGCGGCACGACGGCGGTCACGCCCCGGCCGCGCTGCCCTGGCTGGGGGCGCTGGTCGCCCGTACCCGGCGGATCGTCGTGGGCACCAGCGTGCTCACGCCGACGTTCCGCTACCACCCGGCGGTGGTCGCGCAGGCCTTCGCCACCCTCGGCTGCCTGGCGCCCGGGCGGGTGGTGCTCGGCGTCGGGTCCGGCGAGTCGCTCAACGAGGCGCCGCTGGGCGCCCCGTGGCCGCCGCCGGCGCAGCGACTGGCCCGGCTGACCGAGGCGGTCGAGCTGATCCGCCGGCTGTGGCGCGAGGACCGGGTCGACTTCGCCGGCCGGTTCTACCGCACCGACCGGGCCACCGTCTACGACCGGCCGGAGCAGCCGGTGCCGCTCTACGTCGCCGGCGGCGGCCCGGTGGCGGCCCGGCTCGCCGGGCGGCTCGGCGACGGCTTCATCTGCACCAGCGGCAAGGGCCGGGACCTGTACGCCGCCCGGCTGCTCCCGGCGGTGGCCGAGGGCGCCACCGGCGCCGGGCGGGACCCCGACGCGCTCGACCTCACCATCGAGGTGAAGGTCTCCTTCGACACCGATCCGGACCGCGCGCTGCGGGACACCGCCCACTGGGCGGCGCTGGCGCTGACGCCGGAGGAGAAGACCGGGGTGGACGACCCGATCGAGATGCAGCGCCGCTCCGACGCGCTGCCGTTGGCCCGGGCGGCCAGCCGCTGGATCGTCTCCGCCGACCCGGCCGAGCACGCGGCCCGCGTGCAGGAGTACCTCGACCTGGGCTTCCGGCACCTGGTGTTCCACGCCCCCGGCCCGGACCAGGCCCAGTTCCTCAGTCTCTACAGCACCAAGGTCCTGCCGCTGCTCGCCGACCCGGACCCGCGGTGACGCCGCCGGAGTGGACGGTGCTGGTGCCGGTGAAGCGGCTCGACCGGGCGAAGAGCCGGTTGGCCCTGCCGGTCGGGCTGCGCCGCGCGGTCGCCGAGGCGATGCTGGTCGACGTGCTCGCCACCGCCGCTGCGGTGGCGCGGGTGTGCCTGGTCAGCGGCGAGCCGGTGGCCCGAGGTTGGGGCGTACCCGTGCTGCCGGACCCCGGTGGCGGGCTGTCCGCGGCGGTCCGGGCGGCCGCGGCGCGCATCGCCGGGCCGGTGGCGGTGCTCTCCGGGGACCTGCCGGCCGCCCGGCCGGCGGAGCTGGCGGACGCGCTGGCCGCCGCGTCGGCGCACGAGGCGGCGGTGCTGGCCGACGCCCCCGGCACGGGCACCACGCTGCTCACCGCGCGCAGCGGCCGACGACTGCGGCCGGCGTACGGGCCGGGCTCGCGGGCCCGGCACGCGACGGCCGGGACGGCCGACCTGACCGGGTCGCTGTCGGTGCCCGGCCTGCGTCGCGACGTCGACACGGTGGCCGACCTGCGCGACGCCCTGCGGCTGGGCCTCGGCCCGGCGTCGGCGGGGGTGCTGGCCGCCGCCGGGCACGCGCCGACCGGCCACCCCTGGCTGCCCTGGTGACTCCGGGCCGCGGGACCGCCGGGCGGGCACCGGCGGTCCCGCGCCGGCTCAGTCCCGGTACGCGGTCAGGCGCCGCACGTCCAGCCGCACGCCCTGGCCCCAGATCCGGTCGGCGAACAACGCCAGCCCGACCGTGAGCTGCCGGGGCGCGGCCGACTCGGCCGGCCGGCCGTTGTCCCGCAGCGCGTACCCCGGGTCGAGGACGCGGTGCCCGATCCGGTCGACGGTGAGCACCTCGTCGTCGCCGACGTACCAGTGCGCGGTGCGCCGGTCCGCGTCGTAGCGCAGGGCCAGCTCGTGGACGTCCGCCGGCTCGCGGTCGCGGACCGGCACCGTGAACGAGAACCCGCCGTAGGTGTGCGGCGGGAACGCCAGCCGCTCGTAGACGGCGAAGACGCACCGGTCGGTGACGATGAAGTCGAACACCATGCCGGTCTCCCGGTCCATGCAGATCAGCGCCGACGCGCCCAGCCGCAGGTCCCGGTGCGGGTCGGCGACGGCGTCGCCGTACGGGTGGCGGTCCAGACCGTACGCCCGCACGGCCAGCTCCGCGCGCAGCGTGAAGCCGCCGGCCGGCACCGCGAAGCCGGGCAGGCCCGCCGGGGTGTCCCGGTTGGCCATCAACGCCCAGCGCAGGTGGTCGGTCTCCGACAGCGGCTGCGGCGGCTCGGCGAACGCCGGCTCGCCGGTGCCCGGGTCGGTCCCGGTCGGCACCACGGTCAGGCCGCCCTTCCCGGTGACCGGCGTCCCGTCCCCGGCGGGGAAGCCGGGCACCGGTCGCAGCCGCCACCGCGAGGTGGGCCCACCGACCGAGAGCGGGCCGGTGAAGTCGTCGTGCAGCACCTCCTCCCCGCTGGAGTGCGGACGGGTCGTGGTCTCGGACTCGGCGCTCATCGCCACCTCCACTGTCGGGTCAGCCGTTGCGCGGCACACCGGCCGCCGGCGGGGCGCTGTGGGTGCTGCTCGGCGCCCAGCCGGTGCGCGACAGCCAGCCGGCGAGGGTGAGCAGCTCGGGGTTCTGCCGGCGCAGGGCCGGGATGTCGGCGTGGTAGCCGATCCGGTTCAGCCAGCCGTAGGCGGTGGCCTGCCACTCGCTCTGCCGGCGCAGCTCCGCCATCGGCACCGGCTCGTAGCGGGTGGGCAGGCCGGTGTGCCGGGCGAACGTGGCGGCGATCTGCTCGCCGGTCAGCTCGTCCCCGGCGAGTTCGATCCGGGCGCCGATGGTCGCCGGATCGTCGAAGGCCGCGGCGGCGAAGAAGCCGATGTCACCGGAGGCGATCATCTGCAACGGGGTGTCCGGCGCCAGGCCCCGCCGGTAGACCAGCTCGTCGCCCTCCCGCAGCGGCGGGTACTGCGCGAAGTTGTCCATGAAGTAGGTGGGGCGCAGGAACGTCGCCGGCAGGTCGTGCTTGCGGATGCGGTCCTCGATGCGCAGTTTCGCCTCCCGCCAGAACACCCCCTCGGGGCGCTCCGCGCCCCCCACCGAGCTGTGCACGTAGTGCGCCACGCCCACCTCGCCGGCGACGTCGGCCACGGTCAGGCCGTGCCGTTCCTCGGCGGGCACGCCGCCCGGCCCGAGCGGGGTCTGCACGCTGAACACCCCGTACGCCCCGGTCATCGCGGCGCGTACCGACGCGGCGTCGTCGAGGTCGCCGACGACCAGGGTGGCGCCCCGCGCCGCCAGGTCCCGCGCCGCCGGGCGCTGCGGGTCCCGGACGAAGGCGCGCACCGCCCAGCCCCGCCGCAGCAGGTGCCGCGCGGTTCCGCCGCCCTGCTTCCCGGTCGCCCCGAACACCAGCACCCACCGGTCTGCCCGTGCTGTCACGGCCACCTCCTCGCCCTCGCGGCCACGGCGGGCGGCGTCCGGCCGTCCGCGTCCTGCCGACGAAGGCTCACCGGCGGGGATAGAGCCGGCGTCGAGAGCCGGTCGAGGCCACGGGTTCGAGTCGCCCTCGACCCGGCCTCCAGTCCGGGGCGAGCCGGGGCCCCGACGATCGGGCCGCCGGGTGTGCCGCACACCCGGCGGGCCGCGCGCGGCGCGGGCCGGACGCCGACGAGGGGCAGGATGACGTGATCTTCACCGAGGACGAGCTGGAGTACCTGAGGTCGCAGCGGCTCGGCCGGCTGGCCACCGCGCAGCCCAACGGCACGCTCCAGAACAACCCGGTCGTCTACTGGTACAACGCCGAGCTGGACTGCATCGACATCGGCGGCCGGGCGATGGCCACCACGCAGAAGTTCCGCAACGTCGCGGCCAACGGCAAGGCGTCGTTCGTCATCGACGACGTGGTCTCCCGCCGTCCGTGGCGGGTGCGGGGCATCGAGATCCGCGGGCTCGCCGAAGCGCTGGTCGACCAGCCGGTCCCGCCGGAGCTGGAGTTCCTCAGCCCCGAGCTGATCCGCATCCACCCCCGGCGGCTGTTCACCTGGGGCCTGGACCCGAACCACCTGGCGATGGTGCGGCGCACCGTCACCCCGGCCACCACCGCCGGCTGACCGTCCACCGGCCATCCCCTGACACGCCGTGCCACGGCGTGCCGACGCCAGAAGGAGACAGATCGTGACGGACAACCTCCGCCGGCTCGTGGACGCGGGCCTGAGCGTGTGGCGGGACGATCCGGCGGCGGTCGCCGCCGACCCGCCGGCCGGAACCGGGCTGGTCCTCGGCGCCGACGCGGTCCGGGCCGCGCTCGCCGGCCCGGCCGCCACCGAGGGCGACGACGGGGACGACGCGGTGCGGCGGATCACCGCCTCGGTGGCGCGCCGGGCCGCCGACGCGTTGCTGCCCGCGTACCACGCCGCCGGCGGACGCGACGGCCTGGTCAGCGTGGAGGTCGACCCGCGGCTGGCCGACGACGTCGACGGCGCGGTCACCGAGGCCCGCCGGGTCGTCGACCTGGCCGACCGGCCGAACGTGGTGGTCCGGGTGTTCGCCGCCGAGGCGGCCCGGGAGCTGCTGGCCGGTGGGATCGGCGTCGAGGTGGCGCTGGTCTCCGCGCCGGAGCTGATGCGCGCGGCGCTGGACACCGTCCGCGAGGGGCTGGACGCGGCCGAGGGCTTCCCGCCGGCGCTGGTGTCGGTGCCGGTGGCCGACGTGGACACCGAGGTCGACAAGCGGCTGTGGGCGATCGGCACCGACGACTCGGCCCGGCTGCGCGGCACGGCCGCCCTGGCCACCGCGCGGATGACGTACGCGGCCTACGAGAACGCGCTGCGCGCGCCGGCCTGGGGCCGGCTGACCGCATCGGGCGCGCCGAAGCCCCGGCTGGTGTGGACCGCCACCCAGGTCCGCGACCCCTACTACCTGGAGACCCGCTACGTCGACGAGCTGGTCGTCTCCGGCGCGGCCGCCGTGCTCTCCCCGGCCACCTGGCGGGCCGTCGTCGAGTACGGCGAGCCGCGCGGCGACACGGTGCACGGCACGTACGAGGAGGCCCGGCAGGCGCTGGACCGGCTCACCGACATCGGCGTGGACCTGCCCGACGTGCACCGGGTGATCCGGGCGCGGTCGGTGGCCCGCTCGGTGGCCGCCTGGCAGCGGGTCCGCGACGCGGTGGCCGCCACGCGCCGGCAGCCGGTGGGCTGAGCCGGACCGGTCGGCACGGCCCCCGGACGCCTCGGCGTCCGGGGGCCGTTCGCGCGTCGCTCAGTCGACGACGAGTGCCACCTTGCCGCGCACGTGGCCGGTCTCGACCAGGCGGTGCGCCTCCGCCGCCCGGCTCAGCGGCACGGTCTCGGCCACCTCCACCACGAGCTTGCCCTCGGACCAGAGCCGGGTGAGGTCGTCGAGCTTCTGCGCCGAGCGTTCGGTGCCGATGCGCCGGATGCCGAGCTGCGCGGACCGGGCCCAGTCGGCGATGGTGACGATCCGCTCGGTGCTGCCCAGCAGCTCCAGCGAGACGTCCAACGCCTCGCCGCCGATCGCGTCGAGGGCGCAGGTGATCCCCTGCGGCACGGCCGCGCGCACCCGGTCGGCCAGGCCCGGTCCGTAGGTCACCGGGACCGCGCCGAGTGAACGCAGGTAGTCGTGGTTGCGCTCGCTGGCGGTGCCGACGACCTGGGCGCCGCGCGCCTTGGCCAATTGGACCGCGAACGAGCCGACCCCGCCGGCGGCGGCGTGGACCAGCAGCGTGTCCTGCGCGCCGACGCGCAGCTCGTCCAGGGCGGTGTACGCGGTCTGCCCGGACGCGGTCAGCACGCCCGCCTCGGCCCACGGCATCTTCGCCGGCTTGTGGCCCACCTGCTCGGCGGGGACCACCACGGTGTCGGCGTAGCCCTGCATGTCGAGGTAGGCGATGACCTCGTCGCCGTCGGCGAACCCGGTCACGCCGTCGCCGACCTGGTCGACGATGCCGGCCACCTCGTTGCCGAGCCGCACCGGAAAGGTCAGCGGGTTGTACGCGGCGAAGTCACCCCGCCGCGTGGCACAGTCGAACGGCTGGACCCCGGCCGCCTTGACCCGGATCCGCACCTGGCCGGCGCCGGCCTCCGGGTCGGGCACGTCGACGAGGTGCAGCACCTCGGGCCCGCCGTACTCGTTGAACACCACGATCTTGGCCATTGTCATCCTTCCGCCGGCGCGGGTCGCCGGTGTCTAGTGTGGAGGTTGTCGGCTCGTCGGCGCGCCCGGTCAGGTCGCGGCCGTCGGTTGCGGCGGCGCGGCGGCGGCGCGCTCGCCGGTCCCGCCGCCGGGCTGCCAGCGGCGGGCGAACGGCGGCAGCAGCATGGTCAGCAGGAACGCCGCCACCAGCAGCGCCGCGGAGACGCCGATGGTGCGGACCAGCGTGCCGGAGAAGCCGGCCCGGCCGGCGTCGCGGGCGGCGGCCTCCACCGCCTCGCCGACCGAGCGCGGGTCGGCGCTGGCCGCCGCGACCCGCGTGGTGCTCTCGCCCAGCCGGGCGCAGGCGGCCGGCACCCGGGCCGGGTCGCTCGCCTGGGCGCCGGCCCGACCGCAGGCACGCACGTCGGCCACCAGCCGGTCCTGGTCGGACGCGGCCACGCCGACCGCGCCGAGCCGGGCCCGCAGGTCGGCCGCGCCGGTGTCGACCGCGCCGGAGACCTGCCCGACGAGCACGCCGAAGAACACCGTGCCCAGCACCGCGGCGCCGAGCGCGCCGCCGAACTGCTGGATCGCGGTCATCGTGCCGGAGGCGGAGCCGTATTCCTGTGGGCGCACGCCGGCGAGCACGATGTCGAAGAACGGGGACAGGAACAGGCCCAGGCCGGACCCGTAGACCAGCAGCGGCCCGGCGAGGTGCCAGGGCGAGACGCCGGCGCCGTCGGCCCGCAGCACCAGCGCCACCGCGGCGAGGCCGACCAGCATCAGCAGGATGCCGAGTTGCAGGGAGCGGCGACCCAGCCGGGCGGAGAGCCCGGCGCCGGCGAACGCGAAGCCGACCATGCTGCCGAGCGCCTGCGGCAGCACGGTCAGGCCCGCCCTGAGCGGGGAGTAGCCGAGCCCGACCTGGAGGAACACGGCGAGCACCAGGCCGAACCCGACCATCGAGGTGAAGATGGCCAGCCCGGTGGCGAGGCCGCCGGTGAAGGCCCGGTTGCGGAACAGGGTCGGCACGATCAGCGGGTCGCCGCCACGGCGGTGCACCCGCGTCTCGATCCGGGCGAACACCACGAAGAGCACCAGGGACAGCGCGATCATGGCGAACGCCCAGGCCGGCCAGCCCAGTTCCCGCCCCTGCACCACCGGGTAGACCAGCAGCAGCGCGGCCACGGCGGCGAGCAGCGCGCCGGGCACGTCCAGCCGCCGCGCGCCGCTGGTCTGGCCGCCGGGCAGGTAGCGGGCGCCGGCGACCACGGCGAACAGCCCCAGCGGCAGGTTGATCAGGAAGATCATCCGCCAGCCGGTGCCCCACACGTCGGCGCTCACCAGGGCGCCGGCGAGCACCGGGCCGGCCACCGAGGCCAGCCCCATCGCCGGGCCGAACACCCCGAAGGCCTTGCCCAGCTCCTGCGCCGGGAACATCGCCCGGATCACGCCCAGGCCCTGGGGCAGCATCACGGCGCCGAACAGGCCCTGCACCACCCGCGCGCCGACCAGCGTGCCGGGGGACGTCGCGACCGCGCAGAGCAGCGAGGCCACGGTGAACCCGGCCGCGCCGACCAGGAAGACCCGCTTGCGGCCGTAGAGGTCGCCGAGCCGGCCACCGGTGATCAGGCCGGCGGCGAGGGCCAGGGTGTAGCCGGCGCCGAGCCACTGGATCAGCGCCGGCCCGCCGCCCAGCTCCGCCCGGATGGACGGTGCCGCGATGTTGGTGACCAGGGTGTCGAGCAGGTCCATGATCGAGGCCAGCAGTACGACGGCGAAGGCGGGCCAGCGCCACCGGTAGGCTCCGCCGGCCACCGTCGACGCGGGCGCGAGGGCCACGTTGTCGGTCATGTCGTCCCGTTCGTCGGAGCGCCCCGGCGGGTGCTGAAACGCCCACCGGGAGGCAGTAGCGAAAAAGTTCGAAAGTCGATACCTTCTAAGTCCGAAGTATTCGGGGTTCGGAGTGACCATGTCAAGGAGAACGCGGGACGAGGTGGTCTACGCGTTGATGCGGACCTGGCGGGCGTCCCGCCTGCAGACCGATCTGCTGGACGACGCCGCCTTCCACAAGATCGGCATCAACCGCACCGACGGGCGGTGCCTCGACGCCCTGAGCGAGGGCCCGATGCCGGCCAGCGTCCTGGCCCAGGCCTGCGGCATCAGCCCCAACGCGCTGACCACCGTCGTCGACCGGCTCGCCGAGCGCGGGCTGGTCGAGCGGGTGAAGGACCCGGCCGACCGGCGTCGGGTGCTGGTCCGGCTCACCCCGCTGGCCGACCACGTCAGCCAGCAGCTCTACGGGCCGGTGGTGGCGTGGTCGCTGCGCAACTTCGAGAAGTACTCCACCGAGGAACTCGCACTCATCGAGGGCTTCATCGACGCCGGCCGGCGGTTCCAGGCCGAGCACATGAGGTACATCGCCGCGCTGGACCTGTCCTGGGAGGTCCCGGACAGCCCGGCCGGCGGAACCCCCGAGCCGGGCTGAGAGACCGGCCCGGCCACCGACAAGCAGAGGGAGCAGAGCATGAGCAGCGCCATCGGAGAGGCCCGCCCCGCCCTGGGACGCCGGGCCACCCGGGCCGTGGTCGTCGTGGCGGCGGTGGTCGCCGCGGTCGTGGTGTTCGCCGTCGCCGACGCCGTGGCCGGCGAGATCCGCGTGCCGCAGCGGCCCGCCTCGTCCGAGACCGAACCGCTGACCCTCAGCGCGGTCACCTTCGCCGCCGCGCTGGCCTGCCTGGCCGGCTGGGCGCTGCTGGCCGTGCTGGAACGCTTCACCGCCCCGGCCCGGGCCCGGGCGGTGTGGACCGGCGTCGCCCTGGTCGTGTTCCTGCTCAGCCTGCCCTACCTGCCGGGCTTCCGGCTGGCCGACCGGGTGGCGGTCGCGCTCGTGCACGCCGCGCTGGCCGCCGTGCTCATCCCGGGGCTGCGCCGCACCGGCCGGGCCGCCTGAGCGGCCGGGCGAGGAGAGGAGGAACGCCGTGCTGGTGGAGGTCTGGGCCGACATCATGTGCCCCTGGTGCTGGATCGGGAAGCGGAGGTTGGCACGCGCGTTGGCCGACCACGGCGACCCGGACACCCGGATCACCTGGCGGGCCTTCGAACTGCGGCCGGGCCACCGGCGTACCCCCGACCTCACGCTGGGCGAGGTGATGGTGCGCTGGCGCGGCCGCACGGAGGCGGAGGTGACCAAGCTCTTCGGCTGGATCCGCACGCTCGGTGCGCAGGAAGGGCTGGAGCTGAACCTCGCCACCACCCGCCCGGTCAGCTCCTTCGACGCCCACCGGCTGTGCCACCTGGCCGACGCCGCCGGGTCGCGCGACGAGATGACCGAGCGGCTGTTCCGGGCCCACCTGACCGAGAACGTCAACGTGGCCGACCACGACGTGCTGGTCGGCCTCGCCACCGAGGTCGGCCTGGACCCGGCGGAGACCCGGCGGGTGCTCGACGGCGACCGGTACGCGGCGCAGGTCCGCGCCGAGGCCGGCGCGCCCGGCGTCACCGGTGTGCCGACCGTGGTGGTCGACCGACGGGAGCGGGCCACCGGCGCGTTGTCCGTGGACGACTACCGGGCCCTGCTCGCCCGGGCCGCCACGCCCAGCCGGCCGTGACGGCGGCGCCGGCCCGGACGTGGTCCGGGCCGGCGCCGCGCGGGCGCGGGGGCCGCTCACCCGTCCAGTGGGGACAGGGCGATCAGCGGCTCGTCGTACTCCACCGGGGCGCCGTCGGCGCGCAACACCTCGGTGACGGTGCCGTGCGCGTCGGCGTGCACCGGGATCATCAGCTTCATCGCCTCGACGATGCCCACCTGCTGGCCCGGTTGGACGATGTCCCCCTCGGTGACGAACGGCTTCGCCCCCGGCTCCGGCGACCGGTAGAAGACCCCCACCGTCGGCGCGCGCACCACGTGCCGGGCGGGGTCACCCTCGGCCGCGGTGACCGGCGCGGCCACGCCCACCGGCTCGGCGGCCGGCGCCACCGCCACCGGCGCGCCGACCGTCGCCCACTCCGCCTCCAGGGTCAGCGCGCCGGCCCGGATCCGCAGCGCCGTCGGCGGCCGGGGCAGGTCGGCGAGCAGTCGCAGGGTGCTGCGCCGGACGGCGTCCAGGGCGGCGGTCAGATCCGGCTCCCGGTCGGTGCCGTCGTCGTTCTCTGGGCTCATGCCAACCTCTTCCGGTCCGTCGCTCAGTAGTTGCCCAGACCGCCGCAGACGTTCAGCGCCTGCGCGGTCACCGCCGCCGCGTCGTCGTGCACCAGGTACGCGACCATCGCGGCGACCTCGTCGGGCCGGACGTAGCGGCCGATGGGCACCCGGGTGGTGATCCGGTCGAACGTCTCCTCCTCGGAGACCCCCCAGATGTCGGCGTAGTGCGCGCGCACGCGCTGCGCCATCGGCGTCTCCACGAACCCGGGGCAGACCGCGTTCACCGTGACGCCGGTGCGCGCCAGCTCCAGCCCGAGCGCCTTGGTGAAGCCGACCACGCCGTGCTTGGAGGCCGAGTACGGCGCGGCGTGCACCACGCCCTGCTTGCCGCCGGTCGACGCGATGTTGATCACGCGCCCCCGTCCCCGCGCCAGCATGCCGCCGGTGGTCAGCGCCGCCTTGGTCATCAGGAAGACGCTGTTCAGGTTGGTGTTGATCACGTCCAGCCACAGCTCGTCGTCGATCTCGGCGGTCGCGCCGCCGCCGCTGCGCCCGGCGTTGTTCACCAGGACGTCCAGCGGGCCGTACCGGGCCACCGCGGCGGCCACGAACCGGCGCACCTCGGCGGGCACCGACACGTCGCACACCTCGCCGTCGGCGTCGAATCCCTCCTCGACGAGGCTCTTGACCGTCGCGGCCAACTCCTCGTCGTGACGTGAGCAGATGAAGACGCGGTGCCCGTCCCGGGCCAACCGCCGGGTGACGGACAGCCCGATGCCACTGGTCGCCCCGGTCACGACTGCGACCGGCTGGGTTCTCTCCACGGTCCCTCCACGGGCCACTCGGTTCGGCGGATGACCGTCCGACCTTCGCGCGGCGGCCTCGAGCCGGCGTCGAACCGGCCTGGAACGCCCGGCCGCTGGCCGCGTTCTCGAGGACGGTTCGAGCCGGGCCGGGCACCGTGGGGCCGTGGTCGGCCGGGCCACGGCGGCGACCCGCCGCCGCCCCCTCTCGATGGGACGAGGAGCACGATGATCGGTACGCAGAGCCTCACCGACCTGTACGTCGAGGTCCAGCACTTCCACGCCCGCCAGATGCAGCTGCTCGACGGCGGCGACTTCCCCGCGTACGCGGCGACGTTCACCGAGGACGGCGAGTTCACCCACACCCCGCAGCAGCCGCCGGCCCTCGGCCGGGACGGCATCGTCGCCGAGCTGAACCGGTTCCACCAGCGCTTCGCCGAGGACCCGGTGATCCGGCGGCACTGGTTCAACCAGCTCTGGCTGGAGCCGCGGGAGGACGGGTCGGTCCAGGCGACCTACTACGCCCTGGTGGTCACCACCCGGCCCGAGCGGAACGTGACGATCGCGCCGAGCTGCGTGGTGCGTGACGTGCTGGTGCGCGACGGCGAGGGCAACCTGCTCGTCCGCTCCCGCACCGTGGACCACGACCGGCTGGCCTGAACCGGGCCGGGCCCCGGGGCGACGCGTGGTCGCCCCGGGGCCGTCGGTCACCGGTCCGCCGCCACCGCCTCGGCGCCGAGGAGCCGGTCCACCAGAGCGGTGTCGTGCTCGGCGGCCCGGAACAGCGGATGGTCGACCACCCGGCGCAGGAAGTCCCGCGTGGTGGCGATCCGGGGCCCGGTCACCCGGGTCTCGTCGAGGGCCCGCAGCATCCGGGCGATGGCCGCGTCCCGGTCGGGCGCCCACACGACCAGCTTCGCCAGCAGCGAGTCGTAGTTCGGCGGGACCCGGTAGCCAGGGTGGGCGTGCGTGTCGACGCGCACGAACGGGCCGGACGGGGCGACGAACTCCTCGATCACCCCGGGGGTGGGGGCGAAGTCCCGCTCCGGGTCCTCGGCGTTGAGCCGGCACTCGACGGACACCCCGCGGGGACGGATGTCGTCCTGGGTCAACCCGAGCCGCTCCCCCGCCGCCACCCGCAACTGCTGCTGCACCAGATCCACCCCGGTGACCATCTCGGTCACCGGGTGTTCCACCTGGATGCGGCAGTTGACCTCCATGAAGTGGAACCCGCCGTCGGGGTCGACGAGGAACTCGAAGGTGCCCGCCCCGACGTAGCCGACCGCCCGCGCGCCGGCCACCGCCGATGCGCCCATCCGCTCGGCCAGCCCCGCCGGCAGGCCCGGCGACGGCGTCTCCTCGACCAGCTTCTGGTGGCGGCGTTGCACGCTGCAGTCCCGCTCGCCGAGGTGGATCGCGTTGCCGTACGCGTCGCAGAGGACCTGGATCTCGACGTGCCGGGCGGAGCGCAGGTAGCGCTCGACGTAGACCCGGCCGTCGCCGAAGAGCATCTGCGCGGTGGCGCTGGTCCGCCGGTGCACCTCGGGGAAGTCGGCCGAACGGGTCACCACCTGCATGCCCCGCCCGCCGCCGCCGGCCACCGCCTTGACGATCACCGGGTAGCCGATCCGGTCGGCCAGCGCGTGCGCCTCCTCCGGGCCGAGCGGGTCGAGGCTGCCCGGGAGCAGCGGCAGGCCCGCCGCCTTCATGATCGCCCGGGCCGAGCCCTTGTCACCGAGCTTCGCCATCACCTCCGGCGGCGGACCGACCAGCACGATCCCCTCGGCCGCGCAGGCCTCGGCGAAGTCCGGGTCCTCGGAGAGGAAGCCGTACCCGGGGTGGACGGCCTCCGCCCCGCAGCGCCGGGCCGCCTCCAGCACGGCCGCGGCGCACAGGTAGCTCTGCCGGGGCGGCGGCGGTCCGATGTGCACCGCCTCGTCGGCGAACCGGACCACGGCCGAGTCCCGGTCCGCGGTGGAGTGCACGGCGACCGTGCGGATGCCCAGCTCCCGGCAGGCGCGGGCGACCCGGAGGGCGATCTCGCCCCGGTTGGCGATCAGGACGGTACGGAACACGGCTCTCCCTCGTGCGCTGCACGCCGCCCGGTCGGGCGGCGACGGTGCCGACGGGCCCGGGTCGGGTCGGTCGGCGGCGATCCGGACGGTCAGCGGCGCGGGCCGGTCATCGACCGCAGCTCCGACTCCACGGTCAGCGCGGAGCCGTACTGGCGGAACCGGCCCCGCCGGTCGGCGCGCAGCTGCGCCGGCGTGAGGCCGTCGAGGTCGCGCAGCGCCTCCGCCACGGCCCGGCGCAGCGCGTCGGCGGCGGCCGACGGGTCGGCGCCGGTGCCGCCGTCGGGCTCGACCAGGACACCGTCGACCACGCCGAGGCGCAGCAGGTCCCGGGCGGTCACCCGGAGCGCGGCGGCGGCCCGGGGCGCGACGGCCGGATCCTTCCAGAGGATCGCCGCGCACCCCTCGGCCGAGATCACCGAGTAGACCGCCGAACCGAACGCCAGCACCCGGTTGGCCACCGCCAGGCCGAGCGCGCCGCCGCTGCCGCCCTCGCCGATGACGACGGTGACCACCGCGACGGTGAGCGAGGACATCAGCCGCAGGTTCTCGGCGATCGCGACGGCCTGCCCGCGCTCCTCGGCGTCCGCGCCGGGGAACGCGCCGGGCGTGTCCACGAGCGTCACCACCGGCAGCCGCAGCTTCTCGGCCAGCCGCATCAGCCGGGCCGCCTTGCGGTAGCCCGACGGCATCGGCATGCCGAAGTTGCGGCGCGCCAGCTCGGCGGCGGTGTGGCCCTTCTGCTGGCCGATCACCACCACCGGCCGTCCGGCCAGCCGGGCGAGGCCGCCGACCACGGACGGGCAGTCACCGGAGATCCGGTCGCCGTGCAGCTCCAGGAAGTCGGTGAACGCGGTGGCCAGGTAGTCGAGCGTGGTCGGCCGGCTCAGGTCGCGGGCCCGGCGGACCTGCTCCCACGCGTCCGCCTCGGGCAGCCGGTGGGGGTCGCGCACCGTCGCGGCGGCGTCCGGGGCGGGGGCCGGCTCCGGCGTGCCGGCGTCGGCCGCCGCCCGCAGCAGCCGCCCGATCTCGGTACGCAGCCGCGCGCGCGGCACGATCCGGTCCACCACGCCGCGCTCCCGCAGGAACTCGGCGGTCTGGAACTCCGGCGGCAGCTTCTCCCGGATGGTCTGCTCGATGACCCGGCGGCCGGCGAAGCCCAGCCGCGCGCCGGGCTCGGCCAGGATCACGTCGCAGAGCGTCGCGAAGGAGGCGGCCACCCCGCCGTAGGTGGGGTCGGTGACCAGCGAGACGGTGAGCACGCCGGCCTCGTCGAGCTGGCCCAGCGCGGCGGCCGTCTTGGCCATCTGCATCAGCGACAGCACGCCCTCCTGCATCCGGGCGCCACCGGAGGCGGAGACGATCACCAGCGGCGTCCGCTCGGCCAGCGCGACCTCGGCGGCCAGGGTGATCAGCTCCCCCACGGCGCTGCCCAGGCTGCCGCCGAGGAACCGGAAGTCCATCACCGCCAGCACCGCCGGGGCGCCGCCGATCCGCCCCCGCGCGCAGAGCACCGCCTCGTGCAGGCCGGTGCGGGCCCGCGCCTCGGCCAGCCGGGCCGGGTACGGCACGGTGTCCACGAAACCCAACGGGTCCTCGCTGCGGGCGTCCAGGTCGAGCGGCTCGTAGCGGCCGTCGTCGACCAGCAGCTCCAGTCGCCGGCGCGCGGTCAGCGGCGTGTACCGCCCGCACTCGGGGCAGACGTGCAGGTTGCGCTGCCAGCGCCGGCCGTACACCGGCGTGGCGCAGCCGGGGCAGAGCACCCAGCGGGGCTCCTCCAGCGTCCGCTCGACCGTCTGCGTCATCGCTCCCACCCTCCAGGCACGGCACCGGGTCACGGACCATCCGACCCCGGGGCGCTCGAACGCGGACCGAGGATCGCTGGTGGCGGAGCGTCCGACCCCGGTTCGACCCGCCTTCGAGCCCCGGCGGCCAGCGTGGTGCGGGAGGTTCGCCGCACCCGACCGGAAGCAGAGGAACCAGGATGATCCCAGCGGATTCGCGTGAGCGGGCCGACGCCCGCCGGGAGGCGCTCGACCCCGCCGACTTCCGGGCCGCCATGGCGTCCTTCCCGACCGGTGTCACCGTGGTGACCACCCGGGACGCCGACGGCGTGCCGTACGGCTTCACCGCCAACTCGTTCTGCTCGGTCTCGTTGGAGCCGCCGCTGGTGCTGGTCTGCCTGGCCCGCTCGGCGCACTCGTACCCGGTCTTCGCCGGCTGCGAGCGGTTCGCGGTGAGCATCCTGCAGAGCCACCACACCGAGCTGGCGCGACGGTTCGCCAGCAAGCGGGAGGACAAGTTCGCCCAGGGCCGGTTCCGGCGCACCGCCGGCGGGCTGACCGTGGTGGACGGCGCGGCGGCGGTGCTGGAGTGCGACCGCTACCGGCAGTACGAGGCCGGCGACCACGTGATCCTGCTCGGTCTGGTGCGGACGGCCCAGCTGGCGCCCACCCGCGACCCGGTGCTCTACGTGGAGCGCACGTTCGGCACGGTGGGACCCGCGACCCGGCGGTGAGTCCGGACGGACCGACGGGGAGCCGCCGGTGGGCCGGCCGCTCCCCGCCGTCGACGTCGTCGTCAGTCCTCGGCCAGCCCGGCCCGGCGCAGCGCCTGCGCCGCGCGGCGCAGGATCGTCACCCGGCCGGCGGTGTCGGTCGCGGCGGCGGACACCATGACGCCCAGCGTGGTCACGCCGGCCTCGGCGTACTCGCGCATCCGTCCCGCCACCCGGTCCGGCGGCCCGACCAGCGCGGTCTGGAGCACGAAGCCCTCCGGCACCGCCGCGCCGGCGGCGACCCGGTCGCCGGCGAGGACCAGGTCGTGCACCTTCTCCACCTCGCCGACGTAGCCGAGGCGCCGGGCCAGCGCGACGTACACGTTGCGCTCCGGGTCGCCGATGCCGAGCAGGTACGCGTACTGGCCGCGGACCAGGTCCACCGCCTCGCTCACGTCGTCCGCGATCGCGGTCGGCAGGCAGGGCAGCGTCTCGAACCCGGCCATCGTCCGGCCGGCGCTTTCCCGGCCGGCGCGCACCTGGCCGATCGCCTCGGCGGCGAGCGCCGGCGAGGTGAACACCCCGATCCACCCGTCGGCGATCTCCCCCGCCAGCCGCAGGTTCTTCGGACCGACGGCGGCCAGCCAGATCGGCAGGTCCGCGCGCAGCGGGGTGGTGAGCAGGTGCAGCGGTGCGCTGCCCGCGCCGTCACGGGGCAGCCGGAAGTGGCGGCCGGAGTAGCGCACCGGGCCGCCGCGCAGCGCGGCGCGGACGATGTCGACGTACTCCCGGGTGCGGCGCAACGGCTCGTCGAAGGGCACGCCGTACCAGCCGTCGGAGACCTCGGCGTTGGAGACGCCCAGGCCGAGCCGGAACCGCCCGCCGCTGAGCGCGTCCAGCGTCGCCGCGGTCAGCGCGGCCAGTCCCGGTGTCCGGGCGGGGATCTGCATGACCCCGGAGGCCAGGCCGATACGGTCGGTGCTCGCGGCCACCGCGCCGAGCAGGCTGGCCGCCTCGGAGCGGTATCCCTCGGGCGCGAGCGCGACCGCGTAGCCCAGCTCCTCGGCGGTGCGGGCCAGCAGCGCGGCGTCCTGGTAGACGAGGTTCACGGCGAGCTTCATGCGTTGCCTCCGGCTTCAGATGAGGTGGGCGCCGCCGTCGACCAGGACGACCTGGCCGGTGACGTAGGTCGCGGCGACCAGGCCGGCCACCGCCTCGGCGACGTCCTCGGGCCGGCCGACCCGGCGCAGCGGGGTGCTCTCCCGGACCTTCTCGGCGATGGCGGTGAACGACTCCGTCCACGGTGTCTCGATCAGGCCGGGCGCGACGGCGTTCACCCGGACCCGGGGCCCGACGACGTTGGCCAGCAGCCGGGTCAGGTGTTCCACCGCGGCCTTGCTGACCGCGTACGGGATGGAGCTTCCGGCGGGCCGGCTGCCCGCGACGGAGGACACGTTCACCACGGCGCCAGCGCCGGTCGCGGTGAGGTGCGGCATCGCGGCGACGGTGGTCTGCCAGGTGCCGATCAGGTTGAGGTCGAGGATCTCCCGCCACACCTCGGGGGTCGCGGCGGCCAGGTCGGCGTGCGGGATCAGGCGGGTCCGGCCGGCGTTGTTGACCAGGACGTCGAGGCGGCCGTACGTCTGCACGGCGGCCTCGACCAGCCCGGCGGACCCGGCCGGGTCGGCGACGTCGGCGGCGACGTAGACGGCGTCGGGCAGTTCGGCGGCGAGCTTCTCCCCCGCCTCCCGGGACCGGGCGGAGTTCACCACCACGCGGTAGCCGGCGCCGCCGAGCCGGCGGGCCACCGCGGCGCCGATCCCGGACGAGGATCCGGTGACCAGCGCGACGGGCTTGTCGGTCATGTCCTGCTTCCTTTCCGCGTACGGACGGTCGGACGACGCGGGCGCCGGACCAGGTCCGGCGCCCGCCGTGGTGCCGGTCGGTCAGCCGATGGTGGTGCTGGTGAACACCACCGGGGCCGCCGGGTTGCAGTCGAACGGCCGCTCCACGCCCTCCAGGTCGGTGCGGACCCAGGTCCAGGACGGGTCGGTCAGGCTGGTCCCGCCGGTGGTGGTCCGGGCGGTGCCGCTCGGGCCGGAGAGCAGGTAGACGGTGACGGTCGGCAGGTCGAACGGCACGCTGGCGGGCAGCGGGCCGGTCTCGGTGATGGTGAGCACCCGGGTCGACCAGTCGTACTGCGCCTGCGGCGGCGTGGTCAGGTTCTTGCCGCCGGAGAGGGTGTGCCAGACGTACCAGGCGTTGTCCGGCAGCTTGTACCTGACCTTGACGGTGCGCACCTGCTGGTTGAACTTCGGGTCCGGGGTCCACTCCTGCGGGTCGAGGGTGACCGCGAACGGCCGGTACGGCGCCACCTTCTGCGGCGCCGAGGCGGTGAAGGTGAGGCTGAACGGCACCGTCGTCGACCCGCCCGGGAAGGTGACGTAGCAGCTGTAGTCGACCGGAACGGTGCCGGTCACGGTCGGCGGGAGCAGGTTGTCGGCGGCCGCGCCGGTCGGGGCGACCGCACCGGTGGTGGCGGCGGCCGGGACCGGTGTGGCGGCGAGCCCCACCGCGCCCAGCGCCGCCACCGCCAGCAGCCGGCGCTTCCAGGTCGTGCGAGTGGTCATTGCGGTCCTCTCGATTCGGGGTGAACCCGGGCGGCGTCCGTGCGCCGCCGGGCGCGCAGCAACGGTCGCAACGGCCGGTCGAGGCCGGCTCGACGTCGCGTCCACAGGGGACGTACGGCTCAGGCGGGTTCGGTGACGGCGGCGGCCGGGATGCTGCGGGCCAGGGTGTAGCCGGTCATCTCGGGGCCCCGCACACCGGGGATCGCGGCCAGTGCCGCGCGCAGCGCGCCGGCGCGCGGGTTGCGCTTGAACGACTCCCGGTACGCCTCCTCACTGGCCCACTGCGCGTAGTTGACCAGCCGGGTGCCGTCGGTGCTGACGTGGTAGTTGGCGGAGATGAAGCCGGGACAGTGCCGGACCCACTCCTGCACGTCGGGGACGAGCAGGTCGAGCAGTTGGCGCTGCTGTTCCGGCCCGTCGGTGCGGAGCGTGACGATGGCGATGAATCCGGCGTCCGGCCGGGCGGGGTCGACCACGGAGTCCTCCTTCGGTCAGGGGCGGTGCCACGCCTGCGCGGCGTAGGCCGCGGCGGCGGGGTCGAACTGCAGGACGACGTGACTGGCCGCGGCGTTGGCGTCCCGCCAGGCGCGTTGCAGGGCGTTGCCGTCGGCCTGGGCGCGGGTGCCGGCGGCCCGGAACAACCGGTCGACGGCGCCGACCAGCAGGTCCACGGCGAAGGCGCAGTCCCGGCCGTTGCGCGCGGTCTCCAGCGCGCCGACCGGCCCGCCGTCGACGACCGCCGCGACCCGGTCCAGCAGCAGACGGGCGGCGTCGATCTCGGCCGCCGAGCGGGCCAGGACCGCGTCGTAGCCGGGGCCGCCGGTGATGCCGTTCGCCGGTGCGGTGCGCACCTTCTCGGCGATCCACGACGTCCACACCTTCAGCGCGCCGGTCGCCGTGCCGAGGATCGGCGCCGCGAACCCCAGGCCGTTGGCGGCCTTGAGCGGCACCCGGTGACAGGGCGCGTCCGCCTCGGCCGCCGTGCCGGCGGCCAGCGCGTCGCGGGTGAAGGACATCTCGGCGGACACCCGCACGTCGTCGAGGACGAGCGTGTTGCTCCCGGTGGCCCGCATGCCGACGGTGAACCAGGTGTCCTCGATCGCGTACGCCGCCCGGGGGACGGCGAAGAAGCGCGCCTGCGGCCCGCCGTCGGTCCGGACCATCGCGCAGACCAGCGCCCAGTCGGAGAACTCGACCGCGCTCACGTACGGCCACCGGCCGGTGAGCCGCCAACCGCCGTCGGAGGGCGTCGCCTCGCCCAGCGGCATCAGCGCGCCGACGATCAGCGGATCGGGACCGTCACGCCACAGCTCGGCCTGGCCGGCGGCCGGCAGGTAGGCGGCCATCCGGCCCAGGCCGGCGGTGAGTGAGGCGTACCAGGCGGTGGAGGCGCAGCTCTCGCCGATCGCCGCCACCGCCCGGGACACCTCGGTGAACGTCCCGGCGTCGCCGCCCCAGCGGGCCGGCACGAAGTGCCGGGCGAACCCGGCGTCGAGGACGGCCCGGACCACCTCCGGATGCAGTCGCCGCTCCGCCTCGGCGGCGCCGGCGCGCTTGCCGGCCAGATCGGCGACCTGCTCGGCGGCGGCCCGCAGACCGTCTCGTTCGGACAATTGATCGCGCACGTCCTGCCTCCTCCTGGTACGGACGACTGGCGGTCGCCCGTACCGTGTCAGGAGGGGCTCGAGGACAGCTCGACGCCGGCTCGGTCCCGGTCGGCGGGCAGCGGCAGGTGACCGATGTTGAGCAGCTCCAGCTGGAGTTGCTGGACCTCCGGGGTGGGCAGGACCCCCAGTTCCTCGTCGAGGATGCGGCGCAGGTCGTGGTAGGCCTGCAACGCCTCGGCCCGCCGGCCGGACCGGTTGAGCGCGGTGATGAGCTGGGCGTGGAACCACTCGTTGAGCGGGTACGCGCAGACCAGCGCACGCAGCTCGGGGATCAGCTCCCGGTGGCGGCCCAGTCGCTGCTCGGCCTCCATCCGCAGCTCGATCGCCCGGATCTTCAGCTCCTCCAGGTGGGTGATCTGGCCGCGCAGCACGGTGCCGGCGGAGACGTTGGCGAGTGCCGCGCCGCGCCACAGGTCGAGCGCCTCCCGCAGCACCCGGGACGCCTCCTCGAGTCGGCCGTCGTCGAGCAGTGTCCGGCCACGGCGGGTGAGCCGGATGAACACGGCGGCGTCGACCTCGTCCTCGGTGACGTCGACCAGGTAGCCGGGCGGCCGCGTCACCAGCAGCTCCCGGTCCGGCCGCACCAGCTCCTGCTGCGCGAAGATGCGCCGGGCGTGGTAGACGTACGTCTGCAGCGTGGTCACCGCGCTGCGGGGCGGGTGGTCCGCCCAGAGTTCCTCGACCAGCGCGCCGACGCTGACGATCTCGTTGGGCCGGATGAGCAGCAGGGCGAGCACCTGGCACACCTTGGGTGTGCTCAGCGTCGCCGCCCTACCGTTGTCGGCGACGATTTCCAGCGGACCGAGCAGATTGAAGCGCACCTTGATTCCCCCGAGCCAGGCGTTGTTCACGGACAATTAAGGCCGATCGGCACTCGCACCTTCCCGTCGCACTCGCAATTCCCACGACGGGGGCCGAACCGGCATTCCCCCGGTGCATTCACACCTGTCGACAATCATAGATGGGGGATGGGACACCCAACGAGGCGTGACCGACGCCACAACCATTTCGGACAGTCGCGTTGACCTGGGAATTCGGTCGAGGTCGGTGATTTGTGCCGGGCTCGCAACACACTATCCGACAGAAGTTCCAAACGAGCGCCGGCGAAAGCCGGGCCGCCCGACACATCTGCCGACACAATTTTACCGACCGGAAATACTCTCCCCGACGAACCGGGCAGGCGAATGCCGGGGGCGGTCGTCGCGTTTCACGCGAACCGCCCCCGGCACCGCGGTCGGCCGGTCAGGCCCGGCACTCGGGCAGCTGACCCCCGTTGAAGTCCACCATTTCCTGGAAAATCGCCACCACGTCCAACGGGCGACCACGGGCGCCGCCGCGCACCTCGTCGTACGCCCGGTGCAGGTTGCCCACGGTGCGCTCGGGGTCCAGCAGGTCGGCGAACTCGCCGGGGCCCGCCTCGCGCGCCGCGCGCAGCGGCGACCAGCCCTGCGCCACCCCGTGCCGGGCGACGTCGAGCACCCACCGCAGGTACCGCTCGGTCGGGTCGAACACCTCCGGTCCGGTCACCGCGCCGTGACCGCAGACCACCGTCGCCGGCCGCAGCTCGCGCAGCCGCCGCACCGCCGCCAGCGCCCCTTCGATGGAGCCCATCAGGTTGAACGGGGTGCAGCCGGAGAGCACCACGTCGCCGGCGAAGAGCACCCGCTCGGCCGGCAACCAGGCCACCACGTCGTTGGTGGTGTGCGCGGGCCCGACGTGGAGCAACTCCACCCGCCGTTCCCCCTGGTGCAGGGTCAGCGCGTCACGGAAGGTCAGCGTGGGCAGCACCACCCGCACGTCGCCCCAGTCCACGTCCGGCCAGAGCCCGGTCAGGGCGAGCCCGGTCTCGGCCATCTCCACCCGGGCCCGCTCGTGGGCCACCACCGTCGTCCCCGGGCCGAAGGCGGCGTTGCCGAAGGTGTGGTCGCCGTGGTGGTGCGTGTTGACCACGACCCGGCCCGGGCCGGCGCCCAGGGCGTCCACCGCCTCGCGCAGGCGGGCCGCGCGCGCCTCGGTCGCCGCCGTGTCCACCACCACGGCGCCGTCGCCGCCCACCAGGACACCGGCGTTGTTCAGACACCATCCGCCGTTGGGCTGGGTGAAGGCGTAGACGCCGTCGGCGATCTCGGTCAGCCGACCGGCCGGCGCGACCGGCGTGGTCGGGGCGCTCACCGCGCCGCCGCGTCGGCCGCTCGCCGGGCGGCGGCGAACTCGCCCGCCCGGGCCAACGTGGTCCGGCTGTTGGCGCCGAGCGCGTCGCGCACGTACGCCCGGGCGGCGGCCAGCGGGTCCGCGCCGCCGAACCGCGCGGTGGCCGCCTCCGGGTCGACGAGCACCAGGTGCCGGGCGGTGGCCTCGGTCGCGCCGTCCCGGTCGGCGAAGGTCCAGGTGCCGCTGTGTCCGAGCAGCAGCTGCGGCACCTCCAACTGCTTGTAGGCGATCAGGTCGGTGGCGCGGCAGACCCGCACCGAGCGGGTGCGGTGGGTGGAGCCGTCCCCGGTGACCGTCTCCATCTCCAGCGTCTGCGACCCCGGCTCGTCCTCGGTGAGGCGGACCCGCCGCACGTGCGGCAGCCGTTCCGCCCACCGGTCCGCCCGGTCGACGAACTCGAAGGCGTCCGCCGGGGACCCGGGCAGGGTGACCGTGTCCGCGAACTCGACCACGAGCTCGCCCACCGGCCGGGCCAGGCCGGCGACGCGGGCCAGCGCCGCCAGCTCGGCCGGGCTGTTGCGGTCCACCGCCGTGCCGACCCAGTCCAACGCGTCGGGATCGTCGTCGACGACCGTGAACTCGTGGCTGAGCCGGACCTCGGTGCCGCCGCCGGACGCCGGGCGGAACAGCCACTCGCCCCGCATCGAGGCCACCGGCGCCTGGCTGCGGTCCTGCGCGAACCGGATCCGCAGGTCGACCGGGTCGAGCACGCGGCTCGACGTCCAGGTGCTCACCCGGTCGTTGACCATCGCCCAGATCCGGAACCGTTCCCGGTCCCCGTCCCGGCCGAAGTGCTCGACGTGGACGGTCGGCCCGAAGACCACCGGCCATCGACGCACCTCGGCGACCAGTTCGAAGACCTGATCGGGCGACCCCGGCACCACCGCGGTGTGCTCGGTGCGCCGGCTCCGGCTCGATCCACTCATGACGGTGACCTCCCTTCGTCGGCGGGTTCAGGCCGTGGCGGCGGCCGTGTTCACCGCGTCGAGGACGGCCTTCGGGGTCCCCAGGTCCATCACCTGCTCGTCCGGCAGGCGCACCCCGAAGCGCTGCTCGATCCGGGCCGCGGTCTCCATCAGGGCCAGCGAGTCGTATCCGAGGTCCTCGAACGGGACGTCGGCGATGTCGCCGCTGACGTCGTTCGAGTCGTCCTCGCCGGCGCACTCGACGAGGATGTCGCGGAGGTCGTCCAGAGTCATCAGGGGCATGTCGTCTCTCCTCGGTCGGCGAACCGGCGCCGGGCGGCGCCGGGTCGGAAATGCGGAGGTCAGGCCGCCGGGACCGGCGCGGCGGCGGCGCGTACCAGCACCGCGGCGTTGAAGCCCCAGCGGCCGCGGGCGAGCACCAGGGCGGTCCGCACCGGCGCCTCCCGCGGCGCGTCCCGCACCAGGTCGATGCCGTAGTCGGCGGGCACGTCGCCGGTGTGCCAGGTCGGCGGGATCAGGCCGTCCCGGATGGCGAGCACGGCCGCGACCACGTCCAACGGCCCGCCGCCGGAGTAGAGCCGGCCGGTGAGCGTCTTCGGTGCGGTCACCGGCACCCCGGCCGGCCCGAACAGGTCGCGGATCGCCGCCGCCTCGACCCGGTCCAGCTCGGGCACGCCGGCCGCGTCGGCGAAGACCACGTCCACCTCGTCCGGGCGTACGCCCGCGTCGCGCAGCGCCGACTCGGCCGCCCGCCGCAGGCCCGGCGGACGGTCACTGCCGGCCGGCGGGTCGAAGGTGGCGGCGTAGCCGGCGATCTCCCCGTACACCCGGGGGGCGGCGCGGCGGGCGGCGGCGTCGGCCCGCTCCAGCACCAGGATGGCCCCGCCCTCGCCGGGCAGGTAGCCGCTGGCGGCGGTGTCGAACGGCAGGTAGGCCCGGCGGGGGTCGGCCACCGGGCTGACCCGGCCACTGGCCAGGTGCGACACCCAGCCCCACGGGTCGAACGACGAGTCGACCCCGCCGCTGACCACCAGCGCGGTGCCCCTGCGGGCCGTACGCCGGGCGTGCCCGAGCGCGTCCAGCCCGCCGGCCTGCTCGGCCACCAGCACCGCGCCCGGGCCACGCATGCCGTGCCGGATCGAGATCTGCCCGGTGTTGACGGCGTAGAACCAGGCGAACGACTCGTAGACGCTGACGAACTGCGGCCCCTGGGACCACAGCTTGCGGAACTCACCGTGGGTGAACTGGAAGCCGCCCGAGGCGTTCGACGTGATCACGCCCATGTCGTAGTCCCGGACGTCTCCCGGGCCGACCGCCGCGTCGCGCAACGCCCACTCCGCGGCGGCCAGAGCCAGCCGGGTCGAGACGTCGGTCTGCGGCAGCAGCCGGTTGGGCAGGTGCGCGGCGGCGTCGAAGTCGGCGATCTGACCGGCGAGCGAGGCCGGGTACCGGCCGGCGTCGAACCGGTCCAGCGGCGCGATGCCGGACTGCCCGGCGAGCGTGGCCGACCAGAAGTCGTCCACTCCGAGCCCGTTCGGCGCGACCACGCCGAGACCGGTGACGAGGACGGGCGTGGTCATCGCCGAACCCCCGCCGCGCGCAGCACCATGGCGCTCTGGAACCCGCCGAAGCCGCTGCCCACGGTGAGCACCGTGTCCAGCCGCCGCTCCCGCGCGGTGACCGGGACGTAGTCCAGGTCGCACTCGGGATCGGGAGTGGTGAGGTTGGCCGTCGGCGGCACCACGCCGTGCTCGATGGCCAGCGCGCACGCGGCCACCTCGATCGAGCCGATCGCGCCGAGCGAGTGGCCGACCATGGACTTGATCGAGCTGACCGGCACCCCGTACGCGTGCTGTCCGAGGCTGCGCTTGAAGGCGGCCGTCTCGTGCCGGTCGTTCTGCTTCGTGCCGGAGCCGTGCGCGTTGACGTAGTCGACCGCCGTGGGGTCCACCCGCGACTCGTCCAGGGCCACCCGGATCGCCTCGGCCATCTCCCGGCCGTCCTTCTTCAGGCCCGTCATGTGGTACGCGTTGCAGCGGGTGGCGTAGCCGGTGACCTCGGCGTAGACGTTGGCCCCCCGCCGGCGGGCGTGCTCGTACTCCTCGACCACGAACATCGCCGCCCCCTCGGCCAGCACGAAGCCGTTGCGGGTGCCGTCGAACGGGCGGGAGGCCCGCTCCGGCTCGTCGTCGCGGGGCGTGGTGGCCTTGATCGCGTCGAAGCAGGCGACCACGATCGGGGTCACCGGGGTGTCCGCCGCGCCGGTCAGCGCCACGTCGACGCTGCCCTCGCGGATCAGGTCGGCGGCGTGGCTGACCGCGTCCAGGCCGGAGGTGCAGCCGTCGGAGACCATGGTGACCGGCCCCTCGGCGCCCACCGTCCAGGCGACCTCGGCCGGCATGACGCTGGGGATCAGGTAGTCGAACATGTGCGGCGACAGGTAGTCGTGGTCGACCAGCCACCGTCGCCCGCTGTCCGAGAGCACCAGGTACTCCCGTTCCAGGCTGGTCGCGGCGGCCACCGCGCTGCCGAGGCTCACCCCGATCCGGGTCGGGTCGACCTCGGACGGATCGAGCCCGCTGTCCTCCACCGCCTCCCGGGCGCAGACCACGGCGAACTGGCTCGCCCGGTCCATCCGGCGGATCTCCCGCGGGCTCAGCCCTTCCAGCTCGGGGTCGAAGTCGCACTCGCCGGCCACCCGGGAGCGGAACGGCGCGGGATCGAAGAAGGAGATCCGCCGGGTCGCGGTGCGCCCGCTGGAGATCAGGTCCCAGAACTCCTTGGCGCCGCGCCCCCCGGGGGTGCGGACACCGATGCCGGTGATGACGACTCGGCGGGTCATCGGCGGACCTCCCGGGCGTTCGGGCGGCCCGGGGCGGAAGCCGGACGGGATGGGCGATGCGTCACCGGTGGGTCCCTTCGCGACGGCGGGAACGGCGACGCCGTCAGGAACCGGCGTCGCGCCCCAGCGTCCGGCGCGGCGCTCGAACCGCGCTCGAGACCGGTTCGGTCTCCGGTCAGGTCCGCACGGCCCTCCGTTCCCGAGGGCCCTCGATCGCGGCGCTCGCCCGATGGCAACCCCTGAGCACGCCGGGGGCACCCCTGCCTCGGGTCGGGCCACCCCGGCCCACCCCTTCACCCTCGGTAGCAAACCGTGCCGTCCGACAGGCAGGTGAAGCGAATCGATACTGATTAGCGGCTCAGCGGCGGGAAAGTTTGCGCCCTCCGCTGCCACCCCTTGGATCAAGGGGTTCAGCTCGACAAACCTTTGCCATAGATTGCCGTCCACGGCTCGCGGCGTGGATCACGAGCCGACGCGCGATACGAAGGGAAGGTGATCGCGATGTCCACCATGACCGACGCGGCCATCACGGAGAGTGCCGCGATCGAACTCACGGACGTCAACGAGGTCGAGGTGGTCGAGATCGAGTTCGACGAGCTCGGACGCTTCGAGTCGCTGTCGATGTGCTGCAACGTCGCGTTCTGACCGATCCGGCCTGAGCAGTACGGAACGCCGGCGGGACGTGGCGGCCAGCCGGTACGCCACGTCCCGCCCGGCACCCCGACGACCGGAGGAGAGCCCCCGTCGTGCACACCTCCCTGATCTTTCCCCCGGCCACCTACTACCACATGCCGTACCTCGCTCCGTACCTGCTCAAGGGGCACCTGCACGCCAGCAGCCCGGTGACCTGCCGGACCGACGACGCGAACATCCGGTTCTTCCACGCCCTGTGGACCGGCGGCGTCGAGCCGACGGAGCTGGACCCCTCGACCCCGACGCGGGTCCGGCTCAGCCTGGAATATCTGGCGGCCCGCGGGGCGTCGGCCTGGGAGGCGCTGCGGGACCTGGCGACCTACCGGAGCACCCGCGCGGTCGCCCGGGCGTCCCGGACGCTGCGCTTCGCCGACCTGGCGCTCTCCTACGACCTGCGGCACCACGGCCTGACCCGGCCGGTGCCCACGCCGGAGCAGGACTGGCCCGCCCTGGTCGACCGCCTGCGGCACAGCGTCCTCGGCCGGTGGCTGGAGCGCGACGTCCGGGGCGGGCGCTACCGCGACTGCGCGGTGGTCTGCCTCAGCGCCGCCTACCTGGAACAACTCGCGCCGGCGCTGCTCATCGCCCGACTGGTCAAGGAACACCAGCCGGGCACCGTGGTGGTGATCGGGGGCAACGCCGTCACCCACGTCCGGCGGGAGGTGCTGGCGCACGACACCTCGTTCTGGCACGACGTCGACTACGCGGTGGCCTTCCAGGGCGAGGAGCCGCTCACCGCGTTGCTGACCGCGCTGGCGGCCGGGGCGACCGACGTCGACGTCGACGGCGTCGCCCGGATCCGGGACGGGGCCGTCACCTACCGGCGCGCCGCCCCGCAGACCGGCCCGCCGGCGGGGGCGCCCGACTTCCACGACCTGGACCACCTCTACCCCACCCCGGAGCCGATCTACCCGCTGCTGACCAGCAAGGGCTGCTACTGGGGCAAGTGCGCGTTCTGCACCCACCACGAGGGATACGGCGACGGCTACTTCCGGCTCGGCGCCGACGCCGTCGACGACGCCCTGAAGGCGATCAGCGCGGTCGACGGTTCCTACCTGTACTTCGTCGACGAGGCCATCCCGCCGCGGGAGATCAACGACCTGGCCCGCCGGCTCGCCGCGATCGCCGACGTTCCGGCGGAGACCGCGACGGCACGGCCGACCGCGGACCGGCGGTTCCGGTGGACCGCCGAGGCGCGCGTGGACAAGCCGATGCTCACCGAGGCGGCCGTGCGCAGCCTGGTCGACTCCGGCTGCGTGCTGCTGGTCAACGGCATCGAGGCCGGCTCCCAGCGGGTGGCCGACCTGATGCGCAAGGGCATCCGGCTCACCGACGTGGAGCGGCACGCCGAGCTGCTCAAGCGGGCCGGCATCCCGGTCGGCTGGATGTTCTTCATCGGCTTCCCCGGCGAGACCGACGAGGAGGCCCGCGCCACCTTCGAGATGATCCGGCGCAACCGGGACCACATCTCGTACGCCTCCGTCGGGACCTTCGCCCTGGAACGGGACTCGCCGGTCTGGAACGACCCCACCCGCTACCGGATCAATCTGCTCGAGGCGCACGTGCCGTACGCCCTGGCGCAGAACTACACCACCGCCGACGCCCAGGGCCCGGAGGCGGATCGGCAACGCGTGCGGCTGGACCGCCGGCTGGCGGAGCTGCACGCGGAGTTCGCCGACCTCGACCCGATCTTCGAACGGGCGGTGGACCGGTCCTTCGCGATGTTCATGGCGGTGGCGCAGGACGGGCGGCCGGACGTGCCGGACGTCGCCGGCGAGCCGGTCGGCGAGTCGTTCCGGTCGCCTTCCCTGGGCCGCACCGTCACCGTCGACCTCGACCGCTGGAAGATGAGAGTGAACCCATGACCACACAGACCACCGGCGACCTCCCGGCCGAACTGGTGCTGGCGCCGTTCGTCAAGCTCACCGGCACCCGGCGGTACACCGAGGACACCCCCCGGGTCTACCGTCGGCTCGACCTCTGGCGCGGCGCGAAGCAGGGCGTGGCCGCCACCGACCGGATCACCCGGCTGCTCGGCCGGTTCGAACACCCGCAGTCCACCGCCGCGCTGGTGCTCGCCGCCGGTTCACACGCCGACGACCTGGCCCGCACGCTCGCCACGCTGGTCGAGGTGGGGCTGCTGGTCGACGTGTCGGCCATCCGCACGCCGCGACCGTCGCTGGAGTTGGAGATCACCAACCGGTGCAACGCGGACTGCATGATGTGCCCCCGCCAGGAACTGCGCCCGCTCGGCGACATGAGCGAGGAGACGTTCGACCGGTTCCTGGAGTTCGCCGCCGCGATCGAGGCGCCCGGGATCATCCTGCAGGGCATCGGCGAACCCACGCTGCACCGGCGGTTGGTGCCGTGGGTCCGGCGGATGCGGGAGGCCCTCGGCCCGGAGGAGCGGTTCCCGATCGTCGCGGTCACCAACGGCTTCCGGATGGACGTCGACACGGTGACGGCACTGCGCGACGCCGGCCTGTCGCTGCTGAAGTGGTCGATCCACAGCCTGCGTCGGGAGCGGTTCGCCACCATCTTCGGGCGGGACAAGCGGGACGCCTCGGTGGCGAACCTGGAGGCGGCGATCCGGGTGGCACCCGACCTGGTGGCGCTCAACTTCGTCAAGATGGACATCAACCAGGACGAGGTGGACGACTTCCACCGCTGGATCGAGGAACGGGGACTGTCCCGGGGCAGGTTCCGCCAGATCGAGGTCCAGGGCCGCGGCGGCACGCTGCCGATCATGCAGCTCACCTCGCGTCCCGGCGCGACCGACCAGGCGCACTGCCTGTTCCGCAAGCAGTCCCTCTTCGTCGCCTGGGACGGTGACCTGCTGCCGTGCAGCAACGACGTCGGCAGCCGCCACCGCTACGCGAACCTGACCGTGGACGACACCGACACGATCATGAGCCGCTGGCGCACCGAGTTGCTCGGCCGGCCGGCCGAGTTCGCCATCTGCGACGGCTGCGACCACGGCAGCCGGGGCAACCTGCCGACCGACTGGCACGCGCTGGCGAGCGGGGCCCGTCTGGAACCCGCGTGACCGCGCCGGAGGCCGTGGACGTCGCAGGAGCGTGGCGGGACGTCGCCGCCACCTGCGACATCGTCAGCGTGGACGACCGGGGCGCCTCGGCCCTGCTCCGGCACGGGGCGCGGGGCTGGCGGCTGCGCTCCCCCGACCCGGCCGCGGTGCTCACCCAGGCGCGGCGTCTCGCCGACGGCGCGCCGTTCCCGGGCGGAGAACCGCGGGAACCCACGGTCCCGTTGCCGGAGCACGTCCTGCTCGACGCGCCGGACGACGGTTGGCGGCTCGGCCGCTGGTGGACGGCCGACGACCTGGTCACGGCCTGCCGCAACGCGCCGGCCGCGGCGGTGCCGGTGGCGGCCTGCGCGTACCGGCCGGCGCCGTGGGCGGCGGCGCTGGCCGACCTCGCCGGCGCCGTGCCGCACCAACCCGTTCTCGTCCTCGGCCGCTGGCTGGTCGTGGGACCGGTGGTCCACAACCGCACCGACCACCGCTGGCTCCGGTCGCTGCTGGGCCAACTCGACCCGCAGCTGTCGGCCCGGATCGACGGCGATCACCGGCTCGCGCATCCCGCCGGCCGGGCGCTGCCCGCCTCGGTGGTGTCGGCGGTCGTCGCCGCCCGCGAGGTGGACCCGGACGGCGTCGACATCCACCTGCGCGACCTGCGTGGTGGGTCGCGGCAGCGGGTCCGGCCACCCCGGTCGGTGCGGCGGGCGGCGCGGACGGATCCGCCGGACGGCCCGGTCTTCCAGCCGTGGGTGGACCACGAGGAGATCGACGCGGCGATCCCCCTGACCGTCGCGCTCGGTGCCGCGACCGATCCGGTACGCCCGGTCCGGTCCGCCGCGGTATCCCCGCTGGCCGGCCTCGCCACCGCGCGGGCGGCACTGGAGGCCGCCGAACGCTTCGCGCTCAACCGCCGTCCCGCCCGGACCGTCACCTGCGCCCGCGAGGACCTGCCCGCCGGCCAGTCCGTCGTGGTGCCGGAGCCGTTCACCGACGCGCAGCGGGCCGCAGCGGACTTCCCCCACCCGGCCGTGGACCCGCGCGCCCCACGGCCGTGGACGTCGGCGACCTCGCTGGTGGACGGACGGCCGTGCTGGGTGCCGACCGAGGTGGCCTGCCTCGTTCCCGCCGTGGCCGGTGACCGCCCGTGCGTCCCGCGTACCAGCACGGGCACCGCGGCGCACACCAGCGCCCTGCTCGCCGAGCAGGGCGGGCTGCTCGAAGTGGCGGAGCGGGACCTGGTCGCGCGCCACTGGCCCGCCGGCCGGATGCACCGGTTGGACCCGGGCGTCTGGGCCCGGGAGCTGGACCAGGTCGCCCGGCAGCTCGGCCGGGACCCCTACCTGTACCTGTGCGCCGACCCGCTGGCGTCGGTCTGCGTGGTCACGCTGCACGACCCGGACACCGGAGCGGCGCACGTCGGCGGCTGCGCCGCTGCACCCACCGTCGCCGAGGCCGCCGCCCACGCCTTCGAGGAGGCCCTGATGCTGCACCACCGGGGCGTACCGGCCGGTGCGCCGGCGCCGCTGGCCGCACCGGTGGTGGCGGACCCGCTCGACCCGGCCGGCGTGGCCGCGTTCGAGGCGAACTTCCACTTCGACCGGCTACGCCGGCACTACCGGGCGGTGAGCGTGGACCTCGACACCCCCGGGCTGCGAGCCGACGGCATCGTGGTGCGCAAGGTGATCTCACCGGTCGCCGCCGACCTTCCGGTGCCCGGCGGGCCGCTGCCCGAGCGCCTGCTGGACGCTGCGGCGATCCGAGGCGCCGGACTGCTGCGACTGTTCCAGACCGGCTGAGGCGGCGCCGGTGCGAGACCGAGATCAGGACCGTGGGGTCACCCACCGACCGTCGGCGGCCCTGGTGTTCCACGCCCTCACCGGGCTGCCACCGGAGGGACCGCCGGTGGCCACGCTGCGGGTGCCCCGACAGCAGCCCGGCCGACGTCCGGCGGTGGCGCGACCCGCGTCGGCGCGCCGCTTCGGCCCGGCCGGACCGGACGTCGACGCCGCGGCCCGTCAGGTGACCGGGGAGGTGTTCGGCCGGGACCGCGACGGCCGCCGGGCCTATCCCTCGGCCGGCGGGCTGTACGCGGTGCGTGGCCACCTCGTGCAGTCGCACGCCGGTGCGGTGCTGGCCTGTGCCGGCGACGAGCAGCCCACGGTCGGCGTAATCGACGCCGGTGCGGTGCGGGAACACGCCTTCGCCCAGGTGACCGGCGAGCCGAACTGGGTGGTGCTGACCGGCCGCCAGCCCCACTACCAGGAGCGCTACGGCCTGCGCGGCTACCGCTACCTGCTGCTGGAGGCCGGGCACCTGGCGCAGTGCCTGCTCGACGCGGCCGCCCGGGCCGGCCTGCGCGCGTTGCCGGTCGGCGCCTTCGACGACGAGGGACTCGCCGAGACCCTCGGTCTGCGCGGAGCGGACCAACTGCCGCTGTACCTCATCGCGCTGGGCCGTTGAGGCGGGCCGCGCGACCACCCCGCACACACCGGAGGACCCGATGCGGCCGACCATCACGCACCGCTGGCTCGAACGCCCGCTGGCCAACACCTACCTCTGCCTGGCCACGGTGGGCGGGCCGGCGCTCGAACAGCTGGTGGGCGCGCCCACCGGCACCAGTCACCTGCTGGAGCACCTGCTGTTCCGGCGGGTCGAGACCGAGCCGCCGGACTCGCCGCTGCGCGGGGCCCGGCTGGGCATGTTCACCTCGCGGGAGACCATGCAGGTCGACGTCGTCTGCGCGCCCGAGGCAGCGCCGGGCATCGTCGCCCTGCTCGAGCGGTGGTGGCTCGACTTCCGGCTGACCGCCCGTCTGGTCGCCGAGGAGCTGCCGGTGATCCGGGAGGAGCTGGCGGAACGGCGCTTCGAGCTGATGCCCCGGCTCTGGCCCCTGGTGTTCGGCAGGTACGCACCGGGAAGCTGGGCCGCCCGGCCGCTCTCCGGCCCGGTCGAGGACCTCGCCGGGCTCGGCGTCGACCAGCTGCTCGACTGGCAACGGGCGGCGGTCGGGCTCGGCGCACACCTGAGCGCGGTCGGGCCCCGGGACCCGTGGCGGGGCTCCGGCCGGTACACGGAGCCGAAGCCGGGGGACGCGGTCTCGCTCCCCGACCTGCCCTGGACGTCGTTCACCTCGTCCCCGGTGCCGCGGGACGTCCCCGACGCCGACCGGGTGGTGGTGTGCTGCGCCCGGGAGGTGCCGGGCCGGCGGTCCCCGCACGCCGCCGCGGGCCACTGTCTCAACGGCGCGCTCGACCGGGGGCTGACCGTCGAGATCCAGCGGGAGCTCAAGCGCCGGCACGCCATCCGGTCGATCGAGTACCGCCAGGAGTTCCTCGCCGACCGGGCCGTCGTGGTCGCCGTCACCGAGTGTCGGGGCGAGGTCGCCGCGGACGTGTGCCAGCTGCTGGAACGCTCCTTCGACGTGCTGCGGCACGACGTCGACGCGGCGAGCCTGGCCGCCGCCGGCGCCGGTTACCTGGGCGGGTACCTGGACGAGCCGAAGACGCTCGCGCAGTACGACGCGCGCGCCGGCCTGCTCGCCGTCGATGCCGCCGTGGACACGCCCACGGCACTGCGGGACAGCCCACCGGAGACGATCCGGGCCCTGGTCCGCGACCACGTCGCGCCGGCCGGACCCGCGATCGTCGTCCGCCGGCGGTGACGGCCGTGCCCCGCGGCGGTGGCCGCGCCGGTCGGTTGATCCTCGCCGCCACCAGCCTCTCCGCGCTGGGCGACGGCTTCCGCTACACCGCGCTGCCGCTGCTGCTGCTGGCGGTGGGGGCGGGAACCGACACCCTGTCGACGGCGTACGTGGTCAACAGCGTTCCCGGCGTGCTCTTCGTGCTCTTCGGCGGCCTGCTCTCCGACCGTTACCCGGCCAAGCGCGTCGTGGTCCTGGTCGACCTCGTCCGGGCCGCCGCCGCGACCGTGTTCACCGTGGCCCTCGTCCTCGGCGCGGTCACGGTGTGGTGGGTCTACCTGCTGATCTTCGTCCTCGCGACGGCCGAGGTCGTCTACTTCAGCGCGGTCCAGGTGTTCCTCGCCGACGCGCTCGACCGGTCCGACCTGGGCGTGGTCAACGGCCGCGTCGCGTCGGTCACCACCACGGCCAACAGTCTCGCCGGACCCGGCGCCGGCGCCTTCCTGTTCGGGCTCGCACCGGTCCTGCCCTTCCTCGTCGACGCCGTCTCGTTCGTGGCGGCGGCGGTCTGCAACGGGCGGGTGCCCACCCCGAGGCGGACCCCGGGCAGGGCGCCGGTCGGCCGGACCGGACCGGCCGGCGCGGTGACGCTGCTCGCCGCCGGCTTCCGGACGACCTTCTCCGACCCGGTCCTGCGCGGGCTCTTCGCCTTCGCGGTGGCGCGGGCCTTCGCCGCGGCGGCGGTGCTCTCCGTGCTGGCGGTCTTCGTGGTCACCGAACGAGGGCTTCCGGTCAGCCACTACGGATACGTGCTCGCGGTCGGCGCGGTCGGCGGGGTGCTCGGCGGCTGGTTGGTGTCGCGGTACGGCGACCGCGTGCCGCTGTGGCGGAGCACCTGGGTGGCGAACATCGCCTTCGGTCTCTCCTTCGCGTCGCTCCCGCTGGGCGCCGGCGTGCCGGTGATCGGTGGCCTGCTCGCGGTGAACCTCGCCGCCGCGGTCTGGACCGCGGTGCTGGCCGCCACCCACCGCCAGCGGGTGGTGGCCCGCGACGAGCTGGGCCGGACGAGCAGCGTGCTGCGGCTGGGCGTCGGCGTGGCGACCGTCCTGGGCGCGGCGGCGGCCGGCCTGCTCGGCGACGTGGTGCCGCTCGGCGGCTTCTTCGTCGCTCTCGGCCTCGGGGTGCTGGTCGTCTGCGCCCCGTTCCCCCGCCCACCCCGGCCGCGTGCCGAGCCACCGGTCGGGCCCCCCGGCGGCGCCCGCGCGGAGCGGGACGGCCCGGTCGACGTCACCGCCTGAGCCGGCGACGCGAACGGCCCGGAGCGTCGGGTCGACGTTCCGGGCCGTGGCGTGCGCGTGCCGCGTTACTTGAGGAAGCGGTCGAGCGCGGCCTCGATGGTGCCGCTGTCCGGCGCGGCGTACGACTTCAACGTCACCTTGTTGTAGGAGATGAAGCTCGGGCAGCGGCTGGCCGGCGCGGTCACGGTGCCGCCGTCGCCGATCTTCTCACCGGTCTTGGCCGCGTGGAACGTCAGCGTGTACCGCGACGAGATGTAGTTGACCGTGACGACCTTGCCGTCGGTGTTCTTGTACTGGCACTTCTTCGGCGTGCCCTCGCTGCCCTCGACCACCTTCAGGCAGCCGATCACCGACGCGGTCGCGAAGTCCGCCGACTTGGTGTAGTAGCTCTTGTCCGAGCTGAACGACTTCTGCGACCAGAACGTGGGCCGGTCCGGGGCGTTGGAGAAGACGAACGCCTTCGCGCTCGACGGCCCGGTGTACGCGGCGGCGTTGAGGATCGCGCCGCCCTCGCAGACCGCGGACATCTCGCTGGAGTACCGGGCGGTCAGCGCGTCGTTGTTGGACGGCTCGTCCGGCCCGGTCGACGCCGGCCCGGACTCGCTGGGGGCGGCGGTCGGCGTGCCCGGCCCGGGGGTCGCGCTCCCGGACGCGACCGGCTTCGGGTCGTCCTCGTCCCCGCCGAAGGCGACGTAGGCGAGCCCACCGCCGCAGCAGAGCAGCGTCAGCGTGACCGCGCCGGCGACGAGGCCCACGATCAGGCCCTTCGTCATCCCGCGCTTCGGCGGGACCGGCGCGAACGGCGCGGGCTGTCCGGGATAGCCGCCCGGCGCGGCGGGCTGACCCGGGTACGGCGCCGCGGGCTGGGCGCCGTACGGCGCGCCGGAGCCCGGCGGGGTCCCGTAGGGGGCGCCGGACGCCGGCTGGGCGCCGTAGGGGGCACCGGACGCCGGCTGGGCGCCGTAGGGCGCGCCGGAGCCCGGCTGCGCGCCGTACGGGGCGTTCGGGTCGGGCTGGTTGCCCCACGCTCCGGCGTTCGGGTCCGGATAGCCTCCGTAGGGAGGGTGATTGTCACTCATCTGAGGTTCTTCCACCTGTCGTCCGTGGTTCCGGCGATCAACCACCCGCAGCGTAATGACGGCCGCAAATTCGCAGATCGCCGAAGTCTGATCGTTCTTCACCACCGGTGTCGGGGCCGTTCCGGTGTGTGCCGGCGCGACCCCCACGACCGGCTGGCGACTCGGCCGCGCCCGGTGCGCAGTTGTTGCGGGACAAGGGATCGGCTGCTCGACGGCGCACCCGCGTCCACTTCCCGGGACGCCGGAAAATGTGACGCAGACGACAGCCGCGCCGCCGCCCGGAGCGTCCCTCAGCGCGCCGCCGGCACGGCCTCCCGGGCCAGGGTGAGCGCGCCGAACAACGCGGCGTCGTCGGCGAAGCGGGAGCGCACCACGTCGGGCGGGTGCGGCAGCGCCTCGGTCAACCGGTCGACCAGCATCCGCCGGATCAGGTCGCTGCGGGTCACGCCGCCCACCAGCACGAGCCGCTGGGGGTCGAGGAGCAGGCAGCAGGTCGCCAGCGCCCGGGCCGCCTCGTCCACCCGGGCGGCCAGCGCGTCGCGGGCCGGGCCGGGCCGCTCGGCCTCGGCGGCCAGCCCGGCGGCCCCGCCCGGCAGGCCGAGGTCGGCGGCGAGCCGGTCCAGCGCCAGCCCGGAGAAGTCCCGCTCCAGCATGGTCCCCGGCCAGGGACCGCCGGCCACCGCGTACCCGATCTCGCCGGCCGCGCCGCGGTGCCCGGACAGCACCGCGCCGCCGACGGTCACGGCCGCCGCGATCCCGGTGCCGATTCCCACCACGAGGCCGGGGTCGACCCCGCGCAGGGCGCCCAGCCGCAGCTCGGCCAGGGCGGCGGCGTTCAGGTCGTTGTCGACCGCGACCCGGGACACGTCCAGCGCGTCGCGGACCGCGTCGGCGAGGCGGAGCCGTTCCCAGCCGGGCACGTTGGGCGCCAGGTCGATGCCGTCCGGGCGGACCACGCCGGGCGAGGCGATCCCGGCCGCGGCGACCGGGCCGCCGACCTCACCGACCAGGTCGCCGGCGAGGTCCAGCGCCCGGGCCAGCGCCTGCGGGGCGCCCTGTTCGGCCAGGGTGGGCACCCGGCGGTGGGCCAGCAGCCGACCGTCGGCGTCGGAGACCCCGACGGCCATCTTGGTGCCGCCGAAGTCGATGCCGAGCAGCAGCCCGGTCCTCCGGGCGCCGGCGGCGGGCGGGTCGGACAGTCGCACGCTCACCGCGCCCCCAGTTCGGCGGCCACGGCGTCCAGCGCCTCGTCCGCCGCGCGCAGCAGGTTCCGCACCGCGCCCAGCCGCTCCGCCACCGGGTCGAGGGCGGCGCGCAGCGCGCCCACCTGGGCGCGGACCGCCGCGGCGCCCGGCCCGTCCGCCTGCGCCCGCCGCAGCACCAGCTCCGGACGGACGGCGGCGGCGATCAGGTCGGCCACGGCCGCGTCGTCCAGCGCGCCGGCGATCGGGTCGGCGGCGGCCCGCACGCCCTCGGCCGTCCAGGTGTCCGGCCCGCCGGCGCGGACCAGCCGGCCGACCACCGAGTGGGCGGCCCGGAACGGTACGCCGTGGCGGGTCAGCGCGTCCGCGGCGGCGGTGGTGGTGGCGCCGGAGGCGACGATCTCCTCCCGGCTGGGCGGGTTGAGCGGCGCGATCTCGGCCAGGAAGCCACCGACCAGGGCGAAGAAGCGCTCGGCCCGGTCGTTGCTCTCCCAGAGCCGCACCTGCACGTCGGTGGTGGCGTTGTTGGAGTCCTCCCACCAGGCGGCGCCCACGTTGTTGAGCACCGAGGCGGCGTCCGCCGCGGCCTGCCCGGCGTACGAGACCAGGTGCTCCAGCACGACCGGGTTGCGCTTCTGCGGCATGATGCTGCTGCCCTGGGTGAAGTCGCCGGGGGTGGTGACCCAGTTCCAGCTCAGCCAGTCCATCAGCGTGCGGGCCAGCCGCGCGCCGGTGGCCAGGGCCCGCGCGTTGAGCGTGCCGACCCGGACCAGGTGGTCGGCGCCGGCCACCGCCTCGTACGAGTTGGTGACCAGGCCGGCGAAGCCGAGCAGCTCGGCCACCCGGGCCGGGGCGATGTCCAGGTCGGTGCCGGCGAAGGCGCAGGAGCCCAGCGGGGAGACGTTGAGCTGGTCGATCACGTCGGCGTAGGTGGCCGCCTGCTGGGTCAGCGCCTCGGCGTAGCCGGCCAGGGCGTGCCCGATCGTGGTGGGCTGCGCCGGCCGGCGGTGGGTGTAGCCGGTGATGACCACGTCGGCGTACCGGTCGGCCCGGTCGAGCGCGGTACGGCCGGTGTCGACCACCCGCTGGAGCACCTCGACGAGCTGGTCGCGCAGCAGCATCCGGAACACACCGGCGTCCAGGTCGTTGCGGCTGCGGGCCAGCTGCACGTCCAGCTCGGAGGTGGGGATGCCGCACGCCTCGGCGAGCCGCTTCTCCAGCAGGTAGTAGGTGTCCTCGAAGCCGCCGTCGTACGCCGGCGGCGCGCTGGTGTCGGCGCGCAGCTCGGCCAGCCCGCGCAGCAGCCGGGCGCCCCGGTCGGCCGGGATCAGCCCCTGCTCGGTCAGCATCACCACGTGCGCCTGGCTGGCCCGCACCATCGCCGGGTAGAGGCGCCCGACGTGGTGGTCGTAGGTCGGCGCCAGGTGGTTGCGCTGGTAGGTGGTCAGCGTGCTCATCGGGTTTCCTTCCGGTCCGCGGTCAGGCCGAGCAGTCGCTCGGCGTTCCCGGCGAAGATCGCGCGCAGGTGCTCCTCGGGCATGCCCATCTCGTGGCAGATCCGGAGCTGGTCGTCGAGGTAGCGGGTGACGTAGCCGCGGGGGAACCAGGACGAGTCGCTGCCGAAGACGATGCGGTCCGGCCCGATCGTCTCGTAGCAGCGGCGGAACAGGTCCTCCAGCGTGAGCCGGTACGGCATCCAGCGCACCCACTGGTTGGAGCCGGACGTGTCGATGTGGACGTTCGGGCAGCCCCACGCGGTGAAGAACAGCTCCTGCACGTGCTGCACGCCGAAGTGCGGCACGACCACGGCCAGCTCGGGGAAGCGGCGGGCCATCCGGGCCAACTCGTCCGGTCCGCCGTGGCGGCCGACGCTGAGCCCGCCGGCGCTGCCGTAGTGCCCGATGTGGATCAGGACGGGCACGCCGAGGCGCTGGGCGGTGCCCCAGAGCGGGTCCAGGTCGGTGTGGTCGAGCGGGCCCCGCAGCAGCGGGGCGAACAGCTTCAGCCCGCGCAGGCCCCGCTCGGTGACCGCGCGGTCCAGCTCGGCCGCGGCGTCCGGTCCGTACGGGTCGTGGTGGGCGAAGCCGAGCAGCAGGTCCGGGTGCCGGTCGACCACGTCGGCGACGGCGTCGTTGCCGCCGCCGGTGACGAAGACGGCCCGCCGTACCCGCGCGGCGCGCAGCTCCTCGGCCCACCGGTCCGCCTCGTCCTGCCAGCGCTCGGCCGGCGGCTCGGGGTCCGGGAAGCCCCAGGCCCGACGCCACTCGCGGGCGTACGGCGCGGACCCGGCGGCCCGCACGGCGCGTTCGCGCTCGCCGCCCGGGTGCATCCCGGCGGCCTCTTCGCAGGCGTGCACCGTCTGGTCGGCGCCGATGCGGAAGTGCAGGTGGAAGTCGACGACGTCCAGTCCCCGGTCGACGGTCACGCGTCCTCCTCGGGCAGCGGGTCGGCGGTGGGCGGTTGCGGCAGCGGGTCGGCGGTGGGCGGGGCCGGCGGCGGGGCGGCCACCCAGGCCGCCACGATCTCGCGCAACCGCGCGCCGGCGGTGGCGCGGACCGTCCGCCCGACGTCCTCGGTGGCCAGCGAGACGTGCCCGGACCAGCCCTGCCACGGGTCGGGCCGGGACTCCACCAGGACGTACGGATGGTCCACCGGCAGCTTGGGCCGGGGCGGCAGGTCGGCGGCCGCGTCCAGGCGTACCGTCTCCGGCGCGAAGCCGAGCACACCCGAGGTCTCGTACGCGCCGCCGTGACCGCGGGCGATCGCGTCGCCGTAGAGTTCGGCGGTCTCCGCCGGGGTGACCAGCTGGAACCAGTTGACCAGCAGCAGGCTGGCGGTGCGCCGGCCGGAGACCCACTCCATGGCGGCCCGGACGGTGGACATGTTGGCGTCGTGGCCGTTGACCACCAGCAGCCGGGGGAATCCGGCGGCGACGATGCCCTCGATCACGTCGGCGAGATACCCCACGGCGATCTCCGGCCGGATCGCCACCGTGCCCGGCCAGGGCCGGGTCTGCCCGGGGCAGGCCGCGTAGGCCACCGGCGGGAACAGCACGCCGCGCGGACCGGGCCCGGACTCGGCGCTCTCGGAGGCGAAGCCCTCGGCGAGGACGAGGTCCGCGCCCAACGGGAGGTGCGGTCCGTGCCACTCCACCGCGCCGACCGGCAGCACCGCGAAGTCCGCGGCCGCGACCACGTCGGCCAGTTCGCCGCCGGGGATGCCGGCGGCGGGCAGCAGCCCGCCGCCGTCGGCCCAGCGTGCGGTCACGCCGTCCACTTGACCCCCTCCCGGGCCGCCCGGCCGCCGTTCTGGAGCCGGCCGGAGACCACCATCACCACGAAGATCAACACGACCTGGAGCATGCCGTACGCGGCGGCGGTGCCGACCTCGAACGAGTACATCCGGTTGTTGATCTCCACCGAGATCGGCGCGGTCTCCGAGGTGTAGATCAGCACCGAGGCGACGAACTCGCCGACGCCGTTGACGAACGCGAGCAGCGCGCCGGCCAGCACGCCGGGCAGCATGAGCCGCAGGGTGACCGTGCCGAACGCGCGCCACCAGGACGCGCCGAGGTTACGGGCGGCCTCCTCCAGCGACGGGTCGAGCTGGGCCAGCGTCGCCGAGCTGGAGCGGAACACCAGCGGCAGGAAGCGGACGAAGTAGGCCAGCGGCATGATCCAGAAGGTGCCGATCAGCACCTGGCCGAAGCTGAACGCGTTGCCGGTGCTGAACGCCGAGATCAGGTTGATCGCGACCACCGTGCCGGGCAGCGCCCAGGCGAGCATGACCGCCACGTCCAGCAGGCCGCGCCCGCGGAAGTCCAGCCGGCGCACCGCGTACGCGATGAGCACGCCGACCACGACGCAGCCGACGGTGGCGAGCAGGCTCATCTGCAGCGAGTTGAGGATCGGCCGGTACGCGTCCGGGTCGGAGAAGATGGTGACGAAGTTCTGCGTGGTGTAGCCGGACGGGATCACCTCGGTGGTCCACGACCCGTCCCGGGAGAACGCCACCAGGGCGATGGTCGCCACCGGCGCGAGGAGCACCACCACGGCGAGCAGCGAGGCGAGCAGCGCCAGCCAGCGGGCGAACGGGTTGGTCAGCTCGCGGCGGTGGCTGGCCACCCCCTTGGACTGGGAGCGGTAGCTGCGCCGACCCTCGTACCAGCGCATCCCGAGCAGGAACAGCACCGACACCACGGCCAGCACCGACGCGTAGGTCGAGGCCATCGGCAGGTCGCCGTTGGTGCGGTTGATGTAGATCTGCATGGTCATGGTCCGGTCCACGCCGAACAACAGCGGGGCGGTGTACGAGGCCAGCGAGGTCATGAAGACCAGCAGCGAGGCGGAGACCAGCGCCGGGGTGAGCATCGGCAGCAGCACCGTCCGCCACACCCGGACCCGGCTAGCGCCGAGGTTGTAGGCGGCCTCCTCGACCGACGGGTCCATGCCGACGAGCGCGGCGGACGTGGCGAGGTAGAAGAACGGGTACATGGTGAACGTGTGCACCACCAGCACGCCGGCGATGCCGCTGAACGGCAGCACCGGGTTCTCCGTGCCGAACAGCTGTTGCAGCGCGCGCGGCAGGATGCCGGTCTCGCTGTAGAGCAGCTGGAACGAGATCGCCCCGATCAGCGGCGGCAGCGCCGCCGGCACCAGGATGATCGCCTCGATGATCCGGCGGCCGGGGAACGAGAACCGCTTGAGCAGGAACGCCATGGCCACGCCGACGACGCCGCAGAGCAGCACGCTCGCGGCCGAGATCAGCAGCGACGTGACCAGCGCGGAGCGGGCCACGCCGTCGCCGGTGAGGAAGCTGGCCCAGTTCGCCGGCCCGTCCACCCCGACGCTCTCGCCGAAGGTCGCGAGCATCGGCTGGACCACGTAGCCGAACAGGACCAGCGCCAGCGGGAACACCAGGACGTAGGGGAACCAGCGCGAGTTGGCGTTGAGCCCCGGGCGGCGGGACCGCCGGCCCGACGGCGGGGTGGGATCCTCGGTGATCGGCGGGACGGTGGCCGCGCTCGGGGTCGCGGGAATCGTGCTCACGGCGTCACCTCAGTTCGCGACTGCGGGGCTCGCAAAATCGGCTCACTCCTCGCGCTCACGGCGTCACCTCAGTTCGCGACTGCGGGGCTCGCAAAACCGGCTCACTCCTCGCGCTCACGCGCCCACCACCCACATCCGCTCCGACGGCAGGCGCAGCCCGACCTGGTCACCCACGCCCAGCCCGGCCGGCACGTCGATAGCGGCCACCTGGACCGGTTCGCCGGCCACGTCGACCAGCAGGTTGGTGGCCATGCCGGTGAACTCCAGCTCGGTCACCCGGCCGGTGAGCGCGCCCTCGTCGGTGGCGGAGGTGAGCGTGATGTGCTCGGGCCGGACGCTGACCAGTGCGGTCGCGCCCGCGGTGAGCCCGTGGTCGGCGGGCGCGGCGACCGGGACCTCCGAGCCGCCGGGGAGCGCCACGGTGACGCGCTCCGGGCCGACCGTGACCACCGGCAGGTCGAGCACGTTGCTGCGGCCGATGAACCGGGCCACGAACGCGGTGGCGGGCCGGTGGTAGATCTCCTGCGGCGTGCCGACCTGGCGGACCCGGCCGGACTCCATCACCGCGATCCGGTCGGACATGGCCATCGCCTCGGCCTGGTCGTGGGTGACGTAGAGGGCGGTGGTGCCGCTCTCCTTCTGGATCCGGCGGATCTCCACCCGGGTCTCCTCGCGCAGCTTGGCGTCGAGGTTGGACAGCGGCTCGTCGAGCAGCAGGGTGCGGGGGCGGATCACCAGGGCCCGGGCCAGCGCGACGCGCTGCTGCTGGCCGCCGGAGAGCTGGTCGATGCGCCGGTCGCCGTACCCGGCGAGGTGGACCTGCCCGAGCGCCTCGTCGATGCGCCGGCGGGACTCGGCCCGGCCGACCTTGCGGATCTTCAGGCCGTACGCCACGTTCTGGGCGACGCTCAGGTGCGGGAAGAGCGCGTAGTTCTGGAACACCATGCCGGTGTCGCGCTTGTTCGGCGGCCGGTTGGTGACGTCCTCGGCGCCGAAGCGGATCCGGCCCGAGCTGGGGAAGTAGAAGCCGGCGACCATGCGCAGGGTGGTGGTCTTGCCGCAGCCGCTCGGGCCGAGCAGGGTGAAGAACTCCCCCGCGCCGATGCGGAGGTCGACGTCGTCGACCGCCGCGGTGTCGCCGGCACGCGGGAAGCGCTTGCTCACCGACTCCAGCGTGACATCGATCATGATGTCTCTCCTTGCGTCCGGTAACCGGGTCCGACCGGTGACGGGGTGGGTGGTGCGGAACGGCGACGGCGGGACGCCGGGTGCGCGGGGCACCCGGCGTCCCGTCCGGTCAGCCCTTGTTCTTGATCTGGCTGTTCCAGTGGTTGATCCACTCGGTCTCGTTCTTGCCGATCACGTCCCAGTCGACGTCCAGCGGCTTGAGGTCGAGCTGGGCCAGCCACTCCGGCTTCTCGGCGATGTCCACGGCCGGGATCTGGTAGTAGTCCTTGGCCAGCTCGGCGCGGAGCGAGTCGTCGAAGAGGAACTCGAGGAACTTCTGCGCGCCCGCACTGTTGCCGCCCTTGACCTGGGCCAGCCCGTCGACCAGGACCGGCGCGCCGGAGGCCGGCATCACGTAGCCGAAGGGCATGTTGGCCTGGTTGGCCTGGAGCAGGATGTCCTGCAGGTTCCAGGCGCTCAGCGTGCCCTGCTGGCGGGACAGCTTCAGGTAGAGGTCGGTCGGGTTGGCCGCGTACGCGCCGGTGTTGGCGTCGAGCTTCTTCAGCCAGTCGTAGCCCGGCTGCGGGTTGCTGCCGTCGGGCGACTGGCGCTGGATCATCGAGGCGTAGATCGACCGCATGGTGCCGGAGGCGGCCACGTCGCGGATAATGATCTTGTCTTTCCACTCCGGCTTCAGCAGGTCGTCCCAGTCCTTCGGGGCCTGCTCCGGGGTGAGCGCCTTGTTGTTGTACATGATGACCTCGGGCAGCAGGATCTCGCCGAACCACCGGCCCTGCGGGTCCTTGTACGCCGCGTCCATCTTGCCGGCGAACGACGGCTGCCAGCCCGCCAGCAGGTCCTCGGACGCACCGGCGGCCAGACCCTGCTGCGTGCCGCCCCACCAGACGTCGGCCTGCGGGTTGGCCTTCTCCGCGCGGACCCGCTCCAGGATCTCCTGGGCGCCCAGGTTGAGCACCTCGACCTTGCCCTTGTACTCGGGGTACTTGGCGGTGAACTTGTCGACGACGTAGGTGGTGACCTTCTTGTCGCGGGCCGTGTAGATGGTCAGCTTCTCGGCCGCGCCGCCGCCGGAGTCACCGGAGCCGCCGCCGCAGGCGGTGCCGGCGGCGAGGACGGTGGCGAGCGCTCCGGCGAGCAGGAGTCGACGTCTCATGGGGTACCTCCGAGGGGTGTGAGGGGGGAACGGTGGATCAGGGAGCGGGTAGGAGGGCGGACAGGCCGGACGCGGCGGCCGAGAGCGCGTAGCTGATCGCGCCGTAGAGCACCGCCCGGTCACCGAGCACCGCGCGGTGGACCTCGGTGGGACTGGGCGCGGCGGCGGACACCAGCGCCTGCAGCCGCGCCACGGCGGCGTCGTCGAGGTCGGCCGCGGCGCCGCTGAGCAGCACCCGGCCGGGGTCGATCACGCAGGCGCAGGAGACGATGAGCCGTGCCCAGGCGTCGAGCAGGTCGGCCAGGTAGGCGGCGGCGCGCTCGTCGGCGGCGGCCAGCTCCACCAGAGCCCGCACCGGCGCGGCCGGCCGGCGCCCCGGGGCCAGCGCCACCACCCGCTCGGCGACCGCGCTCTCCGACCAGCGGGCCTCGAACGGCCCGACCCCGTCGTGCCCCCGGTCGGCCCGGTCGAGCGGCAGGAAGCCGACCTCGCCGGCCGCGCCGCCGGAGCCCCGACGGACCTGCCCGTCCAGCACGAGACCGGCGCCGATGCCGTCCGCGACGTGCAGCAGGAGCAGGTCGGCCACGTCGACCCCGGCGCCGGCGGCGTGCTCGCCGGCGGCCATCAGGTTCACGTCGTTGTCCACCACGACCGGCACGCCGAGCCGCCGCTGGACCGACTCCCCCACCGGGCGGGCCTCGACCAGCCCGACGGAGGGGGCGAGCCGGACCGCGCCGCCGGTCGAGACGCCGGGCGCGGCGATGGCCACCCCGCGCAGCGCCGGCAGGCCGGTGCCGGCCAGCTCGGGCACGGCCGTGCAGATCAGGTCGACGATGTCGCCGGTGCGGCGCACCGTGCGGTGGGCGATCACGGCGCCGTCGCTGTCGGCGATCTCGCAGCTGATCCGGGCCGGTTCCAGCGCGACCGCGGCGACCAGCTCGGCGCGCGGGTTGAACTCCAGGATGGCGCGGGGGCGGCCGGCCCGGGACGCGCCGGGGCCGCGCTCGATCAGGTAGCCCTCGGCGATCAGGTCCCGGACCAGCGGGGTGAGCGTGGCGGGGCTCAGCCCGGTCAGCTCGGTCAACTCGGCCCGGGACAGCACCCGGGCCTGGCGGGCGGCGGAGATCACGCTACGGCGCTTGATCTCCTTCGACCGCTCCCGGCTCACCGGGCTCGTCGGTGGGGTCACCACGTCAGTCACAGTTCCTTCCTACGGCGAACGAAGTATTGAGTCAAGTAACGGTTGGATCTCGCCGACCTCGCGGCGACGGTCTCCACCTGGCCAGATGACCGATATGGGCGCGTCGGAGCGCGGACCGAATCCGTCGGCGCGGGGTCCGCCGACGCGGCAGAGGGCCCCATTTGCTTCACATCGCAAAGAATCGCGGGGCGGCCCGCCCGACGGGGACGACTTCAGCGCCGCCCGCCGAACTGCCAGTTGTGCACCTCGATGTCGGGGTAGCTCCGCTCGCTCAGGAGGGCGCGCGCCGCCTCCGGATGCGACGCCCGCACCAGCATCGCGGTACCCAGCCAGGCGTCGCCGTCGTCCGACAGCAGCGGGCCGTACGCGATCAGCCGGTCCGCATCCGGCGGCACGGCGAGATCCACCGCCCGCCCCGCGCCGAGGGCCAGCACCAGGTAGCGGTTGCCGCCGACCGGACCACCGGGGAAGTCGCCCATGGCCCGCCCCAGCGTGTTACGCCAGCGTCGGAGCAGCACGTCGCGATACACGCCGGCCTGGTAGTTGGGCTCGTCGAAGGCGAACGCGCGGGCGGCGGCAGGGTCGGGCAGGTCGACGATGTGCAGGCTGCCGGTGGGCGTCTCACCGTCGTCGGCGAGGGTCGGCCCCCGGGCGATCATTCCGCTCGCGAACCGGTCCATGTAGGACCAGTGGTCCTCGCGCAACGCCTCGCGCAGCGGGACGGTGCCGCGCCGATCACGGTGGAAACACAGAAACTCCATGCCGGACAGTCTCGACGCACGGCCGGCGGCACGGTGGCCGGCGTCGCCGGCGGCCCGGCCGGACACCCCGACCCCGGGCGCCCCCACATCCCCGACCACCCCTTAATGAGGTCCATCTATATTGACGAGCGTCATGGACGCGGCCAGACTTCCGGAACCACCACCCCCACCATCCCGCTCCGGGAGGGCGCCATGAACCGTCCCCGCCTGCCGCTACGACGTACGGCCGCACGACTGGCCGCGCTCGCCGCGGCCACCGCCGGTGTGCTGCTCGCCGTCGCCGCGCCCGCCAACGCCGCGGTGCCCACCGGGCGCTACGTGGCGCTCGGCGACTCGTACACCGCCGCCCCGCTCGTGCCCACCCAGGTCGACCTGAACTGCCTGCGGTCCAACCGCAACTACCCGTCCCTGGTCGCCGCGTCCGCCGGCTCGTCGTCGTTCGCGGACGTGAGCTGCTCCGGGGCCACCACCGACGACATCCTCTACGGCGGCGACGGGCAGCTCGGCATCACCGTGCCGCCGCAGCTCAACGCCGTCACCTCGACCACCGCGCTGGTGACGGTGCAGATCGGCGGCAACGACATCGGCTTCTCCGGGATCATCAGCGACTGCGCCGAGGCGAGCGTCAGCAGCCCGCTCGGCTCACCGTGCAAGGACCGGTTCACCGCCGGCGGCACCGACCAGCTCCGGGCCCGGATCGCCGCCACCGTGCCGAAGGTGACAGCCGTGCTGCGGGCGGTCCGCCAGGCCGCGCCGAGCGCGCGGGTCGTGGTGCTCGGCTACCCGGCGATCCTGCCGGACAGCGGGTACGGCTGCTGGCCGGTGGTGCCGATCGCCTACCAGGACGTGCCGTACCTGCGCGGGGTGGAGAAGGCACTCAACTCCATGCTGGCCGACACCGCGGCGGCGAACGGCGCGAGCTACGCCGACGTCTACACCCCGTCGATCGGCCGGGACGCGTGCAAGGGCAGCGGCACCCGCTGGGTGGAGGGACTCATCCCGCAGAACGCGGCCGCGCCGTTCCACCCGAACGCCCGCGGCGAACAGGGCATGGCCACCGCCCTGCTGGCGCACCTCAACTGAACCGGTCCGCCGGTGGGCCCGTCCGGACGGGCCCACCGGCGGTGTCCCGCCGTCAGGCGCGGGTGAGGCGGACGGCGTCGGCGACCACGAAGCCGCTACCTGCGGTCCACCGGCTCACCCCGACCCGGTCGCCGGATCCGGCCGCCAGCGCGAAGACCCCGAGCGAAACCCACCGGCCGCCGCCGGACCGCTGGTCGACCACCACCGGCCGGTTGCCGGTGGTGGTTGCCACCAGGTACGGCGTCCGGTCGTTGTAGCCGGGGTCGGCCGGGTACCACACCGCGACCTCGTAGTCACCGGCCTCGGGGAGCGTCGCCCGGAACCAGGCCACGTCGCTGATCGACGCCGGCGCGGCGAACCGGTAGTCGGCGCCGTACCGCTGGCCCGAGTACGCCGAGGCGCCCCACGCCGCGCCGGCCGTGAAACCGCCCGTGGTGGCGTTGTCGACGGTCACGCTCCACGGGCCGGGCGGCGTCGCACCCCCGCGCACGTCGATCCAGTTGCGGTCGATGGTCATCGTCACGCCGCCCCAGGTCTCGGTGACGTCGCCCGCGTACTGGTGCAGGCGTTGGCGGTCGGCGTAGCGGGTGTCCGCGCAGTAGGTGCCGGCACCGGTGTCGGCGACGCCGTTCCACCAGGCGATCCAGATCTGGTCGAGGCGCAGGTACCGGGTGTCGTCGTAGGCGTCGCACACGTCCTTGATCCCGGACGAGCCGCTGGAGTACATCCCGGCGAGGTAGCCCCGTGCATGCAGTCGCTCCACCCAGCCGGACAGGAACGACAGCACCGCCGCGCGGCAGGAGGCGCTCGACGGGTAGTGCTCGACGTCGTTGTAGAGCGTACTGCCGACGCCGATGCCGAGCGCCTGGGCGGCGCCGACCGCGTCGTCCGCCGCGGTCGCCCCCTGAGCGCGGGCGACGGCCGGGTCGGCGGACATCTTCGGCGTACGGGTGCCGCAGGGCGCCTGGCGGCCGAGGTCGATCGGGATCAGGCGCCACCCCTTGGCGGTCTGGCTCGCCACCCAGGTAGCGGTGAGGTTGGGTTGCGCGCACGTCCGGCTGGCGCCGCTGATGTAGACACCGATCGCGCGGTACGGCGAGCCGGCCAGCCAGGCGTCCATCGCGGCCTGCGACGGGGCGGCGCAGGTGTCGAACCCGCGGCCGGTGAACGTGCCGGGCTGCGGGCCGACCGCCGCCGCCACTGGCGACGGCTCGGCCGCCGGGGCGGCGAGGGCGGTGGCGACGGTGAGCGCCGTCAGCGCCACGGCGATCGTTCTCATTGGCAAAACCTTTCATCGAGACGTGAGGGAGTGAAGGGTATCGACATCTCGATCGATCCGGGATAGCGTGCCCGCACTTACATCCGTCGATCGGTTGGATGCCGAGCGCCGTCCCCGAAGGAGCGCCATGCCCACGTCCCGATCCGTCCGTCTGCGACGCCGCGGCCTGCTCGGCGTCCCGGCCCTGGTGGCCGCCGCGCTGACCGTGGTCGCCCGCCCCGGCGCGGCCGTCGCCGCGCCGAAGGCCGAGTGCCTGGCCGACCTGCTCCAGGAGCAGTGATGGCCACCATCCCCTGGCTGGTGGACGTGCTCCGGGCCGCCGGGGTCCAGGTCGTGGTCGAGGGCGACTGGCTCAACCGCGGACGACCCGGCTCCTTCGACCCGATCGGTGTGCTCTGGCACCACACCGCGGCCACCTCCAGCGCGAGCAACCCGCACCCGGCGCTCAACATCTGCATCAACGGCCGGTCCGACCTGCCCGGCCCGCTCTGCCAGGCCCTGGCGGACTACCACGGCGTGTTCCACGTGATCTCCGCCGGCCGGTGCAACCACGCCGGCGTCAGCGGCGGCAGCGGGCCGATCCCGGCCGGCGACGGCAACACCCTGATGATCGGGTGGGAGATCGACTACAACGGCGTCGACCAGCGGATGACCACCGCCCAGTACGACGCCAGCATCGCGGCCACCGCCGCCGTGCTCACCCGGCTCGGCCGGGACTCCAGCTACGCCCGCGGACACCGGGAGACCAGCACCACCGGCAAGATCGACCCGTCCTTCATCGACCTGAACACCATGCGCGCCGACGTGGCGGCGAAGATGGCCGGCGGTGGCGGCGGGTGGTCGTCGATCGTGGACAACGCGACCGCGGGCCGGTTCACCGCCAGCGCCAACTGGGGGGTGTCGACCTACTCCGGGCAGCGGTACGGCGCCGACTACCGCTACGCGGACCCGGTCGCCGCCAGCGACGCCGCCTGGTACAAGTTCAACGTCCCCCGCACCGGCAACTACCGGGTCGAGGCGTGGTGGCCGGCGAACTCCGGCTACAACGCCTCGACCCCGTACGTCGTCGCCACCACCACCGGCAACCGGACCGTCTACGTCGACCAGCGGGCGACCGGCGGGCAGTGGCGCACCCTCGGCACGTTCACGCTGCCGGCCGGGGACGCCGACCGGGTCGCGGTCAGCCGCTGGAGCTCCGCCGCCGGGCTCGTCATCGCCGACGCCGTCCGACTCACCGAGGTCTGACCGGCGGTGCGGCCGGGGTGACGCCACCCGGCCGCACCGCCCTCGTCCCTCAACGCAGGGACCGGAAGGCCGTACGCATCTCCTCGGCGAACAGCTGCGGCTGCTCCCAGGCCGCGAAGTGCCCGCCCCGGTCCAGCTTGTGGTAGTGGATCAGGTTCGGGTACGCCCGCTCCGCCCAGCTGCGTGGCGCCAGCAGGATCTCGTCCGGGAACTGGCTCACCGCCGCCGGCACCCGGACCCCCTTGGCGGCGAAGAACGACAGCTTGTTCTGCGCGTACAGCCGGGCCGACGACACACCGGTGTTGGTCAGCCAGTAGAGCGAGACGTTGTCCAGGATGTCGTCCCGGCTCAGGCCGCCGGGACGGCCGGCGAAGGCGGCGCAGATCAGCTCCAGGCTGGCCGCGTCGTGGTCGAGCATGAACGTCGCCAGCCCGACCGGCGAGTCGGCGAGCGCGGCCAGCGTCTGCGGCCGGGTCGTCATGATCAGCGCGTACGCCGAGTGCTTCCAGAAGAAGTCGAGCCGCTCGCAGGCCGCCCTCTCCTCAGCGGAGAGCCCGGCCGGCAGCTCGGCCAGCGGGTTGTTGACGCCGGTGATGCCGCGCTGCATCAGCGCGTCGATCTCCGGCGGCACCACGCAGGGCATGTTCGTGTGGATGCCGGCCAGCTCCGGTGGCGCCTGCACGCCGAGCATGTCGGTGATCAGCGCGCCCCAGTCGCCGCCCTGCGCCACGAACCGGTGGTAGCCCAGCCGCCGCATCAACTCGGTCCAGGCGCGGGCGATGTGCTCCGGGTCCCAGCCGAGCTTGTCCGGCTTGCCGGAGAAGCCGTAACCGGGCATCGACGGGATCACCAGGTGGAACGCGTCCGACGCGCTGCCGCCGTACGAGGTCGGGTCGGTCAGCGGGCCGATGATCTTCAGCTGCTCGATCACCGAACCCGGCCACCCGTGCGTGACCACCAGCGGCAGCGCGCCCTCGTGCCGGGACCGGACGTGGATGAAGTGGATGTCCAGCCCGTCGATCTCGGTGACGAAGTTCGGCAGGTCGTTCAGCCGGGCCTCGACCCCGCGCCAGTCGTACTCCTTCTCCCAGTAGCGGGCCAGCGCCTGGCTGGTCTCCAGCGGCACGCCCTGCGACTGGTCGTCGACGGTCTGCCGCTCGGGCCAGCGGGTGGCGGCGATCCGCCGCCGCAGGTCGCGCAGGTCCTCCTCGGGCACCTCGATCCGGAACGGTCGGATGTCGGTGGTGGTACGGGTCGGCGTCATGGTCTTGACAGCCACGGAGCTTCCTCCTCGTCGGTCAGGATCAGGGTCCGAACGTGAACACGTACGCGCGGAAGCCGGGGCGGTCGGTGACCAGGCTCAGCCGGTGCTCCCCCGACGTCGCGCCGGCGACCAGGCGCACCATCGCCGGCCGGTCGACGTGGGCCCGGCCCGCCGGGTCGACGTCGGCGCCGCGCGCGTCGCCGACCGGGTTCCCGTCCAGCAGCACCTGAAGCGGGACCGGTCCGCCGGGACCGGGGTCGGCCACCAGGTTCACCTCGCCGGCGGTGAAGGGCAGGACGAGTTCGCCGGCGCCGGCGGCGAGTTCGACGTACTCGCCGTCGACCCGCCAGTCGCCGGTGAGCGCGTACGTGCCCGGCACGCCCCGGTCGGCGCCGAGATAGGTCTCCGGGGTGATGCCGGCGTACGTCGCTGGCGTGGTCGTGACGAACGCCGTCACCTCGGGGCTGACCGGGGGCAGCGCCGCGCCGGGCGACGCCGCCTCGACCAGCCGTCGGATCTCCGCCTCGGTCCGGTCGTAGTCGCCCTCGCCGACCCACCGGTCCACGAGCCGGCCGGCGCTGTCGAAGAGGTACCGGGCCGGCCAGGCGTCGTTGCGCAGGGCACGCCAGAACGTGAAGTCGTCGTCGATCGCGATCGGGTGGGTCAGCCCGTGGTCCCGGATCGCCCGGTCGATGTTCTCCGGCCGCCGGCCGAACGCGAACTCGGGCGCGTGCGCGCCGACGACCGTCAGCCCCAGGTCCCGGTAGTCGCGGTGCCACGCCCGCACGTACGGGGCGGTGCGGATCCAGTTGACGCAGGTGTACTCCCAGATGTCGACCAGGACCACCCGCCCGCGCAACGCCTCGGGGGTCAGCGGCGGGGAGTTCACCCAGCGGCGCACGGTGATCGGCGGCAGCCGGGTCGCGACCGGGGCGCGGGTCATCACCGGCTCCCGTCGCCGAGGTCGACCGCGGCCGCGCCGACCACCGCCCGGTCGCCCTGCTGCACATAGCCGACCACCGAGGCGCGACGGGGGTCGGGCGCCGTCGACACGTCGAGTTCCACCCGTCCCCGCTCCCCGTTCAGCTCGGCGGAGCGGAACGCGCGGACCACCGTGTCCTGGCGCAGCCGCCGCCCGGCGTTCTCGCCCCGGGGCACGTCGTTCTCCAGGCCGCGCTCGACCAGCGCCACGTTCAACCGGGCCTGTTCCGGCAGCGCTCCGGTGCCGTAGTCGAGCACCACCCGCCGGTCGCCCGCCTCGACGACGGTGAGCGTCAGCGGGGTGCCGGGCGGCGTGGCCAGGGCGGCGTCGATCGCCGAGGCGGCCTGGCGGCGGTCGGAGCCGACGAACTCGACGGTGCCGTTGACGATCATCTGCGGCGTGTACAGGCCGCCGGAGCCGAACGCCCGCGCGTACGCCTCCTGCCGCAGCGTGTGCGCGGCCGCGCCGTAGGGGTCGGCCCAGCCGAGATGGTCCCAGTAGTCGACGTGGAAGCCGAGCGTGTACACCCGCTCTCCCCGCTCGCGCGCGTCCCGGTCGATCCCGGACAGCACCTCCTCGGCCGGGGGGCAGCTGTCGCAGCCCTGGGAGGTGAACATCTCCACGACGGCGAAGCCGTCGCGCGTGGGCGAGGCGCCGGTCATGCGGGCTCCCTTCGGAACAGATGTCGACCTGCAAGCGTCGGGCGCTTACCCGGCCGGCGGGGCCGCACACGGCAGCCGGCGGCGTTTGTCGACGACCGGGGCGGGTAGGCCGATGCGCCCGGCGGGCCGTGCCGGCGGCGCGGCGTCTCGGAGGGTCGATGTCGGCTGGAGCAGCACCACCGGGCCGGCCGGTCGTGCCCGGCGGGGTGGTGGAGCTGCGGGTGCACGGCGTCTCCTCGGCCGGCGCCGCCCAGGTGCTGGAGCGGCCCCTGGTGCGGCAGGTGGCCGGCGACCGGAACGCGGGCTTCTACCGCCCCCGCCCGGGACACGCCGACGAGCACGGCGCGGACGGGGTGACGCTGGAGGCGTACCAGTGGAACGACCTGCCGTCGGGCACCGTGACACGGACCCTGTCTCTGCTGTTCCTGCTCCCGTTCATGCTGCTCAACGTGGCGGTGTGGATGCGGCCGGGTGACCGGTCCGCCGGCACGCTGGTCCGGCCACTGTGCCGGGTGTTCGGCCTGAGCCTCACCGCGCTGTACGTGCTGGCCGTCGTGGGGGTGGCGCTGGACCTGGTCGCCTGGCAGTGCATGTCCGCGACGGCCTGCACGTCCGACCGCGACTGGCTGTCCTGGCTGGGTGGACGGCCGGTCGAGGTACGCCTGGTGGTCCTCGCGCTCGCCCCGGTCGCCGCGATCTGCCTGCTCTGGTGGGGCGCCACCCGGCCGGGGCGCTCCTTCACCGCGCTCCGCGCGCCGGAACGCGCCGCCTCGACCCATCCGCTGAGCACGGTCGGCCAGTGGGACGCCGAGCCGTTGATGGGGCGGTTGCGCTCGATCCACGTCGCCGCGGCGTTCGCGACGCTGGACGTCAGCCTGCTCGCCGCCCGGGCCGCCCAGGGCGCGCCGGCCATGACCATCGCGCTGCTGGTGGCCGCCGGCGCCGTCCTGACCGCCTGCGTGGTCCTGGTCTGCGCGCCCGCGCTGATCGACCGGGCGCCCGCCGACCCGCGGCGGGACACGGTCGCCCGCGCGGTCAGGACGGTCGCGATCGGCCTGACCCTCGTGGTCGGCGGCCACCTGCTGCTCGCGCCCGCCCGCTGGCGGCCCGACGGCGGGCTGCCCGGCTACGGCTCCACGCTCACCTGGCTGTTCGTCGGCCACGCCGGGCTGCTGGCCGCGCTGGCCGCCGTGCTGCTGTGGCACCGGTTCCGCCGGCCGGGACGCCGGCCGCCGGCCGGGCTGGGCGTGCTGGCGGTCGCGGCCGCGGCGGGCGGGCTCGCGGTGGCGTACTCCGCCGAACTGGTCCACCGGGCGGCCGACGTGCTGGACCGGGACGCGACCACGGGCGGCGCCGTGATCGCCGGCCCGGCCCGGGCGTACACCTGGGCGATCTACGGCTTCTTCCGGGCGCTGCTGGTCACAGTGGTCGTCGCCGTCCTGGTGGCGCTGCTGTCCCGGCCGGGACGACGGCGGGCCGCGGCGGCGATCGTGGCCCGGGACTTCCCGTCGCCGCCGGCCGAGGCGGCGCCCCGGCTCCGGCAGGTTCGCACGGCGATCGTCCGGGCCCGGTTCACCGACCTGCTGGTGCCGCTGACGGTGCTCTTCGCCGTCCTCGCCGGGATCGGCGCGGCGACCACCGCGATGGCGCTGCTGCGGCCGGCGCCGGGCGAGGTCCTCGAACGCCACGCGCACGTGCCCGCCGGGCTGGTCGCGTTCGGCATCGGGGCCGGCGGCTACGCCGTCTCGGCGGCGGTGCTCGGTCTCGTCGTCGCCGGGATCTTCGCCTACCGCAGCGCCGGGTTCCGGCACCACGTCGGGGTGCTCTGGGACCTCGCCACGTTCTGGCCCCGGGCCGCGCACCCCTTCGCCCCGCCCTGCTACGCCGAACGGGCGGTGCCGGAGCTGGCCCGGCGCATCACCTTCCTGGTGGAGAGCGGCAACGGGGTGCTGCTGGCCGGCTACAGCCACGGCTCGGTGCTGGTCGCCGCCACGGTCCTGCAACTGCCGCCCGAGGTCAGCGACCGGGTCGCGCTGCTCACCTACAGCTCGCCGCTGCGGCGGCTCTACGCCCGGCTCTTCCCGGCCTACGTCGACGACGCGGTGCTGCGGGAGATCGGGGACCGGGTCGGCTGGCGGTGGCGGAACCTGTGGCGCGACACCGACCCGGTCGGCGGCTGGGTCTTCTCGGCCCACCGTCCGGCCGCGTCGGGGGCGGTCACCGAAGCGCCGGCCGGGGTGGACCGTCGCCTCCGCGACCCCGACGGGCTGGTCGCGCCGCCCGGGGACAGCGTCCCGCCGCCGATCAAGGGACACTGGCCGTGCGAGTCGGAGCGGTCGTACGCCGAAGCGGTGCGGGACCTGGCCGGGCTCCTCCGTGCCAGGCCGGGCCCGCCGTCGGGGCCGTGAGCCGGGGTCACCGGTCGGTGTCTCCCCGCTGCGGGTCACGCCGGCCCAGCGAGTCGGAGGCCGCCACCGCGACCAGGACCAGCGTCGAGGCGCCGGTGCGCAGGTCGACGTGGGCGAGCAGGTGGTGCGAGAGCTGCCCGATCGCGAAGACGTAGACGAGGTCGAAGAAGAGTTCGAGCGGGGTGACCACCCGCGCCGCGCCGGGCCGGCGCGACACCGCACCGGACCGGCTCACCACGGTTCACCCCGGGCCGCCGGGGTGGCGGTATCGGGCACGTGCCGATACCGCCACCCCGCCCGGACGGCGCCGATCAAACGGAGTCGTGCCGGGCGCCGATCCGGCGCCGCCGGGTCAGCAGCATCAGGGTGACGCCGGTCAGCAGCACCGCCGCGCCGCCGACGGCCAGCGGGAGCAGGAACGACGTCCCGGTGACCGGAAGCTTGCCGTGGCCGTGCCAGGGCCACGGGCCGGGCTTCGGACCGGGTCCGATCACCACCCGGACGCAGAGCGTGGCCTCCGGCGACACCGGAGCCGCACCCGCCGGCGGTGTGCCCGTCGCGGTGGCGGTGTCGGTGATGCACCGCTGCGAGGCGTCCGCCTTCGACACGGTGTACGTCGCCGTGCAGGTGACGCTCTCCCCCGGCGCGAGCGTGACCGCTCCGTTGGGCGTGCCGCCCGGACCACAGGTGATCGGCCCGAGGTTGGCCGGGTCGGCCGGTGGCGCGAGCGTGTCGGTCACCGTGACCCCGGTCAGCGGGACCGATCCGGTGTTGGTGACCTGGAACCGGTACCGCACCTGCTGGCCGACCTTGTGCACCTCGCCCGGGTCGGCGGACTTCTCCAGCGCGATCGCCGCACCCCGGGTCGCGGTCACCGTGGCGGAGGCCGGCTCGGAGCGGACCGGCGCCGGCGGGTCCTGGCCGGGAACGGTCGGCGGGGTGCCGACCGCGACCGCCGTGTTGGTGACCCGCCCGGCTTGGACGTCGGCCTCGGTCACCGCGTAGGTCGCCGTGCAGGTCAGGCTCTGCCCCGGGGCGAGCGTGGCGCCGTCGCAGGTGATCGCCGAGGGCCGCCCGCTGCCGGAGAAGGCGGTCTCGTCCACGGCGACGCCGGTCAGCGTGGTGTTGCCGGTGTCGGTGACCACGTACCGGTAGGTGACGACCTCACCGGGGCGGGACACCACCTCCGGCGTCACGGTCTTGGTGAGCGCGATCCCCGGGTGCAGGATCGGGATGTCCTGCGTCGACGGCCCGGAGACGACCGCGGGTCCGCGCGGCGGGGTGCCGGTGGCCGTCGCCACGTCGAGCAGCGACGCCTGGGCGAAGTCGGCTTCCGAGACCGTGTACGTGGCCCGGCACTCGACCGACGCTCCCGGCGCCAGCGTGACGGTGCCGTTCGGGACGTTGTCCGGGCCGCACGTGATGACCGTGAGGTTGTCCCGGCTGGCCGGCGGCAGGAGGGTGTCGTTCACCGTGACCCTGGTCAGCGTCAGGCCGCCGGTGTTGACCACCCGGTAGGTGTAGTTCACCTTCTGGCCGACCTGGGTGATCGCGACCGTGTCGGACGACTTGACCACCTCGATGTCGACCGCCGGGTCACCGGCCGGAACGGTCAGCGAGGCCGGGTCGGAGTCGATCGGCGTCTGGGCGCCGGCCGGGGTGCCGTGGGCGGTCGCGGTGTCGCTGACCGATCCGTGGTCAAGGTCGGCCTGGGTGACGGTGTACGTGGCGGTGCAGGTGGTCGACGCGCCCGGCGCCAACGTCGTGTCCGCACACGTGATCGGGCCGAGGTCGACGTTCGACGACGGTGGCGTCTGCACGTCGGTGACGGTGACGTTCGACAGCGTGAGCCCGCCGGTGTTGACCACGACGAACCGGTACGGCACCCGCTGGCCCGGTGCGGTGACCACCGTGGTGGTGGAGGTCTTGTCCACACTGATCCCGGCGGTCACCGGCGCCCGGGGGACGGTCAGATCCGACGGTTCGGAGTCGATCGGCGTCTCCCCACCGACGGGAGTGCCGTGGGCGGTCGCGGTGTCGCCGAGCGAGCCGTTGTCGATGTCGGCCTGCGACACGGTGTAGGTCGCCGTGCAGGTGGTCGACGCGCCCGGCGCCAACGTGGTCACCGGGCAGGTGATCGGGCCGAGGTTCGTGTTCGACGACGGCGGCGTCTGCACGTCCGTCACGTTCACGTCCGACAGCGTCACCCCACCGGTGTTGGTCACCGCGAACCGGTACGGCACCTGCTGCCCGGCGGCCGTGATCGTGGTGGTGGTGGACGACTTCACCACGGTGATCTCCGGGGGCGCCGGCCTCGCCGCGATGGTCAGGTCCGACGGGTCCGAGTCGATCGGTGTCGCGCTCCCCGGCGGTGTGCCGTGCGCGGTCGCGGTGTCCGACACCCGCCCGATGTCGAGGTCCGCCTGCGACACGGTGTACGTCGCCGTGCAGGTGGTCGACGCGCCCGGCGCCAGTGTGGTCACCGGGCAGGTGATCGGGCCCAGGTTCGCGTTCGACGACGGCGGCGTCTGCACGTCCGTCACGTTCACGTCCGACAACGTGACCCCACCGGTGTTGGTCACCGCGAACCGGTACTCGACCTGCTGTCCCTCGGCGGTGATGGTGGTGGTGGTCGAGGACTTCACCAGCGTGATGTCGGGAGTCACCGGCGTCGCCGCGATCGTCAGCTCCGACGGTTCCGAGTCGACCGGGGTGGTGCTGCCCGGTGGTGTGCCGTGCGCGGTCGCGGTGTCCGACACCGACCCGTGGTCGAGGTCGGCCTGGGTGACCGTGTACGTGGCGGTGCAGGTGGTGGACGCCCCCGGCGCCAGCGTGGTCACCGGGCAGGTGATCGGGCCCAGGTTGGCGTTCGACGACGGCGGCGTCTGCGTGTCCGTCACGTTCACGTCGGACAGCGTCAGCCCACCGGTGTTCGTCACCGCGAACCGGTACGGCACCTGCTGCCCGGCGGTCGTGATGGTGGTGGTGGTCGAGGACTTCAGCACCGAGATCGACGGGGTCAGGACCTCCGCCGGGATGGTGAGGTCGGTCGGGTCGGAGACCACCGGGGCGCCGCCGCCGGCGGGCGTGCCCCGCGCGGTCGCCGTGTCCGACACCCCGCCGTGGTCGAGGTCGGCCTGGGTGACCGTGTACGTGGCGGTGCAGGTGGTGGACGCCCCCGGGTCGAGCGCGGTGACCGGGCAGGTGATCGGCCCCAGGTTCGCGTTCGACGACGGCGGCGTCTGCACGTCGTCGACGGTGACGTCGGTCAGGCGCACGCCGCCGGTGTTGACCACCCGGAAGGAGTAGGGCACCTGCTGGCCGACGGAACCGATCAGCGCGGTGGTCGACGACTTGACCACCGCGATGCTGGCCGGGCCGCCGCCGTTGCAGGTCAGCGTCGTGCTGAACGGGAAGTAGTGGATCTCGCCGCCGCGGTGGTCGAGCGTCCGGGTGATCACGCTGCCCTCGGTGTTGCTGGCCGAGAGGTCGGTGAAGTCGGCGTTCGGCGCGTAGATGCTGCCCTCGACCGTGCGGGCTCCCGCGGTGAGCGAGAGCCGGGTCGCGGTCGGGAAGTTGATCAGGACGTACTGGGCCTGCTGGCCGCCGATGCCGGAGAAGTTCGGCGCGTTCCAGTCGAAGGTGTTCCCGACGCCGCTGGTGTCCACGTTGATCAGCAGCGGCGTGGTCGGCGTGGGCTGGTCCCGGAAGGTCAACGTGTCGATGTTGTTCAGGTCGGTGGCGCTGAGGTTCAACACGTTGGTGACACCGCTGGTCAGCGTGACGACCGCGTTGCTGCCGGGCGGGATCGGGCTGGGCAGGACGTCGCCGTTGGGGGTCCGGAGCACCACCGTGTTCGCGCAGCCGGCCAGACCGACCGAGGTGGACCGGAACGACTCGTACGCGGCGGCGAAGTTGATCGGCGAGGTGGGGCCGACGTTCGCGGGCGCCTGCCGGACGGTCAGCTCGACCCGTGGGAAGGCGTCGTAGTTGTTCGTCGGCAGGATCCGGGTGTTGACCGCGGCGCCGTTGTTGTCGGTGTCCCGCACCACGGTGCCGGTGAGGTTGCCGACCTTGGCGTAGCCCTGGGAGAGGACCTGGAGCCGGGTGCCGGGCACGCTGCCGGCGAAGTCGACCCGGCCGCCCACCACGAGCGCGCTCGGCCGACTGTCCCCGGGGACGACGAACGAACCGGCGGTGTTGTTGGCGAGCTGGTAGTTGCCGAAGGAGAGGTCTCCCCCGACAGCCATGGTGCCCTCGTTCTCGCTGGCGACCACGGTGGCGTTGCCCTCGGTCATCACCCCGAAGCTCAGCGCCGGCGCGACCGGGTTGACCGGTCCGACGGCCCGGCCCGCGGGCGCCGGCGGCGGTTGTCCGACCGGAGCCGCCGACGCGGCCACCGCCGGCAGCGGGGCGGCGAGTGCCGCGACGACGACGACCGCGGCGGCTCCGCGCCCGGCACCTGTGAACGTTCTGATCATCTTTCCCCCGTTGCCCGATTTCGGGGGAATCGTAGCTATGTGGGTGTTTCCGAACGGTCCTCTTCGGAAAAGATCGTCCGGAGGGCGGCGGTCACGCCGACGGGTGGTCCGCCTCGAACCGCTCCCGGGTCAGGAACGCGAGCTGCGCGCGCTTGTCCGGCATGTCGATTTCGGACGCGAACGTGAAACCCTCGATCCGCAGCCGGCGCAGCGCCGCCTCGTTGCGGACGTCCGGCTCCACCACGATGCGCCGGGCGGCCGGGTCCCGCAGCAGGAACCGGGCCAGGGCCGGCCCGACGGCCGTGGTGAGTCCGCGCGCCCGCCCCCGGGGCGGGTTGAGCAGCAGGTGCATCCCGACGTCCCCCGGCAAGACCGGGTACCGCTCGCCCACCGGGTCCGCCTCCGGGCGGTAGGTCTGGAACAGCCCGACCGGTTCCCCGTCCAGCAGGATCAGGTAGGCCTGGTGGGTCTCCAGCCCGTCGAGGAACGCGTAGACCTCGCGGACGTCGTCGAGCGTGTGCGAGCCCATCCCCCAGAACGCGTTGCGGGGCAACGTGACCCAGCCGTGCAGCAGCGCGGCGTGCCGGTCGGGACGCACCGGCTCCAGCGCCAGCTCGCCGAGGTCGGGGATCTGCTCCTGGTAGGTCACTGTCGTCTCGTCCTTCGTCGGGGACCCGGCGGGCGCCGGAGTCAGCGGTCCGGTGGGCAGCGGGATCAGGTCGCCGGCGGCCCAGTCGCGCAGTTGGTCGCAGAAGTGCGGGTCGCCGGGGACTCCGGAGGCGCCGAACGGGACGGACCAGCCGCCGGCGGCCCGGTCGGTCAGGTCCCACACGTAGCGGGCCACCGGCCCTCGCCAGCAGGCGTCGGAGACGCCGGGGACGCTGGAGGTGGCCAGCACGCAGTCGGTGTCGCCGCCGAGCGCCACCGACCGCCGCATCGCCGCGACGGCGGCCGAGGTCTGCGCGGCGACGCCGAGGTGCACCGGGTGCAGCAGGTGCCGGCGGCCCCAGGGCTCGGGCGTCGGACCGGCGGCCACCTCGGCCAGCGCGGCGGAAGCGAGCGGTACGACGTCGACGCCCAGGTCGACGTGCCGCTCGACCAGGAGGTCGAGTGCCAGGCCGATCCGTGCCGCCGGGTCGGTCCAGGGCGCGAACAGCTCGTCGAAGCCGGACGGCTCGGCCAGCCGCCGCAGCCGCGGGTGCGCGCGCAGCCGGCGGGCGAGCGCGGCACGCCAGGCGGCGAACGCGCCGGCCTCGACCGAGTCGGCGGCCATCGCCCGGTCCCAGCCGGTCAACCGCCGGTGCAGCGTACGGGAGGGTTCGTCGAGCCGGTCGGGGTCGAGCCGGTCGAGCAGCCGGTGCAGCGGTGTCGCCGCCAGCCGGGTGTCGGTGTGCACCGCGGACGCGTCGACGCCGTCGGCGAGCAGCGCCCGGATCCGCCGGGCCCGGTGCGGCGGTGCGAAGTCGACGCCGTGCGCGGCGACGTCGTCGCGTCGGTCGTTGGCGCAGACCGCGACGCCCTCGACCTTCTCGTCCACCATCGGCAGGTAGCCGCCGCGCCAGTGGTGTCGCGACCGCCAGCCGGGTACCGGCTCCCGGCGGCACCGGTCGTCGCGTACCGGGACCAGGCCGGCGACCAGGCGACGCACGGCGCCGCCGGTGTCGGCGGCGAGCACGCTGTTGACCGGCTCCACCCAGTGGCGCAGCGCGTCCGCGACGTCGGCGGTGTCCCGGGCCCGCAGCAGCGGCAGCAGCGCCTCGAAGCCGAGGCGCGCCTCGACCCGGCTCGGGATGCGCAGGCTGATCGCCTCGCCGGTGCGCCGGTCGTGGTCGATCACCGGGCCGCGGGGCGTCTCGATCACCTCGACCGGTTCCGGCGCGCCGCCGCGGACCTCGATTTCCTCGACGTGGCGCGGGACCGGGATCCAGTCGTCCGCGTCCCGCACCAGCACCCGGTCGCCGTCGCGGCGCAGCTGCTCGCGGTAGAGGTCCTGGTAGTCGGCCATCGCGTTGGTGACGGCCCAGGCGACGTGGCCGGCGTGGCCGAAGTGCGGCAGCCCGGGCACCCCGGGGAAGGCCAGCCCGACCACGTCGAACTCGGGGCAGGCCAGGCGCACCTGCTGGTAGATGCCGGGCAGTTCGAGCAGCCGGTGCGGGTCGCCGGCGAGCACCGGGCCGCGCCCGGTGACCGGGTCGGCGGGCAGCGCCCAGGCGTTGCTGCCGGCCGACGCCGGCCCCTCGACCGCGAAGAGTCCGACCGCGTCGGGGCCGAGGGTGCGCGTGACGTGCGCGTGCCAGAGCTTGTTCGGGAAGGTGGAGAAGAGCACGTGCTGGACGAGGAAGACGCCCAGCGGCGACCAGGGCTGCCACGGCTCCGGCGCGGCGCCGGTCGCGGCGAACTCGGGCGCGACGGCGGCCCCCTCGGCGAGGCCGGCGTTGACGCCGTCGACGTACGCCTCGACCCACCGGCGCGTCGCCGGGTCGAGTCGCTCGTGGCAGCGACGGGCGGTGTCGTCCAGCCGGGCCCGCCGGGCGAACCGGTCCCAGGGCAGCTCGGCGGCGCCGACGCGGGCGGCCAGCCGGCCCTCGGCGCGCCACCGCTCGACGCTGATCTGCCAGGCCCGGTCCTGGGCGGCGACGCGGCCCTGGAGGCGGGCGAGCGCGTCGACGTCGCCGGCCCAGAGCTGGGGCACGCCCCACGGATCGCGATCGACGCGGGTCGTCGGGCGGCCGTTTCCTCGGATGGTCAACTTAGGTTACCCTCCCCTAACTGAGGCAGACCTTACCTGGAGGGGTTCGTGAAACGGAACTGGGAGGGCCTGGTGCTCAAGGCCATGGGGGGCCGGGACTTCCGGCTCACCGTGCGGGGCACCGAGTCGGTCGACGGGCACTACCAGCGTCTGCTCCTCGACGACGGCGGGCTGCTGGCGGCGTGCGGGATCCACCCGACGATGTGGATCCGGCTCTGGTTCGACGACGGCGGGCGGGCACACCAGCGCGCCTACACGCTGGTCGACCCGGACCCGGAGCACGGACGGTTCACGCTGGAGTTCGCCGTCCACGACGGCGTCGCGGCCCGATGGGCGACCACCGCCCAGGTCGGCGACACCATCGACGCCACCGTGCAGGGCAGCGCGTTCCAGCTGCCGGAACCGACGCCGGAGCACCTCTACCTGGTCGGCGACGCGGCCTCGCTGCCGGCGGTGAACAGCCTCCTCGACGCCGGCGCGGACATCCCGGCGACGGTGTGGCTGGAGTACGCCCACGAGGGCGAGAAGGCCCTCGCTCCGCGCGCCCGGGCGCACCATCAGGTGACCTGGGTGCCCCGCCGCGACGACGGCCGGCACCTGGTCGACACGGTCTGCGCGGCGCTGCCCGCCGCCGGGACCGCGCACTACTGGGTGGCGTGCGAGGCGGCCAGCACCCGCAGCATCACCCGGCACGTCCGGCGGACGCTGGGCGTCGGCAAGCACCAGCTCACCGCGCTCGGCTACTGGCGGGCCGTCTGATGGGCCGCCTCGGCACGCTGACCGCGCTCTACGTCACGCAGTACCTCGGCATCGGCTTCATCACCGTCGGGCTCACCGCCATCCTGCGTGACGGCGGCACCTCGCTGGACACCCTGGCGCTGCTCCAGGTGGTCGGCCTGATCTGGCCGATCAAGTTCCTCTGGGCGCCGGTCCTCGACCGCTACGGCTCCCGTCACCGCGGCCACTACCGGTCCTGGCTGCTGGTGTTGCAGGCCGCCCTGGTGCTGACGCTGCTGGCGCTGCTGCCGTTCTCCCGGCCCGCCGACCAGCTCGGCCCGGTCATCGCCATCTGCGCCGCGTTCGTGTTCTTCTCCGCCACCCAGGACATCGCCGCCGACGCGGTCGCGGTGCGACTGCTGGCCGCGTCCGACCGGGGCACCGGCAACGGCATCCAGGTGGCCGCGAGCTACCTGGGCAACCTGCTCGGCGGCGGCGCGTGCGTGCTGGTCTACGACCGCTTCGGCTGGGCGACGGCGGTCGGCCTGCTGGCCGCGCTGACCGCGGTCGGGCTGCTCGTGGTGTGGCGGTTCCGGGAACCGGAGCGCACCGACCGGGTCGTGCGCATCGGGGCGGCCTACCGGGCGCTGGTGTCGGTGTTCGGCCAGCCCGGCTGCCGGTGGTGGACGTTCGGCGTGGTGCCGCTGGTCTACGTCGGAGCCGGCATGGCGTACGCGCTGGTGACGCCCGCGCTGGTGGACGCCGGCTGGTCGCTGGGCCGGATCGGCGTGGTGACCGGCGTGGTGACCAGCGTGCCGGCCATCGCGGCCGGCCTGGTCGCGGGCCTCGGCGTCGGCCGGTTCGGTCGGGCCGGCGTGCTGGTGGCCGGTGGGGTCACGCTGGCGTTGTCCACGGTGGCGTTGCTGCCGCTGATGAACGGCCGCGCGCCGCTCGGCGGCACGGTCGCCGCGCTCTGCTTCTTCCTGGCCGCGTACACGATCGCCAACGTGGTGCTCTACACGGTCAACATGGACTACTCCCGGCCGGGCAGCGGGGGCACCGACTTCACCGTGCTGTCGTCGTTCGGGCTGGTCTGCTCGTTCGTCGCCGCCTCGATCGGGCTCGCCGCCGCCGGGCGGTTCGGCTACCCGGCGGTGGCGCTGGCCTCGCTCGGGCTGGTGGCCGCCGGGGTCGTGGTGGGCGTGGCGCACCAGCGGCGGTTCCCGCCGTCCGGATCGACCTCCTGCCCGACACCCGCCGCTACGGACTTGCTTGTTAGGTAAGGCTAACCTAATCTGATCTCCGCGCGGCCCGGCCGCGCTCCTGTCCGCACGACGACCGGGAAGTCACATGAGCGCGATCGACACCGCAGCGCGGGCCCACCTGTTCAACGCCGGCTCGCTCGGGCGGTACCGGGACGTGCTGGCGCGCGGCGTCGACCGCGTCGCCCGCCGGGTGGGCGCGGCCGACCGGCCGTTCACCGGCGTGACGCCGGAGGCGCTCGCCCCGGTGGTCGGCGCGATCGACCTGGACCGGCCGCTCGGCGACACCGACGCCGCCCTGGACGAGCTGCACGACGTCTGGCTGCGCGACGCGGTGTACTTCCACCACCCGCGCTACCTGGCCCACCTGAACTGCCCGGTGGTCATCCCGGCGCTGCTCGGCGAGGCCGTGCTCAGCGCGGTCAACTCCTCGCTGGACACCTGGGACCAGAGTGTCGGCGCCACGCTGATGGAGCGGCGCCTGATCGAGTGGACGGCCGGACGGATCGGTCTCGGCGCCACCGCCGACGGCGTGTTCACCAGCGGCGGCACCCAGTCGAACCTGCAGGCCATGCTGCTGGCCCGGGAGGAGGCCTACCGCCGGGTGGTCGGTGGCGCGGCCACCCGCCCGGCCCGGCCGGAGGTGCTGGCCCGGTTGCGGATCATCACCTCCGCCGCCGGCCACTTCAGCGTGCAGAAGGCGGCCAAGCTGCTCGGCCTGTCCGCCGACGCGGTGCTCACCGTGCCCACCGACGCCGGCCGCCGGATGCGCACCGACGAACTCGCCCGCACCATCGACCGCTGCCGGCGCGACGGGCAGGTGGTGATGGCCGTCGTGGCCACCGCCGGCACCACCGACTTCGGCACCATCGACCCGCTGCCCGAGATCGCCGACATCTGCACCGCCGCCGGCGTCTGGATGCACGTCGACGCCGCGTACGGCTGCGGGTTGCTGGTCTCCCCCACCCGCCGACACCTGCTCGACGGCATCGAGCGGGCGGCCTCGGTCACCGTCGACTACCACAAGTCGTTCTTCCAGCCGGTCAGCTCCAGCGCGCTGCTGGTCCGCGACGGCCGGACGCTGCGCCACGCCACCTGGCACGCCGACTACCTCAACCCGGCCCGCGCGGTCGAGCAGGGCATCCCGAACCAGGTCGACAAGAGCATCCAGACCACCCGCCGCTTCGACGCGTGCAAGCTCTGGCTGACCCTGCGGATCATGGGGCCGGACGCGATCGGCGCGCTCTTCGACCAGGTGGTCGACCTCGCGGCCGACGCGTGGCGGCTGTTCGACGCCGACCCCCGGTTCGAGGTCGCGGCCCGCTCCCCGCTGAGCACCGTGGTCTTCCGTCACCTGCCGCCCGGCGCCGACCCGAACCTGGTCGACGAGGCCAACCTGCACGCCCGCGAGGCGCTGGCCACCTCCGGCGCGGCCCTGGTCGCCGGCACCAAGGTCGACGGCGCGCACTGGCTGAAGCTCACCCTGCTCAACCCCGAGACCACCGTCGACGACATCGCCCACGTGCGCGACCTGATCGCCGACCACGCCGCCTGGTACGCCCGGACCGCGGCCACCGCCGAGCTGTCCTGCCCGGTCGGCTGATCCGGCCCCGAACGAAAGAACCCCATGTCGACCCACGACTTCATCGCCGTCGGGCTGGGCCCGTACAACCTCGGCCTGGCCTGCCTCAGCGCACCGATCGACGACCTCGACGGGCTGTTCCTGGAGGCGCGCGACGACTTCGACTGGCACCCCGGGATGCTGCTCGAATCGACCCGGTTGCAGACGCCGTTCATCGCCGACCTGGTCACGCTCGCGGACCCGACCTCGCCGTACTCGTTCCTCAGCTATCTGAAGGAGGCCGGGCGGCTCTACCCGTTCTACATCCGGGAGAGCTTCTTCCCGCTGCGCGCCGAGTACAACGACTACTGCCGGTGGGCCGCCGCCAAGCTGCCGAACCTGCGCTTCCGGCACGCCGTCACCAGCGTCGAGTACGACGGGGCCGACGACCGCTACGTGGTACGCGCCGACACGCCGGACGGGCCGGTCACCCACCGCGCCCGGCACCTGGTGCTCGGCACCGGCACCCCGCCGTACCTGCCGCCCGCCTGCGCCGGCCTGGGCGGCGACCTGATCCACAACTCCCGCTACCTGGAGCACCGGGAGGCGTTGCGCGCCAAGCGGAGCATCACCGTCGTGGGCAGCGGTCAGAGCGCGGCCGAGATCTACCACGACCTGCTCGGCGACATCGACACGTACGGCTACCAGCTCACCTGGGTGACCCGCTCCCCCCGGTTCTTCCCGCTGGAGTACACCAAGCTGACGCTGGAGATGACCTCACCGGACTACGTGGACTACTTCCACGCGCTGCCCGAGCCGACCCGCTACCGGCTGGAAGCAGCGCAGAAACCGCTGTTCAAGGGCATCAACGCCGATCTGATCAACGACATCTACGACACCCTCTACGCGAAGAGCCTGCACGGGCCCGCACCGACCCGGCTGCTGACCAACACCGAACTGGTCGACGCCGGGTACGCCGACGGCCGCTACCGGCTCGGGCTGCGCCACACCGAGCAGGACCGCGCGTTCACGCTGGACACCGAGGGCCTGGTGCTGGCGACCGGCTACCACTACCGGGTGCCGGAGTTCCTCGCCCCGGTGCGTGACCGCCTGTGCTTCGACGCCCACGGCCGCTTCGACGTGGCCCGCAACTACAGCGTCGACCGCACCGGCCGGGGCGTGTTCCTGCAGAACGGCGGCACGCACACGCACAGCATCACCTCGCCCGACCTGGGCATGGGCCCGTACCGCAACTCGTGGATCATCCGGGAGCTGACCGGCCGCGAGCACTACCCGATCGAGAAGTCGATCGCGTTCCAGGAGTTCGGGGTGCCCTCATGAGCGACATCTTCCGCCGTCACGACCACGCTCTGGGGGAATTCGCGCTGCGCCCGCTGGACCCCGACGCCGACGCGGCGCTGCTGCACCGCTGGGTCACCCACCCGAAGGCCGCCTTCTGGCTGATGCAGGACGCCGACGTGGCCGGCGTCGCCGAGGAGTACCGGCGCATCGCCGCCCACCCGCACCACGACGCGTACCTCGGCTCGTGGCGCGACCGGCCCGCGTTCCTGGCCGAGCGGTACGACCCGGCCCGGGTGGAGCTGGTCGGCCTCTACGAGCCGGAGCCCGGCGACGTGGGCATGCACTTCCTCTGCGCGCCCACCGACACACCCGCGCACGGCTTCACCCGCGCCGTGCTCACCACGGTGATGGCCTGGCTCTTCGCCGACCCGGCGACCCGGCGGGTGGTGGTGGAGCCGGACGTGCGCAACACCGCCGTGCACGCGCTCAACGCCGCCGTCGGCTTCACCGTCGTCGGCGAGATCCGCAAGCCGGAGAAGGACGCGCTGCTCAGCGTCTGCACCCGGGAACGATTCCGGGCCGCGGCCCGGGGAGAGGCGACCCCGTGAACCCCGCCGCGTCCGTGGACCACCTGACCCCCGAGGCGTGGGCGACGGCCAACCGGCTGCTGGTGCGCAAGGCGCTCGCCGAGTTCGCCCACGAGCGCCTGATCACCCCCGAGCCGGCCGGCCCCGGGCGGTGGGTCGTGCGCAGCGACGACGGCACGGTGGAGTACCGGTTCGCCGCGCGGCGGCTGGCGCTGGACCACTGGCAGGTCGACGCCGCCAGCATCACCCGGCGCCGCGACGACGCGGAGCTGCCGCCCGACGCGGTCGACCTCTGCCTGGAGCTGCGCGCCGCGCTCGGCCTCACCGACGCGATCCTGCCCGTCTACCTGGAGGAGATCACCTCCACCCTCGCGGGCACCGCGTACAAGCTGGGCAAGCCCGCGGTGACCGCCGCCGAGCTGGCCGCCGCCGACTTCCAGTCGATCGAGACGCAGATGACCGAGGGCCACCCCTGCTTCGTGGCCAACAACGGGCGGATCGGCTTCGGCGTGCACGAATACCACCGGTACGCCCCGGAGACCGCCGCACCGGTACGGCTGCTCTGGCTGGCCGCGCACCGCGACCACACCACGTTCACCTGCGCCGCCGACCTGGACTACGACGCGCTGGTCCGCGCCGAACTGGGCGACGAGACCCTCGCCGGGTTCACCGCCACGCTCACCGCGCTCGGTCTCGACCCGGCCGACTACCTGCTGATCCCGGTGCATCCGTGGCAGTGGTGGAACAGGCTCGCGGTCACCTTCGCCGGCGACGTGGCCCGGCGCCGCCTGGTCTGCCTCGGCGAGGGACCGGACGACTACCTGGCCCAGCAGTCCATCCGCACGTTCTTCAACGTCACCGACCCGGCGAAGCACTACGTCAAGACCGCGCTGTCGGTGCTGAACATGGGCTTCATGCGCGGGCTGTCCGCGGCGTACATGGAGGCCACGCCCGCGATCAACGACTGGCTGGCCGACCTGATCGAGAACGACCCGGTGCTCACGGGCACCGGCTTGTCGATCATCCGGGAGCGGGCCGCGATCGGCTACCGGCACCGGCAGTACGAGGCGGCGACCGCCCCCGGCTCGCCGTACCGGAAGATGCTGGCCGCGCTCTGGCGGGAGAGCCCGGTGCCCGGCCTGGAACCCGGGCGACGACTGGCCACGATGGCCTCGCTGCTGCACCTCGACCGGGACGGCCGCTCGCTGGCGGCGGCGCTGATCGCCCGGTCCGGCCTGCCGCCGGCGCGCTGGCTGCGCCGCTACCTGGACGCCTACCTGGTGCCGTTGCTGCACAGCCTGTACGCCCACGACCTGGCCTTCATGCCGCACGGCGAGAACGTCATCCTGGTGCTGGACGACGACGTGGTGGAGCGGGTGGTCTTCAAGGACATCGCCGAGGAGATCGTGGTGATGGACCCGGAGGCCGACCTGCCGGAGCGGGTGCGCCGGATCCGGGCCGCGATCGGAGAGGACGAGAAGATCCTGTCCATCTTCACCGACGTCTTCGACTGCTTCCTGCGGCACCTGAGCGCCGCCCTGCACACCGAGGGCGTGCTCGACCAGGACGACTTCTGGCGCACCGTCGCCGGGTGCGCCACCGACTACGCGACCACGGTGCCGCACCTGGCCGAGCGGATGCGCCGGTACGACCTGTTCGCGCCGGAGTTCACGCTCTCCTGCCTCAACCGGCTCCAGCTGCGCAACAACCAGCAGATGGTGGACCTGACCGACCCGTCCGCCGCGTTGCAGTTCGCCGGCACGCTGGTCAACCCGCTCGCCCGTTTCGCGCCGACTTCATGAGCGCCGAGCCGACGAGCGCCGACCCGGGGACGGTGCACGCCGACCGGGCCACCCCGGCCCCGGTGCCGCACCGCTGGCTGATCCTGGCCGTGCTCTGCCTGGCCCAGCTCGTGGTGGTGCTGGACAACACCGTGCTGACCGTGGCGGTGCCGGTGCTCACGGTCGAGTTGGACGCCGGCACCGCCGACGTGCAGTGGATGATCAACGCGTACGCGCTGGTGCTGTCCGGTCTGCTGCTGAGCGCCGGCAGCGCGGCCGACCGGTACGGGCGGCGGCGGATGTTGCTGGTCGGGCTGGCGCTGTTCGGGCTCGGCTCGGCGGCGGCCGGGCTCGCCCGCACCGCCGAGCAGTTGATCGCCGCCCGGGCCGGCATGGGCGTGGGCGGCGCGCTGCTGGCCACCGCGACGCTGGCCGTCGCCATGCAGGTCTTCGACGCCGCCGAGCGGTCCCGGGCGATCGGCGTGTGGGCGGCCACCAGCGCGCTGGGCTTCGCCGCCGGACCGCCGATCGGCGGGTTCGTCCTGGCGCACCTGCCGTGGGGCGCGATCTTCCTGCTCAACGTGCCGGTCGTGCTGGTCTGCCTGCTCGCCGCCCGGGCGCTTGTCCCGGAGTCGCGGGACCCGGCCGGCGGGCCGCTCGACCTGGGCGGCGTGGCGCTGTCCACGGGCGGCCTGACCGCGGTCGTCTGGGCGATCATCTCCGGTCCCGAACGCGGCTGGGCGTCGGCGCCGGTGCTCGGCGCGGGCGCGGCCGGCGTGCTGCTGCTGGCGTCGTTCGTCGGCTGGGAGCGGCGGGTCGCCCACCCGATGCTGGACATGCGCTTCTTCCGGGACCGACGCTTCGTCGGCGCGGTCTGCGGCGTCGTGCTGATCACGTTCGGCGCCACCGGCGCGCTGTTCCTGCTCACCCAGCACCTGCAGTTCGTCCGGGGCTATCCGGCCTGGGAGGCGGGGCTGCGGATGGCGCCGTTCGCGTTGTCCATCGTGGTGCTCACCGCCGGCGGGGTGGCCGCGTCGGTGATCCGCCGGCTCGGACGGCCGACCGCCATCGCGGTCGGGATGACCCTGCTGGCCGGCGGTCTGGCGCTGGTCACGCACGGCCCGTCCGAGGGTTACGGCACGCTGCTGGCCGGGCTGCTGGTGATGGGCGCCGGGTGCGCGCTGGCGAACCCGGCGATCGTCGAGGCGGTGATGAGCGCGATCCCCACCGACAAGGCGGGCGCCGGGGCCGGCGTGGACGGCACCATGACCGAGGTCGGCAGCAGCCTCGGCGTCGCGGTGCTGGGCGCGGTGCTCAACGCCCGGTTCGGCGCGCTGCTGCCGGCCGCGCTGGCCGGCGCCGGCTCGTTCCCGGCGGCGCTGGCCGCCGCCGGCCCGGACCGGGAGGCGATCACCGCCGCCTTCGCCGAGGCCTTGCGGACCGGCCAGACGGTGGGCGCGGTGGCGGTCCTGGTGGGCGGCCTGGTCGCGGCCGCCCTGCTGCACCGGGCCGACCGACTGTCGGCCTGAGGCCGGGTCGGACCAGCAGGCGGCCTGCGGCCCGGCCGGACCGGCGGGCGGCCTGCGGCCGGGTCGGACCGGGCTCAGGACTCGGCGCGGCCGGCCCGCCAGTAGCCCATGAACGCGACCGCCCGGCGGTCGACGCCCCGGTCGGCGACCAGGTGCCGGCGCAGACCGCGGATCACCGCCGCCTCGCCGGCCAGCCAGGCGTAGAGCGCAGCCCCGTCGGGGTGCTGCGGCACCTCCCAGAGGATCTCCCGGTCCACGTCCACCTCGGCCGGCGGCACGGCGGCGGCGGGCGCGGCGGGGACCGGCAGCAGCCGGTCGGCCAGGCCGGTCACGGCCGGGGTGAGCCGGCTGCCGTGCGGCGCACCGGCGCGGGGCAGCCAGGTCACGGTGACGCCGGCCGGGGCGCGGCAGGGCAGTTCGTCACCCGGCTCCGGCACCTCCACCACCGCGTGGCCGCACGCGTCGGCGGGCAGCCGCTCCAGGATCGCGCAGATCGCCGGGGCGGCGGTCTCGTCGCCGGCCAGCAGCAGCGTCGCCCCGACCGGCGCGGCGAACTCGACGCCGCCGTGCACACCTGGCCAGCCGGCGTCCGGGCCGACCATGGCGAGCCGGTCCCCGAGTCGGGCCCGCCGCGCCCAGCGGGTGGCCGGGCCGCCGTCGCCGTGCAGCGCCATGTCGACGTCCACCTCGGACGCCTCCGGGCGGACCGCCCGCACCGTGTAGGTGCGGATCGGGCTACGCCGCCCCGCCGGCAGCTCCCGCCACCGCTGGTACCAGTCGGGTCCGGCGGGCAGCTCCGCCGACGCCCCCTCGACCACCGGCAGGGCCAGCTTGATCCGCTGGTCGTAGCCGTTGTCGGCGAACCGGTCCAGGTCCGGCCCGGCGAACGTCACCCGGAGGAACGACGGGCCGAGCCGGCGCAGCGCGCGTACCTCGACGGTGAACACGCGCCAGGGGGCGGCGGCCAGGGTGCTCGTCATCGACAGATGTCCTTTCGGGATCGCGGGGTGTGCTCAACGGGCGGCGCGGGAGCGCCACAGCAGCCAGACGAAGTAGGGGGTGCCGACCAGCGCGGTGACCAGGCCGGCGGGGATCTGCGCGGGTGCGATGACGGTGCGGCCGAGCGTGTCGGCGAGGCTGACCAGCGTCGCGCCGAGCAGCACCGCCACCGGCAGCACGCGGGCGTGCCGGCCGCCGACCAGCGCCCGGGCGGCGTGCGGCGCGACCAGGCCGACGAAGCCGATCACGCCGACCGCCGACACGGCGGTGGCGGTGAGCAGCGCGGCCAGGCCGAGCGCGACCAGCCGGGCGCGCTCCAACCGGACCCCGAGCACCCGGGGCGTGTCGTCGTCCAGCGCGAGCAGGTCGAGTTCGCGGCGGATCCCGGCCACCACCGGGACGGCGACCAGCAGCGCGACCGCCACCGGCAGCACCTGCGACGCGGTGCGCCCGTAGGTGGAGCCGGACAGCCAGGTCAACGCCTTGCCGGTGTTCCACGGGTCGGAGGACACCACGATGAAGGTGATCACCGCGGCGCCGCCCTGCCAGACCGCGAAGCCGATCAGCACGAGCCGGTCGGAGTTGAGGCCGCCGTGCCGGGCCAGCCCGTAGACCAGCGCGAACGCGGCGACCGCGCCGAGACCGGCGGCACCGGAGAGCGCGGCCACCCCGGCCGTCGGGGCGAACGTCAGCAGCGAGACCGCGCCGATGCCGGCCCCGCCGGTGATGCCGAGGATGCCCGGCTCGGCCAACGGGTTGCGGCACACCGCCTGCACGGTGGTGCCGGCCAGCGCGAGCGCGGCGCCGGCCAGCAGCGCCGCCGCGACGCGCGGCCACCGGGCGTCCAGCACGAAGGTGTACGCCGGCCCGGTGCGACCCCGCACCCAGTTGACGATGTCGCCGAGCAGCACCCCGGTGTCCCCGGCCAGCATGCCCACCACCAGGGCCGTGCCGGCCGCCACCGCGCAGACGGTGACGACGGCGACGTGGAAGGCACGGGAGCGCACGGCAGCGTGACCGCCCGGAGGTTGCCGGGTGGGCCCGGCGTCGCGGTGCCGGCGGGCCAGCCAGACCAGCAGCACCGCGCCGAAGAGCGTGGTGACCACGCCGGTCGGCACGTCGACGCCGGCCTGCCCGCCGAGCACGGCCCGCAGCAGCACGTCGGAGCCGAGCACCACGACCACGCCGACCATGCCGGACAGCGGCAGCAGCACCCGGTGCCGGTGCACCTCGGGCACCCACCGGCCGAGCAGCCGGACGATCACCGGCGCGCCGAGCCCGACGAAGCCGATCGGCCCGGCCAGGGTGACCGCGGCGGCGGAGAGCAGGACGGCGAGCAGCACCACGGTGAGCCGGGTCCGGCGCACGTCGAGCCCGAGCACGGTGGCGGTGTCGTCGCCGAGGGCGAGCAGGTCCAGCCGGCGGCCGAGCGCCACGAGCACCAGCGCGGCGACGCCGACCACCGGGGCGAGCTGGGTGAACGCGACCAGGTCGCCCTGCACGAGGGAGCCGTTGCCCCAGGCGAACAGGCCGATGGTGGCCTGCTCGAAGAGCAGCAGGAGCAGCATGGTGAGCGAGGCGAGGGCCATCGCGGTGGCCGAGCCGGCGAGGATCAGCCGGGTCGTCGCGGACCGGCCGCCGGCGGACAGCAGCATCACCAGGCCGGCGGCGGCGAGGCCACCGCAGAACGCGAGCCCGCCGGCGGGCAGCGCCGGAAGGGCGATCCCGAACGCGGCGGTGGCGACGATCGCCAGGTGCGCGCCGGCGTTGACGGCGAGCGTGTCGGGTGAGGCGAGCGGGTTGCGGGTGGTCGACTGCAACGCCGCGCCGGCGAAGCCGAGCGCGACGCCGACGGTCAGGCCGGTGAGCAGGCGGGGCAGCCGGGAGGCGACCAGCACCCGGGCGGTCTCGTCGTCGGCGCCGGTGAGCAGCCGGAGCAGGTCGGCCGCCCCCACCGAGGAGGTGCCCTGGGTGAGGTGCACGGCGGTGACGGCGACGAGCAGCGCGGCGGCGAGCAGGAACGCGCCGGCGACCCGGCGGCGGGCGGGCGGTGGCCCGAGCGGGGCCGGCCGGGTGGCCGGCCCCGGCGGGGCGATCGTCTGGCTCAAGCCGTGTAGACCGTGACGAGCTGGTCGACGTACTGCCGGGCGGAGAGCGGGCCGCCGAAGGTCCAGATGCCGTCGGGCATCTTGTGCAGCTTGTTCTGCTGCACGAACGGCAGCGAGCGCCAGATCGCGTTGCCCGCCAGCCCGTCGGCGAAGACGTCCTGCCCGTCCGAGGCGTTGTAGAAGAAGTGCAGGTCCTGGCCCTTGAGGACGGTCAGTCCCTCGACGTCGGTCTGGCCCAGGCCCCACATCGCGTCGGTCTTGCCGGTCCAGGCGTTCTTGAGGCCGAGCTGGATGCCGAGCTGGGAGACGAGCGCGCCCTGGCCGAACATCCGGATGGAGACGGTGCTGCCCTCCTTCCAGCCGTCGGCGAAGGCGAACTGCCGGCCGGCCGCCCCGGCCTCGGCGATCTTCCTGCGGCCGTCGGCGAGGACGGCGTCGAAGTCGGCGAGCAGCTTCTCCGCCTGGGCGGTACGGCCGGTGGCAGTGGCGATCATGGTGAGGTCGGAGCGCATCCGGCCGATGTTGTCGGCCGCGTCGCTGCCCTCGGTGACCAGCACCGGCACGTACTTCTCCAGCTGGGTGACGATGGCGGAGCCGCGCTCGGCCTCCATCACCACCAGGTCGGGCTGGAGCGCGACGACGGCGTCGACGCTCGGCTCGCCCCGGGTGCCGACGTCCTTGACGCTCGCGTCGAGCGGGGCGGCGGTGACCCAGGTGGCGTAGCCCTTGGGGTCGGCCACGCCGACCGGCATCACGCCGAGGCCGACCAGCATCTCGACCTCACCCCACTCCAGGCCGACGACCTTGGTGGCCGGGCTCTTCAGGGTGATCGCCTTGCCCCGGCTGTCGGTGACGGTGACCGGGCCGGTGGCGGCGGCGTCGGAGGCGGACGGGGCGGCGGCGGGCGTCTCGGTGGTGCCGCAGCCGGCGATCAGCAGCGCGGTCGCCGCGGTGGCCAGCAGGGTCAGACGGGTACGCAACATCGGCTTCTCTTCTGTGGCAGGAACGGGTTCAGGCGGTGGCACGGCTGGTGTGCCGGCCGACGGGACGGGTGGAGAGCAGGCCGGTGGCCGGGTCGACGGTCACCTCGACGCGGATGCCGTACGCCTCGGTGAGCGCCGCCTCGGTGAGCACCTCGCGCGGGGCGCCGCTGCCGCGGACCCGGCCGGAGTGCAGGAGCACGACGTGGTCGGCGACGGCGGCGGCCTGGTTGAGGTCGTGCAGCACCACGCCGACGGCGACGTCGGCGGTGTCGGCGAGGTCGCGCACCAGGTCGAGGATCTCCACCTGGTAGCGCAGGTCGAGGAACGTGGTGGGTTCGTCCAGCAGCAGGACCGAGGTGTCCTGGGCCAGGCAGGTGGCGAGCCAGACGCGTTGCAGCTCGCCGCCGGACAGCTCGTCGACCGGTCGGTCGGCCATCGCCTCGACGCCGGTGACCGCCATGGCGCGCTCGACCGCGGCCGGGCCGTCCGGGTCGCCGGCCCGCCACCGCCCGCGGTACGGGTGCCGGCCGTAGCCGACCACGTCCCGGACGGTGACCCCGCTCGGAGTGGGGCGGCTCTGCGCCAGCAGCGTGACCCGGCGGGCGAAGTCCCGGGGGGACAGCGCCCGGGCCGGGGTGCCGTCGGCGAGCACGACGTCGCCGTGCTCCAGCGGGTGCAGGCGGGCCAGCCCGCGCAGCAGCGTGGACTTGCCGCTGCCGTTCGGGCCGACCAGCGCGGTCACGGCGGCCGGCCGCAGCGTGATGGCGGCGTCGTGCACCACCGTCGCGCCGTGGTAGCCCAGCCACAACCGGCTGCCCGACAGGCCGTCGGCCCGGACCGTTCTGCTCGTCACACAGGTAAGGCTAACCTAACCTGCGATCGCGTTGTCAAGCCGCTCCCCCGTTCCCACCTCGGTGAACGTGGCACGCGTCGATGTCCGGCGCGCGGGGTGAGCGGACTGTCGCCACCACTCGACCCGTGCGCGCACCTGCCGGCGCGCAGCGGTAGGCCGTCCGAGGCGGCGGACACCTCAGCGCGGCGCTATGCGGTGCCGAGCCGGAACTCGCGCAGCGGGTGCCAGGAGTCGGGTTCCGGCGCCCCGGCGATGAGCTGGACCGCGTCGACGGTGGCGCGGATGGGCAGATGGCCCGCGACGGCCTCGGCGGCTTCGGCCAGAACGTGCTTCGGGGCGTCATGGCCGATGGTCAGGTGCGGTACGACGTCGGCATGGGCCCCGGCATACGGCGGGGCCTCGGGGAACCGCTGCCACACGGCCGCGGTGAGGCGGCGCAACCCGTCATCCGGCTGCGGCGAGAGCCAGACCACGGCGTCTCCGAACCACTTGACCTCCGGGAACGAGATGTCGAACCGCGGTGTGGCTTCGAAGATCCGGCCCAGCGTGGCGAGCACGTCGTCGGTGATCCGGTCCGGGGGCAGGAACGGGTAGAGCACGGTCACATGAGCGGGCACTCCCCAGCCGGCCGCGCGGTCCAGGGTGGATCGAAGGTGTCCCACGGCCCGCTCGGTCTCGGGCACGGCGACGATCAGCGCGGTCTCGGTCGGCTCCATCGCCACAGTCTCCGACCGTCGCTCCCGCCAGTCCACCGGGATTCGTGACAGCAGAGCTGCGAGGCGGTTCATCCGCCCACCCCGCGCCCCGCGGGCGATCAAGGAGTTTGCGTCGGTCGGGACGCCGACCCGAGACGCGAACTCCTTGGTCAACGCCGACGGCGGGGAGGGAGGGGTCAGGGGGTCAGGTCGCGGTAGGCGGTGGCCAGGCCGGCCAGGCCCCGGCCCAGGTCGGAGCCGCGCACACCGGCGTAGCCGAGCACCAGCGCGGGCGGCCGGTCGTCGTGGCGCAGGGCGTGGAACCGGCCGCCGCGGACCAGCACGGACCGGCGGCGGGCGGCCTCCACCATCGACTCCTCGGCGCACCACCGGGGCAGCACCAGGTAGGTCTGCAGGCCGCCGTCGCCACTGAGCGGTGACGCGCCGGGCAGGTGGCGGGCGACGTGCTGGTGCACCGCCTGGCGGCGGCGCTGGAACTCGGCCCGCAGCCGGCGCAGGTGCCGGTCGAACGCGCCGCTGTCGACCAGCCGGGCGAACGCGAGCTGGTCCAGCCCGGAGCAGCCGATGTCCCAGCCGGCGCGGACGCGCTCGATCGAGGCGGCCAGCCCGGGCGGGGCGGCCAGCCAACCGAGCCGCAGCGCCGGCGCGAGGACCTTGCTGGCGCTGCCCGCGTAGACCACCCGGTCCGGGGCGAGGCTCTGCAGCGCGGGCATGCGCTGCGCCGGGGCCACGAACGCGGCGTCGAAGTCGTCCTCGACGACGTAGCCGTCGACCGCGCGGGCCCAGGCGAGCAGGTGCTCGCGGCGCTGCGGGCTGAGCGCCGCCCCGGTCGGGAACTGACTGGCCGGGGTGGTCAGCACCGCCCGGACGCCGGTGGCGGCGAGGTCGTCGACGCGGATGCCGTGCCGGTCCACCGGCACGGCCACCGGGCGCAGCCCGGCGTCGGCGATGAACGCCCACTCCCCCGGGTGGCCCGGGTCCTCCACGCCCACCGCGTCGTGCCCCTGGTCGCGCAGCACCCGGCAGAGCAGGGCGAGCCCCTGGGCGAACCCGGAGGTGACCATGAGGTGTTCGGGCCGGACGCGCACGCCCCGGACCCGGCCGAGGTAGCCGGCGAGCGTGCGGCGCACCGGCGGCAGGCCGGACGGCGGGGCGTAGCCCAGCTCCCGGGGGCCGGCGGCGCGGACGACCGCGCTGACGCTGCGGATCCAGTCCTGGCGTGGGAACGCGGAGACGTCCGTGCCGCCGGCGCGCAGGTCCCACACCTCGGGCGTGGGCGTCTCGTCGGTGGTGAGCGCGGAGCCGACCTCGGCGGGCGCGGCGTCCGCGACGGAGGTGCCGGAGCCCCGCTGGGAGGTGAGGTATCCCTCGGCGCAGAGCTGCTCGTACGCCTCGACGACCACGGTACGGGACACGCCGAGGTCCTTGGCGAGCTGCCGGCTGGACGGAACCCGGGTGCCGGGGCGCAGCGCGCCCTGGTCGATCTGCCGGCGCAAAGCGTTGCGGAGCTGCGCCGCCAATGTTTCGCGCGTATCACTTTCCATTGACAGACTCAGATGCCACACCGAGTGGTCCCCTCCCGGTCAGCCGAAGTGGTATGGACAGCGGGATCCGCACTTGGCGAAAGTGTTTCCCGGGCCCGCAACCGTTTCCCCGCAGGGGGCGGGGGTGGTCGCGCGCCCTTTCCAACGGGGGAAGTCCGATCTGTCACGAACGCCACCCTGCCCGGCAGGCGTTGCGGGGAGCGGGCTGCTCAGAGGGGGGTTCCACAGTGTCCTCATTGTCGACCACGGTGAGCGCACAAACCGCGCATCACCGAACAATGGCGGGGAGACGTACGCCACCACCGGACACCATTCCGATTTCCGTGACGTCTATCACACTGCCGTCCGTCGATCCGTTATCCCTTTACACCGTCTTGACGGAAAAGCACACCCCGGAGGACGTGTACCTCTTCGAAAGCCTCGACGGCCCGGCACGCGACCGGCAGGCGGCGGCCGTGGGCTGGGGCCGGCTCGCCGAACTGCGGTTCCTGGCCGACCGGTGCGAGCTGACCGCCACCGGCCCGCTCGGCGGCGCGCTGCGCGCCGTCGTCACCGCGATCCTCGGCCCGCCCGTGCCGCGCGACGCGACGACGTACACCTGGGTCGTGCCCGGCCCGGCGCGGCTGTGGGCCGTGGTCCGCGCCGTGCAGCGGGCCTTCGCGGTCTCCACGACGGTGCCGACCGACCGCTTCGCCTTCGGTTTCCTGACCACGCTGGCCTACGAGGCGGCCCGCGACATGGACGAACTCTCCCTCGACCGGACGGTCGACGACCTCCCCCGGTGCGCGCTGACGCTGTTCCGGCACACCGTCTGGTGGGACCTGCGGGCCGGCACCGTCGACCAGCTCTCCGCCGCCGGCCCGCACCTGCCGCCGGAGGACACCCCGCCGGTGGCGCGACTGCTCGCCGGGCGGCCCGACCGGGAGCCGGAGGTGCCGGCCGCGCCGGCACCGGCCCGGGTTCAGGACAACCTCGACGAGGAGACGTTCGCCCGGCGGGTACGGCGGTGCCTGCGGCACATCGAGGTGGGCGACAGCTACCAGATCCAGATCGGTCACCGCATCGAGGTGGAGACCGACCTCACCCCGGCGCAGGTCTACCGGCGGCTGCGGCACCGCAACCCGTCGCCGTACATGTACCTGGCGCCCTGGGCCGGGCGGACCGTGATCGGGGCCAGCCCGGAGCTGTTCCTGCGCATCGACGGCGACCGGCTGTCGATGCGCCCGATCGCCGGCACCGCCGCGCGCGCGGCCGACCCGGAGACCGACCGTCGCCGGGTCGACGAGCTGCTCGCCAGCGAGAAGGAGCGGGCCGAGCACGTGATGCTGGTCGACCTGTGCCGCAACGACATCGGCCGGGTCTGCGAGCCGGGCACGCTGTCGGTCGACGCGATGCTCGACGTCGAGCCGTTCGCCTACGTGCACCACCTGGTCTCCACCGTCTCCGGCCGGCTCGACGACGGCGCGGACGTGTGGGCGGCGGTCTGCGCCGCGTTCCCGGCCGGCACCATGACCGGTGCGCCGAAGCTACGGGCCATGGAGATCATCGACGGGCTGGAGGACGAGCCCCGGGGCATCTACGCCGGCGCGATCGGGCTGGTCGACGTGCGCGGGTTCGCGGTGCTGGCGCTCTGCATCCGCACCGCCGTGCACGACGGGCACCGCTACCACACCCAGGCCTCCGCCGGCGTCGTCGCCGACTCCACGCCGGCGGCCGAGTGGCGGGAGACGCTGGCCAAGATGAGCGCCGCCTACTGGGCGCTGACCGGCGAGGAGCTGCTGCCGTGAAGGTCCTGCTCGTCGACGCGTACGACAGCTTCACCCACATCATCGACCAGTACCTGCGGACGCTCGGCGCGGCGACCGTGGTGGTCCGGTCCCGTTCCCGCACCCACGAGCAGCTCGTCGCGCTGCGCCCGGACGCGGTGGTGCTCGGCCCCGGCCCGGGCCACCCGGCCGACTCCGGGCACGTCGAGCTGGTGCACACGTTCGCCGGTCGGGTGCCGCTGCTCGGCGTCTGCCTCGGCCACCAGGCGATCGGCCTGGCCTACGGCGGCACGGTCGCGGTCGCCCGGCACCTCATGCACGGCAAGACCAGCGAGGTCACCCACGACGGCCGGGGTGTGTTCGCCGGGGCGCCGGCGCCGCTGACCGTCACCCGCTACCACTCGCTGATCGTCGCCGACCCGGCGCCGCCGGCGCTGGAGGTCACCGCCCGCGCCACCGACGACGGCTACGTGATGGGGGTGCGCCACCGCACGCTGGCCGTGGAGGGGGTGCAGTTCCACCCGGAGAGCGTGATGACCCAGGACGGGCTGCGGCTGTTCGACACCTTCCTGCGCGGCGCGCCGGCGCCGGTCGCGGGCTGAGCGGCGGAGGACCGTCATGACCGACTCCCCGACCCCGCTCGCCGTGGTCACCGGCGGCGCCGGTGGCATCGGCCGGGCCGTCACCGCCGCGCTGACCCGCGCCGGGCACCGGGTGGTCAGCGTCGACCGCGAACCGGCCGCCGACCCGTCGGCGTACGTGACGCTGGTCGCCGACCTGGCCGTGCCGGAGCGGGTGGAGCGGGTCGTCGCCGACGTGCGCGACCGCCACGGCCTGCCCGACGTGCTGGTGAACAACGCGGGCGTCTACCTGGCCCGCGACTTCCTCGACTACGACGCGAAGACGTACGCCGAGGTGCTCGACGTCAACCTCGGCGCGACGTTCTTCGGCACCCTGGCGTACGCGCGGGCGCTGGTCGCCGCCGGCCGCCCCGGCACGGTGGTGAACGTCGCGTCGATCAGCGGCCACTCCGGCAGCCCGGACGCCGCGTACGGCGCCTCCAAGGGCGCGGTGATCGCGCTGACCCGCAGCCTCGGCCGGGCGCTCGCCGCGCACCGGATCCGGGTCAACGCGGTGGCGCCGGGGCTGGTCGAGACGCCGATGGCCGACCGCGTCCCGGCCGCGCGCCGCGACGACTACCGGGCCCGGATCCCGGCCGGCCGCTTCGGCACGCCGGACGAGATCGCCGCGGCCGTCGCCTGGCTGGCCGACCCGGCCAGCAGCTACGTGACGGCCGCCGTGCTGGACGTCGACGGCGGCCTGCACTGACCCGTGCCACACCCGAAAGGACCCCGACCATGTGGCTCCCGACCACCGGCCCGGCGGCCGGCTTCGCCGCCGACTACCTGACCCTGCACCGCGCCTTCTTCGACCGCACGCTCACCGCCGAGCAGCTCGACTCCTGGCGGCGCCGGCAACTGCGGCGGGTACTCGACCAGGTCGCGACCGGCTCGCCGTTCTACGCCCGGCACCTGGCCGGCATCGACCTCGCCTCGGTCACGCCGGCCACCCTCGACACGTTGCCGTTCACCACGAAGGCGCACCTGCGCGAGGAGATGCTGGACGTGCTCAGCCGGCCGCTGGCCGAGGCCGTCTTCTTCTACGAGACCACCGGCACGACCGGCCCCGCCACCCCGTGCCCCCGCGACGGCCGGGAGGTGGTGGCCAGCAACGCCCACGTCACCGAGTCCTGGGCGTCGATCTTCCGGCACCACTTCGGCGACCACGCGCCCCGGGTGGGGCTGATGGGTCCGACCGAGGTGCACTCGTTCGGCGACACGCTCGGCGACGTCGCTCGCAACGTCGGCGCGATGAACGCCAAGATCTGGCCGTACTCGCCGGTGATCGGCTTCGCCAAGGCGCTGCAACTGATGAAGGACCTGGCCCTGGAGGTCATCTGCTGCACGCCCGGGGTGGCGCTGACGCTGGCCAAGGCCGCCGAGCACCACGGCTACCGGCTGCGTGAGGACTTCGGGGTCAAGCTGCTGTTCGTCACCGGGGAGATGTGCACGCCGGCGCTGGCGCACAACCTGGAGTCGGTGTGGGGCGCGGACGTCTACAACATCCTCTACGGGTCGCAGGAGGCGTTCGTCATCGCCACCGCCTGCCGCAACAAGCGGATGCACCTGTCCCAGACCAACTACCTGATCGAGGTGGTCGATCCGGAGACCGGCGCGTCGCACGGCCCGCGCGGCAGCGGCGAGCTGACCGTCACCATGCTCGTCGACGGGGTGAAGCCGCTGATCCGCTACCGCACCGGTGACGCGGTGGTGGTCGGCGCGTCGGACTGCGACTGCGAGCTGCCCGGCGACCTGGTGCAGATCGTCGGCCGGACGCTGGACCGGATCGAGCTGGGCGGCCGGCGGCGCACCGCCGGCCAGATCGAGAGCGCGGTGCTGACCGGCGTCACCGGCTCGGCCGGCTACCAGGTGGTGATCGACCACGACCCGGGCACCGGCGGCGACCGGCTGACGATCCGGCTGGAACTGCTCAAGGACCTGGTCGACGACCCGGCCCGGGTGGCCGCCGGGGTGCGCGAGCGCGCCACCGACGCGCTCGGCGTGCCGGTCGAGGTGGAGCTGAGCGACGGGCTGGACCCGATCGTCAGCACCGGCGCGTTCGTGAGCTGGAAGGCCGCCCGAATCGTGGACCGGCGGGTCGCCGACGACCACGAGACCCGGGTGGCGCAGCGGATGGCGGGCAGGCGTGGCTACGACACCTGACACCGCCGCCGCCGAGCCGGTCCCCGCGCTGCCCGGGCCGCTCGCCGGGGCGTACGGGCGGCGGTGGCGGGCCGTGGTGGACCAGTGGGCCAGCCACCCCGGCACGGCGGTGGCGACGCTCGGTCCGCCCGGCACGTCCAGCCACCTGACCGCCGCGTTCCTCGCCGAGCGGCACGCGCTGCGGATCGAGCTGTGCGACACGTTCGACGCGGTGCTCGGCGCGCTGGTGGACCGCCGGGTCGACCAGGCGCTGGTACCCAGCGCCTACCAGGGCGCGACCCGCTTCCACTGGCACCGGGACCTGCGGCTGGACGCGTACTTCGCGCAGGCCACCCCGGAGTACGGCATCGCCGCCCGCGCGGACGGCACGCCCGACGGCGCCGACGAGGTGACGGTGGCCGCGCTCTGGGAGGTCCGGCGGATCTTCGGCGACCTGGCGCCGCCCACGCTGGCGGACCGCCCGGTGCGGTGGGTCGACGCGGACTCCACCCAGCACGCCGCCGAACTGCTCGCCGCCGGCGACGCCGACCTCGCCGTGACCAACGCCCCGGGGGTACGCCGGCACGCGCTGCGCTGGGTGGTCCGCCGCCCCGGCGCGGAGATCGTCTGGCTGCTCTTCGGCCACCGCTGAACCCCTTCGAGAATCGGAGTGACCACCGTGTCCCGACGTACGTTGCTGCACCGCGCCACCGTCCAGGAGGGACTGGGCGTGGCGTCCCGACCCCACCACAGCGTGCTGCTCGACGGCGAGCGGATCGTCGCGGTGCTGCCCGAGGCGCAGGCGCCGCTGCACGACCCGGGTGTGGACGTGCTCGACCTGGACGGCCGGACGGTGATGCCGGGCATGACGCTCGGCCACACCCACATCGCCTACCTGAACGTGCTCGACGGCCGGGAGACGCTGTTCAAGCACACCGTCCCCGAGGTGACGCTCGGCGCGGCGGCGAACGCGGCGGCGATGCTCCGGCTGGGCTACACCGCGTTCGTCGGCGCCGGCTCGGTGGCCGGCATCGACATGGCGCTGCGGCGGGCGATCGAGTCCGGCCGGCTGCCCGGCCCGCGGATCACCCCGTGCAGCCGGGACCTGATGGTGTCCGGCCCGCCGGAGCGCCGGAACCCGGCGGTCAAGCAGCGGATCCCGACCGACCTGATGCGGCTGGCCGACACCCCGGAGGAACTCGTCGACTACGTCAACACCGAGGTCGACCAGGGCGCGGAGATCATCAAGGTGTTCTCCACCGGGGACGACACGTTCCCCAACGGCCGCTCGCACGAGCTGCTGTTCACCGCCGAGGAGCTGGTGGTCGCGGCCCGCGCGGCGCACGAGCGCGGGGTGCGGATCCGGGCGCACTCGCGCGGGCTGGGCGGCATCCGCAACGCCATCGCCGCCGGGGTGGACGTCATCGACCACGCCACGTACGCCGACGACGCGGCGCTGGAGGCGATCGCCGAGCGCGGCATCTTCGTGGTGCCGAGCCTGCACCAGCCGCACCGGCTGCTCACCACCGGCACCGCGCACGGCAAGACGCCGGAATACCTGGAGACGCTGGAGTTCGAGGCCGAGGTGGAGAACACGCTGCGGATCCTGCCGCTGATGGTCCAGATGGGCATCCCGATCGTGGCCGGCGACGACTTCGGCTTCGCCTGGACCCCGCACGGCCGCTACGCCGAGGAACTGGAGACCTACGTGAGCATGGCCGGCATCCCGGCACCCACGGTGCTGACCTGGGCCACCGCCAACGGCGCGCGGCTGGCCGGGCGGGGCGACGAGGCCGGCACGGTGCAGCCGGGCCGGCTGGCCGACCTGGTGGTCACCGACGGCGACCCGGCGCAGGACATCACCGTGCTGGGCCGGCCGGAGGCGATCGAACTGGTGCTGCTGGGCGGTGAGGTGGTCGCCGGGGACGCCGCCGCGTACCGGGACCGGCAGCCGGCGGGGGTGGCCTGATGCGGCGGGTCGTCCCGGTGGTCCCGCTGCTGGCGGTCGGCGCGTTCGCCATCGGCACGGACACGTTCGTGGTCGCCGGGGTGCTGCCCGAGGTGGCCCGGGACCTCGACGTCAGCGTCGCCTCGGCCGGCTGGGTGAGCACCGTCTTCGCGCTGGCGTACGCGGTCGCCGCGCCGGTGCTCGGCGCGGTCACCGGCCGCTGGGAGCGCCGTACCGTGCTGCTGCTCTCGCTGGCCGGGTTCACAGTGGGCAACGTCGCGTCGGCGCTCGCCCCGGACCTGCCGCTGCTGCTCGGCGCGCGGGTGCTGACCGCGGTGAGCGCGGCGCTGTACGTGCCCGCCGCGTCCGCCTCGGCCGCCGCGCTGGCCGCGCCGGAGCGGCGTGGCCGGGCCATGGCGGTGGTGCTCGGCGGTCTGTCCGCGGCCACCGTGGCGGGCGTGCCGTTCGGCACCTGGCTCGCCGCCGACCTGCGCTGGCAGGCCACGTTCTGGCTGCTCGCCGCGCTCGGCGCCGGCTGCGCGGCGGCGGTGTCGGTCGGGCTGCCGGCGATGCGGCTGCCGGCCGGCCCCGGGCTGGCCGCCCGGCTCGCGCCGTTGCGCCAGGGCCGGGTCGGCGCGGCGGTGCTCACCACCGCGCTGTTCATGACCGGGGGCTACCTGGCGCTGACCTACGTCGGAGCGTTGCTCGCCCCGGCCACCGACGGCGACGGGACACTGCTGGCGGTGCTGCTGCTGGTCTTCGGCGTGCCGGGGGTCGTCGGCACGGTGCTCGGCGGTCGGGCCACCGACCGGTGGGGCGCCCGGCCGGTCCTGCTGGCCTCGGTGGCCGGGCTGGCGCTGGTGCTGGCCACGCTGCCGCTGACCCGGCAGGCGCTGCTGCCGGCCACGCTGGCCATGGCGGCGTGGGGGCTCACCGCGATGGCGACCCAGCCGGCCCAGCAGCACCGGCTCTTCACGGTCGCGCCGGGCTCCGGGCCGCTGCTGCTGTCACTCAACTCGTCGGCCACGTTCCTCGGCATCGCGCTGGGCGGCTTCCTCGGCAACCGGGTGCTGCGGCACGGCGGCGAGCACGCCGTCGACCTGCTCGGTCCGGTCGGCGCGGCGCTGTGCGTGCTGGCGCTGGGCGCCGCGCTGCTCGGCGCGCGTCCGAGCCGCGCCGGGGACGACCGGGAACCGCCCGATCAGGGGGGAACCGGACGTGAGCCGGGCCGGCCCGCGCCGAGGGCCGCCGTGCGCCGGTGAGCGCCCCGATTGGCCTCACCGGATCCGCCGGGATTGGCCACAACCGGTGGCTGTTCCGCTCCGTACGGTCGGGGCGACCGTGTGAACCGAACCGACGAGGATGACGATGACCCAGCTCGACGACGGCGCCGACCGGTTGGCCGTCCGCATCGACGACCGGGTGCTGAGCAGCGTGCCGGACTACGTCCTCGGCCTGATCGCCGTGCCGGCGGTCGAGGTCGGGCCGGCCTCCCCGGCCGTGGCGGCGCTGCTGGCCGCCGCCGAGGACGCGCTGCACCGGGCCGACCTGGACAAGGCCGGTGTGGCGGAGCTGCCGGGCGTCGCCGCGTGGCGGGCCGCGTACCGGGCGGTGGGGGTGAACCCGAACCGGTTCCCGTGCGCCGCCGAGTCGATCGCCCGCCGGGTGGCCCGGGGCGACCGGCTGCCCCGGATCAACGCGCTCGTGGACCTCTGCAACGCGGTCTCGCTGGACACCGCGCTGCCGGTGGCCTCGTGCGCGGTCGACGGCATCGCCGAGCTGGTCGTCCGGCCGGCCGACGGCGCCGAGACCTACCTGCCGCTGGGCGCGCCGGACGCGCCGGAGCGACCCGAGCCGGGTGAGATCGTCTACGCCGACGGGGACGGACGGGCGCACTCCCGGCGCTGGAACTGGCGCCAGGGCCACCTGGTCCGCACCGACCTGGGCCGCCGCCGGCTGCTGCTCACCGTCGAGGCGGCCCACCCGGGCGGTCGGGCGGAGGTGGAGGCGGCGCTGGCCCGCCTGGACGACGCGCTCGGCGAGCTGACCGGCTCGCCCCGGCCCCGGGCGGTGCTGGACCGGGACGGCCGGGACGCGGTGTTCGTCCTCGACGCCCCGCTCAGCCCGGCCGGCGGCACGACGGGGAGCCGGTCGTGAACCGGGCGATCCTGGTCGTCTACCGGCCCGCCGCCGGGCGCTACCTCGCCCAGTTCCGCGCCGTGGTCGCCGCCGCCGCCGACCTGGGCGTGGACACGCTGGTGCTGCTGCCGGCCGACCAGCCGGCCCCGGAGGCCGCCGGCCTGCCCTGTCACCGGGCCGACCTGGACGACCCGGAGGCCGTCCGCGCGGCGGTCGCGGGGATCGTCGCCGAGCGGCCGGTCGAGCGGATCTTCCCGCTGTTCGAGGGCGACGTGCTCACCGCGGCGCGGTGCCGGCGCGACCACGGCATCCCGGGCCTGGACCCGGAGCAGGCGCTGACGTTCCGGGACAAGAACGTGATGCACCGCCGCGCCACCGAGCTGGGCGTGCCGGTGGCCCGGTCCTGCCGGCCCGACACCGTCGGGGCGGTCGCCGAGTTCGCCGCCGAGGTGGGCTGGCCCGTGGTGGTCAAGCCGTACGCGGGTTGGGCCTGCGGCGACACCCACCGGGTCGACTCGGCCGACGACCTGGCCCGGGTCTGGCCGCTGGTCGCCGACGCGCGGCACGACTACCGGGTGGAGGAGTACGTGCGCGGCGCGGAGTTCCACGTCGACTCGCTGCTGCGCGACGGCGAGGTGGTCTTCGAGCAACTGTCCCGCTACACCTACTCGGTGCTGGAGTTCCGCGACGAGCCGGGCGGCACCGTCTCCCGCAAGCACGACCTCACCCCGGCCGAGCGGCGCATCCTGGCCGCCAACGCGGAGATCCTGCGCGGCTTCGGCATGCGTACCGGGGTCGCGCACGTCGAGTTCTTCCTCCGCGACGACGGCGAGGTGGTCTTCGGCGAGGCGGCCGCCCGGGCCGGCGGTGGCTCGATCGTCCCGGCGATCGAGGCCGGGCGCGGCATCAACCTGGCCGGCGAGTGGTGCCGGCTGGAACTGGACCCGACGCACGTGCCGGCCACCGTGCTGGGCCCGGAGACCGGCACGGAATATCTCTGCTCCGACCGGTACGGCCGGATCACCGCGATCACCACCGCCGAGGAGCTGCGGGCGCTGGACTCGGTGCTCGACGCGGACGTGTGGAAGAGCGACGGCGACGTGCTCGCCCCGCCCACCGCCTCCAACGACGTCCTGGGCTGGTACGTCTGCGAGGGCCGGGACTTCGACGACGTGCGGGCCCGGTTCAAGACCATCCGGGACGCGTTCGAGGTGCGCACCGAGCCGGCCGGGGAGCCGTCATGTGGCTGAGCCGGTTCCGCGCCCTGCCGCGCCCGCTGCGGATGCTGGTGCTGGCGTCGTTCATCAACCGCGCCGGCATGTTCGTCTTTCCGCTGCTCGCGGTCTACCTGGTGCGCAGCCGGGAGCTGAGCACCGGCGAGGCCGGGGTGCTGATCTCGGTGGGCAGCACCGGCCTGCTCGCCGGAAGCCTGCTCAGCGGCCCGGTCTGCGCCCGCGCCGGCCGGCGCGCCGCGCTGGTGTCCAGTCTGCTGCTCAACGCGGTCGGCTACCTCGGCCTGGCGGTGCTGGACGGTCCGCCGTGGACGTACGCGGCGCTGCTGTTCGTGGCGCTGGTCGGGATGGGCATGTTCGCGCCGGCGGCCAACACGCTGATCGCCGACCTCGCCGAGCCGGAGCAGCGGCCGTTCGCCTACACCGTCAGCTACATCGCCAACAACCTCGGCATGGGCGTCGGGCCGCTGCTGGGTGGTCTGGCCGCGGCCTACTCGTACGGGCTGATGTTCGCCGGCAACATCGCGCTCGGGCTGCTCGCCGCGCTCACCATCCGGCTGTTCGTGCCGGCCGACACCGGTCGGGACGCGGCGACGGTGCCCGCGCCGACCGGCGCGCGGCGGGCCGAGCTGCGGCGGGACCTGGACGTGGCGGTGCTGGTGGTGGTGTCGTTCTGCTACGTCGCGCCGCTGATCGGCCTGGAGTACACGCTGCCGCTCGCGGTCACCGAGGTGCTGGCGTCGTCGGTGGCGGTGGTCGGCGCGGTCTACACCGTCAACAGCGTGGTCGTGGTGGGCGCCGGCCTGCTGATCGAGAAGCGGATCAAGGCGTACCCGACGCGGACGCTGCTGATCGTCGCCGGCCTGCTGTGGTCGGCGGGGATGGCGGTGCTGGTGTTCGCGTTCTCGCTGCCGGCCGTGCTGCTGTCCACTGTGGTCTGGACGCTCGGCGAGATCATCGCGTCGGTGGTGGTGCCCACCTACATCGCCGACCACGTGGAGCCCCGCCGCGTCAGCGGGTTCATGGCGCTCAACGGCTTCGTGCTCAGCTCCGCCCGGCTCGTGGTCCCGATGGGGCTGGGCTTCGTCTGGCAGGCCGGCGGGCACCGCCCGGTCCTGCTCCTGCTCCTGCTGACCCCGGTGGTCGGCGTGGTCGCGTTCGCAGTGCTGCGGGTGCGGCCCCAGGCCCGGCCCGTGCCGGAACCCGCCGCGCCGGCCACCGCCCGTCCGTGATCCACCCGACCCCTCACCGGAAGAGGCCATGACCACGACGAAGTTCGTCCTCCCCGAGAGCGACATCCCCACGACCTGGTACAACGTGGTCCCCGACCTGCCCAAGGGACTGCCCCCGATGCTGCATCCCGGCACCCGGGAGCCGATCACCCCGGCCGACCTCGCACCGCTGTTCGCCTCCGAGCTGATCGCCCAGGAGTTCGCCACCAACCGGGACGTGGACATCCCCGGCCCGGTGCTCGACATCTACCGGCAGTGGCGTCCCAGCCCGCTGATCCGCGCCCGCCGCCTGGAGCGCGACCTGGACACCCCGGCCCGGATCTACTTCAAGTACGAGGGGGTCAGCCCCGCCGGCAGCCACAAGCCGAACACCGCCGTGCCGCAGGCGTACTACAGCAAGCTCGACGGCGTGCGGCGGCTGACCACGGAGACCGGCGCGGGCCAGTGGGGCAGCTCGCTGTCGATGGCGTGCGCCTACTTCGACCTGGAGTGCGACGTCTTCATGGTCCGGGTCAGCTATGACCAGAAGCCCTACCGGCGGGGCCTGATGGAGACGTTCGGCGCCACGGTCACCGCCAGCCCGAGCGACCGCACCGAGGCCGGCCGGGCGGTGCTCGCCGCCGACCCGGACGCCACCGGCAGCCTCGGCCTGGCCATCTCCGAGGCGGTGGAGGCGGCGATGGTCAGCGGCGGCTCGGCCCGCTACGCGCTCGGCTCGGTGCTCAACCTGGTGCTGATGCACCAGACGATCATCGGCCAGGAGGCGTTGCTCCAGCTCGAACTGGCCGACGACTACCCGGACGTGGTGGTCGGCGCGGCCGGCGGGGGCTCCAACTTCGCCGGGCTGGCGCTGCCGTTCCTGCGCCGGCAGTTCGAGGGCGGGCGGACGGTCCGCTTCCTGGCCGCCGAGCCGTCCTCCTGCCCGTCGTTGACCGAGGGCAGCTACGACTACGACTTCGGCGACACCGCCGGGCTCACCCCGCTGGCCAAGATGCACACGCTGGGCCACGACTTCCGGCCGCCGGCCATCCACGCGGGTGGGCTGCGCTACCACGGCATGGCGCCGATCGTGAGCGCGCTGCGCGAGGTGGACCTGATCGAGGCGCGGGCGGTGCCGCAGACGGCCTGCTTCGAGGCGGGCGTGCGGTTCGCCCGCAGCGAGGGGATCGTGCCGGCGCCGGAGTCCAGCCACGCCGTCCGGGTGGCGGTCGACGAGGCGCTGCGCTGCCGGGAGACCGGCGAGGAGAAGGCGATCCTGTTCTCGCTGTCCGGTCACGGCCACTTCGACATGCAGGCCTACATCGACTACTTCGCCGGAAAGCTGACGGACTGAACCCGGCCGGGACGCGGCGCGGTGCGGCGCCGCGTCCCGGTCGACGAGCCCTCGGGGGTGCGATTGCCCAGCGAAGCAGCCACCATCCTGGCCATCAACGGATCCGAACGGGCCGGCGGCAACACCGACCTCGCGGTCGCGCACGCCGGACGCCTGATCGCCGAGCGCGGCGCGGTGCTGCGCACCGTGCGGCTGCGCGAGCACCGGATCTCGCCGTGCAGCCCGTGCGGCGACTGCAACAGCCGTACGCTGCCCTGCCAGCTGGACGACGACGTCCCGGCGCTGGTGGAGCAGATGGTCCGCGCCGACGGGCTGATCTACGCCGCACCGGTGCACGGGTTCGGCCTGGCCCACCTGATGCAGATCTTCATCGAGCGGGCCGGCGTCGGCTACCTGCGTTTCACCCGCCCGCTGGCGGACAAGGTGGGCGGCATCATCGTCACCGGACGCCGTTACAGCGACTCGTCGGTGCACAACCAGATCGTCAACAACCTGCTGCTCAACCGCATGATCCTGGTGGGCAGCGGCTTCCCCGTCCTGCTGCGCAACACCACCGGTACGCCCGGGCTGACCGACCCCGAGGGCGTCGACGCGCTGGAGCGGATGGTGCATCGGATGGTCGACATGGTGCAGCTGCTCCAGCAGCACCGGCGGTCCACCGGCGGCCCGGTCCTGCCCCGGCGGGACCGCAACGAACGCGTGCCGCGGCAGCGCCGCGCCGAATCCGTCCCGAACAGAGGAGACAGCGAGAATGTCCACTGAGCAGGCGACCGTGCCGGTCGGCATCGACTTCCCGGCGACCGAGTGGGAGAGGTGGGACAAGCCCGGCGCCCAGGGGCGCGTCAAGATCGCGTACGTCGGGGGGCAGCGGCTGCGGCTGCTGGAGCTGCCGGCCGGTTTCGACGAGCACCACTGGTGCCTGCGCGGCCACACCGGCTACGTGCTGCGGGGCGAGTTCACCATCCACTTCCGGGACCGCTCGGTGCCCTGCCGCCCGGGCATGGGCTTCGTCATTCCCGACGACGAGGAGCACCGCTCCCAGGGCAGCGACGACGAGCCCACCGTCGTGTTCGTGATCGACCGGGTCCCGCAGCCGTGACCGACCCGTACGACGCGGGGGCGTCGGCCGGCCTGCCGCCGGTCGACGCCGTCGACGGTCCCGCCCGGATCGCCGAGCTGCGGGGCGCCGTGGACCGGCTCGACCAGCGGATCGTCGAGCTGCTGGCGGTCCGTACCCGGGTGGTCCGGGAGTTGACCGTGCACAAGTCGGACGAGGCGGCGGTCCGGTCGCCGGACCGGGTCCGGCAGGTCCTGGACCGGGTCCGGGAGCTGGCCGACCGGCACGGCATGCCGCCGGAGGTCGCGGTGGCCACCTACCGCGCGCTGATCGAGGAGCTGACCCGGATGCAACTGGAGATGCTGGCGGCCCGGCGGGCCGCCCCGGCCCCGACGGACCGGCGATGACCGGGCTGCGCGCGCCGGTGGACCTGCGGCACGCGCTGGCCACGCTCGACCCGCTCCCCGGCGAGCTGGTGCGGGTGGCCGAGGAGCTGCCCGCCCGCTACGGCGTCTCGGCGCACTACGCCCGCTGGGCCGGCGCGCCCGCCGCCCCGCCCACCGGTCCCGGCCCGGCCGTGCTCTTCGACCGGGTACGCCCCGACCACGGCCCCACCCGGGCCGTGCTGATGGGGCTCTACGGCACCCGCCGGCGGGCCGCCGGCCTGCTCGGCGTCACCCCGACCGAGCTGCCGCACCGGCTGCTCGACGCGGTGGCCGCACCCCGCCCGCCGGTGCCCGCGCCCGACCCGGCGCGGTGGCCCCGCCGACGCCTGCCGACGGACCTCACCGCGCTGCCGGTGCCGGTGCTCACCGACGAGGACGCCGGTCCCTACCTGACGCTCGGCGCGGTGCTCGCCACCGACCCGGACACCGGCGTCCGCAACCTGTCCGTGCACCGGATGTGCGTGCAGGGCCCGGACACGCTGACCATCTGGATGGTCCCGGGTCGGGATCTCGAACTGGCCCACCGGGCCGCCCTGCGTCGGGGTGTCCCGCTGCCGGTGGCGATCCACCTCGGACTGGGCCCGGCGGTGCTGCTCTCCTCCTGCTGCCCGACCTCGCTGGTGCCGCCGGAGGTCGACGAGCTGGCGGTCGCCGGGGCGCTGGGCGGCCGGCCGGTCGAGCTGCTGCCGTGCGCCACCGTGGACGCCGAGTTCGTCGCGCACGCCGAGTACGTGATCGAGGGCGAGCTGCTGGCCGAGCACGCGCCGGAGAGCCGGCACGGGGCCGTCGCCACCCCGGAGTTCCTCGGCTACCAGGGCCGGGCGCACCCGTCGCTGCCGCTGATCCGGGTCACCGCGATCACCGCCCGGGAGAGCCCGATCCTGCAGGCCGTCTCCGGCCCCGGCCACGAGCAGTCGGTGCTGCTCGGCTTCGGGATGGAGGCCGCGGTGCTGGAGCTGCTGCGCCGCCGGGGCACGCCGGCCCAAGCCGCGCACTGCCACACCGCCGGCGGCGGTCAGCTCATGGTGGTGCTCCAGTGGCCGGCCAAGCGCGACCCGGCCGACGACGCGGCGGTCCGGGCCGCCGGGGAGGCGGTGCTGGACGCGTTCCGGATGGCCAAGCTGGTGCTCTGCGTCGACGAGGACGTCGACGTCGAGTCCGACCAGGACCTGTGGTGGGCGATGGTGACCCGGTTCCAGGCCGACCAGGACCTGCGGGTGCTGCCGGACCGGGAGGGCTTCCCGCTGGACCCGAGCCAGCACACCGGCTACTCCCGCTCGCTGTCGGCCGACGGGCGGACCGCGAAGGCGGTCTTCGACTGCACCGTGCCGTACGCCCAGCACGACCGGTTCCGCCGGCCCCGGTTCACCGAGCCGTCGCGTCCCGCACCGCGGCGGCCAGCAGCGCCACTCCCTCGGTGATCCGGGCGGTGGGCAGCGCCGCGTACCCGATCAGGAACGTCGGCTCGGACGGCGGGTGGCTGACGAAGTAGCCGGAGGCCGGATAGACCCGCACGCCGCGCGCCGCGGCGGCGCGCACGATCGCCGTCTCGTCGGCGCCGGGCGCGCCGCCGAGCGTGACCAGCACGTGCAGCCCGGCGGCCGCGCCGGAGACGCGGACGCCGGCGCCGAAGTGTTCGTAGAGCGCCTCCAGCAGCCGGGCCCGGCGCTGCCGGTAGAGCCGGTCCATCCGGCCGATGTGCCGGGCGTACGCGCCGGAGCCGACGAACTCGGCCAGTGCCTCCTGGGTGAGCGTCGGGGTCAGCCGGTCGGTGATCCACTTGATGCCGAGGAACGGCCGGACCAGGTGCGGCGGCAGGACCGCGTAGCCGATGCGCAGCGAGGGGAACAGCGTCTTGCTGAAGCTGCCGACGTAGGCCACGTCGGCGCCCTGCGGGTCGGCGGCCAGCGACGGCAGCCGCTCGGCGGCGAAGCTGAACTCGTTGTGGTAGTCGTCCTCCAGCACCGTGACGCCGTGCTCGCGGGCCCAGCGCAGCAGCGCCCGCCGCCGCCGCTCGGACATGACGAACCCGGTCGGGAACTGGTGCGACGGGGTGACGTAGACCAGGCGTACCCGGGCCGGGTCGAGGCCGTGGCCGCGGACCCGGTCGGAGATCTCGTCGACCCGCAGCCCCTCGGCGTCGACCGGGACCGGCACCACGGCCGCCCGGGAGTAGCCGAAGATCTGCCGCAGCACGGTGTGGCTCGGGTCCTCGATCACCACCACGTCGTCGGGGCCGACGAGCTGCCGGACCAGGATGTCCATGGCCTGGGTGGCGCCGCTGGTCACGATCGTGTGCTCGCGGGAGACGTCCAGCGCCCGGCTGCGCCGCAGCAACGCCGCGATCTGGTCGCGCAACGCCGGCGAGCCCTCGGCCGGGCCGTAGCCCAGGGCCACCGCGTCGGCCCGGCTCACCGCCTCGGCGAGCGACTGCCGCCACCGGGCCACCGGGAAGCTGGCCAACGCCGGGGTGCCGTGCCGGAAGTCGTACGCGCCGTCGGGCCGGTGCATGGGCGCCGGCTCCCACGGCCGCCACAGCGGGCTGCCCGCGTCGGTGGGCAGCGGCGGCTCCGGCCGCAGCGGCGCCCGGGCCGGCGGGTCGCGGTGCGGCAGGTCGGGCACCGCGCCGCTGACCCGGGTGCCGGAGCCGCGGCGGGAGGTGAGCACCCCGTTGGCCCGCAACAGCTCGTACGCGCGGGTCACCACGGTGCGGGAGACACCGAGCTGGTGGGCCAGCTCCCGGCTGGGCGGCACCGGGTCACCGGCGCGCAGCCGGCCGCTGCGCACGGATCCGCTGATCTGGTCGCAGAGCTGCTGCTGCAACGGCACCGAGCTGTCCCGGTCCAGCACGACAAGCAGCTGCGACCCACCCACCCGACCCGCTCCCCCGCCCGTGATCCCCCACCCCGATCCTAGTCCCGGGTCGTGCCGCCGACCTCGTGATCCACGCGCGATCGCCTCGGGCGGGCGCTGAACGATCTCGGGGCCGCGCCCGTATCCCCTGCCGACAGTGGACATCGTCCGGAACCGCGATGCCGGAGCGGGCACGAGCACGATTCCTGAGTCCTCACTTCGCACCGGGGAGCGGCCGCGCGGCGCGACCGCCGCGCCGACCCTCCCGGTCGAGCAAAGGAGAGGTGCATGGCCAGGGGTACGCGCAACACCGCGGTCCTGAAACTCGGCGGGGTGGGCACGCTCGCCGCGCTCCTGCTCGCCGGCGGGCTGCAACTGGCGTCCGCCGACGAAAACGCCCGCCCGGCCGCATCGGCCGCCGCGCAGACCGTGAACTGCCCGACCGTACGCGACAAGCTGCCCCCGGTGCCCGCGGCGGCCGCCGCCGGGGTGGAGCGGGAGCTGGCCAACCTGGATCAGGAGATCGCCCGGCAGAACGAGCGGTTGGCCCGGCTCGCGGTCCGCCCCGAGGGCGGGCCGAACTTCGTGGACAACGCCGTCCTCGGACCGCTCAGGAGCAAGCGAACCGCCGCCCTCGACCGCATCGAGATCGCCTTCAACCGGATCGGCGCGGCACGTCCGAACCTGGACGCTCTGGCCACCTGCGGCCTGAACGCGCCAGGCGTGCCGAGCGCGGTCAACGGCAACGCCGCCGGTCAGAACGGCAACGCGGGCGGTCAGAACGGCAACGCGGGCGGCCAGAACGATGGTGCGGCATCCGGTGCGGCCCGGACGGTGAACTGTCCCCGGGTCCAGCTGCCGGCCGTCCCGGCGGCGGCCGCGGCCCAGGTCCAGGCCGAGCTGGCCACGCTGGACAAGCAGATCGACGAGGCGAACGCCCGGCTGGCCCGGCTCGCCGTCCGCCCCGAGGGCGGGCCGAACTTCGTGGACAACGCCGTCCTCGGACCGCTCAGGAGCAAGCGCACCGCCGCCCTCGACCGCATCGAGATCGCCTTCAACCGGATCGGCGCGGCACGCCCGAACCTGGACGCGCTGGCCACCTGCGGTCTGAACTGACGGCCCTCCGGCTCGGGTCGTGGCCCGGCGGCGCGCATCCCGCCGGGCCACGACCTGTCGTCACAGGGGGCCCAGCACGTCGGCCGGGTCGGCGTCCAGCGCCAGCGTCTCCAGCACGGTGAGCAGTTGCCGCTCCTCGTACCGGAAGTGCGACTCCATGATCGCGGCCACCCCCTCCAGGTGCCGGCCCAGTTCCTCCGGCGGGGCGCCCCGGGTCACCGCGGCGCTCAACCCGGCGAGCAGGTGACCGATCATCGAGTGGTCCTGCCGTAGCTGGTGCAGCGTGCCCCGCAACTCCGGATGCCGCCGCGCGATCGCCGGGAACAACTCCCGGTCCTCGCCCTCGTGGTGCGCCGTCAGCGCGGCGCAGAACCCGTGACAGAACAGCAGCAGGTCCCGGGTCGCCGGTTCCGCCGGCGTGCCGCCGGCCAACGACTGCCGCGTCACCCGCAGCGCCTCGCGCAGCCGCTCGTGGACGGCGCGCATCTCCTGACTCCAGGCCACCAGCCTGGTCTGCTCACCCTCACCCACGGGGAGAGGGCGAAGGGACGGCGATTGTCATCGTCGTGCTCCCTCCGGTCCGGCGCCTCCATGCCTGACACAGCCTGCCACCGGCACGCGACGCTGCGCCGAGTCTAGGGCACGACGTGCGCGCCCGGGCCCCCGGGACGATCACCGGGGGCCGGGCGCGGGCCCGGGGTCAGCGACTCCCGTCCGACCGGACCGCCGCCGACGCGGCGCCGCCCCTGGTGGTCACCAGGCTCCATCCGATGGAGACGGCGAGGGTGGCCACGATGACGCCGAGGGTCAGCGGGATGGGCAGCTTGCCGACCGGGGTCTCGGAGAGGATCAGCTTGACCCCGGCGAAGGCGAGCAGGAACGCCAGTCCGTAGTGCAGGTGCACGAAACGACGCAGCAGGCCGGCGAGGCAGAAGTAGAGGCTGCGCAGACCGAGCACGGCGAACGCGTTGGCGGTCCAGACGATGAACGTGCTGGTGGTGATCGCCAGGATGGCGGCGACGGAGTCGATCGCGAAGATCAGGTCGGTGGCCTCGACGGCCACGAGCACCACGAACAGCAGCGTCGCGACGCGCCTCCCGTCGAGTCGGGTGAAGAACCTGTCGCCGTGGTAGCGGGCGTCGGTGGGGATGACCCGGCGCACGGCGCGGACGACGAGGTTGCGCTCGGGACGCATCTCGGTGTCGTGCCGGAAGGCCATCTTCCAGCCGGTCCAGACGAGGAACAGGCCGAAGACGTAGGCGGTCCAGAAGAACGTCTCCAGCAGCCCGGCGCCGACGAAGATGAACACCAGCCGGAACAGCAGCGCGCCGATGACGCCCCAGAACAGCACCTTGTGCTGGTACGCGGCCGGGACCGCGAAGTAGGTGAAGACCAGCGCGAAGACGAAGACGTTGTCCACCGACAGCGCCTTCTCGATCAGGTAGCCGGCGTAGTAGGCGCCGGCGGCCTCGTCGCCCTGCCACAGCCACAACACGACACCGAACGCCAGGCCGGCGGCGATCCAGACCGCCGACCACACGGCCGCCTCACGGAAGCCGATGACGTGGTTGTCCCGGTGCAGGAACAGGTCGACCGCCAGCATCACGGCGATCGCGGCGGTCAGGGCCAACCAGGCCCACAGGGGTACGGACACGCGCGGCGCTCCCTCCGACCGGGCCGGCTGGTCGCCGGCGAACGGGTCGAAGGTCTCCCCGGACCGCCGCGCGGGCGGCCCGCGCGGCCGGGACCCGTGGTGGGTCCGTCCTGACGACCGCGCGTCCGGTGGCGGGTACTCCCCCTCGAACTACGCTCCATTATTCACGAAGCACAGTTCGTGTGTCAATCTCCGTCAGTAGCGGTCCCGGGTGCCGAGCAGGACGTGGTGGACGGCCCGGCGCCACGGCGCCAGCTCCCGGTCCAGCTCGACCCAACGGCTCTCGTCGACGTGCAGCGTCCCGTCGACCCGGGGAAGGGCCTCGACCAGCCGCATCCGCTGGTCCTCGGCGGGATGGGTGCTCCACAGGTCGGTGCCGCGCCGGGTGAGCTGGCGGGCCAGCGGGAGCTTCGGCGCCAGGTGCTCACGTAGCTCGGCCGCCATCGGTTCGAGCCGCTCACCGTCGATGGTGGGCGCCAGGTGCCACAGCTCGGACCAGACGCGGTCGGCGAGCAGGACGACCTCACAGGACCGGAGGAACGCGTCCGTGCCCGCCACCCGGCGCGCCATCAGGTCCGCCCGGTACTCGGCCCGTCGGCTGTCCGGCATCGCGACGCTGTCGACGAGCAGTTGCGCGGTGGCGCCGAGGACGTTCACCAGTCCCAGGAGCGCGTGCACCCCGAGCGAGAGCAGGGTGGCGAGGCCACCGCCGTGCACGGCCACGGAGTCGGCGCCGTGCACCGCGCGCAGCCACGGGTTCCGTCCGCCGGTGGCCGCCACCGCCCGGGCGCCGAACGTGCGCGCCAGCAGCGTCCTGCGGACCCGTCGTGGATCCCCGTTGGCGAGGTGTCCCAGCTCGTGGGCCAGGAGCGCGACCCGGGCGGGGCGCGGCAGCATCACCCACAGCGGAACCCCGATGACGAGCACCGACCGCTGTCGCCAACCCAACCGGGCGACGCCCGCGTTGATGCTCAGGTCGGCGCAGATCACGTCCGGGACCGGCGTGCCCGCCGCCCGGGCCACCTCGCCCACCAGGCGGTGCAGCTGGGGCGCGTCCCGCTCGCTGAGCACGCCCGCGCGGGGCACCCGCCCGAAGGCGGGCTTCACGAGCAGCAGCACGAGCACGGCGGGGAGCGCGAACGCCACCCGCACGCCGGTGGGCAGGCCACTGGCCAGGAAGAGCCAGCCGAGGTAGCCCACCGCGACCGCCCCGACCAGCCCCAGCGCCACCGAGACCGCCGACAGCCAGATCTCGCCGGAGGACGTCTCGGGCGGGCCGGCGTCGGGATCCGCCGACAGCTCCGCGCGGGTCGCCCGGTCGATCCGCAGACCCCGCCGGAACCCCCATCGCCCGACCAGCTTCGTCCCCCGCCAGGGCGCCGACGCGGGGTCGTACGCGTCCAGGTTCCACAGACACCCCGGGCACCAGGAGGCGCTCTCGGGCGCCGCCGAGACCAGCTCGTGGCCACAGCCGGCACACCTGCCCGGCGGCATGATCGTCGTCGACACGAGGCAGGAGTGTAGGGCGCGGCGGCCGATCGCGGCGGCCCCGGTGGTGGACCGCTAGCGGAGGCGGTGAACCTCCGGCGCCGGGTGGAGCCGGCCGTCGCGCATCTCGACCGTGCGGTCCGCGGCGGCGAGGTGGTCCCGGTCGTGGGTGACCAGGACGGTGGCCGTGCCCCGCTCGCGGGTGAGCCGGGCGATCAGGTCGACCACGGCGGCGCCCCGGTCGTGATCGAGCGCGCTGGTCGGCTCGTCGACCAGCAGCAGCACCGGGTCGTTCACCAACGCGCGGGCGATGTTCACCCGCTGGCGCTGGCCGCCGGAGAGCTGATGCGGCCGCCGTCCCGCCTGCGCGCCGAGACCGACCGCGTCGAGCAGGTCGTCCGCCCGCCGCCGCACCCGGGCCGGCGGCCGTCCGTCCAACGTGGCCATGACCTGGAGCTGCTCGGTGGCGGTGAGCGAGGGCAGCAGGTTGGGTTGCTGGAAGACGATGCCGATCGCGCGTCGGCGCAGGGCGGCGAGCGCGCCCCGGCTCAGGCCGGTGGTGTCGACGCCGTCGACGGTGACGCCCCCGGTGTCCGGGGTGACGAGCGTGGCGGCGACCGCCAGCAGGCTCGACTTGCCGGAGCCGGAGGGACCGACCACGGCGGTGAGGCTTCCCCTCGGCACCGACAGGGTGACACGGTCGAGCGCGGTCAGCCGGCTGTCCCCGTCCGGATAGGTGAGTGTGACGTCGGTCAGGTGGAGGCTCATCGGACGCTCCCCAGGGCGGTCAGCGGGTCGACGGAGGTGATGCGGCGCACCGACAGGGCGGCCCCGACCGTGCCGAGCAGCACCGTCACCGCCGCCGGGAGCGCGACGGTGGCGGGGGTCAGCACGAACGGCACGTCCGAGCCGGAGAGGGCGGCGCCGAGCCCGGCGGCGACGGCGGTGCCCACGACGGTCCCGCCGACCAGCAGGATCCCGGCCTGGCCGAGCGCGTCGACCAGCAGCGCGGCGGTGGAGGCGCCGAGCGCCTTGAGGACCGCGACGTCGCCGCTGCGCTGGATCGTCCAGACCGTGAAGAAGGCGCCGACGACCAGCGCGGAGATGGCGAACAGGAAGCCACGCATGAGTTGCAGCGACCCGTTCTCCGAGCGGTAGGAGCCGATCGCGGTCACCGACTCGTCGGTGCCGACGGTCCGGGTGCCGGCGGCCCGGTCGGCGGCGGCCACGTCCACGTCGCGACCGGTCCGCAAGGCGATCACGGTGGCGGTGTCCGCGCCGGCGGCCACGGTGCGCCGCCACGAGTCCAGGCTGGCCCAGACCACCGGGGTGTGGCTGAAGGAGGCGTCACCGCGTACCGCCGCCACCGTCAGCTCCCGTCCGGCCAGGGTGAGGCGGTCACCGGCGCGCAGGCTGAGGTCGGCGGCGGCCGTGGTGGTGAGCACCGCCGTACCGTCGTCGAGGTCGACGCCGGGCGGGCCGAGGCGGGAGCCGGGCCGGATGCCGAAGACGGAGACCGCGACGCCCCGGCCGCCGGCGGTCACCCGGGTGGTGCTGATGCCGAGCGGCTCGGCGGCGGTCACGCCGGGCGTGGCCGCCCACTGCCGCCACTGCCGTTCGGTGACGGTCGAGTCCCCGTACGACGCCTGCCCGCCGCCGAAGGCGATCCGGTCGGCGGGCAGGCCGGTGATCGCGGACGTGTTCTGCCGGTCCAACCCGGCGGTCAGCCCGGACAGCAGGCCGACCAGCAGCGTGATCAGCACGATGACGGTGCCCATCAGGGCGAAGCGCCCCTTGGCGAATCTCAGGTCTCTCCAGGCGACGAACACGGCAGCGGCGGTCCCTTCCGGCGGCGGATGTGGTCGCCCTCCACGGTCGTCGTCGGCCGGGCGGCCGGCATCCGGCGACGGACGGCAGCTTCGGGGCGGAACGGCGGGGTACCGGTTACGACTTTCGACAGAGGCCCGCCGAGCTGCGGTTCCTCTAGGCTGAGAGGGCTGTGACCACCGCCGTTCCCGCCCTGACGCCGACCGCCCGCGTGCTGGCCTGGTGCCTGCACCTGCTCGTGGCGGGCCTGTTCACCCTGGCCGGGCTCCGGGCCGTCGCCACCGGCCGCCCGCACCCGGTGGCCGTGGTCGCGGTCGCGGCGGCGGGCCTGCTGACGTACGCGGGTGGGGCGCTCCTGCCCGGTGTCCGCCGCTCGCGGCTGGCCGCCGGCTGGTGGCTGGCGGCGGTGACCGCGCTCTGGTTGGTGTTGACCGCGCTGACCGCCGACGGGCTGTGGGTCGCCTTCCCGCTGTACGTCCTCCAGCTGCACCTGCTCCCCCGCCGCGCCGGTGCGGTGGCGGTCGGCGTGACCGCCCTGGCGGCGATCGTCGCGTTCGCCGCCCACCGGGGGGCGGTCACCGTGCCGGGCGTGGTCGGGCCGGCCCTCGGCGCCGCCGTCGCGGTGGCCGTGGTTCGGGGCTACCAGGCGCTCTACCGGGAGAGCGAACGCCGCCGGCGGCTGATCGAGGAGCTGACCGCCACCCGCGCCGACCTGGCGCGGGCGCAGCACGAGGCCGGGGTGGCGGCCGAGCGGGAACGGCTCGCCCGGGAGATCCACGACACGCTCGCCCAGGGCCTGACCAGCATCCAGCTGCTGCTGAGCGCCGCCGAGCGGGTGCTGCCCGACCGGCCGGACGCGGCCGCCCGCCACGTCGGGCAGGCCCGCCGGGCCGCCGTGGACAACCTGGCCGAGGCCCGCCGCTTCGTCGCCGCGCTCGCCCCGCCCGCGCTGGACGACACCACGCTGGCCGGCGCGCTGGAGCGCCTGTGCGCCACCACCGGCGCCCGGCATCCGCTCGCCGCGCGCCTGCGGGTGACCGGGGTGCCGGCTCCGCTGCCGACCGCGTACGAGGTGACGCTGCTGCGCATCGCCCAGGCCGGTCTGGCCAACACCGTCCGGCACGCCGGCGCGACCACCGCCGAGGTGACGCTCGGCTACCACGTCGACCGGGTCACCGTCGACGTGGTCGACGACGGTGTCGGCTTCGACCCCGACCGGCTGCCCGTTGCCGATCCGGAGGCCGGTGGCTTCGGCCTGGCGTCCATGCGCGCCCGGGTGGGCGCGCTCGGCGGCGACCTGGCCGTCGCCTCCGCACCCGGCCGGGGCACCACGCTGTCCGCCCGGCTCCCCCGCACGCCGCCCGGACAGCGGCCGTGACCGGAGACCCGATCCGGCTGCTGCTGGCCGACGACCATCCCGTCGTCCGGGCCGGGCTGCGCGCCGTGCTGGAGACCGAGCCGGGCCTGGTCGTGGTGGCCGAGGCCGCCACCGCCGAGGACGCGGTTGCCCGCGCCGCCGCAGGTGACGTCGACGTGGTCCTGATGGACCTGCGCTTCGGTGTCGGCATGAGCGGGGTGGAGGCCACCGCCGCCATCACCGCCCGGCCGGACGGGCCCCGGGTGCTGGTGGTGACCACCTACGACACGGACGCCGACACCCTGCCCGCGATCGAGGCCGGCGCCACCGGCTACCTGCTCAAGGACGCCGCGCCGGAGGAGCTGGCCGCCGCCGTGCGGACCGCCGCCGCCGGCCGGACCGCGCTCGCGCCGGCCGTCGCGGACCGCCTGGTGAACCGGCTCCGCACCCCCGACACCGCGTTGACCCGGCGGGAGACCGAGGTCCTCGGACTGGTCGCCGACGGCCTGTCCAACCAGGCGATCGGCCGCCGCCTGCACCTCACCGAGGGCACGGTCAAGTCGCACCTGTCGCGCATCTACACCAAGTTGCGGGTGGAGTCGCGCACGGCCGCCGTCGCCGCCGCGGTCGACCTGGGCGTCATCCGCCGCTGACCGCGTTCGCCCTCGTCACCCCCGAGACGGATGGTACGACTGGTGCGACGGGCCGGGTGAACGGAAGGGACGGGATGCCGGGGCAGCTGTTGCGGCCACGCGAGGCCTCCCGCCGGGCGTCGTTCCTGGAGCTCTTCTTCGACCTGGCCTTCATCCTCGCGCTGAACCGGGTCTCCCTGGCCCTGGAGCAGGACCTCACCCTGGGCGGGGTGTTCCGGACCGCCCTGCTGCTGGCGGCCATCTGGTGGGTGTGGTTCGTGACCGCCTGGTCGACGGACTGGTTCGACCCGGGCACGCCGCTGATCATCGGGCTGCTGCTCTGGGTCATGTTCGGCGGGTTGATGATGGCGGCCGCCGCGCCGAGCGCGTACTCCGGGCACGGGCTGGTGTTCGCCGGCGCCTACGTGGCGATCCACCTGGGCCGACCGGCGTTCCTGCTGCCGGCGCTGCGCGGCAACCCGCTGCGGGTGCGGACGCTGCGGGTCGCGGTCTGGTTCGCGCTCTCCGCGGTGCTGTGGCTGACCGGCGCGCTGGTCGAGCCGGCCCAGGTCGCGCTCTGGACCGTGGCGGTGGTCCTGGACCTCTCCCTGGCCCGGCTGCGCTGGCCGACGCCCGGGCTGGGCCGCAGCAGTTGGGCGGATCTCCAGGTGATCGGCGAGCACCTGGCGGAGCGCTACCAGCAGATCTACATCATCGCGCTGGGCGAGCTGATCCTGACCGCCGGGATCGTCTACAGCACCAGCGGCTTCGACCTCTACCGCACGATCGCGTTCGCGCTGGCGTTCGTCAACGCGGTCAGCGTGGGCCGGCTCTACCTGGTGCCCGGCGGCGTACGACTCGGCGCGGCGATCGACGCGCTGGGCCCGTCCGGCAGCCGGCTCGGTCTGCTGGCCGGCTACCTGCACCTGGTGATGGTGGCCGGGGTGGTGGCCGCCGCGGTCGGCGCCCAGGTCATGATCGCCGAGCCGCTGTCCCGGGACCCGGCCGCGCTGATGGTGGCACTCAGTGGCCCCGCGCTGTTCCTGGTCGGCTGGATCCTGCTCTCGGCGGCGGTCCACCACCGGGTGTCCTGGCACCGGCCGGTCGGGCTGGCCGCGATCGTGGCGCTGGCCGCCGTCGGTCGGGGCCTGCCGCTGCTGGTCGGCTCCGCGCTGCTCAGCGTGCTGCTCATCCTGATCGCGCACGCGGAGAAGCTGACGCCGGCCCGGACCGGCGGCACCGGCCGCCGGCCCGGGTGACCCGACTCAGGCGTCGCGCCGGAGCAGCCTGGTCAGGGCGGCGCCGACGAGGGCGAGCAGCCAGCCGACGAACACGGCCGCGCCGGCCTGCGGGGCGAGCAGGTTCGGGTCGCCGCCGAGGCTCATGAACGCCTGCCCGGCGTTCGACGGCAGGTACGGGGAGATCGTCTCCGACCAGCTCTCCGGCAGCAGGGACACCACCCCGGGCACGACCAGCAGCAACGCGACCACGCTGGTCAGCGCGCCGGCGGTGGTACGCAGGAGCGAGCCCAGCGCCGCGCCGAGCACGCCGATCCCGGCGAGGTAAGCGGCCGCGCCCAGCACCGCGCGCAGCACCCCGTCGTCGCCGAGGGCGATGCCCTTGTCCCCCAGGACGGCCTGTCCGCCGAGGAAGGTGAGCAGCACCGTGGGCAGCAGCACGGCGAGCGACACGCCGGCCAGGACGGTGATCTTGGCGGTGAGCACGGGCCAGCGCCGGGGCACCGCCGCCAGGGAGGTGCGGATCATGCCGGTGGCGTACTCCCCGGCGGTCAGCAGCACGCCGAGCGTGGCGATCAGCAGTTGGGCGAGGTTGACGCCGCCGAGGCTGGCACCGAGCGGGTCGAGGGACGAGGGCCCGCCGGGTGGCGCCGGGGTGCCCGGTTCGATGGTGGCGTCGGCCAGGAACGCCGAGAAGCCGAGCCCGAGGGCGGCGAACACCACGAGGGTGGCGGCCAGAAGAATCAACGAGGAACGCAGCGAGCGGAACTTGATCCACTCCGCGCGGACCACGCGCGGGCCGGTGATCCGGGCGTCGGTCGGGACGGCGGTGGGCGCGGTGGTGGTCATCGGGTCTCTCCTGCGGTGGCGCCGGCGTACTCGACGGCGTCGCGGGTCATGGTCATGAAGGCCTCCTCCAGGGACGCCTCGGTGGCGGTCAGCTCGTGCAGGGTGAGTCCCGCCGCCGCGGCCCGGTCACCGATCACCTCGCGTCGCAGACCGCTGACCTCCAGCAGGCCCGGCTCACCACCGGTGATGGTGACGTCCGGTCCGGCCAGCAGGTCGCGCAGCGCGGCGGCCTGCGGCGAGCGCACCCGCACCGTGGTGCGCGACGCCCGGCGGGTGAACTCGGCGAGGGACACGTCGGCGAGCAGCCGACCCCGGCCGACCACGATCAGGTTGTCGGCGGTCTGCGCCATCTCGCTCATCAGGTGCGAGGAGACGAACACCGTGCGGCCCTCGGCGGCGAGGCCCCGCAGCAGGCCGCGGATCCAGCGGATGCCGTCGGGGTCCAGGCCGTTGACCGGCTCGTCGAGCATCACCACGGCGGGGTCACCGAGCAGCGCGGCGGCGATGCCGAGCCGCTGGCCCATGCCGAGGGAGAACCCACCGGCCCGCTTGCCGGCCACCTCCCGCAGGCCGACCAGGTCGATCACCTCGTCGACCCGGCGGCGGCCGATGCCGTGGGTGGCGCCCAGCGCGAGCAGGTGGTCGCGGGCGGAGCGGCCGGTGTGCACCGCCTTCGCCTCCAGCAGGGCGCCGATCTGGCGCAGCGGGTCCCGGTGGTCGGCGTACCGGCGGCCGTTGACCCGCACGGTGCCGCCGGTCGGCGCGTCGAGGCCGAGGATCATGCGCATGGTGGTGGACTTGCCGGCGCCGTTGGGACCGAGGAATCCGGTCACCACGCCCGGCGCGACGGTGAAGGTCAGGGAGTCGACGGCGAGCCGGTCGCCGTAGCGCTTGCTGAGGTCGCGGGCTTCGATCATGTGCTCAACCCTGGCCCGCGTACCCCGGCCGCCGCGTCGGCCGGGCGCGGACACCCGCGCGTACCGCGGTCGCGGTATCCGGGCGGTCCGGCTACCGCGCCGGCGGGTCGGCCCGGACCAGCCCGCTCTGGTAGGCGATCACCACGAGCTGGGCCCGGTCCCGGGCGTCGAGCTTGGCCATCGCCCGGTTGACGTGGGTCTTCGCGGTCAGCGGGGACACCACCAGCCGCTGCGCGATCTGCTCGTTGCTCAGCCCGGCGGCGACCAGCGCCACCACCTCGCGTTCCCGTTCGGTGAGCACCCGCAGTCGTTCCGGGGTGGCCCGGGGCTCCGGGTCGGGCTGGGCCAGGAACCGGGCGATCAGCCCACGGGTCGCCTTCGGCGACAGCAGCGCCTCCCCGGCGGCGACGGTGCGGATCGCGTCGAGCAGCTCGACCGGCTCCACGCCCTTGCCGAGAAAGCCGCTGGCGCCGGCCCGCAGCGCCTCGAAGACGTACTCGTCGACCTCGAACGTGGTCAGGATGAGCACCCGCACGCCGGCCAGGTCCTCGTCGGCGGTGATCTGCCGGGTGGCGGCCAGGCCGTCGAGGTCGGGCATCCGGATGTCCATCAGCACCACGTCGGCCCGGGTGGCCCGGGCCTGGACGACCGCTTCCCGGCCGGTGGCCGCCTCGCCCACCACGGACAGGTCCGGCGCCGAGTCGATCAGCGCGCGGAAGCCGGCGCGGATGAGCGTCTGGTCGTCGGCGAGCAGGACCCGGACGGTCATGTCACCTCCTGGGGGATCGGGGCGGGCAGCTCCGCGCGGACCACGAAGCCACCCTCCGGGCGGGGACCGGCGTGGAACGCGCCGCCGACCGCCTCGGCCCGCTCCCGCATCCCGAGCAGGCCGAGACCGGTTCCGGAGTCACCCGGACCGCCCGGTCCCGGCCCGTCGTCGCGGATCTCCACGGCGATCGCGGTGTCGGTGTAGCGGACCTCGACCGTGACGGTGGCGTCGGGCGCGTGCCGGTGCGCGTTGGTCAGCGACTCCTGGACGATCCGGTAGGCCGCCACGTCCACCGCGCCGGGCAGCGGGCGGGGGCGGCCGGACAGGATCCACCGGACCGGCTGGCCGGCGGCGAAACCGTCGACGAGGGCGTCGAGCCGGGCCAGTCCGGGCGCCGGCTCGGTCGGTGCCTCCGGCTCCCCGCGGCGCAGCAGGCCGAGCAGGACGGCCAACTCGTCCAGCACGGTGCGCGCGGCGGACCGGACGTGCCCGAGCGCCTCCTCGGCCGCGTCCGGCCGGTCGCGCAGCAGGTGTCCGGCCACGCCGGCCTGCACGTTGATCAGCGCGATGTGGTGCGCCACCACGTCGTGCAGCTCCCGGGCGATGCGCAGCCGCTCCTCGGCCACCCGCCGGCGCGCCTCCTCCTCCCGGGTCCGCTCGGCCCGCCGCGCCCGTTCCTCCAGCACGGCCACGTACGCCCGCCGGCTGCGCACCGCGTCGCCGGCGGCCACCGCGACGCCGAACCAGAGCAGGAGGACCACGACCGCCGGGTCGAGCCAGCCCACGCCCAGCGCGACGACCGCCGAGCCGCCGAGGACCAGACCGCTGGCCGCGCCGGCCGCCACGGCGGTCCGCCGGTCGGTGCGGGTGGCCACGGTGTAGGCGGCCACCGCCACGGTCAGCACGAACGGCCCCCGCGCCTGCTGGGCGAGCAACGAGGTGGCCGCCGCGACGGTCACCACGGCGAGCACCGGCAGCGGGAACCGGCGTCGGAGGACGAGCGCGGCGCAGCCGGCCGCCGCGAGCAGCACCGCGCCGGCGGTCAACGGGTCCCGGGGTGGCCCTCCGGGCGGGTTCACCGGAAGCAGGCTGACCGTGAAGAGCACCGCGGCCAGCAGCGCGTCGGCCACGGTCGGATGCTCCCGGGCCACCCGACGCCACCGGGCGAGGCGTCCCATGCCGTCACCGTACGCCACGGGTGGCGGCGGGGCGGGGTCGCCGGCGCTCCCCGCCCCGCCCTCGACGCGACTGTCTCCCCGTCAGGTCACCGGGCCCACCGCTCGATCGGCGCCGAAGTACTCGGGCCGGCTCACCCAGGCGTCGCTGACGAACATGACGCCGGGCCGGTGGGCCAGGATGTCCCGCAGGCCGGTGACGACCGGCTCGGCCCGGTCGGGCGGCAGCACGGCGATCACCATGACGAGTCCGGCGCGGTCGTTGAAGAGCAGCCGACCCTCGTGGGTGCCGTGGTGGCCGAAGCCGGAGACGCCGCTGAGGCTGGTCCAGCCGCTCACGCCGGAGGCGTGCAGCAGCGTCCGGACGGCGTCGGCGTCGTCGGCGCGGGTGACGACCTCCACCTTGACCATGCGGGTCAGTCCGAGCTCGTTCATGCGCTGTACTCCTTCTCTGGGTCGGGGGCCGGGAGCGGCGGGGTGCGCCGGGATCCGCCCGGCTCACTCCAGTCGCCGGTACGGGGGTCGACGACGGTCAGGGACATCCAGCCGCCGTCGACCAGCTGGCGCAGGGCCGGGTTGCGGCCGAGCACGGTGTCGACGAGGTGGTGCGGGGCGTGGACCACGGCGAGCAGGCGCAGCGGATCGTGCGCCGGCCGTGTCCCGTCGCCGACGGACTGCAGCGGCAGCCCGACGCGCAGGTCGCCGCCGGAGCCGGAGAGGACGCCGAGCGCGTCGCCGAGGACGGTGTGCACGGTCTTGGTGCCCGCGCCGAGGCGGTGCGGGTCCACCGTGGAGAAGTAGTATTGGAGGTTGATCCAGGCCGCGACGACGAGCGGGCCCGTCATGATCGTCTCCAGCGCGACCGCGTCCGCGTCGGCGGTCCAGTCGTAGGAGTGCAGGAACGTGCGGCAGCCGAGGTCGGTCCCCGCGGTCAGCGAGCGCGGCGCGGCGATGAACGCGGCGTTGCCCGCCAGCGCCCACTCCGGCCGCACCTGGGCCCAGTCCGACGCGCGCCGGGGCAGGTGGCGGGGGCCCGGCCGGCCGGGCAGCCGGATGGCCCGTTCCGCGCGCAGCCCCGCTCCCGCCTCGGCGAGCCGGCGCGTCAGGTCGTCGACGTGCGGGCGCAGCCGGGCGGGGACGGCGTCGACGTCGAACAGGCGCACCTCGTCGGTGACGGTGTCGTGCTCGCCGGCCAGGACGTGGGTGTCGGCGGGCAGGTGGATCCCCCGGGCGACCAGCGCCTCGCGGACCTCGGGCCGGTTGAGCAGCGTGGCGACCAGCCGGGCGCTGACCCCGCCTCGGTTGCCGCCGCAGGCGCCGCAGTCGAGCGCGGCGGCGTAGGGGTTGTTGGTGCTGGTGGCCCCGTGCCCGCAGAGCAGCACCAACGGGGCGAAGTCGGCCGTCAGCCCGACCGTGCGCAGCGTCGCCTCCGCGTAGTAGACCTGCTCGTCGAGGGTCAGGGCGGCGTCGAGGTCGGCCACCGTCGGCGCGGTGTCGTCGGCAGCCGGGGCGAAGCGGCCCGGCGCCACCGCGCGTACCGCCAGGGCGGCGGTGGCGAGCACGCCGGCGACCTCCACGAAGGCGAACGCGCCGACCGGGTCGGCCTTGGCCGAGGCGAACGCCCGACGCCACGCCTGCCGGGCCCGCCGGCGGCTCACCCGCCTGGCGTCGGCGGTCTCCGCGACGGTGGCCACCGGCCGCATGAGCACCGGGCAGCGGTCCCGGCCCCGACCGGCGTCGGCCGCCGCGGTGCGCACGGGCAGGCCGAAGAACCCGGCGAAGCCGTACGTGTCCACCGGCCCGGCCGCCTCCAGGTGCCGGCGCAGGCCCTCGCTGCGCACGTCGATGCAGAACACCGCCTGGGCGAGCGCGGTGGCGCGGGCGGCGCGGCGCGGGCGCGGCCGCGCCGCGTGGTCCAGCCGGTCCCGCAGCCGACGCCGGTACGCGTGCTCCGCGGCGGCGAGCCACACCTCGGCCTGCCGCGCCGGGGACAGCTCGACCACCACGTCACGCAGCACGGACACCGTCTCCTCGGGTAGTGACGCCAGGGCCGGCGCGTCGACGCCGAGCGCCGCGACCAGCCGGGCGAGAGCCGCCGGCTCGTCCGCGCCCGGCGCCCCGGCGGTCGGCGCGGTTCCCGCGGTCCCGACGGTCGGCACCGGCCCGGCGACGGCGCCGGTCGGCGTCGTCGCAGCGGTCGGCGTCGTCGCAGCGGTCGGCGTCGTCGCAGCGGTCGGCGTCGTCGCGGCGGTGACCGCGTCGACCGTCGGCGGGAGCCCGAGGCGGCGGTGGGCGACGTCGCCGGCCAGCACCAGCTCGTAGCTGAGCCGCACCGCGAGCAGGTCCAGCGGGGTCAGGTCCGGCCGCTCGCCCGGGTGGGTCTGCGACCAGCGGGCGTAGCCGGCCCAGCCGGGCAGCCGGAGCAGGGACCGGGACAGGTAGGCCGACCAGTTCGCGGGCGCCACCCCGAGGGCACGCAGGAGCGCGGCGACGGCCCGGTCGGGCGCGGCCGGCAGCGCGTCGACGAGCGCCCGCAGGCCACCGACGCCCGCGGGGCCCGGGTGCCGGTCGCCGCCGGCCATCCGCCGCCAGCGCGTCCAGCAGCTCTCGTCGGCCGCACCGGGCACCGGCCAGCGGGCGGCCGGGCGGCCGCAGTGCGCCGCGCACCAGCCGGCCACCAGCTCGTCGACGTCCGCGCCGATCCGGGTGCCCAGGATCCGGTCGAGCAGCTCGGCGACGGTGAGCGGGTCCGGGTCGTCCGGGACGGCGGGCCGGGGCCCGGCGAGCCGGCGTCGCGCCACGGCGAGCAGGTCGGGCGGTGGTGGCGGTCCGTCGTGCACCGGGTGGGACAGCGTAGCGACCCGGAGTTCCGCGGTCGTGATCGACCGCCCGGCGAGCGTGACCGGGTCCGAGGTCGCCGGGGGAAGCACGGCGGTCAGGTCGGCCGGCTCGATCTCGCCGTCGCGCAGCCGCCGCCGGTACTCGACAGCCGGCAGGTGGGTCCGCGCGCCGCCGAGCGACCGCAGCTCGGCGGCGGCCCGCGCGAACGGCACCCGCTCCCGGCCGGCGAGCGGGTTCACCGCGACGAACGTGTCCAGCGGCCACACCGCGGCGACGTGGTCGCCGGCGGCGGCGAGCGCGGCGACGACCCGGGCGGCGTCCGACCGGTCGGACACGTCGCGGCGGCGCACCGCGCTCACGGCCCAGGCGGCCGGCTCCCCCGTCGCCGGGCCGGCGGACCGGCGCCACCACGCGCCGACGGCGCCGTCGCGCCAGGCCCACCACCACAGCGCGGCGCGGTGCCGGCGCAGCAGGACCGTCCCGGCGACGGCCGCCACGGCCAGCGTGGCCGCCGCGACGCCCACCCCGGCGTCCGTCACCGAGGTCGGCAGGCCCAGCCACCGGGCGACGGCCCGCCCGGCGACCAGGTAGCCGCCGGCCAGCGCGCCCGTCGCGAGGGTGATCGCGACGGCGGTCCGCGCCGGCACCTCGCGGTCGGCGAGGGCCGACCGCACCGCGGCCAGCGCGGCGGCGCCGGCCAGGGCGGCGCTGAGCAGGCCGCTCGGGCTGGCGCCGAGTGCCAGCTCGGTGAGCGCCACGGCGGCGAGCACCGCCGCGCCGGCCAGGACCACGGTCCGGGTCCGGGGCGGGCCGACCGGTCGGGGCGCGGCCGCGGCCCGCGCCTGGGCCTGGAGCGCGCCGCCGGCGGACAGGAACGCGTACGCCTTGTAGACGGCGTGCCCGACCAGGTGGACGGCGGCCAGGCCGAACGCGCCGAGACCGCACTGGGCGAGCATGAACCCCATCTGCGCGACGGTGGACCGGGCGAGGGCGCCCTTGACGTCGGTGCGCACCGCGGCGAACACCGACCCGGACACCGCGGTCACGAGCCCGACCAGCACCATCGCCGGCATCAGACCGGGCGCGGCGACCACCACGGGCGCCAGCGTGATCATCAGGAAGCCGGCGACGTTGACCATGCCCGCGTGCAGGAAGGCGGAGACCGGGGTCGGTGCGTCCAGTGTGGACGGCAGCCAGCGGTGCGCCGGCACCTGGGCCGAGCGCACCGCGCCGGCCACCAGCAGCAGCCCGCCGGCGACGACCAGGAGCCAACCGGGCCGGTCGCCGGCGGCCGCCCGGACCGCGTCGAGGTCCGCGTCGCCGGCCGGGACGGCCAGCAGCCCCAGCCCGGCGACCAGGGCCACGTCACCGAGCAGGAACACCGTCCGGGTACGGCGCACCGCCGCCCGTACCCGGGGCTGGTCCCGGTAGTGGCCGATGAGCCCGATCAGCAGGTGCCCGGCGGCGAGCCAGCCGACGGCCAGTTGCACGAGGCTGGGCGCGGTGGCCATCACCAGGGTCGCCGCCGTGGCGGCCGCGACCCGGGCCTGCAACCCGCGGGCGCCCGGCTCGCCGTCGAGATAGCGGCGCGCGTAGCCGGCGACGACGGCGGCCAGCCCGCAGACCAGCAGCGCGAACAGCGCGGTGAACCGGTCGATCCGGATCCCGACGGAGAACGCCGGCCCGGGTGGGTCGAGCCGGAGCAGGAGCGCCGGAACCACCGGGTCGTACGCGACCCGGGTCAGCAGCGCGGCGGCCGCGACGGCGGTGAGACCCAGCAGCGCCCCCACCATTCGGGCGGCTCGACGGGGGTCGGGTACCGCCAGCGCGCACAGCGCCGCCGATGCGGGCCCGGCGAGGACTCCCAGAACCAGTGCGACGGACATCGCCACCTCCCTCAGACATCCGCACTGTATTACACGATTTAGAATTCGTGTATCGTGAGACGCACGACAACGGCTCGGCACGAGGAGGAGCGATGGACGCGACCGGATCTCCGCGCCAGGGGTGGCAGACCAGCCCGAGCTTCGCCCTCGCCCGGCTGCGCGCCGGGCACCACCGCTTCCGGGTGGGCGGCGCGCCCGTCCCACCGGGCGGCGCGGACCCGGTGGCCGCGATCCTCTCGTGCGCCGACCCGCAACCCGAGGCCGTCACCGTGTTCGGCGGCACCGACGTCTACGCCGTCCGCACCGCCGGCCTGGAGGTCGGCCCGGCCGCGCTGGGCAGCCTGGAGTACGCGGTCACGCACCTCGGCGCGCCGGTGCTGGTCGTGCTGGGCCACGCCACCTGCTCCCTGCCGCGGGGCAGCGGACCGGACCGGGTGCGCGCCACCCTCGCCGCGCTGCGCCGCCGGTCCCCGCTGCTCGACCAGGCCGTCCGATCCGGCCGCTGCGGCCTCCACGGCATGGTCTGGCACGACGCGGACCGGCTCCTCAACGAGGTGCGACCGGCCCTGTCACCGCCGGCCCGGCGGGTCTGCCGCCTGCGCCCGCCGAACCGCGCGTCGACGCGGTTGCCCTGAGCCCGGCGGGGCCGTCAGGGGTTGCACGCCGGGCACGATCCGGGGTCGGCGGCGCCCGCCACCGGGCGGGACGAGCGGTACGGACACCGGCCGCAGCCCGAGATCAGCGACGCGTCCCGCGGGGTCGGTGTGCCGCAGTCGCGACAGGGCAGCCCCGGCTCGGCGCCGACCGGGCCGAACCCGGGCGCCGCACAGGCGGGACACGGTGCGGCGAGACGCCGGGCCAGTCGCCGACCGGCCGCGGCGATGACCCGCATCCGGGTCGGGTTGACGTGGGCCCGCAGGTCCGCGCCGAGCACGGCGGTGCCGTCGTCGGAGTCGACGGCCGCCCGCCGGACGGCCGCGAGCACGTCGGCGAGCCGGCGCAGGCCCTTGACCGGCCGACCGGGCCCGGCCGCGGGCCGGACGACGACCGCGTGGTGCGGGAACCCGACCCGGCGCAGGAACACGAGCACGGCGGCCCGGTCCCGACCGTCGGTGACGAGGTGAGAGTGGTTGGTCTCGACGCTCAGGGCGCTCTCCACCACCGTCAGGCCCGAGCGGTCGTCGACCAGCGCCACGTACTCCAGGTCGGCGGGCGTCCAGGGGGCCGCCGGATGCGGGCCGAAGGCCCCTTCGCTGGCCAACCCGACCGGGGATCCGGTGGCGGCCATCCCGAGCCGGGCCTTGCGCACCACCGTCTCCCGCGCCGACCCTACCCGGTGCACCTCGCCGGTGAACGTGCCGAGGGCGTCGGTGTCCACCGACGCCACCCGCACGCTCATCCCGAGCCGGCGACGCAGCAGCGGACGCAGCGCCCACTGCTTGCCGTGCATGGTCGCCAGGCAGGCCACCACGCCCCGGAACGGTGACGGCTCCACGCCACCGATCCTACCCAGGACAGGAAGGGTGATTCCGGAATCCGGCTACCTGCCGGCGCGGTCCCCCGCTCCGATCGCGTCGATCAGGCCGGCCAGCAGCGCCACCCGGGGCACCACCGAGTCGAGGTCGAGCCACTCCCCCGGGCTGTGGTCGGCGCCGCCGATCGGGCCGAGCCCGTCGAGCACGGCGGCACCGGCCTCGGCCAGCAGGTTCGCGTCCGCGCAGCCGCCGGTCGCGGTGTGCGAGACCGGTACGCCGAGCCCCGCGCCCACCTTCGCCGCCAGCTCGGCCAGCCGGCGCCCGGCCGGCCCCGGCTCCCACGGCGGGGTGGGCGCGTGCACGGTCAGGTCGGCGTGCACACCGGACACCACCGGCTCGGCGACCAGCCGACGGATCTCGGCCAGCGCCGCCTCGTACTCGCCGGTGCGCCAGGCGCGCAGGTCGACCAGCATCCGGGCCCGGTCGGCGACCACGTTGGGCCGGCCGCCCGCCTCCAGCGCGCCCACGTTCACCGTCACCCCGGGCCAACGGCCGTTGAGCTGGTCCAACGCGATGGTCAGCCGGGCTGCGGCGAGCAGCGCGTTGGCACCCCGCTCCGGCTCGATGCCGGCGTGCGCGGCCCGCCCGCGCAGCGTCACCGCGAGGTCGGCGACGCCCTTGCGGGCCGACACCAGGTCGCCGTTGTCGCGGGCGCACTCCAGGCAGAGCGCCACATCGGCCTCGGCCCCGAGGGTACGCAGCAGCGGCCGGCTGCCGACCGAACCGATCTCCTCGTCGGGCGTGAAGACCAGCACCAGCTCGCCGTACCGGTGGCGGTCCAGCGCGGCGAGCACCTCGACGGCGGCCAGCCCGGCGAGCACGCCGCCCTTGTCGTCGCTGACCCCCGGGCCGTACGCCCGGCCGTCCTGCACCCGGAACGGGCGGGCGGCGGCCGTGCCGGGCGGGAAGACGGTGTCCAGGTGGCCGGCGAGCAGGATCCGCCGGGTCCCCGCGCCACGGCGGCGGGCGATCAGCACGTCCCCGAGTGCCTGGCCGGCGGCGTCGGCGACCGGCACCCGCTCGACGGCCAGCCCGGCGCCGAGGCACCAGCCCTGCACCAGGTCACCGACCTCCCGCAGACCGTCGACCTGGCCGGAGCCGGAGTCGACGGCGACCAGCCGGGCGAGCCGGTCGTGGTACGCGGACAGCCGGTCGCCGGCCGCGCCGAGCAGCGGATCCATCAGAGCACCTTGTCGAGGAAGGCGCGGGTGCGCTCGTGCCGGGGGCGGCCGAGCACCTCGTCCGGTGGGCCGACCTCGACCACCACGCCCTCGTCGAGGAACGCGACCTGGTCGGCCACCTCGCGGGCGAAGCCCATCTCGTGGGTCACCACCACCATGGTCATGCCGTCGGCGGCGAGGCCCTTCATCACGTCCAGCACCTCCCCGACCAGCTCCGGGTCGAGCGCCGAGGTGGGCTCGTCGAAGAGCATCAGCTTCGGGCGCATGGCCAGCGCCCGGGCGATCGCCACCCGCTGCTGCTGCCCGCCGGAGAGCTGGCCCGGGTAGTGGTGCGCGCGGTCGGCCAGGCCGACGCGGTCGAGCAGCCGCAGCGCCTCCTCGCGGGCGCGCCCGCGCGGGGTCCGCAGCACCCGCACCGGCGCCTCGGTCACGTTGCCGAGCGCGGTGAGGTGCGGGAAGAGGTTGAACCGCTGGAAGACCATGCCGATGTCGCGGCGTCGCACGGCCACCTCGCGGGCCTTCAGCTCGTGCAGCCGGTCGCCGTGACGCCGGTAGCCGACCAGTTCGCCGTCGACCGAGAGCTGCCCGCCGTCGATGCGTTCCAGGTGGTTGACGCAGCGCAGGAACGTGGACTTGCCGGAGCCGGACGGGCCGAGCAGGCAGGCCACCTCGCCGGGGGCCACGGTCAGGTCGATGCCCCTGAGCACCTCGACCGGACCGAACCGCTTCGTGACACCCTCGGCACGGACCATCGCCGTCATCGCACGCCTCCCCGGGCGAAGCCGCGGCCGAACCGGCGCTCCACCAGCCACTGGCCGGCGGAGAGGAGGCTGACCAGGGCGAGGTACCAGATCGCCGCCACCACGAGCAGCGGGATCACCTTGTAGTTGTTCTGGTAGACGCTCTGCACGGCGGTCATCAGGTCCCGCCCGGCGATGATCGACACCAGCGCGGTGGACTTGAGCATGGTGATGGTCTCGTTGCCCATCGGCGGGATGATCACGCGCATGGCCTGGGGCAGCACCACCCGGCGCAGGGTGAGCGTGGGGCCCATGCCGAGGGCGGCGGCGGCCTCGGTCTGGCCGCCGTCGACGGCCAGGATGCCGCCGCGGATCACCTCGGCGGCGTACGCCATCTCGTTGAGCGACAGCGCGAGCACGGCGGCGACGGTGCCGGTGACCACCACGCTGGTGGGCCGGTCGAACAGGACGGTGCCGGTGAACGGCACGGTCACTGTGAGCCGGGGGAAGAGCGCGCCGAGGAAGCCGAAGAAGATGATCTGCACCAGCAGCGGGGTGCCGCGGAAGACCCAGATGAACGTCCAGGACACGCCGCGCAGCACCGGGTTGTCCGACAGCCGCAGCACGGCCAGCAGGATGCCGCCGGCGGTGCCGAGGACCATGGCGAGCAGGGTCAGCCAGAGCGTGGTGAGCACGCCGTCGAGCACGTAGTCCTGGAACAGGTAGTGGGCGACCGTGCCGGGTTCGAGGTTGGGGCTGCTCAGCAGCGCCCGCAGGAACAGGGCGGCCAGGCCGGCCACGACCAGCGCGGTCAGCCAGCGGCCGTAGTGACGGACGGGAACGACCCGTACCGCCGGGGTGTCGGGGGTGGTCATCGCGGGGGTGCCTCCGGCAGGGGGTGCGGCGGTCGCCGGGCGCCTCCGGGCCCGCCCTCACGGAATCAGAGGGCGCCCGGCGACCGCGGATCGGGGGGCGGTGGTCCGCCGGGTCAGTCGATGGCCTGGTCGATCGTGGCCTTCTCGACGGCGATCGGGGTCTGCTTCCAGTGGGCCAGGATCTTGCCGTAGGTGCCGTCGTCGATGAGCGACTGCACGGCGGCCCGGTACGCCTCGGCGAGGTCCTTCTGGGCCTTGAGGAAGCCGAAGCCGTTCGGGCTGGCCAGCCAGCCGTTGGGCGAGGACGGGTCGTCGACCAGCTCGGCCTTGCCGGCGAGCGCGCCGGCGGTGTCCACCAGGTTCACCCGGGTGGCGGCGACGACCTGCACGTTGCCGGCGATCAGCGCCTGCACCGCCTGCGGGTTCTCCGGGTACTCCTTGACCTGCAACGGCCGGCCGGCGCAGCTCTCCTTGGCGTACGTGGCCAGGTTCTTCGCCTGGTTGCTGGCCTTCTGCACGGCGACCGTGCGGCCGCAGAGGTCGGCCACCGTCTTCACGCCGAGCGGGTTGCCGGCGGCGACCAGGAAGCCGGTGCCGGAGGCGGAGTAGTCGACGAACGTGGCGACCTGCTGGCGTTCCTTCTTGTCGGTGATGCCGCCGGCGATCGCGTCGTACTTCGCGGCCTGCAGGCCGGGCACCAGACCGTCGAACGGCTGCTGGGTGAAGGTGGCCTTCAGGCCGAGCCGCGCCGAGGCGGCCTGGAACAGGTCGTGGTCGAGGCCGACGAACTCGTCGGTGCGGCCCTCGACCTTGAAGTCGATGAACGGCTGGTAGGGGGCGTTGGTGGCGACCGTGACGCCGCCTCGGCCGCGCACGTCGGCGGGGACCTTGGCGGCGAGGGCCTTGTCGGTCTCGACGGCGCCGACGCCGTCGATGGTGACCGAGACGGGTGTGATCTCGTCGGTGGAGCCACCGGCCGAGGAGGAGCCGCAGGCGGCGGTGGCGGCGAGCAGCGCCGAGGTCACGCCGAGCAGGGCAAGGGAACGGATGCGCATGGGGAGTCCTTTCCGGGGGCCGGAACAGCCAGCCCCCGGACTGTAACTCACGTTACGATCTCGGTGTGGTTACAGTTTTCTGTAACGTACGTTTCAGCGGACGCCGAACGCCTGCTGCGCCCCCTCCATCGCCTTGAGGCGGGCGCCGGCCACCGGGCCGAGCCGGTCGATCAGCGCCGCGACCAGCGTCTCCACCAGCGCCAGCGTGGGCACGAAGCTGTCGTAGGGCGAGGGCGAGTCGACCCGGCTGGGCAGCACCACCTCGGCCAGACCGGCCACCGGCGAGAGCCACCGGTCGGTGAACAGCACCACCCGGGCGCCCCGGCCGGTCACCTCCCGGGCCAGGGCCAGGGTCGACTCCTCGTACCGCCGGAAGTCGAAGAGCACCACCAGGTCCCGTTTGCCGACGTCCACCAGCATGTCGGCCCGCTCCACCGGGCCGGCGGGCAGCAGCCGACTGTTGCCCCGCACCTGCATCAGGTGCAGCACCAGGTAGTTGGCGAACAGCGCGGAGAACCGGCCACCGGCCGCGGTGACCCGGTACTGCTGGTCGGCGAAGAGGCGCACGGCCGCGTCCAGCTCACCCTGCGGAAGGTCGGCCAGCGTGCCGCCCACCGCCTCGGGCAGCGCCGCGGCGGCCCGGGACAGCGCCCCGCGCGGCGGCGCCCCGCTGCGCTCGGTCGCCCGGTAGGCAATCAGCGGCGAGGTCTCCCGCTCGGCCAGTTCGTCGCGCAGCGCCCGCTGGAACTCCGGGTAACCACCGAAGCCCAGCCGGGACAGGAAACGCAACACCGTCGGCGCGCTCACCTCGGCCCGCTCGGCCAGCGCCGCGACCGTGCCCAGGCCGGCGGACGGATAGGAGGCGAGCAGGGCGCGGGCCACCCGGCGTTCGGCCGGGCTGCACTCACCGAGCCGCTGGCGGATCAGCGCCGCGACCCCCACGGCCTGGGTCTCGTCATCGGGGTTCGACACGAGCAGAGCGTAGCGGCCCGCCGCGTCGCTCCCGGCGACGGCGGCGGGTCCGCGGGCGGGGCGTCGCCGCCCGCCCGCGGACCCTTCGGGGGGTGCCGGGTCAGGACTTCGCGACCACGCAGGCGTAGTCGGCCGTGCCGGAGCCGGCGTACGCCTCCAGGTCGAGGTGGTAGGTGGCCGAGCCGGACGCGGTCCGGGTCAGGGTGACCGACTCGTCCGCCCCGGCGCCGTCGTTCACCGAGCGGGTCAGCGTGCTCCCGCTCGCGCTGAGCAGGTAGAGGTCGGCGTCGTACGCGGCCGGCACCGCGCAGTTCACGGTCAGCGTCTGTCCACTGCCGAGCGTGAGGGAGAAGTAGTCCCGATCGGAGGTGCTCTTCATGTCCCCGGTCACGGTGGCCGGGAAGGTCAGCCCGGAGATGTCGTTCGCGGCCGTACGGGAGTCGTTCGACTCCACCTCGGCGAACGTGGACCCGCCCGAGGGCGGCGGGGTGGTCGAGCAGTCGGTGATCGGGGTGCCGCTGTAGAGATTGGCGTCCGGCACCCCGGCGCGGACGCTGCGCAGGTAGTAGCCGCAGGTGGGCCGGTTGGCGAAGTCGTAGCTCTGCCCGTTGGTCAGTTTCCAGATCTTGAAATTGGTGTAGGTGAGCGGCTGACCGGAGACGGCCACCTCGGGCTGGTGGTCGCCGAGCACGACGTAGGCGCTCGGGCCGCTGAGCGTCGCCCGGCCGGCGCGGTCGAGGTAGAGCGACGCGCCCTCCTCGACCCCGACGCCCCACGCCTTGCCGCCGGACACCAGCCCGTCCTTGACCGCGCGGGCCACGAACGCCATGGTCCGTCCCATCCGGTCGCGGGTGACGAAGTGCGAGTCGTTGATCGTGCCGGCGTAGTTCGGCCAGCGGAACATGCCGGTGGTGAACGTCAGCGACCGGTCGTACGGGTTGGCCAGCGCGCCCGAGGAGGTGGCGCTGGCGGTGCAGGCGTCGTAGACCACGTCGCTGTTGACGTGGTGCCCGGCGCTGCCGCCGCCCACGCCGCCGCCCTTGGCCACCACCGACTCGACCGACGCCTCCAGCGCGGTGCCCTTCCAGGCCACGTAGCGGCACTGGTCGCCGCCGGCGAAGTAGACGAACTCGGCGTTGCGGATGTCGGTGTTGACCTGGCTGTTGTTGCCGTCGTTGGCCGCGGTGAGAGTGAGTGTGGTGCACGAGTTGACGCCGGCCAACGGGGTGATCACGTCGCACTCCGGGGTGCCGGAGCCGGAGCCGGCGATCACCACCACGTCGATCGCGCCGGTGCCGCCACGGATGGCGTCGACCGCCTTCGTCATGGTGGCGGTGACGATGCCGCCGGAACCGTTCATGGTGTACGCCGGGCCGGACCAGCTCGCCCGGCTGGCGTCGGCGGCGCTGCCCTGGCGTACCCGGGTGACCTGGGCGTGGGCGGCGGTGACGCCGAGCGGGGCGACGGTGAGCAACGCGGCGGCGGCGGCCGTCACGGCGAGTCGACGGGAGTTGCGGGAAGGGGACATGGGCACCTCCGAGGGGCCACGAAGCGATGAAACAGAAGTTACATCCATTAAGTTCACTGCTCAATACGTAACTTCTGTTACATCCTCGTGACGGCGGCGCCGGGCGTCCGGCCCGGCGCCGCCGCGCCCACGTCAGGCCGGTCGGATGCCGACCACCACGTCGGTGAACGTGGTCGCCGTCGTGCCCCGGAAGGCCGCGAACCCGGAGCCTCGGGTCAACCGCGCCGCCCACTGCGGGTCCTTCTCGTACGACGTGCCGCCGACCGCCACGCAGCCGGTGCGGGCGGCGAGCCCCTCCTCGACCAGGCCGACCATGGCGTAGTCGTAGAAGACGTCCTCCGACGGGGTCGCCGTGCACGGTCCCACCGCCGGCCGCACGCGCGGCTTGCCGGCAGCCGGCACCACGGTCCAGCGCGACGCGAGGTAGGCGTCGCCGGCGGTGAGCCGGCTCCACCGCACGCCCTCGATCCCCCACACTCCACCGTGGTCGGTCACCCGGGCCCGGCGCAGGTCGAGGACGCTGACCCCGCGCTGGCCGAGCACCCGCAGCGCGGTACGGCGACCACCCACGCCGGTCACCTCCAGCGCGGTGTTCTCGTCCAGCCCGAAGACCCGGGTGTGCCGGGTGTCCGAGGCGAGCCGGATCGAGCGCGCCTCCCGCCCGCGACGGGAGAAGTGGGTGTCCACGAGCCCGGCGGTGAAGAACCCGAACCCGCCCCGGGGCAGGTAGCCGAGCACCGCCGGGTCGTCGAAGTAGCCCGGCTTCGCACCGTCGCGCAGCCCCGGCTCGGTCGAACCCCCGGTGATCATGTCGCGGCCGGCCATGATCTGCGCGCCGGCGCTGGTGCCGGCGACCACCGCGCCACCGCGCAGCTTGCGCCGGACGGCGGCCAGCGCGGCGCTGTCCCGCTGCGCCGTCCCCCGCGTCATGGTGGTGACGTAGCGGTACTGGTCGCCGCCGCCGAAGAAGAAGCCGGTCATCGACTCGATCTGCCGCACCACCGCCGGGTCGTCGGCGGCGGCCGGGTGGTCCAGGTCGATCGGGATCCACTGCGCGTCGGCCACCCCGTAGGACCGGAACAGGTCGGCGTAGTAGTCACCGTTGCAGACGCTGTTGTTGCAGTCCGGGGTGCCGGCGTCGGGGTCCTCGGCCGGCACCGGGGCGCCGGCGGTGACGATGCCGATCCGGGCCCGGCCGGGGCCGCCGGCCAGCCGGACGATGTCCTCGTAGATCTCCCGGTTGTCGTCGGCCAGCGCGCCGCCGACCAGCACCAGGCTGCCGCCGGCGCGGTGGTGGGAGGGGGTGGCCGAGGCCGGGACGGCGGCGACCGGCAGGCTGAGAGTGACCGCCGCACAGGTGCCGACCCCGAGGGTCAGCAGGCGGTTCCAGGGCATGAGTGCTCCTCACGGGTCGTGAGGGCGAGCCGGGACCGAGCGTACGGCAGCCGGCCCGGCCGGACAATGCGCGCGGGCCGAAATCGGTGCGGGGGCCCGCACCGGCACGCGAGCCGGCGGGACCCCCACTCCAGACGCCGAGCGCTCAGCCGGTGACGCGGAAGCTGCGCGTCGCGAACGGGCCCAGCGCGATCCGGTCGCCGGCCACCGCGCCACCCACCGTCCGCTCCGCGAGATCGCACTCCACGGGCGTGCCGACGAGCCCCGACACCGTCACCACGACCGGCGCGGACGTCGGGTTGACCAGCCGCAGCACCGCGCCGTCGCCGTCCTCGGCCGGCTTGTACGCCGACACCTGCGCCCCGTCCACGCACAGGCCCGGGGTCGCGACCGGCGCCACCGCACCGGGGCGCAGCTGCCAGGCCCGCAGCGGGGCGCGCCGGTGCGCCGCCGCCGTGGTGACCGCGGACTCGCCGTCGTCGAGGCGTACCCCGATCGCGGCGGTGATCCGCCGCCGGCACTGCGCCTCCGGCGTGGGCAGCTGCGGTCCGGCGCCGGCGGTGCGGGCCCGCAGGTCGGGCCGGGACAACCAGCCGACCGCGCGCAGCACCGTCACCGCCAGCGACGGCCGCTCCCCCGCGATGCCCTGCACCTCGGGCAGCCCCGGCGCGAGGACCGTCAGACCCGGCAGGGTGGCCAGCGAGCGGACCGGCGCGACGCCCGCGTCGGCCTCGTACCCGCGCTGCTCGGGCAGCGGGCCGAGCGCCGCCTTGAGCGGGCGGGTGAGCAGGCTGAAGTGGGCGTCCGCGGTCCAGTCGGTGGCCGGCGCATCGGTCGGGAAGTGGGCCTGGAGGCGGTGGTCGTCGGCGGCGTTGTCGAACTCCAGCCGCCAGTCCAGCTCCGGCACCCCGGCCCAGAGCGTGGCGGTGACGGTCAGCGACAGCACCACCCGCTCGGCCGACCGGGCGCTCCGGTCGGCGGTGAGGCCGGCCGGGACGTCGAGGTCGGCGCGGACGACGAGGCGGGAGGCGACCGGGCCGTCGTGGACCCACGCCTCGCGCAGCGTCGGGGTGACCGACTCGTCGCGGCGGGGCGGGTCGTAGGTGTAGGTGTCGCCGGCGTCGCCGACGTCGACCAGGCGGCCCAGCCCGGGCAGGGTCCGGCCGGTGGCCGCGTCGGTGAGGGTGAACGAGGCGTCGTCGGCCACCGTCAGGGTCCAGTCGCCCCGGGTCACCGAACGGCCCGGGACGCCGGCCGGCACGGGGGCCGGCTCGCCCGGGACGACGGTCGCGGTGTAGCCGGTCCAGCCGCCGGCCGGGGCGTCGGCGACGAAGGCGACGCGGTGCCGCAGCGTGTCCCGGGTGTCCGGCAGGATGTCCAGGTCGGCGCAGAACAACGGCGTCGGCCCGGTCTCCCGCAGCTCGTACGGCACCGGCGCGCCGTCGGCGTCGACCAGCCCGGCCAGCGTGTGCCCGGGCGCGGTGTGCACGTCCACCACGACCGGGCCGGTCACCGGTGCGGCGTGCGGGTTCACCACCACCAGGGCGGCGGCCCGGGTCACCGGGTCACCGGCGAGCCGGGTGTCCAGCCCGAGGTCCAGCAGGGCGCGTTCGACCAGGTGCTCGCCGGCCTGTCGGGCCCGGTCGAAGCGCACCTCGTTCTCCCGGTGCACCTCGTCCACCGAGCAACCGCAGATGGAGTCGTGCGGGGCGTTCTGGAGCAGCTCGTCCCAGGCGTGCCGGAGCAGGCCGACCGCGTGGGCGCGGCCGGCGCGTACGGTCAGCGGCTCCGCCCACGCCTCCAGCAGCGTCTCGGCGGCGGCGTTGGCCTGCTTCAGATAGAGCCGGGTGGACAGCGTGCCGGCCAGCACGAACGTCAACCAGTCGCCCGGGTGGCGCAGCTCACCGGTGACCACCCGTTCCGCCGGCACCGCGTCGCGGATCGCGGCGAAGTACCCGGCCAGCGTGCTCTCCACCGCCGCGCCGTCGGCCAGGCCCGCGGGCAACGGTCGCGGTGCCAGGTGGTCGCCGCCGTTGAGCAGCAGGTACGGCCCGTCGGCGTCCCGGCCGGCCTGCCTGTCGCGGAACGCGGCGAGCCGGTCGGCGGCGGAGGCCGCGTCCCAGAGCACCTCCGGCTCGTAGTAGCCCTGATTGACCGCGAGCACCTCGGAGCCGTCCGGGGCGCGCCAGCGGAACCGGGCCAGGCGCGGGGGCGCGCCCCGCCAGACCAGCGCGGTGTCCAGACCGAAGCCGCGCAGCACCCGGGGCAGGTCGGCGGGGTGGCCGAAGGCGTCCGGGCAGTAGCCGACGTCCGCGAGCGTCAGCCCCAGGTCGGCGGCGACCCGGCGGGCGGCGAGCAGGTTACGGACCAGGTTCTCGCCGGAGACGAGCTGGTTGTCCGCGAGCACGTGCCACGGCCCCACGTGCAGCCGGCCGGCGGCGGCGTGGGCCCGGATCCGGTCGGCGAGGTCGGGGCGGACGGCGAGCGCGTCCAGGGCGGTGACGGTCTGCCCGTCGAGGTGGAACCGGCGCAGTTCGCCGGCGTCGAGCTGGTCGCACACCCGGGCGACCAGTTCGGCGAGGCGGGCCCGGAAGGACTCCATCGGCCGGTACCACTCGCGGTCCCAGTGGGTGTGGCTGACGACGTGCACGGTCATGACATCTCCCGGCTGGTGACGAGCGCGGCGGCGAAGCGGGCGGTGACGACGGCGGGCCGGGTGATGGCGGTACCGACCACCACGGCGTGCGCGCCGTGGTGCAGGGCGGCGGCGGCCTCGTCGGGGGTGTTGATCCGGCCCTCGGCGACGACCGGCACCGGGAGCGTGGCGACGAGCGTGCCGATCAGCTCCAGGTCCGGGTCGTGCGGCACCGCGCCGCCGGTGTAGCCGGAGAGCGTGGTGCCGACCAGGTCCACCCCGGCGGCGACGGCGGCGTGACCGTCGGCGGCGTCCGCCACGTCCGCCATCACCAGCACCCGGGGGTGCCGCCGCCGCAGCCCGGCCACGGTCTCGGCCAGCGTGAGCCCGTCAGGGCGGGGCCGCCGGGTGCCGTCGAGCGCGACGATCTGCACACCGGTGGCGGCCACCGCCTCGGCATGCGCCAACGTCGGGGTGATGTAGACGCCCTCGGCACCGTCCTTGACCAGCCCGATCAGGGGGGTGTCGGGCAGCGCCGCGCGCAGCGCCCGCAGGTCGCGCAGCCCCTGGGCGCGGATGCCGGCCGCGCCGCCGTGCAGCGCGGAACGGGCCAGCGCCACCATGTGCGCCGGGTCGTCGAGCGGTTCACCGGGATCGGCCTGGCAGGAGACGACCAGCCGGCCACGGATCGCGTCGAGCACGGTCATCGGACGATGTCCTCCATCAGGGCGCCGAGGGCGCGATCGGGGTCCACGAGGGACGGGTCGGCGCCCAGCGACCGGGCGGCCCGGCGCAGCGCGGCCAGGTCCTCCGGTCCGGGCGACCGGTCGGGTTCCACCGCCAGGTCGGCGGCCCGCTCCCCCTCCACCGCCCCGTGGGCGGCGGCCAGGTGCACGGCGGCGAAGCGCGGGTCGTCCGGTGGCACGTCGGCCACCCAGGCCAGCGGCACGCCGGCGGCGACCAGGTCACGCTGCACCGCGAGCAGGAACGCCGGGTCGTCGCGGACGGCTCCCACCGGCCGGGCGTCCAGGGCGGCCCGGGCGGCGAGGGCCCCGGCCGCCTCACCGACCGCCCACTCGCCGTGGTGCACCCGGTACGCGGCGGCGGCGACCTGGGTGGCGCCGAGGTTCTTGGCGGCGGCCAGCAGGTTGACCGCGCCGCGGGGGACGAGCACGTCGGCCGGAATGGTGAACGGCGCGGTCTCCCGGTAGACCGGATCCGGGTGACCGGTGCGTTCGTGCAGGTCCACGTGGTACCAGGTGACGCCGAGTGAGCCGGCCAGGTGCCGCGCCCGGGCCCGCCCGGGCACGGGGGCGAGGTCGTGGCCGGTGACCGGCCGCTCGACCACGATCCGCCGTGACTCACGCAGGTACGGCGCCTCGGCGAAGCCGTCGGCCGTGCCGGCGGCCTCCGGGGCCAGGCGCAGCCCGGGGAAGCCCCGGCCACCGTCCTCGCGGGGCGCCTCGGTCCGCAGCCAGTGCACGAACGCGGCGGTCAGCTCGCGACCGGCCCGCTCGGCGCCCGCCGGGTCACCGATCGGGTCGTACCCGGCGCAGTCGTTGGACGCCCAGTTGAGCACCGCGAGCTCCGGCGCGGTGGCGCGCAGCCGGCGGTAGGTCCAGAACGGCGGTCGCCCGTCCGGGCCGTCGGTGAACATCCGGTACCGGTGCACGCCGCCGTCCCAGCCGGCGATGTCGAAGGAGAGCCGGTGCCGCAGCTCGGCGTAGCGGGCGGGCGCGGGCCCGGTGAAGTCCGCGCCGGGGTGGTGTTCCACCAGCGCGCACCAGGTGAACGACTGTTGGGCGGCGGGGTCGGGGGCGCCGGGCACGGCGTCCGGCTCACCGTGCGCGTCGCGGCCCTCCGAGCCGGTGACGGTGGCGAACCCGGCGAGCGGGGCCAGGTCGCCGCGCTCGGTGGCGTCGCAGAAGACGGCGGCGGCCAGCACGGTGCCGTCGGTCAGCGTCACGTCGTGGATCCGGCCGCCCTCGGCCCGCGCCGCGACCGGGGACCGGCCGGTCAGCACCGTCACCTTCGCCTCGGCCAGGGTCGCGTCCAGCACCCGCCCGGCGACGGCCGGCTCGAAGCAGAGCCGGCTCACCCAGCCGCCGCCCGGGTTTGCCGTGCCGCCGTAGTGGGCGCGGACGGTGTCGCGGAACGCCCGGTAGCCGGCGGAGGCGCCGAAGCTCTCGATGTGCGGGTGTTCGTCCAACGCGGGCAGTGCCTGGGTGGTGACCTGACCGCCGACCCGGGAGAGCTCCTCGACGAGGACCACCGTGGCGCCGGCGCGGGCGGCGGCGAGCGCGGCGGCCACCCCGCCGAGCCCGCCGCCGACCACGGCCACGTCGGCGGTCACTGTCGGTTCGGGAGTGCTCACCGGTCTTCCTCCACTGTGAAGTCGATCTCGTAGGTGCGGTGCCACGGCAGGCTCACCGAGCCGGCGGCGACGGCGAAGCCCGGCACCGCGTCGAGGTGCCGCCACCGTTCGCGCAGCAGATGCTCGATCCGGTCGGTGACCCGCGCGGTCTCCGAGTCCGGGACGTGGTCGTGCCGGGTCGGGTCGGTGCCGCGCTCGCGTCGCAGCCGGGGCCGGGCGTACGACATCCAGACGTGGTCGTCGACCAGGCGGTGAGCGAGCAGCCGGCGGGCGGCGGACCGGTCGAGGGTGCCGGCGGCCCGTCCTACCTGGTAGGCCACCAGCGTGGCGAGCGCGCTGCCGACGGTGTTGCCGGCGGTGTTCCAGCCGGCGAAGCCGGCCAGCCGGGCGTACGTGCCGTCGGCGGCCAGCTCGGCCACCAGCCGGGGATCGGCGCCGTTGCCCAACGCGCAGTCGGCCAGGGCGACCGGCCGGCCCTCGGCGAGCAGCCGGCGGACCAGGGCGGCGGTACGCGCGGCCGGCCCGGGGTCGGTGTCGGCCGGCGGGGCGGTCGCCCAGTCGGCGTCGCCGGGTTGCGGCGGGTGCACCACGAGCACCGCGTCGGCGGCGGCGTGGTCCACCACCTCGGCCCCGGCAGCGGCGGCCTGGCTGGCCACGCCGACGCCGACCGGCACCGGTTCGTAGCGGGCCACCCGGTCCAGCCCGTCCGGATCGGCGCAGGCGACCGCGATCCGGGGCGCGTGACCGGCGGCCGCGGCGAGCGCGCGGGCCACGAGCACCGCGCCTATCTCGTCGGCGCCCGGGTGCGCGAGCACCCGGTCGGTCAGCTCCAGCCAGGACGTCCAGGTCCGCAGCCAGTGCCACTCGGCGGTGCCGACCGCGGCGACGGCGGTGTCGTCCGCGCCGACGACGAGGATGTCCAGCACGCCCTCGGCGGCGAGCCCGAGCGCGGCCTGGTTGAGCACGTGGTTGCGCTGCCGGCGGCGCAGGAAGTCGCGGCGGATCGCCGCCGGCACGTCGGTGACGGGCAGCTCGGCGGCGCCGATCCCTCGGTGCAGCGCGGCCGAGTACGCGTGCAGCGCGCGGCCGTGCCGGGCCCAGTAGTCGGGTTCCTCGCCGGCGTCGTCCGCGTCGGGGGTGCGTTGCACGACGGTGGCGGCGTAGACCGGCGTGGGGCCCTGGCGCAGGGCGGCCCAGCGGCCGAGCACGGCGGTGACCGGGTCGTCGCGCAGCCGGGAGGCGATCAGCCCGCCGAGGCCCAGCGTCTCCAGCGCGACCACCGTGGCGTCGGCCCGGCGGCCGGCGAGCCAGCGCGCCAACCCGTCCGGGTCGCCGGGCCGCCGCTGGGCCGGCAGCAGGTCGGCCGGTGGGACCTGGACGCGCGCGCCGGCGACGGCGGCGACCAGGGCGGGCAGCGACCGGCAGACCGGCCGGTCGTCCAGCGGTACGAGCGCGATGTCGATCATCGGCGGACCCTGCCCTCCTCGAGCGTCCGCAGGGCGGCCTCGGCGGCGCCGACCAGCGCGGCGTCCGCGCCGAGCGCGGCCGGGACCAGCGGCACCGGGCCGAGCACCGGCATGCAGGCGGCGGCGAAGGCCGGGCCGGCGGCGGCCAGGACCTCGGGTACGGCGGCGCCCCCGCCGACCACGATCCGGTCCGGGTCGAGGGCGTTGGCCAGGCCGGCCAGGGCGGTGCCGAGCGCGGCGCCCGCCTCGGCCAGGACGGTCCGTGCCGCGTCGTCGCCGGCCCGGGCCCGTCGCACCACCTCGGGCAGGTCGACCGGGTCGCCGGTGCGCTCGGCGTACCGCGCGGCGACGGCCGGGCCGGCGGCGACCGCCTCGACGTGCCCGGTCGCGCCGCACGGGCAGGGGCGACCGACCGCCTGCGGCACGGGCAGGTGGCCGAGGTGCCCGGCGGCGCCCGATCGACCGCTGAGCAGCATCCCGGCGACGTGCACGCCGCCGCCGATGCCGGTGCCGACCGCCACCCCGATCACGGTGGGCAGGCCGCGGCCGGCGCCGTGCACGGCCTCGCCGAGCGTGAACGCCTGGACGTCGTTGAGCACCGCGCCGGGCAGGCCGAGGCGGTCCCGGACGGCACCCGGCACGTCCACCCGGGACCAGTCGCTGATCGACGAGGTGGCGGCGGTGAGCAGGCCGGTCGCCGGGTCGACCAGGCCGGGGGCGCCGACGCCGACGGCCACCGGCGCGCCGCCGAGCGAGCGGACCAGCGCGGCGGCCCGATCCAGGACGGCGGCGGCGCCGTCGTGCGCCGGCGTCGGGGCCTGGGTACGGGCCAGCACCGCGCCGGCCCGCACCAGCGCGGCGGCGGTCTTGGTGCCGCCGATGTCGACGGCGGCCAGGAGCGGGGCGGTCACGGCGTCCTTCGGGTCACGGTGATGCGGAAGTCGTACCGGTCCGCGCGGTAGATGCTCTCGGCCCGCTCGACCGCCACGCCGGTGCCGTCGTAGGTGGTCCGGTCCACCCGCAGCGCGGGCGAGTAGGCCGCCACGCCGAGCAGCGCGGCCTGGTCGGCGTCGACCACGGTCGCGGAGATCACCTGGTCGGCGTGGTGCGGCCGGACCCCGCGCTCGGCGAGCACGTCGTAGAGGGAGCCGGAGACCAGCGCGGCGTCGAGCTCACCGACGCGCTCGGTCGGCAGCCACACCTCCTCGACGCACATGGGCAGGCCGTCGGCGAGGCGGAGCCGGCGGACGTGGGCCACCTCGGCGCCGGGGGACAGCGACAGCTCCCGCGCCACGGCCACGCCGGCCGGGACGAGCGTGAGGTCGAGCAGGCGGGAGTCCGGGGTGAGCCGGCGGCTGCGCATGTCCTCGCTGAACGAGGTCAGGGCGAGGGACTTGGAGATGGTGGCCGGGTCGGCCACGAACGTGCCGGCGCCCTGGGCGCGGTAGACCAGGCCCTCCTCCTCCAACCGGCCGACGGCCTGCCGGACGGTCGCCCGGCTGACCCCGAACCGGGCGACGAGTTCCCGCTCGCTGGGCAGCGGGTCGTGCGGACGCAGCGCCTCGCCGATCTCGGCGCGCAACGCGGTGTACAGCGCCTCGTGCTTCCAGGCGGTCTTGTTGCCGCTGGTGGTGGTCACCCCTTCACCCCTCCCTCTCCGATGCCACGGAAGAACATCCGCTGCAGGGCGAAGAAGACCGCGAGCAGCGGAACGACCGCGATCATCGTGCCAGCGGCGACCACCCGCTGGTCGTTGGTGAAGGTGCCGGACAGGTACTGCAGGCCCACGGTGAGGGTGAAGTTGTCGGGGTTCTTCAGCACGATGAGCGGCCAGAGGAAGTCGTCCCAGGCGAACAGGAAGCTGAACACGCCGACCACCGCCAACGAGCCGCGCACACTGGGCAGCGCGACCCGCCAGAACCGGGCCCACTCCCCCGCGCCGTCGATCGCGGCGGCCTCCTCGGTCTCCCGCGGCAGGGCCAGGAACGCGGTGCGCATGACCAGGATGGACAGGCCGCTGACCGCGCCGGGCAGCAGCACGCCGAGCAGGGTGTCGACCAGGCCGAGGCTGCGCACGGTGAGGAAGACGTTCACCATGATCACCTCGAACGGTACGACCAGCGAGGCGAGCAGGGCGGCGAAGACCGCGCCCCGTCCGCGGAAGCGCATCCGGGCCAGCGCGTAGCCGGCCATGGCGCCGAGCAGGCAGTTGGTCACGACGCTGGCGAACGCCACGATCGCCGAGTTGCCGATGTAGCGCCAGACCGGGATGACCTCGGTGACCTTGCCGAAGTTGCCCAGCGTGGGGTGGGCCGGCAGCAGCGTGGTGTCCGGGCCGTAGATCGGTTCGCCGGTGCTCTTGAGCGCGGTGGAAAGCTGCCAGAGGAACGGCCCGACCAGCAGCACGGTCATCAGCAGCAGGAGGAGGTACCGCAGGGCCGGCCCGGCGAACCGGCCCGCTCCGGCGGATCGCCGGGTGGGCCGTGCGGCCCGCGGCCCGGCCGTGGCGCGCCGCTCGGTGCGTTCGCTCATGCCGAGCCGACCGGGCATGCCCTCACGGCCCTCGCTCCGCTCGGTGCGTTCGCTCATGCCCTGCTGGCCGGGCATGCCCTCACGGCCCTCGCTCCGCTCGGTGCGTTCGCTCATGCCCTGCTGGCCGGGCATGCCCTCACGGCCCTCGCTCCGCTCGGTGCGTTCGCTCATGCCTCGTTCCTCTCGCTGCGTCGGCGCAGCACCAGCGCCAGGACGGAGAGGCCGAGGGTGCCGACGAAGAGCGTCAGGCTCATCGCGGAGGCGTACCCGATCTCACCGTCGACGCCGAGACCGACCTCGCGGATGTAGTAGACGATCGACTTGGCCTGCCCGCCGGGTCCGGCGGTGCCGGAGGACATCACGTAGATCTCGGCGAAGACCTTGGTCGCGGAGATCGCCGCGAGCGTGCCGACCAGCAACATGGTGGGACGGACGGTCGGCACGGTGACCGAGCGGAACCGGCGGACCGCGCCGGCGCCGTCGACCCGGGCCGCCTCGTAGAGCTCGTTCGGCACGTTGGACAGGGCGGCCAGGTAGATGACCATGTAGTAGCCGAGGCCCTTCCAGACCGTCACCAGCATGCAGGCGAACAGCAGCAGGGTGGCGTCGGTGAGGAAGGGCAGCGGCTCGGCGACCACCCGCAGCTTCACGAGTACGGCGTTGACCAGGCCGTCGGAGGAGAGCAGCCAGCTCCAGATCAGGCCGACCACGACCATCGAGGCGATGACGGGGGTGTAGAACACCGCCCGGAACGCGCCGATGCCGGGCAGCTTGGCGTGCACCAGCTGGGCGAGCAGCAGGGGCAGCAGCACCAGCGCGGGCACCACGACGACCAGGTAGAGCGCGGTGTTGCCGAGCGCCCGGAAGAACTCGGTGTCGTCGGCCAGCCGGGTGAAGTTGGCCAGCCCGGTGAACTGCCCCCCGCCGAGCGCCTGCGCGTCGGTGAACGCCAGCACGCCGGTGTTGGCGAGCGGCCCCCACGTCATCAGTGCGGTGACGAGCAGCGCGGGAGTGAGGAACAGCCAGGGCACGTACCAGCGACGGCCGATCACGTCGGTGAGCTCCTGTCGTGGAGGGGAGGGTGGCGCCGCCCGGCCGGAGCCGGGCGGCGCCGGCGGGTCAGCGGGCGAGCAGCTTGTTGGCCTCGTCCACGGCCTGGTCCAGAGCGGCCTTCGGGTCGAGGTCGCCCTTGACGGCGAGCTGCACCTTGCCGATCACCAGGGCCTTGGTGCGGTCGTCCCACTGCACCGGGGTGAGGTTCTGCGCCTTGGCGATCTGCTCGGCCGAGATCCGGCGGGCCTGCGCGGTCGGGTCGGCGGCGTCCACCTGGGTGAAGTACGGGTCCTTGAGCGAGTCCGAGGTGGACGGCAGGATCGTCACGATCTTGGCGAAGGCGAGCTGGTTCTCCGCGTTGCTGACGAACTTGGCGAACTCCAGCGCGGTGGCCGGGTTCTTGCTCTTCTTCGGCACGAGCAGGCCCATCACCGACATGTTGGTGGTGCCGTCGGCGCTGGCGATCTGCGGCGCGACCCCGGTGGCCTTGGCGACGGCCGGGGCGTTCTGGCCGACGACCTTGAGGAAGTTCGGCCCGGACGGGAACAGCGCCACCCGTCCGGCCGAGTACGCCTCGGTCTCCTTGGCGTGGTCCTGGGTCAGCCAGTCCGGCGCGATCGCCTTGCTGGCGTAGAGGTCACGCAGCCGGGTGACGTACTGGACCGCCTCGGGGGTGTTGAAGGTCCACTTGCTGGCGTCGTCGTTGAGCAGCGGGACGCCCAGCTTCGCCAGGTTCGGCACGAACGTGTTCTCCAGCGCCGGGTGCCAGCCGTAGAAGCGGCCCTTGCCGGCGGCGGAGATCTTCTCGGCCTGGGTGAGCAGTTCGTCGATGGTCTTCGGCGGGGCGGCGCCGGGCATCCCGGCCTGGGCGAAGAGGTCCTTGTTGTACATGGTGATCTCGCTGGTGAGATACCACGGCAGGCCGTACGAGCCGGCCTGGCCGGGGACCTTGAACGCGTCCCACGCGCCGGGGACGAAGGAGTCCTTGACGTCGGCGGCGTTGGTCTCCATGTCCACGAAGACGCCCTGCTTCTCCAACTTCTGGGCGAAGTTCGGGTTGAGGTTGACCACGTCGGGCAGGGTGCCCGCCTGGGCGTCGTTGGTGATCTTCTCCTGGGCGCCCTGGAACGGCAGGTCGACCCAGGTCACGTTGGTGCCCGGGTGCTGCGCCTCGAACTTCTCGATCAGACCGTTGATGTAGTCGTCGAAGGTGGGCTTCAGGGCCAGCGTGGCGAACGTGATGTCGCCCTTGACCTCACCGTTGATCGGGTCGTTCGAGCCGCCGGCGCCGGCGTCGTCGCCGCTGGACAGGCCGCAGCCGCTGAGGAAGAACGCGGCGGCCACTGCGGCCGCGGCGAAGGCGCGGGTACGCCTCATGAGGGTCCTCCATGCGTGGGGGATGAGTGGTACGGACCAGTTGCCGGAGACACTGGACCACGATCACCGCCGCGTCAAGCCCCAGCTCGTCTTTTGCGCCCGGTGTCCGGTTTGTTTATCCGATTGAAGCCTTGACTTGTCCGTACCAGTGACCACACGATGGGCCGCATGCCTACCCCCACTCCCCTACGCCGGGCCACCGCCGGCGGGGCGGCCGGCGTGGTCCTGCTCGGGCTGCTGACCGCTCCCGCCACCGCCGCCCCGCCCGCCGCCCCACCCGCCGCCGAGTCCGGCGCGCCGACCGTCGTGACCGCCGACGGCGCCACCGCCACGATCGACGCCATCGATCCGTCGTCGCGCGCCGCCGGCGTGCTCGCCCTCTACACCCCCGACTCGGGGGCCGAGACGAAGACCAACGCCTTCGGCGGCGAGGCGGTGCTGCGCGCCGCCGGCGGCGGGGCGTACGACGTGATCAGCGTCTGCACCGCGCTCGACTCCTGCCCGAAGCCCGGCAACAACGCCATCCCGGCCGACGGCGCCGTGCTGTCCGCCTCCCCACCCGAGGCCGGTGGCGTCGACGACCGACGGTGGCTGCGCGACAGGCTGCGCGCCGGTGAGCGGGTGCAGCTGCGCAACCTGCTGATCCGGCGGGCCACGACCACCGTCGACGCCACCGACCCGACCGCCACCACCAACCCGGCCGGCGTCGACCCGGCCAAGGGCGAGTGCTTCCCGGGGTGCCGCGGCGCGGAGCAACTCGTCGTCTACACCCCCGCCGCCGGTCGGGAGCGCACCGGAACCAACGACTTCGGCTACGAGATCACCGTCCGCGACGGCCGGGTGGTCGCCCGTCAGGGCGGTGACAGCGCTGTGCCCGCCGACGGCTTCGTGCTGTCCGGGCACGGCTCACGGGGTTCCTGGCTGGAGGGGAACGCCCCGCTCGGCGCCCGGGTGGCCGTCGAGGGTGACACCGTCACGGTGGACGTCGACGCGGAGAGCTTCCTGCTCGGCGCGGAACGCGCCGTGTCCGCGGCGCGCCAGGCCGGCCAGGCCGCGCGGGCGAGCTGCCTGGAGTTCGACCCGGCCGCCGTGGACACCGCGCTCGCCGAGGCGGCGGGCCTGCTGGGCCGGGCCCGCGACGCCGCCGCCGCCGAGCCGGAACGCGCCGCGGAACTGGCCCGCGACGCCGCCCGCCGCGCCGACGTGGCCGGTTACCGGGCCCGTGAGTCCCGTCCGGTGGAGGGCCGTGGCCTCTGGGTCCGCCCGATCGAGACCAGCCCGGAGCAGATCCGCGCCACGGTGGAGCGGATCTCCGCGGCCGGGTTCAACATGGTGTTCCTCGAGACGGTCTGGGGTGGCTACACCATCTACCCGAGCCCGGTCGCCGAGCGGGCCGGCATGCCCGCCCAGCGGCCCGAGATGCGCGGCTTCGACCCGCTCAAGGTCTGGATCGCCGAGGCGCACGCCCGGGGCATCGAGCTGCACGCCTGGACGCACACCTTCTTCGTCGGCGTCGAGTCCGGCGGCGGACCGGTGCTCACCGCGCACCCCGAGTGGGCGGCGGTGGAGCGCGAGGACGTCGGCAAGACCGGCCCGCAGCCGTCCCGGATGGAGCCCGGTTACTACTGGATGGACGCGGCGATCCCGGCGGTACGCACCCACGTGCTCGCCACGTTCGAGGAGATCCTGCGCGGCTACGACGTGGACGGTCTGCACCTGGACTACATCCGCTACCCGGTCTCCCTGCCCTACGGCGCGGACTTCTCCTACTCCGCGTACAGCCGGGCGACGTTCGCCGCGGAGCACGGCGTGGACCCGTTCACGCTGAACCCCGAATCACCGCAGTGGCCCACCTGGAACGCCTGGCGGGAGAAGCAGGTCACCACGTTCGTCGACCAGGTCCGCACGATGCAGCGGCGGGTCGCCGGCGACCGGAAGCTCTCCGCCGCCGTGTTCGCCGACCCGACCGACGGGCTGGCCAAGAAGTTCCAGAACTGGGGCGCCTGGGTCGACGCCGGCACGCTGGACTTCCTCACCGGCATGTCCTTCGGCACCTCCGCGGACTCGGTGGGGCACGACACCGCCGTGATGCGCCGCCGGGTCGGCGACGTGCCGCTCTACACCGCCACCTACGGCCCGCTGCGGGGGTCGTCCCCCGATCTGATGCTCGACCAGGTGCGGGCGGTGAACGACGCGGACTCCGACGGCGCGGCGCTGTTCGCGTACAACCAGCTCAACGCCCGGCAGCAGGAGGCCCTGCGGGAAGGCACGTTCCGGACCCGGGCGACGGTCCCGCACGCCGACTACCGGGCCGCCGCCCGCGCCGGGACGGCGTCGCTGCGGGAGGCGCTGCGTCAGGCCACGGCCTGCGCGCCGGGCGCCACCACGGCCGGGGTCCGGCTCCGGCTCGCCACGGCCGAACGGCTGCTGGCCGACGGGTTGCCCGACCGGTCGGCCGACGCCGCCGCGCGGCAGCTGCGCAGGGCGGCGACCGTCGCCGCCGGTTGGGGGGACGGCGTGCCGCCGGAGCTGACCCGGCGCACCGTCCGTGACCTCACCATGTACGCCCGCTGGGCGGAGCTCGCCTGAGCGCCCGGGGCGGCGCGGACGATCCGGACGGGTCGCCCGCGCCGCCCCGTCCCCGTCAGTAGGTGCAGCCGGTCGACGGGAGGGTGGCCGGGGCCGGCACGGCCGACCCGTCGTAGAGGGCCAGCAGGAGATTCTGCGGGCAGCGGTTCGCGCCGCCGACCCGTACCTCCAGGTGCAGGTGCGGGCCGGTGGAGTTGCCGGTGGAGCCGGTGTAGCCGATGACCTGGCCCGCGACGACCCGCGCCCCGTCGGCCACCGCCCGGGAGGACAGGTGGCAGTACAGGTAGTAGGTGCCGTCGTCGGCGGTGATGCCGATGCCGTAGCCGCACCCACCGCCGGCGTGGCCGACCGTGCCGGCGGTGATCGCGTACGTCGTCACGCCGCTGTTGGTGGGCAGGTCGATCGCCGGATAGTCGTGGTGCGGGTCGTCGTACTCGGTGCGCGGCAGCACCGAGCGCCCGATGACCAGGGCGTAGGTGCCTCCACCACCACCGTCCCCGAGGAGCCACTGCCAGGTGGTCGCGCCGACGGTGGCGCCGCCGGTGAGCCCTCTGGTGGTCTTGAAACTGGTGACGGCATTGGTGGTGGCCGCGCCCCAGGCGCCGTCGACGGTGAGGCCGTAGCCGTACTTGTTGAGCGCGGTCTGCAGTGCACGTACGGCGTTGTTGTTGGCGCCGGCGTCCAGGGTCACCACGAGGCGGGCCCAGGTCAGGGAACCGACGACCCCGTCGGCGGTGAGCCCGTTGGCGGCCTGGAACGTCCGTACCGCGGTGGTGGTCCCGGCCGTGAAGGCGCCGTCCACGGTCAGGGTCCCCCCGTGGTGGCGGAGCAGGAACTGGGCCGACGCGACGTTCGGACCGGACGTGCCGCCGCTCAGCGTCGGCCAGGCGGGCGTGGCCGCCTGCGCGGCGGCCGGGCCCGTCAGCACCCCGGCGATGGTCAACGCCAGGGCGGCGAGCACTCCGGCCACGCGTCGAAGGGGAATCCTCATCTGCACTCCTCACACCTGGTCCGCCCGCGGAACCGACGCGCACCCATCGATGCACGTCAGTCAATATGAAGGATATGCTCATCGATGGGAGTAAGTTCCGCAAGTATTCTTCACGACCTTGCGGCGACCTCCACCACGCGCACCGGCACGCCGGCCCGGGATCGGGCCTGTCGCCGCGACTCCGCCGGTCGGTAGGGTCGGCCACGTGGATCTCGACAACATCGCCGCGCGGCTCGGGGTTCCGGTCGACGAGGTCGACCGCGTGCACCGGCTCGCCGCCGACCACCCGTCGGCGCCGCTGCCCACGCGGGCCGACGCGCCCGCCCTGCTGGACCGCCTCGCGGTGCCACCGGAGGACGCCGCCGAGATCCTGGCCGGCTGGCCCGACCCGGGCTCCCCACTGTGGACCCCGGAGCTGCGCTGGCTGCTCGACCGCTCGACCGCGATGGTCCGCGCCGACCTCGGTGGCCACGAGTGGCTGCCGCCCGGTCCGGCGCTGCCGCGCGACCGGGGCCCGGCCGGGCGGCACCTCTACGTCTACGCGTACCTGGCCCTGGTGGCGGTCACGCGCGGCTACCACCGCGACCACGGCGTGCCCGACGCCGTGTCCTGGGCGACGCTGGCCGACCTGGGCCGCAACCTGGCCGTCGACCGGCGGATGAATGGCGAGGGCTGGCCGGTCATGCAGAGCTGGCTGACGCTGCACACCCGCGGCGGCCTCTACGAGCTGGGCCGGCTCCAGCACCAGCGCGGCGAGACCATCGGCCTGCACATCCCCGACGCGGGGCCGCTGACCCCGCAGGCGGTCACGGCGTCGCTCGACGAGGCCCGCGCGTTCTTCCCGCGCCACTTCCCGGACGAGCCCCACACGGAGTTCTCCTGCGGCTCGTGGCTGCTCGACCCGCAACTGCGCGAATACCTGCCGGACGACTCGAACATCATCCGCTTCCAGCGGCGGTTCGCGCTGGAGCCCTACGAGGAGCAGGAAGGGCTGGACGGCGACGTCGAGGTGCTGCGGTTCGTGTTCCGCACGCTGAGCACGCCGCTCGACGAGCTGCCGCGCCGCACCGTGCTCCAGCGCGCGGTCGTCGACCACCTCCGCGCCGGCCGCCACTGGCAGTGGCGGCGTGGCCGCTTCCCGATCTGACCCGGCTCAGCGCCGCGGCGGTGGACCCACGCTGCGTCGCGGGATCAGCGTCGGCGCGATGGTCTGGCGCAACGGGCCGACGCCGGCCGACTCGATCTGCGCCAGCAGCAGGTCGAGGCTGGCCCCGGCGACCGCTGCGAAGTCGGGGCGCACGGTGGTCAGCGGCGGGATGAAGTAGGCCGCCTCGGGGACGTCGTCGAACCCGACCACGCTGATGTCGTCCGGCACCCGCCGGCCGTGCTCGTGCAGCGCGCGGAGCACGCCGAGCGCGAGGTGGTCGTTTGCGGTGAAGACGGCGGTGACCTCGGGCATGCGGGCCAGCATCTGCCCGGACCGGTAGCCGGCGGCGGCGGACCAGTCGGCCGGGACCAGTGGCGGTATCTCGGCGCCGGCCAGCTGCAGGGCCTCGCGCCAGCCCTCGATCCGGCCGGCGCTGTCGAACCAGTCCGACGGGCCGGAGACGTGCCAGACCGTGCGGTGCCCGGCGTCGAGGAGGTGCTGGGTGGCGGCCCGGGCGCCGGCGACCTGGTCGACCGTCACCAGCGGGATCGGTCGGCGCGGGTCGCCGTCGACGGTCACCAGCGGCACGTCCTGGGGAAGCCGCTCCAGCGCCTCCCCGGCGGACTCGACCGGCGCGATCACCACGATGCCGGCCACCCGGTGGGCCAGGTGCCGTTCCACCGCCGCGGAGATGGAGCGGTGGTCGAGGTCGCTCACGCTGCCGACGCTGACCGCGAAACCGGCCTCGGCGGCGGTCTGCTCCAGCGCGGCCAGCAGGGAGGCCGGCCCGTAGAGGGTGGTGTTCTGCGCGACCACGCCGATCACCTGGGACCGGCCGGTGACCAGCGCGCGGGCGGCGCGGTTGGGCCGGTAGCCGAGTTCGGTGATGGCCGCCTGGACCCGGAGCCGGGTCTGCTCGCGCACGTTGGGATGCCCGTTGAGGACCCGGGACACCGTCTGGTGCGACACCCCGGCGAGGCGAGCCACGTCCGTCATCGCAGGACCGCGCACGGCCACCTCACTTTCCGACAGCCCGCGGTGGCCGAACCCGGTCGATCTCGACCGGACCGGCCCGGGTGGCGACAGTCTACGCCAGCCGTTCCCGCCGGAACGGCACCGTCCGTCCCGCGTCCGGGCGCCGGCCGCCGAATGCCACGGAATCGTCCACGGCCCCATTCCCCTCCTCCGGCCGGGACGGCGAAGTCCCAGCTCCGCGCCGGTGTATTGGGCCCGGGGTGAGGCTTTTCCGATGATTACCGGAACCCCACCCCGGGCAATTCGCAGATATGTCAACGGTCGTAAATGGTGACCGTTGTCACGGGGTCGTCAACGAGAACTGGCGTACGGTCACCGCGCCACCGAGTGATTGCGTGGCGTAGTTGAAGATGCCGAAGCGGTATCCCATGAAGAACTGCCACGCGTTGTTGAGCGTCAACGCGTTGCCCAACGGGACGAAGGTGACCCCGTCGGTGCTGTAGGAGAACCGTGCCTGCCGGCCGGAGCCGGGCCGGATGTCGGCGTTGGCCCGCAACCAGATCCGCCCGCCGGAGATTGGTGCGCCGGCGATCTCGGTCCCGGTGGAGGTGGTGTTCCAGTTGTCGGATCCCATGGTCAGGCCGTTGGTCATCACCACCCGGGTGGTGCCGTTGTCCCGCCGGACCCCGATCCACGCCGAGCTGTCGCGCAGCATCGCGAGCCCGGCCCGGTCGCCGTCGCGCATGCCCGAGTAGTCCAGCTCCACGGTCCCGGTGGAGGTCGGGCCCTGGATCCGGTGGGTCAGCGTGTTGCGGGCCCGGTAGAGGTCGTTGGTCACGGTGGCGGTTTGCAGCCGCAGGCCGTTGTTCACCGACCAGCGGCTGTTGTCCGGGTTGTGGTTCCACTCGTACTGCACGCCGAGCGTGGTGCCGGCGAAGGTGTCGGTGCCGGTGAGCGGCTTGACCGGGCGCAGCGGCAGCGGGTTGGGATAGCTCGCGCCCCAGGCCCCGTTGACGGTCTGCACCTGCGGCCACCCGTCGGCGGTCCAGGTGATCGGCGCCAGCGTCGGCATCCGGCCGCCCGGGTAGGCGTCGGTGAAGGCCATGTAGTACCAGGAGCCGTTCTGCGTCTGCACGAGCCCGCCCTGGTGCGGCACGCCCCCGCCGGAGATCGGACCGGGCAGGTTGAGCAGCACCTGCCGCTGCTCGTACGGGCCGAACGGGCCGTTGGTGGACTTGAGCACGTACTGGCCGTTGGCCGGCCGGGTGAGCCAGATGTAGTAGGCGCCGTTGCGCTTGTAGAAGCGGGCCCCCTCCAGCGTGCCGATGCTCGACGGCGTCTGGTAGACCTGCTGGGCCCGTACCTGGCTGCGCCCGTCGGCGGACAGCTGCGCCACGCTGATCGTGCCGTTGCCGTACGCCACGTACATCGTGTCGTTGTCGTCGATCAGCATGCCGGCGTCGTAGTAGCAGTTCGGGATGGTGGTCAGCCGGCTCCAGGCGCCGTCGACCGCGCCGGCGGTGTAGATGTGGGTCTGGGCGAAGTCGACGCAACCGGCCCAGTAGTAGGTCCGGTTGCTCGGCCGGTAGTTCAACGTCGACGCCCAGATGCCGTCCACGTACGCGTGCGCGCCGTTGGTCAGGTCGTACTTCGCGCCGAAGTCGAGCCGGGGGACGGAGTGCCCGGCGAACTCCCAGTTCACCAGGTCCCAGGAGCGCAGCACGGGCGCGCCCGGCGAGTAGTGCATGGTCGAGGCGGACATGTAGTAGACGTCCCCGACCCGGATGATGTCGACGTCGGCGAAGTCCTGCCAGACGGCCGGGTTGGTGAACGTGCCGCCCGGGTTCGGGTTGCCGCCGTCCCCGACACGCACCAGTTGCCACTGCTGGTTCGCGCCGTTCCAGTCGTCGTACTGCACGATGTTGCCGCCGTCGGTCGTGGCGGCGTTCTGCACCTCCACGACCTTGTTCGAGTTGCGGTTGACCAGCCGCACGTAGCCGCTGTCCGAATCCGCCAGCCGGAACTGCTGGTTGGTCCCGTTGTGGTCGGACCACTGCACCACGGCCGTACCGTTGGCGGTCGAGGCGCCGGTCACGTCCAGCACCTTGCCCGAGTGCCGCGACCGGATCCGGTACCAGCCGCCACCGGAGTCCACGAACTGCCACTGCTGCCAGGCCCCGTCGTTGCGCGACCACTGGGTGATCCGCGCCCCGTCGTTCGTGGCCTGGTTGTACAGGTCCAGCGCCTTGCCGCTGTTGCGGTTCACCAGCACGTACCACGCGCCGGTGTCCACCGTCGCGGCCGACGCCGGCACCGGCGCCACCGTCACCAGCGCGCCGCCGACCAGCATCGCCGCCAACCCCGCCAGGAGCCGGGCCAACCGACCTCTGCTCACCATGACTCTCCTTCGTCGACCGGTTCCGGGGCGGGACGACGCAGGCGGCACCGCCCATGTGATCGCTAACAGTCGTTCGCGCCGGAAGGGAGTCGGATCTCCGCACAGCTGCGGCGCGGTCTCGGCCCGGAACGGTCCGCGCGCGATGTCGACGACCCGACACATCGACTGTGAGCGATAACATGACGTTCGTCAAGGCGTGACCCGGCGGACACATCCGGGTGGCGGGCCCCGGCCCGGGACCCGCCACCCGGCGTGCCGCCGCGCGCCTCAGAACCCCCGGGCGAGCCGGTAGTACGCCTGGTTCCAGCGCAGCTCGTCGGCGAACCGGTGCGGCGCCGTGTCGGCGTCGATGACGACCAGCTCGGTGCGGGCCATCGCCGCCAGGTCGCGTAGCTCCTCCACCCCCACGGCCTGGGAGAGCACGGTGTGGTGCGGGCCGCCCGCGGTGATCCACGCCTCCGCCGAGCCGGCCAGGTCGGGGCGCGGCCGCCAGACCGCGCGGGCCACCGGCAAGCGGCGCAGCGGGTGCGGCGGCGGCACCACGTCCACCTCGTTGGCGACCAGCCGGAACCGCTCCCCCATGTCGGCCATGCCGAGCACGACGGCCGGGCCGGACGCCGCGTCGAACACCAACCGGACCGGATCCTCCCGCCCGCCGATGCTCAGCGGGTGCACCTCCGCCGTGGGCACGTCGGCGGCGATGCTCGGACAGACCTCCAGCATGTGCGCGCCGAGGACCAGTTCCTGGCCGACCGTCAGGTCGTAGGTGTAGTCCTCCATGAACGACGTGCCGCCGTCGATGCCGACGGCCATCGCCTTCAACGTCCGCACCAGCACGGAGGTCTTCCAGTCCCCCTCGCCGCCGAAGCCGTACCCGTCGGCCATCAGCCGCTGCACCGCGATGCCCGGGAGCTGACGCAGCCCGCCCAGGTCCTCGAAGTTGGTGGTGAAGGCGCGGAAGCCGCCCTCGTCGAGGAACGCCCGCAGGCCCAACTCCTGGCGGGCGGCGTAGCGCAGCGAGTCGTGCCGGGCGCCGCCGGGCCGCAGGTCGGCGTCCACCCGGTAGGTGTCGTCGTACTCCTTGACCAGGTCGTCCACCTGCGCGTCGGCGACCTGGTCGACGGCCGCGACCAGGTCGTTCACGCCGTAGGTGTTGACCGAGACGCCGAACCGCAGCTCCGCCTCGACCTTGTCCCCCTCGGTCACCGCGACGTCGCGCATGTTGTCGCCGAAGCGGGCCAGCCGCAACGACCGCACCGCCGACCAGCCGACCGCGGCGCGGGCCCAGGCCGCGACCCGTCCGACCACCCGCGGGTCGGTGACGTGCCCGGCGACGGTCTTGCGGGCCACCCCGAGCCGGGTCTGGATGTAGCCGAACTCGCGGTCGCCGTGCGCGGCCTGGTTCAGGTTCATGAAGTCCATGTCGATGGTGTCCCAGGGCAGCGCCACGTTCGCCTGGGTGTGCAGGTGCAGCAGCGGCGTCTGCAGCGCGTCCAGGCCGGCGATCCACATCTTCGCCGGGGAGAACGTGTGCATCCAGGCGATCACCCCGACCGCGCCCCGCACGGCCGCGTCCCGGCAGACGGCGAGGATGTCCGTGCCGGAGGTCAGGACCGGCTTCCAGACCACGCGTACGGGGATGTCCGGCGACTCGTCCAGGCACGCCGCGATCTGCCGGGACTGCTCGGCGACCTGCCGCAGGGTGTCCTCGCCGTAGAGGCCCTGGCTGCCGGTGAGGAACCAGACCTCGGGCTGGGGGTGAGTTGCCATGTTGTTGCCTTCCGCGCTAGGAACCGTCACTTGAACCGGATGCCGATGAGGCGCTGGAGGAGGATGAACGCGAACAGCAGGCCGCCGATCACGATCTTGGTCCACCAGGAGTTGAGGCTGCCGTCGAACGTGATCAGGGTCTGGATGACGCCCAGCACCAGCACGCCGAGGACGGTGCCGAAGACGTATCCGGATCCACCGGTGAGCACGGTGCCGCCGATCACGACGGCGGCGATCACGTCCAGTTCCATGCCGACGGCGATCAACGGCGCGCCGGACAGCGTGTAGAACGACAGCAGGATGCCGCCGATCGCCGAGCAGAGCCCGCTGATGGTGTAGACGGCGATCCGGGTCCGCGCCACCGGCAGGCCCATCAGCAACGCCGACTGCGCGTTGCCGCCGACGGCGTACACGTTGCGGCCGAACCGGGTGTACGCCAGCACGTACGCCGCCACCAGGACCACCGCGAACGCGATCAGCACGCTGATCGACACGAAGTTGCCGGCCGGGTTCCCGATGCGCTGCTGCGACATGCCGGTCCAGAAGCCGTCGGTGATGGAGATCGAGGCGCCGCTGATGAACGTGCACATGCCCCGGGCGAAGAACATCCCGGCGAGCGTGACGATGAACGGTTGGATGTCGAAGAAGTGGATCGCGCAGCCCATCAGGAAGCCCAGCGTCGGTCCGATCAGCAGCGCGATGACCAGGACCAGGGCCGCCGGCATGCCGTCGCGCAGCAGGGCGGCCGACACCATGGCGGTCATGGCGACCACCGAGCCCACGGAGAGGTCGATGCCGCCGGTGAGGATCACGAAGGTCATGCCGACCGCGACGACGAGCACGAAGCCGTTGTCGATGAAGACGTTGAAGACGACCTGGACGTTGGAGAACGCGCGGTACTGGGACACCCCGATGCCGTACATGACCAGCAGCAGGGCCAGCGTGGCCAGGACCGGGACGTGCCGCCGGGGCAGTCCGGGCCGCCAGGACCGGGCGACGGTCGACGACGCGCTGCTCATGCCGGCACCTGCTCCTTCTCCCGTTGGGGCGCCGCCGGGCCGGGTTCGACGCCACGGCGTCGACGACGGAACCGGGCCCGGAACGCCGGGGCCTGCACGAGGCAGACCGCGATGACGACGACGGCCTTGAACAGCAGCGACGTCTGGGGCGAGATGTTCATGGCGTACACCGTGGTGGTCAGGGTCTGGATGATCAGCGCGCCCAGGACGGTGCCGCCGAGCGAGAACCGGCCGCCGGCCAGCGAGGTGCCGCCGATCACCACCGCGAGGATCGCGTCGAGTTCGATCCACAGGCCGGCGGCGTTGCCGTCCGCGCTGGACACGTTCGCGGTGACCATGAAGCCGGCGAGCGCGGCGCAGGCGGCGCTGACCACGTAGACCAGGAAGACGATCCGCCGGGACCGGATGCCGGCGAGCCGGCTCGCCTCGGCGTTGCCGCCCACCGACTCGACGATCAGCCCGAGCGCGGTGCGCCGGGTGAACGCGGCCACCAGCAGCGCCGCGGCCAGGGCGATCAGGATGGCCAGCGGCAGGGTGAGGAGGTGTCCGAGCCCGATCGCCCGGTACGGGCCGGAGTTGATCGTGATGATCTGCCCCTCGGTGACCAGCTGGGCGATCCCCCGCCCGGCCACCATGAGGATCAGCGTGGCGATGATGGGTTGGATGCCGATGACGGCGACCAGCACCCCGTTCCAGGCGCCGAGCACCAACGCGGCCCCGAAGGCCAGGGCCAGCGCGGTGAGCACGGTGGACGGGCTGTCCGGGTCGGCCGCCCGGCTGATGTGCAGGCAGGCGATCGCCCCGCTGATGGCGCAGAGCGAGCCGACGGACAGGTCGATGCCGCCGGTGGCGATGACGAGGGTCATGCCGAGCGCGACCAGGATCAGCGGCGCGCTCAACCGGAGGATGTCGACCGGCGTGCCGTACAGGTGGCCGTTCTTGACCTCGACGGCGAGGAAGCCGGGTCGGTAGACGGTGTTCGCGGCGATCATGACCACGAGCACGAGGGCCGGCCAGAACAGACGGTGGCCGGTCACCGGGCGGAGGCGGTCGGCGACGGTGGTCATCGGGTCACCTCCTCCCTCGGGGTTCCGCTGGCGATGGTGCGCATGACGCGGTCGGCGTCGAGCGAGTCGTCGTTGGTGAGCTGGGCGACCATCTCGCGGTCCCGCATGACCGCGACCCGGTGGCTCAGGCGCAGCACCTCCTCCAGCTCGGCGGAGATGAACAGCACCGCCATGCCGCCGTCGGAGAGCTGCACCACCAGCTTCTGGATCTCGGCCTTGGCGCCGACGTCGATGCCGCGGGTGGGCTCGTCCAGGATGAGCAGGCGCGGCTCGGTGATCAGCCAGCGCGCCAGCAGCACCTTCTGCTGGTTGCCGCCGGAGAGGTTGCGCACCGGCAGCTCCGGGTTCGCCGGCCGGATGCTGAGCGCCTCGACGTACCGGCGGACCAGCTCGTCCTGCCGGCGGCGCGGAACCGGACGCAGCCAGCCACGCGCGGCCTGCATCGCCAGGATCATGTTCTCCCGGACCGACAGCTCCGGCACGATGCCCTCCGCGCGGCGGTTCTCCGAGCAGAAGCCGATGCCCTGCTCGATGGCCTGGACCGGGGTACGCAGCGGCGAACGGCCCCCGTCGAGGCGGACCTGGCCGTGGTCGGCGCGGTCGGCGCCGAAGAGCAGGCGGGCGACCTCGGTGCGGCCGGAGCCGAGCAGGCCGGCCAGGCCGACCACCTCACCGGCCTCGATGCGCAGGCTGAACGGGGCGACCGCGCCCCGCCGCCCCAGCTCCACGGCGTCCACCAGCGGGTCCGTCCCGGCGGGGGCGACGGTGGCGCGCTTCTGCTGCTCGTCGAGCCGTTCCAGCACGTCGAGTTCCTGGCCGATCATCTTCTCGACCAGGCTGAACTGGGGCAGTTCCTCGGTGCGGTACTCCCCCACCAGGGTGCCGTTGCGCAGCACGGTGATCCGGTCGGCGATGCCGTAGACCTGGTCCAGGAAGTGGGTGACGAACAGGATGGCGATCCCCTCGTCGCGCAGCTGTCGCATGATCCGGAACAGTTGCGCGACCTCGCCCGCGTCGAGGCTGGAGGTCGGCTCGTCGAGGATGAGCACCCGCGCCCGCACGTCGATCGCCCGGGCGATCGCCACCATCTGCTGCACGGCCAGCGAGTACGTGCCGAGCTGCGCGGTGACGTCGAGGTCGAGGTCGAGCCGGGCCAGCAGCTCGCGGGCGCGCCGGCGCATCTCGCCCCAGCGCACGGCGCCGAGGCGGCGCGGCTCCCGGCCGATGAAGACGTTCTCCGCCACCGACAGGTTCGTGCAGAGGTTGACCTCCTGGTAGACGGTGCTCACGCCGGCCGCGGCGGCCTGCATCGGCCCGCTGAAGGAGACCTGCTCACCGTTGAGCGTGACGACGCCCGCGTCGGTGCCGTAGACGCCGGTCAACACCTTGATCAGGGTCGACTTGCCGGCGCCGTTCTCGCCCATCAGGGCGTGGACCTCGCCCGGGAACAGCCGGAAGTCGACGTCGTGCAGCGCACGGACCCCGGGGAAGGTCTTGCTGATGCCGGTCATGGTCAGGACCGGACGCTCACCCGTACCCATCGGACCTCTTCTTCGACGGTGGTGGCGCGGGGGTCGCCGTCGGCGCGACGGCGACCCCCGCGGGTGGGTCAGTACTTGCGGTTGGGCAGCGCCTCCTTGGCCTGCTCCTGGGTGAAGGTGGTCTCCTCGGTCTCGATCCGGGCCGGGACCTCCTCGCCGGCCTTGACCTTCTTCACCAGGTCCATCAGCTGCGGGCCGAGCAGCGGGCTGCACTCGGCGATGAAGTTGAACTTGCCGTCCGCGAGCGCCTGCATGCCGTCCTTCACCGCGTCGACGGTGATGATGGTGATGTCCTTGCCGGGCACCTTGCCCGCCGCGGTGATCGCCTCCAGCGCGCCCAGACCCATGTCGTCGTTGTGGGCGAAGAGCACGTCGATCTTCGGGTTGGCCTTGAGGAACTGCTCCATCACCTGCTTGCCGCCGGCGCGGGTGAAGTCACCGGACTGCGAGGCGATGATCTTCAGGTTGGGGTTGGCCGCGATCGCGCCGGCGAAGCCCTCCTTGCGGTCGTTCGCCGGCGCCGAGCCGGTGGTGCCCTGCAGCTCGACGATGTTGACCGGGCCCGACGCCGACTTCTTCTGCTCCACCAGCCACTCGCCGGCGAGCCGTCCCTCCTTCTTGAAGTCCGAGCCGAGGAACGTCTTGTAGAGCGACTTGTCGGCCGAGTCGACCGCGCGGTCGGTCAGGATCACCGGGATCTTGGCGTCCTTGGCCTCCTTCAGCACGGTGTCCCAGCCGGACTCGACGACCGGCGAGAAGGCGATGACGTCGACCTTCTGCTGGATGAAGTTGCGGATCGCCTTGATCTGGTTCTCCTGCTTCTGCTGCGCGTCGTCGAACTTCAGCTCGATGCCGGCCTCGCCCGCCGCCTCCTTGATCGAGGTGGTGTTCGCGGTGCGCCAGCCGCTCTCCGCGCCGACCTGGGAGAAACCCAGGACGATCTTGTCGTCGCCGCCGGACCCGCCGCCGGTGTCGCTGTTGCCGCAGGCGACCATGCCGCCGGCGAGCAGCACGCCGGCGAGGGCCGCGATGACGGTGCGTGCCGTGCTCCTGGTTCTCATCGGTTCTCCTCGTGGTGGGGTGAGCCGGACGCGCGGCCGACAGGGCCGGCACGACCGGGTGTGGTGGTGGGGTCGGTGGTCGGGCGTTGGCCGTAGACGTTCTGGTAGCGGTCGTGCAGCGCGTCGACGTCGGCCGCCGCGATCGGCAGCGGCGGCCCGAGCGCGCGGGCCAGGTGGGCGGTGCGGGCCACGTCCTCGCACATCACCGCGGCCTTGACCGCCGCCCGGGCGTCCCGGCCGATGGTGAAGACGCCGTGGTTGCGCATGAGCACCGCGGGCGAGCGGTGCCCGGCCAGGGTGCTGACGATCCCCTTGCCGATGTCGTCGCCGCCGATCAGGGCGAACGGCCCGACCGGGATCTCGCCGCCGAACTCGTCGGCCTGGGCGGTCAGCCAGCACGGGATCGCCTCGCCCCGCGCCGCCCACGCGGTGGCGTAGCCGCTGTGGGTGTGCACCACACCGCCGACCTCGGGCATCGCCCGGTAGACGTACGCGTGCGCGGCGGTGTCGCTCGACGGCGAGCCGCCGCCGTCCACGACGGTGCCGCCGAGGTCGCAGACCACCATCGTGTCGGCGGTCAGGTCGTCGTAGTCCACCCCGCTGGGCTTGATGACCATCAGCTCCTGCCCGGGAACGCGGGCCGAGACGTTGCCGGCGGTCCAGGCCACCAGGTCGTAGCGGGTCAGCTCGCGGTGCAGCCGGGCCACGGTCTCGCGCACCGCGGCGACCTGCCGGGCGACGTCGGCGTTCATCCGATCACCTCCAGAACCGGGTCGGTCTGCGCGGCGGCGTCCCGCGCCGCGTTCCGGATCGCCCGCAGGCGCAGCATCACGTCGTCACCGCCGCGACCGAAGTGGTCGTGCAGCGCGCGGTACTCGGCGTAGAGCGCGTCGTAGGCCCGGACGTTCTCCGGTACGGGCCGGTAGACGCCCTCGTCCACCCGCCCCATCGCGGCCGACGCCTCATGGATCGTCGGGTACGCGCCGGCGGCGACCGCCGCGTGGATCGCGGACCCGAGCGCCGGCCCCTGGGCGGAGCCGATGATGCCGAGCGGACGGTTGGTGACGTCGGCGTAGATCTGCATCAGCAGCCGGTTCGAGGTGAGCCCGCCGGCGACCACCAGGTCGTCGACCGGGACGCCGGCCTCGGCGAACGCCTCGATGATCATCCGGGTGCCGTACGCGGTGGCCTCCAGCAGGGCGCGGTAGACGTCCGGCGGCCGGGTGGCCAGCGTCAGCCCGACGACCAGCCCGCTGAGGTCGTGGTTGACCAGCAACGACCGGTTGCCGTTCCACCAGTCCAGCGCGACCAGGCCGTGCGCGCCGACCGGTTGGGCGGCGGCCAGCTCGGTGAGCCGCTCGTGCGAGTCCAGACCCGCCGGGGCGGCGTTGCGGACGAACCAGCCGAAGATGTCACCCACGCCGCTCTGCCCGGCCTCGAAGCCCCAGGCGCCAGGGCTGATGCCGCCGTCGACCACACCGCACATGCCCGGCACCTCGGCCGGGTGCGTGCCGTTGAGCACGTGGCAGGTGGACGTCCCCATGATCGCCACCAGCCGGCCCGGGCGCAGTGCCTGCGCGGCGGCGGCGGTGACGTGCGCGTCGACGTTGCCCACGGCGACCGCGATGCCCTCGGGCAGCCCGGTCCAGGCCGCCGCCCGGGCGCCGAGCGTGCCCGCCCGCGCGCCCAGCGGCAGTAGCGGACCGTCCAGTTTGGCGACGAAGTCGGTGAAGTCGGGGTCGAGCGCGCCGAGGTAGTCCGCCGACGGGTACCGGCCGTCCTGCCGGATGCCCTTGTAGCCCGCGGTGCAGGCGTTGCGGGTCTCCACCCCGCACAGCTCCCAGACGATCCAGTCGGCGGCCTCGACGAAGCGTTCGGCCCGGCGATAGACCTCGGGATCCTCGGTGAGGATCTGCAACCCCTTGGCGAACTGCCACTCGGCGGAGATCTTGCCGCCGTAGCGGCCGATCCACGGCTCGCCCCGCTCGTGGGCGAGGGCGTTGATCCGGTCGGCCTGCGGCTGGGCCGCGTGGTGCTTCCAGAGCTTCACCCAGGCGTGCGGCCGGTGCCGCAGCTCCGGCACCTCGCACAGCGGGGTGCCGTCGGCGAGGGTCGGCAAAACGGTGCAGGCGGTGAAGTCGGTGCCGATGCCGACGACCAGGGCCGGATCCACGCCGGCGACGGCCAGCGCGGCGGGCACCGCCTCGCGCAGCACGTCGCGGTAGTCGTCGGGGTCCTGGAGCGCCCAGTCCGGGGGCAGCGCCGGGCCGCCGTCGGGCAGGGCCGACTCGATGACCCCGTGGCGGTAGTCGTGCACCGCCGTGCCGACCTCCGCGCCGTCGCGCACCCGCACCACGAGCGCCCGCCCGGACAGCGTGCCGAAATCGACCCCGACCACGTACCGGTCGGCCGCGTCCACTTCGCTCATCTGCACCTCCGCCGCATCACGGAGGTTAGTGTTAGCGCTCACATACACATCCGTCAAGACACCTCTGCGCAACAGCTACGTAACGGGGAGCGCCATCGGGTGAGCGATCACCACGGTGGCCACCGGACCGGCGGGGCCGCCGTGCGGACGAGATCCCCGACGCTCCGCGGCGACGGTCGGTCCGGGTGCCGGAACGTGCCTGTGTTAGCGAAAACATCCTGAGCCTCCGAGAACGCCTGCGAGGACGCGGTCGACGACACCCGGGGCCCGCCCTTCGAGGCCCTCCCGCCGGCCGGCAGAGAGCCCTTCAGCGGCCGTTTCCCTCTCCAAGCCCGCCCCGAGGACGCGCCGACCACCCCGCCCCACGAGGCCCGCCGCTATTTACAGGCTTTAATGTCAGCGATAACATCCGCGGCATCACCGCACCGACGTGGCACTCCGTGGACGACCCCGCACCGCAGCGCGGCGGCGACGGACGACGACCCGGGTGACCGCCGGACCCCACCACCCGGAGCGGCCGACCGCGATCCGCCGACCCGTCCCGAACGCCGCGCCGTCTCGTCCCGGGCCGGCGCGCTGGCGCGCGGGCCGGCGACAGGCGGGCCGCTCCGCCGCGGCCGTCGGCACGGCCGGCGTCCGCCCAGCGAGGAGGATCAGTGCGCAGACGGACACGATGGATGCTGGCCGCCCTGGGCGTCACGGCGGTGGCGCTCACGGCCACCGTCACCGACGGGGTCGTGGCCCCACGCCCGGCCCGGGCGCTCGACAACGGCGTCGCCCGCACCCCGCCGATGGGGTGGAACACCTGGAACACCTTCGGCTGCAACATCAACGAGACCCTCATCCGGCAGACCGCCGACGCGATCGTCGCGAACGGGCTGCGCGACCTCGGGTACCGGTACGTCGTGGTCGACGACTGCTGGTTCGACCCCAACCGGGACGCCCAGGGCAACCTGCAGGCCCACCCGCAGCGGTTCCCGAGCGGGATGAAGGCGCTCGGCGACTACCTGCACGCCCGGGGACTGCTGTTCGGCATCTACCAGGTGCCGCTGGACAAGACCTGCGCCCAGGTCGGCGGCGCCTTCCCCGGCGCCACCGGCAGCCTCAACCACGAGTACCAGGACGCGCGGCAGTTCGCCGCGTGGGGCGTCGACTACCTCAAGTACGACTGGTGCTCCTCCACCGGGACGATCAACGACCAGGTGGCCAGGTTCGGCATCATGCGCGACGCGCTGGCGTCCACCGGCCGGCAGATCGTCTACAGCATCAACCCGAACAGCTACCACGCCAAGACCGGGCCGCAGCGCAACTGGAGCGACGTGGCGAACCTCTGGCGCACCACCGAGGACATCACCAACGCGTGGAACACCGGCCAGACCAACGGCTACCCGATGGGGATCCAGAACATCGTCGACGTCACCGTGCCGCTGGCCGGCTACGCCGCCCCCGGCGGGTTCAACGACCCCGACATGCTGGAGGTCGGCCGGGGCGGCATGACCGACACCGAGATGCGCAGCCACTTCGCGCTCTGGTCGGTCCTGGCCGCGCCGCTGATGATGGGCCACGACGCGCGGTCGACGAACGCGGCCACGCTGGCCATCCTGCGCAACCAGAACCTGGTCGCGATCAACCAGGACACGCTCGGCCGCCAGGCGGTCCAGGTCGCCAACGACGGCACCCGGCGGGTGCTGGCCAAGCCGCTGGCCAACGGCGACGTCGCGGTCGCCCTGTTCAACCAGGGCAGCAGCACCACGACCGTCTCCACCACGGCCGCGGCGGTGGGCAAGAGCGGCAGCTCGTTCACCCTGCGCGACGCGTGGACCGACGCCACCACCAGCACCTCGGGCGCGATCTCCGCCAGCGTGCCGGCCCACGGCACGGTGGTCTACCGGGTCAGCGGCGGCACCACCTCCCCGCCGCCCACCCCGACCACGTTCCGGCTGCGCAGCGAGTCGGCCGGGCGCTGCCTCGACGTCGACAACTCCGGTACCGCCAACGGCACCGGCACGCTGGTCTGGGACTGTCACGGCAACCCGAACCAGCAGTTCACCGCCACCGGGCAGGCGTTGCAGGTGCTGGGCAAGTGCCTGGACGTGCCGACGAACGCGAGCGCCGGCACGCGGGTGCAGATCTGGGACTGCAACGGCGGCACGAACCAGCAGTGGACGTTCAACGGCAACGGCACGGTGAGCAACGTCCGCTTTCCGTCGCTGTGCCTGGACGTCGAGAACGGCGGCACCGCCAACGGCAGCCGGGTGATCGTCTGGACCTGTCACGGCAACACCAACCAGCGGTGGAGCCGGGCCTGACCGGCGCCGGCCGGTGACCGAACGGCCGGCCGGACGGCACGTGACCGTCCGGCCGGTCGTCACCGGGCGCCCGCGGCGCGGCGCTTGTTCCAGATGTCGAACGCCACCGCGACGAGCAGGACCAGGCCCTTCACCACCGACTGCACGGACTGGTCGACGCCCATGAGCTGCATGCCGTTGCTCATCACCGCCATGATCAGGCCACCGACCATGGCGCCGACCACGGTGCCGACCCCGCCGGTGACCGCCGCGCCGCCGATGAAGGCCGCCGCGATCGCGTCCAGCTCGAACATGTTGCCCGCCGCCGGCTGGGCCCCGTTGGAGCGGGAGGAGTAGATCACCCCGGCCACGGCGGAGAGGAAGCCCATGTTGACGAAGACCCAGAAGTTGACCCGCTTCACCCGCACGCCGGACAGCGTCGCCGCCGGCAGGTTGCCGCCGATCGCGTACACCTGCCGGCCGAACACCGTACGGCGGGTGAGCAGGCCGTAGACCAGCACCAGCACGGCCAGGACGATCAGCACGATCGGCAGGCCCCGGGCGTGGGCGAGCTGCCAGGCGAACCACATGACGACCGCGCCGACCACCGCCACCCGGAGGACGAACAGCGGGAACGACTCGACGGGCTGTTCGTGCCGCACCCGGGCCACCCGGGTGCGGAAGACGCTGGCGGCGTATCCGACCACCGCGAAGACGCCGATGAACAGCGTGAACGCGTCGAACCCCTGCCCGCCGAGAAGCCCGTTGAGGAACCCGGCGGCCACCCGCTGGTATTCCTCCGGGAAGGGCGAGAGCGAGATGTTGTCCAGCACCCGCAGCGTCAGCCCGCGGAACAGCAGCATGCCGGCCAGGGTGACGATGAAGGCCGGGATCCCGGCGTACGCGACCCAGAGGCCGTGCCACGCGCCCACCGCGACGCCCACGGCGAGCGCGGCGAGGACGCCCGCCCACCAGGGCAGGCCCTCCCGGATGACGAGCACCGCCGAGACCGCGCCGGTGAGCGCCACCACCGACCCCACGGACAGGTCGATGTGCCCGCCGATGATCACGATGACCATGCCGATCGCGAGCACCAGGATGTAGGAGTACTGGAGCACGATGTTGGTGATGTTGCCCGGGCTGAGCGAGACGCCGTCGGTGAGGACCGCGAACAGCGCGACGATCACCACCAGGGCGATGTAGATGCCGCTCTGGCGCAGGTTGCCGAGGATCAGCGTGCGGGGGTCGCTGGTCCCGGTGTGCAGGGTGGCGGTCGCCCCGGCGTCGGGCGCGGCCACCTTCGGGGAGTTGGAGGGCTTCGTGCTGGTCATCCGACGCGATCCCTGTCCTTGGTCATGAGTTCCATCAGGTTCTCCTGGGTGGCCTCGCCCACCGGCAGCTCGCCGGTGATCCGACCGGCCGCCAGGGTGTAGATGCGGTCGCACATGCCCAGCAGCTCGGGCAGCTCGGAGGAGATGACGACGACCGCCTTCCCGTCCGCCACCAGGCGGTTGACGATCGTGTAGATCTCGAACTTCGCTCCCACGTCGATGCCCCGGGTCGGTTCGTCCAGGATCAACACGTCGGGGTCGGTGAACAGCCACTTCGCCAGCACGACCTTCTGCTGGTTGCCGCCGGAGAGCTTGCCCACCGACGCCATCACCGTCGGCGTCTTGATGTTCATGTCGCGCCGCCCCCGCTCGGCGACGTCGATCTCCCGGTTGCCGTCGATCCAGCCGTGCCGGGCCAGCTTGCCGAGAGCGGCGGCCGAGATGTTGCCGCGCACGTCGTCGATCAGGTTCAGGCCGTAGTGCTTGCGGTCCTCGGTGGCGTAGGCGATGCCGTTCGCGATGGCCTCGGCCACCGTCCGGGCCCGCACCTGGCGGCCGTTGAGGTAGAGCCGTCCGCTGATCTCCCGCCCGTACGCGCGGCCGAACACGCTCATCGCCAGTTCGGTGCGGCCGGCGCCCATCAGGCCGGCGATGCCGACCACCTCGCCGGCCCGCACGGAGAGCGAGGCCCGGTCGACCACCAGCCGGTCCTGGGTCGGATGGCGCACCGTCCAGTCCTCGATCCGCAGCACCTCGGCCCCGGGCGTCACCGACCGGGGCGGGTAGAACGCGGACAGGTCGCGCCCGACCATGCCGCGGATGATCCGCTCCTGCGTCACGGCGCCGTCGCGCATGTCGAGCGTCTCGACCGTCCGGCCGTCCCGGATCACCGTGGTGGAGTCGGCGACCGCTGTGATCTCACCCAGTTTGTGCGAGATCATGATGCAGGTGATGCCCTGGTCGCGGAGCCGGCGCATCAGGTCCAGCAGATGTGCCGAGTCGACGTCGTTGAGTGCCGCGGTCGGCTCGTCCAGGATGAGCAGCCGCACCTTCTTGGACAGCGCCTTGGCGATCTCGACCAGTTGCTGCTTGCCCACCCCGAGCTGGACCACCGGGGTCACCGGGTTCTCGTGCAACCCGACCTCGCGCAGCAGCGCCGCCGCCTCGGCGTTGGTCCGGTGCCAGTCGATGAGCCCGCCGCGGCCCCGGCGCTCGTTGCCGAGGAAGATGTTCTCGGCGATCGACAGGTACGGCACCAGCGCCAGTTCCTGGTGGATGATCACGATGCCGCGGGACTCGCTGTCCCGGATCCCGCGGAAGTCGACCGGCTCGCCGTCGAAGACGATCTCCCCGTCGTAGCTGCCGGTCGGGTACACCCCGGACAGCACCTTCATCAGGGTGGACTTGCCGGCGCCGTTCTCGCCGCAGATCGCGTGGATCTCGCCGCGCCGGACGGCGAGTGAGACGTCCTGGAGCGCCGCCACCCCGGGAAAGGTCTTCGTGATGTTCCGCATGTCGAGGATGTGATCGCTCATGGCAACCGTCCTGGTCGTGGCCGTCGGGTCCGCTGGCGGCGGGCCCGGCGGCGGCGTCCGCCCCGGGCCCGCCGGGCGGTCACCCGGCTCGTCCGGCGGCGACCTCCTGGGCCGTCAGGTAACCGGAGTCGATCAGCACCGACTGGATGTCGTCCTTGTAGACGGTCTGCACCGGCAGCAGGAACGACGGAACGACCTTGACCCCGTTGTCGTACGTCTTGGTGTCGTTCGCCTTGGGCTGCTCCTTCTTGAGGAACGCCTCGGCGGCGACCACGGCCTGGTCGGCCAGCAGGCGGGTGTCCTTGAAGACGGTCGAGCTCTGCACGCCGTCGTTGATCAGCTTGACCGAGGCGACCTCGGCGTCCTGGCCGGTGACGACCGGCATCTTCCTGGCGCCACCGCGGTAGCCGGCGTTCTGCAGGGCGGTGATGATGCCCCGGGACAGGCCGTCGAAGGGCGACAGCACCCCGTCGACCTTGCCGCCGTCGTTGTAGCTGGAGGTGAGCAGGTCCTCCATCCGTTTCTGCGCGGTCTCCTGCTGCCAGCGCAGGATGGCCACCTGCTCGATCTTCGTCTGGCCGGACTTCACCTTCAGCGTGCCGGCGTCCAGGTACGGCTTGAGCGTGTCCATGGCGCCGCTGAAGAAGAAGTGGGCGTTGTTGTCGTCCAGGGAGCCGGCGAACAGCTCGATGTTGAAGGGGCCGGCGGCGGAGCCCTTGGAGCCGTCCTTGTTCTGCAGCCCGAGACCGACCAGCAGCGCGTTGGCCTGCGCCACGCCGACCTTGTAGTTGTCGAAGCTGACGTAGAAGTCGACGTTCGGGCTGTTGCGGATGAGCCGGTCGTAGGAGATGACCGGGATCTTCGCGTTGGCCGCCGCCTGGAGCTGGCCGCTGAGCGCGGTGCCGTCGATCGCGGCGATGACCAGCACGTCCGCGCCCTGGGTGATCATCTGATCGATCTGCTGCGACTGGGTGGGGATCTCGTCCCCGGCGTACTGCAGGTCCACCTTGTAGCCCTTGGCCTGCAGCTTCTCCTTCACCGAGTTGCCGTCGGCGATCCACCGTTCGGAGGTCTGCGTCGGCATCGACACGCCGATGGTGAGGTCGCCGGGCTCGGCCCCCTTGGTGTCCCCGCCGCCTCCCGCACCCTCTCCACTGCACGCGGCCAGGCTGACCGCGATCGCGACGCCGCCCAGAGCGGCCAGAAAACGTCTGCGCACGAGCCCCATCTCCCCTCCACTGCCGGAACCGCACCGGTATCCCCTCCGGAGTGTTAACGCTCACAAGTTGCAGCGTCAACCGATCGGACGAAACGCATATGTCTCGGTCTCGTAACAGGAGCCGACGCGGGCGGCGGCGGGCGGCAGCGCGAAGGGGCGGCGCGAGGGTCGTCGCGCCGCCCCTTCGACGGGTGGGTCAGGCGGCAGCGCAGGTGGGCGTCATGCCCGAACCGCTGCCGTTGCCCTGGAACCCGAACTCCGTGCTCTGCCCGGCGCCGAGCTGGCCGTTGTAGTCCACATTGGTGAACCGGACCGTCCCCGTGCTGCCGCTGGCCGTGGCGCTCCACGTGTTGGTGACGCTCGCGCCACCGGGCAGCGTCATGGTGACCGTCCAGCCCCGGGTGCCACCCGAACCGGCGGTCACCCGGACCGTGGCCACGAACCCGCCGGTCCACGAGTTCAGCGACACCGACGCCGAGCACCCGCCCTGCGTCGGCGGCGGCGAGGTGGTGGTGGGCGGCGGCGACGTGGTGTTCGGCGGCGGGGTGGTGGTGCCGCCGGCGTTGAGCGCGTTGAGCACCGAGGTGTACGCGGCCTTCTTGTTCCCGGCGCAGTCGAACAGCAGCGCGTTGTCCGAACCGCGCCACGAGTCGCAGTCACGCACGCCCCACACCGTGATGCCGGTGCACCGCGACACGGCGAGACAGGCGCGGGTGACCGTGCCGTAGATGTTCGCCTGGTTGCCGCCGGTCATCACGTCCAGCTCGGTGATCTGCACGTCCACGCCCAGGTCGGCGAAGCGCTGGAGGTTGGCCTGGTAGTCACCCGGGATCGTGGTGCCCAGGTGCGACTGGAAGCCGACGCAGTCGATCGGCACGCCCCGGGACCTGAAGTCGCGCACCATGTTGTAGATGCCTGTCGACTTCGCGTTGATCCCGTCGGTGTTGTAGTCGTTGTAGCAGAGCTTCGCGCCCGGGTCGGCGGCCCGCGCGGCCCGGAAGGCCGCCTCGATCCAGTCGTTGCCGGTGCGCTGGAGGTTGGAGTCGCGGCGCCCGCCGGAGCCGCCGTCGGCGAACGCCTCGTTCACCACGTCCCAGGCGTAGATCTGCCCCCGGAAGTGGGTGGCCACCTGGGTGACGTGGTTGATCGCCGCGTTGCGCAACGCGCTGCCGGACAGCCCCTGCGCCCAGCTCGGCTGCTGCGCGTGCCAGAGCAGCGTGTGACCGCGCACGCTCATGCCGTTGGCCCGGGCGTGGCTGACCAGCCGGTCGCCGCCGGTGTAGCTGAACCGCCCCTGCTGGGGCTCGGTGGCGTCCCACTTCATCTCGTTCTCGGCCACCACCGAGTTGAACTCTCGGTTCAGGACGGTCGAGTACGTGCTGTCGGACAGCTTGCCGGTGGCGACCGCGGCGCCGAAGTAGCGGCCCTTCTCGGCCGCCGCCGCGCGCAGCGTCGTGCCGGCGTCGGCGGCGGGGGCCAGCGCCACCGCCATGCCGGCCGCCAGCGCGCCGGCCAGCAGGCCGGTGGACAGCAGGGCTCTCGTTGGTCTCATACGGATTCCTCTTCCGGGATTGCGACGGTGGTGATGCGACGCCTCGACCCGTTTCCGGCGGTGGTGTCGAGGTCCGACCAGCACGGCTCGCCCGGTGAGCCCTGCGGTGCTCCTGCCCTGCCATCGACTGTGAGCGATAACATCCGCCCCGTCAAGCCCGGCGGACTAGGGATACACGTCCTCGTGCGCCTTGCGGTAGTCCGCGATCTCCGCCAGGCGACCGGTCGCCGCGAGTGTCGCCCAGGCCGGGTTGCCGAGCAGGGCGCGACCCACGGCGACCAGGTCGAACTCCCCGCCGACCAGCCGGCTCGCGAGGCCGGAGACCGATTCCGGGCCACCCGGACGCAGGAACTCGCGGGTCAGTCCCACCGAGCCCACGGTGATCGACGGCAGGCCGGTGAGCCGTTTCGCCCAACCGGCCAGGTTCAGCGCCGAGCCGGCGAACGCCGGCTGCCAGAACCGGCGCTGCGAGGCGTGCAGGACGCCCGCGCCCGCGTCCGCGAACGCGGTGAGGATCTCCGCCAGCTCGGCCGGGGTCTCGGCGATGCGGGCGTCGAAGGCGCGCTCCTTGAACTGCGAGAACCGCACGATCACCGGACGGTCCGCCGGGAACTGCGCGCGCACCGCGCGCACGACCTCGGCCGGGAAGGCCGCCCGCCGCGCCGGTGAGCCGCCGTACCGGTCGGTCCGACGGTTCGTGTACGGCCAGAGGAACTCGTCCAGCAGGTACCCGTGCGCGGCGTGGATCTCCACGGCGTCGAAGCCGACCCGGCCGGCCGTCCGCGCCGCGGCCGCGTACGCCGCCAGCAGCTCGTCCGCGTCGGAGAGCGTCATCGCGCGGGCGGCCGGCCGCCCCGGTTCCGGCACGCCGGACGGGGTCCACGCCGGGCGGCCGTCCACCGGCTCGCGCAGGCTGCCCAGGTGCCACAGCTGGGCGGCGATCCGGCCGCCGGCGGCGTGGACCGCCTCGACCACGCGCCGCCAGCCGGCCTCGGCCGGGCCGGGCGTCAGCCTCGGCACCGTGTCCTCGTGGCCGGCGCTGGGGTGGTCCACCAGGACGCCCTCGGTGACGATCAGCCCGATGCCCTGCTCGGCGCGCCGCCGGTAGTAGTCGGCCGCCTCCCGGGCGGGCACCCCGCCGGGCGCGCGGTTGCGGGTCATCGGGGCCATGACGATTCGCGATCTCAGCGGCATCCCGGCGACGGTGACGGGTTCGAGCAGGGAGGCCACCGGTGAAACGGTGTCGACGGTTGCGGTCATGGCCCGACCGTAGGAGGTGACACCGGTGTCAGGGGCAAGCCCGTTCAGGCGGCCGGTGTCGCGGCCTCCCCGGGGACGGTCATGTCGGCGACCACGTCGTCGAGCACCGACACGGCGTGCGCGAGACGCGCCATCTCGGCGACCATCCGGGACCGCTCCTCGCGCAGCCGGTCGGTGAGCCACCCGGTGCGGATGTCGGGGTTGGTGACGCAGGGCAGCAGCTCGGACATCCGCCGGCTGCTCAACCCGGCGTCGAAGAGCCGCCGGATGAGGTCGACCCGCTCGACCGCCGACTCCGCGAACACCCGCTGTCCGCCGGCGTTGCGTACGGCCGCGAGCAGGCCCTGCTGCTCGTAGTACCGGATCGACCGGGCACTGACCCCGGTGCGTGCCGACAGCTCCCCGATGCGCATCACGCCTCCCGTCCGTTCAGCCCTGTGCCTCGAGCATGCCAGCTGCCGCCGCCGCGGTCCGCGACTGCCGATCGGGTACGTCCACCCGACGCCGCTCGAATCGCGCGACGTCCTCGCCGGCGGCCTGACCGTCCGGACCGGTCAGGGCAGCAGCTCGACGTAGCCGCCGGAGCCGTGCACCCGGATCCGCTGCCCGTCCCGGATCAGGCGGGTCGCGTCCGGCACGTTCACCACGGCCGGCAGGCCGTACTCGCGGGCGATCACCGCACCGTGGGTCATCTGGCCGCCGACCTCCGTCACCAGGCCGGCGACGGCGACGAACAGGGGTGTCCAGCTGGGATCCGTGTGCGCGGTGACCAGGATGTCGCCCGGTTCGAGCTCGGCGCGGGCCAGGTCCAGGACGACCCGGGCCCGTCCCTCGACGGTCCCGTGCGAGACCGGCAGCCCGACCAGCGCGCCGGCGGGCACGTCGTCGCGCCGGTACGCCCCGGTGAGCGCCTCACCGTCGGAGGTGAGGACCCGGGGCGGCGTCAACGTCCGGTGCCACCGGTACGCGTCCCGGCGTTCGCGGACGAGCCGCCCGTCGATCCGGTGCGTGCGCACCACGTCGCGGAACTCAGCGAGCGTCAGGAAGAAGACGTCCTCCGGGTCGGTGAGCACCCCGTCCCGGACGAGCCGGTCGGCCTCCGCCGTCAACGCCTGCTTGTAGAGGAAGTAGCGGCTGACGATGTCGTACTTCGGGTACTCCCGGTAGCCGATGAAGGTCCGGACCCGGTCGATCATGCGACGGGTCTCGTCGGCCCTGGCCTCCCCGTCCGGCCGGGCCCGCAACCGGGTCAGCACCTCCCGGGCCTTGCGTTCCGCCGCCTGCCGCCCCTGCTCGAAGCGACGCGCGGCCTCACCCGGGGCGAAGTTCCGCACATGGTCGAGGATCAACGGCACGAGGGTGGCCGGGCGCTCGCTCCACCGTGGGCGGGTGATGTCGATCTCGCCGACGCACCGCATGCCGTACCGGTCGAGGTACGCCCCGATCGCCTCGCGCGCCTCCGTGCCGCCCGGCAGTCCCGGCAGTTCGTCCAGGAAGCCGTCGTCACCGTCGACGTCGCGCAGGAACGCCACCACCTCGGGATGCGGGCGGATCACGTCGGCGACGTCGAGCAACGCCAGCCCCATCTCCGAGGTGACGTTCCCGGGCGCGGAGAGGGTCAGCGTGTCGGCCGCGTTCGTCTCGCCCAGCCACTCCCCCAGCTTGTCGTTGAGCCACCAGGTGGCCTCCATGCCCGCCATGATCGCCTGCACGTTCACCGGATCGGCGAGGACCCGCTTGTGCTCGACGAACGCCTCCTCCAGGAAGTCGAACAGCTCCGGCCCGGACCGGGCGCGGATGTCGCGGCGCAGCGCGGCGATGCTGGCCCGGCTGCGCTCGACGAGCGCGGTGACGACGGCCGGGTCGGTCTCCACCGCCGCCGCCGGGCCGCCGAACGGCGGCCCGGCGGGGGTGTGCTCCGGCGACGCCGGCCCGATGTCCCCGCGCTCCAGAACCGTCTCCAGCGCGTCCCGGGTCAGCGGGTCGGACCGGCTCATCAGGCCGAGGAAGGCGGCCCGGCCCGCCGGCGTGGCCAGGTGCCGGGTGGCGTCGACGAACAGCCGGCCGCCGGCCTCGTGCATCGGCGCCATGGCGGTGCGCCGCCACATCGACAGGCCCAGCGGCTTCATCGCGTCGGTCATCATCTGCTGGTGGCCGACCGACAGGTAGACGTGGCTCTCGCCGTCGTCGACGGCCGGTAGCGGGAACAGCGTCGTGATCGGTCGGCTCTGGAGGATGTGGAAGTCGTCGTCGACCAGCCCCCACTCGATGTCCTGGGGGCGCCCGAAGCCGGCCTCGATCCGCCGGCCCAGCCGCACGAGCCGGACGACCTGGTCGTCGGTGAGCGCGGGCTGCTCCTGCCGCGCCGGGTCGACCTCCTCCTCCCGGGTCCCGCCGCCGGGCAGGGCGTGGACGGCGCGCCGCTTGGCGGCGATCCTCCGGGCCACGATCTCGCCGTCGCGGACGGTGAACACGTCCGGGTCCACCAGCCCCGAGACCAGCGCCTCGCCGAGGCCGAACCCGGCGTCCACGGTGGCGACCCGGCGGTTGCCGGTGACCGGGTCGGCCGTGAACATGATGCCGGCGGCGTCGGGGAACACCATCCGCTGGACGACCACGGCCATCCGCACGCTCCGGTCGTCGACCCCGTTGCGCCGGCGGTAGGTCACCGCCCGCTCGCTGAACAGCGACGCCCAGCACCGGCTGACGTGCCGGAGGATGTCGGCCGGACCCCGCACGTTCAGGTAGGTGTCCTGCTGGCCCGCGAACGAGGCCGTCGGCCGGTCCTCCGCCGTGGCGCTGGACCGCACGGCGTAGGCGGCGTCGGAGCCGAGGCCGGTCAGCGCCCGGGTGATCTCCGCGGCGACGTCGCCGGGCACGGCGACGTCCTCGATCGCGCGACGGACCTCCGCGCTGAGCGACCGGATCGCCTCCCGGTCCTCCGGCCGCAGCCGGGTGAGCCGGTCGAGCCGGTCGGCGAGGGACGGCGTCTCGGCCGTCACCCGCCGGAAGGCGTCCGTCGTCACGCAGAAACCGGCGGGCACCCGCACGCCGTCGATACGCGACAGGGCGCCCAGGTGCGCGCCCTTTCCGCCGACGACGGCGACCTGCGTCCCGTCGACCGCGTCGAGGCCCACCACATACTGTCCGGTCATCGCCGCACCCCCGTTTTCCCAGCTCAGCCGCGTCCGGCCGACGATTCTGCGGCATGACCGGGGTCTTGCGGCAAGCCCCCGGGTGCGATATACGTTAGAAGTGGCAGGGAGTCGTCTCCCTGCCTTTGCCATGTCCGGCTGCCTCCGGTCGTGTCCGGCTCGGGTCGCGCCCGGCCGGTCAGGTGCCACACGCGGCTCGGCTGCCGGTCGGGAGCCGCACGCGCGCCTCCACCCTGATCTCGGCCGAGGCCGCCACGTCCGCGCCCTCCGTGGGCGACTCCGTCGGCGCGAACACGCCCGATACCCCTATTTGCCGGTAAAGCGACGATGCGTGAACTCGCTCTCGTTTCCGCGTGGGCGGAATGGCGGGGACCGTGCCGGGGCAAGAGCGGATCACGGGGGCCGCGGCGAGGCGACCCGGACGAGCAGGATCACGCGTAGTGAGGGAGACTCGGGCGATGACCGGCGCTGACACCGACCCGCGTACGCGTGCCGACGTGTTCGCCGTCGACGGCGAGATCGGTCCCGACCTGGCCCGGGTCGACTGGTCGGCGCACCCGCTGGGGCCGCCGGAGGAGTGGCCGCAGAGCCTGCGCACCGCGGTGCGGATCCTGCTGTCCTCCCGCTTCCCGATGTGGATGGCCTGGGGCCCCGAGCTGACCTTCTTCTGCAACGCCGCCTACCGCCGGGACACGCTGGGCCGCAAGTACCCGTGGGCGTTGGGCCGGCCGGCCGACGAGGTGTGGGCGGAGATCTGGGACGACATCGGCCCCCGCATCGACACCGTGCTGCGCACCGGCGAGGCGACCTGGGACGAGGGGCTCCTGCTGTTCCTGGAGCGCGCCGGCTACCGCGAGGAGACCTACCACACGTTCTCCTACAGCCCTCTGCGCAACGACGACGGCACCCTGGTCGGCATGCTCTGCGTGGTCAGCGAGGACACCGAGCGGGTGATCGGCGAACGCCGGATGGCCACGCTGCGCGACCTCGGCTCCGACCCGAGCGTGGTCCGCACCGAGCGGGAGACGCTGGCCTTCGCCAACCGCCAGCTGGGGCGCAACCGGCAGGACCTGCCGTTCGCGCTGACGTACCTGTTCGGTGCCGACGGTGACGCGCGACTGGTGGAGGCGACCGGCCTGGCCGCGGGCCACCCGGCGGCGCCGGTGACGCTGTCGCCCGCCGACCCGGCGCCGGTCTGGCCGGTGCGGGCCCCGACCGAGGGTGAGGCGGTGCGGGTGCCGCTCGACGGCCCCGCCTTCGCCGAGCTGCCCGCGGGCGCGTGGCCCGATCCGCCGACCGAGGCGCTGCTGATGCCGCTGCGGCAGCAGGGCGCGGCGCCCTACGGGTTCCTCGTGGCCGGGCTGAACCGCTACCGGGCCCTGGACGACGGCTACCGCGGGTTCGTGGAGCTGGCCGCCGGCCACGTGGCGACCGGCATCGCCAGCGCCCGCAGCTACCAAGCACAGCAGCGTCGGGCCGAGGAGCTGGCCGAGCTGGACCGGGCCAAGACCGCCTTCTTCTCCAACATCAGCCACGAGTTCCGCACCCCGCTGACCCTGATCATGGGGCCGGTGGACGAGCTGCGCGGCCTCATGCAGGACGCCGACCCGCGGATCCGCGAGGAGCTGGAGGTCATCCGCCGCAACGGGCTGCGCCTGGGCCGGCTGGTCAACAGCCTGCTCGACTTCTCCCGGATCGAGGCCGGCCGGATGCAGGCCCGCTACGAACCGGTGGACCTGGCCGCGGTCACCGCCGACCTGGCCAGCGTCTTCCGCTCGGCGATCGAACGTGCCGGCCTGACCTTCGAGGTCGACTGCCCGCCCCTGCCCGGCCCGGTGCACATCGACCCGGGCATGTGGGAGAAGGTCGTGCTCAACCTGCTCAGCAACGCCCTGAAGTTCACCTTCGACGGCACGGTGCGGGTGGAGCTGCGGGCGGAGGACGGGCAGGCCGTCCTGCGCGTCTCCGACACCGGCATCGGCGTCGCGGAGGACGAGCTTCCGCGCCTGTTCGAGCGCTTCCACCGGATCGAGAACGCCCGCTCCCGCTCCGACGAGGGCAGCGGGATCGGGTTGGCCCTGGTCAAGGAGCTGGTCGGGCTGCACGGTGGCACCATCACCGCCAGCAGCACCGTCCGGCAGGGCACCTGCTTCACGGTCCGACTGCCGTTCGGGGTCACCCACCTGCCCGCCGACGCGCTCGCGCCCGCGGGCACCGGCCTGGTCGCGGCGTCGGCCGAGCCGTTCGTGCAGGAGGCGTTGCGCTGGCTGCCCGGCGGCCCCGCCGACATGACCCCGGACGACGCGGCCCCGGTCGACGGGCCGGTCACGCCGCTGCCCGGCGGCGCGCCGGCCCGGATCCTGGTCGCCGACGACAACGCCGACATGCGTGAGTACCTGACCCGCCTGCTGCGCTCCGCCGGGCACCGGGTGGAGGCCGTCGCCGACGGTCAGGCGGCGCTGGATGCCGCGCGTACCCGGACGCCGGACCTGGTGGTCAGTGACGTCATGATGCCCCGCCTCGACGGTCTGCAACTGGTCGCCGCGCTGCGCACCGACCCGCGCACCGCCGGCACTCCGGTGCTGCTGCTCTCCGCCCGCGCCGGGCAGGAGGCCTCGATCGAGGGGCTGGAGGCCGGCGCCGACGACTACCTGGTCAAGCCCTTCCCGGCGGCCGAGCTACTGGCCCGGGTCCGGGCCAACGTGGAGCTGGCCCGGCTGCGCAACCACCACGCGCGCTGGCGCACCGCCCTGGTCGACTCGTTGCAGGAGGCGTTCTTCGTCTGCGACGAGGACGGCGCGGTGGTGGAGATCAACTCCGCGTTCACCGACATCCTCGGCTACGGACCCGAGGGGCTCCCCTACCCCCCGGTGCAGCCGTGGTGGCCGGACCCGGAGGCCGAGTCGGAGGCGCACCGTCAGGTGGCGGCGGCGTTCTCGGTGCTGATCGGGCAGAACCAGGGCACCTACACCGTGCCGGTGACCCACCGCAACGGGCACCGGCTCTGGATCGCCGCATCGTTCAACCAGGTCGACGACCCCGACACCGGCCGGCGGATGATCGTGGGCACGTTCCGCGACGTCACCGCCGAGCACTACGCGGTGCAGCGGGAGACCGCCCTCGCCGGGCTGGGCATGCGGCTGTCCCAGGCCGAGGACCTGCCGGACGCCCTCCACGGCGTCCTGGACGAGCTGCGCCGACTGTGGCGCGCCACCGGAGTGGTCACGGCCGTGTTCGGCGAGGACCCGACCCCGATCGTCACCGCCACCGACGCCGCGCTGCGCTGGGAGTCGCTGCCCGACGCGCGCCGACAGGCCCTGCTCGCGCTGCGGGACACCCCGCTGCTGACGCCGGTGGCGACGCGGACGCACGGCGCCGGCATCTCGGTCGAACACCCGGACGGCACCATGGCGCTCTGGATCGACCTGGGCGAGAAGCGGCCCTTCACCGAACAGGACCAGACGCTGCTGGCGCTGCTCGCCGGCCACATCGGGCAGGGCCTGCACCGGGTGCACCAGATCGACCAGCAGCGTGAGACCGCACTGGCTCTGCAACGGGCGATCCTCGGCCCGGCGCAACTGCCGGCCGGCTTCGCCGTGCGCTACTCCCCCGCCACGCTCCCGCTCAAGGTCGGCGGTGACTGGTACGACACCGTCGAACTGCCGGACGGCCGGATCGGGATCGTGGTCGGCGACTGCGTCGGCCACGGCCTGCGGGCCGCCACGGTGATGGGGCAGTTGCGCAGCGCCTGCCGGGCCCTGCTGCTGCAGGACGCCAGCCCCGCCCAGACGCTGGCGGCCCTGGACCGGTTCGCCGCGCTGCTGCCCGGGGCGTCCTGCGCCACGGTCTTCTGCGGCGTGCTCGACCCGGCCACCGGGCGGTTGCGCTACTCCAGCGCGGGGCACCCGCCGGCCATCGTGGTGCACCCCGACGGCACCCCACAGCTCCTCGAACAGGGCCGGTCCCGGCCGCTGGCCGTCCGCCCGGGACTCGAACGCCCCGAGGCCGAGGCCACCGTGCCGGCCCGGGCCACCCTCATGCTCTACACCGACGGTTTGGTGGAGCGCCGGCGCCAGCCGCTGACCGTCGGCATCGCCCACGCCACCGCCGCGATCCAGCAGGGCCGCGGCACCCCGGTCGAGGACCTCGCCACCGAGGTGATGGACCAGCTCACCCCGGAAGGCGGGTACGACGACGACGTGGCTCTGCTGCTCTACCGTCACCCCGGCCCACTGGAGCTGGACTTCCCGGCCGAGTCGTCCCGGCTGGCCGAGGTGCGCACCGCCTTGCGCGGGTGGCTGGACCGGTGCGGGCTGGCCCCCGCCAGCGCCTACAACGTGCTGGTGGCCGCCGGCGAGGCGTGCGCCAACGCCATCGAACACGGCCACCGGGACAGCCCCGGCGGTCGGATCCGGTTGCGCGCCGCCGCCACCGCGGACGCCCTGCGCCTGAGCGTCACCGACAGCGGCCACTGGCGCGACCAGAACCGGCCGGCCGACCCGCACCGCGGGCGGGGTCTCGTGCTCATGCGCGCGTTGATGGACACCATCACGGTCACCCCCGGAGCCGGCGGCACCACCGTCCACATGCAGGCAAGGATCATCCGATGAGCACGGCCCTGACCCTCACCACCGGCAGCCGGCCCGACGGCACCCGCGTGCTGACCGCCGTGGGCGAGATCGACATGAGCAACGCGGCCTCGTTCGCCGACGCGCTCGGCGACGCGGTTCGGCCCGACGGGGATCCCCTCGTCGTGGACCTCACCGGCGTGGAGTATCTCGACAGCGCGGGGCTGGCCGCGTTGTTCCCGCACGCGGAGCGGATCGCGCTGATCGCCGGCCCGCTGCTGGAGCCCCTGCTGACCATCTCCGGGCTGGCCGACCTCACCACCGTCAAGAGCGGCTGACCGAGCCGCCCACCTGGGCCGGGCGGGCGGCGTACCGGCGCGTCCGGCGCCGCCGTCCCGGCGAGGTGGAGCGGCCGTGCCCGGCTCGGCGGTCAGCGGGACGAGCGCAGCCAGTCCGCGTAGTGGGTGGGCGCGAGTCGGGCGTCCGGGCCCGGGACGAGGACGTCGCCGTCGACGGCGGCGAACATGCCGGCCGAGTCGTCGACCACCACGTTCCGGTCGTCGTGGCGCGCGGCCAGGGTGACCCGGCCCAGCTCGTCGAGGGTGAAGGCGTCCGGGCCGCCGACGTTGCGGACGGCGTTGAGCGGCGCGCCGGTGGCGACGTCGACCACTGCGGCGACCACGTCGGCGGCGGCCATCGGCTGCACCGGGGTGGCCGGCAGCCGCACCGTGCTGTCGTCGGAGGTCCAGGACAGGATCGCGTCGACGAACTCGAAGAACTGGGTGGCGCGCACGACCGACCAGGGGGTTCCGCTGTCCCGGAGCAGTTCCTCCTGCAACGTCTTCGCCCGGTAGTAGTCCAGCTGCGGCACCTGGTCGACGCCGACGATCGACAGCACCACCTGGTGACCGACGCCGGCGCGCTGCCCGGCGGCGAGCAGGTTGCCCATCGAGGTGCGGAAGAACTCCAGCGACGCCTCGTCGAAGGTCGGCGAGTTCGCCACGTTGACCACGACCTCCGCCCCGGACAGCACCTCGTCCAGCCCCTTGCCGCTGATCAGGTCGACGCCGGTCGAGAGCGCCGCGGGCACGGCGTCGTGCCCGGCCTCGGACAGCTCGCGGACCACCTGCGACCCGATCAGACCGGTGCCACCGATGACGACGATCTTCATGGTTCCCGCCTTTCCCGACGTGGTTCAGGCACGCCGGATTCCCGTTCGAGGAGGCCTCAAACTCGGACACGTTATATCCGAGATATTAGTCGGATAGAGTTTGTCCGAGTCAAGGGGGTGGGCGGGTGAAGCTGTCCGGTGGGGTCGAGTGGGCCCTGCACTGTTGCGTGGTGCTGACCACGGCCGCGCAGCCGGTGCCGGCCGCGCGGCTGGCGGAGCTGCACGACGTCTCCGGCAGCTACCTGGCCAAGCAGTTGCAGGCGCTCTCCCGCGCCGGCCTGGTGACCTCCGTGCAGGGCAAGGCCGGCGGATACGTGCTCACCCGGGCGGCGGAGCAGATCACCGTGCTCGACGTGGTGACCGCCGTCGACGGCGTTCAGCCCGCGTTCGTCTGCACCGAGATCCGCCAGCGCGGGCCGCTGGCGAGCCCACCCGAGGCCTGCACCCGGTCGTGCGCCATCGCCCGGGCCATGGCCGACGCCGACGCCGCCTGGCGCGACGCGCTGCGCGCGGTGTCCGTGGCCGACCTGGCCCGCAGCGTGGACGAGGACTACGGGCCGGCCACGCTCGCCGGGGTACGCGCCTGGCTGGGCGGGCCGGACGACGCCGGCCGGGGCTGACCGCGTACCTCGGATCGCCTGGCCGGCGACCACCGCGAGCAGGCGCAGCGCTGAGACCCCCCGTCGAGGCGGCTACCGGGCGTGCCGCGCGATCACCAACGGGGCGTGCGCGTGGTGCAGCACCGCGTGGCTGACTGAGCCGAGCAGCAGCCCGGCCAACGCGCCCCGGCCGTGCGCGCCGACCACCACCAGCTGCGCCGAGGCCGACTGCTCCACCAGCACCCGCGCCGGGGCGCCGCGCACCGACCGCTGCCGCACCTCGACGTCCGGGTAACGCTCCGACCAGCCGGCCACGGCCTCGGCGAGGATCCGCCGCGACTCCTCGGCCAGCGCCTCGGGGTCGTAGACCAGGGGCACGATGTCGCCCGGCCCGATCGGGGTCGGGTACAGCCAGGCGTGCACCACGACCAGCGGCGCGCCCCGGCGGGCGGCCTCCTCGTACGCGAACCCGACCGCGACGCCGGAGTGCGCCGAACCGTCCACGCCCACCACGACCGGGCCGTCCGCCCGCGCCTCACCGCGCGTCACCAGCACCGGACAGTGGGCGCGGGCGGACACCTGGAGGGTGACCGACCCGATCAGCAGGCCGGCGAAACCGCCCAGGCCACGATGGCCGAGCACCATCAGCGTCGCGCGCCGTGACTCCTCCACCAGCACCGCCGCCGGCGCGCCGTCGACCACCACGCCGGTGACCGGCACGTCCGGCGCGACCTTGCCGGCCTCGGCGACCGCCTCGGCGACGCACCGCTCGGCCTGGTTGCGCAGCCCGGCGCCGGCGGGCGCGCCGGGCGCCGGGGTGAGCGGCGCCCGGGTCAGCGGCCAGATGAACGCGTGCACCACCCGCAGCGGCCGGTGCCGGAAGGCCGCCTCGCGGGCGGCCACCCGCACCGCGTCCAGGGCGGTGGCGGAGCCGTCCACCCCCACCACGACGGGGTCCGCGGAATGGATCGTCATGACAACCTCCTTCACCGATCGTCAACCGGACCGGCGGGTCAGCCGCAGCAGCATCCCGGGCAGGACACCCACCGCGGCGCAGCCGAGCAGGTCGGGGAGGGCCAGCGGCGCCGTGCCGAGCAGATCGCGCAGCGGCGGCAGCAGCACGCCGGCCACCTGGAGCGCCGCGGAGACGGCGACCGCGAGCGGCAGCGCGCGGTTGCGGTCCGACGAACCCGGCGAGCGGGTCGCGCGGACGGCCAGCGCCACGCCGAGCTGGGACAGGCCGAGCACCATGAAGACCACCGACTGCCACGGCCGGTCCGCGTACGCGGCCGCCACCCCGGCGCCGAGCGCCGCCGCGGCGATCAGCGCGCCGGTGACGAGCACGTCACGGCCCAGCCCGCCGCCGAGCACCGACTCCTGGGGCGAGCGCGGGTGGCGTCGCAACGTGCCCGGCTCCGCCGGCTCGGCACCCAGCGCCACCCCGGGCACACCGTGGGTGAGCAGGTTGATCCAGAGAATCTGCGCCGGCAGCAACGGCACGGGCAGTCCCAGAAGCGGGCCGAGAAGCATCACCGCGATCTCGGCCACTCCGCCGGCGAGGGCGTAGCGCAGGAACCGACGGATGTTGTCGTAGATCCGGCGGCCCTCGCCGATCGCCGTCGCCACCGTGGTCAGGTCGTCGTCGACCAGCACCAGGTCGGCGGCCTGTCGGGCCACCTCGGTGCCACCCCCCATCGCCACGCCGATGTCCGCGCGCCGCAGCGCCGGGGCGTCGTTGACGCCGTCACCGGTCATCGCCACGACGTGTCCGCGCGACTGGAGGCCGGCGATGATGTCGAGCTTCTGCTCCGGCTGGGTCCGCGCGTACACCCGGGTGTCGGGATGGGCCCGGCCCGGGTCGCCGTCGTCGCCGTTGGCCAGCGGGTCGCCGTCGGTCCAGAGCCCTAGCCGGCCGCCGATCGCCGCGGCCGTCGCCGGGTGGTCTCCGGTGATCAGCACCAGCCGGATTCCGGCCTCCTCGAAGCCCGCGGCGATGCCCGGCGCCTGGACACGCAGTGGGTCGCCCACCCCGACCAGGCCCAGCGGTCGCAGGTCGGTCGGGCGGGCCGGGTCGGGAGGGGTGTCGACCACGGCGGAGGCCACCGCCAGCACCCGCAACCCCTCGGCGGCGAGCCGACGCGCGGACTCCGTCAGCTCGGCCAACTCCTCGGCGTCGGCGTCCGTCAGCGGCGTGGTCAGCACGTTCTCGGGCGCGCCCTTGCACACCACCAGGTACCGCCCGTCGCCGCGGCGGTGCACCGTGGTCATCCGGCGCAGCTCCTGGTCGAAGGGGTGCTCCGCCACCCGGGGCCACGCGTCCCGGGTGGTCTCCGGGTCGACCCCGCACCGGGCCGCGAACGCGACCAGCGCCGCCTCCAGCGGGTCGCCGATCGCGGACCACTCCGGCCGGTCGTCGGTCGGCGGTGTCAGCGTGGCGTCGTTGCAGAGCAGCCCGGCCCGGGCCAGCCGGCGCAGCTCGTCCGGCGCGCCCACCGGCTCGTCCCGGTGGCGCACCTCGCCGTGGGGGGCGTAGCCGGTGCCGGTGACGGCGTACCGGGCGCGACCGGCGGTGACCGCCTGCTGCACCGCCATCCGGCCCTCGGTGAGGGTGCCGGTCTTGTCCGAGGCGATCACGGTGACCGAGCCGAGCGTCTCCACCGCGTGCAGGCGTCGCGGGATGGCCCGGCTGCCGGCCATCCGGCGGGCGCCCAGGGCGAGCGCGAGCGTGACCACGGCGGGCAGCGACTCCGGGACGGCCGCCACCACGAGACTCACCGCGATGACCGCCATCTGCGCGACCGGTCGCCCGTCGAGCACGCCCAGGGCGAAGACCAACGCGGAGAGGACCACCGCGGTCAGGCCGAGGACCCGTCCGAGCGAGGCCAGCCGGCGTTGCAGCGGGGTGGGCGCCGGCCGGGTGGCGGCGACCAGTGCGCTGATCCGGCCCAGCGCGCTGGACGCGCCCGTCCGCAGCACGGTGCCGGTGGCCCGGCCGGTGGTCACCACGGTGCCCGCGCTCGCTTCCTCGCCGGCCGACCGCCCGACCGGCACCGACTCGCCGGTCAGCGCCGACTCGTCCAGGCTGAGCCGGGCCGCGTCGGTGAGGCGCAGGTCGGCGGGCACGACGTCACCGGCCTCCAGCCGGACGAGATCGTCGCGGACCAGCTCCGCGGCGGCCAGCACGAGGTCACGGCCGTCGCGGACCACCCGCGCGGTCGGTGCGGCGAGCCGGTCCAGGGCCGCCACCGCCCGGTCGGCGCGGATCTCCTGCACCACGCCGATCGCGGTGTTGATCAGGACGACCAGCACGATCACCGCGGTGTCGGGGTAGTCGCGAAGCAGGGTGGTCACCACGGCGGCGGCCAGCAGGAGCGCCACCAGCGGGTCGGTGAGCTGGCGCAGCACGCGGCCGGCCGGTCCACGACGACGCGGCGGGGCGACCGTGTTCGGCCCCTCGGCGCGCAGCCGGGCCGCGGCCCGGGTGGAGGTGAGCCCGGCCGCCGGCGGCGGGATCGAGGGGGTCGCGGTGGTCGTCACTGTGCCCGGCCCGCCGTTGCTCACCCGCATCACCCTCACGTCGTTCCGTGCCCCGCCCGTCGGCGCCCTCCCAGCCTGGCCCTCGCGGCGTCGGACCGTCAGGGGCCGACCGCCCCGGGACCCGGGACCAACGGCCCCCCGAACGATGAACCCCGGCCGGCCCGGGCCGGTTTGTCCCGGCGCACCGGGGGCACTGGGCGGTCATGACGGAACCCGAGCAGTTCGGACGGCAGCAGGAGGACCCGCTGGAGACCGGGCGGGTGTTCCAGGACGCCGAGGGACGGCGCACCACCGAACCGGCCGAGGGGGAGGCGAACGCCACCCGCGACGCCGACCGCAACGCCGCGCACCTGGCCCACGGCGAGGTCGGCCCGGGCGTACCGGAGGAGTAGCGGCGGCGGTCGCCTGTCAATGTAGTGTTGACAGGTGACTCCGGAGCCGACCTGCCTGTCCGAGGTCGCCGCGGCCCGGGCCCGGCTCGACGAGCGGGAACTGGAGCTGATCGACCGGGCCCGGCACGACGGGGCCACCTGGGCCGAGATCGCCGGCGCGTTGGGCCTGAGCAGCCGGCAGGCCGCCGAGCAGCGCCGGCAGCGTCTGGTGGCGGCCCGGCGGTCGCGGCAGGCACGGCGGGACCGGGCCTGCGCCCCCGACGTCGCGGCGGTGCGGGCCGCCGTGTCCGACCTGCACCGCTGGATCGAGGCGGACCGGGGGTGGGACGGCCGTTTCCGCCGAGCGCCGCTGGTCCGGCGCACCACCGCGACGGCCCTCGACGCCGCCGCCCCGGGCTCGCTGTACGCGCTCGCCGCGTACCTCGTCGGCGACCTGACCGACGTCGGGCCGCGCCTGCCGGCCCCCGCCCGCGAGGCGACCCGCCGCATCGCGGCGACCCTGTCAACGCATCGTTGACGTCTCCCTACAGCATTGCCTGCGGGTGACTCAACGCCGGACGATGTGAGCCTTCCCCGCTCAACCCTGGAGGGCTCGTGCGTCGCAACGCCGTCCTGTTCGTGGCCATCTCCCTGCTGTCCGGCCTCGGCAGCAGCGCCATGGCCCTGGTCGCCGGCATCTGGATCCTCGACCTCACCGGCTCCACCGGCCTGGCCGCGCTCGCCGGGCTCTGCGTCTACACCCCGGTGCTGGCCGGGCCGTGGCTCGGCGGGCTGCTCGACCGGGCGCCTCGGCGACCGCTGGTCATCGGCGTCAACCTCGCGCTGGCCGCCGTCCTGCTCAGCCTGCTCACGGTCCGGGGCCCGGACCAGGCCTGGCTGATCTTCGTCGTCTCGCTCGCGTACGGCGTCGGGTACGTGCTGATCGACGCCGGCGAGACCGCGCTGCTGCCGGCGGCGCTGGACCCCGCGCGCCTGGCCGACGTCAACGGCTGGCGCTCCAGCGCCCAGGAGGGCACGAAGCTGGTCGCGCCGCTGCTCGGGGCCGGGCTCTACGCCTGGCGGGGCGGGCACCCGGTCGCCGTGTTCAGCGCCGCGACGCCGGTGCTCGTCGCCGCGCTCTACGCGGCCCTGCGGTTGCGCCGGACGCCGGCGCCCGCACGGACGGGCGAGCCCCGGCCCGGCCTGCGGGCCGGGCTCGCCGTCCTCCTCCGGCGGCGGGCGGTACGCGTACCGGTCGCGCTCGCCGCCGTGTCGATCGCGATGTCCGGCTTCACCACCGCGCCGCTCTACGCCGTGGTCGTCACCGAGCTGGCCCTGCCGTCGACGTTCCTCGGCGTGCTGGCCGGCGCCCAGGGCGCCGGTTCCGTGCTCGCCGGGCTGGCCGTCGGCCGGCTCGTCGGCCGCTGGGGCGAGGTCGGGGTGGGGATCGCCGGCACGGCGCTGTTCGCCGCCGGCTGCCTGGGTCGGTGCCTGCCCTGGTGGCCGGCCACGGTCGCCGCCTCGGTGGTGATCGGCGTGGGTCTGCCCTGGACGCTGGTCGCCGCCGTCACCGCCGTGCAGACGCACACGCCGGCGACGGTGCTGGGGCGGGTGGCCGGCACCGCGAACACGGCGATGTTCGGACCGATCACGCTGGCCATCCCGCTCGGCTCGGCGGCCGTCCACGTCGGCGGTCGTCCCCCGCTGCTCGCCGCCGCGGCGACCTGCCTGGCCGCCGCGGCGGCGGCGACGGTCCGTCGTCAGTCCGGTTCGGACGTCGACCGGCGGGACAGGTGGCGGATCAGCTCCGGACGCGAGCGCAGCCGCAGCTTCCGGTAGACGTTGCCGAGGTGGTACTCGACGGTCTTGGGAGACAGGAAGATCCGGGTCGCGATCTCCCGGTTGGTCAGCCCCTCCGCGACGTGCAGGGCGATCTGCCGCTCCTGGCTGGTCAACCGGTCGACGGTCCGGTCGTCGCGGGCCGGCGCGCCCCGACCGGTCGCGTCGATCTCCACGCGGCACCGCCGGGCCCACCCCTGCGCGCCGGCCGCCTCGAACAGCCGCAGCGCGGCGTGCAGCTGGACCCGGGCGTCCCGTCGCCGCTTCGCCCGGCGCAGCCGCTGGCCGTAGCAGAGCAGGGTGCGGGCCCGCTCCAGCGGGACGACCGTCGGGTCGCACCGCGCCAGCGCCGCCGGGAAGACGACGTCCAGGTCCGGCTCGGCGGCGAGCAGGCCGGCGACCCGGGCCGTGGCGGCCGGGCCGCCGTCCGGCAGGTCCCGAAGCCGTTCCGGGCGGGACAACCAGGCGTACGCCTCGGCCAGCTCACCGGCGACCGGCAGCCAGCCAGGCGCGGTGATCCCGCCCCGCGCCTGGGCGGACCGGATCCACTCCAGGTCGGTCACGGCCTCCTCCCACCGTGCCGCGACGACCGACATCATCGCGGCGGCGTACCGGAGCCGGGCCTCGACCTCCCCGAACTCCGCCGGCAGGAACCGCCGCGCGTCGTCGATGTGCGTCCGCGCCTCCGACTCGTCCCCGAGCAGCGCCTCCACCAGGGCGAGGGTGGCCAGCGCCTCCGCCCGCAGCAGCGGCAGGGCCACCTGCTCGGCGATGCCGACCGCCTCGGTCGCGGCCCGGTACGCGTCGTGCAACGCCCCGGCGCGCCAGCGGAGTTCGGCGAGCCGCGGCAGGGCGTAGCCCAACAGGAACACGTCGTCGGCCGCGCGCGCCCGGTCGATCTCCGGCTCCAGCAGCGCCCGCGCGGCGTCCAGGTCACCGAGCCAGCAGAACACCTGCGCGAGTTCCGCGGCCGAGCCGTCGGCGTGGCCCGCGCACGCCGCGACGCAGTCGCGGGCCGACCCGGCCCCCTCCGGCCGGCCGGCCAGCACCTGCGCGGCGGCCAGCCGGATCGCCCCCTTCGGCCAGGGCGTGCCCGGCGCGGTTCCGGCCAGTTCCACGACGCGCCCGCAGAACGGCAGCATGCCGGTGACGTCGAGGCGCGCCCAGAACTGGTTGACCCCGGCGCTCATCATCTTGGCCGCGCCGAGCGGGTCGGTGCGCGCGCACTCCTCCGCCTCGGCCAGGTACGCGTCGTCCACCACGGTCAGGTCGCCGTGCTGCTGGGCGAGATGGGCGAGCAACGGCGTCATCCGGCACCGCAGGTCGACCCGCCGGGTGAGCCCGAGCGCCTCCTCCCCGAGCGCCACGGCGTGCCGGCTCGCGCCCGCGTTCGTCCAGGCCCGGGCGGCCCCGATCAGGCGCTCCGCCCGGACGTCCGGGTCCGGGGTGAGGCGGGCCGAGCGCTCGTACGCCCGCGCCTCGGCCACCACACCACCGCGACGCTGTGCCCGCTCGGCCGACGCGGCCAGCAGCGCGGCGACCCGCTCGTCCGGGCCGGTCGTCGCGGCGGCGAGGTGCCAGGCCCGGCGGTCGGCCGTCTCCGGGCCGGTCAGCACCGAGGCGATCGCCAGGTGCGCCGAGCGGCGTCGCCCAGGCCCGGCCGCCGAGTGCACCGCCGCCCGCATCAGGGGGTGGCGGAACGTCACCTCCCGGGCGGTGACCCGGATCAGGCCGGCGTCCACGGCGCGGTCGAGCGCGTCCAGGCCCAGCCCGTCCACCGTCAGCACCCGATCCAGCAGCGCCAGCCCGGTGGTCTCGGCCACGGCGCAGACGACCAGGGCCCGCCACGTCGCCTCGGGCAGGTCGCGGGCGTGCGCCAGGACGCTCGTCCGAATCCGGTCGGCCAGCACCAGCGGTTGCTCCAGCGGCAGCCAGCCGTGCCGGCGTTCCTCGGCCAGCGTCACCGGCAGCTCGACCAGAGCGAGCGGGTTGCCGGCGGTGGCGACCGCGAGTTCGGTGGCGACCCGCCGGTCCAGTCCCGCGCGCATGGCGAGCCGCACGGCGGCCTCCGGCGCCAGACCGGTCAGCGGCAGCTCCGGCACGCCGCGCCCGTCGAACCCGGGCACGTCGCGGGTGGCGAAGACGATCGCGACGCGGTCCGCGAGCAGCCGCCGCGCGGTGAACAGCAGCGCCTCGGCCGAGGCCGGGTCGATCCAGTGCGCGTCGTCCACCAGGCAGAGCACGGGCGTCGTCTCGGCGGCCGCGGTGAGCAGAGTCAGCGTCGCCACGTACGCGGCCAGCCGGTTGACCGCGCGGGACCCGCCGTCAACGGCGAACACGGTACGCAGCGCGTCGGCCTGCTGGGCCGGCAGGGCGTCCAGCCGGTCGAGCAGCGGGCGGGCGAGTTCGTGCAGCGCGGAGAACGGCAGGTCGGCCTCGAACGGCACCCCGGTGGCGCGCAGCACCCGCATCCCGACGGCCCGCTCGGCGCAGTGGTCCAGCAGGGCCGTCTTGCCGACGCCCGCCGCGCCCCGGACGACCAGCGCTCCCCCACGACCGTCGCTCGCGTCGGCCAGCAACGCGGCCAGGCGGCGGCACTCGTCGGTCCGCCCGAGAAGGCCCTCCCGCCCGTCCCGGGCCGTGCCGTCGGCGAGGGTCGGAACCGTCGCACCACCCATGGACGCACGCTAACCGCTGATCCGTTCCGGACCGGCGGGGCCGACGCGAACCCGACATCCCCGCGCCGGGACCCGCGTCGACTAGGAGGTTCCCGGATCCGGGCGCGGCCCGCGCTCCCTAGCGTCTGCACCAGCCGGAGACGAGCACCGCCGGGGATCGTCCCGGAGCGGCCCGGGTCCCGGCGAGGGAAGGAAGGTCCGATCCGATGGGAGACGCAACGATGATCAGAAACAGAGTCGGCGGGGCGGTGGCGGCGAGCCTGCTGGCCGCCGGGCTGGGGGCCGCGATGCCCGGGCAGCCGGCGCAGGCGGCGGGCGGCCACTACCAGATCGTCAACTACGGCAGCGGGAAGTGCCTGGAGGTGGACCGGTACGGCGCCCCGTCGTCGCTGGGTGGGCTCGTCGTGCAGCGGACTTGCGACGGGCAGACCGTGCAGCGCTGGTCCCCGGTGGGCCAGAGCACCTACACGTTCGTCAACCAGTCCAGCGGCATGTGCCTCGACGTCCGCAACGGCGTGAACGCCGACGGCACGCCGTTGCAGCAGTGGGCCTGCACCGGGACGACCAGCATGAAGTGGACGGTCAACCCGAACTCGTTCAGCGGGGTGCACCAGGTCAGGTCGCAGATCGGCGGCCGGTGCCTGGACGTGCGCGGCGGCTCCTCCGCCGACGGCGCGACCGTCCAGATCTACCACTGCACCGGGTTCGGCAACCCGGCCCAGGTCTGGTCGTTCGTGCCGGCGTGACCGGCGGGCGCGGCCCGTCCCCGGCAGTCGGGGACGGGCCGCCGTCGGCGCTCAGCGCCAGGTGTCGGTGGCGGTACGCGTGCCGCCGCCGGGCGTGGTGAAGGTCCGGTTCGCGCCGGACTCCCAGGTCACCGAGCCGTCCGGGTTCCGCTTCACGTACTTGTACTCGACCGCCGTGTTCGGCGGCAGCTCGACCGTCGCCCGCCACACCGGGTAGGCGGCCGGGGAGAGCGGGACCGCCGCGGCCGGGTTCCAGCCGCCCAGCGCCGGGACGTTGCCGACGACGAAGACGTTCTGGCCGTACGCGGTGGTGGCGGTGACGGCGAACGTGGCGGCCACCGTCGAGGTGACGGTGTCACCCCCGAACGTCTCGGTCACCGCGTAGGTGCCGGCGGCCGGAGTGGTGAGGGTCCGGTTGGAGCCGGACTCCCAGGTGACCGCCCCACCGGTGGTCACCTTGACGAACTTGTACTCCACGGTGGCCGACCGGGGCAGGTCGACGGTGGCGCGGTAGCTGCCGCCGCCCTGCGCGGCAAGCTTCACGGCGTTCGCCGGCGACCACGAGCCCAGCTCGGGGACGTTGCCCACGACGTACACGTCCTGGCCGGCCGCCGGGGTCGCGGCGACCGTGAACGTGGTGGCGACCCGGTCGGTGGGGTTGCCGGTCGGCGAGGCCGTCGGGGACGCGGTCGGGGATGCCGTCGGGGACGCGGTCGGCGACGGGTTCGTGCCCGGCCGGGCCCCCACGTGGATCGCGACGGCGTCGTTGGCCGGGACGGTCACGGTGGCCCGGCCGCCGGAGACGGTCACCGTGCCCCCGGTGCAGCCGGTGGCGGTGGCGACGCCCGAGATGACGTCGCAGTACCGGCCGTCGGCCAGGCCGGTGGTGAAGGTGGCGGTGGTGGCGGAACCGGAGTCGTTGATGCCGATCCAGGCCCGGTCGCCCCGGTGGAAGCCGATCACGTTGCTGGTCACCGTGGTGAAGTCGGAGACCGTCTTCACCGGGCGGGCGGTGTTCGCCCAGCCGACCATGCCCTTGATGCCGGTGGTGCGGCTCAGGCAGGTCCAGGCGGCGCCGCAGACCGTGTCGGTGACCCGGCCGGTGCCGTCGTGCGGCGGCGACTGGTTGCGGTCGGTCCAGGTGAAGCTGTCGTAGACCGAGGGCTTGCCGTGCGGGTGGGCCAGCCCGAAGTAGGTGGCGAGCACGTAGTCGGTGCCGTTCTTGTAGGACAGCACCACCCCGTCGCGCTCCAGGTCGTGGTTGGTGACCATGGCGAAGACGTTGGCGCTCGGCGCGTCGAGGTTCCAGTTGGCCACGTTGGCCAGCGCCGCGATGGAGCCCTGGAAGGCCGAGCGGATACCCTTGGCGTACGCGAAGTCCAGCACGTCGCCGTTGCCGGTGAACGCCCGGGCCTGCAGGGCCGGGTTGCTGGCGCCGTCGAAGATCTCCTGAGCCACGTACGGGCGTCTGCCCTCGGCGACGGTGTTGTTCAGCTTGCCGAGGATCGCGGCGAAGTCGTCCTTGCGGACGTGCTTGACCGCGTCCACCCGGAAGCCGTCGACGCCGAGCCCGATCAGGTCGTTCAGGTAGCCGGCGATCGTGTTCCGGACCGCTTCCTTCTCGGTGTAGAGGTCGGACAGGGACAGCAGCTCGCAGCTGGTCACCTGGGCCTCGTTGTTCCAGTCGCTGATGCCCCCGCCGGTCGGGCAGTTGTCCCCGGGGCGGTGGAAGTCGCCGCTGCCGTAGGGCACGGCCGGGTAGCTGTAGCCGGAGAACTCGGTCCCGGCGTACCCGCGCGTGCCGGCCGGGTTGTTGGTGCCGGCCATGTGGTTGACCACGGCGTCGACGTAGACCCGCACGCCGGCGGCGTGGCAGGCGCTGACCATGGCGGCGAACTGCTGTCGGTTGCCGAACCGGCTGTCCAACCTGTACGACACCGGCTGGTAGACCTCGAACCAGGGGTGCACGCCGTCGGGGCTGCTCGGCAGGCTGACCGACTCCTGCGGCGGTGCCACCTGGACCGCGCCGTAACCGGCGGGGCCGAGGTGGTCGGTGCAGGCGGCGGAGACCGAGGCCCAGTTCCATTCCCAGAGGTTGGCGGTCACCTCGCTGTCGTTGAGGACGGTGGCGGCGCGGGCGGGGGCGGCGGTGGTGGCAGCCGTGACGACCGCCGTGCCGCCGGCCGCGACCAGCGCGGCGGCGAGCATCAGGCGGCCGGCACGGCCACGGGGGTGTGGCCTGGCGGATTCCATGGCAGGGGACCTCTTCCGTGCTCGACGGGGTGCGCGGAGGTGGACGGCCGTCCGGGTAGCGAACACCATGCGGGATCCATGAAAGTCTTTGCAATACCTTGCGGCAAAGTTTTCGAAACCGGCTGGCAACACCTGTGCCGCAAAATCGCCCTCGACCAGCGGAGATCCCTTCCGGACGGACGTCGACGACACAGGCAGCGCTCCCACGGCGCGGGACGACCGGGCACGCGTCCTGGGAAGACCGGTCGGGTCGAGCAAGAAATTCCAGACCACGTTCCGCTGAGCCGACCTCGTACCCGGGGAGCCGTCACGCGCCCCCTCCGGTCCGGACGGCGCGACGCCGCAGCGCGACGGCGCCGACCGCGTTGAGGGCCGCGCCCCACAACAGCGCCGCGGTCACCCACCACGCCCATCGCGGGCCACCCGGCGCCGCGCCGAGCAGCCCCTGCAGAGCCCCGTACGGCGTGAGCCGGTCGCGGGCCGTGCCCAGCGGCGTGAGCACCGCGTACGCCCCGAGCGGCAGCACGATCGTGGCCGGGCAGGCCCACCCCGGCCGGGCGATCAGCAGCCCCAGCCCGGTGCCGACGAGCTGCGCGAGCACCTGCGCCAGCACGCCCGCCACGGCGAGCCCGCCGACGTGCGCCCACGAATCGGACGCGGTGGACCCGGACGCGGCCAGTGCGACGACGAAGAGCGCGTCGCCGGCCAGCCCCGCGGCCACCGCGATCAGCGTCGCCGCGGCGAGCGTGGGCAGCACCGGGGCGCCGGGCGCGCGGCGGAGGTCGTGGGCGAGCAGGACACCGACGAACGGCAGTGGGACGGAGACGAACGCGTGCACCGTCTCGGCGAACGTCGCGGCGGTGCGCTCGGCGGGTGGGAGCCCGGCCAGGAGCGCCGCGGTGGCGAGAATCCCGGCGCCGACCGTCACCAGCAGAAGGATCCGGCGTCCCCGGCTGCCGGCCGCACGCCGCAGCGCGCCGCAGATCGTCTCGTGCGGGTCCACGTGGGCCTCCCTCGTCCGGTCGACCCGACCGAGGATCGCCGTCACACGGGCGCCCGGGCACGAGCCGGAGGATCGACCGGCACCCCTACTTTGGTAGCTGGCGTCGCCACCCGTACCGCCTAGGCTGCCGGCATGGCCGCCGCGCTGTTCGCCCTGCTCGTGCCGGACCCGACCGGCGACCGGGTGACCGCGCGTCACCGCCTCGCCGACACCGTGGCGGTCACCGTGGCGCTGGGCTACGGCCTGACCATGCTGCGGATCGGTGACGCGACCGCGCCCGGCGCGGCGATCCCGTGGCCGGTCGACGTGCTGGTCGGCGTGCTCTGCGCCGTTCCGTTGCTGCTCCGGCGACGCCGGCCGGTGCCCGTGCTGCTCGCGCTGCTGCCGTTCGGCGCGATCTCGGTGACCGCGACCGGGCCGATCCTGGTCGCGCTGTTCACCGCGGCGGTCCGCCACCGGGCCCGGCTGCTGTTCACCCTGGGCGCGGCGCACGTCGGCACCGGTGTGGTCTATTTCCTGCTCCAGCACGACCCGCCGTACCCGGTCTGGGTGGACGTGGTGATGCGCGCGGTGACCGGCGTCGCGGCGATCGGCTGGGGTCAGTTCGTGCAGGCCTACCGGCGGCTGACCGAGTCGCTGCGCGCGCACGCCGCGCGGTTGCAGGCCGAGCAGCACCTGCGCGTCGACCAGGCGCGGCTGACCGAACGGGCCCGGATCGCCCGGGAGATGCACGACGTGCTGGCGCACCGGATGTCGTTGATCAGCCTGCACGCCGGCGCGCTGGAGGTACGCACCGACGCCCGGCCCGACGAGATCGCGATCGCGGCCGGCGCGATCCGGTCCAGCGCCCACGAGGCCCTCGAGGAACTGCGCGCCGTGGTCGGCGTCGCGGACCGGCCGGAGCCGCCGCAGCCCGGCTTCGCCGACGTGCCGGACCTGGTGGCCGGCGCCCGCGCGGCGGGGATGCGGGTCGACTACGCCGACGAGGTGACAGGCGACGAGCCGCCCACGGCGCTGGGACGGACGGTCTACCGGATCACGCAGGAGGCGCTGACCAACGCCCGCCGGCACGGCAGCGACGCCAGCGCGGCGGTCCGGCTGGCCGGCCGACCGGGCGACGGACTGCGCCTCGTGGTGGTCAATCCGTCGTCGCCGACGGGCGGACGCGCCGGCCGGCCGGGTGGGATGGGACTGGTCGGCATCGGCGAGCGGGTGGCGCTGGCCGGCGGGCGGGTGAGCCACGGCGCGGAGGGCGGGCAGTACCGGCTGGAGGCGTGGCTGCCGTGGCCGACGTGAACGGACCACCCGCCGCCGGGCCGGATCCCGGCCGGCGGCCGATCCGGCTGGCCGTCGTCGACGACGACCCGCTGGTCCGGGCCGGATTGCGCATCCTGGTCGGCGGGTCGCCCGACATCGAGGTGGTCGCGGAAGCGGCCGACGGCGCGCAGGCAGTGTCGATGGTCCACGCGCACTGGCCGGACGTGATCCTCATGGACGTCCGGATGCCCCGCGTCGACGGGCTGGTCGCCACCCGCCGGATCCGCTCCCGGCCGGGCGCGCCGGAGATCATCGTGCTGACCACGTTCAACGCCGACGAGTACGTGCTCGACGCGCTCCGCGGCGGCGCGTGCGGCTTCCTGCTCAAGGACACCCCGCCACGGGAGATCCTCGCCGCCGTCCGTACCGTCGCCGCGGGTGCGGCGATCCTGTCGCCCGCGGTCGTCCGTCGGCTGATCGACCACGTCGCGGACCCGGTCGCGGGAAGTCGCCGGGCACGCGCGCGGGAGCGGCTGGCCGCCCTCACCGACCGGGAACGGGACGTGGCGGTGCTCGTCGGCCAGGGCGGGTCGAACGCCGAGATCGCCGCCGGGCTGGGCATGGGCGTGCCGACGGTGAAGGGGCACGTGTCGCGGCTGCTGGCCAAGCTGGGCCTGAACAACCGGGTGCAGATCGCCCTGCTCGTGCACGACGCCGAGCTGCTCTGAGCGTCGTCCGGCCGCACGGGTCGACAGTCGCCGGGCGACCACGCGGCCGGCGGTCAGTAGCGGCTGCGGGGCAGCCAGCCCAGGAAGCGCGCCCGGGCCTCGGCGACCGGCATGGTGGGCAGGTCCTCGGCGGCGGCGACCAGACACGTGCCGAGGTAGACGGCCAGACCCGCGGTGGTCCCGCCGAACTCGACCAGCAACTGGCTCTGCTTGGTCGGACAGGGCCACTCCGCCGCGCAGCCGGTGCACCGCCAGTCCGGCGGCAGCGGCAGGTGCGCGGGCGGCGCGGCGGCCACATAGCGGCGGGACGCGTCGTTGCGGCTGCGTGGTTCCCGGTGCGGCGTGTGCGGACCGGCGTGCGACAGCCGGTGGCGGGCCCGGGTGAGCATCGCGCCGACACGGACCAGCACGTCCGGTCCCAGCCGCTGCGCGAGCACCGCGGTCAGCAGGTGGTGCCCGAGCGCGTCGAACTCCTCCGGCGTCCAGCCCAGTCGCCGGCACAGTTCGGCCAGCGGTCGGCCGTCCGCGGCGGCGGTCCCGCGCAGAACCTCGTGCAGCGTCTCCCGCAGCGCCACCCCGAGGGCCGCCTCGTGGCCGTCGAACCGACCGCCACCGCCGGCGGCGCCGTCGAGACGCCGCATCGACTCCGCGGCCACCACCCACGCCACTCTTCGTGCCTCGGACCCGTCCACCCGCGCCCCCTGTCGACCGCACCGGTACGCCCCAGGCACCGACCCTTCCTGATCACGCGGGCCGGGACTACGTCCGACAGCGAAAGGACGAGACGACAACTGATCGCTGAACGAAAGTCCTATCAATGGGATCTGCGTTAGGCGCAATTCCCGTTGGGGAAATGGCATCGGAAGAACGCGAAGCGCAGTACCATCCAGGACTCACAAAGGACATTCGGCGGCGGCGCAGTTCGGTCGCAATCCCGCATTCCCTCCATCGCGGGCGAAGGACTCCCACTTACGGCACCGAGTTCGCCAGGGGGACGCTGTGAGGCTCGAATCGACCGTCAGCCACCACTTCGACAGCCGGGACCCGGAGCACATCCACCGCTATCTCACCGAGGCGTACGGCACCCGGGGCATGCGCATCGACAGCGACGAGCGCCGCTACCGGCTGAGCCACCGTCGGCTGCACGCCGGGCCGATCCGCGTCGACCGGGTCGTGCAGTCCACCGACCTCCGGGTGGAGGTCGCGGAGATCGAGTCCCTGGTCGTCTGCGAGAGCACGACGAGCACGGTCACCCGTAGCTGCGACGGGGAGGAGAGCCGTTACCGGCCCGGTGACGTGTTCCTGAACGCCCGGCCGGGTAGCCCGTACCGGGTCCGCTGGCAGCCCGGCGAGGTGGTGCTGTGCCAGCTCGACCGGCAACTGTTCGACCAGATCGCGTCCCCCGCCCCGGGACGGCGGCCGTCGCCGGTCCGGTTCACCGGGCTGGAGCCGGGTTCGGCCGTCCTCGCCGACCACTGGCGGGCCACCGCCCACTACGTTCGGCTCGCGGTGTTGAGCAATCCCGAGGCCAGTCGCCAGCCGCTGGTCCTCGGGGCGGCGGCACGGACCCTCGCCGCGGCCGCCCTCGCCGTCTTTCCCAACACCGCGCTGACCGAGCCGACGGGCCGGGACCGGCGGGACGCCGTCGCGCCGGTCCTGCGCCGCGCGATCTCTTTCATGGAGGAACACGCCCACCGGGACATCGGTCCCGCCGACGTGGCGGCGGCCGCGGCGGTGTCCGTCCGGTCGCTGCAACTGGCCTTCCGGCGGCACCTGGACAGCACACCGATGGCCTACCTGCGGCAGATCCGGCACTGGTGGCGCGGGCGCCAGCCAACGCGGAGGTCGCCGTGCCGATCCGCCCGGCGAGGAGCTCACGCAGCACCGCCCGCTTCTGGAGCGAGTAGTCGACGACCTGGCGCTGCGTACGCATGCGGCAAAGGGTACGCGCTCCGGCTAACCGAGGCGACCATGGTCACCATCGGTGACGGCGATGTCGCGTAACCCGGGGTTTGCCCTGCCCACCCCTCTCCGCTACCGTGCGATGTATCGGTCCGATACATCGCGGTGGTTAGCGCTCCGCGCAGGGGGAAAGAAGGGATGGCCCGTGCTCGAATTCGCCATCCTGGGCCTCCTCCAGGAGGCTCCGATGCACGGCTACGAGCTGCGCAAGGAGTTGACCGCCAAACTCGGCGCCATCCGGGCGGCGATCAGCTACGGCACGCTATACCCGACCCTGCGCCGGCTGCAGGCGGCGGGATGGATCACCGAAGCCGCCGAGACACCCGCGACCGCCGAGGAGGTTCCCGCGCTGACCAGCCGACGCGGTCGGGTGGTCTACACCATTACCGCGGAGGGCAAGGAACGCTTCGCCCAGCTCATAGCGCAGGCTGGACCCGAGACGTACGACGACACGGGCTTCGGCGTGCACTTCGCGTTCTTCGCCCGGACCGACCAGGCCACCCGGCTCCGGATCCTGGAAGGTCGTCGTCGAAAGATCGAGGAACGCCGCGAAGGTCTTCGCGACGTGCTCGGCCGGGCAGCCGAGCGTCTCGACGCGTACACCCTGGAACTGCAACGCCACGGGCTCGACGCCTGTGAGCGTGAGGTCCGCTGGCTGGAGGAGCTCATCGCCAACGAGCGCTCCGGCCGGGCCCCGACCGCCCCGCGACCCGGGACGACCGGTGGCCGAGGAGACAACGACAGCCCGCCCACGCCTGGCACGTCCAGGTCAGAGCGGCCGTGATGAAGAAGAAGGAGGCAGACGCTATGGGCTCCGTCCGCGTCGCCATCGTCGGTGTGGGTAACTGCGCCTCGTCCCTCGTACAGGGCGTGGAGTACTACCGGAACGCCGACCCGAACGACCGCGTCCCGGGTCTCATGCACGTCACCTTCGGCGACTACCACGTCTCCGACGTGAAGTTCGTCGCGGCGTTCGACGTGGACGCCAAGAAGGTGGGCATGGACCTCGCGGAGGCGATCGTCGCCAGCGAGAACAACACGATCAAGCTCTGCGACGTCCCGCCGACCGGCGTGACCGTGCAGCGCGGGCCGACCTTCGACGGTCTCGGCCAGTACTACCGGGAGATCGTCGAGGAGTCGGACGCCCAGCCGGTCGACGTGGCGCAGGCGCTGCGCGACGCGCAGGTCGACGTGGTCGTCTCCTACCTGCCGGTGGGCTCCGAGCAGGCCGACAAGTTCTACGCCCAGGCCGCGATCGACGCCGGCTGCGCGTTCGTGAACGCCCTGCCGGTCTTCATCGCCTCCGACCCGGAGTGGGCGCAGAAGTTCACCGACGCCGGCCTGCCGATCGTGGGTGACGACATCAAGAGCCAGGTCGGCGCCACCATCGTGCACCGCGCCCTGGCGAAGCTCTTCGAGGACCGCGGGGTCGAGCTGCTGCGCACGTACCAGCTCAACTTCGGCGGCAACATGGACTTCATGAACATGCTGGAGCGCAACCGCCTGGTCTCGAAGAAGATCTCGAAGACCCAGTCGGTCACCTCCCAGATCCCGCACGAGATGAGCAAGAGCGACGTGCACATCGGCCCGTCCGACCACGTGCCGTGGCTGGACGACCGCAAGTGGGCGTACATCCGCCTGGAGGGTCGTTCCTTCGGTGACACCCCGCTCAACGCGGAGCTGAAGCTCGAGGTGTGGGACTCGCCGAACTCGGCCGGTGTCATCATCGACGCCGTCCGGGCCGCGAAGATCGCGCTGGACCGGAAGATCGGTGGCCCGATCCTCTCCGCCTCGTCCTACTTCATGAAGTCCCCGCCGGAGCAGTACGCCGACCACGACGCGCACGCCGCCGTCGAGGCGTTCATCGCCGGCGAGGTCGAGCGCTGACGCGCTGAACGACACCGAGGGAAGGCCGGGTCCGCACGGACCCGGCCTTCCCTCTTCGGTACGTCAGGACCAGGCGCGCCGCAGCGCCGAGGCCGCCTCCAACTCCAGCAGCGTCACCTTGCGCGGCAGCCCGCCGCCGAAGCCGACCAGCTTGCCGCCCGCGCCGACGATCCGGTGACAGGGCACGATCACCGGCACCGGGTTGCGGTTGCACGCCACCCCGACCGCCCGCGACGCGCCCGGGTCGCCGAGCGCCCGGGCCACCTCGCCGTAGGTGGTCGTCTCGCCGTAGGGGATGCGGGTCATCTCCCGCCAGACCGCGCGCTCGAACTCCGAGCCCCGGGGCGCCGACACCGACACGCTGAACTCGGTCAGCTCACCGGCGAAGTAGGCCCGCAACTCGGCCACGGCCAGCCGGGCCAGGTCGTCGCCGGGCTCGTCGGCCGCCGACACCACCCGGCCGAAGTGCGCGCCGCGCACGGCGTCGTCGTCGGTCCCCACGGAGAACTCCCCGATCGGCGAGTCGAGCACGGTCCAGCGCATGCCACCCATTGTCGCGTGGCGGGCAAAGTTTTCCCCACCCCGGGCGTCGGAGAGACGGAGGTGGACGGTGGCGGAGGTCGACCGGGAGTTCACCGCGTTCGTCAGCGAGCGCGGAGCGGTCCTGCTGCGGGTCGCGTACGCGCTCGCCGGAAACCAGCACGCGGCGGAGGACCTGCTCCAGAACGCGCTGGCCAAGGCGTACGCCCGGTGGCCCCGGATCCGCGGCGACGCGGAGCCGTACGTGAAGCGGATCCTGTACCACGACCAGGTCTCCGGCTGGCGACGGCGGGCGCGACGGGCGGAGGTGCCGGTGCCGGAGCTGCCGGAGCGGCCGGCGGCCGGCGACGACAGCGACCTGCGACTGCTGCTGCGCGACGCGCTGCGCGCGCTGCCGCCACGCCAGCGCGCCGTGCTGACGCTGCGCTACCTGGAGGACCTGAGTGTCGAGCGGACCGCCGCGCTGCTCGGCTGCCGGCCCGGCACCGTGGCCAGCCAGAGCGCCAAGGCGCTGGCCCGGCTCCGGCACCTCGTGCCGGCGCTCGACGAGCTGGCCGACCGCTCGGAGGTGACCCGATGAACTCGCCGCTGGACGAGATGCTCCGCAGCGCCGTACGCGACCTCGCCGACGGCGCCGCGCCCGCGCCGGACCTGGCGTCGCGGGCGCTCGGTCGGGGCCGCCGGCTGCGCCGGCGCCGGCGCGTCGCGGCGGCCGCCGCCGCGCTGGTCGCCGTGGTGGCGGTGACCCTGCCGTTCGTGCTGCTGCGCCCCCGCACCGGCCCACCGCCGACCACGCCCACGACGCCGCAGGTCACCGTCACCCCCTCGCCCGCGCTCCGAGCCGTGCCCGGCGCGGACTGGGCGCAGCGGCCGCTGGTGCTGCCCGGCGACTGGGTGGTCACCCGAGCCCAGGTGGCGGGCGGCTCCGGTAGCGGACTCCTGCTCGACCGCGGACGCGGCCGATACTTCGCCACCGACCGCTACGACGGCATCTTCCCGGCGCCGACCGGTTCCCTCGTCGCGGTCCGGGACGACGACCGCCCCCGGGAGATCGGCCTGTTCGACCTGGCCACCGGACAGACCCGCTGGTACGAGGTCGGCCGCGCGCTGACCGCCCCACGCTGGTCCCCGGACGGACGGCGGCTGCTGTTCACCAGTCAGCAGGTCGACCACTTCGGTTTCGTCGTGCTCGACCTGGACGGCACGAAGAGGACGCATCCGGTGGGCCTGCTCGGCTGGCCGTGCGCCGACCGGTGCGAGTTCTCCTGGACGCGCGACGGTCGGGAGGTCGCCCTGACGCTGAGCAGGCAGAAGTCGGAGGCGTGGCCCCGGGACCTCGCCAAGGGTGTGCAGCTCCTGTCGGTCGACGACGGCCGACCCACCCGCCTGATCGACATGCCGGGCGGTCCGGTCGGTCCGGACGCCTGGTCACCGGACGGGAAGCTGGTGGTGGTCCAGGGCCGGCAGGAGCCGCTGCTGGTGGAGACGGCGACCGGCCGGGTGGTGAACCCGCTGCCCACCGCCGACGTCGCCTGGGTGACCGACGACCGGTTGCTCTACCGTCGGCCGCTCGGCGCGGGCGACTTCGTGCTCGCCGACACCACCGGCCGGGAACTGGTTCGCCAGCCGCTGCCGAAGCAACTGGTCGGTCTGGAGGTGACGATCGCACCGCGCTGAGCGGTCGATCGACGGAAGCTGGACGTTCGCTGCACGTAGTCGATGTTGCGCGACGTCGATACCGTGCAGGTCGTGGCCACGGGGACGCTCATCTTCCTGATCATCGGCGGAGCCGGGGTCGGCGTGCTGACGCTGGCCCTGCTCGGCTCGGGAGTGCTGCACCTGGGCCACCCGGACGTCGACGGCCCGGTGTCGCTGGAGGCGGTCGCCGGGTTCACCGGGGCGTTCGGGTTCGGCGCCGCGATCGTCAACGAGCTGCTCGGAGGGCGTACCTCCGGGATGATCGCGGTGGCGGCGGCCGGCGGCGCGCTCGCCGCCGTGCCCACCGCCTGGCTGGCGGCCCGGTTGAGCCGCGCGGCCCGCACCATGCGCACGGACCCCACCCCCACCCGCGACCACCTGGCCGGCGCGATCGGCCTGGTGGTCACGCCGATCCCGACCGGCGGTTACGGCGAGGTCCGGGTACGCCTCGCCGGGCAGCCGGTGAAGCTCAACGCCCGGGCCGACCGACCGATCCCGATCGGCGCCCGCATCTTCGTGGTCGAAGCGCTCAGCGAGACCAGCGTGCACGTCGAGACCTACTGATCCCTCAGCACAGACGGGAACCCCCATGCCCCTGCTCGTCGCCATCGGCGGCGCGGTCCTCCTCGCCGTCCTGCTCGTCCTCTTCGTGCTCTCCCGGATCAAGGTGGCCGGGCCGAACGAGGCCTTCATCGTCACCGGTCGCAAGGGCCGGACCACCCAGACCGCCGACGGCCAGCGCTCCACCGACATGTCCGGGCAGAAGGTCGTGCTCGGCGCCTCGGTCTTCGTCCTGCCGGTGGTGCAGAAGCTGCAGTCCCTCGACCTGTCCAGCCGGCGGATCGACGTCGGCATCCGGGGCGCGGTGAGCAAGCAGGGCATCCGCGCCGACCTGCACGGCGTCGCGATCGTCAAGGTCGGCGGCACCGAGGACGCGATCCGGGCCGCCGCGCAGCGGTTCCTGCACCAGCAGGACGAGATCGACAACTTCACCCGCGAGGTGCTGGCCGGCGCGCTGCGCTCGATCGTCGGTCGGCTCACCGTCGAGGAGGTCATCCGGGACCGGGCCGCGTTCGCCAGCGCGGTCGCCGAGGAGGCCGAGCACTCGATGACCAACCAGGGCCTGGTGCTGGACACGTTCCAGCTCCAGGACATCCTGGCCGAGGGCTCCTACCTGGCCGACCTGGGCCGGCCGGAGGCCGCCCGGGTGCTCAAGGACGCCGCCATCGCCGAGGCCCGGGCCCGCCAGGCCGCCGAGCAGGAGCGGCTGCTCGCCGAGGAGGCGATCGCCGAGGCGAACCGGAACCTGTCGCTCAAGCAGGCCGGCATCCAGGCCGAGATCGACGCGGCGAAGGCACGGTCGGCCGCGGCCGGGCCGCTCGCCCAGGCCGAGCGGGACCAGGCGATCCTCTCCGAGCAGCAGAAGGTGGCCGAGCGCAACGCCGAACTCAAGCAGCGCCAGCTCGACACCGAGGTGCGCAAGCCGGCCGACGCCCAGCGGTACAAGGTGGAGCAGGAGGCCGAGGCGGCCCGCAACGCGGCGGTGCTGCGCGCCGACGCCGAGCGGCAGGCCACCATCGCCGCCGCCCAGGCCGTCGCCGAGCAGTCCCGGCTGACCGGTGAGGGTGAGCGGGCCCGGCGCGCCGCGCTCGCCGAGGCGAACGCGATCGAGGGCGCCAAGGAAGGTGAGGCGGAGCAGCGCCGCCGGTCCGCGATCGCCGAGGCGGTCGAGCGGGAGGGCCAGGCCGAGGCCGCGGCCATCCTCGCCCGGGGCCAGGCGGAGGCCGACGCGATGGCCCGCAAGGCCGAGGCGTTCGCCGCGTACGGCGAGGCCGCGGTCCTGGACCTGCTGGTCAAGGTGCTGCCCGAGGTGGTCGGCGCGGCGAGCGCCCCGATCGGCGCGATCGACAAGATGACCGTCATCTCCACCGACGGCGCGTCGTCGCTGACCAAGTCGGTGGCCGGCAACGTCGCCCAGGGCCTCCAGCTCGGCAGCGACCTGACCGGCATCGACCTGGCCGGGCTGCTGGCGCGGCTGGGCAGCGCACACACCAACGGCAAGAACACCGTGGACGGCAGCACCGTCACCCCGTGACGACGACGGCGCCCGCCGGTTCCCCGAAGGGAGCCGGCGGGCGCCGTGTGGTGGTACGGGTCAGAGCACGCTGACGACGAACTTCTCGCCGGCGCCCAGACCGAGGGTCTCGCTCTCCCAGTCGATGACGCGGCCGGCGATGAGCTGGCTGGTGCCGGTGCTGCCCGCGGTGACCGCCTTGCCGTTGGCGTTGGCCCGCAGGTAGACCGAGCCGTCGGCGTTGTAGTCGAGGAAGTCGAACGCCTCCCACGGCCCGATCGAGGTGGAGCGGGCGATCAGCGGCTTCGCGCCGGCGCTCTCCGCCGCCACGAACTTGCCGTTGATCAGCGCCTTCAGGCCGAAGAAGCCGTCACCGACGCTGACCACCTCGTACTTCTCCCAGTCGCCCACGGTGGCCGAGCGGGCGATCAGCGGCTTCGCGCCGGCGCTCTCCGCCGTCACGAACTTGCCGTTGACGACCGCCTTGACACCGACGATCGGGGCCGGGGCGTCGAAGTCGAACTTCTCGGCGGTGCCGATGGTGGTCTTGCTGGCGATCAGCGGGGAGGTGGTGCTCGGCGCGGTGACGTACCGGCCGTTGACCGAGGCCTTGAGGCTGATCGTGCCGTCGATGTTGTCGACGATCTGGAACTTCTCCCAGGCGCCGATGGTGGCCGAGCGGGCGATCAGCGGCTTCGCGCCGGCGCTCTCCGCCGTCACGAACTTGTTGGTGACCCGGGCCCGCAGGCCGAACAGGCCTCCACCCGCGTCGACCACGTCGAACTTCTCCCAGGCGCCGATGGCGGTCCCGCGGGCGATCAGCGGCTTCGCCCCGGCGCTCTCGGCGACCACGTAGCGGCCGTTGACCCGGGCCTTGAGGGCGTACGAGCCGCGGGCCGTGGGGACCGTGCCGAGGTGCAGCAGCCGGTCGAGCGAGCCCATGGTGTCGTGCACCGCGCCGCCGATGCCGGTGGTGACGACGGAGTCGCGCACCTGCTTCGGCGTCCAGGTGGGGTGGTCCTCCAGCAGCAGCGCGGCGGCGCCCGCCACGTGCGGGGACGCCATCGAGGTGCCGCTCATGGACGTCGAGCCGGAGGTGGTGCCGGCCTTCGCCGAGACGATGCCCGCGCCCGGCGCGAACGTGTCCAGGCAGGGGCCGTAGTTGGAGAACCAGGCGCGCATGTCCAGCCGGTCGGTGGCGCCGACCGTGATGGCGGCCGGCACGTTCGCCGGCGAGGAGCCGCAGGCGTCGGTCCAGCTGTTGCCGGCCGCCACCGCGTAGGTGATGCCGGAGGCGATGGAGCGGGCCACCGCGTCGTCGAGCGCCGGGTCGTTGTCACCACCGAGGCTCATGTTCGCCACGGACGGGCCGCTGGCGTGACCGGTGACCCAGTCGATGCCGGCGATCACGCCCTCGGTGGTGCCGTTGCCCTCACAGTCGAGCACCCGGACGGCGACGAGCTTGACCTTCTTGGCCACGCCGTAGGTGGTGCCGCCGATGGTGCCGGCCACGTGCGTGCCGTGCCCGTCGCAGTCCTGCGCGACGTCGTCCTGGTCCACGGCGTCGTAGCCGTTGCTGGCCCGCCCGCCGAAGTCCTGGTGGTCGATGTCGATGCCGGTGTCGATGACGTACGCGGTCACCCCGGCGCCGGTCGACGAGTAGGTGTACTTGCCGTCGGTCTTGGCCTTGAGCTGGTCGAGGCGGTCCAGGCCCCACGGCGGGGTGGTCTGGGTGTCGGTGGCCGTGTAGCGCTGGACCTGCTGCACGTACGCGACGTCCGGGTCGGCGGCGAGGCGCTCGGCCTGCCGGCGGTCCATGGCGGCCGAGTAGCCGTGCAGCGCCTTGCCGAAGACCCGGCGGACGGAGCCGCCGTGCTCCCCGGCGAGCGCCGACGCGGCGGACTTCACCTTGGCCGGCGTGGCCTTGCCGTCCTTCAGGACGACGATGTAGCGGCCGGGCACGGCGCCGGGCGTGTCGGCGCCCCGGACCGGGGCCCGCTTCGCGTCGGCCGGGTCGGCCGAGGCGGTGCCGCCGGTGGCGGCGCAGATGATCGAGGTGGCGGAGGTGAGGGCGAGCCCCACCAGCGCGGAGCGGCGCAGCGCGCCGGAACGTGACACCGAATTGTCTCCCCGTGTCCAGCGACCGTCCGGATCGGACGGGCGGATGTGATCAGGACAGCCGCGCCCGTCGATCCGGGGGGCTGGTGATGACCAACATCATGCGGGAGACATCGACCGGAACGCGTCAACCGTTCGGTCGACACGCCGGCGTATCGTCGTCGTTTCTCCGCCGGAGGGTCAGCCGACGATGCCCTCGGCGCGTGCCCACCGCAGCAGCTCCGCCTCCGCCTCGTCACGGTCCAGCGGCCCGCGCTCCAGGCGCAGCTCCTTCAGGTGCTGCCAGGCCCGGCCGACCACCGGCCCGGGCGGCACGCCGAGCAGCTCCATGATCGCGTTGCCGTCCAGGTCGGGCCGGACCCGGGCCAGGTCCTCCTCGGCGGCGATCCGGGCGATGCGCTCCTCCAGCGCGTCGTAGTCGGCCGCGAGCTGGGCCGCCTTGCGCCGGTTTCGGGTGGTGCAGTCGGACCGGGTGAGCTTGTGCAGCCGGGACAGCAGGTCACCGGCGTCGGTGACGTAACGGCGCACCGCCGAGTCGGTCCACTCGCCCCGGCCGTAGCCGTAGAAGCGCAGGTGCAGCCCGACCAGCTTGACCACCTGGGAGGTGATCTCCTTGGAGTAGCGCATCGCTTTCATCCGGGCCTTGGTCAGCCGGGCGCCGACCACCTCGTGGTGGTGGAAGCTGACCCGGCCGTCCGAGCCGACCGCCTTGGTGGCCGGCTTGCCGACGTCGTGCATCAGCGCGGCCATCCGCAGCACGAAGTCGCAGCCGTCCTCCTCCAGCGACATGGCGTTGCTGACCACGGTGAGCGTGTGCTCGTAGACGTCCTTGTGCTGGGCGTGTTCGTCGATGGTGAGCTTCAGGCCGGTCAGCTCGGGCAGGAAGCGCTCGGCCAGGCCGGTGTCGACCAGCAGCCGCAGCCCGGTGATCGGGTCGGCGCCGCAGAGCAGCTTGGTGAACTCGTCGCGGATCCGCTCGGCGGTGATCCGGTCCAGGTCCGTCGCCATCCGGGTCATCGCCGCCCGGACGTCCGGGTGGACGGCGAAGCGCAGCTGGGCGGCGAACCGGGCCGCCCGCAGCATCCGCAGGGGGTCGTCGCGGAACGACTCCTGCGGCGTGCCGGGGGTACGGATGACCTTGGCGGCCAGGTCGGCCAGGCCGCCGTACGGGTCGGTGAACCGGTGGTCCGGCAGGCTCACGGCCATCGCGTTCACGGTGAAGTCGCGGCGCTTCAGGTCCTCGGTCAGGCTGGTGCCGTACTGCACCACCGGGTTGCGGCTGACCTGGTCGTAGACCTCCGCGCGGAACGTGGTGATCTCCAGGTTGAGGCCGTCGCGCTGGCAGGCGATGGTGCCGAACTCCCGCCCGGTCTCCCAGATCGACTCGGCCCAGCCCCGGATGATCCGGACGGTGTCGTCCGGGTGCGCGTCGGTGCAGAAGTCGAGGTCGTTGCCGAGCCGGCCGAGCAGCGCGTCGCGGACCGATCCGCCCACCAGGTGCAGTTCGTGACCGGCCCGGGCGAACCGCCGACCCAGCTCGTCGGCGACCGGGGAGACGCGGAGCAGCTCGGCGACGGCGTTGCGCTGTGCGGCGGTCAGCTCACGGCGGTCGGCGGCGGCGGAGGCGGAGGCTTCGGACATGGGAGCGCCAGCCTATCGGGCCGGGGGTGGATCGACCGCGCCGGGCGCGGGTAACGGGTCGAGGTTGACTAAGGTTCCGGTTGTGCGGGGCCGGCGGGGCCCGGTTCCGGCGTACCCCTTGGAGGCTGTGGAGATGAGCGGCGGCGGGCTCTACCGCAGCGCGAACGCGCACGACGGCGGCCTGCCGCCGGACGACGGCGCGACCTTCATCTCGGCGGAGCCGCTGAACCAGCCCGGCGTCGAGTCGGTCGCGCCGCCGCAGGAGGTGGTCGGCGAGACCAGCGCCGCCGCGAACAGCGCGGTGATGGCGGTCGGCAGCCTGGTCAGTCGGGGCACGGGCTTCATCCGCAACCTCATGATCGGTGCGGCGTTGGGCGGCGCGCTGGTCGGTGACGCGTTCACCACCGCCATCTTCCTGCCGAACCAGGTCTACGAGTTCCTGCTCGGCGGCGTGCTCACCAGCGTGCTGATCCCGGTGCTGGTCCGGCGACGCAAGGCCGACCCAGACCGGGGCGAGGCATACTCCCAGCGGTTGCTCACGCTGGCCGTGCTGGCGCTGGCCGCCGTCGCGCTGATCGCCATGGTCGGGGCGCCGGTGCTGACCTCCATCTACGCGGGCGGCAAGGACGACAACTACCAGGGCCTCGTCACCGGCCTGTCCTACCTGATGCTGCCGATGCTGTTCTTCACCGGCGTGAGCGCGCTGATCGCCGCGGTGCTGAACACGCGCGGGCACTTCGCCGCCCCGATGTGGGCGCCGATCCTGAACAACCTCGTGGTCATCGGCGTCTGCGCGCTCTACATCGCGGTCTTCGGCGCCAAGATCATCCAGCCCGGCGAGATGGGTTGGGACCGCATCCTGCTGATCGGCGGCGGCACGCTGCTCGGAGTGGCCGTGCAGACCGCCGGCCTGCTGCCGGCGCTGCGCAAGGTCGGCTTCCGCTGGAAGTGGCGGTTCGACTTCCGCGCCCTCGGCCTGAGCGAGCTGGCCCGGCTCGGCGGCTGGATGTTCTGCTACGTCGGGGTCAACCAGCTCGGCCTCTTCGTGGTGGTCAACCTGCTCACCCGCGCCGCCGGCGGCGACAACGCCGGCCTGCTGATCTACAACAACGTCTTCCTGCTGCTGATGATGGCGCACGGCATCATCGCCGTCTCGATCATCACCGCGCTGATGCCCCGGATGAGCGCGGCCGCCGCCGAGAACCGGTTCGGCGACGTCACCGCCGACCTGTCCCGGGGCACCCGGATGGTCAGCGCGGTGCTCGCGCCCATCGCGGTCTGCTACGCGGTGCTGGCCGCCCCGATCTCCGTGGTGGTGTTCCGCTACGGCGCGTTCACCGGCGACAACGCGGTGGCCACCTCGACCGTGCTGCTGGTGGCGGCGCTCGGCCTGGTGCCGTTCGCGGTCAGCCAGCTCTTCACGTTCGCCTTCTACGCGCTGCCGGACACCCGCACCCCGGCCCTGGTCAACATCCCGGTGGTGATCCTGCGTGTCCTGCTCCAGGTGGGCCTCTTCCTGCTCTTCTCAAACACGTTCGCGGCGGCCGGGATGATGCTCGGCAACGCGGTGTCGTACCTGGCCGCGGCGATCATCTCGGCGATACTGCTGCGGCCCCGCGTGGGCCGGATCGGGCTGGGCCGGATCATGCGGACGCTGGGTCGGGTGGTGGTGGCCGCGCTGGGTGCGGCGCTGGTCGGCGTGCTCGTGGTGGCGGTGCTCCCCGGCGACCCGGCGGACCTGAGCTGGGCCGCCGCCGCGGTCCAGTTGGTGATCGGCGGCGCGGCGATCGGCGCGACCTACCTCGGGCTGGCCATGCTGCTGCGGATCGGCGAGATCACCGAGGTGGTCGGGATGGTCCGGCGGCGACTCGGGCGCTGACACGCCGCCGGTGACCGACGGTGAACGAGGATCACCAGGCTGGGGATACGGCTGTGGATAACTCGGAATTCCGCCGTCCAGTGGGCCTCTCGGCCTGTGGACAACCAACCGTACGGACGAGGGTGCCCAGGCCGGAGCCGGGAAACTGACCGGCCGCCACACCGGTACGGCCCCTGCGTCGGCTACTTGCCGTCAACCTCTAGATTGGCGGTGCGTGTCCGGGTCGGGCGCCGGCGCGGGTGTTCCGACCTGTTCGGAACCGCGCTGACTGGCTTCCCACCGGCCACAGCGGGAAGATGACATGTCGGAGAACCGGGCATCCCGGGTAAGGTCGCTCTCGACGGGTACGGCAGGTGCCGACGTGGGCGTCGGCGCCGGCGTGCCGGTTCCACCGAGGCCAGAGCGGGAAACACATGCCCAGCAACACGGGTCCATCGATCGACACGATCACCGAGGGAGGACGGGTGACCCAGGTCGGCGAGGGTCAGGAAGCGGAGGAAACCTCTCCTGCGGTCGTGACCTTCGGTGCTCCCTCGGTCGGTGAGCTCCTCGCCGAGCGCTACGAGCTGGTCGAGCACATCAACAACGACAGCGCGGGCCGGCTGGTCTGGCGCGGGGTCGACGTCATCCTGCGCCGTCCCGTCGCGGTGGTCCTCCGCTACCCGGGTGGCGACTCCGCCACCGAGATGCTCCAGGCCGCGGTCGCGGCGAGCCGGGTCATCCACCCCAACCTGGTCGGCGTCTATGACGCGATCGACGAGGACGACCGGGCGTACGTGGTCCGCGAGTGGGTGGACGGGCAGTCGCTGCGCGAGATCGTCGCCGCCGACGGCCCGATGGACCCGACCCGGGCCACCGCGATCGGCAACGCCGTCGCCAGCGCCCTCGCCGCCGTCCACGCCACCGGCATGGTGCACGGCAACCTCCACCCCGGCACCGTGATGATCAGCGACGACGGCCGGGTGGTCCTGGCCGACGCGCGCACCGACGGGGCGGACAGCCAGGAGAGCGATCTGCGGGCCGTCGGCGGGGTGCTCTACTTCGCCCTCACCGGGCACTGGCCGCACGGCGAGGCCCCGCTGCACGGCGCCACGGCCGGGCACGGCCGGGCCGCCCTGCCGGACGCCGTCCGGGACGCCAGCGGCGCCATCGCCGCGCCCCGGCAGGTACGCGCCGGCGTGCCGGCCTACCTCGACGACCTCACCATGGACCTGCTCGACCCGGAGATCGCCCCGCCCTCGTCGGACGTGCTGGCGGCCGAGCTGAGCCGGCTGGACATCCCGGCCGACGAGCAGTTCCTGGAGCAGGCCGGCCCGCTGCGCTTCACCGCCGACCCCGGCGAGGAGCCGTCGCCGCTGGCCGCCGCCGGCGGACGCCGGGTGGCCATGGGCATCGCCGGCCTCCTGGCGGTCGCCCTGATCGGGCTGCTCATCGGCGTCAACGCCCTCGGTGGCGGGGACGACGGCGACAAGGAGCCGGTGGCCCAGCCGTCCAGCAGCGCGCCCGCCGGCGGAGGCAGCAGCGAGGCCGCCGCACCGGTCCGCAAGCTCACCATCCAGGACGTCCGGGTGATCGACCCGGACAGCGGGGACCGCGCCGAGGTGCGCGACGCCGAGAAGGTCATGGACGGCAACGACGACGAGGGCTGGGAGACCCAGACCTACCGGAACAACGGCAAGTTCGGTGGCCTCAAGAAGGGCATGGGAATCTGGATCGACCTCGGTGCTCCGCACACGGTCAAGTCGCTCCAGGCCAGCCTGTCGTCCACCGGCGCGTCGGCCGAGCTGCGCGCCGGCACCAACGGTGAGTTCCCGTCCACCTCCAAGGGCGACAAGGACCTCGTCGCGGCGTACCCGACCGTGATCGGGCAGCCGTTCGAGGACCATGACGGCACCACGATGACTTTCAACGGCTTCGACCCGAGCCAGAAGTACCAGTACCTCCTCTTCTGGGTCACCGAGCTGCCGAAGAAGGACGACGGCAGCGGGTGGAAGCTCGGGGTCCAGGAGATCACGGTCCAGGGCTCGTGATCCGTCCGCCGTGCCCGTCGCGCCACCTCCGCCGGACGTGGTGATGGCGGGCTCCGGCGGCGGCGAGCCGGGCAGATCCGACCTGGAGCTGCTCCGGGCCCATGTCGCGGGCGACCGGGACGCCTTCACCGAGCTGTTCCACCGCCACCGCGACCGGCTCTGGGCGGTGGCCCTGCGGACCATCGGCGACCGCGAGGACGCGGCCGACGCGCTCCAGGACGCCATGCTGTCGGCCCACCGCGCCGCGGCCCGCTTCCGGGGCGACTCGGCGGTCACCACCTGGCTGCACCGGATCGTGGTGAACGCCTGCCTGGACCGGATGCGTCGACGTCAGACCCACGCCACCGTCCCGCTGCCCGACGGGGTGCACACCGACGGCGAACCGGGCCGGCACACCGGCGGGGTCGAGCCGGCCGCGCCCGCCCGGGACCACGAGACCGCGCTGGTGGTCCGGCAGGCGCTCGCGGCGCTGCCGGCGGAGCAGCGGGCCGCGCTGGTCCTGGTGGACGTGCAGGGCTACCCGGTGGCCGAGGTGGCCCGGATGCTCGACGTCGCCGAGGGGACGGTGAAGAGCCGCTGCGCCCGGGGCCGGGCCCGACTCGCCGTGCTTCTCGGGCACCTGCGCACCGGCTCGGACGACGCCGTGGACGTGCCCCGGGTCACGGCGGGGAACCGCCGGCCGTCCGAGGGCGTCGGATCCTCGTCGGGAGCGTCCCGGCACTCGGTCAGCCAGGAGGAGCCGTGACGTCCCGGGAGTTCAGCGAGGTCGACCACGACCTGCTCGCCGACTACCTCGGCGGGGCGCTGGACGGCACCCCCGAGCAGGCGACCGTCGCCCGGCTGGTCGAGCGGGACCCGGCGTGGCGCGAGGCGTACGCGAGCCTGGCCCACGCGGTCGACCTGGTGCACGCCGACCTGGCCGACTGGGCCGCCGAGCCCGCGCCGGAGATGCCGGTGGCGGTGGCGGACCGGATCACCGCCGCGCTCGCCGGCGCCGGACCGGCACCGGCCACCGACCCGGACCGCGCGCTGCGGGACGTCGTACCGGCACAGCCGGGCCGGGTGACCCGCCCGCCGGGCGCGGCGGAGCGGCCCGGGCGGAGCACCGGTCCGGGCCGACGCTCCCGACGCTGGGCCCGACTGGCCGGCCCGGTGGCGCTGGCCGCGGCCTCGGTCGCGGCGGTGGGCCTGGGTGTGGGCCGGCTGGCGGACGTGGGGGGCGACAGCTCCGGCAGCACTGCCGACCGGGCGGCCGGGGAGGCGGCCCCGATGGCCGCCGCGCCCTACCGGACGACCGGGCCGACGCTGCGCAGCGGCACGGACTGGACCCCGGAGCGCCTCGCCGGCAGCCGGGCCGCCGCCGCAGCCGTCCCGTCGCCGAAGTCGATGCGACCGGACATGGCTGGGCCGTCGGGTGCGGCGGACGACGGCCGGCAGACCCCGCTCTCCGCCGAGAAGAACCGCCTCGGCGCCGTCGGCGGGCTGGACCGGCTGGCCCGGCCCGAGGCGCTGGCCGGCTGCCTGACCGCGATCGGCGCCGAGCACGGCGCCACACCCCTCACCGTCGACCTGGTCGACTACGCCCGGTTCCAGGGCGCGCCGGCGCTGGTGGTGACGTTCTCCGACGCCGGCGGCACCCGATGGGGGTGGGTGAGCGGCCCGGAATGCGGCGTACCCGGGTCCGGCGCGGACACCCGGTTCCGTACGCGGGTAGGGTGAAACCGCGGTCACCGCGCCTGTCCCGCCACGTGACGTGACCCACCGGATGACCGGCTCGGGAATCCCCGCTTCGTACGATGGCGTTCTGCAAGTCAGGCGCCGGCGCCTCGGAGAGCCGTCGGCACTAGGGATCGACATCGGTGCGCACCGGTGACGAACACACACATCGGGAGACGGCAGTGGACGAGGTCCGCAACCTGATCATCATCGGCTCCGGGCCGGCCGGTTACACCGCGGCGGTCTACGCCGCGCGTGCCAACCTCAAGCCGCTGGTGATCGAGGGCGTGCAGTCCGGTGGCGCGCTGATGACCACCACCGAGGTGGAGAACTTCCCCGGCTTCGCGGACGGCATCCTCGGCCCCGAGCTGATGGACAACATGCGTAAGCAGGCCGAGCGGTTCGGTGCCGAGTTCCTCACCGACGACGTGACCCGGGTCGAGCTGAAGGACACCGGCGAGATCGGCTCCGACGCGGTGAGCACCGTCTGGGTGGGCGAGACCGCCTACCGGGCCCGGGCCGTCATCCTCTCCACCGGCTCCGCGTGGCGTCCGCTGGGCGTGCCGGGCGAGCAGGAATACCTGGGCCACGGTGTGTCGTCCTGTGCCACCTGTGACGGCTTCTTCTTCCGCAACCAGCACATCGTGGTGGTCGGCGGCGGCGACTCGGCCATGGAGGAGGCGAGCTTCCTCACCCGCTTCGCCGAGTCGGTGACGATCCTGCACCGCCGCGACTCGTTCCGCGCCAGCAAGATCATGGCCGAGCGGGCGCTGGGCAACGAGAAGATCAAGGTCGAGTGGAACACCACCGTCGAGGAGATCCTCGGCGAGGACGGCAAGGTCAGCGGCGTCCGGGTGCGCAACGTGCACACCGGCGAGAGCAAGGTGCTCGACGTCACCGGCGTCTTCGTGGCGATCGGTCACGACCCGCGCAGCGAGCTGTTCCGCGGCCAGGTCGAGATGGACGACGAGGGTTACGTGAAGGTCCAGGCGCCGAGCACCCGCACGAACGTGCCGGGCGTGTTCGCCGCCGGCGACCTGGTCGACCACACCTACCGGCAGGCCATCACGGCCGCCGGCACCGGGTGCGCCGCCGCGCTGGACGCCGAGCGCTTCATCGCCACCCTGCAGGGCTGAGAATTTTCACGAGGAGGAGGGGTTCATAGTGGGAGCCACCAAGGCGGTCACGGACGCGAGCTTCGCGAGCGACGTGCTGAAGTCCGACAAGCCGGTTCTGGTCGACTTCTGGGCGGAGTGGTGCGGTCCGTGCCGCAAGGTCTCGCCGCTGCTGGAGGAGATCGCGGGCGAGATGGCTGACCAGGTCACCATCGTCAAGCTCAACATCGACGAGAACCCCGAGACGGCGCGCACCTACCGGGTGATGTCCGTGCCGACGCTGACCATCTTCAAGAACGGCGAGCCGGTCCAGTCGATCGCCGGGGCCAAGCCCAAGGGCGAGCTGGTCCGACTCATCGAGTCGGCGCTCTGACCCGGACCGACACCGTCGGAAGCCCCGTCACCCCACCCGGGTGGCGGGGCTTCCGGCTTTCCTGACCTGCGTGAACACGAACCCGGACAGTGACGGGTCACGGTACGCTCCGTAAGCGTCCGTCGGAGTTCCCGGTCCGCCAACGTCCGTGCAGAGGGGGTCGTCGTGCGTCCGATCCGACCCGGTGACCGGGGACCCGCGGTGGCCGAGATCCGCACCGTCCTCGCCGGCCTGGAACTTCTCCCGGCCGACGGCCCTGGCCACGACGACTACGACACCGCGACGGAACGCGCCGTCCGTGCCTTCCAGCAGTCCCGGGGCCTCAGCGTCGACGGGAGGGTCGGCGCGGAGACCTGGCGGGCGCTGGACGCGGCGCGCTGGCGGTTCGGCGCCCGCGCCCTCTACCACGCCGTGCCCGAGCCGCTCACCGGCGAGGACGTCCGGTCCCTCCAGGAACGTCTGCTGGAGATGGGGTACGACGTCGGCCGGGCCGACGCCATCTACGGCATCCGCACCTCCCGGGCGGTGGCCCAGTTCCAGCGCGAGATGGGGCTCAAGCCGGACGGCTCCTGCGGTCCGCACACCGTCAACGCGCTGCGCCGCCTCGGCCGCAAGGTCGTCGGCGGGCGGCCGCAGTGGCTGCGCGAGTCCGACGCCATCCGCCAGGCCGGCCCGACCCTGGTCGGCCGGACCGTGGTGATCGACCCGGGTCACGGCGGCACCGACCCCGGCGTGGTGGTGCCGGACGGCACGCTGCGCTGGACCGAGGCGGACCTGGTGCACGACCTGGCCAGCCGACTGGAGGGACGGCTCGCCGCCGCCGGCGTACGGGTGCAGCTGACCCGCGGTCCGTCACCGGCGGCCTGCCTGCCCGACGCGGACCGGGCCCAGCTGGCCAACTCGCTCGGCGCCGACGTGTTCATCTCGCTGCACGTCGACGGGCACGCCAACCCGGAGGCCGACGGCGTCGCGACCTACCACTACGGCACCGACAACGGCGTCACCTCGGCCACCGGGGAACGCCTGGCCGGGCTGGTGCAACGGGAGATCGTGGCCCGCACCGGGCTGCGCGACTGCCGCACCCACGCGAAGGCGTGGGAGCTGCTGCGCCTCACCCGGATGCCGGCGGTCCGCGTCGAGGTGGGCTACCTGACCTCACCGGACGACCTGGGCCGGCTGGTCGACCCCCGGTTCCGGGACCGGGTCGTCGAGGCGATCGTGGCCGGGGTGCAGCGGATGTACCTGCCGATCGAGCGGGACGTGCCGACCGGCTCGATCGACGTGAGCGAGCTGCGGGCGATCGTGGCCGCCGGCACCGTGGTCGACTGACCGGGTCAGCTCGTCGAGCGGGTGGCCGGCGCCGGCCGCACCGGGCGCAGCAGCGTCTCCGGGCTCATCGAGCCGAGCAGCTTCTCCAACGCGTACTCGACGTCGGACTTCCAGCTCAGCGCCGTGCGCAGTTCCAGCCGCAGCCGCGGGTAGCGCGGGTGCGGGCGGACGGTCTTGAAGCCCACCGAGAGGAAGAAGTCGACCGGCGCGAGGCACGCCCGGGTCGGGCTGTCCGCGTCGTCGCCGAACTTGGCGTCACCGAACGCCTCGATCGCCTTGATGCCGCGCTTGGTCAGGTCGCGGGCCACGCCCTGGACGAGCATCCGGCCCAGGCCGCCGTCGGCGAAGGCGGGCACCACGTGCGCCGTCATCAACAGCGCCGCGTCCGCCGAGACCGGCGAGGTGGGAAAGGCCATCGAGCGCGGGACGTACGCCGGTGGGGCGTACATGACGAAACCGGCCGGCATGCCGTCGACGTAGACCAGCTTGCCGCAGGAGCCCCACTCCAGCAGTGTCTGGGAGACCCACGCCTCCTTCTCCAGGCCCGGGTCGCCGGCCGCGCAGGCCCGCTCGGCGGAAACCGGATCCAGCTCCCAGTAGACGCACCGCCGGCAGGATCGGGGAAGGTCCTCCAGGGTGTCCAGGGTCAGGCTGACCAGACGTCGCGACATGAGCGCACCCCACCAACAGTCTCGGAGCGTCGGCCTGCGCGGTGTCCCGCAGCCCTCCTGCCCCCGACGAGCGATCGTACGCCGCCGCCCGCCGGTACGGGAGAGGACGCGCGAACCTCCACCCGGGCGGCGGACCGCCGGTCCGGGATGTGGACGTGTCCACACGGTGGGTCCCGTGACGGTCACCAGGGACTACGATCGACCAACCGGCCGCGTGCGCCGCCAATGGATGCCGGCATCGCGGGTACCACACCGGGCGGCAGCCCCGCCGACACCCGATCGAGGTGATGTCATGACCGGCACGACGCTCGACGACTACACCGACCGGTACGCCCGGCGCGTCCGGGGGATGACCGCGTCGGAGATCCGGGCACTCTTCGCGGTCGCCAGCCGCCCGGAGGTCGTCTCGCTCGCCGGTGGGGCTCCCTACATCGCGGCGCTGCCGCTGGACGCGGTCGGCGAGATGCTCGGCCGGCTCGGCGCGGAGCACGGCGCCACCACCCTCCAGTACGGCATCGGCCAGGGCACCCCGGAGCTGCGCGAGCGGATCTGCGAGGTGATGTCCCTGTCCGGGATCGACGCGTCGTGCGGCGCCTCCCCGGAGGACGTGGTGGTGACCGTCGGCGGCCAGCAGGCGCTCGACCTGGTGGCCCGCCTCTTCCTGGACCCGGGTGACGTGGTGCTCGCCGAGGGCCCGACGTACGTCGGCGCGCTCGGGGTGTTCCAGGCCGCCCAGGCTCAGGTGGCCCACGTGCCGATGGACGACGAGGGGCTCATCCCCGAGGCGTTGGAGGTGGCGATCGCCGACCTGGCCCGGGCCGGCCGGCGGGTGAAGTTCCTCTACACCATCCCGACCTACCAGAACCCGACCGGCGTGACGTTGAGCGAGGAGCGGCGGGAGCGGGTGCTCGACATCTGTGAGCGCGCGGGGCTGCTCGTGGTGGAGGACGACCCGTACGGTCAACTCGGTTTCTCCGGTGAGGCGCCCGCGCCGCTGCGGGCCCGACGGCGCGACGGTGTCTTCTACCTGAGCACGTTCTCCAAGACCTTCGCGCCCGGGCTGCGGGTGGGCTGGATCCTCGCCCCGCACGCGGTCCGCGACAAGCTGGTCATCGCCAGCGAGGCGCAGATCCTCTGTCCCAGCGGCTACGCGCAGGCGGCCGTCTCGACCTACCTGGGCACGATGCCGTGGCGGCAGCAGCTCAAGGTCTACCGGGAGGTCTACCGCGAGCGCCGGGACGCGCTGCTCGACGCGATGGCCGACCTGATGCCGGAGGGCACCACCTGGACCACGCCGGCCGGCGGCCTGTTCGTCTGGGCGACCCTGCCCGAGGGCCTCGATTCCAAGGCGATGATGCCGCGCGCCGTGGCCGCCCGGGTCGCGTACGTGCCGGGAACCGGTTTCTACGCGGACGGCACGGGCGCCGGGAACATGCGGCTCAACTTCTCCTTCCCGCCGCCGGAGCGGATCCGGGAGGGCGTCCGCCGGCTGGCCGGCGTGATGGAGCAGGAGATCGCCATGCGGAAGGTCTTCGGCGCGGTCGGCGGCACCGGTCCGCGCCGACGCCAGGGCGGCTCGGACGCGCCCGGTCCCGACTTGGCATGATTCCCGCATGGCCGACAGCCCTGCCGCACCGACTCCCGTGACCGGACCCACCTCCGACGAGCTGCGCGTGCTGGTGCTCGCCGGCGGACTCTCCTACGAACGGGACGTCTCGTTGCGGTCGGGCCGCCGGGTGCTCGACGCGCTGCGCGCGGTCGGCGTGGAGGCGGACCTCCGCGACGCCGACGTCGCGCTGCTCCCCGCCCTGACCGCCGACCCGCCGGACGCGGTGGTGATCGCCCTGCACGGCGCGACCGGCGAGGACGGCTCGCTGCGCGGCGTCCTCGACCTCTGCGACGTGCCCTACGTCGGCTGCGACGCCCGCTCCTCCCGACTCGCCTGGGACAAGCCGTCGGCCAAGACGGTGCTGCGCGAGGCGGGCATCCCCACCCCCGACTGGGTGGCCCTGCCGCACGACCGTTTCTCCGAGCTGGGCGCGGTTGCGGTGCTGGACCGCATCGTCGACCGCCTCGGGCTGCCGCTGATGGTCAAGCCGGCGCAGGGCGGGTCGGGCCTGGGCGCCGCCGTGGTCCGGGAGGCCGCGTCGCTGCCGGCCGCGATGGTCGGCTGCTTCGCGTACGACCAGACGGCGCTGGTGGAGCGCTACGTGCCCGGGATGGACGTCGCGGTCTCCGTGCTCGACCTGGGCGAGGGGCCGCGAGCCCTGCCGCCGGTGGAGATCGTGCCGCGCAACGGCGTCTACGACTACGCCGCCCGCTACACGGCGGGGCGCACCACGTGGCACGCCCCCGCCCGACTCGACGCCGCGACCACCGCTCAGGTGACCGAGGTGGCGCTCGCCGCGCACACCGCCCTCGGCCTGCGGGACCTGTCCCGGGTCGACCTGATCGTCGACGCGGAGGGCCGGCCGCACGTGCTGGAGGTCAACGTGTCGCCGGGCATGACCGAGACCTCGCTGCTGCCGCTCGCCATCCAGGCGGCCGGGCTCGACTTCGGCCGGGTGCTCGGCACGCTGGTGAGCCGGGCCGCCCGCCGCCGCTGACCCGAGTCAGCCGGCGGTACGCGCCGACGCCGCCCGCCCGCCGTTCCCGGCGGACCGGCCGTCCTCGTCCGTGACGCCGGCGGACGGCTCGTCGCTCCCACCCTCCGGCTCGTCGCCCGCGGCCGCGCGTCCGGCGGTTCCGGCCTCGGCGCTCCCGCTCTCCTCGCCCACCGGATCACCGTCGGCGTGCTCATCGTCGGCGGCATCGGCGGGGTGGCCGCTGCGCATCTCCAGGTCTTCCGCGACATCCGGCTCGGCGGTCTGCTCCGCGGCCTCCGACTCGGGGATCTCGTCCGCCGCCTCGATCACCGACGCGGACTCCTCCTCGGGCTCCTCGGTCACGCTCGTGGGCGATGGGGAGAGGGTGGACGGCGCCTCCCACCGGATGCGGGGCGGCTCGGCGAGCGGACGGCCACCGAACTCGGCGAGCCACGCGGCGACCATGGCGAGGTTCTCCCGCCACTGCTCCTCGGAGATCGGCGGCAGGATCGAGTCCCAGAGCGACAGGAACGTGCCCCGCAGTTGCAGTCGCCCGTACGGCCGGGCCAGGAACCACATGTGCAGGTGCGCCGAGCCGTCGCCCCACCGGTTGACGTGCACCCGGGCCACCCCGTCCAGCGAGCGGACGGCCCGCTCCAGACGGACGGTCATCACGCCCAGTTCGGCGGCGAGGAGGTTCGGCAGGTCACCGAGATCGAGGTGGGAGCGGGACTCCAGGATCAGCACCATCGGCAGCCCGGTCGGCCGGTCCATGGCGCGCACCCGCCACCGTTCGCCGACCCAGATGTACGCCTCGTCGGGCGCGTTGCAGGCGGTGCACTCGCGGTCCGCCTCTCCCCGGCGGGGAGGTTCGATCGCGACGGGATCGTCGATCTGCTTGACGCGGAGATCGCCCTCGAAGGGGAAGGAGGGCCACTGGGTGAAGTCCGGGACTGAGGGAGGGGTGTCCTGCACGACGCTGACCCTAACCGAGTTGGCGACGCCTGTCCCTACCCGTTCCTCCGGGCCGTCGGCGGGCGCGCGACGATCCACAGCGCTTGTCCACCACGTTGTCCACAGGGTGCCGAGATCACCAGTACGGACCGTCATCCACAGCTCAGCAACGGTTTCCGCGCCTTGTTTCACGTGAAACGGGGCCAGCCTGTGGACAACGCCTGTGGATAACCGAGGGAGATCGTTCGGATCCTCGGCCCTCCCCTCTCAACGAGCGACGCATCGATCCGTGCCGGAGTTGTCGGTGCGGAAAGGTGGTGGTAGTCGCCCGGGGCTCCGAGGGCTTCGTCGTCGGCCGCCGGCTGCTGCGGCATTCGTTTCACGTGAAACCGGGCCCACGAAACGACGGGCGAAGCGGCAGCGGAACCGGTCTCAGGCTCCTTCGGCGACCCGCTCAGGGTCGGCGCGGCCAGAAGGAGCGTTGGGGTGCCGGACTCCCGTCCGCTGTTTCACGTGAAACGGGGACCTCAGAGGCCCAGGAAGACCATTTCGAGGCGGGGTGCCTCCTGGGACCCCAGCACAGCGATCTCGCCTTCCTGGCGACGACTCAGCGCCCTGGACGCGTCAAGACAGGGTGGGGGCGACGCGCACTCTCTCGGTGAGGGCGAGGGGCGGGCGGGCGCTCGCTCGCGATGTCGGCCGGCTCTCTGCCGTTGGCGGTTCTCAACTCCCGAGGGCACCGGTTCGACGCCGTCCGCTCGCCGACCGAGAACAGTGACGGCCGACGTCGGACCGGGAGCAGTGACGGCCGACGTCGGTCGCCGGGAGCAGTGACGGCCGACGTCGGTCGGGTAGCAGCGACGGCGGTCGGCCTCCGTGCCGGGCGCTGACCGTCCGCCGTCACCGGTCCGGTTCGGCGGGAGGTGGCGGGGGGCCTCGGCGGAGAGGCGGTCGGTCGACGATCGGCCCGCCGGCCCGGCCCCGCCCCGCAGGACGCCCAAACCGGCGAGCCACCAGCCGGCCCCGCCTGCCACAGGACGGCTCGACGCAGGGTGGACCATCAGATGTCGGCCCGGCCGCTCGGCGATGTCGAGGACGTGATGGCCGGCGACGGTTGGGGCCGGGAGCCGCGGTCGCCCGAGCCCACCAACAACCCGGCTCCCCGAAGGCCAGGCGATCCAGGACGGTCCGCGAGCGGCGGACTGTGAGCCCCAGACGCGATCCCCTGTTAACCGCCCGGGCGCAGTGCTGGCCTGCTCCCGCGGTGGCCTCGGATCAGTCGAACGCCGTCACGGCCGCAACTTCGTTGGCTGACCGTCGCGCCCCTCCGACAATCCTCTCTCCCTGGTTCGACAACCCGGGTTGGCCGTTTCACGTGAAACCGACCGGCGGCGTGGGGACCGGGCTCTGTTCACACTGACCGACGGCCGCGGATGCCGGCTCGCAGCTCGCCGGCGCGGACCGAGCAACGCGGAGACGCGAGGTGCGACCGAACGAGTCCGGCCGCACCTCCCTCACGGGCGGTGCGGCCGGGAAACGAACGAGGGCCGGAGCTCAGTCGCCGGATTGCTCTTCCTCGCCCACGCCGATGATGCCGACGATCCGCTCAAGGTCGTCGACGGTCGCGAACTCGATCGTGATCTTGCCCTTGCTCCGGCCGATGTCGACCTTCACCCGGGTGTCGAACCGGTCCGAGAGCCGGTCGGCCAGATCGGAGAGCGCGGGAGCGTGTGGCTTGGTACGCCGCTTCGCCGCGGGTGCCTTCGCCGGTCCGTCCGCGAGCGCCAGCGCCACCAGTTCCTCGGTGCCGCGTACCGAGATGCCCTCGGCGACGATCCGGGTGGCGAGATGCTCCTGGGCCTCGGCGTCCTCCAGGCTGAGCAACGCCCGGGCGTGACCGGCCGAAAGCACGCCGGCGGCGACCCTGCGCTGTACGGCGGCCGGGAGGTTCATCAGCCGGATGGTGTTGGAGATCTGCGGGCGGCTGCGGCCGATCCGCCGAGCCAACTCCTCGTGGGTGGCCCCGAACTCCTCCAGCAGTTGCTGGTACGCGGCCGCCTCTTCGAGCGGGTTCAGGTTGGCGCGGTGGATGTTCTCCAGCAGCGCGTCCCGGAGCATCGCGTCGTCCTTGGTCTCCCGGACGATCGCCGGAATGTTCTCCCGGCCGACCGCCTGGGCGGCGCGCCAGCGCCGCTCACCCATGACGAGTTCGTACTTCTCCGGGTCGAGCTGCCGGACGACGATCGGCTGGAGGAAGCCGACCTCCTGGATCGAGGTCTTGAGCTCCTCCAGCGCGTCCTCGTCGAAGACGTGCCGGGGCTGCTTCGGGTTCGGCACGATGGCGTCGACCGGGATCTCGGCGAAGCGGGCGCCCGGCACCGGGCTCAGCTGAGGCTCCGGCGCGACGGCGGGGGACGCGGTCCCGCCGCTCGCTCGGGTGACTGCTGCCGTGGCGCCGTTGGCGGGGGTCACCGACGCGGGGGTCGCCGCCGTCGACTCGCCACCTTCCGAGTCGGCTCCTGCCACCGGCCCGGTGGGGATGAGGGCACCGAGCCCTCGGCCCAGACCGCCGCGGGGACGGTTCTTCATGCGACGCCTCCCAGCGACATCTCCGCACTACGCATTCCGGCTCACCGGCTCCTTGACGCCTCGCTCGGCGATCTCCTGGGCGGCCTCGAAGTAGCTCGTGGCACCCCGCGAACCGGGATCGTAGGTCATCACCGACTGGCCGTAGCTGGGCGCCTCGGAGACCCGCACGTTCCGGGGGATGACAGCCTGCAGCACCTTGTCCCCGAAGTGGTTCCGGACGTCCTGCTCCACCGCGTCGGCCAGCCGGGTACGCCGGTCGTACATGGTCAGCAGGATGGTCGAGACCTCGAGCTGCGGGTTCAGGTGCTGGCGTACCAGGTTGATGTTGTTGATCAGCTGGTTGAGCCCTTCCAGCGCGTAGTACTCGCACTGGATGGGGATCAGCACCTCTTGCGCGGCCACGAGCGCGTTGACCGTCAGGAGGCCGAGCGAGGGCGGGCAGTCGATGAAGACGTAGTCGAAGTGACCGGGGTACGCGGCGATGGCCCGCGCCAGGCGGGACTCCCGGGCGACCACCGAGACCAGCTCGATCTCGGCACCGGCCAGATCTATGGTGGCGGGCACGCACCACAGGTTGGGGATGCCCTCCACCGCCTGAGCCACCTCCTCCAGCGGCACGCTGTCGATGAGGCAGTCGTAGACGTCCGGCACGCCCGTGTGGTGCGGCACGTTGAGCCCGGTGGACGCGTTGCCCTGCGGGTCGAGGTCGACCACGAGCACCCGGTTGCCGTGCAGCGCGAGCGCCACCGCCAAGTTCACAGTGGTGGTGGTCTTGCCCACGCCACCCTTCTGGTTGGCGACGCACATCACCCGGGTCCGGTCGGGGCGCGGCATGGTGACCTCGCCACTGGGATTCAGGATCTGCACGGCGCGCATCGCCTCCATAGCCAACGGTGGGTCATCCTCTTCGCGCGTCGGGGTTTCACGTGAAACGTACGTGGTGGTCCCGGTGTCGTCCCCGTACCCGGCCGCCGGTGGCGTGTCGGCCGACACGGCCGACACGGGGGCGGAGTCAGGGGTGGGCTGATGCGGCACTGCGGACACCGGCGGTTGGGGCTCGAACCGGCCCGACACCGCCGCGTTCCCCCGCGCGACCGCCGGACGGGGGGTCGGCGCGTTCACCGGGCCCTCGCTGGGGTCGAGCGGGTCGCGGGCCGGCGGCACGTTGACCGGAACAGAAGACACCGGGCGTACGGCGCCCGTCGCGGATGTGTCCCGCCGCGGCGTCGGGTCGACGGGGTGATGCGGTGCCGCGTCGTGGGGATCGTTCACCACCCACTCCTGGTAGCTGGTTTCACGTGAAACGGGATCACCGGTGGGTTGCCCGTCGGGCCCGGTCAGCCGTGGATCGTCGTACCTGCCGTCGTCATGCACCTGTCATCCCTACCCGCTCCGGATGGTCGGTCCGCACCCCGTCAATCAGGCCTCGCGCTTCGCGCGACGTCATCGGCCCGGTGGGAGCGGTCGGGTTCGGACGCCGCCCGGCACCGCCGCTCCACACTATCGACGCGCGGTCAGCCTACGGCCGACGGGCGCGGCGGGTCCACGTCGGGTTGCGATCGATCAGGTCACGCCCACCCGGTCCAACGACCGGGTGGGGTGCCGGGAAAGCCCGCCCGGGTCAGCGATCCCGGTTACGACCGCCCCGATTGCGGCCCCCACGCGAACGCTTCGGCTTCTTCGCGCGCGGCGGGTTCACCACGCGCTCCCGGACCACCTCGACCACTGTCGCCGCCGGCTCGATCACCCCGGCGCCGCATCGGTGGAGTTCGGGTGTCCCGCCACCCAGGCGGACCACCGCGTCGGTGTGTTCGGCGATCTCGTCCGCCGCCGAGGCGCCCTTGAGCGCCAAAAGTCGACCACCCGGCACCGTCAACGGCAGGCACCAGGCGGCGAGCCGGTCCAGCGCGGCGACCGCACGGGCGGTGACGATGTCGGCGGCCAACGGGTCCCGGTCCCGCGACCCGGCTGCCGCCTCCTCGGCCCGTCCCCGGAAGACGCGAACGGACCGGGTGAGTCCGAGCCGCTGCACCGCCTCGATCAGGAACGACACCCGACGGGCGAGCGGTTCGACCAGGGTGACGGTGAGATCGGGGCGCGCGATCGCCAGCACCAGACCGGGCAGTCCGGCTCCGGAGCCGACGTCGATCACGCTGGCCCCCTCCGGGATCCGCTCCGCCATGACCGCGCAGTTGAGCAGGTGCCGGTCCCACAGCCGGGGCGCCTCGCGAGGTCCGATCAGACCACGCACCACGCCCTCCGTGGCCAGCAACTCGGCGTACGCCGCGGCGAGGTCCAGCCGCTCACCGAAGAGCGTCCTGGCCGCCTCCGCCAGCTCGGGTGGCAGGGTCGCCTCGGCCGGATCGGGCGCCGCGTCCCCGAGAGGCGCGTCCGCACCGTCCACCGAGGACGGTGCGGGCTCGGCGAAGACCGGGCCGACCGGGCCTGCCGGGGCGTCGGACGCCGCGTCCACCGGCGGTTCACCGGAGAAGGCCGGCGTCACGTCGGCCACGGGATCGGTCGCCACGGCGTCGCCGGTCGCCGCCGGCTCGCCGGAGAAGGCGGGCTCGACCGACGCGGCGGGCCGGTACGCCGGGTCGGCCGACCGGTCCTCGTCGGAGAAGACCGGGTCGGCGCTCGGGTCGGGCCGCACAGCGGACGGCCCGGGCGGCGTACCGCCCGGGCCGGCCACGGCGTCAGCCGTCGTGTCGTCGGAGACCACTGCCTCAGTCCGCCACCGGGCGGACGATGATGCGCCGGTTCGGCTCGACACCCTCGGACTCGCTCTCCACGTCGGTCATCGCGTTGACCACGTCGTGCACGCACTTGCGTTCGAACGCGGACATCGGCTCCAGGCGCACCGGTTCGCCGTGCTCCTTGACCTTCTCGACCGCGTTCTTGGCCACCGCCGCCAACTCCTTGCGCCGGGCGGCCCGGTAGCCGCCGACGTCGAGCAGCAGCCGGCTGGGCGTACCGGTCTGCCGGAACACCGCCAGGCGGGTCAGCTCCTGGAGCGCCTCCAGGGTGGCGCCGCGCTGGCCGACCAGGTTCTGCAGGCGGCCACCGACCACCTCGACGACCGGGCGGCCGCCGGAGACCAGCTCGTCGATGTCACCGTCGTAGTCGAGGATGTCCAGCAGGCCCTCGACGTAGTCGGCGGCGATCTCGCTCTGCCGGAACAGGTCGCTGTCGGCCGGGGCCTTCTTCTCCCGGGCCTCGGCCGTGCCCTCCTCGGTCTCGGTGGCGGTGGCCGTGGGGGTCTCCTCGTCCAGGGACTGGTCGGCGCTGGGGATGCTGGTGTCGGTCACGGTCTCATCTCCGTACTCGCTCGGCCGGACCGTCGGGGTCCGCTGGTCTCCCGGGGGCCGGCGGGAGGTTCGCCGGGTGCCCACGGGCACGTCTGTACGGGCCAGTTTCGCCCGTGGCCGCGCTGCGCGCGGCGGTTCCGGCCCGGCGCCGACCCTCGGTGGCAGCTCGGGAACCGGACGGGCCACCGCCGGGTGGCGGTGGCCCGGCGGGGCTCAGCCCTGACGCTTGGCGGGTCGGCCGGTGCCCTTCTTCGGGTTGACCGGCTTGGCGCCCGGCTTCGGACCGGCCACCTTCGGCGCGGCGGCCGGCGCCTTGACCGCGGGCTGGGCGGTCTTGCGGCCGAGCAGACCGGTCTTGGCCGGCTGAACGGGGCTCTTGCCCGGGGTGGCGTTCTTCTTCGGCGGCACCAGCGGCGGGAACTTCCGCAGCACCCACTGCTGCTGGCCCAGCGTGAACAGGTTGTTGGTGACCCAGTAGATGATCACGCCGATCGGGAAGATCGCGCCCGAGACCAGCAGGGAGAGCGGGATGCCGTAGAGCATCAGCCGCTGCACCATCCGCTGCTGCGGGTCCTCGGCCCAGCCGGTCTTGAGGATCATCTGCCGGCTGGTCAGGTAGGTGGTGGCGATCATGATGAGCACCAGGATGCCGGCGACCACCTTGACCGTGCCGGTGTTCGCGCCCAGCCGGGACAGCTCCTCGGCGGTGGAGCCGAACTTGCCGGAGATCGGGGCGGTGAAGAGACTCGCGTTGGACGCGCTGTTGAACTGCTCGACGGTCCAGCCGTACAGGGTCTTGCCCGGGTTGTCGGGGTTGAGCCGCTTCAGCGTGTGGAACAGGCCCAGGAAGACCGGGATCTGGAGGAACATCGGAAGGCAGCCCATCAGGGGGTTGGCCTTTTCCTTCCGATAGAGCTCCATCATCTCCTTCTGGAGCGTCTCCCGGTCACCCTTGTGCTTCTCCTGGAGCTCCTTCACCTTGGGCTGGAGCGCCTGCATGGCACGCTGCGACTTGATCTGCTTGACGAAGACCGGGAAGAGGATCACCCGGACCGTCACCACGAGGAAGACGATGGCGAGGATCCAGGCCCAGTTCGTGCCGATCACCGCGTCGACGGGCACGCCGATGGCGTCCCAGGCCGAGTGCCAGGTCAGCAGGATCCACGAGATCGCGTAGTAGATCCAGTCGAGACTCAATTCTCAGGCTCCAGTCACGTCGGCACGGCGGCGATCGCCCGGCTCCGGCACCGGGTCGTGACCACCTGGGTGAAAGGGGTGGCAGCGCGACAGCCGCCGGACCGTCAGCCAGGCCCCCCGCAGCGCACCGTGCCGGGACACCGCCTCCACGGCGTAGGCACTGCACGACGGGTAGAACCGGCAGCGGGCCGGCAGCGCCGGACTTATCCACCGACGGTACGCGATGATGGGCGCCAGCAGCATGCGGGCACCGGTAGTCGGCGACGGGGTCGGGGGCGCGCCGTTCACCGCGACCGCCGTCCCCGGGGCGACCGCGCGGCGGCGAGGGCGGCGTCCAGGTCGGCCCCGAGCCGGGCGTAGGTGGCGTCGGCGGCCGGGGGCAGCGCGCGTACCACCAGGGTGGTGCCGGCGGGCAGTTCGGCCAGGCGTTCCCGGACCAGGTGCCGCAGGCGGCGGCGGACCGTGTTGCGGACCACCGCGCCGCCGACGGCCTTGGACACGACGAAGCCGGCGCGGCGGGGTGCGGAGTTCTCCGCACCGCTGCTCCGCGCCGGCTCCGGCGAGGTGGTCCCGGTGGGGCTGGTCGGCTCGGGGAGGCTCAGGTGGACCACGACGGCCCCACGGCCGACGCGTCGGCCACCGCGAACCGCTGCGGCGAAGTCGCTACTGCGCCGCAGTCGCTGCGCGGCGGTCAGCACGACTGCCCACGTCCCCGGACCGGACCGGTCGGCCTCAGGCCGACAGGCGGGTGCGGCCCTTGGTGCGACGGGTCGAGATGATGGCGCGGCCGGCACGGGTGCGCATGCGCAGCCGGAAGCCGTGGGTCTTCGCGCGCCGGCGGTTGTTCGGCTGGTAGGTGCGCTTGCTCACGTCAGGCTCTCCGTTGTCGTACGCCCCGCGCGGCGGATCGCCCGGGGTCGTGTGCTGGTCCAGATCACCTCGGCGGTGACCTCCGATCGGCGCTGCCCGGTGACGCGACCCCCGACGGTGCGGGGCGACAGCCACGGACAGCAAGCATCCATCACCCTAGCAGAGGGCGAGAGAGCAGCCGCTCCAGCCTACGCAGGGGCGCAACGACCGTCAAACGTCACACTCCGGCTCCGACCTGCGCCGGAATGGCGACCGAAGGGGCGGTTTTCACTGATGTTGCCAACGCCGCCAGGGTGTCGGCGGTTGATGGTGTGGGGTCCCCGCTGTTAGCGTGCGCGATTGCGGTCGGCGTCGGGGGTCCGAGTTTGTCGCCGACCGGCAAGACCGGACAAGCTGTTGAATCGTTCGGCACGGTGAACCCGCTTCAACGCCTCCGCGAACCAGGGGGCAGGTCCGACCCGCGTCCGGTGGGCGGCCACAATCGGTCGGTACACACAGGCTGTGGATAACTTGTGGATGACGACCGGTCAGCCGTCCGGGCGGGCGTGAGGATCAGGCGAGGGGGTGGCACGACGGTGACCGGAGCGAACGACCTCGCCGCGGTGTGGACGGCGACCACCGAGGAACTCGCCGACGAGATCATCTCCGCGCAGCAGCGGGCGTATCTCCGGCTCACCCGGCTCCGGGCGATCGTCGAGGACACCGCCCTGCTCTCCGTCCCGGACGCCTTCACCCGGGACGTGATCGAGTCCCGTCTCCGCCCCGCCATCACGGAAGCCCTGAGTCGCCGGCTCGGCCGGCCGATCCAGGTGGCCGTCACGGTGCGGGTCGCCGAGGACCCGGCCGGACGCCCGGCCGGCACGGTGTACCGCAGCGCTCCGGAACCGCTCGCCGAACCGGACGGCCCCGCGGACCTGCTTCCCGGCTTCGACCAGCCGGCCGCACCGGCCTATCCCGCGCCCCGCCAGGAGCCCGGGTTCGCCGAGGTGCGGCCGGAGCAGCCGGTGGACGAGCCCGCCCCCCGGCAGCGGACCGCCGACGGCGGACGACCCCAGCTGATCCCGGCCGGCCGGGACGGACAGGACACCCTGTTCGGCGCCGCGTTCGCCGAGCCGATGCGGGCCGCGCCGGAACGCCGCCCCTACGACGAGCGGCCCCGGATCGAGCCGGCCGCTCCCGACGCCGGCGGGTACGAGCCCCGCTACCGGGAGGCCCCGGGACCGGTCGACCCTCCCCCGATGCGCGGTCTGCCCCGCGACGGCGCGACGGACAGCGGCCCGGGTCGCGGCGGCGCCGACCACCACCGTCCCGGCGGCCAGGCCGACCGCCGGCTGCCCGGTGCCGGGGACAGCGGTGGCAACCGGCTCAACCCGAAGTACATGTTCGAGACGTTCGTCATCGGCTCGTCCAACCGCTTCGCCCACGCGGCGAGCGTGGCGGTGGCCGAGTCGCCGGCCAAGGCGTACAACCCGCTGTTCATCTACGGCAGCTCGGGGCTGGGCAAGACCCACCTGCTGCACGCCATCGGGCACTACGCCACCACGTTGGGCAACGCCCGCTCGGTCCGGTACGTCTCGACCGAGGAGTTCACCAACGACTTCATCAACTCCTTGCGGGACGACAAGACCAGCGCGTTCCAGCGCCGCTACCGGGACGTGGACATCCTCCTGATCGACGACATCCAGTTCCTGGAGAACCGGGAACGGACGCAGGAGGAGTTCTTCCACACCTTCAACACGCTGCACAACGCCAACAAGCAGATCGTGATCACCTCCGACCGCTCGCCGAAGCAGCTGGCGACGCTGGAGGACCGGCTGCGGACCCGGTTCGAGTGGGGACTGCTCGCCGACATCCAGCCGCCGGACCTGGAGACCCGGATCGCGATCCTGCAGAAGAAGGCGGCGCAGGAGCGGCTCTACGCCCCGCCGGACGTGCTGGAGTTCATCGCGTCCCGGGTGTCGAACTCGATCCGGGAACTGGAGGGGGCGCTGATCCGGGTCACCGCGTTCGCCAGCCTCACCCGTTCCTCGGTCGAGCTGTCGTTGGCCGAGGAGGTGCTGCGGGACTTCATCCCGGACGGCGCCGGCCCGGAGATCACCGCCGACCAGATCATGGTCTCCACCGCCGACTACTTCGGGGTGAGCCTGGAGGACCTGCGGGGTCACTCCCGCTCCCGGGTGCTGGTAAACGCCCGGCAGGTGGCCATGTACCTGTGCCGTGAGCTGACCGACCTGTCGCTGCCCCGGATCGGCCAGGCGTTCGGTGGCCGGGACCACACCACGGTGATGCACGCCGACCGCAAGATCCGTCAGCAGATGGCGGAGCGACGCTCGCTCTACAACCAGATCGCCGAGCTGACCAACCGCATCAAGCAGAACACCTGAGCCCCACCCCTCCCGCCCTCCCGCCCGTCACTCCGGCGCGGTGATCAAGGCCTTTGTGTCGGGGCGACCCGTTCTCGGTGACCCCGATCTCTCCGGTCGACTAGAGAGATCGGCCACGCGGGTGGCCGGTCGTCCTGCCGCGCGACCCGCTCGCTCACTCTTTCCGCCCGGACGGGCCACGGGTCATGGACGCGTTTCGCCTCCGGAGGGGCCGAGATCCCGGGTTGCGGGGAGCGGCGGCGGGAAGCGGTTGACCCTCGACCCGGTGAAGGGCACAGGATCGGTCTCGTGCTCGTCCACAGCTCGTGCCCGTTGTCCACACCCCCTGTGTCACAGGCGGTGGAAAACCACCCTGTGCATTCGGCCGGTTACCCACAGACTGTGGACAACTCCTGGGGACGACGCTGTGGATGCCTGGGGACGACGGCTCCGTTGTCCACCGACGACGGTCCGCCTGTGGGCGGCCTGTTGAAGGTTCTGGGGACAACTGCGGTCGACGGCGTCGGCGCTGTCCACAGCACTGGGGAGAAACCCGGTGGATTACCGGTGGACAACCGGTGGACAGCCGTGGAAAACCCGGGAGCTGGCGACGGCTGTGGACCGGGACACGGGTTGTACCCCTGGTTCTCCACAGCCAAACCACCGGTGGATAACCTGTCTGACCTGCGCGGACGCGGGTTCTCCACAGTTTGCACAGGTGCGATGAAGACGATGAGTTATCTCTTCTAAACAACAAAAACCAATCATCACCGTTGGACTTCCTGTGGATCGGGCCGGAGCACTGCCGCCGGCAGTCGCCCGGGCACCTGGATCCACGGGGTCGGGCGCACAGCCGATGCCCACGCGCCCTAAGGTGCGATGGGTACCCGCACGGTCGGGCGGGACGGGTGGCAGCGGTCGGCATGAGAGAGTTGTCGCTGACGTCGACGCGGAGGCATTGATGAAGTTCCGAGTGGAGCGCGACGCGCTCGCCGAGGCGGTCGCGTGGACCGCCAAGAGCCTGCCCAACCGACCCTCCGTACCGGTGCTGGCCGGGGTGATGCTCCGGGTGACCGACGGCAACCTCCAGGTCTCCGGCTTCGACTACGAGGTCTCCAGCCAGGTGACCGTCGAGGTGCAGGGTGACGCGGACGGCGCCGCCCTGGTCTCCGGTCGACTGCTCGCCGAGATCACCAAGGCCCTGCCGGCCAAGCCGGTGGACATCGCCGCCGTCGGCGCCCACCTGGAGCTGGTCTGCGGCAGCGCCCGGTTCACCCTGCCGACCATGCCGGTGGAGGACTACCCGACCCTGCCGGAGATGCCGGAGAGCGCCGGCACCGTCGACGCCGCCGCCTTCGCCGCCGCCGTGGCCCAGGTCGCCGTGGCCGCCGGCCGGGACGAGACGCTGCCGATGATGACCGGCGTCCGGCTCGAGCTGTCCGGCGGCACCATGGCGATGCTCGCCACCGACCGCTACCGCCTCGCGCTGCGCGAGATGGAGTGGAACCCGGACGACCCGGAGATCAGCCTCAACGCGCTGGTTCCGGCCCGCACGCTGCACGACACCGCCAAGGCGCTCGGCCCGCTCGGCGGGCACGTCACCATGGCGCTCTCCTCCGGCGGCGCCGGTGAGGGCATGATCGGCTTCTCCGGCGGCACCCGCCGGACCACCAGCCGGCTGCTCGACGGCGCCAACTACCCGCCGGTGCGGTCGCTCTTCCCGGCCGACCACAACGCCGAGGCCCGCGTCCCGGTCGCCACCCTCATCGAGGTGGTCAAGCGGGTGGCGCTGGTCGCCGAGCGCACCACCCCGGTGCTGCTCAGCTTCAGCTCCGACGGGCTCGTGGTGGAGGCCGGCGGCACCGAGGAGGCCCGGGCCAGCGAGGCCATGGAGGCCACCTTCAGCGGCGACCCGCTCACCATCGGCTTCAACCCGCAGTACCTGATCGACGGCCTGAACAACCTGGGCGCCCAGCACGCCCTGCTGCGGTTCGTCGACGCGTTCAAGCCCGCGGTCATTTCCCCGGCCGGCGAGGATGGCGAGGTCATCCCGGGGTACCGGTACCTCATCATGCCGATCCGCGTGTCCCGCTGATCGCAGGCAGCACGACCCTGACGTACGGAGGTAGGAGCAGATGCAGCTCGGCCTGGTAGGACTCGGCCGGATGGGCGGCAACATGCGCGAGCGGCTGCGCGCCGCCGGGCACGAGGTGTTCGGTTTCGACCGTAACCCGGAGCTCAGCGACGCCGCGAGTCTCGCGGAGCTGGCCGAGAAGCTCGACTCGCCGCGCGCGATCTGGGTCATGGTCCCCGCCGCCGTCACCGACGCCACCATCGACGAACTCGCCGGCGTGCTCGGCGAGGGCGACATCATCATCGACGGCGGCAACTCCCGGTTCAGCGACGACGCCCCGCGCGCCGAGCGGCTGAACGAGCAGGGCATCGGCTACATCGACGTCGGCGTCTCCGGCGGCGTGTGGGGCCGGCAGAACGGCTACGGCCTGATGGTCGGCGGCGCCCAGGAGCACGTCGAGCGGCTCATGCCGATCTTCGAGGCGCTCAAGCCCGAGGGCGAGTTCGGCTTCGTGCACGCCGGTCCGGTCGGCGCCGGCCACTACGCCAAGATGGTGCACAACGGCATCGAGTACGGCCTGATGCACGCCTACGCCGAGGGCTACGAGCTGCTCACCGCCTCCGAGCTGGTGACCAACGTCCCCGGCGTGTTCAAGTCCTGGCGGGAGGGCACGGTCGTCCGGTCCTGGCTGCTCGACCTGCTCGACCGGGCGCTCGACGAGGACCCGGAGCTGGCCGAGCTGAGCGGCTACACCGAGGACACCGGCGAGGGTCGGTGGACGGTCGACGAGGCGGTCCGGCTGGCCGTCCCGCTCAACGTCATCACCGCCTCGCTGTTCGCCCGGTTCGCGTCGCGGCAGGACGACTCGCCCGCCATGAAGGCCGTCGCCGCGCTGCGCCAGCAGTTCGGCGGCCACGCCGTCCACAAGCGCTGAGCGCTGTCCACAGCCTGTGTACGTCCGCCGGCTCGAACTGGTCGACTTCCGCTCCTACGAGCGGGTCGGCGTCGACCTTGAGCCGGGTCCGAACGTGCTCGTCGGCGCCAACGGCGTCGGCAAGACCAACCTGGTCGAAGCGCTGGGCTACGTGGCGACCCTGGACTCGCACCGGGTCGCCACGGACGCCCCGCTGGTGCGGATGGGCGCCACCTCGGCGGTGATCCGCTGCGCGGTGGTGCACGACGGCCGGGAGCTGCTGGTCGAGCTGGAGATCGTCCCGGGCAAGGCCAACCGGGCCCGGCTCGGCCGGTCCCCGGCCCGGCGCGCCCGGGACGTGCTGGGCGCGCTGCGCCTGGTGCTCTTCGCGCCGGAGGACCTGGAGCTGGTCCGCGGCGATCCGGCCGAACGCCGCCGCTACCTGGACGACCTGCTCGTCACCCGCCAGCCCCGCTACGCCGGCGTCCGCGCCGACTACGAGCGGGTGGTCAAGCAGCGCAACGCGCTGCTGCGGACGTCGTACCTGGCCCGCAAGACCGGCGGTACGCGCGGCGGTGACCTGTCCACCCTCACCGTGTGGGACGCCCACCTGGCGCAGCACGGGGCCGACCTGCTCGCTGGCCGGCTGGAGCTGGTCGCCGCGCTCACCCCGCACGTGGCGAAGGCGTACGACGCGGTGGCCGCCGGCCGGGGCGCGGCCGGCATCGCGTACCGGCCGTCGGTCGAGCTGCCCGAGCCGGCGGCCGACCGGGCGGCGCTGGTCGAGGCGCTCACCGCCGCGCTCGCCGCGAACCGGTCCGCCGAGATCGAGCGCGGCACCACGCTGGTCGGGCCGCACCGCGACGACCTGGCCCTCACGCTGGGCCCGCTGCCGGCCAAGGGGTACGCCAGCCACGGCGAGTCCTGGTCGTACGCGCTGGCGCTGCGGCTGGCCGGCTACGACCTGCTGCGGGCCGACGGGATCGAGCCGGTGCTGGTGCTGGACGACGTCTTCGCCGAGCTGGACGCCGGCAGGCGGGAACGGCTGGCCGAGCTGGTCGGCGGCGCCGGCCAGCTCCTGGTGACCTGTGCGGTGGACGACGACGTGCCGGCGACGCTGCGCGGCGCCCGCTACGCGGTCGCGGAGGGGACGGTGCGACGTGTCGGATGACGAGGTGCGGCTCCCGCCGGCCCGGCTGGGGCCGGGACGCGACGCGCGTACCCCCGGGAAGTCGGCGGACGGCGAGCCGGCCGCGGGCCTGCCGGAGGGCGCGAGCGGGCCGGAGCTGGCCCGGGCGGTGCTCGACGCGGCGAAGGCCCGGCGCCAGACGGCGGCCCCCCGGCGGCGTGCCGCGGTGCGCGGCGACGGCGAGCGGCGGCTGCGCGGCTACTCCGGGGCCGGGCCGGACCCGCGTGACCCGCAGCCGCTCGGCGCGGTGCTGGACAAGCTGGTCAAGGCGCGGGGCTGGCAACAGCCGGCGGCCGAGGCGACCGTCTTCGGCGCCTGGGAGAAGGTGGTCGGGCCGGAGGTCGCCCAGCACAGCCGCCCGGTGAAGCTGGAGAACGGTGAGCTGACCGTGGAGGCCCGCTCGACGGCGTGGGCCACCCAGCTGCGCCTGCTGGCCGGCTCGCTGCTCAAGCAGATCGCCCGTGAGGTCGGCCACAACGTGGTGCGCAAGCTGCACATCCACGGTCCGGCCGCGCCGTCCTGGTCGCGGGGGCCGCGCCGGGTGCGCGGCCGGGGACCGCGCGACACCTACGGCTGACCGTCGCCCCCGGCCCGCCGGGCCTCCCGGCGGGCGCGCTTGAGTTCCCGTTGTTCGCGGCTCCACTGCTTGCGCCGCTCCAGGTCCTGTTTCCAGGCCTCGCGCGCCAGCCGCGAGCCGCCCTGCACGGCACCCTGCACCTGGGAGGGGCCGGCGAGGTTGCGGAAGACCCAGCCCAGGAGGCGTCCGCCCTGGCCGGAGGTGTCGCCCACCTGCTCGTCGCTGCTCATCGGCACCCTTCCCAGACGATTGGCGTACAAACAATTGGTACACCAATCGTTGGTATCATCGCAACGACGACGAGGAGGGCGCACGTGACCGACCGGGTCGAGGACGATCCCCTGGCGCTGGAGCAGCAGGTCTGCTTCGCCCTGTCCGTCGCCGCGCGCGGTGTGGTCGCCGTCTACCGCCCGCTGCTCGAACCGATGGGACTCACCCACCCGCAATACCTGGTCATGCTGGCGCTCTGGCAGCACGCGCCGCTGTCGGGCCGGGAGCTGAGCCGGTTGCTCCAGCTCGACCCGGGCACGCTGTCGCCGCTGCTGAAGCGCCTCGAAGCCGCCGGCTACCTACGACGCGAACGGGACGCCTCCGACGAGCGCAGCCTGGCCGTCTCGCTCACCGCCGAGGGGCGGGCCCTGCGGGCGCAGGCCGAGCGGATCCCGCCGGCCATCGTGCAGCGGCTCGGCCTGCCGCTGGCCGACCTGCGGCAGTTGCACGACGCCCTCACCGAGGTGATCGCCGCCGCCAACCGGGCCACCACCGGGCCCGGCGGGGCGGGGGACCCGGGTCAGGCGTCGGCGTAGACCGCGAAGCCGCGCTCGGCGCACCGCCGGTAGAACGCGGCCAGCACGCTCAGCTCGGCGCAGGTGAAGTTCCACTGCGGCGGATCGCCGCTCTCGTCCCGCAGCCGGTCCAGCCGGCTGTCCAGCCAGCGGAGCTGCTGCTCGGCGAGCCGACCGTCGCCGAGCAGCGCGCGCAACACCTCGCTGACCGACTCGAACGTGATCGCCTCGCCGTACGGGCGGTGTCGGGCGACGAACTTCTCCACGCCCTCGGCGATCCAGGAACACCCGTCCGGGTCGATCACCGGATCCTCGTCCTCGGCGGCGTTCTCCGTGGCGTAGAGCACATTCTCCAACCCGAGGATCAGGTCGACCAGCTCCGTGTACACGGTTGCCCGCACCGTGCCGGTCTTCGCGATCAGCTCGGCGAGCGCGGCGGTCGGTGCGGAGATCCGTGGCATGTCCACGATCTCACCGAAGTCCACGAACTCAGCCGGCGCGACCGGGTCGTAGAAGCGGCCGGTACGCGGCCAGTGCACCGCGACGTTGTCCAGCCCCATCTGGCGTCACCTCTCACCAAGCGTCGTCGGACCATCTCCGGCGATGGTCCCCGGTTCGGGCGCGAAAGATCAAGACCGCAACGGCGGCGCCGCAAAAGGTACGGCACGTCGAGTTCCGCCGCGACCCCCGGTCGGCGCCCGTCGTCGGCCGGGCCGGCGAGCGGCCACGGGTCGCGGCGGCCGATGGCGCGGCACGGCCCCAGTGGCGTGTAGGGGGAGTCGCGGGCAGCGAGGTTCGTCCGGCTACGGCATTCTCAGCCGCCTCGGAGAGGGTGCCGAGTGGCGGTTTGGTCGGCTCCGCACAGTAAGATTGGGGGCGAGACGAAAGACCCGACACGGAGCGACGGACACGGGCCCCCAGGGCCCTTGATCATTGTCCCGCATCGGGTCCGAGCCGATCGCGATCCGCGGGCATCCGCGGCGACCGGTGTGCACGATCCGTGACCTGGCGATCCCGGGGGCGGCCCGTGCGCGCCGACGTCGCGTCCTGTCCGCCGAAACCCGCGCCCCGCGCCCACGCGCGGCCGGTGCGAGAAAGTGGCCGAGGGTGGCAGCGGAGGACAACAAGAAGTACGGCGCCGAGTCCATCACCGTGCTGGAGGGCCTGGAAGCGGTCCGGAAGCGGCCCGGTATGTACATCGGGTCCACCGGCGAGCGCGGTCTGCACCACCTGGTGTGGGAGGTCGTCGACAACGCGGTGGACGAGGCGCTGGCCGGGCACTGCGACACCATCGACGTGGTGCTGCTCGGCGACGGGGGGGTCCGGGTCACCGACAACGGCCGTGGCTTCCCGGTCGACCTGCACCCCAAGCTGAAGAAGCCGGGTGTCGAGGTCGCGCTGACCGTGCTGCACGCCGGCGGCAAGTTCGACGGCAAGGCGTACGCGGTCTCCGGCGGCCTGCACGGCGTCGGCGTCTCGGTGGTGAACGCCCTCTCCACGAAGATGGCCGTGGAGATCCACAAGGACAACTTCGTCTGGCGCCAGCGCTACGACCACTCCAAGCCGACGCCGCTGGAGAAGGGTGAGCCGACCGACCGGACCGGTTCCGCGGTGTCGTTCTGGCCCGACCCGGACGTCTTCGAGACGGTCGACTTCGACTTCCACACCATCTACCGGCGACTGCAGGAGATGGCCTTCCTCACCCGCGGCCTCACCATCCACCTGCTCGACGAGCGGGTGCCGGAGGACGAGGAGGGGAAGCTCCGCGAGGTCACCTTCCACTACGACGGCGGCATCGCCGACTTCGTCCGGCACCTCAACGCCTCGAAGAACCCGATCCACAAGACGGTGGTCGAGTTCGGCGCCGAGGAGACGGGCATGTCGGTCGAGATCGCCATGCAGTGGAACGAGTCGTACGGCGAGTCGGTCTACACCTTCGCCAACAACATCAACACCCACGAGGGCGGCACCCACGAGGAGGGCTTCCGGGCCGCGTTGACCAGCGTCGTCAACCGCTACGGCGCGGAGAAGAAGCTGCTCAAGGGCGACGAGCGGCTCTCCGGGGAAGACATCCGCGAGGGCCTGGCCGCGATCATCTCGGTCAAGCTCACCGACCCGCAGTTCGAGGGTCAGACCAAGACCAAGCTGGGCAACACCCCGGTCAAGGGCTTCGTGCAGCGGGTCTGCAACGAGTCGCTGGTCGACTGGTTCGACCGCAACCCGGCCGAGGCGAAGACCATCATCCAGAAGGCGTCCCAGGCCGCCCGGGCCCGCATCGCCGCCCAGCAGGCGCGCAAGCTCGCCCGCCGCAAGTCGCTGCTGGAGTCCGGCTCGATGCCGGGCAAGCTGGCCGACTGCCAGTCGACCGACCCGCGCGAGTCCGAGGTCTTCATCGTCGAGGGCGACTCGGCCGGTGGTTCGGCCAAGCAGGGCCGCGACCCGCGCACCCAGGCGATCCTGCCGATCCGCGGCAAGATCCTCAACGTGGAGAAGGCCCGGATCGACCGGGTGCTGAAGAACAACGAGGTGCAGGCGCTGATCACCGCGCTGGGCACCGGCATCCACGACGACTTCGACATCGAGAAGCTGCGCTACCACAAGATCGTGCTGATGGCCGACGCCGACGTCGACGGCCAGCACATCCAGACGCTGCTGCTCACCCTGCTGTTCCGGTTCATGCGGCCCCTGGTCGAGCTGGGGCACGTCTACCTGGCCGCCCCGCCGCTCTACAAGATTAAGTGGAACAAGAAGGGCGACGACGCCCAGTACGCGTACTCCGACCGGGAGCGTGACGGGCTGATCGCGCTGCGGCAGCAGAAGAAGCCCAACGCCCGGCCGGACGACATCCAGCGGTTCAAGGGTCTCGGTGAGATGAACTACCCCGAGCTGTGGGAGACCACGATGAACCCGGCCACCCGCACCCTGCGCCAGGTCACGCTGGACGACGCCGCAACCGCCGACGAGCTGTTCAGCGTCCTCATGGGTGAGGACGTCGAGGCGCGCCGCTCGTTCATCCAGCGCAACGCCAAGGACGTGCGGTTCCTGGACATCTGACGGACCGGTCCGGGCCGGCCGGAAATCCACCGGCCGGCCCGGCGGTCCACAGAGTTATCCACAGTCTGGCCGCTTTCCACAGCCGTTATCCACAGCGAGATCACGACTCTGAGTCTGATAAGGGTTAACAGTGACCGATACTCCCGAGTCCACCCCGAACGAGCCGGAGACCCCGGAGACAGTGGCCGCGGTCGTCCAGCACGACCGGATCGAGCCGGTCGGCCTCGAGGTCGAGATGCAGCGCTCGTACCTCGACTACGCGATGAGCGTCATCGTCGGGCGGGCCCTGCCGGACGTCCGGGACGGGCTCAAGCCGGTCCACCGCAAGATCCTCTACGCCATGTTCGACTCCGGCTACCGCCCGGACCGCGGCTACGTGAAGTGCTCCCGGGTCGTCGGCGACGTGATGGGCCAGTTCCACCCGCACGGTGACTCGGCCATCTACGACGCGCTGGTCCGGATGGCACAGCCGTGGTCGCTGCGCTACCCGCTGGTCGACGGCAACGGCAACTTCGGCTCGCCGGGCAACGATCCGGCCGCCGCCATGCGCTACTGCCTCACCGCAGATGCCCGGATCCGTACCGTCGACGGCACGGTGCGGATCGGCGACGTCGTGCCGGACGCCGCGCCGAGCAGTGAGACCGACGTCGAGCTGAAGGTCCGTGACCGCAACGGCGACCTGGTCCGCGCCAGCAGGTTCTTCCACTCCGGCGAGCACCCGACGCTGCGGCTGCGCACCCGCGAGGGGTACGAGCTGACCGGCACCCACAACCACCCGGTGCTCTGCCTGGTGAACGTGGCCGGCGTGCCGACCCTGCTGTGGAAGCTGCTCGCCGAGATCGCCCCGGGCGACCGGGTGGTCCTGCAGCGCACCGTGCCGGACGAGATCGGCTACCCGATGCTGGAGCACGTCGAGGCGGCCGTCCTGGCCGGCGCGTTCGTGTCCGAGGGCTGGGTGTCGGAGCGCCGGGCCGGTTTCAACAACGTCGACCGGGACTTCTTCGTCCGCGTCCTGACGGCCTACGACCTCGCGGTCGGCGGCCCCCGCTACGTCGCCGAGCGCGTCATCGCCTCCGGTAGCACGCTGCACGAACTCGACGTACAGGACCTCTCCGCACTCCGGGCGAGTGTCCTCGGCGAGATGGTCGGCGCGCGGAGTGCCGCCAAGTTCGTGCCGGAGTTCGTCTGGCGCGGACCGGCCGCGGTCAAGCGGGCCTTCCTCCAGGCGCTGTTCGAGGGCGACGGCTCGTCCTCGCTGCTGCCGCGCCACACCATCCAGGTCTCGTACTCGACCCGCAGTGAGCGTCTGGCCCGCGAGGTGCAGCAGCTCCTGCTGGAGTTCGGCGTCGTCAGCCGCCAGTGCCGGTACGAAAACGGTGAGATCAAGGTCGTCGTCACCAACCGGCGGGACGCCCGGATCTTCGCCGCTCACGTCGGCTTCCTCGGCCGCAAGCAGGCCAAGCTGGAGTCCGAGCTGGCCCAGGTGCCGGCGAGCAGCACCGCGCTGTCCGGCGACCACGTGCCGTTCGTCGGTGACTTCGTCCGTGAGCACGGCGCGAGCCGCTGGACCGAGCGTGACTGGCTGCGCCGGCACAACGTCGACCGGATCGAGCGCTGGGAGCGAGACCGCGACGAGATCGCCGCCCGGATCACCGAGCCGGGGATCCTCGACGTGGTCGAGCCGTTGGTCGACGGTCGGTTCTACTACGCCGAGGTGACCGACGTCACCGACGCGGGGGTTCGGCCGGTTTACAGCATCCGGGTCGACACCGACGACCACTCGTTCGTCTCCGACGGCTTCGTCAGCCACAACACGGAGTGCAAGCTCGACCCGCTCGCCATGGAGATGCTGCGGGACATCGACGAGGACACCGTCGACCTGCAGGACAACTACGACGGCCGGGCCAAGGAGCCCACCATCCTGCCGTCGCGGATCCCGAACCTGCTGATCAACGGATCCGAGGGCATCGCGGTCGGCATGGCCACCAAGATCCCGCCGCACAACCTGCGTGAGATCGGCGCGGCCGTGCAGTGGTGCCTGGAGCACCCGGAGGCCGACGAGGCGACCACGCTGGAAGCCCTGCTGGAGATCGTCAAGGGCCCGGACTTCCCGACCCACGGCCTGATCGTCGGCCAGGCGGGCATCCAGGACGCGTACCGGACCGGGCGTGGCTCGATCCGGATGCGCGCGGTGGTCGAGGTGGAGGAGGACAAGCGGGGGCGGCCGGCGCTGGTGGTCAGCGAGCTGCCCTACCAGGTCAACCCGGACAACCTCGCCGAACGCATCGCCGAGCTGATCAAGGAGGGCAAGCTCGCCGGCATCGCCGACATCCGGGACGAGTCCTCCGGGCGTACCGGCATGCGGATCGTGCTCGTGCTCAAGCGCGACGCGGTCGCCAAGGTGGTGCTGAACAACCTCTACAAGCACACCCAGCTCCAGGAGACGTTCGGCGCCAACATGCTGGCGCTGGTCGACGGCGTGCCGCGCACGCTCAACCTGGCCCAGTTCATCCGCTACTACGTCGAGCACCAGATCGAGGTGATCCGCCGGCGGACCGCGTTCCGGCTGCGCAAGGCGGAGGAGCGCGCGCACATCCTGCGCGGCCTGTCCAAGGCGTTGGACGCGCTGGACGAGGTGATCGCCCTGATCCGGCGCTCGCCCACGGTGGAGGACGCCCGGCAGGGGCTGATCCGGCTGCTGGACATCGACGAGGTCCAGGCGACCGCGATCCTGGACATGCAGCTGCGTCGCCTGGCCGCCCTGGAGCGGCAGCGCATCCTGGACGACCTGGCCAAGCTCGAGCTGGAGATCGCCGACCTCAAGGACATCCTGGCCAAGCCCGAGCGGCAGCGGCGGATCGTCTCGGAGGAACTGGGCGAGATCATCGCCAAGTGGGGCGACGAGCGCCGCACCAAGATCGTGCCGTTCGACGGTGAGGTCTCGATGGAGGACCTCATCGCCCGCGAGGACGTGGTCGTGACGATCACGCGCACCGGGTACGCCAAGCGGACGAAGGTCGACCTCTACCGGTCGCAGCGGCGTGGGGGCAAGGGCGTCAGCGGGGCGACGCTCCGGCAGGACGACATTGTGAGCCACTTCTTCGTATGCTCTACCCACGACTGGATCCTGTTCTTCACGAACAAGGGTCGGGTCTACCGGGCGAAGGCGTACGAGCTTCCCGAGGCCAGTAGGGTGGCCAAGGGCCAGCACGTGGCCAACCTGCTCGCGTTCCAACCGGACGAGCAGATCGCGCAGATCATCGAAATCCCGAACTACCAGGTGGCGCCCTACCTGGTACTGGCCACGAGAAACGGCCTGGTGAAGAAGACGCGGCTCGAGGAGTTCGACTCCAACCGTTCCGGCGGCATCATCGCGGTCAACCTGCGCGATGAGGACGAGCTGGTCGGTGCGGTCCTGGTGGCTCCGGAGGACGACCTGCTGCTCGTGTCGAAGAACGCGCAGGCGATCCGCTTCAACGCCACCGACGAGGCGCTGCGTCCGATGGGCCGGGCCACCTCCGGCGTGATCGGCATGCGCTTCAGCGGCGAGGACGAGTTGCTCGCCGTCGAGGTGGTCCGGGAGGGTCTGGACGTTCTGGTCGCGACGAACGGGGGCTACGCGAAACGTACCCCGATCGAGGAATACCCGGTCCAGGGCCGGGGAGGTAAGGGCGTGCTGACTGCGAAGATCACCGAGCGACGCGGTGGTCTGGTCGGCGCAGTCGTGATCGATCCGGAGGACGAGCTGTTCGCCATCACCAGCAACGGCGGCGTCATCCGGACTCCGGTGAAGCCTGTACGCCGTACGCGTGACCGGAACACAATGGGGGTCAAGCTGATGGACCTCCCGGACGGCGTGACTATCGTGGCGATTGCTCGCAATGCCGACGAGCCTGACGAACAGGACTAGTTGATGACGGAGACACAGGCGAAGTCGGGGAACAAGGGGACCTCGGCCACCCCGGTCGACGAGGAGGCCGCGCAGGGCGGTACACCAGCGACCGGCCGCGCGGCCGTGGGTCGGGCCACGGTCCCCGCCGACGCGCCTGCCCCGAAGTTCACCCGGGCCCCCGGCATGGCCCCGCCTCCCGACAAGCCCGCCGAGGACTCGGGGACACGCGACGCCACCGAGACCAAGGTCGACGCGCCCACCTCGGCCGACGGCCTGGCCGCCCCGGCCGCGGCGAAGCCCGCCACGAGCACACCGCCGACCACGCCGACGGCGGCCGCCCGGCCGTCCCCCGGGACGACCGGCACCCAGCCGCGCATCGGCGCCGGTCTGGGCACCGCGCCCAAGACGGCGCCCGACGGTGCCCGCCCCGCCGGCGGCGCCCAGGCCCAGCAGCCCCAGGGGGGCCGCCCCGCCAACGGCGGTGGCCTGCCGCCGGGGATCAGCGGCGCGGCGGCCGTCGGCGCCGCGCGTGTCGGTGAGGCGGTACGCGCCGCGCGTACCTCGGTCAGTTCGGCCGCGTCGCGCGGGCCGCGCCGGGCCCGGCTGAACCTCAAGCGGATCGACCCCTGGTCCGTGATGAAGTTCGCGTTCGCGGTCTCGGTCGTGCTCTTCATCGTCGTGGTCGTGGCGACCTCGGTGCTCTACCTCGCGCTCGACGCGATGGGCGTGTTCAAGAGCGTCAACGACAGCCTCACCGACCTGGTCAATGCCGGCGGCGGCTCGGGCGGCGGGGGCGGGTTCCGGATCACCGCCAAGGGCGTGATCCTGACCTCCGCGCTGATCGGCCTGGTCAACGTCGTGCTGTTCACCGCGCTGGCCACGCTGAGCGCGTTCGTCTACAACGTCTGCGCCGACCTGGTCGGCGGGATCGAGCTGACGCTCGCCGAGCGGGACTGAACCGGACGACGCCGGGGCGCCGCCGCGTAAAGCGGTCGCCCCGGCGTCGTGTCTCCGGGTAGGTTCCGTCATGGGACCCCCGATTTGGGGGCGCAGAAGGCGATGGGTTAACCTTGCTCGTCGCTACGCGGGGCTATAGCTCAGTCGGTTAGAGCGCAGAGCTGATAACTCTGAGGTCGCTGGTTCGATTCCAGCTAGCCCCACCGCACACCGTCCGACGGTCGTCGAGCGCGAGGGGTCAAGCCCATGTTCAAGAAGCTGCTGATCCTGGCCGGCATCGTCGGTGTGGCCGCCGTCGTGGCCAAGAAGGTCAAGGCCTCGAACGACGAGCGCGCCCTGTGGCACGAGGCCACCACCGCGCCCGACCTGCGCTGAGCTGACACCGGGCGGTTGCCGCCCGACACGGGGCCCTAGCTCAACTGGCAGAGCACTGCCTTTGCAAGGCAGGGGTTAGGGGTTCGAGTCCCCTGGGCTCCACCAACACAAACACCGGTTGATCTCGGGTCCGAGTACAGCCAAGCGGTCACGTCGTCCCTTCCTCGCCGAGCACTCGGTCGATGGCCGAGGCAGCAGCCTGACGAGCCCGCGCCGGCAGGACGTGCCCCATAGGTGTCGGCCGTGATCGTGGGTGCCCGAGCAGCTCCATCACCGTGCGCAGCTCCTCGCCCTGGTCGAGCAGGAACGTGGCGAACGCGTGCCGGAGGTCCTGCGGGTGCAGCCAGTCCAAGCAGCCATGGCCCGCAACTGCTTGAAGCACCGACTGGCGTTCCAGGGCTCCACCGGGGTGCCGACGTGCTGGCGCGGACCCACCCGAAGCCGACCACAGCTCTCCCGCTGCAAGCCGTTCCCTGGCCTTCCAGGCCCGCCGAGGCTCCAACCGCGGACCGCCAGCGCGGACAGCGGCAGAGCCGGCTCGACCGGTGCGTCTTCGGCACGAACTCCAACCTGCGGTCCGGGCGCCGGACCGTCTAGCGGACGAACAGCGCCGTACCTGGCAGGTCGAACATCCTACTTCCACACCGAGATGACAAGTCTCGAGCGACCCTGGTCGAAACTGGAGGCGGTCGGACCGACTGCCACCGAGCACGAAGGTGACGACCGGGCACCGGTCGTGGAGCAGATATGCGATGTCTGGTGGGATGGCCCGAACCTTCTCGCGGGCGACGATCATTCTTGGCGGTGAGAGCTGCGTTTCTGGTCCGTCGACCTGCCGCCCTGGGTGCGGGGTGCGCGTCCGGGCGGAACTCGGCCGGTGATGAGGAGCAGAACGTGACGGCAGGTTGCAGCGGGGCAGCGGCCTCGAAGCGATTTCGTTAGGCTGCGGTTCCCCTCCTACCAAGGTCCAGAAGGGATCGATATGCGAGTTGCGCGGATGGTTGCAGGATCGACAGCGGTCGTGACTGCAGTTTTCGGGCTGAGTCTGGCAACCGCCGGCCCCGCCGCGGCGGCGGAGAGCGGCACCTGGGTTGCTTACGGCAACACAAACCCGATTACCTCCAGCTCCAGCACCTGGGGCTGCGCCGGCAGCCAGACGCTCGCCACCGATGTGCTCGCCCAGGTCTGCGCGATCAGGGCGGCGAACAACACGGGCACCCAGTCCGCAGTGATCGTCCGCAACAACCGATCCACCGCCTATTCGGTGCACACGTACGCGGACCTGTTCACCTCCAACGGTGGCAACCAGGGGGCGTGGCAATGCGCCACCAAGGCGCTGGCGGCGAACGGGTGGACAGTGTGCTTCGGACGCACCATCACCCTCAGCAAGGTCATCTCGGTGAACTCTGTGGGGTCTGCCAACGGTGTACGCCTCGGCACGTCGCCCTACGTCTAAACCCCAACTGGATGGGCGCGCAAATTTCGTGGCCGCGCGTACTCCTCCGTACAAGCGGACGGGAACGTCGGTAGTGTCGACTTTCCCGAGTCGGCCTGCATCAATGTGAGTCAACCCCTGGCATTCCCATTGACGATGCGGTGGCAGTTAGGCGCAAAACGCGTCGTGGACAAGCTGGCACGCGAGCGCCTCTTCTGATTTTCCTTCAGATCCAGGAGTCGTGCTCGCATGCCCAGTTCCCGAAGCCAGGTGGTGCGCGACAGGTCCCAGGGGGCCAGGAGTGGCAGGAGCCGCCGACGAACGCCCTAGCCATGCCGATGTGCGTGCGGAGGGCTTCGGGTTCGCAACGGCGATGAGTTTCGTTGCGGTGTCTGGTCTGTAGTGGCGAGAGCGCCTGATCCCAGCTCTCGCGGAGAGGGTCATGGCCGCTACGTACAGGAGGCAAGCGTGAAACTTCTTCTCACGTCCGCGGGCGTCATGAACCCGAGCATCCGCGATGCGCTGGTCGACCTGCTGGGCAAGCCGATCGCCGACTCCAGTGCCCTCTGCATCCCCACGGCGACGTATCCCATGGGCGGGCCGGCCTCGGCCTGGCGCTTCATCACCGGGCAGACGCCGCTGCCCATGTGCGACCTGGGCTGGAAGTCGCTGGGCGTCCTCGAGCTGACAGCACTGCCGAGCATCGGCGACGAGCGGTGGGTCTCCTGGGTTCGGGAGGCCGATGTCATGCTCGTGGGCGGCGGTGATGCGACGTACCTGTGCCACTGGATGCGGCAGTCCGGGCTGGCCGATCTCCTGCCGTCGCTGCGGGACACCGTCTGGGTGGGGTTGAGTGCGGGGAGCATGGTGCTGACCCCCCGGGTCGGCGCGGACTTCGTCGCGTGGCAGGCAGCGCCCGACGACCGCACGCTGGGGGTCGTCGACTTCTCGATCTTCCCCCATCTGGGTCTTGAGCCGGACAACACCATGGCTGGTGCGGAGAAGTGGGCGGCCGAGATCGGGGGGTCGGCGTACGCCATCGACGACCAGACGGCGATCAAGGTGGCCGACGGCACGGTCGAGGTCGTTTCCGAGGGGCACTGGAGGCATTTCCCCGCGTAGCCGCGGCCAAGGGTGGTCGGCCTGGCCGCAGGGAGGTCGATCATCGGAACGATCATGTGCGCCCTCGTTGTATGCAAGCGGCGACTTGCCTATTGTGGTGGACGTGGGCGATCTCTTCCAGGCGCTGGCCGATCGCACCCGCCGCCTGATCCTCGACGAGCTGACCGAGCGCGACGGTCAGACCCTGTTCGAGATCTGCGGCCGGTTGGCGACGCGGCACCAGGTCGGCTCGTCCCGGCAGGCGATCTCGCAGCACCTCGACGTCCTGGAGGCCGCCGGCCTGATCGTCACGCGGCGGCAGGGGCGCTACAAGTTCCACCACCTCGACACCCGCCCGCTGCGGTCCATCACCGAGCGATGGCTCAGGTCCGAACCCACCGAGGAGACCCCATGAGGATCAACCTGACGAGCGTGTACGTCGACGACCAGGAGAAGGCGCTGCGCTTCTACACCGACGTGCTCGGCTTCGTGAAGAAGACCGACGTGCCGACCGGGGAGCACCGCTGGCTGACGGTCGTCTCGCCCGAGGCCCCGGACGGCGTCGAGCTGCTGCTGGAGCCCGATGCGCACCCGGCCGCCAAGGCGTTCAAGGAGGCGCTGGCCGGCGACGGCATCCCGCTCACGCAGTTCGCGGTGGACGACGTCGCCGCCGAGCACGACCGGTTGCGCGGGCTCGGTGTGTTGTTCACGCAGGAGCCCGTCGACATGGGTCCGGTGGCCACCGCCGTGTTCGACGACACCTGCGGCAACCTGATCCAGATCGCGCAGTACAAGTAGCACTGGACACGGCCGGTCACCCTAACGGCATGACCCGGTGGCAGCGACCGTACTCACTGGACCTGGAGACCGCCGGCGCGCTTCTCGGCGTGCTGCTGACGGCCGGCGTCGGGGCTTTCCTCGTGGTCGGCGGCCTGTACGGAGTGGTCCCGGCGCCGGTGGCCGTGTTCGGTGCGGCCTGGCTCGCGCTCGGCCTCGTGGTGGGGGTCCGGCAGGCGATGCTGGGCGTCTACGTGAGCGACGTCGGCGTGCGCTCCCGTGCGATGTTCCGCACGACGACGGTGCCGTGGGAGTCGGTGGCGGAGATCCGCAGCGGCACGGGCTCGATGGCGGGGCTGGACATGGGTCGGCTGGCGATCGTCATCGACCGGGTCGACGGCGAGCCGGTGCAGACGCCGTTGCAGCGCGGCCACTTCCGGCTGTTCTCGCTCAACCCCGAGTTGGGCCGGCTGGCGACCTGGCCGGAGCACTACGACGAGATCCTCACCACCCTGCGGGCGCACCACCGGGCCGCCCGAGCGGCGGGGCCACCGTCCCCGCCGCTCGGGCGGCCGTCCCCGCCGGCCGGACCGCCGTCCCCGCCGGCCGGACCGCCGTCCCCGCCGGCCGGACCGCCGTCCCCGCCGGCCGGGGCGGCCGGTTCACCCACGCTGAGCGCCGACCAGCGCCGGGACCTCCACGTGCTGGCCCGCCAACACCAGCGGGGTGCGCTCACCGACGCCGAGTACGCCGCCGCGGTGGCGCGGCTGCGGGACGCCGGGTGAATCGTCAACCGAGTCGGGCGAGGAGGTCGCGGCTGCGGCTCACCACCTGCGCGGTCGCGTCGGCGTCGTACGACGGGAGGGAGCGGTCGGTGAACAGGTGCCGATCGCCCGGGTAGACGAACAACTCGCCGCGCTCGGGGCCGACGATCGACACCAGCTCCCGAGCGGCGTCGACGTCACCCTCCAGGCCGAAGAACGGGTCCTGCTCCATGCCGTGCACCTGCACGGCCACGCCGTCGGGCCAGGGGCCGATCGCCCACTCGCCGGTCACCGGCAGGCAGGCCTCGTAGAGCAGGGCGGCCCGTGCGCCGGGCCGCGTCTGGGCGAGCCGCTGGGCGATGGCGGCACCCCAGGAGACGCCCGCGTAGACCAGGTCGGGGCGCAGGTCGGCGGCGATCCGGTCGGCCCGCTGGTCGAGGACGTCGCCGCCGATCCGCTTGATCAGCGCCGAGCCGTCCTCAAGGCTGGCCGGCCGCTCGCCGTCGAAGAGGTCGGGGACGTGCACGGTGTGCCCGGCGGCGCCGAGCGAGTCGGCGAGGGCGCGGACGCCATCGGTGAGCCCCCGCAGGTGGTGGAAGAGGAGGATCTCGGCCATCCCTAGACTCCTGACTGTCGGACCAGAATCATCGAACGAACCAGAATCTTAGAACGGTCGAGAAATGTCGGTCAATCAGCGGATCCCGGACTACGACCTCGACGACCTGCTCGTGGTCACCGCCCCCGAGCAGTTGCGCGCGCTCGCCGACCCCCTGCGCGGCACCCTCCTGGAGCTGTTGCTGGAACGCGCGGCCACGGTGAACGAGATGGCCCGTGCCGTGGACCGGCCCAAGAGCAGCGTGGCCTACCACGTGAACCAGCTGGTCGACGCGGGACTGCTGCGCGTGGTGCGCACCCGGCGGGTCCGGGCCATCGAGGAACGCTTCTACGGCCGGGTCGCCCGCACGTTCTACGTGGGCGCTCTCCACCGCCCCGAGGACAAGCAGGTCGTCGCCCGGATCAACGGCCTGGCCGAGGCCGCGGCCGAGGCGGCCGCCGCGCACGCCGCCGACGAGCTGCGCTGCACGCTGGTGCACGCCCGCATCCCGATCGAGGACGTCCGCGAGTTCTGGGCGGAGGTGCAGGCGCTGGCCCGGAAGTTCGCCCAGATCCCCCGCGCCGGCGACCAGGTGTACGGCTTCGCGGCCGGCCTCTACCCCACCGACGCGCCCAGCCTCCCCGACGCCGCCGACGAGCGGGACTGATCCGGCCGGGGTCCCGCCGGGTCGGCCTCCGGCGCAGGCTAGCGTCGGAGCGTGAGCACCGGAACCCCGCGCGTCCTGCCAGCCGACAGTGGCATCGACGAGGCCGCCGCTGTGCTGCGCGCCGGCGGGCTGGTCGCCTTCCCCACCGAGACGGTCTACGGGCTGGGCGCGAACGCGCTGGACGCCCACGCCGCCGCGCGGATCTTCGAGGCGAAGGCCCGGCCCAGCTTCGACCCGCTGATCAGCCACCTGGCCGACGCCGCCGACCTGACCGCCCTGGTCGGTGCGGTGCCGGCGGCCGTGGCCGCGCTGGCGGACCGGTTCTGGCCCGGCCCGCTCACCCTCATCGTGGACCGGCCGGCGGCGATCCCGCCGATCGTCACCTCCGGCCTGGAGACCATGGCCGTGCGGGTGCCCGACGAATCGGCCGCCCGGGCGCTGATCGCCGCCGCCGGCGTGCCGGTGGCCGCGCCGAGCGCCAACCGGTTCGGCCAGCTCAGCCCCACCCGCGCCGAGCACGTCGTGGCCGGTCTGGGCGGCGCCGTGGACGTGGTGCTCGACGGTGGACCCACCCGGTGCGGGATCGAGTCGACCATCGTGGACGCGCGCGGCGACCGGCCGGTGGTGCTGCGGCTGGGCGCGCTGCCGGTCGAGGCGCTGGTCGAGGCGGTCGGGCCGGTCGACGTCCGTCTCGGCAGTTCCGGCCAGCCCGTGGCACCCGGGACGCTGGCCGCGCACTACGCCCCGCGTACCCCGTTGCGGTTGGACGCGGCGGGCGAGCCCGACGGCGGCCGGCGCGGGTTCCTGGCGTTCCGCGAGCCACCGGCGGCGGGTGACTGGGCGGCGGTGGAGGTGCTGGCACCGGACGGCGACCTCACCGCCGCGGCGGCGCGTCTCTTCGACGCGCTGCACCGGCTCGACGCGGCCGGGGTGACCGAGATCGTGGCCGAGCCGGTGCCCGACGAAGGGGTCGGGCGAGCCGTCAACGACCGGCTGCGCCGGGCCGCCGCCACCTGGCACTGACCTCGCGAATGGGTCGCCGGGCCGGGGGTAGGAGAGAAGAGGAAGACCGATCCCCCCCGGAAGTGAGGTGTGACGCGTATGCCGACCGCGCGCGAGATCATGACCAACGACGTGAGCTGTGTCCGGGAACAGGACGACCTCCGCACCGCCGCCCGACGGATGGCCGAACTCGGCGTCGGGTCGCTGCCGATCTGCGGCGACGACAACCGTCTCAAGGGCATGGTCACCGACCGGGACATCGTGGTGAAGGTGCTGGCCGCCGGCAAGGACCCCGCCGACGTGACCGCCGGTGAGCTGGCCCAGGGCGAGGCGGTGACGATCGGGGCCGACGACGACGCGGCCGAGATCCTGCGGACGATGGGGCAGCACAAGGTACGCCGGCTGCCGGTGATCGACGGGCACGACCTCGTCGGCATCGTGGCCGTCGCCGACGTGGCCCGGTCGCTGCCGGACCGCCCGGTCGGCGACCTGATCGAGGCGATCTCCGAGCGGGCCTGAGCGGTTCCCCGTGCGCGCCGCCCCACCCGGTGAGAGCCGGTGGGGCGGCGTTCGCGGTCACGGGGTCAGCGGCACCGTCTCGGGCCCAGGTAGCCCGTACCGACGAAGGTCACCTCAGGCGTCATGCCCTTCGCCGTACCCCTGCTCCGGGCGCCCATGCGAGCCGGGCTGCGGCAGGCGGTCCACCAGCCGGGTCAGCGCGCCGTTGGCGAACGTCGCGCCCAACGCCGAGCCGGTGGCGATGGTCCAGCCCATCGGGCCCAGCGGCGTACACCCGAAGAACTGGCTGACCCCCGGCGTCTGCACCACCACGACCAGCACCCCGACCGACGCGGCGGTGGCCGCCAGCACGGTCGGGCTGGTGCCGCCGGCCAGCACGGTCTGGCCGAGCTGGGTGCCGATCAGCGAGGCGAGCGCGACGGTGCCGGCCCGGCGTCGGGTGCCGGTCCACCGGGCGATCGTCCAGCCCGCCGTCGCGCCCAGCGTGGTCGCCGCCGCCCGGAGCCCGATCTCCCGGGTCATGGTGGCGCCGAGCGAGGAGTCCGGGCCCTCGCGCAGCAGATGGTCGGCGCGGTCGTCGGCCGGCGGTCGGACCGCGATGGCGAGCGCCGGCGCGAGGTCGGTGAGCAGGTTGACCAGCAGCAGTTGGCGTCCGGTCAGGGCGGAACGGCCGGTCGACGCGGCGGTCAGCACGCTGAACGCGATCTCGCCGAGGTTGCCGCCGACCAGGATGCTGAGCGCGTGGCGGACCGACGACCACATGGCCCGCCCCTCGACCAGCGTGGCGATGATCGTCTCCAGCCGGTCGTCGGTCACCACCAGGTCGGCGGCCGCCCGGGCGGCCGGGGTACCCCGCTGGCCGAGGGCGATCCCCACGTCGGCGAGGCGGATCGCCGGGGCGTCGTTGGCGCCGTCGCCGGTCATCGCCACCGTCCGGCCCCGGCGCTGCAACGCCTGGATGATGCGGACCTTGTGCGCGGGCGTGCACCGGGCCACCACGTCCGTGGCCATCAGCCGCTCCGCCAGCGCGGCGTCGTCGAGCCGGTCCAGGTCGGTGGCGGTCACCACCCGCTGCTGCCCGTGGTCCGGGCTGATGGTGGCCGCGATCGCCTCGGCGGTCGCCGGATGGTCACCGGTGATCATGACGGTGTGCACGCCGGCCGCGCGGATCCGCTCCACCGACGGCCGGGCGCTCTCCCGTACCCCGTCGGCGAGCGTCAGGAAGCCCACGAACACCAGCCCGTCGACCTGCTCGTCGCTGACCGAGTCGGTGGACACGGGACACTCCGCGACGGCGAGGATGCGGTGCCCGGCGCCGGCCCGGGCGGCCAACATGGCCTGCACCTCGTCCCGGCCGGCCGCGTCCAGCGGGCGGTCGCCCCCGGCGGTACGCCGGGACGCGCAGCGCGGCAGCACCGACTCGGGCGCGCCCTTCACACTCAGCAGCAGGCCGTCGGCGGTCCGCCCGACCGTGGCGCTGTAGCCCCGCGACGGCTCGAACGGCAGCCCGCCCGTCGCGGTCCAGCCCGCCGCGCCGGTCTGCTCGGCCACCCCGGCCGCGTTCGCGCCCCGGCGTACCGCCCGGTCGGTCTGCTGCGGCAACTCGTCCGGGTCGGCGGCGAAGGGGGTGGCACGCAGCGCCGCCGCCAGCGTCGCCCGCAGCGGCTCGTCGAGCCGGTCCGCCGGGCCGTACCGGTCGTCGCCGGTGCCCACGCCGGCCAGCAGCAGCTTTCCCTCGGTGAGCGTGCCGGTCTTGTCGAAGCAGAGCACGTCCACCCGCCCCAGCGCCTCGATGGTGCGCGGGTTGCGCACCAGGGCGCCGTGCTCGGCCAGCCGTCGCGCCGCCGCCAGCTGCGCGGCGCTGACCAGGAACGGCAGCCCCTCCGGCACCGACGCCACGGCCAGGTTCGCGGCGGTCGCCGCCGTCTCGGCCAGGGGTACGCCCCGGAGCAGCCCCGCCCCGGCCACCGCGATCGCCGAGCCGGCCGCCAGCGGTACGGCGCTGCTGGTCAACCTGCCGAGCCGCGCCTCCACCCCACTGGTCGGCGGGGCCTCCCGGGCCATCGCCATGCTCCGCCCGGCCTCGGTCTCCGCGCCGGTGGCCACCACCACGGCGGTGCCGTGCCCGGCGGCGACCGTGGTGCCCTCGAAGAGCATCGAGTGCCGCTCCGCGATCGCGGCGGCGACCACCGGCTCCGGGCTCTTCGCCACCGGCAGGGACTCGCCGGTCAGGGACGACTCGTCGGATTCCAACCCGTCGCTGGACAGCACCCGGCAGTCGGCCGGTACGGCGTCCCCGGAGCTGACGCTGACCACGTCACCGGGCACCAACTCCTCGGCGGGCACCACCCGTTCCACGCCGTCCCGCAGCACCCGGGCGGTGACCGCGGAGCGGGACAGCAGCTCGGCCAGCGACCGTTCGGTGTTCCGCTGGTGCACGGCGCCGACCAGCGCGGAACCACCCACCAGGCCGCCGACCAGCGCCGCGTCGACGAGCGAGCCGAACGCGGCGGAGAGCACCGCCCCGGCGGCCAGCACCGGGGTGAGCGGATTGGACAGCTCGTCGACGAACGCGCGGAGCAGGCCGGCCGGTCCGTTCCCGGCCCCGCCCGCCGGGCCGCGACGGCGGGTCGCCTCCTCGTCGGTCAGCCCGGTCGGGTGGGTGCCGAGCTGGTCGAGGACCGTCTCCACCGGCATCAGGTGCCACGCGGTGAGCACGGGCACCGGCGCGCCGGTCCGGTCCGGCAGGCGGTGCGCTCGGAAGACCCCGTGCGCGAAGGCGGCCGCGGCGGCCCCGTTCACCGCCGCCATCGTCCGCCCGGGCAGCTGCCGGGGGGCTGCGGTGAACGCGCCGAGCGCGCCGAGTCCGCTGCCGGCCATGGCGATCCTGAGGTTCTGCCCGGTCATCCGACGAGCGACCCCGGCCGCGTCGATCAGCAGGGCGGGGATGCGCAGGTCGTCGCCGACGAGCAGGTGCGCGCCCCACGGGGGCAGGTCGTCCGGCGCGGCGACGCCGAGCCCGCAGTCGGCGGCCGCGAGAGCCGAGCGCTCGCCCGAGACCACCATCACCACGGCACCCTCCCGTTGCAGGTCACGGACCGCTTCGGCCAGCCGTGACCCACCCGGTACGCGGCGGTCGGCGAAGTCGTACCGGCCGTCCTCGGCGCCGGCGACCACGAGGCGTAGGCCGGCCTGGCGGGCGGCGGACGCCAGCGCGTCCACCCCGGGGGCGGGTTCCGGCTCGACCCGGAGCACGGCGGCGAGCCGGCCGCCCCGGGCCAGCCCGAGCAGCCGTCCCCCGTCGGCGCGCAGCCGCCCACTGTCCGGGGTGTCCCCGGGGTCTTCCGCGTCGATCCGGTCCAGCGGCCCGATCCGCCAGTCGTCGACGTCCCGTACGGCGTCCGGTTCGGCCGGGTCGAACAGCGCGAACGCCCGGGCGGCGACCTGCCCGGTGTCGGCGCCGGCCAGCGGCGCCAGGTCGGCCAGCACCCCACGGTCGGAGCCGAGGACGGCCGCGTCCAGCACGACGGTGTCGATCCGGTCCAGCTCCCGCAGCACGCTGCGGTCCATCGCGATCACGCCGCGGCGGGCGAGCATCCGGCCGAGCTGGGCCGCGTACCCCTCACGGCCGCTGCCCGGGGCCTTCGGTAACGAGGAGAGCGCCAGCGCGGCGGCCCGTTTGCCGCCGGCCACCGGGATGGCGGCGGCCCCGGCCACCGCGCCGGCCGCCAGCATCCGCTTGATGTAACGCTCGGCCTGGCCGTCCGGGACCGGGCAGGGCCGTTCCCCGTCCGGCACCCGGGCGACAGCCCGCTCCGGGTCGCCGGTCAGTGCCGGCTCGGCCCGGCTCCACGCGGCGAGTTGGGCCCGCGCCTCGCCCCACTGCACCACCCGCTGCGCGCCGTCGAGCACGATGCCGGCCCAACCGCCGGTGAGGCCCTGCACCACCGCCTCGGCGAGCGGGAAGAGCACCTCGGCGCGGGGGTCGGCCCGCAGGCCCCGGCCGGCCAACGCGTGCAGCTTCGGGTGCAGGTCGACAGCGGTGAGCAGGCCCGCCACCTCGCCGGGGACCGGAGTGAACGGCAGGATCCGGGTGGCCGCGGAGATGGTCAGGCCGAGCGCGTCGGAAGCCAGCGCGCCGAGCGTACGAGGGGTTCGCGGCCCCTCCTCGGGCGGGTGCGGCGGCGGGATCTCCGGGTCCGGCTCGTAGGGGCACGCCCGCTCGGCGCGCGCCACGGTCGCGATCAGGTCGCGCAGCTTCGGCGCCGGTTCGCCGGTCGCCACCACCACCCGGCCGGAGGGCGCGTTCACCCGCGCCCAGGTCACCCCCGGCACCGCCTCCAGCGCCGCCTCGACCTGCCGGGCCAACCGGTCTCCGCCGTCCTGACAGACGCCGTGCACCTCGATGTGGTGCCGGCCGTCCCGTGACCAGACGCGGCGTCGGGTCAGCCCGGCCAGGCGGGCCAACCGGCTGGCCGCCGTGCCCACGCTCCCGGCCGCCTGCGTGACGGCCGGCGGCACGGGTGGGCCGGGCAGGGCCGACCCGACGGTACGCGCGACCCGCGCCACGGCGTCCGGTACGGCGGCCGGCGACAGCAGGAGACCGGCGAACCCGTACGCCATGTCGCCTCCCGGTCTCGTCCCGGCGGCCCGACTTCCCGGCGCGGCGTCCGTTATGCCCCTCCGGTGGGGGAAGTTTCCCTGCTGCCCGGGGCATGGACGCCGGGGGCGGTGGAATGCCGGTCGGGTCGATGCCGTCGCAACCGGGGAGGCAGGGATGAGCACGCTGACACGACACCTGAGCGGATCGCGGGAGATGGTCCGGGCCTACTGCCGCCGGGTGGAGGTTCCGCTGCTGGGCGAGGTGGCCGTGCCTCCGCCGGACAAGCTGGCCTACTACGCGGGCATCGGTGTGCTGGCCGCGTTGCAGGTCATCGAGTGGCCGCTCGCGTTGGTGATCACGGCCGGCCACGTGCTGGCCGACCAGCACTTCTCCGGGCTGGTGAAGGGCGTGGGCGAGGCGCTGGAGACCGCCTGACGAGACCGGGCACACAGTTGACCTCAACCGGGGTTGAGGTCCCAGGCTGGTGCCCATGACGACCGCCACCGCCGCACCGGCAAGCGACCCGCTCGACCTGTGGTCGCCGCGCCTGCGGGCCATGACCGTGGGCATCGTCGCCCTGGTGTCGCTGCTCGCGTTCGAGGCTCTCGCGGTGGGCACCGCCATGCCGACGGTGGCGCGCAGCCTGGACGGGCTCGGCCTGTACGCGCTGGCGTTCGGCGGTCCGTTCGCCTCCGGCGTGGTGGCGATGGTCGTCTCCGGCATCTGGTGCGACGCGCGCGGGCCACGCCCGGCGATGTGGCACGGGGTGGCCTGGTTCGTGGCCGGGCTGGCGGTGGCGGGCGCCGCCACGACCATGGGGACGCTCGTCGCCGGGCGGGTCGTGCAGGGCTTCGGCTCCGGGCTGCTCTCCGTGGCGCTCTACGTGATCGTCGGGCAGGCGTACCCGGAGGGGTTGCGGCGGCGGATCTTCGCGGCCTTCGCGGCGGCCTGGGTGGTGCCGTCCCTGGTCGGGCCGGCGGTGGCCGGGCTGATCGTCGAGCACCTGGGCTGGCGCTGGGTGTTCCTCGCGGTGCCGGCGATCGCGGTGCCGGCGGTGCTGCTGGTCCAGCCGGGCCTGCGCGCACTGGCCGCACGGGTGCCGACCAGGCCGCCGACCGGCGCGCTGGCGCGGATCGGCTGGGCCTGCGGGGCGGGGGCGAGCGCCGCACTGCTGCACCACGGGGGGCAGCAGCGCGGCGTGCTCGCGGCCGGCCTGGTCGGGGCGGCGCTGGCCGGGCTGCTCGTTTCCGTGCCGCGCCTGCTGCCGGCGGGCTTCCTGCGGGCGGCGCGTGGACTGCCGACGGTGATCGGACTGCGCGGGTTGGCCTCGGCGGCGTTCGCCGGCGCGGAGGTGGTGATCCCGCTGATGCTCTCCCGCGAGCGCGGGTTCTCGCCCACCGGGGCCGGTTTGGTGCTGACCGTCGGCGCGCTCTCCTGGTCGGTGGGTTCGTGGATCCAGGGCCGGATCCCCGCACCCCGCTCGGCGGCGAGCCTGCCGCGGGCCGGCCTGGCCTGCATCGCCGTCGGCACGGCCGGCGTCACACTGGCCCTGCTGCCGGGGGTGCCGGTCGCGCCGGCGGTGCTCGCCTGGTCGGTCGCCGGACTCGGCATGGGCCTGCTGTATCCCTCGCTGTCCGTGCTCACGCTGGAGTTGTCCGCCCCAGCCGAGCAGGGCCGGAACAGTTCGGCGCTGCAACTGGGGGACTCGCTGGCCGCGGCCACCGTGCTGGCGCTGACCGGCGCGGTGCTGGCCGCCGGCTCGTCGCCCGGCCCGGCGAGCTACGCGAGCACGCTGGCCGTCGCGGCCGGCTGCGGACTGCTCGGCCTGCTGCTCGCTGGCCGGGTCGTCCCCCGCACGGCCGCCTGACCGCCCCGCCCGTGCGGCTTCCCGCCCCCGCCCGGTTCCGACCCTGCCCGGTTCCGACCCTGCCGTCTCCGGGCTCTGAACCTGCCGTGCCCAGGGTTCCGGCCCTGCCGTGCCCAGGGTTCCGGCCCTGCCGTGCCCAGGGTTCCGGCCCTGCCGTGCCCGGGGTTCCCGGGCCCGCCGACTCCCGGTTCGGACTGCCCGGAACCCGAAAGGTGGCCCACCCTTTCCGCCGGTCCGGCGCGGACACGCTCCGTGACGCCCCGACGAACGCCATCCACCTGTAGGCGTTATACCGCTGCGTCATATTTATGACCCAGTGGTATATCCCTTCTCCGAGGAACCACGCTCCGCTCCGGTGATCAAGGAGTGTGCGTCAGATGCCGGGCCTCGCTTGACGGAAACTCCTTGGTCAACCGGGGGAGGGTCCGGGGGATTGAGGCGGCCGGTGAGGCGGGCGCCGTGCGGACCGATCCGGGCCAGGGTGGTCGTCGGGTGGCGCAGGATCGGGTGGGAGGTACCGGTTGCCCGGACCGGGCGGCGGTGGTCCGTCGGGCTGTCACGATCAGGGACGCCGCCTCGTCCCATCGCCGGGTCGGAGTGGATCGGCCACGGACGGCCAGCCCGTCACGCGGCGTCAACGGCTACGTGGAGCACGGGCGTGAACGTGTTCCGCGGAGCGTGGGTCGGCTACGTGGAGCACGGGCGTGAACGTGTTCCGCGGAGCGTGGGTCAGCTGCGCGGCGCGCGGGCGTGAACGTGTTCCGCGCAGCGTGGTTGGGCTGCGCGGAGCGTGGCTGGGCTGCGCGGCGCGCGGGCGTGAACGGTTGTGCGAAGCGTGGCGGGTTGGCGGCGCGCGGGCGTGAACGGTTGTGCGAAGCGTGGGCGGGTTGCGCGGCGCGCGGGCGTGAACGCGCTGCGTGGGGCGCGGGGCGGGGACAGCGTTGCGTGAGGCGTGGACAGGGTTAGCGGCGCGTGGACGGAAAGCGCGCGGGCGTGTGTGGACCAGGGCGAGAAGGAGTGGCGATGCGGGTGCTGGTGACCGGGGCGACCGGACGGCTCGGGCAGGTGGCGGTGCCGCGACTGCGGGACGAGGGTTTCCTCGTCCGGGCGGTGAGCCGCCGGCCGCGTGACGGCGCCGGCGTCGAGTGGGTGACCGCCGACCTCGGCACCGGCGCGGGGCTCGCGGAGGCGGTCGACGGGATGGATGCCGTGCTGCACCTGGCCTCGTCGCCGAACCGGCGTACCCACGAGATCGACGTGCTCGGCACCCGCCGCCTGACCGTGGCCGCCGGGCACGCGGGGGTGCGCCACCTGGTGTACGTCTCGATCGTCGGCGTGGACCGGGTGCCGCTCGGCTACTACCGGCACAAGCTCGCGGCCGAGCAGGTAGTGGCCGCCGGCCCGGTGCCGTGGAGCGTGCTGCGGGCGACGCAGTTCCCCGGGTTCCTGGCGGACCTGCTGCGCGGCGCGAGCCGGCTCGGCCCGGTGCTCGGGGACCCGGCCGTGCTCGCCCAGCCGGTCGATCCCGGCGAGGTCGCGGACCGACTCGCGGTGCTGCTGCTCGCCGGACCGTCCCACCGCACCGAGGACTTCGGTGGGCCGGAGGTGCTCCGCTTCGACGAGGCGGCCCGGGCCTGGCTGGCCGCGCGCGGATCGCGTCGTCCGTTGGTTCCGCTGCGGATTCCCGGGCGGCTCGGCCGGGAACTGCGTGCCGGCGGCCTCACCACGTCCGCCACTCCGACCGGTGTCCGGACCTGGGCCGATCATCTCGCCGACACGTACGGGGGAACCGGCGGAAGGTGAGACCTGGTCGGTTCCGGACCGACCTACCGTGACCGCATGCTGGTCTTCGTCGCCACCGTGGTGCTCTACGTCTTCGGCTTCGTCTTTCTCTACGGCGTGATCCGGATCGGCGTCCGGCACGGGATCGAGGACGCCGAGGCGAACCGACCCGAGGTGCTGCGCCGGCGGCAGCTCGGCGCCACCGAGAACCGCGACTTCGCCCAGGAGAACGCGTTCCTCACCAACCCCAACTGAGGCGCGGGGCGGGGCCCCCTGGCTCATCGGATCCGGGAGCGGACGGGGTCCCGCTCACCAGGCGGGCCGACGAGCGGATGGCCGGCGCGGGTGCGAGGATCGCAACCGTGATGGGGACGTTGAAGACCGAGCCGGCCCGGGCGCGGCTGGACCTGCTGGCTCCTCCGGTCGCCGCGGCGGTGGAGCGGTGGCCGGACGAGGCTCCGGTGAACGTGGACGAGGTGCTGGTCGCCCCGATCGACGCCGAGCTGGCCGACACGGCGGCCTTCTGCGAGGCGTACGAGGTGGGGTTGGAGGAGTCGGCCAACTGCGTGGTGGTCGCCGGCAAGCGGGGCGGCGAGACGCGCTACGCGGCGTGCATCGTGCTCGCGACCACCCGGGCGGACGTCAACGGCGTGGTGCGCCGGCTGCTCGACGTCCGCAAGGCGAGCTTCGCGCCGATGGCCGAGGCGGTGGAGCTGACCGGGATGGAGTACGGCGGGATCACGCCGATCGGGCTGCCCGAGGAGTGGCCGATCCTGGTCGACTCGCGGGTGATCGCCACGCCCCACGTGATCATCGGGTCGGGCGTTCGGCACAGCAAGATCGCCCTGCCCGGGCCGGCGCTCGGCGCGCTGCCCGGGGCGAGGGTGGTGGAGGACCTGGCCAGGCCGGCCTAGGGCCTCATCCGCATCGATCTTGTTCCACGTGAAACATCAGCCGGCCGCTTCGCGCTGCGCCACCTCACGCAGCGCGGCGAGCAGCGTTTCCGGTTCCTGGGCGCCGGTCACCGCGTACTTCCCGGCGAGCACGAAGGTCGGCACGCTGGAGACGCCGAGCTGGTGTGCGTTGCTCAGGTCGGCGGCGACGTCGCGGCGGCCGAGGTTGGACTCGAGGTAACGCCGGGCCTCGGTCTCGTCCAGGCCGACCTCGCCGGCCAGCGTGACCAGCGTGTCGACCGACCCGACGTCCAGGCCGTCGAGGAAGTGCGCCCGGTAGAGCCGCTCGACCGTCTCGGCGGCGCGGCCGTGCTCGGTGGCGAAGCGGACCAGCCGGTGCGCGTCGAACGTGTTCGCCGCGATCGCGCGGTCGAACCGCAGATCGAGGCCGGCGCCGGCGGCGACCTTGGAGACGTGGGCGGCCATGCCCTCGGCCTTGTCCCGGCCGCCGAACTTGTCAGCCAGTGCGTCGAGCAGCGGCGTCGGCTCGGTGACCGGCGTCGGGTCGAGCTGGAACGGCCGGTACCGGACGGTCACCTCGCCGTCGTACGACTCCAGGGCCTCTTCGAGCCGGCGCTTGCCGATCCAGCACCACGGGCAGACGACGTCGGCGTAGATCTCGATGTCCATGACCAGCGACAACCCGCCGGTCAGGAGATCTGTTCCCGCACCTGGCGCTTGAGCCGGGCCAGGATGGCGGTGCCGCCGCGGACGCGGAGCGGGCTGATCGCCTGGGCCAGCCCCATCCGTTGGTAGAGGTCGTCCGGGACGGCCAGCACCTCCTCGGCGCTCGCCCCGGCCAGCCCTTCGGCGAGGATGCCGGCGAAGGCGCGCGTGGTGGGCGCCTCCGGCGGGCAGTCGAAGAGCGTGCTCACCGTCTTGTCCGCGTTGACCTCGGCGCGCAGGAAGAACGCCGTCTGGCACTCGGGGACCTGCTCCAGCTCGGCCCGGTCCACGCCCTCGGGCAGGGGCGGGATCACGTCGGCGAACTCCAGCAGCATCTCCAGCACGACGTCACGCGGTGCGGCGGCGAACTCGTCGACGATCTCGGCCAGCTTGGTCGGCATCTCGGGCATGGGTCGAGGCTATCCGCCGCGTCGGGCGCGAGCGGGTGGGGTGTTAAGAGGGGGCCCCTCCTCTACCGGAGGCGTTAAGAAGGGGCCCCTCCTTTCACAGGTTCGGGGCTGCTTCGCTGATGTCGCTGAGCGCCGACCGGGGGTCGAGCTGCATGGCCAGGTCGCCGAGGGAGACGATGCCGACCAGCTTCCGGTCGCTGTCACAGACCAGCACCCGCCGGATGTTGCGCTCGCGCATCAGCGCCGCCGCCTCGTTCGCCGTGCAGTGCTGCTCGATCATGACGACCTCACGGGTGATGATCGACCCGATCGTGGTGGTGCCCGGGTCGGCGCGCTCGGCCACCGCCCGCACCACGATGTCCCGGTCGGTCAGCATGCCCGCGAGGGTGGCCCCGTCGGTCACCACCACGTCGCCGATGTCCGACTCCTTCATCACCCGGGCCGCCTCGTCCAGCGGGGTTTCCGCCGGCAGGTAGACCACCTGTCTGGTCATCACATCACTGACGCGGTACATGAGAGCCTCCGAAAAACGCCTCGGTCGATCCTTCTGCGGTACCCGGTGGCGCGTTCGCTACACCCGGTCGCGGCGCGTCGCGCCAACCTCGTCGCGCAGCCGCTCGACGAGTCCCTCCACCGGCAGCTCGGTCCGCTCGCCGGTGGCCCGGTCGCGCAGCTCGACGTACCCGTCGGCGAGGCGGCGGCCGACCACGACGGCGCGGGGGATGCCGATCAGCTCGGCGTCGGTGAACTTCACCCCGGCGGAGACGTGGGTGCGGTCGTCGACCAGCACCCGCAGGCCGGCGGCGGCCAACCGCCCGCCGAGGTCGAGCGCCGCGTCGAGCTGCGGCCCCTTCCCGGCGGCCACCAGGTGTACGTCGCAGGGCGCGACCTGGGCCGGCCAGACCAGCCCCCGGTCGTCGTGGTGCTGCTCGGCCACGGCGGCGACCGCCCGGGACACCCCGATGCCGTAGCAGCACATGGTCGGCCGGACCGGCTTGCCCTCGGGCCCGAGCACGTCGACGGCGAAGGCGTCGGTGAACCGCCGGCCGAGCTGGAAGATGTGCCCCACCTCGATGCCCCGCCGCGTGGTCAGCTCACCGTCCGGGCAGGCCGGGCAGGGGTCACCCGGGCGTACCTCGGCCGCTTCGATCGTGCCGTCGGGGACGAAGTCCCGCCCGCACACCACGTCGGTGGCGTGCCGCCCCGGCTCGTTGGCCCCGGTCAGCCAGGTGGAGCCGGTCACCACCCGGGGGTCGACCAGGTAGCGGATGCCGTGCTTGGCCAGGATCTGCGGCCCGAGGTAGCCACGGACCAGCTCCGGGTGCGCGGACCAGTCGTCGAAGACCGCCACGGTGGCCGGGTGCAGCACCGCCTCGACCCGCTTCAGGTCGACGTCGCGGTCCCCGGGGAGGCCGACGACCAGCAGTTCGGTCTCTTCGGCGCCGGGCCGGCGGACGGTCAGCACCACGTTCTTCAACGTGTCGGCGGCGGTCCAGTCGCTGCGGCCGCCGAGCGCGCGGGTGTTCGCCAGGTCGACCAGGGACGCGATGGTCGGCGTCTCCGGGGTGTCGTGCACCTCCGCGGCGCGGTGCGCGTCCGGGTCGCCGGCCGCCGGGACACGGGTCACCACGGCCTCGGTGTTGGCCGCGTAGTCGCAGGCCGTGCAGCCGACGTAGGTGTCCTCACCGACCGGCGTGGCGGCCAGGAACTCCTCGGACGCGGAGCCGCCCATCGCCCCGGACGTCGCGGCCACCACCGTGACGTCCAGCCCGAGCCGGGCGAAGACGCGCTGGTAGGCCTCCCGGTGCCGGTCGTAGGCCGCCTGGAGCCCGACGGGGTCCAGGTCGAAGGAGTAGGCGTCCTTCATCAGGAACTCGCGCCCGCGCAGCACGCCGGCCCGGGGCCGGGCCTCGTCCCGGAACTTCGTCTGAATCTGGAACAGCGTCACCGGGAAGTCCCGGTAGGAGGTGAACAGGTCCTTCACCAGCAGCGCGGCCATCTCCTCGTGGGTCGGCGCGAGCAGGTGCTCGGCGCCCTTGCGGTCGGCGAGCGTGAAGAGCAGGTCCCCGTACTCCGTCCAGCGGCCGCTGGTGCGGTACGGCTCGGCCGGGAGTAGCGCCGGGAAGTGCACCTCCTGGTCACCGATCGCGGTCATCTCGTCCCGGACGATCGCGGTGATCCGGTCCAGCACCAGCTTGCCCAGCGGCAGCCAGGTGTAGCCGCCGGGCGCGGCCCGACGCACGTAGCCGGCGCGGAGCAGCAGCCGGTGGCTCGGCACCTCGGCGTCGGCCGGGTCCTCGCGCAGGGTCCGGAGCAGCAGGGTCGACATGCGCAGCAGCATTGGCGCAGCGTACGACCACGGTCATCGGTCGGCGATCCCTTTCCGGTTCCGGTGACCGTCGTACCGCCCAGGTAGGAAGGCCACATGGAACAGCGACCTCGCTTCTCGTTGACCACCACGGTGCTCGACGCACCGTCCGCCCAGGACCTCGCCGCCTTCTACGAGCGGCTGCTCGGTTGGCCCCGACGCGAGGACGAGCCGGAATGGGTAGTCCTCGTCCCGCCGGGCGGTGGCGCCGGCCTCGCGTTCCAGGACGAGCCGGCATACGTGCGTCCGGTGTGGCCGGCCGGGCCGGGTGACCCGCCGATGATGCTGCACCTGGACATCAAGGTCGACGACCTCGACGCGGCGTCGGCGTACGCGGTGTCGCTCGGCGCGACCGTGCCCGACTTCCAGCCGCAGGACGACGTACGCGTGCACCTCGATCCGGCCGGGCACCCGTTCTGCCTCTACCTCTGAGCGGTGACGGGTGCGGCGCCGCATCCACGGATGCGGCGCTGCCTCCCGTACGACTGGTCAGCTGACCTTTTTCCGGTAGATCGCGGTCGCGGCGGCGTAGGCGGCGACGAGCAGGCCGGCGCACCAGGCGAGGGCGATCCAGATGTCGTTGCCGGCGGGCTGCTCCGCGAACAGCGCGCGGAGGGTGTTCACGATCGACGTCACCGGCTGGTTCTCGGCGAACCACGCGACCGGGCCGGGCATCGAGTCGGTGGGGACGAACGCCGAGCTGATGAACGGCAGGAAGATCAGCGGGTAGCTGAACGCGCTCGCGCCGTCGACGGTCTTGGCGGACAGGCCCGCGATCACGGCGATCCAGGTGAGGGCGAGGGTGAACAGGATCAGGATGCCCGCGACGGCGAGCCAGTCGGCCACGGACGCCCCGGTGCGGAACCCCATGGCCAGCGCGACGCCGGTGACGATCACCAGCGAGGCCAGGTTGGCCACGAGCGAGGTCAGGACGTGCGCCCACAGCACGGAGGGTCGGGGGATCGGCATCGACTGGAAGCGCTCGAAGATGCCGCCCTGCATGTCCAGGAACAGCCGGTACGCCGTGTAGGCGATGCCGGAGGCGATCGTGATGAGGAGGATGCCCGGCAGCATGTAGTTGATGTAGGAACCGCCGGAGCCGATGTCTATGGCACCGCCCAGCACGTACACGAAGAGCAGCATCAGCGCGACGGGGGTGACCGCCGTGGTGATGATGGTGTCCGGGCTGCGCAGGATGTGCCGCAGGGAGCGGCCGGTGAGGGTTCCGGTGTCACTGAGGACGTGGGTGGTCATCGGGATTCCCCTCCGCTGTGGCCGACGAGGGCGAGGAAGACGTCCTCGAGGGTCGGCTGCTTCTCGACGTATTCGACCCGGGCGCTCGGAATGAGCTGCTTCAGCTCGGTGAGCGTGCCGTTCTGGATGATCGTGCCCTCGTGCAGGATCGCGATCCGGTCGGCGAGGTGTTCGGCCTCGTCCAGGTACTGGGTGGTCAGCAGGATGGTGGTGCCGTCCTCGGCGAGCTGCCGCACGGTCCGCCAGACCTCGATGCGGGCCTGCGGGTCGAGGCCGGTGGTCGGCTCGTCGAGGAACACGACCGGCGGGTTGCCGACGAGGCTCATCGCGATGTCGAGTCGCCGGCGCATGCCGCCCGAGTACGTCCCCGCCCGGCGGTTCCCGGCGTCGGTGAGCGAGAAGCGGGCGAGCATGTCGTCGGCGACCGCACCGGGGTTCTTCAGGTGGCGGAGCTTCGCGACCAGGACCAGGTTCTCCCGGCCGGTGAGCACCTCGTCGACGGCGGCGAACTGGCCGGTCAGGCTGATCGACTCACGGACCTCGCGCGGTGCCGAGGCGACGTCGAAGCCGTGCACGGTCGCGGTGCCGCCGTCCGCCTTGAGCAGCGTCGAGAGGATCCGTACCAGCGTGGTCTTCCCGGCGCCGTTCGAGCCGAGCAGGGCGAAGATGCTCCCCGCCGCCACGTCGAAGTCGACGCCCCGCAGCACGTGCAGGTCCTTGTAGGACTTGGTGACGCCCCGCACGCTGATCGCGGGTTCGCGCGTTCCGGTGGTCATGCGTCCTTCTCCTCGCTGGTGTCGCCGGCGGCGGCGTCGATCGCCGTCCGGAGGCGCTCGCGCTCCTTGTCGATCCACTGCCGGCCGGAGTACGCCCGCAGGAACGTCTCGGCGAACTCGACCGGGTCGTCGCCGACGATCGCGCGGACCGGCGTGCCGTCGGCCGCCGCGCGCTCCCAGAGGTCGACGAAGTCGCCGAGCATCGTGATGAGCGTGTTCCCGTCGACGATCCCGCCCTGGTACATGAAGTACCGCTGGAGGGCCTTGGCCGCGCCGCGGTACGGCTCCGGCAGGGCCTCCATGCGGGCCATGTGCTGCTTGTACTGCTTCTTCTGGTCGAGCGATCCGACGAGCGTCTCGATCCACTTCGCGGCCATGGTCATGCTCCTTCGTCGTGTGCGTTGTCGGTGTGGCGAAGTTGCTCGATGCGCTCCGTGAGGACGCTCCACGTCCCCCAGAACTCGGCGAGTTGCTCCCGCCCCTTCGCGTTGAGCGAGTAGACCTTCCGCGGGGGCCCCTTCTCGGAGGGAACCTTCTCCACGTCCACGAAGCCGCGTTGCTCGACGCGGACGAGCAGCGCGTAGATCGTGCCTTCCGCGATGTCCGAGAATCCGCGGTCGCGCAGCCACGCGGTGATCTCGTAGCCGTACGCGGACCGGCGGGCCAGGATCGCCAGGACGATGCCTTCGAGAGTGCCCTTGAGCATCTCGGTCATCTGGTTGCCCACGTCGTCATCCCCTCGCTACCAAGTGACGCTGACTACCAGTAAAAAGTAACACTAGGTACCAGTAGATAGCAACGCTGAATACCGAGGTTCTGTCCTACCGTCGACGGGTGACCACCACACCGTCGGCTCGCGCCGTGAGCCAGTACGCGACGACGACCGACAACCTCACCGCGCGCATCGCGCTGCACGCGTACGGGACGAACCCGCAGGACTGGTTCTCCTGGCTCGGCGAGCGGTTGCCGCTGGCCGGGGAGGTGCTGGAGGTGGGCGCCGGCACGGGCGAGCTGTGGCGCCGGGTGGAGCGCCCCGGGGCCGGGCTGCGGCTCACCCTGACCGACTTCTCACCCGCGATGTGCGCCCGGCTGCGCGAGGTGCCCGGGGTCCGGGTGCAGCGCTGCGACGCCACCCGCCTGCCCTACGCCGACGCCGCCTTCGACGCGGTGATCGCCAACCACATGCTCTACCACCTCGACGACCCCGACGCCGCGCTGCGCGAGTTCGCCCGGGTGCTGCGCCCGGGCGGCCGGCTGGCCGTGGCGCTGAACGGTCGCGACCACCTCGCCGAGCTGGACACCCTCGGACCGGCGGTCGGCCGCACCGACGTCGCCGCCGTCTTTCACCAGGACGGCACCACCGCCGAGGAGGCGCCGGCCCGGATCGCCGCCCACCTGGTCGACGTGACGGTCGAGCGCTACCCGGACGAGCTGGCGGTGCCCACCGTCGAGCCGGTCCTCGCCTACCTCGCCAGCATGGTCGGGCGGCTCACCGCCGCGCAGGAGTCGGCCGTCCGGGACCAGGTTCGCGCCCGGATCGAGGCCGAGGGCGCCTTCCGGGTACGCAAGCACACGGTGCTGATCAGCGCGACGCGCGGCCCCCGCTGACCCGGACGAAGGCGCGCCAGGCGGCCGGACTGAAGGTGAGGACGGGACCGGTCGGGTCCTTGCTGTCGCGCACGCCGACCACCCCGACAAGATTGTCCGCCACCTCGACGCAGTCGCCCTGGGTGCCACTGCGGGTGGACTTGCGCCAGGTCGCGCCGGTCAGCTCCACGAGGTCATCACGTCCTTCATCAGCTCGACCGACTGCTGGCGGGGAAGGGCCTCGCTGCGGACGCTCTCCCATCTGGACAGCAGGATAGCCACGTCCTCGTCGTTGTCGACCACCACGCCGCCGAGTTGGTTCTCCAGGTGGCCGACCCATCCGCCGTCCGCTCCCCGCGCGAGCGCGAACGGACCGACGAGGCCGACGTGCACGGTGACGCGGGTCGGCACGATGTGGACGTCGATGTGTGGGCGCTCGGCGCACTCGATCAGGTGCGCGATCTGCTCGGCCATCAACCCGCGGTAGACCTCGTCCGCTCGGCGCAGGACCGACTCCTCGACGACGGCGATGTATTTCGGATGGTCGTGGCTCGACAGGATCGCCTGACGGTCCAGTCTCACTCCGAGCCGCCGCTCGACCTCGTCATCGCTGATCAGATCGTCCGTGCGGATCATGGCGCGGGCGTAGTTCTCGGTCTGGAGCAGCCCGGGCACCAGGGTCGGTTGGTAGGTGCGCAACTGCTGGGCCTGGCGTTCGGCTTCGAGCCAGGGGCGGAACCAGCTCGGCTGGCCGTCCCGCTCGGCGAGCTTGAGCAGCGACGTCAGCAGCCCACCGGTGCCCAGCACCTCGTCGGCCCGCTTGAGGAAGAACCGGTCCAGCGGTCGCTGGCCCAGCTCCACCGCCGACACCTGCGAGTTGGAGAAGTGCACCAGCCTCCCGAACTCCTCCTGGCTCAGTTCGGCCTTGAGTCGCAGCCGCCGCAGTTGCGCGCGGATCAGCTCGGCGGTCGGCTCGTTCTCCACCCGTCCTCCTCGGTCACCCGCCGGTTTCCCGACCCCTCCCCGGGTCGACGCCGACGACTTCCGAGCGTAATGGTGTCCTCAGCAGACTGTCACGCATGATCCTTCCCGTACCTCGGCTCGGGCCGCACCCGGACCGGCCCCGCCCCTACCCGCCGGACCATCCGGCGCACCTGCCGATCCGGCCGCTCTGGCTCTGCCGGGCGTGCGGCGCGCCGTGGCCCTGCGCGCAGGCACGCCTGCTGCTCAAGGTCGAGTACGCCGACCACCCCGTCGACCTGGCCGTCTACCTGTCCGGGCTCTACCACGAGGCCACCCACGACCTGTTCCGGCTCAACCCGCACGACGGGCCCACCCCGCGCGAGCTGTTCGAGCGGTTCGTCGGCTGGGGGCCGTACCGGCGTGGCATCCGGGAATGACCACCGGTTGAGGCTTTCCGGCACCCTCGTGCGTCGAGATCGGCGCGAGGTCTCCACCGACAGTTCAACGATACGATTCAAGGGCATGACCACCGGAGACTTCGCCCTGACCACGGACGAACTGCGCGACGTGACCCGCTACGTGGCCCGGCACGCGGAAGACGTCCTGCCGGTCTACGAACGGGCCGTTCCCGGGGACCCGCGTCCCCGCGCGGCGATCGAGGCCGCCCGCGCGTTCGTCGACGGCGCCGACCGGACCAATCGGCAACGGGCCACCTCCGTCGACGCGCACCGGGCCGCCCGGTCCGCGCCGTCCGAGGCCGCGCGCCTGGCCGCCCGGTGCGCGGGGGACGCCGCGTCGGCCGCGTACCTGCACCCCATCGCCCGGGCCACCCAGGTCGGCCACATCCTGCGCGCCGCCGCGAGCGCCGCACGGATCGGCGAGTTGGCGGCGGGCGACGACCCGGCGGTCGGCGAGGCGCTCCTGGAGCGGTCCCGGCGGTGGGCCACGCCGACGCTCGTCGACGTGCTCCGCCGGTACCCGCCCACGACCGGTGGCGGCAGCCGGGTCGCCCGGCTGATGAACGCCCTGGACACGGTGCTGCGGGGCACGCGGTCCACCGGATCGGAGCGCCGGTCGTGATCCTCCCGAAGGTGCGGGACCCCCGCTTCACCACCATCCGTCGGGGCGGGTCCCTCACCGACGCCGACCATCACCTCCTCGCCCTGTGGGCCGCCGTGTGCGCGGAGCACGTGCTCCCCCTCTTCGAGGCGGCGCAACCCGAGGACCCGCGTCCCCGCGAGGCGATCGAGCGGGTCCGAGCCTGGACGCGGGGCGAGGCCACGATGACGTCCTCGCGGACGGCGGGCGGGCACGCGATGGGCGCGGCCCGGCACCTGCGCGGGGCCGCCCGGCACGCCGCGTACGCCGCCGGCCAGGCCGCGGTCGTCGCCCACGTCGCCGCACACGAACTCGGCGCGGCCGCGTACGCGATCAAGGCGGTGCGGGCGGCGGCGCCGGTGGACCGCAGCGTGGCGGAGGGGCGGGCCGAGTGCCGGTGGCAACGCGACCGGTTGCCGGCGGCGATCCGTGCCCTCGTCCTGGACGACCAGCGGTTGCGCAACGACATCTGCTGGTCCGTGTTCGACTGCTGACCGCGGCCGAAGGATCGTGGAAAAGACGACCGGCCGGACCGGCAACCATCGCGCGGCGGGGTGACGTCTGGAAGGGCATCCCCACTGACGCACCACCTGACCCCAAGGATCGGCTCGTGTGGACCCTCTCCTGAGTGAGTTCGACTCGTTCGTGCGAACCCGCACCCCCGCACTGCTGCGCTCGGCCTACCTGTTGACCGGCGACCAGCACCTGGCCGAGGACCTCGTCCAGTCGGCCCTGGCCCGTACCCACCGATCGTGGAGCCGCCTGCACGACAGCGGCAACGCCGAGGCGTACACCCGAAAGATCATGTACCACCTGCAGGTCTCCTGGTGGCGGCGGCGCAAGGTGGCCGAGTCGATGCCGGGCGACCTGCCCGAGCCACGCGGAGGCGACTCGGCCCCCGACCACGCCCAGCAGACCACGCTGCGGCTCACCCTCCGGGCCGCGCTGGCCCGGCTCTCCGCCAAGCAACGGGCGGTGCTGGTGCTGCGCTTCTTCGAGGACCGCACCGAGTCCGAGGCCGCCGACCTGCTCGGCGTGACCGTCGGCACGGTCAAGAGCCAGACCTCGAAGGCCCTCGCCAAGCTGCGCAGCGTCGCCCCGGAACTCGCCGAGCTGTACGTCACGGAAGGAACCGCCCGATGAACCAGGACCGACTGCGCTTCGACCTGGCCGACCTGGCCGAGGAGGTCACCCCGGTCGACCTGCGGGACCGGGCGCTGCGTACCTCGCGCCGGCTCGGCATCCAGCGGGCCGTCGCCACCTCGGCCGCCGCGCTGGTGGTGCTGGCCGCCGCGACCGGTACGGCGCTGGCCATCCGGCCGAACAGCCAGGCACCCGCGCCGGCCGGACCGTCGGTGACCAGCACCGCCCCGCCGGTCGACAGCACGCCCACCCCGTCCGTCGAGCCGTCCCCCACGGCATCGGGCAGCCCGAGCACGGTCACCGGGGGCGGCCCCGCCGGCCCGACCATCGGCAGGATCTTCTACGGCCCGGCGCCCAGCAACGACGAGACGCCCACCGCGTACCTCTGGTCCTTCAAGCCCGGCGTGGAGCCGACGCGGCTGGCGAAGCTCCCCCGGATCTCCGCCCTGTCCAGCGCGGCCGTGTCACCGGACGGCAAGCGGGTCGCCTGGGTCGATCCGGACAACATTCTGCGAGTGGCCGACGTGGACGGTGGCAACGCCCGGAAGCTCACCCCGGGCGGCCACCAGCGGGTCGAAGGGGACTGCTGGACGCCCACCTGGTCCCCGGACTCCCGCCGACTCACGATCGCGGCCGTGCTGCGGACGGATCCGACCCCGGTGTCGGAGAAGGCCGTCCTCGACCTCGCCAGCGGCACGTACACCCCGATCGCCAAGGTAGGGGGCTGTCACCCGTTGTGGTCGGCCGACGGAAAGGTTCTTGCCTACGCGGACGGTGAGGGCCGGGTGGCGGTAAACCGGCCCGACGGCACGGCGGAGAAGCTGGTGCCCGGCGTCGGGGTGAAGGAGGCTCGCCCGTCCTTCGACGTCGCGAGCATTTCCGCGGACGGGACCCGGATGGCGCTGAGGCTGCGGTCGCCGGACGAGCCGTACGGTGACGTGGCCCGGGAACTCGACGCCAACGCCGTGATCGACACCCGGACCGGACGAGAGATCAAACTGCCGCTCGGCGGTCGTACCCTGCGTCAGGCCTGGTTCTCCAGCCAGGGCACGCTGGTGGCCCGGGTCGACGCCGGTGACCACAACGCGCTCGTCCTGATCGGTGCGGACGGCCGGAAGACCGGCGAGATCCGGGAACCGTCGGCGCTCAAGGACCAGCAGATCCTTCAGGTCGTCGACTGACCGGATCGTCACGCGGGGCGGGTCACCGAGAGGTGCCCCGCCCCGCGGCCGTTCACCTCGCGTCTGCCGGACCGGCGGCAAGGTTTTCTTCCACCCGGGCGGCAACCATCCACATCGAAACCTACGTCTGGCAGTGCGTCAGACACCCGCGTCACCGAACCCCCGAGGATTGCATCGTGAACGTCTTCACCACCGCTCGCGGACTGCGTACCGTCGCCGCCCTCGCCGCCGCCGCGTTCGTCGCGGCGGGCGTCAGCGCCTGCGGCGGGACCGGAACCAGACCGTCCGCGCCCACCTCCACGCCGTCGTCCGACGCCACCGTCGCCGTCACCCCGGCCGCCGCCCCCGCCACCTCGTCCACCGCGCTGTCCGGCACCCGCTACTACCTGGCGTTCGGCGAGCGGGCCGCCGAGATCCACGTCGTGCGGGGCGACACGGACCGGGTGAGCACGACCGTGCCGTACGGCGGCGGCGAGTGTGTCCGGAACACGATCACCATCTCGCCGTACGGCGAGCGACTGGCCTGGGTGGAGGGAGCGGCCGGGGCGGAGGCCGGCACGCTCGTGACCGCCCTGGTGGACGGCTCCGGCCGGGCCACGATCGCGAAGCGGTCGCCCTACTCCGGCCGAACCACCTGCCTCGGTGACCAGCCGCTCGTCTGGAACACCAACGACCGGCTCCTGGTGCAGCAGGAGGGCCACCTCGCGCTCCTCGACCTGACCACCCGCCGGCCGGCCGACGGGGACGCCGGGAACGAGACCCTGAAGTGGTGGACCCCGGACGGGCGGAACTGGGCGGCCGTCTCCGAGGGCCGGCCGTACGCGACCAACAACGGTAAGGCCGTGTTCTACCGCTACACCCCGCCGAAGGCCGAGGCGGCGCGCCACGACGGTTGGCGGGTCCGCAGCGTCTCGTCCGACGGCCGGTACGTGGCCGTCGGCTGGATCAACACCGACACGTCCCGCAACGACGGGAGCTTCGCGGTGGTCGACACCACCACCGGCAAGACGGTGGACCTGCCCGGCGACGGTACGGTCCGCAGCATCCTGTTCGCCACCGACGGCACGGTGCTGGTCCGGCGGGACGGCGGCATCACCGTCCTGGACCGCACGTTCCAGCCGGTGGGCACGGTGACCGAGCCGGCCGGGCTGGGCGGGGCGGCGCTGCTGGCCTACGTCCCCTGACCGGAGCCGTCACGCGGGGCGGGTCACCGACGGGTGGCCCGCCCCGCGGCCGTTCACCGCAGGACGGTGATCGCCGCGTCCGCGCTGACGTGCTTCCACGGCACCAGCACCACCGTCCCGTCCCGCTCCAGGACCTTCGCGTCGCTGCCCTCGGTGCCGGCCGACCGGGGCCCCTCGGCGAGCACCGCCGCCTTTCCGGTCGCCGGGTCGATCCGGACCAGCCGCGGCGGGAGGTCCCGGTGGTCGCCGACCTCCCAGGCGAGCACCCCCTGCTCGTCGAGGCGGATCAGCTCCACCTCGCTGTCGGTGTGCCCGGTCGAGACCCAGCGTCGCTCCCCGGTGGCCAGGTCGATCGCCACCACCTGGTTGGCCTGGCGCATCTTGCCCGGCACGTTCGCCGCCTCGGTGGGCAGGTAGAGCGTGCCGGCGTCGGCCAGGTAGGGCCGGACCGCCGGACCCTCCACCGTGTTCGACCGGTTGACCGGCAGGTCGCTGAAGCGCGTACCGCCGACGGGGTTGCCGAACGTGGCCCGCGCCTTCCCGGCGGCGTCGCGCGCGACGAACGTCCGGCCGTCCAGGCCGGGCAGGCTGACCAGCGGGTCGACGCTGAGCACGCCGTCGCTCTGCTGCGCGTCGGGCAACTGCTGCCGCCAGCGCACCGCGCCGGTGGCCGGGTCCAGGCCGAGCAGCGCGCCCCGGACGCCGTCGCAGCGGGCGGTCACCACGGCCTGCGTGCCGGCGGCCTGCGCGTCGGTGACCCGGCAGTCCCGGCCGGGCAGCAGCCGGTCGGCGTCGGTCTGCCAGAGCCGCTTGCCGTCGGCCAGCGAGTAGCCGAGGACGCGCTGGTCGGAACGGACGACCACCTGCCCGCCGGCCACCGACAGGTCCGGCGCGGTGAGCATGCCCCGGCCCTTCAGGCGCTCGGCCGGGAACGTCACCTGCCAGGTCCGGGTGCCGGCGGCGGCGTCGAAGCCGACCAGCGTGTCGCAGGAGTCGGCGGAGCCGAGCGCCACCACGCCGCGCCCCTCGGCCAGCGTCTGGGCGGCGCCGCAGAGCGAGTTGCCCGGCGGTGCCGGCACGCCCCACGCCTGCCCGCCGTCGGTCAGCCGGTAGGCGATGATCCCGTCGGGCTGGGCGCGCGCCACCGCGTCGCCGATCAGCCAGGCGCCGAACATGTCCTGCCCGTCGAACGTCTTCAGGCCGTTGCGCTGCCGCTCGGGGAAGTCGAGCACCCAGGCCGTGCGCAGCTCCCGCCCGTCGTCGTCGCCGCCGACCAGCCGGGACACGCCGTAGGCGGTGCCAGCGGCGACCGCCAGCACGGCGACCAGACCGCCGGCCAGGAGCAGCGCCAGACGCGCGCGCCGCTTCGGCGCCGCGGGCGGCGGACCGGCCGGGCCGGGCCAACCCGCCGGCGGGTACGCGGGCGGCGGCTGCTGGTGCTGGTGCTGGTACGTCATCCGTCGTCTCCGATCCGGCTCAGCGCGCCTGGGCGCGGACGTAGGAGGCCCAACCGGCCTGGAACTCGTCGAGTGACACGCCCAGCACGTCCCGGGCGGCGCGGTCGGTCGGGGTGCCGGCGTAGACGGCGTCGACGAAGCGGAACAGCTTCGCCTCCCCGTACTTCTCGGCCAGGTGGTTCATCGCCGCGTGCCCGAGCCAGTAGTGGAAGCTGACCCGGCCCGGGGCGTCCCACTCGCCGTTGCCCGGCAGCGTGCCGTTCCACCCGTCCCGGACGAGCCGCCGGGCCGCCGCCGTGCGCTCGCTCGCGCCCAGCGGGCGGCCGTGGAAGGCGACGTACTCGGCGAAGCCCTCGACCACCCACTCGTCGAGCCGGTCGAACGCGTCCACCTCGGCCAGGTCGGTCCGGGGGGTCATCAGCGAGTGCGCCACCTCGTGCCGGAAGACCATGCCGGCGTCGTTGCCGCCGCCGCCGGAGCGGGTGAAGTAGTCCTCGCCGGTGTCGACGACCACGCGGGTGCCGCCGATGGTGAACTTCCCGTCCGTGCGCTCGGCCGCCACCATGCCGAGGGAGAACCCCGCCTCGGTGGCCTTCTCCTTGCCGACCCGGTAGAGCGAGGTCAGCTCGTCCTTGCCCTTGGCCAGCGCGAGGACGAAGCCCTTCGGCACCGGGCCGGGCAGCCCGCCGGACCGCCACACGGCGAGGTCGTGGGCGACCGCGGCCTCGGCCGCCGGGGCGTGGCGCTTCGCCTCCGCGGCGCGGGTGGCGTCGGTGATGAGCAGGGCGTGCGGCGTCCGCTCGACGTGGATGTCCCGCCACTTGTCCCACGGGCCGGGGTGGTAGACGGTCTTCGAGCTGCCCCCGGCGGCGGCCGGCGCGCCGGTGACGGCGGTGACCCGGATCGGCGCGTCCCGGCCGGTGCGGACGATCGTCCAGCGGTACCACTCGGTCACCGGGGCCAGGTCGAAGCCGTCGAACTGGTGCACGAAGGAGACGTCGAGCTGGAACGTGACACCCTGGCCGAACGCGTCGCTGGCCCGGCCCTGCTGCTCGACGGTCTCGTAGCGGGCCACCGACAGGGGCAGCTTGCCCAGGTTGCGGAAGAGCTGCGTCTGCCCGGCCACCAGGTCCTTGCGGGCCGGGTCGAACGCGGCCAGGTAGCCGTCCAGGTCCTTGTCGGCCAGCGCCTTCGTGTGCCGGTCGAGCAGGGCGGCCAGCTCGGCGTTGGTGACCGTGACGCCGTTGGCCGCGGCGGCCGCCTTCGGCGCGGCGCCCTCCTCGTCGTCGCCGCGCAGGCCCAGCCCGACGCCGACCAGCGTGCCGGCGCAGACCGCCAGCGCGAGCGCGCCGGCCGCGAGCCCGATCCAGAGCCCTCGGCGGGACTTCGGTGGCGGCGGTGGTGGCTGCGCCCACGGCGGCCCGGGTGCGGGCGGCGGGCCGGCCGGGGGATGAGCGTTGCCGGGCGGTGGCCAACCTGCCGCCGGTGGGTGCCCCTGCGTCATGTGGTTCCTCGCTCGTGCCGTACGCGGGACCGGCCGGGCGGCTCGCCCGACCGGATGACGGCGAACATCATCCCCGGTCCGGCCGACGGATTCTGCCCCGCCCGGACGTGCCGGGGGTTTTGTCCGGTCGGCGGGCTGTCGGGAACAGGACGTCGAGACGTCCGCCACGTCCGGCCCCCAGGGGCGTCGGGACCGGCCCGGACGGTGACAGACTGAGCGACGCGATTCTGCCGGGACGTCTGAGGGGGAGGCGCCGTGCGCTGGCGCAGCTTTGTGGCGGTGGGCGACAGCTTCACCGAGGGCATGGACGACGCGTATCCGGACGGCAGCTACCGGGGCTGGGCCGACCTGGTCGCCACCCGGCTCGCCGCCGAGGCGGGGCCGGACTTCGGCTACGCCAACCTGGCCATCCGGGGCCGACTGTTCCCGAACGTCGTGGCCGAGCAGGTGCCGTCCGCGCTGGCCATGAAACCCGACCTGATCAGCTTCGCGGCCGGCGGCAACGACGTGCTGCGGCGCAACTTCGACCCGGACTCCTTCGTGCCGCGCTTCGACGCGGTGGTCGGGCGGTTGCGCGGCGGCGGCAGCGACGTGGTGCTGTTCCGGTTCGCCGACGTGATGGCCCGGCTGCCCGGCCAGCGGCTGGTGGCGCCCCGGGTGACCCTGCTCAACCGGGTGGTCGGCGAGGTCGCCGAGCGGCACGGCGCGATCCTGGTCGACCTCTACGCCGACGAGGCCTACCTCAACCCGATGCTGTGGAGCACCGACCGGCTGCACCTGTCCGCGGCCGGGCACCGGCGGGTCGCCGCCCAGGTGCTCGACGCGCTCGGCGTCGGCTGCGACGAGGAGTGGCTGATGGTGCCGCCGCACCCGGCGCCCACGCCGTGGCTGGCCGCGCGCGCCGCCGACCTGCGCTGGGCCGGGCAGCACCTGGCCCCGTGGATCCGGCGGCGGCTGACCGGGCGGTCCTCCGGCGACTTCGTCACCGCCAAGCGGCCGGTGCTCGGCCCGGTCGAGGCCGACTGACCGGTGCGCACCGTGCACGCCGCCGACCTGCTGCGGCTCACCCTCGACGACGAGCCCCGCGCCGGGCTCGCGGTCCTGGTCGCCGGCGACCGGGTCGAGGCGGTCGCGTCGCCGGGCGAGCTGACCGACGCGTACCCCGGGGTGCGGGTGCGGCGGTGGTCCGGCACGCTCGGGCCGGCGCTGGTGCACGACGGGCCGCTGCCCGAGGCCCCGACGCCCCGCGAGCGGGTGCACGCGCTGTTCCGCCTCGGCGTCGCCGCGGTGCTCGACCCGCACGTCGCCGACCCGGCGCTGCGGGCCGCCGCGGTCCGCAACGAGGTGGCCGTGCTGCCCGGGGCGCGACCGGCCACGCTGGTGGTCGGCGGCCGGGCCGATCTGGCCGTGTTCGACGCGGATGGTTCGTGCCGGGCCACCGTGGTCGCCGGCCGGCTGGTGCACCGCCGCGCCTGACCGGCGCCGCCGCCCGCTGATCCGGCGTACCTTGGGGATCATGCCTGTGCCGAGTGATCCGCATCCCCGCCTCCAGTCGTACGCCGACCCGCAGCGCCTGGTCACCACGGAGTGGTTGGCCGAGCACCTGGGCGACGAGGGCCTCGTGGTGGTCGAGTCCGACGAGGACGTGCTCCTCTACGACACCGGCCACATCCCCGGCGCCGTCAAGGTCGACTGGCACACCGAACTGAACGACCAGGTCACCCGCGACTATCTGGACGCCGCGAGCTTCGCCGAGCTGTGCGCGGCCAAGGGCATCGGGCGCGACGACACGGTGGTCTTCTACGGCGACAACTTCAACTGGTGGGCCGCGTACGCCCTCTGGGTCTTCTCCCTCTTCGGCCACGCCGACGTGCGGCTGCTCGACGGAGGCCGGCAGAAGTGGACCGCCGAGGGGCGGGAGCTGACCCGGGAGAAGGTGAGCCGGCCGCGTGCCACCTATCCGGTGCCGACGCGCGACGACGCGCCGATCCGGGCCTACCGGGAGCAGGTGATGGCGCACGTGGCGGCCGGTCGGCCGCTGGTCGACGTGCGTTCGCCGGGTGAGTACACCGGCGAGATGCTGCACATGCCCGACTATCCGCAGGAGGGCGCGCTGCGTGGCGGGCACATCCCGGGCGCGGTGAGCAAGCCGTGGAAGTCCGCCGCGAACGACGACGGCACGTTCAAGTCGGCCGACGAGCTGCGCGCGATCTACGCCGACCAGCTCGGGTTGAGCCCGTCCGACGACGTGGTGGCCTACTGCCGGATCGGCGAGCGGTCCAGCCACACCTGGTTTGTGCTGCACCACCTGCTCGGTTTCCCGCAGGTGCGCAACTACGACGGCTCCTGGACCGAGTGGGGCAACCTGGTCCGGGCACCCGTGGTCAAGGGCGACCAGCCCGGCGGCCTGACCCGCTGAGCGTCCCGGCCGGCCCTCGTCCGGGGGCCGGCCGGTCAGCGGGCGGGCAACGACACCGGCCCGGTCACGTCGCGGGCCACCAGATCGACCTCGCCGGTCTCCGGTCGCCAGCGGGCCAGGCCGGTGGGGTCGGAGCGGAACAGCACCGCACCGTCGGCCGACCACCCGAGCACCTCGCAGCAGGCCTTCGCCCGGTCCTCGCGGCCCAGGTCGAGCAGGCGGGTGACCGCCCCGGTGCGGGCGTCCACCACGGCCACGCCCTCCGCCCCGCCCATGCTGCCGGTGGTGGTCCAGCCTGCCTTGGCGATCCGGTCGCCGCGTTGCCAGCCCCGCCCGTAGACCTCGTCCAGCCGGTAGCCGGGCGGAAGGTCGCCGGTGCCCACCGGCCGCTGCTGGGGCGTGCCGCCGGTGCCGGGATAGCGGCGTACGGACAGGCCGTCCTCCGCGCCGCCGAGGGCGAGCAGGTCGCCGGGGCGGCCCGGCTCGGGCACGACCAACCCCCACGGGTCGACCGGCAGCTCGCGGGCTTTCCCGCTGCCCCGGTCCAGCTCGTACGTGGTGTCGTTGTCGCCGACGAGCAGCCGGTCGCCGGCCCAGACGACGTGTTCCAGGTAGCCGGCGAGCGGGTAGCGGCGGACGGAGGCGTCGGTCAGGTCGACCACGACCACCTCGCCGGTCTGCGCGAACGCGGCGGTCCGGCCGTCCGGCGACAGGCTGCCCGGCTTGAGCGGCGCGGCCTCGTTGCCACTGGCGTCCCGGGTGGGGGCGAGCGTCACCACGTCGAGTTCCCGGACCAGCCCGTCGTCGCCGAGCACCCGGACCGGGCCGGCCTCGCCGGTCTTCGGATCGACCGGTTGGCGAAGTGCCAGCGCCCGGTCGACCGGCCGGGCGGAGAGCGGCGCGGCCACCCGGTCGCCGAGCCGGCCGAGCGGATCGGCGACCAGGTCGAGTTCGAGCGGGGGTTGCTGCACCGGCGGCGCGCTCGGGTCCGGGCGTACCACCGGGTGGGTCGGGGCGGGGGCAGCGCGGTGCAGGAGCGCCGCCGTGCCGCCGGTGACCAGCGCGACGGCCAGGGCGACGGCGCCGGCGGCCCGGCGGGCGCGGCGGACCCGGCGAGCGCGTTCCCATCCGGTGGCGGCGGGCCGGGTCGGCCGGACGTCCTCGGCGGCCCGGGTCAGCAGCCGGGTCAGGTCGGGGTCGTTCACGGGTTCGCCTCCATCCCGGTGACCAGGCCGTCGCCGGCGCCGCCGAGGTCGGGCGCCACCTGGCGGAGCCGGCGCAGCGCGTCGTGGCACTGGCTCTTGACGGTGCCGACCGTGACCCCGAGCGCCTCGGCGGTGGCCGCCTCGGTCAGGTCCTCGAAGTAGCGCAGCACCAGGACCGCCCGCTGGCGTGGCGGGAGCCGGTCGAGCGCGGCGCGGACGGAGAGTCGCAGCGCGTCGTCGGCGTCCGCGCCCGCCCGCTCCGGCGGGTACGCGCTGAGCCGTTCCCGCCGCCGGCGCCGCCACCAGGAGACCGCGTCCCGGTAGAGGATGGCCCGCACGTACGCGGCCGGGTCGCCGTCGCGCACCGAGGGCCAGCGCAGCGCCAGCTTGAGCAACGCCTCCTGGAGCAAGTCCTCGGCCTGGTGCCGGTTGCCGCAGACCAGGTACGCGGCACGCAGCAGCCGGTGCTGGTGGGCCTCGACGAACGCGAGGTAGTCGGCCCGCCCGTCGTCCGCGGCACGCCTCATCCGGCTCCTCCCTCCGTCACCTCGCAGACGCGTGGGACGGGGGGAAAGGTTGGGTCAGGTAGCGCTGGATCGTCGGGCCGACCCAGGCGGCCAGCTCCTCCGGGTCGAGGTCGACCACGGGCGGCAGCCGGACGACGTACCGGGTGAGGGCGAGGCCGAGGATCTGACTGGCCACCAGTCCGGCCCGGCGGGCGGCGGTGGCCGGGTCGGCGCCGGACCGGGCCACGGCGGTGGCGAGCTGGTCGGCGAAGATGCCGCGCATCCGTTCGGCCGCCCCGGGGTTGGTGCTGGCGGCCCGGAGCAGGGCGACCAGCGTCCCGTCCGCCTCCCAGCGGCGCACGAAGTGCCGGATCAGCGTCTCACCGAGCCGTTCCGGCGGCACCTGGGTCAGGTCGGGCAGGTGCAGGTCGAACTCGGCCGCCGCCGCGAAGAGCCCCTCCTTGCTGCCGTAGTAGCGCATGACCATGGACGGGTCGATCCGGGCGTCGGCGGCGATGGCCCGGATGGTGGCGCGGTCGTAGCCGTCGGCGGCGAAGCGGGCCCGGGCGGCGCGCAGGATGGCCGCCCGGGTGGCGTCCGAGCGGCGGGTGCGGGGGGCCGTGTCGGTCATGTCCACGACTGTAGGCCAACAGCCGTTGACATCGACGCTAGTGTTGGGTCAACAAGCGTTGGCAAACAGTTGTTGACCCAGCCGGAGGTGGAGCGATGCTGCCCGAGTCCACGGACGTCCTCGTGGTGGGAGCCGGGCCGACCGGCCTCGCCGTGGCGGTGGCCCTCGCCGGTCACGGCATGACCGCGACCGTGGTCGACCGGCTGGCCGAGCCGCCCGTCACCTCCCGCGCCGCCGTCGTGCACGCCGGCACGCTGGAGGTGCTGGACCGGATCGGGGTGGCCGCCCCGCTGGCCGCCCGAGGGCTGCACTCGACCCGGTTCACCGTCCGCGACCGGGACCGCGTTCTCGCCGCCGTCCCCTTCGACCGGTTGCCGTCCCGCTACCCGTACGCGTTGCTGATCTCGCAGGCCGAGACCGAGGTGGTGCTCACCGACCGGCTCACCGCGCTCGGCGGGCGGGTGCGCCGGCCGTACGAGCTGACCGGCCTCGACCTCGACGACGGCGGCGCCACCGCGCGGTTCGCCGACGGCGGCACGGTCCGGGCCCGCTGGGTCGTCGGCGCGGACGGCATGCACAGCCGGGTCCGCGAACTGGCCGGCATCGGGTTCGGCGGCCCGGCCGACCCCGGCGAGTCGTTCCTGCTCGCCGACGTGCGGGTGGACAGCACGCTCCCGCGCGACCAGGTCACCCTCTTCCTGTCCCGACAGGGCCCGCTCATCTGGGCGCCGCTGCCCGACGGCACGGTCCGGCTGGTCGCCACCGTGACTGACGCGCCGCGCGAGCCGCAGGCGCGGCACTTCCAGGCGTTGCTCGACGAGCGGGGCCCGGTCCGCCGGCCGGACCGGGTCCTCGACGTGGCCTGGGCCTCCCGGTTCCGGATCCACCACCGGATCGCGGACACCTACCGGTCCGGCCCGGTCCTGCTGGCCGGCGACGCGGCGCACGTGCACAGCCCGGCCGGTGGGCAGGGGATGAACCTCGGCCTGCGGGACGCGGTCGCGCTCGGCGACGCGCTCGCCGCCGGCCCGGAGGCCCTCGACGCGTACGCCGCCGAGCGCCGCCCCCGGGCCGAGGAGGTGCTCGGCTTCGCCGCCGGGCTCACCCGGCTCGCCGCCGCCCCGCCGGCCGTCCGGCCGCTACGGAACCTGCTGCTCCGCGTGGTCTCCGCGCTCCCGCCGGCCCGGCAGCGCCTCGCCGTCCGGCTGGCCGGCTTCGAGCCCGGCCAGGGGTGACCCGACGCCGCCGTCCCGCAACGTGACCCAGGCGGCGACCGTCACCAGCGCGAACACCGCCGCGGCGGCCCAACCGACCGGCGCCAGCCCGTACGCCCGGCCGGCGAACCCGGCGAGCGCCGCGCCGACCGGGGCGGCGGCCAGACCGAGCGTCCGTTGTGCCGCGCCGACCCGGCCGAGCAGGCCCGGGGGCACGTGCCGCTGCCCGTACGCGGACCAGAGGCTGTTCCAGATCGTGGTGCCGGCGGCCAGGCCGGCCAGCGCCAGCCCACCGGTCAGCGGGTGCCGGGCCAGCGCGAACCCGGTCAACGCCAGCGTCTGCCCGAGCAGCACCCCGCGCAGCGCCGGCAGCGTGCCGAACCGAGCGGCCAGCCGGCCGGCGAGCAGCGCGCCGATCAACCCGCCGGCGATCACGCCCGCCGAGAACAGCCCGTACGCCGCCGCCGGCACCCGCAGCACCTCCAGCGCGTAGAGCACCAGCACGGCCGCGAGCCCGCTGATCGCCAGATTCGACCCCGCCGACGCGAGTGCCAACCCCCGCAACCCCCGATCCCCCCAGACCCACCGCACCCCCTCCCACCCCTCCCGCCACACCCCGATGCCGCCGATCTTGCGGTTGCGGCCCGCGTTCCGTCTGCTTTCCGGGGTTTCGTCCGGGCCGGAAGTGCAAGATCGGCGGGGGATCGCGAGGACGAGGGCGGCGGCGAGGGCGAAGGTGAGGGCGTCCACGGTGAACGGGAGGGCGGCGGCGGTGGCGAAGAGGACGCCGGCCAGGGGGGCGCCGACGAAACCGCCCGCCACCGTGGTGCCGGCCTGGAGGTGGGCGTTGGCGCGGGCCAGCGCGGTGGGCGGAACCACGGCGGGCAGCAGGGCGAACGCGGACGCGTCGAAGAGCGTGCCCAGCAGAGCGAGCAGCAGTGCGGCGGCGGCCAGCGTGGTGATGCCGGCCTGCCCGGTGGCCACGAGCCAGGCCAGTGCCGCCACCACCACGGCCCGGGCGCCGTCCACGACGGCCATCGTCCGGCGCCGGTCCCACCGGTCCGCGTAGACGCCGCCGAGCAGGCCGAGGAGCAGCGGCGGGAGCTGCCCGGCCACGGTCACCGCGGCGACCGCCCGGGGATCCCGGGTGAGCGTCGCGGCCAGCAGCGCCAGGGCCGGCGTACGCAGCGCGTCGCCGAGCCGGGAGCAGACGGCGGCGGACCAGAGCAGCCGGTAGCTCCGGCCCAGGACGGTGGTGGTCATGCCGACGGACGGTGCGGCCTGCACCGGGTCGAGGGTCAAGCCGACCGACGGAAAGGGGGGCGGACACTGTCGGCCACGGCCGGTACGGTGAGCGCCGAAATCCGGCACCGGGAGCGCGATTGGACCGCACCTTCCAGGTCGACCTCCGTGGCGTGGTCGACCTGCTCAGTCATCACCTCTACGGCAGCCCGCGGGTCTACGTGCGCGAGCTGCTCCAGAACGCCGTCGACGCGATCACGGCCCGTCGGGCCACCGAGCCGGACGCCCCGGCCCGGGTCCGGGTCGAGCCGCCGGAGCTGACCGGCGACGGGACGCTGCGCGTGCACGACACGGGCATCGGCCTCACCGAGTCCCAGGTGCACGAGCTGCTCGCCACGATCGGCCGCAGCTCCAAGCGGGACGAGCTGGGCTTCTCCCGGCACGAGTTCCTCGGTCAGTTCGGCATCGGCCTGCTCTCCTGCTTCCTGGTCGCGGACGAGATCCGGGTGGTCACCCGACACGCCGACCAGCCGACCGTGCTCTGGACGGGCTGGTCCGACGGGCGCTACGCGGTGCGGCTCGCCGAGCCGGAGCAGGCCCGCAGCGAGCCCGGCACCACGGTGACGCTGGTGCCCCGACGCGACGCCGACCAGTGGTTCGGCACCCCCACCGTGACCGAGCTGGCCCGCCTCTACGGCAGCCTGCTGCCGGTGGACGTCCGCGTCGGCGACACGCCGACCACCGCCGGCCCGCCGCCCTGGCCGACCACGCCCGGCGCGGCCGTCGACCGGGCCGGGCTGGCCCGCTACGCCCGTGACCTGCTCGGCTTCGTCCCGTTCGACGTGGTGCCGCTGTCGGTGCCCGAGGCAGGCCTCACCGGCGTGGCCTTCATCCTGCCCACGCCGGTGAACCCGGCCGCGCGGGCCGGGCACCGGGTCTACCTCAAGCGGATGCTGCTCGCCGAGCACGCCGACGGCCTGCTGCCCGAGTGGGCGTTCTTCGCCCACTGCGTGGTCGACGCCGGCGAGCTGCGTCCCACCGCCAGCCGCGAGGCGCTCTACGAGGACGCCCTGCTCGGCGCCGTCCGGGAGTCGCTCGGCGACCAGATCCGCGGCTGGCTGGTCCGGCTCGCCACGCACGACCCGCACCGGCTCGCCGAGTTCCTCCAGGTCCACCACCTCGGGGTCAAGGCGCTGGCGCTGCACGACGACGAGATGCTCCGCCTGGTCGACCAGTGGTGGCCGATGGACACCAACGTCGGCACGCTCACGCTCGCCGAGTTCCGCAGCCGGCACGGCCTGATCCGCTACGCCGCCAGCCTGGACGAGTTCCGCCAGCTCGCCGCCGTGGCCGCCGCGCAGGACCTGGCCGTGGTCAACGGCGGTTACACCTACGACACCGAGCTGATCGAGCGGCTGCCCACGGTGGACCGGTCGGTGCTGATCGAGCGGCTGGAGCCGAGCGACCTCACCACCCGGTTCGAGATCCTCGACCCGGCGACCGAGCTGGCCCTGCGCCCGTTCCTCGCCGGGGCGCAGCGGGCCCTGGAACGGCTCGGCTGCGAGGTGGTGGTCCGGGCCTACGACCCGGTCTCGCTGCCGGCGCTCTACCTGGTGTCCCGCTCGGCCGCCTTCCACGACCAGCTCGCCGCCAGCCGCGACCGGGCCGACGAGCTGTGGGGCGGGGTGCTCGACGCGCTGGCCGCCTCCGCCCCGCCGGACCGGCCGCAGCTGGTCCTCAACCACCGCAACCCGCTGGTCCGCCGGGTCACCACGCTGACCGACCCGGAGCTGGTCGGGCTGGCCGTCGAGGCGCTCTACGGGCAGGCCCTGCTGCTCGGCCACCATCCGATCCGGGCGGCCGACGCCGCGCTGCTGAACAGTTCCTTCCTCGGCCTGCTCGGCCGGGCCGTACCGGGACAGGAGTGACCTCGTGACCGACGAAGACCTCTGGCGGATGCTGCGCGAGATCGAGTCCATGCCGTACGGCCCGGGGCAGATCGCGGCGCTGGAGCAGTTGCTGCGCCGGGCCGACGCGGGCGAGGACCGGCACCTGGCCTTCGCCGCCCGGATCACCGCCACCCCGGCGTACGTCCACGGTGGGGAGCCGGCGAAGTCGTTCGTCACGTTCTCCTGGTGCCTGGCCGAGTTCGACCGGGACCCGCAGCCCTACCACCAGGGCTACACCCACCAGCTCCTCTGGTACTTCAAGTACATGGTCAACGCCATGCTGAAGTTCCCCGAGCTGCCGCTGGACCGGACGTACGCGGTGCTCGACGACATGGAACGGCGTTACCGCGAGTCCGGGCACTCGCTCCAGGCGGTCCACAAGCACCGGTTCCTGGTCGCCGACCACCTGGGCGACGAGTCGGCGGCCGCCGAGGCGTACCGCCTCTGGATGACCACCCCCCGGGACGCGCTCTCCGACTGCGCCGGCTGCGACCCGACCACGCAGGTGGGCTACCTGGCCGACATCGGCCGGCACGACGAGGCGGTGGCGCTCGCCGAGCCGGTGCTCGCCGGCCGGCTGAACTGCGTCGAGCAGCCGCAGGGGATCCTCACCGCGCTGCTCGCCTCCTACCGCGAGACCGGTCGGCAGGAGCAGGCGCGGGACGCGCACCGGGAGGCGTACCGGCGGTTGCGCGGTCGCCTCGCCGACCTGTGGGAGATCGCCGACCACGTCGAGTTCTGCACGGTCACCGGCAACGGGGCACGCGCGCTGGAGCTGGTCGAACGGCACCTCGACTGGCTGGACCGGGCACCCACCCCGGCCGCCGGCATGCACTTCGCGGCCGCCGCCGCGGCGGCGCTGCGGCAGGTGCCGGCCGACCTGACCGTGCACCGTCGGGCCGCCGCTGACCGGCCGGCCGCCGACGTGCCGGCGGGCGCGCTCGCCGACGAGCTGGCCGACTCGGCCACCGCGCTTGCCGAGCGGTTCGACGCCCGCAACGGCACCACCCACCAGTCCGAGCGGATCGCCCGGCGGATCGCGGCCGAGCCGGACGGCGAGCACCTCCCGCTCTCGGCGAGCCTGCGCCGCCCGCCGGTGCCCGCCCCGCGCTCCGGCGGCGGGCCGGTGACCGCCGCACCGGTCACCGTGCCGGCCCAGGCCGACCCCGACGAGCTGCTGGCGCTGGCCGAGGAGTGCTGGCGCACCAACCGGCGGGACGGGCTGGTCGCCGCGCTGCGCGCGTACGACGAGCGGTTCGGCGACGCCGAGCTGCCGGCCGCCACCCGGGCCCGGCGGCTCGAACTGCGGGCCGGTGAGGTGTCCCAGGACGACGACGGCGTGCCGGTGGCGATCGAGGTCAACCGAGCCGCGCTGGCCGCCTGGCGCGAGGTGCCGGACCCGCTCCGGGCCCAGGTGGTGGCCGGTCGGCTCGGCGCGCTGCTCAGCACCGTCGAGGAGAGCGCCGAGGAGGGGCTGACCCTGGCCCGGGAGGCGGCCGAGCACCTGGCCGCGCACGGTGAGCCGCGCGAGCGCGCCGCCGCCTGGGACCGGCTCGCGCTGGCCCACGTGCACCGGGAGCGGTGGGCGGAGGCGTTGGACGCGCTCGACCGCGCCGACGCCGACGCCGGCCTCGACCCGTGGCTGGACGGCCGGGTGGCGTTGCACCGCACGCACGTGCTGGAGCGGTTGGAGCGGGCCGACGAGTTCCGCGACGCGGCGGTGCGGGCCCGTCGGCTGGCCGGCGAGGTGGGTGACGGCGAGATGCTGACCGCCGCCTGCCTGGCCTACGTCCGCGCGACGGACGACCCGGCCGACGCGGTGGCGGCGTGCGACGAGGCGTTGGCGGTCGCGCCGCCGGGCGCCCGGCTGCCGCTGCGGGTCACCCGGGGGCGGGCGCTGCTCGCCGCCGAGCGGGCCGCCGAGGCGGTGGAGGATCTCGCCGAGGCGGTCACCCTCTGCGTCGAGCAGGGGCTGCCGGGCGACGCGTTGCTGCGTTGGGAGCTGGCCGAGGCCTACCGGGCCGCCGGTCGGCTGACCGAGGCCGCCGAGGTGGCGGAGGAGGCGGTGCTCGGCCTCGACCGGGCCGGCGCGCAGGCCGAGGCCGACCGCTGCCGGCACCTGCTGGCGGGGATCTACGAGGGGCTCAGCGAGCCCGACCTGGCGCTCGGGCTGCTCGACCAACTGGCCGAGAACCTGGACGGGCCGGACAATCTCCCGCAGCGGGCGCAGGTGCTGGAGGAGGCCGGCGGCATCCTGTACGACGACGACCGGGACGCGCTGGCCGCGCAACGGTTCGCGGCGGCCGCGACCGCCTGGCGGCTGGCCGGCTATCCGGTGGACGAGCTGCGGGCCCGGCGGCGGGAGATGCTCGCCCTGCACTGGTCCGGTGACCTGCCGGCGGCGGTGGCCGCGATCGAGCGGGTGGACGAGGCCGTCGGGGCGCTCGCCGGGCTGCCGGACGAGCCGCCCGTGGTGACGTACGAGCGGGCGATGGCCGCCGACGCGGTGGCCCGGGTGCTGATCGCCGAGGAGCGGATCACCGCGGCGCTGGACCGGCTGGACGGCGTGCCCGACCGGCTCCGGTCGATCGAGGCGTTCGGCGAGGCGGCGCAGGTCGAGGTCCTCACCGGTGAGCTGCTGCTCCGCGACGGTCGACCCGACCAGGCCGAACGTCTGCTGGGCCCGGTGCTCGCCGGGTTGCCCACCGGTTCCCGTCCGGCCGCCCAGGCCGCCTGGTTGCTCGCCCGGGCGCTGGACGACCAGGACCGCCCGGCCGAGGCGGCGAAGATCCGGGCGGAGCACGGCATCGGGGAGGAGTGAGAGCGTGCCGGTGTGAGGCGACCGACGGGTAACCACGGCTGCCTCACCCGGGACGCGAGGTCTAGGCTGGCCCGGTGGCGGTGGAACAGCAGGCGCGGGGTGCGGCGGGCGCGGCCCGGCGTCGGTCCCGGCGGGACGAGATCCTGGAGATCGCGGTCGGCCTCTTCGCGGCCCGCGGCTACCACGGCGTGTCGATGGACGACATCGGCGCGGCCGCCGGCGTCACCGGCCCGGCGCTCTACCACCACTTCGCCGGCAAGGAGGCGATGCTCGTCGCCGCCCTGATCCCGGTGAGCGAGGGGTTGCTCGCGGGCGGGCGGGAACGGGCCGCCGGCCACCCGGACGACGCCCGCGGCGCGCTGGAGTCGCTGATCGACTTCCACGTCGAGTTCGCGTTGGCGAACCCGGCGGTGATCGCGCTGCACCTGCACGAGCTGGACCGCCTCCCGGACGAGCCGCGCCGCCGCATCCGCCGCCTCCAGCGGATGTACGTGGAGGAGTGGGTCACCGTGCTGACCGCGCTGCACCCCGGTCTGCCGGACGGCGCCGCGCGGGTGCTCGCCCACGCCGCGTTCGGCCTGATGAACTCCACCCCGTTCCTCGGCGGCGAGGTGGACCGCCGGCGGCGGGCCGAGCTGCTGCGCGGCGCGACCCTGGCGGCCCTGCTCGCGCCCACCGACCCGACCTGACACGCCGCGCTCACCTTAACGCGTGTTAAGAAGGGACCCCGGCTTTGCGTCGAGAAGGGGTCACGTCCGTGCCGAACATGATCGAATCGTTGTTGGTCGCCAATCGGGGGGAGATCGCCCGGCGGGTGATCCGCACCGCCCGGCGGCTCGGGATCCGGGCCGTCGCGGTGCACTCGGAGGCCGACGCCGACCTGCCGTTCGTCGCCGAGGCCGACGAGGCGGTCTGTGTCGGGCCGGCCAACCCGGCGCAGAGCTACCGCAACGTGGAGGCGATCCTCGACGCGGCCCGGAGCACCGGCGCGCAGGCGATCCACCCCGGCTACGGCTTCCTGTCGGAGAACGCCGACTTCGCCCGTACCGTCGAGGGGGCCGGCCTGATCTGGGTCGGACCCGGCGCGGACGCGATCACCGCGATGGGCGACAAGATCAACGCTCGTAACCTGATGGCGGCGGCCGGCGTGCCGGTCGCGCCCGGCACCACCGAACCGGCCGCCGACCTGGACGCGGCCGTCGCCGCCGCCGCCGAGATCGGCTACCCGGTGATGGTCAAGGCCGCCGCGGGCGGCGGCGGCATGGGTATGGGCGTGGCCGCCGACGAGGCCGCGCTGCGCACCGAGTACGACAAGGTCCGCGCGTTCGCCGAGCGGATGTTCGGCGACGGCTCGGTGCTGATCGAGCGCTACTTCCCCCGGGTGCGCCACGTCGAGGTGCAGATCCTCGGCCTGGCCGACGGCCGGGTGGTGGCGCTGGGCGAGCGGGAGTGCTCGGTGCAGCGGCGCAACCAGAAGCTGGTCGAGGAGTCGCCGTCCCCGGCGGTCTCGCCGGAGCTGCGGGAGCGGTTCCTGGCCGCGGCGGTCCGGGCGGGTGAGGCGGTCGACTACCGCAACGCCGGCACGGTCGAGTGCCTGCTGGTCCCGCGTCAGCGGGATCTCAAGGGCGACAGCTCCCTCGCCGAAGAATTTTTCTTCCTGGAGATGAACACGCGGCTCCAGGTCGAGCACCCGGTCACCGAGTACGTCTACGGCGTCGACCTGGTCGAGGAGCAGCTCCGGGTGGCGTCCGGCCTCGCGCCGACGTTCGACCCGGACGCGCTCACCCCGCGCGGCCACGCCATCGAGCTGCGGATCAACGCCGAGGACCCGAAGCGCTTCCTGCCCGGCCCCGGCGCGATCACCACCTGGAACGAGCCTTCCGGCGCCGGCGTGCGGGTCGACTCCGGCTACGTCGCCGGCAACACCGTCACCCCGTTCTACGACAGCCTGCTGGCCAAGCTGATCGTCAGCGGCGCGACCCGGGAGGAGGCGGTCGAGCGGGCGCGCGCGGCGGTCGCCCAGTTCGAGATCGTCGGCCCGAAGTGCAACCTGCCGTTCTTCGCCGAACTGCTGGAGAACCCGGAGTTCCTCTCCGGCGACTACGACACCGGCATCGTCGGCCGGATGCGCTGACCAGCGCTGGTGCCGGACGGCGGTGCCGTCGCTACCGGCCGTCCGGCACCAGGACGGGGTCGCCGCCGAGCTGGTCGCGGCGGCGGGTCAGGTAGGCGCGTTCCGCGGCGTTGCCGGCGAGACCGATCGCCCGGTCGTACGCCGCCCGCGCGTCGTCGCGGCCGAGCCGACGCAGCAGGTCGGCGCGGGCGGCGTGCAGGGCGTGGTAGCCGTCGAGGGCCCGGGTGAGCCGGTCGATCTCGGCGAGCCCGGCGCCGGGGCCGTCGACCTCGGCGACCGCGACCGCGCGGTTGAGCCGCACGACCGGCGACGGGTCGAGCAGCACCAGGCGGTCGTAGAGGGCGACGATCGTGGACCAGTTGGTGTCCGCCGCGCACGGCGCCTCCATGTGGACCGCGTTGATCGCGGCCTGGAGCTGGTAGCGCCCGGGTGGGTCACCGCCGGCGGCGAGCGCCCCGATCCGCTCCCGGACCAGGGCCCTGCCCTCGGCGGCGCGGGCCCGGTCCCACGCGCCACGGTCCTGCTCGGCGAGGGTCACCAGCTCTCCGGTGCGGGCCACCCGCGCCGGCCGCCGGGCGTCGACGAGGAGCATCAGGGCGAGCAGCCCGGCGACCTCGCCGTCGTCCGGGAGCAGGGTGCGGAGCAGCCGGCCGAGGTGGATCGCCCGGTCGCTGAGGTCGACGCGGAGCGGGTCGTCCCCCTCGCCGGCCAGGTAGCCCTCGTTGAAGACGAGGTGGACCACCGCGAGCACGCCGTCGAGCCGTTCGCGGATGTCGTCGGCCGACGGCACCCGGTACGGGATGCCCGCGGCTCTGATCTTCTCCTTGGCCCGGGTGATCCGCCGCGCCATCGCGGTCTCCCGCACCAGGAAGGCGCGGGCGATCTCGGCGACGGTGAGGCCGCCGACCAGGCGCAGGGTGAGCGCCACCCGGGCCTCCATGCCCAGGGCCGGGTGGCAGCAGACGAAGACCAGCCGGAGCCGGTCGTCAGCGATCGGGCCGGTCGGCCGGGGAGGGGTGTCGTCGTACATGATCAGGGCCGCCCGGTGCTTGGCGTCGCGCTGCGATTCACGACGGAGCCAGTCGATCGCCTTGCGGGTCGCCGTGGTGGCGAGCCAGCCACCGGGACTGGGCGGCACGCCCTCGCACGGCCAGCGTGCCGCAGCCGCCGCGAACGCCTCCGCCGTCGCGTCCTCGGCGACGTGCAGGTCGCCGAAGCGGCGCGTGAGGTCGGCGACCACCCGCGCCCACTCCTCGCGGTGGGCCCGGGTGAGCGCTCCTTCGGCGGCGACCGCCGAGGGGGCGTTCACCGCTGGACGGAGACGGCGCGCCGGGCCTGCCCGGGGCCGCGGAACCGGTGCACCTCCTGCGGCCAGCCGAGCGCCGTCGCGAGCCGGCCGGCCCAGTGCCGGGCCGCCGCGTCGTCCGCCACGTCCACGACGACGAACCCGCCGAGGTGCTCCTTGGTCTCGGCGTACGGGCCGTCGGTGAAGACGGGCCCGCCGTCGACCGACTCGACCGCGCACACCACGGTGGACCGGTCGAGCCCGCCGTTGGCGAAGATCAGCACGTCCTCCGCCAGCAGCTCGTCGATCACGGCCCGCACGGCGACGTCCTTCTCGCGCATCTCGTCCGCCGTGTGCTCGTGCACCCACTCGTCGTTGAACGCGATCAGGTACTCCGTCATGTCGTCCCCCTCGGTCCCGGGCCGCGGCCCGATCGGCCGCCCCACCAGTTCCACGAACGGCGGCGGCCCGATACGACACCATCACGGATCTGCCGGCGGGTCGACCCCGGCCGGGGTGTCACACTTCGGGGAGACGAGGCACGAACGACGTCACAGCGAGGTGACCCCCAATGGCGGAACTGCCGGACCACGTCAGCATCCGTGAGGTAGGACCCCGGGACGGGCTCCAGAACGAGGAGCCGATCCCCACCGACGCCAAGGTGCGGCTGCTCGACGCGCTGTCCCGGACCGGGGTGCGGCGCATCGAGGCCGTCTCCTTCGTCCACCCGAAGGCCATCCCGCAGATGGCCGACGCCGACGAGGTGTGGCGGCGGGCGGAGAAGGTCGACGGGGTGCGCTACTCGGCCCTGGTGCCCAACACCCGGGGCGCCCAGCGGGCACTGGCCGCCGGCTTCACCGAGATCGAGGTGGTGGTCTCGGCCAGCGACACGCACAACCGGCGCAACGTCAACCGCTCGACCGAGGAGTCGCTCGACGACATCGCCGAGCTGATCGACCTGCTGCACGGCGCGGGCGCCACCGCCGAGGTGATCGTGGCGACCAGCTTCGGCTGCCCCTACGAGGGCGACGTCGACCCGCGGCGGGTCGCCGCGATCGTCGACCGCGTCGCCCGCGACGGCGCGGACCGCGTCGCCTTCGGCGACACCACCGGCATGGGTACGCCCCGACGGGTCCGCGAGCTGGTCACCGCCGTCCGCGACCGCAACGCCCACCTGCCGGTGCTGCTGCACTTCCACAACACCCGGGGCACCGCCCTGGCCAACATGCTGACCGCCATGGAGCTGGGTGTCACCGAGTTCGACGCCAGCGTCGGCGGGCTCGGGGGCTGCCCCTACGCCCCGGGCGCCAGCGGCAACCTGGCCACCGAGGAGGCGGTGCACATGCTGCACGACATGGGCATCGACACCGGCATCGACCTGGACGCCCTGATCGAGGCGGCGGAGTTGGCCGAACACCTGGTCGGCAAGAAGCTGCCGTCGGGCGTCCTCCGCGCCGGCCCCCGCACCCGCCTGACCCCCCTCCCCTCCTGACCCCCCTCCCCTCCTGACCCCCCTCCCCTCCTGACCCCCCTCCCCTCCTGACCCCACCTCCCCGCCCCGCCCTGCCCCGCCCCTCCCCGTCCCGCCCGCCCCCTCCTTGTTGATCAAGGAGTTTGCGTCGGCCCCGAACGCTCGGGTGACGCTAAGCCCTTGATCGCGGGGGCGGACGGGAGGGCTGGAGGGCGGGCAGGGGCGGGCGACAGGGGCGGGGACGCGGGGCATGGGCGGGGTCGGAGCGCCGGCGTGGTCGGGCTCAGGGTGCCGCCACCTCGGGGAACTGGTGGAGAGGGTCGCCAGCTCGGGGAGGTGGCTGGGTCCCGACGGCGTGGATGGCGCCACTACGCCGAACTGGCGAGCCGTCGGATTCGCCGGGGCCGCCCCGACCGCGCGAGCCGCCCCGGCCGGAGGTACGGGGTGCGGCGGGTGGTGGGTCGCCGGAGGGGGCGGGGGTGGGGTAGCCTAACGATCGTTCAGGTCGGTGGGGTGCAAGGGAGTCGGCGTGACGCTCGACGGTGAGGCTCTGGAGCAGCTGCGCAAGCGCGCCCGCGCCGGCGGTGCGGACAAATACCATGCGGCCAACGCCGCCAAGGGCAAGCTGTTCGCCCGCGAGCGCGTGGCCTACCTGGTCGACGAGGGCTCCTTCGTCGAGGACGGGATCTACGCCAACGCCATGGCCGACGGGTTGCCCGCCGACGGCGTGGTGACCGGCACCGCGACCATCGACGGCCGGCAGGTCTGCCTGATGGCGAACGACTCCACGGTCAAGGCCGGCAGCTGGGGCGCGCGCACCGTCGAGAAGATCATCCGGATCATCGAGCGGGCCTACTCGACCGGCGTGCCGATGGTCTACCTGGTCGACTCGGCCGGCGCCCGGATCACCGACCAGGTCGACCTGTTCCCGGGCCGGCGCGGCGCCGGCAAGATCTTCTGGAACCAGGTCCGCGCCTCGGGTTCGATCCCGCAGGTCTGCGCGCTGTTCGGGCCGAGCGCGGCGGGCGGGGCGTACATCCCGGCGTTCTGCGACGTGGTGGCCATGGTGGACGGCAACGCCAGCATGTACCTCGGCTCCGACCGGATGGTCGAGATGGTCACCGGTGAGAAGACCACGCTGGAGGCGATGGGCGGCGCCAAGGTGCACTGCACCGAGTCCGGCGTCGGGCACTTCCTCTGCAAGACCGAGAACGACGCGCTCGACGTGGTGCGGACGTACCTGTCCTACCTGCCGTCGAACTGGAAGCAGGAGCCGCCGGCCGCCGAGGCCGTGGACGCGCCGGCGAAGGCCGACCTGGCGGCCCTGGTCCCGGCCAGCGAGCGGCAGGCGTTCGACATGCGCCGGTACGTCAAGGGTCTGCTCGACGAGGGCAGCTTCTTCGAGATCCAGGCGCTGTGGGCCAAGGAGCTGACCATCGGGTTCGGCCGGCTGAACGGCGAGGTCGTCGGCGTGGTCGGCAACAACTCGATGTTCAAGGGCGGCGTGCTCTTCGTCGACTCGGCCGACAAGGCGACCCGGTTCGTGCAGCTCTGCGACGCGTTCAACGTGCCGCTGCTGTTCCTCAGCGACGTGCCCGGCTTCATGGTCGGCAGCGCGGTGGAGAAGCAGGGCATCATCCGGCACGGCGCGAAGATGATCACCGCGATCTCGGAGGCGACCGTACCCAAGATCTGCGTGGTGGTCCGCAAGGCGTACGGCGCGGGCCTCTACGCGATGGCCGGCCCCGGCTTCGAGCCCGACGCCACCATCGCGCTGCCCACCGCGAAGATCGCGGTGATGGGCGCGGAGGCCGCGGTGAACGCGGTCTACGCCAACAAGATCGCCGCGATCGAGGACGAGGCCGAGCGGGCCGCGTTCGTCGCCGCCAGGCGCGAGGAGTACGAGCGCGACATCGACGTGGTCCGGCTCGCCAGCGAGCTGGTGGTGGACGCGATCGTCGAGCCGCACGAGCTGCGCGCCGAGCTGGTGCGCCGGTTCGCCGCCGCGCGCGGCAAGGAGCGGCACTTCTCCCGGCGCCGGCACGGCGTCACCCCCGTCTGACCGGTAAGGAAGGGCCCCTTCTTAACGCCTGGTGCATGGAAAGGGGCCCCTCCTAACGCTTTCAGCCGCTCCCGGCGTCACGAGCGCCCGGCGGCCCGCCTTCCAGGAGGATCGACATGGACTTCCGGCTCGACGAGGAGCAGCAGGCGCTGCGGGAGAGCGTCCGGGACTTCGCCCGCGAGGTGGTCGCCCCGGTGATCGGCGATCACTACGAGAAGCACACCTTCCCGTACGAGATCGTCCGGCAGATGGGCAAGATGGGTCTGTTCGGGCTTCCCTTCGCGGAGGAGCACGGCGGCATGGGCGGCGACTACTTCGCGCTCTGCCTGGTGCTGGAGGAGCTGGCCCGGGTCGACTCCAGCGTGGCGATCACGCTGGAGGCGGCGGTCTCGCTCGGCGCCATGCCGATCTACCGGTTCGGCACCGAGGAGCAGAAGGCGCGGTGGCTGCCGAAGCTGCTCAGCGGTGAGGCGCTGGCCGGCTTCGGGCTCACCGAGCCGGGCACCGGCTCGGACGCGGGCGGCACCCGGACCCGGGCGGTGCTGGACGGCGACGAGTGGGTGATCAACGGCTCGAAGGCGTTCATCACCAACTCCGGCACCGACATCACCGCGCTGGTCACGGTCACCGCGGTCACCGGCACGAAGCCCGACGGCAGCAAGGAGCTGTCCACCATCATCGTGCCGTCCGGCACGCCCGGCTTCACGGTCGCGCCCGGCTACTCCAAGGTCGGCTGGAACGCCTCGGACACCCACGAGCTGACGTTCGACGACTGCCGGGTGCCGGCGGCCAACCTGCTCGGTGAGCGCGGTCGGGGTTTCGCGCAGTTCCTGCGGATCCTCGACGAGGGCCGGATCGCCATCGCCGCACTGGCGGTCGGGCTGGCCCAGGGTTGCGTGGACGAGTCGATCACGTACGCCAAGGAGCGCCAGGCGTTCGGCCAGCCGATCGGCAACTACCAGGCGATCCAGTTCAAGATCGCGGACATGGAGATGAAGGCGCACACCGCGCGGCTGGCCTACTACGACGCTGCCGCCCGGATGCTCGCCGGTGAGCCGTTCAAGCGGCAGGCGGCGATCGCCAAGTTGCACGCCAGCACCGTCGCGGTGGACAACGCCCGGGAGGCGACCCAGATCCACGGCGGCTACGGCTTCATGAACGAGTACCCGGTGGCCCGCTTCTGGCGGGACTCCAAGATCCTGGAGATCGGCGAAGGCACCAGCGAGGTGCAGCGCATGATCATCGCCCGCGACCTCGGTATGTGAGCGACGCCCCGTTTCGGCCGTCTGTCGGATATCGGCGATGGACGGTCGGGTGGTTGACGATGGGCTGTGGAGCGTCGGACCCGATCCGTACTCTTCGTGCCCATGACTCCCGATCATGATCGTTCGCGGAGCCCCGGTGGTCGGACCCTGCTGTCCGATCTGGTACGCGGGCACCGGCTCGCCGCCGGCCTGACCCAGGCCGAGCTGGCGGGCCGGGCCGGCGTGGGCGTGCGCACGGTCCGTGATCTGGAACGGGGGCGGGCGACCCGACCCCAACGCACCACAGTGGATCTGCTGGCCGACGCGCTCGGGCTGACCGGCGACGACCGTCGGGAGTTCGTCACCACCGCCCGGCCCGCACCGGCCGACCCGGCGCCGCGCGTCCCGGCCGCCGACGATCCGGGCACGCCGACCGCGTTGCCGCAACCGGTGGCGCTGCTCGGGCGGGACCGGGACGTGGCCGAGGTGTCCGACCTGATCGGCGCGCATCCGGTGGTGAGCCTGGTCGGGCTGGCCGGCGTCGGCAAGAGCGCCCTCGCGTTGACCGTCGCCCACGCGGTGGCGGCCCGCCATCCCGCCGGTGTGGTCGGGGTGCTGGTCGGCGAGGGCTCGGACACGGCCGACGTGCTGGCCGCCTCGGCGGCGGTCTTCGGCGTGAGCCGGCTGGCCGACCTCTCCTGCCGGCTCGCCGGCCGCCCGGCGCTGCTGCTGGTCGACGCCGTCGAACGGGCGCCCGGGCCGGTGGCCGAGGCGCTGCGGTCGCTGACCGCCGCGGCGCCGACGCTGCGGGTGCTGGTGACCGGTCGCCGGCCGGTCGGCCTCCCCGGTGAGCTGGTCCGGCCGGTGGCGCCGCTGGACGTGCCACCGCCGGGCTCGCGGCCGACGGAGCGGGCCGACCTGGACCGGTGGCCCGCCGCGGCGCTCTTCGCCGCCCGGCTCACCCAGGCCCGGCACGCGCCGCCCACCCCGGCCGAGCTACCGGCGCTCGCCGCGCTGGTCCGCCGGCTCGGTGGGCTGCCGCTGGCCGTCGAGCTGATGGCGGCCCGCGGCCGCATCCTCGACGTCACCGAGCTGCTCGACCGCTACGGCGACCGCGTCCTCGACCTGGCCGCCGTGCGGCCCGGCGGGCAGCCGGCAGCCGGCACGGTGACGTTGCGCGAGGCGGTGGCGACCAGCTACCACCTGCTCGCCCCGGCCGAGCGGGCGGCGTTGCGCCGCCTGTCCGCCTTCCGCAACCGCTGGTCGGTGGAGCTGGCCGAGGAACTGCTCGCCACCGGCGCCGACCGGTGGGACGCCGTGCCGCTGCTGGACCGGCTGCGGGAGCTGGGCCTGCTCAGCGTCCGGGGGACGGGCCCGTTCCGGTTCCGGCTGCTGGACGCGGTGCGTGACTTCGCGGCCGAGCAGGCCGACGCCGAGGGCGAGACGGACGGGATCCGGTTGCGGCACGCGACGGTGGTCGCCGGGCTGGTCCGGCGTACCGCCCCCGGCCTGGTCGGCGCGGAGCTGCCCGGCACCGTCCACCTGCTCGACGAGGCGACGAGCGACATCACCGCCGCGCTGGCGTACGCGGGGGAGCGGGCCCCGGCGACGGCGCTGCTGTTGGCCGCCGCGCTGCCCCGCTGGTGGCGGCTGCGGGGGCGGGACGTGTCCGGCCGCCGGTGGCTGCGTCGACTGCTGGACGATCCGCGTACCGCCGGGGTGCCGCCGGTGCTGCGCGCCTGGGCGCTGCTCGGTGCGGCCCGGCTGGCCGTCGAGCACGGCGCGGGGGCGGAGGAGCTGCCGGCGGCGCGGGCGGCGCTGGTCACCTTCACCGAGGTCGGCGACGTGACCGGGGAGCTGTCCGCCCGGTCGGTGCTCTGCGCGCTGCTGCGCGGGCTCGGCGCGCACGACGAGGCGCGTGAGCAGGCCGAGGCCGCGCTGTCGTTGGCCACCCGGCACGGCCGGGCACGCGAGATGGCCGTCGCCCAGCACCACCTGACCTGGCACGACGTACGCGTGGGGCAGTTGGCCGGGGCCCGGCGGCGGCTGGCCACGGTCGACCGGCTGGCAGCGCAGTGCGGCGATCAGCGCCTGCGCCTGCTGGCCCGGGCCGATCTGGCCGAGCTGACCCGGTGGGAGGGCCGCTACGCGGAGGCGGTCGAGCAGGGGCGGCGGGCCGCCGCCGCGCTGGTGGAGCTGGGCGATCCCGGGCGGCTCCGTCGAGTGGTCGGCACGGTCGGGTTGGCGCTCGCGCTTCAGGGGCGGATCGACGACGCGTCGGCCGTGGTGGCGGAGCTGTGGCCGTCCGGACCGGTGCCGAGGCCCCGTCGGCCGTCGGCCGCCGAGCGCTGGGACCCGCCCGGCGCGGGCCGGGACGTCCGCCCCGAGGACGCGCTCCGCGGACTCATCGAGGGTCAGGTGGCGCTGCACCGGGGGGATCGTGAGCTGGCGGCGGAGTGGTTCGCGGCCGCGGCCGAGGCGGCGTCCGGCGGCGCGGACCGGCGGGACCTGGTCGAGGCGCTGGTCGGGTTGGCCGCCAGCACCGGTGAGGTGGCCGTGCTGGACCGGCTGGATCGCGCCCGGCAGGTCACCGGGGTCAGCCTGCTGCCCCGGGAGGAGGAACTGCTCTACTCCCTGGTGGCGCAGCGGGATCGCGCGCGGCGGGGCTGAGCGGAGGGCGCGGGGGTGGCGCGAGCGAAGTAGCCCCCTGGTGCTGCCCCTCGCTCCACGCTCGCGCCAGCACCCCCCGGTGCCCCCCGCTGCCGGAAGCCTATCCGTGCCTGCTGGGCGTTTCGCACGCTTGTGCCGTACTTTGCCCCGATCCCAGGACGGTTCTGCCGGTCATTCTGCCGGTGACCGACCGGTAGGCACGCCTCAGCAGGCGGGCGTGCCGGCCGGCTCGGTGCTGCCGGCGGTGGCGCCCGGGTGGACCGCGTCGCGCACCCGGCGCAGGCCGTCCAGGAGCCCGTCCAGCTGGGCCGGGTCGAGCTGGCCGGTGAACCACTGCTCGATGATCTTCAGGTGACCGGGCAGGATCTCGTCCAGTCTGCTCAGCCCGGCGGCGGTCACCACCGCGAAGGAGCTGCGCCGGTCGGACGGGCAGGCCCGTCGGCAGATCAGGCCGTCGCGCTCCATCCGGTCGACCACCCGGGTCACGCCGCTGGTCGAGAGCGAGGTCTGTGCCGCCAGGTCGGTCATCCGCAACTGGTTGTGCGGCGACCGGGCGAGCCGGGTGAGCACCTCGAACTCGACAGGTGACAGGCCGTGCTCCTCGAACTGGGCGGCGAACCGGGCGGACAGCCCGGCGTGCGCCTCGACGAGCAGGCCGACGGCGGTGATCCGGGGGTCGTCGAACACGTTCTGGTCCACGCCACCATCCTAGCAACACTTGACACAGGGAATATTGCCGTAGCTATAGTTGCTCAGTCAGCCGTTGGGCTACTCAACAATCTTCTCCGGAGGAGAGCATCATGACCAGCAGCACCGAGGCGACTACCCGCGACTGGGAGGGCCTCACCATCCCCGCCCCCGGCACGTACCTCCTGGACGCCGCGCACAAGCGGGTGGGTTTCGTCGCACGGCACATGATGGTCAGCAAGGTACGCGGTGAGTTCGCCGACGCCACCGCCACCATCACGGTCACCGACGACCCGCTGGAGTCCGCGGTCACCGCCACCATCCAGGCCGCCAGCATCAACACCGCGCAGGCCGACCGGGACGCGCACCTGCGCAGCCCGGAGTTCCTCGACGCCGAGCAGTTCCCCACGCTGGAGTTCCGCAGCACCGGAGTGAAGTCGCGCTCGGGCAACGAGTTCGTGCTCGCCGGTGACCTGACCATCAAGGGCGTGACCCGCCCGGTCGAGCTGGAGGTGGAGTTCGAGGGCGTCGGCCGCAGCCCGTTCGGGCAGGACATCTTCGGCTTCTCCGCGTCCACCGAGATCGACCGGGAGGACTTCGGTCTGACCTGGAACGTCGCGCTGGAGACCGGCGGCGTCCTGGTCGGCCGCAAGGTCAAGATCGAGATCGAGGGCGAGGCCGTCCGCCAGGGCTGAGCCCCACCAGGCCCACGGGCCCGCGCCGTCTCCACGGCGCGGGCCCGTTCGCGTACGCGGGGTCGTGCGAATTGTCACGTGTTGTTCTTCGGTCCCGGGCGCTGCACGACGTCTCCGCTGGGTACAGGTGCAGACCTGCGACCGAGCGACGGACACCACCGGACCGGACGCACTTACGCACACCACGTGGATGGTTCACAATGCGTTGCGGAACGGTACGGTTCCGTCGCACCGGCGCCGGGAGGACACATGGGTAGGGACGTCGAGCAGGGCGCCTTCTCCCGGGAGGATCGGGTCCGCTACCGGCAGAAGGTCCGGCGGTGCCTGGACGTGTTCGCGCTGATGCTGGACGACTTCGGCTTCGACGCGGACCGCCCGATGACCGGGCTGGAGATCGAGCTGAACCTGGTCGACGCCGCCGCCGAGCCGGCCATGCGCAACGACCAGATCCTGGCCGACATCGCCGACCCGCTGTTCCAGACCGAGCTGGGGCAGTTCAACCTCGAACTGAACGCCTCCCCCCGGCTGATCGAGGGCGGCGGCTTCGCCGACTACGAGCAGGATCTGCGCAGCAGCCTCAGCCGCGCCGACGAGCGGGCCGCCAAGTCCGACGCGACCATCGTGATGGTCGGCATCCTGCCCACCCTCACCGAGCGCCACCTGGTCGCCGACAACCTCTCCACGGACGAGCGCTACCGGGTGCTCAACGACCAGATCGTCGGCGCCCGCGGTGAGGACATCGAGCTGGACATCAACGGTGTCGAGCGGCTGCGCACGCACACCGACTCGATCGCGCCGGAGGCCGCCTGCACCAGCCTCCAGTTCCACCTCCAGGTCGCGCCGGACAGCTTCGCCGACTACTGGAACGCGTCCCAGGCCATCGCGGGCGTGCAGGTCGCGGTCGGGGCCAACTCGCCCTTCCTCTACGGCCGGCAGCTCTGGGCGGAGACCCGGATCGCCCTCTTCGAGCAGGCCACCGACACCCGCCCGGACGAGTTGAAGGCACAGGGCGTACGCCCCCGGGTCTGGTTCGGGGAGCGCTGGATCACCTCGATCTTCGACCTGTTCGAGGAGAACGTCCGCTACTTCCCGCCGCTGCTGCCCATCTGCGAGGAGGAGGACCCGGTCGAGGTGCTGCACGCCGGCGGCGTGCCCCAGCTCGGCGAGCTGCGGCTGCACAACGGGACCGTCTACCGCTGGAACCGCCCGGTCTACGACATCATGAACGGCCGCCCCCACCTGCGGGTGGAGAACCGGGTGCTGCCGGCCGGCCCGACCGTGGTGGACATGCTCGCCAACGCCGCGTTCTACTTCGGCCTCGCCCGTGGCCTGGCCGAGTCGGATCGTCCGATCTGGAGTCAGCTCACGTTCAGCTCCGCCGAGGAGAACTTCCACGCGGCCGCGCGGCGCGGGATGGACGCGGTGCTGCACTGGCCCCGGGTCGGCGACGTGCCGGTCACCCGGCTCGTCCTCGACACGCTGCTGCCCGTGGCGGCGCAGGGGCTGGACCGGTTCGGCGTCGCCCCGGCCGAGCGGGACCGCCTGCTCGGCGTGATCGAGGGCCGCTGCCGGACCGGTCGCAACGGCGCGGTCTGGCAGACCGAGACGGTGTGGGCGGCGGAGCGGCACCAGGGCATGGACCGGAAGGCCGCGCTGCACCACATGGTCCAGCGTTACGCCGAGTTGCAGCGCGGCAACGAGCCGGTCCACACCTGGCCGGTCGACTGACCCAGCCCGCCCGGTCCGCCGCCACTTCGGGGAAGTGGTGGCATCGGACCGCCTCCGTTCCCGCCACTTCGGCGAGGTTGCGGCGGGACCGGGGTGGTCAGGGCTTGCGACGGGCCTTCGGCTCGTCGGCGCGCGCGGGCGGGGTCGCGTCCGAGCCGTTCTCGCCGTCGGGAGCGTCGGTGACCGGCAGAGCGGCGTCGGGCTGCCGCTGGGGCGGTACCGCGCGGCCGGCACGGTCGGCGGCGGCCCGCGAGGGGCGCCCCGACGAGCCGGCGCGCGTGCCGGACGACCGACTCGTGCGGCCCGCTGCCGGGGCCGGCAGGTCCACCCTGGTGGACTCCGCGCCGGTACCCGGAGTCGGGTCCGGGTCGGCACCGGAGTCCGGGCCCGTTCCCCCGGTCGGCTCGTCGAGGCGACCGACCGCCGTCTCCGGAGTGGTGGATGCCGGCTCGCTCGTCCGTGCCGGCGCGGTTGCGGCGTCCGCGTCCGGCGTGGCCCGGCCCGCCCGGCGGCCGAAGAACCTGCGCGCCGGCTTGTCCTCCGTGCCCGGTGCCCGCTCGGCGCCGACGACGTCGGACCCGGTGGTCGACTCGGCATCGCCACCGGATGACGTGGACTCCGACCCGGTGACGCCGGTCCGCCCCGCCTGCGGGTACCCGGCGAGGGTCGACGTCGGATCCGGCTCCCCGGCGCGCTGGCGGGGCACCGACGCCGGCGGGCGATCGTTGGCTCGGCGGTCGGCACGCTGGGCGAGCGCGGCCACCAGGACCGAGCCGGCCAGGCCGGCGATGACCGCGTACGGGGCGATCAGATGGGCCGACAGCTGCTCGGCGGCGATCCCGGCGAGGCGCGGCACGGCCAGCAGGTACGCGATCGAGACCAGCAGCGGACCGGCCGCGCCGGACGCCGCCGCCCCGACCCGCACGTCCGCCGGGCGCACCGCGCGGCGGGCGGCCAGCACGCCGATCACCAGCGCCGAGCCCAGAGAGAGCAGTACGCCCGGCCAGTAGAAGTAGTCCCGGATCCAGAATCCGGCCCGGTCCGCGCTGATCTGCCAGATGCCGAGCTGGGCGGTGCTGAGGCCACGGCCGGAGAGCACGCCGTCGATCACCGACACCACGGCGAGCAGCCAGAGCCAACCGGTGGTGGCGATCAGGTTGGTGGCGGCGGCACGGGTGTGCAGCGCCCAGGTCGCCAGCAGCACCCCGAGCACGAGCCCCACGGCCGCGTACGTCGCCGCGACGGTCTGCGGCGAGGACGTGTCGGGCACCCGGGCCGCCCGGGCCGGCACCGCCACCAGCAGCACCGTGACCAGCGCGCCGGCGCCGGCGGCGAGCGCGAGACCGAGCCGGGGCAGGGTGCCCACCGGTTCTTCGCCGCCACCCCGCAGTCGTTGGGCGCAGACCGCGCCGGCGATGACCGAGGTCGCCGCGATCCAGGTGGCCCAGGCGAGACTCGCCACCCAGGCCGCCTCGACGCGTACCGAGCCGGTCGGCGCCCAGTTGATGATGCCCAGCCCGTAGCCGAAGCCGAGCTGCGCGGCGCCCGCACCGGCGGCGACGCCGAGTGCGGCGGCGGTCGATCCTCCCCAGCCCCGTCTGGCCATGCGGGGGAGCGTAGCGTCCCGAGGTCGCCCCGGCGAGTCGTGGGATCCGGCGACCGGTCGCGGACGGCTTGGCGACACCGGCTACGGTCGCCGATGAACGAGGCGGGGGACGCGATGACGGACGATCGGCAGCCGGTACGCGACGACGGGACCGGTCCGGGGCGTACCCGGCTCTTTCTCGGCGGTGCTCTGGCGGTGGTCCTGCTGGCGGTGATCGGGGCCAGTGGTGGCTGGGTGCTCGCCGGTGAGCCGGACCGGCCCGCCGCCTCCTCCGGGGTCGTGCCGAGCGGCGGCGTGGCGACCTCCGGTCCGCCGGCCACGCCGAGCGCCCCGTCCACCCGACCCGCCGACGACCGTCCCAGCGGTCCGCGGTCGCGTACCCCGTCCGGCCTCACCGTGCCGGATCTGGTCGGCGCCGACTTCGCGCGGGCCCGGCAGGAGTTGCGCGACCGCCGGCTCGGCTGGCGGCTGGTGTTCGGCGCCGGCTCGGGCCGTGCGGTCGAGCGGACCTCGCCGGGCCCCGGCGAGCCGGTCAAGCGCGGCGTCACGGTCACCGTCTGGGTCGCCGGGCCGGCCCCGGCCGTCACCGTGCCGGACGTCGGCGCCCTGTCCTGCGCCGACGCGGCGGACGACCTGGTGGAGGCGGGGCTCTACCCGCGTTACCGCAGCGGCCGGCAGGGGCCGGTCACCGGGCAGGAACCGGCCGCCGGGAGCGCCGCCCGGTGGAACGACCAGATCGCGCTCACCTGCGGGGACGCGCCGACCGCGAGTCCGTCGCCCACTCCCTGACGGCCGGCCGGGCAGGACGGCGCGCTGATGCCGGCCGGCGTGGCCGCGGACCGCTACCGTGGACGATCGAGGGCCGTGTGCCCCGTCCCGGTGGGGAAAGGACGTGTGCCATGAGCGACGACCGTCAGGATCCACCCGCCGGTGACGCGGACGCCACCCGGGCGCTGCCCCCGCACGGGGACGACGCCGACGCCACCCGCGCCATGCCGCGGGGAGCGGGCGGCGAGGACGCCGACGCCACCCGCGCGATGCCCCGCAACCCCGGCGACGACCCCGACGCGACGCGGCCGGTGCCCGGCGGGGCGGACGGTGACGCCACCCGACCGCTGCCCGGCGAGGGACGCCGACCGCTGGACGCCACCACTCGCCAGGAACCGGTCGGCGGCGGGGCCTGGTCCGGGCGTGCGGGCGTACCGCCGCCGCGACCGGCCGGCTACCCCGAGCCGGGCGCCGAGTGGTACGGCGACGAGCAGGCCGGACGCCGCTGGTGGATGCCGATCCTGCTGGGCATCCTGGCGCTGGTCCTGCTCGGTCTGATCGCGGCCGGGGTGTGGCTGGCCCTGCGTGCCGCCGAGCGGAACGACGGTCCGGGCCCGACGCCGTCGGCGGTGCCCAGCACCTCGGCGCGGACCAGTGCCGCGCCGACCAGCGCGTCACCGAGCAGTTCGCCGTCGAGCACGCCCCCGACCACGACGCCGCCCGCCGAGGTGCCGATGCCGCCGCTGGTCGGGCTGCCCGAGTCCGCCGCCCGGGCGGCGCTGGACCGGTTGGGTGTCGACTACCGGGTGCAGCGTCGGCCGTCGGACCGACCGGCCGGCACGGTGATCGCGACCGACCCGGAGGCCGGTTACTCCGTCGGCGACGGCGACCGGGTCACGCTCGTGGTGGCCGCAGCGGCCCCGCCCACCACCGGCGCGACCACGCCGAGTTCCGCGCCGGCGACCACCACCACGCCCTGACGGTCACCACTGCCGGCGTCGGGTGCCCACCAGGCCGAGCCCGGCGAGCGAGATGGCGAGCCCGAGCAGGCCGGAATAGAACAGTGACCGGCTGAGGTCGGTCGAGTCGGTGGGGCGGTCCGCGAGCGCGCCCTCCCCGGCCCCGGAGCCCGCCTGATCGTCGTCGGGCTCCTCGTCGGTGTCGTCCGCCGTCGCCGACCCGGCCCCGTCCCGCTCGTCCTCGTCGGGTTCGTCCCCGTAGGGCTCGGCCTCCGCCGGCTCGCCGGCCGACCGCGCGCCCTCGCCGGCCACGGTGATCTCCGGGGCGGGCACGGGCTCGGCCAGTTGCTGGGTGGCGGAGAAGGCCGGATGGCGGACCACGAGCGCGAGCACGGTGGCGAGGCCGAGGAAGAGGAAGAGCCCGAGGGCATAGCCGACACGGGACCGGTGGTGCCGCCGCGCGGCGGGCAGATTGACCATGACCATCCCAGGTTCAGGGTCCGTGGCGCGCGGGGTGGAACGGTGCCGGGGTGGGCGTACCGATTCTATGGCGGCGGCACGCCCTCCCGACCGGGAATCGTGAGGTCAGCCCACCCGGACCGGAGTCCGGACCACCGGACGTCGGGCCGTCCGTACGGTGTGCTGACGAGGGGCCGGTGCGGCCTGGACCTGCCGCAACCCCTCCTGCAGTACGAAGATCGACCGCCGGTTGACCGCGTCCCCCGCCGCGTTCAACTCGTAGCCGTCAAGCCAGAGCCAACCGTCGTAGGTCGGCCAGTCGAGCACCCGGATCACCCGGAACATGATCGGTCGGAAGAACTGGACACTCGCCGCGCGAGTCACGTGCAGTACGTCACCGGAGCGGGGAAGCACATGGGCTCCTGGGAAGGTTCGGCCGGCGGTTCGGGCCGGCGAGACGGAACGGGGGTCGGTGCGGTCCGGTGACGGGGGGTCTACCTCGGTGGACCGGCGGTCGGTGGGTCGGTGCTGGTCGGGCCGTACCCACGGTGGCGGACCGCCACCCGACCATCACCCGGCTGCTCCCGGTTACCGCTCCCGCCGCCGCAGCCGAGCCGGCGTGCAGCGGCGGGGTCTTCACCCCGGGGCAGGTCTCGCGGCGCGGGACGGCTCCCCTCCGGCCGTCCCACGGACCGTGGTGTCACCACGCCCGGAGATCATGCGAAGACGGTGAGTAACCCGTGCCATACCGACAGAGTGCATCAGCGACCTGCCGGATGCAAGTTGCACGTCGACTTTTGCCGATAGGTGAGCGGGACACGTGAACGGGGCGCTTGAACCCTCAGGTACCCAAACGGCACACTGGACGCCGGTTTCGCCCGTCGCGGCCGGTCGACGACCGGCACCACCCCTGCCGCGAACGCTCGCCCGCCGCCCCCGGGTCGCGCCCACGGCGGGTGCCGAACCGGGGCGCGACCGACCGGAGGTAGCCGGGTGTCTGTGAGTCCTGGTCCCGCGAGCCGGTGGGCGGCGTCATGAGTGAACGGCGCAGCCCGACCATCCGCCGGCGCCGGCTGGGTGCGGAACTCCGCCGGCAGCGGGAGGCCGCCGGCATCACCATCGAGGTGGTCGCCGAGCAACTGGAGTGTTCGGCGTCCAAGATCTCCCGGATCGAGACCGGCCACACCACCGCGACGCCCCGCGACGTACGGGACATGCTCCGGATCTACGGGGTGGTCGGCGCGGAGAGCGACGAGCTGGTGCAGATCGCCCGCGAGGCCCGGCAGAAGGGCTGGTGGCATCCCTACAGCACGGTGCTGGTCGGGGCGTACGTCGGCCTGGAGGCCGCGGCCAGCTCGATCCGCGCCTACGAGCAGCAGGTCGTGCCGGGGCTGCTGGAGACCGAGGAGTACGCCGGGGCGATGATCCGAGCCGCCCGGCCGGACTTCACCGCCGAACAGGTCGAACAACGGGTGCGTGTCCGACTGGGCCGTCAGTCGTTGTTGACCCAGGACGATCCGGTCGATCTGTGGGTGGTGCTCGATGAGGCGGTGCTGAGCCGGCCGGTGGGCGGCGACGCGGTGATGCGTGGCCAGCTCAAGCGGCTGGTGGAGGTGGCCGAATTGCCGAACGTGACGGTGCAGGTCCTGCCCTTCGAGGTGGGCGCGCACGCCGGCATGGACGGGACCTTCACCATCCTCAGCTTCCCCGAACCGAGTGATCCCGATGTCGTGTACGCGGAGAACGCCACGGGTGGGCTCTTCCTGGAGAAGAGCGACGAACTGCAGAAGTACAGCTTCATCTTCGATCACATTCGAGCAGCGGCCATACGCCCGGAGGAATCCATCGCACACATCGCGAAACTGGCAGAGGAGCCACTGTGGAAATGGCGACCAAGGAGTTCCCCGTGGACCTGACGCAGGCGACGTGGTTCAAGAGCTCGAAGAGCGGGCCGAACTGCGACAACTGTGTCGAGGTCGCGTACGTGACCGGGGCGGTCGGAGTGCGGGACTCGAAGGACAAGACGGGCCCGGCCCTGGTCTTCGCCCCGGGCGACTGGCACGCCTTCGTCGCCCGCGCCAGGGGCGGTGCGTTCGGCCGGAGCTGATCGTCACCGAAAGCGTGGTCCCGCCCGGCAGCGTCGCCGGGCGGGACCATTTCGTTCGGGTGCCGGCCGGCGCCGGCCACCCGTCGCCAGTTTCGTTCCGCCTCGTTGAACCGCACGGATCGGCAACCGAACGAGGCAGGCGAGACGGATGACGACGATCGGTTCAGAGAACCTCACCAGCGGCCCGGGAAAGCCCGAGCGGTTCGGTGGCAAATACCGCGGGGCGCGCCGGGACACCGTCCTCACCGAGGTGGTCTCCACCGACGGCGAGGAGATGGCCGCCGCGCCGGAGCAGTCCGCCGGGCCGCTCTCCCTGCCGTCGCTGGACCCCAACCCGCTCACCGAGCCGTCCTTCCCGCCCAGCGGGTGGCCGATGGAGCAGCAGGAGTCCCTGGTGGACCACCCGCTCCTGCGCGGCCTGCTGATGGAGCTGCCCCCGAAGGGCAGCGTCCCCCCGCCCGGCTGGCTGGACCGCTGGTTCGAGGCGACCCGGGCGATCCTGGAGCTGCTATACGTGCAGGGCACCGGCCGGACGCGCTGACACCGCCGCCGCCCGCGCGGGCGGCAACGCCCGCTCGGCGAGCCGGTTGTGCCGCAACGCGTGCCGTACCCCGATCGCGGACACCGCGAGCACCGCGACCGTGATCGCCGGGCCGGCCAGGCCCGGTGCGGCGAAGAGGTCGACCCCGGCGGCCGGGAGCACGGCGACGAGCACCGCGAGCGCGGTCGCCTGCAACGGCAGCGCGATCAGCGGGTGCGCGGCGGCGGCCCGCAGACCGTGCGGGGCCGGGATCCCGGGCGCCGCCGCGAAGGCGCCGGCACCGGCCCGCACCCGCCGGACCCGGCGTACCGTGCAGGCCGCGACGACCGCCGCCGGGACGGCCGCGACGGCGAGACCGGCGGCGGCCCGGTCGACCGCCGTGTCGCCGGCGCTCTGCAGGCCCGCGGTCAGGACCGCCGCGGTGAGCGCGAGGCCGGTCAGCACCAGGGCGGACAACCATCCGGTACGCCGACGCAGCGCCCGGGCCCGGTCCAGCCGGGGCAGGCCCTCGGCGACCAGTCCGGCGGCCAACCAGACGGCGGCGACGGGGAGCAACACGGCGAGACGGTCATCCATGGACCCAGCCTTGCCCAGTTCGACGCCCACCGAATCGGGGACGGCCCCCCGGTTCTCCCGGTACGCGCTCCCGTAGGGGTCATCGCGCCGGCGGTATGGCGGTTCCGGAATGTTCACAGTGGTCGTGCGGCGACCTAGCATCGTGTCGACCGGTCTCCCGGAGCCTCACCCGGGCGACCGTCACCCACCGCAGCCAACCTCTCCCACCGGCGTCCGGCGGTCCCCCTCACGGGTGGCCGCCGGACGTCGTCGGGTCAGACGTCGAAGGTGGCGGGTCGACCGGTGGCCGGCGCCGGCGGGGTGGCCTTCCACAGGCCGGTCTTCTGCGCCGCCAACCGGGCCAGGTAGGCCGGGTTGAGGATGACGTAGCGGCGCCACAGCCGCTTCGGCTCCAGGCCGAGCCGCCAGAACCACTCCAGCCCGGCGCGCTGCATCCACGGGGGCGGGTTGCGCAGCAGGCCGGCGTGGTAGTCGAACGCCGCGCCGACCGCCATCAGCGGCATGTCCAGCAGCGGCCGCATCGCGTACGCGAAGACCTCCTGCCGGGGGCAGCCGAGCCCGACCAGGACGAGGCGGGCGCCGCTGGCCCGGATCCGGTCGGCGATCTCGGCGTCCTCGCCCGGTGCGACCGCGCGGAACTTGGACGGCTCGACGCCGGCGATCTTCAGCGCCGGGAACCGGCGCTCCAGTGCCGGGACCAGGCGGGCCAGCGTCTCCTCGGTGGAGCCGTAGAGGTAGACGGGCAGCCCCTCGTCGGCGAACCGGGACAGCACACGCAGCGTCAGCTCCGGCCCGTAGACGCGGTCGGTGAGACCGGCGCCGTGCAGCAGGTTGAGCGCCCAGCGCACCGGCTGCCCGTCGGGGGTCACCACGTCGAACGAGTTGAGCCGGGCGTTGTGCGCCGGGTCGAGCACCCCGGTCATCACGCCGTGCACGGCCAGCGCGGTCAGCGCCATCGGGCGGCGTTCGTGCGCGGCCGCGACCACGGCCTCGGTGGCCCGGTCGTAGTCGGTCGCGTCGACCCCGACGCCGAGCACGTTGCGCTTGGTGTCGCCGGTCATGGCTTCGGCACCCACTTGTCGACGTTCGCCTCGTAGATCTCCCGGAGGATCATCGGCACGTCGTAGGTGATCTTCCAGGACGGATAGTGCTCCTCGAACCGGGCCATGCTGCTGACGTACCACTGGTGGTCGCCGGTGCGGGCCTGCTCGACGTAGTTGATCTGCGCCTCGCGGCCGGTGATCTCCTGGGCGATCCGGAACGCCTCGATGTGCGAGGTGTTCGAGTGCCGGCCGCCGCCGAGGTTGTAGACCTGGGCGGAGCGCGGCTCGCGGAAGAACGCCTCGAACGCGGTCAGCACGTCCCGGGAGTGGATCGCGTCCCGGACCATCTTTCCCTTGTAGCCGAAGAGGTTGTAGGTCCGGCCCTCCATCACGCACCGCATCAGGTACGCCAGGAAGCCGTGCAGCTCCGCCGCGGAGTGCGCCGGCCCGGTCAGCGTGCCGCCCCGGAAGCAGGCGGTCTTCATGTCGAAGTACCGGCCGTACTCCTGGACCATCACGTCCGCGGCCACCTTCGAGGCGCCGAAGATCGAGTGCAGCGACTCGTCGATCGACATGTCCTCGGTGATGCCGTCGTACCAGTGGTGGTCCTCGGGCAGCTCGTAGCGGGTCTCCAGCTCGACCAGCGGGAGCGAGTTCGGCCGGTCGCCGTAGACCTTGTTGGTGGAACAGTGGATGAACGGCGCGTCGATCGCGTGCCGCCGGGTGTTCTCCAGCACGTTGAGCGTGCCGCCGGCGTTCACGTCGAAGTCGGTGTACGGCTCCTTGGCGGCCCAGTCGTGACTCGGCTGGGCGGCGCTGTGGATCACCACGGCGATGTCCCGGCCGTACCGCTTGAAGACCTGCTCCAGGCCGTCCCGGTCGCGGATGTCCACGGCATGGTGGGTGTACGCGGTGCCGAGGTCGGCGGCGAGGCGGTCGAGGCTCCAGGCGGTCGAGCCGTCCTCGCCGAAGAAGTATCGCCGCATGTCGTTGTCGATGCCGACCACGTCGAGACCGAGGCCGGCGAAGTGCCGGGCCGCCTCGGAGCCGATCAGACCGCCCGAACCGGTCACCAACGCGACACTCACACGCCACTCCTGGTTTATAGGAGGCAGGGAAACCATCGGAGCATAGCGTGACGTCCGGTACGCCCCGATACGGCGCGAGGGCCCCGCATCCTGCGGAGCCCTCGTTCTGGTGGGGATGGGGGGAGTTGAACCCCCACGTCCTTTCGGACACACGGACCTGAACCGTGCGCGTCTGCCATTCCGCCACATCCCCGTGGCACGACCCGGAACACCATATCGCATCCCTCGCCCGCCATCTGCGGCAGGTGTCGGGACATACTACGCTGTCCACTGGTCACGCCACGAGCGGTCACCGCTCGTGGCGGGCGAAACTGTAGCACGCTTGCGGCCCTGGTCACGAACGGGTCGACGGTAGCCGGCCGAGCGGCGTGTGAGCTGCGGAGGCGGTGTCCGGATACCATCATTGCCTCGGGACCCGAGGAGGAGCCGGTGAGCGTGCTGCAACGCTTCGAGAAGCGTCTGGAAGGCCTGGTCGAGGGGGCCTTCGCCAAGGTCTTCAAAGGGGTGGTCCACCCCGTGGAGATCCTCAACGCCATGCAGCGGGAGGCCGAGGCGCACAAGGCGATCCTGGCCGGTGGGCGCACGTTGGTGCCCAACCGCTACGTGATCGATCTCTCGCCCTACGACCACAGTCGCCTGGCGCCGTACGCCGCCGCGCTGGCCCAGGAGCTGGCCCAGTCGCAGGCGGAGTTCATCGGCGAGCAGGCCTGGACGGTCTACGGCGACGTGATCGTCGAGGTCGAACGTGGTGAGGGGCTGGACACCGGCATGTTCCGGGTCACCGCCGAGGTCTACACCGGCGGCGACGTCGCCCCGGTCTCGGCCCCCGGCGGCTACGACGCCGGTCCGGCCTACCCGGCGTACGACCAGGGCGGCGGCTACGGCCCCCCGCCCGGCCACGGCGGCGGTCGCAACGTCCGCCTGGTGTCCGGCGACGGCCGCACCTACCCGTTGCAGATGGGCTCGACCGTGATCGGCCGCGGTGACCAGGCCAACCTGCGCCTGCCCGACGTCGGCATCTCCCGGCGCCACGCCCGGCTCGACTTCGACGGCGGCCAGGTCGTGCTGACCGACCTGGGCTCCACGAACGGCACGATGGTCAACGGCCAGCGCGTCTCGGCGGTCGCCCTCAACCCGGGCGACATGATCCAGCTCGGCACGACGACGCTGACCTTCCGCGTGGACGGCTGATCCCCGTTGCCGGAGCTCGTCATCACCGTCGCCCGGTTCGGGTTCCTCATCCTGCTGTGGATCTTCGTGTTCACGGTGGTCGGCGTGATCCGTCGGGACCTCTTCGCCGGGGCCCGGTCGGGTCGGCTGGTGGCCGCGCCGCGCGGGGTCGGCGCCTCCACCGGAGCGCCGCCCGCGGGGAAGCCGGCAAAGGCCAAGCGGGGTCGGGCCGCCCACCAGTTGGTGGTCACCGCAGGTCAACTGGCCGGCACCCGGATCACCCTGGGCGAGGCCCAGATCACCATCGGGCGGGCGGAGGACTCCACCCTGGTGATCACCGACGACTACGCCTCGGCGCGACACGCCCGGCTCGTGCCGCGTGACGGGCAGTGGTACGTCGAGGACCTCGGATCGACTAACGGCACCTACCTGGATCGCGCTAAGGTCACCGGACCAACCCCCGTCCCCCTCGGCGTGCCGATCCGGATCGGCCGCACTTCCCTCGAATTACGGCCATGACTCTGACCCTGCGCTACGCGGCCCACAGCGACCGCGGTCTGATCCGTGACGGCAACCAGGATTCCGTCTACGCCGGACCGCGGCTGCTCGCCGTTGCCGACGGCATGGGCGGCATGGCCGCCGGTGACGTCGCCAGCAACATCGTCATCGGTGCCATGGCGCCGCTCGACGAGGACGTCCCCGGTGACGCCCTGGTCGACGCGCTCCGCTCCGCCGTAGGCACCGCCAACCAGCAGCTCCGCGACACCGTGGACGCCAACCCGCAGCTGGAGGGGATGGGCACGACGCTCACCGCGACCCTCTTCTCCGGCAGCAAGCTCGGCATGGTCCACATCGGTGACTCGCGGGCCTACCTTCTGCGCAACGGTGAGTTCGCGCAGATCACCAAGGACGACACCTACGTCCAGATGCTCGTCGACGAGGGCCGGATCAGCGCCGAGGAGGCGAGCAGCCACCCCCAGCGCTCGCTGCTCACCCGCGCGTTGGACGGCCGCGACATCGACCCGGAGTACAGCGTCCGCCAGGTGCTGCCCGGCGACCGCTACCTGATCTGCTCCGACGGGCTCTCCGGCGTGGTCAGCGCGGACACCATCGGTGACACCCTGCGGGAGTACGCCGACCCGCAGCAGTGCGTGGAGCGCCTGGTGCAGCTCGCGCTGCGCGGCGGCGGTCCGGACAACATCACGGTGATCATCGCCGACGCCACCGACCGCGACATCGTCGAGGCGTCCCCGATCGTCGGCGGCGCCGCCGCCCGGGACCGGGGCATGGCGACCTCCGCCGACGACTCCACCCCGGCGGCCCGCGCCTCGGCGCTGTCCGCGCCCCGGCCGCCCGCTCCGGAGGAGCCGGTCGACACCCGCGACGACGAGCCCGAGCGGCGCCGGCGGCACCCGCTGCGTACCGCCGCGATGGCGCTCGCGCTGGCGGTCATCGTCGCCGGCGGCATCTTCGGCGGCTGGAGCTACACCCAGCGCCAGTTCTACGTCGGCGCCACCGACGACGGTCAGCTCGCGGTCTTCCGCGGCGTGCCCGGGCAGGTCGCCGGGCTCGACCTGTCGAACGTGCACGAGCGCAGCCCGGCGCGGCTCGACGACCTGACGCTGGCCGCGCAGGAGCGGGTGAAGCAGGGCATCCAGGCCAAGAGCGAACCGGATGCCGAGCGCCGGCTGGCCGAGCTGACCAGCGACGACCCGGCCAACCCGAACCTCAAGCCGCTCTGCCCGCCCGGGCCGACGGCCGGTTCGGCGAGCCCGACCCCGGTGACGACGGCAGGAGCGCTGACCCCGGTCATCACCGGCAGCGCCGTGCCGCCGACCCCGGCGGCCGGCACGCCGACGCCCACGCCGACGTCGACCACCACGCCCGACGCCGCTCCCTCCGACACCGACGCACCGGCCGATCCCGCCGGTTGCCGGTCGCCGGAGTGAGTGTCGGCTCGATCCTGAGGACGCATCCGTGACCGCAGCCGCCGTACCGGCAGCCTCGCCCGCTTCGACGGGCGAGCAGTCCGGCGTACGCCTGGCCCGGTCCCGGCGTAACGCCGAGCTGTCCCTGCTCCTGCTCGCCATGGTGCTGGTGGCGGCGTACGCGGCGATGATCGAGGCGAAGGCGCTGGACACGGTCACCCCGGACTTCTGGATCCCGGCCGCCGCGCTGGGCCTGGTCTTCCTGGGGCTGCACCTGGTGATCCGCTGGCTGGCGCCGTTCGCCGATCCGGCCCTGCTGCCGGCGGTGGCGCTGCTCAACGGCATCGGCGTCGGCTTTCTGCGCCGGTACGACCTGGCGCAGGCCGCCCCGGCGGAGCGGGCGGACCTGGCCATCTTCGCCGGCACCGGCGGCCGCCAGCTCGCCTGGACGCTCGCCGCGGTGGTGCTCGCCGCCGCTCTGCTGGCGATCCTGCGCGACCATCGCTCGCTCTCGCGCTACGCGTACACCCTGGGCCTGGCCGGCATCGTGCTGGTGATGATCCCGGCGGTGCTGCCGGGGCGGTTCTCCGAGATCAACGGCGCGAAGCTGTGGATCCGGGTCGGCGGGTTCCAGATCCAGCCGGGTGAGTTCGCCAAGCTGGCCCTGCTCACGTTCTTCGCCTACTACCTGGTGCGCAAGCGCGAGGTGCTCTCGCTGGCCAGCCGGCGGGTGCTCGGCATCGACTTCCCGCGTGGGCGCGACCTCGGGCCGGTCCTGGTGGTCTGGCTGGTCAGCATCCTGGTGCTGGTCTTCGAGAAGGACCTGGGCACCTCGCTGCTCTACTTCGGCATGTTCGTGGTGACGCTCTACATCGCCACCGAGCGGGTCAGTTGGCTGCTCATCGGTCTGATCCTGTTCTTCGGTGGCGCCTACCTGGCATACGTGCTGGGCAGCACGGTGGGCGGGCCGTTCGCCAACTTCTACGACCGGGCGCAGATCTGGCTGGACCCGTTCGCCGAGCCGTACGACCGGGGCTACCAGCTGGTCCAGGGCCTGCTCACGCTCGGCACCGGTGGCCTGTTCGGCGCCGGTCCGGGTGGCGGCCAGCCGACGCTGCTGCCCGAGGTGCAGACCGACTTCATCTTCGCCGGCATCGGTGAGGAGATCGGCCTGTTCGGCCTCTCCGCGCTGCTGGTGGTCTACCTGCTGATCGTCGAGCGGGGCCTGCGCGCCGCGCTGGCGGTGCGGGACTCGTTCGGCAAGCTGCTCGCCGGGGGTCTGGCGTTCACCCTGGGCCTCCAGGTGTTCGTCATCGTCGGCGGGATCAGCAAGCTCATCCCGCTGACCGGCCAGACCACCCCGTTCCTGTCCGCCGGTGGCTCCTCGCTGATGGCGAACTGGCTGCTGATCGCGGTGCTGCTGCGGGTGTCCGACGGCGCCCGCCGGCCGGTCACCGGTGGGGGTGGCCCGGCGGCGCGCCCTGCCGGCGGTCCGCCCGAGCAGCTGCACGGCGCCCCGACGGAGGTGATCCGGCCGTGAACGCACCCCTGCGCCGCGTCGGTGTGGTCGTGATGGTCCTGTTCGGGCTGCTCTTCGCGAACCTGAACTGGATCCAGGCCTACAAGGCCGACGAATACCGCACCAGCGACTACAACGGTCGGGTCCAGGTCGCCGAGTACGACCGCAAGCGCGGCAACATCGAGGTCGGCGGCACCGCGTACGCGGTCAGCAAGGAGACCGGCGGTGAGCTGAAGTTCCAGCGCACCTATCCGGGTGGGAAGACGTACGCGCACGTGCTCGGCTGGAAGCCGGTCAACGGCGGCGCCAGCGGCATCGAGCGGGTGGAGAACGACTTCCTCGCCGGCACCAGCGACGCGCTCATCGCCAACCGGATCAAGGACATGTTCACCGGTGACGAGACCGGTGGCGGCAACGTGCTGCTGACCCTCTCCAAGCGGGCCCAGGAGACGGCGTACAAGCAGCTCAACGACAACCAGGTGGGGGCCACCAAGGGCGCGGCGATCGCGATCGACCCGCGTACCGGGGCGGTGCAGGCGCTGGTCTCCATGCCCAGCTTCGACCCGAACCCGCTGGCCAGCCACGACAGCACGGAGGCCGACCGGGCCTACAACGCGCTGGAGAAGGACAAGGACCGGCCGCTGGCCAACCGGGCGCTGTCCGAGGTGCTGCCGCCGGGCTCCACCTTCAAGATCGTCATGGCCGCGGCGGCGTTGGAGAACGGCATCGGCCAGCAGACCCAGATCCCGGCGGGGCGCAGCTACACCGCGCCGGGCGCGGGAGTGCCGATCCGCAACGCCGCCGAGTCCATCTGCCCCGAGGCCCAGGTCACGCTGCGGGAGGCGGTGACCGAGTCCTGCAACACCGGCTTCGCCCAGCTCGGCGTCCGGCTCGGCGCGGACAAGGTCAAGGAGAAGGCCCGGCAGTTCGGCTTCGAGCAGGAGGACCTCACGGTCGGGCAGGACGGCGACGGCGGGCTACCGGTCGCGGCCAGCCGCACCGGCGACATGCAGAACCCGGACGGCAGCACCGACCCGGCCGCGCTGGCCCAGTCGTCGATCGGCCAGAACAACGTGCGGATGACGCCGTTGCAGGGCGCGCTGATCGCCGCCGCGGTGGCCAACGACGGCAGCCAGATGCGCCCGTACCTGGTCAAGCAGCTGCTCGGCCCGGACCGCACCACCGTCTACGACGCCGCCAAGCCGCGCGAGTTGCGCCGCCCGGTCAGCAGCCAGGTGTCGGCCGACCTGCGGTCGATGATGCAGAACGTGGTGAAGGAGGGCACCGGCCAACGGGCCGCCATCGACGGCTACGTGGTCGGCGGCAAGACCGGCACCGCCCAGTCCGGCCCGGACACGCCGGACCACGGCTGGTTCATCGGCTTCGCGCTGGCCAAGGACGGCACGCCGCTCTCCGCGGTCTGCGTCGAGCTGGAGCAGGCCGGCAGCGGCGGCAGCGCCGAGGCGGCCCGGATCGCCGGCCGGATCATGGCGGCGGCCATCGCCGACTCCGGGAGGCGCTGACGTGCTCAGCCCGGGTGTGCAGCTCGGCAACCGCTACCGCCTGGACGAGCGGATCGCCAGCGGTGGCATGGGCGACGTCTGGCGCGGCACCGACCAGGTGCTGGGCCGTACGGTCGCGGTCAAGAGCCTGCTCCCCGCGCTGCTCGACGAGCCGGGCTTCGCCGAGCGGTTCCGTGGCGAGGCGCGGACCATGGCCACCATCAACCACCCCGGCGTGGTCGACGTCTACGACTTCGGCAGCGACCAGCAGATCGCCTTCCTGGTGATGGAATACGTGGAGGGCGACGCGCTCTCCGCCACGCTCAGCCGGGTCGGCCGGCTCACCCCGGCCCGCACCATGGCGTTGCTGGCCCAGGCCGCCGACGCGCTGCACGCGGCCCACGAGAAGGGCATCGTGCACCGGGACGTGAAGCCCGGGAACCTGCTGGTGCGGCCGAACGGCACGCTGGTGCTCACCGACTTCGGCATCGCCCGGTCCGACCTGGTCGGGCAGCTCACCGCCGCCGGCTCGGTGCTCGGCACCGCCTCGTACATCTCTCCGGAGCAGGCCACCGGCGCGGTCGCCACCCCCGCTTCCGACGTTTACGCGCTCGGCGTGGTGGCCTACCAGTGCCTGGCCGGGCGGCGCCCCTTCGAGGGGGACAATCCGCTCGAGATCGCCATGAAGCACGTACGCGACGCACCCCGGCCGCTCCCCGCCGACATCCCGCCCCAGGTGCGCGCGATCGTCGAGCGGTCGATGGCCAAGGACCCGGCGGCCCGCTGGCCCAGCGCCGCCGCGCTGGCGAGCGTCGCCCGCCAGGCCAAGCTCGCGCTCTCCCAGCAGGCGCGCGCCGGGCACCCGATCTCCGGCGCCCCGGCCTCACCCGCCGCGCCCGTCGCGTGGGCCCAGGTGCCGACCGCCGCCCCGCGCCCGCAGCCCCGCCCGCCCGTGGCCCCGGCCCGCCCACCGGTGGCGCCGCGTCCGACCATGGTCGCGCACCCCGCCCCGCAGGCCCGCCCACCGGTGGCGCCGCGCGGGGCGGCCCCCGTCCCACAGCCCCGACCGCAACACCACCCCCAGGGGTACCCCCGCCCGCCCGCCGCGCCGCCGCCCCAGCGCCGTTCCCGTTCCGGGCTCTGGACCACGGCGATCGTGGTGGCCGTGCTGGTCATCCTCTGTTCGGGCGTGATTTCTTTCTGGTACCGGAAATACGTGGCCGGTGCCGCCGGTCCGCCCGTACCGGCGAGTGTGAGCGTGACGTCCGGCGCGGTGCGGGCGTACGGGGACGACTATCCGGTCCGCACGTCGTACCGTCGTGAGGTACGCCTCCAGCCGGCCGGCGGCGGTTCGACGACGAGCGAAGGACGAGAGACGCGATGACAGCGCAGGCCCGCCTGCTCGGTGGCAGGTACCAGGTCGGCGAGCTGCTGGGCTACGGCGGCATGGCGGAGGTGCACCGCGGTCGCGATCTCCGGCTCGGGCGGGACGTCGCGATCAAGATGCTTCGTGCCGACCTGGCCCGCGACGCCACGTTCCAGATGCGGTTCCGTCGGGAGGCGCAGAACGCCGCCTCGCTCAACCACCCGGCCATCGTCGCCGTCTACGACACCGGCGAGGAGACCGCCCCGACCGGCGAGACGCTGCCGTTCATCGTGATGGAGTTCGTCAACGGGCGGACTCTCAAGGAGGTCCTCGGCGTCGAGGGGCGGCTCCAGCCGCGCCGGGCGCTGGAGATCTGCGCCGACATGTGCGCCGCCCTGGAGTTCAGCCACCGGCACGGCATCATCCACCGGGACATCAAGCCCGGCAACGTGATGCTCACCCAGACCGGCCAGGTCAAGGTGATGGACTTCGGCATCGCCCGCGCGCTGGCCAGCGGCGCGACCACGATGACGCAGACCAGCGCGGTCATCGGCACGGCACAATACCTGTCCCCCGAGCAGGCGCGCGGCGAGGCGGTCGACGCCCGCTCCGACGTCTACGCCGCCGGGTGCGTGCTGTTCGAGCTGCTCTGCGGGCACCCGCCGTTCGTCGGCGACAGCCCGGTCAGCGTGGCCTACCAGCACGTACGGGAGCAGCCGCCGACGCCCAGCACGATCAACCCGGACGTCAACCCCGCGGTCGACGCCATCGTGCTCAAGGCGCTCTCCAAGAACCCGCTCAACCGCTACCAGAGCGCCGGCGAGATGCGGGCGGACCTGCTCCGCGCCGCCGCCGGCCGGCCGGTGCTGGCGACCCCGGTGATGCCGTCCGAGGAGACGATGCCGATGGCGGCCGCCGGAGGCGGCTACCACCAGGCGCAGCAGACCCAGATGATGGGCCCGCAGACGCGCCAGCAGGCGCCGGCCCGGGTCGGGGATCCGCGCAAGCGCAAGTCCTCCTCCTGGGTCATCGCCACGTTCGCCGCGCTCGGTGTGCTCGCGGTGATCGCGCTGGGCACCGCGCTCTGGCTCAACCAGACCGGGGCCGAGAAGGTCTCCGTGCCGAAGCTGGTGGACAGCACGCAGGCCGAGGCGCAGGCGGCGCTGACCCAGGCCGGGCTGCGCTACGTCAACGGTGACCCGGTGCAGAACACGGAGTGCAAGAAGGGCACCGTCGTCAACCAGAGCCCGGGCCCGGGCCTGCGGGTGGAGAAGAACACCGCCGTCTCGGTCCAGATCTGCACCGGCCCCGGCCAGGTCACCATCCCCAAGGGTCTGAAGGGCTCGCAGGTCGCGAACGTGCAGGGACAGTTGGAAGGCCTGGGCCTGAAGGTCGAGACCGAGGACGTCGACAACAGCGCCCAGAAGGGCATCGTCGTCAAGGTCGACCCGGACGAGGGCAGCACGGTTCCCGAGGCCTCGACCGTCAAGCTCCAGGTGTCCCGGGGCAACATCACCGAGGTTCCCGACGTGGTGGGGCTCTCCGAGGACCAGGCCGTCCGGCAGTTGCAGAACGCCGGCTACAAGGTGCGCATCCTGGATGGCGACGAGGTCACCGAGCCGGACAAGGTCGGCAGGGTCAGCAAGCAGAGTCCGAAGGGCGGCACCAACTACGCCCGGGACAAGCAGGTGACGATCTACGTCGACATCGCCGCGCCGGAGGAGAGCGAGAGCCCGTCCCCGCCGGCGAGCCCGACTCCCAGCGGTTCGCCCAGCACGCCGGGTGGCGGCGGTGGCGGCTTCCCGTTCCCGACCGTCCCGCCGACGCGCAGCAACGGCTGACGCTGTCGAGCACGTGGCGGTGCCCCGGACGACCGGGACACCGCCACGCTGCTTCTCCGGACGCGATCTTGGTACGGCCCCGCCCCCTGAGGGCACCCCCGTACCAAGATCTCGACAACGTGTCGTCCCTCCCGAACCCGTCCCCTGTTGACCATGAAGTTAGCGGCGACAAATCGGGCGTGACCTGCCGCCAACTTCATGATCGCCGGGGCGCGGGGCGCGGGGCGCGGGGCGCGGGGCGGTCAGGCTGCGGCGAAGGCGGCGCGGCGGCGGGCGTCGACCTCGGCGGCCAGCTCCGGGGCTCGCTCCAGCGCCTCCGGGAAGCCGCATGTGGCCAGCCAGTTCGCCAGCATGACGTGACCGCCCTCGGTCAGCACCGACTCGGGGTGGAACTGCACGCCCTCGATCGGCAGCGTGCGGTGCCGCATCGCCATCACCACCCCGGAGGCGGTACGGCCGGTGACCTCCAGCTCGTCCGGGAGCGTCTCGGGCAGCACCGCGAGCGAGTGGTAGCGGGTGGCGGTGAACGGGTTGGGCAGGCCGGCGAGCACGCCGACGCCGTGATGGTGCACCTCGGAGGTCTTGCCGTGCAGCAGCTCCGGAGCCCGGGTCACGGTGGCGCCGAACGCCTCACCGATGGCCTGGTGGCCGAGGCAGACGCCGAAGAGGGGAAGCGTGCCCGCGTACTCGCGGATGACGTCCAGGCAGATGCCGGCCCGGTCGGGACTGCCCGGTCCGGGCGAGAGCAGCACGCCGTCCGCGCCGACGCGGCCCACCTCGGCGACGTCGATCTCGTCGTTGCGCCGTACCTCGCAGTCCACGCCGAGCTGGCCGAGGTACTGCACGAGGTTGAAGACGAACGAGTCGTAGTTGTCGATCACCAGGACGCGCATCGGGTCACCTGTTCGGGGTGGAGGGTGGGGCGTTGTTGGTCTCGGTGCTGTAGGGGAGTTCCTCCTCCTCGCCCGGCAGCCCGGTCGGGTCGGTGAGTCCTCCCCCGGGAGCGTCGCCCGGTACGCCGGAGTCCTGCGTGACCTGCACGTCGTCGAAGGGCAGCAGCGGCTCGGCCCAGGGGAAGACCACGAGCCAGAGCAGGGCGACCGTGGCGGTGGCCAGCAGCACCGAGCCGATCAGCTTCCCGGGCAGGCCGAACGGCAGCTTCCGCCAGATCCACGAGTACACGGGTCAGGCCTCCAGTTCGGCCGGGCGGCCCGCCGACTTCGGCTGGGCATGGTCCAGCCGGGCGTGGACGATGAGCCGCTGGTAGTTGTCGAACTTGGGGTTGCAGGTGGTCAGCGTGAGCAGCTTCTCGGTCGCCTTCCGGTCCGGTTTGCCCGGCACCGGCGCGACCACCTCCACCTGGGAGGGCTTGACGATGCGCTGCTGGTAGACCCGGTAGACGAGCCAGTCGGTCTTGGTCTCGACCACGATGACGTCGTCGGCCTTCAACTCGTCCAGCCGCCAGAAGGTGGAGCGGATGCGGTGACCGGCGACGGAGAAGTTGCCCACCTCGCCCGGCATGGCGCTGTCCGGGTAGTGGCCCGGGGCGTACCGGATGTCGTCCGGGCTGACGCCCTCCACGACCACCCAGTGCTTGTCGAACTTGGGGATGTAGAGGCCGGCGACCGGCTTCCCCTCGGCCGGCGGCTTCGGCTTCACGCTGGGCCCGGTGGTCGGGCCGACGGTCGGGTCCGTCTCCCACTCCCGGGCGAGCTGACCGCTCAGGTCGCTCTGGTGGGCGTCGACGATGACCGACTTGCCCCAGATCTCGTAGCCGGCGAAGAGCAGCACCACCAGGCCGAAGGTGATCAGCACCTCACCGGTACCGCGAATCACCGAGCGCAGCCGGGAGCCCGTGGTCGGGCGGGTCAGTTCGGAGTAGACGCTGCGGTAGCCCTCGCCGGTCTGTTCCGGCCGGAGCTGCACCACCCGCTCGCCGCGCCGTGGGCGCGGCGGCTCCGCCGGTGGCTCGTCGCCGCCGTCGCCGGTGTCCTGCACCGGGGGTACGGCGCCCATCAGCGCTGTGGAGTCCAACCGCGGATCGGCGGGCGGGCGGCTGACCGGGCGCAGCACCGCCGTCGCACCCGGGTCGCCGGGCTGCTCGGGGCCGGCGCCGTGCCGTTGCGACGCGCTGGCACGCGGCTCGGACGCGCCGGCCCGCCCGCCCAGCGGGGGCAGGAAGTCGGTCGGCCCGTCGGCGGGGGCGGCCGGTCGGATCGGGCCGGGGGCACCACCGCGGGCGCCGGGCGGAGCCGCCGGCGCGCGATCCGGGTCGGCGTGGTGCGCGAAGGGGCCGACGGGGCCCGGCGGGGGTTGGTCGGTGCGCGACGTCGGATCGAACCGGCGGCCGGACGGCCCCGAGAAACGCCGGTCCTCGGGGGTGGCCGGGCCGCCGACTCCGCTGCGGCCGTCGGAGCGGTACGGATCGGCGGGCCTGGCCGGTGCCGCGGCGGACCGGGCATCCGCGGGCCCGGCCGGCCGGTTCTCGGCAGCTCGCCCCCCCGCCGTCCCGGGGCCGTCCGGGTGCTGGCCGCCCGAACCGGTGGGCGGGCGGCCGAGGCCGCGCGCCGACTGCCGGGCGTCCTCGTGGGGCGGAGGCGGGTACGCCTCGACGCGTGGCGAGGACGGGGTCCCGGCGTGGGACGACGGCGGATACCCCTCGGCGCGTGCCGGCTGACGGGTCTCGGGGTGGGACGAGGGCGGGTACGTCTCGGCGCGTGCCGGCTGACGGGTCTCCGGGCGGGGCGACGACCGGTACGACGGGGGGCGGGTCTCGGTGTGGGGCGTCGATGGGTAGCCCTCGGCGCGCGCCGGCCCGTGCGGCTCGGCCCGGTCCGCGGTGCTCGGCGGACGGGCCTGGTTGCCCGGCCAGGCGGGCGGGGGCGGGGCGCTGGGCCGGCCGCCCGCGTCGCCGTGGCCGTGGCCGTGGCCGTGGTTGCGACGTTCCGGCTCCCGGCCGCCGGTCTCCGGGCGGGCGGGTTCGCGGCGGGTGGGTGCGCGGTCCCCGGTGCCACGGCCGTCGGGTGCGCGGTCGCCGGCGCCACGGCCGTCGGGTGCGCGGCGGCCGACGTCCCGGCCGGCGGGGTCGCCTCGGTCCGGCCCTTGGCCACGGGGATCCCACCGGTCGGGTAGCCCACGGCTCGCGTCACCGGCGCCAGGGTCACGGCCCGGCCCACGGGTGTCGAGTTCGCGTCCCAGGCCACGGGCGTCGAGGTCACGGCCCAGCCCATGGGAACGGAGGTCTCGGCCGAGGTCACCGGGGCCAGGGTCACGGCCGGGGCGACGGGCGCCCGGGTCACGGCCGCCGAGGTCGCGACGGGCCGGGGACGAGTGGGTCGGACCGGCGTCCGGCCAGGGCAGGTCGAGCGGGGGCCGGGCCGGGGCGGGCGCCGGACGGTCGACGGTGGGGAGGAACGCGGTCGGCTCCTCGTGCGGGTCGTCGGGGCGACCGTGGCGTTCCGCGGGGCGGTCGCCGGTCACCTGGGCACCGTCGCCGATTGCAGCGCGGTGGAGTCCTCGAACGCCGGCACGGTGACGGTGGAGACCCGCTCGACGTAGCCGAGCTGGTAGTGGTCGGCCACTTCCTTGAACACCCGGACTCCCTCAGAGGCGGCGAGCGCCCGCTGGAACTCCGCGGGATCGCCGATGGCCACGATCTTGAAAGGAGGGGAGTAAACCCGGCCGTGCAGCAGCAGGGTGTTACCGACGCAGCGTACCGCGCTGGTGCTGAGGACGCGGACGTTCATGATTGACATGGCCTCCGCGCCGCCGGCCCAGAGCGCGTTCACCACCGCCTGCACGTCGCCCTGGTGCACGACCAGGTCGTCGTTGCTGGCGCCCTTGGGCAGCGGCTGGCCGGGGCCCCAGTCGGCGTCGTTCAGCTCGATGGTGATTCCGGTGCCGGTGAGCGCGGTGAACCCGGCGGCCTGCCGGCTGGCGGCGGCCCGGTCCCGCTGGAGCTTGACCGGCCCGTCGGTGCCGGCCAGCGCCTCGGTCTGCTGCTCGACCTCGTCGCGCAGCCGCGCCGCCTTCGCCTCGCTGGCCGCGACCTGCTCGCGCCGGTCCTCGATGAGCTGGGTGAGCTGGGGCCGCCGGTCCTCGCGCAGCGAGGTGCCGCCGGCGGTGGTCGCGGTGGTGGTGAAGAGCAGCCCCGCCGCGGCGGCGATCAGGGGCACGCCGATCGACCAGCCCGGGCGGCGCTGACGCGCTCGTCGGGGCAGCAGACCGGCGACCGCGCGGCGGAGGACCTTCTGCCAGGAGGCGGCGCCGGACGTGTACTCCACCGGGCGTTCCCTTTCCCGTCGTCTCGTTCCGGCCCGCGCCGATGCGAACCGACCTGCTCGACCCGAAAAGTCCCGCTCTTTTCGGTCACTCCGTGCACCGGCCTGACCCCATTCGTGGCCTGGACGGTCCGTCGGGACTACGCTAGCTGTCGAACATTATTGGCCATGGACCGTCGCCCCCGCGCCCGGTTGTCAGGCCGGACGAGGTCGTACCCCCCTCTGGAGAGCGTCGTGCCCAAGTCTCAGGTCCGCAAGAAGAAGGTGTACACCCCGCCGACGGACGTCCGCCCGACGGCGACGGCGGCGACGCGCAAGCCTAGCCCGGTCTGGCTGCCGATCACCGCGGTCGCGCTGATCGCGGTGGGCATCGGCTGGCTGGTGATCTACTACCTCTCCGAGCAGGCCTACCCGGTCGCCTCGTGGGGTTACTGGAACCTCGCGGTGGGCTTCGGCGCGATGGTCTCCTCGCTGATCCTGCTCTCCCGCTGGCGCTGAGTCGCCCGGTCGCACGTCACGCCACGCCGCCCCTGTCCGGCACCCGGACTCCGCTGCACCTAAGGTGTCCGCAGGGCGGCGTGGCCGGTGCGAGAAGACTCACGTTACTGCTGGGTAACCTTCCGCGTAGGCTGCACTGACAAGCAGCAGACCGGGAGGCCAACTCGATGGGCAGCGTCCAGATCGTCACCACGATCCTCGCGGCCGCCATCACCGCCGTTGCGGTGTGGCTTGCGGTGCGCGCGGTCATGAAGATGACGGCCGTCATCCGGCTGGGGCAACCCGCGCCGGAGCGGTTCGCCGACAAGGGCGCCCGCACGAAGAAGATGCTGGTGGAGACCGTCGGTCACACCCGCATGCTGAAGTGGAGCGTGGTCGGTGCCGCGCACTGGACCGTCATGGTCGGCTTCGTCGTGCTGTCGCTGCTGGTGCTGGAGGCCTACTTCGAGGTCGTCACCCCGACCGGTGGGTTGCCGATCATCGGGTCCTGGACGATCTTCGGTCTGGTCACCGAGTGGATCGGCATCCTCGGCCTGATCGGCATCGTGGTGCTGATGGCGATCCGGCTGCGCAACCGGCCCGGTCGCGCCGAGAACCGCTCCCGCTTCACCGGCTCGACCATGTGGCAGGGCTACTTCGTCGAGTGGATCGTGCTGCTGGTCCTGATCTTCGGTTTCGTCATCCGGGGCTTCAAGGTCGCCACCGACCACTTCGAGTACCCGGTCTGGGCCACCCCGCTCAGCCACGCCGTCGGCGCTGCGCTGCCGAGCTGGGAGAACGGCGCGAGCATCGCCGCGCTCATCAAGATCGTCATCTCGATGACCTGGCTCATCGTGATCTCGCTGAACGTCACGATGGGTGTCGCCTGGCACCGGTTCCTGGCATTCCCGAACATCTTCTTCAAGCGCGACCCGGAGAAGCCCGCCGGTTCCGGCCTGGGCCCGCTGCGCCCGATGACGAGCGAGGGCAAGCCGCTCGACTTCGAGGAGGCCGACCCGGAGAAGGACCAGTTCGGTGTCGCCCAGGTCGAGCAGTTCAGCTGGAAGGGCCTGCTCGACTTCAGCACCTGCACCGAGTGCGGCCGGTGCCAGTCGCAGTGCCCGGCCTGGAACACCGGCAAGCCGCTGTCGCCGAAGCTGCTGGTGCTGAGCCTGCGCGACCACGCGTACGCGAAGGCGCCCTACCTGCTGGCCGGCGGCGGCAAGGACCTCACCGGCGAGGAGAAGGCCACCGAGGCGCAGCTCGCCCACATGGACGTGCTGGCCCTGGCCGAGGCCGACCGCCCACTGATCGGCACCGCCGAGGAGGGCGGCGTCATCGACCCGGACGTGCTCTGGTCCTGCACCACCTGCGGCGCCTGCGTCGAGCAGTGCCCGGTGGACATCGAGCACGTGGACCACATCGTCGACATGCGCCGCTACCAGGTGCTGATCGAGTCGAGCTTCCCGTCCGAGGCCGGCGTCATGCTCCGCAACCTGGAGAACAAGGGCAACCCGTGGGGCGCCCCGCAAAACACCCGCGAGGACTGGACCAAGGGCCTCGGCTTCGAGGTGCCCCGGGTCGGCGAGGTCGACGACTTCGAGTACCTGTTCTGGGTCGGCTGCGCCGGCGCGTTCGAGGACCGGGCCAAGAAGACCACCCGCGCGGTCGCCACACTGCTCAACGAGGCGGGCGTCTCCTTCGCCATCCTGGGCGAGGGCGAGACCTGCTCGGGTGACCCGGCCCGGCGCATCGGCAACGAGTTCGTCTTCCAGATGCTCGCCCAGCAGAACGTCGAGACGCTGAACGAGGCGTTCGACGGCCGGGAGAAGAGCAAGCGGAAGATCGTCGCGACCTGCCCGCACTGCTTCAACACGCTGGGCAACGAGTACGGCCAGCTCGGCGGCGAGTTCGAGGTGGTGCACCACACCCAGCTGCTGGCCCACCTGGTCAGCGCCGGCAAGCTCACCCCGGTGCAGCCGGTCGACGGTGGCGTGACCTACCACGACCCCTGCTACCTGGGCCGGCACAACCGGGTCTTCGCCGCTCCCCGTGAGGTGCTCGGCGACTCCATCCAGGGCGAGCTGACCGAGATGCCGCGCAACAGCGAGCGCTCCTTCTGCTGCGGCGCCGGCGGTGCCCGGATGTGGATGGAGGAGAAGATCGGCAAGCGGATCAACGTGGACCGGGTCGAGGAGGCCATGTCCACCGGTGCGAAGACCATCGCGGTCGGCTGCCCGTTCTGCTCGACCATGCTCAACGACGGCGTGAACGGCAAGGGCGCCGGCGAGGACGTCGAGGTGGTCGACGTGGCCAGCGTGCTGCTGCGCTCGGTCAAGCCGGACGCGCCGGCCGGCGAGAAGGAGACCGCTCCGGCGGCCGGCTGAGGCGTACCCCGGCGGGAAGCCGGGCCACGACGGCGGCGGCACCCACGCGGGTGCCGCCGCCGTCGTGTCAGCTGGTCGTGGTGACGCTGATGGCGGCGGTGGCGGTGGTCGCGACGATCACCGCGGCCTGCATCTCCTCGATCGCCTTCTTCACCGCGGCGGAGGCCCAGTCACCGGCGGCGATCTCGGTCATCCGGGCCTTGACCCGCTCCTTCGGCAGCTCGCGGAAGAGCTTGCGGTCCAGGCCGACCGCCCGGGTCAGGGTGAGAAGCGCGGCGGTCCGGGCGTCGACCGGGCCGTCGCCGACCAGCGCGTCCACCATCCGCCGCCGGGCCGCCGTCTCCACCGCCGGCTCCGCGCCGGTCGGCGAGGGATAGCGGGTACGCGGGAAGACCAGCAGCACCCGGTCGGAGTCGCGGCGCAGCACCCCGGAGCCGACCAGACCGTCGAGCACCCGGTCCGGCAGTCCCTTGGCGAGCTTGCCGATCCAGTCCTTCGGCTTGCGGGGCCGCCCGGCCCCGACGGTGGCCAGCGCCTCGTCGAGCAGGGGCACGCCGGTGGGGGCGGGGTCGGTCACCACCAGCCGCTTGTCCACCACCTCCACCCGGCGGGCGAGGGCCAGTTCCAGCAGCACCGCCCCGGCGAGGCCGTAGTCCAGATGGGGGCGGCCGAGCCGGTTCGTGCCGGCGTCGTCGTAGGCGAGCAGGACCAGTTCGTCGGTGAGCAGCAGGCCGTCCATACCCGCCACGCTACGGGTGCCGCACCACCGGCGCCCACGTGCCACAATCACGCCCATCGACGGCCTGTTGGTTCTGACGCTGTTGCCCCTGGTCGGCTTCGTGCTGCTGACCGCGGGCAACGCATTCTTCGTCGCGGCCGAGTTCGCCCTGGTCACGGTCGACCGCGCGGAGATCGACCGGCGGGCCGACGAGGGCGACGGACGGGCCGCCACGGTGCGGCGGGCGCTGCGGGACCTGTCCTTCCAGCTCTCCGGCGCGCAGCTCGGCATCACCATCACCGCGCTGCTCACCGGCTATCTGGCCGAGCCCGCCCTGGCCCGGCTCGTCGCGCCGGCCCTGCACCCCTTCGGCGGGGCGGACCGCTTCTCCGGGCTGCTCGCCCTGGCGCTGGCCACGCTCGTCTCGATGCTCTTCGGCGAGCTGGTGCCGAAGAACCTGGCGCTGGCCCGCCCGATGCCGGCGGCCCTGGCCACGGCCGCGCCGATGCGGGGGTTCTCCCGCGCCTTCGGCTGGCTGATCCGGCTGCTCAACAACTCGGCCAACCGGCTGGTGCGCCGCCTCGGCGTGGAGCCGCAGGAGGAACTCGCCAGCGCCCGTTCCCCGGAGGAGCTGGGACTGCTGGCCGCCATCTCGGCGCGGGCCGGCGCGCTGCCGCCGGACACCGCGATGCTGCTGCGCCGCACCATCCGCTTCGGCGACAAGCGGGCCGCCGAGGCGATGACCCCCCGGGTGGACGTGATCGCGTTGCGGGCCACCGCCTCCGTCGCCGAGCTGCTGGAGGCGTCCCGGCGGACCGGCCGGACCCGGTTCCCGGTGTACGAGGAGACGCTCGACCTGGTCACCGGTGTCGCCGGGGTGCCGGACGCGCTCGGCGTGCCGCTGGCCCGTCGGGCCGGCACCACCGTCGCCTCGGTCGCCCGGGAGCCGGTGTACGTGCCGGAGAGCCTGGACCTCGACGGGGTGCTGGCCGCGCTGAAGGACGCCGGTGCGGACCTGGCCATCGTGGTCGACGAGTACGGCGGCACGGACGGCGTGGTGACCGTGGAGGACCTGGTCGAAGAGCTGGTCGGGGAGATCGCCGACGAGTTCGACCCGGACGCGGTGGGCGGCTTCGGGCCGGCGGAGCTGACCGTGCCCGGTGGCGAGCGGACCGTCCTGGTCGACGGCGTGCTGCGGGCCGACGAGCTGGTCGAGCAGACCGGCTTCCGGCTGCCCGAGGGGCCGTACGAGACGTTGGGCGGGTTCCTCATGGCCCGGTTCGGCCACATCCCGGTCGCCGGTGAGACGGTCGACGAGGCCGGCTACGAGTTCACCGTGGTGGAGGTCGACCGGCACCGGATCGAGCAGGTCCGGGTGGTCCGCCCCGAGGAGCCCGACGACGGTGCCTGAACTGCTTGTCGCCCTGGTGCTGCTGCTCGGCAACGCGTTCTTCGTGGGCAGCGAGTTCGCGTTGATCGCGTCCCGGCGCACCGTGATCGAACCGCTCGCGGCGACGTCGAAGCGGGCGCGCTGGGCGCTGGCCGCGATGAACCAGATCCCGCTGATGATCGCCGGCGCGCAGCTCGGCATCACGGTCTGCTCGCTCGGCCTGGGCGCGATCGCCGAGCCGGCGCTGGCCCACCTGCTGGAGGTGCCCTTCGAGGCGCTCGGCCTGCCGGCGTCGGCGGTGCACCCGGTGGCGTTCGTGATCGCGCTGGCCGTGGTGGTGTTCCTGCACACCGTGGTCGGCGAGATGGTGCCGAAGAACATCACGCTGGCCGGGCCGGAGCCCTCGGCGCTCTGGCTCGGCCCGGCCATGCTCGCGTTCTGCCTGGCCACGAAGCCGCTGCTGCTGGCGATGAAGTGGTCGGCGCGGCAGGTGCTGCGGTGGTGGCGGGTGGAGGCGACGGACGCGGTGAAGACGGTGTTCACCGCCGAGGAGTTGGCCGGCCTGGTCTCCCAGGCGCGGACCGAGGGGTTGCTGGACGCCGAGGAGCACGCCCGGATCACCGGCGCGCTCGCCCTGCACAGTCGTACCGCGGCCGACGCCCTGCAACCCTGGTCGACGGTGACCACGGTGGCCGAGGACGTCTCACCGGCCTCGCTGGAGGTGCTGGCGACCCGCACCGGCCGGTCACGTTTCCCGGTGGTGCAGCGGGCCACCCGCCGGGTGCTGGGTTTCGTGCACGTCAAGGACGTGCTCGGGTACGCCGGGGCGAGCCGTCGGGCCCCGGTGCCGGCCGACGTCTACCGGCCGCTGGCCGTGGTGCCGCCGGACCGTACGCTCGCCGATCTGCTGCTCGCGATGCGCCGCGAGCGCCGGCACATGGTGCTGGTCAGCGACGGTCGTCGGCCCCTCGGCGTGGTGACGCTCGACGACGTATTGACGGCCATCGTCGGCAAGTGAATGAACACCCTTGGTGTGCAACCGATTGCGGATACGTGATTGAACAAAAGGTCGCCTTGATTCCACCCCGGTGCTTTCCCTAATGTGGGGCACCGACCGCTGTGGGTCGTCTGCCTCGACCTTCCCTCTCGCGAGGCGCCCGGCGGTCGGTTGCAAAGGAGTCCGTGCCGGTGGCAACCATGCCCCCTCGACGTCACGCCCCGAGCGCTCGACCCGGCCGTCCGGCCGGGTTCCACCGGGTGGTACGCCGTCTCCTCACCCTGGTCGCGGCCGTCGCGGTCGGCGCCGGGATGCTGGCGGCCCCGGCGCACGCGGCGCCCTCGGTCGACGAGATCGACGCCCAGATCGACAAGCAGTGGGAAAAGCTCGAACCCACGATCGAGGACTACAACAAGGTCAACGCCCAGCTCAAGGCGGACCAGAAGAAGTCCGCGGAGCTGCAGAAGAAGATGGTGCCGCTGGAGCTGGCCTCGACGCTGGCCATGAACAAGGTCGGTGACATCGCCGCCCGCTACTACATGCGGGGCCCGTCGCAGGAGATGGGCGCGCTGCTGGTGAGCACCAAGCCGGGCACCCTGGCCGAGCAGCTGGTGATGCTCGACCGCATCGCCGACGACCAGCGCAAGCAGATCGCCGGTGTGCTCGCGGCCCGCGACAAGTACAACGCGCAGAAGCAGAAGCTGGACGCGCTGATCGCCACCGAGATCGAGCGCAAGAACAAGCTGGCGGCGCAGAAGAAGCAGATCGACTCCGAGATCAAGCGGCTGACCGCGATGCTGCCGGTGACCTCGATCCGCCCGGAGGGCTGCCCGTCGATCGACGGTGTGGTGAGCAGCGCCGCGCGTACCGCGATCAAGACGGCATGCGCCCAGGTCGGTGACCCGTACGTGTGGGGGGCCACCGGACCGAACTCGTTCGACTGCTCCGGCCTGACCCAGTACGCGTACAAGGCGGCGGGCATCTCGCTGACGCACTTCACCGGCGCGCAGTGGAACGAGGGCCGGAAGATCTCGGCGAGCGAGGCACGCCCCGGTGACCTGGTCTTCTTCTTCAGCGACCTGCATCATGTCGGGATCTACCTGGGCAACGGTCTGATGGTGCACGCGCCGCGCACCGGCAAACCGGTCCAGGTGGGCAAGCTGCAGTACATGCCGGTCGCGGGTTACCGCCGGCCGTACTGACCCGTTCGCTCCGACGGGAAGGCCCCCGGTCCAGATGGACCGGGGGCCTTTCCGTGGCGGTGGGCCGTTACCGTGGCGCGCCGATCGGCGACGGCAGGACCAGCACGTCGTCGAGGTTCACGTACATGATCCGGTGACCGAACTGGACCTGCACGTAGCGGTTCTCGCCACGCACCACGGTCCGGTCACCCGGCGCCGAGCCGTCGAACGAGACCGCGCGGTAGTACTCGCCGGGCAGTACCCCGCCGACCGCGTACCGCTGGCCCGCCGCGAGCGTGTACTGCAATGGCGAGATGGTCTGGTAGGGGATGGTGTCCGGGTAGGCGGCCTGCTCCGGGTAGGCGCGGCCGTACACCGGGATCGTGGCCCTGCCGGGCCGCGGGGTCACCACGAAGCCGGTGGCCCACTTCGCGGTCGGCGCCGACGCCGGGTTGAGGAACCACGCCTTCTGGCCGAGGTACCAGATCGCCGTCCAGTCGCCCTGCCGGCCGGCCACCGCGTACGTCTGGCCGGCGGAGGCGCGGGCGCCGTGGTCGGAGATGTACATCGTGTCCGGCGTGCCGTCCGGACGCAGCCCGAGGTCGTTGACCAGCGGGGCGTCCGCGCTCGGCGCGGTCCGCAGGACCACCGCGGAGGAGCCGCGCGACGGGCAGGTCTCGGCCGGCGGGGTGGGCGTCGGGACGCCCGGCGGCTGCTGGTTGCAGCCGACGAACGCCGGGCGGTTGGTGGCGAAGTCCGGGTCGATGGTGACCAGCCCGGTGCGGGCCGTGCCGGTGCTCCGGAACGGCGCCTTCATCAGGTCGAAGTAGTGCGACCAGTCCCAGTAGGGGCCCGGGTCCCAGTGCATGCCCTTCACCGTGCCGGCGGTGGTGCCCGGCACGTTGTCGTGCCCGATGATGTGCTGCCGGTCCAGCGGGATGCCGAACTTCAGCGCGAGGTGGCGGACCAGCTTGGCCGAGGCCCGGTACATCGCCTCGGTGTACCAGGTGCCCTGACCGGCGAAGCCCTCGTGCTCCAGACCGATGGACTTGGCGTTGACGTACCAGTTGCCGGCGTGCCAGCCGACGTCCTTGGCCTTGATGTGCTGGGCGACGTAGCCGTCCACCGAGCGCAGCGTGTAGTGCCAGCCCAGGTAGTCGGCCCGCTTCACCAGGTCGACGCTGGGGCCGAAGTAGCCCTCGGTGTCGTGGATGACGATGTATTCGATCTTCTGCTGCTTCGGCCGGTTGCCCAGGTCGTGGTTGCCGTAGTCGCCCGGGTCGGCGCTGAGCTGCTCGTACGGGGCGGGGATCCACTCACAGGCCAGCCGGACCGGGCACTCCAGGCCGTCCGGCCGCTGGGCGTGGCGCAGGCCGAGCCGGGCCAGCCGGGACCGGTCCGGCCGGGCGGCGGTGGCGGCCAGCGTGACCCGCTGCCCGTCGTCGGTGGTCCGGGTCGCGCCCTGGCCGAGCTGGTCGTAGACCTCGTCGGCGAAGGCCGCCGCCGCGTCGGCGGTGTCCGCGCCGGAGTAGCGGGCCACCGCGCCGTACCAGGCCGCCGCGTCGGTGCCGGCGCCGACCGGCCCGCCCAGTGCCTTCTGGTACGACGCGAGCAGCGCCGCGCCACCGCGGATGTTCGCCGCCGGGTCGGTGCGCAGCGTCTGCGCGTCGAGCCCGGTGAGCGTCGCGGCGGTGTCGATCGTCTGCAGCGAGGCGCGGGGCAGCGGGGTCTCCCGTGCCGGCGCGGCGGCGGTGGCCGGGTCGAGGGTGAGCGGGCGGGAGTCGTCGCCGCGCGGGTCCTCGTCCTCGTCGACGTGGGCGCTGCCCGGGGTGGCGAGGACGTGTGCCGCGTCGGTCAGGTGCATCGGGCCGTAGCCGCCGCTGGTGCTGGGTTGGCCGGGGTGGGTGTCCCAGCGGGACTCGAGATAGGAGACGCCGAGCAGCACGTTCTGCGGCACGCCGTACTCGGTGGCCGCGGCGGCGTACTGCCGTTGCCGGTCGGTGGCGGGTCCGGCCGTCTCCGGCGCGGCGGTCACCGGGCCGGTGACGGCCAGCGCGGTGGCGGTCGCCACGGCGGCGGCCAGCAGTATCCGTCCGCCCGACGGTGGGGTGGAGAGGTGCATCGAACCTCCTGGACAGGGATGGGGGTCACTGCGTCCCCACCCTCACTCCGCACACCCGCGAGGGTCAATACCTTTCCAGCAGGTAATCCTTAATGAAAGAAAACTTCACCCAGGTGTCGGTACGGAGTGTCACGGCGTCCCGAGTTGCGGATCGATAACGACGGCTCCTACTCTGGTGAATCGTCGGCCGCCAGTCTCACCGTCCAACCCGGTCGGTGACGGTCCGGCACCGCCGAGTCGCCCACGGGCGAGCCGGGGAACCAGGTACCTGGGGTGAATCCGCAGCGGAGCTGCGGTAGGGCGGCTCCCTTCCCGTCCGAATCCGTCAGCTAACCCGGTAGGCGGTCAGGAAGAAGGAGTACGGACGCCCGGTGGCACTCCATGCCCCGCGGCCGTCGTCGAACCGGTCGGTCGACCGGTCCCTCGTCGCGCCGCGTTCCCGCTGGTCCCGCTTCACCACCGCCCTCGCCGCCCTGGTCGGCACCGCCGTCGTTCTGACCGGCGGCGCCACGGCGGCCCACGCCGAACCCTCGGTCGCCGAGATCGAGGCCCAGATCGACCGCGACTGGAACAAGCTCGAACCGGTCATCGAGCAGGTCAACGCCGTACGCGAGCAGCTCGCGGTGCGGCGCAAGCAGGCCGACGCGCTCGGCCGGCAGATCGCCCCGCTGCAGGCCCGGGTGGACGCGGCGTTGGGCCAGGTCGGCGGGCTCGCCGCCGACGCGTACAAGGGCGACAACCTCTCCACCGTCAACGCCCTGCTGGGCAGCCGCTCGCCGGGCGACCTGGTCAGCGGCCTGGAGCTGCTCGACCGCTTCGCACACCACCAGCAGGAGCAGGTGCGTGCCGTCGCCGAATTGCGCGACGAGCTGGCCGCCAAGAAGCGGCCGCTGGACCAGATGGTCGCCGACCTGAGCCGCACCGAGGCGCAGCTCGCGACGAAGAAGAAGCAGATCGACGGCGAGATCGCCCGGCTGCAGAAGCTGCGGCTGAAGGTCTACGGCAACGGTGGTGGCGGCCCGCTGCGCCCGGCCCCCTGCCCGTCCGGTTACCCCGGCGGCGCGGCCGGGGTCGCGGTCAAGTTCGCCTGCGCCCAGATCGGCAAGATCTACGTCTGGGGGGCCGCCGGCCCGGACCACTTCGACTGCTCCGGCCTGACCATGGCCGCCTGGGCCAAGGCCGGGGTCTCGCTGCCGCACAACGCCCGGCAGCAGCACGACGTGACGAAGCGGGTCAGCCGGTCCGAGCTGCGCGCCGGTGACCTGGTCTTCTACTACGGCGACCTGCACCACGTGGGGATGTACGTGGGCGACGGCTGGGTGGTGCACGCCTCCCAGTCCGGCAAGCCGATCACCATGAAGCGCGTCGACGACGGCGACATCAACAGCTACGGCCGCCCCGCCTGAGGTGTAAGGAAGGGCCCCCTCTTAACGCATTCTGCATAGGAGGGGGCCCCTCTTAACAAGCGGCGCTCGGCGTCAGCGGGTGGGCCAGGTGCGCCAGCTCTGCCAGGACCGGCTCGGCGTCGGGCCGCGCTGGCCCTGGTAGCGCGATCCGTAGACGGCCGAGCCGTACGGGTGCTCGGCCGGCGAGGAGAGCCGGAAGATGCAGAGCTGACCGATCTTCATTCCCGGCCAGAGCGTGATCGGCAGGTTCGCCACGTTGGACAGCTCCAGCGTGACGTGGCCGGAGAAGCCCGGGTCGATGAAGCCGGCGGTGGAGTGGGTCAGCAGGCCGAGCCGGCCCAGGCTGGACTTGCCCTCCAGTCGCCCGGCGAGCTGGTCGCCCAGCGAGATCACCTCCAGCGTGGAGGCGAGCACGAACTCGCCCGGGTGCAGCACGAAGGGCTGGCCCTCCGGCACCTCCACCATCGACGTCAGGTCGTCCTGCTGCACCGACGGGTCGATGTGGGTGTAGAGATGGTTGTTGAAGACCCGGAACAACCGGTCCAGGCGTACGTCGATGCTGGACGGCTGCACCAGCGTGGGCTCGAAGGGCTCCAGCGCGAGCGTGCCCGACTTGATCTCGGAGACCAGGTCGCGGTCGGAGAGCAGCATCGGAACACCATAGCGACCGGTACGGGTGACCTGCGTGTCGCACTACTTCTTCGTACACGTGTTCGATAGAATGTCCGCATGGCTTCCTGGTCCGAATTCGCCGCCGACGAGCCCCGCCTCGCCGACGAGATCCGCCTCCTGATGCAGCAGTACGGGCCGGGCTTCGGCTACCTCGCCACGGTCCGCGCCGACGGCGGCCCGCGGGTGCACCCGGTCTCCCCGGTGATCACCGCCGACGGGCTCTGGTGCTTCGTCATCGACTCCCCGAAGCGCCGCGACCTCGAACGCGACGGCCGCTACGCGCTGCACTCCTTCCCGCCGGAGGAGAGCGACGACGAGGCCTACGTGGCGGGCCGGGCCCGTCCGGTGACCGATCCGGCCACGGTTGCCCGACTGGCCCGGGTCGCCCGGGCGGCGCCGCAGGGTGACTGGCGGCTGTTCGAGTTCACCGTCGACGTGGCGATGCTGACCCGGCGCGACCCGGTGGCCCAGCCGGGTGCCGGCCGGCCGCAGATGCGGGTCTGGCTCGACCCGCGGGGCGCCACGCCGGCACGCCGTGACCCGCTCGCCGCGGACGGCCGGCGCGGCCGGCACGGCTTCGACACCCGCCGCCCGGCTGCCTGAGCCGCCTGCCGACACGACAGGTGCCGGCCCCGTCCGAGAACGGGACCGGCACCTGTCGTGTGGTGCGGGTGAGGTCAGGCCGCGCGGTAGGCGTTCCACGCGGTGAGCATGCGGCTCGCCTGGCCGGCGGTGAACTGGTACATGCAGGAGTCGTAGGTGTAGTCCATGAAGTTGGTGATCGGGTCCTTGCCGGCCGTGGAGCAGGTGTCCCGACCGGTCGGGCACTCGTACGCCGGCGACGCCTCGGCCGGGGTGTCGGAGACGCTGTCACCCGAGCCGGAGCATCCGCCCTGGAAGGTGTGGTAAAGGTTCAGCCAGTGGCCGACCTCGTGCGTACCGGTGTCGCCCTGGTTGTAGTTGGTCGCCGTGCCGCCGGGCAGCGACTCGCTGAGCACGACCACGCCGTCCATCTTGTCCAGCGTGCGCTTCGGGAAGGTCGCCCAGCCCAGCAGGCCGTCGCTCAGCTCGCCCAGGTAGATGTTGAGCGTGTTCTTGCCGCCCGTACGCAGCGAGGTCTTCATCGAGCGCTCGGCCGAGGAGCCCTGCACGATCGGGTACCAGGACGGGTTCGTCACCCGGTTGATCTTCGTGAGCTGGAACGCGAAGGCGGTGGCGGCGCCACCGGTAGAGCCCGCGTAGGACTGGTTGAGCACGGTGATCTGCTGGTTGATCAGCGAGTCCGGGATGTTGCCGCCGGCCCGGGTGCTGTTCTCCTGGATCACGTGCACCACGACCGGGATGGTCACGGACGCCAGCGGGGTGACGGTCGGGCCGGTCCGGAAGTTGGCCCGCTCGCGCTGCGCGGCGGCGAGGTCGGCCTCGCGCTCGCGCACCTGCTGGGCGGTCAGCTCGTTCGGGTCGAGCCGGGGGTGACCGCCCTTGGCGACGCGGGCGTCGGCGTGGCCGTGGGCGTCGGCCGGCTCGGCGCAGACGCCGGCCGGGGCGGCCGAGAAGGCCGAGGCAGCGGGGACGACGCCGACGGCAGCGGTGCTGAGCAGCAGCGCGAGGGTCGACGTCGCGACACCGGCGGTACGCCGGGTCAGCAGGTTGGGACGGGGTCCCATGGGCCCACCTCTTTCTGACGGCGTGGCAGGGGGTGTGTCACGCCGGGTCGGAAACGTGGAGCAGACGTTACATCCCATCGACGGATTTGAGAACGCCCATATGTTGCCGGCACGCAACATCCTTGATCCACTCCTGTCCGACGGCGGGGCGGGGGTGCCTGGGTGCACGGGAGTGGTGACCTCAGGTACAGTGGTGCCGCCTGCGGGTGTAGTTCAATGGCAGAACATCAGCTTCCCAAGCTGACAGTGCGGGTTCGATTCCCGTCACCCGCTCCAGCACGAAGGCCCTGGCCAGGACGTGAATCCGGGTCAGGGCCTTCGATGTTCGGCTCACCTCACCCGGCGGCCCTCAGGTGTCGGGCGAAGAACCGGTTCCCGTCGTCGCCCTCGTGTGCCGGGATGCCGGTGTGCCCGCCCATGTTGGCGTGCAGCGTCTTCTCCCGGGAGCCGAACGCGTCGAACAGGTCCAGCGCCAACTGCCGGTCGTTGCCCTCGTCGTCCCACTGCAGCAGGACCAGCAGCGGGATGGTGACCTGCCGGGCCTCCTCGAACATCACGCGGGGCACGTAGCTGCCGGCGAACAGCGCGGCGGCCGAGATACGCGGCTCGACCACCGCCAGCCGGACGCCGATGGCGATCACGCCGCCCGCGTAGCCGACCGGGCCGTCGATCTCGGGCAGCGCGAGGAGCGCGTCGAGGGCGACGCGCCACTCGGGGACCGCCTGGTCGACCAGGGGGAGGACGAGCCGTTCGACGATCTCGTCGGCGACCGGTTCGCCGGCCTGGATCGCGCGGCGCAGGTCGGTGCGGGCCTGGTCGGCGGCGGCGGAACGGGGCCGCTCGCCGGCGCCGGGCAGTTCGAGGGTGGCCGAGGCGTAGCCCGCCGCCGCGGCGTGCCGGGCCCGGGCCGCCAGGCGCGGATACATCCGGCGCAGGTCGCCGGGGTGGCCCTGCAGGATCAGCGGCGTCGGCCCGGATGCCGACGGTGGCGTCCACAGGACGCCGGGGATCTCGTCGAGGGTGAACTCGCGCTCGCGTACGCCGTCGTCGAGGCGTCGTTCGGAGATGAATCGCACGGTCGTGCCTTTCGGGAGTGCGCTGAACGGCGCTCCCGGACGACCTATCGCCCGACCGTGACCCCGGAGGGGAGCACCCACGTCGATACGTTCACGGGTACCACCTCCTCGTCAGCTGCACGGCCTCCGGCACCGTAGCAGTGGCCGCCGAGGGCCGCCAACGGTTTTCCGCGTGGGTCAGGGCGCGTAGTCGGGGTGGGCGACGGTCTCGGCGATGCGGGTCAGCCAGTGCAGGTCGTTGGCGCGGGATTCCGGGCCGCCGCCCGAGTTGAGGATGCTGTCGAGGAACGCGGCGACGTCGTCGAGGTGCCGCTCCCCGCGGTAGTAGCTCAGCGTCGTCGGGTCGGGCTCCCACGGGCCGTAGCCGCGACGGAAGAGGTCGGCGCGGCGCGCGTCGACCGGGTGGTCGCCGAAGTCCTGGCTGAGGACGAACATCAGGTCGCGCTCGCGCGGCGCGAGGATCGGCGCGTCCCAGTCCACGACGTGCAGGGGACCGGCGCCGTCGGCGATCAGGTTGCCGGGGTGGATGTCGGCGTGGCAGATGACGTGTCGACCCCGGGGGACCCGGGCAGCGAGGTCGTCGACCAGTGCCGACAGCCGGTGCAGCGCGTCGCCGTACCGGTCCCAGAACCCGCCCAGGTCGGGGCTCGCCGCGGCCTGCCCACCGAGGGCCCGCAGCCGCTCGCCCGCGCTCGACCGGTACGTCTCCGCGGGCAGCACCGCGGCGACCTCGGCGCTCGGCGTGACCGCGTGCAGCCGGCCCAGGAACTCCCCGTACTCGGTCCACTGCCGGTCGGTGAGCCCTCGACTCCAGAGGCTGCCGCCGTCGTGGAACGGGTAGAGCAACAGCCGGTAGTCCCCGAACGCGTGGCCGGTGCCGCCGGGCGGGTCGATCGGCGCGACGACCTGCCGGATGCCGCGCGCGCGGAGGAAGCCCGGCAGCAGGACGGCCGCCCGGGTGAACGCGCCGTGCCGCAGTTTCAGGAAGTAGCGCTGGCCGTGGGCGGTGTCGACCCGGTAGGCCCAGGCGCGCCCGTCGAGCCCGACCGGCAGGAACGCAAGCTCGGCGACGTCCACGGCCCACGCCGCACTCACCGTGGCGGCCAGCGCCCGCTCGTCGACGTCTGGCTTGTCGATCACCACCAGAGCGTCGCAGCCCACGCCGGGGTCGACAACGCGATTTTCGCGGAACCCACCGACGTCGACGCCCGCGCCGCCCACCTGGCCGGCGCTGACCGGTCGGGCGTCAGGATGCCTGGCGGACGGGCATGTCGGCCAGCCAGACGTCGGCCAGCTCGGCGAGCGGGACGCCGAGGGCCTGGCTGAGGCAGACCACGGTGCCGAACGCCGGCGCGGGGAGACGGCCCGCCTCGATCTTGCGCAGCGTCTCGGGGGAGATGCCGGCCGCCAGTGCCACCTCGCCCAGGCTGCGCCCGGCGCGCGCGGCCCGGAGCGCGACCCCGAGGCGTTGGCCCGCGGCGATCTGTTCGGCGGTGAGCGGTTGGCGAACCATGCGAGCAGGATATCCCTCCGGGAGGCGGCGCCGGACCGGCGTGGTATAAAAATACCGTATCGGAGAGGGAGGCTGTCGTGATCGAGCTGAAGTCCGTCGAGGAGATCGACCGGATGGCGGTGACCGGCCAGTTCGTCGGCGAGTTGCTCGCCGAGCTGGGCGCCGTCGCCGACGTCGGCGTGAACCTGATGGACCTCGAACACCACGCCCGGCGGCGGATCAAGGAACGCGGCGCCGAATCCTGCTACTGGGACTACGCCCCGTCGTTCGGCCGTGGGCCGTTCCGCAACGTGCTGTGCCTGTCGGTCAACGACGCGGTGCTGCACGGCCTCCCGCACGACTACGTCCTGCGCGACGGCGACCTGCTCAGCATCGACATGGCCGTCGGCATCGACGGCTGGGTCGCCGACTCCGCGCTCTCCGTCGTCGTCGGCACCCCCGACCCGGCCGACCTCACCCTGATCGAGGCCACCGAGGTCGCCCTGGAGGCCGCCATCGCCGCCGCCCGCCCCGGCGCCCGCCTCGGTGACGTCTCCGCCGCCATCGGCGAGGTCGCCAGCTCCTACGGCTACGGCGTCAACGGCGAGTTCGGCGGCCACGGGATCGGTCGCACCATGCACGAGGCCCCGCACGTGGCCAACAGTGGCCGTCCCCGCCGTGGCCTGCGGCTCGACCCCGGCCTCACCATCGCCATCGAGCCCTGGTTCTGCCGCACCACCGACAAGATCAGGTTCGACGAGGACGGCTGGACGATCCGCTCGGCCGACGGCTCCCGCACCGCCCACTCCGAACACACGGTCGCGATCACCGAGGCCGGACCCCGCGTCCTGACCCGCCGCCCCGCCTGACGGCATCCACCGGCGCGTTTGATCGACTCCAGCTCGGGGAGGTGGCGGGGTCGCGGCCCGTTGGATGCCGCCACCTCGGCGGTCTGGTGTGGATCATAGGGCCATGAAGGAACCGTACGTCCTGGATCGCGGTGCGGGCCCCCGGTGGACCGTGCACCCGCCCGTCGATCCGTACGGGGACGGCTACGTCCACACCGCCGTGATGGAGTTACGGGAGGACGGGCTGACCGCGTCGACCGTGGCGGAACTGGACGGCGTACCGTGACCGGAGCGGCGCACGGCCGCCCCGGTCAGACCGGAGACCACCGGGTCAGGTCGCGGACGTGGCGCAGCCCCGGCTCGCCGCCCAGGTCCACCTCGCCGTCCGGCACGAACCCGGTACGCCGGAGCACGGCCAGCGAGGCGGGGTTCGCCAGCGCCGCCGACGCGACCAGGCGGCGCAGGCCGTACGCGTCGCGGGCCAGCTCGCAGACGCGCCGGACGCCCTCCTGGGCGACGCCGCGCCCGGCGGCGCGTTCGGCCACCCGGTAGCCCAGCTCGGCGCTTCCGTCGGCCACGTCGACCAGGTTGAACCGTCCGATCACCCAGCCGTCGTCGTCCACCAGCACGTGGAAGTGGCACGTGCCCCGGTCCTGCTCCAGGAGCAACGCCACCTGCCGGTCGGCGAACTCGTCGAAGTAGTCGTCACCACGGTCGGGAACGTACCGGGCGAAGTAGGCCCGGTTCTGCCACTCGAACCGGTAGACGAGATACGCGTGGCGGGCGGCGAGGCGTTCGAGCTGCGGCACCGCGCCAGGCTAGCCAACCCCGCCCGGCGGGTAGGTGCGCAGTTCGACGGTGTTGCCGTCGGGGTCGCGGACGTAGATCGAGGTGCCGGTGCCCCGGGCCCCGAAGCGCGGCACCGGCCCGGTCAGCACGGTGAACACGCCCGACTCGACCACCGGCTGCCAGTCGATCGGCTCCACCACCAGGCAGAAGTGGTCCATGGTGGAGCCGCCCGGATCGCCCCGGACCAGGTCGATGATGGTGCCGGCGTCGACGCGTACCGACGGGAAGGGCACCTCCCCGGCGCGCCAGCGGTCGACGCGCACCGGGGCCAGCCCGAGCGTGCCGCAGTAGAAGTTGAGGGAGCGTTCGACGTCGCTCACCGTGAGCACCAGGTGGTCGAACCCGGTCACGCGCATCGTCATCAGATCCTCCTGGATCGTGTGTGGGAACACCGTCGAGCCTGGTCGGAGGCGGGCGCGTGACCAAGCCCCGATCGCACTACCATCGTTGACCGGGAGTCAACGACGGGAGCGCCGGGTGCTGGAGCGGTACGAGATCGAGGCGTTCCTGACCCTGGCCTCCGAGCTGCACTTCGGGCGCACCGCCGAGCGGCTGGGCGTGACCACCGGGCGGATCAGCCACGTGGTGCGCCGGCTGGAACGGCGGATCGGCGCGCCGCTGTTCGAGCGGACCAGCCGGGTCGTCCGGCTCACCCCGATCGGCGCCCGCCTGGCCGAGGAGATGCGCCCGCTGGTGGCCGGCATCGAGGAGGCCGTCCAGCGGGCCGTCGACGCCGGTCGTGGGCTCACCGGCGAGCTGCGCGTGGCGTACGTGGGCGAGTCCGCCGCCCCGGTGCTGCTCCGCGCCGTGGCCCGGTTCACCGAACGGCATCCGGACTGCGCGGTGCACGTGCACGAGGCCCCGCTGGCCACCACCCGGTCGAGCCTGGTGGACGGCACGATCGACGTGCTGGTCGCCGCGTACCCGTTCGACGGCATGGCGAACGGCCCGGCGCTGCTGCACGAGCGCCGGATGCTCGCGGTGGCCGCGGACCACCCGCTGGCCCGCGCGGAGTCCGTGTCGCTGGAGGTGCTCGGCGACCATCCGGTGGTGCAGTACCCGGCGGTCACGTCGGCCGCGTTCAAGCAGGACCGCACGCCGGACCGGACCCCGGCGGGCCGGCCGGTGCCGAAGGGCCCGGCCGGCGGCACGTTCTCCGAGATGCTCGCGCTGGTGGCGCTGGGCCGCGGGGTCCTGCCGGTCGGCGAGCAGACCCGGCACTACCACGCCCGGCCCGACCTGGCCTACGTGCCGATCCACGACGCGCCGCCGATCCGCCGAGGTCCGGTCTGGCTGGCCAGCAACACCACCACCCGGGTACGCGAGTTCGTCCGCGCCGCGGTCGACGCCAACCCGCCCCCGGCGGCCTGACAGCGTCGTACCCGGCTGGCACCATCGGCGGGATGCGGGACGAGATCAGGGCCGTGGTCGAGGAACTGCCGCCGGGCGACGAGTTGGAGGCGCGACACCGAGAGGTGGCGCTGGCCTGGTTGGCCGGCACGGAGGACATCTTCCGCCGCGCCAAGCCGCGCACCCCGTCGCCGCACCTGGTCGCCTACTTCCTGCTCCGCGACCCGTCCGACGGCGCGGTGCTGCTGGTCGACCACCGCCTCGCCGGGATGTGGCTGCCCAGCGGGGGCCACGTCGAGCCGGGCGAGCACCCGGCCGAGACGGTGCGCCGCGAGCTGCGCGAGGAGCTGGGTGTGCCGGCCGTCTTCGCGCCGCCGTTCGGCGAGCGGCCGGCGTTCCTCACCGTCACCGAGACCGTCGGCCCGCCGGAGCAGCGGCACACCGACGTCAGCCTCTGGTACGTGCTGACCGCCCACCGCGACCAGCGGTTCACCCCCGACCCGGTCGAGTTCCGGGGCGTCCGCTGGTGGACCCCGGTCGAGGTGACCGACGCGCCGACCGGCACGGTCGAGCCGCACCTCGGCCGGATGCTGGCCAAGCTGGCGGCCGTCGCGGCTTGACCCGTCCCCTGCGGCAGGGCCCAGCGTGGTCCGTGCCGGCCACCGGGGCCGGCACGAGGAGGAGGGCGCCGTGCGGCTGATGACCATCGGGGCGTTCGCCCGCGCGGCCCGCCTGTCGCCCAAGGCGCTGCGGCTCTACGACGACTCCGGCCTGCTGCCGCCGGCGGCGGTGGACCCGCACTCGGGCTACCGCTACTACGCGCCGGAGCAGCTCGACCGGGCGCGGATGATCGCCGCGCTGCGCCGGGCCGGCATGCCGTTGGCCGAGATCGCGACCGTCTGCGACCTGCCGCCGGGTGCCGCCGCCGAGGCGTTGGACGCCTGGTGGCGGCGGGTCAGCGCGGACACCGCGACCCGCGGCCGGGCGGTCGCGCTCCTCGTCGACCAGCTCACCGAGAGGGGCTCCACCATGTCCGACACCCGATTCCGGTACGCCGTGCGGTGCGAGACCGGCACGGTCCGGGACACCAACGAGGACACCGCGTACGCCGACGACACGCTGCTCGCGGTCGCCGACGGCGTACGCGGTCCGGCCGGGGCCGCCGCGAGCGCCGCCGCGGTGGACGCGCTGCGGTCGCTGGAGCCGGCCGACGCGTCGGCGGCCGACCTGCTCGCCGCGCTGGCCGGGGCGGTGACCCGCGCCGACCGGGCGGTACGCGGGCACGCCGCCGGCGACGACCGGCCGGCCAGCACGCTCACCGCGCTCGTGCGGCGCGGCACCCGGCTCGTGCTGGCGCACGTCGGTGACAGCCGGGCCTACCTGCTGCGCGGCGGTGAGCTGTCCCGGCTCACCCAGGACCACACGTACGTGCAGACGCTCGTCGACCAGGGTCGGCTCACGCCGGCCGAGGCCGGCGCGCACCCGCGGCGGGCGCTGCTGGCCCGGGCGCTCGGCGCGGGCGGCGAGGTCGAGGCGGACCTGGCGGTGCGGACCGCGCTGCCCGGCGACCGCTACCTGCTCTGCTCGGACGGCCTGTCGGCGGTGGTCGACCCCGGGGCGGTGCACGCCGCCCTGGCCGGGGCGGACGACCCGGAGAGCGCCGTCGGGCGCCTGGTCGACCTGGCGTACGCGGCGGGCGCGCCGGACAACATCGCCTGCGTGGTGGCCGACCTGGTGGCCGCCTAGCCGGTCCGACCCGGGTCGGGTGTCCGACCCGGGTCGTACCCTGGCGCTCATGCGAATTGGCATCGTGATCCTGCCCGACCAGCGCTGGTCCGAGGCGCGCCGACGGTGGGCGCAGGTGGACGAGTGGGGCTTCGACCACGCCTGGACCTACGACCACCTGGGCTGGCGTGACCTGGTCGACGGTCCCTGGTTCGACTCGTGGACGACGCTGACCGCGGCGGCCACGGTGACCTCCCGGGTCCGGCTGGGCACGCTGGTCGCCTCGCCGAACTTCCGCCACCCGGCGGCGTTCGCCCGCCAGGTGACCGCGCTGGACGACGTCTCCGGCGGCCGGGTGCTGCTCGGGCTGGGCGCCGGCGGCATCGGCTTCGACTCGGCGGTGCTCGGCGGCGAGACGCTGCCACCCCGGCAACGGGTCGACCGGTTCGCCGAGTTCACCGAGCTGCTCGACCTGGTCCTGCGGGAGGACGGCGCCACCTGGCGCGGCGAGTGGTTCACCGCGGTCGACGCCCGCAACAACCCCGGCTGCGTGCAGCGGCCCCGGGTGCCGTTCGTGGTCGCCGCCAACGGGCCCCGCTCGATGCGGCTGGTCGCCCGGTTCGGGCAGGGCTGGGTCACCACCGGGCTCGACGGTGACGACCTGGAGGCCTGGTGGGGCACGGTGACTGAGCTGTCCGACCGGATGACGCGGACGCTGGAACAGGCCGGCCGTGACCCGGCGACGCTGGACCGCTACCTCTCCCTCGACTCGGCCCCGGTTTTCTCACTGAGCAGCGCCGACTTCCTCGCCGAGCAGGTCGCCCGGGCGGCCCGGCTGGGCTTCACCGACGTGGTGACGCACTGGCCGCGCGAGAGCAGTTGGTACGCCGGCGACGAGGCCGTGCTGGTCGAGGCGGCGGCGATGCTGCCGGAGCTGCGCCGCGCCTAGGAACCTCAGGTGCCGACGCTGCCCTCGGTGGAGACCAGGCGGAACCGCAGGCAGACGATCTGGCTGTCGTCGGTGACCGGCGTCCCCAGCCGGGCCCAGTAGGCGCCGTGTCCGGCCCGCCACTCCTCGATCGACCGGTCGCCCTCGCCCTCGGAGCGGGCGAAGTCCCACGGCACGTCGGCGAAGCGCACCACCTCGACTCCGGTCACCTCCACGACGCCGACCAGCGCGTCGTGGTCGTCGACCAGCGCGAGCCGTTCGCCGACGTGCTCCAGTTCCTCGTTCTCCTCGGCATACTCGCCGATCAGGCCGGCGGTGGCGGTCTTCACGCCGGAGAGCACGAGGGTGTTGAGGTCGGCCCGCAGCTCGCCGGGGGTGCCGAGGGCGAGCGCGCGCAGTCCACCGATGCGGGGCCACATCCTGCCGAGGCTACGGCACGCCCGCCCGCCTCCGTCTCAGATCAGGTGGCCGGCGTAGCCGGGTGCGACCAGCACCCGCTCGTCGCCGGTCGCCTGGTGCGCCTCCAACACCGCGTCGGCCAGCTTCACCACGTGCTCGTCGCCGTGCCGGGCCGCCCGGGCGAACACCTCCGCCGGGTCGGCGGATCCGCCGGCCGGCGGCGCGGCGGCCGGCGTGGGTGAGGCGTACACCGAGGTCACGGCCGCCGTCGCGGCCCAGGCCGCGGCGACGCTCGGCGCCCGCAGCGCCGGGTCGAGAGCCGGCAGGGTACGCAGCACCGCGGTGGGCGCGGTGACCGCGTGCACCAGCATCACCGGTGCGCCGTGCCCGAACCGCAGGTAGTCCAGCGCGGCCCGGTGCACCACCTGGACGAGCGTGCGGGTGGCCCCGCCCGGGTCGGCCGGCGGGCGCAGACCGGTCACCGCGCCGGACCACCCCGGTACGTCGGTGAGCCGCCCCAGCCGTTCCCGGATCCCGCCCGTCTGGTCCGGGATCCGGGGCACCGCGGCCAGGGCCGAGGCGGCGTCGGAACGCCCGGTGAGCGGTCCGGCCCCGGGCACCGGCTGCCATCGGGCCGCCCAGTAGCCGAGCGCCTGCCCCAGCTCGGCCCGGCGCTCCGGCGTCTCCCCGTCGGTACGCAGGACCCGCACGGCGTGCCCGACCCGGATCACGCCGTGGGTGGCGCCGGCCGCGATCCCGGGCAGCAGCCGGGGCCACCACTCGCCGAGCACCTCCGTCCACTGCCGTTCCCGCAGCTCGCGGTCGAAGTGGATCAGCCAGTCGCCGGCCCGTTTCGGGTCGCCGAGCGCGGCCCGCCAGTCGTCGATCGGCCGCAGCCCGCGCGGCAGCTCGTCCAGCCGGCGCAGGTAGCCGTCGAGCCAGCGGTGCACGCGTGCGCCCTGCCCGTGCCGGACCAGCGCCTCGGCGGCCATCGGTCCGTGGTTGGAGAGCCAGCCCTCGAACTCGGGGCCGGTGCGGTGCAGTCGGTGGTACGCCTCGTCGAGGATGCCGTCGTCCATCCGGCGATCGTCCGGGTTGAACCTCGCTTGAGGTCAACCCTCGGGCAACTGGTCCCCGCCGAGCAGGGCGCGCAGCCGCAACCGCGCGGCGACCTCGGGCGGGCACGTGGCCACCAGCGCGGCGGTGCCGACGACCACGGCGCCGGCGTCGCGGACCACCCGGTGCAGCGCGTCCGACTGCGCCCCGGTGTCGACCCAGTCGTCGACCAGCAGCACCCGGTCGCCCGGCTCCAGCCGCCGGTCGTCCACGCCGACGCGCAGCCGCCGGCCGCGGTGGTCCGGTGGCGTCTCGGCCCACCGCATCGCCCCGACCCGGTGCCGCTCCCCGCCGTCCTTGTACGCGGGCACGAACCCGGTGCCGGCGGCGACCGCGACCAGCGGGCCGAGCAGCAGCCCGGTCACCTCGGGCGCGACCACCACGGTCGGCCGCGCGTCGGGAAAGAGGGCGGCCAGGGCCGGGCCGACCTGGGCGAGCACGGCCGGGTCGCGCCACCAGCCGGAGAGGTCGCTGACGAGGTGGGTGCTGTCCGGTCCGGGGTCGATCCACCGGAACAGTTCGACCAGGCGACGGCTCAGCACGGCACCATCCTGCGGCATGGACGCCGGCCAGCGCACCTTCCACCGTTCGGCCGAGCGCGGATGGCTTGATCGGCTACACGTACCCGGGTAAATGCGGGCATAGCACCATGATCACGTTGACTTCGGAAGTGCTTCTCTCGTTACGGTCCGGGCCGGTTTGTTCAGTTGACGAAAGGACCGGGCCGGTGGCTGCTAGGCACCTTCGTACCCGCAAGTTCTCCTCGCCCGCCGGCATCGCCGCCAGCGCGGCGGTCGGCGTGGTGCTCGCGGTCGGCGGCGCCGTCGGCGCCGTGCAGCTCACCTCCGCCGAGCCCCCGGCCGAGCCGGTCGCCGTCGAGGTCGTGCCGAGCACGCCCGCTCCCACCTCGGCCAGCCCGTCGCCGAGCGCGTCGGCCTCGCCGAGCCTCAGCCCGTCGCCGAAGGCCACCCCGAGCCCGACGTCGAGCCGTACGCAGGCGGCGTCCCGGGGCAAGACCCGGACCGCGCCGAAGCCCACGGCGACGAAGAAGACCACCGCCCCCAAGGTGGTGGACAGCGGATCCTGCGGCGCCTCGTTCTACGACGAGGGGCAGATGACCGCGAACGGCGAGACGTTCAACCCGAACGCGCTGACCGCGGCGCACAAGACGCTGCCGTTCGACACGAGGGTCCGGGTCACCAACCCGGCCAACGGCAAGTCGGTCGTGGTCCGGATCAACGACCGTGGCCCGTACATCGACGGTCGGTGCATCGACCTGTCGCGCGCCGCGTTCGCGGCCATCGCCTCGACCGACCTCGGTGAGGTGGACGTCCGCTACGAGGTGCTGGGCTGACCGACCTGTCAGACAGAACTTCCGCGACGGACGGGCCAGGTTCATTCACCGCTTCACGTCCATCAGGCATGCTGTCCGATGTACGCACGCAACCCTTCCAGCCGGGCCACGGCCCGCTGAGCCCCGGATCCCGCGCCGGTCTCGGCGCGGCCCTCGCGCTGCTCGCGATCGTCTCGGCCGCGGAGCTGGCCGACGGCCGTCCGGCGCACTATCTCGCTCTGATGGCCGCCGCGCCCGTCCTCGCCGGAGCGCTGACGTCCTGGCGGGTGGTGCTCGCCGTCGGCGCGCTGGCCACCGCCGCCGGTGTGGCCTTCGCGGTCGCCGAGCGCGGCGCCTCGCTGGTGACCGCGGTCAACGTGGCCACCGTCGCGCTGGTCACCGTGATCGCGGCCGCGACGGCCGCGGTCCGGCAGCGCCAGGCGGAACGGATCAACGAACTGTCCCGGCTCGCCGCGGTCGCCCAGCAGGCGGTGCTGCGCCCGCTCGGCCCGCAGGTCGGCACGCTGGCCGTGGCGGCGCGCTACATCTCCTCCACCGCGACCGCCGAGATCGGCGGCGACCTGTACGAGGTGATGGACACCCCGTACGGCGTCCGCATGATCATCGGCGACGTACGCGGGAAGGGGTTGGACGCGGTCCGGCTCGCCAGCATCGTGCTCGGCTCCTACCGCCACGTGGCGTACGAGCGGGCCGACCTGCGCGCGGTGGTGGCCGACCTGGACCGGGCGGTGGCCCGCAACGTCGGCGACGAGGACTTCGTCACCGCCGCGCTGGTCGAGGAGCGGGGCGGCACCCTCACCATCGTCAACTGCGGGCACCCGCCACCGCTGCTGCTGCGCCGGGGCGCGGTGATCCCGCTGGAGCCGCCGGCGCCCGCACCGCCGCTCGGCTTCATGCCGGTGGTCCGGCCCCGGGTCGAGCGGCTGGAACCGGGTGACCGGCTGCTGCTGTTCACCGACGGGCTGGGCGAGGCGCGGCGGGACGGGGAGTTCTTCCCCACCGCCGACCGGGCGTGGCGGCTGCTCGGCCACGGCACGGTCGGCGACGGGCTCGCCTCGCTGGAGACCGCCCTGGTCGAGTGGGTGCACGGCCGGCTCGACGACGACATCGCGCTGGTCCTGATGGAGTACGCGGGCCCGCGCAGCGCCACCGCCGCCCCGGTGCCGAGCTGGGAGGTCGGCGCCGCCGACGGGTGAACCGGAAGTGTGTAATCGCTGTCACTTCCGAGATCGGCTTGTCGATGGCTACCGGTGAGTAATACAGTCTGGAGTTACTGATCGGTAACACCTGTCCGGAAGCGGGGCCAGCGAGCATGACCCACTACAAGAGCAACCTTCGGGACCTCGAGTTCAACCTGTTCGAGGTGTTCGGGGCGGACCGGACTTTCGGCCAGGCGCCGTACACGGACCTGGACGTCGACACCGCCCGCAGTTTCCTCTCGGAGGTCGACCGCCTGGCCCGCGAGGACCTGGCCGCCAGCTACGCGGACAGCGACCGCAACCCGCCGGTCTTCGACCCGGCCACGCACACCGCGCCGCTGCCGGAGTCGTTCAAGAAGTCGTACCAGGCGTTCATGGACTCGGAGTTCTGGCGCCTCGACCTGCCGGAGGCCCTCGGCGGCACGAACGCCCCGCGCGCCCTCTGGTGGTCCCTGGCCGAGCTGGTGCTCGGCGCCAACGCCCCGGTCTGGATGTACGCCTCCGGCCCGTCCTTCGCGCACGTGCTGCACGTCGAGGGCACCGAGGAGCAGAAGACGTGGGCCCGCCTCTTCATCGAGAAGCAGTGGGGCTCGACCATGGTCCTCACTGAGCCGGACGCCGGCTCCGACGTGGGCGCCGGCCGTACCCGCGCGATCCAGCAGCCGGACGGCTCGTGGCACATCGAGGGCGTCAAGCGCTTCATCACCTCCGGTGAGCACGACCTGAGCGACAACATCGTCCACTACGTGCTGGCCCGCCCGGTCGGCGTCGAGGGCGTCGGCGGCCCGGGCACCAAGGGCCTGTCCCTGTTCGTGGTGCCGAAGTTCCACTTCGACGCCGAGACCGGCGAGCTGGGCGAGCGCAACGGCGTCTTCGCCACCAACGTCGAGCACAAGATGGGCCTGAAGGTCTCCAACACCTGCGAGGTGACCTTCGGCGAGCACGGCGTACCGGCCAAGGGCTGGCTGCTGGGCGAGAAGCACGACGGCATCCGGCAGATGTTCATGATCATCGAGTACGCCCGGATGATGGTCGGCACCAAGGCCATCGCCACGCTCTCCACCGGCTACCTGAACGCCCTGGAGTACGCGAAGAACCGGGTGCAGGGCGCCGACCTGATCCAGCAGGCCGACAAGACCGCTCCCCGGGTCACCATCACCCACCACCCGGACGTGCGTCGCTCGCTGCTGATGCAGAAGTCGTACGCCGAGGGCCTGCGCGCGCTGGTCTGCTACACCGCCAGCTGGCAGGACAAGGTCGCGCTCGCCGAGGCGGCCGGTGACGAGAAGGCCACCAAGCTGGCCAAGCGGGTCAACGACCTGCTGCTGCCGCTGGTCAAGGGCGTCGGCTCGGAGCGGGCGTACGAGCTGCTCGGCCACGAGTCGCTGCAGACGTTCGGCGGCTCCGGCTTCCTCCAGGACTACCCCCTGGAGCAGTACGTCCGCGACGCCAAGATCGACACCCTGTACGAGGGCACCACCGCCATCCAGAGCCTCGACCTGATCTTCCGGAAGATCGTCCGGGACAACGGCAAGGCCCTGATGGCGGTCGCCGGCGAGATCCAGGAGCACATCACCTCCGAGGCCGGCAACGGCCAGCTCAAGGAGGAGCGGCAGGCGCTGGGCAAGGCGCTCGCCGAGATCCAGAACATCCTCGGTGTGATGACCGGCTGGCTGGGTGAGGCGCAGGGTGGCGACACCCGCGCGCTCTACAAGGTCGGCCTGAGCAGCCGCCGGTTCCTGCTGGCGATCGGTGACCTGGTGGTCGGCTGGCTGCTGCAGAAGCAGGCGGACGTCGCGCTGAAGGCGCTCGCCGGCGAGGTCTCCGCCTCGGACAAGGCGTTCTACACCGGCAAGGTGGCCGCCGCCCGGTTCTTCGCCCGCGAGGTGCTCCCCCGCATCGGCGCCGACCGGCGGATCATCGAGGGCGTCGACCTGGAGATCATGGACCTCCCGGAGGAGGCGTTCTAAGCCCTTCCGGGGTCCTCATCCCCTGAAGCGTCACTCTTCCCCTCACCGACGGCCGGCGGGCGACAGCCCGCCGGCCGTCGGCGTTGCCGGGCCAGGGTGGATAGGCGGCCGGAGGGCGGGTAACCGTCGCGGACCACGACCGGAGCACGCCCAAGGGCCATCGCACGGGGGAGTGCAGCGCACATGGGCATTGGTAGCGCCATCTTTCTCATCGCGCTCGGCGCGATCATGACCTTCGCCATCCGGGCCAACGTCTGGTGGATCGACCTGCGCGCGGTCGGCTGGGTCTTCATCCTCGCCGGGCTGGGCGTCCTGCTGACCACGCTGTGGTTCTGGCAGGACCGACGCAAGCGCGCCCGCACGCTCATCGTGGAGGAGAACCGCCTCTCCCACCCGACCGCGATGATGCCGCCGCCGCCCGACCCGCCCCCGCCGACGGCCCCGCCGTCCTGACGGGCTGCGCCGTCTGGCGTCGGGCTGCGCCGTCTCGCGATGGGGTGCGCTTCCTCGCGCCGGACCGCGTCGGGCCGTCTTGTCCTGCCGGGACGCGCTGTCCACGCCGGCTCTCCGCGCCCGGATGCGCCGTCGGTGCTGGGCCGCGACGTGCTCGCGCTGGTCCGGCTGGCTTCCTCGCGCCGGGAGCCCGGTGACTGTCGGTAACCCCCATGGAGGATGCGCCGCTGAATAGCCGATATACCGCTGAGTCATAATTATGACTCAGCGGTATATCGCTCTAAATCACCTGCTCACCTGCTCACCTGCTCACCTGCTGGCGGGCGTACGGGCGTGCGGGCGTGCGCCTGGCGAGCGCGGCCGCGCGCGGGGGCCAGCCGAGCGCGAGGCCGGCGGCGGCACGACGGTCTGCTCCTCGGTGCCGCGCGGTGGGTGCGGGCTGCGGACCCGCGACCCGAGTCGACGAGGCCGCCCTGTGACGAGCAGGTAGCGGCAGCGGCGACCGGGGCCGGCGTCGCTGGGTGCGGTGAACGGACCGGAGCCGCGGCTCTCAGCCGCGAGCGGTGTGGCGGGCGGTGAGGGGCGCGCGGGTCAGGTCGGCCCAGCGGGTGGTGGGGCGGTGCACCACCAGGTCGGTGGTGCGCAGGCCGTCCGGATCCGCCCGTTCCGGGTCGAGCAGCGCGGAGAGCAGTGAGATGCCCGGATTGTGCGCGACGAGCAGCACCGTGCCGGCCGCCGGGTCGACCGCCCGTACCAGGTCCAGCAGTTCGTCCGGGTGCGCCTCGTACGCCGTCGGCTCGTAGCGCACCGCGGGCGTGGACCCCGCCGGCCCGCCCTCGGGCGGGGAACCCGTCATGCCCATGGCCACGCCGTGCCAGGTCTGCCGGGTGCGCCGGGCCGGGGAGCAGAGGACCACGTCGGGGAGCAGTTCGTGCCGGGCCAGCCAGGCGCCGGCGGCCGCCGCGTCGGCGTGCCCGCGCGCGGTGAGCGACCGCTCCGCGTCCGGGGCGTCCCGCTCCTGCTCGGCCTTGGCGTGCCGCAGCAGCACCAGCGTCCGCTCCCCGTTCCTGCCGTCCGTCATGCGCCCAGCTTGCCTGATTGGCGATCAGAGCGCCTGGGTATGTCGATGTGTGCCGCTACCTCATCCATGGCCGCGGCGGGCAGGAAACGCCAGCAGGACGCCAAGGAGGCGACGTCATGGGCATCGGTGCCAGCATCTTCCTCATCGCGCTCGGCGCGATCTTCGCGTTCGCCATCGACGCCAACCTGGGATGGCTGAACCTCAACGTGGTGGGCTGGGTGCTCATGCTCGCCGGTCTGGCCGGGCTGCTGACCACGCTCTACTTCTGGAACAGCCGCCGCCGGGTGGTGGCCGCGCCGGTGCGCGAGCAGGTCGTCGCCGAGCCGGTCGTGCCGGTGCAGGGCGACCGGGTCGTGCGCGAGGAGTACCGCGAGGTGCGCCGCCCGGGCTCGGGCTACCCGGCCTGACCCCCACAGACCCGAGGGCCCCGTAACGGCGCGGGGCCCTCGTGCGTGTCCGGGGCGCGGTTGCCGGACCGGCTCAGGCGAAGAGCGCGAAGTAGATCGCGATGTGGTGGCAGATCGCCGCGACCAGCGTGCAGGCGTGGAAGAACTCGTGGTGGCCGAAGACGGTGGGCCAGGGGTTCGGCCGGCGCAGCGCGTAGAACACCGCGCCCACGCTGTAGATCGCGCCGCCCACGCTCAGCAGCACCAGCGCGGTCACCCCGCCGCCGTGCAGAATCTGCGGCAGCATGGTCACGGCCACCCAGCCGAGCGCCAGGTAGAGCGGGGCGGAGACCCAGCGCGGCGCGTGCGGCCAGATCAGCTTGACCGCGACGCCGGCCAGCGCGCCGCCCCAGACCAGGGCCAGCATGATCGTGGCGTGCCGGGTGTCCAGCAGCAGGGCGCAGAACGGCGTGTACGTGCCGGCGATGAACACGAAGATCATCGAATGGTCCATCCGGCGCATGATCTGGTAGCCGCGCTCGGACCAGACGCGCCGGTGGTAGAGCGCGCTGGTGCCGAAGAGCCCACAGACGGTGAGGCTGTAGATCAGGCAACTGACCAGCGGCGCCCAGCCGGGGCGGGTGGCCGCGATCGAACAGAGCACGATGCCGCAGACGAGCGCGGCGAAGAACGCGTACGCGTGCAGCCAGCCGCGCATGCGCGGCTTTCCGATGTCGACCGGCCGGAGCCGGAGCGGTGCGGAGGTGGTCACCTCATCAGGTTACGACACCGTAGGTTACTTGCAAGTAGTGTGGACCGTCACGTCGGCTGACGCGAGGATGGCCAGATGCGGATCCGGCCCGTCGGGGCGCACGCCCTGCTGCTCGACTGCGACGACGCCGACCAGGTCGAGGCCTGGCGGGCCGAGCTGTGGCACCGGCGGGACGCCGGCGAGCTGACCGCCCGGGAGATCGTCCCGGCGGCCGTCACGGTTCTGCTCGACGGCGTGCCCGACCCGGCGGCCACGGCCGCGCGGATCGCCGGGTGGCGGCCACGGAACACCTCCCGCGGGGCCGACTCCGTCGAGGTCCGGGTGCCCACCGTGTACGACGGGGCTGACCTGCCCGCCGTCGCCGACCACTGGGGCGTCGACGTGCCGGACGTGGTGGCGCGGCTACGGCGTACCGAGTTCCGGGTCGCGTTCTGCGGCTTCGCGCCGGGGTTCGCCTACCTCACCGGGCTGCCCCGGGAGCTGGCCGTGCCCCGGCTCGCCACCCCGCGTACCCGGGTGCCGGCCGGCTCGGTCGCGCTCGCCGGCCCGTACGCGGGGATCTATCCCACCGCGTCGCCCGGCGGCTGGCTGCTGGTCGGGCGGACCGACCTGCCGCTGTTCGACGTGCACGCCGACCCGCCGGCCCGGCTCAGCCCCGGCACCCGGGTCCGGCTGGTCGAGACCCGATGATCGAAGTGCTGCGGGCCGGCCCGCTCACCACCGTGCAGGACCAGGGCCGACCCGGCTGGGCCCACCTCGGCGTACCCCGGTCCGGCGCGCTCGACCCGGACGCGCTGCGCCTGGCCAACCGGCTCGTCGGCAACCCCGAGCACGCTGCCGGCCTGGAGATCACCCTGACCGGCTGCGTGCTGCGCGTCACCCGGGCGGTCACCGTCGCGCTCACCGGCGCTCCCGCCGACGTTCTGGTCGAGTGGCCCCCGACCGGCCCGGCCACCGTGCCCGGGCCGGTGGCCGCCGACCGCCGCACCGGCCGCGGGACCGTCGAGGCAGGCGCCCAGGTGACGGCGGGTGCGCGGCGGCCCGATGACGTGGTGGCGGGTACGCGGCGGCCCGCTGACGTGGGTCGGTCCCTGGCACTGCCGGCCGGGGCGGTGCTGCGGGTCGGCCCGGCCCGCGCCGGGGTGCGTACCTGGCTGGCCGTGTCCGGTGGGATCGCGGTCGAGCCGGTGCTCGGCAGCCGGGCCACCGACACGCTCTCCGGGCTCGGACCGCCGCCGCTGCGCGACGGCGACCGGCTGCCGCTGGGCACGCCGGCCGGACCGCCGGCCCCGGTCGACGTCGCCGTCACCCGGCCGGTGCCGGCCGAGGTGCGGCTGGCCGTGCGCCCCGGCCCCCGGCAGGACTGGTTCACCCCGGCCGCGTTCGGCCTGCTGTGCCGCGACGCGTACACGGTGGGTCCGGACAGCAACCGGGTCGGCGCGCGGCTGACCGGCGCGGCCCTGCCCCGCGCGGTGGCTGGCGAACTGCCCAGCGAGGGCCTGGTGCTCGGCGCGGTGCAGGTGCCGCCGGACGGCCAGCCGCTGGTCTTCCTCGCCGACCACCCCACCACGGGCGGCTACCCGGTCATCGGGGTGGTGGACGACGTGACAGCGCTCGCCCAGGCCCGCCCAGGGACTACGGTGAGGTTCCATGGACCTCAACGCTGACCTGGGTGAGGGATTCGGCAGCTGGCGGCTCGGCGACGACGAGGCGCTGCTCGGCCTGATCAGCTCCGCGAACGTGGCCTGCGGCTTCCACGCCGGCGACGCGGCCACCATGCACCGGGTCTGCGCCGCCGCCGCCGAACGTGGTGTCGCGGTCGGCGCGCAGGTCGGCTATCGGGACCTCGCCGGCTTCGGCCGGCGGCACATCGCCTACGACTTCGCCGAGCTGCGCGACGAGACGATCTACCAGCTCGGCGCGCTGGACGCGTTCTGCCGGCTGTACCGCACCCGGGTGCGCTATCTGAAACCGCACGGCGCGCTCTACCACGCGGCGGCGTGCGACGAGGCGCAGGCCGCCGCGCTGGTGGCGGCGATCAGCGGGTACGACCACGAGCTGCCGGTGCTCTGCCAACCCGGCACGGTGCTCGCCCAGCTCGCGGCCGGTGCCGGCCTGCGGGTGGTGGCCGAGGGCTTCGCCGACCGCAACTATCTGCCCAACGGGACGCTGGTGCCCCGCAGCGCCCCGAACGCGTTGGTGACCGACCCCGACCAGGTCGCGGTCCGGGCGGTGCGGATGGCGGTCGAGCGGACCGTGGTCGCCGTCGACGGCAGCGTGGTCCCCTGCCCGGTCGAGTCGATCTGCCTGCACGGGGACACGCCGGGGGCGGTGCGGTGCGCGGAGCTGGTGCGCGCGGCGCTCATCGACGCGGGGGTCACGCTCACTCCGTTCGCGTGAAAGGAGGGGCCCCTGTTAACGCATTCTGCATAACAAGGGGCCCCTCCTAACACTCGTCAGGTCAGGACTCGTCCAAGCCGCGCAGCACCAGCGGGAGACGGGCGGCGCCACCGGCCACCACCCGCACCGGTACGCCCCAGTCCTGTCGGGTCAGGTGGCAGGCGGCGTGCTCGACGTCGGCGTCGCACGTCGCCGCCTGCGCGGTCACCTGCAACACGCCCTGCGCCACGTCCCCGTCGATCACCAGCCGGCGGGACAGGTCGGTGGTCGTGCCCGCGCCCTCCACCAGCAGTTCCGGCGGGGACGCCGACACCACCAGCCGGGTCGACGGCCCGTACGTCTCGTCCAGCTTCTGCCCCGGCGCCGGCGTGAAGATCACGTCGAGCGTCAGCTCGCCGGCGGTCACGTCGGTGGGCTTGCGCTCCAGCCGGTGTCGCGGGCCCTGCACCGTGTTCGCGCCCGCCGCGGTCAACGCGCCCGGCGCCAGCCGGGTCAGCCGGTGCGCGGCCGACTCGACCACCAGCACCTCGCCGTCGGTGGTGAGCACCAGGTCGCTCGGCTCGGCCAGCCCGTCGGCCACGGTGCCCACCTGCCCGGTCCCCGGGTCGAAGCGGCGCACCGCGCCGTTGTACGTGTCCGCGATCAGCACCGAACCGTCGGGCAGCGCGCACACCCCCAGCGGGTGCTGGAGCAGCGCCTGGTCGGCCGGACCGTCGACGTGCCCGAAGTCGAACAGGCCCTGCCCCACGGCGGTGTGCATCTCACCCGCCTCGACCCAGCGGATCGCGCTGGTCTCGCTGTCGGCGATCCAGAGCCGGGCCCCGTCGGCCGAGACGGCGAGCCCGGACGGCTGCGCCATCCAGACGTCCGGCAGCGGCCCGTCCCGCAGCGCCTCGACCGTGGTACCGGCGTACATGCCGGCGGTGCGCTTGATCGGGTCGAACCACCAGAGCTGGTGGATGCCGGCCATCGCCACGACCACCCGGTCGTCGTACCAGGCCACGTCCCAGGGGGAGGAGAGGTCGACCGAGCGCGCGTCGTGCGCGTGGTCGTCGACCGTCGAGCGCCACTGCCGCCCGGTGCCGGCCACGGTGACCACCTCGCCGGTCTCCAGCCGTACGCCGCGCAGCAGGTGGTTGACCGTGTCCGCGACGACCAGGTCGTAGCCGGCGACCTCGGCCACGTGCGGCGGCAGCAGGCACAGGCCCTGCGGCTCGGCGAACGTCGCGCCCTCCGCCGGGCCGTCGGTGCGGCCACGGGCGCCGGTGCCGATCCGGCGGACCACGGTCTCCGCGTCCGGGGCCAGCTCGACCACTGAGTGTCGGGCGGAGTCCGAGACCAGCAGGTTGCCGCCGTCGAGCGGCACGGCCTTGCCGGGGAAGCGCAGCGCCGTCTCCGGCTCGGCCGGCGGCACGTACGGGCCCTCGCCCCGGTGCAGCGTGCCCTTCGCCTCGTGGGTGGCGATCAGGTCGTCGACCAGCCGGGCCAGGCCCTCGGCGTGCCCCTCGCCGGCCATCGTGGCGACCACGTAGCCCTCGGGGTCGACCACCGAGAGCGTCGGCCACGCCTTGGCGGCGTACTGCTGCCACACGTCCATCTCGGGGTCGTCGAGCACCGGGTGGTGCACGCCGTACCGCTCGACGGCCGCGGCCAGCGCGTCCGGGTCCTTCTCGTGCTCGAACTTCGGCGAGTGCACCCCGATCACGACCAGCACGTCGCCGTACTTCTCCTCGAGCGGGCGCAGCTCGTCGAGCACGTGCAGGCAGTTGATGCAGCAGAAGGTCCAGAAGTCCAGCAAAACGATCTTGCCCCGCAGGTCGGCCAGCGTGACGGCCCTGCCGCCGGTGTTCAGCCAGCCGCGACCGCGCAGCTCCGGTGCCCGTACTCGTGCGCTCATGCCCCCATCGTGCCGCACCGCCCCGGCCGACTCCCCCGGGACGGCCGAGTGAACAGACGCACACCGCGCCCCGGGCGGGCAACGCGGGGCGCCCGCCCCCGGGTGGGGACGGGCGCCTCGGGGAACGTGGGTTACTGACCGGCCGGCTTCAGGCAGAGCACCCGGTTGATGCCGCCGCCCTGGAGGTCGACCGTGGGCTGGGACAGGTCCGCGCACTTGTCCTTGTTGTCCACCTTCGACACCACGGTGAACGCGCCCTGCTCGCCGCAGTCCGCGGCCACCGCGCTCTGCCCCGACTGCTTGATGCAGGAGCCGACCGCCGGGTCGAAGCCCGCCGGCTTGTCGTCACCCACCTTGCCGAGCAGGGTGAGCAGGCCGAGCGGCACGGCGAGGATGAGCACGGCCGCGACCAGCACGGCGGCCAGCACCCGGCCGTTGCGTACCTTCGGCGTGGGCGCCTCGGTCTTCGGCTCGGCCTCCGGCTTGAACGCGTCGAACCGGCCCTGGTCCTGATCTCCGGACGGACCGTCGGGGGACCAGGCCGGCGGGGCCTGCTGCGGCGGCGGCGGGAACGCGGGCGGGAAGCCGCCCGGCTCGCCGCCCTGACCGGGCACCGCGACCGAGGCGCGTCCACCGGCCGGCGGGCCGTAGCCGTCCTGCGGCCCGCCGAACGGGTCGGGACGCCCACCGGGGCCGCCGAACGGGTCCTGCTGGCCTCCGGGACCGCCGTACAGGTCCTGGTTGCCGTACGGGGGCTGGCCGCCAGGGCCGCCGAACGGGTCGCGCGGGCCGCCGGGCTGCTCGCCGTGCGGGTGGACGCCGTTGGCGGGACGGTCGTTGCCGGGCGGGTCGACGAAGGACGGTACGCCCATCGGGAAGGGCGGTGGGGCGGCCGGCGAGGACGGCGGCGCCGCCGGGGCGTCGGCGTATCCGTGCGGCCCGTCGTCGTCCGACCGGGACTGCGGCCCGGCGAACCCGGACGGACCATCCTGCCGCGGGCCGTCCGACCCGCGGTGGCCCGACCGGTCGTCCTGCCGCGGGAACCCGGGACGGTCGTCGTGTCCTGGGAACCCGGGACGGTCGTCGTGTCCGGCGAATCCGGGACGGTCGTCCTGCCCCGGGAACCCGGGACGGTCGTCGGGCCCGGCGAAGCCGCGCGCGTCGTCCGGGCGGGACTGCGGGCCGCCGAAGGCGGATGCCTCGTCCGCCTCGGGAGTCTCGTCGGGCTCCGGCCGGGCCGGCCGGCCGTACACCCGGGGCTGGGGCGCCGGCGTGCCGGTCGGGTGCAGGGGCTGGTCGGACGGCGGGGTGACCCGGCTGGTCATCGGCACCGACGCGCTGGCCGAGACCGGGCCGGACTCGGGTGACGTGCGCGGGCCCGGAACGGCCGGACCGGCGGGTGACTGCGGCTCCTCGTGCCCGGGGCGGGCCGCGCCCCAGCCGGCGTCACCGTGCTCCGGCTCGTACGCCTGGGGTTCGCGCTCGGCCGGTGCGTAGGGCGCTGCCGGGTGGTCGGCGGGCGGCGAGGCTGCCAGAGCCGCGCCCGGCACCCGCCGCTGCTCCTGGGCGGGCAGCGGCACCGCGTTGCCGGCGGAGATGCCCGGCGCGGGCGCCGGCTGGTAGACCGGCGCGCTCTCGGGCTGCCAGCCCGGCGACGCCGCCTGACCACTCTCGTCGGCCCGTCCCCAGGCCTCGTCCGGCGACCACGGCTCAGCGTCCGGCACGGCCGGGCGCTCGGCGCCGCGCTCGTCCTGGTGGCCGCGCCGGCCGTCCGGCGCCGGTACGGACACGCTGGCCCGGGCCGACGACTCGCCAGCGGCTCCCCAGGCCGGCTGCGCCGGCTCGTCGGTCGGCCGCTCGGGCTCACGCTGCTGCGGCACGGCGGCGGCGCCGCTCCACCCGCCGGCGGAGCGGGACTGCTGTTCCGGACCGCCCCAGCCCCCCGGCTGCGGAGCCTCGGCCCGGCCTCCGGCGGCCCAGCCGCCGGAGCGGTCCGGGTCGTCGTCGCGGGTGGACTCGTCCCAGCCACCGGACCGGCTCTCGGCCTGCGGAGCGGGCCATCCACCGGAGCGGTGCGGGTCGTCCTCGGCGCCGGTCGCGCGGTTGTCCTGGTCGGACTGCTCCTGGTTGGACCAGGCGTCGGGTCGGGCGGCGCCGGGCACGGAGACCTTGGCGGCGGCACGGGCGGGCGGCTCGGCGGGCGGCCAGGTCGCGCCGGTCTGCGGGCCCGGCGGGGTCCAGGCCGGCTGGCTGTCGCGGGGCGTCCAACCGCCGGAGCGGTGCGGGTCGTCGCCGGCGGGCTGCTCGTCGCGCGGCGTCCAGCCGCCCGAGCGGTTCGGGTCGTCCGGCTGGGCGGCGGCGCCGACGGCCCAGCCGCCGGAGCGGCCCGGGTCGTCGTCCTGCTGCCCGACGCCCGGGGTGAACCCGCCGGAGCGGTGCGGGTCGTCGGCGCCGGCCGGGGTGGCCCAGGACTCGTTCGGCACGGTGGCCGGGGCCGGGACGTAGCCGGTGCCGCGGGCACCCGCGTCGCCGGACTGGGCCCACGCCGGCTGCTCGCCGGAGGATCCGCCGGCATTCCACGTGGGACTGTTCTGCTCGGCGGCCCAGGCCGGGGGCGCCGGCTCGGCGGGACCGCTCGGTGGCGCGGCGGCCCACGCGGGCGGTGCCGGTTCGGTGGACCGCTCCGGGCCGGGCTGCTCGGGCGTGGCCCACGTCGGGTTGCCCGGGCCGGACGCGGCCCAGGCCGGCGCGCCCTGCTCGGGGGCGCCCCAGGCGGGCTGCTGGCCCCGGCCGCCCTGGTCCGCGGGCGGCGGAACCTGGGCGCTGGCCCGGCCGCTGACCGGCTGGCCCGGGGGCGGGCCCCAGGCGGGTGGCTGGTCGTCGGGCGCGGCCCAGGCGGGGGCCGGCTGGGTGGGCCGACCGGCCGGCGGGGGCGGGGCCCAGCCGAGGTCGGACGACCCGTTGTACCCGTTGTCCTGCTGCGCCGGCTGATCGCCGTACGGCACCGGTCCGCCGGTGCCCGGCGACACCTCGCCCGGCTCCTGGCCGGGGCGGTGCGGAGCCTCGGACGTCATGGGTGCGCCTCCTCCATCACAGGTCGGCCGCCGATGCCGGTCGGGAACCGTCGGCATGGCCACCGGCGTCGCCGGCGGGTACCGGCCGTGCGGGCTCCCCGCACCGTATCCGGTGGTCGCCCGAAGGCGCTCGGGGGAGCCTCAGTCGCCACCGAGAGTCACCGGGCGACGTCGATGGGTTTCGCTTCCCGCGTCGGTCCGGAGGCAGTCGGTTGGCGACCGTGCCAACCGTACCGGGCGGTGCGGCGGGGTGGAATCCCGGTGCCGACCGACCCCGGATACGCCGAAGACCCGCCCGGCGTGCCGGGCGGGTCTTCGAACTGGAGGAGGTGAGAAAGGTCGGTGGCGTCAGCTCATGTGACGCTGGGCGATGGCGAGAAGCTCGTTCCGGACCGCGGGCGAGTTGGCGGAACGCAGGGCGTGCTCGATGGCACGGGCCCGGCGGTTGGCGTCGCGGCGGGTGCGGATTCGCTCGATCATGCTCATCTTGGGTCTCCTCCTGGCTATTCGGTTGTCAGCCCCTTGATGTCTCTATTGAAGCGCATGACGCCGCCGAACGCCATCGATTATTAGGTGAGCTGAACCACGAACCTAAGGATCGTAGGTCAGATGCCCTCGCGGGCCGATGATTTCGCCTCCCAACGGCAACGGCCGGTGTGCCGGGCGTTCACCCGTGGCACACCGGCCGTCGACCGGAGCGGTGGTAGGTCAGGTCCAGGCGAGCAGCGCCGCCTCCGGGTCGGCCAGGAAGTCCCCGATGTCGCGGAGGAACTTCGAGCCCAGCTCACCGTCGATGATCCGGTGGTCGAAGGAGAGCCCGAGCGTGGTGACCAGGCGCGCCTTCACCTTGCCCTTGTGCACCCAGGGCTGCTCCCGGACCGCGCCGAAGGCGAGGATCGCCGACTCGCCCGGGGGCAGGATCGGCGTACCGGTGTCGACGCCGAAGACGCCGACGTTGGTGATGGTGAGCGTGCCCCCGGACATGTCCGCCGGGGAGGTCTTCCCCGACTTCGCGGTCTGCACCAGGCCGGTCATCGCGTCCGCCAGCTCGCGCAGCGAGAGCCGGCCGGCGTCCTTGATGTTCGGCACGATCAGGCCCCGCTCGGTGGCCGCCGCGATGCCCAGGTTCACGTACTCCTTCACCACGATCTCGTCGCCGGCCCAGGTCGAGTTGACCATCGGGTGGCGCTTGACCGCCAGCAGCACCGCCTTGGCGACCAGCAGCAGCGGGGAGACCCGCACCTCGCGCCACTCCCGCCGATCGCGGAGCCGGTCCAGCGCCTTCATCGCCCGGGTCACGTCGACGGTGAGGAACTCCGTCACGTGCGGGGCGGTGAACGCCGAGCGGGCCATGTTCTCCGCGGTCAGCTTGCGTACCCCCTTGACCGGGATGCGCTGCTCGCGGTCCGCGCCGAAGCTCGCGACCGACGTCGCCGGCGCGGTGACCGTCAGCGGCTCGGCCGCCGCCGGGGTGCCGCTCGCCGCCCGCTGTACGTCCTCCCGGGTGATCGAGCCCAGCGGACCGGAGCCGGTCAGCGTGGCCAGGTCGACCCCGAGGTCCTTGGCGAGCTTGCGGACCGGCGGCTTGGCCAGCACCGGACCGGAGACCCGGCCGTTGCCGTTCACCGCCGGAGCGGGCGCGACGGGGGCCGGCGCCGGCGCGACCGGCGCCGGGGCGGCGGCCTGGGCCGGCACGTCGCCCTTGCGCGCCCGGCGCTTGGCCGGCGCGTTGCGCGGGCCGTAGCCGACCAGCACGGCGGTCCGCCCGCCCGGGGCCGCGCCGCCGATCAGGCCCGGCTCGACCATGCCCTCGGCGGGCGCGACCTCGACCGCGGCCAGCGAGGCGGCCGACGGCGTCGGCAGCGCCGACGCCGGGGCACCGGTCGTCGACTCCTCCACCGGCCCGGCGCCCGGGTCGGTGTCGATCGCGATGATCGGTACGCCGACCTCGACCGTCGAACCCTCCGGGTGGAAGATGGCCTGCACCCGGCCGGCCCACTTCGCCGGGATCTCGACCGCCGCCTTCGCGGTCTCCACCTCGACGATCGGCTGGTTCAGCTCGATGTCGTCGCCCACCTTGACCAGCCAGGCGAGGATCTCGCCCTCGGTCAGTCCCTCGCCCAGGTCGGGCAGGTTGAACTCCTTGATCCGGGACATGCCGCTCACCAGCCGAAGGTGCGGTCGACGGCGTCGAGCACCCGGTCGAGGTCCGGCAGGTACTCCTCCTCCACCCGGGAGGCCGGGTAGGGGGTGTCGAAGCCGGTCACCCGCAGCACCGGGGACTCCAGGGAGTAGAAGCACTCCTCGGTGACCCGGGCCGCGATCTCCGACCCGAGGCCCAGGTTGCCCGGGGCCTCGTGCACGACCACGCAGCGGCCGGTGCGCCGCACCGACTCGTACGCGGCGGTCAGGTCCAGCGGGGACAGCGTGCGCAGGTCGACGACCTCCAGCTCCCGGCCGTCCTCGGCCGCGGCGGTGGCCGCGTCCAGCGCGGTGCGCACCATCGGGCCGTAGGCCAGCACGGTGGCGTCCGTGCCGGGCCGCGCGACCCGGGCCGAGTGCAGCGGGTACGCGTCGGCGAGCGGCGCGTCCAGGTCGACCGGACCCTTCTCCCAGTAGCGCCGCTTCGGCTCCAGGAACACGATCGGGTCGTCCGAGGCGATGGCCTGCTGGATCATCACGTACGCGTCCTGCGGGTTCGCGCAGGTGACCACCTTGAGGCCGGCGGTGTGCGCGAAGTAGGCCTCGGGCGACTCGGAGTGGTGCTCCACCGCGCCGATGCCGCCGCCGTAGGGGATCCGGATGACCATCGGGATCCGCACCTTGCCCTGCGAGCGGTAGTGCATCTTCGCCACCTGCGACACGATCTGGTCGTACGCGGGGTAGACGAAGCCGTCGAACTGGATCTCGCAGACCGGCCGGTAGCCGCGGATGGCCAGGCCGACCGCGGTGCCGATGATGCCGGACTCGGCCAGCGGCGTGTCGATCACCCGCTGGTCGCCGAAGTCCTTCTGCAGGCCGTCGGTGATGCGGAACACGCCGCCGAGCTTGCCGACGTCCTCGCCCATGATGACGACCTTGGGGTCGTTCTCCAGGGCCCGCCGCAGGCCGGTGTTGAGCGCCTTGCCGAGGGTGAGCGTCTCCGTGGCCATCAGTGGGCGCTCCCCTCGAACGACTCCATGTACTGCGAGAACCGGGCCCGCTGCTCGTCCAGCTCGGGCGACCCGTGCGGGTAGACGTGGTCGAACATGCTGACCGGCTGCGGGTCGGGCATGGTGAGCACCCGCTCGCGCAGGTGCACCGACTCGGTGCGGGCCTGCTCGTCGACCTCGGTGAAGAACGACTCGTCGGCGATCTGCTGCTTGAGCAGGAACGCCTTCATCCGGGCGATCGGGTCCTTGGCCTGCCAGGCCTCGACCTCGCTGGCGATCCGGTAGCGCGTGGGGTCGTCGGAGGTGGTGTGCGCGCCCATCCGGTAGGTGTACGCCTCGATCAGGCTCGGCCCCTGGCCGTTGCGCGCGTTGTCCAGCGCGTGCCGGGTCACCGCGTACGACGCGAGCACGTCGTTGCCGTCCACCCGGACGCCGGGGAAGCCGAACCCGCCGGCCCGCCGGTAGAGCGGGACCCGGGTCTGCCGCTCCAGCGGCTCGGAGATGGCGTACTGGTTGTTCTGGCAGAAGAACACCAGCGGGGCGTTGAAGACGCTGGCCCAGACGAACGACTCGTTGACGTCGCCCTGGCTGGTGGCGCCGTCGCCGAAGTAGGCGATCACCGCCTCGCCGTCCTCGCCGCCGGTCCTGCCGTCCATGGCGACACCCATGGCGTACCCGGTCGCGTGCAGGGTCTGCGCCCCGATCACGATCGTGTACATGTTGAACTTGAACTCGTTCGGGTCCCAGCCGCCCTGGTCCACGCCGCGGAACAGGCCCAGCGGCATGATCGGGTCGATGCCACGGCAGTAGAGCACGCCGTGCTCCCGGTAGGTGGGGAACGCCATGTCCTGCGCGCGCAGCGCCCGGCCGGAGCCGACCTGGGCGGCCTCCTGGCCCAGCAGGCTGGCCCACAGGCCCAGCTCGCCCTGACGCTGGAGCGCGGTGGCCTCGGCGTCGAGCTTGCGGACCAGGACGAGGTCGCGGTAGAGCCCGCGGTACTCCTCGTCGGTGAAGTCGACGCGGTACTCGGTCCCGTCCGGGCCGAGCGCGGTCTCGATCCGCTCGCCCTCGGGAGTGAGCAGCTGTACGAGTTCCGGCTCGCCGGTCGCGGCGGCGCGCCTGGTTCGGGGTGCGGCCCGCTTGCTGCGGGTGGCGGCCCCGGGGTCGCCCTTTGCCATCCGTCTCTCCCTGTCTGTCTGCGCCGGCGCCGGGGGTGACCCGAGCCGCGCACCTCGTGCGCCCGCCCGGCTGCTGCCGGGTCGGTCCCTGGCGACCGCGCCTAGCCCCGGTGAGGGTTGCCGCGCGGCGTGAGCCGGGGTCCGTCGGGGGACCCAGGCCCGGGAGCGCCGGCGCCGTACCGCACCAGCCGCGGGGTGCGCGGAGGTGGCGGCTGCGTTGCCGTCGTGCCTGAATGATTGCAGAGGAGGTGAGCGGGCCCACAGTATGGCCTCCCCCGTCGGTGACGTTCGATCGGGTTCGCGACGCATAGACGTTTTTGCCCGATGTCTCAGGCCGGGCCGACGGACAAATTGTGTGTCGACACGCGGTGGTGGCTGGTGAACTGAGCGTCACTGGTCCAAGCTGACGGTGAGCCTCGGCGCGGCATTTGTCCGAATATGCGCGCGTGCTCTCCCGTCCACGTCGACGCGTACGAGGAGTGTGCCCGGTGTCCGAGCCAGAGGGTCCTCCCGGTGCTCCCTTCCTCGGCCGGCACCGGGCCCTGCCCGCCGCCCGCTACCGCCGCGTGGTCGGCGCGCACCGGGCTCCCGGAGCCGGCGGACCGAGCCGCGGCTACCTGCTGACCGTGGCGCTGCTCGCCGGCACCGCGTCGATGCCGATCCTGGCCGCGATCAGCGCCGGCTCGGCGACCGTGGGGAACAGCGCGCTCCCGGACACCAGCACCCCGTTCCTCCCCACGCCCTCGGTCGGCCCGGTGGTCGTCCCGCTGCCGCAGACCACCCAGGCCCCGGTGCTCCCCGCGCCCACGCCCGTGGCCGGCGCCACCACCGTGCCCCCGCGACCGGTGCTGCCGGCCGCCCCGGTCCCGGCCGACGACAGCGACCTCGTCCGCGAGCGTCGGTCCCGGCCGGCCACCGCGCCGACGCCGCCGGCCACGCCCACCCGGCCCACGCCGGTCCGGCCGCCGCGCCCGTCGCCGGTGCCCTCCCCGTCCCCGTCGCCGTCCGACCCCGGGACTCCCGGACCGAGCCCGAGCCCCGAGCCGTCCGGCTCGTCCGCCGAACCGACGCCCGGATCGTCGGGCGGCTCGTCGGAGCCGACCTCCGAGCCGAGCGAGGAGCCCGCGCCGAGTGGCGGTCCCGCGCCGAGTGGCGGTCCCGCGCCGAGTGGCGGTCCCGCGCCGAGTGGCGGTCCCGCGCCGAGTGGCGGTCCCGCGCCGAGTGGCGGTCCCGCGCCGAGTGGTGGCCCCGCGCCAAGTGGTGGCCCCGCGCCGAGTGGTGGCCCCGCGCCAAGTGGCGGTCCCGCGCCGAGTGGTGGCCCCGCGCCGAGTGGCGGTCCCGCGCCGAGTGGAGAGCCGGACGATACGCCGCTTCCGAGCGCGACGGTCGCGCCCAGCCGGTCCGCGCCGAGCCCGTTCTCGCGCTCGGCCGGCCCGGGGGCCGGAGTGTCCGGCCGGCCTGACCCGGGCGATCCGCGCGGCGTGGTCGGGCCGGCCTGATCGGCCGGTCCGCCGCCGGATGGCCCGACCAGTCACGAGCGATATGACCAGGAGTCATATTTATGACTCTCCGGTATATCGCTACCTTCCCGAGGCTTCGCCTCCCGCGTCACGCAGCGTCACGCGAGAGGCACATCCGGGCGAGCCGGTGTTGATCATTTGCAGCCGGCACGCAGGCACCGTCACACGGGCCGGTCAGGCGGACCGGTCAGGCGGACCGGTCAGGCGGGGTCGTCGGTGAGGCGGTGCCGGTTGGCCTCGATCCAGGCGTTCAGTGCCTCCGGGTCGTCCGGGTCCACGCCGTCCGCCATCAGCTGGGCCACCGCCGCGGTGGCCGGGCTGCGCCGTTCACCGGTGCTGTAGAGCCGGGCGAACTCGGGCACCATCTCGGTGATCGTCTCGTCCGTCCGGGCGGCCGCCGACTGCGACAGCCCCCGCTGCCGGGCCGCGTACGCCGCCCAGGCGCGGAGCACCCGGGGCAGCATCGCCGCGTCGTCCATGTCCAGCACGGCCCGGCGGTGCACCCAGTCGAGCAGGAACAGCTCGGCCACCATCGGGCTCCACCGCATCGGGTCCGCGTCCGGGAAGCTCGCCGCGTGGTCGAGCAGCAGGCCGAGGCAGAAGTGCAGGGAGGCCAGCTCGCCGTCGGCGACCTGGGGCAGGCCGAACCGGGCGGCCTCGGGCGAGTCGAGGAAGGCGCGTACCAGGCGGGTCCGTTCCTCGTCGGTGGGCGGGAGCACGACGGCCGGTCCGGCCGGCGGGGCCTGCCCGGGCAGCACGGCCAGCCGGGCGCCCACCAGGGCCCGGTCGGTGGCGAGCGAACCCTGGGTGGGCAGCTCGGCGAGGTCGTCGGTGACCGCCAGGTGACGGCTCACCTCCGCGTGCATCCGGGCCGGGTCCTCGGTGCGGAACCAGGTGAACTCGTCCTCGGTGCAGATCTCCCGGGCCTGCTCGACGATCCGGGCCGCCGGGCCGCCGACGAACACGTCCTTGGTGATGCCGATGTTGTGGTCGACGAGCGCCACCAGGGCGTGTTCCGGGCCGCCCTGCTCCTCGTCGTCGTACGCGAACGTGGCGAGGTAGGAGGTCTGGTCGCCGTACACGTCGCCGTACGCCCAGGCGCCGGTGACGCGCACCCGGCCGAGCTGGCCGGCCCATGCCGGGGCGTGCGCGCCGGGCCGGACCCGGGCGGCGCCCTCGGCGTCGGGCACCAGGGTGGCGAAGACGGCGCGGATGGTGGTGGCGGCGGCGCTGCGTCGGCGGGACGTGGCGGCGAGGAAGCCGGCCACGAACTCGCGGACGGCGTGCTCGCGGTCGTGCTCCGCGACGGCGTAGACGCTGCCCAGCAACGCGGCGCCGAGCATCTCCGCGTCCAGGGCGGAGTCGAGCCTCGTCACGTCGCGCGCGGCGTGCAGCACCGCGTCGTAGGGGGTCTGTGGCGTGGCCATGCGTCGACCCTACGCCGCGCTGCCGGCCACCACATCGGCCAGCGCGCCGGGTTCAGCGTCGCCCGGCGTCCCGCACCGCGTCGCGGGCCGTGCCGTAGCGCGCCAGCACCGCCCAGACCGGGTCCAGCACGTACTTCTCGCCGACGCTGCCGACCGAGGTGAGCAGGCGCTGCTCGGCCCGACGCCGGGCCCGCCGGGCCGCCCAGCCGACCACCGGGCGGGTCAGCACCGCGACCAGCAGCCCGGCCAGCAGTCCGCCGAGCAGCAGCACGGTGGGCCAGGGCACCTCGCCGAGCTTCGGGTGCTCCAGCGGCGGCAGGCCGAGCAGGCGCAGGGCGTACCCGAGGACCAGCCAGACCAGCCCGCCCAGCGCCGCGAGGGTGACCAGCCACTGGAGCCCGCCGACCACCCGCCACCAGCTTGGGCGGCGGTCCATGCCGAGGTCGGTGGCGGCCACCGCGTGGTCGAGCGCGCCCGGCAGCTCGCCCAGGCGGGACCGGGCCGCGCTGGTCACCGCGGTCGGCCACGGCGCCGGCAGCTCGGCGCTGGACCGGTCGGCCACCGCCCGGATGGCCAGGTTCAGCGCCGACCGCTGCGCGGCCGTCGGATCGGGTACGGAGGTGGCCGCGACCAGGCTCTCCGCCGGCGCGTCCGGGTCCCGCCCGGGCAGGTGCAGCCGGCGCAACGGGTCCGGCCGCAGCTTCCGCCACCCCCGCACCAGCGGCCAGCCGGTGCTGGCGACGGCCCGGTGCCGGTAGGCCCCCTCGACCGCGTGCGCGACGGTCGCCACCCCGGCCGCGCCGGCCAGCGCCCGGGTGAGTTCCTGGGCCGAGGCGTCACCGGGCCGGGTGGCCGGTGGCTCCGGACCGACCAGCGGTTCGAGGTCGGCCACCACGGCGTCCACGTCGCCGGAGAGCCGGCGCAGGGCGGCCTGCCGTTCGGCGACCGTACGCTCCAACTCACCCCGCAGCCCGTCCAGCCCGGCCGGATCCACCGCCACGGTGGGCAACAGCGGCACGCCGCCCAGCCCGTCGGCGTCGAGCAGCCGGCGCAGGTCGTCGAGGACCCGGGGCAGCTCGGTCGGGGGCAACCGGTCGGCCTGGTTGAGCACCACGACGGTGACGTCCTTGTGCCGGTGGAACTCGCGCAGGTAGCTGGTGTGGATCACGCGGTCGGCGTACTTCTGCGGGTCGACCACCCAGACCACGAGGTCGACCAGGCCGAGCAGCCGGTCGACCTCCAGCCGGTGGGTGTGCTGGACGGAGTCGAAGTCGGGCAGGTCCAGCAGGACCAGCCCGTGCAGGGTCGACTCGTCGTCACCGTCGAGCGGGCTCTCCCGGACGAACCGGTGCCGGGGCAGCACCCCGACCCAGTCGAGCAGCCGGACCGCGCCGTCGAGCGGGCCCCAGACGCAGGCGTGGGTCACGCCGGTGGTCGGGCGGCGGACGCCGACCGGGGAGAGGTCCATCCGGGCCAGCGCGTTGAACAGGCTGGACTTGCCGCTGCCGGTGGCGCCGGCGAGGGCGACCACGGTGTGACGGCCGGAGAGGGCGAGCCGGTCACCGGCCCGCTCGACCACGGTGTGCGCGGCGACGAGCTGGGCGTCGGGCACCTGGCCGTCGACCGCGCCGAGGAAGCGCTGGACCGCCTGGAGGCGCGCGATCAGGACGTCCGGGTCGATCCGCTGGTCACCCCGGAACGCCTCGCGCATCCGCCCCACGATGTTGCTCACTGTGCCGTCCTTGCTCGCGACTGCGGGGCTCGCAAACCCGGCTCACTCCTCGCGCTCACGGGCGACCGTCCTGCTCGGTGGTGGGCAGCGCGGCCCGGTCGGCGCGGGTCAGGCCGCTGCGGTGCCGGGCCCGCTCGACCTCGGTTGCGGCCCGCCGCAGCGTCGCGCCGGCGTCGGCGGCCGGGCGGGCCGCCTCGGTGCGGGCGAGGAAGCGGCCGGCCTCCTCGGCCAGCAGCGCGCCGACCCGGTCGAGCAGGTCCACCCGCGCCGTGCGGGCCAGGTTTCGCACCGCCTGATCGCCGAAGATGGCCTGGAGCACGGTCTGCCCGGCGACCGCCGTGCCGGTGCCGGCGGCCACCTCCAGCCCGGTCGGAATGAACGCGGTGGAGGCGAAGACGCCGATCATGACGGCCAGGCCGGTGGCGTTGACCGCGTACGCGGCCGTGCGGGCCACGAACCGCCGGTCCCCGCCCTCGACCCGGACCAGCTCCAGCACCCCGCGCTGCCAGTCGCGGACGAGTTGCTCGGCGCGAGCGGGCAGGTCGGCCGAGGCGTACGCCAGGTCCGGCTCCAGCAGCGCCGCGCCGGCCGGGTGCGCCTTCCACCCGGTGTAGGCGTTCTCGGCCGCCTCGGCGGCCACCCCCCGCAACAGCGTGACCAGCTGGGACTCGATCGCCGTGCGCAGCTCGGCCGCCGGCGCGGGCCGCCCGGTGACCGCCGCGACGACCCGGTCGCGCAGCCGGCCGATCCGCGCCTCCAGGCTGCGGAAGAACTCCCCGGTGCCGACGAACTCCTGCCAGCGGGCCAGCACCTCGCCGCGGAGCAGCCGGCCGTCCTTGAGCCCCTGGTCGACGGTCCGCTCGGCGCCTCGGTAGGCGGCGCGGACCCGCTCGTCCAGCGCGTCGGCCGAGGTCGCCTGCTCGTCGGCGGCTTCGGCCAGCGCCTCCACCACCGGGTGCAGGGCGGCGAGCGCGCCGTCGAGCGTCTGCCGGACCACCGCCGCGCGGGCGTCGGCGTCGGCGGCGAGCCGGGCGAACCAGCCGCTCAGCGGGGCGGTCATCCGGTCGGGCAGCAGCCCCTGACCGTCGACCCACGTCTCCGGCAGCACGAACAGCGGCGCGGCGCCCAGGTCCTGCGCGGCGAGCATCTCCGACAGGTGGGCGGCGATCTCGTCGGCGGCCTCCGGCGGAACCCGGTCGAGCACCATGGCCACGGCGGTGCCCCGGGCGCGGGCGCTGCGCAGCAGCTCCCAGGGGACGGCGTCGGCGTAGCGGGCGGCGGTGGTGACGAACAGCCACAGGTCGGCGGCGGCCAGCAGTTGCCCGGCCAGCGCCCGGTTGGCGTCGACCACCGAGTCGATGTCGGGCGCGTCGAGGAAGGCCAGGCCGGGCGGGAGCGCCGGGGCGGTGACCAGCTGGAGGGTGCCGGGCTGCTCGCTCGGCTCGGTGGTGCGGGTCAGGCCGGGCAGCAGGTCGCCCTGGCGGAACCAGGCGGCGTCGCTCGGGCTGCAGACCAGCACCGGCGAGCGGGTCGTGGGGCGGAGCACGCCGGCCGCGCTGACCCGTGCCTGGACCAGGCTGTTGACCAACGTCGACTTGCCGGCGCCGGTCGACCCGCCGACGACCACCAGCAGCGGGGCGTCGAGCCGGGCCAGCCGGGGAAGCAGGTAGTCGTCGAGCTGGTCGGTGAGGCTGCGGGCGGCGTGCCGGGCCGGCTCGGCCGAGGCGAGCGCGAGCGGGAAGCGAGCCGCGTCGATCGCGGCCCGCAGGCCGGTGAGCGCGGCGGGCAGGCCCGCCGCGGCTTCGGCGGGCTGGTCCTCGCCGGTGGGAGGTCCGGTGCGGGCTGCGACGGCGGGCGCGCCGGCACGGGTGGCGGAATCGCCATGCGTCGTCACCGCTAAAGCGTGCCCGACCGACGCAAGGTAAGACAACCGGACGGTAATAACGGTCAGGTTGCGCCGGGTCGGCTCAACCCCGACTTGCGGATTGCCGATCGCGTGGCACTATTGAGTCAAGTTCACTCAACTTGTGGTGCGGTCGCTTCCGGGCGACCCGCCGGGCAGGCCACCTGACCTGCTCACCCGTTACGAAGCGAGGAAGCGAACATGGCACGTGCGGTCGGCATCGACCTCGGCACGACGAACTCCTGCGTCAGCGTTCTCGAGGGCGGTGAGCCCACCGTCATCGCCAACGCCGAGGGCTCGCGTACGACTCCCTCGATCGTCGCGTTCGCCCGCAACGGCGAGGTGCTCGTCGGTGAGGTCGCCAAGCGCCAGGCGGTGACCAACCCCGACCGGACCATCCGCTCGGTCAAGCGGGAGATCGGCACCAACTGGACCGTCGACATCGACGGCAAGAAGTACACCCCGCAGGAGATCTCGGCCCGCACGCTGATGAAGCTCAAGCGGGACGCCGAGGCCTACCTGGGCGAGCAGATCACCGACGCCGTGATCACCGTCCCGGCCTACTTCAACGACGGCCAGCGTCAGGCCACCAAGGAGGCCGGCGAGATCGCCGGCTTCAACGTGCTGCGGATCGTGAACGAGCCGACCGCGGCGGCGCTGGCGTACGGCCTGGACAAGGGCTCCAAGGAGCAGACCGTCCTGGTCTTCGACCTCGGTGGCGGCACCTTCGACGTGTCGCTGCTGGAGCTGGCCGAGGGCGTGGTGGAGGTCAAGTCCACCAGCGGTGACAACCAGCTGGGCGGCGACGACTGGGACCAGCGCATCATCGACCACCTGGTGAAGACGTTCCGCGGCGAGCACGGCATCGACCTGTCGCAGGACAAGATGGCCATGCAGCGTCTCAAGGAGGCCGCCGAGAAGGCCAAGATCGAGCTGTCCGCCGCCACCACCAGCAACATCAACCTGCCGTACATCACCGCCGGTTCGGCCGGCCCGCTGCACCTCGACGTGACCCTGAGCCGCGCCGAGTTCCAGCGCATGACGCAGGACCTGCTGGACCGCTGCAAGGGCCCGTTCGAGCAGGCCGTCAAGGACGCCGGGATCAAGATCTCCGACGTCGACCACGTGATCCTGGTCGGCGGCTCCACCCGGATGCCGGCCGTGACCGACCTGGTCAAGCAGCTCACCGGCCGTGACCCGAACAAGGGCGTCAACCCGGACGAGGTCGTCGCCGTCGGCGCCGCCCTGCAGGCCGGCGTGCTCAAGGGCGAGGTCAAGGACGTCCTGCTGCTCGACGTGACCCCGCTGAGCCTGGGCATCGAGACCAAGGGCGGCATCTTCACCAAGCTCATCGAGCGCAACACCACCATCCCGACCAAGCGCTCCGAGGTCTTCACCACGGCGGACGACAACCAGCCGTCGGTGCTGATCCAGGTGTTCCAGGGCGAGCGGGAGATCGCGGCCTACAACAAGAAGCTCGGCACGTTCGAGCTGACCGGCCTCCCGCCGGCGCCGCGCGGCGTGCCGCAGATCGAGGTCACGTTCGACATCGACGCCAACGGCATCGTCAACGTGCACGCCAAGGACCTGGGCACCGGCAAGGAGCAGAAGATGACGATCACCGGCGGCTCCTCGCTGCCGAAGGACGACATCGAGCGGATGCGCCGGGACGCCGAGGAGCACGCCGACGAGGACAAGCGTCGCCGTGAGGAGGCCGAGACCCGCAACGTGGCCGAGGCGCTCCAGTGGCAGACCGAGAAGTTCCTCGCCGAGAGCGGCGACAAGCTGCCCAGCGAGAACCGGGACCAGCTCAACGAGGCGCTCGGCGAGCTGCGCAGCGCCCTCGGCGGCCAGGACATCGAGAAGATCAAGTCGGCCCACGAGAAGCTGGCCCAGGTCTCCCAGCAGGCCGGCTCGCTGCTCTACGCCCAGCAGCAGGAGGGCGAGCAGACCGCCCCGGGCGCGGCCGGGCCGGGCGCCGGCGCGGGTGCCGGTGCGGCCGGCGGCCCGCAGGCCGGTGGCGCCGACGACGTGGTCGACGCGGAGATCGTGGACGAGGACAAGAAGTGACCTTCGGTCCCGGGCACGGTCCGCACGGCAGAGGGATGAGGTAACCGCATGACGGACAAGCCACGAGCGTCCGACCCGGGTTCCACCGGGTCGGCGCCGGGCGGCTCCGCGGGCACCGGCAAGGACGCCGGTGACGAGCCGCGGGTCGTCATCCGGGACAAGCGCAAGCTCGGCAAGGTGACCGAGCAGCCGGCGAACGACGCCTCGGCGGCCGACGCGGCCGCCGACGCGCCCGCCGAGGGGCTGGTCGAGGAGGCCGAGGTCGTGGTCGACGAGATCGGCGGCGAGGCCGAGGTCTCCGGCCCGCCGGTGGTCGACTCCCCGGCCGAGCCGAGCGGGGAGACCGGCAAGGCGGCGCCGCTCGGCGCCGAGCTGGAGGCCCTCCGCGGGGACCTGGAGGAGCGCACCCGCGACCTCCAGCGGGTCTCGGCGGAGTACGCCAACTACCGCAAGCGGGTCGACCGGGACCGCAGCCTGGTCCAGGAGCAGGCCACCGGCACGGTGCTCACCGCGCTGCTGCCGATCCTGGACGACCTGGACCGGGCCCGCGAGCACGGCGACCTGGTGGGACCGTTCGGCAGTGTGGCCGACCAGCTCACCGCCGCGCTCGGCAAGTTCGGCCTGACCGCGTTCGGCGAGCAGGGCGACCCGTTCGACCCGACCCGGCACGAGGCGGTGGCGCACCAGACCTCCGCCGACGTCACCGAGCCGACCTGCGTGCAGGTCATGCGCCGGGGCTACCAGCTCGGCGAGCGCCTGCTGCGGCCGGCTCTGGTCGCGGTCGCGGACCCGGAGTAGTGCCCACCCGTGACGTCCCGTCCGCCCTTGTCGGGCGGGCGGGACGACCGGGATCGGACCCGTGGAAGGGGGTGGACCGGTGAGTTCCAAGGACTGGATCGAGAAGGACTACTACGCCGCGTTGGGCGTGGACAAGTCCGCCTCCTCGGACGAGATCAAGAAGTCGTACCGGAAGTTGGCCCGGGAGTCGCACCCGGACCACAACCCCGGTGACCCCAGGGCCGAGGAGCGGTTCAAGACCGTCTCCGAGGCGTACGCGGTGCTCGGCGACGAGAAGAAGCGGCGCGAGTACGACGAGATGCGGTCGCTGTTCGGCTCGGGCGCCTTCCGACGCAGCGCCCGGGGCGCGGGCCAGCCGGGCGGCGGCGCGCCGTTCGACGTCTCCGACCTGTTCGGCGGCGGCGGTGGTGGTGGCGACGCCCGCTTCGGCGGTGGTGGCTTCACCGACCTGTTCAGCACGATCTTCTCCGGCGGCGGCGGCGGCGGCGGCGGCGGTGGCGGCGGTGCGGCCCGTCCGCGCGGTCCGGCCCGGGGCCGGGACGTCGAGGCCGAGGTGGCGCTGGACTTCTCCGACGCGGTCCGCGGCGTCACCCTGCCGCTGACGTTGCGCGCGCCGGGCGTCTGCGACACGTGTCACGGCAACGGCGCGAAGCCCGGCACCCAGCCGGTGGCGTGCCCGGTCTGCCACGGCGCCGGTGTGACCACCCGCAACCAGGGGTCGTTCAGCTTCTCCGAGCCGTGCCGCAACTGCCAGGGCGTGGGCACGATCGTCGAGGAGAAGTGCCCGGAGTGCCACGGCACCGGCGGGGTCACCAAGACCCGCACGCTGAACGTGCGCTTCCCGGCCGGGGTGGCCGACGGGCAGCGGATCCGGCTGGCGGGCCGGGGCGAGCCGGGTGAGCGGGGCGGTCCGGCGGGCGACCTGTTCGTGCACGTCAAAGTCCGCCCGGACGAGCTGTTCGGGCGTACCGGGGACGATCTCACCCTGAGCGTCCCGATCACGTACGCCGAGGCGGTGTTCGGCACCGATCTGCGGGTGCCGACCCTGGACGGCACGGTGACCCTGCGGGTGCCGCCGGGTACGCCCAGCGGACGGGTGCTGCGCGCCCGTGGCAAGGGCGTCGTACGCAAGGACGGCCGCGCCGGTGACCTGCTGGTCACGCTCGACGTGGTGGTCCCGGCGAAGGTGTCGGACGAGGCGCGGGCGGCCTTGGAGACCTTCGCGGAGCAGACCCCGCCCGCCGCGCGGGAACATCTGGACGCGCGGGTACGTCGGTTCGGTTGACGGCGGCAGCGGAGGTGAGCGGGCATGTCGGAGGAGTACGTCGGCGCGGGTGACCCGGCCTACGAGGCCAAGGTCCTGATGATTTCGGTGGCCGCGCGGATGGCGGGCATGCACCCCCAGACGCTGCGCCAGTACGACCGGTTGGGGCTGGTCCAGCCGGGCCGGGCGGCCGGTGGCGGTCGCCGCTACAGCGTCCGGGACGTGGTGCTGCTGCGCGAGGTGCAGCGGCTCAGCCAGGACGACGGGATCAACCTGGCCGGGGTCAAGCGGATCATCGGGCTGGAGCGCCTGCTGGAGGAGGCGCAACGGAGGGTGGCCCGGCTGGAGGCGGAGTTGGACGCCGCGTACCGGCGGATCGCCGAGCTGGAGTCGCTCGGTGGTTTCCCCCGGGGCGACCTGGTGCCCACCAACCGCACCTCGACCGCGCTCGTCGTCTGGCGACCCCGCCGCACCCCCGACCGCTGACCGCACGAAGGCCGGCGCCGCCCCCGCCCGGGGCGCGCGCCGGCCTTCGCCGTTCCCGCGCCGGCCCCCGGTGAGGTTGGGGAAAGCGCGGTGCGACAGGGGCGGGGTCCACTACGATTTTCAGCAGGGCAAAAGCCCCTAAATCGCACTCCGGGCTGGCGGGGGGAGCCATGGCGGAACCGGCGAAGAAGGTGGCGGAGCGGGCGGAGGAACGGCTGGAGAAGGTGGCCGAGAACGTCCGGGAGCGATTCGACCGGGTCACCGAGGGTCGTTTCAGCGACAAGGTCAAGGAAGGGCGCTTCGCCGACCAGACGGACCACGGCGTGGACCGGGCGAGGGACGACGAGCGGCGCAGGAAGCAGGGCGGGTCGACCTGACGATCCGTCGGCGTGCGGGCCGGGACCCACGGGGGGTCCCGGCCCGTTCGCCGTCAGAGGCGGCGGTTCTCGCGGACCAGGCCGCCCTCGCACCAGTCGCGGTAGACGAAGAGATCCGGGCGGGCGAGCAGGACCCGGCTGTTGTGCGCCCAGTTGCGCATCAGGTCGTCGCCGGCCCGCTCGGCCTGCTCCACCAGCTTCCGGAAGCGGCGCTTCGGGTGGGCCCGGAAGTTCGTCCGGATGCCGTCGGCGGCGTAGATGTAGAGGCAGTGCAGCGCGAACCGGCGGGCCGGGCAGGAGCGGTCCATGGCCAGGTCGAACAGGGTCTGCACCAGGTGGTCACCGGCGACCAGGAGGTCCCAGTCCGGTGGCATGGAACTCAGCGGCACCGAGTCGGGCTGGTAGGCCCAGGCCCGCAGCTCGGCGGGCGAGGGGTCGACCGGGTTGGCGAAGCCGTGAAACGTCTCTTCCTGCACGCTCACCGGCCGACCTTCCGCTTGCGCTGGCGGGGGCACCGGCCACCCGCGGACCCTGGCTGCTGGGGCGACACGTTAACGCGGTTGGGCGGAGCAGTGGTAGACCTTCCCGGAATCAATTTGACAACCGTTGGCCGGGCCGGATCCGCCGTGCGGCCGATCCGGCCCGACCGAGGTCAGTCGCCCACCCTTACCGGCGCGGGCGGCCGGCTGGCGGCGGCGCGGCGGCGCAGCCACTGCTTGAACCAGGGCATGTCCGGCAGTCGGGCGAGCAGCGGCCCGGTCACCACCGTGATCAACACGTACGCCGTGGCGAGCGCGGCCAGCTTGGGCTCCACCGGGTAGACGGCGGCGACGGCCAGCCCGGCGATGACGATGGAGAACTCGCCGCGCGGGGTGAGCGCCAGCCCGGCCCGCCAGCGACCGGGCTCGGCGATCCCGGCCCGCCGGGCGGCCAGGTAGCCGGTGGCCACCTTCGTCGCCATGGTGACCACGGCCAGCAGCAGCGCGGGCAGCAGCACCGGCGGCATGTCCAGCGGGTTGGTGACCAGCCCGAAGAACACGAAGAAGACCGCGGCGAAGAGGTCCCGCAGGGGCGAGAGCAGCTCGGTGGCGTGGTGTGCCACCGGGCCGGACAACGCGATGCCGACCAGGAACGCGCCGACCGCGGCGGAGACCTGGAGCTTGGCCGCGATGCCGGCGACCAGCAGGGTCAGGCCGAGCACCCCGAGCAGCAGGGCCTCCGGGTCCTTGGCGGAGAGCGCGGCGGAGATCAGGTGCCCGTACCGAATTGCCACGGCCAGCACGACGACCACGGTGAAGACCGCGACGGCGAGCGCGATGCCGCCCTTCACCAGGCCGACCCCGGCCAGCAGCGCGGTGACCAGCGGCAGGTAGAGGGCCATGGCCAGGTCCTCGATCACCAGGACGGAGAGGATCACCGGGGTCTCCCGGTTACCGACCCGGCCCAGGTCGCCGAGCACCTTGGCGATGACCCCGGAGGACGACACCCAGGTGACGCCGGCGAGCACCACGGCGGCGACCCAACCCCAGCCCAGCAGCAGCGCGAAGGCGAAACCGGGCAGCGCGTTGAACACCGCGTCGATGAGCCCGGCCGGCGCGGCCGAGCGGAGGTTGCCCACCAGCTCGTTCGCGCTGTATTCCAGGCCGAGCATGACCAGCAGCAGGATCACGCCGATCTCGGCGCCGACGGCGAAGAACTCCTCGCTGGCGTTGAGCGGCAACAGCCCGCCGTGCCCGAAGGCGAGGCCGGCGAGCAGGTAGAGCGGGATGGGTGAGACGCCGACGCGACGGCTGAGCCGGCCGAGCAGGCCGAGCAGGAGCAGCAGCGCGCCGACCTCGACGAGCAGGATTTGGGTTTCGTGCATACGCGTCAGCCGTCCGGGTCGGTCTCGGCGAGGATCGCGGTGACGCCGTCGAGACCCTGACGGGTTCCGACCACGACGATCACGTCGCCGGCTTCGAACCGGAAGGTGGGGTCGGGCGAGACGTTCACCTCGCCCTGACGCAGCACCGCCACGATGGAGGCGCTGGTCCGGGTGCGTGCCTTGGTGTCGCCCAGCCGCCGGTTGACGTACTTCGAGCCGGCCGGCATCACGATCTGCTCGGTCAGCAGCCCGGCGGCCTGCTCGCGCAGCCCGGAGAGCTGGCCCAGCATCAGCGACGCGCCGAGGATGTCGGCCAACGCCTCGGCCTCGTCGTCGGTCAGCGGTATGTCGTGCTGGCAGGAGTCGGGATCGTCCGGGTCGTAGAGGACCAGGTCGCGGCGGCCATTGCGGTGGGAGACCACACCGAGCCGGCGGCCCGACTCCGTCATCAGGTCATGACGGACGCCGATCCCCGGTAAGGCGGTCTGTTCGACACGTACTCGCACGCGGGTGAGGCTACCCTGCCTCGCCGACCGCGACGCCCGGTCGAGGGCCGCGGGGCCCTCGACCGGGGTCGGGCTCAACGGAGCCCGGCGAAGAACTGCCGGATGTCGCCGACCAGCACGTCGGTGGCCTGGTGTGCGGCGTAGTGCCCGCCGACGTCGCCGCCCCGGTCGGGCCCGGCGTCGAAGGCGTGCCAGCTGACGATGCCGGCGTGGTCCCGGTCGGCGAACCGGCGGATCGACTGGAAGTCCCCGGGGAACATCGCCACCGCGGTCGGCGCCGTCGTCGGCCCGGTCGGCTGCTCGCCGGCGTGGGCGTCCTCCCAGTAGAAGCGCATCGACGAGGCGGCGGTGCCGGTGAACCAGTAGACGGCGACGTTGGCCAGGACGAAGTCCGGGTCGAGGTTCTCGTCGAGGAGTTGCCCGTTCCAGGCGAGCAGGCCGACCGGCGAGTCGGCCAGCGCGAACGCCAGCGTCTGCGGCTGCTGGCTGTGCACCTGGTTGAAGGAGAACTTGTTCTCGTAGAACCACTGGAGGTGGCGCAGCGCCGCCTGGTCGGCGTCGGAGAGCCCGTCGAACTCGGCCGGGTCGCCGGACGGGAACGAGAAGAGCTGGGTGACGTGCACGCCGAGCACGTGGTCCGGGTCGAGGCGGCCGAGTTCGGGCGAGATCATCGAGCCGGCGTCGTTGCCGACCGCGCCGTACCGGTCGTAGCCGAGGCGGGCCATCAGCTCGGCCCAGGCCCGGGCGGTGCGGTAGCGGTTCCAGCCGGCGCTGCGGGTCGGGCCGGAGAAGCCGAATCCGGGCAGCGACGGGATCACCAGGTGGAACGCGGGCGCGGCCGGGTCGGTCGGCTCGGCCAGTGGGGCGATCACGTCCAGGTACTCGACCACGGAACCGGGCCAGCCGTGGGTGAGCACCAGCGGGGTGGCGTCCGGCCGGGACGACCGGACGTGCAGGAAGTGGATCTCCTCGCCGTCGATCTCGGTGACGAACTGCGGGTGCGCGTTCAGTCGGGCCTCGACCGCCCGCCAGTCGAACGTCTCCAGCCAGTAGGTCGCCAGCTCGCGGACCCGGGCGGTCGGCATGCCGTACGCCGTGCCGGCGTCGGGCAGCTCGCCCGGCCAGATGGTGCGCCGCAGCCGGTCGGCGAGGTCGTCCAGGGCGGTCTGCGGGATCTCGACGCGGTAGGGACGGAGAGCGGTGGCCGACATGACTTCTCCCTCGGAACGGAATGTTTCGTTCCGTTCTAACGTAGCAGAGCGGAACGATCCGTTCCACTGTTATCGTCGACGCATGTCGAACCCGACCGACGACCTGCCGCTGGCCGGCCGGCGCGCGCAGGCGGCCCGCAACGACGCCGCGATCCTGGCGGCGGCACGCACCGTCTTCCTGGACGACCCGAAGGCGCCGATCGCCGCCGTCGCCGAGCGGGCCGGCGTCGGCATCAGTGCCCTCTACCGCCGGTACGCCGGCAAGGAGGACCTGCTGCGCACGCTCTGCCACGACGGTCTGCTCCGGTTCGTCGCGGCGGCCGAGGAGGCCGTCGCCGAGCCGGACGACTGGGCCGCGTTCGCCGGCTTCCTGGAGCGCGTCGTCGACGCCGACGTGCACTCCCTCACCGTGCACCTCGCCGGCACCTTCACGCCCACCGAGGAGATGGGCCGGGCCGCAGTGCGCGCGAACGAGCTGGTCGACGGCCTGGTCCGGCGGGCGCGGGACGCCGGGCGGCTCCGACCGGACGTGGTGACGCAGGACGTCGGGCTGCTGCTGGAGGGGTGCGCCGCGATTCGCGTACCCGATCCGGACCGGACCCGGCAGCTGCGCCGCCGCCACCTCGCGGTGCTGCTGGCCGGCCTGGCCGTGCCCGGGCCGCCGCTGCCCGGGCCGCCGCCGGCGGCGGGAGAGTTCGACTGGCGGTGGCGAGCGAAGTAGTGACTCGGGTCACACCGCTGGAGTTGAGCGGAATAGACTCAAGTCTGGTTGTGTCGTTCCCAGTGGACACGCCGATCCGGGGGAGCCCATGAACACGGAACGCCTCACCACCAAGAGCCGCGAGACCATCACCGGTGCCGTCGCGCTGGCGAACCAGCGCGGCCACGCCACCGTGGAGCCCTGGCACCTGCTGCTGTCACTGCTGGACACCGACGGTTCGACCGCGGCGGGCCTGCTGCGCGCCGTCGGGGCCGACCCCGCCGAGCTGCGCCGGGTCGCCCAGCGTTCGGTCGACGCGCTGCCCGCCGCACGCGGGTCCAGCATCGCCGAGCCCACGTTGGCCCGCGAGTTCGTCAACGCCATCGGCGCCGCCGAGCAGATCGCGCGGCCGCTGGGCGACGAATACACCTCCACCGAGCACCTGCTGGCCGGGCTGGCCCGGGTCGGCGGCGCGGTCTCGGTGGCGCTGAAGAACGCCGGCGCCACCGAGGAGAACCTGGTCGCCGCGTTCCCCACCGTCCGGGGCGGGGACCGCCGGGTCACCACGGCCGACCCGGAGCAGACCTACCAGGCCCTCGCCAAGTACGGCGTCGACCTCACCGCCAGCGCCCGCGACGGCAAGATCGACCCGGTGATCGGCCGGGACTCGGAGATCCGCCGGGTGATCCAGGTGCTGTCCCGCCGCACCAAGAACAACCCGGTCCTCATCGGTGAGCCGGGCGTCGGCAAGACCGCCATCGTCGAGGGCCTGGCCCAGCGGATCGTGGCCGGCGACGTGCCGGAGTCGCTGCGGGACAAGAAGCTGGTCTCGCTCGACCTCGGCGCGATGGTGGCCGGCGCGTCCTACCGCGGCCAGTTCGAGGAGCGGCTGAAGTCCGTGCTGGAGGAGATCAAGAACTCCGACGGCCAGGTCATCACGTTCCTCGACGAGCTGCACACCGTGGTCGGCGCGGGCAAGGGCGAGGGCTCGATGGACGCCGGCAACATGCTCAAGCCGATGCTGGCCCGCGGCGAGCTGCGGATGGTCGGCGCGACCACGCTGGACGAATACCGCGAGCACATCGAGAAGGACCCGGCGCTGGAGCGCCGCTTCCAGCCGGTGCTGGTCGGCGAGCCCACCATCGAGGACACCATCGGCATCCTGCGCGGGCTCAAGGAGCGCTACGAGGTGCACCACGGCGTACGGATCACCGACGCCGCGCTGGTCGCCGCCGCGTCCCTGTCCGACCGCTACATCACCGACCGGTTCCTGCCGGACAAGGCGATCGACCTGGTCGACGAGTCCGCGTCCCGGCTGCGCATGGAGATCGACTCGCGCCCGGTCGAGGTGGACGAGATCGAGCGTGCGGTCCGCCGGCTGGAGATCGAGGAGATGGCGCTGGCCAAGGAGCCGGACGCCGCGTCCGCCGAGCGGCTGGAGCGGCTGCGCAAGGAGCTGGCCGACAAGCGCGAGCAGCTCACCGCGCTGTCCGAGCGCTGGCAGACCGAGAAGAGCCACATCACCAAGCTCTCCACCGCCAAGGAGGAGCTGGAGCGCCTCGGCGGCGAGGCCGAGCGGGCCGAGCGCGACGGCGAGCTGGAACGCGCCGCCGAGCTGCGGTACGGCCGGATCCCCGCGCTGCGCGCCGAGCTGAAGCAGGCCGAGGAGGAGCTGGCCCGCCTTCAGGCCGACGGCGCGATGCTCAAGGAGGAGGTCGGCGCGGACGACATCGCCGCCGTGGTCGCCTCCTGGACCGGCATCCCCGCCGGGCGGCTGCTCGAAGGCGAGACCGCCAAGCTGCTGCGGATGGAGGAGTCGCTGCGCGGTCGCGTTGTCGGCCAGGCCGAGGCGGTGGGGGCGGTCTCCGACGCGGTCCGTCGCGCCCGCGCCGGCGTCGCCGACCCGGACCGCCCGACCGGCAGCTTCCTCTTCCTCGGCCCGACCGGCGTCGGCAAGACCGAGCTGGCCAAGGCGCTCGCCGAGTTCCTCTTCGACGACGAACGGGCCATGGTCCGCATCGACATGAGCGAGTACGGCGAGAAGCACTCGGTGGCCCGCCTGGTCGGCGCCCCGCCCGGCTACGTCGGCTACGAGGAGGGCGGCCAGCTCACCGAGGCGGTGCGCCGTCGGCCCTACTCGGTGATCCTGCTGGACGAGGTGGAGAAAGCCCACCCGGACGTCTTCGACGTGCTGCTCCAGGTGCTCGACGACGGTCGGCTCACCGACGGTCAGGGCCGCACCGTGGACTTCCGCAACGCCATCCTCATCCTCACCTCGAACCTGGGCTCCTCGGTCATCAGCGACCTGACGCTGAGCGAGGAGGAGCGTCGGGAGGGTGTGCTCGCGGTGGTCCGGTCGCACTTCAAGCCGGAGTTCCTCAACCGCCTCGATGACATCGTGGTGTTCGCCGCGCTCCAGGGCGGGGACCTGCGGGCGATCGTGGACATCCAGCTCGACCGGATGCGCCGCCGACTGGCCGACCGCCGGCTTGGCCTGGAGATCACCGACGCGGCCCGCACCTGGCTGGCCGAGCACGGGTACGACCCGATCTACGGCGCCCGCCCGCTGCGCCGGCTGGTGCAGTCGGCGATCGGCGACCAGCTCGCCAAGGCGCTGCTGGCCGGCGAGATCCGCGACGGCGACACGGTCCGCGTCGACCTGTCCGACACCAAGGAGTCCCTGGCGGTCACCGCCGCCTGACCCGTAGCACCCCGCGAAGGCCCGGCCGTCCAGGCCGGGCCTTCGCCATCCGGTGGGACGGACAGCGCCGCGGGCGTCGGCCGAACATCCTGCCCGGAACGTCGATCGACAGTTGGGAGCCGCAGATGCGCCTCGGCCTGCTGACGGTCCCCGCTTCGCCGCGAGAGCACTCCGCTCGCTGACGCTTCGCCGCCGGGTCCCGGCGGCGTGGTGCTCCTCGCCGCGAAGCGGTCCCTCATGACCGTTTCCCTTCCTGGCTCGAGGAGCTCTTCTCGCGTGCCCTTGTTTCCGCGCGTCTCGGCGCGGACTTCACCAGACTGTGGACCGCCTCCGCGGTCTCCACCATCGGTGACGGTGTCACCATGGCCGCCGGCCCACTGCTGGTGGCCTCGGTCAGCGACGACCCGGCTGACCTGACCGAACCGGCTCCACGACTCCTTGATCAACGGTGCGCCCTGCGTGCCGCTGGTGCTGCGCGTCGTGGGCGTTAACAAGGGTCCCTTCCTCTACCGGAGGCGTTAACAGCGGTCCCTTCCTTACCTGCGAGGGGTGAGGGGTGGGCGGGGTGGGCACATAGTGGGGCATGAGCGGGAAGTGGGAGCGGGAACTCGAGGGCGCGGACACCCTGGCCTTCGGCGGGGTCGGGTTCGCGGGGCAGATCCTGCCCGCGACAGAGGCGTACCGGCAGGCGGAGCAGGCGCTGCGCGAACACCCGGAGGCGGCCCGGAAGAAGCTCGACCGGCTGCTCCGGAAGGGTTCGCCCGCCGGAAGAGCCTACGCGGCGACGTTGCTGGAGGCGGTCGACCCGGCGGCCGGGCGGGCGGCCTGGGAACGGCTGCGCGACGACGACGGGGAGTTCACCACGTTCAGCGGATGCGTGATGGGCCGCGCGACGCTGCGTGAGTACGCCGCCGAGCGGCTGGCCGGCGGCCGAGAGTAGCTGACCGCACACTCAACGAACGGCACTTCGGCGGGGGTGCGCGGGGTTGTTACCGTCTCCGCCGATGCATGTTGGGGGGAGGCGCTCGTGAACGGTTCGGTGGCGTACCTGGTGACCACGCTGGGGTGCCTGGTCGGGGTGGCCGGCGTGGTGATCGCCGTGATCGCGCTGCGCCGGTCCCGCTCGGCGGCCCGCCCGCAGGCGGCGACGCCCGGGGACCCGTTCCGGGACCGGGACACGGACGCGCTGCGGGGTGACCCCCGCGCGCTCAAGCCCGGCGACATCATCGAGATCCGGCAGGTCCCCTACACCGTGCGCGGCTCGGTGCACCTGGTCGAGGGCGGCTGGAGCTGGGCGGAGCACCTGCTCGATGACGCGGGCGGGGTGAAGCGCTGGCTCTCCGTCGAGGCGGAGCCGGACCTGGAGATGGTGCTCTGGACCAGCGAGCCGGGCGCCACGGTGACGCCGGGCGCCCCGACGCTGGAGATCGCCGGCCGCCGCTACAACTGGGACGAGTCGGGCCAGGCGCGCTACACCGCGACCGAGGGCACCGGCCTGGACCCGCGCGGCACGATGCGCTACCACGACTACCAGGCGCCCGGCGGGGCCCGGCTGTCGTTCGAGGCGTACGGCGAGGCCGGCTGGGAGGTGAACCTCGGCGAGGAACTGCGCCGGGCCGAGGTGATGATCTACCCGCAGGGCGGCCCGGACCAGGTGAAGTAGGCGTGCTCGTCGCTCTGCACACCCCGTACGTCGACAGCCGCGCCGCCGACCTCAGCCTGACCCTCGGCGGCCCGGAGCTGCCGGCGCTGGCCGTGCGCGACCTCGACCTGCCGGGCGGCACGTGGCTGCGGCTGCGCCTGCTCGGCGCCTCCCACCAGGTGGTGCTGGGCGGGCTGACCGAGACGGTCGCCTGCCTGCCCGGCCGCCCGCCGCACCTGCCGGACACGCTGCACGACGAGACCGTCGGCTACCGGTTCACCGCCACGGTGCTCCGCCCGGCCGGCGACGGCCTCCGCACCCGGGTCGCGGCGCTCCGCGCCGAGCTGGCCGAAGACCCGTACGCGCTGGTCGGCGTCTTTCCCGGCGACGAGGACGCGGTCACCGCGCTCGCCGTCCGCCCCGACCCGCCCGGCGGCACGCTCGCCTGGCGCACGTGGCACGCCTACCCCCAGACCAACGAGCTGGTCCTGACCGAGACGGTGGTGGAAGAGCTGTGACGTACCGACGGTGGTTCGTGGTCGGGGTGGCGGTCGCCGTCGTCGGCGCCCTCATCGCCGCCTTCACGATCTTCTACGGCAACTTCTCGCCCCGCGGCTACGTGGAGGACCACTTCTCCCGCGCGTCGGGCCGGGACATCGGCGCCCAGGCGGTCGCCTACACGTCGAAGCAGTCGCCCAGCCAGGTGTCGAAGGAGATCACCGACGCGTGGCAGCCGGCCGACCAGTACGTCGACGGCAGCGGCGTCTACCTGCGCTACGACGACGACTCGGTGGTGATCCTCCCGCTCGCCGTCGGCTCGGTGATCCTGCTGGAGAAGATGTCCACCGCCTACCCCCGGTACCACCGCGTCGTCGGCAACAGCTGGGGCTGGGGCCGGGGCAGCACCGTCCGGGGCGGCGGCCCCGGCGCCGGCAAGTAGCCCGTCCGACCCCCTCACCCTGGAGTCCCTGTGCAGCATCTCGTCACCGATCTGCTGGTCACCCTCGCCTACGGCGTGGTCGGCGTCGTCCTCATGGCGATCGGCTACGCGCTGGTCGACCTGGCCACCCCCGGCAAGCTCCACGAGCTGATCTGGACCGAGCGCAACCGCAACGCCACGGTGCTGCTCGCCTCCAACCTGCTCGGTGTCGGCACCGTGGTGGTCGCCGCGATCGTGGCCAGCGACGACGACTTCGCGCTCGGGCTGGCCGGTTCCGCCGCGTACGGGATCCTCGGGCTGGTCATCATGGCGGCGGCCTTCGTGCTGCTCGACGTGGCCACCCCCGGCAAGCTCGGCGAGCTGCTGGTCGACCCGGAGCCGCACCCGGCGGTCTGGATCTCCGCCACCGTGCACGTCGCCACCGGCGCGATCATCGCCGCCGCGATCAGCTGATGGCCGGAAAGGCCACCGCCACCCAGAACAAGCGCCGACAGGCGCTGATCTGGACGGTGATCATCGGCATCACGGTCGGCGCCTGCGTCATCGGCGCGATCAGCGGCGACTCGGACACCGACGTGCCTGCCCCGGCGGCCGACGAGCGCTCCGGCACCGTGCCCATCCTCCGGGCCGCCGCCGACAGCCAGGGCATCTGCTACGGCTGGCAGCTGGTCGACACGTACGACCCGGTGAGCGTCGGCTCGAACCTCGGCGACGGCACGGCGGTCGCGGACGCGCCCGGCTGCTCCCGGTGGATCGAGGTCTACGCCAACGTCATCTACACGTCGTCCAGCAGCGAGTCGAACGACTCCGCCAGCATCCGGGTGAAGGGGTCGGACGACATCGAGTTCAGCGACCTGGCCGCGATCGAATCCGGGCTGGGCCGCTTCGGGCTGGACGAGGACGCGTTCGTCGACGACCCGGGCTGGGCCGTCACCCGGGCCGCGACCATGCTGCCGCTGCTCGCCACCGAGCGGGGGCTGGCCGACCCGGCCGCCACCCCCACCGCCGAACCGGCCACCCCGGCCGCCCCGCTGCCGGACGCCGGCAGCGACTTCTGGCGGGACCGGTGGATCCTGCTGTTGACCACGGTCGGGCTGTTCCTGCTCGCCGCGCTCTTCATCGGCGTGGGCGTGCGGCAACGCCGTCGTCAGCGCGGGGGACCGGTGCCCGCGCAGCGCGCCGGGGCGGACGCCGCCGGGCGTACCCGGGAGAAAGCGTGACCGTCGACGCGCCCGTACGGCCGCGATGGCGCCCGGCCCGCGCGGCGGTCCTGCTCGCGGTCTTCGTCTGCGCGGCCTGCGGCCTGGTCTACGAGCTGGCCCTGGTCGCGCTGGGCAGCTACCTGATCGGCGACGCGGTCGGCCAGGCGTCGATCGTGCTCGGCGTGATGGTCTTCGCGATGGGTGTCGGCGCGCTGGTGGCGAAGCCGTTGCAGTCCCGCGCGGCGGCCGCGTTCGCGGCGATCGAGCTGACCCTGGCGCTGCTCGGCGGCCTCTCCGTGCTCGGCCTCTACGCCGCGTTCGCGTGGCTCGACCTCTACGGGCCGGCGCTGGTCGGCACCGCGTTCGTGCTCGGCCTGCTGATCGGCGCGGAGATCCCGCTGCTCATGGTCATGCTGCAACGCATCCGGGAGCAGTCCGCGGGCAGCGCGGTGGCCGACCTGTTCGCCGCCGACTACGTCGGCGCGCTGCTCGGCGGGCTGGCCTTCCCGTTCCTGCTGATGCCGGTCTTCGGCCAGCTCAAGGGCGCGCTGGTGGTCGGCGCGGTGAACGCCGTCGCCGGGCTCGCGCTGGTCTTCACGGTGTTCCGCGCCGAACTCGGCCGCCGGGCGCGGGTCGTGCTCGGCGCCGGCGCCGTCGTGGTCGGTCTCCTGCTCGGGTACGCCTGGGTGACCGCCCACGACTTCGAGGTGACCGCCCGCCAGCAGCTCTACCGGGATCCGGTGGTGCACGCCGAGCGCAGCCGCTACCAGGAGATCGTGCTGACCCGCTCGGTCCGGGAGGTCGGCCACACCGACACCGACCTGCGGCTGTTCCTCAACGGTGACCTCCAGTTCAGCTCCGTGGACGAGTACCGCTACCACGAGGCGCTGGTGCACCCGGCGATGCGCGGGCCGCACGGCGACGTGCTGGTGCTCGGCGCCGGCGACGGGCTGGCCGCGCGGGAGATCCTCACGTACCCGGACGTGCGCTCGGTGACCCTGGTCGACCTCGACCCGGCCGTGGTCGCGCTGGCCCGCAGCGAGCCGCAGCTGCGCGAGCTGAACCGCCGGTCGCTCACCGACCCCCGGGTCCGGGTGTTGAACCTGGACGCGTTCGGCTGGCTGCGGACCGCCACGGAACGCTTCGACGTGGTGGTCGCCGACCTGCCCGACCCGGACGAGACGGCCACCGCGAAGCTCTACACGGTCGAGTTCTACGCGCTCATCCGGCCGGTGCTGGCTCCGGGCGGCCGGCTCGTGGTCCAGTCCGGCTCGCCCTACTTCGCGCCCCGGTCGTACTGGTCGATCGAGCGGTCGGTGCGCGAGGCGGGCTTCGCCACCACGCCCTACCACGTCGACGTGCCGAGCTTCGGCGACTGGGGCTTCGTGCTCGCCGCGCCCGGCGACGCCGCGCCGGAGCTGGCGCTGCCGGCCGACGCGCCGCCGCTGCGCTTCCTCACCCCGCCGGTACTCGCCGCGGCGGCCGCCTTCCCCGCCGACCGGGCCCGGGTGGACGTGCCGGCCTCGACGTTGTTGCAGCCCAGGGTGCTGGAGTACGCCCGCGAGGAGTGGCGCGGCTACTAGGTTTCGGGGCATGCCACCCGGACCGTCCCACCACCCGCCGGGGCTCGGCTGGCTGGTCCGCCGGCTGCCGCCCCGGGCGATCGGCGCCGCCTCCCACCTCCAGGCGTTCGTGCTCTCCGGCGTGGTCACCGTGCTGGCCGTCCGCGCCTACCTCCAGGCCGCCGACTACCCGCAGCTCGGCGGTGGCGGGCTGCACATCGCGCACGTCCTCTGGGGTGGTCTGCTGCTCGCGGTGGGGCTGGGAATCCCGCTGGTCTTCCTGGGCGACGGATCCCGCACCGCCGGGGCGGTGGTCGGTGGGATCGGGTTCGGGCTCTTCATCGACGAGGTGGGCAAGTTCGTCACCGCCCGCACTGACTACTTCTACGCCCCGGCCGCCGCCATCATCTACGTGGCCTTCGCCCTGCTCGTCCTGCTCGTCCAGGCGGTACGCGGGCGCACCGGCCGGTCCCGGCTGACCCCGGCCGAACGCACCGCCAACGCGCTGGACGTGGTGCTCAGCGCGCTGCCCGGCGGGTTGACCGACCGGCGTCGGATCGCCGTGCTGCGCCTGGTGCAGGGCACCGGGCCGGCGACCGAGGCGGCGCTGGCGCAGCTGCTGGACGCGGTCCCGCGGCGGGAACCGCCGCCGGTGCGGTTCTGGCAGCGGGGGGCGGAGCGGGCCCGCCGACTCGGCGCCTGGGCCGCCGGCCGTCGCTGGCTGGTCTGGCCGGTGGTGGTCTGGCTGGTGGCGGAGCCGCTGGTGACCGTGATGGCGGTGCTGGTCGACGGCGTCACCGGCGAGCTGGACCAGGAACGGGAGTGGGGCGCGGTCCTCGGCGTCACCGCCACCGCGCTGGTCACCGCCGTGCTGAGCCTGCGCGCGGCCTGGCTGCTGCGCCGGGACCGGACCGAAGCGTTCCGACTGTTCAAGCTGGCGCTCCTGGTCGACCTGCTGTTCGGGCAGGTCTTCAACTTCACGGTCAACCAGTTCGGCGCGGTCTTCGCGGTCGCGCTCGACCTGGCCCTGCTCGGGGTCGTCACCGCCGAGCACCGCCGGTTGCGGCGCGCCGCGGACCGGTGAGCCTTTCCGACGTGCCCACCTGGTGCGAGATCGCTACGGTGGTCATCTCATCGAGGGAGGGAGAATCATGGTCGATGCTCCGGGCACCACGCCCCGCGCGCGTCCCAGCGTGGTGACGCTTTCCAGCTGGCTGCTCATTCTCGTCGCCGTCATCCAGGTGTTGAACCTGATCGTGACGCTGTCCGTGATCGGCACGATCCGCGACGTCCTCAAGGACGCGTACGCGGGCACCTCGGCCGAGTCGGCTGGCGACATCGCGTACGCCTTCACCATCGGCTCGTCGATCCTGACGTTGCTTCTCGCGGCCGGTCTGGTCGTGCTCGCGCTGCTGAACAACCGGGGGAAGAACGCCTCCCGGATCACCACCTGGGTGCTCGGCGGCATCCTGCTCTGCTGCACCGGCGGCGGCCTGCTCAACGGCGTCTCCGGCGGCACGATGGGCGGTGGCGGCAACGCCAACGGCGACCTGCCCAGCGGGCAGGAGATCCAGCGTCGGCTGGAGGACGCGCTGCCGTCCTGGTACGGCCCGGTCAGCCTGCTGCTCGGCATCGTCGCGCTGCTCGCCCTGCTGGCCGCGCTGATCCTGCTGGCGCTGCCGAAGGCGAACGAGTTCTTCCGCAAGCCGAAGGCGGCCTGGGAGCCCCCGGTGCCGGGTGGCGCCTACCCGGCGTACCCGTCGACCCCGGGCCAGTCGACCGACCCGGCCTACCCGTCGACCCCCGGCCAGCAGCCGACCGGCGGCACGCCGCCGACGGCCCCCGGTGACCAGCCGCCGGCCGGGCCGACCGGTCAGCCGGGCGAGCGCCGCGACCCGGAGCCGCCACAGGGAAGTTGACGGCAGGATTTCAGCGACGCCGACGATCCCTCCGAGTAGGTTGCAAGCCGACGCCTACCGGAGGGATCTGTCGTGTCCAACCCCGATCGGGTAGCTCCCCGCCGACCGGGCACGGTCGTCGCCGCGGCGGCGGTGCTGCTGCTGATGGCGGTCGGCGCCGTGGCGTACGCGGTGACGAACCTGGCCGTCGCGGGCGGCACGGTGGACCGGTTCCGGGCCGCGGCGGCGGACACCGGCGCGGGCGGCGGCGACATCGACCGGGTGGCCGGCCTGCTGCGCGGCTCGACCGTGCTGGCCGCCGTGCTCGGCGTGCTGGCCGCGCTGCTCCTGCTCGGGCTCGCGCTGGGCCTGCTCGCCGGCCGCCCGGGGGCGCGGGTGGCCACCTGGGTGGTGGCCGGGCTGGGCCTGCTCTGCGGCTGCTGCGGGCTGGCGGTGCTGGTCGGGCAGCGGGCCGCGCCGCTGCGGCTCGGCGCCGACGACCGGGTCACCGCCGACCTGCTCGGGCTGGTCGGTGACGCCTATCCCGCGTGGTGGATTCCGCTGAACGCGGCGCTGTCGGTGGCGCAGATCCTCGGCTACCTGGTGGTCGCCGCGCTGCTCACGCTCCCCTCGGCGAACGCCTTCCTGCACCGCCCGGTCGCGCCGCGGTCCGGCCCGGCGACCGGCTACGGCGCGACCGTGTCCGGCGCTCCGGTCTCCGGGCCGACACCGTGGGGCCCGCCGGCCGGCGTGACGTCGCCCTCCACCCCGCCCGGGCCGGTGCCGCCCTTGTCCGCCCCGCCGGTGGCACCGCCGTTCTCGTCGGCCCCGCCCGGGCCGGTGCCGCCCTCGTCGGCCCCCGTCGGGCCGACGCCACCCCCGTCCGCCCCGCCGGTGACGCCGCCGTCCGGGCCGACGCCGCCCCCGGAGGACCGCCCGTGACCGCTGACCCCCACCCCTCCCGGCGCTGGGCCCTCGTCACCGGCGCCAGTCTGGGCATCGGCGAGTCGTTCGCCCGCCGGCTCGCCGCGGACGGTTGGAACCTCGTGCTCGTGGCCCGCGACTTCGCCCGGCTCGACGCCCTGGCGACCGAGCTGGCCGGCCGGCACGGCGGCGAGGTGAAGACGATCCCGGCCGATCTGTCCACCGACGACGGTTGTGCGGTGGTCGAACGCCGGCTGACCGCCGTCCCGCCGGTGGAGCTGCTGGTGAACAACGCGGGGATCAGTCTGAACACGCCGTTCGTCCGGTCGACCGTCGCGGACGAGGCCCGGCTGGTCCGGCTCAACGTGCTGGCGGTGCTCCGGCTGACCCACGCCGCCCTCGGTCCGATGATCGAGCGGGGTGAGGGGGCAGTGATAAATGTCTCTTCGGTGGCGGGTTTCGGCGTGCCCATGCCGGGGTCGACGTACTCGGCCAGCAAGGCGTGGGTGACGAACTTCAGCGAGTCGATCGGCCAGTCGGTGGCCCCGCTCGGCGTGCGCGTGATGGCGCTCTGCCCCGGCTACACCCGCACCGGCTACCACGAACGCGCCGGCATCGACATGTCGCGCACGCCCGCGTGGATGTGGCTGCGGGCCGACGACGTGGTCGACGAAGGGCTGCGTGACCTGGGCAAAGGCAAGTTGGTCAGCGTGCCGGGCTGGAAGTACAAGCTGGCTGTGGCCGGGCTGCGGCACGCGCCGAAACGGCTGCTGCGCGGCGCCGTCCGGGACACCCGGGGGAAGGTCGACCAGGCCCGCGGCTGACGGTCGGCGGTCCCGGCGCCGGCCCGGCCGCGCCGCCGGCCCTGGATGGACGGTCGCGCAGAGTAGCCGGACATTGCCAATCATCGGTTGCCCGCCGGGTGATCGGGGCGGACCCCACGGACGGCGTCCAGACTTGCGAAGTACGCTCTATCGCCATGGGGGACCACGACGACCTGCGTAAATTCATCACTGACCTGGCCGTGGTCCACGGTCGGGTGGTGCTCTCATCGGGCCGTGAGGCGGACTGGTACGTCGATCTGCGTCGCGTCACGCTCCATCACCGGGCCGCCCCGCTGATCGGCCGGGTGATGTGCGACCTCACCGCCGACTGGTCGTACGACGCGGTCGGTGGACTGACCCTGGGGGCCGATCCGGTGGCGGGCGCGATGCTGCACGCCTCGGCCGGCACCGACCGCCCGTTGGACGCGTTCGTGGTCCGTAAGGCGGGTAAGGCGCACGGTCTCCAGCGCCGGATCGAGGGGCCGGACGTCGCGGGTCGCCGGGTCCTGGCGGTGGAGGACACCTCCACCACGGGTGGCAGCGTGTTGACGGCGGTCGAGGCGTTGCGTGAGGCCGGGGCCGACGTGGTGGGCGTGGCGGTTATTGTTGATCGAGGCGCCGGCGACGCGGTGCGAGCCGCCGGATTGCCGTATCGGGCGGCCTATACGTTGGCTGACCTCGGCCTTGTGGCGTAAAAGTTTGCCGATTCGGATCTGCTGATATGCAGGCGGATCGATGCTGCTGGTGGAAGGATGGAATACGTGGGAACTGCGTTGGCTGAAATGACCATGCCTCAGATCTCGCCGCTTGCCGGCGAGCCGATCGAACGCGCCGACGCCGAGCGGCTGGCGGGGGTCCTCAAGGCCCTTGCCGACCCCGCCCGGCTCCGGCTGCTCAGCCTGATCCAGTCGGCTCCCGAGGGGGAGGCGTGCGTGTGTGACCTCACCGCGCCGCTCGGCCTCTCGCAGCCGACGGTCAGCCACCACCTGCGCATCCTCACCGAGGCCGGCTTGCTGGAGCGGGAGAAGCGTGGGGTCTGGGCGTACTACCGGCTGGTGCCGACCGCGATCGCCACGATCGCGGATCTGCTCACCCCGCCGCGGAAGCGGGCCACCAAGAAGGCTCGCTGAACCACGGCCCGTCCGAGGACGGTCCGGCCGGCCGAGGCCCCGGCGCGATGGCACGCGCGCCGAACCCGGCAGGCCGTCCCGCCCGGTTGCGGGTGACCGGTGGCGTGCCAGGGGTGGCGTCACCAGTCGCACGGCGACGGCTGACGCCGTCCGTGGTTCGACAGGTCGTGCGCGCGAAGGCCGGCTCCCGCACGGGGGCCGGCCTTCGGTGTAGTCGCGGTCAGCGGCGGTGCTGCCCGCCGTGCCCGTGCGGGTGGTCGTCGCCGTCGACGGCGTCCCGGGCGGCCTCCACCGCGCCGGCCGCGGTCGCCGCCGCGATCACCGCCACCGCCTCGCCCCGCTTGCGCGCCTTCCGGTCGCGGAGGAACTCGAAGAAGATCGGCAGCACCGAGATCACGATGATCAGCGCGACCACCGGCAGGATGTACCGGTCGATCTTGTCGCCGATGGCGTCGTAGATCTGGCGGGCCAGCAGGTAGCCGATCAGCAGGATGCCGTCCACCCAGAGGATCGCGCCGACCACGTTCCACACGAAGAACTGCCGGGCCGGCATCCCGAGCACGCCGGCCACCGGGTTGAGGAACGTCCGCACGATCGGGATGAAGCGGGCCAGCACCACGGCCTTGGCCGGGCCGAACTTCTGGAAGTAGTACTCCGCCTTCTCCACGTACTCCCGCTTGAAGAGGCGGGAGTTGGGCTTGTCGAACATGCGCCGGCCGTAGCGCGCGCCGAGCCAGTGCCCGAGCTGGGCGCCGGCGATCGCGCAGAGCGGGCCGCCGATCATCAGCCCGGCCAGCGAGAGCCGGGTGCCGTCGCCGAAGATGGCGTCGGCCACCGGGGAGGCGGCCACCCCGGCCAGGAAGAGCAGCGAGTCGCCCGGGAAGAAGAACCCGACCAGCAGGCCGGTCTCGGCGAACAGGATCGCCCAGACGCCGATCATCCCGAAGGTGTGGATGAGGTCCTTCGGGTCGAGCGGGTTCAGCGCCACGTTCTCGGAGATCATCCGGGTCTTCTCAGCTGTGTCCACGGCCACACAGGTTACCCGGGCCCGGACCGGCGTCGCGCCGGACCGGGCCCACCGTCGTCTACAGGCGCGGGTCCACCGGTTCGGACTCGCAGGCGAGGATCGCGAAGACCAGCTCGTGGCGGCGCCAGAGCGGGGCGTCCTCGGCCAGCGCGTCCAGGGCGGCCAGGCCCAGACCGTGCTCGCGCAGCGCCAACCCGCGCTTACGGCCCAGCGAGCGCCGCCGCAACGCGGCGAGCTGACCCGCCCCGGTGTACCCGGGGCCGTAGATGATCCGCAGGTACTCCCGGCCGCGGCACTTGATCCCCGGCTGGAGCAGCGAGCCCTTCGGCGAACGGGCGGCCGGGCCCGCGTACGGCTTGACCACCATGCCCTCGCCGCCGGACCCGGTCAGCGCCAGCCACCAGTCCGTCGCGGCTGCCACCGCCGCCTCGTCGGCCAGCTCCACCACCCGCCGACGTGTCGGGGTGAAGAACTCCGGGTCGGCCGCACAGAGCCGGTCGGCCAGCGCCAGGTGCCACCCGTGGTCCCGGTCCGCGTAGCTCGTGCCCGCGCCGGCCAGCACGGCGAACGGCGCGAGCGTCACCCCGCGCAGCCCGTCGGTGCGACCCACGTACGCCCGGTACGCCGCCGAGTAGGCGGTCACCTCGGCCGCCCGCTCGGCGGTCCGGGCGTGCAGCTCCGCCACCGGCAGGCCGCGGCCCGCGGCGGCGTCCAGCGTGGCGAGCACCGCCGGCAGCGCCGCCCGGCCGGCCGCGCCGACCCCGGCGTACTGCTCGCGGATCAGCCCGCCCGCCTTCGCCGACCAGGGCAGCAGCTCCGCGTCGAGCAGCAGCCAGTCGGTGTCCAGCTCGGCCCAGAGGCCGGCGGTGGTGACCGCCGCGCGCACCCGGGCCAGCAGCTCGTCGTCGAGCGGCGGACCGAAGAACGGCCGACCGGTACGGGTGTGCACGGCGCCGCCGCCGAACCGGCCCGGCTCCCGTTCCACCAGCACCACGGCCCGGGAGCCCATGTGCTTCTCCTCGCAGACCACCCGGTCGACGCCGGCCGCGCGGTAGTCGGCGAACGCCTCCGCCGGGTGCTCCAGGAACCCCTCGACGGTGGACGTCGAGCAGGGCGCCATGGTCGGCGGCAACCAGACCAGCCGACCCGGGTCGACCGCGTACCGGCTCATCACCTCCAGCGCGGCGGCCGCGTTCTCCGCCGGCACGGTCAGCGACCCGTACGCGTGGGTGAGGTGCCGCCGCCCGGTCACGTCGGCCAGGTCGAGCACGGTGTCCGGGCGGGCCGGCGTGGGCGGCACCAGCGGGCGGGCCGGCGCGTACCACTCCTGCACCGCCGGGACCGCGACCAGCTCCTTCTCCGGGTAACGCAGCGCGGTCAGCTTGCCGCCGAACACGCAGCCGGTGTCCAGGCAGATGGTGTTGTTGATCCACTCCGGCTCGGGCGTCGGGGTGTGCCCGTACACGACCATGGCCGAGCCCCGGTAGTCGCGGGCCCACGGGTAGCGCACCGGCAGGCCGTACTCGTCGGTCTCGCCGGTGGTCTCGCCGTAGAGCGCGAACGACCGCACCCGGCCGGACGCCCGGCCGTGGTAGGCCTCCTTCAGGCCGGCGTGCGCCACCACGAGCCGCCCGCCGTCCAGCACGTAGTGGCTGACCAGACCGTCGATGAACGTCTCCGCCTCGGCGACGAACTCCGGCGTCTCGGCGGCGAGCTGCTCCATCGTCTCGGCCAGGCCGTGGGTGAGCCGGACGTCCCGGCCGCGCAGCTTGCGCAGCAGCTTCTGCTCGTGGTTGCCCGGCACGCAGATCGCGTGGCCGGCCGCCACCATGCCCATGACCAGGCGGAGCACACCGGGCGAGTCCGGGCCGCGGTCGACCAGGTCACCCACGAACACCGCGGTACGTCCCGACGGGTGCGCCGCGTCCACCGGGCGGCCCGCGTCGTCGTGCCGCAGCACGTAGCCGAGCCGGGACAGCAGCGTCTCCAGCTCGGCGCGGCAGCCGTGCACGTCCCCGACCACGTCGAACGGGCCGGTCAGCTCCCGCCGGTCGTTGAACAGCCGCTCGAAGCGGATCTCCGCGGCGTCGATCTCCTCCACCCCGCGCAGCACGTGCACCTTGCGGAAGCCCTCGCGGGCCAGCCGCCCGTACGACTGCCGCAGGTCGCGGCGCATCCGGGTGAGCACCTGCCGGCCGTGCGTCCGGTCGGCGCGGGCCTCGGTGCGCTCCCAGGCCACCGCCTCCGGCACGTCCAGCACGATCGCCACCGGCAGCACGTCGTGCTCCCGGGCCACCCGGATCAGCCCGGCCCGGGCGTGCGGCTGGAGGTTGGTCGCGTCGACGACGGTCAGGCGGCCCCGCCGCAGCCGGATCCCGGCCACGTGGTGCAGCGCGTCGAACGCGTCGCCGGACGCGGACTGGTCGTTCTCGTCGTCCGCCACCAGGCCACGGAAGGTGTCCGAGGAGAGCACCTGGCTGGCCGCGAAGTGCCGGCGGGCGAACGTGGACTTGCCGGAGCCGGAGACGCCGACCAGCGCCACCAGGGCGAGTTCGGGAATGTCCAGGACGGTCATCGGGTCGTCTCCTCCTTCCGGTCGTCACGGGTCAGCACTGCTATCTGGGTGGGCGCGCCCAGCTCCGGGTCGGCGTCGCCCACCCCGGCGATGGTGGCCGTGTAGCCGTGGGCCGCGGCCACCCGCCGCACCCAGGCGGCGAACTCCGCCCGGGTCCACTCGAACCGGTGGTCGGCGTGCCGGAACCGACCCGGCGCCAACCCCTCGTAGCGGACGTTGTACTCGACGTTCGGGGTGGTCACCACCACGGTGCCCGGTCGGGCGTGACCGAACACCGCGTCCTCCAGCGCCGGCAGTCGCGGCGGGTCGAGGTGCTCCACCACCTCCATCAGCACCGCCGCGTCGTAGCCGCGCAGCCGGTCGTCCCGGTAGGTCAGCGCGGACTGTCGCAGGTGGATCCGGTCCCGCTGCCGCTCGGGCAGCCGGTCCAGCCGCAACCGGCGGGCGGCCAGGCCGAGCGCCCGGTCGGAGACGTCGACGCCGACCACCTCGGTGAACCGCTGGTCGGCGACCAGCGCGGTGAGCAGCGCGCCACCACCGCAACCCAGGTCCACGACCCGACTCGCGCCGCTGTCCCGCAGCGCGGCGAGCACCGCCTCCCGCCGCTGTGCGGCCAGTGGGACCCGTCGCGGGTCCCCGGCGTCGTCGGCGGTCGGGTCGATGCTGTCGTCGGCGTCGGGCTCGTCGGCCAGGCGCAGCTCGGCCAGGCGGGCCAGTGCCGTACCGGCCAGAGCCCGCCGGTGCGCCAGGTAACGCCGGGTGATCAGGCTCCGCTCCGGGTGGTCCGCCAGCCAGCCGGAGCCGGCCCGCAGCAGCTTGTCCACCTCGTCCGGCGCGACCCAGTAGTGCTTGGCGTCGTCCAGCACGGGCAGCAGCACGTACAGGTGGTTGAGGGCGTCGGCGAGCCGCAGCGTGCCGGTCAGCGTCAGGTCGACGTACCGGCTGTCACCCCATTCCGGGTACGTCTCGTCGAGCGGGATCGGCGTGGCCGTCACGGTCCAGCCGAGCGGGGCGAACACCCGTACCGCCAGGTCCGCGCCGCCCCGGCAGCGCAGCACCGGCACCCGTACGGTCAACGGGATCGCGGTGGCGGCCAGCTCCGCGCGGTCCCGCGACTCGCTGCGCAGCGCCGAGCGGAAGACCTTCGCCAGCGCGGAGGAGAGCAGGCTGGACGCCGCGTACGGGCGGTCGTTGACGTACTGCCCGAGGGTGAAGCCCTCCGGCGCGGTCGCCTGCCGGCGGCCCCGACCGGCGCCCAGCTTCAGCGGGTCGACCTCGACCAGCAGCGCCGCCGTGCACCGCGCCTCGTCCGCCTCGGGGTAGAACACGTGCGCGGCGCCGGCGGGCAGGTCGAAGCTCTGCACGCGGTCCGGGTGCTTGACGAGGAGGTGGCCGAGGTCGGTCGCGGGACGGTGGGTCGTGGTGAGGGTCAGCAGCACGGGTTGATGGTCCCTTGATCTTCAGGCTGTGTCGTGGGGGTTTCCGGGGAGCCCGACCCGCTCCGGGCGGTCAGGCTTGATCCCTGCGCGGGTCGGGCTCCCCGGAAACCTGACGTGGTCGTTCTTCGCGCACCAGTGCTGCTTCTTGGTCTTCTGGTGTGGCTCGGATACGGCGGTGCCCCGCCGACCGGGGTGGTCGGCGGGGCACCCTGGTGCGCTTGGTCAGGCGACGAAGCGGGTCTTGCGGCGGCGGGCCACCACGTAGCCGCCGAAGCCGGCGGCGAGCAGCAGCGCGCCGATGCCGGCGATCAGGCCGGTGGAGGAACCGGTGATCGGCAGCGTGCCGCCGTCACCGCCGCCCTGGCCACCGTCGCCACCCGGGGCGGCGTTGACGACGACCTTGGCGGTGTCGTTGGCCGGCTTCAGGTCACGGGTGAAGCCGCCGTCGCACTGGCACGTGACATTGACCTTCACCGGCCCGGTCGCGTTGGCGATCACCTTGTCGATCCGGAGCGAGAAGTCCAGCATCGCCGAGTCGCCGGCCTTCAGCACGCTGCCGAAGTAGCAGAAGTAGTTGCGCTGGCCCGGCTCGCCCGGCTCGCCCCACTGGTCGCCGTTCCTGGTGATGCAGTTCTCCGGCACGGCGACCGCCGTCGTGCCCTGCGGCACGTCGAAGCTCAGGTAGGTGACGGAGCTGCCCGCCCGGTTGTAGTCGAGAGTCGCCGGGCCGTTGTTACGCAGCCCGAAGGTCGCCTTCACCGTGGCGCCGGCCTTGCCGGTCACCGAGGTGCCGAGCGCCTCAAGGTCGGTGCCGTTCTTGCCGGTCGCGTTGACCGTCAGGATCGTGCCGTTGTTCTCCGGCTGCCGGTCGGCCTGGAAGCCCTGAGAGGTCACCTTGGCGGCCGGGACGAGCGCCAGCTTGCCGTCGGTGCCGGGCTCGCCGATGGTCTCCTGGTAGAAGTCCACGTCCTTCTGGAAGTCCTCGAACTCGGCCGGGGTCATCCAGATGATCTCGCCGTACTTGGAGCTCGGGGCGTAGGTGTCCGCGCCGAGGACGTACGGCATCGACGCGCTGAACGTGCGTCCCGCCGGCAGCTCCTCGTCGAACGTGCAGGTGCGCAGCTCGTCACCCACGTAGGTGCAGTTGTTGAAGTGCCTGGCCGCGTTCAGGCCGTAGTCGTTGTAGAAGATGGCGACGGCGCCCTTGGCGGTGGTCTCGCCCGCGTTGCCGACCGTGACCGGAGCAGTGAAGGCCTTACCCGGCGCGGCCGACGTCTCGATCTCCTGGCCGGCGGCCAGGTCGACGCCCTCGCCGATCCGGATCTTCGCGTCGTGCGAAACCGGCTCGTAGCCGGCGGCGGTCATGGTCACCTTCAGCGTGCCGGCATCGCCGTCCTTCGCCTTGGCGGTGGCCTTGAGCTCCACCTCGAAGATGCCGTTCGAGCCCCACTCGTCGACGTCGATCTCGAACGGGTCGGTGCAGAGCAGCACGTACTCCGACGGGTTGCTGCAGTAGGGGTCGTCGTCGCCGACGGTCACCTTGCCGGCCAGATCGGAGAAGTCGTAGCGGATGGCGACGTCGTGCAGCACGGTCGGAGCGGAGCTGAAGAGCCTGCTCCGCTCGATCTTGCCGTCGCTGTTGGTGGCGATCGTGGTGTCGCTGAAGTAGAGGCCCAGCTTGATCTGGGATCCGCCGGCGACGGCGGGGGTGGCGGAGGCGGCGACGAACGCGCCTGCGACGCCCAACCCGGCGAGCCAGCGCCGGGTGGAGTTGCTGAGCATGAGGGGGGTCCTCCCGTGGGGGGTGATCAGGTGGAGCCCGTGGAGCTTAAAGATTCCTTAAGTCGGCCCGCTGTCCCGCGCGACGAACATTGACCGAACGGTTGATCACGGTTGCCGCAACGTTCCGGCTGCCCGTACCCGTCCACCAATCGGGACACCGGGAGGTGCAGTGACGTACGAGGAGTTCGCCGACGCGCGGCTGGGCGCCCTGCTGCGGTACGCGGTCATGCTGACCGGTGAGCCGCACCAGGCCCAGGACCTGGTGCAGGAGACCATGGTCCGGGTCCAGCTGAACTGGCGTCGGGTGGCGCGCAGCGACGTGCCGGAACGGTACGTGCGCCGGATGCTGACCAACCAGTTCGTCGACTGGCGGCGCGGCTCGTGGGCCCGTCGGGTGCTGCTGCGCGGCGAGCCGGACGAGTCGGTGCCGGCCCCGGCGGACCATGCGCAGTCCGCGGTGGACCGGGACCAGGTCTGGACCTGGCTGGCCGGGCTGCCGCGCCGGCAGCGCGCGGCGCTGGTGCTGCGCTACTACGAGGACCTGCCCGACGCGGAGATCGCCGAGGTGCTCGGCTGCGCGGTCGGCACCGTCCGGTCCAGCATCTCGCGCGCCCTGGCCACCCTCCGAGCCGAACACGTGGAGGTCTGCTCATGATCGAGGACGAGCTGCGGGCCGCGTTCGCCCGCCACGAGGAGCTGGCCCCGCCGACCGGCCCGGTCCGCGCCGCCATCGACCACGCGGTGGTGCGTCGTCGCCGTCGTCGCCGCCGGGTGCGCCTCGCCGGCACCGCGCTGGCGGTCACCGCGACGGCGCTGGTCGGGTTCACCGTGGCCGCGCCCCGGCCGCCGGCGCCCGCCCCGCCGGCCGCCGCGCCGACGTCCACCCCCACGGGGGCGATGAACGTGCTGCTGCTCGGCGTCGACCAGGCAGGCCCGGACCGGCGGGCCGACTCGATCCTGCTGGTGCACGTGCCGGCCGACCGGAGCCGGATCTACCTCGTCTCCATCCCGCGCGACCTGCTGGTGCCCATGCCGGACGGCGGCACCACCGGCAAGATCAACGCGACCTTCTCCCGGGCCGCCGCGTCGGGGGACCTGGCCGCCGGCTACCGGGCCACCCGCCAGGCGGTCACCCGGCTGACCGGGGTACGCGTCGACGCCGGCGCGGTACTGACCTACGCCGCGACCCGCGAGCTGACCGACGAGGTCGGCGGCGTGCCGGTCTGCCTGCCGGCACCGGTGCGCTCGGTGCACACCGACCGCCGGTTCCCGGCCGGCTGCCAGCGGCTCGACGGCACCCGGGCGGTGGACCTGCTCCGCCAGCGGTACGGCCTGCGCGAGGGCGGGCTGGACCGGGACCGCAACGCCACCCGGTACGCGGCCGGCCTGCTGCGGCAGGTGCGGGAGCGGGGGACGCTGACCGACCCGGCGCGGCTCGGCCGGTTGGTCGGTGAGATCGGCCCGGGGCTGACCGTCGACACCGGTGGGAGGTCCCTGCCGCTGCTGCTGTCGGTGGTCGCGCGGGCCGCCGCCGCCGAGCCGGTCGCGCTCGGCCTGCCGATCCGCTACGAGGACTGGACGGACCGCGGCTTCGAACAGCCGGACCCGACGCTCGCCCCCGGCTTCCTGGACGCGCTACGCACGGACCGGGTGGCCGGCTGGACCGCCGCCCACCCGGACCACGTCACGCCCCTGCGTCAGCGGTAGTCGTCCTCGTCGGCGGTGACCACCCGGGCCTGCTCCATCGCGTCCCAGTCGGCGACCTCCAGGCCCCGGTGCGGCTCGCCGTCGGTGTCGTCCGGGGTGGCCGAGGCGGCCTGCTCGACCGCGTCGGCCGGCTCCGCCTCGAGATCCCGCTCCTCCGGAGCGAGGTGGTCACTCGGGGCGAAGTCCTCGTCGGGCTGACCCATCGTCCCTCCCTGCGTCTCGTGCGGGCGTCTGCCACCACCACCGTACGGGCTGGTCCGGGCCTCCGCTCGGCGCCGGGCGGAACGGTGGAGTCGGCGATTGTCCCCTCCCCGGCGCGTGGCCCCTGCCAGGATGGTCCCGTGGGCTTCCTGATCCGACTGGCGATCACCGCGATCGCGTTGTGGGTCACCACGCTGATCGTGCCCGGGGTGGAGGTGACCGGTCGCAACGGTGGCACCACCGTGTTCACCCTGATCGTGGTGGCGCTCGTCTTCGGCGTGGTCAACGCCGTGCTCAAGCCGCTCATCAAGGTGTTCGGCTGCGTGTTCTACCTGCTCACGCTCGGTCTGTTCGCGCTCGTGGTGAACGCCCTGCTGTTCCTGCTCACCGACTGGATCGCCGGCCTGTTGAAGCTGCCCTTCCACGTGGACGGCTTCTGGGCCGCCTTCTGGGGGGCCATCGTGGTCGCCGTGGTGAGCTGGCTGATCAGCGTCGTCGTGCCGGACCGCCTGGAGGAGCGGTGAGCCGGCGCCGGGTCGGTTGTGCCCTGCCGGCGCTCCTACGGGATACTGCCCGCGGTGGACAGCGCGGTCCGGCGTACCCGTGGAAGTCAGCGGCCGGAACGGCCGCCTCCATGGAAGACAGCGGCCTGCACGGCCGAGAGCGGTAAGTAAGGAGCGTTCGACATGCCCATCGCTTCCCCCGAGGCTTACGCGGAGATGCTGGACCGGGCCAAGGCCGGCCGGTACGCGTACCCCGCGATCAACGTGACCTCCTCGCAGACGCTGAACGCGGCGCTCAAGGGCTTCGCCGACGCGGAGAGCGACGGCATCATCCAGGTCTCCACCGGCGGCGCGGAATACCTGTCCGGCCCGTCGATCAAGGACATGGTGACCGGCGCGAGCGCGTTCGCCGCGTACGCGCACGAGGTGGCCAAGAAGTACCCGGTGAACATCGCGCTGCACACCGACCACTGCCCGAAGGACAAGCTGGACAAGTTCGTCCGGCCGCTGATGGCGATCTCCCAGGAGCGCGTCAAGAACGGCCAGGAGCCGCTGTTCCAGTCGCACATGTGGGACGGCTCGGCCGTGCCGGTGGCGGAGAACCTGGAGATCGCCGAGCAGCTCCTCGCCGAGGCCGCCAAGGGCAAGATCGTCCTGGAGATCGAGGTCGGCGTCGTCGGTGGCGAGGAGGACGGCGTCGAGAACGCCATCAACGACAAGCTCTACACCACCGTCGAGGACGGCCTGGCCATGGTCGAGGCGCTGGGCCTGGGGGAGAAGGGCCGCTACATGGCGGCGCTGACCTTCGGCAACGTGCACGGCGTCTACAAGCCGGGCAACGTGAAGCTCCGCCCCGAGGTGCTCAAGCAGATCCAGGACGCGGTCGGTGCCAAGTACGGCAAGGAGAAGCCGCTCAGCCTGGTCTTCCACGGCGGTTCCGGCTCGCTGCTGTCGGAGATCCGGGAGGCGCTGGACTACGGCGTGGTGAAGATGAACATCGACACCGACACCCAGTACACGTTCTCCCGCCCGGTCGCGGACCACATGTTCCGCAACTACGACGGCGTGCTGAAGGTCGACGGCGAGGTCGGCAACAAGAAGATGTACGACCCGCGCGTCTGGGGCAAGGCCGCCGAGGCCGGCATGGCCGCCCGCGTGGTGGAGGCCTGCGAGCACCTGCGCTCCACCGGCACCACCATGAAGTGACACCCCTGATGTAAGGAAGGGCCCCTTGTTAACAGCTCGCTGTTAACAAGGGGCCCTTCCTCTACCGCAGGCGTTAATAAGGGGCCCTTCCTTGCACGGTCAGCGCACGAGGAGCGCGACGGCCTCGCGGACGTCGTCGGTGAGGTGGATCGTGTGCGACAGGTCGCCGAACGGGGAGGCGGCGAAGAGCGGCCGCAGCAGCGACTCGACCGGCAGCTCGGCGGTCCAGAACGCGCGGTCGAGGAAGACGTACGCCCCGCTCGCCCCGTCGGTGCCGTAGAACGTCTTCGTGGCCGCCTGGAACACCTCCTGCACCGTGCCGGCCCGGCCGGGCGCGAACACGATCCCGCCCCGGGCCAGGCGCAGGATGGTGTCCTCCCGGATGGCGTTGGAGAAGTACTTGGCGATCCGGCCCGCGAACAGGTTCGCCGGCTCGTGGCCGTACAGCCAGGTGGGGATGGCCAGCCCGCCGGACCGGGCCCACTCCGTGTCGGGCGCCGCCGGTCGGGGCGAGGGCAGCGACGGGCCGTCCGCGTACCGCTTGCGCACCGCCAGCGCCGCCGCCGTGTAGCGGTCGTGGTCGGTGAAGTCCGGCGCGACGGCGAGCAGGTCGATCGCGGCGGACAGCTCGTCGGCCGGCCAGGCGGCGAGGAACGCGCCCAGGTTCGCCGCCTCCATCACGCCCGGACCGCCGCCGGTCACCACCAGCCGGTCGGCCCGCGCCAGCTCCCAGCCCAGCACCGCCGCCATCCGGTACGCGACGCTGCCGCGCGGGACCGCGTGTCCGCCCATCACGCCCACCACCGACTGCGGGCCGTGCACGGCCAGCCAGGCGCGGGTGGCGTCGGCGAGCGCGTTGTCCACGCCGTGGTCGTGCAGCCGTTGGCCGAGCGCCTCCCGAACGTCGGGCAGCGCCCCGCCGTGCGCCCGGAAGTGCGTGTACACCCGGGTGTCGTACATCTGGGTGAACCCGCCCTCGGCGAAGCCGGCGGCCAGTTCGTCGGCCGTGTAGAGGTGGGACGGCTGGGTCGGGTAGGGCAGGCCGGAGAACGGCGGGACCACGTTGGCGCCGCGCCGGACCAGGTCGGCGCCGACCTCCCGGTCGGCGAACCGGCAGCCCACGAAGAGCGTGCCGGCGACGTCGACGGCGCGCAGGTCGGGGACCGGGTCCAGGTCGAGGCGGAGGCCCTGCACGGTCAGGCCGGCGAGGGTTCCCCCGGCCAGCCGCCGGTCGAACTCGGTACGGGTCTGGACCTCGTCGACGTGAGGCGCGTGCGGCTCGATGACGTCCGCGGGTGGTGGGGTCGGCACCCGATCATCCTGCCCCGGCCGGGCAACGTCGCAAACCCGGGCGGTACGGACAGGAGCCCGGCGGGCACGCCGCCGGGCTCCTGCGTAACCGGGTCCTGGGGAGGCTCCGGATCTGTAGTTGTAGTGCAAGAACCACGCCGGCGGCATGGGCCGCGGGTACGTGAGCTCCCGCCGCAGGCGTGACGAAACCCTCAGCCGTTCAGCCACCCGACCCGCCCGACCCCCTCGCGCGCCCCAGGGCGAAGCGGGTTGAATGGGGCGATGCAGAACCTGTTGCCTGAGCCCCCGGCCACCCTGCTCCCGGCCGACGAGGAGGCCGACGCCACGCTGGCGACGGCGGTCGAGCAGGGCACCGACGAGGCGTACGCCGAGGTCGCGGCGCGCTTCCCGACCTACAGCGCGGCCTGGGGGGCGCTCGCCGGTCGCGCGCTCGCCGCGGGCCAGGTCGTCCCGGCGTACGCGTACGCCCGCACCGGCTACCACCGGGGCCTCGATCAGCTGCGTCGCAGCGGCTGGAAGGGGCACGGCCCGGTGCCCTGGTCGCACGCCCCGAACCAGGGCTTCCTGCGCTGCCTCTACGTGCTCTCCCGGGCCGCCGGCGAGATCGGCGAGGCGGACGAGGCCGCCCGTTGCGCCCAGTTCCTCCGCGACTGCGACCCGGCCGCCGGGGACGCGCTGGCCAGCGCCTGACCACTACCGCGACGGCCGGTCCCGACCCGGGCACCGGCCGTCGCGCCCGTCCTACAGCCCTTCCGCCACCGACGCGGCGATCTTCAGCCAGGCGTCCCGCGTCGCGGAGGAGAGCTGGCCGTACCGCAGCGGCTCGCCGGTGTCGATGAGCCGCTCGTACGGCGCCAGCAGCACCGCCCGGGTACGCGCGGCGAAGTGCGCCTGAATGGCCGGCAGGTCGATCTCCTTGCGGGACGGCGGCATCGAGACCACCGTGACCGCCTGCCGGACCAACCGCTGCCGGCCGCTCTGCTCCAGGTGGTCGAGCATCCGGGCGGCGGTCTCGGCCGAGTCGTTCCGCGCCGACATGGTGACCACGAGCTGGTCGGTGGCGTCCATGGCGGCCTGCCAGTTCTGCGCCCGGACGTTGTTCCCGGTGTCCACGAAGATCAGCTTGTAGAAGCGGCTGACCACCTCGCGGATCTCGGCGAACGCGGCGGCGGTCAGCATCTCGCCGCCGGTCGCGGACTCGTCCGAGGCGAGCACGTCGAACATGCCCTCGCCCTGCGAGCGGACGTACTGCGACAGGTCGCCGACGCGACCGTGCGGACCCTGGAACTGGGCCAGGTCACGCAGCATGTCCCGGACCGTCCGGGCGTGGAAGTCCTGCTGCGCCCGCATGCCGAGGGTGCCCTGGGTCTCGTTGTTGTCCCAGGCCAGCACGTACCCGCCGCGCTTCTGGCCGAACGTCATGGCGAGCAGCAGGATGGCCACCGTCTTGCCGGCGCCGCCCTTGGGGTTGACCACGGTCACCTGGCGCAGTCCGCCGAAGTTGCGGCGGACCATCTCGATGTCCCGCTTCACCTCCTGCTCGTGGCGGCCGGGCGCGAGCCGGACCAGGCCCATCCGGTTCACCACCGCGCGTACCCCCATGGTGGCCACCGGGTCGACCGGTCGGGCCTGGCGGCGGCGGGCGAAGTCCTCGGCGGTCGGCGGCGCCGCCTGCTGCGGCGTCCAGCCCTGCTCCGGGTACGGCTGCTGCGGGGGCGCCCCTGCCGGTCCGGGAGCCGGCGGCGCGTGCGGCGGCTGTCCGGCCTGGTGCGGCGCCACGGCCGGCTGCGGCGCTCCGGCCTGGTGCGGCCCGGGGCTCTGGTGCGGCGTGGGGTTCTGGTGCGGCCAACCCGGCGGGTACCAGCCCGGCTGGCCGGGTTGTGGCGGGTACCCCGGCGGCGGGTAGGCCGCGCCGTTGCCGTAGGGCGGCTGCTGCATCGGTACGCCCGGCGACGGCGGGAACGGGCCGAGCCGGGGCGCGGCCTCCTCCGCGGACCCGCCCGGCCCGTCCGTCGACGGCGACGGAACCGGAGCCGAACCGGTGGCCGGCCAGGCGCTGACGGGTCCGGGGGGCACCGGCCCGGCGGTCGACGGTTCCGTGCCCGCGGGTCCGGGTCCGGGTGCGGGTGCGGGTCTGGGGCCCGGGGGTCCGGGGTTCGCGGGGTCAGGGTTCGCGGGGCCGGGATGCGCGGAGACCACGGCTGTCGGTCCGGGATCCGCGGTCGCCGGCCCGGGGTTCGGGGCTGCCGGTCCGCCGGCGGCGGTCGCGGTGTCGGTGGAGTTCGCCGGGCCGGCGATCTCGGACGCGGCGCGCTGGGGTGGCTGCGCCCACGGGGACTCGGCCCGCCCGTTCCCGGCCGCGTCGCTGTCGATCCCGGACACGGGCGCGCCGGGCAGCGCGTCAATTCCGGAGGTGGGCGCGTCGGGCAGCGCGTCGGTCCCGGGCGCGGCGGGCGGCGCGTCGGCCCCGGGCGCGGGCGCGGCGGAACCGGGCACGGTCGGCGGCTCGTGGGTGGCCGCCGCCGTCGGGGCGTCGACACGCGGCGCCGGCGGGGTGCCCGGGGCCGGCTGGTCGAGCGTGAACGGGAGGTCCAGGTCGACCGGCAGCGGGCGGGTCGCGTCGGGCGCCGGGGTGACCGGCGGCGGAACCGGCTCCGCCGGGCGGGTCACCTCGGGCGCCGGGACGGCCGGCGGCGGAACCGGCTCCGCGGGGCGGGTCGCGTCGGGTGCCGGGACGACCGGCGGCGGCGGGGGAGCCTCGCCGAACGGGAGCGGCCAGGGCATGTTCGGCTGGACCGGCGCTGCCCAGGGCGGCGCGGTGACCACGCCGTCGGTCTCCTCGGGCGGCCAGAGCGGTTCGACGTCCCGCTCCGGCACCTGCGGTCGGCCCGGCACATGTGCCCGGTCGTCGTTCTCGTGCGCCACGGTTCCTCCCCATTCCCCCCGCCGAGGATAGGCGGTCCGGTCAGCCCGGCCACCCGGGCGAGGATCGACCGGGGTCAGCCCGCCCAGACCGCCCAGGCTCCGGGCTCGGTCCACCAGGACCGCTTCCGGCTCAACTCGCCCTCGACACCGTCGTCGAGGAAGGGCACCTTCTCGTCGCGGGGCACGACCGCCACCGCCCGTCCCCGGGCCCGGCGTACCTCCAGCCGGACCTTCTTCCGGCCCAACGCGGACCGGGTCACCACAGGCACGGCCACGGCCACGGCCACCCGGCCGTCGGTCGGGTCGGGGTCGGCCAGCAGGTCCACCTCGCCGAGGCGCGCGTAGCCGCCGGCGTTCCCGATCGCGCAGGCCGTGATCGGCTCGCTGCCGTCGCTGAGCACCGTGCCGTCGACCTCGACGCGGGCCCGCCAGTGCAGCGGTCGGCCGGCGTCGTCGGCGGCGCCGAGCAGCGCGCCGTCCAGCGTCACCGAACCGCCGTCGTTGCGCAGCAGATCCAGCCGGCGCGCCGTGCCGTCGAGCACCGCCGCCGCCACGGCCGCCGGGTCGCGCGGCAGCCCGAGCTGCGCGGCCAGGTCCCGCGCCGCGCCGGACCGGGCCGGGTCCAGCGGGAGTACGCCCACCGGGGGCAGGTCGGGCAGCGTCCGGTTCCCGGCCAGGTCCGCCGGGCGGCGGCTGGGCGGCGGGGCGTACCGGCGCACCAGGCGGCGCAGCACGGCGCGCAACTGAGCGTCACTGGCCGTGGCCACCACCAGCCGGGTCTTGCCGTCCTGGTCGGGCCAGGTGAGGCCGTCGGCGCGGGCCGGGCCGTCCAGGCGGGCCAGCACCTCGTCGATCTCGGCGTCCGAGCGGGCGGTCACCGTGGTCACCCGGGCGCCGCGGGCGGTCAGCGCGTCCGCGCAGGCCAGCACCGGCACGCGGGGCGTCTCGCAGCGTTCCGGGTCGGTCGTGGCGACACCGTCGTCCGTGCCACCGCAGCAGGCCCCGCCGCTGCCACAGCCTCCGCCGGGAGCGTCCCGCTCCGAGCCGAGGGTGAGCAGCACCACGTCGTACACGAAGGAGCCTCCTGCTTCTCGACGAACCCCTGCCGGTCCCGTCGTCACTACTTGTTAGCCTGACACCCCGGGCTCGCTGACCGGTCGCCGCCTGGCACCCGAGCCTTCTGGAGGCGAGAAGATGCCAGCGATCGTGCTCCTCGGCGCCCAGTGGGGCGACGAGGGCAAGGGCAAGGTTACCGACCTGCTGGGTGAGCGGGTCGACTACGTCGTGCGCTACTCCGGCGGCAACAACGCCGGCCACACGGTGATCACGCCGGACGGCCAGAAGTACGCGCTGCACCTGATGCCGTCCGGCGCGCTCTCGCCGAGCGCGATGATCGTCATCGGCAACGGCGTGGTCGTCGACCCGAAGGTGCTGCTGGAGGAGATCGACGGGCTCGCCGAGCGCGGCGTGGACGTCTCCCGGCTGCGCATCTCCGGCGACGCGCACCTGATCATGCCGCACCACCGGGCACTGGACCGGGTGGTCGAGCGCTACCTGGGCAGCTCCCGCATCGGCACCACCGGCCGGGGCATCGGCCCGGCGTACGGCGACAAGGTCGCCCGGATGGGCATCCGGCTCCAGGACCTGCTCGACCCGGGCATCCTGCGCAAGAAGCTGGAGCTGGCGCTCCGGGAGAAGAACCAGCTGCTGTTCAAGGTCTACAACCGCAAGGCGATCGACGTCGAGGAGACCGTCGAGGAATACCTGCGCTACGCCGAGCGGCTGCGGCCGTACATCGCGGAGACCCGGGTGATGCTCTGGGACGCGCTGGACCGCGGCGAGACCGTGCTGCTGGAGGGTGCCCAGGCCACCATGCTCGACATGGACCACGGCACCTATCCGTTCGTCACCTCGTCGAACCCCACCGCCGGCGGGGCGTGCGTGGGCGCGGGCATCCCGCCGACCGCGATCACCAAGGTCATCGCGGTGAGCAAGGCGTACACCACCCGGGTGGGCTCCGGTCCGTTCCCGACCGAGCTGTTCGACGAGAACGGGCAGCACCTGCGCAAGATCGGCCACGAGTACGGCACCACCACCGGCCGGGAGCGCCGCTGTGGCTGGTTCGACGCCGTGGTGGCCCGCTACGCGTGCCGCCTGAACGGCGTCACCGACCTGGTGGTCACCAAGCTGGACGTGCTGACCGGCCTGGCCAAGGTGCCGATCTGCGTCGGGTACGAGATCAACGGCGAGCGCTTCGACGACATGCCGATGACGCAGACCGACTTCCACCACGCCACGCCGATCTACGAAGAGCTCGACGGCTGGTGGGAGGACATCACCAAGGCGAGGACCGAGCAGGAGCTCCCCGAGAACGCAAGGCGCTACATCGCCCGCATCGAGGAACTCACCGGCACCCGCGTGAGCGTGGTCGGAGTAGGCCCAGGCCGAGAAGAAAACGTCCTCCGCCACCCCCTCCTCCCCTAACCCACCCCCCCCGGGGCTATCGACGTCGATCATGAAGTTGGCGGCAGTTTCATAGATCCACATCGCCGTCAACTTCATGATCGACGAGCCTGTGCGCAAGGTTGTCCACAGGGTGGGGTGGGTTGTCCACAGGGATCCCGCGTGGGGAGGAGCGCGCGGGAGGGTTGGGGGGTGGAACGGGCTTGGGTCATCGGGCGGATTGCCAGGGCTCAGGGCGGCGTGGTCACCCGTGAGCAGGCGCTTCGGGCCGGGTACAGTCGCCACGAGATCGACAACCTGCTCACCGCCCGTCGGTGGCGGCGGCTCGCGCGTGCCACGTACGCGGTGGTCCCTTCGGCACCGGACCTCCTGGAACGACGTCGCCGGATCCGAGCGGCGGTGTTGTCGCTGGGTCCCGATGCGCATGTCGTCCTTGCCACGGCTGCCGAGTTGCAGGGGATCGCCGGCCTTCCGAGAACAGGCGCGATCCATCTCGCACTGCCCGGCCGTGCTGCCAAGCCTGCTCGTGTCGCGGATCCTGCCGTGGTCCCGCACCAGTTCGAACATCCTGCCGCGGCGTTGACGTCCATCGGTGGTATCCCGGTGACGGACCCGACGCACACCCTTGCGGAGCTGGTCCTCCGGGAGCATCGATACCGCGCCGTGGCCCTCCTGGACTCCGCGCTGAACAGCGGCACGGTAAACGCGGACGAGTTCCGTTCCATCCCCGCGCTGCTCGCGCGTCGGAGGGGCGCGGTGAACGCTCGTCGTTACCTGGCCGAGGCGAACGGCGCGGCGCAGTCGCCGCTCGAGACGCGTACCCGACTGCGCTGTGTCGACGGCGGCGTTCCGCCGGACGTCCTGCAGGTCGAGGTTCGCGACGCCGACGGGTATCTGCTCGGCATCGGCGACATGGGTTGGCGTGCCTCCCGGGTGATCGCCGAGGCGGACGGTAAGGACCCGCACACCGCGCCCGGTGCGCTCTTCCACGACCGGCGACGGCAGAACCGCCTCGCCAACGCCGGTTGGACCGTCCTCCGATTCACCTGGCCCGACACCCTCCGCCCCGACTACATCCCCCACGTGATCCGCCAGGCACTCACCACTCGGACGCAGTGTCGACCATGACGTTGACGGCGGTGTCGATCTCACATCCTGCCGTCAACTTCATGATCGACGGGGTGGGAGGTGGGGGTCAGTAGGATGCCGGTCGTGCGGGTTCTTCTTGTGGGTGGTGGTGGGCGGGAGCATGCGCTCGCGCTCGGGTTGGCTGCGGATCCGGCCGTCGAGGCGCTCGTCGCGGCTCCGGGTAATCCGGGGATCGCCGAGGTCGCGTCGCTGCGGGAGGTGACAGCCACCGACCCGGCGGCCGTGGCGGCGCTCGCCGTCGACGTGGCGGCCGACCTGGTGGTCGTCGGGCCGGAGGCGCCGCTGGTGGCCGGGGTGGCCGACGCGGTACGCGCCAAGGGCATCGCGGCGTTCGGCCCGAGCGCGGAGGCGGCCCAACTGGAGGGCTCGAAGACGTTCGCGAAGGACGTGATGACCGCCGCCGGCGTACCGACCGCGCGCGCGTACACCTGCGCCGACGCGGCGGCCGTCGCCCGGGCGCTGGACGAGTTCGGCGCGCCCTACGTGGTGAAGGACGACGGTCTCGCCGCCGGCAAGGGCGTGGTCGTCACCGACGACCGGGCTGCCGCCGAGCGGCACGCCGCCGAGTGCGGCCGGGTGGTGATCGAGGAGTACCTCGACGGTCCCGAGGTCTCGCTCTTCGTGGTCACCGACGGCGAGGCCGCCCTGCCGCTGCTCCCGGCGCAGGACTTCAAGCGCGTCGGCGACGGCGACACCGGGCCGAACACGGGCGGCATGGGCGCGTACACGCCGTTGCCGTGGGCCCCGCCGGGCCTGGTCGACGACGTGATGCGCGATGTGGTGCACCCGACGCTGGCCGAGTTGCGCCGCCGGGGCGCCCCGTTCGCCGGCCTGCTCTACGTGGGCCTGGCCATCACCGCGGCCGGCCCCCGCGTGATCGAGTTCAACGCGCGCTTCGGCGACCCGGAGACCCAGGTCGTGCTCGCCATGCTGGAGACCCCGCTGGCCGGGCTGCTGCACGCCGCCGCCACCGGCACGCTGGCCGGGCATCCGCCGCTGCGCTGGCGCGACGGTGCGGCGGTCACCGTCGTGGTCGCGGCCGAGGGCTACCCGGCGGGCCCGCGTACCGGCGACGTGATCACCGGCGCGGACCGCGCCGGGATCATCCACGCCGGCACCCGTCGGGACGCCGACGGCACGCTGCGCTCCGCGGGCGGCCGGGTCCTCTGCGGTACGGCCACCGGCGCGGACCTGGCCGCCGCGCGCGACGCCGCGTACGCGCTGGTACGCGGCGTCGAGCTGGCGGGCGCCCACCACCGGGGCGACATCGCGTCGGCGGCGGTGGACGGCCGGATCACGATCCCGGGCTGACCGTGGACTGCGGCGCGGCGGGCGGCAGCATGCCGAGCGCCGCGCCGATCACGGCCTGGGCGGTCCGGCTCAGCTCCTCGCTCTTCGCGTCCGTCGCGGTGATCGAGTACTCCACCCGGAACCGGCCGTCCCGGGTGGCGGCGACGCCGGCGAGGTAGCCGTAGCGGCTGCCGGTCTTGAGCCACAGGGTCTGCCCACCGACCGGCATGGCGGTCAGGCCCGCGCTGTACTCGCCGACGCGGTTGCCGGCCAGCACCGGTCGGGTGAACATCTCGGTCAGCCACGGCTCGGGCACCACCCGGCCGGCGAACAGCGCGGTCATGAAGGTGTCCAGGTCGGACACGCTGGAGATCAGGTTACCGGCGGCCGGGGTGAAGGTCTGGCTCCACACCGTCGCGTCGACCAGCTCGGTCCGGCCGTCGCGGACCACCGCCTGGTAGCCGTGGGCGTGCGGCCCACGGATGCGCGGGTCGTCGCCCGGCGCGTACGTGTCCCGCAGGCCGAGCGGCCGGGCGATGCGCCGCCGCACCTCCTCGGCGTACGAGTGGCCGGTGACCTTCTCGATCAGCATGCCGGCCACGATGTAGCCCATGTTGGTGTAGTGCTGGTCCGTGCCGGGCTCGAACTCGCGCGGGTTGCGCAGGCCGAGGCGGACGATCTGCTCCGGGGTCCACCGGTCGTAGCGGTGGGCGAGCTGCCACTCGATCCCGCCCGGCAGCGTCGGACTCGGTATCCCGTTGGTGTGGTTCAGGAGTTGGCGGACGGTCACCGGCGGGTAGTCGGCGGGCAGCAGGCCGGGCAGGTACCGCTGCACCGTGCCGTCCAGGTCGAGCCGCCCCTCGGCGACCAGTTGCAGCGTCACCGCGGCGGTGAACACCTTGGTGACGCTGCCGACGCGGAACCGGGCGTGCGGCGGCACGGGGGCGGCCCCGCGCAGGGCGCGTACGCCACTGGTGCCGGTCCAGCATCCGTCGGGAGTGGTGATCCGGACCTGGGCGCTCGTGGCGTCGCCGGTGGGTAATCCGGCGATCGCCTGCCGCATCGGGGTCGGGTCGAGGGTGCCGATGGCGCAGTCGGGCCGGTGGGCACCGGACGGCGTGGCGAGCGCGGCGCCCGGTACGACGGTGGCGAGCAGCGCTCCGGCCAGCGCGGCGGCGACCGCGCGGCGACGGGTGACATCCATGATCTTCATGTCGTCGATCCTGTCGTCCCCGGTCGGCGGGGGCATCCGGGTGACACCCGCACCCCACCCCGGTCGGTCCTCGGTGGAACCCCCGCGACCGGACCCCTAGGTGGTGTGGCTCCGGCCGACGATCCGGTCGAGCACGTTGGCGGTGGCCCGCTCGATCCGTGGGTCGCGGTGCCCGCGCCGGTCGAGCGCCATCGTCCAGCCGAGCGTGCCGGTGGCGAAGACGACCGCACCGCGCGGTGTCTCGTACACGTGGCTGCTCTGGAGCCGCCGGCCACCCTGCTGCGCCGGGTAGGGCGACGAGCTGAGCGTGGTCTCCCCGGGCTGGCCGGGCCGGGCGACGCCCGCGTTCAGCCCGTCGGCCTCGCCGACGACCAGCCCCGGGATGCGGTCCCCGTCGGCCACGCCGGCGCCGGCCCAGACCCAGTGGTCGGCCGAGCGAACCACGAGCGGCTGCGGGCTCAGCACGATGCCGTTGTACTGCACGCCGAGCAGCGCCTGCTCGGGTCGGTCGAGGTCGCGCCACGTCACCGTCGGCCAGCCCTCGTCGGCGCCCGGATCCGGCGGCGTCTTGGCGCACTCGACCACCCGTTCCGGGCGGCCGCTCCCGCCCGGGTGGACCCGCACGTGCCAGTAGACGCTGTTCGCGCCGAGGAAGGCGAGGCTGGTGCCGGCGGCCAGCCCGGCCTCGGCGGCCCGCCGCATCTCGGCCGACCAGTATTCGTCGTGCCCGCAGAAGACCAGCCCCCGGTGCCGGGACGGGTCGAGCCGACCGGAGTGCAGGTCGAAGCTGGTCGCGTAGCTGACGTCGTAGCGGTTGCGCTCCAGCCAGCGGATCGCGTCCTCGTCGCGGTCGGCGTGGATGGGCAGGCCCGCCCCGGAGTATGGGCGGTCGAAGGAGACCGCGCGTGCCCGCAGCGCCGGATCACGCCGCCCGTCCGGCCGGTAGCCGTTGTAGAGGCTCCGGCCGACGCGCCGGTCCCGGGGCCACTGGTTGTAGGCCTGCCAGGTAGTCACCGGCAGCACCACGCAGAGCGCGGCGGCCCGCCGGTCGTCCCGCACCACGAAGGGCGTGCTCGACCGCCAGCCGGACGCCGAGGTGAACACCGCCTGGTAGAGGCCGGAGGCCCAGCCCTTCGGCACCGGCAGGCGCCAGGACACCGGCCACCGGCAGTCGAGCGCGCCGGTCACCGGGTCGGCGACCGGCACCGGCTGGGGCACGCCCCTCAGCTCGGGGCTGGTCAGCATCGTGCGGGCGCCGGCTCCGGCGTACCAGCCGAGGCGGTGCACGCTGACCCGGAACCGGCCGGCCGGGTTGACCGCGACGTGGAAGTCGATCACGCCGCCGGGGGCGACGCTGGTCGTCGACGCGTACCCCTGGATCTGGCGTCGCCGGTCGTCGGCGGGCCGGCCGCCCTCCGGTGGCCACCAGGGCTCGCCCGGCGCGCGGTTCTCCCGCTCGACGGGCGGCACCTGACGGCGGGCGGGCGGCACCTGACGGCGGGCGGGCGGGGCGTCGTGCGGGCGGCCGAGCACCGGGTCGACGGGGGCGAGCACGCTGGCGGCAGCACCACCGAGGAGGAGGCCGAGCGCCGTGCGCCGCCGGAGTCGGACCATCGCGCTGCTCCCCGCTCACCCCGCTGAAACCGGGGAGAACGTAACACCGGGCGTCATCCGGTGTCCGTCCCGTGTGGTCAGCCGATCAGCCGAAGTACCGGCGCAGCTCCCGCCCGAGCACCTTGCCCGTCGCGTTGCGCGGCAGGTACTTGACGAAGACCACGTCGCGGGGCACGGAGAAGCGGGCCAGGTAGTGCCGGACGTACTCGCGGACCGCCTCCGGGTCGAGCGTCTCGCCGGGCCGCAGCGCCAGGAACGCGGCCAGTCGCTGGCCGTACTCCGGGTCGGGCACGCCGATCACCGCGACCTCGCGGACCTGCGGCAACCGGGCGATCAGGTCCTCCACCTCGGAGGGGAAGACGTTCTCCCCGCCCGAGACGATCATGTCGTCGGCGCGCCCGTCCACGAAGAGCAGGCCGTCCGGGTTCAGCCGCCCGAGATCGCCGGTGTCCAGCAGACCGTCGCGGCTCTCCCGGCCGGCGCCCGAGGTGTAGCCCTCGAAGAGCATCTCGTTGCCCACGAAGATCCGCCCGACCTGGCCGTCGCGGACCGGCTGGCCCGCCTCGTCCAGGATCTCCAGCCGGGTGCCGTGCGGCGGCCGGCCGGCCGTCGTGGGCGCGGCCCGCAGCTCCGCCGGGCCGGCGATGGACGCCCAGGAGACCTCGGTCGAGCCGTAGAGGTTGTAGAGCACGTCGCCGTAGCGGTCCATGAAGGCCGTGGCCAGGTTGCCGGGCAGGGCCGAGCCGCTGACCGCGACCACCTTGAGCGGCGGCCGGCGCTGCGGCGGCGCCACCTCCATGAGCCGTTGCAGCATCACCGGTACGGCGAAGAGCGCGTCGCAGGGCTGCGCGGCCAACGCGGCCACCGTGGCGGCCGGATCGAAGCGGCGGTGCAGCACGACCGTGGCCCGCAGCGCGAAGGAGACCTGGAGGGCGGCGTACCCCCAGGTGTGGAAGAGGGGCGCGGCGATCATCACCGTGTCCCGGGCGTGCAGCGGGATCCGGTCGATGATGGACACCAGCGGGCCGAAGCCGTGCGGGGTCGGCCGGCGGGCGCCCTTGGGCGTGCCGGTGGTGCCGGAGGTCAGCACGATGGTCCGGCCGTCCCGCTCCGGCGGCTGGAGCCGGTCCCCGGGCACCGCGCCCGCGATCAGCTCCTCCTGCCGCCGCTCGTCGACGCGGTGCAGCTCGGCCGGGAGACCGAGGACACGCTCGGCGAACTCGGCGTCGTGCACCAGGACCCGCAGGCCCTGCTCCTCCGTGACGGTGGCCAGCTGCGCGGCGGAGAGGCCGGTGTTGACCAGGACGGCGTCCGCGCCGAGCAGCATCGCCGCGACGATCGCCTCGATCAGCCCGTGGTGGTTGCGGCAGAGCAGGCCGACCCGGTCGCCGGTCCGCACGCCGAGGCCGGCCCGCAGGGACCGGGCCAGCCGCTCCGACCGGTCGAGCAGTTCCTGGTACGTCAGCGCGGCGCCGTGCTCGTCGACGACGGCGACGCGCCCGGGGTCGCGGGCGGCGGCCTGGCGCAGCTCGCCGGCGAGACTCCAGCCCCAGCGGCGCAGCGCGTTCAGTTGCGAGGCCACCCGGATCGGGCGGCCCGGGGTGAGCAGTCCGCGTCGGGTGAGCGTGGCGACGATGAACGGCAGGTCCAAGGCGCAACCTCCTTCGCGTTCGTGGTCTCCCGATCATGCATCCGGGCGGTTCGTCCGCCCAGCCGGCGTGATCATCAGCCCAACCTGCGGACACCCGCGGTCGTGGCCACGCCGGTCACGGACCGGCGGCCCGACCCGCGACGGGGTACGCCCGGCACGGCGTGCCGTCGCGGGTCGGGTCGGGGTCCGCCGGCGATCAGCGGATCTGCATCCCGGAGATGGCCCGGGAGATGACCAGTCGCTGGATCTCGGAGGTTCCCTCGAAGATGGTGTAGATCTTGGCGTCCCGGTACCAGCGCTCGACCGGGTGGTCGCGCAGGAAGCCGGCCCCGCCGAGGAGCTGGACCGCCCGGTCGGTCACCGAGACCGCCACCTCGCCGGCCTTGAGCTTGGACATCGAGCCCTCGCCGGCGGTGAACGGCCGGTTGTTGCGGCCCATCCAGGACGCCCGCCAGACCAGCAGCCGGGCGGCGTCGATCTCCATCTTCATGTCGGCGAGCGCGAACGCGACCGCCTGGTTCTCGATGATCGGCCGACCGAACTGGACCCGGTCCTTGGCGTAGTCGAGGGCGTACTCGTACGCGGCGCGGGCCACGCCGAGCGCCTGCGCGCCGACGGTCGGGCGGGACAGTTCGAACGTCCGCATCGCGGCCTGGCCGGAGGCGCGCTGCCCGGACCGGGCCCGGGCCAGCCGCTCGTCCAGGGCGTCCTTGCCGCCGAGCAGGCAGCGGCCCGGCACCCGGACGTCGTCGAGGAAGACGTCGGCGGTGTGCGAGGCGCGCAGCCCGAGCTTGCGCAGCTTGCGGGTGGCGTTGAGGCCGGGCGTGCCCGGGGGTACGACGAACGCGGCCTGCCCGCGCGAGCCCAGCTCCGGCTCGACCGAGGCGGTGACCACGTGCACGCCGGCGATGCCGCCGTTGGTGGCGTACGCCTTCTGCCCGTTGAGCACCCACTCGTCGGTGGCCTCGTCGTAGACGGCGCGGGTCCGCATCGACCCGACGTCGGAGCCGGCCTCCGGCTCGGTGGTGCAGAACGCGGCGACGGCCGGGGAGTCGACGTCCCCGAAGCACTGCGGGACCCACTCGACGAGCTGGTCGGGGGTGCCGGCGCCGTAGATCCCGGCGACCGCGAGGGCGGTGCCGAAGATGCTCAGGCCGATGCCGGCGTCGCCCCAGAAGAGTTCCTCGCTGGCGATCGGCAGGGAGAGGCCGGTGGGGTCGGCCCAGCAGGTGGCGAGGAACTCGAACCCGTACAGGCCGACCTTCGCCGCCTCCTGGATGACCGGCCAGGGAGTCTCCTCCCGGGCGTCCCACTCGGCCGCGGCCGGGCGCACGACCTCGGCGGCGAAGCCGTGCACCCAGTCGCGAAGGTCCCGCTGTTCCTCGTTCAGGTCGAGCGAGAACTCGGCCATGGTCAGGCCTTGGGGATGTCGAACAGGTTGGCGATGTTGGCGGCCAGGCCCAGGTCGCCCTTGGCCTTCAGCTTGCCGGTCATGAACATCATCACCGGGTTGGCGCCGCCGGAGACGATCTTCAGGAACTCGACCGGGCCCATGGTGAGGCTGAGCTTCGGGTCCCGGGTCGGGGTCTCCGAGACGGTGCAGGTGCCGTTCTCGATGACGATCTCGTAGGTGTCGGTGCCGCCGTCCGGACGACCGGTGATGTTCCAGTGGATGACCGCGTTGGTGGAGCCGGCGCGGTCGGCGCGGAACAGCGTGGGCATCCGGTTGAAGACCTCGCTGAGGATCTTGCCGCGCGCCTCACCGGACATGATCTCGGCGATCTTGTCGTCCGGGGTGGACTTGACCAGCTGCGCGAACTCCTTCGGGCCGACGTTCGCGAAGTTGGCCGGGTCGAAGTCAGTCATGGGGGAATGCACCTCTCGGGCGGGGCCGACTTTGGTTACTCTGGCGTAACCTTACGCACGAGTAGGTATGCTCGCAAGAGTGTCCAGCACGCCGACCTTCAAGCGCCTCCCCCGGGCCGTACGCGAGCAGCAGATGCTCGACGCGGCGGTCAAGGTCTTCTCCCGCCGGGGCTTCCACGCCGCCAGCATGGACGAGATCGCCGACGACGCCGGCATCTCCAAGCCGATGGTCTACGCCTACCTCGGCACCAAGGAGGAGCTCTTCGTCGCCTGCCTGCACCGTGAGGGCACCCGGATGATGGAGGCCATCGCCGGGGCCGCCGCCCCGGAACTGCCCGCCGACGAGCGGCTCTGGCGCGGGCTGCGCGCCTTCTTCGGGTTCGTCGGCGCGCACCGCGACGGCTGGGCCGTGCTCTACCGCCAGGCCCGCGGCTCCCAGCCGTTCGCCGCCGAGCTGGCCGCCATGCGCGGCCGGCTGGTCGAGGTGGTCGCCGGGATGCTCGACCACGCGCTGCGCGCCTCCGGCCGCGAGGTCGGCGCCACCGACCTGGAGGTGGTCGCGTACGCCCTGGTCGGCGCCACCGAGTCGCTCGCCGACTGGTTGGCCGACCACCCCGAGGCCGACGCCGAGAAGACCGCCACCCGGATGATGAACGTGGCCTGGCTCGGCGCCGACCAGTTGCTGCGCGGCGTCACCTGGCGCCCGGGGGAGGTGTAAGGAAGGGCCCCCTGTTAACGCCTGCGGTAGAGGAGGGGTCCCCTTTTAACACCCGCGCCGCGCGGACCCGCGCCGCCCGGCGGCCCCGGGCCCAGCGCACCACCTCCACCACCAGGGTCACGGTGAGGGCCAGCCCCAGCCCGAACAGCAGGCCGCGGATCGGGTCCCGCTCGAAGGCGAGCCCGCCCAGGTAGCCCACCGACGCCGAGTAGGTGCCCCAGGTGGCGGCGGCCAGCGCGTCGAAGGCGAGGAACCGCCGACGCGGGAACCGGGTCGCCCCCATGGTGAGGGTGACCGCGGTCCGGCCACCCGGCACGTACCGGGCCACGGTGAGGATGAGCCCACCCCGTACGGCGATGCCCCGCCGGGCCCGGTCCACCGCGGCCCGCCGCCGACCGACCCGGGGCACACGGTCCAGCAGCCGGGCGCCGCCGTGCCGGCCGATCGCGTACGAGACGTGGTCGCCGACCAGCGCGCCGAGCGCGGCCACGCCGATCACCAGCGGCAGGTCGGGCTGGCCGGTCGCGGCGAACACACCGGCGGTGATGACGGCGGTCTCGCTCGGTACGACGGGGAAGAACCCGTCCACCACGGCGATGGCGAACAGGGCCAGGTAGACCCAGGGCGACGAGATCGTGTCGTGGAGCAGTTCGAGAGCGGCATCCATGACGTCGATGCTGGTCGGGGCGGCGGCGGCCGGAATCTGTCGACGGTCTGCCCCGGGGGTCCACTTTCGTCGTGCCGTACCCCGAGGTGGTCTCGGGGTCGGCACCCAACCCTCCCCGAGCCCGGTCCCGTCGCGGGCCGACCGGGCCTAGGCTCGCGGGATGACCACCTGGCCGGGCGTCGTTCGGCGCGTCGAACCGTACCTGCCGGTGCTGCTGGCCGGGGCGGTGGCCGCCGCCACGTGGGCCTCGGCGACCGGTGGGCTCGGCGTCCGCTCGCCGCTGCCGACGGCGGTGATCCTCCTGCTCGCGCTGGCCACGGGTGCCTCGGTGCTCTCGTCACGCCGCTGGGCGCTCCCCGCCGCGGCCGCCGTGTGCTGGCTGGTCCTGGCCGCCTGGGCGGCCGTCGTGGTCGCGTCCTGGCGGGCCGGCACCGGCCTGCGCGGCCGGCAGCTCGCCGCGTACCTGCTCGGGACGTTCCCGGTCATGCTCGCCGGCGTGGCGGTCGGCAGCGCGGTGGGTGGCGAACGCCGCCTGGTCATGGCCACCCCCGGGAACGCGGTGGTCTTCTACGCCTGGTTGGTGATCGCCCCGGCGATCGTCGGGCTCTGGATCCGGGCCCGGCGGGACGCCCTGGCCGCCCTGCGGGACCGGGCCGAGCGGCTGGAGCGGGAGCAGGAGGCGCGAGCCGACCGGGTCCGCGCCGAGGAGCGGGCCAGGATCGCCCGTGAGATGCACGACGTGGTGGCGCACCGGGTCTCGCTCATGGTGGTGCACGCGGGCGCGCTGGAGGTGACCACCGCCGACCAGACCACCGTCGAGACGGCCGCGTTGATCCGGTCCACCGGCCGGGCCGCGCTGACCGATCTGCGGGAGGTGCTCGGCGTGCTGCGCCAGGAACCGCCGCTGCCGCTGCCCGGCCGGGACGCGGTCGGCGAACTGGTCCGCGAGTCGCGCGCGGCCGGCCTCCGGGTCAGCCTGACCGACGAGGTGGCGCCCGGCCCGGTGCCGGGCGCGGTGGCCCGGACCGTGCACCGGGTGGTCCAGGAGGGGCTGACCAACGTGCGGAAACACGCCCCGGACGCGGCGGTCGCCGTCCGCCTGCGGCACCTGCCCGAGGAGGGGGTCGAGGTGACCGTCCGCAACGACCCGTCCGCCCGTACCGGCCCGGCGCTGCCCGGTGCCGGGCTCGGACTGGTCGGCCTGCGGGAACGGGTCGAGCTGACCGGTGGACGGCTGACGGCCGGACCCACCCCCGACGGGGGATTCCTGCTGCACGCGCTGATGCCGGCCGGGGAGGCGACGTGATCCGGGTCGTGATCGCCGACGACGAGCAGCTCATCCGCGCCGGGCTCCGGCTGATCCTGGAGGCGGCGCCGGACATCGCCGTGGTCGGCGAGGCCGCCGACGGGACCGAGGCGCGGGCCGCCGCCGAGCGGCTGCGGCCCGACGTGGTGCTGCTGGACGTGCGCATGCCCGGCCTCGACGGGCTGGCCGCGGCCCCCGCGATCGTGGCCGCGGGCCCGAAGGTGGTCATGCTGACCACCTTCGACCTGGACGAGTACGTGCACGAGGCGCTCCGCGCCGGCGCGGTCGGCTTCCTGCTCAAGGACACGCCTCCCCGGGAACTCGCCGCCGCGGTACGGACCGTCGCCGCCGGGAACGCCATGCTCGCCCCGACGGTGACCCGGCGGCTGATCAGTTCGTTCGCCGAGCGCGGTCCGGCGCGGCGGGAGGCCGCCCGGCAGCGACTGGCCCGGCTGACCGACCGGGAGGCGGCGATCGTCCGCGAGGTGGCCCGGGGTGACGGCAACGCCGAGGTGGCCCGCCGGGTCGGCGCCAGCGAGGCGACCGTGAAGACGCACGTCAGCCGCGCGTTGGCCAAGCTCGGCGTGGCCAACCGGGTGCAGCTCGCCATCCTCGTGCACGACGCCGACCTGCTGGGGTGACGGCACCGGTCAGCGGTGGGCGGCCCGGGCGCGGGCCCGACGGCGGGCCCAGCGGACGGCCTCGAACAGCCCGGTGACCGCCAGCGACAGGCCGACGCCGGCGAGCAGGGCGGTGACCGGGTTGTGCTCGAACGCCAGCCCGCCGAAATAGCCGAGCAGCCCGCAGTAGATCCCCCACGTGACGCAGGCCAGCGCGTCGTACAGCAGGAACGAGCGCGCCGGGTAGCGGACCGCGCCCATGGTGAGCGTGACCGCGGTCCGGCCGCCGGGGACGTACCGGGCGGTGGTCAGGATCATCCCGCCCCGCCGGTCCACCGCCCGGCGGGCCCACTCGGAACTCGCCCGCCGCCGGCTGTCCGCCGGCAGCCGGGCCAGCCGGTGCGCGCCCCCACCGCGCCCGATGGCGTACGAGACGTGGTCGCCGATCAGCGCGCCGAGCGCGGCGGTCACGATCACCAGGGCCAGGTTCGGCTCGCCGCCGGCGGCGAACACCCCAGCGGTGATCACCACGGTCTCGCCCGGCACCGCCGGGAAGAACGCGTCGACGGCGGTGACCGCGATGATCACCAGGTACACCCACGGCGAGGTCACCGTGTGGTGCAGCAGGTCGAGCACGTCCCCCATGTCTCCCATGCTCGGCGCTGCGGTGTTAAGCGGGGGCCCTTCCTATACAAAAGGCGTTAACAAGGGCCCCTTCCTTCTCCTCGGCGGTGGGGCCGTGCGAGGTGAGCACCACGGGCGCGCCGAGCGCCTCCGAGACGGCCGCCGGCCAGTCGTCCGGCGCCTCGTCCAACACCGGCCGGGCCCGCATCAGCCGGGCCGTCAACGCCGCCTGCCGTCCCAGGTCACCGGCCGGCCCGGGGACGAGCCGGTCGACCCCCTCGTAGCGGCGGCAGATCCGCAGCTCGCGGCCGGCCAGGTCGAGGTGGGTCAGCGCCAGCCCGTCCACGCCGCCGGTCACGTCGAGGGCGTACCGGTGGGCGACCGCGTCGAAGTGCCCGAACCGGAACCGGCCCTGCCACGGGTTGGTCGGATTGCGCGGGTCGGTGAACGGCAGCGCCGGGTCCTCGGTGACCAGCGGCCCCGGGCCGTGCCGGGTGGTGGTCACCCGCAGCACCCCGAGCCGCTGCGCGGTGCCGGCCATCCCCGCCTCGGCGAGCAGCGTCTCCGCGTTGGCGAACGTCGTGGTGCTCCACGTGGTGTACGGGTGGAATCCGTGCCACTCGTCCAGCAGCACCCCCTGCGCGCCCTCGAACACGCAGGTGCCCTCGCGCAGCGCCCCGGCGAGCCAGCTCCGGTCGACGATCGCCACCCGGTCGGCGAACGCGGCGTACGCGGGCAGGCAGTCGTCCACCGGCGGCGCGTCCAGCCGCCCCAGCTCGGCGATGAGCCGGTCGCGCAGCGCGGCCAGCCGACGGCGCAGCACCGCCGGGTGGCGGCAGTCCGCCACCCGGGGCGCCTCGGCGGGGTGGGCGAGGCCGTACGCGACCGCCTCGCCCACCCCGAGCCCGCAGGAGCCGTGCCGGTCGGCTCCCCGGGCGATCTCCCGGGCCCGATTGGCGGCCCGGTGGTACGGGGTGGCCAGCAGCGCCTCCCCGTCCACGGTCAGTCGGTCGAGCGCGTCGGGCACCCCGACCGCCGCGAGGTGGTCGGCCTCGGCGGCCAGCGCCAGCGGGTCCACCACGACGTGCCGGGCCAGGTGGGTCCGTACGCCGGGGCGGAACGTGCCGGCCCCGAACTGGGCGAACGTGTGCGCCCGCCCGTCGCGCAGGACGACGTTGTGCGCCGCCTGCGCGCCCCCGTTGAACCGGACCACCGTGTGCACCGGCCGGGTGGCGCAGAGCAGGTCGACGACCGTGCCCTTGCCGGCGTCGCCGTAGCCGAGGTCGACCACCGTCACGTGGTTCACAGCCGGGTGACCCCGCTTCCACCGTCGGTCGGGGTGAACGGCAGCGTGGCCACCGCCCGTCGGCCGGAGCCGAGCCGGGCCAGCGCCCGGGAGACCGTGCGGGTGGCGGTCGAGCCGGCCCGGTCCAGGTCGCGCAGCCCGTCGTCCAGGTCGATGGCCTGCTCGCCGAGGCCGACGGTGAGCGCGATCGTCTCGCAGACCGCGTCCAGGTCGTCCAGCTCGACCGCGTTCTGCCCGAGCAGGCCGCGCCAGAAGTCGAGCACCTTGCGGTTGCCGGCGTAGTGGCTGCCGGCGGGTAGCAGGTAGTAGGTGTCCCAGCGGGCGGTCACCTCGTCCACGATCTGCCGGACCGGCACGTCCTCGCGCAGGTCGTCGCCGATCAGCCGGGCCACCTCGCCGGCCTTCACCCGGGGGTACGCCAACTCGTCGCCGATGATGAACAGGTAGCCGCGCCGGCCACGCTTCTCCCAGCTGTCGGTGGCCGTGTGCCGGGCCATGAAATAGAGCGCCAGCTCGTACGACTCCATCATCTGGCCGCCCCCGCCGCCCTCCAGCACGATCCGGCCGAGGTCGTCGTCCATCCGGTTGTCGGACTCGAACTGCCCGACCTGCAACGGCACCCGGTCGCACGTGGCGTCGCCGATCGCGCCGAACATGACCTGCGGGTCCTTCGCGTACCCCTGGCGCAGCAGCAGGCCGAGCAGCTGCGGCAGCTTGCTCTGCAACACCCGGGGCACGTGGCCCATCGAGCCGGTGACGTCGAACAGCACGGCGATCGGCGTCGACCGCGGGTGCTCGGCCGAGTCGCGGCTCTCCCGCGCCGCGTCGCGCGGGTCGAGCGCCGGGTGCACCGTGCGGGCGCCGCTGTCGCTGTACGAGAACGCACTCCTGCCGGTGCGGCGCCGGTAACGGTCGGCGGCGTCGTACACGTCGGTGGACCAGATTCCACTGCCCATGGCAGCCTCCCTAGGGGTTGAGGGTGAAGGGTCGGAAGGTGCGCGGCCCGTAGAGCCGGTGCAGCACCTCGTCCAGTTCGCGCAGCAGCCGCCAGGCGTCGTCGGGTCGGGCGGACGGCGTGGGCTGCCGGCAGCCGTCGGCGAAGGCGCGCAGCTCGTGCGGGGCGCGGTCGCCCATCAGCCAGGTCATGCAGCGGGTGGCCAGCGCGATGTCGGTGCCCGGACCGCACTGCCGCTTCGCGGCGACCTCCGGCGGATACCAGTCCTCCTGGCCGGGCACCAGCGCCGGCACGAGCCCGCCCGGCTCGGCCGAGAAACACCAGTCCACGAGCACCACGCCGTGCGCGTCCGGCTCGATCAGCACGTGCCGGGGCAGCACCGCGCCGTGCACCACGCCGGCCCGGTGGGCCAGGCCGAGCGCCACGAGCAGCCGCCGCCACATCCAGGCCGCGTCGCGCGGGTCGACCCCGTCCGGGTACGCCCGGCGCACGTCCTCCAGGCTGTGCAGCCCGGGCGGGGTGGCCAGCACGTTGACCAGCCGTTCCGCTCCGGTCGACGGGTCACGCACCGGGTAGGAGTCGACCAGCCGGGGCACGTAGGCCAGGTGGCGTGCGTCGCCGCGCTCGGCGATCCGCCGCAACGCCCGCGCCTCGCGCGCCATCAGGTCGTTGTCGCCGGGGTGCCGGGGCACCTTGATCAGGTGACAAGAAGGGGCCCCTCCTCTACCGGAGGCGTTAAGAAGGGGCCCTTCCTTGCGGTGCAGGGTGGCGATGTCGCCGGCGTACGCCTCGGGGTTGCGCCAGCGGGTCGTGACCGTGGTCAGGGCGGCGGTGGCGGCGGCGCGGACCCGGGGGTCGGCCGCGCCCAGCCGGTCGGGGTGCAGCGCGCCGACCAGCTCGCGGTAGCGACGGGCCGGCGCCTCGGCGCCGAACAGGTCGGTGTGACTGCGGGCGGCGGTGACCAGCCGGATCGCCTCCTCGGTGGTCATCGCACCGTCTCCTCCCGGGCGGGGCGCAGCAGCGCCGGGTGGAGCAGCCGGGCGTCGCCGGCGCGGTAGAGCTTGGCGCGGGGGCCGCCGCGCGCGCCGCCGCGTTCGGTGCTGGCGCCGGTGCTCTCCACGAAGCCGGGCACGGAGAGCACCTTGCGGTGGAAGTTGCCGGCGTGCAGCGGGTGGCCCCAGACCGTCTCGTAGACCGCGCGCAGCTCGGTGATCGTGAACTCGGGGGCGAGGAACCGGGTGGCCAGGGGCGTGTACTCCAGCTTGGACCGGGCCCGCTCCAGCCCGTCGTCGATGATCCGGCCGTGGTCGAAGGCGAGCTGTCGGCTGGTCAGCGCGGTGACCGGCAGCCAGCTCGCCTCGTCGGCGTCGGTGTCGGCCACCGGGTCGGGCAGGTCGGGGGCGAACGCCAGGTGGGCGATCGACACCACCCGCATGCGGGGGTCGCGGTCGGGGGCGCCGTAGCTGCCGAGCTGTTCCAGGTGCACCCGGCGCAGCCGGTCGCCGCCGAGCCCGGTCTCCTCGGCCAGCTCGCGCCGGGCGCCGGCGGTGAGGTCCTCGTCCGGGTGGACGAAGCCGCCGGGCAGCGCCCAGTGCCCCGCGTACGGCGGCGCGCCGCGCCGGATCAGCAGCAGGTGCAGCGCGCCCTCGCGGATGGTCAGCGCGACCACGTCGACGGTGACCGCGACCGCCGGGTAGTCCCGGGGGTCGTATCCGGCGAGGAAGTCCTGCTCGTTCACGGCGCTCACTCTCTCGGGTTGAGAACAACTCAATCTGAGAACAACGTAGCGCGCGAAAGAGGGGGCCGACAAGCCCCCTCTTTCCTCAGCGGACGGTGCCGACCAGGTGCGGCCGTCCGTCCCGTGCGCCGTGCAGCCCGAAGTCCCAGCCCGCGCCGCCGGCGGTCGCACCGAACGCCACAGTGGACGGCAGCGGCACCGGCAGCTTGAACGCCACATCCACGGTGTACGCGTCGGGCAGCCGACTCTCCAACGCCGCCAGGCAGCGGGCCTTGCTCCACATGCCGTGCGCGATCGGACGCGGGAAACCGAACAGTCGCGCGCCCAGCTTCGAGGTGTGGATCGGGTTGTGATCGCCGGAGACGCGCGCGTAGTCCGTGCCGACCCGGGGCGTCACCCGCCACTGCGCGGAGAAGGCCGGCGGCGCGGGCCGGTCGCCCCGGTCGCGCCGCGGGCCGCCGCCGGCCGCGCGCTCCTTCCCGAGGTACGTCGACACCCCCCGCCACACCTCCTCGCCGTCGACCGAGCCGACCAGCACCACGTCGAGCTGCCGGCCGCGTTCGTGCGGGCGCAGGTTCTCCGCGTACGTGCGGAAGTCGACGCTCTCGCCCACCCGGACCGGGCGGGCCACGGTGATCCGGTTGGCCACGTGCACCACGCCGGTGAGCGGGATCGGGAAGTCGGCGGCGGTCATCAGCCGCAGTGACAGCGGAAACCCGAGCACGTGCAGGTACGTCGCCGGCAGCCGGTCGGCCAGCCGGAAACCGCAGACCCGGTCGTAGTCGGCCAGGTGCGCCCGGTCCACCGTCACCCCGGCCACACTCAGCTCCAGAGCGGGCAGCTCCCGCCCCCGCCGACGACCCATGCCGGGCAGCGCCCCCAGCAGGGCCCGCCGATAGAGCGCCCCCGCCCCCGGCAGCCGCCCCAGCTCGACACGCGCCCGCTCCCCCTGCCCCCCACCCGGGCTCCCACCCGGGCTCCCACCCGGTCGATCATGAAGTTGGCGGCGTTGTGGATCTCCGGAAGTGCCGTCAACCTCATGATCGACGGGGCGGGGTGGGACGAGTGCGGAGAGGTCCTGGGTTGCCTCGGCCTGGGGAGTGCGCGCGGCCAGGGCCGACCGGGCGGAGGTGAGGTCCTGGGTGGGGCCCTCGATCAGGTCGTGCAGGGTGAGGTCGTCGGGCTCGTGGTCGCGGGACGCCATCACGCCCCCAGCAGGCTCTGGCCGCAGACCCGGACCACGTTGCCGCTGACCGCGCCGGTCGCCGGCCAGGAGAGCCAGCCGATCGTCTCGGCCACGTCCACCGGCAGGCCGCCCTGGGCCAGGCTGTTCATCCGCCGCCCCGCCTCGCGGATCATCAGCGGGATGCGCGCGGTCAACCGGGTCTCGATGAACCCGGGCGCGACCGCGTTCAGGCTGATCCCGCGCTCGCGCAGCACCGGGGAGAGCGAGTCGACCAGGCCGATCACGCCGGCCTTGCTGGTCGCGTAGTTGGTCTGCCCCCGGTTGCCGGCGATCCCGGCGATCGAGGAGACCGACACGATCCGGCCGCCGGCCGGGATCAGGTCGCGCTCCAGCAGCACGTCGTTGATCCGCTCCTGGCTGGACAGGTTCACGTCGATCACCGAGTCCCACCGGTCGGCGTCCATCCGGCCGAGCGTCTTGTCCCGGGTGATACCGGCGTTGTGCACCACCACGTCGACCCGGCCGTGCCGGGACGCCAGGTGCTCGGCCAGCCGGGCCGGCGCGTCCGGCGCGGTCAGGTCGAGCTGCACCGCGCTGCCGCCGATTCCGTTGGCCACCGCCGCCAGTTCGTCGCCGGCCGCCGGGATGTCCAGCGCCACCACCTGCGCGCCGTCCCGGGCGAGCACCGTCGCCAGCGCCGCGCCGATGCCCCGGGCCGCGCCGGTGACCAGCACGACCTGCCCGTCCAGCGGCCGATTCCAGTCGGCCGGCGCGGCGGCGGCGCCGGCGCCGACCCGGATCACCTGGCCCGAGACGTACGCGGAGCGGCCGGAGAGCAGGAAGCGCAGCGTGGACTCCAGGCTCACCAGGGTGCCGGCGTCGCCGTCGCGGGTGACGTACACGAGCTGGGCGGTGACACCCCGGCCGAACTCCTTGCCGATGCTGCGGGTCAGCCCCTCCAGGGCGCGCTGGGCGGTCGCCTCCCGGGGTGAGCCGCACTCGGCCGGCGGCGTGCCCAGCACGATCACCCGGCCGCTGGGCAGCACCGATCGGGCCTGCGGGTGGAAGAAGTCGTAGAGCTGGCGCAGCTCGGCGGAGTCGGTGATGCCGCTGGCGTCGTACACCAGGGCGGCGGAACGGCTGTCGGCGGTGGTGGCGGCCGGGTCGGTCAGCTCGACCCCGGCGGCGGCCAGGATCTTGCCGGCCGGCTCGGCGAGCCGGCCGCCGGTCGAGGAGCCGAGCAGGACCGGCCCGGGAACGAGCGGGTCGCCCGGCGTGTGCCGGCGCAGTCGGGGCGGGTCGGGCAGCCCGAGGCGCTTGACCAGCGCGCGACCGGCCCCCGTCTGGACGAAGCTCGCGTACCTGTCGGTCATAGGCGTAGCCTACTGGCGAGTAGGGTTCGGGCAACAGCTTCGAGGAGGCCGATCGTGCAGAGTGTCCGGCGGGTCGCGGTGATCGGCGGCAACCGCATCCCCTTCGCCCGGTCCAACTCGCGCTACGCGCACGCGTCGAACGCCGACATGCTGGGCGCGGCGCTCGACGGGCTGGTCGCCCGGTTCGGGCTGGCCGGCGAACGGCTCGGCGAGGTGGTGGCCGGCGCGGTGCTCAAGCACTCCCGGGACTTCAACCTCACCCGGGAGGTGGTGCTCGGCTCCCGCCTGGACCCGCACACCCCGGCGTACGACGTCCAGCAGGCCTGCGGCACCGGACTGGAGGCCGCCATCCTGGTCGCCAACAAGATCGCCCTCGGGCAGATCGACGCCGGCGTCGCCGGTGGCGTCGACACCACCTCCGACGCGCCGCTCGCGGTCAACGAGGACATGCGCCGCACGCTGATCCAGCTCAACTCGGCCCGGACCCTCGGCGAACGGCTCAGGATCGCGGCGAAGCTGCGCCCGCTCCAGCCGTTCCAGCCGGAGATCCCGCGCAACGCCGAGCCGCGTACCGGGCTGTCCATGGGTGAGCACGCCGCCCGCACGGCGCTGCGCTGGAACATCGACCGGGCCGCCCAGGACGAGTTGGCGCTCCGGTCGCACCAGCGGCTCGCGGCCGCGTACGACAAGGGGTTCTTCGACGACCTGATGACCCCCTACCTGGGGTTGACCCGCGACCAGAACCTCCGCGCGGACACCAGCGCGGAGAAGCTCGGCTCGCTCAAGCCGGTCTTCGGCGCCAAGGGCCCGGACGCCGAGCGGGCCACCATGACCGCCGGCAACTCGTCCCCGCTCACCGACGGCGCGTCGACCGTGCTGCTCGCCTCGGAGGAGTGGGCGCGGGAGCACAACCTGCCGGTACTGGCCTGGTTCTCCTGGTCCGAGACGGCCGCCGTCGACTTCGTGCACGGCGACGAGGGGCTGCTGATGGCCCCCGCCTACGCGGTGCCCCGGATGCTGTCCCGGGCCGGGCTGACGCTTCAGGACTTCGACTTCTACGAGATCCACGAGGCGTTCGCGTCGCAGGTGCTGGCCACCCTCGCGGCCTGGGAGTCGCCGGAGTTCTGCAAGGAGCGCCTCGGCCTGGACGCGCCGCTCGGCTCGATCGACCGGGACAAGCTCAACGTCAACGGCTCGTCGCTGGCGGCCGGGCACCCGTTCGCCGCCACCGGCGGCCGGATCGTCGCCACGCTGGCCAAGCTGCTCGACGCCAAGGGGAGCGGGCGCGGCCTGATCTCCATCTGCGCGGCCGGCGGGCAGGGCGTGACCGCCATCCTGGAGCGCTGAACGGGCGACGCCCGCCCGGCTCGGGCCGGGCGGGCGTCGTGCGTCGGGAACGTCTCAGCCGCCGACGGTGAACTTCTCCCAGAGGCCGATCGTGGTGCGGTTCGCGATGAGCGGGTTGGTGCCGACGTTGTCGGCGCTGACGTAGCGGCTGTTCACCGTGGCCCGGAGGCTGGTGGTGCCGTCCGCGTTGCGGGTCACGGTGAACTTCTCCCAGGCGCCCGCGCTGGTGCGGTTCGCGATGAGCGGGTTGAGGCCGACGTTGTCCGCGCAGACGAAGCGGCTGTTGGCGTGCGCGAAGACGCCGACCTGCCCCGACCCGAGGTCGGCCAGGTCGAACGTCTCCCACGGGCCGGCGGTGGTCCGGTTGGCGATCAGCGGCTTGGCGCCGGCGCTCTCCGCGCTGACGTACCTGCCGTTGACGGCGGCCTTCAGGGTGCGGTTCGCGTCGGCGACGTTGACCCGGTAGAACTTCTCCCGGCTGGTGATGGTGGACGCGAGCGTGGTCAGCACGGTGCTCGACGAGACACCGACGTAGCCGCCGCCGTCCGACCTGAGGCTTACCGTGCCGTCGGCGTTGCGGAGCAGATCGAATGTCGAGTTCGAGCTGACCGCCGGGTAGAGCGGCTCGATCCGGTCGCCCCCGTTGATCAGATACTTGCCGGTGGCGCGCGAGAAGAGCGCGACCCGCCCGTCCCCCGCGTCCATCAGGTCGAACTGGCCGCCCGCGCCCAGCGTCGCCTGGTCGGCCTGCACGTGCGAATAGACCGTGGCCGCGTCCGCGAAGCGCAGGTTGTACAGCGACAGCAGCCCGATCGACCCGACGCGCGGCAGCACGCTGACGAGCAGGTCCTGGGAGGCGCCGACCCGACCGTCGTTGCCCGAGACCTTCACCGAGACGGTCCAGGTCCCGGTCCTAGCGTAGGTGTGCGAGGCGACCGGCTTGTCCTGGGTCACCACCGTTCCGTCGCCGAAGTCGAACACGTACGTGGTCAGCGGGACGTAGCCCGGCGTCGACGCGGAGGCGTCCAGGGTGGCCGAGGAGGAGTCCGGGTCGTACCTGATGTCGAGCGTGGCGTACGGGCTGCCGAGAAGCTCGTTGGGGCCGCGGTCGGCGTAGGTGATCGGACCAGCGCCGGTGTTGGGCCTGGCCGGGTTGTCCGCCCGGCCCGCTCCGGTGCGATCCGTGGCCGGGTAGCCGGGCGCGGCGGAGTTCGCCGAGTCCTCCCGGTCGGCGACCGTGCTGCCCTCCTTGTCGTGAGCGGCCTGCCCGGACACCTGCCGGAAGCCGGCCAGACCCATCCCGGTCCCGTTCCAGGAGTAGTTCGACGAGCCCGGGATGAGACCGCCGTGCACGGTGTTGTTGTAATCCACTGTCACCCGCCGGCCGGAGTCGTCGTACAGTCCGATCTCGGCGGTCCTCTCGGCCGTGGTGTCGCAGTAGGGCTCATTCTGGGAGCCGCTGCTGAACACGACGTTGTTCTGCACGGATGCGCCGTCCGATGAACCGTCCACGCGGATGCTCTCGAAGCAGCGGTCCCGGACCTCGTTGTTGGTTATCGCGGTCCGGGCGGCCCCGTTGTTGTGGATCCCGATGCCCTTGCCGCCGGACACCTGGTTGTTGACGACCATCGTGTCGGCGGCGCCCGGTCCGAGCAGGATGGCGGCGCCCGTGAAACCACCCATGAGCGCTCCGGACACCTCGTTCCCCGGCCCGTCGACCCGGATCCCGACGCCGCGCTCGGGCCCGTTGTCGCCCGCGTTGCTGATCACGACCGCGGCTCGGACCGTGACATCCGTCGTCGAGGCGTCGAGCGCCACCCCGTTGACCGACGTGCCACCGTTGACCCTGACCCGGTCGAGAGTCGACCGGGTGACCCCCGCCAGTCGGACGACCGGTGTGGCGGACGGGCCGGTCATGGTGAACGATCCGCCCTGCACGGTGACGGCGGTGGAGTCTCGCAGGTCGACGCCGGGCACGTCGGCGAGCTTGGTCATCACCAGGTCACGGAGCACGACGTCGTGCTGACCGTCGACCAGCACGCCGGCCGTCGGCCCGCTGATCCGGCCGTTGCTGCTGGCGGTGTTCCGGATGGTGATCGGCTGGTCGGGCGTGCCGGAACGGGACACAGTGACGCGCTCCGCGTAGGTGCCCGCGCCGACGTCGACGGTCTGCCCGGCCTCGACCCGCGCCACCGCGGGACCGATGGAGCAGAACGGCTGGGTCGAGGTGCCGGGCCCGGTGTCGGAGCACGCGGTGGAGGTCTGGCGGACGTAGAGGGTGGTCGCGTCCGCGGCCCGGGCGGGTGCGGCGGGCGTCAGCAGGGAGCCGCCGGCGAGCGCCGCCACGGCGAGTCCGGCGAGGGTGGGTCTGCGCATCTGGAATCCCCGGAGAGAGTGAACGACCCGGATGGGGCCGGCACGATCATCGTCCGGCGGGCGCTGCGCCACCGTCCCGACCGGCGCACCGGACGAGAAGCGCATCAGCGTCACGACACCCCTAACAGGTAGCTAACCGGTCAAAATCTCACGTTTATGGTGAGAACCTCTCAGGATGGCGGTGACGGATCCACGCCATCACAGGAGGTTCACGGTGAAAACTCGCCGTTGGTTGTTGGCCGCGCTCTCCGGCGCGGCCCTGACGCTGGCCCCCGGGCCCGCGCTGTCCGCCCTCGGGCCCTCGGCGGCGCTGGCCCAGACCGCCACGGTGGTCGACGAACGGGCCGCCGGTGTCACGCCGGCCGGTCCGCAACCCGGGCCGGTCACCCCGAGCCTCTGCGCGCCCAGGGTGCCGCCGACCGCCCCGCAGACCACCCAGTTCTACGACAACAACCGGCTGCTCGGCCCGCTCAACCTGCCCACCGCGTCACCCGTCGGGCCGCTGCTCGCCGGCTACCAACGGCTCGGCGCGCAGACCGAGGCCGAATGGCTGAAGAACTGGACCAGCGGACCGACCACCCTGCTGTTCCCGCCGGAGGACGGCTTCGTCTTGGACCCGCACGGCGCGCCGATCAAGGCCCGGCAGGTCCTGCTGCCCGGCTACCGGGTGGACCGCTTCGGCAACCCGACCGGCGCCTTCCTGGCGCCGCTCGGCACCCCGTTCAGCTCGCGCTCACTGGCGCCGCAGAGTCTGAACACCCCGCCGACGCCACCGGCCACCACGCCGCTCGCCCCGCTGGCCAACTACCACACGTACTGCGTGGTCAAGCCGTTCCCGGTGGACTCCGGGCCGATCGCGCCCTGGTTCGCCCAGCCCGGCATGGGCACCCAGTTCGAGCTGAACCAGGCCTACTTCCCGCAGGCGTCGGACCCGGTGAACGTGCAGTGGCTGCTCGACCACGGGTTCCTCGTGGAGGAGTACCTGGACGGCCTCTGCACCGACCCGGCCGGGTGGGCGCAGTCGTCGCAGATCTGCTGAGCCGATCGGAGGTCGGGCGTGGACCGGTACGAGTTGCGCACCGCACTGCTGGCCGCGGGGGTGTCACCCGACGCCTTCCAGCTGGCGGACGCGCACGAGTACCAACCGGTCCCGCCCGACTTCTGGTTCCTCCGACCCGGTGACGGCGGTTGGGAGATCGGCCCCTACGAGCGCGGCCGGTACCGGCTGTGGCGGCGGTACGCCTCCGAGGCGGAGGCGGCCGACGCGCTGTTCCACATCCTGGCCGAGCACCCGGCGCCCTGAGCGCCCCTGCGGGTGGTCCCTTTTCCCCGGGTGGCAACCCTGTCGCCGGCCCGCGCCGTCCCCTGGACATGAGGCGAACGAGGGATTGCCCCCGGTGACCGGCCGCGACGACGAGTTCCGCGAGTACGTGGCCGTCCGGTTGGAGCCGCTGCGCCGCATGGCGTACCTGCTCTGCCGAGACTGGCACACGGCGGACGACCTGGTATCGATCACGTTGGGCAAGCTCTATCGCAACTGGCGGCGGGCTCAGGGCGCGGACAACCTGGACGCGTACGTCCGGGGCATGCTCACCAACGCCTGGCTCGACGAACGGCGCCGGCCGTGGCGGCGGGAGCGCAGCACCGACGAGCTTCCGGACCGGGCGGACCTGGCCACCGGGGAGCCGACGGTCGGTGAGCGGGAGATGCTGCTGGACCTACTGGGCCGGCTCGCGCCGAGGCGACGGGCGGTGGTGGTGCTCCGCTTCTACTGCGACCTGTCGGTCGAGGAGACCGCGCGGATCCTGGGCGTCACCACCGGCACCGTGAAGAGTCAGGCCGCCCGTGCGCTGGAGTCGCTGCGGCTGCTCGCCTCGGACGATCCGGCAATGGACAGTGGGAGGCAGAGATGACGTACCGGCAGATCTTCGACGAGGCGATCGGGGCGGCACCGCCGCCGGCGGTGGACATCGACGCCCTGGTGGCGCGGGAGGGCCGGCGCCGACGGCGACGCCTGAGCGTTTACGCCTCGGCGACAGCCGTGCTGGCACTGGCGCTCGGCGTCGGCGTGGTCGTGCAGCCGGGGGCGTCCGGTGGTCCGGCGCCCGCGCACTCGGCCGCGCTGTCCGCCACCGCCCGGACCGAGCCGGAGCGCCTGCGTGCGGCGATGCTCGCCGCGTTCCACCGGGAGGCACCGGATCTGCGGTGGGTGCAGGGCGCGTCGATCGCCGACCGCGAGACCTGGGACGGTCCGGTCACCGACACGCCGCCGTGGACGGTGAAGCCGTTCCAGTGGGAGTCCATGACCGGCTGGTCGGCGGTGGGTGTCGCCGCTCGGGGCGAGGTCCGGTCGTATCTGACCATCGGCGTGGGCAGGATGCGCCCCGGCCACACGAGCCCGGGCGACTGCACCCCCGGCCAGGTCACTTGCCGGTCCTTCACCGGCCCCGCGGGTGAGCTGGTGGTGGCCCACGACACGGAGGGCAGGCGCCTGGTGGGGTCGGTGACCCAACGGACGGTCCTGCGCAGCGTTACCGTCGAGCGGGCCGACGGCACCAACGTGTCGGTGCAGACGCACTCGTCCACCGACCGGCACCTGATGGCAGTCGAGGAGATGGCCGGGGTCGCACTGGACCCGGCGATCCGGCTGGGCTGACGCTGCCACCGGTCCGGCCCCCCGGTGGCCGGACCGGGACCGGCGTCGCCGAGGCACGCCCGGGTGACGTGAAAGACTGAGGTACGTGACGACGATCCCGAACGTGCTCGCCAACCGGTACGCCTCACCCGAGCTGGTCGCCCTCTGGTCGCCGGAGGAGAAGGTCCGGATGGAGCGCCGGCTCTGGCTGGCGGTGCTCAAGGCCCAGCGTGACCTCGGCGTGCCGGTGCCGGACGGGGTGGTCGAGGCGTACGAGCGGGTGGTCGACGACGTCGACCTGGCCTCGATCGCGGCGCGCGAGCGGGTCACCCGGCACGACGTGAAGGCCCGGATCGAGGAGTTCAGCGCGCTCGCCGGGCACGAGCACGTGCACAAGGGGATGACCTCCCGGGACCTCACCGAGAACGTCGAGCAGCTCCAGGTCCGGGCCTCGCTGGAGCTGATCCGGGACCGGGTGGTCGCCACCCTGGCCCGGCTCGGCTGGCACGCGGGCGAGTATTCCGCGCTGGTGATGACCGGCCGGTCGCACAACGTCGCCGCGCAGGCCACCACGCTCGGCAAGCGCTTCGCGTCGGCGGCGGAGGAGCTGCTGATCGCGTACGAGCGGCTGGAGGATCTGATCGGCCGCTACCCGCTGCGGGGGATCAAGGGGCCGGTGGGCACCGCCGCCGACCAGCTCGACCTGTTCGACGGCGACGCCGGCAAGGTCGCCGAGCTGGAGCAGCGGGTGGCCGGGCACCTCGGGTTCGCCCGGGTGCTGGACAGCGTCGGCCAGGTCTACCCGCGCTCGCTGGACTTCGACGTGCTCTCCGCGTTGGCCCAGGTGGCCGCAGCGCCGTCGTCGCTGGCCACCACGATCCGGCTGATGGTGGGCCAGGAGCTGGTCACCGAGGGCTTCAAGCCGGGCCAGGTCGGGTCCAGCGCGATGCCGCACAAGATGAACACCCGCTCGTCGGAGCGGGTCAACGGCTTCGCGGTGATCATCCGGGGTTACCTGTCCATGGTCGGCGAGTTGGCCGGTGACCAGTGGAACGAGGGGGACGTCTCCTGCTCGGTGGTGCGCCGGGTGGCGCTGCCGGACGCGTTCTTCGCCGCCGACGGCCTGTTCCAGACGTTCCTCACCGTGCTGGACGAGTTCGGCCCCTACCCGGCGGTGATCAACCGCGAGCTGGAGCGGTTCCTGCCGTTCCTCGCCACCACGAAGATCCTGGTCGCGGCCGTACGCCGGGGGGTGGGCCGGGAGGTCGCGCACGAGGTGATCAAGGAGCACGCGGTCGCCGTCGCGCTGGCCATGCGGGAGAAGGGCGCGGCCGAGAACGACCTGTTCGACCGCCTCGCCGCCGACGGCCGCCTGGGTCTGACCCGGGCCGAGATCGACTCCCTGGTCGCCGACCGCAACGCCTTCGTCGGCGCCGCCCCCGACCAGGTCACCCGCGTGACCGCGAGAATCACCAAGATCGTCGAAACCCACCCCCACGCCGCCACCTACTCCCCACCCCCCATCCTCTGACCTCGGCCCGCCCTTTCCCGTCGATCATGAAGTTGGCGGCACTCAGGGAGATCGTTCCTGCCGTCAACTTCATGATCGACGCGGCGGACGGGTGGGTCAGGTGCCGGTGGGGGTTTCGGCGGCGGAACTCAGGTTGGGGGCGCTCGCGGGTTCGGCGATGCCGCCGGGCGCGGAGGCGATCTCCGGGTCGTGGGCGGTCTCGGCCGCGATCATCGGCTGGTCCGGCGGCATGACGTCGGGCATCTTGGGCGCGACGATCACCGCCGTGCCGTAGGCGCAGATCTCCATCCACATCTCGCCGCAGTCGCGGCTGTCGAAGCGCATCCCGATCACCGCGTTCGCGCCGAGCCGCTGCGCCTCCTCGCCCAGCCGGGCCACCGAGTCGGTGCGCCAGCGGGTGAGGTTGTCCGGCGCCATCGGGTCGTAGGCGCCACCGCGCAGGTTCTTGACCCCCTCGCGGTACGGGTTGCGGGTCCTCGCCATCGAGGAGACCACTTCGCCGAGGATCTGGCGGATCTCGTAGCCGGGCAGTTGATCCGTCGTCACGACCAGCACGGTTCCGATGCTGTCAGGCACCGGCCGGGTGGTTCGCGACAGGTGTTCACCTGACCGGATGCTGCAAAACGGCGCGGCGCGGACGGTCGGGCGGCTCCCGACCCATCCGCGCCGCAACGGCGTCATCGGTCAGACACCGGCCACCGAGGTGATCCAGGACCGGTTGTACGCGACACTGCCGTAGTTCTGGATGCTGGAGCCGTCGGCCGTGGAGGCCACGCCGACCTGCCGGCCGTTGTAGAACTGCGGGCCGCCCGAGTCGCCCCGCCAGGCGTTGCCGTTGATCCGGGTGCTCCGGATCGCCTGCCCGCCGTACGCGTCGGTGACGCTGGTGCTGGTCACCCGTACGCTCGCGGTCTTGAGCTGGGGCGACGCGCCGCAGCCGCTGTAGCAGGTCATGCCCCAGCCGTAGATCGAGTTGGTCGAGCCGACCGGCGGGTTGCTGCTGGCCAGCGTCACGGCGGAGGTGCTGACCGCGCTGGACAGGCGCAGCAGGGCCAGGTCGTAGCGGGTGTAGGAGGCGCTCACGGTGCGGGTGACGCCGCCGGAGGCGTAGTAGACGCTGCCGACCCGGACCGACATGGTGCCGCTGACGCAGTGCCGGGCGGTGAGCACCCACTGGGACGCGATCACACTGCCGGAGCAGGTGAACGAGCCGTTGCTGAAGACGGCCGCGGCCCAGGGGGCGGACGAGACGGTGCCGCCGCCGATGATCGGCTGCGGCCCGGCCGGCGCGGCGGTGGCGCCGGACGCGGTGGCCAGGACGCCGGCCAGCGTGGTGGTCAGCACGGCGAGCAGGGGACGGAGGCGCATGTCGGGGCTCCTTCTGCGCGGACGCCCGGGGTTGCCGGGCCGGTCGGGGCCCGCCGGACGGGTGGCCCGGCGAGGTGCGTCGATCAGTAGCATCGACGTCTGACGATGCATGCTACGGGCGTGCCGTGCTCTGTCACAAGACATGAATCGAGATACGCCGATGGCTGGGCCCGTCTCGACGGCGTGTCGGACCGGCTGTCGGAAACCGGTCCCGTCGCCCCGTCATTGAGGGCAGAATGCCTGGTGAAAGGCGTTCTGGACGGCTGTTGACCTTGGGGTTGGCAACAAATCCGTATCGACGCCGCAACGAACGCGCAACGGTCTCCGGCCCGGGCGGTCGGTCCCGCCAATCACCGCCCGAACTGTCCCCGGCCGGTGCGGGCGGGGCGATATCTGCCAGGTAGGCTGGCTGCGCTCGCCCGTTTGTGGGCCGGCACCCAACTGCGTACACAGTCAGGAGTGCCCAGTGCCTCGCGTCGTCGTCGACGTCATGCTCAAGCCCGAGATCCTCGATCCGCAGGGCCAGGCCGTCGCAAACGCGCTGCCCCGGCTCGGCGTCAGTGACGTCGCCTCCGTCCGGATCGGCAGGCGGATCGAGATCGAGTTCACCGGCGAACCGGACCTGGACCGGGCCCGCGAGATCGCCGACAAACTGCTCGCCAACCCGGTCATCGAGGACTTCACGGTCCGCGTGGTCGACGCCGACGAGACCGCGGGCGCGCACTCGTGACCGCCCGGGTCGGTGTGGTGACGTTCCCCGGCTCGCTCGACGACGGGGACGCGGCCCGGGCCGTCCGGATCGCCGGCGCCGAGCCGGTCCGGCTCTGGCACGGCGACCCGGACCTGCACGGGGTGGACGCCGTCGTCCTGCCCGGCGGCTTCTCCTACGGCGACTACCTGCGCTGCGGCGCCATCGCCCGGTTCGCCCCGGTGATGGAGACGGTCGTCGAGGCCGCCCGTGGTGGCCTGCCGGTGCTCGGCATCTGCAACGGCTTCCAGATCCTCTGCGAGGCCCACCTGCTGCCCGGCGCGCTCACCCGCAACCAGCACCTGCACTTCCGCAACCGGGACCAGGTCCTCCGGATCGAGGCCACCGGCACCGCCTGGACCAACGCGTTCCAGCCGGGGCAGGAGGTGCTGATCCCGGTCAAGAACGGCGAGGGCTGCTACGTCGCCGACCCGGCGACGCTGGACCGGCTGGAGGCCGAGGGCCGCGTCGTGGCCCGGTACGTCGGCGGCAACCCCAACGGATCGCAGCGCGACATCGCCGCGATCACCAACGAGGCCGGCAACGTGGTCGGCATCATGCCGCACCCCGAGCACGCGGTGGAGGCGCTCACCGGCCCCTCGCTGGACGGCCTCGGCTTCTTCACCTCGGTGCTCAAGCACCTGGTGGGAGCGCCCGCGTGAGCGCGAGGAGCGCGAGCGCCGGCGAGCGCAGCAAGGAGACGTCATGACCACCCATCCGGACCCGACCCTGCGCGGGCCGCAGGGCGTCGTGCCCCAGGCCGGCCCGACCGACGACTGGGCGCCCGGCGTGGACACCGTCCCCCGGGCCACCGGCACGCCGGAGGAACTCCAGCCGTACGCCGAGCTGGGCCTCCGCGACGACGAGTACGACCGGATCCGGCACATCCTCGGCCGGCGCCCCACCCAGGCCGAACTGGCCATGTACTCGATCATGTGGAGCGAGCACTGCTCCTACAAGTCGAGCAAGGTGCACCTGCGCCAGTTCGGTGAGAAGGCGCCGCCGAGCGACCGGCTGCTGGCCGGCATCGGGGAGAACGCCGGCGTGGTCCGGGTCTCCGACGAGCTGGCCGTGACCTTCAAGGTCGAGTCGCACAACCACCCGAGCTTCGTCGAGCCCTACCAGGGCGCGGCGACCGGCGTCGGCGGCATCGTCCGCGACATCCTCGCCATGGGCGCCCGCCCGGTGGCCGTGATGGACCCGCTGCGCTTCGGCGCGGCCGACCACCCGGACACCGCCCGGGTGCTGCCCGGCGTGGTCGCCGGCGTCGGCGGCTACGGCAACTGCCTCGGCCTGCCCAACATCGGCGGCGAGGTGGTCTTCGACCCCTGCTACCAGGGCAACCCGCTGGTCAACGCGCTCTGCCTGGGCGTGCTGCCGGTCGACCGGCTGCAGAAGAAGGACGCCACCGGCCCCGGCAACGTCGTGGTGCTGATGGGCGCCAAGACCGGCCGCGACGGCATCGGCGGCGTGTCCGTGCTGGCCAGCGCCACCTTCGACGAGGGCAGCGAGCAGCGCCGCCCGTCCGTGCAGGTGGGCGACCCGTTCATGGAGAAGCTGCTCATCGAGGCGTGCCTGGAGCTGTACGACGCCGAGCTGGTCGTCGGCATCCAGGACCTCGGCGGCGCCGGCCTGACCTGCGCCCTCACCGAGACCGCCGCCTCCGCCGGCACCGGCATGCGGGTCTGGCTGGAGCGGGTCCCGCTGCGGGAGCCCTCGATGGAGCCGCACGAGATCCTGGCCAGCGAGTCCCAGGAGCGGATGCTGCTGGTCGTCACGCCGGAGAAGCTGGAGGCGGTGCTCAAGACCGCCGAGAAGTGGGGCGTGTGGGCCACCGCCATCGGCGAGGTCACCGCGCCGTCGCCGGACGGCCAGCCGGGCCGCCTGGTCATCACCTGGCGCGACCAGCTCGTGGTCGACGTGCCGCCGGGCTCGCTGGTCGACGACGGTCCGGTCTACGCCCGGCCGATGCGGGAGCCGGCCGACCTGATCCTGCTCCAGGCGGACCGGGCCGAGACGCTGCCCCGACCGAGCACCCCGGACGCGCTGCGGGAGACCGTGCTGCGCATGATCGCGTCGCCCAACCTGGCCGACAAGACCTGGGTGACCGAGCAGTACGACCGCTACGTGCTGGGCAACACCGTGCTCGCCCAGCCGGAGGACTCCGGCGTGATCCGGATCGACGAGCGCAGCGGCCTCGGCGTCGCCCTCTCGGTCGACGGCAACGGCCGGTACGCGCGCCTCGACCCGTACCAGGGGACGAAGCTGGCGCTCGCCGAGGCGTACCGGAACGTGGCGGTGACCGGCGCGAAGCCGATCGCGGTGACCAACTGCCTCAACTTCGGCTCGCCGGAGGACCCGGGCGTGATGTGGCAGTTCGCCGAGGCCGTGCGCGGCCTGGCGGACGGCTGCCTGGAGCTGGGCATCCCGGTCACCGGCGGCAACGTCAGCTTCTACAACCAGACCGGCGCGGCGGCCATCCACCCCACCCCGGTGGTCGGCGTGCTGGGCGTGCTGGACGACGTCGCCGAGCGGGTGCCGATGGGCTTCGTGCCGCGGCCGGCCGGGGACCACGACCAGCTCTTCCTGCTCGGCGAGACGCACGTCGAGCTGTCCGGCTCGGAGTGGGCCTGGGTGACCCACGAGCACCTCGGCGGCATCCCGCCGCAGGTCGACCTGGCCCGCGAGCGGCAGCTCGCCGAGCTGCTGGCCGAGGCGGCCCGGGTCGGGCACCTCAGCTCGGCGCACGACCTCTCCGACGGCGGCCTGGCCCAGAGCCTGGTCGAGTCGAGCCTGCGTCGGGGCGTCGGGGCCCGGATCGCGCTGCCGGAGCACTTCGCCGACGGCTCGATGCCGTTCGTGTTCCTGTTCAGCGAGTCCACCGGCCGGGTGCTGGTGTCGGTGCCGCGCGGTCACGAGAAGGCGTTCACCGCCCTCTGCGGCGAGCGCGGGGTGCCGTGGGAGTTCATCGGCGTGACCGACCCGACCGGCGGCGTCCTGGAGGTGCACGGCCAGTTCCGGATCGGCCTGGACGAGCTGCGCGAGGCGCACGCCGCCACGCTGCCGCGCCTCTTCGGTGACGCGGAGGCGCCCCGGGTGGAGGTGGCCGCGACCCGTACCGGCACCACCACCGTGCTGCCGGCGACCGCCGAGCAGCCGGTCGGGGTGGACCCGGCGCAGGTCGCCGCCGAGCCGATCGCCGAGCACGGCCCGGAGACGGCCGCCCCGTCGCCGGGCGCGGAAGCCCTGGCGGGAGCCGTCACCGCGCCGAGCGGGTCGACTCCGGCCGAGGACGGGACCGGGTCCGCTGCGGCGGACGACCCGTCGCGGCAGGTGACGGCGGCTGCCGGGTCCCCGACCGACGGCGGCTCGACCGTCGAGGGCGACCGCACGTCGACGGACGACCCGGAGGGCGTCGCCCCGGCGGCCGCGCCGGACGACACCGACACGGCCTCCGATGAGCCGGGCCAGCGATCCGCGCCGGACCAGCGCTGAGGCCCTGGCCCTGGCGGTCTTCGCCCAACCCGGTGCCGGTGCCCGGTTCGACTGGGGACTGACCGGGGCCGCGGAACTCGGCCGGGTCTGCGCCGCCCTGGTGGTGGTGGACGTGCTCTCGTTCACCACCACCGTGGAGGTGGCGGTGAGCCGCGGTATGCGGGTGCACCCGTTCCCCTGGGGCGAGCAGGCCGCCGAGTACGCCCGCCGGGTCGGCGCGGTCGCCGCGGTGGGCCGCCGGAGGACGACAGCGGAACATCCGTGGTCGCTCTCCCCGGCGGCGCTGCAGACCGCACCGGTCGTCGCCGACCTGGTGCTGCCGTCGCCCAACGGCTCGGCGATCAGCGCCGCGGCGAGCGCCACCGGCATCCCGGTGGTCGCGGCATGCCTGCGTAACGCGCGCGCCGTCGGGCGATGGCTGCGCGATCAGGGGTACGGCACGAACGACGCCCCGATCGGCGTGGTGGCCGCCGGGGAACGCTGGCCCGACGGGTCACTGCGCCCCTGTGTGGAGGACCAGCTCGGGGCCGCCTGCGTGCTGGACGCCCTGGCCGGCGTGCCCGGTGGGCTTTCGGTGGAGGCGGCGATGGCGCTGGCCGCGCTGGCCAGCACCCCGGACGTGCCGGCGGCGGTCCGGGGTTGCGTCTCCGGCCGGGAACTGGCCGAGGGCGGCTTCGCCGGGGACGTCGCGGTGGCCACCGAGGTCGGCGTCTCCGACGTCGTACCGGTGCTCCGCCAGAACTTCTTCGCCCCCGCCTGATCCCCACGCCCGCTCGCCCCGCCCCGCGTTCCCGTCGATCTTGGGGTTGTGGTGCCCAGGATGGCGGATCTGGCCCGGTTTGGTAGGTGCCACAACTCCAAGATCGGCGACTGGTCGGGCGTGGCAGCGGGACTGACGACAGTGGCCGCCCGCGGAGCGGGCGGCCACTGTCGGTCGTGCGGGGTGCGGGTCAGTCGTCCAGCCAGTCGAGGCGACGACCGCCCCGCTCCGACGCGCCGTCCGGGCGGGCGCGACCGGCCTGGGCCGGGTCGTTGTGGTAGCCGCCCTGGTTGTCGTAGCCGCCACCGCGCTGCTGCGGCGGCTCCTGGCCGTAGCCGCCCTGCTGGCCGTAGCCGTCGCCGTATCCGCCGCGCTGGTCGTAGCCGCCCTGCTGGTCGTAACCGCCCTGCTGGTGGCCGCCGTCGTAGCCGGAGCCGTAACCGCCGCCGGCCGGGCCGCTCTCGTAGCCGCCCTGCTGCCGGCCGTCATAGCCGCCGCCCGGGTTGTCGCCGTAGCCGCCGGCGGGGTTGTCGCCGTAGCCGCCGGCCGGCGCGTCACCGTAGCCGCCCGGGGTTCGGCCACCCTCGTAGCCGCCGGCGGGGGCCTTGTCGTAACCGCCGGCCGGGTTGTCGCCGTAGCCGCCCACCGAGGCGGTGCCGTGACCACCGGTCGGGGCGGCGCCGTGACCGCTCACCGGGGCGGCACCGTAGCCGCCCGCCGGTCGGCCGGCGTAACCCGGGTCGTCGCCGTAACCGCCCGCCGGGGCATCGCCGTAGCCGCCCGGAGCGCCGGTGTAGCCGCCGGTGGGTACGTCGCCGTATCCGCCCTGCTGACGGCCGTTGTCGTAGCTCCCGGCCGGACCGTTGTCGTAGCCGCCCGACGCGGCGCCGTAACCGCCACCGGCGCCGTAGCCGTCGCCCTGCTCCGGGCCGCGGCCGTACTGGCCCGGGCCGGCCTGGTCGTAACCCCGACCCTGCTCCGGCTGGTAGGTGCTGGTCGGGTACGGGTCGGCCGGCGGCGCGTACTGGGTGCTGTCACCGGTGTAACGGCCGGTGGGCTCGTCGAAACGCTCGTTGCCGTAGCCGCCGCCCTGGGCCGGCGGGTAGGCACCGGCGCCGGCGGCGTAGCCGGCACCGGAGGACGGGCCGTTGCCGTAGCCGCCGCCCGAGGAGGGCGCGTTGCCGTAGCCGTTGGCCCCGCCGTAGCCGCCCTGCCCGGGCGCCTCGTCGCCGTAGCCGTAGCCACCCTGCCCCGCCCCGACGCCGTAGGCGGGTCCGGGCGGTGCGCCGTACGGGTCCGGCGGGACGTCGTCCACGACCGGCCGCTGCAGCATGGTGGGAGCGTCGCTGATCGCCGCGCCGCCGACCGCCGTCGGAGCGGGCCCGGCGCCCATGCCGTTGACCACGCGGGTCTGGTCGTCGGCGCCCCGGTAGGCGCCCCGGGCCGCGGGAACCGCGCCGGCCATGGCGGCCCCACCCGGACCGCCGGGACCGGTCGGCCCACCCGGGCCGTCGCCGTCGCCGTCACCGTCGTCGTTCTTGCGCCGCATGTAGAGCAGCACGATGGTGCCCACGCCGACGGCCACGAACAGCCCGCCGAGCAGGATCAGCAGCCAGGAGCTGAAGCCGCCGGAGTCCTCGTTCGCGGTCGGCTGCTGGGCGGCGGGCGCCTCGGTGGCCGGGGTGTCGGTGACCTCGTCCCCGGTCGGCTCCTCGGACGGGAGGGCCGACTCGCTGGCCGACGGGGTGGCGCTCGGGCTCGCCGAGGCCTTGACCGCGATGCCGAGCCGGAGACCGGTCACGGACTGGCCGGCGGCCGCGTTGATCGACTTGGCGCTCGGCGCGGCGCCCTGGATGGACGCGCCGAGGTCGATCCGGCCCGGCAGGATCGGGTTCGAGGAGGAGCCGCTGAAGCTGAAGTTGCCGCTGCCGTTCGTGGTCGTCTGGCGCTGGTTGCCGGAACTGTCGCGCAGCATGACGAGCGCGCCGGAGATCGGCTCCCCGTCGGAGTTGACCACCTTGCCGGAGACCGTCTTCACGGTCTGCGGCTGCTGCGGCGGTGCGGCCTTGCCCTTGACCGCCAACTGGAAGTTGCCGGTCGCCGGGTCGGACTTGTCGGGCTGCACCTGCACGGTGACGGAGGTGTTGGCGTCCTGCGCGCTGTCGTTGGCGCGGATGGTGAGAAGCTGGATCTTCGGCCGGGGATTACCGGGGGCGAAATTGATCTGGCCGCATCCGGAGGCGCAACTGACGCCGGACGGCAAGCCGGTCACGCTGATCTGGGCGCTCTGGTCCTCACCCTCCGGCGTGACCTGAACGCTGACCGTCGTGTCGCTGCCGGCGTTGACCGTGACCGATCCGGGCGACACGCTGACGCTGGCCGCGAGGGCGGGTGTGGCGGGGACGGCGAGCAGGGCGCCGAAGACCAGCGCTACGACCACACCGGCCCGATGCTTCCAGGCACGTCGGTGTGTTGACACGTCCACCGCCTTCCGGGTCTGATCTCCCCGCTGGCCGCTCCGGCCGGGTTGATCACTCACGGTACGAAATACGCCGTCGGCAACTATGCCTTGTCTGACCGGATCATCTCTACCCAGGGCCGGCGTCGTGCGGCCTTCTGCCGGGTCGTATCGTCCCGTCGTGTCCTCTCCGCACGCTTATTCCGACGTGGTGTCAGCCGCCCTGACGGCGCTGGACGAGGGGCGTACGCCCGAACGGCCGGTGCTCCGGGAGGCGGTCCGGACGCTCTTGGCCGCCCTTGCGGAGCGCGCCCCCGGCCGATCGGTGGAGGTGCGTGTCCCACCCTACGGCGCGGTGCAGTGCGTGACCGGTCCGCGACACACCCGCGGCACCCCGCCGAACGTGGTGGAGATGGACCCGGCGACCTGGCTGGCGGTCGCCACCGGACGCCTCGGCTGGGCGGAGGCGGTCACCGAGGGTCGCGTACGGGTCTCCGGGATCCGGGCCGACCTCTCCGCGTACCTCCCGATTTAGGCGGGCCGACGCCGCCGAACGACGTCACGCTCGGCGGACGGTTCGTGACTGTCGGTGTCGACTCCTGTTCGCGTACACTGGTGCCCGACGACGGTCCCGGCCCACGGTGCGGAGCTGCCCCCCGACTCCGCCAGGCCAGTCCAGACCCCCACCATGAGGGAGCGGCAGGTGCCCCGAGGCGATGGCCGGCTGAGCCACGACCTTGACCCCCAGCGACCCGGCCCCCAGGACGCGTGCGGCGTCTTCGGCGTCTGGGCGCCCGGGGAAGAGGTCGCCAACCTCACCTACTTCGGGCTCTACGCCCTCCAGCACCGGGGCCAGGAGGCCGCGGGCATCGCGGTCAGCGACGGCTCCGGCGTGGTGGTCTACAAGGACCTCGGGCTGGTCGCCCAGGTGTTCGACGAGCCGACCCTGGCGAGCCTGCGCGGGCACGTCGCCATCGGGCACGCGCGCTACTCGACCACCGGCGGCTCGACCTGGGAGAACGCCCAGCCGACGATCCGGGCCACCACCGCCGGCACGACGATCGCGCTGGCCCACAACGGCAACCTGGTCAACACCGCCGAGCTGCGGCGCGAGGTGTCCGCCCGGGGCGTCGACTCCGACGGCTCGACCAACGACACCTCGCTGGTCACCATGCTGCTGGCCAGCCAGCCCGACCTCTCGGTCGAGGCGGCGGCGATGGAGGTGCTGCCGCAGCTGCGGGGCGCGTTCAGCTTCGTCTTCATGGACGAGTCGACGCTCTACGCGGCGCGCGACGCGCACGGCGTGCGCCCGCTGGTCCTCGGCCGGCTGGAGCGCGGCTGGGTGGTGGCGAGCGAGACCGCCGCGCTGGACATCGTCGGCGCGAGCGTGGTGCGCGAGGTGGAGCCGGGCGAGCTGATCGCGATCGACGAGAACGGGCTGCGCTCCAGCCGGTTCGCCGCGCCGGAGCCCAAGGGCTGCCTCTTCGAGTACGTGTACATCGCCCGGCCGGACGCCACCATCGCCGGCCGCAACGTGCACGCCGCCCGGGTGCAGATCGGCCGGCAGCTCGCCAAGGAGCACCCGGTCGAGGCCGACCTGGTGATCCCCGTGCCGGAGTCGGGCACCCCGGCGGCCATCGGCTACGCCGAGGAGTCCGGCATCACCTACGGCCAGGGTCTGATGAAGAACCCGTACGTGGGGCGCACCTTCATCCAGCCCTCGCAGACGCTGCGCGCGCTCGGTGTCCGGCTCAAGCTGAACCCGCTGCGGCAGAACGTGCGCGGCAAGCGGCTGGTGGTGGTGGACGACTCGATCGTCCGGGGCACCACGCAGCGGGCCATCGTCCGGCTGCTGCGCGAGGCGGGGGCGCTGGAGGTCCACGTCCGGATCTCGTCGCCGCCGGTGAGCTGGCCCTGTTTCTACGGCATCGACTTCGCCACCCGGGCCGAACTGCTGGCCAACGGGCTGGACAACGAGGGCATCCGGCGCTCGATCGGCGCCGACACGCTGGGCTACGTGTCCCTGCCCGGTCTCATCGCCGCGACCGAGCAGCCGAAGACGCGGCTCTGCCGGGCGTGCTTCGATGGGGAGTACCCGATCGAACTGCCGGCCGGGAATCTGATCGGCAAGCACGTGCTCGAGGGAGTGGGTCGCCGGGTCGCCGCCGAGGCGGTCGAGCCCACCGTCCCGCTCGTCGCCACACCGACCCACCACCCGTAGCACCACCGACGCGGGTCCGGCCGCTCCGGTCCCGCGGGAACCACAAAGGGGAGAACCGTGACGCACGTGTCCGAGCGCAGCGGCGCAGGATCCAGCCCGACGGGCGCCGGCGGCGACCGCCAGCCCTGGACGGCGGGATCCGGCCGGACGCAGCGCAAACGCTCGGTCTCGTACGCCGACGCCGGGGTGTCGATCGAGGCGGGCGACCGCGCGGTCGAGCTGCTCAAGTCCAAGGTCAGGGAGACCCGGCGCCCGGAGGTCATGGGTGACCTCGGTGGCTTCGCCGGCCTGTTCCGGCTGGACACCAAGAAATACAAGAACCCGATCCTCGCCTCCTCGACCGACGGCGTGGGCACCAAGCTGGTGATCGCCCAGCAGCTCGACATCCACGACACGGTCGGCATCGACCTGGTCGCGATGGTCGTCGACGACCTGGTCGCCTGCGGCGCGGAGCCGCTGTTCCTGCTCGACTACATCGCCACCGGCGAGGTCGTGCCGGACAAGGTCGCCGAGATCGGCGCGGGCATCGCCGACGGCTGCCGGTACGCCGGCTGCGCGCTGCTGGGCGGCGAGACCGCCGAGCACCCCGGCGTGCTGCGCCCGGACGAGTACGACATCTCGGCCACCGGCGTGGGCGTGGTGGAGGAGAGCGACATCCTCAGCCCGGAGCGGGTCGAGGTGGGCGACGTGGTGATCGCGATGCGCTCCTCCGGTCTGCACTCCAACGGCTACTCCCTGGTCCGGCACGTGCTGCTGGGCGCCGGCCGGATGCGGCTGGACGTGGTGATCGACGACTTCGGCCGCCAGCGCACGCTGGGCGAGGAGCTGCTCACCCCGACCAAGATTTACGCGCAGGACTGCCTGAAGCTGATCGCCGAGGCCGAGGTGCGGGCCCTGGCCCACGTCACCGGCGGCGGCATCCCGGGCAACCTGGTCCGGGTCCTGCCGGAGCACGTCGACGCGGTGGTCAACCGCTCCACCTGGAAGCCGCAGCCGATCTTCGACCTGATCCAGTCCAAGGGCCGGATCGAGGACCCGGAGATGGAGGCGACGTTCAACATGGGCGTCGGCATGTTCGCGATCGTCTCCGCCGAGGACGCCGACCGCGCGCTGGCCACGCTGACCGGCCGTGGCGTCGAGGCCTGGCAGGCCGGCGAGATCATCGAGGGCTCGGGCAACGTGCAGATGGTCGGCCAGCACACCCGGGGATGATCACGCTCCGCTGATCAGCCGGGCACCTGATCGGGGGTTCACCCGAGCGGCCACCGCCGCCTAGCCTGAAGGTTCGGTTTCCAGGCACGCGGGGGAGGGGTCGATGGCTGCGCGCACGCCCGAGGGGATGCGGGGCATCGCCGCCGTCCCCTCGTACGTGGTCATGCAGCCGACCACGCTCTGCAACCTAGACTGCGCCTACTGCTACCTGCCGCTGCGCGCGGCCGACCGGCGGATGCCGGTGGCGGTGGCCGAGGCGGTGGCGGCGTCGGTGAACCCCTGGTCGGCCGGGGGGCGCTTCTCCGTGGTCTGGCACGGCGGGGAGCCGCTCGCGGCCGGTCGGGAGCACCTGGCCGCGCTGCTGGCCCCGTTCGGGCCGGACGTCGAGCACCACGTGCAGACCAACGCCACCCTCGTCGACGACGCCTGGTGCGCGTTCTTCGCCGAGCACCGGGTGCGGGTGAGCGTGAGCGTGGACGGCCCGCGGGCGCGCAACGCCGAGCGGGTCACCCGGGGCGGGCGTCCGGCGTACGACCGGATCGTGGCCGGGGTGGCGGCGCTGCGCCGACACGGGCTGCCCTTCTCGGCGCTGGCGGTGGTCTCCCGGCCGGAGCCGGGGCTGGCGACCGAGCTGTACGACTACTTCCTCGACCTGGGCTGCGAGGTGCTGGGCGTCAACATCGAGGAGACCGAGGGCGTCAACACCCGGACGAACGCCCGGGACGCGGCCGACGTCACCGGCTTCTGGGCCGAGCTGGTCGCGGCCTGGCGTCGGGATCCCCGGATCCACCTGCGCGAGGTGGAGTGGTCACTGCGGTACGCGGGGGCGGTCCTGGCCGGCACGGCGGACGACCTGCTGCCCCGTCACCTCGACCCGATCCCGACCGTCGGACACGACGGCTCGGTGGTGGTGCTCTCCCCCGAGCTGGCCGGCTTCAGCGACCCCCGCTACGGCGACTTCGGCAGCGGGAACGTGCTGACCACCCCGCTGAGCGAGATCCTCGCCGGCGCCGGGCGGACGCCCTGGGTCGGTGAGTTCCTCACCGGGGTGGAGGCGTGCCGGTCGTCCTGCGCCTACTTCGGGTTCTGCGGTGGTGGTCACGCCGCCAACCGCTACTTCGAGCTGGGGCGGTTCGACGGCACGGAGACCGAGCACTGCCGCAACAGCAAGATCCGCCTATTGGAGGGAGTGTTGGAGCATGCCCGAGATCACCAGTGACAACGACCGGGACGTGGTCGCCGACCGGGTGCGGGACGCGGCCGCGGGGCTGACCGCGCTGCTCCACGAGGCCGAGGCGGCTCGGCTGCTGCGGTCGGAGGTGTCGGGGGGCGACGGCGCCAGCGCGGTCTGCGCGTGGAACCACTTCGAGAACATCCCGACGTTCTACAACTGGAACAACCGACCGCGCTGAGGGAACGGTTCCGAGATCAAGGACCTGCCGGTGCGGCCGGGGGTCGCCCCGGTGCGGCAGGTCCCTGATCGTCGGTCGAACGCCGGCTCGGCAGAGCACATGCGTGAGCACGCGGGGGTTGCCGCGTGCTCAGATGTGATGGGAGGTCAGCGGGTCGGTCGGGCCCAGGTGTCCGGGTCGTCGTCCGCGTGGTCCTCGTCATCGTCGTCGACATACTCTTTGTAGTCGTCGTCGAAGTTGTGCTCAGACTTACCACTACCCGCCAGCTCGCGCTGCAAGGCGGTTAGGTCGGTGTTCGGGGAGTGGTACTTCAACTCCCGGGCCACCTTCGTCTGCTTGGCCTTAGCACGGCCGCGCCCCATGGCTCGACCCCCTCGCACAGAATGCGGGGCAGCCCGAAGGCGGGCCCCGATGACGTCAGGCATCTCTCGTGGCTCTTACGGTACATGGGGATGCCACCGTTCGGCACCTCGGGTCACCGTCGACCGGCCCTGCGCGTCGCAGTGTTCCAGCCGTCACAAAGTGTACCGGGTAAGGGGCGTCGGCCGGTGCCGGCCGTGACAGCGCGCAAACCGGACGAAATATCCCGAGGATCAGCTTAACGCCGTACCCGGTCCGGCGTGTGCCCGGGGGCGGAGCCGGCCGGCCCGCCCCCGGGTGACGTTCAGCGCAGGTGGATGGTGCGCAGGCGGCCGACCTCGGCCATCCGCCGCTCGGCGAGCCGGTCCGCGGCGACCGCCGGCGGGACGCCCTCGTCGTCGGCGAGTCGCAGGATCTCCCGCGTGGTGTCGAAGATCCGGGTGGCGCGCAGCTTGGCCCGATCGAAGTTGAAGCCCTCGATCTCGTCCGCGACCTGGATCACGCCACCGGCGTTCACCACGTAGTCGGGGGTGTAGAGGATGCCCCGGTCGGCGAGGACCTTCTCGATGCCCGGGTGGGCGAGCTGGTTGTTCGCCGCGCCGGTGACCACCTTGGCCCGCAGCACCGGCACGGTCTCGTCGTCGAGCGCGCCGCCCAGCGCGCACGGGGCGTACACGTCGATGTCGGACGCGACCAGGGCGGCGGTGTCGTCGACCAGGGTGACCTGCGGGTGGGTGGTGCGCACCCACTCCCGGGCGCGCGGGTTGACGTCGGTCGCCACGACCTCGGCGCCGTCCTCCAACAGGTGCGCGGTGAGGTACTTGCCGACCTTGCCCAGACCGGCCACACCGACCCGCCGGCCGGCGAGCGTCGGGCTGCCCCAGACGTGCTCGGCGGCGGCCCGCATGCCCTGGAAGACGCCCCAGGCGGTGAGGATCGACGAGTCGCCCGCGCCGCCGTGCTCCACGCTGCGACCGGTGACGTAGCGGGTCTCCCGGGCGATGACGTCCATGTCGGCGACGTAGGTGCCGACGTCGCAGGCGGTGTAGTAGCGGCCGTTCAGCGACTCCACGAAGCGGCCGTAGGCGCGCAGCAGCGCCTCGCTCTTGATCTGGTCGGGGTCACCCCAGATGACCGCCTTGCCGCCACCGAGGTCGAGGTTGGCCAGGGCGTTCTTGTACGCCATGCCCCGCGAGAGGTCGAGCACGTCGGCGAGGGCCTCGGCCTCGCTGGCGTACGGGTAGAAGCGGGTGCCACCGAGCGCGGGGCCCAGCGCGGTGGAGTAGATCCCGATGATCGCCTTCAGGCCGGACTGCTTGTCCTGGCAGAACACGACCTGCTCGTGACCCGTGGATACCGGGTCGTCGGTGCTGGCGAATACGCCCATGGCTGACTCCTGTGTCGGTGTGCGCCCTTGTGGGGCGCGGAACCTTCGGTGGCACGCCGGCGGGATGCTGCCGGTGTCGTTGAGCCTAATATCGGCCGGAACCGTACTGTCGCGCACGTCACGCCGCCGGCGTGACGGCGGCGACGGGGGGTCCCGTCTCGTGGGAGGATCGCGCCGTGCCGTCGCTCTTCGCTTCATACCTGCGCGTGTACGAGCCGTTGACCGCCTTCGACCGGGACCGGCAGTCGTACTGGCGCCGGTACGTGAGCGAGGGCCGGGCGATCGCCCCGCTGGAGGGGCCGGTGCGGCAGCGGACGGCGGTGATCGAGGCGCTCGGCGCGGGCTGGACCCGGTTGCCCGACCTGCCGGACGAGGCGTACGTCCTGGAGACCGACGAGGCGCTGCTGGTCTGCCCGTGGAACCTGCGCATCCGGGTCGCCGAGGCGGCGCTGAGCGCGCGCGACGGCGTGCCGTCGGTGCTCGCCGACGCGTTCGTGCCGCCGGTGCTGGCCGGGCAGGCCAAGGCCGTGGTGGAGGACTGGCGCAGCGGGGCCCGGGTGCTGGAGCACGGGGTGCCCCGGGTGCACGAGCAGATCGCCACCTGGGGTGTGCCGCTGCGTTGGTTCGTGCTGTTCGAGGCCGGGGAGCGGCATCTGGTCACCGAGCCGGAGCGGCGTGCGCTGCGCTTCCGCACGGAGATCTCCAAGGCGCGGCGCCGTTCCTCCCGGGCGCTGTCGGTGCTGCGCAAGTCGGTCGGGGAGGCGCCGATCACCGAGGCGGTCGAGGAGGCCGCCCGCTGGTTGGAGGAGTTCCACCCGCGGTCGGTGGTCGAGCTGGACTACGGCGGCCTGGTGCAGCTGCTGCCGGACGAGACGTTGCTGGCCGACGACTCGACCGAGCTGGTCGCGGAGGGGTTGGCCGGGCTGGCCCGGGGCGAGGCCGAGGAGGCCTCGGCGGCCTACGACAAGCTGGTCGCGCGCTGGCGTGCGGTGCAGCTGCTGGAGCGCTGCAACTGACGCCCGGTTTGCCCCCTTTCGAGGGTCGTGATGCGAGAGTGTCTCGTAGTTGACGCATCACGAACCGTGATCATGAGTCCGAATAAGGTACTTTCTGCGGCATAAAAGTCGTAAAAATCGGGCATGCTTCATCCGTCCGTCTAGGGACCTTCAGCCGTTCGGCCCATGTCGGACATCGGGGACTAGCCGGACCATGGGAGACGCGTCGGCCGGCGGGACCCCGGCCGATGTCTATACATGTGGAGGAGTGACCCCGATGGCATCGCGAACGCACGAACCAGAGCCGCTACTCACACCGGCCGAGGTGGCGTCGATGTTCCGTGTCGACCCGAAGACGGTGACCCGGTGGGCCAAGGCTGGCAAGCTCAGCGCCATCCGGACCCTGGGCGGCCACCGCCGTTACCGCGAGTCGGAGGTTCGGGCCCTGCTGCAGGGGCAGATTCCCCAGCAGCGTCAGGGAGACTGACGACCCGAAGTTCCTCAGGAAATCCCGATCAGGGGCGGTCGGCCGACGGGCCACCGCCCTTAATCGTGTCCGGGGGCCGGTCCGTCCAGGACGATCCGCAGCCCCACCGTGCCGCCCTCCCCCCGGCGCAGCCGGCTGCCCAGCAGGCTCAGCCGGCCGATCAGCCGGTACTTGTGCTTGAGCAGGCCCCGGATCCGCCGGGTGCTCTCCTGGTCGCTGATCGTCGCGTGGGCCGGCACCGCCTCACCGTGGGGGCGTCCGCGCACGTCGCACGGCGCGACAGTGACCCGGCCGTCGCGCCGGATCCGCTTGACCTTGCCGGAGTCGGACACGGTCCACACCGCCAGCGCGTCGCCGTCGCGCACCGCCCACACCGGGGTCGACACCGCCCGACCGTCCTTGCGGAACGTGGTGAGCAGGACGTACTTCTCCGCCGCCAGGCGGTCCAGGTCGGTCACGCCGCCCAGGATACGGCTGCGACAGCGGCGCCGAGCCCGGATAGCGTGCTCTCTCATGACCGGGGAACCCGAGATCGGCGACGTGTTCGGCGAGATGATCCGCGACGCGTACGCGGTGGCGACCGGCATCGGTCCCCGACCGATGGCCGGCGGACGCCTGCCCCGCCCGGTCATCGAGATCATCGAGCGCGACGACGGGCTGGTCAACGGCGCGCCCGCCGGGCACTACCTCGACCCGCCGGACCGCTGGCAGCCGCACGACCACCGGGCGGTCGACCGGGTCCACGGGCACGTGCTCGACGTCGGCGTCGGCGCCGGCCGGATCGCGCTGCACCTGCAGGAGCGCGGCGTGCCGGTCACCGGCCTGGACACCTCGCTCGGCGCGCTGCGGGTCAGCCGGCACCGGGGCGTACGCGAGCTGGTGCACGGCACCGTCGACGAGCACGTCGCCGACGGACGGCGCTACGACACGTTCCTGCTGCTCGGCAACAATCTCGGTCTCTTCGAGGGGCGGGAGCGGGCCCCCGCGCTGCTGGCCGCGCTCGCCGCGCTGGCCCGGCCGGGGGCGACGGTGATCGCGCACGGCACCGACCCGTACGGGACCACCGACCCGGTGCACACCGGCTACCACGAGCGGAACCGGCGGCGGGGCCGGCTGGGCGGGCAGCTGCGGCTGCGGCTGCGCTACCGGCTGCTCGGCACCGAGTGGTTCGACTACCTGGTCTGCTCGCCCGAGGAGTTCGCGGATCTGGTCCACGGCTCACCGTGGCGACTGACCGACGTGGACGACACCGACCACCCCTACTACCTCGCCACGCTCGCCCTGCGGCGTTAGGAAGGGCCCCTTTCAAGCGCCTACGCGTTAAGAAGGGGCCCTTCCTTGCATCTCAGACCTGGACGGTGGGGGTCGTCTGCTCCGGCGGCAGGCCACCGTCGCCGTCGACCACCTCGTCCGGGGTGCCGTCCTCGTCGATGTCGACCATGGTGATGTCCACCTTGCCGTCGCCGTCGGTGTCGAACTGGAACAGGTCGGCCTTGCCGTCGCCGTCGGTGTCCACCACCCAGACGTCGGTCTTGCCGTCGTTGTTGGTGTCCGCGCGGAGCAGGTCCACCCGCTCGTCGCCGCGCGTCTCGACCGTCTCGGTGTTCTGCGCGCTCTCCGGTGCCTGGCTCATCTCGATCCTTCCTTCGGCGTTGACGGCCGTCTGTACCCCGTCCGCTCCGCCCCCACGCATGCCCGGCGGCCCGGCCCTGCATAGGGTCGCATCCAGGAGCGAGCGGCCGGGCCCGGCGCGGCGGAGACCCCGCCCGCCCCCGCCGCGGCGAGGGGACGTCGATGAGTGGTCGTTTTGTGGTCGTCGGAGCCGGCACCATGGGCCTCGGCATCGCGTACGTGGCGGCCGGCGCCGGGTACGCGGTCGAGCTGGTCGAGGTCGACCCGGCCCGGGGCGCCGACGCCGTCCGGCGGCTCGGTGAGCTGTGGGAGCGCGGGGTGCGGCGGGGCAAGCTGACCGAGGAGGCGGCGACCGCCAACCGGGCGCGGGTCACCCTGCGCGCCGGCCTGGCCGAGGTGGCCGAGGAGCCGGACGTGATCGTGGAGGCGGTGCCCGAGCGGCTCGACCTCAAGCGGGCCGTGCTCCGCGAGGCCGAGGGCCGCCGACCGGTGCTGCTGGGCAGCAACACCTCCAGCATCCCGATCGCCGAGCTGGCCGATGGGCTGGACCGCCCGGCGGACTTCCTCGGGCTGCACTTCTTCAACCCGGTCTGGGCGATGGCACTGCTGGAGGTGGTGATCGGCCCGGCCACCGCGCCGGAGACCACCGAGGCGGCCGTCGCGCTCGCCGGCCGCCTGGGCAAGGACCCCGTCGTGGTACGCGACATGCCCGGCTTCGCCACCTCCCGGCTCGGCGTCACGCTCGGCCTGGAGGCGATCCGGATGGTGGCCGACGGGGTGGCCGGCCCGGCCGACATCGACAAGGCCATGGTGCTCGGCTACCGGCACCCGATCGGGCCGCTGGAGCTGACCGACCTGGTCGGGCTGGACGTCCGGCTCGACATCGCGCGCACCCTCCAGGCCGCGTACGGGGACCGGTTCGCGCCGCCGCCGCTGCTCGTCGAGATGGTGGCCGCCGGGAAGCTGGGCAAGAAGTCCGGGCAGGGCTTCTACACCTGGGAAGACGGGGTGAAGCGATGAGTGGGCTGCGGATCGAGGAACTGCCGGACCGCCTCGTGGTCACGCTGGACCGGCCGGAGAAGCGCAACGCGATCGACGCCGACCTGGTGGGCGAACTGCACGGGGTCTGCGCCGAGTTGGAGGCACGGCCCCGGCTGATGCTGCTCACCGGCGGCGCCGCGGGCATCTTCGCCGGTGGCGCGGACATCGCCCAGCTGCGTGAACGCGGCCGGCTGGACGCGCTGGCCGCGATCAACCAGGGTGTCTTCGCCCGGATCCGGGCGCTGCCGATGCCCACCGTGGCGGCGGTCGACGGCCCGGCGCTGGGCGGCGGCGCCGAGCTGGCGTACGCGTGCGATCTGCGGGTGTGCACGGGCCGTGCGGTGTTCGGTCAGCCGGAGGTGCGGTTGGGCATCCTGGCCGGCGCGGGCGCGACCTACCGGTTGCCCGCCCTGATCGGCGAGGCCCGGGCGAAGGAGCTGCTCTTCACCGGCCGGCGGGTGGACGCCGACGAGGCGCTGCGGATCGGTCTGGTCAACCGGGTGGTGGCCGACCCGGCGGAGCTGCTGCCCACCGCGCACGGGCTGCTCGACGAGATGGCCAAGGGCTCCGCGCTGGCGTTGCGGTTGACCAAGCTGGCCGTGGACGCGCCGCCGGCCGCGCACCCGCAGCTCGACCTGCTCAGCCAGGCGGTGCTCTTCGAGGACGAGGAGAAGCGGCGGCGGATGACCGAGTTCCTGGAGCGCCGGAAGGCCCGTTGAGATGACGGGGGCCGCACCGGTCGTCCCGGTGCGGCCCCCGCCGTACGCGCGTCTCAGCGGGTGATCTGGACCCCGGCGTCGGCCAGCGCGGTGATCGCCGGCATGGACTCACCGAAGCCGATCAGCAGCACCGCCTCCGGACCGAAGCCCTTGATCTCCTGGGCGAGGCCACCGAAGTCGACAGGCGTGTTCGGGTCCTCCGGCGGCAGGTAGGTGAGCAGCTTGAGCCGGTCCGCGCCGACGCCGGCCTTCTCCAGCTCGGCCCGGACGTTCTCCTGGAGACCCTCGCCGTAGGAGTCCTTGCGGGCCAGGATCACGATCTTGCGAGGCCCGTCCCGCAGCATCACGTCGGCCAGGGCGCGGCCCTGGAGGCTGTCCGGCGGCGCGGTGCGGAAGTAGAGCCCCTTGTCGTCCACGGTGCTCAGGCCCGCGTCGGTGTTCGACGGGGAGAACAGGATCCGGCCGGCGGCCACCACGTCCGGCAGCACCGCGCGGGAGATTCCCGAGGCGCCGGCGCCGATGATGACCTGGACGCCCTGCCCGACGTGCGAGGCCACCGTCGCCTTCGCCACCGCCGGGTTGGTGCCGTCGTCGCCGTCGATCCACTTCACCGGCTCGCCGAGCACACCGCCGGCCGCGTTGACCTCGGCGAGGGCGAGCGCCGCGGCGGCCGCCATCGGCGGGTACGCCAGCGCCAGGTCACCGGTCTTCGGCAGCAGGCCGCCGAGCACCAGCGGGGCGTCCTTCGCCTTGCCGTCGCGCACCTTGCGACCGCGCGGCGGAGCCTTGCTGCTCGCGCCCGAGTCCTCACCCGCGCCGACGAACTCGGTCTTCGCGTCGTCGATCTTCTCGTTGTCGAAGTGCAACGTGCCGTAGCTCGCGGTGGCCGGCTCGCCGGTGTCGGTGAACCCGGCCCGGGTCAGCGACACGCCCCGGTACTCGATGTCCTGCCCGGCGCGGGCGAGCTGGAGGCAGGCCGCCACCTCGTCGCAGCGCTGACCGCCGGTGGTCACCCCGACGATCTGCTTGGCGATCTCGGCCGGCGCGGTGGTGCCGGCGAGCTGGGCGGCCAGCGCGCTGATCACCACGGCGTCGTACGACTCCGCCGAGTACAGATAGTCGGTCAGCTTCGGGTCTACGTTGCGTAGCCGCTCCTTGAAGCTCTCCGGCAGCGGCGTGAGAGGGGTGGTGCCCTTCATGCCGTTGAGGAGATCCGCCCGGTCCTTGAGGGACGCGGCGTAGGAGTTGAGCATGTTGCCGTCGGTGCCGTAGAGGCGTACCTGGGTGGTGGTCGCGTCCTTCGGCTCGTCGCTCCCGCAGGCGCTGGTGGCGAGCAGGAGCGCCGCGCAGGCCGTGGACAGGGCCGCGCGCGACGTGCGTGTTCTCAGCATGGTCGTCCTTCCTCGGGCGAAGGTCCGCTGCGCACATTAGCGTGCCGGCGCGGCGGGCGGGACTGTGGAGTGGGCTCCGTCGGCACCCCGACTGCGGGAATCACTGTGCGTGATCGTCGGGCCGATCCGGGGTCACCGCTTGACCCCCGGCGCTACTGTTCCGCAGGTGACCGACGAAGCACAGCAGACGCTGGACGACGCGACCGCCGTGCTCCGTTCGGCGCTGGTCGGGGACGGCGCCGGCGTGGTCGGCGCCTTCGACGCGGTCGTCGACCGCTCGGGGCTGTCCGGGGCGTACGGGGTGGCCTGGTGCCTGGCCGCCACCATGCTCGGCGACGACGCGCCCGCAGGTGCCGCCGCGCTCGACTTCCCCGGCATCGACCAGGCCGACTACGACACCCGCTGGGTGGCGCGCTTCGTCAGCGCGTGCGCCAACGACGACGCCGACACCGGCGAGGCGCTGTTCGGCGCGGCGGCGGCCGACGGGCTGCTGCCCGACTGCCTGCTCACCCTCGCCGGCTCGACCATCGCCACGTTGCGCAGTCGCGAGGACTGAACGCTCGCGCCCGACGGCGCTGTGATAGCTCTGGGGCATGTCCGAGGCGATGCTCAGCAAGGTGCGCAAGCTGCTCGCCCAGGCCGAGGACCCGGCCTGCACCCCCGCCGAGTCGGCCGCCTTCATGGCCAAGGCGACCGAGCTGATCGCCCGCTACGGCGTCGACCGCGCGCTGCTGGCCGCCGCCGACCCGACCCGTGACCCGGTGGGCGACCGGGTGGTCGAGGTGGTCGCCCCGTACGCCCGGGACAAGGCCGGCCTGCTCGCGGCGGTCGCCGACCCGCTGCGCTGCCGCTGCGTACGCCGCCGGCAGGGCTCCGGGTTCGCCATGCACCTGTTCGGCTTCGCCAGCGACCTGGAACGGGCCGAGCTGCTCTTCACCTCGTTGCTGGTGCAGGCCGCCCACGGGTTGGCCGGGGCGGTCGTGCCGGACGGCGAGCATCCGGCCGCGTACCGGCGCACCTGGCTGGCCGGTTTCGCCCAGGTCGTCGCCGAGCGGCTGCGCGCGGCGGAGGCCGGCGCGGTCGCCGAGGCCGGGGCGCCGTCGATGGCGCTGGTGCTCGCCGACCGCTCCGACCGCGTGCAGCGGCGGCTCGCCGAGGTGTACCCGCGGCTGCGTACCGCCCCGCGCCGCCGCCTCGCCGGAGGTGGCTACGGCTCGGGCGCGGACGCCGGCCGCCGGGCCGACCTGGGCGGTACGGGGTTGGGTGGCCCGGGCGTGGGCCGGGGCATCACCGGCTGACCGCCTCTCGGCTCCGGTCAGTCCTCCGCGCGGGCCGCCGTCGCCAGGTAGCGGCAGAGCAGCTCGTGCCAGCCCGCGGTGAGCGCCTGGCGGTAGCCCTCGGCCGCCGCGCCGTGCCGGTCGAAGTAGCGGTGCTCCACGTCCACCCGGGTCGACCCGGCGTCCTCGGGATGGAAGAGGACCTCCACCTCGCTGGCCCGCGCCGGATCCGGCACCGGCACCCGGTCCGGCCCGATCTGCCAGGTGAAGACCAGCCGCCGGGGCGGGTCCCAGGTCAGCACGCGGCCCCAGTCGTTCCGGAAGCCGTAGGGGCCGATCTCGTAGAGCATGCCGCCGGCCCGCGGCTCGATGCCGAGCCCGGCCAGCGCCTGCGGCCCGGACCAGGTGTATTCGCGGACCCACCAGTCGGACAGCGCGCCGGTGAAGACGGCGTACGCCCGCTCCACGGGCACGGGGACCAGGAGGCTGCTGCGGAGGGAGAAGCGGTCGGATTCCTGCCGGACCTCATCCGGATCGGCCATCTCCTGTCCCATAGGCCCGGACCATACCGGCTCATGTCTCGCTGTGCAGCTTTCGTCGCGCCCGCTTCCGGACAGCGGGAAACCCGTGTTTCCGACAGCCGGGACGGGCGGAATCGTCGATCGACGGGACCCGGTCGCGGCCGACGGATGCCGTACCGCAAAGCGGGTAACCGCCGCTGACCCGGACCGGACGGACCGGCCGACGGGGGAGCGGGGAGCATGAGCGAGAGTCGAGCCAGCGAACGCGTGCCGGAGCCTGCCGACGAGCGGCCGGAGCAGGGGGGCGGCGCCGGGCCGGAGCCGGACGTCCTGCTCGACGTGCCGGAGCTGTCGGTCGACGAGATCCGGCTGACGGTCGACGGGCTGGACGCGGACCTGTCGTTGCGGGCCCGGCTGGCCAACCTGCTCCAGCTCGACGCGGGCGTCCGGGTGCACCTGGAGGGCGTCGAGCTGGACATCACCGGCGTCCGGGCCGAGGCGCTGCTCAAGGTCCGGTTGGAGAAGCTGGTGCAGATCCTGGACCGGGCGCTGACCACCATCGACCGGAACCCACAGGTGATCGACGCGCTGGCCCGGTCGGTCGGGGCGACGGTCGAGGACGTGCACCGCGCGGCCGGTCAGCTCGGCGCGCCGGTCGTGGACCGGGCGGCGGCCGAGGTCACCGCATCGGCGGTCCGGCCGGCCGAGGAGACCGCGGCCGAGTTCGCCGCCGGCTCGGGGGTCGGCAGCGGCCCCGCCCGCGAGAGCGAAGGCCCGGAAGCCGGGCCCGAAGCCGGCTCGGGCTCCGCTCCTGACGCCGACTCGGGAGACGGGGGCTCCGGCCGCGACGCGGGGCCGGGCGGCGAGGGTGGTCGAAGCGGCGACGCCGGGTCGGGTGGTGCGGGTGGCACGAGCGACGACGCCGGCTCCGGCCCGGGTTCGGCCGCCGGCGCGGCGCAGCTGGCGGGTCAGGCCGGGCAGACGTTGCGGCAGGCGGGCCGGAGCGTGTGGGAGGCGATCCAGGGCGGCATGGCCCAGAACCGCCCCCCACGCCGGGACCGCTGACGTACCCGCGATCTCAGGCGGGGTCCGCGCCGGGGTCGAGGGCCGTGTGGCGGGTGAGCAGCGCCCGAAGGGCGTTGATCTCGGCGAGCAGGGCCCGCCGGCCCTCCCGGGTGATCCGGATCCAGGTTCTCGGACGACGACCGTGGTAACCCTTCTCCACCTGGATCAGGCCCGCGTCCTCCAGCACGGTGAGGTGCCTCGACAGGTTGCCCGCGGTGAGTTCGAGGGCCTCCCGGAGATAGACGACCTCCACCCGCTCACTCTCCGCGGCGATGGTCAGGATGCCGAGCCGGTGCCGTTGGTGGACGGTGTCGTCGAGGCCGTTCGTCGGGTACGCCGGCGCGCTGCGGGGGCCGTCCTCGGTGCTCACGCGTACCCATTGTGCTGCTGCTTGGCGGCGGCGAGCGCGACACCCCCGCCGATCAGCAGGACCGGCACGGGAAGCAGGGCCGCCAGCATGAAGCTGAACCGGTGGAGGTCGCCCGGTTGCAGGTCGGCGACCTGGAACCAGGCGTTCACCGCGACGAGCACGGCGGTGTAGAGACCGACCACGAGCCACAGGCGTCGGCTGCGTTCCAGGTGGGCGAGGACCGCCAGGCCGAGGGCGATCACGAGGTGCGGCAGCATGCCGCGGTTGGCGGCGCCGAGCAGCGGGCCGGTCAGCCACCGGGTGCCGTCCGACACCGGCGCCGCGGTGTTGAACAGCAGGAACTCCAGCACGACGGGGAGGACGAGGCCGACGAGCGTGCCGGCGATGCCGGCGACGACGTACGCCCGGGTCGGGGTCTGCACGCCGGAGCGCCGGCCGTGCCGCCGGTACCAGGCGAGGCTGAGCAGGTAGCCGCCGACGAGCGCGGCCAGCCAGTACCAGCCGAGCGCGGCCGACCGTTCCAGGAAGTCGCCGCCGAGGCCGGTGAGCGGCGGGTTGTCCTGGACGGCGCGCAGGGCGGCGGGTTCCGTCGACTCGACGTACAGCGGCGCGGCCGCGACGGTCAGCACGCCGAACAGCACCAGCGGGAACCAGTACGCCTGGCGGGCCGCCCGCGCTCTGCGGCGCAGGGTGGTCACCGAGTCGAGCAGTTCCTCCGGGCTCTCCTCGCGAGGTGACGGTGCGGACGACATGGTTCCTCCCGGGGCATCGAGCTACTGTGACCCAAATAGGTTTGCATTACAAACCTTGAGGCGCAAGAGGATTGACAGGTCTTCCTACGCTCGACGTCATGAGAGCGCTGGTCGGCTTGCTGGTGGTCATGGCGGTGCTGATGATCGGGGCGGTCGTCCTGGTGGCCCGGCGGGACCGGGCGCGGCTGTCCGGGCCGGAGGACTCGACCGCCGCGCGCGACGCCCGATCCGAGCAGGAACGGCACGCGGCCGAGCGGCACGGCGTGCAGGGCGAGGTGTGGCGTCGCGGCCAGACGCCGCAGTGAGTCGCGTCAGTCGCGTCGGAGGTCGGCGACCAGCGCCGCGACCTTCGCCCTGATCTCGTCGCGCACCTGCCGCACCACGTCGAGAGGTTGCCCGGCGGGGTCGGTGAGCTTCCAGTCCTCGTACCGTTTCCCCGGGAAGACCGGGCAGGCGTCCCCGCAGCCCATGGTCACGATGACGTCGCTGGCCTGCGCCGCGTCCCAGGTGAGCCGGGCGGGGGTCTGGCCGGTGATGTCGATGCCGACCTCGCGCATGGCCTCGACCGCCACCGGGTTGATCCGGTCGGCGGGCTCGCTGCCGGCGGAGCGCACCTCCACGGCGTCGCCGGCGAGGTGGCGGAGCCAGCCGGCGGCCATCTGGGAGCGGCCGGCGTTGTGGACGCAGACGAACAGCACGCTGGGCGTGGTCATCGGGCTTCGTCCTCCCTGGTGAGGTGGGGCAGGACCACGGCGTCGGCCGTGTCGGCGGCGTGCGGGTACCAGACGGCGAGGGCGGCGACGGCGACCACGCCGCCGACGAGTTGGGCGGCGACGAAACCGGGCACCGAGGCCGGGGCGATGCCGGCGAACGTGTCGGTGAGGGCTCGTCCGACGGTGACCGCGGGATTGGCGAACGAGGTGGACGAGGTGAACCAGTAGGCCGCGCCGATCCAGGCGCCCACGGCCGCCGGCGCGGCGGCGGTCCGGCCGGAGCGGGCGAGCGCGAAGACCAGGACGACCAGGCCGGCGGTGGCGACCACCTCGGCGAGCCAGAGGTGCCCTTCGGCGCGTCCGGTGCGGGACCAGGTCACGGCCGGCAGGCCGAACATGAGGTGGGCCAGGACCGTTCCGGCAGCCGCGCCGCCGGTCTGGGCGGCCGCGTAGGCGGCGAGGTCCCGCCCGGTGAGGCCGGTGCCGGCGCGGCGGCCGAGCCACCAGTCGACCGCCGACACGACCGGGTTGAAGTGGGCGCCGGACACCGGCCCGAACATGAGGATCAACGCACCCAGGGCGAGCGCGGTGGCGACGGCGTTCTCCAGGAGTTGCAGGCCGACGTCGTCGGGTGAGAGACGGGTGGCCGCGACCCCGGAGCCGACGACGGCGGCGACCAGCAGCGCGGTGCCGGCGAACTCCGCGGACGCCCGCCGGGCCAGGGCGAGGCTCACGCGCCGCCGTCCCCGGTGGAGATCTCCAGCAGCGCGCCGAGTTGCCGGAACGCGTCGGGTCGTACCCGGTACCAGACCCAGGTGCCGCGCCGCTCCGAGTCGACCAGGCCGGCCTCCCGCAGCACCTTGAGGTGGTGCGAGATGGTCGGCCCGGACAGGTCGAACGCCGGGGTCAGGTCGCACACGCACATCTCCGGCACCGAGGCGATCATCGACATCAACCGCAGCCGGACCGGGTCGCCGAGCGCCTTGAACATCGGCGCCACCACCGCCGCCTGGTCCGCCTCCATCGGGCGCACGGCGATGGGCGGGCAGCAGGCGACCGCGTTCAGGTCGACGACCGGCAGCGACTGTTTCGACATTCCTCTAGGTTGACAGATTTCAAAACAGTAGGCAAGGTGGGTGCTGCTTCGAAAAACATCTAGACAAGGAGGCGTCATGTCCCGTGTCCAGCTCGCCCTGCGCGTGGCCGACCTCGAAGGCTCCGTGGCCTTCTACAGCAAGCTGTTCGGCGTCGAGCCGGCCAAGCGCCGCCCCGGCTACGCCAACTTCGCCGTCGAGAACCCCCCGCTGAAGCTCGTCCTGCTCGAAGGGGAGGCCGGCCGGCCCACCGTGATGGACCACCTCGGGGTCGAGGTGGCCAGCACCGACGAGGTCGCCGCCGCCACCGGCCGCCTCACCGACGCCGGGCTGGTCACGCTGGAGGAGAACGACACCGAGTGCTGCTACGCGCTCCAGGACAAGGTCTGGGTGCGCGGCCCGGGCGACGAGCCGTGGGAGGTCTACACCGTCAAGGCCGACTCCCCGCAGCTGGCCAAGGCGGCCGAGAGCACCTGCTGCGCCTGAGCGGCGGGGTCGCCGGGCATAGAGCAAGATCCCCACCGGCGTTTCCGCTGGTGGGGATCTCTGTAGCCCGGCGAAAGGCTATGTGGCCAGGGGCGGGGTCGAACCGCCGACCTTCCGATTTTCAGTCGGACGCTCGTACCAACTGAGCTACCTGGCCGTGGTGCTCGGCACATGCTACCGCATGGGCCGATACGCAGAACGCCGCGCATGAGGTGCGCGGCGTCAGCGCTTGCGGTCCTGACGGGACTTGAACCCGCGACCTCCGCCTTGACAGGGCGGCGAGCACTCCAACTGCTCCACAGGACCTGGCTGGTGTTGCATCCGGCGTGAGCCGGACCGTGCCCCCAACGGGATTCGAACCCGTGCTACCGCCTTGAAAGGGCGGCGTCCTGGGCCGCTAGACGATGAGGGCGGCCCCGCCATCATTGCACACTCGCAACTTCAAGCGGACTTGCTCCCATCCGGCCCCGCCGGAGGCATGAGAAGCATATGCCATGCCTCCTCGGACGACCAAACCGGTATGGCCGCCGGCACACCTGCGGACAAGAGCGCAGGTCAGGCGTGGTTTCACCGGAGCCGGACGATCCCGTACCGCCGCTTGAGGTCCGGAATCAGGTGCCGGCAGGCCGCCATCGTCTGGGTCCGGTCGCCGCCCGCGTCGTGCATCAGCACGACCGAGCCGTGGTGGGTCGCCGACTCCACCCGCTTGATGATCGTCTTCGCCGGCGGGTGGTCCCAGTCCTGCGGGTCGACGCTCCAGTGCAGCGGACGCAGCCCGAGCTGCCGGACGACGGTGAGCTCCTCGGCGGTCCAGCGGCCGCCGGGCTGTCGGAACCAGGTGATCGGCGCGCCGGGGGCGGCGGCGTGGATGGCCCGGTTGGTCCGCTCCAGGTCGGCCCGGATCTCCGCCACCGGACGCCGGCCGAGGTCGACGTCGTGGTGCCAGCTGTGGTTGCAGAGCTGGTGACCCTCGCGGACGATCTGTGCGACCAGCTGCGGGTAGCGCCTGGCCTGCCGGCCCACCACGCAGAACGTCGCGGTGACGCGGGCCGCCCGGAGCTGGGCCAGGATCTGCGGCGTGTAGCGGGGGTCTGGACCGTCGTCGAAGGTCAACGCCACCCCGGGGCTCCCACTGGCCCGGTGCAGGCCCGGCGGCAGCTTCTTCGGCACCGGCCGCAGCTTCGGCTTCGGCGGTGGGGTGGTGCGGGTCGGCCGCGGCTTCGGGCTCGGGGTCGGGCTCGGCTCCGCCGTGGCCGAGGCCGACGGCTGGGCGGTGACCTTCTCCGGGGTGTTGCCCGGATCGCCGCAGCCGGTGACGAGGAGCACCAGGCCGAGGGCGAACGCCAACAGGGTGCGGGGACGCATCTGTCGCTCCCGGAGGGGGTCGGGGTCAGACGGACTTTCCGACCGTAGTGGACGCCGCCCCGGAGCGGAAAGGCCCTCAGCCCGCCGCCGACTGGTCCAGCGAGTCCCGTACCGCCACGGCCAGCGAGAGCGCCTCGGCCAGATCCACCGGTCGGACCACCCCGGCCGGCAGCGAGTCGGCCCGCCACCCCGGCCCGGCGGCGAGCACCAGCAGGGGCCGGCGCGGGACCGCCAGCAGCGCGGAGAGCTGGTGCGGGCCGGCCGTGGCCCGGGTGTGCGACCAGAGCACCACGGCCGCCGGCCCGGTCCGGTTGACCGCCTCGACCAGGGCGGCCACCGGCACCCGGGCGCCGAGCATGCGGTAACTCACACCGGCCTCCGCCAGCGCGGCGGCCAGCGCCTCCAGTGGCAGCGAGTGCTGCTCCTCGTCCGCGCAGGAGAGCAGGATCCGGGGCGGTCCGACGGTCGGGTGCGCCCGGGCCACCGAGGCGAGCGCCTCGGAGACGCACCGGGACATCAGGTGCTCCACCTCGATCAGCCCGGCCGTGGCCGCGTGCCGCTCCCCGATTCCGGCGAGCACCGGGCGCAGCAGGCCCTCCCAGGTCGCCACCACCCCGTCGGTGGCGAGCGAGTCGCCGATGGTGCGGCCGATGGTGACCGAGTCCAGGCGCATGGCGGCCCGGGCCAGGCCGCGGGCGACCGGCCCGGCCCGGCCGACCGGGATGGTGGTGCCGCCGCCGTCGCGGACCGTGGAGGTACGGGCCTTCAGGCCGAGCCGGTCCGGTGGGAGCACGGCCGGTGCCTGGCGGGCCCAGCGGGCCGCCTCGGCCGGCGCGACGCCCTCCCCGGTGAGTCGCCGCATGATCTCCAGGCGGGCGAGGTCGGCGGGTGTGTAGCGCCGGTGGTGGCCGGGCACGTGTTCGCTCGGGCCGAGGCCGTAGCGCTGGTGCCAGGTGCGCAGGGTGGTGACCGCCACGCCCAGCCGGCGCGCGACCGCCCCCGCGCTCAGTGCCTCATCGGCCACCCGACCGCTCCGGTGCCTCGTCGGCCGGCGCGCCGGACCGGGCCACGCCGACCGGGTGCAGGAGCCGGTTCACCACGCCGCCCAACCAGGGGGCGTACGCCCGCGGGTCGGTGTCGAGGTCGGCCAGCACCGCCACCGGGTCCACCCAGCGCAGGTCGGCCACCTCGTCCGGGTCGGGCCGGGTCGGCAGGTCGGCGGGCACCTCGGCGCGCAGCACGTGGTCGTACTCGAACTCGACCCGGCCGGTGGCCGGATCCTCGGCGTAGTAGAGGTAGACGCCCACCTCGGTGAGGTCCACCGCGCCGAGGCCGAGTTCCTCGGCGAGCCGGCGGTTGGCGGCGTCGGTCAACGACTGGCCGGGCAACGGGTGCCCGCAGCAGGAGTTGGCCCAGCGGAGCGGGAACCGGGTCTTGACCGCGGCCCGCTGCTGGAGCAGCACCCGGCCGTCCGGGTCGACCAGCAGCACCGAGAAGGCCCGGTGCAGCCGGCCGGGCGGCTGGTGGGCGGCGGCCACGGTGGTCTCGCCGAGCACCCGGCCGTCGTCGTCCACCAGCTCGACCAGGTGCTCCTCCCGGCCCATCAGGAGTCCCCGGTGATGCGCGCGGCGGCCAGCTTGCCGCTGATCAGCACCATCGGCACGCCCACCCCGGGCTGGGTGCCGGAGCCGACGAAGACCACGTTGCCCAACGTCTTGTGCAGGTTCGACGGGCGGAACGGGCCGGTCTGGAAGAGGCTGTGCGCGGCGGCGAACGGGGTGCCGGCGGCCATGCCCTGCGCCGCCCAGTCGGCCGGGGTGACCGCGCGCAGCACCTCGATGCCGTCGCCGAAACCGACGTAGCCGCGCTCCTCCAGCGTCGCCACGAGCTGACCGGCGTAGCGGTCGGTGAGGTCACCGGACCAGTCGAACGGCGCCCGGTCGAGGTTGGGCACCGGGGCCAGCACGTAGTAGGTGTGCTTGCCGGCCGGCGCCACCGACGGGTCGGTGCGGCTCGGGTTCGTCACCAGCAGCGACGGGTCGGTCATCAGCTCGCCTCGCCGGATCACCTCGTCGAACGTGCCCTTCCAGGCGCGTCCGAAGTGGATGTTGTGGTGGGCGATCTTGCCATAGCCCTGCTTCGAACCGACGTGCAGCACCACGCACGACGGCGAGTAGGTGAGCCTGCGCTGCCGGCTCTCGGGCAGCAGCTCCTGGTAGGCGACCGGCAGGTCGGGGTTGAGCACCACCACGTCGGCGGGCACGAACTCGCCGTCGGAGGTGACCACCCCGGTGGCGCGGCCGTGTGCCGTCTCCACCCGGCTCACCGTGGTGCCGTACCGGATCTGCACGCCGTGCTTCTCCGCCGCGCCGGCCATGCCCCGGGAGACCGCGTGGATGCCGCCGCGCGGGAAGCTCACCCCGGCCACCGAGTCGAGGTACGCGATGACCGTGTAGATGGCCAGCGCGTCGTGCGGCGACAGCCCGGCGTACATCGCCTGGAAGGAGAAGATCCGCTGGGTACGCGGGTCGCGGAAGAACTGGTTGATCTTCGTCTGGAGTCGCCGGAACGCGCCGTTGGCGAACAGCTTCAGCAGGTTCCCGGTGAGCAGGTCGGTCGGCGCGTCGAGGTTGCGCTCGATGAAGTCGGCGCGTTCCCACTTCCACAGGTTGCGGGCGTAGTCGACGAAGCGCAGGTAGCCGTCCGCCTCCCGGGGGCCGCAGACCTTGGCGATCTCGGCGGCCATCCGGGTGGTGTCGGTGATGACGTCCAGCGTCGACCCGTCCGGGTAGTAGGCGCGGTAGGCCGGGTCGAGCGGGGTCAGGTCGAGCCAGTCGGTCAGCTCCTCGCCCACCGCGCCCAGCGCCTCGGCGATCAGGTCGGGCATGGTGAGGACGGTCGGGCCGGTGTCGAACTCGTACCCGTCGACGCTGAGCCGGCCGGCGCGCCCGCCCGGCACCGGCTCGCGTTCCAGCACGGTCACCTGCCGGCCCCTGCCGGCCAGGTGCAGCGCGCACGCCAGCCCACCCAGCCCGGCCCCGACCACGACCACCCGGTCGGTCCGTCCGTTCACGGTGCGCATTCCGGCTCCCTTGCTCGTGCTCACGAAGGTGCTCATCAGGACCGCCGCGCGGTGGCGGCGGTGGCGAGGCCGGTCAGCGCGGTGCGCGCCGTCTCGTCGATCGGTGCGGTGTCGAGCGCGGCCAACGCCTCGGCGACCCGCTCGGAGATCATCCGTTCCACCCGGGTGGCGGCCCCGGTGTCCCGGACCAGGTCGGCCAGCCGGGCCACCTCGCGGTCGCCGGTGACCGTGCCGGCCCGGTCCAGGGCCCGGCGCTGGGTCGGGTCGGCGAGCTGCCGGGCCAGCATCAGCAGCGCGGTCGGCTTGCCGGTACGCAGGTCGTCCCCGGCCGGCTTGCCGGTGGTCTCCGGGTCGCCGTAGACGCCGAGCAGGTCGTCGCGGAGCTGGAACGCCTCGCCGACGGCCAGCCCGTAGCGGGTGTACGCGGCGATCAGCGGACCGTCCGCGTCGGCGCCGGCCAGGCAGGCGCCGAAGAGCAGCGGACGCTGGACGGTGTAGCTGGCGGTCTTGTAGCGGGCCACCCGCAGCGCCCGGTCGACCGACCAGTTGGCCGCGTCGTGCTCGCCCAGTATGTCGAGGAACTGCCCGGCGACCGTCTCCACCCGCATCTGGTCGTAGCAGCGACGCACGTCGAGCAGCCGGTCCGCCGGCACGGCGGCGTGCGCCATCAACCGGTCGGCCCAGACCATGCAGAGGTCACCGATGAGCACGGCGACCGCCTCGCCGTAGCGGTCGGGGTCGCCGGCGTGCCCGGCGGCCCGGTGTCGCGCGGCGGCGGCCCGGTGCGCGGTGGGCAGGCCGCGCCGGGTGTCGGAGGCGTCCATCACGTCGTCGTGCACCAGCGCGAACGTGTGCAGCAGTTCCAGCGCGGACAGGGCGGGCAGCACGTCCTGCACCGCCGCCTCGCCGCCGATCACCCCGCGCCAGCCCCAGTACGCGAACGTCGGGCGGACCCGCTTGCCGCCGGCCAGCACGGCGTCGCGTGCCGTCGCGGCGAAACCACCCATCGCTGCGTCGATCTCGGTGAGTGAGTCGACCTCGGTGGCCAGGAATGCCGCCAGGGTGTCGTCAACTCCCTTGACCAGGTCTTTCGTGAACGCGGCCAGTACGCCGCGGACCGGATCGTCCGTCGCTTCCGGCTGTGCCGGCGCGACGCGGAGCGCATTACCCGCAACTGCGTCGTTGGCCATGTGGGGGAGCGTACCCTAGGGTTACGAGTTGCGTCGATTGCTGCGTCGAAAACCGAGGAGGGCCGGTGGACACCGATCTCACCGCTGCCTATGACCGTTGCCGCGAGCTGCACCGGCGTCACGGCCGTACCTACTATCTCGCCACCCGGCTGCTCCCCGCTTGGAAACGACGGCATGTGCACGCGTTGTACGGATTCACCCGCTACGCGGACGAGATCGTCGACCGCACCGAGGACCTGCCGCCGGCCGAGCGGGCCGCCCGGCTGCGCGAGTGGTCGGACCGGTTCGTCGCCGGCCTGCACGGTGCGTCGGTCGACGACCCACTGCTGCCGGCGGTGCTGCACACCATCGCCGTGTTCGACCTGGACCGCGACGACTTCGCGTCGTTTCTGCGCAGCATGGCGATGGACCTGACGGTCATGTCGTACCCGACCTACGACGACCTGCTCGACTACATGGAGGGCTCGGCCGCCGTCATCGGCACCATGATGCTGCCGATCCTGGGCAGCTCCGACCCGGCCGCCGCCCGCGAGCCCGCCCGCCAGCTCGGCTTCGCGTTCCAGCTCACCAACTTCATCCGGGACGTCGCCGAGGACCTCGACCGGGGTCGGACCTACCTGCCCGACGAGGACCTGGCCAAGTTCGACGTCACCCGCGACGACCTGCTCGCCGCCAAGGCCGCCGGACGCACCACGCCCCGGATCCGCGAACTGATCGAGTACGAGGTGACCCGGGCCCAGGCGCACTACCTCGCCGCCGCGCCGGGCATCCCGCTGCTCAACCCCGCGTCGCAGGCGTGCATGCGCACGGCGTACGCGCTCTACGGCGGGATCCTCGACGAGGTGGCCGGGCAGGGCTTCGACGTCTTCGTCCGGCGGGCCCTGGTGCCGCAGCGCCGGCGGATGTCGGTGGCCGCCCGGGCGCTGCTCACCCCGACCGGCACGCCGGTGCGGGTGCCCGGCCCGGCGCTCCAGCCGGCCCTGGCCGGATGACCGAGCGCACGGCGGTCGTGCTGTTCACCCGCGACCTGCGGGTGCACGACCACCCGGCGCTGGCCGCGGCCGTCTCGGCGTTCGACCGGGTGGTGCCGCTCTACGTGCTCGACCCGGCGCTGCAGAAGCTCTCCCCGAACCGGACCCGGTTCCTCCACCAGAGCCTCGCCGACCTGCGCGAGGCGCTCCGCAGGCGCGGCGGCGACCTGGTGGTCCGGCGCGGCGACCCGGTGGCCGAGACCGTGAAGCTGGCCCGCAAGGTGGGTGCCGAGGGGATCGGGCTCTCCGCCGACGTCAGCCGCCACGCCCACCGCCGGGAACGCCGCCTGCGCGCCGAGTGCGACCGACACCGGATGTTCCTGCGCCTCTTCCCCGGCCTGACAATCGTCGAGCCGGGCGCGCTGCGGCCCGCCGGGGGCGACCACTACCGGGTGTTCAGCCCCTACTTCCGGGCCTGGCAGGGTGTGCGGCTCCGGGAGGAGCTGGCCGCGCCGAAGCGGATCCGGCTGCCCGAGGGCGTCGACCCGGGCCGGCTGCCCGACCCGCCGAAGGGCGACAGCCCGGACGCCGCCGAGGGCGGGGAGAGCGTCGCCCGGCGCCGCCTCACGACGTGGCTGCCCACCCTCGACCGGTACGACGACATCCACGACGACATGGCCGGTGACGACACCTCCCGGCTCAGCCCGTACCTCCGGTGGGGTTGCGTCTCGCCGCTGGCGGTGGCGAACCGGGCCGGCGACCGCGACGGCCCGTTCGTCCGGCAGCTCTGCTGGCGCGACTTCTACCACCAGGTGGTCGCCGGCTTCCCCGACCTGTCCACCACCGCCTACCGGCGGGGCGCCCGGGAGGACTGGCGCGACGACCCGCACGCGCTGGAGGCCTGGACCGAGGGGCGGACCGGCATGCCGATCGTCGACGCCGGCGTGCGGCAGCTGCGCGCCGAGGGCTGGATGCACAACCGGGCCCGGCTCATCACCGCCGGCTACCTGACCAAGCACCTCGGGCTGGACTGGCGGCCCGGGCTGGAGGTCTTCTTCCGCTGGCTGCTCGACGGCGACCGGGTCAACAACTCGGGCAACTGGCAGTGGGTGGCCGGCACCGGCAACGACACCCGGCCGTACCGCGGCTTCAACCCGGTGCGGCAGGCCGAGCGCTACGACCCGGACGGCGCGTACGTGCGGCGCTGGGTCCCCGAGCTGGAGTCGGTGCCGGGCAAGGCCGTGCACCAGCCGTGGCGGCTGCCCGACGAGACGCGTCGGGCGCTCGACTATCCGCCGCCGCTGGAGGTGCCCGGCGCCGACCCGGTCTGGTTGCGCTGACCGGGGCGTAGCGGGCGGGCGGCACCGCCGGTGACGACAGGTCAGAGGCAGGGGTGCAACGCCTCGACCAGCTCGTCCACCCGGTCGTGGTCGGCCAGCCGCGCCGTCACGTAGGCGAAGGTGTAACCCCGATCCGGGTCCGCCCAGGCGCTGCTGCCGCCGATCCCACCCATGCCCCAGCTGCCGTCCGGCTCCCACTGCATGCCCAGCGTCCAGTGCGCCGTCCGGTCCAGCACCAGGTCCGGGCCGGCGTACTGCACCCGGGTCGCCTCGGCGACCAGGTCGGGGCCGAACAGGCGTACCCCGTCGAGGGTGCCGCCGGCCAGCAGCCCGGCGTAGAGCCGGGCCAGCGCGGACGCGGTGGCGTGCAGGTTCACCGCCGGGATCTCGGCGGCCCGCCAGCGGTCGCCGTTCACCACGGCGACGTCCCGCCCGCCCGGCGGGTTGTCCAGCGCCCGGGCGCGCAGCGAGCCCGGCTCGCCACGCACCAGGTCCGGCCAGCCGGGGTCGCCGTAGGACAGGTCGGCGCAGCGCCGCCGGTCCGCCGGTCCCAGGCCGAAAGCCAGGTCCAGCCGCCACGGACCGGCGATCTCCTCGGCCAGGAAACGGCCCACCGACCGCCCGTCGACCCGGCGGACCACCTCGCCCACCAGGTGCCCGTACGTCCAGGCGTGCTCGCCCGCGACGGCGCCCGGCGTCCACTCGGGTTCGGCGGCGGCCAGGTCGGCGCAGAGCAGGTCCCAGTCGGTGATCGCGGCGGCGGGCCGGGGCAGCGGGAAGGCGGGCAGCCCGGCGGTGTGGGCGAGCACCTGCCGTACGGTCGCCGGGGCGCGGAACCCCGGCCAGTACGCGGCCACCGGCGCGTCCAGATCCACCCGCCCCCGGTCGACCAGCAGCAGCAGGCAGAGCGCCACCACCGGCTTGCCCACCGAGTAGACGTCGACGAGCGTGTCCGGCCGCCACGGCCGGTCCGCGCCGGCGGCCGGCACCACCACGCCCGGCGGGACCGCCGCCGAGGTGCCGCCCACCAGTTCGATCACCGGTACGCCGTCGTGCCACACGGTCAGCGCGGCGCCGGTCTCCCGGCCGGCGGCGAAGAGGTCGTGGAAGCAGTCCCGGACCGGGGCGAAGCGCGTGTGCATCCGGCGACTGTAGGACGTCGGGTTCGTCACCGGCACGGGAAATCCGGCCGGGTCCGGTGGCCGGCGACCCGACGGTGCGGAATGCTGGCGGAATGGCGGAGCCGGAACTGGTGGACGTGGTCGTGGTCGGGCTCGGGGTCGGCGGCGAGGAGGTGGCCGGGCGGCTCGCCGAGGCCGGCCTCACCGTGGTCGGCGTCGAACGGGACCTGGTCGGCGGCGAGTGCCCCTACTGGGGGTGCGTGCCGAGCAAGATGATGATCCGGGCGGCCAACGCGCTGGCCGAGGCGCACCGGGTGAACGAGCTGGCCGGATCCGCCCAGGTGCGACCCGACTGGGCGCCGGTGGCGAAGCGGATCCGCGAGGAGGCCACCGACACCTGGGACGACACGGCGGCGGTGGACCGGTTCACCGGCAAGGGCGGCCGGTTCCTCCGGGGCAGCGGCCGGCTCGACGGCCCGAACCGGGTCCGCGTCGGCGACCAGGTGTTCCAGGCGCGGTACGGCGTGGTCCTCGGCACCGGCACCCGCCCCTCGGTCCCGCCGATCGACGGGCTCGCCGACACCCCCTACTGGACCAACCACCAGGCCATCGAGGTGGAGGAGCTGCCCGCGTCGCTGCTGGTGCTCGGTGGCGGCGCGATCGGGCTGGAACTGGCCCAGGTGTTCGCCCGGTTCGGCGTCCGGGTCACGGTCGTCGAGGCGGCCGACCGGGTGCTCGCCGTCGAGGAGCCGGAGGCGTCCGCGCTCGCCGCCGAGGCGCTGCGCGCCGACGGGGTGGAGATCCACACCGGGGTCAAGGCGGGCCGGGTCAGCCACGACGGCAGCGCGTTCACCGTGCACGCCGACGACGCCACGTTCACCGGCGAGAAGCTGCTCGTGGTGACCGGCCGCAAGGCCCACCTGGAGGAGCTGGGGCTGGACACGGTCGGCGTCGACGCCGGGCAGCGCTACCTGCCGGTCGACGACCGGATGCACGTCACCGAGGGAATCTGGGCGGTCGGCGACCTCACCGGCGAGGGCGCGTTCACCCACATCGCCATGTACCAGGCCGGCATCGTGGTGGCGGACGTGCTCGACCACATGCGGCGCGCCAAGGGCGGCCCGGACGCCAGCGGCACCGCCAGCGTGGTCGGCGGCGCGGCCGGGGTGGTCAGCGCGGTCGGCGGCGCGATGAGCGCGGGCGGCTCGACGGTCGCGCCGGGCAGCGTCCCGGTCGCCGACTACCGGGCGCTGCCCCGGGTCACCTTCACCGACCCGGAGGTGGGCGCGGTCGGCCTCACCGAGCAGCAGGCCCGCGAGCGCGGCGTGAACGTTCAGGTCGGGTACACCGACCTGACCTCGTCGGCCCGCGGCTGGATCCACAAGACCGGCAACGCCGGCTTCATCAAACTGGTCGCCGACGCCGACCAGGGCGTGCTGGTGGGCGCCACCTCGGCCGGCCCGACCGGCGGCGAGGTGCTCTCCGCGCTGGTGGTGGCCGTGCACGCGGCGGTGCCGATCAGCCAGCTCCGGCACATGATCTACGCGTACCCGACGTTCCACCGGGCCGTCGAGGACGCGCTGCGCAACCTGAAGTGACGCCTCAGCCGGCCGGCGCGCCGTGCCGGCCGGCCCCGGCGGCGAACCGGCCCGCGCCGTGGACCCCGTCCACCGCCAGCGACTCCATGCCGTAGGCCAGCTCGGTGGCGAGCGCCTCCGGCTCGGGCCGGCCGGCGCCGGCGAGCAACGCCGCCCGGTCGTTGCGCAGGCAGGTCTGCGGATGCCGGGCGATCCCGGCCGCCAGCCGCTCGGCCTCCGCCCGGGCCGCACCGGGCGCGACCAGACGGTTCACCAACCCCATCGCGTACGCCTCGTCAGCGGGCACCGGGCGGCCGGTGAGGATCAGGTCCATCGCGCGGCTCTCCCCGATCAGCCGGGGCAGCCGCACCGTGCCACCGTCGATCAGCGGTACGCCCCACCGTCGGCAGAACACGCCCAGCGTCGCGTCCGACTCGGCGACCCGCAGGTCGCACCAGAGCGCCAGTTCCAGGCCGCCGGCCACCGCGTACCCGGAGATCGCGGCGATCACCGGCTTGGACAGCCGCATCCGGGTCGGGCCCATCGGCCCATCGCCCTCGGGCTCGACCCGGTTGCCGCGCGGGGTGCCGATCGCCTTGAGGTCGGCGCCGGAGCAGAACGTGCCGCCCGCGCCCCAGAGCACGGCCACCGACGCGTCCGGATCGGCGTCGAAGGCGCGGAACGCGTCGGCCAGGGCCCGGGCGGTCGGTCCGTCCACGGCGTTACGGGCCTCCGGCCGGTCCAGGATCACCGTGGTCACGCCGTCGGCGTGCTCGACGCGTACACCCATGGGGTCAGCATGCCCCCGACGTCGCCCGGGGGCCAGCGCACACAAGCCGCGTTCGGAGATCCGGTCGGGGCATCTCACCCAACCTTCACGAACGGTAGTTGCGCTTGTCGAGCAACTCGTCGAAGTCACCGGCCCGCCCGCGTTCAGCCAGTTCGGCCAGAGCTCGGGCGCGGCGCGGGCGAGCGGTGCCATCCCGCAGGTCCAGGCGGACCAGGGGAAGGCGGGCGAGCCAGCGGGGGATGCGACGGCGTGCCATGCCTCCGACGGTACGCCCCGGCCCACCTGCGAGGGATTTCCCGGCCGTCCGGTTTGGTCGCTCTCCGGCCGGGAAGTCGGAACAGGTGCGCGAACTGATGACGAAGCTCGAACAGGCCTCCGGACTCGACCGGGTGGGTGACCGCCTGCAACGCGCCGTCCAGGGGACGCTGCGCTCGCAACGGGTCCGGGACGCGCTGCACGGCGTCTGGCTGGGGCACCCGCTGCACCCGGCGATGGTGCAGGTTCCGGTCGGCGCGTGGATCTCCGCCGCCGTGGTGGACCTGCTGCCCGGCCAGCGCCGGGCCGCCACCGCCCTGGTCGGGCTCGGCACGGTCAGCGCGCTGCCCGCCGCCGTGGCCGGGTGGAACGACTGGGCGAGTCTGTCCCGCGACCAGCGCCGGGTCGGGCTGGTGCACGCGGGGGCGAACATCCTCGGCCTGACCCTCTACGCCGGCTCGCTCGCGGCCCGGCTGAACGGGCGGCACGGCCTCGGCCGGGCGCTGGCCTACCTGGGCCTGTCCGCGGCGAGCGGCGGGGCGTACCTGGGCGGGCACCTGGCCTACAAGCAGGGCGCCCAGGTCAGCCAGAGCGTCTCGGAGATGCACCTGATCAGCGACGGCTGGCACGCCGTGGGCGACCTGGGCAGCCTGCCGCAGCGGGAGCTGGTAACCCGGGAGATCGACGACGTCTCGGTGATCCTCTACCGGCACGGCGACGACGTCACCGTGATGCTCGAGCGCTGCCCGCACCAGAGCGGCCCGCTCGGGGAGGGCGAGGTGCGGCAGATCGACGGCCACGCCTGCGTGGTCTGCCCGTGGCACGGCAGCGCGTTCCGGCTCAACGGCGGCGAGGTGGTGCACGGCCCGGCCGCCAACGACCAGGTCGTGCTGCCCACCCGCGTGGTCTCCGGCCGGGTCGAGGCCCGGCTGCCCTGACCCGGGTCAGTCTCGGCGGTGCCGACCGCTGCCCAGCGCACGGGCCGGGACCGGCCGCCGGCGCAGGCCGAGGACCGCGCCGATCTGCGCGCCCACGATGCTCGCCACCGCCAGCACCGCCGAGATGGCCAGCGGGCGGTTGATGCCCTCCTCGGCCGTCGCCCGGGACGCGCCCGCCGACATGGCCGGCGGCTGCCCGTCCGGGGCCGCCACGGTCGGCGTCGTGTCCCGGGCCGTGGTGTGCGGCGCGGGCTTCGGCTTCGGCTTCGACGCCGTCGACGACGCGCCACCCCCACCCGGCTTCGCGGGCGCCGGCTGGGCCGACGTCACCACCAGGCGTCCGGCGGCGTGCCGCTGGGCGCCAGAGTCCACCGCGCCCTCGGGCAACCGGATGAGCTGGCCGGGGCGGATCCGGTCCGGGTCGGCGAGCCGGTTCAGCCGGGCCAGCTCCCGATAGCGGTCGAAGTCGTCCAGATAGCGGTCGGCCACCTCGCCCAGGTAGTCGCCCTTCGCCACCCGGTACACCGCCGGGTCGGTGGTCACCGAGGCGGTCCGCGCCGGTGCCGCGGTCTGCGTCACGGTGGCGGCCGGGGCGGCGGCCACGGCCTGCGGTGCGGACAGCGCGGCGGCGCTCGCCGCGGCCGGGCTCGCGGCCAGGATCAGCGCCACCGAACCGACCAGCGCGGCGGCGGCCCGCTGCTGGCGGTGCATGCCGGGCAGCTTCGGCGCGGGCCGGCGCAGCGCCGACGCGGACAGCTCCACCAGGACGGAGAACGCGAACGTGGCCCAGCCGAACCAACCCACCACGGCCAGCGCCCGCAGGAAGAGCTGCCCGTCGTCGCGGCTGGTCAACGCGGTACCCACCTCGGCCAGGGTGGGCAGATGGTCGGGGAGCGGGTTGCCGGCGAAGGCCAGCAGCGCGACCGGCCCGCCGGCCAGCACCCCGACGAGCACGACGAGGGCGCCGAGGCCGGTGAGGACCTGGCCGGTGCGGTGGACGGCGGAGCGTCGGGGTGCACCCATGGTGGCCTTCCTTCCTACGGTGGTGGCGCGGTGAGCGCCCGAGCGGTGGCCTCACCGGTGACGGTGGCGGTCTGCGGCGCGCCGAAGAGACCGAGCAGGTCCCGGCGGTAGGTGATCCGCACGCGTACCCGGATCTGGGTCTCGGCGCCGACCACGGGGAAGTCGACCTCGTGACCGCCCACCCCGCCGGCGGCGGCGAGGTAGTCGGCGACGGCCCCGCGGGCGGCGACCTGGTCGATCCGGGTCGGGCCGCCCTCGATGGCGCCCGCGCGGTCGATCATCTGGCCGCCGCTGCGGGCCGCCTCGGCGGCCAGGTTGTCCGCCCGTTGCAGGGTGCGCAGCTGCCCGGCGCCGTCGTAGGCGAGACCGATGACGGCGAGCACGCCGGTCATCGCCACGGCCAGGAAGAGACTCACCCGGCCGCTCTCCGCCCCGCGTCGCCCGGTCATCCGCGACTCCGGTAGGTGTCCAGCGGCGAGGTGAAGCTCGCCGCCACGGTCTTGCCGCCCGGCACCCCGGGCAGCCCGGGCGCGCTCAGGTCGTCGAAGGACACGGTGCAGGTCACCGTCACCGTGACGGTCGCCGGCACACCGGGCGCGCTGCGGTACGCGGCGGCGAAGCTGGTCGGCTTCCCGGCCACCGAACCGGCCAGTTCGAGCCGGGGCGGCGCGGTGCAGCGCAGACCGGACCAGTCGAGCTGGGTGCGGGCCGCGTTCTCGGCGGCCTCCTCGCCGTCGTCGGCGGTGCGGGCCAGCGAGGCGGCCCGGGCGGCGTCGTGCGCGGCGGACTCCACCGCCTCGTCGGCGACGGCCGTCCGCCCGGCGACCCCGGCGAGCACCATCAGCCCGATGAAGGCGGGGGCGAGCACCGCCACCTCGATCGAGACGGATCCCCGGTCCCGTGGCACCGGCCTCACCCCACGGTCCAGCGTTCGGCGGGGCCGTGCGCGGTCTGTGTGACCTCGAACGAGACCCCCGGGATGACCGACAGGGAGCGGCCCCGCACCGTGCAGGTGACGCCGTCGCCGATCTCCGCGCAGGTCGGCCCGGTCCTCTCCCAGCCGACCAGCCAGTCCCCGGAGCGGCGGAGGAAGTTCGTGGCCCGGTCCCGGCCGGCGTCCGGGGCGGCGTCGAACGTGCGCTGGGCATTGACCCCGGTCTGCGCCGCGTTGAGCGCGGTGGACCGGGCGACGAACCAGACGGCGACCTGGATCGAGCCGAAGAGCAGCACCAGGATCACCGGCATCATCACCGCCAGCTCGACCGGGTTGGCGCCCCGCTCACGCCCGCCCGCGTCGAGGCGGGCGCGCAGGGCGGCGGCGATCCGCCCCGGACCGCGCGGGCCGGCGGGCCGGCCGGCGGGTGCCGGCCGGCTCCGGACCGTACGGGCGGGGCGGGACATCATGGTGCCTTCGGCGCCGTGTTGTTCGGGATGGCGTTCATCCAGTTGTTCGCCTTGGCCAGGGCGAGCCCGGTGACCGCCATGGCCACCGCGACCAGCCCGAAGATGATCACGGCGGTCGGCACCGGGCTGTCGCCGCGCTCGGAGTCCCGGCGCAGCTCGGCGAGGCGGGTGCTCACCGTCGCGTAGAGATAGGCGTAGAGGTGCATGGTGTTCTCCTTCTCGGGGTGGGATCACAGACGGGCGATGAACGGGTAGACGGCGAAGCCGAGCAGGACGAAGACCAGCAGCGAGCCGGGGATGTCCAACTTGCTGGTCACCCCCTCGGCCCGGGTCAGGTTGTCGGTGCGGATCTGGTCGCGCAGCGAGTCGGCGCGGGACCGCAACGTCTCGTGCACCTGGGCGCCCTCGCTGCCGGAGGAGCGCATGATCGCGCCCACGTCGCCCAGCTCCGGGATGCCGATCCGGTCGGCCAGCTCCTGCAACTCGTCCCAGGGCGAGTGCATCTGGAGCTGGGCGAGCCGCAGCGCCTCCCGGATCCGGTCGAACACCCAGCCGTCGCAGACCGCCGCCGCGCGTTCCAGCGACTGCACCGGGCCGTGCGCGGCGGAGAGCTGCAACGCCACCAGGTCGAGGTAGGTGCAGACCGCCTGGCGGAACTCGTCCCGGGCCGCGTCGGCCCGGGCCAGCACCGAGCGGTGCGCGAGCAGGCCGGCGACCAGCGCCAGGCCCAGGCTGGCCAGCACCGGTACGGCCACCGGGAGCGCCACCCCGCCCAGGAAGAGCACGGCCGAGGCGACCGCCGGGGTGGCGAAGCCGACCAGCGCGGAGAGCAGCACGGACAGGGCGTACTGCTCGGGGGTCCGGTCGAGCAGCGCGAGCTGGCGGTGCGGCGGGCGCAGCCAGCGGGCGAAGCCGCCCAACCAGTCCGGCCCGGCGCCGGCCGCCGGGGCCTGGCCGGGCGGCTGGTGCAGCCGACGCAGGGCCGGGCCGAGCGCCGGGGTGGCCGGCAACGCCTCGCGGACGACCAGGAACAGCCCGAGCCCGACCGCACACCCGCCGAGCACGGCGATCGCCATCTGCCAGTTGAGGACCACTACGCGATCGCCTCCTCCAGGTCGGGCGCCGGCAGGAAGCGCGCCGGACGCGGCGGCTGGCTCATCGAACGCACCCAGACCAGCAGCCCGATGAAGGCCGCACCGAGCACCGCCATCACGAGCTGCCCGGTGAGGGTCCCGTAGGGGCGGATGTAGTCGCTGTTCACCAGCCCGTACGCGAGCGTCGCCAGGGTCATGCCGGTGAGGAAGCGGACCGCGAACCGGGGCTGGGTCCGCTTCGCCTCGACCTCGCGTCGGGTGGCCACCTCGGCCGACGCGGCGCCGGCGATCGACCCGAGCACGTCGCCGAGGCGCTCGCCCCGGTCGGTGAGGTGCAGGATGAGCGCGGCCACCACCTGGTCGCCGACCGGGTCGGCGATCTCGTCGGCGAAGGCGAGCAGCGCGGAGCGCGCCAGCCAGCCGGCCTGGAGGCGGGCGGCGAGCGTGCGTACCTCCTCCTGGATCTCCTCCGGCGCGGTCGCGATCGTGCCGATGATGGCCTGCTGGAGCCCCTGCCCGGTCGCGGAGATGTCCTTGAGCCGCCGGGTCCACTCGCCGACCGCCTCCACCCGGGCGATGGCCCGCTGCTCGGCCCGGCCGACCGCGAACAGCCACGGCACGCCGGGCACCGCGAGCGCCACCAGCAGGCCGACCACCGGCAGGCCGGTGAGCAGGAACGCCGCCGCTCCGGCCACCACGGCGGCGCCGAGCAGGAGCTGGTGCCGCTGCCGGTCGGCGCGGCTCGCCCCGGAGCCGTTCCAGAGCCGGCTCAGGCCCGGCCCGGCGCCGCCCGGCGTCGACCTCGGTGGCCGGCGGGTGCCGACCAGCGCGACCACGGTCAGCACCAGCCCGGCCACGCAGGCCGCGCCGGAGACCAGCGCGATCAGCTCGATCCGGGTCACGCCGGGCCCCCGTTCGGTCGCCGCCCGAGGCGGGTGTGCCGGGGCCGCCGCCAGGCGCCCATCCCGGCCTCGACGAACCGGGTGAGCAGCCGGGCGTCGTAGCCCACCCGCAGCAACTGGTCGCGGATCCGTTCGGGCAGGTGGCGGGGGACCGCCCGGCCGTCCGGTCCCGGGCCGAAGACCGTGGTGGTGGTGATCCGGTTGCCCTCGCCCACGCCGATGACCTCCTCGACGTGCGAGACGAACCGGTGCTTGCGCCCACCGATCGCGGTCTCGTCGTCGACCGTGACGTAGACGATCAGGTCGAGCGCGTTGCCGGCCATCCGGCGGGCCTGGTCGACGGTCATCTCCCGGCCGTGGGAGAGCGCCAGCTCGATGATCCGTTCGCTCACCCCCGCCGGGGTACGCGCGTGGATGGTGCACATCGACCCGCGACTGGTCGTCATCGCCTGGAGCATCGGCACGATCTCCCGGGACCGCACCTCGCCGACGATGATCCGCAGCACGCCCATCCGCAGCGAGACCGGGATCAGGTCGGCGATGCTGACCTCACCGGCGGGTCGCCCGTCGGCCCCGCGCTCCCCGTGCCCCTCGCGGGACTCGAAGCTCATCACCGCCCGGTGCTTGTGCCCGCGCCGCGCCGGCAGCAGCTCCCGGCTCTCCTCCAGCAGCACGTACGGCTCGTCGGCCGGGATCTCGTCCATGAGCGCCCGGATGACAGTGGTCTTCCCGGCCCCGGCCAGCCCGGCGACCATGATGTTCAGCCCGGCCCGCATGGACGCGCGGAGGAAGTCGCGCAGCAGCGGGTCGATCATCTCGTCCAGGTCGGCTCGGCCGCCCGCGATGTCCTCCAGGCTCACCGCGAGCGTGTTGTGCTTGCGGATCACCGCGTACGGGCGGTGGCTGACCAGGAACACGGCGGCCAGCCGGCTGCCGTCGGGCAGTTGCAGGTCGAGGGTGGGCTTGGAGGTGGAGAGCGACCGTTCGGTCGCCCCGGCCCGCCGGGCCGCCGCCTGGAGGATCTCCACCAGCTCGTCGTCGGTCTCGGCGATCGGCTCGGCCCAGTCGACGCCGCCGCCGTGCCGGGTGATGCGCACCTGGTCGCAGCCGAGGATGTGCACCTCCTCGATGGTGTCGTCGACCAGCAGCGTCTGGAGCCGGCCCAGGCCGACCAGCTCGGCGGTCACCTGGTCGAGCAGCAGCCGTTCCTCGTCGGCGGGCATCGGCGTGCCGCCCCGGCGGACCGAGTCCGCGTACGCGGAGACGACCGCGACGGCCAGCCGGGCCCGCTCGACCTCCTCGGCGTCGGCGTCGAACTCCCGCCCCCGCTGCCAGTGGGTGAGTCGTTCGCTCAGCTCCCGGCGCAGTTCGCGGACCACCGCGAAGTCGACCCGGGGGCGCGGCGGCACCGGCGGCGCGGCCGGCGCGGGCGCGGTGACCTGGTGCCGACCGTTCGGCGGGGCCAGCGGCGGGACCGTGGAGACGACGCCGGGCTGCTGCCCGCGCGGGTCGTGGGAGACCGGCTCAAACCGCACCGGGCACCCCCGGTGCGGTCGGTTCGGCCACCGGGCGCGCGGCGGTGGTGCCGGGCCAGGCGAGCCGGGCCCGGCGCCGGTCCAGCAGCGCCCGGATCGGCACCTCCAACGCGCCGGCCGCGCGCATCAGCGGCCGGTTGCCGCGCACGGTGCCGCCGTGGCCGAGCACCTCGGCGGTACGGGGGTCGTGCGGCAGTCGGGCGATCACCGGCAGCCGCAGCGCCTTGCTGATCTCGCTGGTGCCGTGCCCGTCCCCGACCACCAGCAGGCGCAGGGTGCCCGGGGGGACCCGGTGTTCGCCGAGGTCGCGTTCGATCGCCCGGACCGTGGCCCGGGTGGCGGAGAGGTCGGGCAGGTGCGCGCGGGTCACGAGCAGCACCACCGCGGCGGCCCGGAGCAGCGGCCACGGTGGACCGCCGACCGCCAGCCGGCCGCAGTCGACCAGCACGTCGTAGGGCGGCACGCCCCGCTCCAGGCCGGTGAAGTAGTCGGCGAACCGCTGCCAGAGCGGGATCACGCTGCCGGCCTGGGCCGGGTCGACCACGCCGGGCAGCAGCAGCCGCTCCCGGCGCGGCGCGTCCAGGTCGACCAGCTGCGACCAGAACGCGCTCTCCAGGCTGCCGTCGCGCAGTTCGCCGACGGCCAGCTCGCCGATGCCGCGCGGACCGTCCAGCGCCCCGCCCAGGTAGCCGGCGAGGATCGAGCCCCCGGCGGGGTCGCACTCGGCCAGCACCAGCCGGCGGTGCCAGCTCAGCGCCGCGGCCAGCGCGGTGGTGGTGACGCCCGGCGAGCCCTTCGCCGAGACCAGGGCGATGATCGCCATCAGGCGGCCTCGGTGAGCACGAGCGCGATCCGGTCGTCCGCGGCCAGCGCCACCACGGCCGGCACGTCCCGGACGGCCAGCGCCAGGTAGACGACCGTGTCGTCGTTCTGCGGCGTCGCGGTGTCGATCACGGTGCCCTCGAAGCGGGTGCCGCCGCCGCGCGCCGCCGTGCTGCCGTTGGCGCTGCTGTCCGGCGTGCTGACCAGCAGCACCTTGTCGCCGGGGTGCAGCTTGCGGGCCGGCACCTGGTCGGGCTCCAGCCCGAGCGCGATCTGCTGCTGGCCGGGGCCGAGCAGTGGGGCGTCGGTGAGCTGGGCCGGGGTGAGCAGCGTGCCCGGGGTGAGCCGGACGGCGGCCCGCAGGCCCAGCACGTCCTTGACCCGGTCGGCCGGCACCGGCCGCAGCTCGCGCCCGCCGGAGACGCGGACCGGCACCAGGTCGTCGGCGGTGACCTGCTGGCCGACCTCGACCGGCCGGGCCACCGCCAGGTAGCTGCCGGTGGACCGCACCGAGGTGACCGCGAACGCCGCGCCCAGCCCGCCGACCGCGATCAGCAGGATCGCCAGGCCCAGCAGGCCGGGCCGGATCCGCCGCTGCCGGACCACCTTGGGGGGCGCCACCGGCGCCTCCACCGGGGTCCCGTTCCGGGACGCCACCACACTCATCGGGTCACCACCTGAAGTTCGTTGATCTGCACCGGGACCACACCGCTGACCCGGCTCTGGGGGATCACGCCGCTCTCCCCGCCGCCGGACCACTCCACGGTCCAGAAGGTGGTGGCGCTGACCTGGTAGGTGGCCGCCGTCGGGTATCCGTGGGGGAGGCCGCAGTCGGGCGAGGCCGCGCCGGCGTCCGGGCCGTCGGCGTCGTAGGGGGTGCCCGGCCCGTAGCACGTGACGTCGATGTCGTCGGACATGTGCCAGACGATCCGGTCCACCTTCGCGGTGATCTCGACGGTCAGCCCCCGGTCGGAGGCGGAGGCGGACAACGGCCCGAAGTACGACGCGCCGGGGCTGGCCCACATCCAGACCGGCAGGCCGACCAGGCCGGGTCCCTTGCTGCGCCGGGGTGCGACCGCGACCCGGGGCGGCAGCAGCGAGATCGAGGCCAGCGCGCGGCGGGCCAGTTCCTCCGGGTCGGGCGGCGTGCCGAAGCCGGGCGGCGGGGCGGCGAGCAGGACGTTGCCCTGCTGGCCGGTGGCGCCCCCGACGCAACTGGCGGTGTACCACTGCTGGCCGGCCGGCGCCGGCAGCTGCGGCTCGGTCAGCTTGTAGTAGCACCCGTCGCTGTTGTTGAACCAGCCGAGCAGGTCGTCGTAGCACTTGACGACCTGGCCGTTCCACTGGCACTTCGCGGTGCCACCGCCGTTGCCCCCGCCACCGTCGTTCCCGCCGCCGCCCGGTCCGCCGCCGCCGCCCGGGACACCCGGGTCGTCGTCCCACACGTCGCAGTCGGTCTGGTCGGGCGGGCAGGAGCCGCCCGGGTCGGCGGCACGCGCGGGCGCGCCGGTCAACGTCACCAGCGCTGCCAGGCCGGCGGCCAGCAGCAGCCGTCGGGACGCCCCGGCCCGGGTCCGGCGGGCCGGGGCACCCCCACCTCCCCAGGTCAACACGGCTGGTCCTGGTGCGCGGCGCCGGTGTTGACCAGCCACCGGCCGTCGGGGTAGCGGGCCGCGGTCGCGGTGGCCAGGTAGCGACCGCCGCGGGTGCCGGGCACGGTCTTGCGGTCCTTGACGGTGACGAGCCGGTAGTCGCGCGCGTCGAGGCAGTCCTGGATCTCGACGGTGGGCGGGTCGGCGGCCAGGTCGACCGAGACGACGGTGGGGTCGGAAACCAGTTTTCCGGTACGCATCGCGCCGTGCTCCTTCGCGTCACGAATTGCCAGCCGTACCCGGGTCAGCAGTGGATCGGCCAGAAAACGGGGCAGTGCGGGATGCCCGGGATCGCTGCGCGCGCTCGCCGTCCGGGACGCGTCGAGATAGCCGGAATAGGCGGCGAGCGCGGCCTTTGCGGCGGCGTTCTCCTCGGCGTCGGAATGGGCGACGGGTGCGGCGGCGCGCCCGGTCAGCGGACCGGTCGTCGCCTCCGGCCCGCTGCCGCAGCCGGCCGCGCCGACCGTCAGCGCGAGGCTGAGCAGGCAGATTTCCCATCGACGGGATTGCCGTGTGCGCAACGCCAAGCCCTCCTCGGTGCCGGCCCGGTGCGGTCGATCCGACCCGCTCCGGGCATGCGGAAGCGCGCCCGGATCTGTCCGGCCGGGCCTCGACCGCCACCGCGTGCATTTACCTGTGCTGATCTTCAAGAATGGGGAACTGATGTCTTCGGTCGGCCTCCGACGCCTATTGATCGGGGGGTTGCGTCGTACCCAAGGGGCGAGCATAGGCTGACGTCAGCCGATGCAACAGAGGCAATTCACGTGAACACGGTGAGTGAAGACGGGTGGTGACGACCGGTGGATGGCCGGACGGTGACCGGCGGGCGACCGCCGGCCTTCCCGGGGGCGGGAGTGCGCGCACCCGCACCCGTCGCCGTGTCCCCGGAGGTCAGACCGGCGGCCGCCGGTATGGGTGGGCTCCGACCCGGGAGTCCGATCCGTCCTGCCGCTCCGGCCGGCCCGGGACGCGCCGCCGTCGCAGGCCGCCCCGGTGGTGCGGGAGGCGTGGCGGAGGCTGTTCGTCCCGCCGTCCGCCCGCCGGTGTCCGGCCGAACTTCACTCTGCGTGCTCCAGAATGGAACGGTCGGCGACCGGACGGGAGCACGGACATGACCACCGAACGGGTGCACCGCGCCGCCCCGGCGGCCGTTCCGTCCCGCCCGGTCGTCCGGCTGCTCGCCGTCCTCACGGTCGTGCCGCCGGTCCGCCTGGCGGTGGCCCGCTACGCCGTACCGCCGGACGCCCCCGACCGCGCGGGCTGCGACGCCTGCGGCACCCCGATCGGTCTGGACCGGCCCCTGCCGGCGCTCGGCCCCACCGCCCGCTGCCCGGGGTGCCGATCCCGGGTCGGCGCGCCACCCGCGCTGGTGGAGGTGGCGCTGCTGGCCGCCGTGGCGGCGCTGGTCCTGGCCGGCGGGCCGCCCGCGACCCGCCTGGCCCTGGCCTGGTGGCTCGGCTGGGCGGTGCCGATGGCGCTCGTGGACGCCGCCGCCCACCGCCTGCCGGACCGGCTGACCTGGCCCGCCGCGGCCGGCACCTGGGTGCTTCTCGGGGTGGCCGCGCTGGCCGGGCCCGGTCCGTCGCCGTGGCTGCGGGCCACCGCGGCCGGGCTGACCCTCGGCGCCGGCTTCGCGGCGACCACCCTGCTGCTCGGCCGGCGCGGCTTCGGCCTCGGCGACGCCAAGCTGGCGCTGGGCGCCGGCGCGCTGCTCGGCTGGTACGGCTGGCCGGTGCTGGTGGCCGGCCTGGTCCTCGCGGTGACCCTCTCCGGCGTGGCCGGGGTGGTGCTGCTCGTCCTCCGCCGGGTCCGCTGGTCGGCCCACCTGCCGTTCGGGCCGTTCCTCGTCCTGGCCACCGCGGTCACGCTGGTGCTGACCACCTGAGCCGTGTGCTCGGACACCCTCGGGTGGCCGCGCGGCCCGCCGCGGGTACCGGGATCCCAGCCACCTCTCAGCCGGGTCTGGTTCGGTGGCGGTCCACGCACCGAACCCGGGAGGACACGTGTCGCACGGCGGTTGGCGGATCCGGCGCACCAGCGCGGACCTGGACCGGCTCGGCGAGACCGAGTCGGTGTTCGCGCTGGCCAACGGCTGGGTGGGCTGGCGCGGCACGCTCGACGAGGGCCAGCCGTACGGCATGCCCGGCAGCTATCTCAACGGGTTCCACGAGCAGCACGAGCTGAGCTACCCCGAGGGCGGGTACGCCTTCCCCGAACGCAGCGACACCGTGATCAGTGCCCCCAACGCCGCGCTGGTCCGGCTCTGGGTCGACGGGGAGCCGCTGGACCTGCGCACCGGCACGATCCGGCGGCACCACCGGGAGCTGGACCTGCGGGCCGGGGTGGTGCGCCGGGAGACCGAGTGGGTCTCACCGGGCGGCCGCGGCGTCCGGGTCGTCAGCACCCGGCTGGTCTCGCTGCCCCGCCGACCGGTCGCCGCCGTCGACTGGACGGTCGAGCCGCTGGACGGCCCGGTCCCGGTGCGGATCTGCTCCGACCTGCTCGCCAACGAGCGGGTGCCGGAACGTGCCGACGACCCCCGGGCGGCCTCGGTGATCCACGACCCGCTCACCGCCGAGACCGGCCGGCACGACGGCACCGACGGCGTGCTGGTGCACCGGACCGAACACAGCGGCCAGCGGGTCGCGGTGGCGGTCGCGCACCGGGTCGCGGCCCCCGACGACACGGCCACCGACGCCGAGCTGACCGGTGACCGGTTCCGGCTGGCGCTCACCGGTCCGCTGCGCCCGGGTGAGCGGATCCGGGTCACCAAGTTCGCCGCGTACGAGTGCGCGGACGTGGACGGCACCCCGGCCGACGAACTGGCCGACCTGGTCGTCGCGGAGGCGGATGCGGCCCGGGCCGACGGGTTCGACGCCCTGCTCGACGCGCAACGGGCCGCCCTCGACGCGGCCTGGGCCACCGCCGACGTCGAGCTGGCCGGCGACCCGGAACTGGAGCAGGCGGTCCGCTTCGCGGTGTTCCACCTGATCCAGTCCGGCCGGGCCGACGGCGACCGCACCATCCCGGCGAAGGGCCTGACCGGCAACGGCTACGACGGGCACGTGCTCTGGGACACCGAGGGGTACGTGCTGCCGGTGCTGACGTACCTGGCGCCCGAGCTGACCCGCTCGGCGCTGCGGTGGCGGCACGCCCACCTGCCCGAGGCCCGGGAGCGCGCGGCCGAGTTGCGGCTGACCGGGGCGACCTTCCCGTGGCGGACGCTCGGCGGCCGTGAGTGCTCCGGGTACTGGCCGGCCGGCAGCGCCGGCCTGCACGTCAACGCGGACGTCGCGGACGCGGTGCTGCGCTACGTCGCGGCCACCGGGGACACCGCGTTCCTCGCCGAGTGCGGCGCCGAGGTGCTCGTCGAGACCGCCCGGCTGTGGCACGGCTACGGCCACTGGGACGACGCCGGCGCCTTCCACCTGACCGGCGTCACCGGACCGGACGAGTACTCGGCCCTGGTCGACGACAACATCTTCACCAACCTGATGGCCCGGCGGAACCTGCGCGGCGCCGCCGACGCCGTCCAGCGGTGCCCGGAGGTGGCCGACCGGCTCGGCGTCGACCCGGCCGAGGTGGCCGGCTGGCGGGCCGCCGCCGACGCGGTCCACGTCCCGTACGACGGCAAGCGCGGCGTGCACCAGCAGTCGGCCGGCTTCACCGAGCAGCCGGAGTGGGACTTCGCCGGCACCGGCGAGGACGACTACCCGCTGCTGCTGCACTTCCCCTACCTGGAGCTGTACCGCAGGCAGGTGGTCAAGCAGGCCGACCTGGTCCTGGCCATGCTGCGCTGCCCCGGCGACTTCACCGCCGAGGAGAAGGCCCGCAACCTGGCCTACTACGAGGCCCGCACGGTCCGCGACTCGTCGCTGTCCGCGTCCGCGCAGGCGATCCTCGCCGCCGAGGTCGGCCACCTCGACCTGGCGTACGACCTGCTCGCCGAGACGGCGTTCCAGGACCTGGCCGACCTGGGCGACAAGACCGCCGACGGGCTGCACCTGGCGTCCCTGGCCGGGGCGTGGCTGGTGGTGGCGCAGGGCTTCGGCGGGCTGCGCGACGACCGGGGCGTGCTCTCCTTCGACCCGCGGCTGCCCCGCCGGATCACCCGGCTGGTGTTCCACCTGCGCTGGCACGGGCACCGGCTGCGGGTCACGCTCACCCCGGACACGGCCGGCTACGCGCTGCCCGACGCCGGCCCGGGCGACGCGGTCGAGTTGTGGCACCACGGCGAGCGGCTGCGCGTCACCGGCGGCACGCCGGTCACCCGCCCGATGCCGCCGGTGCCGGACCCCGGCCCCGAGCCGTCCTCCCCGCCCGGCCGTCGCCCCGCCCGGCGCGCTCAGGAGGCGGCGGGCGGCGACTGAGCGGGCACGCCGGACATCCGCTCGACGATCTCCTCCAGCGCCTCGAACGCGTACGCCCAGTTGTGGCACTTGAAGCTGCGCAGGCCGGTGATCGGGGTGCGGCAGTCGGCACAGTGGACACCGGGGATCGCCTCCGGCACCTCGGTGTTGACGTACTTCCGCTCGCCGAGCACCACCCGGGCGATCATCGCCCGGTCGTGCACCTCGTGCAGCGCCGAGGAGACGATGTCGTACCAGGTCACCCGCCGCCCGCACTTCGGGCAGTCCGGCTCGTCGCCGCTGACCCACAGCGGCGCGCCGACGCTGCGCGCCGGGATGTTCAGCAGCTTCTCCAGCCGCCGTACGTCCGCCTCCGGCGTGGTCCACCGGTGCCGCCCCGGCAGCGAGGCGGGCGAGTCGTAGACGGCGCGGAACACCACCGGGTCGACCTCCACGGTCTTCCGTCCACCGGTCATCGGTACCTCCTCGAATCGGCTGGTCCCACCGTCGTACCAGGTCAGCCGCGTGGGCAAGCGGATCACGGACACGTCGGGTCAGCGGTGTGTCGCCCAGAGTGCTAGACATCAGGGCGTGACGGAGGCCGAGACGCGACCCAACGTCGCCCGGATGTACGACTACTACCTGGGTGGCTGCCACAACTTCGCCGCCGACCGGGCCGCCGCGGAGGAGGTCCTGAAGATCTTCCCGGACACCGGCGTGGCGGCCCAGACCAACCGCGCGTTCCTGCGCCGGGCCGTGCGCTGGGCGGCCGAGCAGGGGATACGCCAGTTCCTCGACGTCGGGGCCGGCCTGCCCACCCAGGGCAACGTGCACGAGGTGGTCCGCGCGGTCGCCCCCGAGGCCCGGGTGGTCTACGTCGACCACGACGAGGTCGCCGTGGCGTACGCCCGGCGGCTGCTGCCCACCGACGGCCGCACCGTGGTGCTGCGGGGCGACCTGCGGCGGCCGGACGAGATGCTGGCCGACCCGCTGCTGCGCGCCACCGTCGACCTGACCGAGCCGGTGGCGCTGCTGCTGGTGGCGGTGCTGCACTTCGTGCCGGACGCGGACGACCCGTGGGCGGCCGTGGCGCGACTGCGGGACGCCACCGCCCCGGGCAGCATGCTCGCGGTCTCCCACCTGACCCTGGACGGCGCGCCGCCGCTGCCCGCCCAGGCCGGCACGGCGGTCTACCGGCGCAGCAGCGCGCCGCTGGTCCCCCGCACCCACGCCGAGGTGGCCCGCTTCCTCGACGGCTACGACGTGGTCGAGCCCGGCCTGGTCCGGTTGGCCGACTGGCGGCCGGACGGCGAGCCCCGGGCCGCCGTGTCGCACGGCTACGGCGGCGTCGGCGTCCGCCGCTGAGCCGTCCGGCCGGACGCGCTGGATAACCGCACCACGCCCGGCCGCCCGCCGGCCGCGCGCGGCCGGCGCACCCGGCCACCGAGCGAACCGGTCAACCGGTCGCGCCCCGGCGCACCGCCTCCGCGGCCAGTCGGGTCCGCCGCCGGTCGTCGTTGCTGACCAGGTCGAACTTGTCATAGAGCCGGGTCAGGTGCTTCTTGACCGCGCTCTCGCTCACGCCCAGCGCGCCGGCCAGCACCCGCACCGACGGCGGCTCGGGGAACGCCAGGCCACCGTCCGAATACGGGCGGCAGAGCACGTCGAGCAGCTCCCGCTCCCGGCGGGTCAGGGCCGGTGGCGCGGGCGGTGGCTCGACCGCGAGCGTGTTCGTGCCGTGCTTCGCCGGCGCGCGGAACACCAGCCGCGCCGGCCCGATCCCCACCCGGTCCCCGTCGTGCAGGGTGCGCGCGTCGCGCAGCGGGGCGCCGTTGACCGTGGTGCCGTTGGTGCTGCCCAGGTCACGGATGATCCAGCCGGAGGGGAAACGCTCGACCAACGCGTGCAGCCGGGACACCTGGCGGTCGTCGATGGGCAGCTCGTTGTCCGGCGCGCGACCGATGGTCAGCGCGTCCGGGCTGAGCGGGACCAGCCGGACCGGACCGGTCCCGTGCACCTCGAACCAGCCGCCGGTCATCGGTCGCACCACGGCGCGGTGGCCGCCGACGTCGCCTCGCCGGAGCGGGTCACCGTCACGGTGGCAGTGGCGGTGACGCAGCGCCCGGTCGACGGCGACGGCTCCGTCCACAGCTCGTACGCCTGGCCGGCGGCGCGCTGCCGGGTGCCCGGGCCGTCCCCGCGCACCGCCACGTCCACGGTCCAGGTGCCGCCGCCGGTGGAGATGTTGTCCCGGTACTGCTTCCACACCCACACGTACGCCATCGCGGTCCGGCAACTCGGCGACCAGTACTGCTTGACCGAGATGGCCCGCAGGCCCCCGGCGTAGCCGTAGGCCGACGCGCCGACCTGGTGGGCGTCGGCGTAGCAGCGGCCCGGCGGGGCGTCGTCCTGGACAGCCCGGCGCGGCGCGGCCGTGCCGGAGACGGGGGTGCCGAACCGTCGATCGGCCACGGTCACCTCCAGCACCGCCCGCAGCGGCCCCGCCTCCCGGGGCACCGCGACCAGCCCGACCGCACACCCCTCGCCGGGGGCGAGTCGGCTCGTCCCGCACCCGTCCGAGGTGATCCGCAGCGCGCCCCGGGACGGGCCGGTCACCGCCACCGGGCCGAGCGTCACCGGGTGGTCGCTGCGGTTGCGGACCTGCACCATCCGCTCGTCCGACTGCGCGTGCATGGTCAGCTCTCCGAGCGCCAGCCGGTCCGGCAGGGCCACCGGCGCGGGCGTCGGCGGCGCCTGCGCGTACCCGGTGGCCAGCACGGCCGCCACCGCGACCGCCAGCCCGGCCGACCGGCGCAGCGCGCGCCCGCGTACCCCGGTGGGACTGGTCACGGTGGCGGAGAGCGCGAGGGCCGCGCGGCGGCGGGCCGACAGCGACCGGGGCCGGTCGGCCGGCGCGGCCGGCGGCGGCGCCGGGTCGGCGGACACGTCACCCAGGACGAACGAGGTCACCGGCAGGCCGGCCGCCGCCTGCGCCGCACGCAGGTCGGCGGCGAACTCCGCCACCGATCCCGGTCGCCGCGCGGGCTTCTTGGCCAGCGCGCGGTCCAGCGCCGCGCACACCTCGTCGGGTACGCCGAGCGGGCGCGTGTCCGGGGGCGGGTCGACGGCGATCCGGCGCAGCAGGGACGGGGTGGGCTCGCCGTCGGCCGGGGCGAACGGCGGCGCGCCACGGATCCAGTGCAGCACGGTCGAGGCCAGCGCGTAGACGTCGGAGGCGACCGAAGCCGGCTCGCCGCGCAGCACCTCCGGGGCCGTGTGCAGCACGCTGGCGGTGACCGTGGCGCGGGAGCCGGCGCGCTCGGCGTCCGGGCGGGCCTGGCCGAAGTCGGCGAGCTTCGGCTCGCCGTAGCCGGAGACCAGGATGTTCTCCGGTTTCACGTCGCGGTGCAGCACGCCGGCCCGGTGCGCGGTCTCCAGCGCGCCGGCCACCGCGATCCCGCCGGCGACGGCCGTCCGCCAGTCACCGGCCGTCCCGGCGCGCAACCGGTCGCCGAGCGAGCCGCCCTCCTCGTACGCCATCAGCAGGTACGGGTTCCCGGCGGCGGTGCGGCCGGCCTGGTGCAGGGTGACGATGTGCGGGTGGCCGGAGAGCCGGCCGAGGGTGCGCAGCTCCCGTTCGAAGCGGGCGCGGGACGGTCCGGCCCAGTCGGCGGCGAGCACCTTCACCGCGACCCAGCGGGAGTAGTCGGCCTGCCAGGCCCGGTAGACCACACCGAAGCCGCCCCGGCCGACCTCGATCGCGTCGGCGCAGCCGGCGATCCCCAGGTCGACCTCCGGGCCGGGCGTCACCGGCTGCTCGCTGTGGACCATCGCCGTCGAATGCTACCGATGGGCCCGGACGCGGCCCGCGGCGCTCGGCGTGCGACGTCGGGAGGTGCCCCGGGGCCGGCCGGTCACGCCGGCCGGCCCCGCCCCCCTTCGGCGGATCAGTAGTCGTTGTAGAACCGGTAGGCGCGGCACTCGCTCTCGTGGCCGTCCTTGTAGCGGCAGAAGAGGAAGCCGATGTAGCGGTTCTCCGGCAGGTTGTACGCGCCGCCCTCGCTGGCCCGGTGGGTGGCGCAGTTGCCCTCGCCGCCCCGGGTGAAGCTGTACCGGGTCGCCCCGTACGCGTCGTCCAGGCTGACGTACATCTTCACCGCGTAGCCGTCGGCGTCCGTGTCGCAGATCTTCAGGATGTCGCCGTGCTCGGTGAAGTACGCCTCGCCGCTGTAGTCGAAGATGCCGCCGCCGAACGCGTCGCCGGTGTTCATCACGTGGTACGAGTCCGACGCCATGGCCGGGCTCTGCAGGCCGACGACCAGCGCGGCCGCCGCCGCGCCGATGGTCAGCGCGGTGCGCTTGAGTCGCATGTGGTTCCCCTTCAGCAGACGGTGCTGGTGGACCCGCCGGTCGAGTTCAGGTAGCCGGTGACGTGGGTGCAGTGCGCGGCGGTGTTCGCCGCCCGGCCCCACAGCTCCGCCCGGGTGGTGTTGTTCAGCTCGCCCACGCCGTAGTCGGTGCCGCTGTCCGACTCGTCGACGACGTGCACGTACAGGTCCCAGTTCGAGTGGCTGGCCCGGTACTGCTCCCAGACGTAGATGTAGGCGTAGTTGTAGCCGCAGCCGTAGTACTGCTTCACCGACGCCGCCTGCATGCCGCCGACGGTGAGCACCCGGGTGGTGCCGATCTGGCGGACGCTGGAGCAGCTCGACGGCGTACTGGCCAGCGCCGGTGACGCGTCGACCAGGGCGACGGCGCCGGCGGCGAGGGCCACGGAGGCGGTGGCGAGGGTACGGCGGAGCATCGACATGACACCCTGCTTTCTGGTCGAGATCAGTTCCTCGACCGAGACAACCAGGGCGGGCGCGCGGCCGACAGGTGACGAAGCGGGGAGGGTTTCCTCCCTTGCGGTGTCCCGGTCAGCCGAGGCCGCGGTGTGCGGCCCAGAGCGCGGCGGCCCGGTCGGCCGCCGCCGCGACCAGCGCGGCCAGCTCCGGCCGGTCGGGCACCCGGAACGACACGTACGCGCCGCGCCCGCCCGCCGTGGGCCGGCCGTACGCCTTCGCCGCGAGGCTTCCGTCCGCCAGCAGCCGGACGTTGAGCGTGGTCAGCGTGAACTCCTCGCCGCGCCGGGTGTCGGTCCAACGCAACGCCTCCGGGACGGTCACGTTGATGGCCAGGGCGCTCACGTCGGGCGGGACGTCGCTGCTCATCCGGGCATCGTCGCACGGCCCGCCGCTCACCGGCGCAGCGTGTTCTCCCGGGTCATGTGCGACAGCTTCTCCGGGTTGCGCACCGCGTAGAGCCCGCTGATCCGGCCGTCGTCGAGGCGGACCGCCACGACCGTGTCCAGCTCGCCGTGGAGCCGGACGACGAGCGCCGGATAGCCGTTGACCTGCGCGGGTTCCATCGAGGCCACGGGTGCGACCCGGCCCCAGCCGCCGGCCAGCAGCCGGGCCACCTTGTCCACGCCGGTGACCGGGCGCGGGACGGCCTGCTTGATCCCGCCGCCGTCGCCGACCAGCACCACGTCCTCGGCGAGCACGGCGAGCAGCGACCGGAGGTCACCCGTCTCGACCGCCCGCCGGAACGCCTCCAGCGCGTCGCGGGTCTCGGCCGCGGACACGGACTGGCGGGGCCGGCGCGCCGCGACGTGGGCCCGGGCCCGGTGGGCGATCTGCCGGACCGTGGCCGGGCTCCGGTCGACCGTCGAGGCGATCTCGTCGTACCCGACGTCGAAGACCTCCCGCAGCACGAACACGGCCCGCTCGGTGGGGGTGAGCGTCTCCAGCACGAGCAGCATCGCCATCGACACGCTGTCGGCCAGGGCCACGTCGTCGGCCACGTCGGGCGTGGTGAGCAGCGGCTCGGGCAGCCACGACCCGACGTACGACTCCTTGCGGCGGCCCAGCGCGCGCAACCGGGACAGCGCCTGGCGGGTGGTGATCCGCACCAGGTAGGCGCGCCGGTCCCGTACCTCGTCGAGGTCGACGCCGGCCCACCGCAGCCAGGTCTCCTGCACCACGTCCTCGGCGTCGGCGGCCGAGCCGAGCATCTCGTACGCGACGGTGAAGAGCAGGTTCCGGTGGGCGAGGAAGTCCTCGGTGGCCGGGTCCGCCATGGCTGGCTCCTTCGCTGCTCGGCTGCGTTCCCCACCAGACGCCGGCCGAAGGCGCGGTGTGACGTCCCGTCGCTGTGTCGGTGGTCACCGGGCCAGGCTGTCACGCCGGCGCGGCGGCCGGCATCTCGTGGTCGTCCGACACCACCCCAGCAGAGAGGTCGGAACGATGGAGACCCGAATCAACCTGTTCGAGAACGCGACCGCGGCAAAGTTCATGAAGCGGTTCGCCAACGCGGGCCTGGTGCTCCAGCAGTCGCCGCTGCCGCACGCCGTCCAGGAGTTGGTGTCGCTGCGGGCCAGCCAGATCAACGGCTGTGGCTGGTGCATCGACATGCACGTCAAGGAGGCGGCGGCCGCCGGGGAGAGCGCGGTCCGGCTGCACCTGGTCGCCGCCTGGCGCGAGTCGACCGTCTTCACCGAGGCGGAGCGCGCGGCGCTGGCGTTCGCCGAGGAGGGCACCCGGCTCGCCGACGCCCACCAGGGGGTGTCCGACGAGACCTGGGCCCGGGTGCGCGAGCACTACGACGACGACCAGATCGCGGCGCTGGTCTGCCTGGTCGGCCTGATCAACGCGGCGAACCGGTTCGCGGTGATCGTGCACCAGCGGGGCGGGGCGTACGAGGCGGGGATGTTCGCCGCCGCACTGGCCTGAACGGCGGGATCGGCCGGCCCGGGAGGTCCCGGGCCGGCCTGCCGCGCGCTCACCGCAGGTCGCCGAAGAAGGCGCGGACGTCCGCGACGAACAGGTCCGGCACCTCCAGGGCGGCGAAGTGGCCTCCACGGTCGAACTCGCTCCAGTGCCGGATCCGGTACGTCAGTTCGGCGAGCGGGCGGACGGACCGGGTGATGTCGTGCGGGAGGACGGCGACGCCCACCGGCGGCGGGCAGGGCGCGGGCGGTCCGCCGAGCGCGCTCTCCCGGACCAGTCGGGCCGAGGACGCCGCGGTGCCGGTGAGCCAGTAGAGCGACACGTCGGTGAGGATGCGGTCCGCGCTGATGGTGGAACGCGGGTCGGCCCACTCGGTGAACTTCTCGGCGATCCAGGCGAGTTGGCCGGCGGGTGAGTCGTTCAGCGCGTACGACACGGTCTGCGGGCGGCTGGCGTAGAGGATCTGGTGCGGGTGCCGATGCGTCATGAGGTGCCGGATCCGCGCCAGCCGGCCCCGGTCCTGTTCGGACAGGTCGCCCTCGCCCGTCCAGCCCGGCGGTGGGGGTGTGGGCAGGTAGGTGAGGTGCACGCCGACGACGTTGTCCGGGGCGATCCCGCCCAGGCGGGTGGAGATCACCGAGCCCCAGTCGCCGCCCTGCGCGCCGTACCGCCGGTAGCCGAGCCGGCGCATCAGCTCGGCCCAGGCGCGGGCGACGCGGGTGACGTCCCAGCCGCGTTCCCGGGTGGGGCCGGAGAAGCCGAAGCCCGGGATCGACGGGACGACCACGTGGAACTGCTCCGACAGCGGCCCGATCACGTCGAGGAACTCCACCACCGAGCCGGGCCAGCCGTGGGTGAGGATCAGCGGCAGCGCGTCCGGGTCGGCGGAGCGGACGTGCAGGAAGTGCACGTTCTGCCCGTCGATCTCGGTGGTGAACTGCGGGTACCGGTTCAGTTCGGCCTCGTGTGCTCGCCAGTCGTACCCGGTGCGCCAGTGCTCGGCCAGCTCGCGTACCCGGGCCAGCGGGATGCCGTAGTCGGTGCCGGCGTCCGGCAGTTCGTCGGGCCAGCGGGTCCGGGCCAGGCGGTCGGCGAGGTCGTCGAGATCGCGCTGGGGGATGTCGACTCGGAACGGCTTGATCATGATCTGCCCTTCGTTGGTCGTCCTAACGTTGGTGCGACCAACAGTATGGGTCCGCTTCGTTGGTCGCACCAACGTTTCTGGTTAGGCTGCTCACATGGACACTCCGGATCAGGACGTCGTACCGGCCCGCCTGGCCGGCCTGCCGAGTTGGCTGATCAGCCAGACCGCCGTCCGCGCCGGACGGATGGTGAGCGACGGGCTCGCCGCGGTGGACGCGCGCGGTTACCACTTCCGCCTGCTCGCCACGCTGGACGAGTTCGGGGCGGCCAGTCAGGCGGCGCTCGGCCGCCGCAGCGGCATCCACGTCAGCGACGTGGTCGCGGCGCTCAACGAACTCGCCGACCGCGACTACGTGACCCGCGAGCCGGATCCGGCCGACCGGCGCCGCAACGTCGTCACCATCACCCCGGCCGGGCGGCGGCAGCTGCGGCGGTTGGAGAAACAGCTCGCGGTGGTGCAGGACGAACTGCTGGCACCGCTCTCGCCGGAGGAGCGCGCGCAGTTGTCCCGGCTGCTCACCCGGGTGTTGCGCCACCACTCGGCCTGATCCCTGCCGTTATCACTATCAAGAGTGATAACGTTCGGCCATGGCGATGTCGAGGGAGCGGTGGGCCGAACTGGCCCTGCATCCGGTGCGGATCCGGATCCTGCGGGCGGTCGCCGGCACCCGGCTGACCACGCGCGCCCTGGTCGAATTGCTGCCCGACGTGCCGCAGGCCACGCTCTACCGGCACCTGGCGACGCTGGTCAAGGCCGGGCTGCTCGACGTGGTCGAGGGGCGCAGGGTGCGCGGAGCCGTCGAACGGGTCTACGCGCTGCCCGCGCACGGCGCCACGCTCGACGCCGACGCCCTGGCCGCCGCCACGCCCGAGGACCACGAGCGCTACTTCACCGCGTTCGTGTCGAGCCTGCTCTCGGAGTTCTCCCGCTACCTGGCCCGGGACCGGGTGGACCTCGCCGCGGACGGCGCCGGCTACCAGCAGATCGTGCTCCACCTGACCGACGCCGAGCTGGGTGAGTTCGCGGCCGGGTTCAACGCGCTGGTCGGCCCGCTGCTCGGCAACCGGCCCGGCGACGGGCGGAAACCGCGCCTGCTGGCGACCGTCCTCATGCCCGCCGACCTGCCGCCGACCGGCACCGAAGACGCACCGGAGTCGGCGAACGACTCCGACCCGACGAAGGGGGACAGCTGATGGCCACCGTCATGCTCACCGGCGAGGTGATCGACGTCCGGTTCACCGGATGGGAGCGGGTCTGGACCGGGCGGGAGCGGTTCGTGCTGCCCGTCGGCGCGGTCCGGCACGCCGCCCCGGTGGGTGAACCGGTCCGGCTGGCCCGCGGCGCCCGGCGCGGCTTCGTGGTGTCCGGCCTTGCCAAGATCGGTGTCTGGGGCCTGTTCGGCGGTCCCCGACAGCTCGTGGCGGCCCGCCGCGGCGAACCCGGGTTGCACCTCGTGCTCGACCGCGCGGCGGCCGGCGGCGAGTTCGACGAGGTCGTGCTCTCCACTCCGGACGCACCGGCGCTCGCCGCCGCGATCGCGCGTGGGACGGCGGCGCGACCGTGACCGGCGAACGGCTGGCGATCGAGGTGTCGCGCCTGACGAAGCGCTACGGCGACGCGACCGTCGTGCGGGACCTGACGTTCACCGTGGCACCCGGCGTGGTGACCGGATTCCTCGGTCCGAACGGCGCCGGCAAGACCACCACCATGCGGATGATGACCGGGCTGGTGTCGCCCAGCAGCGGCACCGCCACGATCGGCGGGCTGCCGTACGCGCGACTGGCCGAGCCGGCGCGCACCGTCGGCGCGATGTTCGACGCCAACGCCTTCCACCCCGGCCACACCGCCCGCGACCACCTGCGGGTCTACGCCGCGATGAGCGGCTGCCCGGACGGTCGGGTCACCGAGCTGCTGGACCTGCTCGGCTTCACCGGGGCCGCCGACCGCCGTACCCGTGGGTTCTCCACCGGCATGCGGCAGCGGCTCAACCTCGCCACCGCGCTGCTCGGCGACCCCCGGGTCCTGCTGCTCGACGAACCGGGCAACGGGCTGGATCCGGCGGGCATGTCGTGGCTGCGCGACCTGCTGCGCCGACTCGCCGACGAGGGGCGCACCGTCCTGATCTCCAGCCACGTGCTCAGCGAGGTCCAGCAGCTCGTCGACGATCTGGTGGTGATCCGGCGGGGTGAACTCGTCGCCGCCGGGCCGCTGTCCCGGCTCGCCGGCCCGCCGACCGTGCTGGTCACCTCGCCCGACGCCGCTGCGCTCGCCGCCGCCCTGCCCGCCGGCGCCGTCGAACCCGCCGGGCCCGGACAGCTCCGGGTACGCGGACTGGACGCGCCGGCCGTCGCCGACCTCGCGGCCGCCCACCGTCTCCGCGTCCACGAGCTGGTCACCGCGCACGCCGACCTCGAACGCCTCTTCCTGGACCTGACCAGCGACCCGGTGGCCGCCCGATGACCTCCCTGATCAGAGCGGAGTCCCGCCGGTTGCTGGCGACCCGGATGTGGCGCGGGCTGCTGCTCGCCGCCGTACTGCTCGGCGGTGGACTGGTCGGCCTCATGGCGCTGGTGGGTCCGGAGAACTTCGACCCGCCCCTGCCCGGGCTGGACACCGAGGTCGGCCTCCGCGCGGTCCTCGGCATCCTCGGCTACACCGCGTTCGTGCCGGCCGCCGCCGGCACGCTCGCGGTCACGTCCGAGTACCGGCACGGCACCGCCGCCGTCACGTTCCTGTTCGCGCCGCGCCGCGGGCGCGTGCTCGCCGCCAAACTCGCCACCCACGCGGTCGTCGGCCTCGCCTACGGGGTCGTTCTCGCCGGCTCCGCCGCGGTGGCGCTGTTCGCCGTCACGGCCGCCCGTGGCGTACCGCTCGGGCTGCCCGCGCCGACCGTGCTGGCGCTGCTCGCCCGGATCGGGCTCGCGATGACGGTCTACCTGCTCGTCGGCGTCGGCGTGGGCGCGCTCCTGCGCAACCAGGTCGCCGCCCTCGCCGTCGTGGTCGGCTACCTCTACCTCGGCGAGCCGGTGCTCATGATGATCCCCGGGGTCAGCGCGCTCTATCCGGTCCTGCCCGGTGGGGCGACCGCCGCGCTGACCGACTTCACCTACCTCGCCGACGCCATGTCCGACCAGACCGGCGGCGACGCCGTCCACCTCCTCCCGCCGGCCGGGGGAGCGCTGCTGCTGACCGCGTACGCGCTGGTTGCCGCGGCGGTGGCGGTGATCGTCCCGATGCGCCGGGACGTCACCTGACCAACCGTGCCGGGGCACGCGAACCGCGAGCGGTACGACGCCTCCGACGTGCACCGAGCGGTGGCGCTCGGGGGCCGACCTCCGAAAGTTTCGGAGCCACTTCTCGAACCGGGTTCCGGTGCTGCCCGGGGCCCTTCTCGCCGTGATCCGGGTGGCCATCGACGTTGACCGATCACGGACCCGCGAGTATCTTGCTGGGCAAGTTACCGGTACGTTTCCGAAAAGTTTCGGAGCCGGGGTCCGAGAATCCTCGCGGCACCGGCTCCCGCACGGCAGGTACGCGGGCCCGCGTTTCCTCATGACCTTGCACATCCCCCGATATGCACAGGAGTGTCATGAAACGTCTACTGAAGCACGGCCGTTACCGTCTGGCTGCGGCCGCCGCCGCCGGCGCTCTGACCCTGGCCGGCGCGGCGCTGATCGTGCCGGGTCCGGCCCAGGCGGCGAGCACGCTGGGTGCGGCGGCGGCGCAGTCGGGCCGCTACTTCGGCACCGCGATCGCGGCGAACCGGTTGAACGATTCGACGTACAGCACGATCGCGGCGCGTGAGTTCAACATGATCACGGCTGAGAACGAGATGAAGCCGGATGCGACGCAGCCCAACCAGGGTCAGTTCAACTTCTCCGCCGGGGACCAGATCTACAACTGGGCGACCCAGCGTGGCCTGAAGGTTCGCGGTCACACCCTCGCGTGGCACGCGCAGCAGCCGGGCTGGATGCAGAACATGCAGGGCAGCACGCTGCGCAACGCGATGATCAACCACATCAACGGGGTGATGGCCCACTACAAGGGCAAGCTGGCCGCGTGGGACGTGGTCAACGAGGCGTTCAACGAGGACGGCAGTCGGCGTAACTCCAACCTGCAGGGCACCGGCAACGACTGGATCGAGGTGGCGTTCCGCACCGCGCGGGCGGCCGACCCGTCGGCGAAGCTGTGCTACAACGACTACAACATCGAGAACTGGTCGTACGGCAAGACGCAGGGTGTCTACCGGATGGTCCAGGACTTCAAGTCCCGGGGTGTGCCGATCGACTGTGTGGGGTTGCAGACCCACTTCACCGGCGGCAGTTCCCTGCCGGGCAACTTCCAGACCACGCTGTCGAGCTTCGCCGCGCTCGGTGTGGACGTGGCGTTGACCGAGGTGGACGTCACCAACGCCTCCACGTCCCAGTACGCCGGGTTGACCCAGGCGTGCCTGAACGTGCCGCGCTGCATCGGCATCACCGTGTGGGGCGTGCGCGACAGCGACTCCTGGCGTTCCAACGAGAACCCGCTGCTGTTCGACGGCGGGGGCAACAAGAAGGCCGCGTACACCTCGGTCCTCAACGCCCTCAACGCCGCCGGCCCGGCGCCGACCGGCACCCCGACGGCGACGCCGACCTCCACGCCGACCACGCCGCCGCCGTCCGGCGGCGCCAACCGGATCCTCGGCAACCAGTCCGGCCGGTGCGTCGACGTGCCCAACGCGTCGCAGACCAACGGCACCCGGGTGCAGCTCTACGACTGCCACGGCCAGACCAACCAGCAGTGGACCTACACCGCGAGCAGGCAACTGACGGTGTACGGCGGCAGCCGCTGCCTGGACGCCGCCGGCTCCGGCAACGGCGCGGCGGTCCAGATCTACAGCTGCAACGGCCAGACCAACCAGCAGTGGAACGTCAACTCCAACGGCACCATCACGGGCGTCCAGTCCGGCCGCTGCCTCGACGTCTGGGGGACCGGCAACGGGCAGCAGGTCCAGCTCTACGACTGCAACGGACAGGCCAACCAGCGGTTCCAGCTCGTACCCGTCTCCTGATCCTCGTCCTTGGTGGGGTGACGGACAGGTGGTGGCTCACCGTCGTGGCCGAGGCCGCGACGGTGAGCCGCTGTCCGAGCCGAACCGCGCGTCACCGGAGATCGCCGGACTCGTACATCGCGATCACGATCTGTGCCCGTTCTCGAGCCCCGAGCTTGGCGAGAACCCGGCTCACGTGGGTCTTCACGGTCCAGATGCTGAGGAAGAGCGCGACGCTGATCTCCTCATTGGTCAGCCCACGGCCGACCAGCCGGGCGATCTGCCGCTCGCGGGGGGTCAACAGGTCGACGGCGCGCACGGCGGAGGTCCCGGCGCCCGCCGTCGGCTCGGTGACGGCCGCCGGGGCCGCGAAGCGTTCGATGACCCGGCGGGTCACCGCCGGGTCGAGCAACGCCTGACCCTCGGCGACCAGCCGGATCGCCCGACGCAGATCGTCGGGGGCCACGTTCTTGGTCAGGAAGCCGCTGGCACCCTCCCGCAACGCACCGAAGACGTACTCGTCGTGGTCGAAGGTGGTGAGCACGATGACCCGCGGCGCCCGGCCCGCCGAATCCGACGCCACGATCCGGCGGGTGGCCGCGATACCGTCCCGACCGGGCATCCGCACGTCCATGAGGACGACATCCGGCCGTAGGTCCGCCGCCAGCCGGACCGCCGCATGCCCGTCGGTCGCTTCGCCGACCACCACGATGTCGTCGGTCCGTTCCAGCAGGGCCCGGATTCCGGCGCGCACCTCCGGATGGTCGTCGGCGATCACCACGCGCACCATCAGGCGTCCCCCACCGGCAGCCAGGCGTCCACGCGGAACCCGCCGCCGTCCGGGCCGGCCTCCAACCGACCGCCCACGCCGCGCGCGCGTTCCCGCATCCCGACGATGCCGTGGCCGCCCGGCGGCTGCCCGCCGCCGCCGGGTGCCGAGGTGCACCTGACCGAACCCGTCGGCACGACACTCACGCCGCCCGGATCGGCGAACCGGAGGTGCAACGCCCTGCCCTCCCGGCGCAGTGTGAGCGACGCCTGGGCGGCACCGGCGTGCTTCAGCGTGTTGGTCAGCGCCTCCTGGGCGATCCGGTACGCCGCCTGAGCCACCGACGCCGGAACGTCGCGCCCCCCGTCGATGTCCACCCGCAGCTCCAGCCCGGCGCGCCGGGCCACCTCCGGCAACAGATGCAGGTCGGCGAGCGTGGGCGCGGGCCGCAGCGGGGCCGGGGTGGGGTCGCGCAGCAGGTGAACCGTCCGTGCCGTCTCGCGGACAGCGTCGTCATGTCCGGCCAGCGCCGCGGCGATGGCCGCCCGGCATGCCTCCGGTTCCGTGTCCACGGTCTCCTCGGCGAGCCGCAGCTGGAAGCCGATCACCACCAGGCTGTGCGCCACCACGTCGTGCAGGTCGGCCGCCACCGACAGCCGCTGCTCGGCCAGCCTGCGCTCGGCCTCCCGGCGCGCCTCCTCGTCGGCCCGGGCCACGCGTCGGCGCACCTCCTCCGCCCAGCGGCGCCGTTGCCAGACCGCCTCCCCGACCGCCAGAGCCAGGCCGAGCACCACGAGATCCCGCGCTTCACCGACGAGCACCCCGAGCGGCCACTCCCGCTCGACCAGCACCCGCCACCCGACGTTGGCCACCGACAACGCCGCCACCAGCGGCACCGCGTACCGCAGGTGGCCCCCGGCGGCCGCACCCAGGAACGGCAGCAACAGCGGCCACGCCGTCCCGACCGCCGGGTATCCGAGCACGTGGTACGCGACGACGACGGTGGTGGACACCAGCAGCACGGCCAGCGGACGCCGTCGGCGGGCGAGCTGGAGTCCGCCGAGGACCGCTCCGACAAGCCAGCCGGCCGGGCCGAGCGGAAGCGACGCGGGTTCCTCCGCCAGCGCCGTGACCGCCCACACCGACACCGCGACGGCTGCCGCCAGAGCCGCGTCCCGGGCGCGTCGGCGGGTCTGCTCAGTCATGGTGAGGAGAATTGTGGTCGACGACCGGGGACGGCGCGACCACCCTCGGGTCCGTGCCCGGCGGGACGAGGACGAACTGTCCCATCATTCCGGCGTCCTCGTGCGCCAACAGATGGCAGTGGAACATGAACGGCCGCGTGGGGGACGGGTACGCCCCGAACTGTACGAGAAGCCGGACCTCGGTGTCGGGTGGCACGTACACGGTGTCCTTGCGTCCCCACCACGCCGCTCCGGGCGGCCGACCCGCGACACCCAGCACCTCGAACGCGGCGTTGTGGATGTGGAAGTTGTGCGGCGTGCCGACGTCGTTGCGCAGCCGCCAGATCTCGGTGCTCCCCAACGGCACCACCGCGTCGATGCGGGACAGGTCCATGGTCCGGCCGTCGATGAGGAAGTCACCGAAGCGCAGCACGCGCTCGCGACGCCCGGCGAGCGGCGGGGCCAGCCGAGGCGGCGCAGGCAGGGCGACCGGTAGCGGTGGAGCCGGACGTAGGGACGGCGTGGCGCGCAACTCCAGGACGTCGAACTCGTCGGCGCCGCCGGCCAGTCGGTCGACGGCCAGGTTGGCACCGAGATCCGGCGGGCGGCTCCGCAGCCGGACCCGCTCGTCGGGACGCAACTCCACCAGCAGCTCGGCCCGCTCCCCGGGGCTGAGCCGCAGGTGGTCGACCGGGACCGGCGCCGGCAGCAGACCGTTGTCGCCGGCCACGACGTGGAAGCCCCGCCCGTGGTCGAGGACGAGGTCGTAGATTCGCGCGTTCGAGGCATTGAGCACCCGTAGCCGCACCCGCTCGGTACGCACGTCGAGCACCGGCCCCCAGACCCCGTTGACCAGGATCTCCGAGCCCAGCAGGCCGGTGACCGACAGTCCGCCGAAGGCGATGCCGTCCTCGTCGAGCCGGCCCTGCCGGGTGAAGTTCCGGTCCTGCACGATCACCGGGATGTCGTCGACCCCGTAGTCGTCGGGGAGCAGACCGTCGGCCTCGCCGTCGTCCACGTACAGCAGGCCGGCGACGCCACGGTAGACGTGCTCCTTGGTGCGCCCGTGCGGGTGCGGGTGATACCACAACGTCGCCGCCGGCTGGTCCACCCGCCAGGCCGGCTGCCACAGCGCGCCGGGGCGGATCATCTGGTGCGGTCCACCGTCGCACTCGGCCGGCAACTCCATGCCGTGCCAGTGCAGGGTGGTCGCCTCCGGGAGGTCGTTGCGCACCCGAGGGGCCAGCACGTCGCCCCGGTTCACCCGGACCGTGGGGCCCAGGTAGCTGCCGTTGATTCCCCAGGTGTCCGCCTGCCTGCCCGGTAGCAGCTCGGTCCGGCCGCTCTGCAACCGTAGGTCCACCAGGAGCCGGCCGTCCGCTGCGCGCACGCCGGCAGCCAGCGGCGGAATGGCCAACGGCCGGTCGAACGACACCCGGCCGACGTTGCTGCGGCGCGTGGTGGTCCACACGTAGCCGGCCAGGCCGGCGGCGGGCAGCCCCACCGTCGCCCCGACGACGGCCGCACCCCGCAGGAGCGCCCGGCGAGAGAGGCCCATCACCCACCGCTGCCGGCGGACCGCCGTCGAGTCGGCCAGACCGCGATCAGCAGACCCATCGCGATGATCCAGATCGCCAGCCAGGATTCCGGCGCAGGCACCACCCGCGGATCTCGCAGGATCACCCGGATCGGTACGAACAAGCCCCCGAACAGCGAGAAGACACCGAAGAGCATGACCGCCACCCCGGCCAGGCGGCGCACCGGAACAGCCCGAGATCGACGTTGCGTCATGAGATCGACGCTATGCCGGCACCGCCCCGCGTCGCATCGCTCCGCAGAGCGATCCGGGTCGCCCGCCAGGGACGCTGTGGTTCCGCCACCCGGGTGACACCACGGTCCGGACCGTCACTCCGTCAGCCACGAGTGGGGCTCGACCGACCACGGCTGGCCGGGGTCCTCCCGGTAGGCCACCTGGCCGAGCGGGAGGTCGGCCAGCCCGGCCACGGCCGCGTCCCGCTCGGCGACGTGCTGGATGCACGTGACGACCACGGCATCCGGCTCGTTCGGATCGTTCACGCCGTCGCCGACGATCCACGCGTTGTCGTCCGTGTGGATGACCTCCCGAGCCGGTTCCACGCCCTCCAGCACGGTGCGTTGCACGACCGCACCGAGCTGGTCCGGGAACCGGTCGTCGGTGAAGGGGAAGGGCAGGGACCGGAACACCTCGTGCTGGTCGTCGTGCTCGTACGACTCGACTGCGTGATCGTCCACGGCGACACCCTAGACCCGACGCGGCGCATCACCGGTTCGCCGTGTCGGTCGCCGTCGCTAGGCTGCTGCCCGTGGAAGACGATGGTCGCGCCCTGCCGGTCGCGCTGACGGAAGCTCACGAGGTCGGCTTCGACTACCGGGACGGGGACGGCGTCGACTTCGAGCCGTACGACCGGTTCCTGGACCCCGGCGAGACCGCCGAGTGGTGGCGGGCCTGGACCGGGAACGCGGCCCAGGACGGATCCGAGTTCCGGGTGTTCGGGCAGGACGGCACCGGTGGCCTGGCCGCGTTCTGGCTGGTGCGTGCCGGCGAGCCGATCGAACGCCAGCCGGTGGTGTTCCTCGGCTCGGAGGGCGAGACGTCCGTCGTGGCGCGGGACCTGTCTGCCTACCTGTGGCTGCTCGCCGACGGCTTCGGCCCCTGGGAGGCAACGGCGTACCCCGATCACGAGCATCAGCCCCGCGCGGACGCCCGCCTCGCCGCGATCGCCCAGCGGTGGGCGGCCAACCGCCGCGCCTCCGCCGAGGAGGTCATCGCGGCGGCGAGGGCGGAGTTCCCCGACTTCGACGACATGATCGGCGGGCTCTGCCGCTAGGTGGCCCCACCTGACCAGGAGCGGGACCACACCCCGAAGGCGCGAGTTGCGTACGAGTGGGGCCGCCCATCCGCTCACCAGTTCCGATTGGCGATCAGCCGTTCGGTGTCCGCGTCCGCGAACCCGTAGCTCGTCGCGACGACCCAGAAATCCTCGCCTATCGCTTCGCGCGCCACCGTCTCGATCTCGCTGCCGGCCGCCTCGAACTCCGCCTCCAACAGGTTGAACTCATCGGTCGCCGCATCGGTCAACGCGTAGAGGGCCGTCAGGTCCTGCGGGCGCTCCGCCTCGATGCGCTGACACAACCGCAGCAGGATCGCCCGGCCCTTGTCGACGACGTGGTCCGGGAAGTAGCCGTCCGCGTACAACTCCTCCAGAAAGGCGTGGCGGGCCATCTGCTGGTTCGCGAGGGGCGCGGTCATCTGTTCCTTCAGGGATTCCACGAACCGATCCTGCGACACGTGACCGACACTTCTCATCGCCTGAAGGCGGCCGCTGCGGACCGGCGGGCGCGGCTCCGCCACCGCGCCGCACGGCGGACTCGGAGCCGGAGTCGGGGAGTGTCAGGCCGGAGTCTGCGGCCAGGGCCGCAGCGCCTCCAGCCGGGTGCCGAGCCGGCCGAGGAAGTCACGGAACCCCGCCTCGCCGTGCGGCGTGTCGATCTCGTCGGTCAACGGGCCGTCGTACCGCAGCGCCTGGACGATGGCGTCCGCGTACGCGTCGGGGCCGGCGCCGAAGTAGCGCCGCTCGACCATCGCCGCGGCCATCTGGCCGGCGGTGTCGTCATCCAGTTGGGGGGTGAACATCAACCCGTACAAAATCTGGTTGACGATGCCCTTCCAGTCGTCACTGGCCACTCGCAGACACCCTTTCCGATTCCGACAGTCAGTTCAGCCGGGTACGGCCGTCGAAGCCGAAGAGCGGAACGTTGTTGACGCCGTTGCGGCCCAGTTCGTCGGTGACCTGTCGCATGTGCTGCGGAGTCGGCTGGTAGTGCCCGCTCGCCGAGGTCACGTACTGCACCTTACCGTCGACCACCGCGATCTCACCGGCCGCGGCGACCGGCTTGCCGTTACCCAGCGTGGAGTGGTGGAACTTACCGACCTCCTGGTAGGTCGACGCGTAGATGTTGCCGCGCTCGTCCATCACGAAGATCGCCCGGCCCCCGTCCTGGCTCCAGTGCGTGCTGGCGTTGCGGGTGTCGAACGGCTGCCCGTCCCGGGCACTGCGCATGATGCCGTCCGAGTCGACGTAGACCCGGTGCTGCTCCAGTTGCGCCTCGTCGAGCCGGCGTACGGAGCTGGGCCGGAACGGGTTGCCCGGGTGGTCGCCCATGGTCTCGTACCGGTACTTGTCCAGCATCGGCTTGCCCTGGTAGCGGATGTCCCGCAGCGGCCCCGGCACCTTGGGCGGCCGCCCCGGGCCACGGCCCGGCTTGCGGGTGAACCGGCGGAGCAGCGTCTTCGCGCGACGGAGCAGCCGCGGAATGATCTCGTTGACGACCCGGTCGATGACTTCCTTGATGATCCGGCGGATCGCGACCCGGGCCAGGCCGATCGTGACCGGGATCTGCGCCAGCGACCCGCCCAGCGTGGGAGCGGCCGCCGCCAGGGCCATCGCGACCTGGACCACCACGATGATCAGCTGGACGATCGTGAGGATCTTCTGGGTCAGCGTGATCACGGCCATCACCAGCAGCGCGGCGGCGATCAGCTCGGCGGCCTCGGCACCGTCCTCGACGCGCCGGGTCGGACCCTCCTCACCCCGCCACATGGTGTCGAACGCGGTGACGTCCCGGCCACGGTTGGCGACGCCGACCGTCGCGGCGCCGGCGTTCGCCTCGGCGCCCGCCGCGCGCAGCGTCCCGGCGAAGGCCGTCCACGCCTGGGCCGCCTCGACCAGCAGTTCCTCGTCGGCCTCGGGCCAGGTGAAGCCCACCCAGTTGAGGGCCTCGGCCAGCTCAGGTGGTAACTGCAGGCCCACCGGGCAGCTCCAGTCCTTTGAAGAGGGCGGCGTTGTCCATGTCGGTGCGCTCGTGGTCGGCGGCGACCGTGTCGAGTCGCCCGGCCACGTCCACCAGCTGGTCGGCCGTCGAGGCGTACACGTCGAGGGCATGCTGGAGCACCTCGGTGTAGGCCATCCCGAAGATGCTCCCGGCCTCGTCGCCGCCCCACGGGTTGCCCGAGCCGCTGACCGTGCCCTGGAGCCGCTGCACCTCGCCGGCGAGCCGCTCGCCGCCGCCCCGGATGGTCCGGGCCGCCGAGCGCAGCGTGACGACGTCGACCTCGATCCCGTCGGTCAACCGGTCACCGCCGATCGCGGTCGAGTCGGCGGACCATCGCGTCCAGGTCACCGATCATCCCGTCGAGCCCTCGCCAGGCCTGCTCGGCGACCCCCTCGAGCTGCCGGTGCAGCGCCGCCTGGTCGACCTCACCGCCGAGCGCCTCCTGGCGCTGCCGCCGCTCGTCGTCCTGGGCGGCGGTCACGGCCTCGACCACGTACTGGGCGATGGCCGTCGTGCCGGAGCGCAGCAGGGTCGGGTTGATCTCCAGCGACTCCAGCCGCCCGTAACCGCCGACGACCGCCTCGACCAGGCCGTCCCCGCCCGTGCCGCGCCCGCGCAGCGGGGTCTCCTCGACCGGGGAGGTGGGATCCGCCGACCTGGTGGGCCCGGTCGCCTGGCCGAGCAGGCGCATGGCGGCCTCCAGGGACCGGCCGACCGCAGCATGATCCGTACGCTCTTGATCCGCCATTCGCACCGCCCCGATCTCCGGCTCGACGAGCAACCCGGCGGATCTTACCGACGTGAACGGCTCGGCACGAGCCCGGCCGGCATGTCCACAATGGTCCATGGTGTGGTCCGGGTGTAACGCTTGTGGACACCGGGACGCCTGACTGACCGACTGGGAAAGATCCCGAACGACTGGCCGACTCCTCCAGTGCGTCCTCGGCCGTCGTCCCATCCCGACCAGACGGGGAATTCATTGTTCAACCACAACGTGGGTACCGGGACCCTTCGCGCGCTGCGGGCGGGGTCCCTCGCGACCGCTGTCGTCGCGTCACTGCTCACCGCTCTGCCGGGCGCGGCCACCGCCGCGCCGCATCCCGCCGACGTCGTCGTGGGCCTCACCACCGACCCGGGCGAGGTGGGACCGGCCGGCGGTCGCGTACGCCTCACCGTTCCGGTACGCAATGCGGGGGGCTCCGAGGCCAGCGACACCACCCTCAAGCTGACCCTGCCGTCCGGTGCCACTCTCGACCTCGGTGACTCCCTCGGCGGCTGGACCTGCGACGCCACGGCCGCCAAGTGCAGGTACGGCACCCTCCCGGCCGGCGCCGACACCGCCCTCGTCCTGAACGTCACCCTGCCGGCCGGCACTGACGGCCACCAGACGACGGTGACGGCAACCGCGTCGACGCGGAGCCGCGAGTCGTCGATCACGAACAACACAGCGTCGGCGACCGTCGAGTACGTCGCCAAGCCGGACCTCGCCTTCTCGTGGGAGTTCGGCAGCGGCGAGATCTCCTACCTGGGCGGCAACGGCTCGCGCGGCTTTGTCCAGGCCAGGGCGACCAACATCGGCACCACGCCGGCGCCCGGCGCCCGCTTCACCTTCCAGATGCCGCCGGACGCCTTCGCCGGTGCGTCGACGGCGGACCCGGAGTGGAACTGCGACTTCTCCACCTCCACCTGGGTCTGCACGAACGACCGGGAGATCCCGGCGGGCGGGATCGCCTACCTGAACTTCTACCCCTACTTCCCGGCCGGGACGGTGGGCGACACCAGGACGGTGACCGGCTCGGTGTCGACCTCGGCCCCCGAGCGGTCGCTGGCGAACAACAGCGGCACCACCACCTTCACCTACGTCGTGCCGACCGAGGGCGATGTGGACCTGTACGGGGCCGACGTGGTCGGCCGCGTGGACGTGCGGGCCGGCGAGGAGTTCGAACTGGCCGTCGCCCTCGGCGTCCGAGGCGGCAGCCCGTCGGAGAACGTCGCCGTCCGCGTGCCGCTCCCGGCGACGGTCGAGCCGACCTCCCTCGACCCCGGCGACGCCAACTGGACCTGCCGACTCGACGACGCGGCGGACGCCCGCTCCATCGGGTGCACCCGCCCCTTCTGGGACATCGGCACGGACGAAGCCCACCTGCACCTGAAGCTCAAGGCGAACCCCGGCACCACTGACGGGCCACTCAGCTTCACCGCGACCGCGTCCGCCACCACCCCCGAGTCGTCGCTGGACAACAACACCGCCACCGGCAGCGTCACCTACATCGCGGAGGGGGTCATTACCGGCCACGCCTGGATCGACACCGACCGCGACGGTCAGCGCGACGCGGACGAACCGAACGCGTACGGGAAGATCGGCAAGATCGAGTTCGTGCTGGAGGGCACCCAGCCGAGCTGGGACGTGCCGAGGGGTTACCCCAACGACAGCGACGGCACCTACTTCACCCGGCTCAAGCCGGGCCGTTACGTGGCGAACGTCTACCTGCAGGACGGGGTGCCGTACAGCTTCACCACCCCGGATGTCGGCGACGACGCCACCGACTCGGACGTCATCGGCAGCACCGGCGGCTACTACAACCGGGGCTGGAGCGCCGTGGTCGAGGTGAAGGACGGCGGGGAGACCGTCGTCGACATCGGCCTCGCCCCGACCGCGTAGTCCTGACCCGTACCGGATGAACCGGCCCCGGCGACACACCGTCGTCGGGGCCGTTCGCATCCACCGGCGGAGGGGCGTACGAGCGCAGCTTCGCCAAGCTGTGCGCGTATCCGCCGGAAGCGGCGCTGGCCACTCCCCGTCGACCAGGCGTACGACGGTCAGCGCGACAGCATCCGGCGGACCCGGCTGCCCACCGCCTGCTTGACCTGCTCGCGCAGTGGCTGCGCGCGGCGTGTCTTGAGCTTCTGCTGCAGCGTCTGGTTCTCGTCCCGCAGCCACTGGATGCGCGTCAGCAGTTCCTCCGCGGTGTAGGCGGAGGCCGGCCGGACCGCCTGCGGGTAGACGGTCTGGCGGACCTGCTCGTCGAAGCGGGTGGCGCTGTCCCCGTCGGCGAACGAGAGGCCGAGGTCGTGCTTGGCGAGGAACGCGGTGATCCGTGCGAACCGCTCCTTGTGGCCCTCGTTCAGGGCCGTGTAGTCGGCTTCCTCATAGAGTTGAGCGGCGTCGACGTCGGCCGGTACGGCGCGCATCAACCGGTGCGGGATGTCGAAGTAGCGGGCCAGTTCCAGGGTGCGCGAGTCGTGTGCGAGGAGATACCCGGGAGTGCCGGAGATCAGCGCCGTGATGGTGCCGTGGATCCGGGTGCCGAAGGCGAAGTCGAACCCGGCGAGATACTCCATCCAGGGCCACGGGTCCATGAACATCCGCACCTTGTCCTCGACGAAGAGCGGGTGTGAGGTGTGGATCGGCATGTCGTCGGTCTTGCCGCGCAACTTCGGTGCGTCGCCGTAGAGCAGGGTGCCGAGGGTGTACAGGCCCTGCGCCACGTAGCACAGGTTCGGGTAGCGCTGGTGGTGGTGGCGGACGATCGGGGCCAACGCGCGGACGTACGGCGAGATGACGAACGCGAGCCGGTCCTCGGTGCCCAGGGTCGCCTTCGCCTTCTCCACCCGGAGGCTGTCGCCGTGCAGGAACATCGACGGGCAGCCGATCTGCTCGACGGCGGAGAAGCCCAGCGTACGCAGATAGCTTTCGGTGATCTCGCCACGTACGCCGATGCTGTGCGATCGGTCCAGCACCGCCCGGCAGAACGCCTTCACCGGCTCGTCGATCGGGCGCAGGTAGTCCCGGTCGCCGTCCACGTCGGTCTGCGCCCCGACCCCGAGCACCACCACCGGGATCTTGAGCCGCTCGATCAGCCGGGTCATCGACTCGAGCCGGTTCACGTAGTCGTGGCGGAACGCGTTCGCCAGCGGGATCACGAAGGCGTCGTACTTCTCGTTGATCTCGTCGGCATCGCGCGGGTCCGTCCGAAACCGCGACGGGGTGATCTCCGCCGTCGAGGTGGCCAGGAGCTTGTGCGCGGCGTGGCTGAAGACCAGGTTGCCGCTGTTCTTGCCGATCCAGTCCCGCTCGTAGGTCTCCTCGGCGGTGACCACGTCGAACGGGCCCTTGCGGGCGCGCAGCAGGATCCGCTGGTGCATCCGGGGTGTCCACCCTTCGTCCCGGACGCCACGGCGCCCGGCGAGGCCGAAGCGGCGCGACCGGCCGAGTCACGGCCCCAATCCGTGCAGGAGCAGAAATCCTACGCCGTCTCCACGCCGGTCCGGATCCCACCTGCCGGCCGTCACGTCCGCCCGGCCCGGTAGAGGGCCGCTGAGCTGGAGCGGAGTGCTGTGGCCAGCGTCGACCTGGACGCTTTCGGTTCCGGCAGTGGAAACACCTCTCGGCACCTCACACCGCTCCCCCGCCTACCGACGACCTTTCGCGGACCAGATGCCGCCGTGGCGGCGACCTGGAGATCGCCGCCTGCCACGGCCACTACCTCGACAAGTAGAGGTGGTGCACGGCGGCGCCCTGCTGCTCCGAGCCCCGGGCAGCCCGACCGATCGTCGATAGGATGCCGCCGTGATTCGTGAGATGCGCTTCGTCGTGTCGGTGCCGGATCAGGTTTCGGCCTATGCCGTCGCCGAGAAGCTGGCCGAGCGCGGCCACCTGCTGGTCGCGGTACGGGAGGTGCCGATCGACCCGCTGGAGAGTCGCTTCGCCGGTTGGTGGCGAGCCCACTCGCTGGCCGTGGACCCGCCCTACGAGGGTCCGCTGGAAGTCTCACCAGCCGAGAAGAAGGCCGTTGCGGCCATTGCCCAGAAGTACGGCGGGCAGGTCAACTCGGCGTGCGGCCAGTTTCCGGACAAGGCGATCGAACGCTTCTCCCGGGAGGGCCTCGCGCATGAGCTCGACCGTACCGAGGCCGACCGGATCCGCGCGGAGGTCGTCGGCGGGCAGACAGCCGCCGTGCCGTCTCTGCCCGCGCCTCCCGGACTCAAGTGCGGTGGTTTCCGTCGCCCTGCCGCCGATCTTCGCGCGGCCGCCGAGGTGGTGCCCTTCGAGGGCCGCACCTTCGACGGTGTGGGCGATCTGATCGCGGCGATCGCGAACGACGCGTTCCCGCAGGGCTCGGTGGTGCCCGCCGCCCCGGGCGCGGTGCCGCGGCTGGCCGCGCTGGCGGGTAACGACGGGGTGAGTGACTTCCACCGGGCGATGACGCTCATGGTGCTGTTCCAGATGAGCACCGCGGGTCGGCGGCGGCTGGCCTATCAAGCGGACGCCCCGGAAGACGGCGGCGCCGAGACGCCCGCGGAGACGGCGACCCGGGCCGCGGTCGCGGCGGTGCTGCCCGGTCTCGCCGTGGGCCGCAGCGAACTGGCCGAGTTCCTCCTCGCCGGGCTGTCCGCGGCCATGCGGGAGGCGGGGGCCGGAATGCCAGCCGGCTTGGAGCGGATCGCCGGGCGGTACGCGGGCACCGCCCGCATCACGGTGGTGAACCTGATCCGGGCCGTGGCCGACGGCGCCGAAGAGCCCCTCCGGACCGCCACCGCAGCGGTGGTGGCGGCCCTGCCCGAGGTGATTGACGGCCTGCAGAGCACAAAGGCCACGGTCGAGGGGCGGGCACTCGACACGCTCGATACCGTGCTGCAGTGGGAGTTGGACAACGCTCGGCTGTCCAAGCTGGGCACGGTCTTCGGCCCCCGCTGATGACCGCCGGCCCACCGCCGCTGGGGCGGCTGGACAACGCCGGCAATCGCGAGGCCGCCCGCTCAGCCGCCTACGAGGTGTCCCGCGTCGCCGTGGACGATGCGGTCGCGGTCACTCCGGCAGCCCCGCCCCGGCGAGATCATGCAGCAGCGCCGCGCGCCTGCGTTGCTCGACGTCAGCGCCGCGGCACCGTCGCCCGCATCAGCGACCACCTCAGCACCATCATGGAGCCATTTTTCATCGTGACGGTGCAGGTCACGGGCGGTACGGGAGGCCGGTGTCCAGGTAGGACGAGGCTCCCCCAGTAAGACAGCAATCGACCAAGATCAGACGCCCCAACCGGGAGCCTCGCTGTGCTGTCTTACCCTGCCGCGATTCCGTTGTCCACCCGCAGCCTGAACCACCTCGCCGACCTCATCCGAACCCGCCGCCAGCAGCGACGGTCCCGATGGCGACGCCTCGACCCCGGCCAGCAAGCCCAGCTCGCCCTGGCCCAGCTGCGCAACGGCGACACCCTGACCCGCCTGGCCGCCGGATCCGAGATCGGCGTCACGACGGCCTGGCGTTATGTCCGCGAGGCCATCGACCTGCTCGCCGCGACCACCGACGACCTGGCCACGGCCATGACCAGGGCAAGCCGGAGCAACTCCGCGTTATGGCCCGAAGACCCCTCCGTTTGAGTATCCGTTTCAGTGGGCCGCCAGGGACTCGAACCCTGAACCTATGGATTAAAAGTCCACAGCTCTGCCATTGAGCTAGCGGCCCGCAGAGCACAGGCTACCCGAAGCGGATGAGCCGGGCGGGCATCGTACGCCGGGCCTCTCGATCTTGTCGACGCTGTCATCCGAGCCGCGCGGGGGCCCTCCGGGCCGTGCGCGGACGGCTACGCTTCGGCCATGTCGAGCTGGCGGTGGCGCGACCGCGCGGCGACGGTGGCCCTGGTGCCGGCAGTCGCCCTGGTGGCCCTCCTCGGCCTGCTGGTGCAGGCGGACGGCCTCGACACCCCGGCCGAACTGGTGGCGCTGCTGGTCGTGCTGGCCGCCGCCGGCGCGCTGTACGCCCGCCGGCGGTATCCGGTGGCGGTGGGGGCGGCGGCACTGGTCGCGGTCAGCGCCTACGGGGTGCTGCTGCACCGGCCCGGGCCGGTCATGCTGGTGTTCGTCGTCGCGTTGTACACGGTCGTCGACGAGGGGCACCTCGCTGTCGCGGTGGGGCTCGGCCTGGCCTCGGTCGTCTCCTTCGCGGTCGCCGACAGCTGGACCCGGACCGGTGCCGGGGGGAACGGGGCGACGCTGCTGCACGCCGGGTGGCTGGTCGCGGTGATCGTCGGGGTGACCCGTAACCGCCGGGCCTACCTGGCCGAGGTGCGGGCCCGGGTGCGCGCCGCCGAGCAGGGCAAGGAGGAGGAGGCCCGGCGCCGGGCCACCGAGGAGCGGCTGCGCATCGCCCGCGAGCTGCACGACCTGCTCGGTCACCATCTTTCGTCGATCAACGTGCAGGCGAGCGCGGCGCTGCACCGCCCGGATCCGGAGCGGGCCGAGGCGGCGCTCACCGCTATCAAGCAGACGAGCAAGGAGACGCTGCGGGAGTTGAGGACGACGCTGGGGATCCTGCGTGCGGAGGCCGCGCCGCCCGCCCCCGGGCTGGACCGCCTCTACGAGCTGGTCACCTCGGCCGGGCGGTGCGGGCTGGTGATCCGGACCGAGGTGGCCGAGACCCGGCCGCTGCCGTCGGAGGTGGACCTGACGGCGTACCGGATCGTCCAGGAGGCGCTGACGAACGTGACCCGGCACGCCGCCGCGACCACCGCGACCGTCCGGGTCCGACCGGACCGCGACGACCTGCTGGTGGAGGTGGAGGACGACGGCGCCGGCACCTCGGCCCCGCCCGGGAACGGGATCCTCGGCATGGGTGAGCGGGTCCGGGCGCTGGGCGGCTCGCTGACCACCGGTGCCGGGTCGGCCGGCGGTTTCCTGGTGCGTGCCCGCCTCCCGCTGCGGCCGGGCCCGCCGCCGGTCCGGGTGCCGGTGGCCCGGTCGGAGCCGGAGGGCGCGGCGTGATCCGGGTGCTGCTCGCCGACGACCAGAACCTGGTCCGTGCGGGCTTCCGCTCCATTCTCGACGGCGAGGACGGTATCGAGGTGGTCGGCGAGGCCGCCGACGGCGCCGCCGCGGTGCGGCTGGCCCGGCAGCTGCGGCCGGACGTCGTCCTCATGGACATCCGGATGCCGCATCTCGACGGCCTGGCCGCCACGCGGGAGGTCACCGCGCGCGGTGACGGCCGGGTGATCATCCTGACCACCTTCGACCTCGACGAGTACGTCTACGACGCGCTGCGGGCCGGGGCGAGCGGCTTCCTGGTCAAGGACACGGAGCCGGCGGAGCTGATCCACGGGGTGCGGGTGGTGGCGCGGGGCGACGCGCTCCTCGCGCCGGCGATCACCCGTCGGCTGATCGCGGAGTTCGCCGCCCGCGCCCGGCACCCGGAGCCGGGGCCACGGCTCAACGCGCTCACCGAACGGGAGCGTGAGGTGCTCGTGCTGGTCGCCGCCGGCCTGTCCAACGACGAGATCGCGGCCCGGCTGGTGCTGAGCCCGGCCACCGCGAAGACGCACGTCAGCCGGATCATGACCAAGACCCGGGTCCGGGACCGGGCGCAACTGGTGGTGCTCGCGTACGAGTCCGGGCTCACCGTGCCCGGCTGGCTCACGTCCTCCTGACCGCGTCGCGGTCAGGTGGTGCGGCGGGCCCGGGCCGACGCCCACCCGCCCAGGCCCGTGCCGACGACCCCCAGCACCACGCCGACGATCGCCCCGGCCCGTCCCTGCCCGTTACCGAACCCGTCGGAGGTCAGGGCCAGGTGCACGGCGCTGAGCACCAGGCCGACCAGCCCAGCCGCCAGCGCCAGCAGGGCCCGGCCACGCCCGCCCGAGGTCGGGCGGGCCACCGCCAGCCCACCGATGATCGCGCCGGCCAGGCTCACCGCGGCGAACGTGGTGGCGCCGAACCGTCCGGAGCCGCCGATCCCACCCGCGGCGACCGAGACGTGCGCCGCGGCCGGGGCGGCGAACCCGAGCCCGCCGGCCAGGGCGGCGGCGGTGGTGGTGGCGAGCAGATGACGGACGGGCATCGGAACTCCCTCGGATCGGGGGCGGCAGGTACAGGCGGCAGCGTATGGAGGGGACCGGCCCCGGGTCGTCCTGCCGGAGTTGCCGATCGGGTTACCACCCTGGGCGTACGCGCCCGGTCGTCCGTACCCCGGTGGTTGTGGTCGGACGAACCCCCGTCCGTGAGCGGTTGCTGTCCGCTTCAGCGGGTACCGCACCGAGTATGCGCATCGTGATCGTGGGGGCCACCGGCAACGTGGGCACCGCCGTGCTGCGTCGGCTGCGGCGGGAGGCGGGTGCGGAACTGGTCGGGGTGGCCCGCCGGCTGCCCGGTCCGGACGCCGGTGAGCCGTACGACGACGTGGAGTGGCACTCGTGCGACATCGGCGCGCCCGGCGCGGCCGACGAACTCGTGCGGATCTTCGCCGGGGCGCGGGCGGTGGTGCACCTGGCCTGGCAGATCCAGCCCAGCCACGACCGGCGCACGCTCTACCGGACCAACGTCGGCGGCAGCCGCGCGGTGATCGAGGCCGCCGTCCGGGCCGGCGTTCCCGCAGTGGTGTACGCCTCGTCGGTCGGCACCTACGCGCCCGGCCCGAAGGACCACCCGGTCAGCGAGAACTGGCCGGCGACCGGGGTGGAGACCTCGTCGTACAGCCGGGACAAGGCCGAGGTGGAGGCGCTGCTGGACGGCGTGGAGCGGGAGCACCCGGGGCTGCGCGTGGTCCGGCTGCGGCCGGGGCTGATCTTCCAGCGCGAGGCCGGCACGGAGATCAGCCGCTACTTCCTCGGCCCGCTGGTGCCGGTGCGGCTGCTCCGCTACGGCCGGATCCCGCTGGTCCCGGCGAACCGGCGACTGCGGATGCAGGCGGTGCACGCCGACGACGTCGCGGACGCGTACGCCCGGGCGGTCGTGGGGGACGCGCGGGGCGCGTTCAACGTGGCGGCCGACCCGGTGCTGACGCCGGAGCTGGTGGCCCGGCACTTCCACGGCTGGACCGTGCCGGTGGCGGTGCCGGTGCTGCGCGCGGCGGCGGCGGTGACGTGGCGGGCCCGGCTGCAACCGGTCGACACCGGCTGGGTCGACCTGGCGCTGAACGTGCCGCTGATGTCGAGCGGACGCGCCGAGACCGAGCTGGGCTGGAAGCCCCGGGTCGACACCGTGACCGCCCTGCGGGACCTGATCGCCGGCATGTCCACCAGGGCCGGCACCGACTCCCCGCCCCTGTCGGCGGACCCGAGCCTTGCCGGCCGCCCCGCCGCCCTCGCCAAGGGCCGCCTCCCCGGCCACCCCAACCCCTACTGACCGGCCCACCGCTCCTTGTTGATCAAGGAGTTCGCGTCCCGGTGGAGATCGACAGGGACGCAAACTCCTTGATCAACGCGCGCGGGAGGCCCGGGGTTAGGACAGGCGGGAGGAGGTGACGGTCGGGGGGCGGGCGCCGAGGAAGAAGATGCCGGGGAAGCCCTTCGTCTCGAAGCCCCGGCTGGGGTTCTTCCGCAGGGTGCTGCCCTCGATGGTCATCGTGCCGGTGCGGTTGTTGCTGACGAAGAAGACCGCGCCGCCGCCCTCGTTGGCGCTGTTGTTCTCGACGACCGTGCCGGCGAGCCGGACCGTGAACTCGTTGCCGTCGCAGTAGATCGCGCCGCCGCTGCCGCCGCCCGGGGTGCCGCCCCGGGCCGGGTTCGCGCCGGTGCCCACCGCCCGGTTGTCGCGGAAGACGCTGTTCAGCACCGTCCAGGAGACGCCGATGCTGCTCAGCGCCGCGCCGTTGGCGCACACCCCGCCGGTGAAGGTGCTGCTCACCACGTACACCGGCTTGTTCTCGAACTGGCTCAGCACCCGCACCGCGGCGCCGCCGAGGTCGGGGCCGGTGCGGTCGCAGCGGTTGTCGACGAACCGGGAGTTGACCACCTTGAGCCGACCGCCCCGGACGAAGATCGCGCCGCCCCCGCCGCCCTCGGCGGTGTCGCCGGTGGAGTTGCCGTCGGCGAACGTCAGGTTCTGCACGGTGAGCTGCGGGTGGTCCTGGTTCTGGCAGTGCGAGGTGGTCCAGCCCTGGGCCTGGTCGCAGGTGTTCATGTAGAGGATCCGCCGGCTGCCGCCGCCGCTCAGCGTGACCTTGCCGCCGCCGTCCAGCACGACGCGGGGGCCGTGCGAGTTCACCACCTTGGCGGTGGCCTTCATCGTGATGGTCACCGGCGCCGGACCGCAGTCGAAGGTGATCACACCGCCGGCCGCGACCGCCTTCACCACCGCCGCGGAGGTGCAGCTCGCCGGCGTACCGCTGCCGACCGTGCGGGTCGGGCGCGAGGTGTCCACCGCCCGCGCCTCGGCCGGTACGGCGGCGCGCCCGTCCGGGTTGCCGGCGCGGAACGCGACAGGGGCCGTGCTGGGGCTCGGTGTGGCGCTGCCGAGGCCGGCCCGGGCGCTCGGCGAGGCGGCCGGGGCAGCGGCCGGACCGGTCGGTGCGCCGGAGCCGGTGGCGGCGGCCGGCGCGGGCGTGCCGCCCGGGTCGTCGCCGCCGCACGCGGGCAGCGTCGCGGTGGCCAGGGCGAGGGCGAGCAGGGAGACAGCGGACTTCACGCGCACCGCCCGATGCTAGGAGGCCCGGCCGTCCCGGCACGACTCCGCCGGCGATCCTTAACCCGCCGCTAAGCCGTCAGGTGTGCGAGAGGGCGAACGCCACCAGGAAGCCGAGCACGGTGATCAGGCCGACCAGCAGGTGGGCGTCCTCGAACGCCTCCGGCACCATGGTGTCGGTGATCATGGCGAGGATCGCGCCGGCCGCGAGCGCGGTGATGGTGGCCAGCACCTCGGGCGGGGCGCCGCCGAGCAGCGTGTACCCGGCCAGCGACGCGGCGCCGGAGAGCAGCGCGATGGCGGTCCACAGCCCGAAGACGTAGCGCCGGGTCCGCCCGGCCTGGCGCATGCCGGCCGCGCTGGACAGCCCCTCCGGCACGTTGCTGAGGAACACCGCGATCACCGTGACCAGGCTGACCGGGCCACCGGCCAGCAGGCTCGCGCCGATCACCACCGATTCCGGTACGCCGTCGAGCAGCGCGCCGACCGCGATGGCCGACCCCGAGCCGGGCTGCTCCTGCTCGGACGGCTGCTCGTCGCCGGAGCGCTTGCGGTGCCGCGCGCCCCGCCGGGCCAGGAGGACGTTCGCCCCGGTGTAGGCGAGCGCGCCGGCCGCCGCACCGATCGCCACCGGCAGCAGGCCGCCCTGCTCGTGCGCCTCGGCGATCAGCTCGAACGAGACGGCGGAGAGCAGCACGCCCGCGCCGAACGCCATCACCGACGCGGTCATCCGGCGCGGCACCCGCGCGAAGAACCCGACGGCCGCCCCGATCAACAGGGCGGACCCGGCGAGCAGGCCCCAGAATCCCGCTTGCAACCACTCCGGCACGCGCAGGACCCTACCCCCGGCCGGGCGCCCCCAACCGGGTCAGAAGTCGGCGAACAGGTAGGGCAGCTCACGGGGGAAGAGCCGGCGCAGCTCCACCGCGGCGTCCACCGGCACCTCGCCGAGGCCGCGCACGGCCACCTCGGCCGGGTCGAGCACCCCGTACGCCAGGGCGGACAGCCCGGCGGCGGTCAGCCGGGCGGCCGGCACGCTGCCCTCGGCGGCGGTCTCCGCCGGCAGCACCGCCAGCTTGCCGGTGGCGCCGTCGAGCAGGTGCCGGCCGGCGAGCCAGCGGTCACCGACCAGCTCGACGAGCGCCCGGCCGACGCCGACCGGCTGGTCGGCGAGCGCGTCCAGACTGAGCAGGCGGGCCATCGGCGCGGTCGGGTCGGGCCGCGACACCCGCGCCTCGACGTGCACGTCGAGGTCGGTGAGCCACAGCTCGGGCAGTTCGTCGGGCGGCAGCTGGACGCTGACCCGGGCCACCTGGTCGACGTGCCGGGCGAAGAACTGGAGCAGCGACGCCCGGGCGTACGGGTCGTCGAAGAGCAGGTCGTCGGCGATCAGCGTGCCGGCGTGGTCGTCGATCCGGTAGGTGACCGCGCCGACCGTCTCACCGTCGCGCACCACGCTGGCCAGCCAGCGGTCGTCCCGGTCGCGCAGCCCGACCGCACGGAAGTCCGGGAAGACCGCGAACCCGTGCCGCTCCCGCAGGCACCGGTCGGTGTAGGCGCGCCACCGCGGGTAGCCCACGCCGATCCGCTCCCAGACCAGCTCGTCGGGCAGCTCGGCCCGCAACAGCGGCGCCAGGTCCGCCGGGGCGAACACCGCGGTACGCCGCCGGGGCAGCCCGACGTAGCCGAAGCGCTCGTAGAACGAGGCGCGGAACGGGTGCAGCGCGGTGAGCTGGTGCCCCTCGTCCCGCATCCCGTCGAGGAGCTGGTGCATCAGCGTCCGGACGTGCCCGCGCCGGCGGGCCAGCGGGTGGGTGGCCACGCCCGCGACACCGGCCATCGGCAGCACCGCGCCGCGCAGGTTCTGCCGCATCGGGATCGCCGAGACCGCCGCCGTGGTGACGTCGTCCTCCTCCACCACCAGCGTGGTGTTCCCCGCGTTGTAGGGCAGGTAGGCGCGGAACTCGTCGGTCCGGGCCGCCGCCATGGGGGACGCCTCGAAGGCGTACGCCTGGAGCGGGAAGCTGGTGGTCAGTCGTTCCTCGGCGGCCAACCGGCGGATGCGCATCCGTTCATCCCAACCCGGGGCGGCGGGCGTCGCAACCCGAATCGGCGCGGATCAGGCCTCGGCGACGTCGGAGATGACCACGGTGACGTTGTCCGGCGCGCCGGCCTGGTGGGCCAGCTTCACCAACTGCTCGCCGCACTGCTGCCGGTCACCGTAGGTGGCGAGCGCCGCGGCGATGGCGGCGTCCTCCACGTAGTCGGAGAGGCCGTCGCTGCACAGCAGCAGCCGGTCGCCGGCGAACACGGTGAGCGCCCCGACCGCCGGGGGCGCGTCCGAGCCCTGCACGGCCCGGGTGACCAGCGAGCGCTGCGGGTGGTGCCGGGCCTGGTCGCGGGAGAGCGCGCCCTGGTCGACCAGCGCCTGCACGAACGTGTCGTCGCGGGTGAGCTGGGTCAGCTCGTGGTCGCGCAGCAGGTAGCACCGGGAGTCGCCGACCTGGGCGAGGACCAGCGTGTCCCCGGCGAGCAGGGCGGCGGTCAGCGTCGTGCCCATGCCGTCGCGGGCCGGGTCGACCGTGATGGCGGCGCGGATGCGCTGGTTGGCGGTGCTGACCACGGCGCGCAGCGCGTCGGCTGCCTCGTCGGCGCCGGTGGGCGGGGTCAGCTCGTCCAGGATGCGGATGACGATCTCGCTGGCCACCTCGCCGGCGGGCAGACCGCCCATGCCGTCGGCCACCGCCACCAGGCGGTCACCGGCGAGGGCGGAGTCCTCGTTGTTGGTCCGGACGAGGCCGACGTCGTTGAGGATGGCCGAGCGGAGGATGAGCGTCATGGGTCAAGCTTGCCAAGAAGACCGGCCCCGCGTCTGCACGCGCTGGCTGGTCGGCTGAAAGAAATGTCATCCGCTTGCATCCTGGGTATGCGTCAACTGTCCGGTGTGGACGGACGCGGATAGCGGAGCAGGAGGCTCGCCCGGACCTCGTCGTCGCCCACCGCCGCGTAGCTGTGCGGCATGTCGGAGGTCCAGCGCAGGTATTCGCCCGGCCCGGCGGTGGACGGGGCGTCCACCGGCCCGGCGCGGAGCACGCCGGAGAAGACCGTCACGTGTTCGGTGACCCCGGCCTGGTGCGCGGGGGAGAGCTGGGCCGGCCCCGGGCTGACCCGCATCCGGTACAGCTCGTAGGTGGCGTCACGGTCGTGGAAGACCTCCAGCAGCGTGGCGCCGACCGCGGCTCCGCGTACGGTCGGCGTCTGCTCGGGCGCGGACAGCACGGCGGTCAGCGGCACGCCGAGCTGCGCGGTGATCGCGTACAGGGTCTCCAGCGTGGGGTTGCGGACGCCGTTCTCCAGGCCGGACAGCGTGGCCTTGCCGACGCCGGCCAGCCGGGCCAGCTCGGACAGGGAGATCCCGCGTTCCATCCGGAGGGCGCGGATGCGCCGGCCGACGTCCATCGGGTTATCGTGCTACATCGCGTCGTTCCGTAAACGGAACACCCGGAGGGGGATGCATGGCCGGTCGACTCCAACCCGTCCTGGCCGGCGTGGTGACCGCCCTGGTCGGCTTCGCCAGCTCGTTCACCGTCGTCCTGGCCGGGCTGCGCGCGGTCGGCGCCGACCCGCGCCAGGCCGCCTCCGGCCTGCTCGCGCTCTGCGTGGCCAGCGGCGCCTGCGCGGTCTGGCTCGGCCTGCGCCACCGGCTGCCGCTCGCCATCGCCTGGTCCACGCCGGGCGCGGCGCTGCTGGTGGCCACCGGGCCGGTCCCCGGTGGCTGGCCCGCCGCGGTCGGCGCCTTCCTCCTCGCCGGCCTGCTGATCGTCGCGGCCGGCCTGATCCCCGCGCTCGGCCGCGCGGTCGCCGCCATCCCCGGGCCCATCGCCTCCGCCATGCTCGCCGGGGTGCTGCTGCCGCTCTGCACCGCGCCGGTACGCGCGCTGGTGGAGGTGCCCCGCCTGGCCGGGCCGGTGGTGCTCGTCTGGCTGCTGCTGCACCGGTTCGCCCGCCGCTGGGCGGTCCCCGGCGCGCTCGCCGTGGCCGTGCTGGCGATCGCGCTGACCACCTCCGGGCCGGCCCGGCTGGACGCGGCCCCCGTGGTCGCGCTGACCGCGCCGGCCTGGACGCTGCCCGCGGTCGTCGGCCTCGCGCTCCCGCTGTTCCTGGTCACCATGGCCGCGCAGAACGTCCCCGGCGTCGCCGTGCTCGCCGGCTACGGCTACCGGGCCCCGCTGGGCTCCGCGCTGCGGGTGACCGGGCTCGCCACCGCACTCGGCGCACCCGCCGGCGGCCACGCGGTGAACCTGGCCGCGATCACCGCCGCGCTCGCCGCCGGCCCGGACGCCCACCCCGACCCGGACCGGCGCTGGATCGCCTCGGTCACCGCCGGGATCGGCCTGGCGCTGCTCGGCCTGGGCGCCGGCGTGGCGACCGCGCTGGTGCTGCTCTCCCCGCCGGTGCTGGTCGAGGCGGTGGCCGGGCTCGCGCTGCTCGGTGCGCTGGCCGGAGCCGTCACGGCGGCGGTCGCCCAGCCGGACGCGCGGGAGGCGGCGGTGGTGACATTCGTGGTCACCGCCTCCGGGGTGAGCCTGCTCGGGGTCGGTGGCGCGTTCTGGGGACTGGTCGCGGGCTGCCTGATGCTGCTGCTCTTCCGCCGCCGGGCCGTCGTATCCGCGCCGGTCGAGCCGCCCCGGACCGAATCCGCTCCGTCGCTTCCCAGCCGGACCGGGTGACGAACTGTTAACCTGGAGTGCGCAGGAGGCCTGCGAGGGTTCCCGCAACCGCCTTAGGGCCCGCTTTCACGCGGGCCCTTCGTGCGTCGGCCGTCCGGTCGGATGCCAGCACCAGGAGTGGTACCGGCGCGGCTCGACCCAGGACCACAACCGCGTGTTGGTCGTCGCCTCCCGAGGATTCGCACCCGCCCCGCTCGCCATCCTTCGGAACAGGAAAGTGACCAGGTCGACGGCCTGTACCAACCGGGAGGCGTGCGACGGGGCGAAGTGCAGGGTGTCCACGATCCGGCTGAGCCGCCGCGAACGGTAGCCCCCGGTTCCGTCGACCCGGTAGCGGGTCAGGTCCGAGCGGTGAGTGGCAGGGTTGTCGACCTCGTCCGCGATCACCAGGGCCAATTCGTCCCGCATCGCCGCGTATCCGTCCACCCGTTCCAGAAGGTGTGACAGCACCACCTCGTGGGCGGGGCGGGTGAGCCCGTAACGCCGGGCGAGGCCGTGCCGGTCGACACCGCGCAGGATGACAGTGACGTCGTAAGTGCCGATCGCCTTGAGTGCCGCGTTGTAGACGGCGATCCGGGCGCGTGGCGGCACGCTCGCCCAGGACATCCGCCCCTGGAACAGGTCGTACCCGTGGAGTTCGGCGGCTCGACCGATGCCGTACGCCTTGGCCGCATCCGTCATCACCTCGTCGAGCGCGGTGCTGAGCGGGATGGCCACAGCCTCCGGGACCAGAAGCGCGCCGACCCAGTACCAGCGATCGGTGTACGACTCGTCCACATAGGTCAGCAGCACCCGACGAGCGTAGGCCGGTTTCCGAGCGTGGCCGGCCTCGACGCGCAGGACCGCCGAAACGGCGCATTCGGCCCTGGCGGTCACTCCTCGGCGGGTAGCTCCGCGGCCGGGACGGTGAGGCGTACCGCGCCGTCGCTCACCCCGGCGATCCGGTCGGCCAGCACGTAGACCGCGCCGGTCGGGGTCAGCTCGGTGGAGACCTTGAGGTAGCCCTCGCGCAGCAGTCGGGCGGCCAGGTCGGCCGGCACCTCCGGCTCGTCGACGGCGGCCGACTCGATCAGCTCGTCGAGGCTGCCGCCCGGGTCGACCGGGGTGGGCGCCTGCACGGTCACCGCCGCCGGGTCGCCGCGTTGGACGAGATCCACGGTGCCCACCTCGACGCCGGTGGAGTCGACCACCCGCATGCCGGTGGTGACGCGGGAGACGGTGTCCTGCTGCTGGCTCATGCAGGAGCGGTTCCCGGGGCGCGCGGGCGCTAAACGGAGGGGGCCCAGCCGCCCGGCGGGCGGGGGGACAGCTCGCGCCAGGTGTCCGGCCCCTCCAGCAGCGCCCGGACTGTCTCCTCGGCCTCCTCCACGCTGGCGTGCTCGTAGAACCGGGAGACCCCCTCGGCGCCGCCGGCGCGCTGCTCCACGTGCCAGCGGTCGCCGTCCACCCGGAGGAAGACGTCCCGCCGGGCGAGCCGTCCCCACTTCCCGTTCCACCAGTGCCTGCGCTGCTCCATGCCGGGACTCTATCGAACATGTGTTCGATACACGTCGGCCCCCGCGGGATTCCCACGGGGGCCGATCGGCTATGGCGTCAGCGCGGGGTCGGCGGCTCCTGCCGGCGGCCGAGCACGTCGTCCAGCGCGCCGCGCTGCGCGGGCGTGCCGTGGCCGCCGGCGAGCAGCGCGTCCCGGATCTCGGTCAGCAGCTTCACCTCTTCGCTGGGCGCGGAGGGCGGGGGCTCCTCGCCGCGCTTGCGCCGCTCGGCGAGCCGGTTCATCGGGTACACGACCAGGAAGTAGAGGGCCGCCGCGGTGAGCACGAACGTGATCGCCGCGTTGACGAACGCCACCCAGTCGAACGGGATGCCCCGGAACTTGGGCGTCGAGCCGCTGAGGCCGTCCTTGCTGCCGGTGATCAGTGCGATGAACACCCGCACCAGCGGTTCCAGGAACGACTTGGTCAGCTGGGTGACCACGCCGGTGAACGCGGCGCCGATGACGACGCCGACCGCCAGGTCGACGACGTTGCCGCGCATGATGAAGTCTTTGAAGCCCTTGAGCATCAGCTCTCCCGTGCTGTCCGAATCTCCGTCGGGGACAACCTATGCCCGGGAGGGTCCTTCGAGAAAAGCACCGGCCTCGATCGCCGCCCGCTGCGGATCGCCGGCCCGGATCGCCTCCACCAGTCGACCGTGGTCGACGTACCGCTCGGGGGTCAGCGCGGTGCCCATGGCCTGGGCGACGGTGCTGCGCAGCGCGGCGCCGACCGAGGCGTAGAGCTCGGCGAGCATGGCGTTGTGCGCGGCGGCCACCACCACGGTGTGCAGCGCGGCGTCGGCCTCGACGAACTCGTCCACCCGGCCGGAGCGCCACGCGGCCTCCCGGGTGGCGAGCGCACCGTCGAGCGCCGCCAGGTCGGCCGGGGTACGCCGCAACGCGGCGAGCCGGGCGGCCTCCACCTCGAACGCGCGCCGGACCTCGATCACCTCGGCCATCCGGTCGTCGGTGAGCCGGCGGGCCACCACCGGGGCCAGCTCGTCGGTCGACACCACGTAGGTGCCGGAGCCCTGCCGGCACTCCAGCACCCCGGCGTGCACCAGCGCGCGGACCGCCTCGCGGACCGTGTTGCGCCCGACGCCGAGCGCGGCGACCAGTTGCGGCTCGGTGGGGATGCGCCCACCGACCGGCCACTCGCCGCCCAGGATCCGCTCCCGGAGCTGCTCGATGGTCTGCCGGACCCGGTGACCGCGCGGTGGCACGGCGACGGAATCCACGGCGGGTGTCACCGGTTACACCTCCTGCCGAAATTCATCCCATGATTGTAGGTTCGAGGTCATGACCCCGCCACCCGTGCCCACCGCGACCGCGCCCACCACCGACGTCACGCCCGGTCCGGCCCCGGCGGCCGCCCCGGCCCCCGGCGTGGGTCCGGCGCGCGGCGGGCTGCTCGTGCTGGCCGGGATGCTGCTCGTCGCGCTGAACCTGCGGGCCGCGGTGACCAGCCTGGGCGCCCTGCTCGACGAGATCCGCGTCGGGCTCGGCCTCTCCGGTGCCATGGCCGGCGTGGTCACCACACTGCCCACCGTCGCGTTCGCCGGGCTGGGCGCGCTCACCCCGTGGCTGGTCCGCCGCTGGGCGGCGCCCCGGGTGCTCGTCCTGGCCATGATCGCGCTCACCGTCGGGCAGGTGCTGCGCGCGGTCACCGGGTCGGCGGCGGTCTTCGTGCTCACCAGCGCGCTCGCGCTGGCCGGCATCGCGGTGGCGAACATCCTGCTGCCGATGCTGGTCAAGCAGCACTTCCCGCACCGCACCGGACTGGTCACCGGGGCGTACACGATGGCCCTGACGGTGGGCACGACGGTGGCCGCCGCGTCCGCCGTGCCGGTGGCCCACGCCTTCGGCTCCTGGCGGGCCGGGCTGGGCGTCTGGGCCGGGCTGGCCGCGCTGGCCGTGATCCCGTGGGTGCCGCTGGCGCTGCGGGCCCGCGCGGCGCGACGGGCCGCGCCCCCGGCGGCGGCGGTCGCCACCCCGACCCGGGTGCGCCCCGGGCGGACCCGGCTCGGCTGGGCCATGGCGGTCTACTTCGGGGCGCAGTCGCTCAGCGGGTACGCGATCATGGGCTGGCTGGCCCAGTTGTTCCGGGACGCCGGCTACCGGCCGGAGGCCGCCGGACTGCTGCTCGCCGGCGTCACCGCGCTGGGCGTGCCGGTGGCGCTGATGATGCCGGCGCTGGCCGGCCGGTTGGCCACGCTGCGACCGCTGGTGCTGTCGCTGACCGTGTTCTCCACCGCCGCGTACCTCGGGTTGGCGCTCGCGCCGCGCGGCCTGGCGCCGCTGTGGGTGCTGCTGCTCGCGCTCGGCCAGGGCGCGTTCCCGCTGATCCTGACCACGATCGGGCTGCGCGCCCGGACCGCCGAGGGCACCGTCGCGCTGTCCGCCTTCGCGCAGAGCACCGGATACGTGATCGCCGCGCTCGGCCCGCTGCTGGTCGGCATCCTCTACGAGGCGACCGGCGGCTGGACCGCCCCCATCGGCTTCCTGCTGGTGGCGCTCGCCGTGCAGACGACCGCGGGCATGGTGATCGCCCGTCCCCGCTACATCGAGGACGAGCGCTGAAAAGTTTCAGTCAGGAGGAGGCCGGGGTGGGGTCGCCGGCGACGGCCTGCTCCACCGTCGGGTAGGTGTGCAGCACCTCGACCAGGCCGCTGACCTCGAGGATGCGCAGCACGCCGCGCTGCGGGGCGGCAAGCCGGACCACGCCGCCGGCCTCGTCGCAGCTGTTCTTGGCGCGGACGAACACCGACAGCCCCGTCGAGTCGCAGAACGACACCTCGGCCAGGTCGAACACGAGCCGGCTGCGCCCCTTGTCCAGCAGATCCGTGATCTGATCCTGGAGCTGCGGTGCCGTGGCCATGTCCAGCTCGCCCGCGACCGACACGACGACCACGTCGCCGCGCTGTTCCGTGTGCACCGTCAGGGACATTCGTCGACCTCCTGTGTTCGGAGGAACGGTATCCCACGACGGGCGTCTCGCGCAGAACGGGAGCCGGCACAGGTGCCGTCGATCATCTCTTTGCTCCGCGACAACTAGTGCGGTGACCCCCGGTGATAGAGTCCGCCCGTCCAGATCAGGGAGGTCACCATGGCGTTGAGCGCCGAACAGGGTGGTCGGCTCGCCCACCTGCTGAACGAGCACGCCGACCGGCTGGCCGAGCGCTGGACGGAGATCGTCGCCAGCTCGCTGCGCGGCCGGCTGAGCCGGGCCGAGCTGAACCGCCAGGTGCAGGAACTCCACCGCGCGCTGGTCGAGGCCGGCCGGCACGGCGTGACCGACCTCGCCGGCGAGCACGGCGGTGAGCTGCGTGCCGTGCTCTCCGAGCTGTCCACCAATCGGGCCCGGCAGGGGTTCAGCGCCACCGAGACCGCGATCAGCGTGTTCGCGCTCAAGGACGTCCTGCTGGAGCTGATGGAGGAGGGGCGGGACGACAACACCCTGCGTGACTTCGTCGCCTTCTCCGCGCTGATCGACCAGATGGGGCTGTTCACCTTCGAGACGTTCGTCCGCGCCCGGGAGAGCCTCATCGCCGACCAGGCGGAGCAGTTGCTGGAGCTCTCCACGCCGGTGGTCAAGCTCTGGGAGGGCGTGGTCGCCGTCCCGCTGGTCGGCACGCTCGACTCGGCCCGCGCCCAGGTGGTGATGGAGCGGCTGCTGCAGACGCTCGTCGACACCGGCTCGCCGTACGCGATCATCGACATCACCGGCGTGCCGGCGGTGGACACCCAGGTCGCGCAGCACATCCTCAAGACCGTGGTGGCCGCCCGGCTGATGGGCGCCGACTGCATCATCTCCGGCATCCGGCCGCAGATCGCCCAGACGATCGTCGCCCTCGGCATCGAGTTCGGGGACATCGCCACCAAGGCGAGCCTGGCCGACGCGCTGCGGCACGTGCTGCGCCTGACCGGGGTCGAGACCACCGCCCGCCGCGCACGCCGGGAGGCGTGATGGAGCGGGTGCCGATCCTCAAGATCGGCGACATCCTGCTGGTCTCGATCCAGGTCGACATGTCCGACCAGACGGCGGTCCAGCTCCAGGAGGACCTGGCCGAGCGGATCGTCGCCACCGGCTGCCACGGCGTGATCATCGACATCACGGCGCTGGACATCGTCGACTCGTTCGTCGGCCGGATGCTCTCCACCATCGCGTCCATCTCCAAGGTGCTGGACGCCGAGACCGTGGTGGTCGGCATGCGTCCCGCCGTCGCCATCACCCTGGTCGAGCTGGGCCTGTCGCTCAACGGCATCCGTACCGCGCTCAACGTCGAGCGGGGCATGGAGCTGATCGCGGCCAGCCGCGCCGACGACTGGGACGAGGCGCCCGGCGACGAGGACGCCGAGACGACGGCGACGCCATGACCACGGGCGTCGACCTGGGGGTGCCGGCGACGCAGGCGATCCGTAGCGACGAGGACGTGGTGCGGGTACGGCAGTTGGTGCGTACCACCGCCGTCGCGGTCCGGCTCTCCCTGGTCGACCAGACCAAGCTGGTCACCGCCGCCAGCGAACTGGCCCGCAACACGCTGATCTACGGCGGCGGGGGCAGCGCCGAGGTGAGCACCGTCTCCGACGGCCGCCGGCGCGGCGTCCGCATCGTCTTCGCCGACCAGGGTCCGGGCATCCCCGACCTCGACCTGGCGCTCACCGACGGCTACACCACCGGCGGCGGACTGGGTCTCGGCCTCAGCGGCGCCCGCCGGCTCGTCGACGACTTCGACATCCGGACCGCCGTCGGCGAGGGCACGACCATCACCGTCACCAAGTGGTCGCGATGACCGCCGACGTGGTCCCCGACCACGGCGTCTGGTTCCGGGTCGACAACGGCGCGACCGCCGGTGGCGTACGCCGGGCGGCCGAGCGCCTCGGTCGGCAGCTCGAACTGAGCGCGGACCGCGTCGCGGACCTGGCCATCGTCACCGCCGAGATCACCAGCAACCTGGTCAAGCACGCCCGCGAGGGCACGCTGCTGCTGCGCCCGGCGCGCCGCAACGGGCGGGCCGGGGTGGAGCTGGTGGCCATCGACGCCGGCCCCGGCATGGCCGACCTCACGCTCTCCTCGACCGACGGTCACTCGACGGCCGGCACGCTCGGCATCGGCCTCGGCGCCATCGTCCGGCAGGCGAGCCGGTTCGACGGCTACTCGCTCAGCGGCCGGGGCACCGTCCTGACCGTCCAGGTGTGGGACGGGCCGCCGCCGGAGCCGGACTGGGCCGGCGGGCTGGCCCGGCCGATCACCGGCGAGCAGGACAGCGGCGACGGGTACGCGGTGCGCGAGGTCGACGGCCGCCGGCAGGTGCTGGTCTGCGACGGGCTGGGGCACGGGCCGCTGGCCGCCGCCGCCACCGGCGCCGCGGTCGCCGCGTTCCGCTCGGCGCCGGCCGGGCCGCCGGACGCCGTGGTGCGGCACCTGCACGCGGGCATGTCGCACACCCGGGGCGCGGCGCTCGCGGTGGCCGAACCGGACCCGGCGGCCGGGCTGCTCCGCTACGCCGGCCTGGGCAACATCGCCGCCATGATCGTCGCGCCGGGCGAGCGGCGGCGGGGCCTGGTCTCCCTGCCGGGCATCGCCGGCCACCAGCGTCCGGCGGTACGCGGGTACGAGTACCCGTTCGCGCCCGGGTCGACCCTGGTCATGCACAGTGACGGCGTGGTGGACCGCTGGGACCTGGACGACTACCCCGGGTTGGCCGGGCGGGCGCCGCTGCTGGCCGCCGCCACCCTGCTCCGGGACGCCGGGGTCCGCCGTGACGACGCCTGCGTCCTGGTCGCCCGGGGCACGGCATGAGCGAACGCACCGAGCGGAGCGAGGGCCGTGAGCGCATGCCCGGTCGGCTCGGCATGAGCGAACGCACCGAGCGGAGCGAGGGCCGTGAGCGCATGCCCGGTCGGCTCGGCATGAGCGAACCCCTTCTGCATCTGGCGCTCCGGGTCGAGCAGGACATCTTCCTGATCCGGCAGCGCGGCCGGGAGGTCGCCGCGGCCGTCGGCCTGGAACACCAGGACCAGGTACGGCTCGCCACCGCGCTCAGCGAGGTCGCCCGGGAGCTGCTGCGCGGGGTCGACGGCGCGGACGTCACGTTCGCGGTCGACCGGGACGTCGCCACCGGCCGGCGGGTGCTCCGGGTGGACCTGGCCCCGGTACGCCCGCTGCCCGAAGGCCGGTACGAGCCGCAGTCCGGCGCGGTGGCGCGTCTGGTGGACACGTTGCAGGTGGTGACCGTCGAGAGCGATACCGTCGTGAGGATGTCCAGACGAGTACCGGACCACGCCGAGGAGCTGACGCCGGACCGCGTCGCCCAGCTCCGCGCCGAGCTGGCCGAGCGCGCTCCGGGCTCCGCGTTGGACGAGTTGGCCGCGCAGAACGCCCAGCTCATCGCCGCGCTGGACGAGGTGCGCAGCCAGCGGGACGAGCTGGCGGTGCTCAACTCCGAGCTCCAGGAGACCAACCGGGGCGTGATGGCGCTCTACAACCAGCTCACCGAGGAGCTGGAGGAGACCAACCGCGGCGTGGTGGCGCTCTACGCCGAGCTGGACGAGAAGTCCGCCCAGCTGCGGGCCGCCAGCGAGTCGAAGAGCCGGTTCCTGGCCAACGTCAGTCATGAGCTGCGCGCCCCGGTGACCGCGATCATCGGCCTGGGGCGGCTGCTGGCCGACTCCGCCTCCGACCCGCTCACCGGTGAGCAGGCCCGCCAGGTGGGCCTCATCCGGTCCTCCGCGGGCGACCTGCTGGCCCTGGTGAACGAGCTGCTCGACCTGGCCAAGGCCGAGTCGGGCCGGATCGAGCCGGACTGGTCCGACGTCGACCTGCGCGCGGTGTTCGGGCAGTTGCGCGGCACGTTGCGGGCGCTGGCCACCCGGCCGGAGGTGGAGCTGGTGGTCGAGGAGCCGCCGGCGCCGGCGACGGTCCGCTCGGACGAGGTGCTCCTCGCCCAGGTGCTGCGCAACCTGCTGCACAACGGCCTGAAGTTCACCGAGCGCGGCGAGGTGCGACTGCGCGCCGAGCGCCGCGACGGCATGTGGACGCTGTCGGTCACCGACACCGGCGTGGGCATCCCGGCGGAGCTGCACGAACGGATCTTCGAGGAGTTCTACCAGGTCCCCGGCACGACGCGGGTCGGCGGCACCGGCCTCGGCCTGCCGTACGCCCGGCGGTTGGTCGCCCTGCTCGGCGGGACGCTGGAGCTGACCAGCGAACCGGGCCGGGGCAGCACGTTCACCGTCGTCCTGCCCGTGGGCGGAGCGTGACGGTGGACGGCGGGCCGGCGACGGTGCTGGTGGTCGACGACAGCGGCCCCAAGCGGTACCTGCTGGTGAACTGGCTGAACCGGGCCGGTTTCGTCACCGTCGAGGCCGAGAACGGCACCTCGGCGCTGGACCTGGTGGCCCGGAAGTCGGTCGACCTGGTGGTGCTCGACGTCCGGCTGCCGGACATGAGCGGTTTCGAGGTGTGCGAGCGGATCAAGGAGGCGCACCCCTCCACCCCGGTCATCCACGTCTCGGCGCACGCGGTGGACGTGGTCGACCGGGCGCAGGGGCTGACCCGGGGCGCGGACGCCTACCTGGCCGAGCCGATCGAGCCGGAGGAACTGGTCGCCACCGCGCACGCGGTGCTGCGCTACTACCAGGCCCGGCGGCGGGCCGAGCAGCTCGCCGAGCGGCTCGCCGCGCTGGCCGACGCCACCGTGGAGATGCACGCCGCGCCGAACTTCGTCCGGCTGCTGGAGGCCGCCGCCAGTGGCGCCGCCCGGATCTTCCGGGCGCCGGCGGCGGTGGTCGCCGAGACGTTCGACGGGGACTGCCTGGCGGGCGTGGCCGCCGACCCGCACACGCCGGCCCGGATCGTGCCGTGGGTGGTGGACGACACCGGCGTGCCGATCGGCACCCGCGTGCGGGTCGACGAGCCGGGCGCCTGGTCGCTCGCCGACTGGCCGGACGGCGACACGGTGACCGTGGCCGCCTCCCGGCTGCGCGAGGACCGGGCCCCGCTCTACGTGGTGGTGCCGACCGCCACCCAGACCGTCCGTACGCCGGTGCTGGTGCAGCTCGCCCAGGCGGTCGCCTCGGCGGTGGAGGCGCAGCGCTCCTTCGACGAGGAGCACCGGATCGCGGTGACGCTCCAACGCAGCCTGCTGCCCCGGCGGCTGCCCGAGGTCGCCGGCCTGGACCTGGCCGTCCGCTACGAGCCGGCGAGCGCGCAGACCGAGGTGGGCGGCGACTTCTACGAGCTGGTGATGCTCGACGGGCACCTGCTGGTGGCGATCGGCGACGTGGCCGGTCACTCGTTGCACGCCGCCACCGTGATGGCCGAGCTGCGGCACGCGGTGCGCGCGTACGCGGTGGAGGGGCACCAGCCCGGCATGATCCTGGACCGGGTCAACGAGCTGATGCGCGCCCTGCTGCCGACCGAGCTGGCGACGATCTGCGTGCTGCTGCTCCATCCGCCCACCGGGCTGGTCCGGCTGGCCAGCGCCGGTCACCTGCCGGCGTTGCTGAGCCGGGACGGGCGGGTGGAGTTCGTGACCCAGTCCGCGCCGCTGCTCGGCGTCCGCGCGCCCCGCCCGCCCGACCTGGAGTTCGTGCTGCCGCCCGGGGCCACGCTGGTGCTCTACACGGACGGGCTGATCGAGCGGCGGGACGCGACCATCGACGACGGCATGGCGGCGCTCGGCGTGGTGGCCACCCGGGTCGACGACAACCTCGACGACTTCTGCCAGCGGCTGCTGGTCGAGCTGGCCCCGCCGGAGATCCACGACGACGTCGCGGTCGTCGCGGTCCGCCGCCGCTGAGGCGGTCGTCCGCCGGGCGTCACCGCCGCATGGTGGCCAGCGAGCGGGCGTACGCCGCGGGGGAGACACCGGCGACGGCGGTGAACTCGCGGACCAGGTGCGCCTGGTCGGCGTACCCCAGGTCGGCGGCGACCCGCGACCAGTCCAGCGGCCCGGCGGCGGCCTGTTCGATCGCCTCCTGGAGCCGGTAGCGGCGGATCACCCACTTCGGACCGACGCCGACCTGGTCCAGGAACAGCCGCTGGAGCCGGCGGGTGGAGACGGCGTGCCGCCGCGCGAAGTCGGCCACCCGCAGCACGCCCCGGTCGGCGCGGATCTCCTCGACCAGCGCGGTGACCTCGGCGGTGAGCGAATCCGGGACCGGTGACGCGGCGGCCAGCAGGTCGTCCAGCCGGCGGCACCGCTCGTCGTCGGTGCCCGGGCAGACCGGCCGGTCCGGCCCGGGCAGGTGCGTCGCGGCGAGCGGGACGCGGCGGCCGGTCAGCTCGGCCACCGGACGCCCCCAGAACGGGCGGAAGCCGCCGGGACGGAACTGGACGCCGGTGACCCGCCCGGCGCCGTGCAGCGTGACGGTGAACAGGCCGGTGTCCACACCGGCCACCACGGCGTGCTCGATCCCGCCCTCCTGCGCCTGGAACACCAGGTTGACCGCCGGGTGCGGCACCACCCGCTGGTCGAACGGCTCGGCCAGGTCCCAGTCGATCAGCCAGTAGTGCTCCACCCAGGGGCGCAGCGCCGGCGCGGGCAGCCGGCGCCGGAACCGGACCTGCCGCAGCAGCCGGTCGGGATCGAGGATCCCCCGGCTGTCCCGCCGCGGTTCGTGTCGCATTTCTTCAAGACCGTCCTCATACGCTGGCCCTATGAGCACGAAGACTAGTGAGCTGCTGTCCGTCGCGTCGCCGGGCACGACGGCGGTGGTGCGTGGCGTCGCCGACGACCAGCTCGACCTGCCCACCCCCTGCCCCGACTACAGCGTGCGCGACCTGCTGAACCACGTGACCGACGTGGTGGTCAACTTCCAGGCGATGGCCCGGCGGGAGGAGGTCGACTGGTCGGGCAAGACCGACCACCTGACCGAGGGCTGGCGGGACCGGTTCGCCACCGAGGCGGCGCGGCTGGTCAAGGCGTGGTCGGACCCGGCGGCGTTGGAGGGTGTCTCGCCCGGCCTGGGCCTGCCGCAGGAGACGGTCGGGCTGATGGCCCTGATCGACCTCACCGTGCACGGCTGGGACCTGGCCCGGGCCACCGGGCAGGAGCTGGTGGTGGACCCGTCCGTGGTGGCGGCGGGGCACGACTTCATGGACCGGATGGGCGACATGGGGCAGCGGATGGGCGCGTTCGGCGCTCCGGTGCCCACCGACGCGGCCCCGACCACGCTGGCGGCGCTGCTCGCCCGCACCGGGCGCGACCCGGCCTGGGCGCCTCCTGCTTGACGGTTCTATTCACTGAGTGAATAGTAGGGGCGTGTCCACCCAGCACGTCCTGCTCGGGCTGCTCGCCGCCGGCCCACGCCACGGCTACGAGCTGAAACGCGCCCACGACGAGCGGCTGCCCCGGGCCCGGCCGCTCGCCTTCGGGCAGGTCTACGCGACGCTGGCCCGGCTGCACCGGGACGGCCTGGTCGCCCCCGCCGGTCAGGCCCGCGAGGGCGGCCCGGACCGCACCGCCTACGCGCTCACCGGCGCGGGCCGGGCCGCGCTCGACCAGTGGCTGGCCACCGTCGAACCGCCGATGCCCTACGTGGCCAGCACGCTCTTCGCCAAGGTGGTGGTCGCGCTCCTGGTGGCCGACGCCGACCAGGCGCGCGCCTGGCTGGTCGCCCAGCGCCGCGCCCACACCGAGCGGCTGCGCGAGCTGACCGCGGTCAAGAGCGCCCCCGGTGCCCGCCTCGACGAGGTGGTCGCCGCCGACTTCGCCATCGCCCATCTCGACGCCGATCTGCGGTGGCTGCACACCACCCTGGACCGGGTCGCCGACTGGCACCGGGAGGTGCACTCGTGACGTTCCTGGAAGCGCGCGGCGTGGTCCGGGCTTACGGCCCGACACCCGCACTGCGCGGCGTGACGCTCGACGTGGCCGAGGGCGAGATCGTGGCCGTCACCGGCCCGAGCGGCTGCGGCAAGTCGACACTGCTGCACTGCCTCGCCGGCATCCTGCGCCCCGACGCCGGTCAGGTCACCTGGCGCGGCGAACGGATCGACCAGTGGTCGGAGGCGGCCCGGTCCCGGCTGCGCCGCACCGACTTCGGGGTGCTGTTCCAGTTCGGCCAGCTCGTCGCCGAGCTGACCGCGGCGGAGAACGTCGCCCTTCCGTTGCTTCTCGCCGGCACGGGGCGGCGAGCGGCACGGACGGCGGCGCTCACCTGGCTGGAACGGCTCGGCGTGGCCGAGGTCGCCGACGCCCGACCGGGCGAGATGTCCGGCGGCCAGCAGCAGCGCTGCGCGCTGTCCCGGGCGCTGGTCACCGAGCCGCGGGTCCTCTTCGCCGACGAGCCCACCGGCGCGCTCGACACGCTCGCCGGCGAGCAGGTGCTCACCCAACTGGTCCGGCTGGCCCGCGACCAACGCACCACGGTCGTGCTGGTCACCCACGAGCCGCGGATCGCCGCGTACGCGGACCGGGAGGTGAGCCTGCGCGACGGGATGGTCGACCACACCGGGCTGGGCCTCGACCCGGCGGTGCCGGGCGGCACGCGGTGAGGCCGGCGACGCTGCTGCGACTCGCGCTCGCCGGCACCCGCACCGATGGCGCGCGGGTGGCGTTGACCGCGGTGAGCGCCGCGCTGGCGACGCTCGCCGGGCTGGCCGCGCTCACCGTGCTGGCCGTGGCCAAGCCGCCCGGTAACGCCTGGACGCAGTCCGAGCAGTACACCAACGCCCTGCTGCGGGAACCGGGCCTGCGCCCCGGCGTCGCCTTCGCCCTGCTGCTGCTCTGCATACCGGTCCTCGGGCTGGCCGGGCAGTGCGCCCGCCTCGGCGCGCCGGGCCGGGACCGGCGGTTGGCCGCGCTCCGGCTGGTCGGCGCCACGCCCGGCCAGGTCACCCGGATCGCGGTCGCCGAGACCGGCGTGGCGAGCCTGCTCGGCACCGTCACCGGCCTCGCCGTCTTCCTGGTCGGGCGCCGGCTGCTGCACCGGCCCGACGCCACCGGCCGGCTGCCCCTGCCCACCGACGTGCTCCCGGCCCCGGCCGCCACGACCGCCGTCGTGCTCGGCCTGCCGCTGGTCGCCGCGCTGGCGAGCGCGCTGCTGCTGCGGCGGGTCACCACCACCCCGTTCGGCGTCGTGCGCCGGGTCCGCACCCGCGCCCCCTGGCCGTGGCCCGGCGTGCTCATCCTGGCCGCGCTGGCCATCTTCGCGGCGATCCGCCCGGTCCTGCTCTGGTACGAGCAGCGCGACGTCGTCGAGCCTGACTGGGTGGCTCCGCTGATGCTGATGGCCGGCGGGCTGACCGCGATGATCGGCGTGGTGTCCGGCACCGGCTGGATCTCGTACCAGACCGGGCGGGTGCTGCACCGGCACGGGCGCGGCGCCGCCGCGCTGCTCGCGGCGCGCCGGCTCACTGCCGACCCGTGGGCCGGCAGCCGCACGTTCGCCGCCCTGCTCGCCGCGCTGATCGTCGGTGCCGGTGCCGCCGGGATCCGCGCCGACTTCCTGGCCCAGGCCGAGCTGACCCGCCGCACCGGTGCGGGGCTGTCCGACCCGGACTTCTACCTCAACGCGATGGGCCTGGTCGACCTGGCGATCGTGGTGGCGATGGCGATCGCCGGCGGTGGGCTGCTCGTCGCCGTGGTCGAGGGCATCACCAGCCGGCGTCGGGCGTACGCGGCCCAGGTGGCCACCGGCGTGCCGCGCGCCACCATCGGCCGGTCGCTGCTCTGGGCGTCGCTCGCCCCGGCCGTGCCGGCGGTCGGGCTCGCGCTGACCGTCGGTTACCTGCTGGTCCGGGGACTGTTCCCGGACCCGAGCGGCGGCGGCTACCGGACCACGGTCTGCGACGCCGGTCCCGACCTGTGCGGCGATCCGGCCACCAGCGCCCGCTACGCCCGTACCGAATGGGTGCCGGAGGTGGTCGTCCGGCCGGACGTGCCGTGGGAGCAGCTGGCCTGGCTCGCGGCGGGTGGGCTGGCGGCGGTGCTGGCCACCGCCGCCGCCGGCCTGCTGGTTCTGCGCGCCAGCACCTCGGTGGAGGAACTGCGCACCACCTAGGACCGGCCGATCAGCGGCCGAGCAGCCCGGCCGAGCCGGCCACGGCCAGCCCGATCACGGTGGAGCAGCAGCAGACCGCCAGCGCGGCGGCGACCACCAGGAAGATCAACCAGGTCGGCCCGCGCCGCGCCGCCGGCTGCTCCTCGTCGGTCATCCCGGCAGTCTAGGTGCGGGCAGGATGGTGCGATGGAGCTGATCACGATCGCCGACGTCCGGACCGCCGCCGACGACCTGGCGGGCACCGTGGTGCGCACCCCGCTGCTGCCGGCGCCCTGGGACGAGGAGCTGTGGCTCAAGCCGGAGAACCTGCAACCGGTGGGGTCGTTCAAGCTGCGCGGCGCCACCCACGCCGTGGCCCGGCTCGCCCCGGACGTCCGGTCCCGGGGCGTGGTCACCCACTCCTCCGGCAACCACGGGCAGGCGCTGGCGTACGCGGCCCGCGCGTTCGGGGTGCCCTGCGTCGTGGTGGTGCCCGCGGGCGCGCCCGAAGTCAAGGTGGCCCGGATGCGGGCGCTCGGCGCGGACGTGCGGACGGTGCCGCCGGCCCGCCGGCTCGCCGAGGCGGAGCGGATCGCGGCGGAGACGGGGGCGGCGCTCGTGCCCCCGTTCGACCACCCGGCGGTCATCGCCGGGCAGGGCACCGTCGGGCTGGAGATCGTCGCCGACCTGCCCGACGTCGACGTGGTGCTGGTGCCGGTGGGCGGCGGCGGTCTCGGCTCGGGCGTCGCCACCGCGGTCAAGGCGCTGCGCCCGTCGGCCGCCGTGATCGGGGTGTAACCGGAGCTGGCCGCCGACGCCGTGGAGTCGCTCGCCGCCGGCGAGGTGGTGGTCTGGGATGTCGACCGCACCTACCGGACCTGCGCCGACGGGCTGCGGACCAACCTGTCCGCGCGGACGCTGGCCCACCTGCGGGAGCGGCTCGACGGCATCGTCACGGTCACCGAGGACGAGATCATGGCGGCCACCGGACGGGTGCTGCGGGACGCGCGCCTGGTGGCCGAGCCGAGCGGCGCGGTCGCGCTGGCCGCCCGGCTGTTCCACCGCGACGAGCTGCCGGGCGGGCGTACCGTCGCGGTGGTCACCGGCGGCAACGCCGACCCGGCAGTGCTCGCCGCCGCGCTTGCGGTGTAAGGAAGGGCCCCTTCTTAACGTCTCCGGTAGAGGAAGGGCCCCTTGTTAACAGGTGCCTGTTAACAAGGGGCCCTTCCTTGCACGGAGGGTCAGGCGCGGCCGAGGCGGTCGAGGGTCCAGGCGTTGACGAACGCCTCCTCGCGCCAGGCGTCGTACCGGCCGCTCGGCCCGCCGTGCCCGGCGCCCATCTCGGTCTTCAGCAGGTAGTCGCCCTGCGGCGCGAGCGCGCGCAGTCGGGCGACCCACTTGGCCGGCTCGTGGTAGAGCACCCGGGTGTCGTTCAGGCTGGTCACGGCCAGGATCGCCGGGTAGTCGGCGGAGGTCACGTTCTCGTACGGGGTGTACGACTTCATGTACGCGTAGACCTCGGGGTCGTCCAGCGGGTTGCCCCACTCCTCCCACTCGGTCACCGTCAGCGGCAGCGACGGGTCGAGGATCGAGGTCAGCGCGTCCACGAACGGCACCTGCGCGACGATCCCGGCGAACGCGTCCGGGGCGAGGTTCGCCACCGCGCCCATCAGCAGGCCGCCGGCCGAGGCGCCCCGGGCGACCAGCCGGTCGCTCGCCGTCCAGCCCGCCTTGACCAGGTGCCGGGCGCAGGCCACGAAGTCGGTGAACGTGTTCTTCTTGGCCAGCAGCTTGCCCTCGTCGTACCAGCGCCGGCCCAGCTCGCCACCGCCCCGGATGTGCGCGACCGCGAAGATGACGCCACGGTCGAGCAGGCTCAGTCGGGCGATCGAGAACCAGGGGTCCATGCTCGCCTCGTACGACCCGTAGCCGTAGATGACCGCGGGCGCGGAGCCGTCGCGCGGGGTGTCGCGGCGGCAGACCAGCGAGATCGGTACGCGGGTGCCGTCGTCGGCCAGCGCCCAGTCCCGGTGCTGCTCGTAGTCGGCCGGGTCGTACGCCCGCCCGTCCGGCCCGGGCCGTACCGGCTTCTGCCGGCGCAGCGTCAGCTCCCGGGTGACCAGGTCGTAGTCGTAGACCGAGTCGGGGGTGACCAGCGAGGTGTAGCGCAGCCGCACCGTGCCCGTGCGGTATTCCGGGTTCGCGTCGAGCCCGACGCTGTAGATCGGCTCGGGGAAGTCGATGTCCCAGCTGTCGTCGCTGCCGACCGGCAGTACGCGCAGCCCGGTCAGCCCGTTGGCGCGCAGCGAGACCACGAGGTGGTGCTCGAACGCGTCGACCGCCTCCAGCCGGGTGCCCGGGGTGTGCGGGATCAGCGGCGTCCACTCGCCCGGCGCGTCCGCCGAGGTGTACGCCAGCGCGAAGTCCTCCGCACCGTCGTTGTGCAGGATCAGGAAGCGGTGGCCGTGGTGCTCCACCGCGTACTCGACGCCCTGGCGCCGCGGGGCCACGACGGCGGGTTCGCCGGTCGGGTTCGCGGCCGGGATCACCCGGACCTCACTGGTGATCTTGCTGTGGATGTCGATGACCACGAAGCGCTCGGACCGGGTCAGCTCGACGCCGACCCAGAACCGCTCGTCGTCCTCCTGGTGGACCACCACGTCCTCGCTCGACGGGGTGCCCACCGTGTGCCGCCACACCCGGTTCGGCCGCCACGCGTCGTCGACCGTCACGTAGAACAGCGTCGAGGCGTCGGCGGACCACGCCGTGCCGTAGAACGTGTCCGGGATCTCGTCCGGCCGCACCTCGCCGGTGACCAGGTCCTTGATCCGCAGCGTGAACCGCTCGTCGCCGGAGAAGTCGGTGGAGTAGGCCAACCACCGCCCGTCCGGGCTGACGTCGAACGCGCCCAGGGAGAAGAAGTCGTGCCCCTCGGCGAGCTGGTTGCCGTCGAGCAGCACCTCCTCGCCGTCGAGCGGGGCGCCGTCCGCGCTGACCGGGGGCGCGGTCTCGTCCGGGCGGACCGCCCGCCGGCAGTGCACGCCGTACTGCTGCCCCTCGACGGTGCGGGTGTAGTACCAGTGGCCGTCCTTGCGGGTCGGCACCGACAGGTCGGTCTCCTGGGTGCGCCGGCGCGTCTCCTCGAACAGTTCCGCGCGCAGCCCGGCCAGGTGCGCGGTGCGCGACTCGGTGTGGGCGTTCTCGGCGTCCAGGTAGGCGATCGTGTCCGGGTCGTCCTTGGCGGCGAGCCACGCGTACTCGTCGACGACCGTGTCGCCGTGGTGGGTCCGCTCGGCCGGAACGCGCTTGGCAACAGGTGGTGGGGTCGTGGTCACGGCGCCACGTTACCGGTCGGCGGGCCACCGCCGGGCGACCGCGCCGCACCGATCCGCCACCAGGTCTTTCGAACATGTGTACGATAACCGCCATGGCGGCTGCTGCACGTTCCACCGACCGACCCGGAGCCCTCGACATCACCCGGAAGCTGGCCGAGATCTGCGGTCCGCCGTTCGCCCGTTTCGCCGGGCCGGCCGACGAGGTGGCCGGCCGCACCGCCCGGTGGGTGGCCGTGCCGGGCGGCCCGCACGCCGCGGCCGAGGTGCTGCGGCTGGCCGCGGCGCACGAACTGACGGTGGTCCCGCGCGGCGCCGGCACGAAGATCGACTGGGGCGCCGCCCCGGGCCAGGTCGACATCCTGCTCGACACCGGTCGGCTCGCCGGGGTGTGGCACGAGCCGCAGGCCGCCGCCGTGGCCGAGATCGGCGCGGGCACCCCGTTGCGGGCGGTCCAGGCCGCACTCGGCCGCACCGGCCGGCGGCTCCCGGTCGACGCGCCCTCACCCGGCGCGACGCTGGGTGGGGTGCTCGCCGCCGACGAGGCGGGCCCGTTGCGCCACCGGCACGGCAGCCCGTGCGCGCAGCTCGTCGGCGTTCGCTACCTGGACGCCGACGGCGAGCTGGTCAGCGTGGGTGAGTCCGGCACGGCGCGGCTCGGGCGGGCGGCGCCGGCGGGCGCCTTCGACATCGGCGGGGGTGCGCTCACCGGCGGTGGCCCGCTGGGCGGGGGTTCCCTGGGCGGGGGTTCCCTGGGCGGTGGTCCGCTGCGTGGCGGTTCCCTGGGTGGCGGGGAGTCGGCGGTCCGGGGTGGTCCGCTCGGTGGAGGTTCGTCCGCTGGCGGTGCGCCGGCCGGGGGCGGCCCGCCCGTCGGCGCCGGCGGTGATGCCGTGCTCGGTCGGGGTGAGTTGCCGGGGCTGGACGTGGCCCGGCTGCTCTGCGGCTCGCAGGGCGGGCTCGGCGTGCTGGTGTCGGCCACCATGCGGGTGCAGGCGCTGCCGGCTGGCCGGCTCTGGGTGTCCCGTCCGGTGTGGACCCCGCTGGAGGTGCACGACCTGGTCCGTGCGGTGCTCGCCGCCGGCGTCGAGCCGGCCGCCGTGGAGCTGGACCTGCCGGTGCCGGTGTCCCTGCCCCGTCGTCGGATTCCGGCGAGCCACCCCTCGGTCGCCGGTCGACCCGACCACCCGGCGGTGACCGGCCGGCCCGCGGCGGGCAGCCTGGTGGTGCTGCTGGAGGGCGGTCCGGCCGACGTGACCGAACGGGCCCAGCGACTGACCGCCGTGCTCGGGGCCGAGGCCGTGGTCAACCACCACGCGCCCGAGTGGTGGGGGCGCTATCCGTTCGCCCCGGGCGACACCGCGCTGCGCATCGAGGTGCCGATCAACGACCTGCACGCCGCCGTCTACGCGCTGCGCGACGCGGCCGGCACGCCCGTGCCGGTACGCGGCTCCGCCGGGGTCGGCGCCGTCCACGCCGCTCTGCCCGGCGCGCTGCCGCCCGCGCGGGTCGCCTCGATCCTCACCGCGGTCCGCAGCGTGCTGATCGCCCGGCAGGGCCGGTGCGTGGTGGTGGCGGCGCCCGCGCCGGTGCGCCACGCCGTCGACCTCTGGGGCGAGTTGCCGGCGCTGCCCCGGCTGCGCAGCGCCAAGGCCCACCTGGATCCGCACCACCGCCTCGCCCCCGGTCGGCTCCCGGGCGGCCTCTGATCACCGTGCTGCGTGCTCGACGGCCGCCCCGGCCTGCTCTTTTCCCGTGACCCGGCGAACGACCGCCCCCACCCGCTCTGGGTGCCATCGACGTCTCGACGCGTTTCAGTTGTGGTGGCGGGCTGACGCCACTCCGGCGGCGTGGTGGCACGCGCCCGGTCGGCGGTGGTGGTCGCGCTCGCCGGGCCGGTGGTGCTGGTCGCGCGCGCCCGCTCAGTTCGGCGGTACTGGTCGCGTGCGCCCGCCAGTTCGGCGTGGTGGCGGTGTCCCGATGGTGGGGATGCCGCCGCTTCGGCGAAGTGGTGTCGGCTCGCGCGAGTTCGGTGCGGGCGGTCGGGGCGATTCATGCGGCCAACTTCATGATCGACCGGCAGGGCTGGGCCGAGGCGGGCTGAACCGGGCTGGGCTGGGGTGGGACCAGGTGGGTTGGGCGGGGAGGAGGGCTGGTCAGGGGGTGTCGTTGCGGAGGACCAGGACGGCTATGTCGTCGCGGGGCGGCTCCACCGAGAACGCGATGGTGGCGGCGCGCAGCCGTGCCGCGACCACGTCGGCCGAGTAGCCGGCCAGCGGCGCCGCCGACTCGCGCAGCCGTTCGGTGCCGAACAGCTCCCGGCCGCGCCGCCGCTCGGTGACCCCGTCGGTGTAGAAGATCAACGAGTCACCGGGCTTGAGCGCCAGCTCGGCGGTGGGGGTGGTGATCGTGTCGAGCAGGCCGAGCGCGGTGCCGCCGGTGCCGACGAACGTCGCGCCGCCACCGCCGTGCAGCAGCACCGGCCGATCGTGGCCGGCCAGGTGCAGGGCCACGTCGAGCTGGTCGCCGTCGCCGGGCGCGACCGCCGCCAGGGCCAGCGTGCAGTAGCGCCCGCCGCCGCGTTCGACGAGCGTCTCGTTGAGCCGGCCGAGCACCTCCGGCAGGGGCTTGCCGTCGCCCACCAGGACCCGGATCACGTCCCGGACCAGGCCGGTCACGGCCGCCGCCTGCACGCCCTTGCCGGACACGTCACCCACGACCACCAGCCAGCGGCCGTCCGGCAGCGGCACCACGTCGTAGAAGTCGCCGCCGACCTCGGCGTCGTCGCCGGTCGGGACGTACTCGGCGGCGAAGCCGATGCCCTCGACCACCGGGAGCACCGGCGGCAGCAGCGACTGCTGGAGCGTCTGCGCGACGCGGCGGCGTTCGGCGTGGATGCGCGCGTTCTCGATGGCCAGCGCGGCCCGCCGGGCCACGTCCTCCAGCACCGAGACCTCGTCCGGGTCGTGCCGGTGCCGTTGGTGCCGGCCCACCGCGAGGGTGCCGAGTCGCTGGCCACGGGCGATCAACGGTACGGCGATGCCCTCCACCGGCCCGGCCAGCGGCACCTGCGCGGCACTGCGGGACGCCTCGCGCAGCCGGGACTGGACCGAGTCCGGGCCGGTCTCCTGGAGCACCCGGTGCAGGTGGGGCAGCATCGCCTCGTCGGCGTGGCTGGACGCGGCGAGGCGCAGCCGCCCCCACTCGTCGGTGGTGTGCACCGCGCACCACTGGCCGAGCCGGGGCACCACGAGCTGCGGGACGAGCGCCATGGTCAACTCGACGTCCAGGGACTGGGCGAGCAGCTCGCTGGCCTCGGCGAGGAACGTGAGCCAGGCGGAGCGGCGTACGTCGGCCCGGCGCAGCCGGTCGTTCTCCAGGTGCAGCGAGAGCCGCTCGGCGGCGAGCACGGCCAGCGGCCGGGCGTACGTCGACGGCGCCGCGTCCAGCTCCAGCTCGCCGGCGTACGGGCGGTGCACGGCGAGCGGGACGCGGAGCAGCTCGTTGCCCTCCCGGGGTTGCCGGCCGTAGCGGGCGAAGACCTGGGTGCCCAGCCCGTCGCCCCGGTCCAGCCGGACGGTGCCGCCGGCGGCGCCCACCATCTCGGCGACCCGGGTGAGCAGTCCGGTGGCGAACTCCGGCAGCGGGTCGTCGGCGTACGGGTCGGGGGTGGTCTGCATCAGCTCGCTCATGGCGGCGGCGCTCGGCGTACCGTCGTCGGACCGTTCCGTCCCGGCGGTCGCCACCCAGGCCCGGGCGCCGGCCGGCCGGCCGGGTCCGCGCGGGCCGGGGCGGTCGAGCCGGAACCAGACGCCCTTGCCGGTGGGGAGGTAGGTGGTGCCCCAGCGGCTGGCGAAGTGGTCGACCAGCAGCAGGCCCCGTCCGCGCGCGGCCACCTCGGTGATGTCGGAGGTGGTGTTGCGCACACCGACGGTCAGCTCGTCGACCGGCCCGGAGGCGAAGTCGGTGACGGTCACGGTGAGGCCGGCGTGGTCGGCCTCGACCTCGATGTCCAGTTCGGTACGCGCGTGCTCGACCGCGTTGGTGGTCAGCTCGGTGGTGAGCAGCAGCGCCTCGTTGAGCAGTTCGGGCAGGCCGGCCTCGAGGAGCATGGCGCGGACCAGCGCCCGGGCGGCCGCGGGCGTGCGCCGGTCGGCGGGGAGGCGGACGCGTCGGACGTGCTCGTCCGTGCCGCCACTCAGGGTCGGCCCCACCTCCGCTGACACCTTCGTATCCTCTACCGCCGCCGCCCCGGGTGCCAAGCGCCCCGGCCGAACCGACCAGTCGGGCGAATACGGCGCGTGACGCGCTGTCGGCGGGCGGTGACCTCGACGGAACGCGCGGCACAATGATGGGATGGCCGCGTGTCGGCACGACCCGGTGGGCCCCGAGCTGAGCGAGGAATGATGACCACGGCGAAACAGTCGGTGACCGCGGATCCGTCCGCGTCCGACCACGAGGTGCTCCTCGGCGAGCTGGTCGAGGCGCTGCAGCGGGTGGCCCGCGGTGACCTCCGGGTCCGCCTGCCCCGGCGGGCGGGTCTGTCCGGCGAGGTCGCCGACGCGTTCAACGACGTGGTGTCGATGCAGGAGCGGCAGCACCTGGACCTGCGCCGGATCAGCCGGATCGTCGGCCGGGACGGGCGGCTCACCGAACGCCTCGACGACGAGGGGCTGGACGGCTCCTGGGCGGAGGGGCAGCGGGCGATCAACTCGCTGATCGACGACCTGGGTCGGCCGACCACCGAGATCGCCCGGGTGATCGTGGCGGTGGCCGACGGCGACCTCTCCCAGCACATGGCGCTGGAGATCGACGGGCGCCCGCTGCGCGGCGAGTACCTGCGCATCGGCCGGACCGTGAACACGATGGTGGACCAGCTCTCGTCGTTCGCCGACGAGGTGACCCGGGTGGCCCGTGAGGTGGGCACCGAGGGCAAGCTGGGCGGTCAGGCCGACGTGCGCGGTGTCGCCGGCACCTGGAAGGACCTCACCGACTCGGTGAACACCATGGCGTCGAACCTCACCGGTCAGGTGCGGTCGATCTCCCAGGTGGCGACCGCGGTGGCGAAGGGCGACCTGTCGCAGAAGATCACGGTCGGGGCGCGCGGCGAGGTGGCCGAGCTGGCCGACACGATGAACTCGCTCACCGACACGCTGCGGCTCTTCGCCGAGCAGGTGACCCGGGTGGCCCGCGAGGTGGGCACCGAGGGCAAGCTCGGCGGCCAGGCCGAGGTGCCGGGCGTGGCCGGCACGTGGAAGGACCTGACCGACAACGTCAACTCGATGGCGTCGAACCTGACGTCCCAGGTGCGCAACATCGCCCAGGTGTCGACGGCGGTAGCGAAGGGTGACCTGTCGCAGAAGATCACGGTGGCGGCGCAGGGCGAGATCCTGGAGCTGAAGGACACCGTCAACACGATGGTGGACCAGTTGTCCTCGTTCGCCGACGAGGTCACCCGGGTGGCCCGCGAGGTCGGCATCGAGGGGAAGCTGGGCGGCCAGGCGCAGGTGCGCGGCGTCTCCGGCACCTGGCGTGACCTCACCGAGAACGTCAACCAGCTGGCCGGCAACCTGACCAGCCAGGTCCGCAACATCTCCCAGGTCTCCACCGCCGTGGCGAAGGGCGACCTGGGTCAGAAGATCACGGTGGACGCGCAGGGCGAGATCCTGGAGCTGAAGAACACCGTCAACACGATGGTGGACCAGCTGTCGTCGTTCGCCGACGAGGTGACCCGGGTGGCCCGTGAGGTGGGCACCGAGGGCAAGCTGGGCGGCCAGGCCCAGGTCAAGGGCGTCTCGGGTACGTGGCGGGACCTGACCGACAACGTGAACTCGATGGCGTCGAACCTGACCAGTCAGGTGCGGAACATCGCGTCGGTCACCACGGCGGTGGCGAAGGGTGACCTGTCGCAGAAGATCACGGTGGACGCCCGGGGCGAGATCCTGGAGCTGAAGTCCACGGTGAACACGATGGTGGACCAGCTGTCGTCGTTCGCCGACGAGGTGACCCGGGTGGCCCGCGAGGTGGGCACCGAGGGCAAGCTCGGCGGTCAGGCCCAGGTGCGCGGCGTGGCGGGCACGTGGCGCGACCTGACCGACAACGTGAACTCGATGGCGTCGAACCTGACCGCGCAGGTGCGCAACATCGCCCAGGTGTCGACGGCGGTGGCGAAGGGCGACCTGTCGCAGAAGATCACGGTGGACGCGCAGGGCGAGATCCTGGAGCTGAAGTCCACCGTGAACACGATGGTGGACCAGCTGTCGTCGTTCGCCGACGAGGTGACCCGGGTGGCCCGCGAGGTGGGCACCGAGGGCAAGCTGGGCGGCCAGGCGCAGGTGAAGGGCGTGTCGGGCACGTGGCGGGACCTGACCGACAACGTGAACTCGATGGGGTCGAACCTGACCAGTCAGGTCCGCAACATCGCGTCGGTCACCACGGCGGTGGCCCGGGGTGACCTGGGTCAGAAGATCACGGTGGACGCGCAGGGCGAGATCCTGGAGCTGAAGAACACCGTCAACACGATGGTGGACCAGCTGTCGTCGTTCGCCGACGAGGTGACCCGGGTGGCCCGCGAGGTGGGCACCGAGGGCAAGCTGGGCGGTCAGGCCCAGGTGAAGGGCGTCTCCGGCACCTGGCGCGACCTCACCGAGAACGTCAACCAGCTCGCCTCGACCCTGACCACGCAGTTGCGCGCCATCGCGCAGGTCTCCACGTCGGTGACCCGTGGCGACCTGACCCAGCGGATCAACGTGAAGGCGCAGGGCGAGGTCGCCGAGCTGAAGGACAACATCAACCAGATGATCGTCACCCTCCGGGAGACGACCAAGAAGAACGCCGAGCAGGGCTGGCTCGACTCCAACCTGGCCCGCATCGGCGGCCTGTTGCAGGGCCAGCGGGACCTGGGCGAGGTCTGCCGCATGATCATGCAGGAGGTGACGCCGCTGGTGGACGCGCAGCTCGGCGCGTTCTTCCTGGCGGACAGCTCCGAGGGCAGCATGCGGCTGCGGCTCACCGCCTCCTACGGGTACGTGGCCCGCGGCCACGACGTGACGTTCGGCCCCGGCGAGGGGCTGGTCGGCCAGGCCGCGCTGTCCCGCCGGACCATCCGGGTCAAGGCCCAGCCGGACGGGCGGCTGGTGGTGCGCTCCGGGCTCGCCGACACGCCGCCGGCCGACCTGGTGGTGCTGCCGGTGCTGTTCGAGGGCGAGCTGCTCGGCGTGATCGAGTTCGCCGGCGTGACCACCTTCTCCGAGTTGCACCTGGCGTTCCTGGAGCGCCTGGTGCTCACCATCGGCGTCGCGGTCAACACCATCCAGGCCAACCGGCGTACGGAGGAGCTGCTGGCGCAGTCGCAGCGGCTGGCGCACGAGATGCAGGACCAGTCGGCGGAGTTGCAGCGCACCAACGCCGAGCTGGAGGACAAGGCGAAGCTGCTGTCGGAGCAGAAGGCCAACATCGAGACGCAGAACCGGGAGATCGAACTGGCCCGGCTCGGCCTGGAGGAGAAGGCGCAGCAGCTGACCCGGGCGTCGGCGTACAAGTCGGAGTTCCTGGCCAACATGAGCCACGAGCTGCGGACGCCGCTGAACTCGCTGCTCCTGCTGGCCCGGCTGCTGGCGGAGAACCCGGAGCGCAACCTCAGCGCGAAGCAGATCGAGTTCGCCCGGACCATCCACGGTGCGGGGTCGGACCTGCTGTCGCTGATCGACGACATCCTCGACCTGTCGAAGATCGAGGCGGGTCGGATGGACGTGGAGCCCACCGAGATCCAGTTCGCCGAGATCCGCGGCTACGTGGAGCAGGCGTTCGCGCCGCAGGCCGAGGAGAAGGGCCTGGACTTCCAGGTCCGGGTCAGTCAGGACCTGCCGTCGGCGCTGGTCACCGACGCGCAGCGGTTGCAGCAGATCCTGCGTAACCTGCTCTCCAACGCGGTGAAGTTCACCGACAACGGCGCGGTGACGTTGCGCATCGGTCCGGCGGCCGACAATGCGGTCTTCGACGTGCCGGCGTTGACCAACGCCCAGCACGTCATCGCGTTCACCGTGATCGACACCGGCATCGGCATCTCGGACGACAAGCTGTCGCTGATCTTCGAGGCGTTCCAGCAGGCCGACGGCACGACCAGCCGCCGCTACGGCGGCACCGGCCTCGGCCTGTCGATCAGCCGGGACCTGGCCCGCCTGCTCGGCGGCACGATCACCGTGTCGTCCGCGCCCGGTCAGGGCTCGACGTTCACCCTCTTCGTACCGGACGTGCTGGCGCCGGACGCGGTGGTGGCGCCGGCACCGCCGTCGCCGAGCCGCGCGGGCCTGCCGTCGTCGCTGCTCATGCCGATGGAGCTGCCGCAGCCGCAGGAGACGCCGACGACCCGGCGGCTGGACGGCGTGACCGTCCTGATCATCGACGACGACGTGCGGAACGTGTTCGCGCTGACGTCCGCGTTGGAACTGCACGGGATGACCGTGTTGTACTCGGACAACGGGGTGGACGGTGTCCGCCAGCTCGCCGAGCATCCGGAGGTGGACATCGTCCTGATGGACGCCATGATGCCGGACCAGGACGGGTACGAGACGACCGCGCAGATCCGCCGCAACCACCGCTTCGCGGACCTGCCGATCGTCTTCCTGACCGCCAAGGCGATGCCCGGCGACCGGGAGTCGGCGCTCGCGGCCGGCGGCAGCGACTACATCACCAAGCCGGTGGATCTGGACGAGCTGATCGAGCTGATGGCGTCCTGGATCGGCCGGAGTCGAGGCGAGGAGAGCGCGTGACGCAGACGGCCAAGGCCCTGCTGGTGGACGACCGGCGGGAGAACCTGATGGCGCTGGAGGCGATCCTCCAGGGTCTCCCGGTGCAGTCGGTCGCGGTGGAGAGCGGGGAGGCCGCGCTCAAGCAGCTCCTGGTGGACGACTTCGCGGTGATCCTGCTCGACGCCCAGATGCCGGACATGGACGGCTTCGAGACCGCCACCCACATCAAGCGGCGGGAGCGGACCCGGCACGTGCCGATCATCTTCCTCACCGCGGCGGACAAGGACGCCCAGCTCGCGCTGCGCGGCTACGCGGTGGGCGCGGTCGACTACCTGACCAAGCCGTTCGACCCGTGGGTGCTGCGGGCCAAGGTGTCGGTCTTCGTCGAGCTGTGGGTGAAGACCCGGCAGCTCGCCGCCCAGTCGGACCTGGTGCGGGAGCGGGACCTGCAGTGGCGGCACCTCACCGACGCGGTCGACGAGGCGACGACGCTGCTGCGGACCGACGACGACCCGGCGACCCGGGAGCGCGCGGCGGACCTGCTGGAGCAGGCCCGCTGGGGCAACACCCGCTGACGGCTCAGCCGTCGGCCGGGCCGCCGTGCCCGGCGGCGGCGCGTCGGGCCCGCCACCGGTCGCCGAGGGCCTCCACCTCCTCCTGGACGAAGAGGAAGAAGTCACGCATCTCGGCGACCCGCTCGCCGGCCGGGGTGCTCCGGCCGCGCAGCGCGTCCACGCCGCCGCCGGCGATGTCGATGAAGGTCTTGTAGAGCGTGGTCTTGGTGATGGTCGCCTCGTACCAGGGGTTGTCCGGCATCCGGTAGCGGTCGCGCCGGGAGCCCTTGACCGGCTCGCGGACCAGCATGGCGAACTGGGTGAGGTAGCGCACCGCACCGCTCACGGCCGCCGCGCTCACGCCCAGCCGTTCGCCGATCTCGCCGGCGGTGAGCGGGTCGTCGGCGCTCATCACGGTGAACAGCACCCGGGCGGCCATCCGGGGGAAGCCGACGTCGGCGAAGGCCATCGCCATCCGCTCGACGAAGAGGTGGACCTCCTCCTCGTCGTGGTGCGACGGCTGGCTCATGGTCGTCTCCTCGGCGCTCATCCCCGCGATCGTCTCTCACGTCTCACTGTCTTCACAAGTTTGTGAAATGAGCGTAGCTTCCGAAGCATGGAAACCACAATCGAGGTGTCCGGCCTGGTGAAGACGTTCGGCCGGACCCGGGCGCTCGACGGACTCGACCTGACCGTCCGCACCGGGGAGGTGCACGGCTTCCTCGGCCCCAACGGGTCCGGCAAGTCGACCACCATCCGGGTGCTGCTCGGTCTGCTGCGGGCGGACGCGGGGGCCGTCCGACTGCTCGGCGGTGACCCGTGGCGGGACGCGGTGGCCCTGCACCGCCGCCTCGCGTACGTGCCGGGCGACGTCACGCTCTGGCCCAGCCTCAGCGGCGGCGAGGTGATCGACCTGCTCGGTCGCCTGCGCGGCGGGCTCGACCCGAAGCGCCGAGCCGAACTGCTGGAGTCGTTCGAGCTGGACCCGCGCAAGAAGGGCCGCACCTACTCCAAGGGCAACCGGCAGAAGGTCGGCCTGGTGGCCGCGCTCGCCTCCGACGTCGAACTGCTCATCCTGGACGAGCCGACCTCCGGGCTCGACCCGCTAATGGAGGAGGTCTTCCAGCACTGGGTCCGCCGGGCCCGCCAGGACGGCCGCACGGTGCTGCTCTCCAGCCACATCCTGGCCGAGGTGGAGGCGCTCTGCGACCGGGTGACGATCATCCGGGCCGGCCGCGCGGTCGAGTCCGGCACGCTCGGCGACCTGCGTCACCTGCACCGCACCGCGATCGACGCCGAGGTCGCCGCCCCGCTCGACGGCCTGGCCGATTTGCCCGGCGTGCACGACCTGCGGGTGGACGGGCAGCGGGTGCGCTTCGACGTGGACGCCGCCGCGCTCGACGCCGCGTTGCGCCGCCTCACCGAGCTGGGCGTCCGCAGCCTGGTCAGCACGCCACCGACGCTGGAGGAACTGTTCCTGCGGCACTACGAGACGACGCCCGAGGGGGTGGCCCGGTGAGCACGCTCACCGGGACCCGCCACCTGGCCCGGCTGATCCTGCGCCGGGACCGCGTCCTGCTGCCGCTCTGGGTGCTGGTCCTCGCCGCGCTGCCGATGTCGTACGCGGCCAGCTTCTTCGAGCTGTTCCCGACCGCGGCCGAGCGGGCCGCGTACACCGAGGGCACCGCCCGCAACCCGTCCATCGTCGCGCTGCTCGGCCCGGTCTACGGCGACAGCGTGGGCGCGCTGACCGCCCAGCGCAGCGGCTTCCTGCTGGTGATCGTCGGCCTGGCCAGCCTGCTCACCGTGATCCGGCACACCCGGACCGAGGAGGAGGCCGGCCGGCGGGAGCTGCTCGGCGGCAGCGTGCTCGGCCGGTACGCCGGGCTGACCGCCGCGCTGCTGGTCACGTACGCGGCCGACCTGCTGCTCGGCCTGCTCACCGCCGCCGGCCTGGCCTCGACCGGGCTGCCGGCCGCCGGCTCGTACGCGTACGGCCTCGCCGTGGCGCTGACCGGGATGGCGTTCGCCACGCTCGGCGGGCTGGCCGCGCAGCTGACCGAGACCGCCGGCGGGGCACGGGGGATCGGCATCGCGGGTCTCGGCGCTGCCTTCGGACTGCGCCTGGTCGGGGACACCGCCGGCAACGACTGGCCGAGCTGGCTGTCGCCGCTGGGCTGGGCGGCGCGGGTGCGCGCGTACGAGGGGGACCGGTGGTGGGTGCTGCTGCTGCCGCTGGCCGCCACGGTGCTGCTCGCCGCGCTCGCGTACCCGGTCTCGGTCCGCCGCGACCTGGGCGCGGGGATGCTCCCGCCCCGGCTCGGGCCGGCCGCCGCGGGCGGCGCGTTGTCCGGCCCGTTCGGTCTGGCCTGGCGGCTGCACCGGGGGCAGATCCTCTGGTGGTCGGTCGGGTTCGGCCTGCTGGGGCTGATCCTCGGTGGCGCCGCCGAGGCGGCCGGCCGGTCGGTGGAGGGCAATCCGCAGTTGGAGCAGATCATGGCGCGGCTCGGTGGGGCCTCCGGGCTGGCCGACGCCTACCTGGGCGCCACGCTGAGCCTGGCCGGTCTGGCCGCGGCCGGGTACGGGATCCAGGCCGCGCTGCGGATGCGCGCCGAGGAGTCCGCCGGGCGGGCGGAGCCGGTGCTCGCCACCGGGACGCACCGGTCGACCTGGCTGCTCTCGCACGTGGTGTTCGCGCTGCTCGGCCCCGTGGTGGTGTTGGCGACGACGGGCCTGGCCACCGGCCTGACCTACGGGTTCAGCGTGGGCGACGTGCCCCGGCAGTTGGGCCGGATGCTCGGCGCGGGCCTGGCCCAGATGCCGGCCGCGTGGGTGCTGGCCGGGCTCGCCGTGCTGCTCTACGGCCTGCTGCCCCGGCTCGCCCCGGCCGCCTGGGCGGTGCTGGCGGTCTGCGTGCTGCTCGGCCAGCTCGGCGCGGTGCTGGAGCTGGACCAGTGGCTGCTGGACCTGTCGCCGTTCACGCACACCCCGCAGGTGCTGCGTCCCACCTGGACCGCGACGCCGTTGGCCGTGCTCACCGTCCTGGCCGCGACCCTGACCACCACCGGCCTGCTCACCTTCCGCCGCCGCGACCTCCCCGTCACGTGACGCCAACCCCGCCGATCTTGCACTTGCCGCCCCGACAAAGGGGGTGAACGCCCCACACCGGGGGCTCGACGTGCAAGATCGGCGAGGGTTGGGGGATCAGCGGATCATCAGGGCGCTGCGGAGGCCGGTGATGTCCAGGACGCGCAGCAGGAAGTCGCCGACGTTGGTGAGGATCAGCAGGCACTGCGTGTGGCTGGCCTTGCGGCTGAGCACCACGAGCGTGCCGAGGCCCTGGGAGTCGCAGAAGGTGACGCCGCCGAGGTCGAGCACGATGCGCGGGGGCGGATCCGCCAGCACCTCGTTGACCACCGTCGAGAGCTGGGCGGCCGTGAGCATGTCGATCTCACCGGCCAGGCGAAGCACGGCTTCGTCACCCGTCCGGTGTACGGTGATGGACAGTTCGGCACGATCCACCCGGTCAGCCTATCGCGATCTCGACGACCGGGCCTGTCGAGCGGTCCGTCGGTCGGTCCTCCACGCCGGCCCGACCAGGCGTGAGCCGGGTAACCCCCGTTGCGGGGTGGCTGCCGGCCACCGGCCGGGCGCTGACACAATGGCCACATCGTGACCGAGACCTTTTCCGCCGGATCCGGCCGTTACCCGGCCGACGCCCCGGCCTCCGAGGCCCTGTTCGACCGCGCCAAGGCCGTCGTGCCCGGCGGGGTGAACTCCCCCGTGCGCGCGTTCCGTGCCGTCGGCGGCACGCCGCGCTTCATGGTCCGGGGGGAGGGTCCCTGGCTCTTCGACGCCGACGGTCGCCGTTACGTCGACCTGGTCTGCTCCTGGGGCCCGCTGATCCTCGGCCACGCCCACCCGGCCGTGGTGGAGGCGCTGCGCGAGGCCGCCGCGCTGGGCACCAGCTTCGGCACGCCCACCCCGGGCGAGGTCGACCTGGCCGAGGAGATCATCGCGCGCACGCCGGTCGAGCAGGTGCGCCTGGTCAACTCCGGCACCGAGGCGACCATGTCGGCGATCCGGCTGGCCCGGGGCTTCACCGGCCGCGCCAAGATCATCAAGTTCGCCGGCTGCTACCACGGCCACTCCGACGCGCTGCTCGCCGCCGCCGGCTCCGGCGTGGCCACGTTCGGGCTGCCCGACTCGCCCGGCGTCACCGGCGCCGCCGCCGGCGACACGATCGTGCTGCCGTACAACGACCTGCGCGCGGTCGAGGAGGCGTTCGCCGCCGAGGGCCCGCACATCGCGGCGATCATCACCGAGGCCGCCGCCGGCAACATGGGTGTGATCGCCCCGCGCGACGGCTTCAACGCCGAGCTGGCCCGGATCGCCCACGCGAACGGCGCGCTGCTCATCGTCGACGAGGTGATGACCGGGTTCCGGGTCTCCCGCGCCGGGTGGCACGGCCTCGACGCCTCCGACGCCGACCTATGGACGTACGGGAAGGTCATGGGTGGCGGCCTGCCCGCCGCGGCGTTCGGCGGGCGCGCGGAGATCATGGCGAGGCTGGCCCCGGCCGGCCCGGTCTACCAGGCCGGCACGCTCTCCGGGAACCCGCTCGCCTGCGCGGCCGGGCTGGCCACGCTGCGGCTGGCCGACGACGCGCTCTACCGCCGGCTCGACGAGACGTCCGCGGCGCTGGGCAAGCTCGCCACCGAGGCGCTGTCGGAGGCCGGTGTGCCGCATCGCCTCTCCACCGCCGGCAACATGTTCTCGATCTTCTTCACCGACGCCGACGTGCGCGACTACGACAGCGCCCGCACCCAGCAGGTGCCGGCGTTCAAGGCGTTCTTCCACGCGATGCTCGCCGCCGGCGTCTATCTGCCGCCGAGCGCGTTCGAGTCGTGGTTCGTCTCGGCGGCCATCGACGACGCCGCGTGGGAGCAGATCGCGGCCGCCCTGCCGGGGGCGGCGCGAGCGGCGGCAGCGGCCGGACACGGGGGGTAACCATGGCGGAGACGGTGGTACACGTGCTGCGGCACGGCGAGGTGCACAACCCGGACGGCATCCTCTACGGCCGGCTGCCCGGGTTCCGCCTCTCCGAGCTGGGCGTGCAGATGGCCAAGGCCGCCGCGCAGGCGCTGGCCGAGCGCACCGTGGTGCACGTGGTGGCCAGCCCGCTGGAACGCGCCCAGCAGACCGCCGAGCCGATCGCCGCCCAGTTCGGCCTCTCCGTCGGCGTCGACGAGCGGCTGATCGAGAGCGCGAACTGGTTCGAGGGCAAGAAGGTCTCGCCCGGCGACGGTTCCTTCCGCGACCCGCGCAACTGGTGGGTGCTGCGGGACCCGGTCACCCCGTCCTGGGGTGAGGCCTACCAGGTGATCGCCGAGCGGATGTTCGCCGCGCTGCACGCCGCCCGGGTGGCCGCCGAGGGGCGCGAGGCGGTGCTCGTCTCGCACCAGCTGCCGATCTGGACGCTGCGCCGGCACGTCGAGCGCAAGCGGCTCTGGCACGACCCCCGCCGCCGGCAGTGCGGTCTGGCCAGCCTGACCTCGTTCCACTTCGACGGGGCGAAGATCGTCGGCATCGGCTACTCCGAGCCGGCCGCCCACCTGATCGCGATCTCGCCGACCGCCCGGACGGCCAAGGGGGCCTGATGCTCACCCGGAGGCTCGCCGCCGCCCTGCTCGCCGCCGTCACCGCCGGTACGGCGCTGGTCGGCTGCTCCTCCAGCACGCAGGAGAGCCGGTGCTCCGCCGACGGCTCCGTCGTCACCTGCGCCCCCGACCAGCGGTCGAAGACCCCGAAGGTCAGCGGTGAACTGCTCACCGGCGGCAGCTACGACATCTCCCAGGACCGGGGCCAGGTCGTGGTGGTCAACTTCTGGGGCTCCTGGTGCGCGCCCTGCCGGGCCGAGGCGGACGACCTGGAGGCCACCTACCAGGCCACCAGGGCCGCCGGCGTGACGTTCCTCGGCATCAACGTGCAGGACAGCAAGGACAAGGCGATCGCGTTCGAGGAGGGGCGGGTCACCTACCCGAGTGTCTTCGACCCGCCCAGCCGCCAGGCGCTCAACTTCGACATCCCGCCGAACACCACGCCGGCGACGGTGGTGCTCGACCGCGACGGCCGGATCGCCGTGGTGATCCGGCGCGCCGTGACCCGGGACGAGCTGCGGCCGATCGTGGAGAAGATCGCCGCCGAGCGGCCGGCGCCGAACGGCTCCCGCTGATGGGCGAGACGTTCGCTGAGCTCGCGTCGTCCGGGCCGTTGCTGCTCGCGGTGGGTGCGGCGGTCCTCGCCGGCCTGGTGAGCTTCCTCTCCCCGTGCGTGCTCCCGCTGATGCCCGGCTACCTCTCCTACGTGACCGGCCTGGCCGGCTCCGACCTGGAGGGTGCAAGGAAGGGCCCCCGCTTAACGCCTCCGGTAGAGGAAGGGCCCCCGCTTAACACCGGGGGCGGCGCCGGGGTGGGCGTCGTGGAACGGGCGCCGGAGCGGACCACCGTCGCCGTCAAGGGGCGGGTGCTCGCCGGCACGCTGCTCTTCATCGCCGGCTTCACCGCCGTGTTCGTCGCCACCGCGATCCTCTTCTCCGGCGTCGGCAAGCTCTTCTTCCGGTACGAGCGCACGCTGGAGATCGTCATCGGCGCGCTGGTGGTGGTGCTCGGGCTCGGCTATCTCGGCCTGGTCCCCGGCATGCAGCGCGAGTTCCGGATCCGCTGGCTGCCCGCCGCCGGTCTGCTCGGCGCGCCGGTCCTCGGCGCGGTCTTCGCGCTCAGCTGGCTGCCGTGCACCGGCCCGACGCTCGGCGCGGTGCTCGGCATGGCGGTCACCGAGGGCGGCACCGACCGGGCCGTGGTGCTCGCCGTGGCGTACTGCCTCGGGCTGGGGGTACCGTTCGTCGCCTTCGGGCTGGGCTTCCAGCGCCTGCTCGGGGTGTTCCGCGCCGTCCGGCGCAACAGCCGCTGGGTCACCCGGATCGGCGGCGCGCTGCTGATCGTGATCGGCCTGGCGCTGGTCACGGGCGGCTGGCAGAACGTGGTGATCTGGTTGCAGACGCACGTCGGGGTGGGCGAGGTGAGCATCTGATGACGACCGTGGACGACCGGCCGGCCACCCCGCCGGCCGAGGCGCCCCGGCGACGGGTCAACCCGGTGCTGGCCCTGCTGCGCAACTCGTGGCGGCAGCTCACCAGCATGCGTACCGCCCTGATCCTGCTGTTCCTGCTCGCGGTCGCCGCGATTCCCGGCTCGGTGCTGCCGCAGCGCGGGGTCAACCCGGAGAAGGTCAACGAGTGGTTCGCCGACCACCCCGACCTGGCGCCCCGGCTGGACCAGATCGGCATGTTCGAGGTCTTCGGCTCGGTCTGGTTCTCCGCGATCTACCTGCTGCTGTTCACCTCGCTGATCGGCTGCATCCTGCCCCGGGCCCGCGACCACGTGCGCGCGCTGCGGATGCGCCCGCCGGCCGCCCCGAAGCGGTTCGACCGGCTGCCCCAGCACGCGGTGCTGGAGGCCCCGGCCGCCGCCGATCCCGAGGCGATCGCGGCGGTGCTGCGCCGCTGTCGGTGGCGGGTCACCGTCCGGGGCAACGAGGTCTCCGCCGAGAAGGGCTACCTCAAGGAGACCGGCAACCTGCTCTTCCACGTGTCGCTGGTCGCCGTCCTGCTCGGGGTGGCGCTCGGTTCCTGGTACGGCTGGCACGGCAACCGGATCCTGGTCGCCGGCGCGGACAACGCGTTCTGCAACACCCGCCAGCAGTACGCCGAGGCGTCGCTCGGCCCCCGCGTGGACAGCGCCGACCTGCCGCCGTTCTGCCTCACGCTGGAGAAGTTCGAGGCCGACTACCTCGACTCCGGGCAGGCGTCCCGCTTCTGGGCCACCGTGTCGGTGGACGAGCCGGGCCGGGACGCCCGGAGCGCCGGTTTCTCGGTCAACTCGCCGCTGCGGCTCGGCTCGGCCAACGTCTACCTGCTCGGCAACGGCTACGCGCCGGTGCTGAAGTACACCGACCGGTACGGCAAGAGCCAGACCAGCGACGAGCCGTTCCTGCGCACCGGCGACCCGAACGCGACCGAGGAGGGGGTGGCGATCTTCCCGGACGCGAACATCGATCCGAAGACCGACACCCGAGCCCCGGACCAGCAGGTCGCCTTCGACGGCCTCTACCTGCCCACCGCGCCGGAGAGCGCGCCGTTCGTCGCGTCGCGGTTCCCGGCCGAGCGGGACCCGGTGGTGAACCTGACCGCCTACCGGGGCAACCTCGGGCTGGACGCCGGCATCCCGGGCTCGGTCTACCAGCTCGACCAGCGGCAGGTCGCCAACGGCAAGCTCAAGCAGATCGGCACCAAGCTGCTCCGGCCGGGCGAGACGTGGACCCTGGACGACGGCAGCACGCTGGAGTTCGTCGGCACCGAGCCGTACGTCACGCTCGCCGTCCGGCACGCGCCCGGGCAGACGCTGCTGCTGGTGGCCAGCGGCACGCTGCTGCTCGGCCTGATGGGCTCGCTGTTCGCCCGCCGCCGCCGGGTCTGGTTCCGGGTTTCGCCCCCCGAGGGTGGATCTCCGACGAGCGGTAGTAGTTTGGTGGAGGCCGGTGGGCTGCCGCGCACCGAGCACCCAGGGTTCGCCGACGAGTTCGCGCAGCTCGTCGCCGCGGTCAGCGGCGGCGGGTCGGACGACCGGCGGGCGCGAGAAGGAGACGAGTGATGTCCGCACTCTCCGACCAGCTGGTCACGTTCGCGATCCTGGCGTACCTGGTCGCGATGATCAGCCACGCCGTCGAGTTCGCGGTGGGCAACGCCCGCAAGGTGGTCGCGGCCTCCCCGGCCCGGGAGCTGGTCGGCGCGGGTGTCGGCGGCGCCGGCGGGAGGGTGGACGAGCCGGTCGCGCCGCAGCGCCCCGACCGCTCCGCCGCGCGGGCCGCCCTGGCCGGGCGGATCGCCGCCTGGCTCACCACGCTCGCCGCCGCGCTGCACCTGGGCGCGGTGGTCACCCGGGGCCTCGCCGCCGAGCGGATGCCCTGGGGCAACATGTACGAGTTCGTGCTGACGGTCACCTGGATCGGGGTGGCCGCCTGGCTCGTGGTGCTCTGGAAGCAGCCGTCGCTGCGCCGGCTCGGGCTGTTCCTGACGCTGGTGATGGTGCTGCTGCTGGCGTTCGCCGAGCTGAAGCTCTACGTGCAGGTGCAGCCGCTGATGCCGGCGCTCCAGTCGTACTGGTTCATCATCCACGTCTCGACGATCATCTTCGCCTCGGGCATCTTCCTGCTGGGCGTGGTGCCCGCCGCCGCGTACCTGATGCGGTCCGGCTGGGAGCAGGGCCGGCGCAGCTTCCCGTACACCCTGGCCCGCCGGCTGCCGGCGGCGGCCGGCCTGGAGCGGCTGACCTTCACCCTGCACGCCTTCGCCTTCCCGATCTTCACCTTCGCGGTGATCGCCGGGGCGATCTGGGCCGAGGCGGCCTGGGGCCGGGCCTGGGGTTGGGACCCGAAGGAGACCTGGGCGTTCATCTCCTGGGTGGTCTACGCGGGCTACCTGCACGCCCGGGCGACGCCGAGCGTGCGGCGCAACGTGGCCACCTGGATCGCGATCGTGGGCTTCCTGACCGTGCTGATGAACCTGTTCGGGGTCAACTTCTTCTTCACCGGTCTGCACTCGTACGCCGGCGTGAACTGATCCCGCTCAGCACCTCGTCCACCCGGCGGGTGACCTGGTAGGCGACCTCGGGCAGGTCGGCCAGGTCGAGGCGGTCGGCCCGCAGCGCGAACTGGGCGTGCAGCTCGCGGGCCACCGCGTCGCGGATCTCGGCCTGGAGCGGGGTCAGGCCGTCCGGATCTCCCACCACGTACGCGTCGTCCATCCGTCCATTCGGCGCCCGCTCCGGACCGCCGGTCAAGGGGTGGAGGATTTCCTCACCCGCCGAACCAGCCGGGCACGTCGAGGCGGAACACGTCGGCCGGGACCATCCGGCGCAGGTCGTCCTCGATGGCCGTGACCCGGTCGGCGCCGAGCGTGGCGGCCCACCGCCCGCGCAACTGGTCGAAGACGGCCGCGGAACGGTGCAGCCCGTCGCGGCCCTTCGCCGTCACCCGGACCAGTTTGCGGCGCGCGTCCGCCGGGTCGTCGACCCGTTCCAGGTAGCCGAGCGCGACCAGCCGGTCCACCGTCTTCCCGGCGGCCTGCTTCGAGACGCCGAGGCGTTGCCCGAGGTCGGAGGCGGTGGTGCCGGCCGGGCCGACGGCCTGGAGGACGAAGCCGTGCGCCGGGCGCAGGTCGGGGTGCCCCTGGCGGGCCAGCTCGGCGTGCAGGTCGTCGACGAGCGTGCGGAAGCCGGCGAGCAGGAGCAGTGGCAGCACGAAGCCGGGGCGGTCAGGCGTTGTCATGTTCGACAACCTCGTTTACTATTTCGTCAACCACGTTGACCATCTTACGAGAGGGGCCCTCCGATGTCCCACTTCACCGCGTACGAACTCGACACCGCGCCCGACGCCGCCCGGCCGGTGATGACCGGCGTCCGCCGCGCCCTGGGCCACCTGCCCGCCGCCGTCGGCCTGATGGCCGGATCGCCCGAGCTGCTCAAGGGCTTCCTCGCCGCCAACGCGGCCTTCGAGGCCACCGACCTCGACCCGGTCGCCCGGGAGGTGGTCGTGCTGACCGTGGCCACCCGCACCGGATGCCACCTCTGCGTGGCCATGCACACCGCGACGCTCACCCGGCACGACGCCGACCCGGCGCTGATCAAGGCGCTGCGCGACGGCACGACGCTGCCCGAGCCCCGGCTGGAGGCGCTGCGCCGATTCACCGTCGCCGTGCTCGACCACCGGGGCGCGGTCGGAGACGCCGAGCTGAACGCGTTCCTCGCCGCCGGCTGGCAGCCCCGGCACGCGCTCGACGTGGTGCTCGGCGTCGGCACGTACACCATCTCCACGTTCGCGAACCGGCTCACCGCCGCGCCGCTCGACGAACCCCTTCAGGAGTACGCCTGGGCGCCGGCCGCCTGAGCCGGGACCGCTGCCCCGGCACTGACCTGCCCGGGCGCTCGTCAGCCCCGCAGGAAGGGAAGCAGCAGGGCGGCGAGCTTCGCCGGTTGCTCCTCGAAGAGCCAGTGGCCGCACTCCTCGACCACCTCGCCGGTGACCGTGTCGGCATAGCGGCGCACCTGCTCGGCCACCTGCCCGCCGAGGCTGGCCTGCGCGCCGACGGCGAGCACCGGCATCGGCAGCTTCGTGGCCCGGTACGCCATGTTGTCCGCGATGTCCTGCTCGAAAGCGCGGAAGTAGGCGAAGCTGGCCCGCAGGTGCGCCTCGTCGCGCAGGTGGCCCGCGTACTCCTCGACGTCGTCCGGGCCCAGGCTGCCCTTGTTGACCATGATGGAGTCGGTGAACCGGTCGACCCAGAGCGCCTCCCGGCCGGCGACGAGCTGCTCGGGCAGGCCGTTGGGGACGTTGAAGAAACCGAAGTTCCAGACCGCCGGGCCGGCGGCGGTCAGCGCGGGGATCGTGTAGATGCCCTCATCGGGGATCGGCGCCTCGCTGAGCACCAGCCGGGCGACGGAGTCGGGGTGGGCGGCGGCGTAGGCGTACGCGACCATGGTGCCCAGGTCGTGACCGACCAGCCGGATGTCCCCGGCCAGGTCGAGCCCGGTGAGCAGCCCGTGCAGGTCGGCGGCGACGGTCTTCTTGTCGTACCCGCCGGGCGGAGCGTCGCTGTCTCCGAAGCCGCGCAGGTCGGGGGCGATCACCTCGTACGACCGCGCCAGCTCCGGCAGCAGGTGCCGCCACATGCGCCAGCACTGCGGATAGCCGTGCAGCAGCACCAGCGTGGGCCCTCGGCCGCCCCGGACGTAGTTCCAGGTCACCTCGCCGACCCGTACCCGCTGCTCGGTGAAGCCCGCTGGCACCCGTTCCCCGCCCATGCCGCGGACTACCCGGCTGACCCCCGTCCATGCGGTCGGGGTGTTAAGAGGGGGCCCCGCCTCTACCGCAGGCGTTAAGAAGGGGCCCTTCCTTGCACCTGAGGGGGTTGGGGGAGGATGGAGGCATGGCGCGTGGCTTCCCGTACACCGATCTCAAGGACTTCGTCGCGGCGCTGGAGCGCGCGGGCGAACTGCGGCGGGTGAGCGTCCCGGTCGACCCCACCCTGGAGATCAGCGAGGTGGTCACCCGGACCGTCCGCGACGGCGGGCCGGCGCTGCTGTTCGAGCGGCCCACCCGGGGCGAGATGCCGGTGGTGATCAACCTGTTCGGCACCGAGAAGCGGATGGCCATGGCGCTCGGCGTCGAGCGGCTCGACGAGATCGGCGAGCGGATCGGCGAAATGCTCAAGCCGGAGCTGCCGCAGGGCTTCGCCGGCATGATGGGCGGGCTCGGCAAGGTCATGCAACTCAAGTCCATGCCGCCGAAGAAGGTCAAGACCGCCCCCTGCCAGCAGGTCGTCTACCGCGGCGACGACGTCGACCTGAACCGGCTCCCCGGGCTCCAGGTCTGGCCCGGCGACGGCGGGATCTTCCACAACTTCGGGCTGACCCACACCAAGCACCCGGAGACCGGCAAGCGCAACCTCGGGCTCTACCGGCTTCAGCAGCACTCGCGCAACACGCTCGGCGTGCACTGGCAGATCCACAAGAACTCCACCGCGCACCACGCGGTCGCCGAACGGCTCGGGCAGCGGCTACCGGTGGCCATCGCCATCGGCGCCGACCCGGCCGTCGCGTACGCGGCCAGCGCGCCGCTCCCCGCCGACATCGACGAATACCTGTTCGCGGGCTTCCTGCGCGGGGAGCGGGTCGAGATGGTCGACTGCCTGACCGTGCCGCTCCAGGTGCCGGCGCACGCGCAGATCGTGCTGGAGGGCTACCTGGAGCCGGGCGAGCGGCTGCCCGAGGGGCCGTTCGGCGACCACACCGGCTTCTACACGCCGGTGGAGCCGTTCCCGGTGCTGCACATCGAGTGCATGACCACCCAGCGCGACCCGGTCTACCACTCGATCGTCACCTCCCAGCCGCCGCAGGAGGACCACGGCCTCGGCAAGGCCACCGAGCGGATCTTCGCGCCGCTGCTGCGCTTCCTGATCCCGGACATCGTCGACTACGACCTGCCGGCCGCCGGGGTCTTCCACAACTGCGCGATCGTGTCGATCCGCAAGCGCTACCCGAAGCACGCGCAGAAGGTCATGAACGCGATCTGGGGCGCGCACATGATGTCGCTGACCAAGCTGATCGTGATCGTCGACGAGGACTGCGACGTGCACGACTACAACGAGGTCGCGTTCCGCGCCTTCGGCAACGTCGACTACGCCCGCGACCTGATGGTCACCGAAGGGCCGGTGGACCACCTGGACCACGCGTCCTACCAGCAGTTCTGGGGCGGCAAGGCGGGCGTCGACGCGACCCGCAAGCTGCCCGAGGAGGGCTACTCCCGGGGCTGGCCGGAGGAGATGCGGATGTCACCCGAGGTGGTCTCGCTGGTCGACAAGCGCTGGAAGGAGTACGGGATCCGATGACGGCGGCAGTTCAGGAGCGGCCCGGCCGGGTCTCGTCCTTCCTCAAACTCGTCGCCATCGAGCACTCGGTCTTCGCGCTGCCGTTCGCGTACCTGTCGGCGCTGACCGCGATGCGGCTCGACGGCGGCCGGGTGCGCTGGCTCGACCTGCTGTTGATCACGGTGGCGATGGTCGGCGCGCGGACGTTCGCCATGGCCGCGAACCGGATCCTCGACCGGCGGATCGACGCGCGCAACCCGCGTACGGCGAACCGGGAACTGGTCACCGGGGCGGTGAGCGTGCGGACGGCCTGGACCGGCGCGGCTGTCGCGCTGGTGGTCTTCCTGGCCGCCGCCGCCCTGCTCAACCCGCTGTGCCTGGCGCTCGCCCCGCTGGCCGTGGTGCCGCTGGTGGTCTACCCGTACGGCAAGCGCTTCACCAACTGGCCGCACGCCATCCTCGCGGTGGCCCAGGCGGTCGGCCCGGTCGGCGCCTGGCTGGCGGTCACCGGCACGCTCGCCGGCTCCGGGCCGGCGTGGCTGCTCGGCGCCGCGGTCGGCCTGTGGATCGGCGGGTTCGACCTGATCTACGCCTGCCAGGACTCCGAGATCGACCGGCAGATCGGCGTGCACAGCGTCCCCGCCCGGTACGGCCGGCGGTTCGCGCTGCACGCCTCCACTGTCGCGCACGTGGTGACCTTCGCGTTGTTCATCTGGTTCGGCGCGCTGGTCGGCTTCGGCTGGCTCTGGTGGATCGGGCTGGCGCTCACCGCGGTCGCCTTCGCCTACCAGCACCTGGTGGTCAGCCCCACCGACCTGAGCAAGGTCAACCGGGCGTTCTTCACCGCCAACGGCTTCGTCGGCATCGCGCTGTTCGTCCTCGCGCTGCTCGACCTCGTGGTGCGGCTCGGCCTGCGTCCGTGACCCGGCCGACCGATCGACGGGTGGCTCAGGTCGCCACGGCGGCCGGGTAGCGGGCGCTCTCCAGCGTCCAGTCGATGGTGCCGCGCACGGCGGCGGCCACCCCGTCGAGATGGGCGGTGACCGCCTCGTCCAGCGCCGGGCCGAACGACGGGACCGCCGCGCGCAGCGCGCTGAACCGGCTCATCTCGGCACGCCAGTGCCCCGCGACCAGGTCGACCGCCACCGGCAGCGGCACGCCCCGCTCGGCGGCCACCGCGAGCACCAGGTTGTGCCCGCCGCCGGTGGCGCGGTCGCGTTCCAGCGAGGCGATGTCGTTGAACCACGACAACAGGTCGTTGGCCAGTTCGGCGAGGCGGCGCAGCGCCGGGTGGTGGTAGACCGCGTCGGGCAGCGGTCGCCGGGCGGCGAACTCGATCAGCGGGTACGACACGAACGCCGCCGAGGTGGCCCGGCGCAGCCGCACGTACTCGGCGACGCCCGGCGGCCGGCCCGCGGTAGTGGCCGCCGACTCCCGGGCGACGCCGTCGAGGTGGTCGGCCACGGCGTCGGCGAACCGCAGCCGCCAGCGCGCCGGCATCCGGCGACGCGGCTCGCGCCAGGCCTGGACCAGCAGCCGGCGCAGCGGGCCGGAGAAGCCGGGATGACGGGCCCGGGGGCCCTCGCGCAGCAGCGCCAGCGTGCCGTCACGCAGCGCCCGGATCTGTTCCGGCGTCAGTCGGTCCGGCCCGTCGCAGGCGTCGTCGACGAGGAAGAACCAGGTGAACAGCGCGGTCAGCACCCGCAGGTCGGGTTCCGTGGCGTCCGGGTAGAGCCGGCCGGCGTAGCGGGCGAAGCCGGCCCGGACGAGCCGCTGCCGGGTGGCCGGGTCCAGTGGCAGGCCGAGCCGGTCGAGTTGACCGACCAGCCAGCCCTGCACGACGTCGGCGTGCGGCGAGATCCCGGGCGCGATGGGGCAGTCGGAGCGCAGCGCCCGCAGCACCGCCGCCGTCATCACCGGGCCCTTCCATGGATGTGGATCGCCGATCAGAGAATCCCATGCCGTGGAAAGGTCCGCCGACCCGGTGGACATCCGGGCCGGGCACGCCGAAAGCGGGACGGTCCGGGCCGCGGTTCCGGGGTCGCCTTCCGGCTGTCCCCGGCGACCAGGCAGGCTTGACGGCATGCGCGAACCATGGGTGGTGGGCGTCTCCGGCGCCTCCGGCACACCGTACGCGGCGGCGGTCGTCCGGGGCCTGCTCGACGCCGGCCAGGCGGTGGACCTGATCGTGTCGCGGGCCGCCCGGCTGACCGTCCTGGACGAGACCGGCCGGCCGTTCCGCGACGCGCACTGGGCCGAGGACCTGGCCGCCTGGCTCGGCCGCGACCTCGCCGGCGCGGACCTGCGGCACTGGCCCGCCGGCGACCTGGCGGCCGGCCCGAGCAGCGGCTCCTACCCGGTACGCGGGATGGCGGTCGTGCCGGCCAGCACCGCGGCCTGCGCCGGCATCGCGATCGGGCTCTCGAAGGACCTGCTCCAGCGCGCCGCCGAGGTGAACCTGAAGGAACGCCGGCCGGTCGTGGTCGTGCCCCGGGAGACCCCGGTGACCCGCAGCCACCTGGAGCACCTCATCGCGCTGCACGACGCCGGCGCCGTGGTGCTGCCGGCCAGCCCGGGCTTCTACGGCGCCGGGGCGGCGGCCTCGGCCGCGCAGCTGGTCGACTTCGTGGCCGGCAAGGTGCTCGACGCGCTCGGCGTCCCGCACACGCTGTTCCGGCGGTGGTCCGGTGAACTGGCCGCGGCCCGGCGGGACGCCGACCCGGCCTGACCGACCCCGGGGACACCGGACGGGGCGCGGCCCGGCCCACCGGCCGCACCGCGCCCCGCTCGTTCAGTACATGCCGGCGTTCGCCGGGCCGGGGCCGGTGGAGGCGGTCGGACCCATGTTGCGGGCCTTGCCCATGTCGTCCGCCTCGTCCAGCATGCCCTCCCCTTCCAGCAGGGCTCGCACCTCGGATTCCCGAAACCGGCGATGCCCGCCTGGAGTCCGGATGCTGCCTATCCGGCCGGCCGCTGCCCATCTGGTCACGGTCTTCGGGTCAACCCGAAACAGCGCAGCGACCTCACCCGGTGTCAGCAGGCGATCTCCAGTGTCCACAGCCCCCTCCTCGCGTCGACGAAGCCCCCGGCTGAACACACTGCCCCCGGCCGGTGCGAGCCCAGAGCCGTCATGAGGGACGTATGGCAATTACAGCACCAGCGACCGGGCGTGTCCGCCAAACGCGAAAAACGCACACACTGAGAAGTTAGTAAATGGTACCGGCGTAGAACCCCCGTGACCGCACGTTTGTGAATGGCGACGTGACGTCATGTTCAACGGGTGCCGAGCGCGTCCGGTGACGCCCAAACGGATAGGGTCACTCTCCGTGGACACGATCGACCTGAGCCTCGTGGAGCTGCTGCGGGGCAACGCCCGCCTGTCGTACGCCGAACTGGCCCGGCAGGTCGGCCTCTCCGCCCCGGCCGTGCACGAGCGGGTCGGCAAGCTGGAGTCCAGCGGGGTGATCCGGGCCTACCGGGCCGAGGTCGAGCCGGAGGCGATCGGGCTCGGCGTGACCGCGCTGATCGGCATCATCGAGGACTCCGACGCGGACACCGACGACGTGCTCGACGCGTTCCGGCAGATCCCCGAGATCGAGTCCTGCTACTTCATGGCCGGCGTCGAGTCCTTCCTGCTCAAGGCCCGGGTGGGCACCATCGCCGAGTTGGAGCAGCTGATCGTCCGGCTCAACCGGACCCCGGGCGTCGCCTCCACCCGCACCGGCATCGCGCTGTCGACCAAGTGGGAGAACCGCCCGCAACCACTCGAACCGCCGCCCGCCTGACCGCCACCCCTGGCCCGGAGGTGGTGCGGACGGCTACGGTGCGCCGATGACGACCTCGGGACGGGGCGCCGCCGTGGTGACCGGGGCGGCCGGCGGGCTGGGTCGGGCGACCGCCGCCGCGCTGCACGCCGACGGCTGGCGGGTGCTGCTCACCGACGTGGACGCCACGGCCGTGGCCGCCGCCGCCGAGCCGCTGGGCGGCTGGTCCCACCCCCTCGACGTACGCGACGAGGCCGCCTGCGCGGCGGTCGCCGCCGAGGCGGCGGACGCGCCGGGTGGCCTCGGTCTCTGGGTGAACAACGCCGGCATCCTGGTCACCGGCCCGTCCTGGGCGCACGACGCGCCGACCCGCCGACGGGTGGTCGAGGTGAACACGCTCGGCGCGATGAACGGCACCCAGGCGGCGTTGGCGGTCATGCGGCGGCAGGGCCGCGGGCACGTGCTCAACATCGTCTCGCTGGCCGGGCTGATCGCCGCGCCCGGGGAGACGGTCTACGCGGCCAGCAAGCACGCGCTGCTGGCGTTCAGCCTCGGCACCCTGGCCGACCTGCGGATGGCGGGCGTCCGGGGCGTACACGTGTCCTGCCTGTGCCCGGACGGGATCTGGACGCCGATGCTGCACGACAAGCTGGACGACCCGGGCGCGCTGGCGTCCTTCACCGGCGCGCTGCTCACGCCGGAACGGGTGGCCGCCCGGGCCGTTCGGCTGGCCCGCCGGCCCCGCCCGGTGGTCAGCCTGCCGCGCTGGCGCGGCGCGCAGGTCCGTCTCCTCGACACCTTCCCCCGGTTGGCCCTGGCCCTCACCCCGGTGGTGCGGGCGGCGGGTCGGGCCGGCCAGCGGCGGCAGGCCCGCCGGGTCCCGGCCGATCCGAGCCCACCTCGCTTGTAACGTTGCCGGCGTGACTCATCTCGACCGGTGCGACGAGGCCAGCCGGCGCTGGGTGACCGAGGCGATCGCCGCGGTCGAGGCGGACGCCAACCGCTCCGCCGACACCCACCTGTTGCCCTTCCCGCTGCCGCGCGAGTGGGGAATCGACCTCTACCTCAAGGACGAGTCGGTGCACCCCACCGGATCGCTCAAGCACCGGCTGGCCCGCTCGCTGTTCCTCTACGGGCTGTGCAACGGCTGGATCGGCCCGGACACCACTGTCGTCGAGGCGTCGTCCGGTTCGACAGCGGTCTCCGAGGCATACTTCGCACGGATGCTCGGCCTGCCGTTCATCGCGGTCATGCCCGCCTCCACCTCGCCCGAGAAGATCGCCCAGATCGAGTTCCAGGGCGGGCGCTGCCACCTGGTCGAGGACCCGGGCAAGGTGGTGATCGAGGCGCGTTGGCTGGCCGAGGACGCCGGCGGCCACTACATGGACCAGTTCACCTACGCCGAGCGGGCCACCGACTGGCGGGGGAACAACAACATCGCCGAGTCGATCTACGCCCAGCTCGCGCTGGAACGGCACCCGGTGCCGGCCTGGGTCGTGGTGGGCGCCGGCACCGGCGGCACCAGCGCGACCATCGGCCGGTACGTCCGCTACCGCCGGCTGCCCACCAAGCTCTGTGTGGTGGACCCGGAGAACTCCGCGTTCTATCCCGCCTGGCAGGCCCGCGACTGGTCGGTACGCACCGACCGCGGCTCCCGGATCGAGGGCATCGGGCGGCCCGGCGTCGAGCCGTCCTTCCTGCCCAGCGTGGTCGACCGGATGGTCCAGGTGCCGGACGCCGCGTCGCTGGCCGCGATGCGGGCCGGCTCGACGGTGCTCGGCCGCCGGGTGGGCGGCTCCACCGGCACCAACCTCTGGGGCGCCTTCGGGCTGATCGCGGAGATGCGCGCCGCCGGCCGCACCGGCTCGGTGGTCACGCTGATCTGCGACCCGGGCGACCGCTACGTCGACACCTACTATTCCGACCGGTGGGTGGCCGCGCAGGGGCTCGACCTCGCCCCGCACCTGGCCACCATCGACCGGTTCCTGGCCGACGGCGTGTGGCCGGCCTGACCGCTCAGCGCGGGTCGACCCGCTCGGCGAGCCCGGGATAGCGCACCACGAAGCCCTCCGGGTCGACCTCCAGGTCGGCGGTGAAGCCGTCGCTGGCGAAGCGGACCCGGCCGGGACCGAGCGACGTGTAGACCTGCTCGGCGGGGATCACGGCCAGCGAGGGCAGCAGCACCCACGCCACCTTCACGCCGGTGGCCAGGTCGGCGGGGAGCCGGCCCAGCCCGATCCGGCGGATGGGCAGCGTGTTGGTCAGCGGGGAACCGCCCAGGTCGACGTCGAGCGCCTCGGCCAACCGGTCCGGGTCGTCCGTGCCGGGCAGGCCCGCCGTGGGGTGCCCGGCCGCGCGCAGCGCCGCGTCCAGGTCACCCTCCTCGCCGGTACGCACGCGCCACCCGTCGCCGGCCCGCTCCAGGCGCACGCTCCGCGACCAGCCGGCGCCGTCGGCGTCGACCTCCAGCCGGCTGGTCGACCAGTCCGGCGCGAGCGTCAGGCGGTAGCGGCAGGTGTAGGGGATCGGGTCCACGGCCAGCGCCACACCGTGCGCGGTCAACCCCTGAGGCTCGTCGAGCACGACGTGTTCGGAGCCGGCGGTGTCGGTCCGGACCCAGAAGAGCGACTTCGGCATGCTCCGGACGTTACGCGAGCCGGCCGGCACCGGCAGCGGATGCGCGAACGCCGCCGCCGAGCGGGTGCTCGACGGCGGCGTTCGCGGTGGTGTCGGTCGTCAGTGGGTGCGGGCCGGCGGGCGCCCGCCGAATCCGCGCCGGTCGTCGCGCGGCCGGTCGTCCCGACCCCGCCCTTCCGGCCGGAACCCGCCCCGACGCTCCGCCGGGCGGAAGTCGCCCCGGTCGCCGTAGCGCCGCTCGCCCTGGCCGTCCCGGTCGCCGAAGCGCCGCTCGCCCTGCGGGCGGTCCTCGTGGCGGCGGTCGCCGAAGCCGTGCCCACCGCTCGGCCGGTCGTCACGCCGCCGGTCGGTGCGGGCGTCCCGGTCGTAACCGGGCCCGCCCGCCGGACGGTGCCGGTCGCCACCGAACGGACGGTCGCCGCCGGTCCGGCCGCGCTCCGCCCGGTCGCCGAAGCGCCGGTCGTCGGACTGCCGGGCGCCGAACCGGTCGTCGGGCCGCCGATCGCCGAAGCGCCGGTCGTCGCGGGCGGGCCGGTCACCGAAGCGGCGGTCGTCCCGACCCTCGGTCCGGTCGAAGCGGCGGTCGCCGCCGAAGCCGCGCTCGCCGGTGGGACGGTCGTCGTAGCGCCGCTCACCGGTCGGCCGGTCGCCGTAGCGTCGCTCGCCCGTGGGCCGGTCGCCGAAGCGTCGCTCGCCCGTGGGCCGGTCGCCGAAGCGTCGCTCGCCCCGCCCGTCCCGATCGCCGGCACCCCGGCCGCCGCGGTCGAAGCCGCGCCCGTCGCGGTCGCCCCGGTCGAAGCCGCGTCCGTCGCGGTCGCCGAAGCGGCGCGGGCCGCCCCGCCGCGGCTCCGGCTCCTCCCGGACCGGCACGCCGCTGGGCTCGCGGGCGCCGGTCAGCTCGGCCAGCACCGCGTCGCCCGCGCGGACCCGCGTCTCGGCCGGCTCGACGCCCGCCTTCTCCAGCATGGCCAGCGTGGTCCGGCGCTGCTTCGGCAGCACCAGCGTCGCCACCGCGCCCGACTCGCCCGCCCGGGCGGTGCGGCCGGCCCGGTGCAGGTAGTCCTTCGGGTCCTTCGGCGGGTCCACGTGCAGCACCAGCGTGACGCCGTCGACGTGGATGCCGCGGGCCGCCACGTCGGTGGCGACCAGCACGTTCGTCCGGCCCTCGCGGAACTCGGCGAGCGTCTTGGTGCGCATCCGCTGGGTCTTGCCGCCGTGCAGCCCACCGGCCCGTACGCCCACCGCGGCGAGCTGCTCGACCAGCCGGTCGACGCCCAGCTGGGTGCGGGCGAAGAACATGGTGCGTCCCTCACGGGCGGCGATGGCCGCGGTGACCGCGAACTTGTCGTGCGGCGGGATCAGCAGCAGGTGGTGGTCCATGGTGGACACGGCGGCGGTCGCCGGGGCGGTCGAGTGGGTGACCGGGTCGGTCATGAACCGCTTGACCAGCGTGTCGACGTCGTTGTCCAGAGTGGCCGAGAAGAGCAGCCGCTGGGCGTCCGCCGGCGTCTTCGCCAGCAGCTCGGTGACCTCGGGCAGGAAGCCCATGTCGGCCATCTGGTCGGCCTCGTCCAGCACCGTGATCTCGACGTCGTCGAGCCGGCAGACGCCGCGCTGGATCAGGTCGCCGAGCCGGCCCGGGGTGGCCACCACGATCTCCACGCCACGGCGCAGCGCGTCGATCTGCCGGTCGTAGGGCACGCCGCCGACGGCGGTCTTGAGGAAGATGCCGACCGCCTTGCCGAGCGGCATCAGCGCGTCGTTGACCTGCATGGCCAGCTCACGGGTGGGCACCAGGACCAGGGCGCGGGGGTGCAGCGGCCGGGCCCGGTTGCGGTCGGCGAGCCGGGCGATCACCGGCAGGCCGAAGGCGAGCGTCTTGCCCGAGCCGGTCTGGCCCCGACCGAGCACGTCGCGACCGGCGAGCGCGTCCGGCAGCGTGGCCCGCTGGATCTCGAACGGGGTGGTGATGCCCTGGCGGGCGAGCGCCTCGACCACCGGCCGGGGCAGGCCGAGGGAGGCGAAGTCGGTGACCTCAGGGATCGGGTCGGTGGACGGGGACGTGCCGGGGGCAGCGAAGGTGGTCAAGAAATGCCTTTCGAGCGGGGCGCATCTTCGCGATGGCCGCCGCGGCAGTCATGCCGTCGAATCGCCCGCAAGATCGCCCATGGGCGCGTAGTCGGTCGCGCCGGGTCAGTGATCCCGACAAGTGTACGGCGCTCCGCCGCACCGGCCACCTCGACGCGAGGTGGTAGTGGGCGGACTCACCCCCGGGTCAGCCGGTCAGCCCGCTCAATGCGTCGTTGGCCAGGAAGACCACGAGCAGACTGATCGCGATCAGCATGGTCAGCGCGACGGCCAGCACGATGATGACCTTGGCGTTGCTGGCCCGGGTGGTCGGGGAGTCCTCGGCCCAGCCCTGGGCCAGGATGTGCCCGGTCAGCGAACCGGAGGTCTCCGAGGGGCCGCCCTGCGGCAGCGAGACGGTGGCGAAGCCGGGGCCTTCGGTGCCGCCGTACACGGTCGAGGCCAGGTCCTGAACACCCGACTGCTGGCGTACCGGACGGGTCGGTTCGGCCTGGTGGGCGGCCGGCGGCGGCCAGGTCGGCAGCGCCGGCGCCGGCACCACCGGGGGCGCGGCGGGTGGTGGCGGCGCCGACACGGGTGCGACGGCCCAGGCCGGCTGCGCGCCGGCCATGGCGGGCGGCGGCGGGAACGGCGGCGCGGGCATCGGGCCGGGCGGCAGCGGGGGCGGGGGTACGGCCGGCCCCGGCGGCGGCGTGGGCGGCCCGGGGATCGGCGGGACCGGTCCGGGTGGGTTCGGCCCCGGAACGGGCGCGGGCGCCGGCGGCGTGGGCACGGGCGGCGCGGGCGTGGGCGCCGGGGGAGCGGGCAGCGGCGGCTCCGGACGCAGCGGCGGCTCCGGCTCGGGCACGGGCGGCGCGGGCGAGGGAGGCGTCGGACCCGGTACCGGGGTCGGCGCCGGCTCGGGCTCCGGGCCGTGCGGCGTCGGGGGCTCCGCCGGCTCCGGCGGCTGTGCGGGCTCCGGCGGTTCCGGGTTGACCGGTCCCGCCCGGTAGATCCGCGCGGCGGCGGGAGCGGCCGCCACCGAGGCCGCGGCCTCGTCGGCCGAGACGGGACTCAGGCCGGGTACCGAGACGCTGGCCCGGGCGTGCGCGACGCCGGTCGGCGGCGGGGCCGTGGCGGTGGGACCGGCCGGCTCGGGCGACGGGTCGCGTCCGGCCGGCACCTCGGCGGCGGCGGAGGTGCCCGGTTCTCCCGACCGGTCGGCGGTGCCCCCGGCGCTCGCCGGGCCGTCCCCCGCGGCCGGGCCACCGGTCGGGGTCTCCGTCCGCGGCGCGGGCACCCGGGCCGAGGCGGAGGCCCGTGGTGGCGGGACGGCGGCGGGCGGCTCGTCGTCGGGTGCGCCGGCCGGGTCGGCGGGCGGCTGGTCGGCCGGTTCGGTGGACGTGGCCGGGTGGTCGGCCGCCGCGAAGGCGGACCAGCTGGACGGCGGGACCGTCGCACCGGGGCGGCGCCGGTCCAGGGGTGGCGGCGCGTCCGCCGGGGCGCCGGCCCGGTAGGTGGTGGCGGTGGCCGGCGGCGCGGGCAGATCCTCGTCCGGTGGCGGCACGGCCGAGCCGGCGACGCTCACCCGGGCCCGGGCGACGGCCACCTGGCCCGGCTGTGCCCGTTCGGCCTGGTCAACGGCGGGGTCGGGCGTGGATCCCGGGTGGACCGTCTCCGCCGGAACCTCGTTATCGCCCATCTCGCCCTCCGCACCCGCGCTCGGCCCCGACCGTGGCGTCGGCCGGAACTGCCCGGATCTCACCGTGCCATATTCCGGCCCGGGAGCACAGCCGGAGTGGACGGTTGGGTCAGTCGGCGCTGCTCGGGCTGGCGGATCCGCTGCCGGACGGCGCGGCACTGCTCGTGCTCGGCTCCGCCGCGGTGCCGGTCGGCTCGGCCTCGGCGGTGCGGCTCGGCGTCGGGCTCGGCGAGTCGGACGGGCTGGCCGGCGGCGTGGTGCTGGTCGACGGCGTGGGCGACGGGCTGGAGGTGGTCGGCGTCGGCTTCGGCGTGTCGGTGGGCTTCGGCGAGCCGGTGGGCTTCGGCGTCGCCGTCTTCGTCGGCTTCGGCGTCGGGGTGGGCTTGGCCGGGGTGGTCGGCGCTGTCGGCACGGTCGGCGGCGGCACGGGGGTGGCCGGAGCGGGCACCGCGCCGACCACGCGGGTGGCGGCGTAGAGCCGGGACCAGCGGACCACCGAGATCTTGACGACGTCGCCGGTGCGCGGCGCCTCGACCATCTTGCCGTTGCCGATGTACATGGCGACGTGGTGGATGCTCGTCCAACTGCCGCTGGAGGCGAAGAAGAGCAGGTCGCCGGGGAGGAGGGCGTTCGGGTCGACGGTGCGGGCGCGGGTCGCGAAGTACTGGTCCCGGGAGACCCGGGGCAGGCCGCGGTAGCCGGCCGACTGGTAGGAGGCGAGCACCAGGCCGGAGCAGTCGAAGCGGTCCGGCCCCTCGGCCGCCCAGAGGTAGGGGTCACCGAGCTGGGCCAGCGCGTAGCGCACGGCGGCGAGCGCCCGCGGGTCGGCGACCATGCCGGCGATGCTCTGGTTGACCACGTACGAGTTGCCGAGCCGCTGCTCGGCCACGTCCTCGCGGCGCTCGATGTCCAGCAGCTTGGCGGCGTTGTCCCGGCGGAGCTTGAGCAGCGCCGCCTCCTGCTTGTGCAGATCCGTCTCGACCTTGGTGTATTCCGCGGTCTTCTCGGTGACCCGCCGCTGGACCGCGTCGTGCGCCTCGCGGGCGACCTGCTCGGCGGTGGTGGCCCGGAGCAGCTCGCCGGTCACCGACGTGGTGGCCGCGCCCTCGGCCCGGTCGCCCCGGGTGATCCGCTGGAGGTTGGCGAACTCACGCAGGCTGCTGCCGAACTCGCCGGGCGGCAGCGCCGCGTCGGCCTTGACCGCGTCGGCGGCGGCGCTCTTGGCGTTGTCGCTGGCGCGCACGAGCGCGTCCTGCGCCTCCTTGAGCCGGCCGGCGGCGGCGGTCAGTTCGGTCTGCGCGGCGTCGCGCTCCCCCTTGACCCGCAGGAGGTTGTCGCCGAGCTGGGCGACGAGCGCGTCGACCTGGTTGATCTGCGCGATGAGCGGGCCGTCGGCGGGGTTGGTGACGCCGGTCGTGGCGCCCGGGAGGCCGGGCGTGCGGCCCGGGCCGGTGGCGCCGGGCAAGCCGGGAACGGCGCCGGGCTGGCCCGGAACCGCGCCGGGCGCGGTGGGCAACTGGAGCGTGCCGGTGACCTGAGGCCGGGAGCCGGTGCTGGGCACGGTGTCGGGGAGCGGGTCGGCCCAGGCGGGGGTGGCGAGCGCCGCGGCCGCGACCGCCCCCAGGAGGGCGGACCAGAGCGCCGGGCGCAGGACCGGTGAGATCACCGGCTGCCGACCTCGTCGCCGTCGGGCCTTGGTGCTGTCGACCATTCCGCTCCCCGTCCGGTCTGGTGCGCGCCACGCGTCGTGGGCGTGTTGGGACAGGACGGCCCCGGTGTGTGTTCCGCCCCACCCTGTCTTACCTCACCGACGCAGCGATGTCGATGTGCGGAGGGTGACGGGAGGTGAACCGGGTCGCTGCCGCCGACCGCGTGGGCGGTCCGTCCGACCCGCGACGTACGCTCGATCGGTACCCCAGGTGGAAGGACGTGGCTTTCGGATGGACGCCGGACTCAAGCGCGAGCTCGAAGCGAAGGTCTACGCGGGGGAGCGCCTGACCCGCGAGGACGGCATCGCCCTCTACGAGAGCGACGACCTGACCTGGCTGGGCCGGCTCGCCCACCACAGGCGTACGGAGCTCAACGGCGACCGGGTGATGTTCAACGTCAACCGTCACCTCAACCTGACCAACGTCTGCTCCGCGTCGTGCGCATACTGCTCGTTCCAGCGAAAGCCGGGCGAGAAGGACGCCTACACGATGCGGATCGACGAGGCGGTGCGCAAGGCCAAGGAGATGGAGGACGAGCAGCTCACCGAGCTGCACATCGTCAACGGCCTGCACCCGACGCTGCCCTGGCGTTACTACCCCAAGGTGCTGAGCGAGCTGAAGGCCGCGCTGCCGAAGGTCAACCTCAAGGCGTTCACCGCGACCGAGGTGCAGTGGTTCGAGAAGATCAGCGGGCTCACCGCCGACGCGATCCTCGACGAGCTGATGGAGGCCGGCCTGGAGTCGCTCACCGGCGGCGGCGCGGAGATCTTCGACTGGGAGGTCCGGCAGCACATCGTCGACCACGCCTGCCACTGGGAGGACTGGTCGCGGATCCACCGGCTCGCCCACTCCAAGGGCATGAAGACCCCGTCGACGATGCTCTACGGCCACATCGAGGAGCCCCGGCACCGGGTCGACCACGTGCTGCGGCTGCGGGAGCTGCAGGACGAGACCGGCGGCTTCCAGGTCTTCATCCCGCTGCGCTACCAGCACGACTTCGTCGACTCGGCGGACGGCAAGATCCGCAACCGGATCCAGGCCAGCACCACGATGGCCTCGCCGGCCGAGTCGCTCAAGACCTTCGCGGTCTCCCGGCTGCTGTTCGACAACGTCCCGCACGTGAAGTGCTTCTGGGTCATGCACGGGCTCTCGGTGGCCCAGCTCTCGCTCAACTTCGGCGTGGACGACCTGGACGGCTCGGTCGTCGAATACAAGATCACCCACGACGCCGACTCGTACGGCACGCCGAACACCATGCACCGGGACGACCTGCTCCACCTGATCTGGGACGCCGGCTTCCGGCCGGTGGAGCGGAACACCCGCTACGAGACCGTCCGCGAGTACGACGCCGCGCCGTCGATGGCCGAGCGTCGCTCCGAGCCGCAGCAGGTCTGGGCCTGACCCGGCGATGAGCACGCGGGAGCAGCAGCGCGCGTTTCCCCGGCGGGACGCCGAGGGGCGCATCCTCACCCTCGGCGACCTGCTCGGGGTGACCCTCGCCGGCCTGGTGATCGGGCTGCTGGCGTTGCTGCTCTTCGAGTGGGCGTTCGCCACCCTGGGCGCCGGCGGTTTCGGGCGCACCAACGGGTGGCTGGCGGTGATCCTGCCGCTCTGGCTGTTCTGGGACGACTTCCGGGCGTGGGAGTTCGGCGCGGCCCGGGTGCTGGCCGCGCTGGTCGGCATCGCGGTCGGCGTCGTTGCCGGTCTGCTGGTGGCCGGGCTGGCCGCCGGCCTGCCGGCGCTGTTCACCGGCGCGCTGGCCGCGGCGGTGTTCACCGTGGTCTACGCGGTCATCTGGTTTCATGGCGTGCACTGGTTGGCCCGGCGGACGGGCTGAGGCGCGGAGAGAGTGGGAATTGCGGGCATGAGCGCGGCGGTCAAGTACACGCTGGGCCGGATCGGGCTGTTCGTCGCCGTGCTGGCAGCCCTCTGGTTCGTCGACATGAACATGTTCCTGCGGCTGATGCTGGCGTTGGTGTTCTCCGCCGCGCTGTCGTTCTTCCTGCTCAAGGGCTGGCGGGACCAGATGGCCGGGGAGATGGCCGACGCGTCGGAGCGTCGCCGCGCGGAGAAGGACCGGCTGCGGTCCGCGCTCGCCGGTGACGACCAGGCCGCGCCGGAGGGCGAGCGCCGGGACGGCTGACGCGCCTCCCGCCCGGAAACGGGGCAGCGGCTGCCCGACCCGGCCGCTAGGGTCAGCCGCCGTGAGTTTCCTGAACAAGATCGACGGATGGCGGACCAAGGTGTTCGTCTGGATCGGCCTGCCGGTGATCGCCGGCATCGGGCTGATGATGGGTGCCACCGACCTCCTGCCCACCTGGCAGGCGCACAACGGTGGCGGCACGGCGGGCACGTTCACCGCCGTGTACGAGGACTGCGGCCGGCGCAACTGCGAGTGGCGCGGCACCTTCGCCGCCGACCAGGGTGACGACCGGCGCGCCGACGTCATCCTCTACGACGCCCCGGACGGCCTCGCCGTGGGCGGCACCGCCCCGGCGCGGGACACCGGCGCCCGGGCCGGCGTCTTCTCCACCACCGGCGGGTCGACGTACCTGCTGGTCACCGGGTTGACCCTGGCGGGCGTCGCCGCGCTGGTGGCGTGGGTGGTGATCATCTTCCGGGCGGTGCGCAACCGCCGCGCCAAGCCCGAGGGCGAGCCCGTCTCGTTCGCCCCGTCCCTCTGATCGCGACGCACCGGGGCCCGGCGCGGGGAACGCGCCGGGCCCCGGTCCGGATCACCAGTTGGTCGAGCCCGGGACCGCCGGCCACGGCCGGTCTGTCGGCTTGATCAGGTACGCGATGCCGCCGGAGCCGGAGGCCACCGTGCCGTTGGCCCGGTAGCGCTTGGTGCGCAGCCAGATCTGCTCGAACTGCTCGCGCTGGTAGACGTTGCGGACCGCCTCGTTGGAGGAGGACGCGGGGTCGTTGACGATCACGTCACCGTCGGCGGTGAAACCGACGATCACGAACAGGTGCCCGGAGGTGCCGTAGTTGGCCCCGTCCAGCTCGCTGGCGAGGAACGACTGCGAGGTGACCACCGGGATGCCGGCCTTGATGAAGCGCTCGGCCTCGTCCAGCGAGTGCAGCCGGGTGACCCGCGCCTCCAGGCCGGGGAAGCCGGCCGCGTACGCGGTGTTGAACGGCCAGTTGCCGGCGCCCTCGTACTCGTGGTCGTAGGTCATCCGGGCGGCGTGGTCGACGGTCGGGTCGGGGTAGGAGGGGTCGACCCAGGAGGTGTCCTCGGCGGAGGGCTTGCGACCCCAGTACTCGACCACCATCTCCGTCGAGGTGGGCGAGCACCACGCCTCACCGCCGCCGTCGTACTCCGGGTACTCGCCGATGTGGACGTTCTGCGAGTAGCGCGGCACGGCCAGCTCGGTGCCCCAGGCGATGCCGCCCCGGCTCGGGGTGACGGTGAACCGGTCCGGCACGTTCGAGGCCATCGCGCCGACCATCCGGACCTGCGGCGCGGCGGCCTGCCCCGGCGCGCGGTAGAGGGTCAGCCGGAGCTGGTACGAGCGCAGCAGCACCCCGGCCGCAGCGTCGTCGATCGAGAACGTGTCGGTCCAGATGCTCGACCAGGGGTCACCCTGGCCGTCCAGCGTGGCGCGTTTGATGTCCTGGTCGCCGGAGGCCCAGCGGCCCATGACGTACCACGGGGTCTGCGCGCCGGTGTTGTAGGTGCCGTGCAGCTCGACCTGGATCCAGGTGCCGGCCGGGGTGCTGGCGTTCCACGACGCGACCAGTTCGGTGGCGTCGAACCCGATCCGCCGCTCGGGCGAGGTCCAGGTGGCGTACTCCCAGGTCCGGGTCGTGCCGGTGTGTTCGTCGGTGAACTCGGTCGTGCCGGCGGGCCGGGCGATGGTCAGCGCGGGGTGGCGGCCCGGGACGGCCCGGGTGCCCTGGTGGGAACCGCCGCGCCAGTCGGAGTAGCGGGAGAACTCCTGGAACGTGATCTGTTCGTCGTGGGTGACACCCGGCCGGTGGCCGTGCGCCTGGGCGGGCGCGGTGGTGCCGAGGAGAGTGAGCGCGGTGAGGCCGGCGAGGGCGACCGCGCGCAGGGGTCTTCCGAACATGGCAGCTCCACAGGGAAACGGCATCGTTGCCGTTCACTGTCGCGCTTGGCGGGAAGTTTCGCCAGATGTTCAGGCATGGAAAATCATTGCCGGCGTGACGATCCGGTCGGGATGCCCCCACAGAAAGACAGATGTTGATATGACCATGTGACTCCTGGTGAAGTGTGCGGACAACGGGATCTCCCGTACCCCCAGGAGGTTGTCGATGGCCTTCCGCACATCCCCGCTCCGCCGCCGGCTGGCGCTCGCCGCCGCCGTCGGCCTGACCCTCGTCACCGCGGCCGCCGGACCGGCCGCCGCCCGCCCGGCCCCGGAGCGGCCCGGTGAACCGGCCGCCGTCGCCTACCGGGTGCTCGGCCCGCGTACCGTCGCCGACCGCAGCGCGGTCGCCCGCACCGGCGCCGCGATCGACTACTCCGAGCACGGTGTGCTGCACGTCACGGCCACCAGCGCCGAGGCCGCCGCGATCACCCGGCTCGGCTTCCGGCTGGAGAAGGACGTCGCGCCGGCGCCGGCCGGCGGCGCGACCGCGTACGCCTTCCCGCCCGCCGACTCCAACTACCACGACTACGCCGAGCTGACCACGGTGGTGAACCAGGTGGTCGCCGACCACCCGAGCATCGCCCGCAAGCTCAGCATCGGCACCTCCTACCAGGGCCGGGACCTGATGGCGGTGAAGATCTCCGACAACGTCGGCACCGACGAGAGCGAACCGGAGATCCTGTTCAACGCCCAGCAGCACGCCCGCGAGCACCTGACCGTCGAGATGGCGATCTACCTGCTCAACCTGTTCACCGACAACTACGGCACCGACTCCCGGATCACCAACATCGTCAACTCCCGGGAGATCTGGATCGTCCCCACCGTCAACCCGGACGGCAGCGAGTACGACATCGCCACCGGCTCCTACCGCTCCTGGCGGAAGAACCGGCAGCCCAACAGCGGCTCCTCGTACGTCGGCACCGACCTGAACCGCAACTGGAGCTACCAGTGGGGCTGCTGCGGCGGCTCGTCCAGCTCGAAGTCGTCGGACACCTACCGCGGCCCGTCCGCCTTCTCCGCCCCGGAGACGGCGGCGCTGCGCAACTTCGTCAACGGCCGGGTCGTCGGCGGCGTGCAGCAGATCAAGGCGAACATCGACTTCCACACCTACTCGCAGCTGGTGCTCTGGCCGTACGGCTACACGTACAGCAACACCGCCACCGGGATGAACGCCGACCAGTACAACACCTTCGCCACCATCGGTCGGCAGATGGCGGCGACCAACGGCTACACCCCGGAGCAGTCCAGCGACCTCTACATCGCCGACGGCACCAGCATCGACTGGATGTGGGGCGCCCACAAGATCTGGGCGTACACCTTCGAGATGTACCCCGGCTCGGCCTCCGGCGGCGGCTTCTACCCGCCCGACGAGGTGATCCCGGCGCAGACCTCGCGCAACCGCGAGGCCGTGCTGCTGCTGTCCGAGTACGCCGACTGCCCGTACCGGGCGATCAACAAGCAGAGCCAGTACTGCTGACCTCACCACCGGGTGGGGACCCCGGTTCCACCCCCGCCGGGGTCCCCACCCACCCCGCCCGTCCGGACGATCTCCGCTGCTCGTGCGCTACCGTGGCACCGACCGTGCCACAGCGAAGCCGGTGCGAAACCGGCGCTGTCCCGCAACTGTGATGCCCCGTACGCGCGGCGTCGGCCTCCCGCCGGCGCCGACGGACGTGGGACGAGCCAGGTCGCCTGCGGCCCGGTCGCGACACGCGCTCTCGAGGAAGGGCGCCTCGCGGACGGGCCTTCCCTCCTGTCGGCGAAGCACCACGCTCCTCGACCGACAGGAGGATCGATGTCCCGACGTACCCCCCGGCTCTTCGCCGCCGCGCTCGCGGCCGGCGCGCTGCTGCTCGCCGGCTGTGCCGAGAAGACCGCCACCGACACCCCCGCCGCCGGCGGCTCCGGTGGCGCCTTCCCGGTCAGCGTGGGCAACCTGACACTGGAGAAGCGACCCGAGAAGATCGTCTCGCTCTCGCCGACCTCGACCGAGATGCTCTTCGCGATCGGCGCGGGCAAGCAGGTCACCGCCGTCGACGACCAGTCGAACTACCCGGCGGACGCGCCGAAGAGCGACCTCTCCGGCTACCAGCCCAACGCCGAGGCGATTGCCGGCAAGAACCCCGATCTCGTGGTGATCGCCAACGACACCAACAAGATCGCCAGCCAGCTCGTCGCGCTCAAGATCCCGGTGCTGCTCGCCCCGGCCGCGAGCACGCTCGACGACACGTACCGGCAGCTCACCGACCTGGGCAAGCTCACCGGCCACCCGGCCGAGGCGGACGCCGTGGTGCGCAAGATGAAGGACGACATCACCGCGCTCACCAAGGACCTGCCCAAGCGCGCCGAGAAGCTGACCTACTACCACGAGCTGGGTCCCGAGCTCTACAGCGCGACCAGCAAGACCTTCATCGGCACCATCTACGCGCTCGCCGGCCTGGAGAACATCGCCGACCCCGCCGACGCCGACGGGAAGAACGGCGGCTACCCGCAGCTGTCCCAGGAGGTCATCGTCAAGGCGAACCCCGACTTCGTCTTCCTCGCCGACACCAAGTGCTGCCAGCAGAACGCGGACACGGTCAAGGCGCGCAGCGGCTGGGGCGGCGTCACCGCCGTGAAGAACAACCAGATCGTGGCGCTGGACGACGACATCGCCTCGCGCTGGGGGCCCCGCGTGGTCGACCTGCTCAAGGCGATCGTCGACGCCACCGCCAAGGTCCCGGCCTGACCGTGGCCCTGCGACCGGTGGACGCCGTGCCGGCCGGGACGCCCGACGCGTCCCGGCCGGGCGGCCGGCTGCCCGGACCCCGCCGGGTCGGACCACGCGTCGGCGCGGCGGAGGTGCCGGGCCGGCCGGCCGGGCTGCGCAAGCGGTGGCTGCTCGCCGGCTTCGCCGCGGTCCTGGTCGCGCTGGTGGCCGGCGTCTCGCTCGGCCCGGTCAACCTGCCGCCCGGCAGCGTCGCGGCCGAACTGCTCAACCTGCTGCCCGGCGTGCACCTGGACAGCGGGCTCACCGAGCGGGAGGTCGCCATCGTCACCGAGCTGCGGCTGCCCCGGGTCGTGCTCGGCCTGCTCGTCGGCGCGCTGCTCGCCCTGGCCGGCGGCTGCTACCAGGGCGTCTTCCGCAACCCGCTGGCCGACCCGTACCTGCTCGGGGTGGCCGCCGGGGCCGGGTTCGCGGTCACCGTGGCGATCGTGCTCGGCGCCGGGGCCGGCGGCGCGCTGACCGGGTTGCCGGTCACCATCCCGCTCGCCGCGTTCGTCGGCTCGCTCGGCGCGGTCGTGCTGACGTACCTGCTCGGCGCGGCCGGCGGGCGGGACCGCTCACCGGCCGCCCTTATCCTCGCCGGGGTGGCGGTCTCGGCGTTCTTCTCCGCCGGGCAGACCTACCTGCTGCAACAGCACTCCGACACCATCCAGCAGGTCTACTCCTGGCTGCTCGGCCGGCTCGCCACCGCCGGCTGGCACGACGTACGGCTGGTCCTGCCCTACTTCGCGCTCACCGCAGTGGTGGTGCTGCTGCACCGGCGCGAGCTGGACGTGCTCTCCGTCGGCGACGACGAGGCCAGCAGCCTCGGGCTGCACCCGCAGCGCTCCCGCTACCTGCTGATCGCCGCCGCCTCGCTCGGCACCGCCGCCGCCGTATCCGCGTCCGGCCTGATCGGCTTCGTCGGCATCATCGTGCCGCACACCGTCCGGCTGCTCGCCGGCGCCAGCCACCGGGTGATCCTGCCGCTGTCGATGCTCTTCGGCGGCGCGTTCCTGGCCCTGACCGACGTGGTCGCTCGCACCGCCGCCGCCCCCGCCGAGATCCCGATCGGCGTGGTCACCGCGGTGCTCGGCGGACCGTTCTTCGTCCTCATCCTGCGTACCGCCCGTCGGGTGGGCCAGTGAGCGCGAGGAGTGAGCCGGGCTCGCGAGCCGGGGAGGCCGAGCCCGCCGCCGCGGTGCGGGTCCGGGACCTGCGGGTCGAGCTGGGCGGCAGCTCGATCCTGGCCGGCGTCGACCTGACTGTGGCGGTGGGCGAGTGGGTCACCGTCATCGGACCCAACGGCGCCGGCAAGTCCACCCTGCTGCGCGCCGTCGGCGGTCTGCTCACCGGCGCGGGCGAGGTCGCCCTCTTCGGTACGCCGATCCGCGCGCTGCGTCGCCGTGACCGGGCCCGGGTGGTGGCCACCGTGGCGCAGTCCCCGGTGGTGCCGGCCGGCATGTCGGTCTTCGACTACGTGCTGCTCGGGCGCACCCCGTACATCCCGCCGCTGGGCCGCGAGTCGGCCGCCGACCTCGCCGCCGTCCAAGACGTGCTGGACGGGCTGGACCTGGGTGGATTCGGCCGACGTGAGCTGGCCACCCTCTCCGGCGGGGAGCGGCAGCGGGTCTTCCTGGCCCGGGCCCTGGCCCAGGGCGCCACGCTGCTGCTGCTCGACGAGCCGACCAGCGCGTTGGACATCGGGCACCAGCAGGAGGTGCTGGAGCTGGTCGACCAGCTCCGCCGCGAGCACGACCTGACCGTGCTCGCCACCATGCACGACCTCTCCATCGCCGGCGAGTACGCCGACCGGCTGGTGCTGCTCGCCGACGGTCGGGTGGCCGCCGCCGGCCCGCCCGAGGAGGTGCTCACGGAGCACCTCCTGGGCCTCCACTACCGCGCCCACGTCCGCGTCATCCCCGGCCCGCACGGGCCGCACGTGGTCCCGCTCCGCCGGCGGTAGAAGGAAGGGCCCCTTCTTAACGCCTCCGGTAGAGGAGGGGCCCCTTATTAACGCCACCTGTTAAGAAGGGGCCCTTCCTTACACGCGGGCGGTCAGCGGAGGGTGGAGACGGAGAAGAGGGCGCCCTGGGGGTCGCGGAGGGCGGCGCTGCGGCCGGCCGGGTTGTCGCGGGGCGGGACGAGGATCGTGCCGCCCAGTTCGGTGGCCCGGGCCGCCGTGGCGTCGGCGTCCGCCACCGCGAAGTAGACCGTCCAGTACGCCGGCAGGTCGGCCGGCAGCGGCTCGGCCTGCGGCAGCATGCCGGCGACGATGCGGGCGCCGCAGCGCCACCCGACGTAGGCGACCGGCCCGGTCGGTCGCTCCTCGGGATGCCAGCCGAAGACCAGCGCGTAGAACTCCCGCGCGCCCTCCGGGTCGGGCGTGACCAGTTCGTTCCAGCACATGGCGCCGGGCACGTTGAACAGCTCCGCCCCGCGCATCGCCATCGGCTGCCAGACGCTGAACACCGCGCCCGCCGGGTCGGCGAGCACCGCCATCCGGCCCTGCCCGGCGACGTCGAACGGGGAGACCACCACCTGCCCGCCGGCCGCCTCGACCCGGGTGGCCACCAGGTCGGCGTCGTCGGTCGCCACGTACGTGGACCAGATCGGCACCTGGTCCGGCATCGCGGGCGGGCCGGCGCCGGCGACGGCCTTGCCGTCCTTGAGGAAGACCGTGTAGCCGCCGGCGTCCGGCTCGGTCGAGACCCGTCCGGTCCAGCCGAACAGCTGCGGGTAGAACCGTCTCGCGTCCTCCAGGCCGGGGGTGGCCAGGTCGGTCCAGCAGGGCGTGCCGGGCTCGACGCCGTTCACGGTTGCCCCTCTCGCCGGGGCGGCCCCCACTGGCCCGCCTGCCGGCATCGTGGCACCGTCGGATCGACCCTCGGGCCGGAACCGGACAAAAGGTCAGCTGAAGCGGCGACCCTCGTCCCGCCGGTAGGCCCAACCGGCCACCGCGGCGAGCGCCACCACCCAGACCACCAGCATCACCAGCGCCCGGGGATCGGGCTGCCAGTCGGTGACGGCCGCCCACATCAGCTCGACGGCGCCCCGGGTCGGCAGGTAGGGGGCGATCGCCTTGATGAAACCGGGTGCGTCGTCCGGCCCGGAGAGCAGGCCGCCGCCGAAGGCGAGCGGGAAGAAGACCACCTGTGCCACCACGATCGCCGCCTTGCTCGGCAGCGAGTAGCCGATCGAGAGGCCGAGCAGCGTGAACGGCACCGAGATCACGGCGACGGCGCCGAGCCCGAGCAGGAACTGCGGCGCGGTCACCCGGGCTGCGGTCGCCACCGCGGCGATCACCACCACCGGGACCATCGACAGGTACGTCAGCACCAGGCCGGCCAGGATCCGCCCGGCCAGCCGCGGTGCCGGCCCGGCCGGCAGGGTCCGGGTGTACGGGTTCCAGGGCTGGTCGCGATCCTCGGAGACACCCACGCCGTACTGGAAGATGTTGGCGGTCATCACGGCGAACGTGACCATGGCGGCGGTGGCGTAGCTGGCACCGGTGGGGTCGTCGCCGGCGAACGGCACCACGAAGAAGAGCATCGAGGCGGCGGGGAAGAACGCACTCCCCACCACGGCCACCGGGACCCGGAGGATCTCCATCAGCTGGTAGCGCGCGTGGACGAGGGCGAGCGGCACGGCGGTCTCCTAGACGGCGGGGGTGGGCGCGGGCCGGTCGTCGGCCGTGATGGCGAGGAACGCCTCCTCCAGCGAGGTGGGGCGGACCTCCAGGTCGCGGAACGCCACGCCGGCGGTGACCAGGTCCCGGACGAGTTGGTCGGCGTCGGCGGTGAGCAGGTGGACCCGGCCGTCGAGGCGTTCGGTTGCCACCACCCCGGGCAGCGCCGGCAGGTCGTCGGCGACCAGGCTGACCCGGCGCACGCCGACGATGCCGCGGACGGCCGTCACCGAGTCGTCGGCGAGCACCCGGCCGTGGCCGATCACCACCACCCGCTGCGCGAGCGCCTCCACCTCCTCCAGGTAGTGGCTGCTCAGCAGCACCGTGCCACCCTCGGCGTGGAAACCCCGGATCGCCTCCCAGAGCGCGTGCCGCGCCTCCACGTCCAACCCGGTGGTCGGCTCGTCCAGCACCACCAGTCGGGGCCGGCCGACGAACGCCAGCGCCACCGCCAACCGGCGCCGCTGGCCGCCGGAGAGACCGCCGGTCTGCCGGCGCACCTGGTCGCCGAGGCCGAACCGGTCGAGCAGCTCGCCCCGGGGCACCGGGTCGGGGAAGTGCGCGGAGACGAAGTCGACCACCTCGCCGACCCGCAACGTGCCGGGCAGGCCGGTCTCCTGCGGGGTCACCCCGAGCTGCCGTCGGCTCGCCGGGTCGCGGGGGTCGCCGCCGAACAGTGCGACCCGGCCGGCGGTGGGGCGGCGCAGCCCCACCAGCAGGTTGATCAGGGTGCTCTTGCCGGCGCCGTTCGGGCCGAGCAGGCCGACCAGCTCCCCGGACCGGACGGTCAGGTCGACCCGGTCCAGTGCCAGCACCTCGCCGTAGCGGCGGCTCACCTGTTCGGCGCGGGCCAGGATCATCGGGGGACTCCTCGGGCGGAGGGGAATGTGCCTCCTCTGTCTACCGTGCGCACGCCAGTCGCACCGCCCCGTGCCCGGGGGTGCGCGTCACCCGGTCCGGGCCCACGACCGCCACGGCCACGACCGATACTGAGCCGATGGACGAGACGGGATACCGCGACCGGATCGACCGGCTCGTCGAGCCGGGCGAGCGGGTGCTGGCCCACGCGACGGCGGGCGTCGCCAACGGCGCCCAGCCGCCCGTGCCACCGGACGCGGCTCCGCCGGAAGCGCCCGGCGGCCGGGTGCACGTCGGGGCGGTGCTGTTCAACCTGATCTCCCCGCTGATCGTCTGGGACCGGGGCGACCGGCTGGTGGACCGGGTGGTGTGGGGGGTCGCCGGACGCGGCGCGCCCGGTTCCGCCGCGTCCCGGCTGTGCCACGCGCTGAACCCGCCCAACCCGGAGCTGGCCGTCCGCGACGTCGTGTTGGCGGTCACCGGCCGGCGACTTCTCGCCTGTCTGAGCGGCCCGACGACGGTGCTGTCCAGCCGGGCCGACGACGCGCGGGCCGTGGCGCGGACCGCGGTCGTCTGGTCGGCGTCGCGCGCCGAGGTCGCCTCGGCCCGGGTGGGCTGGCACCGGCTCAACCCGAAGCGGCTGCGCGTCGACTTCACCGACGGCTCCTGGCTGGCCTTCACCGTGCCGATCGCCGAGTCGGGTCGCCCGCTGCGCGGGATCGCCGCCGCCCTCTCCGCCTGACCGGAGGGCGCGGCGTCCGGCTCAACCGGCCAGCGGCATGGGCAGCGGCTCGCGGTGCAGCACCGCCAGCCGGGAGACGGCCCGGGTCAGCACCACGTAGAGGCGGTGCAGGCCGCGCGGCTCGGCGGCCACGATCGCGGCCGGCTCGACGACCACGACGTGGTCGTACTCCAAGCCCTTCACCAGCGTCGCCGGGACCACGGTGACCCGCGCCGCGGCCTCGACGTCGTCGGCGGTCGCGGTCTCGACGCCCGCCTCGGCGAGGGCCGCGCGGAGGGCGTCCACTGTGGAGTCGGCGGCGATCACACCGACCGAGCCGTCGTGCGCGAGCGCCGCCCGCACCTCGGCCACCGTCGCGGCCGTCAGGTCCTCGGCGGTACGCACGTCGAGCGCGCCGTCGTGGCGCAGCGACCGGGCCGGGGGTACGTCGACGGCGAGCGCCGGCAGCAGCCGGTTCGCGAACGCCACCACGGCGGCCGGCACCCGGAAGCCCACGCTCAGCGGCACCACAGCGGCGTCCGGCTTGCCCAGGTGGGCCAGGGACTCCCGCCAGTCGGTCGCCGCCCACGGCGCGGTGCCCTGGGCCAGGTCGCCGAGGAGCGTGATGGAGCCGTGCTCGCTGCGCCGGGCGATGGCCCGGCACTGCATCGGGGAGAGGTCCTGCGCCTCGTCGACCACCACGTGCCCGAAGCCGGCGGGCCGTTCCAGCAGCCCGGCCACCTCGTCGACGAGCACCGCGTCCGCGGCGGTCCACCGGGTCGCCTTCGCGGTCCGCGCCACCTTCCCGGAGCGGAACAGCTCCTGCTCCTCGGCGGTGAGCAGGCCGTCGGCGGCGGCGGCGGCGAGCGCGTCGGCGTCGGTGCGCAGCCGGTGCAGCAGCCCCTCCGGGGTGAGTGCCGGCCAGACCGCGTCGAGCAGGTCGGTGACCGGCTTGATCCGGCTCATCCGGCGCAGCCAGGCGTCGCTCGGTGACTCCGCCCGGCGGGCCTCGGCCTGGCGTTGCAGCAGTCCCACCACCCGGGCCCGGACGCGCTCCCGGCCGACGGCGTAGGGCAGCCCCTCCTGCCGCGTCTCGGCGACCAGCCGGTGCAGCGGGTCGAGCCCGATCCGCCACCGGAACGAGCCGTCCGAGACCATGATCGGCTCGGTCGGCGTACCGATGTGGGCATCGACGGCGCGGCGCAGCACCTCGGCCATCCGGACGTCGTGCTTGAGCGTCGCGGCGGCCGGGTCGTCGACCGCGCGGACCGGCACCCGGGCGACCAGGTCCTCGACCGTGGCCTGCTCGACCTCGACCTCGCCCAGCGCGGGCAGCACCGACGCGATGTACGACAGGAACGCCCGGTTCGGCCCGACGATCAGCACACCCGAGCGGCGCAGCCGTTCCCGGTGCAGATAGAGCAGGTACGCGGCGCGGTGCAGCCCGACCGCCGTCTTGCCGGTGCCGGGAGCGCCCTGGACGCAGATCGAGTCGGCCAGGTCGGCCCGGACCAGCTCGTCCTGCTCGGGCTGAATGGTGGCGACGATGTCCCGCATCGGGCCGACGCGGGGGCGCTCGATCTCGGCGGTGAGGATGCGGCTGGCGGTGCCGAGTTCCTCACCCCGGTCCAGGTGCTCGTCCTCGAAGCTGGTCAGGACGCCGGCGCTGAACCCGAACCGGCGGCGTACCGCGACGCCCTGCGGGTCGCGGGCGCTGGCCCGGTAGAACGACCGGGAGACCGGGGCCCGCCAGTCCAGCACCAGCGGCTCGCCCCGCTCGTCGGTGACGTGCCGCCGCCCGACGTGGTAGTCCCGCCCGGCGTGGTCCGGGTCCGCCTCGCCGAAGTCGAGCCGCCCGAAGAAGAGCGGGGTGGTGGGGTCGTCGGCCAGTTCCTTGACCCGGCGGGCCATGTGCCGACCGAGCTGCTCGGCGGTGTAGGCGTCGCCGGCCACCTTGTCGCCGGTGGCGAAGAGCGCCTCGGCGCGTTCCCGCATCCGGCGTAACGCGGCGCGGGACGTGTCCAGGTGGGTGCGCTCGGCGGCAAGATCGGCGTCGAGGGTCGTGGCGTCTTCCAGGTCTGTTGCGGGCACTGTGAACTCCCAAGGCTCAACATGATGCTCGCTCGCGTGTCCGGGGCGGTTGGCCTGCTCCCGGCGCGGGGACGTCCGCTGCGGTGCGTGCTCACCGCGGCCGTCGGGCGGCCGTCCACGTTACGGCCCTCCGGGCTGCGGCGCCACCGATTTACGGCTGGTGAAAGGTGGCGTGATGCCCCGCCCCGCGGCGGTCAGCGATGCGCGGATCCCCGCCCGTCCGGCCCGTACGGCGGTCGGTAGACCAGGTCGACGACGTCCCGGCGCTGCTGGCCGATGCTCCAGTCGCTGGCCTGGGTCAGGTCGACGGTGACGCGCAGGGTGCCGACTCGTCCGGGGGCGAGTTCGCCGAGCACCTCGCCCTGCGGCGACACCACCATGCTGGGACAGTGCTGGGCGGGATCGGCAACGTTCACGGCGAAGACGAAGCGCTGGTTCTCGGCGGCCCGGCTGATCAGGTGGCTTCGCCACAGCCCGGCCGGGGCCTCAGGGCTTGCCGCGTTGGTCAGGAAGACGAATGCGTCCACCCCGGCCCGCGCCAGGTACTGCCACTGCTCCGGGTAGCGGATCTCCCGGCAGAGCTGCACGCCGACTTCCAGCCTTCCCTCGGGGAGGCTGAGCGTGTGCGTGGGCAGTTCGTCGCCGGCCCGCAGGACGTCCCGCTCGTTCATCGCCAGATTGATCTTCCGGTAGGTCCACCGCTGGCCGTCCGGCGCGAAGTAGAGGGCGGTGTTCCACCAGGCGCCGCCCTCGCGCATCAGGGAGCCGCAGAAGAGGTGGACGGCATTCTCCCGGGCGAGTGCGGCCAGCCGGGAGATGCCCCGTTCGAGAGCGTCGAGGTCGAGATGCGCCAGGGGTGACAGGTCCGAGGCGTACCCGGAGAGTGCGCCCTCGGGCAGGAGCACGATGTCGCCGGGCCGGGCGGCGGTCACGACCTGGGCGATGCCGGTGAGGTTGCGGGCGAGGTCCCAACCGGTGGGGACCTGGCCGATGACGACGGACGTCCGCATGGTCGGTGTCCTTTCGACGGTGAGCGGAGAGCCTAGGCGGCGCGTCGTCCCCGAGTGCCGTGAGGGACGTGCGGGCGGCAATCATGGAGGCATGACGGAGGCTCGGCCGGAGCAGCGCCGGGTGACGATCAGCGACCCGCAGGTGATGCGGGCGCTCGCTCACCCGGCCCGTATGGCGATCATGGAACACCTCAGCGCGGTGGAGGGCGGTGTGACCGCGACGGAGTGCGCCGAGATCGCCGGCCTGTCGCCGAGCGCGACCAGCTACCACCTGCGCGAGCTGGCGAAGTTCGGCCTGGTGCGGGAGGCGCCGGGTCGAGGCGACGCGCGGGAACGGGTGTGGGAGGCGGTGAACGCCTCCTACTCGGTCGACGCGGGGCCGGACGCCGACCCGGACACGCGAGCGGCCGAGGCGGCGCTGGTCGAGGCGCACCTGGTGCGCGACGCCCAGCGGGTCCGGGACTGGCTGCGTCGCGCGCCGGACGAGCCGCGCGAGTGGTACGAGGCGACCTGGCTCAGCGACAGCGTGCTGCTGCTGACTTCGGAGGAGTTGGTCGAGGTCAACCAGGCGATCCAAGAACTGATCGCGCCCTATCGGCAGCGGGCCCGGACCGATCCCCCGGCGGGGGTCCGCAAGGTCGCGATGCAGTACCGGGCGATGCCGATCGACTGAGCCGGGGTCTTGCGCACGCAGGTGTGAAGGAATATTTTCGAAGTATGTCCTTCACATCTGGTGGGTCGCGCTGGTCCGACGTCTGGCTGGCGACCGCCGCCCGGGGCGTCTCCAGCTGCGGCGACTTCCTCGCGGCCACCGCGCTCACGCTCGCGCTCCAGTCCGCCGGGGCCGGTGGCCTCGCCGTCTCCGGGCTGCTGCTCGCCGCCACACTGCCGCTGGTCGCGCTCGCCCCGCTGACCGGCCGCCTCGCCGACCGGGTGGACAGCCGGGTCCTGCTGGTCACCGCCGGCCTGGTCCAGGCGGGGATCTGCGTGGCGCTCGCGTACGCGCGGGACCCGGTCCTGGTCATCGCGCTGGTGGCGCTGCTCGCCACCGGGCTCGCGGTCACCCAGCCGGTGCTCGCCGCGCTGGTGCCGGTGATGGTCCGACCCGTGGACCTGCCCCGGGCCGGCGCGCTCAACCAGACCGCCGGCACGCTGGGCGCGCTCGCCGGGCCCGCGCTGGCCGGGCTGCTCGTCGGTCAGTTCGGCACCCGGGTGCCGCTGCTCGTCGACGCGGGCACCTACCTCGCGCTGGTGGTGGCGGGGTTGCTCATCCGTACCCGGCGGGGTGGGCGTGGGTCGACGGCGGCCGGGGCCGCGACGGCGGTCACGCCCGCGTGGCGGCTGCGTCGCGACCCGCTGCTGATGATGATGGTCGGCAGCGTCGCCGCGGTGGTCGGCGCGGTCGGGGCGATCAACGTGATCGAGGTCTTCTTCATCCGGGAGACGCTGGACAGCTCCACCACCGTGTACGGCCTGGTCACCGGCGCGTGGACGCTGGGCATCGTGGTCGGCGCCTGGGTGTTCGCCCGGGTCGCCCGGCGACTCGTCGACGACGGCGCGCTGCTCGGGGCCGGGCTGGTGCTGCTCGGCGGCTGCTGCCTGGCCGTTCTCGTCTCGGCGGCGGTGCCGGTGGCGTGGCTGCTCGTGCCGGTCTGGCTGCTGGGCGGCGTGGCCAACGGCGGCAACAACGTCTTCGACCAGCTGCTGTTGGCGCGCCGGGTGCCGGAGGAGGCCCGGGGCCGGGCGTTCGCGGTCTTCGGCGCGGCGGTGCAGGGCGCCGGGATGGGCGGCTTCCTGGTCGGCGGCCTGCTCCTGGAGGTGGCCGGGCCCCGGCCGCTGGTCGCCGGCTGCGGGGTGGTCGGCCTGCTGGTGGTCGTCGGGCTCGCCGGGCCGGTCCGCCGCGCGGTACGCGCCGACCGCTCCGCCGCCCCCGTCGCCGCGCCGTCCCCGGCGGGGGTGGGCGGTTAACAGGGGCCCCCTCCTCTACCTAATGCGTTAACAGGGGGCCCCTCCTTCCCCCCGGTGCGGCATGAACCACTTACCGGCCGGCCCGTGGGGCGGGGCGCGGGCGGCGGGGATACGGTCGGGACATGGCCGACCGCATCGCCCGCCCCCGGGTGGGGCACATCCAGTTCCTCAACTGCCTGCCCATCTACTGGGGTCTGATGCGGTCCGGCGCGCTGCTCGACGTCGACCTGCACAAGGACTCGCCGGACCGGCTCAGCGCCGACCTGGTCGCCGGTGACCTCGACATCGGCCCGATCACGCTGGTGGAGTTCCTGAAGCACGCCGACGAGCTGCTGCTCCTGCCCGATCTGGCGGTGGGCAGCGACGGCCCGGTGCTCTCGGTCAACGTGGTGTCCACCCGGCCGCTGGGCGAGCTGGACGGCGCCCGGGTGGCGCTGGGCTCCACCTCGCGTACCGGGGTGTTGCTGGCCCAGGTGCTGCTCGCCGAGCGGCACGGGGTGCGCCCGGAATACTTCCGCTGCCCGCCGGACCTGACCCAGATGCTGCTGGAGGCCGACGCCGGGGTGCTGATCGGCGACGTGGCGCTGCGCGCGCTGTACGAGGCGCCGGGCAAGGGCCTCGCGGTGACCGACCTGGGTCAGGCCTGGCACGACTGGACCGGGCTGCCGATGGTGTTCGCGGTCTGGGCGGTACGCCGGGAGTTCGCCGCCGCGCATCCCGGCCTGGTCAAGGAGGTGCACGAGGCGTTCCTGCGTTCGCGTGACCTGTGCCTGGCCGAGCTGGACCAGGTCGCCGAGGCGGCGGCCCGCTGGGAGCCGTTCGACGCGGCCACCCTGGCCACCTACTTCCGCACGCTCGACTTCTCGCTGGGCGAGCGGCAGGTGGCCGGGCTGCGCGAGTTCGCCCGCCGGGCGGCCGCGTACGGGGAGGTGCCGGCGCTGCCGGCGGGCGGCCCGGAGTTCTTCCAGGGCTGAGTGCCCGGGGCGCGGGTCAGGTCGCCGGACGCAGCAGCGCCTCGGTGATCTGCTCGCAGGCCTTCATGCCGTAGTCCCACCCGCCGACGCTGAACGGGCTCTTGACCATCACGCCCATGGTCCAGGTGTCACCGATCGCCAGGCAGTTGACGTGGTATTCCTTTTCCTTCTGCCGGTCGATCCAGCCGTTCTTGATGGCGATCTTCTTCTGCTCGCCGGCGGGGAACGCCTTGCGGATGCCGAAGTCACCGGCGCCGCGGACCAGCCGCATCTCGTTGAGCAGCCACTTCGTCCACTTCGGCCCGGCCGCCCGGCCGTCGTCGATGCAGAGTCCGAGCCGCGCGGTGTCGCGCGGGGAGAGCAGAGTCCGGCTCCAGCCACCGTCGGCGGCCACCTTGCTGTCGGTCAGCTTGCACATCGAGATGAGCCGCTTGATCGACGCCGCGCTGCCCACGCTCTCGTAGAACTCCTGGGCCCGGGTGTTGTCGCTGTCCCGAATGATCTTCGTGGCGTCGGCCAGCTTGGCGTCGCTCGGGGTCTTGCCCGCCTCGGCGCTGCGGCGCAGGTAGTCGGCGACCACCCACGCCTTGATCAGCGACGCGGTGGTGCTCGTCTCGCCCATGTTCGTCGAGCCGATGATCTTCCCGGTCCGCTTGTCCAGAACGGACCAGGCGTACCAGCCCTTGAGGTCGAGGTCGTCGAGGTCCTGGGCCGCGAACGGCAGGGGCTCCAGCGACGGCGACGGGGCGGGTCGGGGTCGGGCGTTGCGGTCGGTGGGCTGGGTGGTGGACCGGTCACCGGCCACGTCGGGGTGTGCGGTGGAGGTCGTCCGCAACGGCGAGCCGGGCACCAGCCGCAGCGAGAGGACCAGCAGACCGACCAGGGCCAGGGCCACGGCGCTGAACGCCAGCGGCCGGCGGTGGCTGCCGGGCCGTCGGCGGGCGCCGGCCATCAGAGCTTCCCGACGGGTTGCTGCGGCACCTTGAGCGCCGCGCCGGGCTGCGGGGTGACGAGCTGTGTGGCGACGCTCGCGCAGACCTTCGAGCCGTACGAGAGCCCGGCGCTGCCCGGGTAGCGCATCATCACCGCGAGGCTCCACTTGTCGGTGACCGCGAGGCAGTTGACGTGCCAGTTGTTGTCGTAGACGAGCTGGGTCCAGCCGTTCTTGATGTGCACCGGACCCTGGGCCTTGATCGAGGCGGGCAGGCCGTCGACGATGCCCCACTTGCCGCCGCCGGACTTCAACTGCTGGGTCTTGATGCTGCCCCGGACGTTGGCCATCTCGTTGAGCACCCACTTGGTCCACTTGGGGCCGGCGGCCTTGCCGTCGGCGATGCAGTCGCCCAGCCGGACGGCGTCCCGGGGTGACATCTGGGTGAAGCTCCACCAGCCCAGGTAGTCGGGGACGGTGCCGGCCCGGGTGTCGGTCAGCCCGCAGATCTTGACGGCCCGCTGGAGCACCGGGTTCAGCTTGTTGCCGGGCTGCGGCTTGTAGGACCCGCCGGCCGCCCGGTAGACCATGTTCGCGCCGTCGTCGTTGCTGTCCCGGATGGCCACGCTGGCCGCCTTCTTCAACGCGGCGGTCGGCTGCTTGTCGCCGAGCTGACGCAGGTAGTCGGAGACGATCCAGGTCTTCAGCATCGACTCGGTGGAGCTGGTGCGGTTCATGTTCTGCGCGCCGGTGACGGTGCCGGTGGTGCGGTCCATGAGGGCCCAGGAGAAGAAGTCGCCCTTGAAGTTCACCGAGACCGGGGCGTCGGCCAGCGTCGGGGCCGGCGGCGCGGTCGGGCTCGGCGCGGGCACCTGCTGGCCGCCGCCGATGCCGCCGATGCCGTTTCCGCCGTCGCCGCCGGAGAGCTTCGCGTACGCGGCGGGGACCAGCATGACGCCGCCGATGAGGACCGCCACGATGGCGAGCACCATGGTCACGCGAGGTCGCATGAGTGGGTGAGCTCCAGATGTCTGGCCGGGGGGACCGGCGCTTCCGCATGTCTTCGGCCCCGTCGCCACAAGGCCGGGGGACGGTGGCCTGAGCTGTGGCGATCAACGGCAGCCGATCGGTGTGCCGGGGGAAGTCTACTTCCGGACCGGCCGTACGCCAGACTCCGACGCCCGCCGACTCGCCGGGTGGGCGGGACATTGAACCGCTATGCCGCCCTTGGGGGGTTTCATCTTTGGCAAGTGGTCGACGTCACAGGCGTTTTCCCAGGTCAGCCGCGACCACGGCGGGCGTCCGCCCGGTCACCGAAGGTGGCCGCGGAATCCTGTTACACCCTCTGGTGTCACGCGTCGCGAGCTGTAACACTGGCCTCATGTATGGCAACGACTTCGCCCCGCCCGAGGACGGTCCGGGCGGCGGCCTGCTCGGCGAGGTGGAGGCCGCGGAGGCGGCACTGCGCGAGGCGGCGGCGCGCGCCCGGCGCGGCGGCCCGGCACCGGACGAGGACGTCGAGGCGTACTTCGCCGACGTCATCGGCGCGGACCAGAAGATCGAGCCCCGGGACTGGATGCCGGAGGCGTACCGCAAGACGCTGATCCGGCAGATCGCCCAGCACGCGCACTCCGAGATCATCGGAATGCAGCCGGAGGGCAACTGGATCAGCCGGGCGCCGTCCCTCAAGCGCAAGGCCATCCTGCTGGCCAAGGTGCAGGACGAGGCCGGCCACGGCCTCTACCTCTACGCCGCCGCCGAGACGCTCGGCATCAGCCGGGACGAGCTGGTGGACCTGCTGCTCGACGGCCGGCAGAAGTACAGCTCGATCTTCAACTACCCGACCCTCACCTGGGCCGACGTCGGGGCCATCGGCTGGCTGGTGGACGGCGCGGCAATCGTCAACCAGGTGCCGCTGTGCCGCTGCTCCTACGGCCCGTACGCCCGGGCCATGATCCGGGTCTGCAAGGAGGAGTCGTTCCACCAGCGGCAGGGCTACGAGATCCTGCACACGCTGGCGCACGGCACCCCGGCCCAGAAGGCGATGGCCCAGGACGCGCTGGACCGCTGGTGGTACCCCTCACTGGCCATGTTCGGCCCGCCCGACGGGGACTCGACGCACAGCGCGCAGTCCATGGCCTGGAAGATCAAGCGCTTCTCCAACGACGATCTGCGCCAGCGCTTCGTCGACATGTGCGTCGGCCAGGCGGAGGTGCTCGGCCTGACCATTCCGGACCCGGACCTGCGCTGGAACGACGAGCGGCAGGCGTACGACTACACCCAGCCCGACTACGCCGAGCTGATGCGGGTCATCAAGGGCGACGGGCCGTGCAACCGGGAGCGGATGGCCCACCGGCGGCGGGCCCACACCGACGGCGCCTGGGTACGGGACGCCGCCGAGGCGTACGCCGCCAAGCAGGCCCGGACGAAGGAAAAGGTCGCCGCATGAGCAAGGAATCCTCGCCGCTCTGGGAGGTCTTCGTGCGGGCCCGGCGCGGCCTCTCGCACACCCACGTCGGCAGCCTGCACGCGCCCGACGCGGAGTTGGCCCTGCGAAACGCCCGCGACCTGTACACCCGTCGCCAGGAGGGCGTCTCCATCTGGGTGGTGCCGGCGAGCGCGATCACCGCGTCCAGCCCGGACGAGAAGGACGCGTTCTTCGACCCGGCGGCCGACAAGGTCTACCGCCACCCGACGTTCTACGAGGTGCCGGACGGGGTGGCACACCTGTGAGCGCGAGGAGTGAGCCGGTTCTGCGAGCCCCGCAGTCGCGAACGGAAGGCGGCTCGGTGAGCCTCTTCGGCTTCACGCTCGGCCTCGGTGACGACGCGCTGGTCGCGGCGCAGCGGCTCGGCGAGTGGACCTCCCGCGCGCCGGAGATGGAGGAGGACATCGCGCTGGCCAACATCGCCCTCGACCAGCTCGGCGCGGCCCGGCTGCTGCTCACGTACGCGGGCGAGCTGGAGGGCGCCGGCCGGGACGAGGACGACCTGGCCTACCTGCGCGACGACCGGGAGTTCCGCAACTGCCTGCTGGTCGAGCTGCCCAACGGCGACTTCGGCGTGACCATGGCGAAGCTGTTCTTCCTCGCCGCCTGGCAGCTCCCGCTCTACACCGCGCTGGCCGGTTGCGGGGACGACCGGCTGGCGGCCATCGGCGCCAAGGCGCGCAAGGAGTCGGCGTACCACCTGGACCACGCCTCGCTCTGGGTGAAGCGCCTCGGCGACGGCACCGACGAGTCGCACCGTCGCATGCAGGACGCGGTGGACGAGGTCTGGCCGTACGTGCACGAGCTGTTCGTCCCGGACCCGGCGGCGCCGGTCGACCCGGCCACCCTGCGGGCCGACTTCGACGCCTCCGTGGCCGCCGTGCTGGACGAGGCCACGCTGACCCGCCCGGAGACGAGCTGGACGCCGGGGGGCGGCCGGGACGGCGTGCACACCGAACACCTCTCCTACCTGCTGGCCGAGATGCAGGTGCTGCACCGCGCTCACCCCGGAGCGCGCTGGTGAGCGATGTCAGGGCGGCCGTGGCGTCGGTGGTGGATCCGGAGATCCGGGTCATCACCATCGACGAGCTGGGCATCCTGCGCGCGGTCGAGGAGGAGCCCGGCACCGGTCGGGTCCTGGTCACCATCACCCCCACCTACACCGGCTGCCCGGCCATGGACGTGATCCGCGCGGACATCCGGCGGGCGCTCGCCGCGGCCGGGCATCCGGACGCCGAGGTCCGCACGATCTACAGCCCGGCCTGGAGCACCGACTGGATCTCCGACACCGGCCGGGCCAAGCTCGCCGCCGCCGGCATCGCGCCGCCCGCCCCGCGCGGCGACGACACCGTGGTGCCGCTGACCCTGGCGGTCCGCTGCCCGCGGTGCGGATCGCCGGACACCACGCAGGTCAGCCGGTTCGGTTCCACCGCGTGCAAGGCGTTGTGGCGCTGCCGTTCCTGCTCCGAACCCTTCGACCACCTGAAGGCGCTGTGACTGTCACCATCACCCGGCCGGTCCGTCGCCGGCCGGTCTTCCACCCGTTGCCCGTCGCCGCCGTCGACCGGCTCACCGACGACTCGGTGTCGATCACGTTCGCGGTGCCCGAGGAGCTGCGGGAGACGTTCGCGTTCTCCGCCGGGCAGCACCTCACGGTCCGGCGTCCGGCGAGCGCCGCCGACCCGGAGGCCGGGGAGGCGCGACGGTCGTACTCGATCTGCTCCACCCCGGACGAGCTGGCCCGGCACGGCCGGTTGCGGATCGGGGTGCGCGAGGTCCCGGGCGGGGCCTTCTCCGCGTACGCCTGCGGCGCGCTGCGCGGCGGCGACACCGTCGACGTGCTGCCCCCGCTGGGGCACTTCACCTCCGCGTTCGCCCCGGACCGGGTCCGCCGGTACGGCGCGGTGGTGGCCGGCTCCGGCATCACCCCGGTGCTCGGCCTGGCCGCGACCGCGCTGGCCGTCGAGCCGGGGAGCACCTTCACCCTGGTGTACGGCAACCGCACGGCGAACACGGTGATGTTCGCCGAGGAGCTGGCCGACCTGAAGGACCGCTACCCGACCCGGCTGCACCTGGTGCACGTGCTGTCCCGGGAGATGGGGGAGTCGGCGCTGCTGTCCGGGCGGATCGACGCCGACCGGCTGACCCGGCTGCTGGACTCGGTCGTGCCCGGCGACGAGATCGAGGAGTGGTTCCTCTGCGGCCCGTACGGGATGGTGGTGGACGCCAAGGCGGTGCTGGCCGGTCGCGGGGTGCCCGACTCGGCGGTGCACACCGAGCTGTTCCACGTGGACGCCCCGCCGGAGCCGGTCCGCCGGGAGACCGACCGGCCCGGCGCCGGCGCCGAGGTGACGATCCTGCTGGACGGCCGCTCGTCGAGCTTCACCATGGGTCGGGACGAGCGGGTGCTGGACGCGGCGCTGCGGGTGCGTGGTGAGCTGCCGTACGCCTGCAAGGGTGGGGTCTGCTCGACCTGCCGGGCCAAGGTGACCGAGGGTGAGGTGACCATGGCGCGCAACTACGCCCTGGAGCCGGACGAGGTCGCCGCCGGCTACGTGCTGACCTGCCAGTCCAGCCCGGTCACCGACAAGCTGACCGTCGACTACGACGCCTAGCGGCAACACCACAAGGTGCCGTGGCGGCGCGACCCCCGAAGCCGACGCGGCGCGCCACGTCCATTTCTTGTCCGAACGGTTCGGACAGCGGTAACCTTCAACTGCCAGGGGCACTAGCCCCGTGGAAGTGGACCCGGCAGCCTTCCGGACGGTGGGTGGGCCGGGTCTCGCGCTGTCTGCGCCTCGTCAGACCTGTCGCGACTCACTGACCATGCGACGGATGGAGTTCCTCCAGCGCCCGCCTTTGGCCCAGCACCACGCCAGCGCGTCGGGAATGGCCAGCAGGCACTCCTCGTGAGCACGCAGCTGGTCGTAACGCAGCCTCCCGTCCACCCCGCACTTCCTGACCTGCTCGAAGAGCAGGCGCTGATCGGCTTGGAAGGTCGAGTCGTCGCGTTCCAGGACGAGGCGGGCAGCCCCGATCTTTGCCGCGTGCTCCACCAGAGAGACGAGGCATGCCTCGCGAGCGACCCTGGCGTTGCGATGGTGCTTCGCGTCGAAGATGACGGCGTGCGCGGAGAGCGCGAGAAGCCCGTCGACGATCTGACGGCGCCGGTCGTCCCTCTCCTTGTGGAAGTGGATACGGCGTTGGCCGGGCAGGATGAGATCACGAATCGACCGGCGCGCAGCGGTCAGATCGGCCGGGTGCATGACCACGGCGGCGACAAGAAGCCCTCGCTCCTTGGTCTCGTCGACGAAGACGTGCGCGGTCATGGGACGAGGCCGCCTTCCTGTCGCTGCTCAGACCTGGTCAGGCGTTGACGATTTCCCTGATGCGGTCGAGCTTCTGGCGGGCGGTCAGGCCGGCGGGGTTCTTGGTGCCGATGACGTCCAGCTCTGCCCGGACGTCACAGTCGTCCGGCTGTAGGACGGCATCGATCACACGCGCTCGAGGGCCGCCGTCCCGGACGTAGATCCAGACCGTCTGCGACTGCCGTGGCTCGGCGTTGAGCGCCGCGTCGAGCCGGTGGGAGGGGAAGAAGCCGAGGCCGGTCGCCCTGAGCGTGTCGGCGATCTCGGCCAGGACCCAGCGGCCGAGCTTGCGGTAGCCCAATTCGGTCCGCAACTCGCCGAGGGTCGCTTCCGTTAGTCCTCCGTCCGCTCGGCAACGGGCGGCGATGCCTTGAGCGTTTTCCGTCTCGCTCACATCCCACTCCAGTGCGTCGATGGATCTCGACAAGATGATGCGAGATGCTAAACATCTTGTCAACAACCGCCGAACATTTTATATCGATCTTGGCGATATGATTGAGCAGGTGGGTTCGGCTCACACCGGAGGGCCCGGTACGGCGGCTTCCATCGGTGGCGACGTACGCTCGGGGATGTGACGGCGAACCGGGAGATCGACGACATCCTGCAACGCGGCGCGGACGGCGGGCGGATCACGCCCGAGGAGGCCCTGCTGCTCTACACCGACGCGCCCTTCCACGCGCTGGGCGAGGCGGCCGACGCGGTCCGGCGCCGCCGCTACCCGGACAACATCGTCACGTACCTGATCGACCGCAACATCAACTACACGAACGTCTGCGTGACGGCGTGCAAGTTCTGCGCGTTCTACCGGGCGCCCAAGCACTCCGAGGGCTGGACCCACCCGACCGAGGAGATCCTGCGCCGCTGCGGCGAGGCGGTCGAGCTGGGCGCCACCCAGGTCATGCTCCAGGGCGGGCACCACCCGGACTACGGCGTGGAGTACTACGAGGAGCTGTTCTCCTCGGTCAAGAAGGCCTACCCGCAGCTCGCCATCCACTCGATCGGGCCGAGCGAGATCCTGCACATGGCGAAGGTCTCCGGCGTGAGCCTGGACGAGGCGATCGCCCGGATCAAGGCCGCGGGCCTGGACTCGATCGCCGGCGCCGGCGCCGAGATGCTGCCGGACCGGCCGCGCAAGGCGATCGCGCCGCTGAAGGAGTCCGGCGCCCGCTGGCTGGAGGTCATGGAGCTGGCCCACCGGCAGGGCCTGGAGTCGACCGCGACCATGATGATGGGCACCGGCGAGACCAACGCCGAGCGGATCGAGCACCTGCGGATGATCCGCGACGTGCAGGACCGCACCGGCGGCTTCCGGGCCTTCATCCCGTGGACCTACCAGCCGGAGAACAACCACCTGAAGGGCCGCACCCAGGCGACCGCGCTGGAATACCTGCGGCTGATCGCGGTGGCCCGGCTCTTCTTCGAGACGGTGCCGCACCTCCAGGCGTCCTGGCTCACCACCGGCAAGGACGTGGGCCAGCTCGCGCTGCACATGGGCGTGGACGATCTCGGTTCGATCATGCTGGAGGAGAACGTCATCTCCTCGGCCGGCGCCCGGCACCGGTCCAACCTGCACGAGCTGATCGGCATGATCCGCTCGGCGGACCGGATCCCCGCCCAGCGCGACACGCTCTACCGCCGGCTCGCGGTGCACCACACGCCCGCCGACGACCCGAGCGACGACCGGGTGGTGTCGCACTTCTCGTCGATCGCGCTGCCCGGCGGCGGCGCCGGGAAGTCACTGCCCCTGGTCGAGGTGAACTGACGCGGCTCCACCGTTCGGCTGGACGGCCCGTCGATTCCGGTGAAGCTTCGGCGTGGATCTCGACGGGCCCGTCGGCGGGCCGCTAACGTGCCCGCTCGGCACCGTCCATCAGGGCCGCGAGCTGCCAGGTAACAGGTCGGCGGCGACCCGGTCGAGGGCGGTACCGCGCGCCGTCGCGGCGACTACGCTGGCGGCGTCCGGCGGACCGTCGTCCTCCATCGGCCCATGAGGGCCGTTCACATAACGCACCGCGGCAAGGGCGGGATGGGTGACCATCCCGCCCTTGCTGTCGGTGGCGGTCAGTGGGAATTGCAACCGTACGGCGCTGGCGCGTCGATGCGTCGCTCCGGTACCGTCCGTTCGTTCCGTGCCCGATCGGCACGTCCCTACCCCCGGGGGAACCATGACCTTCCGATACCGCTCCACGCTGGCCCGCGCCGGCGTGGTGGCCCTGCTCTCCACCGCCGCGCCGGTCGCGTTCGGCGTGCCGGCGCAGGCGGCCGACCTGGCCGACCTCGTCCTCGCCCCGATCAGCACCGGGCTGGCCAGGGGCGTCGAGGCGGCCCAGGCAAAGCCGGTCAAGTTCACCGTCACCAACGTCGGCACCGCCACCGCCAAGGACGTCAGCGTCCGGGTCAAGGTGGACGATCTCAACCCGAAGCGGGTGGGCTACCTGCGCCCGGCCGGCTGCCGGGTGGTCTCCCCGCAGCTCTTCGACTGCCTCCTGGGCGACGTGCCGGCCGGCACCAGCGAGGACTTCGGCATCCCGCTGTTCAGCACCGGCGGCAAGGGGGACGGCGGCGTGCTGACCGTCGGCGTCTCCACCACCACCCCGCAGCCGAACACCGCCGACGACATCGTCGAGCTGCCGATCCGGGTGACCAAGCCGGGTTACGACCTCACCGCCTGGGTGCAGGACATCCAGGACAACGTCGTGGTCAACGGCGCGGTGCGGGACGAGCCGGACCTGAAGCCGGTGCGTCGGGGCAGGACGGTCCCGCTGGACTGGGCGGCCTACAACCACGGCAGCCAGTCGGCCACCGGTGTCGTCTACGGCCTCACGCTGCCCGCCGGGGTCGCCTTCGTCGACCTGCCGGAGGGCTGCGTGCGCCAGGAGGTGCTGGGCAAGCAGCAGGCCGTCTGCGAGGACGCGGGCGCGGTGATCCGGCCCGGCCAGTACTACACCGCCGGGGTCACCGTGCGCGTCGGCGACGACGTGACCGAGACCGTGCTGCACGAGGGCGACTTCTTCGCCTACGGACTGGACCGCGCCGAGGGCACGCCGGACGAGGCGCCCAAGGCGGCCAGCCAGGCGCAACGACGCACCTTCGCCGAGGTCGACGAGCTGGACAACCACACCATCTTCGAGGCCTTCGTCGACCTGTCCGCCGAGCCCACGCCCGGCCCCAGCGGCACCCCGCAGCCGACGCCGACCGCCGAGCCGACCCCGAGCGGCGGCGCGACCGCGGTCCCGACCCCGACGGCTGGTGGCGGCAACGGCGGTGGCTCCGGTGACGGCGGCCTGCCGGTGACCGGTGTGCAGGTGGGCCTGATCGGCGGTGTCGGCGCGGTCGTCCTCGCCGCCGGTGCGGCGCTGATGATGCTGTCCCGGCGCCGCAAGGTGGTCCTGGTCGCCCCGACCGAGGAGCGCACCGAGGACTGACCGGAGTCGGTTACCGGACGAGGGCGGGGTGGGCGACCACCCCGCCCTCGTCGCGTACCCGGGGGGAGCCGGGGCCGGCGTGGCTGGCAGAGTGGAGGGGTGAGCCGTACCCCGCAGGGCCAGCGCGCCAGCCTGGACAAGCAGCCGCACGAGGTCGCCGCCATGTTCGACGGTGTGGCGGCCCGCTACGACCTGACCAACACCGTGCTCTCCTTCGGGCAGGACCGGTCCTGGCGGCGGGCCACCCGGGCGGCGCTCGGCCTGCGCCCCGGCGAGCGGGTGCTGGACGTGGGCGCCGGCACCGGGGTGTCGACCGAGGAACTGGCCCACTCCGGGGCGTACGCGGTCGGCGCCGACCTGTCGCTGGGCATGCTGCACGCCGGCAAGCGCACCCGCCCGGCGGTGCCGCTGCTGGCCGGGGACGCGCTGCGGCTGCCGTTCGCCGACGCCAGCTTCGACGCGGTGACCATCTCCTTCGCGCTGCGCAACGTGAGTGACACCGACGCCGCGCTGCGCGAGCTGGCCCGGGTGACCCGGCCGGGCGGACGGCTGGTGGTCTGCGAGTTCAGCACGCCGGTGAACCCGGCGTTCCGCACGGTCTACCTGTCGTACCTGATGCGGTCGCTGCCGGCGGTGGCCCGCGCGGTGTCCAGCAACCCCGACGCCTACGTCTACCTCGCGGAGTCGATCCGGGCCTGGCCGGACCAGGCCGCGCTGGCCGCGCGGATCGGTGCGGCCGGGTGGGGCCGGGTGGCCTGGCGCAACCTGACCGGCGGCGTCGTCGCGCTGCACCGCGCCGTCCGGGACTGATCCCTCGGTCGACTCAAACCGACCATTTCGTGAATATCCGGTTCTGGTCTACTTTGTCCCGTAGGCTCGCCCCCATGACGGGATCGGACCAGGTCGCCACCGACGACGACGCCGCCGAGCTGATCGCCCAGCTCAGGGAGTTGGCCGGGGCGGATCCCGCGGACGTCCGTCAGGTCGTCGCCGAGGTGCTGGCGGCGTTGGACCGCGCCGCCGGGGGCGCGCTGCGCGACCACCTGCCCGAGGCGATCCGCCTCGACGCCGGTCTGGGGCCGGCCACGCCGGCCCGCCCGTGACCGATATCCACATCCTTACCGGCGGGTTTCCGTGAAGTTAGGCACCCCTGGTCGCATACAGGTGTAACGCCGGTCATAGACTCCAACCCGATCGGCTTGTGAAGCATTTCACGAGCATGCGGGAGGAGGCGCGGATGACCGCGGTGGAGAACGACGCCGACGTCATCGTCGTGGGCGCCGGTCCCGGAGGATCGGCCACGGCGTACCACCTGGCGCGGCACGGCGTACGCGTGCTGCTGCTGGAGAAGACGGAGTTTCCCCGGGAGAAGGTCTGCGGCGACGGGCTCACGCCCCGCGCCGTGCGGCAGCTGATCCGGATGGGCGTGGACACCTCGCCCGAGGCCGGCTGGCTGCACAACAAGGGCCTGCGGGTGATCGGCGGTGGGGTACGCCTGGAGCTGGACTGGCCCGACCTGGCCAGCTTCCCCAACTACGGCCTGGTCCGGACCCGGCTCGACTTCGACGACCTGCTCGCCCAGCGTGCCGTCGCCGCCGGTGCGAAGCTGCGCACCGGGGTGAACGTTCTGACCCCGGTGCTCGACGCGGACGACCGGGTGATCGGCGTGCAGGCCGAGGTCGGCCCGGACAAGGAGCCGGCCACCTTCCACGCGCCGCTGGTGGTCGCCGCCGACGGCGTCTCCGGCCGCTTCCCGCTCGCGCTCGGGCTGACCAAGCGGGAGGACCGGCCGATCGGCGTCGCGGTCCGCCGCTACTACCGCTCGCCCGCCAAGCACGACGACGACTACCTGGAGTCCTGGCTGGAGCTGCGGGCCAAGGGCAACGACGCGCTGCTGCCCGGCTACGGCTGGATCTTCGGCCTCGGCGACGGCCGGGTGAACGTCGGCCTGGGCGTGCTCAACTCCTCCTCGGCGTTCGGCAAGACGAACTACCGGCGGCTGCTCACCGACTGGCTGGCCAACACCCCGGAGGACTGGGGGATGACCGACGAGGCCAACGCGGAGGGTCCGATCCTCGGCGCCGCGCTGCCGATGGGCTTCAACCGGGTCCCGCACTACACCCGCGGCGTGCTGCTCGTCGGCGACTCCGGCGGCATGGTCAACCCGTTCAACGGCGAGGGCATCGCGTACGCGATGGAGTCCGGCGAGCTGGCCGCGGAGGTCGCGGTGCAGGCGCTCGCCCGCCCGGCCGGCGCGGAGCGGGAGCGGGCGCTGATGGCCTACCCGCAGGAGCTGAAGGCCCGCTTCGGCGGCTACTACCGGCTCGGCGGCATCTTCGTGAAGCTGATCGGCCGGCCCGAGGTGATGCGGCTGGCCACCAAGCACGGCATGCCGCACCCGATGCTGATGCGCTTCGTGCTCAAGCTGCTGGCGAACCTGACCGACCCGCGCGGCGGGGACGCGATGGACCGGGTCATCAACGCGATGACGAAGGCGGCCCCGGCCGTGTAGGAGACCACCGGCCCGGGGGCCTGCCCACGGGACGGACGGAGATCGACCCCCGCCGACCGAGGTCGTGAGGGACGTGAATAGTGTGATTTTGGCCAACCACCGAGGTCAGGGAAGGACGAGCAGGGGACAACGATGACGCTCTCTCCTTACGCACCCATCATCGGGCTGTTCGCCCTCGCCGCGGGGTTCGCGCTGTTCTCCGTGGCCGCCGCCCGATTCGCCGGCCCCCGGCGTCTGAACAAGGCCAAGCTCGAGGCGTACGAGTGTGGCATCGAGCCGAGCCCGCAGCCGGTTGGCGGCGGCCGGTTCCCGATCAAGTTCTACCTGACGGCGATGCTCTTCATCGTCTTCGACATCGAGATCATCTTCCTCTACCCCTGGGCGGTCTCCTTCGACGCCCTGCCGATCTTCGGCTTCGTGGAGATGGTCCTGTTCATCGTCGCGGTCTTCGTCGCCTACGCCTACGTCTGGCGGCGCGGCGGCCTGGACTGGGACTGAGGAGGTAGCAGATGGGCATCGAGGAGAAGCTTCCCTCCGGCGTCCTGCTCACCAGCGTCGAGAAGCTGGTCAACTGGTCGCGGAAGTCGTCCGTCTGGGGCGCCACGTTCGGCCTCGCCTGCTGTGCCATCGAGATGATGGCGGCCGGCGGCCCGCACTACGACATGGGCCGCTGGGGCATGGAGGTCTTCCGCGCCTCGCCCCGGCAGGCCGACCTGATGATCGTCGCCGGCCGGGTCAGCCAGAAGATGGCCCCGGTGCTGCGGCAGATCTACGACCAGATGGCCGAGCCCCGCTGGGTCATCTCGATGGGCGTCTGCGCCAGCAGCGGCGGCATGTTCAACAACTACGCGATCGTGCAGGGCGTCGATCACGTCGTGCCGGTCGACATGTACCTGCCCGGCTGCCCGCCCCGGCCGGAGATGCTCATCGACGCGGTGCTCAAGCTCCGCGAGAAGATCATGTACGAGCCGCTGGGCCCGAACGGCCGCAAGATGCTGGAGGCCCGCAAGGAGCGCGGTGACGTGCCCGTCGTGCCGTACGGCTCGATGCCGTCGTCGTACCGCAACGACAAGGCTCGGCGCGCCGAGTGGACGAAGGCGGTCCGCGAGGGGCGCGAGGAGCAGTTGCGGATCGAGAACTGGATGAAGGCGCAGAACCACCTCCAGACGCAGGGGGGACCCAAGTGAGCGCGAGGAGTGCAGCGAAGCGGAGCCCCGCAGTCGCGATCGGAGGGCAGGCCCAGTGACCTCGCCGAACGACCGGAACAACGACGGCGGGGTGCCGGTACCGACCACCCCCGCCGGGGCCAGTTCCACCGCGCCGGCCGAGTACCCGCCGGCCTCTCCGGCCGGCAGGGGCATGTTCGGCAACCAGGGCACCGGAGACGTCTCCGGCTACGGCGGCCTGGTCCGCCAGCGCAAGCCCATCGAGGAGGCCGCCCGGCCGTACGGGAGCTACTTCGACGAGGTGCGGGACGCGCTGGAGGAGGCGTACCCGGCCTTCAGCGACGCGATCGAGAAGGTCGTGGTCGACCGGGGTGAGCTGACCCTGCACGTACGGCCGGAGCGGATCGCCGAGGTCTGCCAGGTGATGCGCGACGACCTGTCGCTGCGCTTCGAGCTCTGCTCCTCGGTGTCCGGTGTGGACTACCTGGGCGCCGACGAGCGCCGGCTGCACGTGGTCTACCAGCTGACCTCGATGACCTACCGCCGGCAGGTCCGGCTGGAGGCCGCGGTCTCCGCCGAGGACCCGCACCTGCCGAGCGTCACGGCCGTCTACCCGACCGCCGACTGGCAGGAGCGGGAGGCGTACGACATGTTCGGCATCGTCTTCGACGGCCACCCCAACCTGACCCGGATCCTCATGCCGGACGACTGGGAGGGGCACCCCCAGCGCAAGGACTACCCGCTCGGCGGCGTACCCGTCGAGTACAAGGGTGCGGAAATTCCCCCGCCGGACCGTAGGAGGTCCTACCAGTGAGCGCGAGGAGTGCAGCGAAGCGGAGCCCCGCAGTCGCGATCGGAGGGCTGACACTGTGACCACGTCGAACTACGCGACCGAGCGCGAGACCACCGAGGGCAAGGTCTTCACCGTCACCGGTGGCGACTGGGACCAGGTCGTCTCCGGCACCGACCCGATCAACGACGAGCGGATCGTCGTCAACATGGGTCCGCAGCACCCGTCCACCCACGGCGTGCTCCGGCTGATCCTGGAGCTGGAGGGCGAGACGGTCCGCGAGGCCCGCTCGGTCGTCGGCTACCTGCACACCGGCATCGAGAAGAACCTGGAGTACCGCAACTGGGTCCAGGGCTCGACGTTCGTGACCCGGATGGACTACCTCTCCCCGATCTTCAACGAGACGGCGTACGCGCTCGCGGTGGAGAAGCTGCTCGGCGTCACCGACGAGGTGACCGAGCGGGCCACCACGATCCGGGTGCTGATGATGGAGCTGAACCGGATCTCCTCGCACCTGGTCTGGCTGGCCACCACCGGCATGGAGCTGGGCGCGATCAACATGATGTTGTACGGCTTCCGCGAGCGGGAGTACATCCTCGACATCTTCGAGACCATCACCGGCCTGCGGATGAACCACGCGTACGTGCGGCCGGGCGGCGTGGCGCAGGACGTGCCGGACGACGCGATCCGCAAGATCCGCGACTTCCTGGCGCTGATGCCGAAGAAGCTCAAGGAGTACGAGAACCTGCTCTCCGGCCAGCCGATCTGGATCGAGCGCACCACGAACGTCGCGGTGCTCGACGTGACCGCCTGCCTGGCGCTCGGCGTGACCGGCCCGGTGCTCCGCTCCGCGGGGCTCGCCTGGGACCTGCGCAAGACCATGCCGTACTGCGGCTACGAGACGTACGAGTTCGACGTGCCGACCCACACCGACGGTGACGTGTGGGGCCGCTACCTGGTCCGACTGGCGGAGATCCGCGAGTCGCTGAAGCTGGTCGAGCAGGCGCTCGACCGGTTGAAGCCGGGCCCGGTGATGGTGTCCGACAAGAAGATCGCCTGGCCGGCGCAGCTCGCCATCGGCGTCGACGGCATGGGCAACTCGCTGGAGCACGTCGCGAAGATCATGGGCCAGTCGATGGAGTCGCTGATCCACCACTTCAAGCTCGTCACCGAGGGTTTCCGGGTTCCGCCGGGCCAGGTGTACGTCGGCATCGAGTCGCCCCGCGGCGAGCTGGGCGTGCACGCGGTGTCCGACGGCGGCACCCGGCCCTACCGGGTGCACTACCGGGAACCGAGCTTCATCAACCTCCAGGCCCTCCCGGCCATGGCCGAGGGTGGCCTGATCGCCGACGTGATCGCCGGCGGCGCCTCGCTGGACCCCGTGATGGGTGGTTGTGACCGATGAGTGTGTTCACTGAGGAGACCCGACTGCGGGCGCGGGAGATCATCGCCCGCTACCCGGCGGACCGGTCGCGCTCGGCGCTGCTGCCGCTGCTGCACCTGGTCCAGTCCGAGGAGGGTTACGTCTCCCCGGCCGGGGTCGAGTTCTGCGCCGAGGTGCTCGGGCTGAACAAGGCCCAGGTCGGCGCGGTCGCCACCTTCTACACCATGTACAAGCGCAAGCCGAGCGGTGACTACCTGGTCAGCGTCTGCACCAACACCATGTGCGACGTGCTGGGCGGCCAGGCGGTCTACGACGCGCTCGCCGAGCACCTGGGCGTCGGGCACGAGGAGACCACCGCCGACGGGAAGATCACTCTGGAGCACGCCGAGTGCCTGGCGGCGTGCGACTACGGCCCGGTGATGACCGTCAACTACGACTTCTTCGACAACGTGGAGCCGCAGGGCGCGCTCGGCGTGGTGCAGGAGTTGCAGGCCGGTGGCCGGCCGATGCCGACCCGGGGCGCGCGGCTCTGCACGCTGAAGGAGATGGCGGTCCAGCTCGCCGGCTTCGCCGACGAGCGGGACGGCGCGGTGGCCGACGGCGGGCCGGGCGCGCCGACGCTGCGCGGCCTGCGCCTGGCCGAGGAGCACGGCATCGCGGTGCCGGGCTTCGACCCGAAGACGCCGATCCGCAGCAAGGCCGAGGCCGACCGGGCCGCCGCCGAGGCCAAGGCGAAGGCCGAGGCCGAGAAGCCGGCCCCCGCGCCGGAGCCGGCCAAGGCCGCCGAGCCGGCGAAGGCCGACGGCGCGGACAAGACGGCCGAGCCGGCCAGGGCGGGCACGACGGCCACGACCGGCACCGCCGGCAACGCGGGCGCGGCCGAGCCGGCGACGCCCGCGGCGGCCAGCGGCAGCACCGCGCCGGACGTGAAGGCGCCGGACGACAAGTCGCCGCAGGTGCGTACCGCCGAGACCCGGCAGCCGGACGCGAGCACCCCGGTGCCCGACGCGCCGGGCACCAAGGTCCCGGTGGACGGCCCGGCACCGGCGCCGCGTGACGCGCGGGCGGCGGAGGCGGCCGGCGCGGCGGCGAACCCGCCGGCCGGCGACGGCAAGCCCGCCGGCGACGCGGCCGGCGCGCAGGAGCGCAACCTCAAGGAGGCGGAGGCCGGTACGGACGCCGACGGCGCCGACCCGGCGGACGCGAGCGGAACGGGGGTCCGGAAGTGACCACTCCTCGGCCGGAGACGTTGGCCAAGCTCACGCCGGTGCTCACCAAGCGCTGGCTGTCGCCGGACGCCTGGCGGCTCGGCACCTACGAGAAGCTGGACGGCTACGCCGCCCTGCGCAAGGCGCTCAAGGCGCACCCGGACGACCTGATCCAGCTGATCAAGGACTCCGGGCTGCGCGGCCGGGGCGGCGCGGGCTTCCCGACCGGTCTCAAGTGGGGGTTCATCCCGCAGGGCGACGGCAAGCCGCACTACCTGGTGGTGAACGCCGACGAGGGCGAGCCGGGCACCTGCAAGGACCTGCCGCTGATGACGCACGACCCGCACGCGCTGGTCGAGGGTGTGATCATCGCGTCGTACGCGATCCGGGCCAGCCGGGCGTACATCTACATCCGCGGCGAGGCCGTGCACGCCGCCCGGCGGCTGCGCAGCGCGGTGGCCGAGGCGTACGCCAAGGGCTACCTCGGCCGGAACATCCTCGGTTCGAAGTTCGACCTGGAGCTGGTGGTGCACTCCGGCGCCGGGGCGTACATCTGCGGCGAGGAGACCGCGCTGCTGGACTCGCTGGAGGGCTTCCGGGGCCAGCCCCGGCTGCGCCCGCCGTTCCCGGCGACCCACGGCCTGTACGCCAGCCCGACCGTGGTCAACAACGTCGGCACCATCGCCAGCGTGCCCTACATCGTGCTGGGCGGCGCGGACTGGTGGAAGACCATGGGCACGGAGAAGTCGTCCGGCCCGATGATCTACTCGCTCTCCGGCCGGATCGCCAACCCCGGCCAGTACGAGTGCTCGATGGGCATCACGTTGCGCGAGCTGATCGAGCTGGCCGGCGGGATGAAGCCCGGACACGAACTGAAGTTCTGGACCCCGGGCGGCTCCTCGACGCCGCTGCTCACCGCCGAGCACCTGGACGTGCCGCTGGACTTCGAGGGGGTGGCGGCGGCCGGCTCGATCCTGGGCACCACGGCCACGCAGATCTTCTCCGACCAGGACTGCCCGGTCTACGCGACCTACCGGTGGCTGGAGTTCTACCACCACGAGTCGTGCGGCAAGTGCACCCCGTGCCGCGAGGGCAACTACTGGATGGTCCGGGTCTACCGGCGGATCCTGTCCGGCCAGGGCACCCACGAGGACCTGGACACCCTGCTCGACACCTGCGACAACATCCTCGGCCGCTCGTTCTGCGGTCTGGGTGACGGTGCGACCAGCTCGGTGACCTCGTCGCTGAAGTACTTCAAGCAGGACTACCTCGACTACATCGAGGGACGTACCGCTCCGAAGCTCTCCGACAAGCAGCTGGTTGGAGCCCACTGATGACGGACGTAGCCAAGCAGACCGAGACCGTCACGCTGACCATCGACGGCGTCGAGGTCACCGCGCCCAAGGGAGCGCTGCTGATCCGGGTCGCCGAGCAGTTGGGCACCGAGATCCCCCGCTTCTGCGACCACCCGCTGCTGGCCCCGGCCGGCGCCTGCCGGCAGTGCCTGGTGGAGGTGGAGGGCCAGCGCAAGCCGGTCGCCTCCTGCACCCAGACCGTCGCCGACGGCATGGTCGTGCGGACCCAGCTCACCTCCCCGGTCGCCAAGAAGGCCCAGGAGGGGGTGATGGAGCTGCTGCTCCTCAACCACCCGCTGGACTGCCCGATGTGCGACAAGGGCGGCGAGTGCCCGCTGCAGAACCAGGCCATGTCCACCGGCCGCACCGACTCCCGCTTCCACGAGCACAAGCGGGAGTACCCGAAGCCGCTGCCGATCAGCACGCAGGTGCTGCTCGACCGCGAGCGCTGCGTGCTCTGCCAGCGGTGCACCCGGTTCTCCGAGGAGATCGCCGGTGACAAGTTCATCGATCTGATGGGACGCTCCTCGCACGAGGAGATCAACATCTACCGGGACGAGGAGTACGGCGAGGAGGGCGACGAGGGGGATGTTCCCTTCAACTCGTACTTCTCCGGCAACACCGTGCAGATCTGCCCGGTGGGCGCGCTGACCGGCGCGCAGTACCGCTTCCGCTCCCGCCCGTTCGACCTGGTCTCCTCGCCCAGCGTCTGCGAGCACTGCTCGGCCGGGTGCGCCCAGCGCACCGACTGGCGGCGGGGCAAGGTGCTGCGCCGGCTGGCCGGCGACGACCCGGCGGTGAACGAGGAGTGGAACTGCGACAAGGGGCGCTGGGGCTTCCAGTACACCCGCGCGTTCGACCGGCTCACCACCCCGCTGGTGCGGGACGAGAAGACCGGTGAGCTGCGCGAGGCGTCCTGGAGCGAGGCGTTCGCCCGGGCCGCGGAGGGGCTGCGCGCGGCCCGCGACGGCGGCACCGGCACGGCGGTGCTGACCGGCGGCCGGCTCACCGTCGAGGACGCCTACGCGTACGCGAAGTTCGCCCGGGTGGCGCTGCACACCAACGACATCGACTTCCGGGCCCGCCCGGTCTCCCGCGAGGAGGCCGACTTCCTGGCCAGCAACGTCGCCGGGGTCACCGACGTGACCTACGCGGACGTGGAGAACGCGCCCGCGGTGGTGCTGGTCGGCCTGGAGCCGGAGGAGGAGTGCCCGATCCTCTTCCTGCGGCTGCGCAAGGCGTACCTGAAGAAGAAGCTCACCGTGTACGCGATCGCGCCGTTCGCGACCCGCGGCCTGGAGAAGCTCGGGGCGAAGCTCGCCCGGGTGGTGCCGGGCGAGGAGGCCAGCGTGCTGGCCGAGCACGCCACGGTGGCCGAGGCGCTGGGGCAGCCGGGCGCGATCCTGATCGTCGGCGAGCGGCTGGGCGCGGTGCCCGGCGGACTCTCCGCGGCGGCGGACGTGGCCCGGCGTACCGGAGCCCGTCTGGCCTGGGTGCCGCGGCGCGCGGGTGACCGCGGCGCGGTCGACGCGGGCTGCCTGCCCAACCTGCTCCCCGGCGGTCGCGTGGTCACCGAGCCGGCCGCCCGCGCGGAGCTGGGCGAGGCGTGGGACATCCCGGCCGGGGTCATCCCGAGCCAGGCCGGCCGCGACACCGACGGCATCCTGGGCGCGGCGGCCGAGGGCCGCCTCGGCGCCCTGGTGGTGGCCGGGGTCGACCCCGCCGACCTGGCCGACCCGCGCCTGGCCGAGACGGCCCTGGACGCGGTGCCGTTCCTGGTCAGCCTGGAACTGCGGATGAGCGCGGTGTCCCGGCGGGCCGACGTGGTCTTCCCGGTCGCCCCGGTGGTCGAGAAGGCCGGCAGCTTCCTCGACTGGGAGGGCCGGCTGCGCACCTTCGAGAAGGTGCTGGACACCGGCGCGATGACCGACGGTCGGGTGCTCGACGCCATCGCGGCGCAGCTCGACGTGCGGCTCGGCGCCGGCGACGTGCCGAGCGTGCGCCGCGAGCTGGGCGCGCTGCCCCGGACCCGGGTCGAGCGGCCGTCCGCGCCCTCGGTCGAGCCGGCCACCGTGCCGCAGCCCGGGCCGGGCCAGGCCGTGCTGGCCACCTGGCACCAGCTCGTCGACCTGGGCAGCCTCACCGACGGCGACGAGCACCTCGCCGGCACCGCCCGCCCGCCGGTGGTCCGGCTGGGCAAGGGCACCGCCGAGGCGCTCGGCGTGGCCGACGGGGACCCGGTCACGGTCGGCACCGACCGCGGCGCGGTCACCCTGCCGGCGGCCATCACCGAGATGCCGGACGGCGTCGTCTGGCTGCCGACCAACTCACCCGGCTCGACCGTACGACGCAGCCTCGGCGCGACGTCCGGTCACGTCGTCACGGTGACCGCGGCGCCCGTCGCCGCGGACGCCGCCGCGCGCCCGGGTCCGCTCCTCAACACCGGGGGTGTATCCCAGTGAACGCCGTCATCCTCGCGGCGCAGGACCCGACGCTCGCCGACTTCGGCAAGGACCCGTGGTGGCTGGTCCTCGGGAAGATCGTCTTCGCGTTCGCCTTCGGCCTGCTGGCCACGCTGCTCGGCGTCTGGTTCGAGCGGCGGGTCGTGGGCCGGATGGCGGTGCGGCCCGGCCCCAACCAGGTCGGCCCGTTCGGCCTGCTCCAGACGCTCGCGGACGGCCTGAAGATGGCGTTCAAGGAGGACATCCTCCCGCGCGCCGCCGACAAGGTGGTCTTCTTCTTCGCCCCGACCATCTCGGTGATCTCCGCGGTCACCGCGCTGTCGGTGATCCCCTTCGGCCCGAAGGTGAGCATCTTCGGTCACTGGACGCCGCTGCAGGTCACCGACGTGTCGGTGGCGGTGCTGGTGATCCTGGCCTGCTCCTCGATGGGCGTCTACGGCATCGTGCTCGGCGGGTGGGCCTCCGGCTCGACGTACCCGCTGCTCGGCGGTCTCCGGTCCAGCGCCCAGATGATCTCCTACGAGGTCGCGATGGGGCTGAGCATCGTGGCGGTGTTCATGACCGCCGGCACGATGTCGACCAGCGGGATCGTCGCCGCGCAGGGCGACGCCACCCAACTGAGCATCGGCGGGTTCGACCTGCCCGCCCCCGGCTGGTACGCGATCCTGCTGCTGCCCAGCTTCATCATCTTCTTCATCGCCATGGTCGGCGAGACCAACCGGGCGCCGTTCGACCTGCCGGAGGCGGAGTCGGAGCTGGTCGCGGGCTTCATGACGGAGTACAGCTCGCTGAAGTTCGCGCTCTTCATGCTCTCCGAGTACGTGGCGATGGTGACCATGTCGGCGGTCACCACCACGCTGTTCCTCGGCGGCTGGCGGGCCCCCTGGCCGATCACGCTCTGGTCGGGCGCCAACGAGGGTTGGTGGCCGATGCTGTGGTTCTTCGGCAAGGTGATCCTGCTGGTTTTCGTGTTCGTCTGGTTGCGCGGCACGCTGCCCCGGCTCCGCTACGACCAGTTCATGCGGTTCGGCTGGAAGGTGCTGCTGCCGATCAACCTGGTCTGGATCCTGGTGCTCGCCGGGCTGCGCTCGATCGAGGACTGGCAGACCAACGACCGGCTGCTCGCCACCGCCATCGGCGCGGGCGTGCTGCTGCTGGCCACGCTCTTCTGGCCCGGCAAGAAGAAGCAGCCGAAGCCGTCCCCGCAGGAACAGGTGGACAGCCGGCCGTACGGCAGCTTCCCGCTGCCCCCGATGGATCTTCAGGTTCCGCCGAGCCCCCGTACCCGGCGCGTGGTCGCCGAGCGGGAGCCGGCCAACGTCGTCGCCGGCTCGGACTCCAGGGAGGTGTGACGTGGGCGCGATCACCGGAACGTTCAAGGGCTTCGGGGTCACCTTCTCGCACATGTTCAAGAAGGTCGTCACCACCGACTACCCGTTCAAGCCGCCGGTCTCGGCGCCGCGCTACCACGGGCGGCACATCCTCAACCGGCACCCGGACGGGCTGGAGAAGTGCATCGGCTGTGAGCTGTGCGCCTGGGCCTGCCCGGCCGACGCGATCTACGTGGAGGGTGGCGACAACACCGAGGAGCAGCGCTTCTCCCCGGGTGAGCGGTACGCCAGCACCTACCAGATCAACTACGCCCGGTGCATCTTCTGCGGGCTCTGCATCGAGGCCTGCCCGACCCGTTCGCTCACCATGAGCAACGAGTACGAGCTGGCCCGGGACAACCGGCAGGACCTGATCTTCACCAAGGAGCAGTTGCTCGCGCCGCTGCTCGAAGGCATGGAGCAGCCGCCGCACCCGATGCGGCTGGGCGACAGCGAGAAGGACTACTACGTCGGCGCGTTGACCAACCCGGGCACCTCGGCCGGCGCCGAGCACTCGCCGATGGGCCCGGGCCGGTACCAGGTGGAGGAGCACCCCGGCGTGACCTTCCCCGGCGCCGAGCAGGCCGCGCAGCGGTCCGAGGCGGGCAAGGGAGCAGGGGCATGACCACACAGACGGTGCTCGCCGCGGCGGGCGACGTGACCGGGGGTGAGGAGGTCACCTTCTGGATCCTCGCTCCGCTGGCCCTGATCGGGGCGCTCGGCATGGTGTGGGCCCGCAACGCGGTGCACTCCGCGCTCTGGCTGGTGCTGACCATGCTCTGCCTGGGCGTGTTCTACGTGCTCCAGGCCGGGCCGTTCATCGGCATGGTGCAGATCATCGTCTACACCGGCGCGATCATGATGCTCTTCCTGTTCGTGCTGATGCTGGTCGGCCGGGACGCGTCCGACTCGCTGATCGAGACGCTGCGTGGCCAGCGGGTCGCCGCGGTGGTGCTCGGGCTCGGCTTCGCCGGCCTGGTCGGCACCGGCCTCTACCGCGCGCTCGACGGCGTGCGGGCGGCCGGGCTCGACCAGGCCAACGCCGAGGGCAACGTGCAGGGCATCGCCCGGCTGCTCTTCACCAAGTACGTCTTCGCCTTCGAGCTGACCTCGGCGCTGCTGATCACGGCCGCGGTGGGCGCGATGGTGCTCGCGCACGTGGAGCGGCGCAAGGAGGACCGGATGGACCAGGTCGCCACCATGAAGGCGCGGTTCCGGCCCGGCAACTACCCCGGCCCGAAGCCCGGTCCGGGTGTCTTCGCCACCTCCTCCTCGGTGGCCACGCCGGCCCGCCTGCCGGACGGCCGGCTCACCGACCGCGGCATCCCGGAGATCATGCCGGTGCGCGACATGACGGCCGAGGAGACCGCACTGAAGGGGACCGACAAATGACCCCGGACTACTACCTGATCCTCGCGGCGGTGCTGTTCACCATCGGCGCCGTCGGCGTGCTGGTCCGGCGCAACGCCATCGTGCTGTTCATGTGCGTCGAGCTGATGCTCAACGCGGCCAACCTGACGCTCGTCACGTTCAGCCGGATCAACGGTGACCTAAACGGCCAGATCATGGCGTTCTTCGTGATGGTGGTGGCGGCGGCCGAGGTCGTGGTCGGGCTCGCGATCATCATGGCGATCTTCCGGACCCGGCGCTCGGCCAGCGTCGACGACGCCAACCTGCTGAAGTACTGAGGGGTCTGCGGTGGAACAGACTGTGGAATTCGCTACTGCGGATGGCCTGCTGGGCAGCGTCTGGCTGCTGGTGGCGATCCCGCTGGTCAGCGCGGCGGTCCTGCTGCTGCTCGGCCGGCGGGCGGACCGCTGGGGCCACTGGCTCGGCGTGGCGGCCATCGGCGCCGCGTTCGTGCTCGGCCTGACCTACTTCTTCCAGCTGCGCGGTCTGGAGAACAAGCAGGTCGAACAGAGCCTCTGGCAGTTCATCACGGTCGGCGACCTGAAGGTGGACTTCGGCCTGCTCTTCGACCCGCTGGCCGCGGTGTTCGTGCTGCTGATCACCGGGGTGGGTTTCCTCATCCACCTCTACGCCGTGGAGTACATGGCGCACGACGAGGGCCGGCGCCGGTTCTTCGGGTACTTCAACCTGTTCGTCGCCGCGATGCTGCTGCTGGTGCTCGGCAACAACTACGTGATGCTCTACTTCGGCTGGGAGGGCGTCGGCCTGGCGTCGTACCTGCTGATCTCCTTCTGGTACGGCCGGCCCAGCGCGGCCACCGCCGGCAAGAAGGCGTTCCTGATGAACCGGGTCGGCGACGCCGGCCTGGCCATCGGCATCTTCGTCATGTTCGCCATGCTCGGCACCACCCAGTACGACGAGGTGTTCAACGGGGTCGGCTCGCTGACCTCCACCACGGTGCTGGTGCTCGGCCTGCTGCTGCTCCTCGGCGCGGCCGGCAAGTCCGGCCAGTTCCCGCTCCAGGCCTGGCTGCCGGACGCGATGGAGGGCCCGACCCCGGTGTCGGCGCTCATCCACGCGGCCACCATGGTCACCGCGGGCGTCTACCTGATCGCCCGCTCCAACCCGATCTTCTCCGCCAACGAGACGCTCCAGCTCGTGGTGGTCAGCGTCGGCGCGCTCACCCTGCTGATGGGCTGCGTCATCGGCGCGGCGAAGGACGACATCAAGCGGGTGCTGGCCTGGTCCACGGTGAGCCAGATCGGCTACATGTTCCTCGGCGTCGGTCTCGGCGGCGGCGCGTACGCGCTGGCCATCATCCACCTGCTGGCGCACGGCTTCTTCAAGGCCAACATGTTCCTCGGCGCCGGCTCGGTCATGCACGGCATGAACGACCAGGTGGACATCCGCCGCTTCGGCGGACTGTCGAAGTACATGAAGATCACCTGGCTGACGTTCATGATGGGCTGGCTGGCCATCATCGGCATCCCGCCGCTCTCCGGCTACTTCTCCAAGGAGCCGATCATCGCGTCCGCGTTCGAGCGGGAGGGCTGGACCGCCTGGCTGTTCGGCGGGGCGGCGCTCCTCGGCGCCGGGCTCACCGCGTTCTACATGACCCGGCTGTTCGTGCTCACGTTCCACGGCCCGAAGCGGTGGACCGAGGACATCGAGCACCCGCACGAGTCGCCCAAGCTCATGACGATCCCGCTGATCCTGCTCGCCGCCGGCTCGGTGGTGGCCGGTGGTCTGATGACGCTGAACGACGGCGTGGTGTCGTGGCTGACCCCGGTGCTCGGCGAGGAGGCGGGTGGCGAGGCGCACGGCGTGCTCTCGCACACCGTGATCACCATCCTCTCGATCCTGATCACCGTGCTCGGGGCCGGGCTGGCCTGGTTCCTGTTCCGCAACGGCACGGCCACCGAGCCGCAGCCGGCCGGTGTGGTGGTCACCGCCGCCCGCCGCAACCTCTACACGGACGCCTTCAACGAGGCGGTCTTCGAGAAGCCGGGCATCTTCCTCACCCGGGCGCTGGTGTTCCTCGACAACCGGGGCGTCGACGGGCTGGTCAACGGCCTCGCCGCCGCGGTGGGTGGGGGCTCGGGCCGGCTCCGGCGGCTGCAGACCGGCTTCGTGCGGTCGTACGCGACCTCGATCCTGACCGGCGCGCTGCTCGTGGTGGCGGCGTTCCTGGCGGTGCAGGCGGGGTGGCTGGCGTGATCGACAGCAACGCGGCCGCCCCCGCCGGCGGGCCACGCAGTCACGACGGAGGTAAGGCCGAATAATGTCCAACTTCCCGTTCCTCTCGGTGCTGACCGTGGCGCCGCTGGTCGGCGCCCTGGTGGTGGCGTTGCTGCCGCGCAGCCGGCCGGACCTGGCCAAGCTGGTGGCGTTCGGCTGGTCGCTGCTGGTGCTGGTGCTCTCGGTGGTGATGTGGTTCGCCTTCTCCGCCGGCGGTGACCGGTTCCAGTTCCGCGAGTCGTACCCGTGGATCCCGAACTGGGGCGTGCGGTTCACCTTCGAGGTGGACGGCATCGCGCTGGTCATGCTGATGCTGATCGCGATCCTGGTGCCGCTGGTGATCCTGGCGTCCTGGCACGACGCCGAGTCGTCCAAGCGCTCGGTGCCGGTCTACTTCGCGCTGCTGCTCGTCCTCGAGTGCACGATGATCGGCGTCTTCGCCGCCGCCGACGTCTTCCTGTTCTACGTGTTCTTCGAGGTCATGCTGGTGCCGATGTACTTCCTGATCGGCAGCTACGGCGGCCACCAGCGGCAGTACGCGGCGGTGAAGTTCTTCCTCTACTCGCTGGTCGGCGGTCTGTTCATGCTGGCCGCGGTGATCGGACTCTGGGTGGTCGGCGGGAAGACCTTCGACTGGCAGGCGCTGAGCCAGGCGGAGTTTGCCACGAACACGGCCCGCTGGCTGTTCCTCGGCTTCTTCATCGCCTTCGCGATCAAGGCGCCGTTCTTCCCGTTCCACACCTGGCTGCCGGACGCCGGTGGCGCCGCCCCGGCCGGCGCGGCCGCGCTGCTGGTCGGCGTGCTGGACAAGGTCGGCACGTTCGGCATCCTGCGCTACTGCCTCCCGCTGTTCCCGGAGGCGTCGCGCTGGTTCGCGCCGTGGGCGCTGGCGCTGGGGGTCATCGGCATCATCTACGCCGCGCTGCTGGCGGTCGGCCAGAACGACCTGAAGCGGCTGGTGTCGTACACCTCGATCGCGCACTTCGGGTTCATCGGTGTGGGTATCTTCGCCTTCACCACCCAGGCCGGCACCGGCGCGGTGCTCTACATGCTCAACCACGGGCTCGCCACCGGCCTGCTCTTCCTGGTGGTCGGCATGCTGATCGCCCGGCGCGGCTCGGCGCTGATCAGCGACTTCGGCGGCGCGGGCAAGCTGGTGCCGGTGCTGGCCGGCGTGCTCTTCTTCGCCGGTCTGGCCTCGCTGGCGCTGCCCGGCACCGCGCCGTTCGTCTCCGAGTTCCTGGTGCTGATCGGCACGTTCACGGTCAACAAGCCGGTCGCGGTGATCGCCACGCTCGGCATCATCCTGGCCGCCGCGTACGTGCTGTGGATGGTGCAGCGCACCACCCAGGGCACGCTCAACCCGGCGCTGACCGAGGTCGAGGGCATGCGCCGGGACCTCACGCTGCGCGAGAAGGTCGTCGTCGCGCCGCTGATCGCGCTGATCGTGCTGCTCGGCTTCTATCCGAAGCCGGTCACCGATGTCATCAACCCCGCCGTCCAGGCGACCATGCAGGACGTCGGCAAGTCCGATCCCGCCCCTGAGGTCGGCAGCGTCCAGGAGGCTTCCCGGTGAGCGCGAGGAGTGAACGAGCGGAGCGAGTGAGCCCCGCAGTCGCGAACGAAAGGCCAGCACTGTGAGTGAACTGAAGCTGCCGTCGATCGACTACGCGGCGCTCGCTCCCATCCTGATCATGTTGGGCGCGGCTCTGGTCGGCGTTCTGGTCGAGGCGTTCGTGCCGCGCCGTCTGCGCAACGGGGTGCAGCTCGGTCTCGCCCTGCTGGCGGTGCTGGCCGCGATCGCCATGGTGATCCTGAACTCCGACGACCGGCTGATCACCGCCGGTGGCGCGATCGCGGTGGACGGGCCGACGCTGTTCCTCCAGGGCGCCATCCTGGTCCTGGCCGCCATGGCGCTGCTGCTCGTCGGCGAGCGCACGGTGGAGCGGGGCGGCGCCTTCGTGGCGCACGCCGCGGTCACCGCCGAGTCGCCCGAGGACCGCAAGCAGGCCGAGGGCGTCGGCGGCGCCACCGAGGTCTACCCGCTGATGACGTTCGCCATCGGCGGCATGCTGATCTTCGTGGCGGCGAACGACCTGCTGACCATGTTCATCTCGCTCGAGGTCTTCTCGCTGCCGCTCTACCTGCTCTGCGCGCTGGCCCGCCGCCGGCGACTGCTGAGCCAGGAGGCGGCGATGAAGTACTTCCTGCTCGGCGCGTACGCCTCGGCGTTCTTCCTGTTCGGTGTCGCCCTGATCTACGGCTTCACCTCCGGGATCCCGGGTCGCGGGGCCGGCGTGGACTTCGCCACCGTGCACGCGGCGGTCGGCCAGTCCTCGTCCAGCCAGGTGCTGCTCTTCGCCGGCATGGCGCTGCTCGCCATCGGTCTGCTGTTCAAGGCCGCCGCCGCGCCGTTCCACGTCTGGACGCCCGACGTCTACCAGGGCGCGCCGACGCCGGTGACCGGCTTCATGGCCGCCTGCACCAAGGTCGCCGCGTTCGGCGCGCTGCTGCGGGTCTTCCACGTCGCCTTCGCCGGCGCCGCCTGGGACTTCACCCCGGTGCTCGGCGTGGTGGCGGTGCTGACCATGCTGGTCGGCGCCGTGCTCGCGGTCACCCAGACGGACATCAAGCGCCTGCTGGCGTACTCGTCGATCGCGAACGCCGGCTACCTGCTGGTGGGTGTCCTGGCGCCGACCAAGTCGGGGCTCTCCGGCACGATGTTCTACCTGGCCGCGTACGGCTTCTCGGTGCTCGCCGCGTTCGCCGTGGTGACGCTGGTGCGGGACGCCGACGGCGAGGCCACCCACCTGTCCCGCTGGGCCGGGCTGGGTCGACGCTCGCCGTTCTTCGCGGCGGTCTTCACGTTCATCCTGCTGGCCTTCGCCGGCATCCCGCTCACCAGCGGTTTCACCAGCAAGTTCGCGGTGTTCGGGCCGGCGCTGGAGGCGAACCAGGCGTGGCTGGTGATCGCCGGCGTGCTGACCAGCATGGTGCTGGCGTTCCCGTACCTGCGGGTCGTGGTGATGATGTGGCTCTCCGAGCCGGGCGAGGCGACCCCGACGGTGGCCGTGCCGGGCGCGCTCACCTCCGCGGCCCTGGTCATCGGCGTGCTGGCCACGCTGGTCCTCGGCGTGGTCCCTGGGCCGCTGCTCGACCTGACCACCGGTGCCGCCGAATTCGTCCGATGATCGAACGCATCCTCCGGGGGCCGGTACGCCGTGGCGTGCCGGCCCTCGGCCTCCATCCCCCTCGCCGAGCAGGTCGAACGGGTGTGGCATGGTTGAAGACGTGGTGAACCCGGCTGGCGAGCATTCAGGTCAGTTCGGCGCGCTCGGCCTGCACCTCGCCGACCCGCGCGTCGAAGCCTCCGTGCTGGGCGTGCTCGACCGGGTCGAGGCGCACCTGCGGGCCAGCGTGGCCAGCGCGGACCCACTCGTCACCGAGGCGGCCCGGCACCTGCTCCAGGCCGGCGGCAAGCGGTTCCGCCCGTTGCTGGTGGCGCTGGGCGCCCAGTTCGGCGACCCGGAGGCCGCGCAGGTCGTCCCGGCCGCCGTGGTGATGGAACTCACTCACCTGGCGACGCTCTACCACGACGACGTGATGGACGAGGCGGCCGTGCGGCGGGGCGCCCCGAGCGCCAACTCCCGCTGGACCAACTCGGTGGCCATCCTGGTCGGCGACTACCTCTTCGCCCGGGCCGCGGACATCGCGGCCGACCTGGGCCCGGAGGCGGTCCGGTTGCAGGCGCGAACGTTCGCCCGGCTGGTGCACGGCCAGATCGCCGAGACGGTCGGGCCGCGGGACACCGACCCGGTCGCCCACTACCTGCACGTGATCGCCGAGAAGACCGGTTCGCTGATCGCCACCTCGGCCCGCTTCGGCGGCATGTTCGGCGGCGCGTCCCCCGAGCACATCGAGGCCCTGGCCGGATACGGCGAGATCATCGGGGTGGCGTTCCAGCTCTCCGACGACCTGCTGGACATCGCCAGCGAGTCGGTGGAGTCCGGCAAGACGCCCGGCACCGACCTGCGCGAGGGCGTGCCCACCCTGCCGGTGCTCTACGCGCTCGCCGCCGACGACTCGGACGCGGCCAGCGTGCGGCTGCGGGAGATCCTGGCCACCGGGCCGCTGGTCGACGACGCGCTGCACGCCGAGGCGCTGACCCTGCTCCGCGAGTCCCCGGCGCTCAAGCGCGCCCGGGAGACGGTGCGCAGCTACGCCGAGGACGCCCGCGCCCGCCTCGCCCCGCTCCCCGAGGGCCCGGCCCGCCGCGCGCTGGAATCCCTCTGCGACTACATCGCCGACCGCACCAGCTGACCGTCCGGCCGCTCCCGGGCCGCCCGGCCGGTCCGTCGCTTCCAAGCCGGCCGGGCCGGAACACCGAGCTGACGCCGCGGCACGCGTTCGCCACCACGGCCCGCTCCGCGGGGGATGAGGGCTGCCGGGGTCACCGGGACCAGCGCCCGCGTCGGCTCCTCCACCGTCACGGAACGTAGTCGCCGCTGAGAAGAGATCGCGTTTTGCGCGATATACCGCTGGGTCATAAATATGACCAGGCGGTATATCGCTCGAATGTGGCGTCTTCCTTGTTGCGGCGGCCGGTCACCGGCACCCCGCCCCTTGCGGCGCCAGGGCATCCCAGGGATCACGCCGCTGGCCCGGTCCGCCCGGTGCAGGCCGCCCGCCCGGGCACGCGCCCGCTCGAAACCGACGCCCACCCGCGCTACGCCGACCCCGGCACCCGCCCCCGCGCTACGCCCATCCCGGCGCTACGCCGACCCCGCGCTACGCCCACCCCGCGCCCCGCCCCCGCGGTGCCACGCCCTTCCGGCCCTCGGCCACGTTGCCGGCGCACCGCCCGGGAAGCCGGTTCCGACGACAAGCGAGCCGAGGGCGCCACGGCGGCCCCGGGCGCGGCGGGCCGCGGCGCGACACCCCGGGCGGCCCGTGGCAGGTCTCGCCGAATGCGCCGCACTCCCGGAGGGGTCGGTCAGGCGGTGCGGGACAGGCGGCGGGCGCCGAGGAGCATGAGCAGAGCGGCCAGGAGCATGGCCACGGCGGCGGTCAGCCACATCGCGGGGTAGCCGGCGGCGCCGGCCACCGTGCCGAGGCCGAGCGGGCCGAGGCTGCCGCCCGCGTACACCCCGGTCTGGGTGATCGAGGTGGCGGCGGCCGGGGCCTGCGGGTGGAGGCGGACCACCGCGAAGTTCATCAGCCCGGGCCAGGCCCAGCCGTGACCGAACCCGAGCACCACGCCGGCGACCAGCGGCACCGGGCCGGCCACCGCCAGCAGGACCAGCCCCACGGCGCCGGCCACCAGCAGGCCGGCGATCAACCCGACATGCCCGCGCGCCCGCCGGTCGGCGAACCAACCCACCCCGATCCGCGCGACCACGCACACCGCGCTGCCGAGCGTCAGGGTCAGGCCGGCCAGGGCGGGGGAGAGCCCGCGCGCGGCCGACGAGTCGACCAGGAACGTGCCCAACGCGTTCGCCGCGGCCGCCGCCAGTGTGGCGGCCAGCCCCACCACCACGAGCGGCCCCCGCCCGCCTCCGCCGCGCCCGGAGGCGGCGCGGCCGTCCCGGTTCCGCTCGGACCGGGGTACGGCCGGGAGCGCGGCCAACGCCGCCGCGGCAGCCGCGACGAAGGCCCAGCGCCACCCCGCGGTCAGCGCGACCGTGGGCACCGCCACGCCCGCGAGCAGGGTGGAGACCGGGATGGCGGCCTGCTTCACGCCGAAGGAGAGGCCCTGCCGCCGCGCCGGCACGTGCGCGGCCAGCGCGGCGTTGCTGGCGAGCTGGCCGAGGGCGTTGGCGGCGGCGCCGATCGCGAGCAGCGCCACCAGCACCGGGTACGACCGGGCCAGCGCCGCCACGGCCAGCATCGAGCCGGCGGAGAGCAGGACGCCGGCCCGGGCGACCGGGGCCGGCCCGTACCGCTCGACCAGCGCCCCGGAGGGCACCGACGCCAGGGCGCTCACGCCGAAGTAGACCGAGACCGCCAGGCCCAGCCCGGCGGGGCTGAAGCCCAGCTCGTCGCCGAGTTGCACGGCCAGGCCACCGACCAGGAAGACCGGCAGGACGCAGGCGACGGTGGTGATGGTGGCGCCGGCGCCGACCCGGACCGCTCCGCCGGCCGACGCCGGAGCGGTTCGCGAAATTGTTTCGGTCATCGTCGCCAACCTACGCCTGCCGCGTTTTGGCTGCTGATCGTGTCTGTCGGTGCACGGTGGGTGTCCGGTGATCTGGCATCCTCGATCCGAACAGGCATTTCGCACTCGGCCTGTTTTTCATATGGTGTAAGTCCCCGGCGGCGGAGGTGGTTGTGCGCGACCCCCTGGCGGAACCTTCGGACCTGATCCGCAGCGTCTCCCGCGCGCTTCGAGTGCTCGAGTCGGTCGGCCGTGCGCCGAGAGGGCTCACCGTGAAGCAGATCGCCCGCCGCTGCGAGTTGACCGTCGCCACCACCTACCACCTGGTGCGCACGCTGGCCTACGAGGGCTACGTGATCCGGCGCGAGGACGGGACGTACATCGTCGGGCTGGAGGTGGCCGACCGCTACCGCGAGCTGGTCACCGCGTTCCGGGGGCCGCCCGCGGTGGGCGAGGCGCTGCGGCGCGCCGCCGTGGACACCGGCTGGAGCCACTACCTGGGCCGCTTCGTGGGTGGGCAGGTGGCGGTGACCGCGTCCGCCGAGGGGCCGCGCTCACCGTTCATGGAGGACCTGGTCCCGGGCTTCGACGAGGGCGCACACGCCACCGCCCTCGGCAAGAGCCTGCTCGCCACGCTCACCGCCGAGCAGCGCTTCCGCTACCTGCGCGAATACGGCATGCGCCCGTTCACCACCGCCACCCTGACCACAGTCGAGGCGTTCGAGGCCGACCTGGCCGCCGGCGACCGGCGCGGCATGCAGTTGGAGCTGGGGCAGTTCCGGCAGGGCGTGGCCTGCGCCGCGGTGCTGGTCACCCCGGACAAGGACATCGAGCGGCGGGTGGTGCTGGCCTGCGCGCTGCCGGCCGGCGAGATGATGACCTCCGCCCGGGTGGTCCGCGCGAAGCTGCTCACCGCCGCGCGCTCCATCGCCGACGGGATCGCCACCGAGAACTGATCGGGCCGCCGCCGGTGGGTCCGACGACGGCCCGTCAGCGGGTGGGTCCAGCGCCGGACCCACCCCGGGGATGGCTCAGCTGCCGACCGGGCCCCCGTCGAGGCGCCAGGTGACCACCACGCCGGGCTTGGCGAAGTCGCCGTCCGGCCAGGTGGAGGCCGGGTTCTCCACCGAGGCGCCGGAGATCTCGCCCGGGTGCTGCACGGCCACGAAGACCGACCGGTTGTCCTTGGTGATGAACGGACCACAGGTCTCCGCGCCGAGCGGCACCGTGAGGAACTGCTTCAGGTGCCCCCGCTCCGGGCCCTCGACGGCGGTGGCGAAGAGCCCGTCGTTGCTGCCCAGGGCGTTGCCGTCGGTCGAGATCCAGAGATTGCCGGTGGCGTCGAAGGCGACGTTGTCCGGGCAGGAGATCGGGGAGACCCTGGTCTTGTCGTACCCGGCGAAGTAGGTCGAGGCGTCCGCCGGGTCGCCGCAGACGATCGGCAGCGACCAGGCGAAGGTCTCGGCGGTGTTGTCGCCCCGGTCCTCGACCAGCTCCAGGATCTGCCCGTGCTTGTTGGCGTTGCGCGGGTTCGCCTCGTCGGCCGGCGCCTTGCCGGCCTTGCCCCGGTCGGTGTTGTTGGTCAGCGCGACGTAGACCTTGCCGGTGAGCAGGCTCGGCTCGACGTCCTCGGGACGGTCCATCTTGGTCGCGCCGACCTTGTCGCCGGCCAGCCGGGTGAAGGTGAGCACGTCGGCGGCGGTCATGCCGTCGACGTACGAGCGGTTGCCGCTGACCAGCTTGATCCAGCGGCCCCGGCCGCCGAAGCCGCCGTCCGCGGGGAGCGTGCCGCTGCCGTCGATCTCACCCGGGCTGTCGCCGGTCAGCGCCGCGACGTAGAGCGTGCCCGACTCCAGCAGCGTCAGGTTGTGCTTGCGGGCCACCCAGGAGTTGCCCGGCATGAACTTCTTGTCCGAGACGAACTTGTAGAGGTAGTCGAAACGCTCGTCGTCGCCCATGTACGCGACCACGTGTCCGCTGCGGGCCACGATGACGTTCGCGCCCTCGTGCTTCACCCGGCCCAGCGCGGTGTGCTTGCGCGGCCGGGCCTGCGGGTCGAACGGGTCGATCTCGACCACCCAGCCGAACCGGTGCGCCTCGTTCGGGTGCTTCGCCAGGTCGAACCGCTCGTCGGCCCGGTCCCACTTGCGGCTGCCGCTCGGGTAGCGCACGTCGGTGGGGATGCCGTAGCGGGCCAGCTTCGGCTTCAGCTCCTCCGGCGCGCCGTCGCCGCCGACGAAGTACTGGTTGAAGTTCTCCTCGCCGGAGAGCACGGTGCCCCACGGCGTGACGCCGCCGGCGCAGTTGTTCAGCGTGCCGACGACCGTGCGGCCCTTCGGGTCGGCGGCGGTCCGCAGCCAGGCCGAGCCGGCGGCCGGGCCGGTCAGCTCGAACTTCGTGGCCAGCGCGGTGACCCGGCGGTTGTACTCCCGCCGGCCGCGCCGTGCCGGCCGCCACTGCCCGGTGTTCTCCACCCGCTCCAGCTCGACCACGGACATGCCGTGGGCGGCCATCGCCACCCGCAGCTGCTCCACGGTCAGCGCGTCCTGGCCGGTGAAGCCGGGGAACATCAGGTCCTCGTTGGTGTACTCGTGGTTGACCACGAGCAGCGCGCGCTTGCGGTCGATGGGCAGCACGCCGACGAAGTCGTTGTTGTAGCCGAACTGCTTGGCCTGCGCGGCGGCGCTCTGGTGGCGCACGTCGAACGCGGGCGCGCCGGGGACGACCTCGTCGCCCCACTTGATGACCACGGCGTGGTCGTAGCCGTTCGGCACGACCAGCGTGTCCAGCTTGTTCGGCGGGATGGGCTTGAAGGTCAGCGCGCCGCTGCCCGGGCGTGCGGTCGCGGCGAGGGCCTCGTCCGTGCCCGGTGCGGTCGGGGTGGCGGGCGCGGCGGCGGCGGGGGCGGCGCCGGCGAGTGCGCCGGCGGCGGCGCCGCCGAAGCCGAGCACCAGCGCGCCGACCGCGCCGGCCCGGACCACGCCGCGCCGGGTGACCTCGGCGTCGACCAGGTCGCCGAGGTACGGGTTGTCGGTGGGGTTGGGCACCGGGTGGTCGCAGGCGTTGCCGCACCGGTACAGACAGGTCATCGCGTCGCGGCTGCCGTGGCGGGTGCCACCCAGCAGCGGGAGCAGGCGAGGACGGTCGCTCATGAGGTGGAGCCTCCTGATCGGACGTCGGAAGGCGCACACGGGCGATCGGCCCGCGCGCGTACCTGCCGGACGGTGCCAGGGCGCGGTGAGCGGGTGTCGGCCCGAATGTGAACCGGACGTGAACAGCTCCGGCCTGACCTGCGGCTGAACCGTTCGGCGTCACGGCACGTATGGAAGGACGAACGCACCGCCCGCCACGGGCGGACGCATCGTCGGTCTCCCCGCCGCCGGAAGCGAGGTACCGCCATCAGTGACCACGACGCTCAGCTGCTGCGCGCGCTGCACGACGAGCATGCCGACGCGCTGTTCGCGCACGCCCTGCGACTGGTCAACGGCGATCGGCCGCGCGCCGAGGATCTGGTGCAGGAGACGCTGCTGCGGGCCTGGCGGCACCCGGAGTCGCTGGATCCGCGGCGGGGTTCGGTCCGCGCCTGGCTCTTCACCACGGCCCGGAACCTGGCCATCGACGCGTGGCGTCGCCGCTCGGCCCGGGTCGGCGAGGTCTACACCGACGAGCTGCCCGAAACCGCCGAGACGGTCGACGAGACGGAGCGCGCGGTGGAGGCGTGGACGGTGGCCGAGGCGCTCAACCGGCTGAGCCCGACCCACCGCGAGGTGCTGGTCGAGTGCTTCTACCAGGGGCGGTCGGTGGCGGAGGCGGCCGCCCGGCTGGGCGTGCCGCCGGGCACGGTGAAGTCGCGCACCCACTATGCGCTGCGCTCACTACGGTTGGTGCTGGCCGAGATGGGGGTGACCGGATGACCCGCTGCGAGTTCGCGCACGACGACGGGGCGTACGTGCTGGGCGCCCTCGCCCCGGCCGAGCGCGCCGCCTACGAACGGCACCTGGCCGGCTGCGCCGCGTGCCGGGAGGCGGTCGCCGAGATCGCCGTGCTGCCCGGCCTGCTGGGCCGGCTCGACCCGGCCGGGCTGGAGCAGTTCCTGGAGGTCGGACCGGAGACCAACCGGGTGCCCGCGCTGCTCGACGCCGCGCGGGAGCGGCGGCGCCGCGAGCGGTCCCGCTCCCGCCGGCGGTACGCGGCGACCGCGCTCGCCGCCGCGGTGCTGGCGGTGCTCGCGGGTGTGGGCGTGACGCTGGTCCGGCCGCCGGCCGAGCCGGCCACCCGGCAGGTGGCGCTGACCGCCATGCGACCGGTGGCCGGGACCGCGCCGGTGCACGCCGAGGTGGGGCTGACCGAGACGCCCTGGGGCACCGAGGTCACCATGCACTGCGGCTACGACCGGCGGGCCGGGCACCGCGAGGCGTACACGTTCCGGCTGGTGGCGCACGGCCCGGACGGCGCGACGGAGCAGATCGGCTCCTGGCTGGCCGCCCCCGGTGACGACCTGCGCTTCTCCGGCGTCACCCGGTTCACCAAGGGGGAACTGGTCCGCCTGGAGCTGCAACGAGGCACCGAAACCCCCGTCCTCGCCTACGACCTCCGCTGACCCGCCCCCCCGCCCCCACTGCGGCGATCTTGCACTTTGGGCCATCGTTTCGGGCGCATCGCCCCTTTCGTCCGGGCCGGAAGTGCAAGATCAACGCAGGGGGGTGGGGGCGGGGGTGGGTTGGGGGGTGGGGCGGGTGCGGCGGGTGTTCCGGAGGGCGTCGGCGGTGAAGAGCAGGAGGGCCAGCCAGACCAGGGCGAAGCCGGCGAGCCGGGCCGGGGGCATCGGCTCGTGGAAGATCAGCACGCCGCAGCCGAGCTGGAGGATCGGGGCCAGGTACTGCAGCATGCCGACGGTGGACAGCGGCAGCCGGTTCGCCGCGCCGGCGAAGAGCAGCAGCGGAATCGCGGTGGCGGCGCCGGCCAGCACCAGCAGCGCGGTGTGCCCGGCCGAGACATGCCCGAACGTCGAGTCGCCCCGGCCCGACAACCACGCCAGGTACGCCAGGGCCGGCAGCGCCAGCACCGCCGACTCGACGAAGAGCCCCTCCACCGCGGGCAACCCGAGCCGCTTCTTGACCAGGCCGTAGCCGGCGAAGCTGAACGCGAGCGTGAGCGCCAGCCAGGGCAGCCGGCCGTAGTCGACGGTGAGGACCGCCACGGCGAGCGCGCCGACGCCCAACGCCGCCCACTGCCCGGGGCGCAGCCGCTCCCGCAGCGCGACCACGCCGAACAGCACCGACACCAGCGGGTTGATGAAGTAGCCGAGCGCGGTCTCCACCACCCGGTCGGAGTTCACGCCATAGATGTAGGTGCCCCAGTTGACCGCGATCAACGCGGCCGCGAGCGCGATGCCGGCCAACGCGCGCGGTCGCCGGGCCAGCGTGCGCAGGAAGCCGGCGTGGCGCATCGCGGCCAGCAGCAGCGCCACGAACGCCACCGACCAGACGATCCGGTGCGCCAGGATCTCCACCGGCCCGGCCGGTCGGAGCAGCTTCAGGTAGATCGGGAAGAAACCCCAGAGCAGGTACGCGCCGACGCCGTACAGATAACCGAGGCGGAGCTGGTTCACCCGTCCACCGTAAGTGGCGAATCGGGTCCCTGATCCTTTCCGGTGACCGGCGTCACCCGCTGGTCCAGCTCCATGTACCGGTCCGCCGCGATCGGCCCGAAGCCGATCTTCCCGTATACCCCGTGCGCGTCCAGCGTGGCCAGCACGATGCGGCGTACGCCCAGCTCGGCCAGGTGGTCGCGGACGCCGCCGGCCAGCCACGTGCCCAGCCCGCGACCGCGTTCGGCCCGGTCCACGTAGACGTCGCAGAGCCAGGCGAAGGTGGCCCGGTCGGTCACCACCCGGGCGACCGCGACCTGCCGGCCGTCACCGGGCCGGTAGACGCCGAAGCCGATCGAACCGGCGAACGCGCGGACGACCGTCTCCCGCTCCCGCCCGAGCGCCCAGTAGGCGTCCGTGGCGAGCCAGGCGTGCACCCGGTCCAGGTCGAGCCGGTCCGGGTCGGTGCTGAGCTGGTAGCCGTCGGCGCGGGTCACTGTGAACACCCGGCCGACGTTAGTACCGCCGCCCGGGTCGCTCGCCAGCCAATTCCCGCTCGCTGGCCCGGCCGGCGCCGTGGGCGCCGGCCGGGCTCGCCGGGCCTCAGTCGCGGTCGAGGACGGCGCCGAGGATCCAGGTGACGATGCCGACGAAGAGCGCGCCCAGCACCGCCGCCGGCCAGAACCCGTCCACGTGGAAGGGCAGCCCGGCCTCACCGGCGATCCAGCTCGTGAGCAGGAAGAGCAGCCCGTTCACCACCAGCGCGATCAGGCCGAGGGTGAGCAGGTAGAAACCGCAACCCACGGTCTTGATGATCGGCTGGAGCACCGCGTTGACCACCCCGAAGATCACCGCGACGAGGACCAGCGTGGTCACCGTCTCGGTGGCCGAATCGGAGTCGAGCGTGATGCCCGGGATCAGCAACGTGGCGAGCCAGAAGGCCACCGCCGTCGTCGCGACCCGGATCAGTAGACCCTTCAGGAAATCCATGGCGGGGATCGTGCCACGCCCGTTCCCCGGGCGGAACCCGTGCGACCGGCTCAGCGGCGGGTCGGACGACCGACCAGTTGCGACTCGACCGGCGTCGGTGAGAGCAGCGCCCAGCGCAGTGCCCGCCGGTTGACCACCGCCACCATGTCGTCGCGGATCCGGGTGAGCCAGTCGGCGGAGCCGCCGAGGCCGAGCGCGGTGCCGGCCAGGGCGGCCTCGGCCGGGTCGAGGGGTTGCAGGACGGCGAGGTCGGCACGGGCCAGCGTCGGGGCGTCCGCCGGGGTCAGCTCGTCGCGGACCACGAGCACGGACTGCCAGGCCGCCGCCGGGCCGACCTCCGGCGGCACCGGGCCGGCGTCGACCACCAGCAGCAGCGGGCGCAGCGGCGACCCGGGCGCGCCGCCGGCCGGCCGCCCCGGCGGGAGCAGCGGCACCCCGCCGGCCGGCGCCCCGAGCCCGCGCACGAACCCCTCCCAGGCGCGCGGCCGCGCGGTCTGCACCGCCACCCGGGCGCCGAGGGCCAGCGCCCGCAGCGCCAGCAACTGTGCGGCGGGCACCCCGCCGACCAGCACCATCCGGGTCGTCGTGGGCCGGAACAGACGTACGGTGAGCGGGCCGCCGCGCCGGTTCGCGCCCACCACCAGCCCGCACCCGCCGACCGGCAGGTCCAGACCCGTCGGCGGCGAACCGGTCGCGGGCGCGCCGGCACCGCCGACCGCCAGTGGCAGGGTCGCGGCCAGCCCGGCCAGGTGCTCGCCGTCCAGTCGCCGCAACTCCGCGCCCGCGTCGCCGGCCACCCGGCGCAGCGCCCGCTCGGCCAGCGTCAACGCCGACGCGTCGTCGGTGGCGACCCGCACGGTCAACCCGGCCGGCGTCGGTGCGGAGCCGGTGTGCGGGCCGACGCAGAGCGCGATGGTGGTGGCGGTGCCCGGAGTGGCCAGCAACCGGGACAGCAGGCCCCGGGCGGCCTCGCCGCGTGGATCGGGCCACCGGCGCAACCGCCAGGTGGCCTGCGGCAGCCCGCCCACGGTGAGCAGCGGCCACGTCTCCCGGACCGGTGCGCCGGCCTCGTGGTGGGCCATCTCGGCGATCACCCGCAGCGCCGCCGGCGCCCCGAGGGGATGTCCACCGAGCGGGCCGAGCCGGCGGGCCGTGCGTCGGACGGTGCCGGCGAGCGCCCGCAGCAACTCGTCGTCCGACCAACCGTCGGCCCGGAGCACCCGGATCGCCAGCACGACCCGGGTCCGCCCGGCGGTCCGGCCGTCGGTGAGCTGCCGGTAGGACGTGCCGGCCGGACCGGCCGCGACGGCGGGCGTCGGTGCGGGCGACGCCGAGAGGACCAGTTGCAGCCGGACCGGCGGACTCTCCGGACCCGTCGGGGGAAGCAGGTCGAACGGGGACGGCAGTGCCTCCGGGCGGTCGCCGAGCAGATCGTCCGGATCGCCGAGTTCCAGCAGCGCGGTCAGCCCGGCCGCGTCGTGCAGCACGGCGGCGGGCCCGCCGGCCGGTTCCGCGGCCTGCACCACCGTGCCGGGAGCGACCAGGTCGAGCAGCGCCGCCGGATCGGCGGCCGGCGGCAGCGCACGCCGACGGCTCAGGTGGGCGGCGCCGACGCGGAGCCACTCGTGCAGCCAGCGGCCCCGGACCCGGACCCAGGCGGCGGGCAGCAGCAGCGTGGCCAGGAGCAGCGCGACGGCGGTCACCACCACGCCGCGCCCGATCGCGGCCACCAGCACGGCCGCCGCGACCTGGGTCGTCACGACCTGACCGGCGCGCACCACGGGTGCGCTCACCCGGGTCCACTGAGGAGGAGCGCCCGGCGCGGGTCGCTCGGTCGTGCTCGCGGTCACCGTACCTCCCCGCCCGGTCCGCCCTGTGACGCCGCCGTGGCTCATCGTAGTGGGAGCGTTGTCCACAGGGGAGGCCCGGGGGGTAGCAGAACTGAAGTGAGACGGCTACCGTCAGCGACGAAATCGTCGTTCGTGCGCCCCGCCGTCCCTCTTCCCCCTCCGGGGACGGCGGGCGCGCACCGGCGAGTCCACGGTGGTCACACGGTGACCGACCACGACCGAGGAGACGAGGTGACGTCCGGGATGTCCCAGACCCAGGCAGAAGCCGCGGTGATGCAGCAGACCGCCGGGAGGTTCGAGCAGGTCGACCAGTCGCTGCAGACCATGTTGAGCGGCCTGATGGCCGAGCTGGAGGTGCTGCAGCAGGCCTGGCGGGGCGCCGGCGGGCGCTCGTTCGAGCAGGTCAAGCAGCAGTGGGCGCAGGACCAGGCGACCCTGCAGCGGGCCTTGCGCGAGACCGCCACGGCGATCCGCACCGCGGGCCGGCACTACGACGTCTCCGACACCGAGGCCGCCGGCCGGGTGGCGGGCACCAACCGCGGCATCCAGCTGCCGCTCTGACCACCGGAAGGATCGAACCCATGGAGCACGGTGTGCTGGTCGTCAACTTCGCCGCCCTGCAACAGGCCGGCGCGGACATCCAACGGGCGCTGACCACTCTGGAGAGCCAGCTCGGGCAGCTCGAACGGGACGCGGCGCCGTTGGTGTCGAGCTGGAACGGCGCGGCGCGGGAGGCGTACGAGCAGCGGCAGGCCCGGTGGCGGGCCGCCTCGCAGGACCTGCAGGCGATGCTGCGTGACATCAAGCTCGCCGTGGAGGACTCCGCGGCCGACTACCTCGACACCGAGAAGCGCAACGCCAACCTGTTCCAGTGAGCCCCGGGCGCGGCCCGGGTGCGGTCCCGGGCCGCGTCCGGTGATCAGGCCGGGCCGGCCGGGTTCCAACGCCGCCGCGCCCCCCGGGGCAGCACCACCGCCAGCAGCGCCACCAGCGCCGCCGCCCCGCCGGTCACGCCGGCCACCAGCAGTGCCCGGTCCCGGGCCGTGGCGCGACGGGACCGGCGGTCGAGCGCGGCCGGATCCGGCCGCTCGGCCGGCAACGCCACGCCGGCACGAGGGCGGGCGGATGCCTCGCCGGGCGACTCGGTCACCGCGCGGTACGGGTTGAGCACCCCGGCGCCGTAGCCCTCGCCCCGCCCCGGCGCCGGATCGGTGCCGGCCACGATCCGCCCTGCCACCCCGGCCGCGCTCAAGCCGGGGCGATACTGCCGCAGCAACGCCGCGGTGCCGGACACGAAGGGCGTGGCATAGCTGGTCCCCTCCGCCCGGTGGTGGCCCTGCCGGGGCGCCGCCATCAGCACCTCGCTGCCCGGGGCGACCAGGTCGACGTAGGGGCCGGTCTGGGAGAAGGCCGCGCGTGCGCCGTCGCGACCGATCGCGCCCACGCCGAGCACCCCGTCGTACGCCGCCGGGTACGGTCGGGGGTCGCCGCTGTCGTGCAGGTTGCCGGCGGCGGCCACCACCACCACGTCCCGCCGCACCGCGTAGGCGATCGCGGCCCGGACGGCCGGGTCGTCCGCGTACAGCACGACCGACAGGTTGAGCACGTCGGCGTCGTGGTCCACCGCCCACCGGATCGCCCGGGCGAAGTCGGCCGCGTCGACCGTACGCCCCGACTCCCGCCCCTCGACCACCTGCTGCTCGCTCACCCGTACCGGGAGGACGCGCGCGTCCGGCGCGAGCCCGCGGAAGGCGACCCCGGGGCGCGGCGCGGCGGCGATGATGCTCGCCACGCCGGTGCCGTGCCCGGCGCAGTCCCGGGTGCCGTCGCCCCCCGGGTCGAGGAAGTCGGCGCCGTCGAGCACCCGGCCGGTGAGTTGCGGATGCGACCGGTCGACCCCGGAGTCGACCACCGCGACCACCACGCCGGCGCCGGTCGCGAGCGGGGCGAGCCGGTCCGGCGCGTACCGTTGCTGGGGCCACGGTTGCTCGGCCACCGGCCGGGCGGGCGCGGGCGGCGCCGCGCATCCGGACGGGGCGCGGGCCGCCGCCGGAGTGGCCGGCAGGCCGGCGACGAGGAGGGTCGCCAGGGCGGCCAGGGCCGGGCGGACGAGGGGCCGGGACATCGACGACCTCCGTAACGTGTCGACTCCGGAACGGGATGTTAGCGCCTCGCCGAGGTCACGGCCGACCGTCGATGGCCAGGCATTGTGATCTTGTTACCACCTTGTAGGTTGTAGGCGATGCCTGTGGCCTGTTCGCGGAAGGAGAGGTGGCCGTGACCGGATGGGAGCCGGCCACCGAGGCCGAGGTGGCGATGCGGGACGCGCTGCGCGCGCAGGACCAGCAGCAGTACTTCCGCGTGCTGACCCGCGTCGATCTGGTGCTGCCGGTCGCCGGCGGCTCGACCGCCGGGTGGGGCACCTGGACCTCCGGGGGCCGCACCCACGTGTTGGCCTTCACCTCCGTCGCCGCGCTACGGGCCAGTCTGGGTGAGAACGCCGGGGCGACGCGCGTCGTGGCATACCCCGACCTGGCCGCCGGCTGGCCCAATCAGGAGTGGTGGTTGGCGGTCGATCCGGGGCTGCCGATCGAGGGCTACCTGCCCGCCTGGTATGTCGCGCAGCTCGCCCGGGGAGACGTCCGGCTGCCCGGGCGGACCATGGGCGCCCGAGCCCGCCTGGACCGGGTGGAGAGCGCGGCCCGGGCCGCCCGCAACGGGGTTCCGGAGACCGCACGGGAGGCGCCGCTCCCCCGGGTGCCGGCCGCTCCCGCGCCGCCGCCCCCGGTTCCGCCGACCCGCGCTGGCCGGGTGGCGGAGGCCGAGGAGCCCTCCACCGTGCCGATGCGGACCGTGCCGGTCCTCGGTCGGCGCGTACCCACCGTGCCGCCCCGCCGGAGAACGCCGGAGGCGCCCGAGGCGGGCCGGCCCGCCTCGGGCGACGAGCCCGGCTCCGACGCCCTCGACGGTTGGCTCACGGACCTGCGTCGACGGCCGGACGAGCCGGACCCCTTCGCCGCCGGACGGGACGCGTCGGTGGACGATCCGCCCCCGGCTCCCGCGCCGCCCCCGGCCCGCTCCTTCTTCGAACCCTCCTCCGGGCGCTCCAGCCGGCGGCCCTCGCCGTTGGACGCGCCCCGCCGGTCCGCCGAACGGGCGACGCCGCCCTCCCGGTTCGCCGGTGGCCAGCCGTTTCCCCGCCGCCGCCCGCTGAACGAGCCGGTGCGGGAGGATCCGACCCGCGCCTTCCCGATCGGGGCGGACCAGCCACCCCCGGCATCGCGTCCGGACGACCCGACCCGGCCGTTCCGGCCGGCCCGCCCGGCCGAGGACGCCACCGGCACGCTGCCCCGGCGGCATGCCGGCCCCGCCACGCCCGCGCCGGACCAGTGGGCCGGGGAGAACCCGGTCGCCGACCTCGCGGAGGCGGAGGAGTTGCCGCCGTCGGTCGCCGAGCCGGTGTCCGCGCCGCCGACGCCACGGCGTGACTTCACACCGATCGTCATCGAGGGCACCGTCATCGAGGCCCGCGACCTGACCGAGCCCACGCCGGCCTGGTCCCCACCGCGCGCCGATCCCGTGGTCCCGGTTCCGGGCGGCGACGCGGCGGCGGCCTGGGCGGGCGCCACGGACCCGACCGTGCCGCTCCCCGTCGACCCGGTGGTCGACGACACCGCCGATCTCGCCGCCCACCTCGGCGCCACCGGCACGGGCGAGCCGGTCGACGGCAGGTCGCCGTTCGACCGGTCCGGCGTCGGGGACGAGCCGACGACGCCGCTCTCGCCGGCGGCCGCGCCTCCGGTGTCGCTCTTCGAGCCGTCGTCGGGAGCCTCACCGTCGTTCGCGTCGACGGCCCCGTTCGGGTCCACCGCTTCCGAGCCGACGACGGCGTTCGAGACCGCGTCGGCCTTCGAGCCCACGACGGCGCAGCCCACGACGTCCTTCGAGACTGCGTCGGCGCAGCCCACGACGTCCTTCGAGACTGCGTCGGCGCAGCCCGCGTCGGCGTTCGAGCCCGCGTCGGCGTTCGAGCCCGCGTCGGCGTTCGAGCCCGCGTCGGCGTTCGAGCCCGCGTCGGCGTTCGAGCCCGCGTCGGCGTTCGAGCCCACGACGGCGTACGGGCCGGAGTCGACGACGGCGTTCGAGTCGCCGGGATCGGGTGAACCGACGGTGTCGCTGTTCGAGCCGCCGTCATCGTCGGCCGAGCCGACGGTGTCGTTGTTCGAGTCCACGGCACCGCTCTCCGAGTCGTCGAACGGCGCCCCGGCCTCGCTGTTCGAGCCGCCGACCGAGCCGCTGTTCCCACCCGACCCGTCCCCCGCCGAACCGGACACCACACCGCTGCTCGGGACGCCGACACCCGGGTCGACGTCGGTGCCGGCCGAGTCTCCGGTGTCGTGGTCCGCCCGCTCCGATGTGGAGGACGGCTCGCCGCGCTCCACCGCCTCCGAGCGGCCGGTCGACGAGCCGACGTCGGCCGGTGCGACGACGCCCTCCGCCGGGCGGCCGGAGTTCGTGCCGGCGAACGAGGTGGAGGAGGAACTGCTCTCCGCCGCCGGCAGCGGAAACACGGACGGCTTCCTCACCACCCTGCTGCTGGCCCGGGTGCTGCTGCCGGTCGCGCCCGACTCGGTCCCCGGCAGTCGGCCGGGCGACCCCGGCTTCGTCTGGCACACCCGGTCGATCGGCGGTGGCGCGTACGTCGTGGCCTACACCTCGCCGGAGCGGCTCGCCGAGCACGCCGACGGGCCGGTCGACACCGTACGGGTCAAGTTCGTCCAGCTCATCCGCCGGTGGCCGGACGCCGCCTGGTCGTTCCTGGTCAACCCGGGCAGTCCGGTCGGTGCGGCGTACCCGGGGGAGCAGGTTCTCGCGCTCGCCAACTGGGCCGCCGAGGTGGGCCTCGGCGACGAACCGGAGCCCTCCGCCGCCGCGCCGGCCCCGGCGGCCGAGCCCCGACCGGCGGCGCCGCCGACGGACCCGAGTTTGCCGGTGACCATGCAGAAGGCGATCGCGGCGAGCCAGCTCGCCTACTACCTGGAGCGGGGCTACGACCGGGTGTCCGGGTTCGTGCACCGGGCCGGTGAACTGGCCCACCTGCGGACCCCGGCGGAGCTGTACGACGCGCTCGGCCTCGGCCATCCCGGCTCGCCGTTCTCCCGGGACGACGAGGAGGTCTACCTGCTGCGCTGGCCGGCCCACCGGCCCAGCCTCTACCGGATCCCGTACGGCGGGCAGAACGAGGCCGCCATGCGGGCGATGGAGGGCTGGGTGATCGAACGGCCCCCGTTCCGCGGCAACGGCTTCGCGCCGGGGGAGAGCACCGACGTGGTGGCGGAGTTCAAGGTGGACAGTGCCCGGCTGCCGCACGGGGCGGAGCTGTGGCGCGTCGGCGCCGACGCCGCCGCCCGGCTGGTCGCGGTCCTCGACACGGACGCGCTGGTGTGGCGGAAGGCGGACGAGGCGTGACCCGCGACGGGTATGTGGCCCGCTGGCGGGGCCGGGAGTACCAGGCCAGCCCGGACGGGACCGACGTCCGCCTCTACCAGCCCGAACCGGACGACGGCTTCGCCGAGGTACGCCCCGGCCGGTACGTCCGGGTGGTGCCGGCCGCCGAGGTGGAGGACCTGGCGTACGTCCGGACCACCTGCACCTGGCAGGGGCAGCCGTTCATCGTGCTGGCCGAGCACGAGGGCTGGCTGCGTGTGGAGTACACCGGTGGACGCTGGCCGGTGGCCGAGGCGATGGGGTTGGAGGCGTTCGACTTCGGCGTCTACCAGGGGTGGGCGCCCGCGACCGAGGTGGCCGACCTGGGCGAGCAGCGGGTCTGAGTCAGGACTTCGCCCAGCGCAGGATCTCGCCGAGCACCACGTCGCGGGCCTCCACGTGCGGGAAGTGGCCCACGTCGTCGAGCAGCCGCCACTCGTACGGGGCGGTGACGTAGCGGCCCGAGCCCTGCGCGGTGCGGGGCAGCGAGGCCCGGTCCAACGCGCCGTGCAGTTGCAGGGTCGGTGTGACCAGTGGCTTCTGCATCAGCTTCACGAACCGGTAGCCGTGCAGCCGCAGCACCGAGCGGAACGCCCAGCGGTAGCCCTCCATGGCGCAGAACGCGGCCTGCGGGATCTGCATGGCCACCCGGCAGCAGCGGGCGTAGTCGGCGAAGTCGGGTCCGTCGACCCAGCGCGGCCCGCCCCACCGGCGCAGCATGTCCTCCACCTCGGCGGCGCCGTCCCGGGTCAGCACGTGCTCGTAGCGGGGGAGCTGGAACTTCAGCGTGGCGGTGGCCGAGGTGAACTGGCCGCGCGGGTCGGCGAAGATGGCGGCCCGCAGCCGGAGCGGGTGCGGTGCGCCGAGCACCACGAGCCGCCGGACCAGGGTGGGGTGGAACGAGGCGGCGGTCCAGCCGATGAGCCCGCCCGCGCCGGTGCCGACCACGGTGGCCGACCGTTCGCCGAGTGCGCGGATCAGGCCGGCGACGTCGGCGGCCAGCGTGTAGCCGTCGTACCCCCGGGGTGGCTTGTCGCTCGCGCCGTAGCCGCGCAGGTCGACGGCGACCGCGCGGAAGCCGGCGTCGGCGACCGCCGGGAGCATCTCGCGCCAGGCGTACCAGTATTCCGGGAAGCCGTGCAGGAAGAGCACCATCGGGCCGGTGCCGGCCTCGACGACGTGGAACCGGCTGCCGTTGGCGCCGACGAACCGGTGCGTCCACGGCCCCTCGGGCAGGACGCAGGACTCGTCGGCGAACCCGCCGCGCTGGTCGGTCATGGGGCACAGCCTAGGGCCGGCAGTCGCCCGCCGGCCCCGCAGGTGCCCAGGATCAGGGGATTCTCCGGGAGAACCCGCCGGAGGGCGGGCCGGCGACGGTCGTCGCCGGCCCGCGACGGTCAACGGAGGTAGGTGCCGAACACCCGGTTCGCCACCGCGTCGCCGGTGGCCAGGCCGGCGTCGGCGTCCCAGCGGTAGTGCACGCCCAGCCAGAGCCGGCTCAGGGCGTTCTCGTTGGCGGCGGCGGAGAAGGAGGTGAAGGTGCGCTGCACCCCGACCGCCTTGGGGTCCTCGGTGGTCGCGGTGAAGGTCACCGCGTCGGTGCCGTAGAACCGTTTCATGATGCCCGCCCAGGCCCCGGCGAAGGTGGCGTGGCCGGAGATGTACGCCGGGAAGTTCGGCGAGAAGTGCGAGCCGTCGGCCGCCGTGGAGAGCGGCTGCCAGGCGGCGTTCGGCGTGGTCGCGGCGTTGCCGTCGCTCTGCGGCTCCTCGATCGCGGTGTCCGGGCGCCACAGGTCGATGGTGGTCTCGTACTTGGCGTCCCAGGCGGCGATGGCCGCGTCGGCCATGGCCATGGCGACCAGCGCGAAGAGCTTGATCGTCGGGGTGCCCTTCGCCTTGGCGATGATCTGGGTGTGGGCGAAGAGCTGGCCCGGGGGCTTGTAGGTGCCGTCCAGGTCGTTGGCCCAGAAGAAGGCCGCCTGGGTCTGGTCCGTGGTGCGGGTCGACCCGGTGGCCGCGCCCAGTTCGCGGACGTCCCTGACCTGTGCCGCGTACTCGCTGCTGGTCAGCATCCTGGTGATGTCGGTGAAGCCGCCGGGCAGCGAGGGCCGGAACTGCGAGCCGGAGGTCAGTGCGAACGGCGTGACCCGGCCCCAGTTCGGGCTGGCCGCGACGGTGTTCGGCTCGGTGGGACGCCACTGCCCGGCGGTGGTGCCAGGGGTGTAGCCGGTGTTGACCGTCGAGCGGTCGTTCGCCCTGGCGTTGATCATGTTCTGTGCCGCGCCCTCACCGACGCTGGTGCTCCAGCCCTCGGGTCCCGGGGAACCGACCGGGGGGTAGACCCGCGAGCCCTGGTAGTCGGCGGTGAAGTCTCGGCTGGGGAAGACCGACTGCAGCACCTTGAACGCCGCCATGTCGACGTTCATGTCCACGTCGTAGCTGAAGTTGGGGACCGGGGCGACCCGGGCCAGGTAGGTCGGTCCGCTGGACAGCGAGGCCGAGGCGTCGTACATGGCGAGGTGCATCATGGCGCCGGCCCGGGACAGGACGGTGGGCGGGCCGCCCACGGCCCGGTAGGTCTTGAGCAGGACGTTGTTCCAGTAGATCGTGTGGTCGAATCCGGCCGGTACGGCGGCGGCCGGGGCCTGGACGGCCACCAGCCCTCCGACCAGGGTGACGGCGCTGAGCGCGAGCGCGGCGAGCCGCCGCAGAGACGTCCTTCGCAAGGTGATCCTTCCCCGATGACCGATGGAACTTCCATCGATGTCTATCGATCATGCGGGGTGCTGGTGGCGCGGCGGCAGGGCAGAGTTGCCCGCGTCCGCAAGCTGCAAGATCAGATCCAGCCGCGGCGGACGGCGGCGATGCCGAGGGTCATCCGGTTGGTGGCCCCGAGCTGTTCCTCCAGCAGCTCGAAGTGGCGCCGGACCCACCGGGTGCTGCGTCCGAGGCTGCGGGCGATCGTGTCGTCCTTCGCCCCGACCGCCGCCAACCGCAGGATCTGGAGCTGAACCTCCGACGGGCGGTCGTCGCCGGTCGAGCGGCGCGCCCCCAGTGGGAGGGCGTCCGCCCAGGCCGCCTCGAAGAGCTGGGTTCCCAGCGCGACCAGCTCCGGGTGGCGCATCAGCAGTCCCGCCGGCCCGGCGGGCTGCTGGAGGGAGAACAACGCGACCCCGTCGGCGAGCTGCATGGTGGTGCCGAGGCGGGGCAGCACCCGGACCCGGTGCGCCGACCGTACCGCTTCCTCGACCGCCTGTCGGTAGGTGGGATCCTCCAGCCGGGCCTGGCCGACCACGCTGCGATGGCCGGCGTCGCCGGGGCTCGGGAGGGGGTGCGCGTGCGGTTCCCGATCGGCCGGGTCCCCGTGCAGGAGGCGGCAGCCCTCCGTGTCCCGGGCGCACAGCCGCGCGGAGAGCTGGCGGAACTCCCCGGCGTCCGGCACGCCGTCGACCAGGAGCGTGGTGCCCGCCTCCCGGGACGCGCGGTCGGTCCACCGGGCCAGCTCGGCACCGGCCTCGGTGAGCTGGCGTTGGGCCCGGTCCAGATCGTGCTGACTGGCGGCGATGGCCTGGCGCAGCTCGTTCAGGAGTGGCACGTTCCGGGCCGCCGCGGCGTCGCGACCACGGTCGCCCGATGGGTTCTCGGTGTCGTCGGACAACACTTCCGTGGACATGGCCGCCACCCCCCGTGGATGACGGGGGCCGGTGGCCGACGTCCTCGTGAGACGGCGGCGTGCCTGGCCCCCGAACCAGACATCCACGAGCATGGTTTCCTGTGCCGGCCGGGTCAATGGGCCGTTCCGCCCTTGCCCGCACCTGCCGGGTGTGCTTTCGGTGATCGTGCCCGCACCCGGGGTGAGGGGCTACGGGCCGACGACCCGCATCGGTACGCCGGGACCGCAGTCGACCGACCGGTCCCGCGAGGTGAGTCGCAGCGTGACGAAGTCGCCCTCGCGCAGCTCACCGGCCTCCGGGCCGTGCACGGCGTACTCCCGTCCGTTCTCGTCGACCAGGCCGTAGCACGGGCCGGACCCGCCGCGCGTGATCCACCCGGCGACGACGCCGGTGGGGCGGTTGTCGGTGGGCTTCTTCGGTGGCCCGGCGGGGCGCCGCAGAGTCGGCAGTTCGGTGGCGGAGAGCGGGGTGGGACGGTCGGCGGGGGCGCCGCTGGCGGCCGGCGCGTCCGCCGCCGGGGTGGTCGGCGCGGCCGGTGCGGCAGAGGTGGGCGGCGCGGTCGGGCTGGACGGCCGGGTCTCGTCGGGCACGGATCCTCCGTTCCCGGCGCAGCCGGCGGTGGCGAGCAGTGCCACCGCGAGGGCGGCCGGTAGGGCGGTGCGAGGTGTCACCCGGATGGGACGCGGGCGGGGGTCGGCCGGTTCCCCGCCGGAAAGGGCGATGCCCGGGCGGTCAACCGCCCGGGCATCGCTGTGGTGCGTCGATCCGTTGATCAGGAGATGCGGATCTTCATCGAGGTGCCGTTCTGCTCCACCACGCGGATCTTGACCCCGTTGTTCGGGACCTTGACGCCGTGGTTCGGCAGTTCCGGGAACCAGTACTGCTTGCTGTCGTCGAACACCGGAGCAGCGGCCTGACCGCGGATGTACTGCGGCTGGCTGTTGATGTGCAGGGTGAACGAGTCGGCCTTCTTCAGGCTGAACGGCGCGTCGTAGACCTGGACGCGGGCCCGCCAGGGCTGCCCGGTCAGGTTGTAGAGCGGCCGCGGACGCGAGTCGATGTACAGGTTCCGACCCTCACCGGGGTGACCACCCGGGTTGGTCGCCGACGCCGGAGCGGTGTTGTTGTCCGCCCAACGCAGGTTCCAGTACGAGATCAGCAGACCCTCCTGGTACGCGTAGTGGTCCACGTAGTCCGGGCGGGTGTTCGCGTAGCCGAAGTAGTACGGGCCGGTCTTCAGGTACTTGTCGTACGAGACGTACGACCGGTTGCCGGCGATGTAGTAGTTGTCGAACATGCGGGTGTAGCTCTCCTCGACGATGCTCCAGCCGGCGAGGGCCCAGTCGCCCGCACCCGCCTCGGCGCCGTCGCTGAGCAGCGTCTGCCCGTCGGCGGTCACGGTGATCGCGTCACCGAAGAAGCCGCCCTCGGAGACACCGCCGTCCGTCTGGTAGCGGAGCCGGAACTGCACGACCTTGCCGGCGACCGCGTCCATCGGGATGTTGATGTCGACCCACTGGTTGTCACTGGAGCCGTCCAGGGCGAAGCGCCCGGGCGAGATCTCCTTGAGCGCGTTGCCGTTGGCCGTACCGGGGAGCGTGGCCCAGGTCTGGCCACCGTCGGTGGACGCCTCGAAGAAGAGGTAGTCGTAGTCCTCTTCGATGCTGTAGCGACCCTTCATCGACAGCGCGGCACTGCTCTTCCCGGTGAGGTCGAGGGTGCGCGTCATCGTGGTGTTCAGGTCGTCCGCGTTGCCCGAGAAGAACTGCTTGGTGCCCTCGAACGGCTTGCCGTTGTCGAAGGTGTACTCGCGCTGCGGAAGCACGACCACGGCGGCCTGCGCCTTGGCCGAGTTGTACTCCTGCGGCCCCAGGTTCAGGGTCCGCTTCTGACCGGCGACGACCGTCTCGTAGTCGAGCCAGCCGAGCTGGAGCTTGTTCCAGGCGCCCAGGTCGCCACCGCGCTCGCCGATGCCACCGTCGTTCTTCGCGCCGAGCCGGCTCTGGGCCATCAGGGTCCAGTGCTCGTTGTTGTTGTCGGCGCTGGTGCCCACGTTGTAGTCGTCCGGCAGACCGAGGTCGTGGCCGTACTCGTGGTAGAAGACGCTGCGTCCACCGTTCTCCGGCTGGATCGTGTAGTCACCGATCCAGACGCCGGTGTTGCCGATCTGGGTGCCGCCGGCCGGGAAGTTCTCCGGGCCGGTGCTGCCCTGGTCGCTGGCGAACGCGTACCACCGGTGGCTCCAGATGGCGTCCTCACCCTGGTAGGGGTCACCGTCGGCCTGGTCGCCGCCGGCGTGGACGATCTGGAAGTGGTCGATGTAGCCGTCCGACTCGTTGAAGTTGCCGTCGGCGTCGTAGTCGTAACGGTCCCACTGGTCCATCGACTTGACGTCGGCCGCGATCTCCTCGTCGGAGCGACCCTGCGCCTTCTGGTCCTCGACCCACTGGTTGGCGGCGTCGCGGACCAGGGCCCAGGTGTTGGTGCAGACGTTCGAGGCGCACGGGTAGCCGTCGGAACGGCCGTAGCGAGCCTCGTTGTACTTCACCTTCACCCAGTTGGTGACCTCGCCGTCGACGCTGTACCGACCCGACGACTGGGCCTCGTAGTACTGCTTCAGCGACTCGTCACCCGGCTTGGTGCCGAAGTACAGCTGCCGGTAGTGATCGGCGCTGAAGTCCGGCTGCCAGACCGTGGAGTTGTCCACCGCCCGGTTGGGCTGGGGGATCTCGTTGACGCGCGGACCGTCGAACCGGGACGGGCCCGGGGTGTCCGGGTCGGTGTCCTGGTCCGGGTAGTTCGGGTGCCGCTCGTCGCCGAACTCCGCAAGGATGACGAAGATCTTGTCAGTCTGCTTGCGGGAGAGCTCGACGTACTGGTCCTTCACGGGACCCTTGCCGGCCTTGGTGCTCTTGGCGGACCTGCCCGCCGCGGCACCCTCGGCAGCCTGCTCGCCGACCTTGACGACCGTGCTGCCGTTGATCTTCTGGGCCTTCGCCCTGCCGGAAAGGACCTCGCTCAGGCCCTCCTGGCGCAGCGCGCGCCGCTTCTCTTCGAGCGGGTTGGGCAGGTCGTGCTCAGCCTGCGCAGGCTCGGCCACCGACGGGGCGGCGGCCGGGAGCTTCGGCGTCGGCGCGGCGCTGGCGGACGTGCCCGCCATCAGCCCCGTCGCGGTCAGCGAAAGCCCGAGCAGACCCACTGCGACTTTGCGCACGTGGTACCTCCGGTGTGAGGGAACCGGCCCAACTGGGGGTACGGGCCGGCGGAACGTCCCACAAGTGGGACCCACGGTGAACATAGACACTGCTGGGACTGGTGGGAAGATGTGTGCGTCGATTTGTAGCAACTTTTTGTTGGTGACGCCGTTGCCCGTCACACGTCGATCTGTTGCCGACGCGCTGACCAGCGCCGATGTCCGCCGAGCCGAAGGCAACGACATCGATGGATACAGAAGGGCCGGGAGCGCTTCCGCTCCCGGCCCTTCGGTCGTCCGGCCCGTTCAGCTCATTTTTCGGTCATTCCGGTTCCGGTTTGGCGTCTCCGATTCAGCCCTTCGGCGGGACCACCATCACGGTGGCGTACGCGTTGTCCTTGGCGGCCCGCACGAGCACGATCGAGGTGCCGTACGCGACACCCGCGTCACGCGGGTTGCCGGTGCCGAGCACGATCGCGCCGCCACCCAGCTCCTCGCCGTACCAGTCGGTCGCCGGGGAGCCGTCCGGGTTCACCACCCGGGTCGTGTACTGCTGGTTGCCCCGCGACGGGACGACCACCGAGGCGTCGTTGTCCCGGGCGTACGGCGAGCCGTCCCGGATCTCGATGCCCGGGTACCAGCCCTTGGCGTCGGTGAAGGCCCGCACCGGGGACTGCGCCGGGAACTTCGTGCAGTACGCGCTGTACGGCTCGTCCGCCGCCTCCAGGCACTCCTTGAACGGGTACGTCGGCTGGAGCGAGAAGGCCGCGTTGGACGACTGCGGACGGCTGGGCAGGTTGTCCAGCACCGACGGGTCCTTCTCGGCCGCGGTCCACTTGCGGCGCAGCGGGTCGTTGTGCGAGTCGACGATCAGCAGCCCGCCCTTGGCGCCGTAGCTGGGCAGCGCGGTCATCTGCCCGGTGACGTGGTTGACGTCGCCGAGCTGGGTGTCCCGGTACCAGACCAGCATGCCCGGGGCGTTGTAGGCGATCCGGTCGACCTTCCACGCCTCGTGCGAGTAGACGGTGTCGTAGGCGTACTTCAGGCCCTTGTCGAAGCCGTCGAAGTTGCGCCACTCGGCCAGGTAGTAGTGCGACTTGACCTGGGTGCCCGAGTCGACGTGCCAACCCGCGCCGCTGGTGTCGGTGAAGGTGCCACCGGTCTGGGTCCAGCCGGCGGTGCCGCCCTCGACGTCGTCGCTCCAGGTGGTGGCGCCGCCGCCGGTCACCGAGAAGTCGTCGGCGAACCAGCCGCGCTCCACGAACGCCTCGTCGGTCGCGTACCGCAGGCGCACCTGCACGGTCTGCCCGGCGTACGACGACAGGTCGACGTAGTCGTGCCGCCAGCCGTCGGTGGCGCCGGTCAGGCCGTACTTCTTGTTGCCGAAGTCGACCATCCGCCCGTTCGGGTCGGCGTAGCCGTCGTCGGTGGTGACCAGCGCGCCGGAGGCGTCGTACACCTTGCGTTCGGTCCAGGTGGCGCCGCCGTCGGTCGAGACCTCGACGAAGCCGTAGTCCCAGTCCTCCTCGATGACGTAGTTGTTCCACATCCAGAACTTCGCGTCGGCGGCGTTCGGGACGGTCACCGTCCGGCTCAGCTTGACGTCCGCCCAGTTCTGGTCGGCACCGGAGTACCACATGTTCCCGCCGCTGTGCGGCTCGGCCAGCGTGATCACCTTGTCCGGCAGGTCGATCTTGATGCCGTCCTCGGTGCCGACGGGCGTACGCGAGGTCTGCCCGAGCTTGACCAGCTTGGCCCGGTCGCCCGGCCCGAACGTCTTCGGCTCGGCCCAGCCGAGCACCCACTTGTCCCAGAGACCCATATGGGTGGGGAGCGCCTGGAAGATCTCGCCGGAGTGCGAGCCGGACGCCATCAGGTCCCAGAAGTCGACGTCCGAGTCGGCGTTGCCCGAGGTGTCGTAGAGGTCCGGCAGGCCGAGGTCGTGCCCGAACTCGTGGGCGAAGACGCCGACGCCGGCGTCCTCCGGCTGCACGATGTAGTTCGACACCTTCAGGTTCGTGCCGGGGATGGTGTAGCCACCGGCCACGGTGGAGGAGTGCGCCCACACCGAGTAGATGCCGACGTCGCCGCCACCCCGGGACTTGCCCTGGTTGGCGTGCACCAGCACCAGGTGGTCGATCACGCCGTCCGGCTCGTGGTAGTTGCCGTCGCCGTCGCGGTCGCTCTGGTCCTCGATGTCGTAGTCGGCCCACGGGAAGTTCGGGTCGGCGGCGGCCAGCGCGTCGATCGCGTCGGTGGCGAGGCGGCCGGCGCCCTGCGGGTTGTCCGGGTGGCCGTTCATCGACTGCTCACGCCCGGCGACCCAGTTGCCGTTCTCGTCCTGGAAGCAGCGCGAGGCCGCGTACCAGCCCTCCGAGTGCGGCACCGTGATCCACGGGCTAGCCTGCCCGTCCACGGTGTACGCGCCCTTGGACATCTCCAGGTACATGTTGTGCATGGTCCGCCCGGCGAGGCTGATGCCCGGCTTGCCGTCCGGCCCCTTGAGGTCCTTGCGGACCCGCTCGGTGATGCCCTTCTTGGTGTAGAGCATCTTGTCGTAGTGGGCCGGCGAGAAGTCCGGCACCCACATCGAGTTGTTGTCCTTGTGCGGCAGGGTGGCCGGGTTCGGGATGGTGTTGTGCCGCGGCCCGTTCTGCACCGTGCCGGGCACGCAGGTGCGGTCCTCGAAGACCGTCTTCGGGACCATCACGTCGGTGAAGTCGTCGTTGGCCTTGTCGTTGAACTCGACCAGCAGCGTCAGCAGCTTGGCGGTCTGGGTGCTCTTGGCCTGCTTGATCTTCCGCGGGCTCTGCCCGGTCCGGATCGACTTGGCCTCCAGCTTCGCCAGCTCCCGCGCGGTCATCGGGTTGCCGCCGGCGTACTTCCGGTCGTAGGCGCGGGCCTCGTCGGCCGGGGAGGAGAAGACCCCGTCCCGACCCTTGGTCTCCTTGCCGCCGGTGTCCGGCTGCACCTCGGGCTCGGCGTAGTTGATGTAGTACTCGTCCGCCCCGATGGTGGCCGGGGCGGACCGGGACGGCTGGGCCGCCGCGCTGCCCGTCACGGTCAGCGACGTGGCCGCGAGGGCGATGGCGGGCAGCGCGACGAGTAGGCGTCTGCGTGCCCTGGACTGCGAAATGAGGAGCATGCCACTCCGTTCGTAGGGAATGGTGAGGGACCGGCCGTCTCAGTGACAGATGTCGAATTGCGCCGGTGTGGCTGAACGTAGTCGACCGGGCGCGGCATAGACAGGGGTGAACAGGCCCTCTGCCCGTTCAGGTCAGTGCCTCCTCCGCCGATCGACCAACCTCGTCCCGGGTACGACGAGGGGCGGGTCGCCGTGGCGACCCGCCCCTGGTGTTCCGCGTCGATCAGTCCTCGTCGGACTTGCCCCCACCCATCCCCGAGGAGATCATCTCCATCACCGAGGAGTCCTGGAGCGTGGTCACGTCACCGAGCGACCGGTTCTCCGCCACGTCCCGCAGCAACCGGCGCATGATCTTCCCGGAGCGGGTCTTCGGCAGCTCCGGCACCAGCATGATCTGCCGCGGCTTGGCGATCGGGCCCAGCGTCTTCGCCACGTGGTTGCGCAGCTCGGCGATGAGCTGCTCGCCCGCGTCACCCGAGATCTCCGCGCTGCCGCGCGGAATGGCGAACGCGACGATCGCCTGGCCGGTGGTCGGGTCGGTCGCGCCGACCACCGCCGCCTCCGCCACCGACGGGTGGCTCACCAGGGCCGACTCCACCTCCGTGGTGGAGATGTTGTGGCCGGACACCAGCATCACGTCGTCCACCCGGCCGAGCAGCCAGATGTGCCCGTCGTCGTCCTTCTTCGCGCCGTCACCGGCGAAGTAGACCCACTCGTCGCCGGTGTTGGCGCCCGCGCCGAACCGGGACCAGTACGTCTCCAGGAACCGGTTGTCGTCGCCCCAGATGGTCCGCAGCATCGACGGCCACGGCTCCTTGAGCACCAGGTAGCCGCCACCGCCGTTGGGCACCGACTGGCCCTGGTCGTCGACCACGTCGGCGACGATGCCGGGCAGCGGACTCATCGCCGAGCCGGGCTTCGCCTCGGTCACGCCGGGCAGCGGCGAGATCATGATGGCCCCGGTCTCGGTCTGCCACCAGGTGTCCACGACCGGCAGCTCACCCCGGCCGACGTGCTGCCGGTACCAGATCCACGCCTCCGGGTTGATCGGCTCACCGACGCTGCCGAGCAGACGCAGCGACGACAGGTCGTAGCCGGCCGGGATGTCCTCGCCCCACTTCATCATGGTGCGGATCAGCGTCGGCGCGGTGTACAGGATGGTCACCTTGTACTTGTCGACGACCTCCCAGAACCGGCCCTTGTGCGGGGTGTCCGGCGTGCCCTCGTACATGACCTGGGTGGCGCCGTTGGAGAGCGGGCCGTACACGATGTAGGAGTGCCCGGTCACCCAGCCGATGTCGGCGGTGCACCAGTAGACGTCCGTCTCCGGCTTCAGGTCGAACACCGCGTGCGTGGTGTACGACGCCTGGGTCAGGTAGCCGCCGGTGGTGTGCAGGATGCCCTTCGGCCGGGCGGTGGTGCCGCTGGTGTAGAGGATGAACAGCGGGTGCTCGGCGTCGAACGCCTGCGCCTCGTGCTCCGGCGACGCCGTCTCCACCGTCTCGTGCCACCAGTGGTCCTTGCCCGACCAGGCGACCTCCTCGCCGGTGCGGCGGACCACCAGCACGTGCTCCACCGACGGGCAGTTCGCCACCGCCTCGTCCACCGTCGGCTTGAGCGCCGACGGCTTGCCCCGGCGGAAGCCGCCGTCCGCGGTGATCACCACCTTGGCGCTGGCGTCCTGGATCCGGTTGGTCAACGCGTCGGCCGAGAAGCCGCCGAACACCACGCTGTGGGTGGCGCCGATCCGGGCGCAGGCGAGCATCGCCACCGCGGCCTCCGGGATCATCGGCAGGTAGATCGCCACCCGGTCGCCGGCGGTCACGCCCAGCTCGGTCAGCGCGTTCGCCGCCTGACAGGTGAGCTTGTGCAGGTCGGCGTAGGTGACGGTACGGGTGTCGCCCGGCTCACCCTCCCAGTGGATCGCCACCTTGTCGCCGAGACCCGCCTCGACGTGCCGGTCCAGGCAGTTGTACGCCACGTTGAGCCGGCCACCGGTGAACCACTTCGCGAAGGGCGCGTTCGACCAGTCGAGCACCTGCTCCCACGGCTGGGCCCAGGCCAGCCGGCCGGCCTGGCGCTCCCAGAAGGCGAGCCGGTCGGCGGCCGCCTCGTCGTACGCCTCCGCGGTCACGTTGGCGTTCGCGGCGAGCTCGGCCGGCGGCGGGAACTGGCGCGTCTCGTTCAGCAAGTTGGCCAATGCCTCGCTCATGCGGTGACTCCTTCGTCGCGTGACCTGCGTCTCCTACTCCGGGGAAGGTTAGCCCCGGCCCCGCCGGGCCGCGACCGCCCGCCCCGCTCCGCGCGCTCAGCGGCGCCCCCTCCGCGCTGAGGTGTAAGGAAGGGCCCCCTATTAACGCTTCCGGTAGAGGAAGGGTCCCCTCTTAACACCCCGGGCGTACGCGGGGCCCGGCGGTCGCTAGCGTGACGATGTGACCGCCGATCCGCTCGCCCCGCTGCTCGCCCTCGCCGACGTCGCGCCCGCCGTCGAGCGGGCCCGCGACCTGGTCGACCAGGCCCACCGGCACCGGGCGCTGCGCCGCCAGGGCGGGCAGGTCGCCGCCGAGGTCAGCCTCCGTTCGGCAGTGGCCAGCGCCGCGCTGGAGGGCCGCGACCACGACCGCGAGGAGGTACGCGCCGGCACGGTCACCGACCCGGTGCTCCAGGGCGCGCTGCGGGTGGCCGGCGCGCTGCCCGGGCTGAGCGACCTCTGGACCAGGGCGCCCCGGCAGGTGCTGGCCCGGCTGCACGTGCTCGCCGCCCGGGACGTGCTGACCGAGGAGGAACTGGGCCGCCCGGTCGCCGACCCCGTGGTGGCGGCCCGGCTCGACGGCCTCTCCGGCCTGGTGGCCGGGGGCACGAAGGTGCCGCCGCTGGTGCTCGCCGCAGTGGTGCACGGCGAGCTGCTCAACCTGCGCCCGTTCCCGGGCCCGTCCGGCGTGGTGGCCCGGGCCGCCGCCCGGCTGGTGCTGATCTCCACCGGGTTCGACCCGCGTGGGCTGGTCGCGGTGGACGTCGGGCACCGCGAGCGGGAACCGGAATACGTCGGTGCGGCCGGCGCGTTCGCCACCGGCACCCCCGACGGCCTGCGCTCCTGGCTGCGCCACTACATGGCGGCGGTGGAGGTCGGGGCGGACCAGATCACGCTCATCGGCGACGAGATCCTCGCCGCGTCCTGACCGCCGGCCCGGCGACCCTCAGGCCGTGGGCGCGGCGGCGCGGGTGCGGCGGTGCCGGCCGTACCAGGCGATGCCGATGGCCACCCCGACGCCCACGCCGAGCGCCGCCGCCGCGACCGGCACCGCCGGCCGCTCGCGCAGCCGGCGGCCCAGCGGGATCGGGTGCCGGAACTCCAGCACCGGCCAGGCGTTCTCCACCGCCAGCTTGCGCAGCGCCCGGTCCGGGTTGACCACCGTCGGATGCCCCACGCACTCCAGCAAGGGCCGATCGCTGTACGAGTCGGAGTACGCGTACGAGTCGCTCAGGTCGTAGTCACGCTCCAGGGCCAGCTCGCTGACGCCCTCGACCTTGCTCGGCCCGGCCGCGTAGAACTCGACCTCGCCGCTGTAGCGGCCGTCGACCACGGCCATCCGGGTGGCGATCACGTCGGTGATCCCGAGCAGCTCGCCGATCGGCCGGACCATCTCCTCGCCCGAGGCGGAGACCAGCACCACGTCCCGCCCGGCCGCCTGGTGCTCCTCGATCAGGGCGGCGGCCTCGGCGTACACGTAGGGGTTGATCAGCTCGTGCAGCGTCTCCGCGACGATCTGGCGGACCTGTTCCACCGGCCAGCCCTTGCAGAGCGTGGCCAGGTAGTCCCGGGTCCGGGCCATGGTCTGCTCGTCGGTGCCGCCCAGCCGGAACATCAGCTGCGCGTACGCCGACTTGACCACGTCACGCCGAGTGATCAGCCCGTCCCGGTAGAACGGCCGACCGAACGCCAGGGCGCTCGACTTGGCGATGACGGTCTTGTCGAGATCGAAGAAAGCGGCACTGCGGCCCACGGCGCGAAAGTCTAGCCGGACAGGCTCGGTGGAGCCGCCCGGCCGGGGTCAGGAAGACCGAGGTGCACCCGGCGGAGTGACGGCGGTCACATCCGTTGCGGTGGGAATTAGCTTTGCGTGGAGTGAACACCACTCGACGTATAAGGGTCCGCTGCGGCATGCTTGTCCTCACGACAGGAGTTCACGTCCCGTCGCCGCAGGCCCTCGGCGGTTGCACCCCCCGTGACCGCTGAGTCGGTTCGGCTCGACCCCCCCGGAGCCGAACCACAGACGACCCCCGTCTCCCCCCGACGGGGGTCGTCCCTTTGTGGGCTGAGCGTTCCGCCGCAGGTCACAGGTCATCTCCGTCCCCGTCGAGCAGGCTTCCCGAGGGCGTTTCTTCGGCCGGAGGCAGCAGAGAGGCAGCAGAGCGGTTGAATGCCTCCAGGACGCGGGCGGCGTAGTCGGCGGGGGTGTGGGTGTAGCGGTTGAGTGTCGTCGACGCCTGTTCGTGGCCCATGACCCGCTGCACCAGGTTGATCGGAACGCCGTCGGTGACCAGCCAGGTTGCGTAGGCGTGCCGCAGATCGTGGAACCGCATCCCGCCGGCAGCCTTGGCCGCGACGCAGGCAACCGCTTCCCGCTCGGTGGTGAACTCGGCGGACCACTCGACGCCTTCCCGGTCCGGCCAGGTGGCGCGGTATCGGTGCGGCCCGGTGTTGGCGACCTGGCCGAGCAGCCCGGCGCGGACCAGCGACGGTAGCCACACCCGACGACGAAAGTTTGAGCGTCGGAGCGGCCGGCCGACCCGGTCGCGGAAGACCAGAGTTCGCGGATTCGGATCGTCGCCGGCGGCGTGCAGCTGGCGGAGCGCCGCCAGGAGGAAGTCGGGCAGCGGCACGGTTCGGACCCCGGCGCGACTCTTCGGGTACGGGCGGAGCACGATTCCGCCGTGCGTTTCCTCGGCTACCTGGACCACGCGCAGCGATGCGCGGTCGAGGTCCACCGACGACCACGTCAGCCCAGCGCACTCTCCCCAGCGGAGACCGGCCCCAGCAGCAGCGGAGACGATCCCACGGTGCCGAGCGGGGACAGCGGGCAGGAGCCGGCCGAAGAGGTCCTCCCGGCTGATGGTGACCGGCTTGACGTCGCGGGACCGGTCACGCGGCAGCTTGACGCCCTCGGCGGGGTTGGCCGCGATCAGCCGTGCCTGAACGGCCGTCTTGAGGATCATCGACAGCAGTTGGTAGCACTTGGCCACGGTGGCGGGGGCGAGTTCCCGACCGAGGCCGGTCACCCACTCCTGCACCGACATGAAGTCGACCTTCCCGAGCGACCAGTCACCCCACTTCGGCAGAACGTGCGTGCGGAGCATGGAGACAGTGCGCTCGGTCGTCCGCGCCTCCACAGACCGGCTGGCGAGCCACTGCTGAGCGAAGTCACCGAGACGGATACGGCCGGCGTGCGGGTTGACATACGTGCCCCGGTTGAGGCTGCCCTCGACATCTGAGAGGAACGCGTTGGCCTCCCGCTTAGTGCGGAAGCTCTTGGATCTCTGCCCGCCGGCAGGATCGCGCCAGCAGGCGCGAAAGGTGCCAGCCGGGGTCTTACGGACGAAGCCCATCAGCGCCTCCGACCGTGCTCAGTGCCGGTGGCGGCGGGTTGCTCGGTGACGCCGTCGAGCCAGGAGTGGAACCGGGCACGCGGGATCAGCCAGCGACCGCCGAGGCGGGTCGCCGGAATCGTGCCGTCGCGGACAAGCGCGTACGTGCTGCCGAGCGAGAGGCCGAGCAGCGTGGCGACCTCGCGGACGGTGTAGGTGACCGGCTCGACGACGACGGCCCCGGTACGAGGGACGAGCCGAACGACCGGCGTGGGGCGGGCGATGGCGCTCATGACGGGGTGACCTCCTCAGGTCTGTCGGATCAGGCGGCGACCGGCACGACGCCGGCCGGGGTGGTGCCGAGTTCGTGGGCGAGTTCTTCGCGGCCGGTGGTTCGTCGCTCGCGGGCCATGGCGGCTGCGCTGTTGGCGAGCAGGGCATCACCTGAGGTGTGCCAGCCGACGCCGGCAAAGGTGAGGGTGCCGACGATGAGCGTGGTGTCCTCGGCGGGCGGGTCGGCGGGTGGTCCGCCGGCGGTGGGGTGCTCGTGGTCCTGGTGCTCGTGGCGCCGGAACGCGACGCGGGTATCGCGCAGGAGTTGGAAGGTCACCGAGTAGCGGCGGGCTTTGGTGAGGAAGTGGCCGCCGTAGCCGAGCATGTGCGCCCATCGGCGCAACCGGGCGTAGGGGTTGGCCGTCGCTGGTTTCGCCGGTTCGGTGTCAAGGACGGCTTGACGCTGGGCGACGCAGACGGGGCAGGCGGCGTATCGGGTGTGGGTGCCGCAGTCGGGGCACTCCCAGCGCTGTCCGAAGCCGGGCCGGGGCCGGCGTTCCCGTGGCCGCTCGGACAACGGGGCCGGGGTGTCGGTGGGTCGGCCGATGTGCCAGCAGGCGTCGATGAGGCGGGCGGTGTGGTCGCCGTCGGGGTCGGCGTAGTCGCCGATGGTGTCGGCGGTCAGGCGGGTGGAGGTGTGCCCGGTGGCCTCGGTGCTTTTGGTGGCGTACTTGGCAAGGTAGCCGGCGACGATGCCGTCGGTGACCTCACCTGCTCCGGTGGTGCTGATGGGTCGGATGTCGAGGCCCTTGGAGGTGTCGCCCCAGGCGATGACCCAGCCGTGCGGGTTGTCCGGGTGCGGCGGCGTGCGGAAGTGGATCTGCGCGGCGGCGTGGCGGAACGCGTCGACGAGGTCATCGGTGGTGAACCCGGCTGGTGGCGGAACGATGGCGTCGGGGTCGTCGGGGTGGACGCCGTCGAGGCGGGCGATGGCGTGGAAGTGCACCGCGGCTCGTGCCTGAAGTTCGGCGACCTTACCGGGAGAGAGCCGGACCGGGGCGACGGTGCGGGTCTTGCCGGAGGCGGTGGGGATCTCGACGCGGGGGATGCCGCGCTGCTGGGCGAGCTTGGTGAGGTACCGCTGGGCGGCTTGCTTGGTGCGGTGCCACAGCTCGCCGGAGAAGAGGTTCCACACGACCTGGTGGGCGTGGTCGTAGCAGTCCAGGCACAACGGCCGCCCCAGTACGGTGTCGCCGGTTTCGTGGCGTGCCCAGCAGACCGAGGGTCGGCCGTGGGGGCAGAGGCCGGCGGCAGGGTCGGTGGCGCGGCGGGCATGGCAGGGCTCAGCGCGGCAGTTGCAGCGGCGACGGTTGCGGCAGGTGTGCCGCTTCACGTTGCGGGTGTGGACAGTGCCGAAGGATGGTGCGGTGAAGGTGGCGAACACGGCCGGATGCTGGGCGACCGATTCCGGGATGCCTTTGCCGCCGACGAGGCCGGCGCGTAGGAGTTGGAAGGCGTCACGTTGGTAGGTCTGGGCGCAGGCCGGGCAGACGGTGGCGCGTCGGTTGCCGCAGGCGGTGTAGATCGCGGCGTCGGGCATGGCGTCGGTGTGCCGGGAGGCCAGGATCCGGCCGGTGGTGGGGTCGACGGTGTGGAGGCTGCCGGACAGGCGGATGGGTCGGGTGCAGCCGGCGGCGGCGCGGACGTGTTCCAGCCAGCCGAAGTAGTCGGGGCGCGTGGCGCGTTGGAACGCTGCTCCGGCGGCGGTATAGCCGTAGACGGGCGTGATGGTGTCGGCGTTCGAGCCCACCCCCCGGGCCGAAGCGCGGGGGGTGAGGTCCAGCGTCGAGGCCATCAGGCGGCGTCCTTGACGGGACGCATGTGCTCGGGGCCGTGGTAGCCGACGAAGGTGTCGGTGATGGTCCGTTCCACGACGGTGATGCGGCAGGCGCCGCACTGGCGGTGGGTCGGCTCGTGCCGGCCGCATCGGATCTGGGTGATGGTGTCGCCGCAGCGGATGGTGATCGGGTTGCGGCAGGGGCCGCCGTCGATGACGTCGATGACGGTGCGGCGGGTGTCGTAGGGGTGGGGGAGTCGGTCGGCCGGGCAGGTGTGCACGAGCTGGGCGAGGTCGACGGTGTGGATGCTCATCGGGCACCACCGCCGATGGTGGCGAGGAGTTGCCCGGCGACGGGTGGGGTGACGTCGAGTCGGTCGGCCAGCTCGGCCGGGGTGATGGGGCGGCCGTTGGTCTGTTCGTGCTGCACGGCGGCGAAGCGGGCCATGGGCAGCAGGTGGGTGGGGACGTCGACCGGCTCCCGTGCCGGCGCGGTGACGGGTTCCGGCTCGACAGCCGGGGTGATGGCAGCCGCTGGGGTCGGCTCTGTGGTGATCTGCTCGGCCACCTGGACGCGGATGGGTTCGGCCGGTGCAGCCGGCGGGGTGATGCCTTCCCCTGACGGGGCGGGGGCGAGGACGAGTTTGACCAGGGCCATGAAGGCCAGGGCGGGGACGGCGGACAGGAGCCAGCCAGAGATTCCCGGCTTGGCGACGGCCAACTGTGCGGCCAGGGAGAGGCCGGCGGCGGCGATGAGCAGGAACAGCGGGTAGCCGATGGGTGCACCGCTGCGGCGGCGTCGGCGGATGGTCAGCAGGCAGGCGATGGGGACCAGTTCGGAGATGACAGCGTTGGCCCAGCCGAACCATGCCCCGGTCCCGGCCGGGCTGTTGGCGAGGGTCCAGTCTTTGACGTGGGTGAAGGAGGCGGCGCCGGCGAAGCCGGCGACGGCGATGAGGATGAGGACCAGGACCAGGCCCTCGATGCGCGGTGCGGCGGGTTGACGGTTCATCGGACACCACCCATGTAGGCGAAGGCGATGCCGATGAGCAGGACGACGGCGAAGGTGATCAGGGCAGCCATCAGTGGCCTCCGTGGCAGTCGAGGCAGCAGCCGTATCGGCGGGGGATGTAGTAGGGCTTCACCTGGCCGCAGTCGCGGCAGGTCCGCCGGGCAAGCAGGGCTTTGGCGATGGCCTCCCGCTGCGCGGGGGTGGCGATCCGCTTGGGCTTGGCCCAGTCGAGGCGGTAGAGGTAAGCGACGCGCTTCCCGCGACGCCACAGGATCTGCGCGACGGCGTGGTGTCCTCCGGGACGGAGGCCGGCGGCGCGCAACTGTCGACGGGTGGCCAGCCCATCGGGGGCGAGGCGGAACGGGTAGGTGGGGAACTCGTCGGCGGGGTTGGCCGGGTCGTAGGTGTAGGTGGTCATGGCCGGTCTCCCCAGCGCTGCTGGGCGGCTTGGCGGGAGATGCCGAGCCGGGAGCCGATTTCGGCCCAGGAGTAGCCGAAGGCCCGCAGACCGACGACGGCGTCGGTGATGGCGTCGTCGATGACGGCGGAGAGGGCGACGAGGTCGCGGAGGGCTTCGACGTCGCCGTCTGCGACGCGGCGGCCGTGGGCGCGGATGATGCGTCGGGCGAAGGCGGCGAAGGCGTCGTTCTCGACGACGTCGCGGCGACGCTGCCTAGGCAGGTGAGGCGTCAAGGGCTTCTTGACGGTGTTCATCGGTTCCCGCCTTCCTGGATGTGGAGGCGGTCCCACTCGTCAGCCGCGCTCTCAAGCGCGGTGATGACCTGCTCGGCGGTGCGGGCGGGGTCGTCGTTCCAGGAGTAGGGGGAGGTGTGCTCGTCGAGGAGGTAGCCGTCTTCGTCGATGTGGAAGACCGGGGCGAAGTTGTCGAGGTAGTCGACGAACGTGGCCATGGCGGCGAGGTAGTCGGTGAGGGTGTCGGGGTCGAGCTGGGAGAAGTGCTCGACCTTGTGGCCGGCGCTGGCGATGCCGATGGCCCCGGCGGCGCAGGCCGGCGGGGTGGGGTGGTCGGTGGGGAAGAGGTTGTTGTAGTAGGTGCCCTGGTGCCAGCCGTGCCGGCGCAGGTAGAGGGCAGCCATCCGGAGCAGGTCAGCGGGTGTGACCTGGACTTCGGTGGTCGGGTGTTGGGTAGCCTTCATGGCAGCCACGTCCTTTCAGAAGGGCTTGGTGGGAGGTCGGCGGAACCGGACTGCTTTCCACGGCTGAGGCCGGTTCCGTCGGCCGGTTATCGGGTGCGTAGCCGCAGGTAGCGGCGCTGTCGGGTGTCGTCGCCGCCCACCGGTTGGGGTGGGCCGAGGTAGACGAGTCGGCCGCTGGCCGAGGCGACCTGGACCATCGAGGCGATCTCGCCCGGTTGGGCGATGACCCAGATCTCGACGTATTGCGCGGCGCGCTGCTGGTTGGCTTTGGCGTATGCCTGTTCGCGGGTGGTCATGCCGCCACCTCGAAGTCCGCCCGGGTCAGGTCCGGGATCAGGGTCGGTAACGGTCGGGGTCGGCGGATCCAGGCGGCGTAGTCGGCGATGCCGGCGATCTGGGTGTCGGTGAGGTAGGCGACCTTGATGCGTTTGGGGGTGCCGCCTTCGGCGATGAGGTAGGCCGCGCCCTGGTTGGTGGGGGCGATGTCGGTGGCGGTGTAGCCCTGCTCGGCCCAGCCGTGCCCGAGGACGATGTTGGAGGTGTTCGGGGTGGTGCAGCGGAACGCGGCGCGGTAGCCGAACAGGTCCCGCAGGCTGGTGGGGATGATGTCGAACGACGGCCGCTGAGTCGCGGCCACGACGGGGATTCCGGCGGCACGGCCGCGTGCGACCAGGTCGCGCAGGAGAGCGACGAACTCTTCTTGTTCCTGCTTGGTGCCGACGGTGGCGGAGTAGTAGGCGATCTCGTCGACGAGGACGGTGATGACCGACAGGCCGTCGGCGGCGGTCACCTTGCGGCGCCCGTGGGCGCGGAGCCAGGCGTAGCGGTTGTTCATCACCAGTTGCAGCCGGCGCAGGATGTCGAGGGCGGCGGTGATGTCGGGGCCGATGAACGCGTCGGCGCAGTCCTCCCACTGCCCGAGTTCGACGAGCTTGCCGTCGAGCAGCACCAGGCGGCTGTCGACGGACAGGGCGGCGTGGGCGGCGATGGTGTTCAGGAGCCCGCTCTTGCCTCCGCCGGGTTCGCCGCCGGCGAGCAGGTTGCGGTAGGCGAGGGTGATGTAGACGGGGTGACCGAACTCGTCGATGCCGACGAAGATGGGGTCGAACATCGACAGGCCAGGCCCCACCGGAACGGGGGCCGTTTCGGCGTTCGTGGTCATGGGTGCCCTCCTTGGGCTGGGTGGGCGCGGAGAGCCACACGAACGAGCCGCATTGGCTCTCCGCGACCGGGTTGGGTTGGGTTGGGTCAGATCCAGTCGGAGACGTCGTCGACGTCGCTGGCGGTGGTGGATGCCGCGGGCTTGCTGCCGTTGGCAGTGGTGGCCGGCTTCTTGACCGCCGGCTTGCCCTGCTGGGCGGGCAGGGTGACGGTGGGCATGTCGACGTCGGGCAGGTCCAGGGCGGTGGGCACGGTGGCCGGGATCCGCTCGGTCGCCGGGACGGAGTCGTCGATGACGTCGACGAGCGGGGAACTCACCTGGGCGGTGAGGACCTCGCGGCGCTTGATGTCGAAGCGCAGGTAGGCGGCGTTGCCGTCCGAGGCCCGCTCGATCAGCGCGGTCGAGGCGTGGCAGGCGACCGCGATGCGGTCGAGACGGCCCTCCAGGTCGGCCAGGGACAGGCCGGGGCGCAGGTAGACCCAGACCCGCTCACCGACGGGCGTGGGCTTGGCCCACAGGATCAGTGGCAGGCTTCCGGACTGGTTGGCGATGATGAACTGCGCGAAGCACACGCGCAGCCGGTGCCGCACGATCAGGCACCACGTCCAGGCGACCACCGTCCGGCGCGATGCCGGCACAGCGGCCGGGACGCCGACGACCAGGACGACGACGGCCAGGGTGATGGGCATCGGGGTGTGGTTGGCCAGCTGCACCCAGCAGACACCGAGGAACGTGGTGATCCCGATCTCGGGGGTCCACCACCACAGCAGCCGCAGGACCGGCCAGATGCGGACGAGGACCCAGGCGAGGCCGCCGAGGGGAACCCCGATGAGCGCGCCGACGATGACGGCGAGGATGGGGTGGATGTAGGAAGCGGCCACCACGGCCGACAGAAGGCCGACGATGACCGCCGTGAGGATGAACGCCAACCGGGCGTTGCGTGCCGAGGACCGGTGAACCTTGGCCTCGATCACCGTGATCGTGTTGTTCGACCTGCCGCCGAACGGGCGGCGGGGGCTAGACTTGGACACGACGAGTCCTCCCAATCGCGAGTTGGGTCGGATGAGTTGGAGGGCACGGGGTCGGCAGATGTAGGAGTCGGACCGACCCCGCGCCAGCTCTTGCGGGGTTGCCACCACCACGACGTGGTGACCGGGCCGGGAGCACAGGAGTCGGAACCACTCCCGGACCGTTTCTTCACTTGTCGTTGTCAGCGGACCTCAGGCCGCTTCACGCGCGGATGCGCGTCAGACACCAGAAGCTCACGCAGCACAGATGGATCGAGGGACTACTTCGCCGCCGAGGTGCCAGCCTTCGGCTTCAGCGTGATCGCACGGAACGCGACGCCGTTGCGCCCGTTGGTCGCCCACGGGATGGCCTCCAACTGCTCGACCGCGACGAGCTGCCCCACCGTCACGTTCGGCTTCTCTCCCGCCGTGGTGATGGTGATGATCTCGCCGCCGGTCTCGTCGAGCACGAAGACCTGGGTCGACCACATGAGCCGGCCGGTGTTCTTCTCCGACCGCTGGTTGCCGTTCTGGTCGTTCTTCGGCTCCGGGTCCTTCGTCACCTGGACCTGCTTGCTCGCGGTGTCCACGTACAGCTTCATTTCTGCTCCTAAGGGAGAGGGCTTGTCGCCCCGGGTGTCCATCACCCGTGCATTCATGAAACTCCGCCGCCGCTCATCTCGGGAGACTGACGGCACGGGTCGCGAGAGACTGCGCATGGCAGATGGTGACGGGGGATGACTCATGCCTTGCATTGAGTGTGGAGAATGGTGCATGGTGAAGCGGGCAGACTCTTAAGCTGGCCACCGAATCGGGGATGAGGCATGACGCCACTACGGCAGGCTCGACAAGTGCGCGGCTGGTCAAAAGCGCGCCTAGCCCATGAGCTTGAGCGTCGAGCGGAGGGCCGGCACGCCCTCGCTACGCGCACGAGTCTATTGCGGATGATCTCGGCGTGGGAGAGCGGCGAACGGGATGCCTCTGATCCATACCGTTCCTTGTTGTGCGAGGCCTACGGAGAAGGCGCTGACCAACTCGGCCTGAGCGGAGGGACCGACCGGGCGCGCTCAGACGTCGGCCTCGCCTACATCGCCTCGCTCGGTCAGTCCGCGTCCACGCTCGGCGATCTGTCACGCTTCGACGAGATGAAGCACACGGCGGTTGTCGCCGGCAAATACGCGCCGGATGCGCTGAACGCGGCGTGCTTAGATTGGCTCTTCGGCGGTGCGGTCATGGATTTGCCAAGCGAAGGCAAGCAGGTTGCGCCTGAAGATGTAGAAGAAATTCGGACCATGACAGGCATGTTCGACGGGCTCGATCGCAGATTCGGTGGAGAGCACTGTCGGATGATGGCGGTTCGATACCTACGAGATCGAGTGCTGCCTCAAGTTCGGGCACCGAAGCCTGAGAAGTTGGAGCGTGAGGTATTCAGCGCAACGGCTGTGCTGTGCGAACTGATTGGATGGATGGCCTACGACACGTCGCGCCACTCGCTTGCGCAACGCTATTTCACGCAGGCACTACGTTTCGCCGAAGCCGCCGGCGATCGGGCTTACGCCTCGTACGTTCTGACGAGCATGGCCGATCAAGCGCTGTACCTGGGGCGATCGGCGCAGGCGCTCCGGCTCGCCCAGGTCGCACGTGACGTAAGTCTTCGCGCAGGCGTCCCGGTCGTAGTGGCGGAAGCCTCCATCTTTGAAGCGCGGGCCTACGCCGTCCAAGGTGACGAAGCCGGATGCAGGGTTGCGCTGAGCAGAGCTGAGGAGAGCTTCCACCGCATCGTGCCTCAGGAAGGACCCGACTGGGCGAAGCATTGGGGCGACGTGCTCTTCGCCAGTCACACCGGTACCTGCTGGATCGACCTGGGCCGGCCGAAGCAGGCACGCCCCCTCATGCAGTCCGTCTGGGACAGCGGCAAGGACCAGGCGCGGCGCCGGGTGTACGCCGCTTCCCAGCTGGCGCGCGTGGCGCTGCTCGACGGCGACATCGAGGAAGCCACCGCCCTCGGCACCACAGCCATCGAATCAGCCAGCGGTCTCACCTCGCACCGGTCACACCAGCAGCTCAAGCAGCTCCGGCAGAAGTTCGTTCCCCATGCCCGTCACGCATCCGTCGAGGAGTTCAAACAGCGTGCTGACGTCCTCCTGGCAAGCTGAGGCACCCATCACGCTCGTCGGCGCGGTTCAGTACGGTGATGCTGTGACGCTGGCCGACGACCTCGCCGCCGAGGGCGAACCGGAACGCGAATTCAATCCCGGCATCGCTCAGCGACTACCGCGGAAGCGGGTGGCAGGCGGGGCGCTGATCCGCGACCGAGCCGGACGAATCCTGTTCGTTGTCCCCGGCTACAAGCCCTTCCTCGACATACCCGGAGGGATCGCCGACGGCGACGAGTCACCCTTGGCCGCTTGCCGCCGCGAGATCCGGGAAGAGATTGGACTAGACCTCCCGATCAGCAGGCTTCTGGTGGTCGACTGGATCCCAGCACACGGCGTCTGGTCGGACGGACTGATGTTCATCTTCGACGGCGGACAGCTCGACGACGACCAGGCCGAGGCCCTCAGGCCTACCGACGATGAGCTAACCGGCCTCCGGCTTCTCCCCTACGAAGAGGCCATACCTCACCTGCGCCCCTCAATGGCACGACGAGTCGAGTCGGCCCTCTCCGCTCTAGCCGAGGGCCAGCCCCGCTACACCGAATTCGGCCGCTCCTAGTCCTAGCCGGCCGGCCGCCGGCGATGCGTTCAAAGTTTCTGTACGTCTTCAAGGCGGCCCTGAACGGGCCGCACGCGCCGCCGCCTGGGCGCGCGTCCGTCGCTCCGCTGGCGCTCCGACTCCGGCCACGCAACACGCCCGGCGGCTGGCGCGGAAGCGGGAAGCCCAAGGGGCCGCCGCAGAACGACAGGAGCGTTGACCGGGGCGGTGGTGGGCCGGCAGCCGGCCGGGCCGCGCGGCCACGAGCCCGCGCGGCGTAGGGGAGCGCACGCCGGCCGCGTCGGCGAACTGGCGGCGGTCGCGGCGTTGCGGTTACCGCGCCTCCGGCGGGGGCGCTCCGGCTCCAGGATGGCCGGGGCTGCGTCGGCGGGTCGCGGTCCGTGGGTGGTTGCGCTAGGCCATCCCGTCTGCCATCGACCCGGGCAAGCCGAGCAGACCACCGCCCGACCCGCCAGCGTCCGAACGTGCGTCAAGGCCGTCTTGACATGGCGGGCCGGGCGGCGGCCCGCTCCCCAGGAAGGGCGGGTCGACGGCAGACGGGATGGCAGGGCGAGGTGGTAAGGCGGTGTCACACTGCCACCGTGTCCGAATTCTGGTCTGGCGTGGCAAGTGGTCTGATCGGCGCTATTATTGGCGGTCTTTTTACTGCCGCAGGCGTCAGGGTTCAAGTCAAGGCATCTTTGCAGGCGGCCCAACTGCAGGTTAATGCCATGATCGAACAGCAGTCGATAAGCGCCGTACTCTCGATGAGGCAGTGGGCCGTAATGCAGGTAACCGCCGGTCTTGAAGCTGTCAAGACTGAAGTGGAAGCCCTGTATCAGTCGCATGAACATCCAGAGCGTGAGGCCGCAGACGGCGCGCGCTGTCGCGGGCATGACTTCCGCCGCGACGCACTTAACTATGCGCGGAATTGGCGACGTCAGTTGAACCATTCCCTGGCGGCCTACGGCGGATATCTGAATCGAGAATCGATTGCCACGGTCGATAGAGTGTTCGAGTACTTGCCGGCCGAGAATTCCGTCGATCGGATGGCCGGGAGCCTAAAAGGGGATTGCCTCTATTCGTTCTGGCTTGATCGTCTCGATGATCTCCTCTTGGAGGCTATGGATGAGATCCCGTACAGGATGGGACTCTCTAACCAGGTGCCAAGTCACGTCAGGTCCTAGCCTCCGAGGCGTTGAAGAGTGGATCTAGGAGTTGTCCCGGGATTTCTTGAACGATTCAATTTGGTCACCGATAAGGTAGACCTGAGACAAAAGCGCTACAGTGAACCTGATTGCACTTTCGGCGTCGCTGTAGGTTGTGGCGTAGTTGGTGTGGGCGACTTTATTTGTGAGCTGCAGGATTGACTTCCCCCACCGCATCAAGTCGTCATTAATTAATTTCCGGCCATTCAGGAATGCAAGTCCAGCGCTGGGCGCAGAATCGCCGTTGATTCCCTTATCGACGCAGACTACTTCCACAGCCCACCTTGTCAGGACTAGGCATGTCCTGTACTCCGATTCCCTCATGGCCCCCCACATGCTGCCGACGGCATCCAGCACGTTGGCGGGCACGCATTCTTGGAAGATGGAAATCAGTGCCTCATACTGGGCTGGCACCTGGATGCTGACGAATCCTGAAGACGATGCGGAAGGTCTCCTTCTCGACTCTTCCGCGAGTAGGACTTCCTGATAGAGCTTCCTGAAATGCTCTATGTCTCCGTTGCACAAACGCACAAAGCGCTCCACGAGATCCCACTTGGGGAGGCTTGCCCCGGTTTCTGCGGCACTAATAGAAGAAGGGCTATACCGGGCTTGCTGAGCAACTGAACGGAGCGAAACCCCCTCTTTCTTCCTTAGAGTTCGAAGCGCTTGACCGAACGCGATCCTTGCGGAATCAGCGCTATCTGATGTGCGATTTCCGGGACGACGTAAATCGGAGAGATCTGCGGCGGCAATCACCCCTTTCTGGCGCAGGGAAGCTCGCACTCGACGGGCGACCGCTGGCTCTACGCGAGTGACTGAAGACTTGAATGGGATGCCAATGTCTGTCAGTTCGCCCTTAACGACCTCCTCTTCGACGCCGAGATTGAAAGCGAGGTCGGAGATGGTGAGCGAGTCCCAGTAGACGGGCAAATCCGAAAAATAACTATTATTCATGAAGCACCTAGGGCGTTGCAGGGAGAGTGTTCGGTGATGTACGGTGTGTTCGCCGAACAGTCAGTACGGCGTCGTGAGCGTCGTCGTACTCGGCCTGTCCTCCGATGAAAGGTGTCCCAGCTGTGCTGGTCGACGTGCGCTGGATCATGCTGGTCGTAGTCTTCATGCTCGTGCTCCTGATGGTGCGCCGGCGCAAGGAGTGGGCGGAGCCTCTGCTGGTAGCAACCGCCGTGGCCACGTTCCTGATCACCATCTTGTTCTTTATTGCCGCGCCGCTGGGTGTTCCGTCTTAGCTGCTGTCGACCGAACGGACCGAACAGCACCGAACACATGGTACAGCGGCGTCTGCGGTAAGCCCGTCGGAAGCCCTGCTCATGCAGTGCGTGGTCGCGTTCAGCGGCACGCCGCGAGGCAGCAAGGAAGCAGCGCGAGCCCCGGTGCGGGTCGACTTCGTACCGGAGTCGACGGTGGGGGGTACGTGCTTGTCGATGTGGATCACTACCGCGCGACTGTGGCTGACAGCCTATGGCCGCATCCCCCCGACGGGGGTCGTCCCTTTCCGGGCTGCGCGTTGCGCCGCCGAGTGGCGGACGAACTGGTCACCCGCTCAGGGAACGGCACCTGGGTGCGGCTGCCCCCCGGACGAAGCGCCCAGAACTTACGAGCGAGCGGTGCGATGGCCGCTGTCATCGGTCGACGCCGGAGCGTTGAGCCAGGTAGCGAGGCGGGCGGGCCAGTCCTCGTCACCGAAGTCGGCGCCGACCAGGAGATCACGCCAATCGTCTCGGGCCAGACGTGAAGCATGATCGAGTTTGTCGAGTCGGCCGTGGGCGAGGCGCACCACCGCTGCGAACATCCGTTCTGGATCCTGACGAGAATCGGTGATCAGCCGATCGAGGCTGTGCAGCCTGGCCACGACCACGTCGGCGTGGCGGGGGAAGTCGCTGTCGATGCGGCGTCGTAGTCGAGGCGAGATGTCCGGCATCGATGGAGCCTACGTAGCCGCCAGGTCGAGCCGGTACCGCCAGAAGGCGACCGCACGACCCGCCGCACCGGTCTGGCTGTCAGGTGAGACGTCACCGACGATCCACGACCGGCCTCCGACGCCGCGCAGTGGTGGATCCCTGTGATCCCGGTCGGGGTCTGTCACATCGTGGCGTGCTGTCTCGACCTGTGGGTGCACGGTCCGCCGACACCAGGGAGAGGCACCCATGTTCGCCGCGTATGTCACGGTCACCGTCGTCGCCGCCGTCCTCACCGGGTCCGCGGCCGTGACCTACCTGGTCGGTCACCCGTACCCGAAGGCCCAGTTGGACATGAAGCGCCTGCCCCACTCGTGGGCGCCGGTGCTGGGCACGCTGCTCGCGGCGGGTTCGTCGGGGTTGCTGGCCGGGTTCGCCGTGCCGCTGCTGGGCACGCTCGCCGCCGTCGGCCTGGTGCTCTACTTCGTCGGCGCGTTCGTCGCCCACCTGCGGGTGGGCTCCCGCCAACTCGTCGGACCGGCCGTGTTCCTCGCCGTCTCGGTGGCTGCCCTGGCCCTGGGCCTCGGTCACCGCGGCCCGTGGTGATCCGCCGCGCCAGGTGGCAACGGTGGTGGAGCGCGACCGGATGACCCGGCCGGTCGTCAGCGGACCACGGCGCGCAGCGTCTCCCGCGCGGGTTCGAAGCAGACCAGGGCCCGCCCGCGCTCGTCGGTCACCACCCACGGATGCCCCACGTACGTCTGCTGCCGGTGGGTCTGCCCCGCCTGGAGCACCGCGTACCGGCGGCGTTGGCCGTCGTAGTCGAGCCAGTACACGACGACGGGCGCCGTCCGGGCGTTGACGAAGTCGACGAAGGTCTCCGGCCCGCCGCCGCTGGAGCGGAGGGTGGACTCGCGGGACGCCGGGAGCGGGGTGAGTTCACCGGGCCGGGGCGCGGGCGGCCGGGCGCTGGTGACCGACGGCCTCGGCGTCGGCGGGCGGCCGGTCGGGGTGGTGCGGCGGGGTGGTGCCGGCGGCCGGGTCGGCAGCGCGGCGCGGGTGGAGAGCGACACCGGCGCCGGCGAGTACGAGTCGGTCGGCAGCTCGGCCGCCGACGTGGGGTGCTCCGGGGACGCCAGGATCGCCTCGCCGCCGATCGGCGGGGGCAGGTCGGGGCGGCGGGGCATGGCGAAGAAGGTGAGCGCCCCGGCCAGCACCACGACCACGATGCCGACCGCCACGGAGGCGCGCGTGGCCGGCGACAGGTCCCGCAGCCAGGCATCCCTGTCGGCCGGCCGCGCTGCCCGGGCGTGACGCCGGGTGGGCGGGGTTCCGGTGCCGTGCGGTGGATCGGTCATGGCCTCGATTCCACGAGCCGGTGCCGTCCGTGTCGCGGCAGGGGGATCCGATTATGCGCGACGGGCGAGGGCGGACGTCAATGGCTGGCGGTGCCACCCGCCCTGTCCGGTGGGTCCGGGTGGACCGACCGCCCGGCCAGCGCTTTCGGACGATCGCCGCCGTCGGGTCGCGCGCCCGTCCTTAACAGATCCACTCGTTCGGCGCGGTCTGTCCACAACCACTTTCGTCATCCACAGGGGAGCGCCGGCGGGAGGCGCCGGCCCGTCCGGGTGGGCAGGCTCCTGCACGGCACGTCCGAGTCCGACCGATGGAGGCCGCCATGCCGCCCCGCACCCCGCTCCCGCCGTACCGTCGCCTGCCCCTGCTCGTGACGGCCGACGGTGACCTGCTCGACGAACTGCTGCGGCTCGCGGCCGCCGGCGGCACCGAGGTCGAGCTGGCGGCCGACCCGGCCGCCGCGCGGGCCCGGTGGGCGCCGGCCCCGCTGGTGCTGGTCGGCGCCGACCAGGCGGCGGCCTGCCTGCGGGCGCGCCTCCCGCGCCGCCCCCGCACGGTCCTGGTCGGTCGCGCGGGGCAGCTCGACCCGGGTACGGAGCTGGCCGAGCTGCTCGGCGCCGAACACGTGGCGACCCTGCCCGCGGCGGAGCCGTGGCTGGTCGACCGGCTCGCCGAGTGTGCGGTCGGGCCGGCCGGGGCGGCTCCGGGACGGGTGGTGGCGGTGCTGGGCGGGCGTGGCGGTGCCGGGGCGAGTGTGCTCGCCGGCGGGCTGGCCGTCAGCGCCGCCCGGGCTCGGCTGCGCACCCTCCTGGTCGACGCCGACCCGTTGGGCGGCGGGCTCGACCTGGTGCTCGGGTGGGAGCAGCTCGACGGGCTGCGTTGGCCCGAGCTGGCCGGCGCCGACGGTCGGGTCGACCCACCGTCACTGGTCCGCGCCCTACCGAGCCGGGGCGACCTGGTGGTGCTCTCGTGGGATCGGGGCGATCTGCGGCACCTGCCGGCCGAGGCGATGGCCGCCACGGTCGACGCCGGCCGGCGCGGGCGCGACATGGTGGTGCTCGACCTGCCCCGGCACCTGGACGACGCGGCCGTGATCGCCCTCCAGGCCGCCGACCGCGCGTTCCTGGTGGTCCCGGCGGAGCTGCGGGCCACCGCCGCCGCGGCCCGGGTGGCCGCCGCGGCGACCCCGCACTGCGCCGACCTGGCGGTGATCGTGCGCGGTCCGGCGCCGGGCCGGCTACGCGCGGCCGAGGTGTCCCGCGCACTCGGTCTGCCCCTGGCCGGCACGCTGCGGCCCGAGCCCGGTCTCTGCCGAGGGCTGGAACGGGGCGAGGCGCCGGGCGCCACCGGCAAGGGCCCGCTCGCCGCGCTGTGCCAGCGGCTCGTCGACGAGCTGACCGGCCGGTCCGAGGCGGGTGCGGCGTGACCGGGCCTGCCCGCCCGGCGGAGCTGGCGGTCCGTGTCCGGCACCGGTTCGTCGCCGAGGACGCCCCGGTCACCGCCGCCGCGGTCGTCTCGGCCGTACGCGCCGAGCCGTCCGCCGGTGTGCTCGGCGACACCAGCCTGCTGCGGATCGCCGACCGGGTGCACGACGACCTCGTCGGCGCCGGCCCGCTGGCGCCGCTGCTGGCCGACCCGGAGGTCACCGACGTGCTGGTGAACGGCGTCCGGGTCTGGGTCGACCGCGGGCGAGGGCTGCACCAGGTGGCCGTGCCGCTCGGCACCGTCGACGACGTACGCCGACTGGCGCAGCGGCTGACCTCGGCCGCCGGTCGCCGGCTGGACGACGCCTCGCCCTTCGCCGACGCGCGGCTGCCCGACGGCACCCGGCTGCACGCGGTGCTGCCGCCGGTGGCGACCGACGGTCCCTACCTCTCGCTGCGGACCTTCCGTCAGCGACCGTTCACCCTGGACGAACTGGTCGCCCGGGGCACCGTGCCGCGTCCGGTCGCCCCGCTGCTCGACGCCGTGGTCGCCGCCCGGCTGGCCTACCTGGTCACCGGCGGCACCGGCTCGGGCAAGACCACGCTGCTCAACACGCTGCTCGGGCTGGTGCCCGGCACCGAACGGATCGTGCTGGTGGAGGACGCCGCCGAGCTCCGGCCGGTGCATCCGCACGTGATCGGCCTCCAGGCGCGCACCACCAACGTGGAGGGCGTCGGGGCGGTCGGGCTGGGCGACCTGGTCCGGCAGGCGCTCCGGATGCGACCGGACCGGCTGGTGGTCGGCGAGTGCCGAGGCGCCGAGGTGGTCGACCTGCTGGCCGCGTTGAACACCGGCCACGACGGCGGGGCGGGAACGCTGCACGCCAACGCCCCGGCGGACGTGCCGGCGCGGCTGGAGGCGCTGGGCATGCTCGGCGGGCTGCCCCGGGTGGCGTTGCACGCCCAGGTCGCGGCCGCCCTCCAGGTCGTCCTCCAGGTACGCCGGACCGCCGAGGGTCGGGTGCTCGACTCGATCGGCCTGCTCCTGCCCGAGGGGCCCGACCGGGTGGTCACCGTCGTACCGGCCTGGATCCGGGGGCGGGGCCTCGGTCTGGCCGCCCGGTCCCTCGGCAACCTGTTGCGCGAGCGGGGTGTGTCCGTGCCGCCGGTCCTCCGCGTCGCGTGGCCCGGCTCGGCGGGCCCGTCGTGACCGGCGGGCTCTGGCTGGTGGTCGTGCTCCTGGCCGGCGCCGCGGCGACCGTCGCCTGGCCGGCCCGTACCGGCCGGATCCGGCGACGCGCGATCCTCGGCCTGCGGCCCGGCCCCAGATGTCCGCCGGCCGGCAACCGCACCCCACCGGTGGTCGCCCGGGCTGCTGGCGCGCGTGGCCGCCGCCCGGCCACCGACCCGCACGCTTCGGGATCCGGCCCCGGTCCGACACCCGTCCGGTGGCCGTTCGGTCCGGCGCTCCCCGCCCGGCACGCGTTGCCGGTGGCGGCGCTGCTCGGCGGTGGGACCGGGATGCTGCTCGGCGGTCCGGTGGCCGCACTGGTACTGGCCGCCTACGGCACGCTCGCGGCCCGGGCGGTGTTGCGGCGGCGCACCCGCCGGGCGGCCGGCCTCGTGCACCGCCGCGATCTCGACCGGCTCGGCGCGGCCGCCGCCGACCTGCGGGCCGGCCTGCCCGTCGACGGGGTGCTCGACGACGGTGCCGGGCGCACCGCCCGTCTCGCCCGGGCCGCCGTGCGGCTGGCCGACCGCACCGGAGCGCCTCTGGCCGACCTGCTCGAACGCGTCGAGGCCGACGCCCGCGCGGCCGACCGGGGCCTGGCGTCGGCGGCGGCACAGGCGGCCGGCGCCCGGGCGACGGCGTGGCTGCTCGCCGCGCTGCCGCTCGGCGGGATCGGTCTCGGCTACGCGATCGGCGTCGACCCGGTGGCGGTGCTCCTGCACACCCCGGTGGGCGGTGGCAGCGCCGTGGCGGCGGTCGTGCTCCAGATCGGTGGGCTCCTCTGGGCGGAGCGGCTCGGTGCGGGGCCCGGGCGGGCGGCCTGATGGCCCGCCAGGCGGTCGCCGCTCTCTGTCTCGTGGGCGCCGCGTCGTTCCTCGTCGTGGCCGGGCCGGTCGTCCGGCCGGTCCGGCGGCTGCGCCGGCTCGCACCCGCTCCGGTGCGGGCCCGCCCGGCCTGGTGGCCGGACCGGGTCCGCTGGGCCGCGATCCTGGCCGGGGTGGCGATGTCCGTCGTCGTCGGCGGCGTGGCGGGCCTGGCCGCCGGGTCCCTGGCCGGCGTCGCCGCCGACCGCCTGCTGCACCGGATCGAGCCGCGCGCGGCGCGGGAGCGGCGCCTGCGCGAGGTCGCCGACCTGCCGCTCGCCGCCGACCTGCTGGCCGCCGCGCTTCGCGCCGGCGCACCCGTCGACCGTTCGGCGCTCGCGGTGGCGGAGGCGCTCGGCGGGCCGCTCGCCGACCGGCTGGGCCGGGTGGGCCGCACGATCGGCCTGGGCGGTACGGCGACCGAGGCCTGGGCACACCTGCGCACGGTCGTCGGCGCGGAGGGCCTGGTCCAGGCGGCGATCCGCTCCTCGAACAGCGGCGCCGCGCTGGCCGGCGCGCTCACCCGCCTCGCCGACGACCTGCGGGCCGAGCGGTCCACCGCCGCCGAGGCGGCGGCCCGCCGCGCGGGTGTGCTCATCGTGCTGCCGCTCGGGCTGTGCTTCCTGCCCGCCTTCATTCTCGCCGGTCTGGTGCCGGTGATCGTCGCCGTCCTCGGCGACGTGCTCTGAACCATCGAGAAAGGACGTACGAGATGCGCAAGCTCCTCGCCCGACTGCGGGGCGACGCCGGCATGAACACCGCGGAGTACGCCGTGGGGACGCTCGCCGCGGTCGCCTTCGCCGGGATCCTGTTGAAGGTGCTCACTTCGGGGAACGTGCAGTCCGCGTTGACCGCCGTCATCGACCGGGCCCTGAAGTGACCGGACGCCGGTGGGCCGGCCGGCGGCGCGGTCGGCGTGCGGCTGCTCCGACGTCCCCGTCGGGCGACGTCGCGGTGCCGGGCCCCGGCCCGGCCGGTCGACGACGCTCGCGCGAGCGCGGATCGTTCACCGCCGAGCTGGCGGCCGGCCTGCCGGCGTTGATGCTCCTCCTCCTCGCCGGGCTCACCGCGGTCGACGCGGTCACCACCCGGGCGGCATGTCTCGACGCGGCCCGGGAGGCGGCGCTCGCCGCCGCGCGCGGCGGGTCCGGGTCGGCCGCCGGCGCCCGGTACGCCCCCGCCGGTGCGGAGGTGGCGGTGAGCGTGGCCGACGACCGGGTGACCGCGTCCGTCCGGGTACCGGTGCGGACGTTCGGGGCGCGGCTGCCCGGGTTGACGGTGTCCGGTGTCGCGGTGGCCGCCGTGGAGCCCGGGCTTCCCGGGCCCGTGCCGTGAGATCGCGGAGGCGGTCGTCGGCGTCCCGGCGGGCGTCGGACGAGCGGGGCGGCGCGACGGTGTGCCTGCTCGCGATCGGCCTGGTGTTCGTGCTCGTCGGGCTGTTCGGGGCCGGGCTCGGCGCCGCCCGGTGCGCCCGCCACCAGGCCCGCGTCGCGGCCGACTTCGGCGCACTCGCGGGGGCCGTCCGGGTGCTCGACGGTGTCGACGCCGCCTGTGCGCGGGCTGCCGCGCTGGTCTCGGCCAACGGCGGTCGGCTGGCCGGGTGCCGGGTCGACGGCCTCGACCTTGTCGTCACGGCCCAGGTGCGGGTGGCGCCGCTGCCGGGGCTGGCCCGCGTCGCCACCGCCACGTCGCGGGCGGGCCCGGTCCAGGCCGACGGGGGGTGAGACCAGCTCGGCCGGCGGCGCGGGTGACGGCCTCGCGCCGCCGGCCGGTGGAGGGGTCAGCGGGACTGGAGCGCGTCCAGGCCGATTGCCATGGCGATGACCAGACGACGGTCGATCTGCGGGTGCTGGATGTCGACGACGTACCGGTCACGCAGGCCCCACTTCTTGTCGACCGAGAACACCGGCTGACCGCCGGCCACGAAGTCGAAGTGGTAGGGCAGCCAGGAGAGCGAGTCGACGAAGCGGCGCAGCAGCGCCACCGGCAGGCTGCGCTCCTGACCGGTCGCGGGCGGCAGGCCGGGCTGCTCGACGTGCCAGGTGGACCGCAGCAGCGACTGGGCGAAGTCCTTGCGGAACAGGCCGATCGGGGTGCCGGCGTGATCGGTCACGTCGTAGGTGGCGCCGAGGTCGAGCCGCTGGCGGGCCTTGAAGCCGAGGAGGGGGTACTGCTTGGTGTCGTCGGTGTAGATGGTCACCTGCTCCTTGAAGGCGAGCCGCTTCTGCTGCGCGAACGCGAGCAGCCCACCCTCGGAGCCGTCCGGTGCCACAGCGTGCACCTCGTACTGGTTGACCATCATCCGGATCCGCTGACGGACGATGAACCGGTGCTGGGCCTGCAGGTTGTCGAGCGACATCTGATCTCCTTCGAGGGGTCGCCGGAGTCTCGCACAGCACGGCGACCACCGCCCGCCCGCACGTCGTCACGCCCGCCCGCACGTCGACGCGTCCGCCCGCCCGTACGTCGACGCGTCCGCCCGCCCGTACGTCGACGCGTCCGTGCGCCCGCCCGTACGTCGACGCGCCCGTCCGCGCGGTCGTCCCGGGCTGTGCGCTCCGGCGGGTCGGCGCTGCCGACCGTGCCGGGGCCGCCGGTTCGGCGAGCGGGCGGACGCGGGTCAGCGCCCGTCGACCGTGGCTTTCATGGCCCAGCTGTTCAGCACCTGGTGGATGCCGCGCAGGCGTTCGTTGATCTGTTCCAGCCGCTCCGCCTGGGCCAGGTTCGCCAGCGCCGTGCCCAGCGCGATCTGCTGGTCCGGGGTGAGGTTCTCCTGGTCGATGGTGTAGAGCAGCTCGACGGTCTCGGCGATCGTGTCGGCCACGGCGGCACCTCCGGCGGGACGGGTCTGGTTTCTCGGCGCTACCGGAATGATGCATGGAAGCGCTCCCATGCATCAATGCCCCGACACCGCCGCGGTCATGCACGCGTCCCACCCACCAGACACGGACGAGCCCCGTCCCTCATGATCGACACCGGTACGGGGATCCGGCGGGATCAGCGGCCTGTCGATATCGCCATCTCCCCGAGATGGCGGCCGGAGGTCAGGCGAACCGGTCAGTCCGGCGAGCCGGGCCCGGTGGGAGCGGGGTGGACCGTCCGTTCGCCCTGGCGAGGCAGCGAGTCGGCCCGCCCTGGGCATGGACCGTCGGACCGCTCACCCGCACCGCCGGCGGCAGCCCCGGTCGCACCGCCGGCGGCAGCCCCGGTCGCACCGCCGTCCGTTGCCGTGCCGGCGGCAGCGCCGGTCGCACCGCCGGTGGCAACCCCGGTCGCACCGCCGTCCGTCGCCGTGCCGGCCGCCTCGCCGTCTGCCGCATCGCCGGCACCGGGCCCGTCCCCGCCGGCCGTGGCGAGGTTGGCGAGCACCACGTCGAGGGCCTTGACCGCCTCCGGCTTGGCCAGCGGGTTGTTGCCGTTGCCGCACTTCGGGGACTGGACGCAGGACGGGCAGCCGGTCTCGCACCCGCACTCGACGATCGCGTCCCGGGTGGCGCGCAGCCAGGCGGCGGCCGTCCCGTAGGCCCGCTCGGCGAACCCCGCCCCGCCCGGGTGTCCGTCGTAGACGAAGACGGTCGGCGCCTCGGTGTCCGGGTGCAGCGCCGTGGAGAGGCCGCCGATGTCCCACCGGTCGCAGGTCGCCATCAGTGGCAGCAGGCCGATCGCGGCGTGCTCGGCGGCGTGCAGCGCGCCCGGTACGTCAGCCGCCTCCACACCGGCTGCCGCCAGCGACCCGGGGGAGAGCGTGAACCAGACCGCGACGGTGCGCAGCTCCCGCGCGGGCAGGTCCAGCGGGCGGGTGTCGATGACCTCGCCGGTGGTGATGCGTCGCCGCTGGTAGGACACCACCTGGCTGGTCACGTCCACCTCGCCGAGGAACAGCCCGACCGGGCCGGCGTCGACGTACGAGCGGACCGAGACCACGGACAGTGAGGTGACGTCGCGGGCGTGGGTGGACCAGTCCGGCTCCTCGGCGTGCACGAGCGCGCACCCGTCGGCCAGGTCGAGGGAGTCGACCACGTAGGAGACGCCCTGGTGCAGGTAGACGGCGCCGGTGTGCAGCAGGAAGTGCGCGGACCCGCCGTCGACGGTGCCGAGCAGCCGGCCGGTGGACTCCTCCACCACGCACACCGGGGCGCCGCCCTCACCGCGCAGGTCGACCTCGGGGCGTTCGCGGTGCCGCCAGTACCAGCCGGTGGGCCGCTGCCGCAGCGCGCCCGCCTCGACCAGCGAGTCCACCGCCTCCTTCGCGCCCTCGCCGAACAGGTCCAGGTCGGCCGGGGTGAGCGGGGCCTCGTGCGCGGCGCAGGCGAGCTGCGGCGCGAGCACGTACGGGTTGGCCGGGTCGAGCACTGTCGCCTCGACCGGCCGCCCGAACAACGCCTCCGGGTGGTGCACCAGGTAGGTGTCCAGCGGGTCGTCCCGGGCCACCAGCACCGCCAGGGCCTCGTCCCCGGAACGCCCGGCCCGGCCGGCCTGCTGCCAGAGCGACGCCCGGGTGCCCGGCCAGCCGCAGATCAGCACCGCGTCCAGCCCGACCAGGTCGACGCCGAGTTCGAGCGCGTTGGTGGAGGCGAGGCCGAGCAGGTCGCCGTGCAGCAGCGCCCGTTCCAGCTCGCGGCGTTCCTCGCGCAGGTAGCCGGCCCGGTAGGCGGCCACCCGGCCACCCAGCCCGGGCACCGCCTCGTCGAGCGACCGCCGGGCGTTCGCGGCGACCACCTCGGCGCCCCGGCGGGACCGGACGAATGCGAGTGTGCGTACCCCCTCGACGACGCTGTCGGCGAGCAGGTCGGCGGTTTCCCGCAACGCGGAGCGGCGGACCTGGACGAGGTCGGCGTCGACGGACGGGTCGGTGGGCGGCAGCAGCGGCGGTTCCCAGAGCGCGAACGTCACCCCGCCGCGCGGCGACGTGTCCTCGGTGACGGCGGTGACGGGCAGACCGGTGAGCCGCCCGGCCGCCGTCGCCGGGTCACCCGACGTCGCCGAGGCCAGGAGAAAGACGGGGGTACGCCCGAAGCGGGCGCACTGCCGCCGCAGCCGCCGCAGCACATGGGCGACGTGGGAGCCGAAGACGCCCCGGTAGGTGTGGCACTCGTCGACCACCACGTACGCGAGGCGGCGCAGGAAGCCGGACCAGTGCGCGTGCCCGGGCAGGATGCCGTGGTGCAGCATGTCCGGGTTGGTCAGCACGAACCGGGAGTGCCGGCGGATCCACTCCCGTTCGGCGCGTGGCGTGTCCCCGTCGTAGGTGGCGGGGCGTACCCCCTCCAGCTCCAGGCCGGCGACGGCGCGCAGCTGGTCGGCGGCGAGCGCCTTGGTGGGGGCCAGGTAGAGCACGGTGGCGCGCGGGTCGGCGAGCAGGGTGCCGAGCGCCGGCAACTGGTAGGCCAGGGACTTGCCGGACGCCGTGCCGGTGGCGACCACGACGTGCTGGCCCGCGTACGCCAGCTCGGCGGCCTCGGCCTGGTGCCGCCACGGGGCGGCGACGCCGCGGCGCGCGAACGCCGCCCGCAGCTCCTCGGGCGCCCAGCCGGGCCACCCGACCGGCTCGCCCGCGCGGGCCGGCACCCGCTCGACGTGGGTGACCGGGTCGGTGGCGTGCCGCAGCCGCAACCGGTGCAGCAGCTCGGCCGGCGCGCGCCGGGGGCCGGGCCTGTCGTCGGTCACGTCCTGCACTCTCGCACTGGTGTTCGGAATTGGGAACCGCAGGGTGGGGGTATGGGGAGGGCCTCGACCGGTGACCCGAGAGGTCGCACGGCGGGGATGGTTAGATGCCCAGGAGAGTTTACCGAGGAGGGGCCGATGGAGCTGTCGCTGGCGACCCGCACCGTGGGGGAGCACACGGTGCTCGAGGTCGGCGGTGAGGTGGATGTCTACACCGCCCCCCGCCTGCGGGAACGACTCCTGGAGCTGATCGACGGCGGGGCCCACCGCGTCGTCGTGGACCTGGGTCGGGTCGACTTCCTCGACTCGACCGGGCTCGGCGTGCTGGTCGGCGCGTTGAAGCGGCTGCGCGCGGCCGGCGGCTCGTTCGCCCTGGTCTGCGACAAGGAGCCGCTGCTCAAGATTTTCCGGATCACCGCCCTGGACCAGGTCTTCCCGTTGCACCCGACGGTCGACGCGGCCATCGCCGCCGACACCACCGGCGCGTGATGGCGACCGTCAAGCTGTCCTTCTCCCCGGCCCCGGTGCACGTGCGCACCGCCCGTCTGGTCGGCGTCGCGGTGGCCCGGCGGGCCGGCGTGCGCGAGGACCTGCTCGACGAGGTGCGCCTGGCCATCGGTGAGGCGTGCACCCGGGCGGTGGCGCTGCACCGGCAGTACGGGCTGGCCGAGCCGGTCTACGTGGAGATGTCCGACGGCGGCGGCTACTCGGTGCGGGTGGTGGACCGGGCCCCGATCGAGGCGGGCCTCGGGCTGGCCGCGCTCGGCCCGGACGAGCTGGCGAAGGAGTCGCTCAGCGAGGACGCGCTCACCACCGGGGTGGGCTTCGCCCTGCTCGCCGGTTTCGTGGAGGACCTCCAGGTCCGCCCGGTCGACGACGGTGTCGGCACCGAGGTCCGGATGTCCTGGCCGGCCGGCCGCGCCTGACCCGTTCCACTCGCAGGCCGCGTTCCCCGACGGGGAGCGCGGCCTCGTCGTGTCGACCGCCCTATATATCAGATTTCCTCGTATAACACAGTTACGAAGATCATCGAGACACGGTGCCCCCTCGGTGTGACCCTCACCACGCCGGAGGGCTACAGTACCCGGGTTGTCAGCAAGTGATCGCTGCCCGCAGCCAGCGGAAACGGGTGGATGGCGCGCGCTGGCGAGTTCGCATCCAGGCGTCGGCCCGTGCGTCTCCACGAGCCGGCGCGAGTGTTCGGTACAGGAGGACATAGATGTCCGGGACCTTGGCCGCCGACGGCGGCGCCCTGTCCCTTACCGGAGCCAACGTGACGTACGTCGTCATCGCCGCGGTCATCGCGCTGGTGGCGCTCGTCTTCGCGGCCGCCCTCACCAGGGCGGTCCTGGCGGCCGGTACGGGAACCACCAACATGCAGGAGATCTCCGGGGCGGTGCAGGAGGGCGCGTCCGCGTACCTGCTGCGGCAGTTCCGCACCCTGGCGATCTTCGTGGTGATCGCCGTCGTGCTGCTCTTCCTGCTGCCGGTGCACGACACCGACGGCAACGAGACCCTGGTGAAGATCGGCCGGTCGGCGTTCTTCGTGGTGGGTGCGCTGTTCAGCGCGTTCATCGGCGGCGCCGGCATGTGGCTGGCCACCCGGGCCAACCTGCGGGTCGCCGCGGCCGCCCGGGAGCGCGAAGGCGGGCGCGAGGGCGCCATGAAGATCGCGTTCCGCACCGGCGGCGTGGTCGGCTTCCTCACCGTCGGCCTCGGCCTGTTCGGCGCGGCGCTGGTCGTCATCCTGTTCCGGGGTGACGCCCCCACCGTGCTGGAGGGCTTCGGCTTCGGCGCCGCGCTGCTGGCCATGTTCATGCGGGTCGGCGGCGGCATCTTCACCAAGGCCGCCGACGTCGGCGCCGACCTGGTCGGCAAGGTCGAGCAGGGCATCCCGGAGGACGACCCGCGCAACGCCGCCACCATCGCCGACAACGTGGGCGACAACGTCGGCGACTGCGCCGGCATGGCCGCCGACCTGTTCGAGTCGTACGCGGTCACGCTGGTCGCCGCGCTGATCCTGGGCCGCGCCGCGTTCGGCGAGGACGGCCTGGTCTTCCCGCTGATCATCTCCACCATCGGCGTGCTGGTCGCGATCGTCGGCGTCTTCATCACCCGGCTGCGCACCAGCGACCGCAACGGCCTGACCGCGATCAACCGGGCCTTCTACCTCTCCGCGGTGATCTCCGCGGTGCTGGTGGCGATCGCCGCGTTCGCGTACCTGCCGGCGACGTTCGGCGAGCTGGAGGGCGGGCTGACCGACGTCGACCGCAACCCGCGGCTGGTGGCCATCGGCGCGGTCGTGATCGGCATCGTGCTGGCCGCCGCGATCCAGGCGCTGACCGGCTACTTCACCGAGACCAACCGGCGCCCGGTGCAGGACATCGGCAAGAGCTCGCAGACCGGCGCGGCCACCGTCATCCTCGCCGGCATCAGCATCGGCCTGGAGTCGGCGGTCTACTCCGCGCTGCTCATCGGCGCCGGCGTGTTCGGCGCGTTCCTGCTCGGCGGCAGCTCCATCACGCTCTCGCTGTTCGCGGTCGCGCTGGCCGGCACCGGCCTGCTCACCACCGTCGGCGTCATCGTGGCCATGGACACGTTCGGCCCGATCTCCGACAACGCGCAGGGCGTGGCCGAGATGTCCGGCGACATCGACGAGCACGGCGCGCGGACGCTGACCGAGCTGGACGCGGTCGGCAACACCACCAAGGCGATCACCAAGGGCATCGCGATCGCCACCGCGGTGCTGGCCGCGACCGCGCTGTTCGGCTCCTACACCGACACCCTGCGGACCTCGTACGCGGACGCGGGTGTGGGCGACGTCGGCACCGAGATCCTCAACGCGCTGAACGTGGCCAACCCGCGCAACCTGGTCGGTCTCATCATCGGCGCCGCGGTGGTCTTCCTCTTCTCCGGCCTGGCCATCAACGCGGTGTCCCGCTCGGCCGGCGCCGTGGTGATGGAGGTACGGCGGCAGTTCCGCGAGCTGCCCGGCATCATGGACCGCACCCAGCGGCCCGAGTACGGCAAGGTCGTGGACATCTGCACCCGGGACGCGCAGCGCGAGCTGATGACCCCCGGCCTGCTGGCCATCCTGGCCCCGATCGCGGTCGGCTTCGGCCTCGGCCCGGGCGCGCTGGCCTCCTACCTGGCCGGCGCGATCGGCGCGGGCACGCTGATGGCGGTGTTCCTGGCCAACTCCGGTGGCGCCTGGGACAACGGCAAGAAGCTGGTCGAGGACGGCGCGTACGGCGGCAAGGGCTCCGAGGCGCACGCCGCCACGGTCATCGGCGACACCGTCGGCGACCCGTTCAAGGACACCGCCGGCCCGGCGATCAACCCGCTGATCAAGGTGATGAACCTGGTCTCGCTGCTGATCGCCCCGGCCGTGGTGGCCTGGAGCGTGGGCGAGGACAAGAACCCCGCGCTGCGCATCACGATCGCCGTGGTGGCCGCGCTGATCATCGCCGCGGCGGTGGTGTTCAGCAAGCGCAAGGGCGTCGCCATGGACAACTCCGACAGCGGTGCGGGCACCCCGGACCAGCGCCCGGAGACGGTCAACGCTTGAGTGACGCGACGGTTCCCGGTCGGCCCCGGCCGGCCGGGAACCTCGTCGTCCGGTGGTCCCGTGCACGAAACCTGACCGGTGGCGGTTCCTCCCGGAGGTCGTACGCTGCAACGCATGCGTACGCGCCGGGCGGCAACCGCCGGAAAGCTCACGGTGGTCCTGGCCACGCTGGTCCTCGTCGTCGCCGGGTGCGGTGGTCCCAGCCCGCGTGCCTGGGCGGCGTCGGTCTGCCAGGCGCTCACCCCCTGGCGGGCGGAGATCTCCAAGCTCACCAGCAGCACCCAGCAGCAGATGACCGCGCAGACCACGCCGGCGCAGGCCAGGGAGAACCTGGTCCGGCTGTTCGCCGGCGCCGAACAGGCCAGCGAGACGGCCCGGCGCAAGGTCGAGGAGGCGGGCGTGCCGGAGGTCGAGCACGGCGACGAGGTGTCGGCCGGGTTCCGCGGCTCGCTGAGCAAGATGCGGGACGCGTACGGGCGGGCCCGGGACACCATCGACGGGCTCGACACCGCCCAGGCCGGTCCGTTCTACGACGGCGTGCGCGCCGCCGTGGACACGCTGAACAAGGAGTACGACGCGAGCGCGCTGGACACCAGCAAGCTCAACTCGCCCGAACTGAAAGAGGCCTTCGACGAGGTCCCGGAGTGTCGCTGACCCCTCCCACCCCGAACCCGGCCCGCCAGCCCTCGCTCTTCTCCACCGAGGCGGCCGACCCCGCGCTGGCGGATCTCGCCGGCCTGCTCGCCGGGCCGGGCGAGGTGGTGCGGATGGGCGGCACCGCCCGGATCTCCGTGGTGGTGGACGCCGCCTGGCGGGTGCACGTGCTGGTGGCCGAGCTGGGCGCGCGGGGCGTGCCGGCGAGCTGGGAGCCGACCGGGGACGGCCGGCACCGGGTGCGCACCGCGTACTCGACCACGCTGGCGCCGCTCGCGCGGGCCTGGCTGCGCGGTGCGGCGAAGCGGCCGCCGGCCCGGTTCCACCTGGACGGGCGGCGGCTGCGGCTCTGGGCGGCGGCGGCCGGGACGGCCGAACCGGCCGGGTTCCGGCTCCGGCTCGGCCCGGACGACGAGCCCTGCTGGCCGCCGGTGCGGGCGGCGCTGGCGGCGGTCGGGCTGCCGGCCGCGTTCGTCGAACCGGGCGAGGGCGGGCCCGCGTACCGGATCGGGGGACGGCGGGTGAACCGGCTCGCGGAGCTGGTCGGGGAGCGTCCGCCGGCCGCGCCGGCGGCCGAGTGGCCGGGCCCGCACGCCTGATCCACCGGCGCAACCCCACCGGCTGTCCGATCCCGGACACGCCCGGCGGTGGTTTGGGCCGGAAAACGACCGGTGCCCCCTCCGCCGGGGGTGCGCGATCGTCACAGTGACCCGCCCGGCGCCCTACCCACGGTGTACGGTGGCGCCGTCCGGCAGGGTGCGGCCGGGGCGCCGGGGGAGGCGGCCCGTTTGCCGCCCACGAAACCCGGGACGCGGACGGCGCGTTACGTTGGACATCCGGACCGCCGGCGGTCCGGAGGGGCGAAACACGGCCCGAAGCGGGCATGGCGTAGGAGTGAGGTCGGGGAGAGACGTGCCGAGCAACGCTGGAACCACCCGTCTGGTCATCGTCGAGTCACCGGCGAAGGCCAAGACGATCTCGGGCTACCTCGGCCCGGGGTACGTCGTGGAGGCCAGCTTCGGCCACGTCCGGGACCTGCCCCGCAACGCCGCCGACGTGCCGGCCAAGTACAAGGGTGAGCCCTGGGCCCGGCTCGGCGTCGACGTCGACAACGGCTTCCACGCGCTCTACGTGGTCTCCGCCGACCGCAAGCAGCAGATCAGCAAGCTGGTGAAGCTGGCCAAGGAGGTCGACGAGATCTTCCTGGCCACGGATGAGGACCGCGAGGGCGAGGCGATCGCCTGGCACCTGGTGGAGACCCTCAAGCCCAAGGTGCCGGTCAAGCGGATGGTCTTCCACGAGATCACCAAGCCGGCGATCCAGGCCGCGGTGGCGAACCCCCGGGAGATCGACCGCGACCTGGTGGACGCCCAGGAGGCGCGGCGGATCCTGGACCGGCTCTACGGCTACGAGGTCTCCCCCGTGTTGTGGAAGAAGGTCATGCCGAAGCTCTCGGCGGGCCGGGTGCAGTCCGTGGCGACCCGGATCGTGGTCGAACGGGAGCGCCAGCGGATGGCGTTCCGCACCGCCGAATACTGGGACATCCTGGCCACCCTGGCGGTGGCGAAGCCGGGCGAGGGGCCGCGTACCTTCAACGCCACCCTGGTCGCGCTGAACGGCGACCGGATCGCCACCGGCAAGGACTTCGAGCCGACCACGGGCCGCGTCCGCGCCGGCGCGGGCGTCGTGCACCTCGACGAGAGCGGGGCCCGGGGGCTGGCCGCCCGCCTCGCGGACCGGCCGTTCACGGTCACCCGGGTCGAGGAGAAGCCCTACCGTCGCCGCCCGTACGCGCCGTTCATCACCTCCACGCTCCAGCAGGAGGCGGCCCGCAAGCTGCGGTTCTCGTCGCAGCAGACGATGCGCACCGCGCAGCGGCTGTACGAGAACGGCTACATCACCTACATGCGTACCGACTCGGTGAACCTGTCGGAGACCGCCATCACGGCGGCCCGCCGGCAGATCGTCGAGCTGTACGGCGAGCGCAGCGTGCCGCCGGAGCCGCGCCGGTACACCGGCAAGGTGAAGAACGCCCAGGAGGCGCACGAGGCGATCCGCCCGGCGGGGGACAACTTCCGCACCCCGGGCGACGTGGCCAAGGAGCTGTCCGCCGAGGAGTTCAAGCTCTACGAGCTGATCTGGCGGCGCACCATCGCCTCGCAGATGACCGACGCGGTCGGCTCCAGCGTCTCGGTGCGGATCCGGGCCGTCTCCTCCGCCCAGGAGGAGGCCGACTTCGGCGCCACCGGCAAGACCATCACCGACCCGGGCTTCCTGCGCGCGTACGTCGAGTCGAGCGACGACGAGAACGCCGAGGCGGAGGACGCCGAGCGGCGGCTGCCCACGCTGGTCAAGGACCAGCCGCTGACCGCCGACGAGCTGGCCGCGCAGGGCCACCACACCCAGCCGCCCTCGCGTTACACCGAGGCGTCGCTGGTGAAGGCGCTGGAGGAGCTGGGCATCGGCCGCCCGTCCACGTACGCGTCGATCATGCAGACCATCCAGGACCGCGGATACGTGGTCAAGCGCGGTCAGGCCATGATCCCGTCGTTCCTGGCGTTCGCGGTGATCGGGCTGATGGAGCGGCACTACCCGCGTCTGATCGACTACGACTTCACCGCCAGCATGGAGAACGAGCTGGACGAGATCGCCGGCGGCGACCACGCCGCCGTCGACTTCCTCACCTCCTTCTACTTCGGCAGCGCCAACGGCACCGGCGACCAGGCCATCGCGCACGCCGGCGGGCTGAAGAAGCTGGTCACCGAGAACCTCAGCGAGATCGACGCGCGCAGCGTCAACTCCATCCCGCTGTTCACCGACGACGAGGGCCGCGAGGTCGTCGTCCGGGTCGGTCGGTACGGGCCGTACCTCCAGCGCGCGCTCCCCGGCGAACAGCAGGTTTCGACGCCGGCACCCTCGGGCGAGGGCGAGGAGGGCGGCTCGCAGGGTGACCGGGCGCCGATCCCGGAGGGCCTGGCGCCCGACGAGCTGACCCCGGAGAAGGTGCACGAGCTGTTCCTCGGCGGCGGCGGCGAGCGCAAGCTCGGCGACGACCCGTCGACCGGCGAGCCGATCCTGCTCAAGTCCGGCCGGTTCGGCCCGTACGTGGCCAGCGGCGAGCGCAAGTCGTCGCTGCTGCGCTCGCAGTCGCCGGACAGCCTCACCCTCGACCAGGCGTTGCAGCTGCTCAGCCTGCCCCGGCTGGTCGGCGTGGCCCCGGACGGCGTGGAGGTCTTCGCCAACAACGGTCGCTACGGCCCGTACGTGAAGCGGGGCGAGGAGTTCCGTTCGCTGGAGTCCGAGGACAAGATGTTCACGGTCACCCTCGACGAGGCGCTGGCCCTGCTCGCCGCCCCGAAGACGCGTGGTCGTCGCGCCGCCGCGCCGCCGCTGCGGGAGATGGGTGCCGACCCGCTGACCGAGAAGCCGCTGGTGATCAAGGACGGGCGCTTCGGGCCGTACGTGACCGACGGCGAGTTCAACGCGTCGTTGCGGCGCGGGCAGACGCCGGAGGAGCTGACGCTGGAGCAGGCGTCGGAGATGCTCGCCGAGAAGCGGGCGAAGGGTCCGGCCCCGAAGAAGAAGGCGGCGAAGAAGGCCGCCCCCGCCAAGAAGACCACAGCGGCCAAGAAGACCACAGCCGCCAAGAAAACCCCAGCGAAAAAGGCCGCCCCCAAGAAGGCGACCTCCACCCCGAAGGAATGACCCGTCCCCGAGATCTTGGAAGGAAACGGCCTCTATGGGGGCCCTTTGCTTCCAAGATCTCGTGACTGTCCACAGGGGCGGCGAGGGAGTGGCGTCGGGGGGCACCGTGGGTAGGTGGGGAACTCCTGGGCGGGGATGCGGCGGGCGCTGCCGTCGGATGACGCGGACGAATTGACCTGGCTGCTCTTCCGGCAGGAGGACGTGCTCAGCCTCCAGCAGGCACGGGCGCACTTCACCCGTAGGGCGATCCGTCACCGGGTGACGACCGGCCGGTGGCGGCAGGCGCATCGCGCGATTCTCGTCGCGCACAACGGTCCGGTCGGTCCCGCCCAGCTCCGGTGGATCGCGGTGCTGGCGGCCGGCCCCGCAGCGCTCCTGGGCGGCATGACGGCTGCTCAGGCGGGCGGCCTGCGTGGGTTCCCGGACCAGGTGGTCCACCTGCTCCTGCCCGCCACGACCCGTCGATCCCCGCTGCCGACCGGTGTCCTGGCGCACCGGGCGACCCATCTGCCCGACACCGATGTGGTGCCGGTCGCGGCGCCGCCCCGAACGGCGGCGGCCCGATCGGTGGTCGACGCGGCGCAGTGGGCGTCGACCGACACGCAGGCCCGCACGATCGTCGCGGCCGCCTTTCAGCAGCGGCTGGTGGGTGGTGACGACCTGCACGAGGTGGTGGAGCGGATGCCCAGGATCCGTCGCCGGCGTCTGATCCTGTCCACCGCCACCGATGCGGCCGGCGGTGCACACTCCCTCGGCGAACTGGACCTGCTCGGTCTCGTACGCGATGCCGGCCTGCCCGAACCGACGCGCCAGGTGATCCGTCGCGACTCCTCCGGCCGCCGGCGCTACCTCGACGCATACTTCGAGCAGTGGCGGGTGCACGTCGAGGTGGACGGCGGGCAGCATCTGGATCCGGCGCACGCCTGGGCGGACATGCGGCGGCAGAACGATCTGTGGGTCGAGGGCGACCGCGTGCTCCGCTTCCCCTCGTGGGCCCTGCGCGCCGATCCGACAGCAGTTGTCGCCCAACTCCGCGCCGCACTGAGGGCCGCCGGGTGGCCGGGATGACGACCGGAGCAGATCTTGGAAGATGAACGCCCCCTGGAGGGCCCTCCGCTTCCAAGATCTGGTCAGGAGCCGAGGACCTGGCGCAGGTAGGGGTTCGTGAAGAGGTTGTGGGGGTCCAGGCGGGTGCGGAGGGACTGGAACGCGGCGAACTTCGGGTAGGCGGTGGCCAGGGACTCCGCGTTCCGCCAGTGCAGCTTGCCCCAGTGCGGTCGCCCACCCAGCTCGGTCGCCACCTGCTCGAACGCGCGGAAGTACGGCTCGTACGGCATCCCCACGTACTGGTGCACGGCGATGTACGCGGAGTCCCGGCCGTAGGAGTGGGACAGCCAGATGTCGTCGGCGGCGGTGAACCGCACCTCGACCGGGAACAGCACCTTGAACGGCATCCGGTCCACGATCCGGCGCAGCTCGGTCAGCGCGGTGGGCAGCGCGTCGCGGGGCAGCCCGTACTCCATCTCCACGAAGCGGACCCGGCGCGGGGTGCAGAAGACGTGGTCGGAGCGGCCGGTGTAGATGCGTTCGGTGAGCGCGCGGGCGGAGACGGCGCTGATCCGGGGCGCGAGAGCGGGCACGGCGCGGCCGAGCCGGCAGGCGCCGGCGAAGACGGTGTTGGACAGGAACTCGTCGTCCAGCCAGCCGCGCCAGCGGGGCAGCGGCCGGTCGTCGGCGGGTACCCGGTCGTTGGCCTTGACCTGCACCCGGTCGGTGTAGGGGAACCAGTAGAACTCGGCGTGGTCGTGCCGCTCGTGCAGGCCCGGGAGGTCGGCGAGCACCTCGGCGAGCGGGGCCGGCCGCTCGTGCGCGCGCAGCACGAAGGCGTCCACGCAGCGCAGCGTGACCTCGACCAGCACGCCGACCGCGCCGAGCCCGACCCGGGCGGCGTCGAACACGTCGCGGTGCTCGTCGGCCGAGCAGCGCAGCACCTCACCGGTGCCGGTGACCAGCGTCAGCGCGGTCACGAAGGTGGAGAGGCAACCGAGCCTGCCGCCGGTGCCGTGGGTGCCGGTGGAGAGCGCGCCGGCGATGGTCTGGGCGTCGATGTCGCCGAGGTTGGGCATGGCCAGCCCGTGCCCGGCGAGCAGGTCGTTGAGGGTGTGCAGCGTCATCCCGGCCGGTACGGTGACCAGGCGGCGCGCCACGTCGACGGTGACGTCGGTCTCCAGGTCGGCGAGGTCGAGCCGGTGACCGTCGGCCACGGCGGTGGCGGTGAAGGAGTGGCCGCTGCCGATCGCCCGGACCGTCCGGCCGGCGGCGCCGGCCTGGCGGACCGCCTCGGCGACGTCGTCGACCGTCCGCGGACGCGTGGTGAGGAGCGCCGTGCTGTGCTGGTTGCCGGCCCAGTTGGACCAGGCGACGGGGGTACCGGTCATGACGGCCACTCCTCGACATGAATATGAACTGAATTCATATCAGGAACGTTGTGCCTGGTAAATACCGCAATCGAGCCCGGCTCGTTGTACCGGTAGTCACAGACTCGTGACGTGCAGATATGTTCATCCGTCGAAGGGGGGTGGCGCCGAGTGTCCACACCAGCCGCCACGACCGGGCCGCTGCGTCGGGTACCGGTGCAGGGTCGAAGTGTCGCGCGGGTCCAGCGGATGCTGGACGCCTGCGCCGAGCTCGTCGACGAGGTGGGGTACGAGGGGCTGACCACGACCCTGCTCGCCGAGCGTGCCGAGGTGGCGATCGGGTCGGTCTACCAGTTCTTTCCGGACAAGCGGGCGATCGTGCAGGCGTTGACGCTGCGCACCATGGAGTCCTACCTCCAGCGGCTCGACGAGCGGTTCGCCTCCGACGACCTGACCCACTGGTGGGACGGCGTCGACGCGGCGATCGACGAGTACATCTCGATGCACCGCACCGTCCCCGGTTTCCGTACCCTGCACTTCGGCGACGTGGTCGACCTGCACCTGCTGGACGACCAGCGGGACAACAACGGCGTCATCGCGGAGCAGCTCGCCCGCGTGCTCACCGAACGGTTCGGTCTGGCCGGCGTGCCCGACCTGCGGTTCCACCTGGAGGTCGCGGTGGAGGCCGCGGACGCCCTGATCAAGCTGGCGTTCCGCCGGCGCACCGACGGCGACGAGCGGGTGCTGGTCGAGGCGAAGGCGCTCATCCGGGAATACCTGCACCGGCAGGTCGACGCTCCGACGGGGGTCGTCCACCAGGGTTGAGCGGCACGCCGAGCGGCGGGTTCTGCGAGTGCGCCGGGCCCCGCCGTCGTCACGTCCCGGCCCGGTCAGAGGAAGGCCCGCCCCTCACCCCGGTAGGTGGGCACGGTCGCGACCACCGCGTCGCCCTCGACCAGGTGCACCTCGTTGACGTGCTCGCACACCTCGCCGGCCTTCGCGTGCCGGAACCACACCCGGTCGCCGACCCGCAGGTCGCTCGCGGCGTCCCCGGCCAGCGGGGTCTGCACCTCGCCCGCACCCTCGGCGCCGAGCAGCGTCAACCCGGCCGGCAGCCAGGGCCGGGGCAGCCGGCTGTCCGCCGCCGGGCCGGAGGCGATCCAACCGCCGCCGAGCACGGTGGCGATCCCCGGCGTCGGCCGGCGGACCACCGCGCAGGCGAAGAACGCCGCGGGGGTCGGCCGCCAGGCACGGTACGCGTCGAACAGCGTCGGCCCGTACAGGCCCGAGCCGGCGGTGACCTCGGTGACCGCCGGGTCCGCGCTGGTGGCGGCCACGCTGCCGGTGCCGCCGCCGTTGACGAACTCCAGGTCGGCGTGCTCGCGGACCGCGGCGACCGCCGCCGACCGGCGGGCCAGCAGTTCCCGGTACGACCCGCGCTGGGCGACCCGGATCGCCGAGCCGAGCACCGCCTTCCCGGGCGGGGCGTCGCCGAGGCCGGCGATCTGCGCCTCGTACGACATCAGGCCGACCAGCCGGAAGCCCGGCCGGCCGGCGACGGCGGCGGCGAGCGTGCCGGCCGCCCCGGCGCTGTGCACCGGGGAGCGGCGCACGCCGACGTGGACCCGACCCCGCAGCGGTCGCCAGGAGGCGTCGAGGTCGAGGCAGATCCGCAGGGCGGGGCGGCGCCCGGGCGGGCAGACCCGGTCGATCAGGTCGAGCTGCCCGGCGTCGTCGACCATCAGCGTCACCGCGTCGGCGAGGGCCGGGTCGGCGGCCAGCTCCGCGAGCGCCGCCCGGTGGGCGGTCGGGTACGCCACCAGCACGTCGTCGCTGACGCCGGTCCGGGCGAGCCAGACCGCCTCGGGCAGGGTGAAGGCCATCACACCGTGCCAGCCGGGGCGTGCGAGCGCCCGGGTCAGCAGCTCGCGGACCCGCACGGACTTGCTTGCCACCCGCAGCGGCTTGCCGCCGGCCCGGCCGACCAGCGCGTCGGCGTTGGCATCGAACGCGGAGAGATCGACCACCGCGTACGGCGGGTCGAGGTGGGCGGTCGCCCGGTCGAGACGATCGCGAAGTTCGGCACGGTCGATGGCCACGTCTGCACGCTAACTGTCTGGACGGCAATGCGAAATACCCTCGCGTCTGTCCGGGCTGCGGGCGGTGGTCCCGGCGGCCTAGGCTCGGCGAGCAGGTGAATGTCGCGGGGGGCGACGCCCTCTGCGCGACTAGAGTGTTCCACCGGGGATGCCCACATCTGGGCCGGCACGTGGAGGTACGGCCATCGAAAGCCAGAAGAACGGCGAGTCGCCCGGCGTGTCGTCGCCCGGCACACAGGCCGACCGCTCCGGGATCGCCGCCATCCGCTCGGTGCTGCGCATCCGGCCGTTCCGCCGGCTGTGGATCGTGCTCAGCGCGGCCTCCTTCGGCGACTGGCTCGGCCTGCTCGCCACCGCGCTCTTCGCCGCCTCGCAGGTGTCCGGCAGCACCGCCCAGGGCGCGGCCTTCGGCGGCGTGACCGCCATCCGGCTGCTGCCGGCGCTGGTGCTCGGCCCGGTGGCGGGCGTCTTCGCCGACCGGTTCGACCGGCGGTGGACGATGGTCATCTGCGATCTGCTGCGCTTCGTGCTCTTCGCCTCGATCCCGCTCTACGCGCTCACCGGCGCGGCCGGCGGCCTGGTGGTCGGCTGGGCGCTGATCGCCACCTTCCTGATCGAGTCGATCACCCTGATGTGGATCCCGGCCAAGGAGGCGGCGGTCCCCAACCTGATCCCGCGTACCCGGCTGGAGGCGGCCAACCAGCTCACGCTGATCACCACGTACGGGCTGACCCCGGTGGCCGCCGCCGTCGCGCTGGCCGTGCTCGACCGGGGCGTACGCGGGGCGGTCGGTGGTGACCTGCCCGACTGGGCCGAGCCGGCCCAGCTCGCGCTCTGGTTCAACGCCTTCTCCCGGCTGGCCACCGCGCTCGTGGTGGCGTTCGGGATCAAGGAGATCAGCGAGGCCCAGCGCGGCGAGGGGGAGCGCGCCGAGCAGAGCATGTTCCGCCAGTTCGCCGAGGGCTGGAAGTTCATCGGCCAGACGCCGCTGGTGCGGGGCCTGGTGCTCGGCATCTTCGGCGCCTTCGCCGGCGGCGGCATCGTGGTCGGCACGGCCAAGTTCTTCGCCAACTCGCTCGGCGCCGGCGACGCCGCGTTCTCGCTGCTCTTCGGCGCGATCTTCGTCGGTCTGGCGCTCGGCATCGGGCTCGGCCCGATGATCGTGCGGGACATGTCCCGCCGCCGCTGGTTCGGCATGAGCATCGTGCTGGCCAGCGCGTCCGTGCTGGTGCTCGCGTTCGCCATCCACCTGTCCATGGCGATCGTCGGCGCGATCCTGGTCGGCGCCGGCGCCGGCATGGCGTTCCTGGCCGGCACGACGCTGCTCGGCGGCGAGGTCGCCGACGAGGTGCGCGGCCGGGTCTTCGCGGTGGTGCAGATCGGCACCCGGCTGGTGCTGATCCTGGCCATCGCGCTGAGCAGCCTCCTGGTCGGCGTCGGCGGCTCCCGCCAGCTCACCATCGCCGACCTGGGCATCTCCATCTCGTCGACCCGGCTGCTGCTGCTCGCCGCCGGCGCGGCCGGCATCTTCGCCGGGATCAGCGCGTTCGGGCAGATGGACGACAAGAAGGGCGTACCGGTCCTCGCCGACCTCTGGGGCTCGATCCGGGGCCGCCCGCTGATGCCGGCCGAGCCGTTCGTCTCCAGCGGCCTGTTCGTGGTCTTCGAGGGTGGCGAGGGTGCCGGCAAGTCGACCCAGCTCGCGGCGCTCGCCGAGCGGCTGCGCGGCCAGGGCCGGGACGTGGTGGTCACCCGCGAGCCGGGCGCCACCGGGGTCGGCGAACGGATCCGTTCGCTGGTGCTGGGCACCACCCACGACGACGCGCCGTCGCCGCGCGCCGAGGCGCTGCTCTACGCCGCCGACCGCGCCCACCACGTGGCCACCGTGGTCCGCCCGGCGCTGGTCCGCGGCGCGGTGGTGGTCAGCGACCGCTACGTCGACTCGTCCCTGGCCTACCAGGGCGCCGGCCGGACGCTGCCGGTCGACGAGGTCTCCTGGCTCTCCTCCTGGGCCACCGGCGGCCTCAAGCCCGACCTGGTGGTCCTGCTCGACGTCGACCCGCGCACCGGTCTGGGCCGGGTGGAGTCCCGCAACGAGGGCGCCGACCGGCTGGAGGCCGAGTCGCTGGCGTTCCACGAGCGCGTCCGCTACGCCTTCCTCGACCTGGCCGCCGGCGACCCGAAGCGCTACCTGGTGCTGGACGCCTCCCGGCCGGTCGAGGAGATCGCCGACGCGGTCGCCCGGCGGGTGGACGAGTTCCTGGTCGATCCGGCCGCGATCGTGCACCCGCGCCCGGCGCAGGGCCCGGACACCTCGGTCCAGCCCGAGTTATCCGACGCGGAGCTGGTGACGATGGAGCAGACCCGCCGATGACGGACGTCTTCGGCGACCTGGTCGGGCAGGACGAGGCGGTGGCGACGCTCCGGCGGGCCGCCGCCTCGGCCGCCGCGCTGCTGCGTGCCGCCGCGCCCGTCGCGGCCCACGCGGGCGCACCGGCCGGCGCCGGGGACCCCGAGGGGCACGACGACCTCGACGCGCTCGCCGAGGAGTTCGACGAGCCCGGCGCGGACGGCCCGGTGGCTCCCCCCGCCGCCGACCCGGGCGCCGGGATGACCCACGCCTGGATCTTCACCGGGCCGCCCGGGTCCGGCCGGTCGGTGGCCGCCCGCGCCTTCGCCGCCGCCCTCCAGTGCGTCCACGGCACCGGATGCGGTCGCTGCCCGGGCTGCCACACCACGTTGGCCGGCACGCACGCCGACGTCCGGCTGGTGGTGCCCGAGGGGCTCTCCATCGGCGTCGGCGAGATGCGCGCGCTGGTGCTGCGGGCGGCGAGCACGCCGTCCGGCGGCCGGTGGCAGGTCGTCATCATCGAGGACGCCGACCGGCTGACCGAGGCCGCCGGCAACGCGCTGCTCAAGGCGGTCGAGGAGCCGCCACCGCGTACCGTCTTCCTGCTCTGCGCCCCCTCGACCCACCCGGACGACGTCTCCGTGACCATCCGCTCCCGGTGCCGGGTCGTGCCGCTGCGCCAGCCGCACGCCGGCGCGGTGGCCGAGGTGCTGGTCCGCCGGGACGGCATCGCGCCGGACGTCGCGGAGTGGGCCGCGGCGGCGGCGCAGGGGCACGTGGGCCGGGCCCGGCGGTTGGCCCGTGACCCGGAGGCGCGGCAGCGGCGGGACGCCGTGCTCGCGGTGCCGCGCCGGCTCACCGGCGTGGGCGCCGCGTTCGACGCGGCCTCGGCGCTGATCGAGGCCGCCGAGGCGGAGGCCGCCGCCTCGGTCGCGGAGGCCGACGAGGCAGAGCGGGCGGCGTTGCAGACCGCGCTCGGCGCGGGCGGCACCGGCCGGGGCGCCGCCGGCGCCATGCGGGGGGCCGCCGGCCAGCTCAAGGACCTGGAGAAGCGGCAGAAGTCGCGGGCCACCCGGGCCCAGCGGGACGCGCTGGACCGGGCGCTCGTCGACCTCGCCGGGTTCTACCGGGACGCGCTCACCATGGCGCTGCGGGCGCCGGTCGCCCCGGTGCACACCGACACCGCGGCGCTGGCCGGGGCCGGTGCGCAGAAGTGGGAGGCCGAGGGCGCGCTGCGCCGCCTGGAGGCGGTGCTCGAGTGCCGGGCGGCGATCGAGGCGAACGTCAAGCCGCGGATCGCGGTGGAGGCGATGATGCTGTCCCTCTGGCGGGGCTGACCCCACCCCACCCCGGGCCTGTCCACAGGGCATCGACAGGCGCGATTGACGTGCGGTACGGTCCGGTGATGCCGTGGTGACGAAGGCGGCACGCTCAGTAAGGGCGACGCCGGGGGCCGGCGCCGCCGACCGGCCGGGAGGAGTCCGCCGATGCCGCGGGGGGAGATCGACGAGGCCTGGGTCGAGGAGGCGGTGCGGCGCTACCGCCGCATCGAGACCCTGCAGGCCGAGTTCGACCAGGCGGTGGCCACGGTCGAGGTCACCGTCCGCTCACCCGACGGGCTCGTCGAGGTGGTGGTGACCGCTGGGGGGCGGATCACCGACGTGCGCTTCCTCGGGCCGCTGCACCAGCGCAGCCCGCGCGACGTGGCCGGCTCGGTGCAGGCCGCGGTGACCGCCGCCGCCGACGCGGCGCAGTGGGCCCGGGAGAAGCTGCACAACGAGACCTTCGCGGCCTACCGGCCGCTGGCGGGAGCCTGACATGGAGACGCTTCGCGCGCTCGCCGCCCGCCTCGACGAGGCCGGCGCGACCCTCGCCACGCTGGCCCGCACGGTGACCGCCACCGACCCGCCACACCCCGCGTTCGGCGCCCACGCCGCCGGCCGGCCCGGTGAGGTGGGGCGCGCGCTGCACCGGCAGTGGACCGCCGCCACCGCCGACCGGGCGCGCGAGGCCCAGGCCGCCGCCAACCGGCTGGCCGCCGCCGCGGCCGCCCTGCGCAGTGCCGCCGACCGTTACGCGGCGGCCGACGACGCGGTGGCCCGCCGGCTGGCCCGGGAGGCCTGATGGACGCAGTCGACCGCCTGGCAGAGCCGGGCCTCGACCTGCTCGCCCGGGTCGACGCGCTGCTCGCCGCCGGCGCGCCCGAGGGGCACCGGCTCTGGCCGTTGCTGCGCCGGATGCAGGTCCTCCCCGGTGCGGCCGTGCGCGAGTTCCTCGACCTGCACCCCGCGCCGCTGACCGGCGCCGGCCACGCCGTGCGCCGGCTCGTCCGGGGCTACGACGACACCTGCGCCCTGCTCACCGACCAGGTCGCCTGGTCCGGGTCGGCCGCCGCGGCCTACGACGAGGCCCGTGGCGCACTGCTGCGGCACCTCGACGAGGGGCCGGAGAGCCTGGTCGGGCGGCTGGAGTCCACCGCGGGCTACGCCGACGCGCTGGCCGGCTGGGTGGAGAGCAGCCGGGCCGCCCTGGCCCGGGTGCTCGCCGAGGTGCTGGGTTCGGCCGAGGCGGTCACCGTGCACGCGGCCGGTCGGCCGGGCGGCGAGGCGGGCCGGGTCGGGGCGTCGGCGGCGGCGGAGATCGCCACCCGTGTGCTCTCGGTGCTCGGTGTGGCCTACGACGGCGCCGAGACGCTGCTGCGCCAGTGGGGGCCGAGCCTGGCCGAGACGACGTGGCGGGACCGGGCCGCCACCGCGCCGCGCTACGGCGGCACCACCCGGATCGGCTACTGACGGTCCACGGCGTCGCGCGCCGATCCGGCCGTGGCCGGGCACCGGCGGCGACGCCGTGGCCTTCCCCTGCACCCCCCGCAGGTATGCCTTCACTCAACGCGGTCGGCCGGGGTTTGTCCCGCACCCGGCCCAGGATTCAGCCGTCCGGGCGAGGCGCGGGAGGCGTTTCGGTCGGGTCGATCGGGATGGATCGCTGCGCCGGGTGACCGGACGGCGACCGGTCGGCGTACCTCCGCGTAGGGTGGGGCGCATGGGCATGCTCTGCGCGGTCAGCTTCAACCGGTACGGGCGCCTCTACTACCTGGACCCGGGCGAGCTGCGCCCACAGGTGGGCGACCGGGTGCTGGTGCCCACCGACGAGGGGCCCGAGGTGGCCGAGTGCGTCTGGGCCGCGCAGTGGGTCACCGAGGACACCGAGGGTTTCCCCAAGCTGGCCGGGCTGGCCGGCGACGACGACATGCGCCGCGACGAGCTGCTGCGCCGGCGCAAGGCCGAGGCCAAGGTGGCCGCCAAGCGGCTGATCCGCGAGCACGGCCTGCCGATGAAGGTGGTCGCCGTCGACCACGTGCTCGCCACGCCGGAGAACGGCAGCGACCGCACCACGATCTACTTCACCGCGCCGCACCGGGTGGACTTCCGCTCGCTGGTGCGCGACCTGGGCGCGACGCTGCACTGCCGGGTCGAGCTGCGGCAGCTCTCCGCCCGCGACTCCGCGCGGGTGCAGGGCGGCATCGGCTCCTGCGGGCGCGACCTGTGCTGCGCCACCTTCCTCACCGACTTCGAGCCGGTGACGATCCGGATGGCGAAGGACCAGGACCTGCCGCTCAACCCGTTGCGGATCTCCGGCGCGTGCGGGCGGCTGATGTGCTGCCTGAAGTACGAGCACCCGCTCTACCAGCGGTTCCAGGAGTCCGCCCCGGCGGTCGGCAGCCGCGTCTCCACCCCCGAGGGTGAGGGCAAGGTGGTCGGCCACAGCGTCCCGCGGGACGCGGTGACGGTCCGGCTGGACGCCGACGGCTCCCGCTGCCAGTGCAGCCGCGCCTCCGTCTGCGCCCCCCGCCAGGCCCACGACCAGCACTACAACACCCCCTCCTCCTAGGTGTTGACCATGAAGTTGGCGGCAAAGTTGATCGCTTTCCGTGCCGCCAACCTCATGATCAACGCGCTTGGTCAGCGGAGGGTGACGGGGGGTTCGGCCAGGCGAGGGGTCAGGGGGGTCTTCGGGGTCAGCCAGGGGGCGGTGGGGGAGTCGTCCGGGTTGAGCTGCCAGGCGTGGGCCACCCGGTCCAGCGCGATCGGGTAGATGGTCAAGCTGCCGTCCGGGTCGATCCGGAACCGGAGGAACGCCTTCGAGTCCTCGATGCCCTGGGCGGCGAACAACTCGTTCAGGTTGACCCCGAACGCGCCCGCCACCAGCAGGTAGAGCGCCACGACCTGGCTGGCGACCAGCCCACTTGCCGGACCGTAGAGGACGACCGCGGCGACCGCCGGCCACGGCCACGGCCAGTCGTAGAACGGCAGGTGCAGCCAGACCCAGGTGCCACCGGCCGCCAGCGCCACCTGCGCCACCCCGTGTGTCACGCCGAGGATCCAGTGCCGGGCGTGCCGTTTCCCGCCCGCGCTGGGCGGCTTGGCGAAGAACGCCGCACCCAGCAAGGTCACCACCAGCATCGCCACCAACGGCACGCTGAACAGCCGCTGCGCGGTGGAGTCGGCCCGCTGCGCGGCCACCCCGGCCATCGCCAGCATGAGCAGCGTGTGCACCGTGCCGAGCAGCGTGGTGAAGCCCGGGTTCCGGAACGGCAACCGGCCGAAGATGCCCCAGCCGTACCGCCGGGAACGGGCCCGGTCCGGGTAGCGGGCGGCCAGGTCGTACTCGCGGGTGCGGCTGGCGCGCCGGGTGAGCGTGTCGCGCGGCGGCACCTCCAACCGCTCCGGCAGGTGGTGGGTGGGGTAGAGGTAGGCGCCGCCGCCACCGCAGGTGATGAGCTGCCGCTCCGGGCCGGCGTAGCGGGCGTAGTGGTGCAGGTCGCCGGAGACCAGCACCCGTACCTGCGCCCCGGTGGGCGCGACGATGGTCCGGATGAAGTAGTCGATCGAGTCGTACGCGTTGGGGTGGTCGACGGCCTTGACCCACGTCGGCGCCGGCACCGCCAGGATCACCTTGGACCGCGGGGTGAGCTTGCGGGCGACCTGGTCGAAGTAGGTGAGCTGCGGATCGTCCAGGTACGACCCGGACTGGTCGTCCAGGCCGAGCAGCCACCAGTCCGCCGGCAGTTCCACGGCGAAGTACGAGCGGGACTGGCCGGTGCCCCAGCCGGCGAAGTGCCGGTCCCGGGAGCGCACGAACAGCCGTAGGAACGCGGTGAGTCCGTCGTACCAGTCGTGGTTGCCCGGCACCGCGAAGAGCGTCGGCCGCTCCGGCGGGGCGACCGGCAACGCCGCCTGGTAGGGACCCTTGCACCGGTCCTCGTACGCCTCGTAGCCCGCCGACGGGTAGACCTGGTCGCCGCCCATCACCAGCGTCTGCGCGCGGGGCAGCCGGTGCCCGTCCACCGTCAGCTCCGGCTGCGCCACCAGGTACGCGATCGAGTAGGTGGCGTCGAAGCCGTCCCCCAGGTCGGCCACGTAGTCGAGCCAGAGCCCGCCGTCCGGCCCGACCTGCCGGAACGTGTCGTCGCCGAAGGCGTTCTGCAGCTCACGCTTGTCCAGGTACGCGCCGAACAGCATGGCGAGCAGCGTCCGCAGGCCGGTGCTGATCAGCAGCAGCGGCGCGAGCCAGGGGACCGGTGGGCGCGGGGTGAAGCCCAGCTCCCGGGGGTCCATGCTCAGCGGCCGGCGGGAGGCCCGCTCGCCCGGGTGCGCCGCGGGGGACGGTCGGGGTGGTTCGTGGTCCTCGCTCACCCGCCGCAGGGTAGTCCGGTCCGGACGGGAAGTCTCTCCCGTACTCGGGCAGATGTGCCCGATGTCCGGTTCTGGTGCGGGGGTATCCCGTTCGGCTTCCGGCGGGGCGTGCCGTACACTTGACGATCGTTGCCGCCTTAGCTCAGTCGGCTAGAGCGACGCACTCGTAATGCGTAGGTCGACGGTTCGATTCCGTCAGGCGGCTCGGTACAGAAGCCCAGGTCATCGGCCTGGGCTTCGCCGTTTCTCAAGGTCCACGAGACCGCCGCCGGGCGTGCCGGTCCGCAGATGGTCCGCATCCCGCGCCGCGACTGCTGGCCGGTTGGGGACGGCGTCCAGGTCGTCACCGAACAGGCCCGCGTACACGTCCATCGCGACGAGGAAGCCGCGGCGTACGTCAAAGCCATGGAGAAACTCTGGATGGAGGCGGCTACGCGAGGATGCTCGCAAGCTCATCGTGCGGGCGGCTCACGCCGTCGGAGCTAGTCGCTCGATCGCCTGGCGGACGCGTGGGGCAGACCGGGGAGCAGGGGATCTCGCCGATGACAGCCAGTCGCGGGCCCCCGTACCTTGGCGTCATGGCGACTCTTTGGACCTTGGGATGCGATGCCGACGATCCGCAGCGGATAGCTGCCTTCTGGGCGCTCGCCCTCGGCTATGTCAAGGAACCTGGCTTCGACGAGCCCGACAACGCCTCCATCGTCGACCCGGACGGCCAAGGCCCTGCCATGAGCTTCCTGAAGGTGCCCGAGGGCAAGTCCAGCAAGAACCGCATGCATATCGACCTCCGGGTGGCCGGTCCAGGCCCCTGGGACATGGCCGAGCGGGCACGACTGATCCAGCAGAAGGTCCCCGCGTTGGTATCCGCCGGCGCGACGGTAATCCGGGAGGAGTGGTACGGCGACGTGCTCGGTCACGTCGTCATGCAGGACCCCGAGGGCAACGAGTTTTGCGTCGCTTGACGCCACGGCCAGCGCCCGCGATTGGGTATCCAGATCTGCTGCCACTCGCGCATGTCGCAGATCGCCTGGCGTGTCGCACGTCAGCCGACGGAGGACACGCAGTACCTACGTTGCGTTGCGGAATTCCGCTTTATCGGATCAAGGCGGCCCGCAAAGCGGGCCGCGCCGGCCCGGCCCCGGCCTGCTGGCGACCTCCGGCCGGCATCGGCCGGGCCGGCCGGCCACGCTTCGGGATTGCCAGACGTTGAAGACCTCGGGGCGCTGCCCCGAACCCCGGCCCTCCTCAGAGATGCCGCCTGCCCGACGAGGAGATCCGCACTATCGCTTCTGCCCAGCCCAGCACCCGCCGATCAGGGCTTCACGTATTGCTGGCGGGGGAACATGCGCGCGAGGCGCGGCAGACGTTGTTCGATCTGGGCGAGGCTGTCGCTGTTCCAGGGTTGATCGGTTGGTTCCGGGTCGGAGTACGTGCGGTGGCCCCGGGCATCCAGCGCTTCTTCGAGGCTGTCTTCACGCCCGGTGATGTGGTCGTAGGCGCGGGGTGCCACGTAGGCGAGTTCTTCCCAGTGCGGCCATTCCGCGTTGGGCCATTCACGGGGGCTGCTGCCGGCGAGCGCACGAACGGCGGGCAGGTCGGCGAGGTTGTCGGGGTTTTGGGCGGCGTGATGCCACCAGCGCTGCCCCTGGCCGATGAGCCATGGTTGGAAGTACCAGAACGCGTCGCTGCTACAGAGGCCGTCCATGATCTGGTTGGCCGCGCCCCACATGGCGTAGGTGTCGATCGGGCGACGTGCAGCCTCTAGGTGGAGCTGGAAGTCCGCGATGTGGTCAAGAGAGACGTGGCTAAGTCGGTATGCCAACCAGTCGAGCCTTTGGGCCGGGTCGGTCGTCTCCGCGGCTGACCGCTCCAGGAACTGCCAGAATTCCGCCATGTTCACGTCGAGGACGGTAGCGGTCTGGCCGTCGCGCATCTAGCGCTGGTTGCCCTATGGCCCAGGACCCGGCCATACAGCCATCTGTACAGCCAAGCCCGCCCGCCGACCCGGACAGTGGCCGACAATGACGGACAGGCTGACCAGGGCGCAGTCACCCGACCAGCCATCCCTGATCTTCTTCTGACCTCCAGGCCGTAGCTCAGTTGAGCAGTCCCGGAAACCGCTCCTGAAGTTTGGCCATCACCCTGGATAGCCCGGTGTCCAAGTCGTCGCCGTCCCACCGCACGAATTCCCCGCCCAGCGGCTTGCCCGAAACCAGAACGGTCCAGCGCCCGCGTTCGCGCTCGCCGTCCATCTTGACGATGGCGACCAGGCCGTGATCCCCGAGCTGGACCAGCAACTCCGTCAGGCACTCATCCAACCCCATAGCCGCGTATTCGATCACGACGGCTCAGGGACGTGCAGTCCGCATCTGGTCCGCAAGAGGCCGATGGACGGTGGGGGAGTGATGAGAGGTGCCGAGAGGCATTTCCGCTGCTAGGAGCCCATCCGCGCAGCTCGTCGGGTTGCCCATCTTGATCTCGTAATGCGTAGGGCGACGCTTCGATTCCGTCAGGCGGCTCGGTGCAGAACCCCAGGTCATTGGCCTGGGCTTCGCCGTTTCTCAAGGTCGACAGCGGGCTCGTCAAGGCTGTGGACCGGTGGTGTCGGGGCTGGAAGTGTGATCGGGACGGCGCTACTCGCGGCCGACCCAGGTGGCGACGCATGCCTCGTTGCCCTCGGCGTCGGCGAGGATCCACCACTTCGGCGCGTGCGCGTCGGAGACGAGGTGGCCGCCCGCGGCCAGGGCGGCGGCGACGCGGGCCTCGGCTTGTTCGTGCGGGACGGCGACATCGAGGTGCATGCGGTTGCGTTGTGGACGCGCCTCGTCCATCTTCTGCACCCCGATGCCTGGGCCGCGGCGTGCCGGGTCGGCCAGGTAGTCGTCGCCGATCTGGCGGTAACCGAGCAGCGCCCGCCAGAACGGCAGCACGTTCGCGCTGACGAGTACGTCGAGGGTGACGTTGATGAGCTGCACGGCGGTCGGGTCGGCGGGGATGTCCAGTGCCCTGGCGGCGGCCGAGATCCGGCGGGCCAGCCCGATGTCGCGCCGGGACAGGGACACGGTGACGCCGGTGGGGCGCAGGTCGATACTCAGGTATTGCTGCTCGGTCTCGCCGGCGAGCTGACCGATCTCGTCGACGAGCGCAACGCCGTCGGCCAGCGAACCGGTCCGGAAGTGGGCCGAGACCAGGTGGTAGAGGGACCGCCAGTCCTCGACACCGTCGGCCTCGTGGAACTGCCCGGCGGTGATCTGCTCAGTCATGCCAGCGAAGCTAACAGGGCCGCTGGTGGCCGGGTCAGCGGCCGTGACCGCGATGTCGAGGCTCATTCCGTACTCCCGACGGGTCGGATCATGGTCAGTGCAGGAGGCTTCTGCCCGGTTGCGGGCCGGGCCGGCGGCGAGGGCAGCCGGATCGACCGTATCGACGCCGGTCGGCGTGGTCTGGGATCGTGGCCGCATGGAGAGCGTGGATCCGGGCGGGCCGCTGACCGACGCGGAGGTCCGGGAGCTGGTGCGGTTGCTGGCCCGGTTCGCGTCGCACGATCTGGACCAGTGGGAGAACTGGCGTGTCGACACCCCGCACGGTCCGGTGTTCATGTCCCTCAGTCGCACGGTGCTGCCGGACTGGCCGGAGGACGCGTTCGTCCCGATCTGGCCCCCGCCCGCGGACCGTCGCCACGGTTGGACGCCACAAGCAGACCTACAGGGTTAGCCGATCAGGCTGACCGCCGCGCCGGCGAGGGCCGGAGGCCTGCCCGTGCCCGCCCGATGGGCGATCATGGATGGCGTGCAGGACACGGTCGCCGTAGCGCTGATCACCTCCATGTCCACTCTGGCCGCCGCCGGCATGACCGGGGTGATCGGTGCGTGGGCCGCCCGTCGCCAGGTCACGAGCCATCTCACCGGGGGTCGGGAGGAGCGGGCGGAGCAGCGGGCGACGGAGAGGGCGCAGCGGCGCCGGGACGCGTACGTCGGGTTCCTCGGCGCGTGCGACCAGGCGTACCGCAGTCTCGACCGGAACTGGCGGCAGGAGAGTGGGGCGGGCCACGGGGAGACGTACCAGGCGCTGCGGGGTCTCGACGAGGCGTACAACATCGTCCTGCTCGAAGGGCCGGAGGAGGTCGCCCGGGAGGCGGAGCTGGTCACCGCGAGCATCAACGGCGAGTCCCGTGAACAGCGGCGGCTGGTCGGCGAGGCCGCCGCGGAGTCGGACGGCGTTGCGCCGGCTGACGTCCACGGGCCGTGGCGACGTACCGCGATCGAGGAACGGGCGAGGCGCCGGGACTCCTTCGTCGACGCGGCCCGGGCTGCCCTGGAGCAGACCAGGTAGCGCGGGAGATCGTCGGCGGGCGTCAGGCCGTCCGGTTCCGGTACGCCCGGGGCGAGAGCCCGGTGACCCGCTTGAACGCCACGCTCAGCGCGCTCTCCGAGCCGTACCCGACGGCGCGGGCGATGGTGGCCACGGTGTCCTCGGAGCGGCGGAGCCGGTCGGCGGCCAGCTCGATCCGCCACCCGGTGAGGTATTCCAGCGGGCCGCACCCGACCACCTGCTTGAACCGGGCGGCCAGGGTCGAGCGGGACACGGTGGCGGAGCGGGCCACCGCCGCCACGGTCCACGGCCGTTCCGGGTGGGCGTGCATCGCCCGCAGGGCCGGGGCCACCACGGGGTCGGTCAGACCGGCCAGCCAGCCGGACGGGGTTCCCCGGTCGAGGTGCAGGCGCAGGATCCGGATCAGCATGACCAGCGCGAGGTGTTCGGCGACCAGCCGTCCGCCGGGGCGACCCTGGCGGAGTTCGGCGTCGATCTCCCCGACCGCCCACCTGACGGTTTCCGCCTCCTTCGTCGTCGCGGGCACGTGGATGACCGGTGGAAGGCCGTCCAGCAGCAGGTCACGGGAACGGTCGGTGAAGGAGAACGCGCCGCCGACCAGCAGGACCTCGTCGCCGGAGCCGGCCCGGGCCGGCCCGTCGGCCGCCGCCCGGAAGATCGGTCCGGCCGGTTCGGCCGGCACGTCGGGGTCGCTGGCCAGGGTGTAGCCGACCGGCCGGGTCAGCAGGAAGCAGTCGCCCTCGTCGAGCGGCACCGGCTCCGGCGCGGCGTCCACCCGCAGCAGGCAGCGTCCGCGCCGTACGGCGTTGAACTTGACCCCGGTCGGCGGGTCGAAGCGCACCGCCCAGCGCCCGCCGGCGGACAGGGCGGCCGAGACGTGGCTCGTCGTGTCGAGCAGCGCGAGCACGTCGTCCAGCGGATCCACGCGACCTCCCTCCCTGGACGCCCGCTAAAGAGTGGCGGATTCCAGAGTACGGACAGTCCAGCGGTCCCGCCCCTAGCGTGGAGGTCATGACAGAGACCTTCCGACTGAGCACCCCGTTCACGGCCCGCACCACGGCGGCCGAGATCCTCGACGGCGTCGACCTGACCGGCCGCCGCATGATCGTCACGGGCGGAGCCTCCGGTATCGGCACCGAGACGGTCCGGGCGCTCGCCGGCGCGGGCGCGGAGGTCACGGTCGCCACCCGTGCTCCGGCCCGGGCGGAGCCGCTGGTGGCGGAGTTCGCCGGCCGCGTCCACGCCGCCGCGCTCGACCTGGCGGACCTGACCTCGGTGGACGCGTTCCTCGCCGGCTGGGACGGCCCGCTGCACGCGCTGGTCGCCAATGCGGGCGTGATGGCGATTCCCGCCCGGCAGCTCACCGCCGAGGGGTGGGAACTCCAGTTGGCCACCAACTACCTGGGCCACTTCGCGCTCGTCCGGGGCCTGCACCCGCACCTGCGGGCGGCCGGGTCGGCCCGGGTGGTGCTGGTCAGCTCCGGCGCGCACCTGCGGGAGGCGTTCGACTTCGACGACCCGCAGTTCGAGCGGCAGCCGTACGACACCTGGGCCGCGTACGGCCGGTCGAAGACCGCCGAGGTCCTGCTCGCGGTGGGTATCGCCCGCCGGTGGGGTGGCGACGGGATCACCGCCAACGCGTTGAACCCGGGCTTCATCACCACGAACCTCCAGCGCCACATGGACGACGAGACGCTGCGCGCCTTCGGGGCGATGGACGAGGCGGGCAACCGCATCGAGCAGCCCTACTACAAGACGACCGCCCAGGGGGCGGCGACGTCCGTGCTGCTCGCCGCGTCGCCGCTGGTCGAGGGCGTCACCGGTCGTTACTTCGACGACAACCAGGAGGCCGACGTGGTCGCCGGCGGTCCGGAGGCGACCGGCGGGGTGGCGGCCCACGCCGTCGACCCGGCCGCCGCCGACCGGCTCTGGGAGTACGCGGAGGCGGTGCTCGCCGGCCGCCGGTGACCGGTCACCGCCACCAGCGCGGTTCCCGGATCGGGTGCAGGGTGAGCCCGAGCTCCTCGGCGAACCAGCGACGCAACTGGGTCTCGACGACCAGGTGCTCGCTGGCCGCGTGGGAGACCCCGATCAGGGTCATGCCGGTGGTGGCGGCGAAGGCCCGGACGGCGGCGAACTTGCTCCGCCCGTACTCGCCCTCGATCCGGACGTGCAGCTCGCCGGTGAGGTACGCCTGCGCGCCGAGTCGTTCGGCGAGCGCCATCTGCTCGACGTGGTCGCCGATGCCGCCGACCACCGCCACCCGGGTCACGACGTCCCGGGTGGCGCCCTCCACCTCGACGGCGGTCACGCCGAACAGCTCCCGCGCCCGCCGCACGAGCGCGGCGGAGCTGACCGGTGGGACGTCGGCCACCAGCCCGGCGTGGCCGTCGCCGTACGGCCAGAACCGGTCGACGACGGTGCCGTCCAGCGCCTCCACCACGGCGGCGGCCGTCCCGACCCGCAGCGAGACGTCCATCGGCGCGTGGCAGGAATACAGGGAGAGCCCTCGTTCGGCCACGGCCCGCAGCCGCGCCGGGTCGATGGGTACGAAGCCCTCCGCCCAGGTGTCGTCCTCCGGGGAGCCGTTGCGGACGTCGATGGGGTGGTGGGTGACCAGCAGGTCACCCGGCTCGGCCACGGCCAGCCAGGCGTCGAGCACCTCGGCCGACGGGAAGCAGGCGCCGTACACGGTTCCGACGTCGGGCCGTCCGCGCCGCATCAACCCGTTGAAACGCTCGGCGAACCTGGGCTCGACGAAGCCCCGCCAGTCGGTGCCGACCTCCTCGTGGACGCGGGGCAGGTGGCGGGCCATCGCGGTGTCCGGCGGCGCCGTGTCGAGTTCGAACAGGCGGTCCAGGGCGGCGACGATCCGGTCGAGATCCACGCCCCGGAGTCTCGCCGCCCGCGGCGGGAGCGGCAAGCGTGAATACGCGGAACGAAGCGGGCCCGGCGGGCACGGCCACGCGGCCGGTCCGCCGGGCCCACTCCGGCAGGGAGGAAGAAAGGTCTATCGCGGGCTGTCGGCGCCCCGCGAGGCCGGGATCCGAGCCGTCGCCTCCTCGGGCTCGGTCTCCGGCGGCGGCGGTTCCTCGTCGGTGTCCGCACGGTGCCGCGCCGCCGGATCGGGCAGGTCGGCCTCCTCGGACGGGTCGGGGAGGCCGCCCGGAGCGATCGTGCCGCGCCACCCGCCGGACTCCACCTGCCGGCCCTCGATGTACTCCTTGAACCGCGCCAGGTCGGACTCGGCCTGCCGGTCCACCAGGTGCAACCGCTCGCCGGCCTGCTCGACCAGCCCCTCCGGCTCGTACTCCAGGAGCAGGTGGACCTGGGTGCGTTCGGTGTCGAGCGGCGCGAAGCGGACCGTGCCCGCGTTGGTGGTGCCGTCGGTGGCCGCCCAGGCCACCGTCCGGTCCGGCACCTGCTCGACGATGGTGGCGTCCCACTCGCGTTGCACGCCCGCGATCTCGGCGATCCAGTGCGTCCGCCGGTCGTCCAGCTGGCGCACCTCGCGCACGCCACCCATGAACCGGGGAAACTCCTCGAACTGGGTCCACTGGTTGTACGCGGTGGTGACCGGCACGTCGACGTCGATGGACTTCTCGACCTTCCTGGTCATGACCACTCCTTTGCGTCCCGTCGTCTGCACCGGGATCGGTACCCCCGCAGATCAGGCCTAACCGGACGCCCGCCGAATGTCTCGACGGGGCCGCCGACGCGGATCGACCACAATTGCCCGCTCACCTGACGAGCCGCTATCGTTCCCTGGCCAGTGCCCTGAGACTTTTGAGGACCGCGATGACTTCCCCGGAGTTGACGAGAGTTGCCGCACGGGAAGGTCTCCCCCTCGAGGGGTCTGGTGTCCCGGCCCCCAGAGCGGGCGCGGCGTCCGGACACGAGCCGCGGCGGGAGTCGACGCCCAGCCGCTTCCGGGCGGACGTCGCCGGGCTCCGTGCCGTGGCGGTCGGGCTGGTGCTGCTCTACCACGCCGGGTGGTCGTTCCTCCCCGGCGGCTTCGTCGGCGTGGACGTCTTCTTCGTGATCTCCGGCTTCCTCATCACCGGGCAGATCGTCAACGAGATCGAGCGGACCGGCCGGCTCTCCCTGATCGGTTTCTACGCACGGCGGGCGAAGCGGATCCTGCCCGCCGCGACGGTGGTGCTCGCGGCCACCGCGGCGGCGGTGTGGCTGTTCGTGCCCCGTAGCGACTGGCAGGTCATCGGCGGCGACATCGCCGCCGCGGCGGTATACGTGGTCAACTGGCGCTTCGCCGACCGCGCCGTCGACTACCTCGCCGCCGACAACGCCGTGACCTCGCCGGTGCAGCACTTCTGGTCGCTGGCCGTCGAGGAGCAGTTCTACCTGCTCTGGCCGTTGCTGATCGTGCTGGCGATCCTCGCGGCGCGCACGCTCCGGCGGTCGAACGTGCGTCCGGTCCTCTGGGTCGGTCTCGCGGTCCTGGCGGTGCCGTCGTTCGTCTGGTCGATCCTGGAGACGGCGAACTCCCCGGCGCGTGCGTTCTTCGTCTCCACGACCCGGCTGTGGGAACTCGCCGTCGGTGCGGGCATCGCGCTGATCGCGGTCCGGGCAGCGCGGATGCCGCGGGCGGCGGCGCTCGTCCTGGGATGGCTCGGGCTCGCCGCGATCGTGGCGGCGGCGCTGCTGGTGACGGCGAAGACGGCATGGCCCGGGTACGCGGCCGCGCTGCCCACGCTCGGCGCGGCGGCGGTGATCGCGGCGGGTGCGGCGGCGGGCTCGCGTGGTCCGGTCCTGCTCCTCGGCACGAGTCCGTTCCGGTGGGTCGGTGACCTGTCGTACTCGCTCTACCTGTGGCACTGGCCGATGCTCGTCGTGGCCGAGGCCTACTGGGGGAACCTGTCGTTGACCCGGGGCCTGCTGGTGGCGGCCGCGTCGGTCGTGCCCGCCTGGCTCACCTTCCGACTGGTGGAGAACCCCCTCCGCTACTCGCGCAAGATCTCCACCTCGCCGCGTCTCGCGCTGAGTCTCGGCGGCAACTTCACCCTGGCCGGGATCTGCGCCGGCCTCGCCCTGCTCCTGATCGGCGCGTGGGCGGCCGCGGCGACGCCGACCAAGAACCGGTACGCGCCGGGTGCCGCGTTGCTGTCGACCACCCCCGGCATCGCCCCGATCGGTCCGGTCCCGGAGCAGTTCGATGTCATCACGCCGGATCCGCTGCGGATCCGGCAGGGTTTTCTGGACGTGCCCGACACCAAGAAGGACAAGTGCTTCCAGGAGGTCCTCGGCGCCGAGGTCCTGTCCTGCACCTACGGCAACCCGAACGGGGCGACCACCGTCGCCCTGGTGGGTGACTCGAAGATGGACCAGTGGCTGCCGGCGTTCCAGGTGCTCGCCGAGCAGAACGACTGGAAGGTGGTGGTCAACGCCAAGGCGGGTTGTGCGTTCACCAGCGCCCAGGTCATGAAGGGCGACGGGTCCGGGCTGCCCAACGCCGACTGCATCGAGTGGAACCGGACGCTGCTCGACAGGCTGGTTCAGGAGCGCCCGGACTACGTGGTCACCTCCCAGTCCGCGGCGACCGCCCTCGACGCGGCCGGCAAGGGGCCGACGGTCGACGCGATGATCGCGGGCGTCCGGTCGTCGTGGAAGAAACTCCAGTCCGCGGGGGTCAAGATCGTCGTGATGGCCAACAACCCCTACCCGGGGCCGGCCGTGCCGTGCGCCGACAAGAACCGGAAGCGCCTGTCGGCCTGCGCGTTCGACCGCGCGCGCCACGACCAGGACCCGTCCTACCAGATGCAGCGGAAGGCGGTGGCCGGGCTGCCCGGGGTCAAGATGATCGACCTGTTCGACGCTCTCTGCCCGACGGACCGGTGCCCGGTGGTGTTCGGCAACGTCCTCATCTACCGCGGAGGTTCGCACATCGGCGCGGCCTACGTCCGGACCACGGCCCCGCACCTCGCCCGGGCGTTGTCGGACGTCGGGGTGCCGACACGTTTCACGCCACCCAGCTGACCGACCCGCCCGGGCGGGCGGCGTGGGTCAGGTGTAGAGGGTTCTGGCGTAGCCCGGGCCGTAGTGCCGTTCCAGGTCGGCCAGACTCTCCGCCACCGCCTCCACCTCCTTGACCAGCCGGGGCCGGGACGGCAGCACGTCCGGCTGCCAGGTCTCCGGCTGCCACAGCGCGGAGCGGAGGAACGCCTTCGCGCAGTGGTAGAAGATCTGCTCGACCGCCACCTCCACGGCGAGCACCGGCCGGTGGCCCTTGACCTCCATGTCGGCGAACCAGGGCGCGTCGCCGACCAGCCGGGCCCGGCCGTTGATCCGCAGCGTGTCGGTGCGGCCGGGGATCAGGAAGATCAGCCCGACGTGCGGATTGGCCAGGATGTTGCGGTAGCCGTCGGCCCGCCGGTTGCCGGGCCGCTCCGGGATGGCGATGGTGGTGTCGTCGAGCACGAGCGCGAAACCGGGCGGGTCGCCCTTCGGCGAGACGTCGCAGCTGCCGTCCGCGCCGGCGGTGGCGATCAGGCAGAACGGTGAGGCGGCCAGCCACTCCCGGTCGCGGGCGTGCAGCGTACGGCGTTCCTTCGTCACCGCCCGGGGCATCGGCGCGCCCAGCAGGTCGCGCAGTTCCTCAGGGTTGGTGATCTCCCTTGTCGTCACGTCTTCCTCCCCCGTCCGTTGACCTTGATGACGGTTTCGGCCCACAACGGGCCGGGATCCGCCAGGGTCAGCCTAGGAGAGCGCGTCGAACGCCGGGTTTGCCCCCGGTGCCGACGGGTAGGGACCGGATCGCAGCGCGTGTCCGGACGCGACGGATGGAGGCCGTGATGGAGAGCCGACTCAAGGTGCTCGGCCATCCCGTGCATCCGATGCTGGTGATGTTCCCGGTCGGGCTCTTCGTGACCGCGGTGATCTTCGACCTGATCGACATCGTGGGCGGGCCGGACTTCCTCGGCGAGGTGGCGTACTGGAACGTCACGGTCGGGCTGATCGGCGGCCTGCTGGCCGCGGCGGCCGGCGCCTTCGACCTGCTGGCCCTGCCCACCGGCACCCGCGCGAAGCGGGTCGGGCTCACCCACGCCGCCGCCAACGTGGCGGTGATCCTGCTCTTCGCCGCGGTCTGGGCGGTCCGGCTCAACGCGGACTCACGGGCGGCCGGCGGCGCGCTGTTCGCGATCGAGGTGGTCGCGGTGGCGATCCTCGGCATCAGCGCGTGGCTCGGCGGGGAGCTGGTCGACCGGCTCGGCGTCGGGGTCGACCCGGACCACGACCTCAACGCGCCCAGCTCGCTGCGACCCCCCTCGGCCACCCAGCGGATCGGAGACGTGCGATGACGGAACAGCGGGGCTGGCGGGGACGCCAGCAGGGCTGGGACCCGATGGGCGAGTTGCAGTCACTGCGCTCCGAGCTGAGCCGCCTGGTCGGCGGCCGCTCCGGCACCCCGGACGTGGAGATGGCCGAGGTCGCCGACGGCTGGGAGGTGGTCGTCCGGCTGCCCGGCGTGGCGCCCGAGGAGGTGGCCGTCGAGCTGGACGACCGCGAGCTGTGCGTACGCGCCCGCTCGGAGGCCGAGGTCAACGCCGACCAGGGCATCCCCGGCGGGTTCACCACCCGCGGCTTCGAATACCGCGTCGACCTGCCGTCCCGGGTGGACCCGGAGCGGATCGACGCGGTGATGGACCACGGCCTGCTGCGGGTGCACCTGCCCCGGGCGGCCCGGCCCGCGCCGCGCACCATCACCGTCGGCCGCACCGGCCCGCGCGCCACCTCCGGCCGTACGCCGAGCCCGGCCGACCCGGCCGCGGACCGGGAGCTGCACCACCCGGACACCACGGTCGACGAGATCGACCGGCCGTAGGGGCCGCGTGACCACCCCGCCCGACGACTCCAGCTCGGCGCGTCTGTCGCCGCGCCGCGACCTGGAGCCGTCGCCCGACGATCCCAGCTCGGTGCGTCTGTCGCCGCGCCGCGACCCGGAGCCGTCGCCCGACGATCCCAGCTCGGTGCGTCTGTCGCCGCGCCGCGACCTGGAGCCGTCGCCCGACGATCCCAGCTCGGTGCGTCTGTCGCCGCGCCGCGACCTGGAGCCGTCGCCGTCCTCGGTGCTCGGTCCGGTCGGCGCGCGCGTGCCGGACGTCGAGCGGATCGCCGTGCTGCGCGCCAACGCGCTCGGCGACTTCATCTTCGTGCTGCCGGCGCTGGACGCGCTGCGGGCCGCGTACCCGTCGGCGGAGATCGTGCTGCTCGGCGCGCCGTGGCACGCGGCGCTCTGGCGCGACCGGCCCGGCCCGGTGGACCGGGTGCTGGTGGTGCCGCCCGCGCCCGGCCTCCGGGACCCCGGCCCGGACGAGAGCCCGGCGGACCCGGCGGAGTTCCTGGCCGCCGCCCGGACCGAACGGTTCGACCTGGCGTTGCAGGTGCACGGCGGCGGGGCCAACTCCAACCCGTTCGTCACCGGGCTCGGCGCCCGGGTCACCGCCGGGCTGCGGGCGGACGGCGCGCCGCCGCTCGACCGTTGGCTGCGCTACGTCTACTACCAGCACGAGGTGATCCGCTATCTGGAGGTGGCCGCCCTGGTCGGGGCGCCGGCCACCACGATCACCCCGGCGCTGGCGGTGACCGACGCCGACCGGGCCGAGGCCGTCGAGGTGCTCGGCGCGCCCGAACGGCCCCGGGTGGCGCTGCACCCGGGCGCGACCGACACCCGGCGGCGCTGGCCGGCGGAGAGCTTCGCCGAGGTCGCCCGGGCGCTGGCCGGGGACGGGTACGAGGTGCTGGTCACCGGCACCCCGGCCGAGCGGGAGACGGTCGACGCGGTGGTCGCGGCGGCCGGCGTGCCGGTGCGCCCGCAGGTCGGCACGCTCAGCCTCGGCGCGCTGGCCGCGGCCTACGCGGACTGCGCGCTGGTGGTCTCCAACGACACCGGCCCGCTGCACCTGGCCGCCGCGGTGGGCGCGCCCACCGTCGGGATCTTCTGGGTCGGCAACCTGATCAACGGGGCCTCTCCGCTGCGCGGTCGGCACCGCCCGATCGCCGCCTGGACCACGCTCTGCCCGGTCTGCGGCGTCGACTGCACGCCGGGGATCTACCCGCACCGCCCGGGCGACGGCGAGTGCCCGCACCGGGTGTCGTTCGTGGCCGACGTGCCGGTCGCCGAGGTGGTGGAGGCGGCCCGGGAGCTGCTCACACCTCCGCCGTCGACTCGCTGAGCACGACCTCCCACGCCTCCACGTCCCGCTCGGTGACGGTGGTCGGCGACTCCAGGTGGTAGGCCCCGCTGGGTAGCACACCGGCGCCGCCGTGGCGCTCCAGCACGGCGAGCTGGGCGGCCACGTCCTCACCCTGGTGCCGCTCGGGCAGCCGCTCCCAGAAGTCGAAGCCGCCGGACTCGACCAGCTTGGCCCGGTCGTAGAGCACGCAGCCGCCGATCCAGGAGATTTTGTACGCCCGCCACGCGCCCGCCGGCAGGTCCAGCTTCTCGGTGACGTGCAGCAGGTTCGCCGCCGGGTGGATCGACGCCCGGTGCCACTCCGGGGTGCCGGGGCGGATCCGCTCCGGCTCCGGCCGGCCCGGCCACTCCTCGTAGTGCCGGTGGGTGTCGGGGCGGACGTCGTCGGTGTAGGAGAGCCCGTGCACGGCGTTGCCGACGAACCCGCAGCCCAGCTCGTCCAGCGCGGTGACCAGGCGGGACAGGGCGCCCGGCTCCAGCCACACGTCGTCGTCGAGGCAGAGCACCGCCTCGGCCGCCGACCGGGACAGCAGGTAGGAGCGGTGCTCGGCCAGCCCGCGCCGGGGCAGCCGCCGGGTCAGCAGCACCGGGTGCCCCCGGTGGCGCAACGCCCGCACCATGGTGGCCGCCGCCGGGTGCGCGTACGCGGGTTCCCCGTCGGACTGGTCGCTGACCACCACCCCGAACCCGGGCACACCCTCCTGGGCGGCCAGCCCGGAGAGGGTGACCGCCAGCTCGGCCGGCCGGTTGCGGGTGGGGATCAGCACGTCCAGCCGGCGGGGCCGGCGGAACTGTTCGGGCGTGCCCGGGTCCAGCGGTCGGGTCACGCCGGCCTGCCCTCGCCCACGGCGGGAAGGTGCGGGTCGGGCGCGGCCTCACGGTGCTCGCTGGCCGCCTGGGCGCGGATGCGGTCGATGATCGCCGAGGTGGAGCGGTCCGGCACGTACCCGAGCGTGCGCACCTGGCCGCCCAGCCGGCGGACCAGCGGCGCCTCCGGGACCATCTCCGGCGGGTAGTCGCCGCCCTTGACGTAGACGTCCGGGCGGACCGCCTCGATCAGGCGGGCCGGCGAGTCCTCCTCGAACACCACCACGTGGTCGACGCAGGCCAGCGCGGCCAGCAGGGCGATGCGGTCCTCGACCGGGTTGACCGGCCGGTCCGGGCCCTTGAGCCGCCGCACGCTGCCGTCCGAGTTGACCGCCACGATCAGCAGGTCGCCGAGCGCGCGGGCCTGGGTCAGGTAGCGGACGTGCCCGGGGTGCAGCACGTCGAAGCAGCCGTTGGTGAACACCACCGAGCGGCCGGCCCGGCGGTGGTCGGCGACGAGCGCGGTCAGCTCCTCGGCGCCGACCAGGGCCGGGTGCCCGGCTTCCTCACCGCCGGTGCCCAGCGCGGCGAGCAGGTCCTCCCGGCGGCACACGCAGGTGCCGGTGTCGGCGACCGTGATGGTCGCGGCGAGCTGGGCGAGCTGGGCGGCGGTCGGCAGACCCGCGTCGGCGGCGAGCGCCAGCGTCATGGCCGCCAGGTACGCGTCCCCGGCGCCCACCGCGTGGCTCGCCGGGACCGGGGTGCTGTGGCTGCGCCGGGGCGAGCCGTCGGCGCCGCCGACCACCGCGCCCTCGGTGTCCAGGGTGACCGCCACCACGTCCGCGCCGGTGTGGGCGCGCAGCTCGGGCAGGCGCGACTCGGCCAGCACCGCCCGGTCCACGCCCTCGCCGGCCGCCGCGTTCACCGTCACCCCGGTGCCGGTGACGCTGAGACCGTCCCCGGTCAACGCCACCCGCTCCTCACCGGGCGTCGGCTCACCCGTCGGCCCGGCCGGACCGCCGGTGGCGGCCGTCGCGGCGGGCGCTCCGGAGGTCGGGTGCGGGCCGCCCGTGGTCCGCTCGCCGGCCCCGCCGGGCGCGGCGCCCACCACCAGCTCGGACGGGCCGTCGGCCTCCGCCGGGTGGTCGAGGTGCAGGTCGCCGCCAGCGCGGACGGCACCCCGTTCGGCGTGCGCGAAGCCGGCGGCGGCGCGGGCCAGCAGCCGGGTCGCCTCGGCGAAGCTCGGGGTCACCACGGTCGGGTTGAGCCCGCGCCAGTCGGCCAGGTCGTGTGCGTCCAGCGCCACCGTGCCGTACCGGTCCCGGTTTGCGACCAGCCAGGCGCGGACCGCCGAGGGCAGCGCGCCCAGTCCGTAGTCGCAGACCACCAGCGTGAGCGGATGCCCGGCGGCCACCGCGCGCAGCTCCTCGGTGGCGCAGTGCAGCGCGGTCAGCAGGCGGGCCACGCCGTCTTCGTCGAGCGCGTCCTCCGGGCCGCCGGAGTCCTCCCGGAGCAGGATCTGATTGCCGGCGAGCATCCGCCGCTTGACCGGGGTGGGACGGCCGGGCTGGCTCACCGTCCGGTCCCAGACCGCCGCGCGGTCCAGGCAGTCGTGCAGCTCGTCACCGGCCACGTCGGCGCCGACCGGGGCGACCAGCGCGGCCCGCCCGCCGAGGGCGGCGACGTTGACCGCGGTGTTCGCGGCGCCGCCGGCCGCGGAGATCCGGCGGCGCAGGGTGAGGACCGGTGCGGGCGCCTCCCGGCAGAGCCGCTCCGACTCGGCGAACCGCCACTCGTCCAGCATGGCGTCGCCGACGACCAGCACGGGACGCCCCTGCCAGCTCGCCACCACGGTGGCCAGCCGGCGCTCTTCCGCTGCTGCTCCTGCCATGCCCCTCCGGGTCCCCCCGCACCGACCGGCCAAACCTGCGCGCCGGGCGGGCGGGAGTGCGACGCGGGCCACCGGCGGCGTCCGGTTTCGGGGTATCGGCCGGGGGAACCGTGCAGACACACCCCGGAGAGGAGAGAGCAGCATGGCAGCGACACTTCAGGGCAAGCGGATCGCCTTCCTGGCCGCCGACGGCGTCGAGGAGGTCGAGTACACCAAGCCCCGGGAGGCGGTGGAGAACGCCGGCGCCCAGGTGGAGCTGGTCTCCATCGAGTCCGGCTCGATCCAGGCCTTCAACCACCTCGACCACGGCAAGCAGTACCAGGTGGACGTCACCACCAAGGAGGCGGACGCCGGGGCGTACGACGGGTTGGTGCTGCCCGGCGGCGTGGCGAACCCGGACTTCCTGCGGACGGACCCGGAGGCGGTCCGGTTCGTGAAGGCGTTCTTCGACGCCGGCAAGCCGGTCGGGGTGATCTGCCACGGCCCGTGGACGCTGGTCGAGGCGGACGTGGTGCGGGGCCGCACCATCACCTCCTGGCCGAGCCTGCGCACCGACCTCACCAATGCCGGCGCCACCTGGGTCGACCAGGAGGTCGTCACCGACAACGGCCTGGTCAGCAGCCGTAAGCCGGACGACCTGCCGGCGTTCTGCGCCAAGATCGTGGAGGAGTTCGCCGAGGGCCGGCACACCGCCCGCTGAAACCCGACCACCCACCGGGGGCATGATCCGCCCCCGGTGGGATAGGAAGCGGGATGACCGCCCAGGCCGCTCGTCCCGCCCTGCCCGCTCGCCAGATCCGCCTGCTGATGTTCGGTCTGATGACCGGAATGCTGCTGGCGGCGCTCGACCAGACCATCGTCGGCACCGCGTTGCCCACCATCGTCGGCGAGCTGGGCGGGATCAACCACTACTCCTGGGTGGTGACGGCGTACCTGCTGGCGTCGACCGCCTCGACGCCGCTCTACGGCAAGATGGCCGACCTGTACGGACGCCGGCCGGTCTTCCTCTTCTCGATCGGCACGTTCCTGCTCGGCTCGTTGCTGGCCGGCCTGTCGCAGGACATGACCCAGCTGATCGTCACCCGGGGGGTGCAGGGCCTGGGCGCGGGTGGCCTGATGACGCTGGCGTTCACCATCATCTCGGACGTGGTCTCCCCCCGGGAGCGGGGCCGCTACCAGGGTCTGTTCGGCGCCGTGTTCGGCCTGTCGTCGGTGGCCGGTCCGTTGGTGGGCGGCTACTTCGCGGAGACCAACTGGCGCTGGATCTTCTACATCAACGTGCCGCTGGCGATCCTCGCCATCGTGGTCTGCTGGCACGTCATGCGGCTGGTGCCGTTCCAGCGGCGCGAGCACACCGTCGACTGGGTCGGCGCCGCGCTGCTGGTCGCCGGCGTGAGCTGCCTGCTGTTGGCGCTGAGCTGGGGTGGCAACGAGTACGGCTGGGGCTCCGGCGTGATCGTCGGGCTGTTCGTGGCGGGCGCGGTGCTGGGCGTGCTGTTCCTGCTCCAGGAGGCCCGGACCCGGGAACCGATCCTGCCGCTGCGGCTGTTCCGCAAGCGGACGTTCGCGCTGGCCAACTCGGCCGGCTTCGTGCTCGGCCTGGTGATGTTCGGGTCGATCATCTTCATCCCGCTCTACCTCCAGATCGTCAAGGGCGCCTCGCCGACCCGCAGCGGCCTGCTGATGCTGCCGATGATGGCCGGCATCATCGTCACGTCGATCGTCACCGGCCGGGCGATGAGCCGGATCGGCCGGTACAAGTGGTTCCCGGTGGCCGGCGCGGCCGTGCTGGTGGTCGGCATGCTGCTGTTCCGGCAGCTCCAGGTGGGCACCTCGCTCTGGGCCGCGTTCGGCTACATGGTGGTGATCGGCGTCGGGCTGGGCCTGTGCATGCAGTCGTTGATCCTGGCGGTGCAGAACGCGGTGGACGTCCGCGACCTGGGCGCGGGCACCTCGTCCGCGACGTTCTTCCGGTCGCTGGGCGGGTCGTTCGGGGTGGCGATCCTGGGCGCGGTGCTGTCGTCGCGGCTCACCGCCGAGCTGTCCGACCGGCTGCCGGGCGCGATCGCCCAGCTCCCGCCGCAGCAACGGGCGGCGGTGGCGGCCGGCGGCACGGAGAACATCTCGATCAACGACCCGGCGACCATCCTCGCCCTGCCCGGTCCGGTACGCGCCGCGATCCAGGCGTCGTTCGTCGAGTCGCTGCACCTGGTCTTCCTGACCACCGGCCTGATCGCCGTGCTGGCGGTGCTGGTCACCCTCGCCATGCCGAACCACCAGCTGCGCGGCGCCGGCCCGCAGGGCTCGACCGGCGGCGCGGACCCGCTGGGCGGGAAGGCCGCCGCGCCGGGCGGCAAGCCGCTGCCGAAGGAGTCGAAGGACGAGGCCGCCGCCGACATGGAGGCGAAGTCGCAGACGATGCTGTGACCGGTGGCGCCGGCGGCCCGGCGCCGGGTCACTTGAGGATCAGGCGGTTGGTCTGCTCGAAGACGTCCAGGTCGGCGAGCGTCTCGTGGACGCTGGACGAGAGCGGGGTCGGGAATTCGTCCGGGTGGAAGAAGCCGGCGTCGGTGGTCTCGTCGGTGAAGCGGGACAGCTCCCCGTCCCACTCGTCGACCCGGAACGCGGTGGTGAAGACCTGGTAGGTGTGCCCGTACATGTTGGTGTGGGTGCGGTCCGGGCCGGTGTAGAGCGCGAACGCGCTGACCCGCAGCGCGCGCAGGCCGGTCTCCTCGCGGACCTCCCGGACCGCGCAGTCGGCGATCGACTCGCCCAGCTCCATCGCACCGGCCGGCAGCGCCCACTGGCCGTTGTCGGAGCGCTGGATCAGCAGCACCCGGGCGGCGTTGTCGCGCACCACGGCGCGGGCGCCGACGAACATCAAGGTGCGGTCACCGGCCAGGGCGCGGAGCTGCCCGACGTACGAGTCGGCCCACGAGATGCTCACCCGGACAATCTACGCACCGATCCCGGCCGGGCTCGGCCGATCCGGGGGGTTCCGTTCGTGTGACCGGCGACACTACGTTGTTACCCATGCGTAGCACGATGATGGAAGCCCCCCTCCAGGTCGCCCGGATCCTCGAACACGGCTCCACCGTGCACGGCGCGGCGGAGGTGGTCACCTGGACCGGTGCCGAGCCCCGCCGGATGACGTACGCCGAGGTGGGTCGCGCCGCCGCCCGGTTGGCCCACGCGTTGCGCGACGAGTGCGGCGTGACCGGCGACGAGCGGGTCGCCACGTTCATGTGGAACAACAACGAGCACCTGGTGGCCTACTTCGCGGTGCCGAGCATGGGCGCGGTGCTGCACACGCTCAACATCCGGCTCTTCCCCGACCAGGTCGTCTACATCGCGAACCACGCCGAGGACCGGGTGGTGCTGGTCGACACCACGCTCATCCCGCTGCTCGCCCGGGTGATCGGCGACATGACCACGGTGCGGCACGTGGTGGTGGTCGGCGGTGGCGACCCGGCCCCGCTGCTGGCCGCGGCCGGCGACCGGATCACCGTGCACCACTGGGACGCGCTGCTGGCCGACCGCCCGGACCGCTACGACTGGCCCGAGGTGGACGAGCGCGACGCGGCGGCGCTCTGCTACACCTCCGGGACCACCGGCAACCCCAAGGGCGTGGCCTACTCGCACCGCTCGATCTACCTGCACTCGCTCCAGGTGTGCATGCCGGAGGGCTTCGGCCTCGGCCCGAAGGACCGGGAGCTGGCCATCGTGCCGATGTTCCACGCCATGTCCTGGGGCCTGCCGTACGCGGCGTTCCTCTCCGGCGCCTCGCTGATCATGCCGGACCGTTTCCTCCAGGCCGAGCCGATCGCCGCCATGATCGCCGCCGAGCGGCCCACCCTGGCCGGCGCGGTGCCGACCATCTGGACCGACCTGCTGGCCTATCTGGACAGCCACGACGTGGACACGTCCTCGCTGACGGAGGTGATCGTCGGCGGTTCGGCCTGCCCGCCGGCGCTGATGCACGCGTTCCACGACCGGCACGGCATCGAGGTCATCCACGCCTGGGGCATGACCGAGATGTCCCCGCTCGGCTCGGTCTCCCGCCCGCCGGCCGGCGCGACCGGCGACGACGCGTGGGGCTACCGCTACACCCAGGGCCGGGTGCCGGCCGGCGTGGCCGCGCGGATCGTCGGCCCGCTGGGCGAGTCGCTGCCCGCGGACGGGACGTCCGTGGGCGAGCTGGAGGTCCGCGGGCCGTGGGTGACCGCCCGGTACGTCGGGGACGACGTGCCGGACGAGGAGAAGTTCCGGGACGGTTGGCTGCGTACCGGTGACGTCGGCACGCTCTCGCCGGACGGCTACATCACGCTGACCGACCGCGCGAAGGACGTGATCAAGTCGGGCGGGGAGTGGATCTCGTCGGTCGAGCTGGAGAACGCCCTGATGGCGCACCCGGCGGTGCTGGAGGCGTGCGTGGTGGGCGTGCCGGACGAGCGGTGGGACGAGCGTCCGCTGGCCACCGTGGTGGTCCGCGAGGGCGCCTCGGTCACCGCGGAGGAGCTGCGGGACTTCCTGGCCACGTCGGTGGCCCGCTGGCAGTTGCCGGAGCGCTGGGCGTTCATCGACGCGGTGCCGAAGACCAGCGTGGGCAAGTTCGACAAGAAGGTCGTGCGCTCGCGGTACGCGGACGGCGGGCTGGAGGTGCGCGAACTGACCGCGCCGTAACACTTTCCGGCGTACCGTCGCCAACACGGGTAGGAACACGTTTCCAACGGACATTCCTCCCCAGAGGGCGGCCCCGGCGTTCGCACCGCGCCGGGGCCGCCCGTCCGTTACGGGGTGACCCGCACCGTCATTGTTGCGAAACTTGTTCGCCTCTGTCCCGATGTCGGGGAAATCCGGTTGCCTACTCGTCGGCGGTGCTCACGAGCACCTTGCCCACCACGCTGTCCTGCACCGCCTGCTGCGCGGCGGCGGCCTGCGCCAGCGGATACCGGTGCAGCGGCAGGCCCGCCTGTTCGCCGACCCGGATCGCGCCCTGCGCCACCGCGGCGGCGATGTCGGTGACCGCCTGCGCCTTGGCCACCTTCGGCGCGGTGTAGACCAGCACGAACTGCCAGCGCGCGTTCGGGCCCATCAGGGGCCGGATCGGCAGCGTCACCTCGTCGCCGCCGTCGTCGGCGTACACGCAGACCGCCGCGCCGGTGCGCAGGATCTGCACGTCGGCCGCGGCGTTGCGGGCGGCCGAGACCTCGACGATCGTGTGCACCCCGTCGGGCGCGACCTTGCGGACCTCCTCGACCACGTCCTGCTCGCGATAGTTGATCACGAAGTTGGCCCCGGCCGCCGCCGCCAGCTGTGCCTTCTCCGGGCTGCTCACCGTGGTGATCACGCAGGCGTCGGCCCAGCGGGCGAGCTGGATCGCCGCGTTGCCCACCGCGCCCGCCCCGCCCTGCACCAGCACCACGTGGTCGCTCAACGCGCCGGCGTGCAGCTTGTCCGGCATGAACTCGCCGGCGGTCAGGCACCGGTGCGCGGTCATGAACGGGATGCCCAGCGCCGCGCCCAGGTCGAACGAGGCCGAGCCGAGCGGCACCGCGTGCCGGACCGGCACCACGGTGTACTCGCTGGCGGTGCCCCAGGGTCGCTGCCAGGCCGCCTCCCAGACCCAGACCCGCTCGCCGATCAGGATCCGGTCCACGCCCTCGCCGACCGCCTCGACCACGCCGGCGCCGTCCTGGTGCGGGATCTGCCAGCCGGCCGGCAGGGGCCACGCCTGGCGGGCCTTCCAGTCGGTCGGGTTCACCCCCGACACCGCCATCCGCACCAGCACCTCGCCGGGGCCGGGCTCCGGCACCGGCCGGTCCACCAACTGGAGCACCGAGGCGTCCCCGCTGCGCTCGTACACGATCGCCTTCATCGTCGTCCCTCCGCCGTCGTCGTGGGTGCGCTACCCGAAGGTCGCGCGAACATGCCGGGCCCGCCTCAGCGCAGGTCCGCCAGCAGCTCCGGGGTGAGCGCGCCGATCGAGGGCAGCAGCACGGCCGCGAGCGCCTCGGCGTCCGGGTCGAGCGGGTACGACCCGTGCGGCACCGCCACCACCCGACAGCCCGCCGCGGCGGCCGAGCGGACGCCGTTCGAGGAGTCCTCCACCGCCACGCACCGGGCCGGGTCGACGTCCAGCCGCTCGGCCACCGCCAGCCAGACGTCCGGCGCCGGCTTGCCCCGGGCGGTCTCCTCGGTCGACAGCGTCGCGCCGAACGCGCCCGCCAGGCCCGTCGCGTCGAGCGCCGCGGCGATCAGCCGGGTCGGCGAGGAACTGGCCAGCCCGAGCGGCCACCGCGCGGCCGTCCGGCGCACCACCGCGTCCGCGCCGTCGATCAGCGGTACGCGTCGCGCGTACCGGTCGGTCATCTCGGCCACCACCTCGGCGGCGACCTGCTCGGCCGACCGGTCGACGCCCAGCTCGCCGCTGAGGTACGCCGCCCACTCGCCGGTGCTCATGCCCATCAGCCGGCGCTGGGTGTCGGGCTGCCAGACGCCGCCGTGCGTCGCCACGTACGCCCGGCGGACCTCCTCCCAGACCGGCTCGGAATCCACGATCACGCCGTCGAGGTCGAAGAGCACCGCGTCCACCATGACGTCATCCTGCCCCAGCCGGCGGCCCGGTTCAGCCCGGCAGGGTCACCCCGGCGGAGCGCTGCGCGGGCAGACCGATCGGGGCCTGCGGCGGGATGATCGTGCGACACCGGGTGGCGATCGGGTCGAGCAGCTCCCGCAGCCGCGCGGTGCGCTCCGCGCCCAGTGCCCGCCACGGGCCCGACGCGGCCCGGTCGGTGGCGTCCTCGACGCTCCGGAACGTCTCGGTGGCGTGCGCGGTGGGCTTCCGCTCGGGGGTCAGCCACCCCTTCTCGACCAGCCGCTCCTCCGCGGCGGACCACTGCTCGTCGGTCCAGCCCCGGGCCGGCTGGTGGAACTCGCGCGACTGGTCGACCCGGCACCGCCAGGCCACCACCTCGACCGGCTCCAGCCCGGTGGTCACCAGCGCCGCCACGTGGCCGTCGCCCCGGTGCTCGCGCAGCGTGGCGGCCGCCTGCCAGAGGCGGGCCAGCGGGTACTCCCCGCGGGGCAGGGCGGCGTTGACCGCGCCGAGCACCCGACCCGCCGTGTCCACCCGCCCGGCCGCCTCCTCCAGCAGTTCGGCGGCCTCGACGAGGTGGGACTCGGGCAGCTCGTAGGTGAACTCGGCGAGCGCCTGCACCGCACCGGTGAGCCGGGCGCGCAGCGCCTCCTCCGGCGTGGCCAGCCGCCACACCGACGGCAGCGCGCGGGCCACCATCGGCGGCGCGAAGCTGAAGAAGGCGGCCGTGACCGTCGGCGCGTCCACCGGCCCGAGCGGCGCGGCCCGGCCGGCGAAGTAACCGCGCCAGTAGCCGCGCAGCCCGACCGCCTCGAACGCGGCCCGGGCGCGCGGGTGGAAGTAGGTCACCGCGTGGACCGGCTCGAAGAGCGTCCACATCCGCCGGGCCATCCCGGCATCGTCCAGCGCCGCCACGTTGCACCTCCGCGTCGGTGGGCAGTCGCCGTGGACGGACGTGCCGCCCACGGTGACCACGAACCTACTGCCGGTGGGTGACCGGGCGGAAGCCTGGAGTGATCTACTGCGCAGCCAGCACGTCGACGACGAAGCGCAGCGGCCCGGCCGGACGGCCGCCCGAGGCGTCGTTGCCGTAGGCCAGGTCGGCCGGGAGGTCCAGCTGCACCCGGCTGCCCACCGGCACGCCGACCAGGCCCTGGTCCCAGCCCTTGATGACCTGGCCCACGCCGATCTGGAAGGTGGCCGGCTGGCCGTTGTCCCAGGACGCGTCGAACTGCTTGCCGCCCTTGTAGAACACGCCCACGTAGTTCGTGGTGATGGTCTGGCCGGCCTTCACCGCCGGGCCGGTGCCCTTGACCAGCGTGGTGACGGTCAGCTTCTTCAGGTCACCCGAGCCGGCCTGGACGGTCGGCTTGGTCTTCAGCGCCGGGTCGGTGCCCGCGGGCAGCTCCGGGGCGGGCGGCGCGGCGGGCTCGACCGGGGCGCTGGGGCTGGCCGAGGTGGCGGTGGCGGGCTTGTCGTCGTCCCCGCTGTTCAGCCAGACCAGACCGCCGACCAGGGCCACCACGGCGAGCACACCGGCGGCCGCGCCGAGCATCGACTGCCGGCGGCGGCGCGCCTCGGCGGCCTTCTTCTCGGCCAGCTGGGCGGCCAACCGCCGCTGTGCCTTGGTGGCCGGGGCCTGGCCCGCCGTCCGGTTCTCCACACGCTCGCTCACGTCGACTCCCTGCAGGTGGGTGGATGCGCGCAAACGGTACCCGCCCACACGCCCACTGTGAGAAAAGGCGGGGGCCCTTCTTAACGCATTCGGTATGGGCGGGGCCCCTTCTTCACACCTCAGTCCTCGACGGGCACCACCATGAAATCGGTGACGAACCTCGCGACCCGGTCGTCCGCGTCCCGGCCGATCCAGGTGCCGTAGCAGCCGTCCCCCCAGCCCGACCAGACCGCCACCACGTTCGCGCCGGTCTCCTCGTCCACGACCGCGTCGACCAGGCCGGGCACCGGACCAGGGGCGGAGCCCTCGTCCCCGGCGATGAAAACCTCCTCGATCCGCTCGTAGTCCCAGTCCTCGATCACGGCGAGAGCGTCGCGGTCGGCGAGCGTGCCGGTGCCGGCGTCCACGCCGTACCCGAAGAAGCCGTCCGGGCCCAGCTCGCCGATGTCCTGGCCGTCGACGACGGCCATCTCCCACCGCGAGACCGGCTCGTCCCGGACGACGACCTCCAGCGCCGCGACCCGCCGGTCGGTCTCGTCGCCGTCGCGGCGGACCGACGACACCCAGGCACGTGCCGGGTAACGGCCGGGCGCGACGGCGACCGTGTACGGGTCGCTCTCCGGGCAGACCAGCGGATCGCACGCCACCAGCCGGCCGGTCGGCAGCACGACCTCACCGGCGGGGTGCGCCTCGATCACGTGCACGGCCGTGCCGTCCTCGAACCGGGCGCCGGGGGTGAGCAGTCGCTCGAAGTCTGGGGTGTACGGCATGGGAAGTGTCCTTTCGTCGGCCGACGGCCGGCGGAGCGTACCGGCGGCGGCGGGCAACCCACCGAGGTACGTTCTCGACCATGGCGATCCTCACCGAAGAAGATCTGGCCCTGCTCGGCGAGCCCCAGCTCGCGCACGTGGCCACGATCGAGTCCGACGGCACCCCGCACGTCACCCCGGTCTGGGTGGACACCGACGGCGAGCACATCCTGTTCAACACGGCAAAGGGCCGGCAGAAGTACCTCAACATGGCGCGCAACCCGGTGGTCGCGGTGTCGGTGGTGGACAAGGCGGACGACTTCCGCACGCTCTGGGTGAAGGGCACCGCCGAGTTCGTCACCGAGGGCGCCGACGAGCACATCGACCGGATGGCGAAGAAGTATCTGAACCAGGACGCGTACCCGTGGCGCCGTCCCGGCGAGGAACGCGTCATCGTGCGCGTCACGCCGACGGAGAAGCTCGGCCGTGGGTGACAAGAGGGGGCCCCGCCTATACCGGAGGCGTTAAGCGGGGGCCCCTCCTTGCACCTCAGGCGGTCTTCTTCTTCGCGGCGGTCTTCTTGGCGGGGGCCTTCTTCGCGGCGGTCTTCTTGGCCGGTTCGGCCTTCTTCGCCGCGGTCTTCTTGGCGGGGGTCTTCTTGGCGGGGGCCTTCTTCGCGGCGGTCTTCTTCGCCGAGCGGGCCGACGAGATCGGGGTCGGCTCGGCCCCGCCGCCGGACGGCGCCTCACCCCGGGCCGCCCGGGCCCGCTCGACCGACGCCTTCAGCGCGGCCATCAGATCCACCGCGGCGGCCGGCGCTGCCTCTTCCTCCTCCGGCTGCACCACCTCACGGCCCTCGACCTTGGCGTCGATGACCTCCTGCAACGCGGCCCGGTAGTCGTCGGTGAACGCGTCCGGCTCGAACTCGCCGGCCATCGAGTCGATCAGTGAGCTGGCCATCGCCAGCTCCGGCGGGCGGACCTTCAGGTCCTCGTCCAGGAAGCCGAAGTCCGGCTGGCGGATCTCGTCCGGCCAGAGCATGGTGTTGAGCAGCAGCACGCCCTCGCGGACCCGCAGGGTGGCCAGTTGCTCCCGCTGGCGCAGCGCCACCTTGACGATCGCCACCCGCTCCGAGTCGGAGAGCGCGTCGCGCAGCAGCACGTACGGCTTGGTGGCCGAGCCCTCCGGCTCCAGGAAGTAGGCCTTGTTGTAGAGGATCGGGTCGACCTGCTCGGCCGGCACGAACTCCAGCACGTCGATCGCGTGCGAGGTGCTCAACGGCAGGTCGGCGAAGTCCTCGTCGGTGAGGATCACCATCTCGCCGCCGCCGATGTCGTAGCCCTTGGCGATGTCGTCGTAGGTGACCTCCTCGCCGCAGACCGAGCAGGTGCGCTTGTAGCGGATCCGGCCGCCGTCCTCCCGGTGCACCTGGTGGAACCGGATGTCCTTCTCCTCGGTGGCCGAGTAGACCTTCACCCCGATCGACACCAGGCCGAACGACACCGCTCCTTTCCAGATCGCCCGCATCCCGCGCTCCTCTCCCCGGTTGACCACCAGAATCGCAAACGATCGAACGGGACGCACGCGCTTCCGCGCGCAACTACAGTCAGGAGGTGCCCGGCGCGCCGTTGAAGCCGATGCTCGCGATGACCGGGCAGCTCCCGGCCGGTGCCGCGTGGGCGTACGAGTTCAAGTGGGACGGGGTCCGCGCGCTCGCCGACATCTCCCACGGCGACCGGCACTTCTACGCCCGGTCCGGCGTCGAGATCACCACCGCGTACCCGGAACTGCTCAACCTGGCCGAGCAGGTCGACGACGCGCTGCTCGACGGCGAGGTGGTGCTCTTCGCCGACGGGCAGCCGTCGTTCACCGCGCTGGCCGAGCGGATGCACGTGCGCAACCCGGTCAAGGCGGCGCGGCTGGCGGCGACCGTGCCGGTCACGTACATGATCTTCGACCTGTTGCGGCTCGACGGCGTGGACCTGACCGCCCGGCCCTGGCGGGAGCGGCGGGCGGCGCTGGAGTCGCTCGGGCTCGGCGCCGCCCGGTGGGCGGTGCCGCCGGTCTTCGGCGACGGCCCGGCCACCTACGCCGCGGCCGGCGAGCACGGGCTGGAGGGCGTGATGGCCAAGCGCGTCGAGTCGGTCTACCGACCCGGGGTGCGCTCGCCGGACTGGGTGAAGGTCAAGCTGGAGGTCACCGGCGACTTCGTGGTCGGCGGCTGGCGACCGGGCGCGCGCCGGGTCGGTGGCCTGCTGGTCGGGGTGCCCGGCCCGGACGGCCGGCTGATCTACCGGGGCCGGGTCGGCGGCGGGATCGGCGCGGCGATCGAGCGGGAGCTGCTGCGTGAGCTGGAGCCGCTGCGTGCCGACGCGTCGCCGTTCGCCGCCGGCGTGCCGCGCGAGGATGCCCGGGGTGCGATCTGGGTATCACCCCGGGTCGTGGTGGAGGTGAAGTACGGCCAGCGCACCCCGGACGGCCGGCTGCGCTTCCCGCGGATCCTGCGCCTGCGCCCGGACAAGCCGCCCGAGGAGGTCGACGATGCCGGCTGACCGTTTCAAGGTCGAGGTCGAGGGGCGCTCGCTGGAGCTGTCCAACCTGGACAAGGTGCTCTTCCCGCAGGCGGGTTTCACCAAGGGCGAGGTGATCGACTACTACACCCGGATCGCCCCGGTGCTGCTGCCGCACCTGCGCGACCGGGCGCTCACCCGGATCCGCTTCCCCAACGGCGTGGACGGCGGGTCGTTCTTCGAGAAGAACGCGCCCGCCGCGACCCCCGGTTGGGTACGCACCGAGAACCTGCCCGCCCCCGGGTCGAGCAAGGGACGGGAGACCATCGACTACGTGGTCTGCGACGATCTGCCCACGCTGGTCTGGCTGGCCAACCTGGCCGCGCTGGAGCTGCACACGCCGCAGTGGAAGATCGGCGCCCACCCGGACATGATGGTGGTCGACCTGGACCCGGGCGCCCCGGCCGCGTTGAAGCAGTGCTGCCAGGTGGCGCTGCTGATGCGCGACCGGCTGGCGGCCGACGGCGTCGAGGCGTACCCGAAGACGTCGGGGAAGAAGGGCATGCAGCTGTGCTGCCCGATCGCCGGGACCCAGGACGCCGACGTCGTCTCCGACTATGCCCGGCGGATCGCGCAGGAGCTGGAGAAGGCGCACCCGAAGCTGGTGGTGTCGAAGATGGCGAAGAACCTGCGGCCCGGCAAGGTCTTCATCGACTGGAGCCAGAACAACGCGGCGAAGACGACTGTCGCGCCGTACTCGCTGCGCGCTCAGCCGGTGCCCGCCGCCTCCACGCCGCTGACCTGGGACGAGGTCGAGGCCGGCGCGGCCGGCAAGCGCCCGTCGACGAAGCCGTACACGGCCACCGAGGTGCTCAGGCGGGTGGAGAAGCAGGGTGACCTGCTGGCACCGCTGCTCGACGGCGGTCCCGAGCTGCCCGCCCGCTGACCCGCCACCACGCGCCGCCGACCAGGAGCAGCACGATCGCGCTGACCGCCACGTCGCCGACCAGGGCCGCCGCCGGGCTTGCCGGGGAGTAGGTCGGCCCGTCGTACGCGAACGCGGCCGCGACGACCAGGCTCGCCGAGCCGGCGGCGAGCACCTGCCGCTGTCCCCAGCCGGGCCGCCGGGACCAGCGCATCAGCAGGACGGCGGTGACCGCGGCGAGCGCGGCCGCGAGCCCGACGCCCGGCCAGCCCGGCACGATCCCGGCCCCCACGTACGTGACCAGCACGACCAACGCGGGCCACACCGGGTGCGGCGCGGCCGGCGGGCCGGCGTCGGTGGGCGGTCGCCCGGCGTCGGCGTGCCGGCGCCCGGCGTACCGGCGGCGGAGCAGGGCGGCGGTGACCAGGGCCAGCGCCAGGCCGGTGGCGAACGCCAGCTGGAGCGGCGCGGCCAGGAAGCCCTTGCGGCCGCCGTCGTCGGCGAAGACCAGCAGACTGCCGCCGAGCCAGAGCAGCGCGGCCGCGACCAGCCCCGGGCGGCCCAGCCAGGGCCGCGACCGGCGGCCCGCCCCGAGGTACGACTCGACGAGTGCGATCGACGCGCAGATGGTCAGCGCCACGTGGTTGCCCACGTAGTCGACCGCCTGCCGGGCGCTGAACCCGAGGCCGGGCACGAGCGTCGCCTCGGCGGCGGATCGGGTGTCGGCGAACTGGGTGTCGTCGAGGAACCCGGGATTGAACAGCGACTGGTCGACCAGGCCGGCCTGGACCACGCCGAAGGCGGCGGCGAGCAGGACGATCCCGGGCCAGCCCAGCCCGAGCCGGCGGGCGGTCTCGCGGATCAGCAGCGCGGCGCCGCCGTACATCGGGGCGAGCACGAGCACGACGAACGGCATGCCGGTGAGGGTGAATCCACCCCAGGAGCATTCGGCGGTCCAGGGTGCGAGCAGCAGCAGCGCGACCGCCGGCGCGAGTCGCCGGCGCAGGGTTTCGGTCGTCATGCCCGCACCGTCCCGCAGCCACCCGGCCCGCCGATACGGCCATCGGCCGACCGGGCCCGCGACCAAAGTCGACGGTCGCGGACCGGCCGGCAGCGGGCCCGGTCTAGAGCGCGAACAGCAGGGCGGCGTCGACGAGGATGACCACCGCGGTGGCGAAGTGGACGCCGAAGGCGACGGCCCGGGTGCCGCCGTTCCGCAGCACCACGACGGTGTCGCCCAACGGGTTGAGCGCGACGACCAGCATGTACCAGGCGACGGCGTCGGCGCTGGTGAACGCGATCAGCGCGAGGCCGAGCAGGCCGTAGCTGAGGTCGCGCAGGCCCTTGACGGTGAGGTAGGCGGTGCCGCCGTCCGGGGTGGCCGCGACGCCGTAGCCGGCGGCGGAGGCGCGCGGTGCCAGGAGGAACCGGGCGCCGATGAAGACGCAGAAGAGGCTGAGGACGATGGCGAGCCCGTAGGCGACGGGGGTGAGCATGACCGACTCCGAATCTAGCGACGCTAGGAATGGTGGCGACGCTAGCAGAGCGTCGGCAGGTTGGCTAGCAGTGCTAGAGTCGGGGTCATGTCGATTCAGGCCCGCCGGGAGCGGGAGCGGGCGGAACGCGAACGGGCGATCATCGCCGCCGCCCGGGACCTGGCCGAGTCGGAGGGCTGGGACGCGGTCACCACCCGTCGCCTCGCCGCCGAGATCGAGTACAGCCAGCCCGTGCTCTACAGCCACTTCACGGGCAAGGACGCGATCATGGCGGCGGTCGCCGTGGAGGGCTGCGGCGACCTGGCCGCCGAGCTGGCCGCCGCCCGGGCCGCCGCGACCGACGCGCGGCAGGCGGTGGCCGGCATCGCCGCCGCGTACGCCGCCTTCGCCGAACGCCGGCCCGCGCTCTACGACGCGATCTTCACCCTCCCCGTCGCCCTCTCCTTCGCCAGCCAGGACACCCCGGTCGAGCTGGCCCGTGCCTTCGCCGAACTGGCCGAGACGCTGCGGCCGTTCGCCGGTGACGACGACCTGGAGACCTTCACCGAGACGTTCTGGAGCGGGCTGCACGGCCAGGTCACGCTGATGCGCGGCGGCCGGCTGCGGCGGGCGGAACACGAGCGGCGGTTGGCCCTCCTGGTCGACCGGTTCGCCCGGCTAGGGTGAGCTGACCGCCAGGGAGGAGCACGCCCGATGGCCACCCACGCACCAGCCGCCGTCGCGACCGACGAGCCGCTGCTCAGCTATGTCGACGACGCCACCGGCGAACGCACCGACCTGACCGCGCCCCAACTGGGTGAGTGGGCGGCCCGCAGCGCCGCGCTGCTCCGGGACGGCTGCCGGCTGCGCCCCGGCGACCGGGTGGCGGTGCTGCTGCCGCCGCACTGGCGTAGCGCGGCGGTGCTGATCGGCGCCTGGTCGATCGGGCTGGCGGTCTCCTTCCGGCCCCGCGCGCTGGCCGGGTTGCCGGTGCTGGAACCGGGGGCGGACCGGCCCTACGACGCGGTGTTCGTGACCCCGGAGCGGCTCGACGACTGGCTGGAGGACGTGCCCGAGGGCACGCACCGCTACCTGGTGGGCACCGGGCCGGGCCCGCTCGGCGAGGTGCCGCCGGGCTGGCTGGACTGGTCGGCCGAGGTGCTCCGGCACCCCGCCGACACGCCGGACCACACCGCCGTCGACCCGGCCGACCCGGCTACGGCGGACGGCACCAGCTTCGGCGCGTGGCGGCGACTCGCCGCCGAGATCGCCGAGCAGCTGCACCTCCGCCCGGGGGACCGTTTCCTGGTCGACCTCACCGAGCACGAGCACCCCCTCACGTGGCTCCTGGCCCCCCTCTCCGCTCGCGCCACGATCGTCATCCACTCCCCGTCGCGCTGATCTCGCACGTGTCGCCCCTCCGCCGGGGGATCGACGGCCCCTGCCGGGCGCCCGATCGCATGATCGACGGCGCGATGGGGAAGCGGGCCTGATGACGGAGGCGTGGGGAGAGGTTCGGCGGGTCGAGGCCGGGGAGCTGAGCGTCGGATACGTCGACGCGGGACCGGCGGACGGGGACGTGGTCGTACTGCTGCACGGGTGGCCCTACGACATCCACAGCTTCGCCGACGTCGTGCCCCGGCTGACCGACGCCGGACGGCGGGTGATCGTGCCCTACCTCCGCGGATTCGGGCCGACCCGGATCCGGGACGCCGGCGCGCCGCGCAACGGCCAACCGGCGGCCCTGGCGCAGGACACCCTGGACCTGATGGACGCGCTCGGGGTGCAACGGGCGACGCTCGCCGGGTTCGACTGGGGCGCACGGACCGCCGACGTGATCGCCGCCCTCCGACCGGAACGCTGCGCCGGGCTGGTCTCGGTGAGCGGCTACCTGATCGCCGGCCAGGAGGCGGGCCGCGCGCCCCTGCCCCCGCCGGCGGAACTGTCCTGGTGGTACCAGTTCTACTTCGCCACCGACCGGGGACGCGACGGGTACGACCGGAACCGGCGGGACTTCGTCCGGCTCATCTGGCGGACCGCGTCGCCGCGGTGGCACTTCGACGACGCCACGTTCGACCGGAGCGCGGCCGCGCTGGACAACCCCGACCACGTCGACGTGGTGATCCACAACTACCGGTGGCGGCTCGGGCTCGCCGAGGGCGAGGCGCGGTACGACGAGTGGGAACGGCGGCTGGCGGCCAACCCGGACATCACGGTCCCCACTGTCACGCTCGAAGGCGACGCCAACGGCGCCCCGCACCTCGACCCGTCCGTCTACGCGGCCCGCTTCACCGGCCCGTACGAGCACCGCACCGTGACCGGCGGTATCGGCCACAACCTCCCCCAGGAGGCGCCCCGGGACTTCGCCCAGGCCATCCTCGACCTCCCCTGACGCACCCCCGCGCCCGCCCCGCACCGCGTCGAGCCCGCCCTCGGGCTCGCCCGGTATTCGCCGATCTTGGACTTGTGGCACCTGTCAAAGGCTGCGAAGCCGACATTCGAGGCGCCACAACTCCAAGATCGACGGCGGTGGGGTGGGGTGAGGGCGGGGGAATGGGGTTGACCTGAGGGAGGGGGTGGGGCCTACTGCCGGAGGGCCGGGCCGTGGGGTCGGGCGTGACGGCGGTGGTGACAGGGGTGGACTGTGGACGGGACGGACGGGCTGGTCTGGCGGGAGTTCGGCGACGAGGACCTGCCCGCGCTGACCGGCCTGGTGCAGGCGTGCCTCGCCACCGACGGCGGGTTGCCGCTGTTCGCGCGTACCCCGTTGCTGCGGGCGCGGCTGGTGCAGACGCGTACCCACGGCGCCTGGTCCGGTGACGGACCGGTCGCGGCCGTCGGGGTCGGCACCGGGCGGACACCCGTCACCGCCACCGGGCTGGTGCACCCGGCGTGGCGCGGGCGTGGGCTCGGCGGCGCGCTGCTGGACTGGGCGCAGGAGCAGGCGGGCGACGCGGGACTGCTGCACACCACCGAGACGTGGACCGTCGGCGCGGAGGAGTTGTTCACGGCGCGCGGCTGGACGCGGACGTTCCTGGAGTGGGTGCTGCGCCACGACCTCGACGCGTTGCCCGACGTCCCCGCGCCGGACGGCGTGACGGCGGAACGGGCCACGCTCGGGCCGGAGCTGTTCGCCACCTACCGTGCCTCGTTCGCCGACCGGCCCGGCTTCGTCGAGCCCGACGCCGAGGAGTGGTTGGGCGACCTGCGGGACGACGAGGACCACCGGCCGGAGCTGACCCTGATCGCACGCGGGTCGGACGGCCACGCGGCCGGTTTCGTCACCGTGCTCGACACCTGGATCGACCAGGTCGGCGTGGTGCCCGGGTGGCGGGGCCGGCGGGTCGGGGCGTACCTGGTGGCGCGCGTGCTGCGCGGGCTCGCCGGGGCGGGCGCGGACGCCGCGTGGCTCTGCGTCAACGACGACAACCCGGCGGCCGGGCTGTACCGGCGACTCGGCTTCGCCGACGCCGGCCGCCGCGCCCGCCACCTGCGCCGCTGAGGGCGCACTGAGTGAGTCGTTTCCGGCATCAGCTCGAAAGGGAGCGGACAGCGGCCACCCTCGGGGGGTGTTGTGAACGCCGGTGACGTGGTCTTATGTCGGGACGACGACGTCATCGACCCGCAGCTTTGACAACCCCGCGTCGGTACTCCTTTCATGCCTCTCGAAAGGTGCAACGATGCACAGGAAACCGACGATCCACCTGGCGGTGCTCGCCGCTGCCGCCGCCACGTTCCTGACCTCCGGGGGAGCGTCCGCCACGGCCGCACCCGTGAGCCCCTCCGCCGAGGTCGCCGCCTGCGAGCCGGGCGCCGACACGCACAGCGTCGCCCGGGTGAGCGAGGGCGCCACCGCCCAGGAGCCGGAGCTCTACTCGAAGAACGAGGCGAACGCGTACGGCGTGATCAAGGACGCCCCGCGCCTGGCCGACGGCAGCGTCACCATCCCCACCGTGTTCCACATGGTCTCGGACCACCCGTTCAGCGCGGCCGAGACGGCCCGCTGGAACACGCTCATCGCCGCGCAGATGACCGTGCTCAACGACTCGTTCGCCGGGCGCACCGCGGCCGACGCCTCGGACACGCCGTTCCGGTTCTCGCTGGTCGACACCACCTGGACCGTCAACAGCGCCTGGTACACGGTGGTGCCGGGGAAGAACGAGCGCGACATGAAGAAGGCGCTCTACACCGGCGACTCCCGCACGCTCAACGTCTACGCCGCGAACATCGGCGGCGGGCTGCTCGGCTGGGCGTACTTCCCGAAGGGCTACAACAACGGCCGCGACTACATCGACGGCGTGGTCATGCTCGACGAGTCGATGCCGGGCGGCACGGCCGGCAAGTACGCGCTCGGCGACACGCTCACCCACGAGGTGGGGCACTGGCTGATGCTGGAGCACACGTTCGCGCACGGCTGCTCCGCCTCCGGCGACTTCGTCGCCGACACGCCGCGTGAGGCGGCGCCGCAGTTCAACTGCCCGGTCGGCGCGGACACCTGCACCGCGCCGGGGCTCGACCCGATCCACAACTTCATGGACTACACGCAGGACTCCTGCATGAACATGTTCACCCCGGGCCAGGCCGACCGGATGAGCGACGCCTGGGTCGCCTTCCGCGCCAGCGGCCAGGGCTGACCGCGGAACCGGGCGGGCCGCACGAGAGCGGCCCGCCCGGCCCGCGCGCCGATCAGTCGACCGTCGGCAGCTTCGGGCCGAGCACGTCGTCGGCGTCCACGATGGTGTACGCGTACCCCTGCTCGGCCAGGAACCGCTGCCGGTGCGCGGCGTACTCGGTGTCGATGGTGTCCCGGGAGACCACGGTGTAGAAGTGCGCCTGCCGGCCGTCGGCCTTCGGCCGCAGCACCCGGCCCAACCGCTGGGCCTCCTCCTGCCGCGAGCCGAAGGTGCCGGACACCTGGATCGCCACCGCCGCCTCCGGCAGGTCGATCGAGAAGTTCCCGACCTTGGAGATCACCAGGGTGCGCACCTCGCCCGAGCGGAACGCGTCGAACAGCCGCTCGCGCTCCTTGTTCGTGGTCGAGCCCTGCACGATCGGCGCGTCCAGGTATTCGCCGAGCTGGTGCAACTGGTCGAGGAACCCGCCGATGACGAGGACCTGCTCGTCCGGGTGCCGCTCCACCAGAGCCCGGACCACCGGCAGCTTCGTGCGGGCGGTCGCCGCCATCCGGTAGCGCTCCTCCGCCTCCGCCGTCGCGTACGCCATCCGCTCCGCGTCGGTCAGCGTCACCCGTACCTCGGTGCACTCCGCCGGGGCGATCCAGCCCTGCTGCTCGATGTCCTTCCACGGCGCGTCGTACCGCTTCGGGCCGATCAGGCTGAACACGTCACCCTCCCGGCCGTCCTCGCGTACCAGCGTCGCGGTGAGGCCGAGCCGGCGGCGGGCCTGGAGGTCCGCCGTGAAGCGGAAGATCGGCGCGGGCAGCAGGTGCACCTCGTCGTAGACGACCAGGCCCCAGTCGCGGGCCCCGAACAGGTCCAGGTGGGTGAACGCGCCGCCGCGCCGCGAGGTGAGCACCTGGTACGTGGCGATGGTGACCGGGCGGATCTCCTTGCGCTCGCCCGAGTACTCGCCGATCTCCTCCTCGGTCAGCGAGGTGCGGGCGATCAGCTCCCGCTTCCACTGCCGTCCCGCCACCGTGTTCGTCACCAGGATCAGCGTGGTGGCCTTCGCCTCGGCCATCGCCGCCGCCCCGACCAGCGTCTTGCCGGCGCCGCAGGGCAGCACGACCACCCCGGACCCGCCGGCCCAGAACGCCTCGACGGCCTCCCGCTGGTACGACCGCAGCGTCCACGGCCTGCCGCCGTCCTTGCCGGACTCGGCCAGGTCGATCGGGTGCGCCTCACCGTCCACGTAGCCGGCCAGGTCCTCCGCCGGCCAGCCGAGCTTGAGCAGCGCCTGCTTCAGCCGGCCCCGCTCGGACGGGTGCACCGCGATCGTGTCGTCGTCGAGCTTCGCGCCGAGCATGCCGGCGAGCTTCTTGCTCTTCGCCACCTCGATCAGCACCACCCGGTCCAGCGCGCGCAGCACCAGCCCGTGCACCGGGTCGTTGGCGAGCTGGAGCCGGCCGTACCGGTCCATCGTCTCCGCCACGTCCACCAACAGCCCGTGCGGCACCGGGTAGCGGGAGTACTTGATCAGGGAGTCGACCACGCCCTCGGCGTCGTGGCCGGCGGCCCGCGCGTTCCACAGGCCCAGCGGGGTGAGCCGGTAGGTGTGCACGTGCTCCGGGGAGCGCTCCAGCTCGGCGAAGGGCGCGATGGCCATCCGACAGGCCTGCGCGTCCGGGTGGTCGATCTCCAGCAGCAGCGTCTTGTCCGACTGCACGATCAGTGGTCCACCGCTCACGCCAGCGTCCTCTCGCATCGCCCGGAATCTCTGCCCGCACCACAGCTGACCTGCCGAAGGCGGACCATCCAGTGTTACACGCCGGGGACGGTCCGAAAAAAGTCTTGCTGGACAGGCAACGTCATACTCGTCCCACACGTCTAGCAAGCGGGACAACTGTCCAGGGAGGGCCCATGCAGCGTGTCCGGTTTCTCGCCCGGGTCGCCGGCCTGGCGGTGGTCGTGCTGGTCGGCGTCGGCGCGTGCGCGCTCGATCCGCAGCCGGAAGGCGCCGGGGTCACCACCCCCGCGCCGGTCGGGCTGACGGAGGGAGCATCGGGGGCGAGCGCGCCGCCCACGTCCGAACGGCCGGCGACGTCCCCGTCGGCGCAGCCGAGCCGGACGGCCACGCCGAAACCCTCCCGGTCGCCCGGGGCGACCGCCTCCCCGAAGCCCACCCCGAAGCCGAGCCGGTCCAGCGGATGCCCGCAGGGGGAGCACCAGCGGGCCGTGGAGAGCTACCTGAGCCGGCTGGGCGGTTTCGGGACGCTGACCGTGGACGGCGCGCAGTCCGCCGCCGACTGCGCCGCGATCAAGAAGTTCCAGACCCGGTACGGCATCAGCCCGGCCTCCGGCCGCGCCGGCCCCACCACGTACGACGTGGCGAAGCGGCTGGCGAACACCGACGTGTCGCGCTGCCGGGCCGGTTCCCGGCTCACCTTCTGCGTCGACCTGACCCGGCAGACCGTGTGGGCGATGCGCGGCGGCACGGTGGTGATGGGCCCGACCGTCACCCGCACCGGCATGTCCGGCTACGCCACGCCCGCCGGCACCTACTCGGTGGGGCGGAAGAACCCGCGCGAGTGGTCCAACCCGTACGAGGTGTGGCTGCCCTACTGGCAGCAGTTCAACGGCGGCATCGGCTTCCACGAGACCACCACCTACCTGCACAACGGGGCGATCGGCTCGCACGGCTGCGTCAACCTGCTGCACCGCGACGCGGTACGCCTCTGGGAGCTGGGCTCGGTCGGCACCCGCGTGGTGGTGGTCGGCCGCCGCCCCGGCACCTGAGCCCCGCCCCGCCCGCACCCGTGACCGGACCGCCCGGATCAGGGTTTTAACCCCTGTCCGTGCGATCCGCTCGGTGTCACGCTGGAAGCCGGGTCCACCACGGGGCGGGGAGGGGCTGACATGACCGTCGACCAGGACGTGCTTCCCGAGGACGAGCGGACGGGGCAGCACGAGGTCTCCACGGCGGTGATGGTTGGCTACGCGGCCGCCGCCGCCGGCGTGTTCGGCTGGTTCCTGTTCGGGCTGCTGGTGCAGCGGCAGGGCTTCGTCGACTCGGTCGGGGAGTCCGCCGGCGCGGCCTTCGCGCTGCTGCTGGCCGTCTCGGTGATCGGCACGTTGCGCCGCAACGGGGAGTGACGCCTCACTCCTCCAGCACGGCGGCCGTGATCCGGTGCAGCGCGAAGGTGTGCAGCATCTCGGTGCGGTCGTCCTCGGCGCGCAGATAGCCGGCGCCGATCGACACCGGCCGCACCAGCCGGGACGCGGTCGCCCCGTGCGCGTCGACGTAGCCCACCCAGACCAGCGCCCGGTCCCGTACCGCCTGCTGGAGCACCGCCAACGCGTCGCCGTGCCCGGGCACCGGCGTCGGACCGCCGGGCGGCGTGCCACCGCGGACCACGGCCGGCGCCCGCCGCGCCGCCCGGGCCGCCGCGTCACCCCGGCGGATCTGCTCGACCACGCCGAGCAGGCGGGGCATCGGCAGCTTCGGGGTGGCCAGCGGGTCCACCGGGCGTCCGGTGACCGGCGTCCGGGCCGGCGCCCGCCGGGTCTTCGGCCGGGCCAGCACCGTCGCGCCGCTCGCGTCCTCCGGCACCGGCGCGTAGCCGGCGTCACGCAGCGCGAGCAGCATCCGGTTGACCTGGTACGGGGTGACCAGCACCGTGGGCGCCAGCCGACGGAACGCCAACGACTCCAGCCGACGGTCCGCCTGGACCTCGGTGAGCAGGGCCTCGTCGTCGCTGCGCACGTAGCCACCGGCCGAGCCGACGCGCAGCCCGCCGTGCTTGCGCGCCACGTCGTCCACCAGGTAGCTGAGGCCCTGCGGCACCGGGGTGCGGGACCGGCGGCGGAACAGCGCGTGCAGGTCGTCGGCGGTGTAGCCGGCGTCCAGCGCCCGCCGGACGCTGGCCGTGGTGACCCGGTGCACGCTCGCCCCGCCCGCCGACTCGTGCTCGGCCACCACGTCCAGCTCGGCGGCGAGCGCCGGGTCGGGCGGGCCGGGCACCACCACGGTCAGGTCGGCCTGCACCAGGACGTGGTCGACCGGAGCGGGCAGCAGCCCGTCCAGCGCGCGCACCGCCGTCGACGGGTCACCCGACTCCGCGTCGGAGCGCAGCCCGAGCGGGTCGTCACCCCGCTCGTCGGCGTCGTTCAGCTCGGCCAGCAGCAGCCGCCCGTACGAGGTGAGCGCACCGAGCCCGGTCACGCCGAGCCGGGCGGCCTCGGCCAGCACCTCCCGGTGCGCCGACTCGCGGCCCCGGGCCCGCCGGGGCGCCCGCCAGTCGAGCAGCTCCAGCACCTCGTCGGGGGTCGGCGCGGTGCCCTGCGGCAGGTCGGCGAGCACGGCGAGCACCGCGCGCCGGGCGGGCGGCGCCCCGGCCCGTTCCGCCTCGGCCGAAAGCACCGAGATCGGGCGGTCCCGGTCGTCCCGCTGCCCGACCAGGCCCACCTGGCGCGTCATCGCCAGCCAGGCGCGGGCGAGTTGCTCCCAGCGTTGGGCGAGCGACGCGGCACGCCACACCTCGTACCCGCCGGTGGGCAGGATCTGCTGGTCACCGCCGTACCGGGTGCTGGCTCCGCCGGTCAGCTCCAGCTCGCCGACGAGCCCCGCCGCGTACGCCACCTCGAACAGCAGCGCGGTGGTCGGCTCGTCCTGGCCGAGACCGCGGGCGAGTCGGCGCAGGTCGCGCACGCCCACCCCGCCGGAGCGCAGCACCGGCGCCGGCTCGACGACCAGCGCCTCCAGCAGCGCCTCGGTGTGCCGGACCACCTCCATGGTCTGCCCGGCGCCGGCCGAGTCGACGGCCTTGACCTCCCGGGGCGGGCCGGACACCAGCGGCGGGCTGGTGCGCAGCGGGCCGAGCGGGCCGGCGTCGCGGCGCAGCACCAGCCCCACCTCGCGGGGCAGCTCGACGGTGCCGCCCTTGCCGCCGGACATCCGCACCAGCAGCCGGTGCTCGACCAGCCAGCGGATCGGCGAGCCGGTGGGCGCGCCGCCGTTGACCAGGTCGGGCGGGAGCACGTCCTCGCCGCCGGTGGCGGGCGCCTCCAGGGCCCCCGGGGCGACCGTGCCGACAGGTGGCCCGGCCGCGAGCCGGTCGAGCACCGCGCGGGCCGAGGGCGGCGCGGCCAGCAGCGTGCGCCGGAGCTTCGCCGGGTCCGCGCAGAGGGCCGCCGCGCGCGCGTCCAGCTCCGCCGCCGGCCGGCCGAGCCCCGCCGGGTACGGGGACACCTCGTCGACGCCGCCCACCACGCACAGGTCGTGCTCGGGGCCGTAGAGCAGGAACCGGGCCCGGAGCCGGTCCACCGCGGCGCGGACCGCGGTCGGGGCGGGCGGGTGCGGCCCGGCGGTGGCCATGGCCAGGATCTGGTCGGTGGAGGTGGCGCCCTCGGGGCCGCGGGTGAGCCGGGCGGCGTCGAGGATCTGCAGGGTGAACTGGTCCAGCCCGTCGAGCGCCCGGGCCACGGAGACCCGGGACTGGGCGCGCAGGGCGAGGGCGGACACGTCGGCCGGCACCGGCACGACGAGGTCCGGCCGCAGCTGGAGCAGCGCGGCCAGGGACTCGTCGGGAAGGGCCCGCAGGTGGTCGGCGAGTGAGGTGGTCATCGTCGTACCACGCTAGCCCGCTGGGTAGGTTCTCGGCATGTCTCCGCTGATGGTCGGCTTCGACCTCGACATGACCCTGGTCGACTCCCGCCCCGGCATCGCCGCGGCCTTCCGGGCGCTGACCGCGCGCACCGGCGTGCCGGTCGACGAGGAGCTGGCCGTCTCCCGGCTGGGTCCGCCGTTGCGCACCGAACTGGCGTACTGGTTCCCACCGGAGCGGGTCGAGGAGGCGGTGACGCTCTACCGGGAGCTCTACCCCGCGTACGCGATCACGCCGACCGTGCCGATGCCGGGCGCGGCGGCGGCCCTGCGGGCGGTGCACGCGCGCGGCGGGCGGACGATGGTGGTGACGGCCAAGATCGGGCGGCTGGCGCAGCTGCACCTGGACCACCTCGGCCTGCCGGTCGACGAGCTGGCCGGCGACCTGTTCGCCGAGCAGAAGGCGACCGCGTTGCGCGAGCACGGGGCGACGCTCTACGTGGGCGACCACGTGGCCGACATGGCCGCGGCGCGGGCGGCCGGGATCCCCGGCGTGGCGGTGGCGACCGGCCACTGCACGCCGGACGAGCTGAGCGCCGCCGGCGCGGAGGTGGTGCTGGATGATCTCGCCGAATTCCCGGCGGCGGTCGACCGGATCATCGGGCTAGCCTTGGAGGGGTAGACGGTTCGAGTGGAGCGGGGTTCGACAGGTGCCGACGGGTCGAGTGAAGTGGTACGACGCGGCCAAGGGATACGGGTTCGTCACCAGTGACGAGGGTGGCGACGTGTTCCTGCCGAAAGGCGCGCTACCGGCGGGTGTCGCCGACCTGAAGGGTGGTCAGCGGGTCGATTTCAGCGTGGTGGACAGCCGGCGGGGCGCCCAGGCGATGGGGGTCAAGCTGCTGGAGGCGCCGCCGTCCGTGGCGGAGCTGCGCCGGCGACCGGCCGAGGAGCTGCACGGCCTGGTCGAAGACATGATCAAGGTGCTGGAGGCGAAGGTCCAGCCGGACCTGCGCCGGGGCCGCTTCCCGGATCGCCGGACCGCGCAGAAGATCGCTCAGCTGGTCCACGCGGTGGCGCGCGAGCTGGAGGTCTGAGGGACGAGCCCGGCGTCGGCGGCCCGGCCCAGCAGCGCCTCCACGGCGGCGAAGCCGGCCTCACCCAGGTCGGCGGTGAACTCGTTGACGTAGAGGCCGATGTGCCGGTCCACCACGTCGGGCTCCATCTCCTGCGCGTGCGCGAGGACGTACTCGCGGCTGGCCTCGGGGTCGGCCCAGGCCTGCCGCACCGACTCGCGGATCCAGGCGGCGGCCTCGACCGGGTCCACCGCGCCGCGGCGGGCCAGGATCGCGCCGAGCGGGATCGGCAGGCCGGTGTCGCCCTCCCACCACTCACCCAGGTCGACCAGGGCGGTCAGCCCGTGGCGCGGGTAGGTGAAGCGCGCCTCGTGGATCACCAGCCCGGCGTCGTACCGGCCCGCGGCCACGCCCGGCATGATCTCGTGGAACGGCACCACCTCGATCCGCGCCGGCGCCTGGTCCGCAGCCCAGAGCCGGAACAGCAGGTACGCCGTGGTCCGCTCACCGGGCACCGCGACTGTCGCGCCGGACAGGTCGGCCCGGTCGCCCCGGGTCAGCACGAGCGGCCCGCAGCCCCGGCCGAGCGCGCCCCCGCAGGGCAGCAGGTGGTAGTCGTCGAGCAGCCACGGCAGCGCCGCGTAGCTGACCTTCACCAGGTCGAACGCTCCCCGCTCGGCGGCCGTGTTGGTGACGTCCACGTCCGCGTAGGTCACCTCGACCGGCGGTGCGCCCGGCACCCGGCCGTGCACCAGCGCGTCGAAGACGAACGTGTCGTTGGGGCAGGGGGAGATCGCCAGGGAGAGCGCCACGCCCCCACCGTAACCCCGGCCACCGCCGTGCCCCATAGCCCGGCCGCGGGTGTGAAACGTCACCGCGCGGCGGTCGAGACGCTGTTCCGCTGGGGGCGGCGCGTCGACCTGGTCCCGCCGCCGGCCGGGTGGCAAGACCTGGCACGGGCCGGCGAAGACGGTCATCGCTGGCACGCCTTTCGAGCTGATATCAGAAACGACTCACAGCGCCTCACCCCGCACCGGCGCCGGCACGGGAGCGACCGCCGTGCCGGGACGCTCCTTCGCGCTGGGACGGCCTTCCGCGCTGGGACGGCCTTCCGTGCCGGGACGGCCTTCCGTGCCGGGACGGCCTTCCGTGCCGGGACGGCCTTCCGCGCTGGGACGGCCTTCCGTGCCGGGACGGCCTTCCGCGCTGGGACGGCCCCGGCCCAACCGCCCTGCTGCCGACCGCCCGTGGTGTCGGTCTGCCCGTGGTGTCGGTCCGCCCGTGGTTCCGAAACGTGCGCGGGGCCGGCGATATCACCGACGACTCAGCTCCAAAGGCGCTCGTTGTCCACACACCCTGCCGCTCGCAGGCGGATGTCCACAGGGTTATCCACAGGTGGAGGGCGGCTGTTGAGAAGTACCGTCCGGGGCCGGCACGCTACCGGTGTGGCTGAACCGACTCCGTCCTCGCGCGGCACCGACCTGGGCGATCTGCTCCGCAGGCTGCGGCGGCGGGCCGACCTCAGCCAGCGGGAGCTGGCTGCCCGGGCGGGGGTGCCCCAGCCGGCAGTCGCCCGCATCGAGTCGGGCCGGGCCCCGGATCCCCGCTACCGGACGGTCGAGCGCCTGGTCCGCGCGGCCGGCGGCCGGATGCGGGTCGATGTCGAGCCGTCGGCGGCGGAGCAACCGACCGCGCCGGAGCAACCGACCGCGCCGGAGCAACCGACCGCGCCGGAGCAACCGACCGCGCCGGTCCCGCACGACGACATGCGGGACCGGGCGGGTCGTCGCTATCCCGCACACCTCGACGTCTGGGAGGTGCACGAGCCCCGGGACTGGCCGGGCGCGTGGTGGGCCGAGTGGTATTCGCTGCCGGCTCGGCTGTACCCGTTGCCCCTGCCGCCGGCGACCTATCGGCTGAACCGGGACTACCGCGACGAGCGTCGGGAGCGCGAGGCGGTCCGGCAATCGGTGACGGTACGGCGGGTCACCGGCCCGACCGTGCCGGCGACGGCGTGGCGTTTCGTCGCCGAGCTTCGCGACGGTGAGCTGATCGGTGAGCTGCGGGCGCACGAGGAGAGCCCTCACCTGCGGTGGGGCGACGGCGAGCGTGCGGAGGAGCGGGAGGCCGTCCTGGACGGCGTGCTGGTCCTGGCCCGGTACCGACGGTTGGGCATCGGGCGGCGCCTCGTGCAGACGTTGCTGGAGGCGCTCGGCCCGGTCCGCGTCCGTGCGCTCACCGAACAGCCGGGAATCAGTTTCCTGCACGCGTGCGGCTTCGGCATCGAGGCGAGCCGGCCGGCTGCTATGCGGTTCGAGGCATCGGTCAGCGGAGCGCGGCCGCGGCGGTGGTGAGCGCGGTGAACGCCTCGCGCATGCGCCACGAGCTGCGGTCCCGGGGGCCGACCGGGTTCGAGATCGTCCGCAGCTCGGCGAAGGGGACGCCGGCCTGGGCGGCGGCGACGGCGACGCCGTACCCCTCCATGGCCTCGGCCACGGCGTCGGGGTGCCGGTCGGCGAGGGTCGCGGTGCTCTCGGCGGTGCCGGTCACCGTGCTGACCGTGAGCACCGTGCCGACGGTGGCCGCCGGCAGGGCGGCGCGCAGCGCGCCCAGCAGGCCCGGGTCGGCGGGCACGACGCGTCCGCCGCCCAGCAGCTCCGGGGGCATGCCCAGGTCCTCGACCGGGATGAACCCGGCCGGCGACTCGGCGCCCAGGTCGGCGGCGACGCTGCGGTCGGCCAGCACGGTGCCGCCGACGGCGACCCGGCCGACGAAACCGCCGGCGATGCCGGCGCTGACCACCGCCCGGTACGGCTGCCCGGCCGCCTCGGCCAGCGCCAGCACCCGTGCGGTGGCGGCGCCGGCGACCGCCGGGCCGACCCCGACCGGCAGCACCGTCACGGTCGCACCGGTGAGGCCGGCGCGGACCGCCTCGGCCTCGGCGGGCACCGCCGTGACCACCAGCAACCCGGTCACGCCACCGGCCCCCGGGGGTCGCGCCGGTTCTCGTCCTCCGCCGTGCCCGGCCCGCCGACCGACGAGGAGGGGCGGTAGATGTGGAATCCGGGCGGCGCGAGTTCGTCGTCGTCCGGTCGCGGTTCGACGCGCTGCGGCGCCGGCGAGGTCGGGGCCGGGTCGTCGAACGAGGTCGGGGCCGGGTCGTCGGGGCGGCTGACCGGCTCGACGCCCGGCTCGTCGGCACCCAGTTCGTCGTCGCCCAGCGGTCGGCCGGCCAGGTGCTCACCGCGCAGCCGGCTGGCGACCAGCACCCCGCGCAGGGCCACCAGCGAGGCCACGGCGGCGGCGACCGCCACGCCGATCAGGCCGGTGAACGGCACCAGCCCGAGCCCGCCGCCGGCCACGAAGGCGAGCATCAGCGCGGTCTCCGAGTGCGCGAAGGAACTGGCCCGCAGCCGCTCCGGGATGCGTTCCTGGATCGAGGCGTCCACCGCCAGCTTGGCGATCCCGCTCATCAGCGCGGCCACCAGGCAGAGCAGCGCCACCATCGGCAGCGAGAACTTGAGCGTGGCGAGCACCGCCACGCCGGCGACGACGACCGTGCCGCTGGACTGGATCGCGGTCGGGCGGTGGATGCGCAGCCGGGTGCCGAGCGCGGTGGCCAGGAAGGTGCCCACCGCGAGCGCGCCGCCGACCAGGCCCAGCGCGGCCTGCGCACCCAGCTCCCGACCGAAGAAGTCGGTGGTCAGGTCGCCGCCCTTGATGGCGAACGCGAGGAAGAGCAGCAGGAAGCCGTAGAGCCCGCGCAACGCCGCCGCGCCGATCAGCGTGGCGATCACCAGCCGGCCGGCCGGGCGCCCCCGGCCCAGCGGGCGTTCGCCGTCGCGGCGGCGCATCGCCCGCAGCGGGTGCGGCAGCCGCTCCGGCGGCTCCGAGTCGGCCTTCGGTGGCAGCCGGAGCGAGATCACCATGCCGATCAGGAAGATCACCGAGGCGACCCGCAGCGGCCACTGCGGTCCGAACCAGAACGCGGCCAGGCCGATCGGGGCCACCAGCGCGCCGGCCACCGTGCCGTAGACGCTGGCCCGCGCCCCGACCTGGGACAGCCCCAGCCCATCGGGAAGCAGTCGGGGCACCGCGGCGGACCGGGCCACCCCGTAGGCGCGGGAGAGCGCGAGCACCCCGAACGCGGCCGGGTAGAGCCCGAAGCCGCCGATGTAGTCGGAGATCAACCAGGCCAGGAAGGCCCGGCCGAGCATGGTCGCGGCCAGGGCGTAGCGGCGGCCGTGACGGAAGTGGTCGAGCAGCGGCCCGACCACCGGGGCGAGCATGGCGAACGGGACCATGGTCACCAACAGGTAGAGCGCGACCTTGTTGCGCGCCTCACCCAGCGGTACGTCGAAGAAGATCGTCCCGGCCAGGCCGATGGCGATCAGCGTGTCGCCGGCGCAGGAGAGCGCGTGCAGGTCGAAGAGGCGGACCATGCCCACCTCGTTGCCGGCGCTGCGGGCCCGGGCGGTGCCGGCCCGGCGGGTCATCCAGCGCCCACCGTGCACCGAGCCCCGCAGCAGCAGCCGGGTGGCGCGGATGCCGGTGCCGACGGTCCGCCCGAGAAAGGAGCGGCCGGAGCGGGAGGACAGCGCCATGTGTCCCATCCTCGCCCATCTGCTCCGCGCGCGCCGCATCACCCGGAGAGAACGACTCCGGGGAGTGCCTGTCACCGTTCCACGGGCATGGGGAACAATGGACCGGTGACCAGGCCCGCCTCCGCCCGTGCTCCCCGGCTCGACCAGGCCTGCGCCGCCGCCGTCGAGGTGGCCCGCGACGCCATCACCGAGGTGGAGCCGACCGACGTCGGCGACCACCTCCAGGCCGTCGCCGAGGGCGACCGGGTCGTCACCCACTACTTCGACTGCCGGATGGCCGGCTACCGCGGCTGGCGCTGGGCCGTCACGGTGACCCGGGTGCCGCGCAGCAAGCACGTCACCATCTGCGAGACGGTGCTGCTGCCCGGCCCCGACGCGCTGCTCGCCCCGGGCTGGCTGCCCTGGCAGGAGCGGCTCAAGCCGGGCGACCTCGGCCCGGGCGACCTGCTGCCCACCCCGGCCGACGACGAGCGACTCGCCCCCGGCTACCTGCTCTCCGACGACCCGGCCGTGGAGGAGACCTCCTGGGAGCTGGGCCTCGGCCGGGCCCGGGTGCTGTCCCGCGAGGGACGCGCCGACACCGCCCAGCGCTGGTACGACGGCGACCACGGGCCGGACGCCCCGATCTCCGCCGCCGCGCCGGCCGCCGCCCGCTGCGGCACCTGCGGCTTCTACCTGCCGCTGGCCGGTGCGCTCCGGCTGGCCTTCGGCGCCTGCGGCAACTTCTTCGCCCCGGACGACGGCCGGGTGGTCAGCGCCGACCACGGCTGTGGCGCGCACTCGGAGACGCTGGTCGAGGCGGCGGCCGAGACGCCGGTCGACGAGCTGCCCACGGTCTACGACGACAGCGCGGTCGAGGCCATGTCTGTCAGCCGCGCCCCGGGCTCGGTGGAGGCGGCCGAGCCGGCGGAGCCGTACGGCCACTCCTGACCGGTCAGCGCTGAACTTCGGCGGCCGCCCGGCGGCGGCGCCGGTTGGCGTCGTGCCGCATCATCGTGGCCAGCCCGGGAAAGCCCCACAGGAAACCGGCGAGGCAGGTCCAGAGCCAGTTCTGGTGGCCGTGCGCGGTGAGCCAGTCGCGGAAGAAGAGCAGCAGCACCAGTCCGGCCACCGCCCAGGCGATCAGCCCGGCAACGGCGAACGGCACCATCGGCGGGTCGAGCGGCTCGGGCCGCGGCTGCTGCTCTCGGGGCACCGGTCCAGCGTACGTGATCGTCCTTCCCTGCCCGCCGGGTGATCTGGGACGATGCGCGCGACAAAACCGGTCGATGAACACGATGAGGACCCGATGTCCATTGCTCCGCCGCCGGATCACGGCACGCCGCCCGACCCCGCGCACCCGCGCAACGCGTTCGACCGCTACTTCGAGATCTCCGCCCGCCGGTCCACCACCGGCCGGGAGATCCGGGGCGGGTTCGCGACGTTCTTCACGATGGCGTACATCGTGGTGTTGAACCCGCTGATCCTCGGCGGCGCGGAGGACGCCGACGGGCGCACGCTGGCCATCCCGGCGCTGGCCGCGGCCACCGCGCTGGTGGCCGGTCTGATGACCATCCTGATGGGGGTGGTGGCCCGGTTCCCGATCGCGCTGGCCGCCGGGCTGGGCGTGAACGCGCTGGTCGCCTTCGAGATCGCGCCGCAGATGACCTGGGCGGACGCGATGGGCCTGGTGGTCATCGAGGGTGTGCTGATCGGCATCCTGGTGCTCACCGGGCTGCGTACCGCCGTGTTCCGGTCCGTGCCGACGCAGCTCAAGACCGCGATCGGCGTCGGCATCGGCCTGTTCCTGACCATCATCGGCCTGGTCGACGCCGGGTTCGTGCGCCGGGTGCCGGACGCGGCGAACAGCACCGTGCCGGTCGGGCTGGGCATCAACGGCAAGATCGTCAGCTGGCCGATGCTGGTCTTCGTGGTGGGCCTGCTGATCACCGTGGTGCTGGTGGTCCGCCGGGTCCGTGGCGCGATCCTGATCGGCATCCTGGCCTCCACCGTGCTGGCCGTCGTGGTCGAGGCGATCGGCAACATCGGCCCGTCCTTCGTCGACGGCAAGCCGAACCCGAAGGGCTGGGCGCTGAACGTGCCCGAGCTGCCGAAGCAGGTGGTGGACCTGCCGGACCTGTCGCTGCTGGGCAACTTCAACGTGCTGGACTCGTGGACCCGGGTCGGCTGGCTGGTCCCGCTGATGTTCGTCTTCACGCTTCTGATCACGGACTTCTTCGACACCATGGGCACGATGGTCGCGATCGGCCAGGAGGGGGACATGCTCGACGAGCAGGGCACCCCGCCGCGCGCCAAGGAGATCCTGCTGGTCGACTCGATCGCCGCCGCCGCGGGTGGCGCGGCCTCGGTGTCGAGCAACACCTCGTACATCGAGAGCGCGGCCGGGGTCGGGGAGGGCGCCCGGACCGGCGTGGCCAACCTGGTCACCGGCGCCCTGTTCCTGCTGGCCATGTTCCTGGCGCCGCTGTCGGCGATCGTGCCGTTCGAGGCCGCGTCGACGGCGCTGGTGGTGGTCGGCTTCCTGATGATGACGGCGGTCCGCACGATCGACTGGACCGACTACGAGATCGCCATCCCGGCGTTCCTCACCATCGTGCTGATGCCGTTCACCTACTCGATCTCGAACGGCATCGGGGCCGGCGTGATCAGCTACGTGCTGGTGAAGCTGGCGAAGGGCAAGGCGCGGGAGGTCCACCCCCTGCTGTACGGCGTGGCCGCGCTCTTCATCCTCTATTTCCTGCGCGGGCCGATCGAGTCCGTGCTGCTCTGACGCTGGTGAGCCTGGTCATAACGCATGTCGTTAGCCAGGCTCATTAGTTAAGCTAACGAGTGTGACGGAGCGGACGGTGACGGCGAAACGCGTGCCACCGGCGCAGCTGGCCCCCCAGCTGCGAGATGCGATCACCCGACTCAACCGGCGGGTCCGACAGGCCCGGCCGGTCGGCGACCTCACGGTCACCCAGCTGTCGGCGCTCACCAGCCTCAAGCTGGCAGGCGCCCTCACGCCCCGGGAACTGGCCGACGTCGAACGGGTGCAGCCGCCCACGATGACGAAGATCGTCGCGAAGTTGGAGGAGCGGGGCCTCGTGCAGCGCACCCCCCACCCGACCGACGGACGGCAGGTCATCCTGGCGGCGACCGAGGGGGGACGGGCCGTGCTCGACCAGTTCGAGCGGGCCCGCAACGAGTGGCTGGCCAGCCGGCTGGCCGCGCTCAGCGAGGAGGAACGCGACACGCTACGGCGGGCCGCGGACATCCTTCAGGCAATCGCCCGCGCCTGACACCGCGTCGCGCGGTTCGCTTCGTCCGTTGTGGATGAGGCGTACCCGACGCGAGGAGGCGCACCTAGAGTGCAGGCCAAGCTGAGCACGATGTTCCAGTCCCTACGAGTCCGCAACTACCGACTCTTCGCCACCGGGCAGCTGATCAAACTGATCGGCGTCTGGATGATGTTCATCGCCCAGGACTGGCTCGTCCTCGAGCTCAGCGACAACTCCGCGACCGCGCTCGGCGTGGTCACCGCGTTGCAGTTCACCCCCGTACTCCTGCTCACCCTGCTCTCCGGCCGGCTCGCCGACCGCTACGACAAGCGGATGCTGCTCTTCGTCGCCAACGCGTTCTGGACCGTGCTGGCGCTCGGGATGAGCCTGCTGGTCGTCACCGGCGTCGTGCAGCTCTGGCACGTCTTCGCGTTCGCCGCCCTGCTCGGCGTCGCCAACGCGGTGGAGACCCCGGTCCGGCAGGCGTTCGTCTCCGAGCTGGTCGGCATGCCGCTGCTGCCGAACGCGCTCTCGCTCAACGCGGCCGTGTTCAACTCCGCCCGGATCGTCGGCCCGGCCGTCGCCGGCCTGGCCATCGCCGCCTTCGACGTCGGCCCGGTCTTCCTGGTCACCGCGCTCAGCTCGATCGCCCCGCTGGTCAACGTCGTGCGGATGCGCCCGCAGGAGCTGCACCGCAAGGACCTGCCGCCGGCCGGCGAGCGGGACCAGGCGCGGGTGGTGGACGGCCTGCGCTACGTGGCGCGCCGCCCCGACCTCCTGCTGCCGATGGTCGTCATGTCGGTGATCGGGATGAGCCTGTTCAACTTCCAGCTCACCCTCGCCGCGCTGGCCAAGACCGTGTTCCACACCGGCGCCGCCTCGTTCGGCCTGTTCAGCACCGCGCTGGCGGTCGGCGCGCTGGTGGGTGCGCTGGCCGGGACCGGCCGGCGCAGCCGGCCCTCGGTCTGGCTGGTGCTCGGCGCGGCGATCGGCTGCGCCAGCTTCGGCACCCTGGTCGGGCTCGCCCCGGCGTACTGGATGGTGGTCTCGCTCCTGCTGCCCACCGGGTTCTTCATGGTCTTCTTCGCCCAGGCCGCCAACCAGCGCGTGCAGCTCGGCGTCGACGCCTCCTTCCGGGGACGGGTGATGGCGCTGTGGGTGCTGGTGTTCCTGGGAACGAACCCGGTCGGCGCGCCGATCATCGGGTGGGTGGCCGAGCGGTTCGGCGCCGGCGCGAGCATCTGGATGGGTGGCCTGATCTCACTGGCCGCAGCGCTGCTGGCGCTCACCTGGCAGCTGCGCCGCTCCGGCGCCCGGCTGCGGATGCGGGTGCTGCCGATGCCCCGCTTCTACGTGGTGTCCCCCGGGGCCGAGTGAAAGGAGGGGCCCCCTCTTAACGCATTCGGTAGAGGAGGGGTCCCCTTTTAACACCCGTACCAGTCGGATTCCCGGAACGGGTGGCAGCCGGGTGCGGCAGGGCTTAGCGTCGATGTGTGGGATTGGGGCAGGAGCTGCTACTCGCGCTGACGATCCTCGCCGTCTGCTGCCTGCCCGCTCTGATCGCGCTGGTCTTCTGCGCCGACGAGATCCTCGACCGGGTCGCCTGCGGCTGGGCCGACTGGCGCGACCGACGCCGCGAACGCCGCACCGTCGCCCGACTCGACCGGGCCATCGAGGCCGAGGCGCTGACCCGCGACATCGACCTCACCGAGTTCGACCGGGAGGGCCGCCGCCCGCTGGAGCAGCTCGCCACCGATCTGCGCCGGCTCGGCGGCCACCGGCTCGCGGCCGCCGACCGCTCGGTGGTGTGGCACGGCGCGGTCATCGAGGCGTACGACGAGCGGCTGCGGGCCGCCTGCCGGGCCCTGGGCATCGCCGAGCACCTGGCCGAGCTGGACGGCGTCGACCGGGAGATCGAACGGGTACGCGTCGAGGGGCTGCTGCACGCCGCCGGGCTGACCCTGCCCGCCGCGCGGGCGGCGCACCACCAGCGGCACCGCTGACCGGGTGCGCCTCTTCGTGGCGGTCTACCCGCCTCCGGCGGCGGTCGCCGACCTGGCCCGGCGGATCACCGGGCTGCGTGTCGGCGCCGCCTCCGCCGCCGGCGTCAAGGTGCGGCTCGCCGACCCGGATCACCTGCACCTGACGCTGGCCTTCCTCGGCGAGGTGCCGGACGACCGGCTGGTCGACGTCGAGAGCGCGCTCGGGCTGGCCGCGCAGGCGTTCCGCGACGGCCGGGCCGGCTCACCTCGGCTGCGCCTCGGCGGTGGTGGCAGCTTCGGTCAGGGGCGTTCCACGGTGCTGTGGGTGGACGTGCGGGGTGAGGCCGACGCGCTGGACACGCTCGCCCGGTTGGTGCGCGCCGGGCTGCGCCGGGCCGAGCTGCCCCACGACGACAAGCCGTTCCGTGCCCACCTGACCATCGCCCGTCCCGGTGACCGGGTCGCCGCCGCCGACGTCTGCGCCGACCGCGAGGATCTGCACAGGTACGAGGGTCCGGAGTGGCCGGCCGACGAGCTGGTCCTGGTCCGCAGCCACCTCGGGCGGAACGCTCGCCACACCCGCCTCGCCGCCTGGCCGCTGTGACAGCTCGCCGCCTGGCGGCTGTGACAGCTCGCCACCGGCATCCGCAGCGTTGAGCTGCCGGCTGCCGGCTGCCCGTCACCCGTCATGCGGCGCCGTGTTAACAAGGGCCCCCGCCTATACCGGAGGCGTTAAGCGGGGGCCCTTCCTTGCACCTACCAGGCCCAGGCCTCGGGGCCGGGGCCGCCGTTGCCGACGGGCGGGAACAGCTCGTCGAGGCGGGTGAGGGTGGGGTCGTCCAGGTGCACGTCGAGGGCGCCGAGGTTCCGGTCGAGTTGGTCCATGGTGCGCGGACCGACGATCGGGGCGGTCACGCCCGGCCGGGACAGCAGCCACGCCAGCGCCACGTCGGCCGGGTCCTGGCCGAGGTCAGCGCAGAGCTTCTCGTACGCCTCGATGGTGGTCCGGTGCTCGGCCAGCGCGTCGGCCGAGCGGCCGCTGGCGCCCCGGGCCGCGCTGCCGTCGGCCATCTTGCGGATGATCCCGGAGAGCAGCCCGCCGTGCAGTGGCGACCAGGGGATGATGCCCAGGCCGTAGTGCTGCGCGGCCGGGATCACCTCCAGCTCGACGTGCCGGGTGAGCAGGTTGTAGATGGACTGCTCGGAGACGAGGCCGAGGAAGTTGCGCTTGCCGGCCGCCGCCTGTGCCTGCGCGATGTGCCAGCCGGCGAAGTTGGACGACCCGACGTAGAGCACCTTGCCCTGGGCGACCAGCGTCTCCATCGCCTGCCAGATCTCCTCCCACGGCGTGGTCCGGGAGACGTGGTGCATCTGGTAGAGGTCGATGGTGTCGGTCTGGAGCCGCCGCAGCGAGTCCTCACAGGCCCGGATGATGTGCCGGGCGCTCAAGCCCTGGTCGTTGGGCCACTCGCCCATCTTGCCGTAGACCTTCGTGGCCAGGACGACCTTGTCGCGCCGCCCGCCGCCCTGGGCGAACCAGCGGCCGACGATCTGCTCGGTCACGCCCTCGCCGAGCTTCCAGCCGTAGACGTTCGCGGTGTCGAAGAAGTTGATCCCGTGTTCGAGCGCCCGGTCCATGATGGCGAAGCTGTCCGGCTCGTCGGTCTGCGGCCCGAAGTTCATCGTGCCGAGGCAGAGCCGGCTCACCGACAGTCCGGTGCGTCCCAGGTTCGTGTACTCCATGGGTCCACCCTGGCACGCGGGCACTTCGAGTGCCTTGTCGACGAGCCAGGGCGGACCGGAGGATCAGGAGGACTCGCGGGCCGCCGGGCCGCTGCCGAACAGCACGTCGTCCCAGCTCGGGAGCCGCTTGCGCGGCTTGCCGGCGGCGTCGGTGGACTCGTTGCCCGAGCCGCCGGACGCCGCCGCCGGACCGGTGCGCCGAGGCCGCAGCACAGCCAGCGACGGCACGGCCGGGACCTCCTTCGGCGCGTCCGAGTCGTCGTCGAACGCCGAACCCTGCCCGCCGCCGAGCAGCGCGGCGGCACCACCGGCGACCGCCCGCTGGCGGGGGGCGTCCGACCCGGCCAGCGCGGCCGGGGACCGGGTGTCGAGGCCACGACCGGACGTGCCGCCGAGCGGCCGGTCCAGCGAGGCGAGCAGCGCGTCCCGGCCGGCGCGGATCGGGTCCCGCCCCGGACGGGCGTGGTCGGACGCGGCCGGCAGGCCGTGCCCGCCCCGGCTCGGCTCGCCGCGCGACGGACCGGGCAGCGCGTGGCCGCCCCGCTCCGGCGCCGGCTCCTGGCCGAGGATCGGCGTCGGACGCTCGGCGCACAGGTATTGCGCCATGTCGTCGTGCGGGGCGACGTTCTGCCGGGTCTTGTCGAGGTCCCAGACCGCCTGGGCGGTGGCCTTGCCGGACGGCCAGGTGGCGATGATCCGCCAGGTGCCGTCGTCGCGGCGGTAGGCGTCCCAGGAGATCTTCTCGGTGTCGATCCCGTGCTGGGCCAGCCGGCCGTTGACCACCTCGGCCAGCGGGGTGGGCTTCTCCGCGCCCTTGAGCCGGGTGCGGCGGGCGTGCTGGGCGAGCATGGCCCGCTCCTGGAGCACCGGGCCGGCGTAGCGCAGCACCCGGTCGACCGGCACGCCGGCGATGCGGGCGACGTCCTCCGCGGACTCGCCGGAGCGGATCCGGGCCTGGATGTCGCGCGGGGACAGGGACGGCGTCGGGTCGGTGGCGGACGGCACCACGGCGAGCGGGGGCGCGCCCGGCTCGGCGTGCAGCGCCGAGGCGATGCGCTCGTCGATGGGCAACGCGAGCAGGCGCCCCACCTCGTCGGCGAGCACCAGGGCCTGGCCGTCCTCGGAGAGGGCGACGAAGCGTACTGGGCGCATGGGCTTGCCTCCGTCCCGCTTCGCTGGCCGTCACGCCACGGGAGCCGGCCACCCGGGCGTCTCGCACCACCGTACGCTCATCTACCCGGACATGGGGACTGCGACACCCCGGCATGTCGCGACTGAGCTGCGGCAATGATCACGGTGGGTGGCCGCCGGAGCCCCGACGACCACCCACCGTGACGGAACGATCAGAGTCGCTCGACCACGTAGTCGATGGACGCGGTGAGCGCCTCGACGTCGGCCGGCTCGACGGCCGGGAAGAGCGCCACCCGCAGCTGGTTGCGGCCGAGCTTGCGGTAGGGCTCGGTGTCGACGATGCCGTTGGCGCGCAGCGCCTTGGCGATCGCGGTGGCGTCCACCCCGTCGGCGAAGTCGACGGTGGCGACCACGTTGGAGCGCAGCGCCGGGTCCGACACGAACGGGGTGGCGAACGACGAGCGCTCGGCCCAGCCGTACACTATGCCGGCGCTCTCGGCGGTGCGCTTGGCCGCCCAGGCCAGGCCGCCCTGGGAGTTCATCCAGTCGGTCTGCTCGGCGGCCAGGAAGATGGTGGCCAGCGCGGGCGTGTTGTACGTCTGCTCCAGCCGCGAGTTGTCGATCGCGGTGACCAGGTCGAGGAAGGCCGGGATGTAGCGACCCGAGGACTTGATCTCGGTGGCCCGGGCGAGCGCGGCCGGCGACATCAGCGCCAGCCAGAGGCCGCCGTCGGAACCGAAGCACTTCTGCGGGGCGAAGTAGTAGACGTCGGTCTCGCCGACGTTGACGTCCAGGCCGCCGGCGCCGGAGGTGGCGTCGACCAGCAGCAGCGAGCCCTCGTCGGCGCCCGGCACCCGGCTGATCGGCACCGCCACGCCGGTCGAGGTCTCGTTGTGCGGGGTGGCGTAGACGTCCACGCCCGCCTCGGCGACCAGGGACGGCGCGCTGCCCGCCTCGGACTTGCGCACGGTCGGCTCGCCCAGGAACGGGGCGTCGGAGACCGACTTGGCGAACTTGGCGCCGAACTCGCCGAAGCTGGCGAACTGGGCCCGGTCACGGATCAGGCCGAACGTGGCGACCTCCCAGAACGCGGTGGTGCCGCCGTTGCCGATCACCACCTCGTACCCCTCGGGGAGGGAGAAGAACTCGGCCAGGCCACGGCGCAGCCGGGCGACCTGGTCCCGGACCGTCTTCTGCCGGTGCGACGTGCCCAGGTAGCTGGTGGCGACGTCGGCGAGCGCGGAGACCGCGGCCGGACGGACCTTGGAGGGCCCGCAGCCGAAGCGTCCGTCGGCGGGCCTGAGGTCGTCGGGAATCCGGATGGTCGGTGCGTCAGCCACGGTTGTCTCGATCCTTCCGCATGGGCGAGGGCGGGCCCTTCCTGCGGGCGCGGACCGGCGACCGGCTCGTGCGTCGGGCGCACGGGACGGCCGGGATCCGAACCCGGCCGGCAGCGCTGCCGGCCTTCATCCTCGCACCCGACCGGCCGCGACCGGCCGCTGGTCCCACGCCCGGCCCTGAGGCGTACGCCACAGCGCGGGCGTTAAGAAGGGGCCCCGCCTATGCAGAATGCGTTAAGAAGGGGCCCCTCCTTGCACCTCAGACGCCGTGGGGGATGGCGTCCCAGCCCTCGACCTGCTGCGGCTTGCGGGTGCCCGGGCCGACGTAGGTGGCGGACGGGCGGACCAGCCGCTGGAGCTTCTTCTGCTCCAGGATGTGCGCGGACCAACCGCCCATCCGGGCGCAGGTGAACATCGAGGTGAACATGTGCGCCGGCACCTCGGCGAAGTCCAGCACCACGGCCGACCAGAACTCGACGTTGGTGGCGAGGACGCGGTCCGGGCGGCGGGCCTGAAGCTCGGCCAGGGCGGCCTTCTCCAGCGCCTCGGCCACCTCGAAGCGGGGCGCGCCCAGCTCCTTGGCGGTGCGCCGGAGCACGCGGGCGCGCGGGTCCTCGGCCCGGTAGACCCGGTGCCCGAAGCCCATCAGCCGCTCGCCCCGGTCGAGCACGCCCTTGACGTAGCCCTCGGCGTCGCCGCTGCGCTCGACCGCCTCCAGCATGGTCAGCACCCGCGACGGCGCGCCGCCGTGCAGCGGGCCGGAGAGCGCGCCGATGCCGGAGGAGATGCAGGCCGCGGCGTCCGCGCCGGTGGAGGCGACGATCCGGGCGGTGAAGGTGGAGGCGTTCAGGCCGTGCTCGGCGGCCGAGATGAAGTAGGCGTCGACGGCCTTGACGTGCCGCGGGTCGGGCTCGCCCCGCCAGCGCTTCATGAACCGCTCGACGATCGTCTCCGCCTTGTCGATCTCCTTCTGCGGCACGGCCGGCAGGCCCAGCCCGCGCGCCGACTGGGCGACGAAGGAGAGCGCGGTGACCGACACCCGGGCCAGGTCCTCGCGGGCCTGCTCGTCGGAGATGTCGAGGAGCTGGTTGAGACCCCAGTAGGGGGCCAGCATGGCAACCGCGGACTGCACGTCGACGCGGATGTCGCCGGAGTGCACCGGCACCGGGAACGGCTCGGCCGGCGGCAGGCCGGGGCCGAACCGGCCGTCCACCAGCAGCGCCCAGACGTTGCCGAAGGAGACCTGGCCGATCAGATCCTCGATGTCCACGCCCCGGTAGCGCAGCGATCCGCCCGCGCGGTCGGGTTCGGCGATCTCGGTCTCGAAGGCTACGACGCCTTCGAGGCCCGGCTTGAAATCGGACATGTCGTCTCCTGGCTTGGGCTCGGTGCGCCCGGGCGGGCTGATCCGGCCCCGCAGCTCAGGCGACCCTCAGGGAAGTGGTTCGTGACATCTTGCCCGGTGGGTAACCAGGTGCGCGACCCGCGGGCGGTGTGCGCCACGTGACATCCCCGCCGGTGGACACGCGGGCGGGGAGGAGAAGACTGGGTGGCGGGGCCTGGCCAGCGTCGGGGGACGCGGGCGCGCCCGGGAGAGGAACGGCGAGAGTGACAGGCGACACACCCGCCCCGGCCGGCATGCGTAACGAGTACGCCGCCGACCTGGGCCTTTCCGAGCCGGACCTGGCGCCGGACTGGCACACCCAGTTCGGCCGCTGGTTCGCCGACGCGGTGGCCCACCCGCTGCCCGAGCCGAACGCGATGGTGGTGGGCACGGCCGACGCGCAGGGTCGGCCCAGCGGACGCACCGTGCTGCTCAAGGGGTACGACCCGGAGGGGTTCGTCTTCTTCACCAACTACGGCTCGCGCAAGGGCGTCGAGGCGACCGCCAACCCGTGGGCCAGCCTGGTCTTCCCCTGGTTCCCGATGCAGCGGCAGGTCACCGTCACGGGCCGGGTGGAGCGGGTCGACCGGGCCGAGACCGAGGCATACTTCGCCGACCGCCCGCGCGGCTCCCAGCTCGGGGCGTGGGCCAGCACCCAGTCCGAGGTGGTGCCGGACCGGGCCGCGCTGGACGCGGCCTACCGGGCGGCGGCGGAGCGGTTCGCCGGCGTGGAGCCGATTCCCGCGCCGCCGCACTGGGGCGGCTTCCGGGTCCGCCCGGAGACGGTGGAGTTCTGGCAGGGCCGGGCCGGCCGGCTGCACGACCGGCTGCGGTTCCGGCGTACCGGCGACGGGGTCTGGGTCGTCGAGCGGCTCGCACCGTGACGGAGGTCACCAGGACCCGGCCGCGCGGGGCGCGCCGCTGGGCGATCGACCTGCGCCCGCTGGGCGTGCCCGCGTACCGGCGGGTGTGGCTCGGCAACGCGGTGGCGATGTTCGGCTTCCAGTTCACCGCCGTCGCGGTGCCGGTGGAGATGTTCGACCTGACCGGCGGCTCGTTCTGGGTCGGCCTGCTGGGCATCGCCGGGTTCGTGCCGCTGCTGGTCTTCGGGTTGTGGGGCGGAGCGGTCGCCGACGCGCGGGACCGGCGGCGGGTGCTGCTCGCCGCCGGCGCCCTGCTCTGGGCCGCCACGCTGGGGCTGCTGGTGCAGTCACTGGCCGGGGCGGGCAGTCCGATGCTGCTCCTGCTGCTGGTGGCCGTGCAGACGGTGGCGTTCGCGATCACCTCGCCGGCCCGCAGCGCGATCCTGCCCCGGCTGGTGCCGGCCGAGCTGGTCCCGGCCGCCACCACGCTGAACTACACCACGTTCACCGCCGCGGCCGTCTTCGGCCCGCTCGCCGCCGGCCTGATCTTCGCCGCCTGGCGGGTCGACGTGGCGCTGCCCATCGCGTACGGGGTGGACGCGCTGCTGTTCACCGTCTCGCTCTGGGCCACCCTGCGGCTGCCGGCGATGCCACCGGAGCCGGACCCGGACGGCGGCGTCCGCAAGGCCGGGCTGGCCAGCATCGTCGACGGTTTCCGCTACCTGGCCACCACGCGGGTGCTGCTGCTCTCGTTCGCCATCGACCTGATCGCGATGATCCTGGCCATGCCGCGGGCGCTCTTCCCGGAGCTGGCGCAGGAGCGGTTCGGCGGTGGCGCGGCGGTCGGCTGGCTCTACAGCTCGATCGCCATCGGCGCGATGCTGGGCGGCCTCACCTCCGGCTGGATCGGCCGGGTCCGCCGGCAGGGGCTGGCGCTCACCGTGGCCGTGGTCGGCTGGGGCGTGGCGATCGCGTGCGCCGGCCTGGCCGGCCAGCTCTGGCTGGCGGTGCTGCTGCTCGGCGTGGCCGGTGCCGCCGACCTGGTCAGCGCGACGCTGCGGCAGTCGATGCTGCTGGTCTACGCGCCGGACCGGATGCGCGGCCGGCTCCAGGGCGTGAACACGGTGGTGGTGGCCGGTGGGCCACGGCTGGGCGACCTGCGGGCCGGCACCATGGCCGCCGGTTTCGGCACCGGGTTCGCCATGATCGGCGGCGGTCTCGCGGCGGCCGTGCTCGCGACGCTGCTGGTGGTGGCGTTCCCCGCGCTGCTGCGCTATCGCGCGACCACCCACGCCGACGACGGTCGCTGACGGTAGGGTCCCGGACATGGGGATCGACGTGCAGCCACCGTCCGGGACACAGTGGACCATCGCCGCCGACGGCCACGAGGCCGTCGTGGTGGAGGTGGGCGGTGGGCTGCGGGCCTACCGGCACGACGGCCGGGACTACCTCGACGGGTACGCCGAGGACGAGCTCTGCCCGGGCTCGGCCGGGCACGTGCTCGCCCCCTGGCCGAACCGGATCCGCGACGGCGTCTACACGTTCGGGGACCGCTCGTTGCAGCTCGACCTGACCGAGCCGGAGCGGCACAACGCCCTGCACGGCCTGGTCAACTGGGTCCGGTGGGAGCTGGTCGAACGGTCGGCGGAGAGCGTGACGCTCGGCTACGACCTGCCGCCCACCCCCGGTTACCCGTGGGCGCTGCGGCTGCGCAGCCGGTGGAGCGTCGGCCCGGAGGGTCTGCGCGCCGAGCACGAGGTGACGAACCTGTCCGCCGAGCCGGCGCCGTTCGGCTTCTCCGTGCACCCCTACTTCCAGCTGCCCAAGGTCGGCGTCGACGAGCTGCTGATGCGCGTACCGGGGCGGAGCCGGGTGCAGGTGGACGGCCGGCTGCTGCCGCTGGCGGCGAGCGCGGTGAGCGGCACCGAGTTCGACTTCACCGCCCCCCGCCCGATCGGTGACCTGGTGCTCGACATGGCCTTCGGCGACGTGGAGCGGGAGGCCGACGGCGGCTCGGCGGTGACGCTCGGCGCGCCGGACGGCTCGTCGTCGCTGCGGATCTGGGCGGACCGCGAGTTCGGCTGGTGGCAGGTCTTCACCGGCGACACGCTCGGCGGCGAGCGGCACCGTCGGTCGGTCGCGGTGGAGCCGATGACCTGCCCGCCGGACGCGTTCCGGTCCGGGCGGGACCTGATCACGCTCGACGCCGGCCAGACGTGGCGGGGCGTCTGGGGCGTCCGGCCGGCGGCCTGACCGTGGAGTTCGCCGAGGTCGTCCGGCGACGCCGGATGGTGCGCAACTACGACCCGGACCGGCCGGTGCCGCCCGAGGTGGTGGACCGGCTGCTGGCACACGCGCTGCGGGCGCCGTCGGCCGGGTTCGCGCAGGGCTGGGGCTTCCTGGTGTTGGAGGAGCCGGACGACCGGGCGCGGTTCTGGTCGGCGGCAACGCCGGACGGCGGTGGCCGGGAGCGGTGGCTGACCGGCATGCGCCGGGCCCCGCTGATCGTGGTGCCGCACGCCAACCGGGACGCCTACCTCGACCGGTACGCCGAGCCGGACAAGGGTTGGGCGGACCGCGCCGAGGAACGCTGGCCGGTGCCCTACTGGTACGTGGACACCGGCTTCGCCGCGCTGATGATGCTGCTCACCGCCGTGGACGAGGGGTTGGGCGCCTGTTTCTTCGGCATCCCGCCGCAGCGGACCGGGGCGTACCGGGAGGCGTTCGGGGTACCGCCGGAGCTGCACCCGATCGGCGCGATCACCATTGGTTACCGAGCCGTCGACCACCGGTCACCGTCGCTGCGCCGGGGGCGGCGTCCGGTGCAGGATGTGGTCCGGCGGGGACGGTGGAGTTGAGCGGTTAGGCTGGCAGCCACATCGTCAGCCGGGCCTGGGGGAGGAGAGCGCGCCGTGATCTTCAGGGCGGTCCGGGACGGGCGTCCCTACCCGGAGCACAACTTCACGCTGAAGCAGTGGGCCGAGATCCCACCGCGCCCGCTGCGGCTGGACCAGCTCATCACCACCAAGCGGGAGCTGGCGCTGGACAAGCTGCTCGCGGAGGACTCCACCTTCTACGGCGACCTCTTCCCGCACGTGGTGCAGTGGAACGGCGGGCTCTACCTGGAGGACGGCCTGCACCGGGCGCTGCGCGCCGCGCTCCAGCAACGCAACCAGATCCACGCGCGGGTGCTGGTCCTCGGCGACCAGGGCGAGTGACGCCCGGCTGAGGCTTGGTTAAGGTGACGCCATGACTCCTCTCGACCTGCTCGACATCGACGCGTCGCTGAGCGAGGAGGAGCGGCAGATCCGCGCCGTCGTGCGCCAGCTCGTGACCGACCGGGTACGCCCGCACGTCGCCGGGTGGTACGAGGACGGCGAGGTGCCGGCCCGCGAGCTGGCCCGCGAGTTCGGCAAGCTGGGCCTGCTCGGCATGCACCTGACCGGGTACGGCTGCGCCGGCGCGTCCGCCGTCGCGTACGGGCTGGCCTGCCTGGAGCTGGAGGCCGGCGACTCCGGCGTCCGGTCGCTGGTGTCGGTGCAGGGTTCGCTGGCCATGTACGCGATCTGGCGTTTCGGCAGCGAGGAGCAGAAGCAGCGGTGGCTGCCGGCCATGGCGTCCGGCGAGGCGATCGGCTGCTTCGGGCTGACCGAGCCGGACCACGGCTCCGACCCGGCGTCGATGGCCACCCGCGCCCGCCGTGACGGCGACGACTGGATCCTCACCGGCGGCAAGATGTGGATCACCAACGCGCCGATCGCCGACGTCGCCGTGATCTGGGCCCGCACCGACGACGGTGTGCGCGGCTTCGCCGTACCGATGGACACGCCGGGGGTGACGGCGCGCGAGATCCGGCACAAGATGTCGCTGCGCGCGTCGCTGACCGGCGAGATCACCCTCGACGACGTGCGGCTGCCGGCGGACGCCCAGCTGCCCGGCGCGACCGGCCTGAAGGCGCCGCTGAGCTGCCTGACCGAGGCCCGCCACGGCATCGTCTGGGGCGCGCTCGGCGCGGCCCGCGACTGCCTGGAGACCGCCTTGGCGTACGCGACCACCCGTACCCAGTTCGGCCGGCCGCTGGCCGGCTTCCAGCTCACCCAGGCCAAGCTCGCCGACATGGCGGTGGAGTGGAACAAGGGGATGCTGCTCGCGCTGCACCTGGGCCGGCTGGCCGAGGCCGGGAAGCTGCGCCCGGAGCAGGTCAGCGTGGGCAAGCTGAACAACGTGCGGGAGGCGCTGGCCATCGCCCGGCAGTGCCGCACGATCCTCGGCGCGAACGGCGTCTCGGGGGAATATCCGGTGATGCGGCACGCCAACAACCTGGAGAGCGTGCTCACCTACGAGGGCACCTCGGAAATCCACCAGCTGGTCATCGGGCAGCGGCTGACCGGGCTTTCCGCCTTCGCCTGACCTGCCCGTTCACCCGATCGGGTCGCTCGACGAGCGACTGTCGCACGGTGCCCGTACCGTCATTGTCAGTCGATGTGTCGGACGAGGACGGTGAGGGGCGATGGCCCGCGACGGTGACATCAACCAGCCCACCAGGGAGTTCCCGGAATACCCGACCAGCGAGTCCCTGCGCGACCGGGCGGATTCCCCGCTCGAACCCGAGCCGGGTGGCCGGGCGCCTGGCGGCGGCCCGGCACGCGGTCTGCTCTGGGTGCTCGGCGCGGCCGCGCTGGCGGTGGTGGTGCTGCTCGGCGTGCAGGCGACCGGCCTGCTGCCCGACTTCCGCAACCCGTTCGCCAAGGAGCAGACCGACCGCAGCCAGCCGCCGCTGCTCAAGTCGATCCGTGACCTGAGCCGCTACGTCGCCGCGGAGGGCAACTTCCAGGTGGTGGTCGACGTGCAGAACGACCGGCGCAACGTGCCCGACTTCCTGCTCAACGAGCGCACGCTGTTCGTCGGGGCCGGCCGGGTCGAGGCGTACGTCGACTTCACGAAGATCGCCGACGGCGCCGTGGTGGTCTCCGACGACGGCAAGTCCGTCGAGATCAAGCTGCCCGCGCCGCAGCTCGGCGAGACCGATCTGGACATGGACAAGAGCTACGTCTTCGCCGAGGAGCGGGGCCTGATCAACCGGCTCAACGACCTGGTGTCCGGCGACCCCAACCGGCAGCAGCAGGTCTACAAGCTGGCCGAGGACCGGATCACCGCCGCCGCCCGGGACAGCGGGCTCGGCGCGCGGGCCGAGGCGAACACCCGCAAGATGCTGGAGGGGCTGCTGCGCTCCCTCGGCTACGAGAAGGTGACGGTCACCTACACGGCACCCTGACCTGTCACGACGCGCCCCGCCCCGGTCGTTCCGGAGCGGGGCGCCGTCGTGTCCGCCACCCGCTCCGGCCGCCGCGCGGCGGCCTGTCCCGTCCCCGCCGCCCCGTCCCCGCCGCCCCGTCCCCGCCACCCCGTCCCCGCCACCCCAGGCTCAGCGTGTCGGCCCCGCCACCCCCGGCTCAGCCGCGCCGCCCCGGGCTCAGCGTGTCGGCCGCGCTGCCCCGGGCCCGCAGCCCCCGCCCCAGCGCCCCGCCCCAGCGCCCCCGCCCCAGGGCCCTAGGCCCCGACGGCGCGGTCCTGGCATCCCGGGCCCCGGCCGCTCGGCATCCCGGCGGCTCGGCCCTGGCGTCTACGGGGGCACATGAGTTCGGAGCGATATACCGCTGAGTCATAAATATGACCCAGCGGTATATCGGTCTTCGGGGGAATCGACCAGTGACTCACTACGGACAGTGACCCGGCTTCCCGCCACCCGTTCTCATTAGGCCGCGCAGCTCGGGCCGCGCAGCTCGGGCCGCGCAGCTCGGGCCGCGCAGCTCGGGCCGGGCGGCGTCGGGTCAGCGGGTGGCGAGGTAGCGGTCCTCGTTCGGCATCAGGATCCACAGGACCAGGTAGACGATCACCTGGGTGCCGGGCAGCAGCAACGACAGCAGGAACAGCAGCCGGACCATGCCGGCCGACATGCCGAACCGCTGCCCCAGGCCGGCGCAGACACCGGCGATCATGCGCCCCTGGCGGGGCCGGACCAGTTTGCGACTCATCGTCGTCTCCCACTTCTGCGGCGATCCGCCGCGCTGATTCCACGGTAGAAAGGGGTGCGCGCCGCGCCCTCGGCCCCGAGGAGGATCGGCGACCCGGGCACCCGTAGGTGCTTACCCCGGCGCACCCCCGCCGACGCGTCCACCGACGCTCGTCGATGCGCGCCGTGGGGCTGACTGCTCGGGTCCTTCAGCGCGGGCCGCGGGGGCATGTGGCGGGGTGGGGCGGGTAGTGAGCTGGGGAGGTAGGCTCGCCGGTCGGGCGTCCACACCCCGGGCGCCGGGCCGTCGAACCCGCCGAGCGGGCACACGGCACGCACCGGTTCGGATCCGCACAACGGGGACGACGGCGAGGAAAGTGCAGCCATGATCAGTGTTTTCGATCTTTTCAGCGTCGGTATCGGGCCGTCCAGCTCGCACACCGTCGGGCCGATGCGGGCCGCCCGGACGTTCGTGGCGGGCCTCAAGGCCGACGGGCAGCTGGCCGACGTGACCCGGGTGCAGGCGGATCTGTTCGGCTCGCTCGGCGCCACCGGCCACGGTCACGGCAGCGACCGCGCGGTGCTGCTCGGGCTGGAGGGCGAGGCCCCGGAGACGGTCGACACCGACACGGTCGGGCCGCGGGTGGAGCGGATCCGCGCCGACCGGCGGCTCCGCCTGGTCGGCAGCCAGGAGATCGACTTCGACCCGGACCGGGACCTCATGCTGCACCGGCGGCGCTCGTTGCCGTACCACCCGAACGGGATGACGTTCGCGGCGTTCGACGCCGCCGGGAACGAGGTGCGTACGCGCACCTACTACTCGGTGGGCGGCGGGTTCGTGGTGGACGAGGCGGCCGCCGGGGCGGACCGGATCAAGCCGGACAGCACCCAGGTCCGGCACCCGTTCCTCACCGGCGCGGAGCTGCTCGACGTCACCACCCGCACCGGCCTGTCGATCAGCGAGGTGATGCTCGCCAACGAGCTGTCCTGGCGCAGTGAGGCGGACGTGCGCGCGGGGCTGCTGGAGATCTGGCGGGTGATGCGCGAGTGCGTGGAGAACGGGTGCACCCGCGACGGCGTACTCCCGGGTGGGTTGAAGGTCCGCCGCCGCGCGGCCGAGCTGCGGCGCGGCCTGGAGGCGGAGGACGAGCGCAACGACCCGCTGCGGGCCATGGACTGGGTGACGCTGTTCGCGCTCGCGGTCAACGAGGAGAACGCGGCCGGCGGGCGGGTGGTCACCGCGCCGACGAACGGGGCCGCCGGGATCATCCCGGCCGTGCTGCACTACTACACCCGGTTCGTCCCGGGCGCCTCCGAGGAGGGGGTGGTGCGGTTCCTGCTGGCCGCCGGCGCGATCGGCGTGCTGTTCAAGGAGAACGCCTCGATCTCCGGCGCGGAGGTCGGCTGCCAGGGTGAGGTCGGCTCGGCGTGCTCGATGGCGGCGGCCGGGCTGGCCGAGGCGCTGGGTGGCACGCCGGAGCAGGTGGAGAACGCGGCCGAGATCGGCATGGAGCACAACCTCGGGCTCACCTGCGACCCGGTCGGCGGCCTGGTGCAGATCCCGTGCATCGAGCGCAACGCGGTGGCCAGCATCAAGGCGATCACGGCGGCCCGGCTGGCGCTGCGCGGCGACGGGGTGCACCACGTGTCGCTGGACAAGGTCATCAAGACCATGCGGGAGACCGGCGCCGACATGAAGGTCAAGTACAAGGAGACGGCGCGGGGCGGCCTCGCGGTCAACGTGATCGAGTGCTGACCCCGTTGGGGTGACCCCCGGTCGACGGCCGCCACGCCGACGACGAACGGCGCGACGATGGCCCGGTGACGTCCGCCGTCGCGGCGCTCTGGTCCGCCCGCACCTCGCTGCGCATCCTGGTCCGGCGGGATCTCGCGGTGAAGTACCAGCAGTCGCTGCTGGGCTACTTCTGGTCGCTGATCGAGCCGCTGGGCATGGGCCTGATCTACTGGTTCGTCTTCGGGGTGCTCTATTCCGGCGCCACCCGACGGCACCTGGGCGAGGCGGCCGGTTCGTACCCGCTGTTCCTGATCACCGGGATCTTCGCCTGGATGTGGGCCAGTTCGGCGCTGACCGAGGCGGCCAACGCGCTCACCGGGCAGTCCCGGCTGATCACCACGATGAACCTGCCCCGACCGATCTTCCCGATCGGGCGGGTCGCCGGCCGGTTCGCCGAGTATCTGGCCGGCCTGCCGATCCTGGTCGCCATCGCGGTGCTCTACGCGGCCCACGGGAAGATCCGCCCGGGGTGGAACCTGCTCGCCCTGCCGCTGGCCGTCGCGGTGCAGTTCACGCTGCTGGTGGGCCTGGCCCTGCTGCTGTCGGCGGGCAACGTGCTGATGCGGGACATCGAACGGATCATGCGGCTGGTGATCCGGGTGCTGTTCTACGCCACCCCGATCATCTATCCGCTGAACCTGGTCCGGGACTCCGGCATGCCGGGCTGGCTCAAGGTCGCGTACGAGCTGAATCCGCTGGTCGGGATCTTCCAGTTGCACCACGCGATCTGGTATCCGGACGAGTTCCCGGACGCCCGGCTGCTCACCGTCACGGTGGTGGGCAGCGGGCTGGTCCTGGCGCTCGGCTGGTGGGCGTTCCACCGCCTCGAACCGGCCGTGCTGAAGGAACTCTGAATGACGGCGATCATCGAGGCGGACGGGCTGGGTATCCGGTTCGTCCGCAACCGGCGCCGCCAACTGCGGCTGCGGGAGCTGATCGTGCACCGGGGCGCGCGCGACCCGGACGCGGGCCGGTTCTGGCCGCTGCGCGACCTGTCGTTCCGGGTCGAGCCGGGTGAGACGGTCGGCGTGGTGGGGCGCAACGGCACCGGCAAGAGCACGCTGCTGCGGCTCATCGCCGGCGTGCTCATCCCGGACGAGGGCACGATCGCGGTGCGCGGCCGGGTGGCGCCGCTGCTGGAACTCTCCGCCGGCTTCTCCGGCGACCTGACCGGCCGGGAGAACCTCTACCTGGTGGGCGGGCTGCACGGGCTCTCCCCGGCCTACCTGCGGCGACACTTCGACGAGATCGTCTCGTTCGCCGGTGAGCAGGTGGAACGCGCCATCGACACGTCGGTGCGGCACTACTCGTCCGGGATGAAGGTGCGGCTCGGCTTCGCGGTGATCGCGCACCTGCCGCACCCGGTGCTGTTGGTGGACGAGGTGACCGCGGTCGGGGACGCGGAGTTCCGCGCGAAGTGCTATGCGACCATCGAGCGACTTCTCGCGGAAGGGCGCACGCTGGTGCTGGTGTCACACAACGACAAGGACCTCACCCGGTTCTGCCGTCGGGGGCTCTACCTCGACGCCGGACGACTGATCGTCGACGGGACGATCGACGAGGCGCTGGCCGCCTACGCCGACGCGGCGCAGCGGTGACGCTCGCGATCGTGCTCGCCGCCGGACCGGCGGCGGGCCGCCCCACCGAGGACGGGGAACCGCCGGCCGACCGGCTGGCCGCGCAGTGGCGCCGGGCCGGGGCGGACGACGTGCGGATCGCCGCCGACCTGGCCGAGCTGGCCGACCTGGTGGCCGGCGCGACCGGCCCGGTGCTGGTCAGCGGCGTCGACCTGGTGGCGCACACGGCCGTACTGAAGCACCTCGCGACCAGCCCGGTCGGGCCGACGGTGGCGCTGGTGCTCACCGATCCGCCGGCGGCCGGGCAGGCGACGGTGCGCGAGGAGCGCGGGCAGGTGGTCGAGGCCGGCGCGGTCGCGGACGCGACCGGCGTGTTCGGCGGCGCGCTGCGGGTCGGCCCGGCCGACCTGCCGGCCCTCGCCGAGGCCGCCCGTCGGGCCGCGGGCGGCATCCCCGCTCCGGCGTCCGCGCCGGACCCGCGACCGACGGAAACGGCGTCCGCGCCCGGGGTCGGCGCCGTCGGGGGCGGGCCGCTCGCCGACCTGGACCGGTTGGTGGCCGACCTCGCCGCCCGGGGCACCCTGATCTTCGCCCACCGGGTACGCCTGCTCGTGGCGCACCGGGCCGGCGACGCGGCGCAGCGGCAGGCCGCCGAGGCGCAGGTGGCGGCGGTCGACGAGGACCGGGCCGAGCTGAAGCTGTCGGTGAAGGAGCGGGACGACTTCTTCACCACGTTCTTCGTCAGCACCTGGTCCCCGTACGTGACGAAGGCCGCCGCCCGGATCGGGATCGGCCCGACCGGCGTGACCATGGTGTCGGTGGCGTTCGCGGTGACGGCGGCGGTGCTGTTCGGCGTCGGCGGACGGCCCGCGCTGGTGGCCGGCGCGGTCCTGCTCTACCTGGGCTTCGTGCTCGACTGCGTGGACGGGCAGTTGGCCCGCTACACCCGGCACTTCAGCGCCTGGGGCGGCTGGCTGGACACCATGGCCGACCGGTTCAAGGAGTACGTGGTCTACGCCGGCCTCGGCTACGGGGCCACGCACGCCGGGTTCCGGTACGGCTGGGCGCTGGCGCTGGCCGCGATGACGGTGCAGACCGTGCGGCACATGACCGACACCTGGTACGGCGCGCTGCACGACGAGGCCGCGCGCCGGCCGAAGGTGGTGACCGGGGACGCGGGCGGCATCGGCGGGAAGCTGAACGCGGCGTCGACCCGGGTGCAGGCGGACACCGGCTCGGTCTCGTACTGGCTGAAGCGGACGGTGGTGTTCCCGATCGGCGAGCGGTGGGCGCTGATCGCGCTGGCCGCCGCGCTGTTCGGCCCGCTGGTGGCGCTCTGCGCGGTGCTGGTCTGGGGCACGTTGGCGTTCGCGTACACCGGGGCGTTGCGGACGCTGCGGGCCCGCTGGATGAAGGTGCCGGTGCTGACCACGGTCGACGCCGGCCTGCACCGGGACGACGGCCTGCTGACCCGGACGCTGCCGACCGCGCGCCGGCCGCTGCTGGTGGCGGTGGTGGCCGCGCTCGGCGCGGCGGGGCTGCTGGTCTGGGCGCTGTGGGCGGTGCACGGCGGGCGGGACCTGCCGCACTGGGCGGCGGTCTTCGTCCTCGTGCTGCTGCTGGGCGCCGCCCAGGGCGCGCGGGCGCCGCACGCCGGGGCGTTGGACTGGCTGGTGCCGGCCGCGCTGCGGGCCGCGGAGTATCTGTTCGCCATCGCGGTCGGGGTGGCCGGGCGCGCGCCGGCCTGGCTGATCTTCGCCTACGTCCTGGTGCTCACGCTGCACCACTACGACCTGACCGCCCGGCTGGAGAAGCGGCAGTCGGCGCCGCCGCTGCACGCCGTCACGCTGGGCTGGGAGGGGCGTTCACTGCTGCTGGGGATCGCGCTGATCGCCGGAATTGCGAGTATCGCTCTGGCTACACTCGGTACGTACCTTCTTGTGGTTTTCGTCGCGAGTGTGGTCCTCGCCTGGGTGGTCCTGCCGGCCCGTGCCCGTGGGGGTGCCCCCTCGCCGGGCTGACGGAGGGCGGGCCGGGATGACGCTGATCAGCTTCGTCGTGCCGGCCTACCGGGTGCAGGGCTACCTGCGGGAGTGTCTCGACTCGATCCTCGACCAGCCGTTCGGCGACCTCGAGGTGATCGGGGTGGACGACGCGTCCCCGGACGACAGCGGCGAGATCCTGGCCGAGTACGCGGCCCGCGACGCCCGGGTCCACCCGGTCCGGCTCGCCGAGAACGTCGGGCTCGGTCCGGCCCGCAACATCGGGCTGGACCGGGCCGTCGGCGAGTACGTGTGGTTCGTCGACGGGGACGACTGGCTGGTGCCCGGCTGCCTGCCGCACGTCGCCGACCGGCTCCGCGACACCCGCCCGGACGTGCTGCTGGTGGACCACGTCCGGGCGCACTGGAACAACGTCGGCACCCGCAGCGCCATGCGTGACGTCTTCCCGGAGCCACCCGGCGCGACCACGTTCGCGCTGCGGGACCGGCCGGAGACGCTGCGGCTGCTGCACACCGCCTGGAACCGCCTGGTCCGCCGGGAGTTCCTGGTCGAACGCGGGCTCCGCTTCGAGCCGGGCTGGTACGAGGACGTCTCGTTCAGCTATCCGGCGTTGATGGCGGCCGACCGGATCGGGGTGCTGGACCGGGTCTGCCTGAACTACCGGCAGCGCCGCACCGGGGCGATCACCCGGACCCGGGGCGACCGGCACTTCGAGGTGTTCGCCCAGTGGCACCGGGTGTTCCGGCTGATGGACCGGTGGGGTCCGGCGGTGGCCGGGCTGCGGCCGGCGATCTTCGAGCGGATGGTCTGGCACCACCTGACCGTGCTCGGCAACGGCGACCGGATCGCGCCGGAACTGCGGGCCCCGTTCTTCGCCCAGATGCACGCCGACTACGTCCGCTTCCTGCCGCCCGAGGGTTATCCGGTCCCGCCGGGCGTGGAGGGGCTCAAGCACCGCCTGGTGGCGGCCGGGCGGTGGCGGACGTTCAGCGCGTTGCGCGAGGCCCACCAGGCGGGGGAGGTCGCCCGGCGGACCGCCGTGGGAGCCCGCCGGCGGGTGGCGCCGGTGGTCCGGCGTACCGCCCGGCGGGCGCGGGACACCGCGTTGCGCGAGTACTACCGGGCCGAGCTGCGCCGGCCGATCGACCCGACGCTGGCGGTCTACGCGGCCTACTGGTACCGCGGTTACTCGTGCAACCCGGCCGCGATCTACGAGGCCGCGCGGCGGCTCGCGCCGCAGGTGCGCGGGGTGTGGATCGTGCGGCGGGACCGGGTGGCCGCGTTGCCGCCGGGGGTGGAGTACGTGATCGCCGGGACGCGGGAGTACCACCGGGTGCTGGCCCGGGCGCACTGGCTGGTCAACAACGTCAACTTCCCGGACTTCGTCCGCAAGCGCCAGGGTTCGGTGCACGTGCAGACCCACCACGGCACGCCGGTCAAGGTGATGGGGTTGGACCAGCAGCGCTTCCCGGTCGGCGCGATGGGGATGAACTTCGCCGGGCTGCTGCGCCGGGTGGACCGCTGGGACTACAGCATCACCTCGAACAGCTTCTCGACGCAGATGTGGGAGCGGGCGTACCCGGCGGACTACACCACGCTGGAGGTCGGCTACCCGCGCAACGACCGGCTGGTCCGGGCGACGCCCGAGGAGTGCCGCCGGGCCCGCGCCGCGCTCGGCCTGGGAGCCGACGAGTACGTGGTGCTCTACGCGCCGACGCACCGCGAGCACCTGCCCGGCTGGCGGCCACCGTTCGACCCGGACCGGATGCGCGACGTGCTCGGCCCCGCCGGACGGCTGCTGATGCGCAGCCACTACTTCCACGACCGGGAGCGTCACCCGGGGGGACCGGCGGCGGACGGCGTGCTGGACGTGAGCGCCCACGACCGGGTGGAGGACCTCTATCTGGCCGCCGACGTGCTGGTCACCGACTACTCCTCGGCGATGTTCGACTATGGCGTGCTGGACCGGCCGATCGTGGTCTACGCCCCGGACTGGGACGCCTACCGGGTGGCCCGGGGCGTCTACTTCGACCTGCTGGCCGAACCGCCGGGTGCGGTGGCGGTGGACTTTCCCGGGCTGCTCGACGTGTTCCGCTCCGGCGCGGTCGACGACGAGACGGCGCGGCGCGCGCGGGCGGCGTTCCGGGACCGGTTCTGCGCGCTCGACGACGGGCACGCCGCCGAGCGGGTGGTCCGGCGGGTCTTTCTCCACGAACCGGCGTGAAAAACGGTTACTGGCCGGTCACTTAACGGTGAGGTCCGGCGAAGACCGCTTAATAGGACTGTCACGAGACGAACATGGCACGTTTACCCGATGTGCGGATCCGATGATCCTGGTCACAGTCATTGCCGGGTTCGGGCGAGCGACTGGGGAGGTGACGGTGACCACCGTCGCGCTCAAGGATGTCACCAAGGTGTTCCAGGACGGAACGATCGCGGTCGACACCATCAATCTGGACGTCAACGACGGCGAGTTCATGGTGCTGCTCGGCCCGTCGGGCTGCGGCAAGTCCACCGTGCTGCGGATGGTGGCCGGGCTGGAGGATCCCACCTCCGGCGCGGTCATGCTCGGTGGTGAACTCGCCAACGACCTGCCGCCGCGGGACCGGAAGATCGCCATGGTCTTCCAGGACTTCGCGCTCTATCCGCACATGACCGTCGGTGACAACATCGGCTTCCCGTTGCGGCTCTCCGGGGTCGAGCCCGGGCCGCGTGGCGAGCGGATCCAGGACGTGGCCGGCGCGCTGGGCATCGGCGACGTGCTCGCGCGCAAGCCCAGCCAGCTCTCCGGCGGCCAGCGGCAGCGGGTCGCCATGGGCCGGGCGATAGTGCGCCGCCCCGGCCTCTTCCTGATGGACGAGCCGTTGTCCAACCTGGACAGCGGGCTCCGCGCCGAGCTGCGGGCGGAGATCTCCGGCCTCACCCGCGAGCTGGGCGTCACCACCATCTACGTCACCCACGACCAGGCCGAGGCGCTCACCATGGCCGACCGGGTCGCCATCATGCGCAAGGGCGTGCTCCAGGACGTGGGCACCCCCACCCAGGTGTACGGCCGGCCGGCCACGCTCTACGTCGCCGCCTTCCTGGGCAGCCCCCGGATGAACCTGCTGGAGGCGTCCGTCTACGTCCACCTCGACCGGTACGTCGCGCTGAACCTCGGTGAGCAGGCGCTCTACCTGCCGTGGGACGACATCCGCAGCCGGGCCGTGGCGCACTACCACGGCGAGCGGATCGTGGTCGGCATGCGGGCCGAGGCGCTCACCCCGGTCGCCCCGGACACCCCGGGCGACGTGCTGCACGGCCGGATCCGCTACCTGGAGCACCACGGCCACGAGTCGCTGGCCTTCCTCGACATCGGCGCCACCGCGATCGTGGTCGACGAGATGGGCACCCCGGTCGAGCGGGCCGCACCCGGGCAGCGCAGCCTGCGCCGGTTCGGCCAGGTGATGCAGCGGCTGACCGGTCGCGCGGCGGAGTCCGCGCCCGCCGCGGCCCCCGCACCCAACGGCGGTGGCGGTGGCAACCGCACCAGCGTGCTGCCCGACCCGGGCCGGCACCACCGCCGCCCGGCGGAGCTGGCGGTACGGCTGGCGCCGTACCCGCAGGTGGCCTCCGGGCACCCGCTCGCGGTGCAGGTGCGGATGGACGCGCTGCACTTCTTCGACGAGCGCGGCGACCGCATCGACGTCGGCTGGCGCTGAGATGTAAGGAGGGGCCCCCTGTTAACGCATTCTGCATAGGAGGGGGCCCCTGTTAACACCCCTTCAGGCCGGCGAAGACAACCGCGAGTGTGCGGGCTTGCAGGTGGTCGTCCCACCCGCCGTGCAGGGCGCCCTGACACAGGCTGGCCAGCAGCGCCATCACCTCGGGCAGCCGGACCGACGCGGCTACCGCCCCGGCGTCCTGGGCCTGGGTCAGCAGCCTCCCCACCGCGTCGCTGAGGTGGCCCAGCGCGTCCGGAACCCGGATGTCGATCCCGGATCCGGCGAGCAGGTCGACAGCGGCCTTCTTCGCCGCGGCCTGGGCCACCACGTGCCTGAAGAACGCGAGGAGGTCGCGCTCCGCGGCCTCCTCGACGAGCTGCGCGAGCAGCCTTTTCATGATCGCGGCGAGCAGGTCGTCCTTGGTGGGAAAGTGGCGGAAGACCGTGCCGATGGCGAGGCCCGCCCGCCGGGCCACCTCCTCGGTGGAGGCGCGCGTGCCGAACTCGGCGAAGACCGCCTCGGCGGCGTCGAGGATGCGTGCCCGGTTGCGCTGCGCGTCGGCGCGTAGCGACGATCCCTCTACCAAAGTGAGTCTCCACTCATTATTGTCGGGGACAAGTCGAGTCATCGCTCATTATCCAGGAGGCGGACATGACGCCAGCCGAGGTCTTCGACCGCATGCGAGCCCGGTGGCTCGCGAACCTGCCCACCTACGAGGCGGACTCCCTCGCCGACGACGTGGTGATCGAGACGCCGTTCGCCGCACCCGGTCACCCGACGCGCACCGAGGGGAAGCGGCAGGTCCTCGACTGGACCCGAGCCGCTCGGGCGGAGTTCCCGGTCCGGTTCGACGACTGCCGCAACGTGGTCGTGCACGAGACCGTCGACCCCGACGTGATCGTGGTCGAATACGAACTGGTCGGCACGCACACGACGACCGGGGTGACCGCTTCGGCGCCGTTCATCGGGGTGCTGCGGACCCGGGACGGCAAGCTCGCCCACTGGCGCGAGTACCAGCACACGCTCGCCATCGCGCAGGCCATGCAGCCTCCGCGATGACGCCTACCACCCGCCGGGCGGCGCGACGATCGGGCGGCGGTGCGGGCCCCAGGCGACGAACCGGGTGAACATCTCGGTCGGCGACGGCGCGTCGTCGGGATTGAGCCGGTAGAGGTCGCGCGTCGCCTCGTAGAGCAGCCCGCACAGGTAGATGGCCAGGCCGATCCGGTTGTCCTCGTACTCGTTCCTGAGCAGCAGGCGGGCCAGCGGGCACGGCCACGGCCGGCCGCAGGCCCGGCAGCACCACATCGGACGCAGCGGCGTGTGCGGGGTGGCGTGCAGGGGTACGGGCGGGGGCGGTCCGCCGCCGGCCCGTCCGGTGGCTGCCCGAGCTGGTGGCTGATCACGGGCGCTCCTCTCGGTAGCGGGAACCGGACGAGTTCGGCTCCACTGCGTGACAGTGTCGTCACCGCGTGGCTAGGGTCGGAAGGCGTTCCGCCCCCACCGTCCCGGCCGTCCGACCGGCCGACTTCCGTGTGCAGCCGTGTGCAGAGGTGTGCAGATGATCCGTGTGCCGTTGTGGGACCTCTTCGCCGGTGAGCTGCGGCGGTTACGCACCGATGCGGGGCTGACCCAGGAGGCGCTGGGCGAGCGGGTGAGCTATTCCGCCTCGCTGGTCGCGGCCGTCGAGCAGTGCCGACGCGCGCCGCGCGCCGAGTTCACCGAGCGTTGCGACGAGGTGTTGCACGGCGGCGGGCTGCTGGTGCGCATCCGGGACGCGCTGGTGCGGGAGGCGCTGATGCCGTGGTTCCGCGAGTGGGTGAGCATCGAGCAGGAGGCGTCCGCGCTGCGCAGCTTCCAACCGCTGGTGGTCCCGGGCCTGCTACAGACCGAGGAGTACGCCCGGGCGTTGCATGAGGGTGCGAGCCCGCTTGTCGGCGAGGCGCTGGAACAGCAGGTGGCCGCTCGACTGGCTCGGCAGGCGGTGCTGGACCGGCCCGCGCCGCCGCAGTTCGTCGCGGTGCTCGACCACTCGGTCCTGGCCCGCCCGGTCGGAGGGCCGAAGGTGATGCGGGAGCAGTTGACGCATCTGGTCGAGATGGGCCGTCGACCGCGGATCCACCTGCACCTGGTGCCGGAGACCGTCGGCGCTTACCCGGGGTTGAACGGTGCGTTCGTGCTCGCCATCCCGGCGGACGGTGACGATGTGGGCTACCTCGACAATCAGTTGCACGGCACCATTGTGGAGCGGACGGCGGACGTAAACTCGCTGCGGCAGACCTGGGAGTCCGTCCGCGCGGAGGCGATGCCGCACGGGGCGACCCTGGCGGCGATCTCGGAGGCGGCGAAACGATGGAGCTGACCGGCGCGACCTGGCGGAAGAGCACCCGCAGCAGCGGCAACTCCGGTGACTGCGTCGAGGTGGCGGACAACCTGCCCGGCGTGGTCGGGGTCCGCGACAGCAAGGACCGGCAGGGGCCCGCGCTGACGTTCACGGCGGATAGCTGGGCGGCTTTCGTCGCGTACACCAAGCGCTCCTGACCTGAGTCGCCGTCGCCGCTGGGCGATCTGTGTCAGCCAGCCGGTCCCACCGACGCGTCTTCGCGTGACCTGGCGACCCTCAGCACGAACCGATCCGCTCGATCGGAATCGTCATGCTCGCGCTCAGGACCATGGCGAGCACCGAGACCGCGAGCCACGGCCAGGGGTTCGGGAAGTGGCTCCACCTGCCGCCCCAGGCAAGCGCGATCGACAGGGCCGCTGCCAGCAGCATCACCACGCTGAGCAGGAAAAGGACAATCTGCGCCTGTTGGAAGGAGTCCGCAGTGTCGTTCGGACACGGTGCGGTGGGCGCGAGGAACGGCAGGCAACTCAGACAGCCGAGCAGGGTGAGCAGCCCCGACAGCACGGTGACCACCGTCGCCGCCGTCGTGGCCACACGGGATCGCATGTCCCGGAGCGTAGGCAGCGAAGGTCTCGCGGGTGACACGACCGGGCAACGGTGTCGGCCTCACCCGGCGTCGGTGCTCCGTTGTCCCGGCGCGAACGGCCACTCCTCGAAGGACCTGCACCGGCCGTCCTCGGCGAACCGCATGATCCACAGATCCTGCCACTCCTGGTCGGCCGGGTCGCCGTAGCGCACCCGCACCCGGACGACCCCGGTGTCGCCGTCGACGGCGACGATCTCCGCGGTCATGTCGAAGACCTCGTCGGGTCCCTCGCGCTCGCTCTCCCACATCCGGGCGATGGCGGGAAGGCCGACGACCGGTTCCCGGTACGGCCCCTGCCGGTAGCTCGCATCGTCCGTGAAGATCGAGGCGAGCGCCGCCGTTCCCGGTGTCCGCCACGCCTGTTCGTACGCCGCGACCCAGTCGGCCACCTGCTTCCTGTCCATGGTCGCCAGCCTGCCACCCGAGGAGCGCGGGGCGGGGGAGGTCCGGGTCTGCCAGGCCGGTTGCCGCGGGTCGTCGTTGTGCACGACGACGTCGGCGTGCTCCGTCGGGCAGGCCCGGGCGAGGTAGAGCCGCTGGGCGGGGAGGTAGCGCTCGCGCCACCGCCGTTCGACGTCGGCCCGGGTCGACACGTGGCGCTCCCGGACCACCGCACGGTCCACGGTCCGGTCGGGCGCGGTCGACACGAAGACGCGCAGCTCCCACCGGTCGACCAGTTCCGGCCGCAGGAGGAAGACGCCGTCGACGATCAGCACGGCGTCGGCGGGTGCGGTCATGACCGGCGGGGTGAGCACCGTGTCGGTGCGGTGGTCGTAGACCGCGTGCTGGAAGCGTCGATCCCCACCCGGGCCGAGCGGATCGAGCAGGACCCGGCGCAGCGACCTGTGGTCGTGGGTGTCGACGTAGCAGCCCTCGGCCGAGTACTCGCCGCGCCGGTAGCGCAGCGCCCTGGGGAAGAGGAAGTCGTCGACCGTGGCCCGGATGACGGTTCGGCCTCGTGCGCGCAGGACCGCCGCCAGCTCGTCGGCGAGCGTGGTCTTGCCGGTGGCCGGCGGCCCGTCGACCGCGACGCGGGTCGGGTGCGCCACGGTGACCGCTCCGACCGCGTCGGCCAGGTGGCCGAGCAGGTCCGCGCGGGTGCCTTCGGCCATGTCCGCCCCCGTCCCGGTCGCTGCGAGCCGTCGTGTCGAGTGGAGCATGTGCGCGCCGCCCGTGGGGCACCCGGGCCGACAACTCGGTTGCCGGACCGCCGGGCGCAGGGATTGACTACCTGCCATGCCGTCCCCCTTTCCGGTCTTCGTCGCCGGTACGGGCCGTTCGGGAACGTCACGGATCGCCGACATCATCGGCCAGCACCCGTTGATCCACCGGATCCCCATGGAGACCAGGTTCCTCGTCGACCCGGGTGGCCTGCGGGACCTGACCGACGCGCTCACCTATCGGTACGACCCGGTCGTGGCCGAGGACGCCCTGCGGCGACTCGCCGAATTCCTCACCGTGCGACTGCCCGGCCGGCGGGACGATCGTGGCAGGACCGTCCCCGAGTTGGTCGGCGAGCGGTGCTACCGGGACGCCGTACACCAGCTCTGGCCCCAGTTGATCGCGGAAGCGTACGACGAACCCGCGCCGCGGGAGGGGTTCGGGAACGGCGACCGGCCCGCGGGACCGTTCGCGCCGGTGAGTCGCCGGCGGGTGCTGCCCCGATACTTCCGTGACCGGAGCGATCTGGTGGCGATCCTCCGGGGCCTGGTCGACACCCTGTTCGGTGGGGCGGCCGCCGACGCGGGCAAGCCGACCTGGTGCGAGAAGACGCCGTTCAACCTGCTCAACATGGACTTCCTCTGGGAGCTGGTGCCCGAGGCGACCATCGTGCACATCACGCGTCACCCGGTCTCGGTGCTCGCCTCCCACCTGGACCAGCCGTGGGCGCCGCCGACCGTGGACGGCGTGCTCGCCTACCTCAAGCCGGTCTATCACCGGTGGCTGACCTGGAAGCAGACGGCCGACCTGGCGGGCCGGCGTTACGTCGAGGTGAAGGCGGAGGACCTGGCCGCCGACTGGCCCGGGCAGCGGCGCGCCCTGTTCGCACGGCTCGGGGTGGACGACGTCGTCACCGCGTCCACGTTCCAGTCGCACCGGCTGACGCATCGCGCCGACCCGTTCGACGACGAGACCCGCAGATCCATCGAGGAAGCTCTCGGCCCGGTCATCCCCGCCATGGGATACGGGTACAGCACGGCTTCCTGACCTGACCCGAGCAGCACCGGGCCTCACCCACGGCGTAGTTCGCGGAGCACGCCGTGTCGGCGCAGCGCCCACGCCAGGCGCCGCGCGCTCGGGTGCCGGACGAACAGCACCGCCGCCCGACGGATCAGGCCGAACCGGTTGTCGCGCACCTGGTCGTCGACCGCCCGCCAGATCAGCTCGCGCACGTCGGCGCTGTCCAGCACGGCCCGCATCTCCCGCCGTACCGCGGGGTCTTCCGCCGCCGACGTGACGGCGGTGACCTGGGCCGGCCGGTCGGCGATCGGCTCCACCGCCGCGGCGACGAGCGGCCGGCGTACGGTGTCCCGCTCCAGCAGCAGCAACACCGCCTCCCGGACCTCGGTGGTCTCCAGGCCGGAGCGCAGCAGGCCCAGCAGGCTCCGCTCGACCTCGCGGTCGCGGTCCGGGAGTGACAGCGCGGCCAGCAGCACGGTCACCTCGTCGAGGTCGACGAGGTGGCGCAGCCCGTCGCGGAACTCCGGCAGGGCCCACGCCACCGTCAGCCCGCGTGCGAGATCGCGGTTCATGGCGTCTGGCTACCCGGAGTCGGCGGTCGCCGAAACGCCGTGCGGGCGTTGCCATACCGCTTGGCTGGTGTTCTACTTAACCATAACAATCTGACGGAGGGTCACCAGTGTGATCAACTTTCATGTCGACCGGTCCAGCAGCGTCCCCGCGTACGCCCAGCTGGTGCGTCAGGTCCGCGAGGCGCTGCGGATCGGGACGTTGCGGCCCGGGGACCAACTCCCCACCGTGCGCAGCGTGGTGACGTCGTGCACGGTCAACCCGACCACCGTGCTCAAGGCCTACCGGGAGCTGGAGCTGTCCGGCCTGGTGGAGGCGCGGCAGGGGGCGGGCACCTTCGTCAGCGGGACGCTCGGCCACGCCGATCCCCATGTCATGGCCCGACTGCGGGGCAGCCTGGCCCGGTGGCTCGGCCAGGCCCGGGAGGCCGGCCTGGAGGACGAGGACGTCCAGGCGCTGCTCGCCTCGGTGATCGGGGAGAACGAGGCGCTCCGGAACAAGGAGGGCGCGGCGTGAGCGGCCAGCCGGTCGCCGTCGAGGCCCGCGACCTCAGCCGGCGCTACGGCGCGGTGTGGGCGCTGCGGGAGTGCGACTTCGCGTTGCCGGCGAACCGGATCGTCGCGCTGGTCGGCGCGAACGGCGCGGGCAAGTCGACGCTGCTGAGCATCATCGCCGGCACGTTGGCGGCCACCGGCGGCACGCTGCTCGTGCACGGCCGGCCGGTGGCGCGGGGCCGGTCCACCGACGGGGGGAGCAGGGTCGCGATCCTGGCTCAGGACAAGCCGCTCTACCGCGACTTCACCGTGTCGGACATGCTCCGCTTCGGCCGGTCGACCAACCGCGTGTGGGACCAGCGGCGCGCGCTGTCGTGGCTGAGGCGCTTCGACGTCCCCCTGGACCGGCGCTGCGGCAAGCTGTCCGGCGGGCAGCGGGCGCAGGTCGCGTTGGCGGTCGCGCTGGGCTCCCGCCCGGCGGTGCTGCTGCTGGACGAACCCCTCGCCAACCTGGACCCGGTGGCCCGCACCGAGGTGACCGGCGAGTTGATGGCGGAGGCCGCCGAGGACGACATGACGGTCATGCTGTCGACGCACATCATCGCCGAGCTGAGCGGCGTCGGTGACCACCTGCTGCTGCTCGACGCGGGTCGGCCCGTGCTCACCGGCGACGTCGAGGACCTGCTCGACGGCCACGTCCGGATGACCGGACCCCGCGCCGACCAGCCGCCCGGCCCGGGCACGGTCGTTCAGGCGCAGCACACCGAACGCCAGTCCACCTTCGTCGTCCGGCGGCCGGCGGCACCGACGGCGCACGCCGTCGTGGCACCCGGCTGGACCGTCCAGCCCGTCGCCCTGGACGAGCTGATCCTGACCTACCTCCGGGCATCGTCCCGGGCGCCGCACGAGCGGGAGGCAGCCGCATGAGCCAGGCCACCGAGGTGTCCACCGCCGCGAGCCACCAGGACGACCTCGGGTACGCCGGTGGCGTACGCGGTCTGCTCTGGCTGACCTGGCGTCAGCACCGCTGGACCCTGATCGGCACGTTGATCCTGGCGGCGGTCCTGGTGGGCTGGATGACCTACCTGTCGGTGGAGCTGACCAGCCTGTGGCACCAGTGCCACGAGACGTTCTGCCCGGAGGACTCGCCGCAGGGCCGGCGGCTCGGGGGATCGTCCCCCCTGGTCATGACCCTGGCCGCCCTGTCGTTGGTGGTGCAGTGGATGCCGCTGCTGATCGGCGTGTTCGTCGGCGTCCCGGTGCTGACCAGGGAGCACGAGCAGCGCACCCTGCTGCTGGCCTGGAGTCAGGACGTCTCCCCGCAGCGCTGGCTGTGGACCAGGCTGGCGCTGCTCGGCCTGTTCGTGGCCGCCGTGACCTCGGCCGTCGCCGGCGTCAGCGACCATCTGGAGCGACTCCAGGCCCGGCTCGCCCCGGTGACCCTGTTCGACTACGGGCCGTTCGTCAACACCGCGATGCTGCCGGCCGTGACCAGCCTCTGCTGGTTCGCGGTGGGAGCCGCGCTCGGCGCCGCGATCAGGCGCACGCTCCCCGCCGTGTTCGGCGTGATCGTGGGCTTCGTCGGCCTGTCCTACCTGGTCCGGTGGCGCTACCCCACGCTGCGCGAGCCGCTGACCGCGCACCGGCCCATCGGCGGGCCGAACCTCGACGTGCTGCGCGACAACGCCCTGGTGGTCAAGGGCGGCATCATCGACTACGGGGTCGACGGGCCGTCCGGCGCGTTCGACGCCTCCGGGCGCGAGCTGAGCGGCGTCGAGCTGCAACAGCTCTGCCCGCCCGACAACGGCACCGGCCGGACCTTCGCCTGCTTCGCCGAGCACCACCTCCAGCAGCACCTGCAATACCAGCCGGGCAGCCGGATCCCCGAGTTCCACCTGATCGTCGCCGGCGGCTACCTGGGCCTGACGGCGCTGGCGCTCGTCGCCGTCTGGTGGCTCGTCCGCCGCACCGACCTCAGCGCGGGTTGACCCTCAGGTCCCGGCGGGCCGCGGGGTGAAGAAGCGGACGATGTCGTCGGCGGCGGTGGGGGACAGCATCATCGCGTGCACCCGAGCCGACATCTCGGCGATCGGGCGGATCCGGGCGAACATCGCCTCCTCGTACGCCCGGATCGCCGCATCGGGGTCGGCGGGCGCGGCGGCCAGGCGGGCGGCGAGGTCGGCGGCGTCGCGCATCGCCTGGTTGGCACCCTCGCCGACCGGTGGCAGGAGGTGCGCGGCGTCACCGATCAGGGTCACGCCCGGGCGGTGGGCCCAGCGGATGTCGGTGGACATGGCCTCGATGGTGCGTGGCGCCGGCGAACCGTCGGCGGCGTGGATGAGCGCGGTGAGGCGGGGGTGCCAGCCGTCGAACAGGTCGAGCAGGGCGCGCTTGCTGCGGTAGGTGTCGACCGGGTGGTCCACCGCCGGTAGGGAGACGCCGACGCGGATGCGGCCGTCGCCGAGGCGTTGCGCGGACAGGACCCGCCGCGCGCCCATGCCCCAGAGGTTGCCGGGGCCGACCATCTCGGCGACGTCCGGGTGGTCCCGGTCCGCGTTCCGGATCGTCAGCTCCACCAGGGTCGAGATGGCGGACGGTGCGGCGTCGGTCAGCAGCGACCGGACGACCGAGCGTGCGCCGTCCGCGCCGATCAGGAGGTCGCAGTCGGCGCGGTGACCGCCGTCGAACGTCAGCCCGAAGCCGCCGGCGGCGTGCGGTGACACGGCGACGAGCCGCCGGTGCCAGGTCACCGCGTCGGCGGGGAGCGAGTCGAGCAGGAGGTCCCGGAGCGCCCCGCGGTCGATCTCGGGGCGGCCGGCGAAGGAGCCCGGATCCGGCCTGTGGTGCACGAGGGTGCGTCCGGCCGGGTCGAGGATGCGGTGTTCCTCGCCCTGCGGTCGCGCCTCGGACCGGAAGCGCTCGGTCAGCCCCGCGTCGGCCAGGGCCCGCTGCCCCGACTCCGGGTGCAGGTCGAGCGAGCCGCCCGAGGCCCGTGCGGACCGGGTCGCCTCACGTTCGTAGACCACGGCGTCGATGCCGTGCCGGTGCAGGATCCGGGCCAGCGTCAGGCCGCCCAGGCCCCCTCCGACGATCGCGATGCGCATCCACGCCTCCCTTGCCGTACACTGTATTTCGTGGATACACCGTACGGTAGCGTGCCGTTGCCGGTCTGGGAACGGCCCGAGCCCCGGCCGCGGGCGACGCCGGTGCCACTGACCCGCGCGCAGATCGCCGACGCCGCCGTCCGGCTCGCCGACGCGGGCGGCCTGGAGGGGTTGTCGGTCCGCAAGCTGGCCAAGGAGCTGGGCGTCGGGCCGATGCGGCTCTACGACTACGTGGCGAACCGGTCCGAACTGCTCGACCTGATGGTCGACGCCGTCTACGCCCAGATCGCCGACGCCGACCGGCACAGCGGATGGCGCGACACGGTGCTGGCGGTCATGCGCCGGACCCGCGCCGCCGCGCTCGACCACGAATGGTTCCCCGACCTGCTCGGCGCGCGGCCCCACCTGGGCCCGCACGCGCTCGCCGTGGCCGAGACGACCGCCGCGGCGCTCAGTCAGGCCCCGGGGGTACGCGACGTGGACGACCTCCAGCGGGCCCTCGGCGCGCTCAACGCGTTCCTCGTCGGTGCGCTCCGCCGGGAGATCGCCGAGCGGCGCACCGCCCGCGCGACGGGGGCCGACCTGTCCGCCTGGCAGGCCGCCCACGGCCCGTACCTGACCCGCATGCTCGACACCGGCCGCTATCCCACCGTCGCCCGGCTCGTCGTCGACGGCGCCCACCTCGACGCCGAGGACACCTTCCAGCGCAACCTGACCACCGTCCTGGACGGCGCCGCCGGCCGTCCGCGGAGGTGACATCGAGGGGTGTCGCCTACCGTCACGACGATTTCTCGACGTCGGTCGAGGCGGCTTCGGTCGCGAGAGTGATCGGCATCTTCGGGTAGGGATCCTTCACCGGCGCCCTGCCCGCTCGGGCTCGTGCGCGTAGTTCGACCAGCGAGGAGCCGGCGACGTAGTGCCGTCCGCGCCGCTCACCCCGTGCTTCCAGCAGGCCCTGCTCGGCCAGGTGGGTCAGGTCCCGTGTCGCGGTCCGTTCCTCGATGCCGGCGAGCTTGACATAGCCGGACCGCCGGACGCGGTATCCCAGGACCGCCTCGTAGAGCAGGTCGGTCACCCGCTCGGGGAGCCTTCTCTCCGCGACGATCGAGTCCAGTTCCGACCAGATCCCGGACGCTTCCTGGAACCGTCGGGCGACCGTCTGCGCCTGCATGTGATGGGCTCGCAGATTGAACGACACCCAGAGGTGTGCTGATCCTTCGGGATTCCAGTGCCCACGACCGGTCGCGGCCAGCACCCGGTAGTAGTCCTCCGTGTTGCTGCCCAGCCATTCCTCAATGCTGGAGAAGGCCGGCTCCACGATCGCCCGCCGGGAGAGCACCAGAGTCTGCAGTGCCCGTGCCATCCGTCCGTTGCCGTCCCGGAACGGATGGATCATGACGAGATTCAGATGCGCCATGGCCGCCTTGACGAGCGGTGAGGCAGTGGCATCCGACCGCAGGTCATCGGCCAATTCGTCCATGAGGTGAGGCACGTCGTCGGCGTCTGCGCCCTCGTAGACCCGTTCGTCGGTTCGCTCGTCGTGCACGTAGATCGGGCCGGTGCGGTACTGCCCCGGGCTCTTGCCCAGGTCATGGGACAACATCATGTAGTGCATGCTCCGGATCACCGACGGTTCGAAGCGGAAGTGCGGATCACCGGCGGTTTGCAGCACGTAACCCAAAGCCTGTCGATAGCCTCTGATCTCGGCGAAGGTGCGCTCGTCGGCGCTGAGCGGCTCCTCGTCGTCCAGCGCTGCTGCGGCGTCGTCCTCGGCGACGACATAACCCTCGATGCTGTTCGAGCCGAGAATGGCGCGGGCCAGCATCGTGCGCCGCAGCCCACCGGTCCAGCGTCGTGGCGTGCGGAGGACGTCGGCCAGTGAGCGACGCATCTCGTGCACCTCGGCCAGGACGCTCCGGTCGTGGTCGTCGAGGTGGGGGGTGGCGTAGATCATCTAAGGTCCTAATGTCTCTTTGTTGGAGACAACTTTACCCCTCATCGTGGGCCGATGGCTTTTACAAAGAGACATTGAGCCAGCGTGTCTTGCCCGTGTTGTTACTGGCGAGTAGCGTTCGGGCATGTCCATCGACTCTCGCCAGGTGGCGGCCGGTCTCCTCGAAGCCGTGCCGTTCGCCCGCACGCTCGGAATCGAAATCGTCGAGGTGGCGCCCGAGGCCGAGGGTGGGGTCCGGGCCGTGGTCCGCCTCCCCGACGACCCGGCGCACCACAACCACGTGGGCGGCCCGCACGCCGGCGCCATGTTCACGCTGGGTGAGACCGCCTCCGGTGCGGTGGTCCTGGCCGCGTTCGGGCAGGTGCTCGACCGGGCCGTACCCCTGGCCGTGACCGCGACCATCCGCTACCTCAAGGTGGCGATGGGGCCGGTGCGGGCCACCGCGCGGCTCGGGCGTCCGCCCGCCGACGTGCTGGCCGAGCTGGACGCCGGCACGCGGCCCGAGTTCCCGGTCGAGGTGGAGATCGGCACCGAGGACGGCACCGTCACCTCCGCGCTCACCGTCACCTGGACGCTGCGCCCCAACCGCTGACGCGTCGAATCGGGTTTGCCCGGCCGACGGCCTGGATAGATTCAGGCAATGCTGGGCCTACCCGCGCACGTGACCGCGTGTCTCTTCGATCTGGACGGTGTGCTGACGCAGACCGCCAAGGTGCACAACGCCGCCTGGGCCGAGACGTTCGACGCGTTCCTGCGACGCCGGTCGGCCGAGACCGGCGAGCCGTTCCGCCCGTTCGACAGCGGACCGGACTACAACCGGTACGTGGACGGAAAGCCCCGCGCCGACGGCGTGCGATCGTTCCTGGCCTCACGCGGCATCACGCTGCCCGAGGGCGCGCCGGACGACCCGCCGGAGGCGGACACCGTCAACGGCATCGGCAACCGCAAGAACGTCGTGCTGCTCCAACGGATCGAGCACGACGGGGTCGAGGTCTACGACGGCTCGGTGCGCTACCTGGAGGCCGCGACCCGGGCCGGGCTGCGCCGGGCGGTCGTCTCGGCCAGCGCCAACTGCGCCGCCGTGGTGCACGCCGCCGGGCTGGACCGCTGGCTGGAGGCCCGGGTGGACGGGGTGGTCGCCCGCGAACGCGGGCTGCGGGGCAAGCCGCACCCGGACACGTTCCTCCAGGGCGCGCGGCTGCTCGGCGTCGAACCGGCGAACGCCGCCGTCTTCGAGGACGCGCTCGCCGGGGTGGCGGCCGGTCGAGCCGGCGGCTTCGGGTGCGTGGTCGGCGTCGACCGGGTCGGCCAGGCCGACGAGCTGCGCGCGCACGGCGCCGACGTGGTGGTCACCGACCTCGCCGACCTGCTCGCCCCGGAGCCGGCCGCGTGATCCGGGAACGGGCGTACCCGGTCGAGCCCTGGCACATCCGCGAGGTGCGCCTCGACATGGACGTGCTGGCCCAGTCCGAGTCGGTCTTCGCGCTCTCCAACGGGCACATCGGCCTGCGCGGCAACCTCGACGAAGGGGAGCCGCACGGCCTGCCCGGCACCTACCTGAACTCGTTCTACGAGCTGCGTCCCCTGCCGTACGCGGAGGCCGGCTTCGGCTTTCCCGAGTCCGGGCAGACCATCGTCAACGTCACCAACGGCAAGCTGATCCGGCTGCTCGTCGACGACGAGCCGCTCGACGTCCGCTACGGCGAGCTGCTCGCCCACGAGCGGGTCCTCGACCTGCGCGCCGGCACGCTCCAGCGGGAGGTGCACTGGCGCTCGCCCGCCGGCCGCGAGGTCAAGGTCCGCAGCACCCGGCTGGTGTCCTTCACCCACCGCTCGGTCGCGATGATCAACTACGAGGTAGAGGCGGTCGACGGGCCGCTGCGGCTGATCCTCCAGTCCGAGCTGGTGGCGAACGAGTCGCTGCCGCCGCAGAGCCGCGACCCCCGGGTCGCCGCCGTCCTCGAATCGCCGTTGCAGGCCGAGGAGGAGCTGACCACCGACGACGGTGGCCTGCTCATCCACCGCACCAAGGTCAGCGGCCTGCGGGTCGCCGCCGCGATGGGGCACGACGTGCACGGCCCGGAACGCACCACCATCGAGTCCGAGGGCTACCAGGACTGGGTCCGCACCACCATCGGCTGCGTGCTCAAGCCCGGCGAGAAGCTGCGGGTGGTCAAGTACCTCACGTACGGCTGGTCCAGCCGCCGGTCGCTGCCGGCGCTGCGCGACCAGGTCGGCGCCGCGCTGTCCTCCGCCCGCCTCGACGGCTGGGACGGAATGCGCCGGGCGCAGCGGGAATACCTCGACACGTTCTGGGACGCCGCCGACGTGCGGGTGGAGGGTGACCCGGAGGTCCAGCAGGCCGTCCGGTTCGGGCTGTTCCACGTGCTCCAGGCCGGCGCCCGCGCGGAACGGCGGCCGATCTCCGCCAAGGGCCTCACCGGCCCCGGGTACGACGGGCACGCGTTCTGGGACACCGAGATGTTCGTGCTGCCGGTGCTCACGTACACCCAGCCGGGCGCGGTGCGGGACGCGTTGCAGTGGCGCTACGCCACGCTCGCCCAGGCGCAGGAGCGGGCCCGCACCCTCAACCTCGACGGCGCCGCCTTCCCGTGGCGCACCATCGAAGGGCCCGAATCGTCCGCGTACTGGCCGGCCGGGACCGCCGCGTTCCACATCGCCGCCGACATCGCCGACGCGTTGCGCCGTTACGTGCTGGTCACCGGCGACGAGGCGCTGGAACGGGAGATCGGGCTGGAACTGCTGGTGGAGACCGCCCGGCTGTGGCGGTCGCTCGGCCACCACGACCGCGCCGGCCGGTTCCACATCGACGGGGTGACCGGCCCGGACGAGTACACCGCGGTGAAGAACGACAACGTCTACACCAACCTGATGGCCCAGCGGAACCTGCTCACCGCCGCCGACTGCGCGATGCGCTACCGGGACCAGGCGCTCGACCTCGGCGTCACCGAGGAGGAGGCCGCCGCCTGGCGGGACGCCGCGAACGACATGCACGTCCCGTACGACGCGGACATCGACGTGCACGAGCAGGTGGAGGGTTTCACCCGGTTGCAGGAGTGGGACTTCGAGCACACGCCGCCGGAGAAGTATCCGCTGCTGCTGCACTACCCGTACTTCGACCTGTACCGCAAGCAGGTGGTCAAGCAGGCCGACCTGGTGCTGGCCATGCACTGGCGGGGCGACGCGTTCAGCCCCGCCGAGAAGCTGCGCAACTTCACCTACTACGAGCGGCGCACCGTCCGCGACTCGTCGCTGAGCGCCTGCACCCAGGCGGTGCTGGCGGCCGAGGTCGGCTTCCCCGAGCTGGCCCACCGCTACCTGCGCGAGGCCGCGCTGATGGACCTGCACGACCTCAACGAGAACACCCGCGACGGGGTGCACATGGCGTCCCTGGCCGGCGCCTGGATCGCGCTCGTCGCCGGCTTCGGCGGGCTGCGCGACCACGACGGGACGCTCTCCTTCACGCCCCGGCTCTCCAGCCGGCTCAGCCGCCTGGAGTTCTCGCTCCAGTGGCGGTCCATGCGGTTGCGGGTCGACGTCCGGCCGCACCAGACCACCTACTCGCTGCGCAACGGCGGCCCCGACACGGTGCTGGACCTGCTGCACCACGGCCAGCCGCTGCGGGTCACCTGCGCCCGACCGGTCACCGTGCCGGTGCCGCCGGCCCACCCGTCCGGCCCGCAGCCGGAACAGCCGCAGGGTCGGGCTCCGCTGATGCACCTGCCGGAACACCTGAGCTGAGCGGCCCCACCGTTCGTGTCGGCGGGGCCGCCCGGTGCCCGTACCTCAGAACTGAGGGCCGTTGGACGGACGCCCGCCGGCGTCCCGCGGCGCGGTCGCGCGCGGGTCGTCGGAGGTACGCGCCACGGCGGCGCGGTCGGCCCACTCCGGCGAGCGCTCCAACTCCTGCTTACGGCGTTCCTGGTCGCTGAGTTCCCGCTCCCGGGACCTGTCCTTCTTCGCCATCGGAGATCCTCGCGATCGGTCGGGGTCCGTGGTCACCCCGCGCGTTCCCGCCCGGCGGCGGCTCAACCGTCCAGGTGACCGGCGAAGCTCTGCCGGAGGTGGTTCTTCGGCCGCGACCCGACGATGGAGCCGACCACCTCGCCGCCGCGGAAGACCAGCATCGTCGGGGCGGACATCACCTGGTAGGCCCGTGTGGTGGCCGGATTCTCGTCGGTGTTGACGGTCACGAAGCGCAACGCGTCACCGAACTCCTCGGCCAGCTCGGCCAGGTGCCTCGACACCACGCGGCAGGGCGGGCACCACTCGGCCCAGAAGTCGACCACCACCGGCCGGTCGGCGGCCAGCACGGCGGTCGCGAACGTGGCGTCCGTGACCGCCGTCAACCGGCCGGTCTGCGTGTCCTGAGGCATGTTTCCTCCCGATGGGCGATCGCGCGGGCGAGCTGGTCGTGCAGCCGGCGGCGGACCACGCCGAGCCGGTCGAGGTAGTCGTCCACCTCGGCCAGCTTGCGGCGCAGCACCGCCACCGAGTCGGGACAGACGTCGCCGGAGTCGTGGCCGGCGCGCAGGCAGGCGACGAACGGCCGGATGTCGTCCAGACCGAACCCGATCGCCAGCAGGGAGCGGATCTCGTGGACGACGCGCAGCTCCGCCTCGTCGTAGACCCGGTATCCGTTGGCCGACCGGCGCGGTCGGACCAGCCCCTGCGTCTCGTAGTAGCGCAGGGTCCGGGCGCTCGTGCCGGCCCGCTCCGCCAGCTCACCGATCCGCATGGGCGTTCCCCCGTCCGTCTCTGGTGCCGACGCTAAACCTTGCCGCCGACGTCAAGGCAACCCCGCCGACCAGTCGACAGGACGCGTCACCTGCCCTGCGCACGGCAAGGTGGGGATGCGCGGTCACCGTCAGTAGCGAGCTCGTGGGGCGATCGCCGAATGACTGATATACCGCTGAGTCATTTTCATGACCCAGCGGTATATCGGCCAGAGGTGACGTGTCGCCGCGCGAGCCGGGGCCGTCGGCATGTGGCCGGTGGGCCGAGGGCCGGCCGCGAGTCGGGTCCGGCCGCGAGTCGTTCGTGCTATCAGCTCGAAAGGCGGTGCGAACCCAGTCCTCGTCCGAGCCGGGCAGCCCGGCCCGGTCGCGGGCCACGTCAGGTTCGATGCGGAGTCGGGCCGTCGCCGCACGGCGGAGCTGAGGGTTGACCTCATGATCGCGGGAGAGGGGGGTATGGGGGAGCGGGGGTGAGGGGTGTGCGTGAGGTTTCGGTGCCGGTTGTCGAGGGTGGGCTGGTGGGGGACGTGTCGGTGCCCTCGGGGGCCGGCGGGGTGGTGCTGTTCGCGCACGGGAGCGGCAGCTCCCGGCACAGTCCGCGCAACGTCGCGGTCGGGCAGGCGCTGAACGCGCGCGGGCTCGCCACCGTGCTGGTGGACCTGCTGACCGTCGACGAGGAGGCGCGCGACGAGGTCACCGCGGAGCTGCGCTTCGACATCGGGATGCTCGCCGAGCGGCTGGCCGGGATCGTCGACTGGATGAGTGCCGACCCGGAACTCGGGCGGCTCCCGATCGGGCTCTTCGGCGCCAGCACCGGGGCGGCCGCCGCCCTGGTCGCGGCCGCCACCCGACCCGAGCGGGTGGGCGCGGTGGTCTCCCGGGGCGGCCGACCGGATCTGGCGGGCAGCTCCCTGACGGCGGTACGCGCGCCGACGCTGCTGCTCGTCGGCGGGCTGGACGAGCAGGTGATCGTGCTCAACGAGCAGGCCCGGGACGCGCTCGGCGAGGTGGCGGAGCTGCGGATCGTGCCCGGCGCCACGCACCTGTTCGAGGAGCCCGGCACGCTGGAGCAGGTGGCCGACCAGGCCGGCGCCTGGTTCGTCACCCACCTGCGCCAGCCGCACCCGGCCTGACGTCAGCCGGTGGCCTCGGCCCGACGGGTGACCTCGCTGGAGCGGTGCCGTTGCACGGTGTCCAGCACCCGCCAGAGCACGGCGGCGATCGGCACCGAGACGAACGCGCCGGCCACCCCGGCGACCAGCGTGCCGGCGGTGACCACGACCAGGATGACCGCCGGGTGCAGCTGCACCTGCCGCCGCATCACCAGCGGCTCCAGCAGGTTGCCCTCGATCTGCTGCACCGCGATCACCGCGGCCAGCGTGAGCAGCGCCGTGGTGGGACCGTTGGCGGCCAGCGCGACCAGCACCGCCACCGCGCCGGCGACGGTGGCGCCGATGATCGGGATGAACCCGCCGAGGAACGTGATCAGGGCCAGTGGCAGCGCCAGCGGGACGCGCAGCACGACCAGCGCCAGCCCGATGCCGAGGGCGTCGATCGCCGCGATGATCATCGTGCCCCGGCTGTACGCGCCGAGCGTCCGCCAGCCGGCCCGGCCCGCCTCGGCGGTCAGGTCGCGGCGCGGGCCGGCCAGCCGGCGCAGCACCCAGCGCCACATCGAACGGCCGTCCTTGAGCAGGAAGAAGAGCAGCACCAGCCCGAGCAGGAGCGAGCCGACCACCTCGGCGGCGCGGCGGGCGCCGGAGACGGGATCGGGCGCGCCGCTGCTCAGCCCCTGGCGGACCTGCTCGACCAGCCGGTCGAGCTGCTGGTCGGTGACCGGGAGGGTCGAGGTGACGAAGTCGCGGCTGCGTTGCAGGCCCTCGTCGAGCTGCTGGCTCAACTCGCCGAACTGGCTCGCCGTGAGGTTCCAGACCAGGGCGCCGACGCCGACCAGGATGCCGAGCAGCAGCAGGATGGAGAGCAGGGCGGCGAGCGCGGCCGGCACCCGCAGCCGGCGCAACCGGACCAGGACCGGGTCGAGCAGCGCGGCGAGGAAGAGCGTGCCGGCCAGCGCCACGGCCAGCGGCGCCAGCAGCACCGCGACCTGCCCGAGCAGCCACAGCCCGGCCGCGATCACCAGGAGGCAGGCGCTCCAGGTGACCGCCGTGCGTACCGGCCAGGGCAGCCCGGCCCAGGTCTGCCGGGGTCCGGTCGTCGGGGCCGGCCTCGCCGGCTCGGGCGTACCAGCGTCGTCCACGTCGCCTCCTCGATCGTGGCCGTTGGTACCCGACGGGCGCGAATCCGACACCCGGGCGGTGACCGCCCGTCCGGTGTTTGTGCCCCCGGCCTCAGGGAAGGCTTTCAACGTACCGAAGGGAGAACCGACATGAGCGACTTCATGGACAAGGCCAAGGACTTCGCCGACAAGCACGACGAGCAGGTCGACAAGGGGCTGGACAAGGCCGGCGACATGGCCGACCAGCGCACCGGCGGCAAGTACGACCAGCAGATCGACAAGGGCGTCGACATGGCGCAGCAGCGCACCGGCGAGGGCGACACCGGCCGCTGACCACCCGACGGATCACGGGCCGGCCTCCACGCGGAGGCCGGCCCGTTCGGATCCGGTGGTCAGGAGCTGTAACCGCGGCCGGCGATCCAGTTGGCCAGCTCGGTCACGTCCATCCAGTACGTCGGCTCGTCCGGTCGGGCCGGATCGGCGATCAGGACCTTGTTCCCGTCGTCCTCGTACCGCACGACGGTCAGGTAGTGGCCCGGGTAGCTGTGCTCCACCCCGTCGACGTCCCGCGCGCCGCCCAGGATGTTCGCCACCACCGGCCGGTCCGCGTCCACGGCGGCCCGGATGTCCGCGCGCAGGCGCTCGACCTGCTCCCGGGTGGCCACGTCGTCGCGGATCTCGGTGGTCTTGTACTTGCCGCCGGTGTACTCGTTCAGCACCCGGGTGATGTCGATGGCCGAGTCGGTGCCGTTCTCGGTGGTGCCGAGCTTGGCCGCCAACTCGTCCTGGCTGACGTCCTTGCCCTCGGCCGACAGCGCGATCCGGGTCGAGGCCGGACCGCAGTAGAAGAAGTTCGGCTGCGCCTGGTACTCGAAGTCGGCGCTGCGGTCGCCCTTGCCCTTCACCGGGGCCGGGGCGGCGTGGGCGGCGGCCGGACCCGCCACGGCGCTGCCGGCGGCGGCCAGGCCGGCGACGGAGAGCAGGCACCTACGGATGATCGGGTTCATGGCGAGGCTCCATTCGGGGGTCGACGCTCCGGTCGGGGAGACGCGGCACCGGGAGTGGCGCTCGGCGTACGGAGAGTGCAACCGCCCTGCTCGGCCGCCCATTTCCGGCCGTGGTCCGGACCACGGTGGAAACGGACAGACGGCGCGCCCGGGCCTCAGTCGGGCAGGCTGCCGAGCAGTCGGGTCACCGCGATCTCGATGACCACCCGCTCGGGGTTCGGGCGCGGCGTGCGGTAACGCTCGGCGTACCGGCGCTCGGCCTCGGCCACCGACCCCGGGTCGCGACGCACCACCGCACGGCCCTCCACGGTGAGCCACCAACGGCCGTCGACCTGGCACACCGCCACCGGCGTGCCGGCCGTGCCGGCCGCCGCCACGTGCCGTGCCTTCGCCGAACCACCCGAGGTGATCACACGGGCCAGGCCCGCACCGGGGTCGAAGGTCACCCCGACCGGTACGACGTGCGGGGAGCCGTCGGCCCGCAGCGTGGTCAGCGTGGCGAGGTGCCGGTCGGCGAAGAAGCGGGCGACCCGCTGGTCGTGCGGATCCAACCGGTGGTCGCCGGGCATGCCGTCTCCTCGCTCGCCGTGCTCCTGTCGAGCTGATGATCGGTCATCGACGCGGCGTGACACCCGGCGGGGCGGGCAGAGTGGCGGCCGGGGCGGGACCCGCCGCGCGCTGCGCCGCCCGGTGCTTCGCGGCCAGCCGGCCCAGGTAGAACAGCGCGCCGGCGAGCACACCCATGTCGTCCAGGTAGATCGGGTCGGGGAGCAGGTCCACCGGCAGGATCGTGTAGATCAACGCGCCGTAGAACGCGACCTTTCCACCGGCGCCGAGCGCACCGAGCATGCGGCGGGTGCGGACCACCCGGACGGCGAGCAGCACCGCCCCGACCAGCGTTGCCGCCGCGACGACGGCGGCGAGTGCGACCAGCACCCAGGCTTCACGGGACACACCACCACGCTAGCCGAGCCGGGCCGGCGCCGCCCGACGGTCAGTACGCCGCCACGGCCGCCCGGCCCCGGGCCACCGGGCTCAGCTCCCGGGTGATCTCGGCACCCGCCGCCCCGGTCGGCAGCTCCCGGGTCGTCTCCGGCCCGGCGAAGCCCACGATGGAGAGCGCGGCCTGCGGCTCGGCGACCGGGTGCAACGCCGCGAACGCCTCCTCGCGCAGGCTCCGCGCGGCGGCCGCGGCCGTCTCGGCGGCCCGCCATGCGGCCTGTTCCCGCTCGGCGGCGGCGCGGTGGCGGGCGAGCAGGTTGTCCCGGACCAGGCGACGCAGCAGCAGCTCCTGCTCCACCGGGTGCCGGCTCGGGTCCCAGCCGTTCCCGCCGAGGATGTCGCTGAGCTGCCGCACGGTGATCTCCTTGCGCCACTGGGCGTCGAGCGCCGCCCGGTGCAGCCAGCGCTCCCGGTCCGCGTACTCGGCCGGGGTGCGGGCGGTCCGGGGCAGCGGCAGCGCCGCGGCGGCGGCCAGCCGGTCCACGTCCTTCTCCGCCGCCTGCCAGGACCGCCACGCCTCCTCGGCCTCGTCCTGGGCGGCCAGCCACTCGGTCCGGCTCCGCTCGGCGGTGGTCGCCGCGCGGGACGCGGCCACGGCCACCTCGTCGGCGTACCGGCGGCGTTCCCGGGCCCGCTCGCGAGCCTGCTCGGCCAGGTCGATGCTGCTCGGTCGGGCGGCCTCGCTGATCCGCTCGCCGAACACCGAACGGAACCGGGTCGGGCGGACGACCAGCGCGGCGACCACGACGGCCGCCACCGCGAGCAGGGCCAGCCAGATCACGGCGGCGGCGGGGACGTCCGGCAGGACGGTGGAGAAGACGGTCTGCATCACCAGCACCTCGGGTGGAACGATCGACGATCAACAGTTGGGGGCCCGGAAGTCGGGCGGAGTGCGTCGTGGCGGACGCGATGGGACGCGCGGCAGGGCGGGGAGCGTCGGGGCGTACCGGAGAGGTGGCCCGGTCAGGCGCGCGGCGGCCCACGCCGGGCGATCGCGGCGCGACCCGGCTCGGTGACGGCCCCGACCTCGACGGCCGGGACCGGCGCGGAGGCGTCGGCGCCGGACAGGCCGACGACGGCCGGACCGGTGGAGGCCTGTGCGGTGGCCCCGGCGGTGAGTGCCGTGGCTGCGTCGGTGGCGATCCCGGTCGACGCCGGGGCAGCGAGTGTCAGCCCGACGGCGCTGGTCACGGACGCCTCGACCGCCGTGACGGCGGAGCGTGCGGGCGCGGCCGGAGCGGGCGCGGCGGCCAGGCCCTGAAGGCCGGCGATGAGCACCAGGCTGGCCACGGCCGTGCGGGCGATCCGGCGCAGCGTCGCCGTCCAGGTGGACGGGGCGAACGCTACGGGCAGCACCGTCTCAACCTATCGGGTGATGCCGGCTCCCGCAGCTCGACGATCTTGCGGGTTACGTGAGCCGGCCCACGGGTCGCTGTGGACGGACCTTCTTCTTCGCTCCGGACCGGCCCTACGGATGCATCGACAACGATGAGATTGTCGATAGTTTTCCGCCGCCCCGGTCGGGCACACTTCCGCCGTCGACCCCCCGATCGCGAGGAGAAGCCATGGGAGCACGCCGCACCACGACCGCCCTGGTCGCCGCGCTGGCCGCCGCCACCGTCACCGCCCTGGGCGCCACCCCCGCGCAGGCCGCGACCACGTCGGTCGACACCGGTCCGCTGCGCCCGGTGGCCGACGTCGACGTGACCCGGTACGCGGGCGACTGGTACCAGGTGGCCGCGATCCCGCAGTGGTTCGAGATCCAGTGCTTCAAGAACGTCAAGGCCCGGTACGACGTCCAGGCCGACGGCACCGTCGGCGTCCGCAACACCTGCCGGACGATCGTCGGCACCACCAGCACGGTCACCGGACGCGCCCGGAGCGAGAACCCGCCCGCCGACTCGGCGCTGACCGTCTCCTTCATCAACCTCGGCGGCCGGTGGATCTACCTGGGCGGCCCGAACTACGTGGTGATCGGCCTCGATCCCGACTATCGCTGGGCGGTCGTCGGCGACCCCGACCGCAGCAGCGGCTTCGTGCTGTCCCGGGAGGCGGCGCTGGACGCGGCGCAGCTCGCCGACGTCAAGGCGACGCTCACCGACAACGGCTACGACCTCTGCGACTTCCGCACCACCCGGCAGGACGGCGGCGCCAGGGCCGGCGCCTTCTGCTGACCGGGCGACGACGACCCGCCCGGCTCCTGGGCTGCCGGGCGGGTCGTCGACTCACTCCACCCGCAGGCCGTCCGGTCGGGTGAGCCGCCACAGCACCGGCAGGCTCGCCGCGGTCACCAGCAACACCACCGCCGCGCCGAGGCTCGTGCCGAGCCCGACCACGGGCCAGGTCACCACCACCGGCGCGCCGACCATGACGAGCAGAACCGCACCGGTCGCCGTACCGACACCGGCCGCGAGCACCAGACCGACGAGCACCGGTACGCCCGTCTGGGCGAGCACGGACCAGCCCAGCACCCGCCGGGGGGTCCCCACCGCGACCAGGGCGGCCAGCAGCGGTCGCCGGTCCCGGAGCTGTTCCAGGACGCCGACCAGCAGGCTGATCCCCAGCAGCAGCAGGGTGATCACGGCGCCGGCGGTCAGGCCGGTCCGCACCTTGGTGAAGCCCGGGTCCTCCTGCACCGCCCGGAACTCCAGCACCTGCCCGATCGGCGGATCGATCGTCGCCACCGTGGCGCGGACCCGCTCCACGGCGTCCCGGTCGGCCGGGTCGAAGGTGAGCAGCGTGGTGGCGTTCAGGTCGCGTTCCGGCAGGCCGGTGGCGGCCGTCGGGGTGAGCAGCAGCGCGGACTGGGCCCGTCCGCCCGCCGGGTCGGTCCGGGCCGGCACGATCCGGGTCGCCACCGGGATGGTCCAGTCCTCGTCCAGGCGGAGCCGGCCGCCGGGCTCGACGCCCGCCTCGGGGTCGCCGGAGCGGGCGAGGAACACGTCGCCGTCCGCACATCTGTCCACCTCGGCGTACTCGGCCAGTGCCGCGCAGTCGCCGACCCGTACCGTCACGACCGCGTCCGGGCTCGTTTCCCCCGCCGGGGCGGCGGCGGTGTGCAGCGTGGCCGCACTGCCGGTCACGCCCTCGACGGCGGCGAGCCGGTCCAGCGCGGCGCGCGGATCGGCGACGCCCGGGAGGTTCACCATCGCCTGGGCGCGCGTGAGGTCCTGACCGGACGGCCGGCGGAAGTCGTCCTGGACGCCGGCGATCAGCATCTGCAACCCGATCGTGCCGGCCACCGCCACCGCCACCCCACTCACCAGACGCGCCGAGGTGGCGCTGTCGAGTTGGAGCCGACGTACCGCGAGCTGCCAGCCCGGCGGGCCGCCACGCAGCGGCCGCACCACCAGGTCGACCAACCAGGGCAGCACCGTGACCGTGCCGGCCAGCAGCAGCACCGCGCCCGCCGCGATCCGCCAGTCGGCGGTCGGTGACCGCTGCGCCCCGGTCGCCGGGTGGAGCAGGCCGAGACCGACGACGGGGAGCAGCAGCCGCCACCAGAGCCGGCGGCGTGCCGGGCGACCCCGGCGGGTCACGCCGAGCGGCTCCACGGCGACCCGGCGCAGCGCGAGCAGCGCCACCGCGATCGCGAGCGCCGGCACGGCCAGGACCACCAGCGCCACCAGGGGAACCGCCGGTCGCAGGTCCGCCGGGTAGACGCTGTAGTCGGCGAACGAGACGAACCAGGCCAGCTGCCGGCCGGCCAGGAACAGCCCGCCGCCCACCACCAGGCCGAGCAGCGCGGCGGCGGTCGCCTCCCCGGCCGCGATCCGCCGCACCATGCCGTGGTCGGCGCCGAGCAGGCGGATGGCGGCGAGCCGGCGGTCCCGTTGGTCGCCGCCGAACCGGACCGCGGCGCCGAGGAACACCACGACCGGCAGCAACAGCACCACGAACACGACCACCACGAGCAGGTTGAGCGTCGGACCCAGTTCCTCGCCCGGGCCGCCACCACCGAACCGGTCCAGGCGGCCCGCCCACTCCTCGGTCAGGTCGGCCCGGCCCGCGTACCAGGCCAGCTCGTCGGGGCCGGAGAGGCCGGCCGCGCCGATGACGCCGACCACGCGGGCGCCGCCGAGACGGGCGGCGAGCAGCGGCCCGTCCGGGGAGTCGAGCACGGCACGCAACGCCGGGGAGACGACCGCCTCACCCGGGCCGGGCAGGGCCGTCAGGCCGGGTGGCACCGGCGCGTCCGGACCCTCCGGGCGGACGAGCCAACCCCGCACCATGCGCTGCCGGAACTGGCTGTCGGCGTGCAGGACCAGCAGGGTGTCCGGACCGGCGGGTAGCGCGGCGCCGGCGAACGGCTCGCTCCTCGCGGCGGTGCGTTCGCCGCGGCTGTCGATCGCCCCCGGCACCGCGGCGGCGAGCAGCAGCATCGCCACGCCCACCCCGACGCCGAGCGCGGTGAGCAGCGTGCGCGTCCATCCGGCACGCCCGCCGGTGACCGCCATCCGCGCGCCCATCAGCAGGTCACCGAGGCCGGCGCCGACCGGTCGGCCTGGCACTGTCGCGCTCACGCCACCTGCTCCAGGCTGCGGGTCCGCCCGTCGCGGACCACCACCTCCCGGTCGGAGTACGCCGCCACCCGGGTCTCGTGCGTCACCAGCAGCACCGCCGCTCCGGTCTCCCGGGCGGCACCGGCGAGCAGGCGCATCACCCGTTCGCCGTTGAGCGAGTCCAGCGCGCCGGTGGGCTCGTCGGCGAAGACCACCCGGGGGCCGGTGACCAGCGCCCGGGCCACTGCGACCCGTTGCCCCTGACCGCCGGAGACCTCACCCGGCCGCTTGCCGGCCACGTCGACCACCTCCAGACGGTCCAGCCACTCCCGGGCCCGCCGCTCCGCCTCACGCCGGGCGACCCGCTCCAGCCGCAGCGGCAGCGCGACGTTCTCCAGGCAGGTCAGCTCCGGTACGAGCTGCCCGAACTGGAAGACGAAACCGAACTCCCGGCGGCGCAGGGCACTGCGCTCGGCGTCCGACATGGCGGTCAGGTCGGCGCCCCGGTAGCGCACCCGGCCGGTGTCCGGCGGCACGATTCCGGCGAGACAGTGGAGCAACGTCGACTTGCCGGACCCGGACGGCCCCATCACGGCCACCACCTCGCCGGCCGCGACGGCCAGCGACGCGCCGGCGAGCGCCGGGGTCGGGCCGAAGGAGCGGTGCAGGTCCTCCGCCACCAGCAGCGCGTCCGCGCTCATCGGCCGACCTCCCGGGCCAGCTGGTCGAGCCGGGACGCGGTCAGCTCCAGCCAGCGCAGGTCCGCCTCCAGGTGGAACAGCGCATGGTCGCAGACGAGCTGGTCGGCCAGGTCGCCGTGCGTCTTCCTGCGGGTCAGCTCCCGCATCAGCCGCAGATGCTCGGCGCGCTGGACGTCCAGCAGATCCGCGGCCGGGCGGCCGGTCAGCAGCGCGAGCACCACCTTGGTGTAGAGCACGCTGTGCAGGTAGGGCTCCGGCTTCTCCGGCTGGGCGAGCCACCGCTCCACGTCGGTGACACCGGCCTCGGTGATCGCGTACCGCTTGCGTTCCGGGCCCTCGCCGGGCTCCACCGCGTCGACCTCGACCAGTCCGTTGCGCAGCAGCCGGGAGAGCGTGGAGTAGACCTGCCCGAAGGCGAGTGGACGGGCCTGGCCGAAGCGCTCGTCGTACGCCCGTTTCAGGTCGTAGCCGTGGCGGGGACTGGCTTGCAGCAGCCCGAGGAAGGTGTGACCGATCGACATGACCGGCACTATACACAGTATGTATACGCTCTAGGTATACCCGCCCGCGCGACGGCGAACGGCGCGACTCCCGCCGGGGAGCCGCGCCGTTCGTCCGTGTCGACGTCAGATGCCGCCGAGCACCGGCGGCGGGGCCGACCCGGCGTCGCCCCAGACCATCTCGTCCTCGGTGAGCCAGGTCAGCCGGCCCTCCGACTCGTCGTCGTCGGCGGCGCCGCGCCCACCCAGCACGCCGTTGCGGCCGGCCATGGCGGGCCGACCGCTGGCACTGGTCGTGCGGCCGGTGGACCTGCTCTCGGCGTCGACGGTCAGGCCGCGGCCGGACGTGAGCCGCCCGGTGCCGGCGGCCGAGCGGTTCTCCGCGCCGGGCACGCCGCCGAGTCGCCCGGAGGACGCCGCGTTCGTGGGGCCCGTCCCGGCCAACGAGCCGGTGCTCAGCACGCCGGGGCCGCCGTAGAGCGTGCCGCCACCCCCGCCGGCCGTCATCGTCGGGTTGGCGCTGCCGGGACCGAAGCCCGGGCCGCCACCGATCTGCGGACCGCCGGTGGTGGCGGTGAGCGGGCCGGCGCCGGCCAGCGAGGTGCCGGTCGGGTCGAGCGTGCCGCCGGTCGTCACGGAACCCGGCGTGCCCGCGCCGGGGTGGCCGCCGGGGATGCCGTCGCCCGGGCCGCCGTCGCCGGGCATGCCGCTGGTCGGGGCGGTGTGGTGCACGCCCGAGGTGGTCGCGGTGCCGTTCGCGCCCGGGCCGAAGCTGCCCAGGGTCGGACCGGCCGACGGCGTCTGCACCGACGGGCCGCCGTGCAGCGTCGGGTCGCTCCCGTCGTGGTGGCGGGGCAGCTCGATGGGGGGCGGCTCCGGCACCACGATCCGGCCGTACGCCGAGAAGTCGTAGCCCTCGGCCAGCTTCGCCACGACCTGCACCATCCGCTGGTGGGCCTTCTCCTGCTCGGCCTCGTCCTGCTGGTGGCCGACGATGCCGCCGATCAGCGCGCCGGGGGCACCGCCGATCAGGAAGCCCTTGCCGGCGCCGGAGAGCAGCTTGTCGTTGTCGTCGGTCTTCTCCGGGCTCTCCGCCTTGGCCTGGGCGGCGCGCAACTCGCTGGCCATCATGTCGAGGCCCTGTCGGATGCCCGTCATGCCCTCGGCCAGGTTGCCGGAGTAGCCGACCACCATGTCGAGCCGGCGGTGGAACTCGCGGGCGGCGTCACCGGTCCAGGTCTTCGTCAGCGCGTCCAGGTCGGCGGCGAGGTCGCGGCCGAGGTCGTCGAGGGTGCCCTTGAGCGACGTCCACTGGGCGCTGAGCCCCTCGATCTGCAACGGGTCGCCGGCGTTGACGCCCTGGTAGAGCTCCTCGTGGCTGACGTGCTCGTAGCGCTGGGTGTATTCAGACACGCGGATCCTCCTTCGGCTGCTTCATCGCCTCGTTGAGCCCGGAGAGGGCGGCGGCGATGTCGGCCGCGGCGGCGGCGTTGCGGGCCTCGGCGGTCCTGTAGTTCGTCATGATCGTGTGGGTCGCCTCGCGGGCGGCCAGGATCGCCCGGCGCAGTCGGTCGACGTGGTTGACGTAGCTCTGGTGCGTCTCGGAGTAGCGACGGGAGTTGTCGGTCGCGTCGGTGAACGTGCCGAGCGCCGGCGGGCGGCACTGCATCTCGGTGTTGAGCTTGCGCAACACCGACTCCGCCTCGTGCAGACGTCGCTCGAGCCGCTGGTGAAAATCCTCCAAGGACAGTACGTCGACTGTCGTGCGCCCCGTCATGGCTGCATCCCCGTAGTCATCGTCCGGAACCGTTGGCCATGCTCAGGTTAGTCGAACCGGACCAACCCGGGCGACCCGTCGCCGCTCTCCTCCACTTCGGACCTCTCGCCCCTCGCTCAACCGCCCTGGACCTGGGCCGCCCCGCCGTCCGTCGAGGGCGTCGCGCCGGCCGTCGGGGTGTCCGCCGCATCGAAGTACGCCAACGCGTCCTGCCGGGCCAGCGTCGGGCCGGTCGGCACCAGCGCCAGCAGCGAGGCGGGCACCGCCAGCGGGGTCACGTCGCCGTAGCCGAGCGCGCTCCTCGCGTCGCCCCCGGCGGCGCCGAGCGGGTAGCGGATCCCCTGCGCGGTGATCAGGTAGACCGTCGAGCCGGCCGCCGGCTTGCCGCTCTCGCCGGCCGTCGCCTGCACGAGCACGCCCTTTCCGCCGGGCAGCAGCACGCTCTCGGCGGTGCGGACGGCGTCCCGGGCGCCCTGCCGCGCCGGCATCGCGGTCGTCCCGGCCAGCTCGGCCGGCGGCGAGTCGAAGACCTCCAGCGTGGTGGTCGGCGGCTGACCGGCCGGCCCGGAGCGGTAGGTGGCGCAGAGCACCGTGCGCCCGGGGCGGACGTCGTGCAGCGTCGGCGTCCGGGCCGGCAGCCCGTCGGCGTCCAGCCGCTGGTCGGTGAGGAGCCGGCCGGCCTCGTCCGCCGTGATCTCGGTCACCGTGCCTCCGCCGCCGAGCAGCAGGCGGGCGGTGACCTCCCGGATCGTGGCCAGACCCTGCCGGGTCAGCACGTAGTACTGGCCGGCGGCCTGGTAGACCTGGCCGATCCGGGCCGGCCGGTCGGCGACGGTCAGCCCGCTCGGCCCGCCGTCCCCGTCGATCGCGGGCTTGCGCAGCGCCGGGCCCACCGGCACCGCGTTGAGCAGCTGCTGCCCGACGGTGAGGTTGGTGGCGCCCGCCATCTGCAACGCCACCAGCGCCTGCTCGTCGCCGACCACGCGTAGGCGGGCGCCACCGGTGAGCAGGTAGCGCGCGTCGCTGGTGCGGACCAGGACGGCCCGGTCGGTGAGCGGGGTGCCACCGGGCAGCGGGCGGTCGACCACCAGGCGGGTGGTGGAGCGCTGCGGGTCGTTCGGGTCGGGCACGTCGCAGACCGACCACGGCAGCCCGACCAGGGACTTGCGGTCCGGCAGGTCGTCCGGCGCGCCCACGATGCCCACCATCCGGCCCCGCGGCCGGTCCTTGATGGAGGCCTGCGACATGGTGCGGACCGTCGCCGACGCGTCGTTCACGATCAGCCGGGCCGAGGCGTAGTTGAGCGTCGGGTGCAGCACCTGGTCTTCGCCGAAGTAGTAGGTGGCGCCGGTCTCCCGCTCGATCACCACGGTGTTCGCCTCGAGCGGCGCGGAGTTGCTGGTGAGCTGTCCGTACGCGCCCACACCGCCGAGCACCACGGCCGCGGCGACGACGCTGCCGAACACCGCCATGCCGAGGCGGCGCATCGGCAGGTCGTTGGTCTCCGGGTCGCCGGAGAGCAGCGCGGAGACGATGCGGCGGGTGACGAAGCGGTACGCCTGCACCTGATCGCGGCGGGTCCGCATGACTAACCTCCGGCGGGGGTGGGTCCGCGGCGATCAGGTCCGAACAGCGCCGCGGGCTTCCCTACGATAAGGGGCCGTCGGGGGTCTGCCGGGACCCCGTCCGCCACCCGACGACGCACCCCGCCGGCGGATGCCCAGGATGTCCAGAAGGGACGCTCACCGATGACGCAGCTCCAGGCGCCACCCGGTCGTACGGCCACCGCCCCCGCCGTGCCGGTGGACCGGCCGGTCACCCCGGCGGACCGGCGCCGGCGCGGCCGACTCGGTCCGGTCGTCGTCGGTCAGCTCGTGGTGGTGGAGTGCGCGGCGCTCGCGGTCTGGTTCGCCACCGCCGGCCCGACCTGGCTGCTCGCCGTGGTCGCCGGGCTGGCGCTGCTGGCCGTGGTGGCCGCGTTCGCCCGCCGGGGCGGCCGTTGGTGGTACGAGGACCTGATGCTCCGCCGCCGGCTGCGCCGACGTCGGGACCGGTCCCGGGGCGCGGTGCCCGGCGGTGACCCGCGGCTGGCCGCGCTCGCCCCCGAGCTGACCGTGGTGGAGCTGACCGAACGCGGCACCCGACTCGGCGTCGGGCAGGACGACCGGGGCTGGTTCGCCGCCCTGGCGTTGACCGGCCGACCCGGCGCGCCCGCCGGGTCGATCGAGGCGTCGACGGTGGACCGGGCGCTCGCCGTGCTGGCCGACTTCACCGGCCCGGTCACCCAGACCCAGGTGGTCTCGCACACCCTGGTCTGGTACCCGGCGCCCGGCGCGCCGCCCGCGGCGCACCGCACGGTGTGGGTGGCGCTGCGACTGTCGGTGGGGGACGCGCGCGCCGAGACGGTGAGCCGTGGCGGCGGCCTGCGCGGCGTGCACCGCACGGTCGCGGCCGGAGTGGGGCGGCTCGGCAAGGCGCTCACCGCCGCCGGCCTCGGCCACCGGGTGCTCGGCCGGGACGAGCTGCACGCGGCGGTGGTCTCCGGGGCGGGGCTCGACCTGGCGCCGGAGTCCCCGGTCGAGACCTGGACCAGCCTGCGCGGGGGCGGCTGGACCCAGCGCTGCCTGGCCCTGCGGGTCCGCCCCAGCGGCTCGCTGGGCGCGCTGGTGGACGCGGTCACCTCGACCTCCGCGCCCTCGCACACCGTCGCGGCCGTGGTGCTCCCCGGCGGCCGGCGGGTCCCGCCGCTGCTGCGCGTGGCGGCCATGGACGGGCACGCCGAGGCGCTGGTGAAGGTCGTGCGGGAGATGGCCCGGCGGGCCGGTGTGCCGGCCCGCCCGCTGGACGGCCAGCACGGCCCCGGCGTCTACGCCACCGCGCCGGTCGGCACCGCGATGGGCACCGTCACGGTCGAAGGTTGACGATCCAGCCGTACATGCCGCAGACCCAGACGGCCAGCGGCACCAGCGCGACGATCAGCAGGATCTCGACGATGTCGAGGGTGCGGCCCCAGACCGGGGAGATCCGCTTGCCGGCCACGGTGAGGCCGTAGACCAGGCTGATCACGGCAACCACGGTCAGGCCGCCCAGGACCAGCCCGAGCCGGACCGGCGTCGAGCCGGCCGCGAAGACCGCCAGGGCGGTGAGGCCGAGGCCGACGGTGCCGGCGAGCAGCACCGGGGTGCGCTGGCCCCGGCCGAGGAACGGGCGCGCCCGCAGCAGCGACAGCAGGGCCAGCACCAGGCAGAGCAGGACGGCCGGGAGCCGGCCGTCGAGCGCGAGCACCACCTCGCCGCCGAGCACCAGCAGCGAGACGGTCCAGAGCAGGCCGGTGAGGAATCCGTCGGCGCGCTCGCTGTCGCGCAGCACCGACGGCCCGTCCACCGACTCGGTGTCGGTCTTCAGGTCCTCCGGGCCGGTCGGGATCGACGGCACCGGCAGTCGGGCCAGTCGGTAGGCCAGCATCGGCAGCGCGGGCAGCGCGCCGAAGGCCACCGTCGCCACCACCGCCGCCGAGGCCGCCGCGCCGATGCCGAAGGCCAGGCTGAGCACCGCGCCGAGACCGACCGCCGCCCCCACGCCCACCGCGCCGAGGAACAGCGGCAGCCGGTCGCCGACGGCGAGCGCGGCCACCGCGCCGAAGACCACCACCGCGGTGGCGGCGAGCAGCACGTGCGGGCCGGCCAGGTCGTCGAGCGGCCGGTCCCCGGCGAGCACGAGCAGGCCGCCGACCGCCGCGTAACCGACGCCGACCAGGGCCAGCACCGCGCCGGTACGGCTGTCGCCGGCCGCCCGGGACAGCACGGCGGCGCCGACCAGCAGGGCGACCGCGACCACCAGGGCGGCCAGCGCGCCGGGGAGCTGCGGCGGCCCGGTGAACAGCGCCGCGACCGCGCCCGCGGCCAGCGTCGACCCGGCGAGGAGAACGGCGAACGAGCGCGTGGTGCCCACCTGCCAGGCCCCGGCCCGCTGGGTGGTGGAGGTGGCGACCGCGTCCACCACGTCGTCGAAGACGATCTCGGGAGCGGTGGCGGCCCGGGGGTTGAAGTAGAGGACCTCCCCGTCGCGGACGCCGAGCTGCGCGGCGGTCCGGCCACCGTCGAGCGGCTGCCCGCCCAGCCGGGACAGGCTCCAACCGCCGTGCCGCACGCCCTCGTCGGCGAGGTCCTCGCCGGCGTAGCGCAGCAGCGTGGGCAGCAGGTCGGCCAGCGGCACGTCGGACGGCAGCGCCAGATCCATCCTGGTGCGCGGCGCCACGATGGTGATCCGGCTCAGCCCGCCGGTCGCCGCCTTCGTCGCCACTGTGGCCTCCTCGTGCTCGCCCTACGATCCACCCGGCCGTCGGCGTCGCCCCCACGGGTCCACGACGCCTCCGGGAGATTACCTACGATGGCGGTCGCACAGGTTGCCCACCCGACGCTCACCGCCGGTGGCAGACCACGATCACTGCCACTTCTGGGGAGGGGAGAGCCGTGAGTACGGTGGTGTTCCGCCGACTTCCGCGTCAACCGGGACCCGCGCTGCCGCGCGGCGAGGTCCTGCTGGAGTCCCCGCCCGAGCTGCCGGAGCCGCAGGCCAAGGGCATGGGGCAGGTGCTGATGATCCTGCCGATGCTCTGCGGCGTCGGTGCGATGGCCTTCCTCTACGCCGGCCGTGGCGGCGGCATGATGACGTACGTCGCCGGTGGCCTGTTCGGGGTGTCCATGTTGGGCATGGCGATCGGCACGCTCGGCAACGGCGGCAACGACAAGGCGGAGCTGAACGCCCAGCGGCGCGACTACATGCGCTACCTGGCGCAGATGCGCAAGCGCACCCGGCGGGCGGCCGAGCAGCAGCGCGCCGCGATGACCTGGCGGCACCCGGAGCCCGACGCGCTCTGGTCGATCGCCGCCTCGCGCCGGCTGTGGGAGCGGCGGATCACCGAGGACGACTTCGGCGAGGTGCGGATCGCGCTCGGCCCGCAACGGCTGGCGGTGGAGATCGTGCCGCCGGAGACCAAGCCGGTGGAGGACCTGGAGCCGATGAGCGCCATCGCGCTGCGCCGGTTCGTCCGGGCCCACTCCAGCGTGCCCGACCTGCCCACCGCCCTGTCGCTGCGCGCGTTCAGCCGGATCGCGTTGCGCGGCGACCGGGAGCCGGTGCTCGACCTGGCCCGGGCCGCGCTGGGTCAGCTGGTCACCTTCCACGCCCCGGAGGACCTGCTGGTCGTCGTGGTGGCCGCACCGGACCGGCAGCCGGTCTGGGACTGGGCGAAGTGGCTGCCGCACGCCCAGCACCCGGGGCGTACCGACGCGGCGGGCGCGCGCCGGATGGTCTTCGCCAGCCTGGCCGAGGCCGAGTCGGCGCTCGGCAACGAGCTGGGCGGCCGGCCCCGGTTCGCCCCGGAGGCGAAGCCGCTCACCACCGCGCCGCACGTGGTGGTCGTGCTCGACGGCGGCGAGGTCTCGGCGACCTGCGCGCTGACCGGCGCGGGGCTGCTCGGCACGACCGTGTTCGACCTGTCCGGCGCGGTGCCCCGGGACGCCGGCCGGTGGCTGCTCTGCCTGGACACCGGCGACGGCAGCGGGCTCGACCTGGTGCGCGGCGCCACCACCACCCGACTCGGCCGGCCGGACCGGCTGTCGCTGGCGGCGGCCGAGGGGTTGGCCCGGCAGATCGCCCCGTTCCGGCTGTCCCAGCAGCAGGGCGCCAGCACCGAGGAGCCGCTGGCCCGCAGCATGGAGCTGCCCGACCTGCTCGGCGTCGGCGACGCCGCCACCGTGGACACCCGGCAGACCTGGCGCCCGCGCAGCCACCGGGACCGGCTGCGCATCCCGCTCGGCCTGGGGCCTGACGGCAACGTGGTCGAGCTGGACTTCAAGGAGTCCGCGCACGAGGGCATGGGCCCGCACGGCCTGGTCATCGGAGCGACCGGTTCCGGCAAGAGCGAACTGCTGCGTACGGTGGTCGCGGCGCTGGCCGTGACGCACTCGTCGGAGGAGCTCAACTTCGTCCTGGTCGACTTCAAGGGTGGCGCCACGTTCGCGTCGCTGGACGCGTTGCCGCACACCAGCGCCGTGATCACCAACCTCTCCGACGAGCTGCCGCTGGTCGACCGCATGCGGGACGCGCTGGCCGGCGAGATGAACCGCCGCCAGGAGGTGCTGCGGGCGTCGGGCAACTACGTCTCCCGCTACGACTACGAGAAGGCGCGCGCGGCCGGTGAGCCGCTGGAGCCGATGCCCAGCCTGCTCATCATCTGCGACGAGTTCTCCGAGCTGCTGGCCGCCAAGCCGGACTTCATCGACCTGTTCGTGATGATCGGCCGGCTGGGCCGGTCGCTCGGCGTGCACCTGCTGCTCGCCTCGCAGCGACTGGAGGAGGGCAAGCTGCGCGGTCTGGACACGCACCTGTCGTACCGGATCGGTCTGCGGACCTTCTCGGCGGTGGAGAGCCGGATCGTGCTCGGCGTGCCGGACGCCTACGAGCTGCCGAGCGCGCCGGGCCACGGCTACCTGAAGACCGACACGGCGACCATGCTGCGGTTCCGTGCCGCCTACGTCTCCGGCCCCTACCGGGCGCCGGGGCAGACGCAGCGCTCCAGCCGGGCGCAGGTGCAGCGCCGGATCGTCCCGTACGGCATCGACTACGTGCCGGTGCCGAAGCTGCCGACCCCGGCGGAGACCGCGCCCGAGCCGGAGCAGACCGGTGACGGCAAGGCGGTGGCCATGCTGGACGTCCTGATCGACCAGCTCAAGGGCCGGGGCCGGCCGGCGCACCAGGTCTGGCTGCCGCCGCTGGCGGAGCCGTCCGGGCTGGCCGAGCTGCTGCCCAAGCTGAGCGTGCACCCGACGTTCGGCCTGACCACCGCGGACTGGCCGGGCCGGGGCCGGCTCGCGGTGCCGGTCGGCATCGTCGACCGGCCGTACGAGCAGCGGCGGGACCCGATGATGGTCGACCTCTCCGGCGCCGGTGGCAACGTGGTGATCGTCGGCGCCTCGCTGAGCGGCAAGAGCACCATGCTGCGCTCGATGCTGGCCTCCCTCGCGCTCACCCACACGCCGCGTGAGGTGCAGTTCTTCTGCCTCGACTTCGGCGGCGGCGCGCTGCGCAGCCTGGACGGGCTGCCGCACACCTCCGGCGTGGCCGGTCGACGCGACACCGAGGCGGTCCGGCGGACCGTCGCCGAGGTGGTCGCCGTGATCGACGAGCGGGAGAACCGGTTCACCCAGCACGGCATCGACTCGGTGGCGAGCTACCGCCGGCGGCGGGCCGCCGGGGAGTTCGCCGACGACCCGTTCGGGGACGTCTTCCTCGTGGTGGACGGCTGGAACACGCTGCGCCAGGAGTACGAGGAGCTGGAGCAGACCATCACCAACCTGGCCAACCGGGGGCTGGGCTTCGGTGTGCACGTGGTGATCACGGCGGTGCGCTGGGCGGAGATCCGGATCAACATGCGGGACCTGCTCGGCACCAAGCTGGAGCTGCGGCTCGGTGATCCGTCCGAGTCGGAGATCGACCGGCGGGCCGCGCAGAACGTGCCGGTCGGTTCGCCGGGTCGGGGCCTGACCCGGGACAAGCTGCACTTCCTCACCGCGGTCTCGCGGATCGACGGCAGGCGCGACATCGAGGACCTGACCGAGGCGTCGGTCGCGCTGGCCGGCCACGTGGCGGCGAACTGGCCGGGCCGGCCCGCGCCGAAGGTGCGGCTGTTGCCGCGCAAGCTGGCGCTGACCGACCTGGCCCAGGTGGTCGACCGGTCCGCCCCGGGCATCCCGATCGGGGTCAACGAGTCGGCGCTCGCCCCGGTCTACCTGGACCTGGCGAGCGAGCCGCACCTGACCGTCTTCGGCGACGCCGAGTGCGGCAAGACCAACCTGCTGCGGCTGATCGCCCGGGGGATCGCCGAGCGCTACACCCCGGCCCAGGCGCGGCTGGTCATCGCCGACTACCGGCGGGGCCTGCTGGGGGCGGTCGAGGGCGACCACCTGCTCGACTACGCGCCGTCCAACCAGGTGTTCAGCCAGGGCCTCGGCTCCATCCGCAGCGCGTTGCAGAACCGGCTGCCCGGCCCGGACGTGACCACCGCCCAGCTGCGCGACCGCAGCTGGTGGAAGGGGCCGGAGCTCTACATCCTGGTGGACGACTACGACCTGGTTGCCTCCGGCGGCAACAACCCGCTCAGCGCGCTGCACGAGCTGCTGCCGCAGGCGCGGGACATCGGCCTGCACCTGATCATCACGCGGCGGGTGGGCGGCGTGGCCCGGGCCCTCTACGAGCCGGTGCTGCAACGCCTGCGCGAACTGGATTCGCCGGGCCTGCTGATGTCGGGCAGCCGGGAGGAGGGTGCGGTGTTCGGCAACCTGCGGCCGACCCCGCAGCCGCCGGGCCGGGGCACCCTGGTCCGCCGCCGCGACGGCCAGCAGCTGATCCAGACCGCCTGGACGGAGCCGGCCTGACCGGGCACCGTCCAACTCGTACGGTCCACGCCGGATCGCGGTGTCCTGTCGGAATTCGACGATGGGAAGGGAGGGCTGCGCGGGTTGGACGTCGTCCGCTACGGTTCGGATGAAGTGTCCGTCGGTGGGGTGTGTTCGCCTTGCCGCGGGGGAGGGGCGCGGCGGAACCGCCGCCACTAGATGACGGAAGGGTGTGAAGCATGGCGTTCGAGGTCAGTGCAGCGACTCTGCACACCGCCGCGAGTGACGTGCGGTCCACGCGCAGCGACGTCGACGGCGAGCTCAAGAAGCTGTGGAACGTGGTCGACGACCTGGCCATGGCCTGGAAGGGCCAGGCTTCCACGGGCTTCCAGGGCCTGATGAACCGCTGGACCGAGGACACGGCGAAGCTGCTCACGGCGATGGACAACATCGCGGACCTGCTCGACAAGTCCGGCACCACGCACCAGGTCAACGACGAAGAGCAGCAGCAGATGCTGGACAAGTTCCACGCTGCGCTCAACCCGTGATCCGCGAAGACAGGCAGAGGAGGAATCGATGAGCATCAAGGTTGACTACGCTGTCCTCGAGAGCAGCAACCAGCAGATGCAGGCCATCTCGCGGACCATCGACGAGAAGCTGGACACGCTGCGGGCGATGCTGAGCAAGCTCGAGTGGGAGGGCCAGGACCGGGCCGCCTACGAGCAGCACCAGGCCCAGTGGGACGCCGCCGTGCGGGACATCAACAAGGTCCTCAACGAGATCGGCGGCGCGGTGGGCATCGCGCGCGAGAACTACATGACCACGGAGATGAGCAACTCCAAGGTCTGGGGCAACTGACCCGACCGGTCCACGACGGCTCCGCTCCGGCTCGCGCCGGGCGGAGCCGCTGCGTTTCCCCGTGCGGCGGGGAGGCGGAGCGCTCCGGGAGGTGACGGGGCCGGGTCAGGCGCCGCGGGGGAGGTCGCGACGGCCGGGGCGCCAGCCGCGTCGTCGCCCGCGTACCAGGATCGGGCGCAGCGTGAGCAGGACGCCGGCCAGCAGCCCGCCGACGACGGCGACCCAGATCGCTACCGTGCGCTGCCAGGCCAGTGGGTCGGCGGCCGGCGCCGGCGGCGGCATCGCGCCCAGCGGGGGGTCGTCGCGGGTGCCCAGCAGGTTCGTCACCGCCCGGTAGGGATTGACCATTCCGTAGCCCACCTCGGCGTTGTGCCCGTCGGGCGGGTTGTCCGCCGTGCGGGTCAACCGGTAGGCCACCTCCTCGGGGCTGATCTCGGGGTGCGCGGCCCGCACCAGCGCGGCCACCCCCGAGACGTACGCGGTGGCGAAGCTCGTCCCGCCCTGCGGCTCGGCGCGGTAGCCCGCACCCTGCGGGGCGGGGCCGACGATGTTCAGGCCCGGGCCGGCGATGTCCACATAGTCCGCGCTGACCGAGCTGCCCACGTGGCCGCCCTGCTCGTCGATGCCGGCCACGGCGATGACCCCCGGGTACGCCGCGGGATAGGCCGGCCGGTCCTCCCGGTTCTCCTGCCGGTTGCCGGCGGAGGCCACCACGATCACGCCCTTGCCCAGGGCGTAGTCCACGGCCGACCGGAGGGCCGGGTCGTCGAGCGTGACCAGGGACAGATTGACCACGTCGGCGTCGTGGTCGACCGCCCAGCGGATCGCCCGGCCGATCTCGCCCGGCACGTCCGGGTCGAAGTTCTCCTTGTTCTCGGCCAGCACGCGCAGCGGCAGGATGCGGGCCTCGGGCGCGACGCCCGTGTACGGCGAGCCGGTGCCCTCCCGGCCGGCGATGATGCCCGCCACCATGGTGCCGTGACCGACCAGGTCGCACTGCCCGCGCAGGTGGACCAACTGGTTGAAGTCCTCGCCGGGCAGCACCCGGCCGCGCAGCAACGGGTGGCTCGGTGAGACGCCGGAGTCGACCACCGCGACCGTGACGCCCTGCCCCTTGCCGACCCGCCAGGCGGCCGCCGGGTCGAGCCGGCTCAACGCCCAGGGCATCTCGGTGGGGGCCGGGCCGCCGGTGGGCCCGCACGCGGGGGCCCCGACCGCCGGCGTCGGCACCGCCAGCGCGCCACCGACCAGGGCGGCCACCGCCGCTCCGGACAGGACGGACCTGATCCGGTGTCCGGCACGGACGCGCCCCGTCGTCCCGTTCGGCCGCAAGCTGTCGCGCACGCGGTGAGATTACCGTCGCGGCCGCGGGCGCGTGGGAACGGGCGGTCGCGCGCGGACGGTCAGCGGTCGGCGGTGTCGCCGGTCGGCTCGGCGCCGAACAGGTCGAGCAGCGCACCCACCTGCTGGTCGGCCTCCGCCGGGTGCCGGAAGCGCCCGTTCGGGTTGACCGTGTATTCGTTGCGCCGGCCCACCCGGGTGCGGCGGAGGTAACCACCGGCCTCCAGATCGGCGACGATGGCCTGGGCCGCCCGCTCGGTGACACCCACCTCGTCGGCCACGTCCCGCAGGCGCGCGGTGGGGTTGCGCGCGATGGCCAGCAGGACGTGCCCGTGATTGGTGAGGAAGGTCCAGTTCTTGCGGCTCCCGTCCTCGGCCGGTGTGGTCGCCATGGTGGTCATCGTAGGACTCCTTCCGTCGGCGCCCCGACCCGGCGCGGTCCGCGACGGTGACGTATGAAATGCGTATCACGAAATCTTGACGTGCCATGGGTCGCGTGTGACGGTGGGTCGCGGGGCCGACACCGCCGCCGGCCGGCCTGACGGCGCCGCGCGAGGACGAGGTGAGCAGCATGATCCCGACCACCCCCGACGAGGCACTCGCCGAACTGCGTGCCGGTAACCACCGGTTCGTCACCGGTGTGCCGCAGCACCCGAACCAGGACGCCGGGCACCGGGCGGCGGTCGCCGACGGTCAGCACCCGTTCGCGGTGATCGTCGGGTGCTCCGACTCGCGACTCGCCGCCGAGATCATCTTCGACCGCGGCCTCGGTGACCTCTTCGTGGTGCGCACCGCCGGCCACACCGCCGGCCCGGAGGTGCTGGGCAGCGTGGAGTACGCGGTCACCGTGCTCGGCACGCCGCTCGTGGTGGTGCTCGGCCACGACTCGTGCGGCGCGGTCCAGGCGGCCCGCGAGGCGGTCCGCACCGGCTCCGCCCCGGCCGGACACCTGGGCGCGGTGGTGGACGCCGTCTCACCCAGCCTGCTCCGGGCCGGCCGCCAGGGCGTCGAGGACCTCGACGGCATCATCGACGTGCACATCGCCCAGACGGTGGAGGCACTGCTGGCCCGCTCCTCGGTGCTCGCCGCGAAGGTGGCCGGCGGGGCCTGCGCGGTGGTCGGCATGTCGTACCGGCTCAGTGGCGGCGAGGTCCGGACGGTGGCGCAGTCCCCGGCCCCGCTGCCGGCACCGGCCGCGTCGGCGGACGCGGCGCTCGCCGGCTGACCGGGAACCGATACGCGAAAGGGGCCGCCCACGGGCGGCCCCTTGTCGTACGCGCGCGTCAGAGCAGCGACATGTGCACGTGGTCGGTGTGGTTGGAGGGCCCGCTGTAGGAACTCCAGCCGGTCGCCGGGAACCAGATCTGCCGGTTCCAGATCACGTAGTAGATGCCCAGCCGGTCGGCGTTGCGGATGAGGAAGGCGGCCACCTCGTTGCCGTACCGGCGGGTGTCGTTGTTGTGCCACGGTGCGAAGCCGCTGTTCTGCAACGACCAGTCGCACGCCTTGCCCTTGGGGTGCTCCCACGGCCCGCCGGGGCGGTAGCAGCCCACGAAGCGGTTGAAGCCGGCGCGCTTGACCTCCTTGTACGCGTGCAGCGTGCGCGGCGTGACGCAGCCCGAGGTGGTCGGGTCGTTCTCGCTGCACGACTCGGACTTCCACCCGCCGTCGGCGGTGCGGCCGGGGCCGATCTTGGCAACCGGCGAGGTGGCCGAGACCAGGCCACCGGTGAAGTCCAGCCCGCCGACCAGCTTCAGCGCCTTCTGCGCCTCGACCTTCTCGCGGGCCATCGCGTTCGCCTGCTTCTCCTGCTCCCGCACCTCGGCGTCGAGCGCGATCTTGGCCCGCTCGGCGCGGCCCTTCACCTCGTTGATGGCGGCGAGGCGCTGCGCGTTGAACAGGTTCAGCTCGTCGAGCGCGCTGGCCCGCTGGACGAACGAGTCGGGGGAGTCGCTCTCCAGCAGCATCGCCATGGCGCCGACGCGACCGGTCCGGTAGGACTGTGCCGCGATCTCGCTCACCTGCGGGCTGAGCGCGTCGAGCTGGCTCTGCGCCGCCTTCACCTCCAGCGCGAGCTGGAGCTGCCGCTTGCGCGACGTGTCCAACTTCGACTTGGCCTGGAGGTAGGCGCGGTTGGCGGCGGTGACGGCCTCGCTGATCAGCGGTGGGTCGTCGTCCTCCGAGTGGCCCGAGGGGTTCGGGGCGGCGGTGCCGGGGGCCGCCGAGGCCGGCGTCGGCCCGGCCAGCACGGCGAGAGCGGCGAGCACGGCCACCACGGGTGTCAGCCAGCGGCGCAGGGGTGCCGTCACAGTGTTCCCTTCCGTCGACCGCCGACCGGGTTAGCTGACGGGTTCGGGACGGAAGCGGCCCCTTCCGCTGGCGCGGATTCACCCCATGTACCTGGTTCCCCGGCTCGCCCGGAGGCGATTGGGCGGCGGCACCGCAGGCGCCGGTGCGCGCCTTCGGCGGTGACCGGCAGCGAGGTTACCCGAGACCACTCCCGGGGATCTACGTCCGGAAGCCGACCAATCGCGAGAATTCGCCACCGCCCAGCGTGACCAGCATCGCGTTTGGAATCGGCCGTCACGCTGCGGAGTGTCACCATGCGGCCTCCGTGCTCCTGCCCCCGCCGGACCGGCCCTCGCCGAGCGCCTCCCACGCGTCCTCCCGGGGCGACGGCGGCCGGGGCGTCGCGGGTCCGGCGGCCCGCCCGGCGCGGCCGGCGGTGGTCACGACCGCGGCCAGCGCGGTGGTCAGCGGTACGGCGGCGATCAGGCCGAGCGTGGCCACCGCGCTACGGACGATCTCCTGGGCGAGGAACTCGCTGGTGAGCAGCTGACCCACCGGGCGGGAGTCGGCGACCAGCAGGAGCAGCAGCGGCAGCGAGGCGCCCGCGTACGCCAGCACGATGGTGTTGACGGTGGACGCGATGTGCGCCCGGCCCACCCGGGTGGCCGCCCGGTAGAGCTGCCGTCGGGACAGCCCCGGGTTGGCGTGCGCCAGCTCGGTGACGGTGGCCGCCTGGGTGACGGTGACGTCGTCCAGCACGCCGAGCGAACCGATGATGATGCCGGCCAGCAACAGTCCGTGCAGGTCCACGTCACCCTGGAACATCGACAGCGTGGTGGCGTCCTCGCTGCCGAAGCCGGTCAGGTGGGTGGCGGCGGTGGCCAGCGTGCCCAGCACTCCGGTGATCACCAGGCTGCCGAGCGTGCCCAGCACCGCCACCGACGTCTGCGCGGTGATCCCGTGGGTCAGGTAGAGCACCACGAACATGATCAGTGCGGCGCCGACGATCGCCACCAGCAGCGGCGACTGCCCGGCGCCGATGCCGGGGAGCACGAAGCCGAGCAGGATGGCGAAGCTGGCCACCAGTCCGCCCAGCGCGGCCAGCCCGCGCCAGCGGCCGAACGCCACGATCGCGGCGGCGAAGAGGGCCACCAGCCAGATCAGCGGCGTACCGCGCTGGTGCTCGGCGATGTTGTAGGTCTTCACCGACGGGTCGCCCGGGTCGACCAGCTCGACCAGGACCACCTCGTCGCCGACCGCGACCCGGGGCGCGCCGGGTCCGGTGGGGACCGGCGTCTCGACCTGCCGGCCCGCGTCCGGCCCCTGCTCGGCGGCGACGGTCACGGTGCCGCAGGGGCCGCCGGTGTCGCCCTCGGGCGACTCGGGCGTCGGCGGGCAGGGCTCGGTCACCACCCGGGTCACCGTGCCGTGGTAGCGCGGCACGTCCGCGCCGCCGTCCACCGGGTCGCGGTCCGCCCGGGGCCAGAGCACCAGCGCCGCGATCACGGTGAGCACGAAGAGCGGCACCACGGTGGCGATCAGGAGCCGGCGTACGCCCGGCGGCGCGGCGGCTGCGGGACGGGTGTGATCGGCGCCCACGGCGTCTCTCCCAACGGTCGCGGCGGAACCGGGTCACCGGACCGGTCGGGTCACCGGGGCCGGCGCGGACGCGTGGGGATCACGCCCGGGTCGTCGCCCGGCCATGGTAGCCAGGCCGGCCCGCGCCGCCGGTGGACGCCGGGTCAGGCCAGGCCGGCGCGTCGCCGTCGGTAGTCGTCCTCGTCGATCTCACCGCGGGCGTACCGCTCGTCGAGAATGCGCCGGGCCGTGCCGGGCGACGCGCGGTCCGGACCGGGCATCCGCACCACGAACCAGACGAGCCCCGCCAGCACCGCCAGCACCAGCAAAGACCAGATCCACATCCAGCCCATCATCGGGCCCGACCACATCATCCGGCCGCCCTCCGTCCGTCGGCTCCGGGTCGGCGCGGTCGCCGGGCCCGGCCACCTCGACGGTACGTCTCCCGGCCGGTCGCCGGACCGGGTCGGGCGGCCCGTCCCGGGGGCCGGAGGTCCCGGTCAGCCGCGCTTCATCAGGCGGCCGACGGCGGCCATCATCTCGGACGCCATCTCGTCGGCCCGGCCCTCGGCGGCCCCCTCGTGCATGCAGTGCCGGGCGTGCCCGTCCAGCAGGCCCAGGCCGACCTTGTCCAGCGCGGCCTGGATGGCCGAGATCTGGGTCAGCACGTCGATGCAGTAGCGGTCGTCCTCGACCATCTTCTCGATCCCCCGGACCTGACCCTCGATGCGGCGGAGCCGGGCGAGGAGCTGGTCCTTGCTGGCGGTGTAGCCCCGGGTCGGGGTGGGCGGCGTGGTCATGAGATCGAGGATAGCGTACCCCTCGGGGGTATGCTAACGTGCGATGAGTACCCCAGGGGGGTATGAGATCGGAGGGACGCGATGGAGACCACCTACCAGGTGCGGGGCATGACCTGCGGGCACTGCGTCACCGCGGTGAGCACCGAGCTGAGCGCGCTGCCGGACGTCACCGACGTCCAGATCGACCTGGCCACCGGCCGGGTCACCGTCACCAGCCGGAGTCCGCTGGACGCGGACGCCGTACGCGCCGCCGTGGACGAGGCCGGTTACGACCTCGTCGGGGCGTGACGGGTCCACGGACCCGACGACACGAGGAGACACCATGAACACGGCGACGAAGCTGAGCGGCTTCGCCCTCGGCCTCGTGGCGGTGTTCGGCGCGGCGTACGGGATCGGTCACGTGGCCGGTCCCGACGCCCCGGCCGCCGACACCCGCCACGACGACACCGACGCCGGCCACGGCGACCAGGGTCACGCCGGGGAGGCGGCCGCCCGCCTGCCCGGCGGGCTGCTCGTCTCCGAGCGCGGCTACACGTTCCAGCCGACGGCCGCGCCCGAGGGGCAGTTCGCGTTCCGGATCACCGGGCCGGACGGCCGGCCGGTCACCCGCTACGACGTGGCCCACGACAAGCTCATGCACCTGATCGTCGCCCGCCGCGACCTCTCCGGCTTCCGGCACGTGCACCCGGAGCTGGCCGACGACGGCACCTGGCGGGTCGCCTCACCGCTCGCCGGGCCGGGCGTGTGGCGGGCGTTCGCCGACTTCACCCCGACCGGCGGCGAGCCGTTGACGCTCGGCGTCGACGTCACCGTCCCCGGCACGCTGGCCGCGCGACCGTTGCCGCCACCGGCCACCAGCACCACGGTCGACGGCTACACCGTCACGCTCACCGGCGCGCCGGAGCCCGGCCGCACCAGCCGGCTCACGCTCTCGGTCAGCCGGGACGGCCGGCCGGTCACCGACCTCCAGCCCTACCTCGGGGCGTACGGCCACCTGGTGGCGCTGCGCCAGGGTGACCTGGCCTACCTGCACGTGCACCCGGAGGGCACGCCCGGCGACGGGCGCACGCCGGCCGGGCCGGCGGTCACGTTCGCGGCGGAGGTGCCGTCGGCCGGCGCGTACCGTCTCTACCTGGACTTCCGGCACGGCGACGCGGTGCACACCGCCGAGTTCACCGTCGTGGCCGGCGACCAGGCCCCGCCGGCGCCCACCGGGCCGGCGACCACCACCGCACCGACCCCGGACGCCGGACACGGCACCCCGGGGCACGGGCACAGTTGACCGGGGAGGTGCCGCGATGACCACCACGGGAAAGACGCTCCCGACCGCGCCGAACCTGATCGAACTCGCGATCGGCGGCATGACCTGCGCGTCGTGCGCCGCCCGGATCGAGAAGAAGCTCAACCGGATGGACGGCGTCGAGGCCACGGTGAACTACGCCACCGAGAAGGCCACCGTCCGGTACGCCGACGAGGTCACGCCGGACGACCTGATCGCCACCGTGGAGAAGACCGGCTACACGGCCGCGGTGCCGCCGCCGCCCGCCCGGGCCGACGCGACCATGAGCGCCGAGCCGGTGGACGAGCTGCGCGGGGCGCGTACCCGGTTGTGGGTCTCGGCGGTGCTGACCCTGCCGGTGATCGTGCTGGCCATGGTGCCGGCCTGGCAGTTCGACCACTGGCAGTGGGCCTCGCTCACGCTGGCCGCTCCGGTGGTGGTGTGGGGCGGGCTGCCGTTCCACCGGGCCGCGCTGGTCAACCTGCGCCACGGCGCGGCGACCATGGACACCCTGGTCTCGCTCGGCACGCTGGCCGCGTTCGGCTGGTCGCTCTGGGCGCTCTTCCTCGGCGACGCCGGCATGCCCGGGATGACGCACCCGTTCCGGTTCGACATCACCCGGGGCGACGGCGCCGGCAACATCTACCTGGAGGCCGCCGCCGGGGTGACCGTCTTCATCCTGGCCGGGCGTTACTTCGAGGCCCGTGCCAAGCGCACCGCCGGCTCCGCCCTGCGTGCCCTGCTCGAACTGGGCGCGAAGGACGTGGCGGTGCTGCGCGGCGGGCAGGAGACCCGGGTCCCGGTCGACCAGCTCGCGGTCTCCGACCGGTTCGTGGTCCGGCCCGGGGAGAAGATCGCCACCGACGGGGTGGTCGAGGAGGGCACCTCCGCGGTCGACGCCAGCATGCTCACCGGCGAATCCGTGCCGGTCGAGGTCGGGCCGGGCGACGCCGTGGTGGGCGCGACCGTCAACGCCGGTGGTCGGCTGGTGGTCCGCGCCACCCGGATCGGCGGGGACACCCAGCTCGCCCAGATGGCCCGGCTGGTGGAGCAGGCACAGACCGGCAAGGCGGCCGTGCAGCGGCTGGCCGACCGGATCTCCGGGGTCTTCGTGCCGATCGTGATCGCCCTGGCCGCCGGCACGCTGGGCTGGTGGCTCGGCACCGGCGCCGGTCCGACCGCCGCGTTCACCGCCGCCGTGGCCGTGCTCATCATCGCCTGCCCCTGCGCGCTCGGCCTGGCCACCCCGACCGCGCTGCTGGTCGGCACCGGGCGCGGCGCGCAGCTCGGCGTGCTGATCAAGGGGCCGGAGGTGCTGGAGTCCACCCGACAGGTCGACACCGTGGTGCTGGACAAGACCGGCACCGTCACCACCGGGCGGATGGCGCTGGCCGAGGTGCTGCCCGCCGACGGCGAGGACGCCGGGGAACTGCTCCGGCTGGCCGGCGCGCTGGAGGCGGCCTCCGAGCATCCGATCGCCCGGGCGGTGGCCGAGGCGGCGGTCGACGCCGGGCCGCTGCCGGCCGTCACCGACTTCGCCAACGCCGAAGGGCTCGGCGTGACCGGCACGGTCGACGGCCGCGGCGTGGTGGTCGGTCGGGCACGGCTGCTGGGGGAGCGTGGTCTCGACGTACCCGAGGAGGTCGCGCGGGCGGCGACCGGCGCGGAGGCCGCCGGCCGCACGGCGGTCCTGGCCGGCTGGGACGGCCGGGCCCGGGGGGTGCTCGCGGTGGCCGACGCGGTGAAGCCGACCAGCCGGGCGGCGGTCGACCGGCTGCGCGACCTGGGGCTCACCCCGGTGCTGCTCACCGGCGACAACGCCACCGTGGCGAACGCGGTGGCCGCCGAGGTGGGCATCGACGAGGTGATCGCGGAGGTGCTGCCCGCCGACAAGGTGGCCGTGGTCGAGCGGCTCCAGGGCGAGGGCCGGGTGGTCGCCATGGTCGGCGACGGGGTCAACGACGCCGCCGCGCTGGCCCGGGCCGACCTCGGGCTGGCCATGGGCACCGGCACCGACGTGGCCATCGAGGCCGCCGACCTGACCCTGGTCCGGGGCGACCTGCGGGCCGCGGCGGACGCCATCCGGCTCTCCCGCCGCACCCTGGCGATCATCAAGGGCAACCTGTTCTGGGCGTTCGCCTACAACGTGGCGGCGCTGCCGCTGGCCGCAGCCGGGCTGCTCAACCCGATGCTCGCCGGCGCGGCGATGGCCTTCTCGTCGGTGTTCGTGGTGGCGAACAGCCTGCGTCTGCGGCGGTTCCGCCCGATCGGGTGACAGGTGATTGGGCCGGCGGCCGGCGGGGTAACCAGTTGTCGTCACGCAACTGCTGAGTGGAGGTTCACCATGGGTCTCGACGACAAGATCGACAACGCGTCCCAGGACACCGCGGGCAAGGTCAAGGAGGGCGTCGGCCGGGCGACCGACAACGAGCGCCTCGAGGCCGAGGGCCGCAACGACCAGGCCGGCGCCAAGCTCAAGCAGGCCGGCGAGAAGATCAAGGACGCCTTCAAGAGCTGACGTACGACTCGCACACCCCACCGGGCCGGCCTTCGGGCCGGCCCGGCGTGCGTCCGGGTCAGCGGCGCACCCGGTAGCGGATGTGCGTGACGGTGGGTGCGGCGACCACCCGATCCTGCTCCAGGGCGACGTCCAGCGGCCCGTCGAACAACGGCGTGCCGCCGCCCAGCACGATCGGCACCACGTGCAGCCAGAGCGAGTCGAGCAGGCCCGCCGCCAGGTAGCCGCGTACCGTGCCGCCGCCTCCCGCCACGCAGACGGACCGGTCACCGGCCGCCGCCCGGGCCCGCTCCAGCGCCGCCTCGATCCCGTCGGTGACGAAGTGGAACTCCGTACCGCCCGCCATCGGCAGCGGTTCCCTCCGGTGGTGGGTCAGCACGAAGACCGGGACCCGGAACGGTGGGTCGTCCCCCCACCATCCGGTCCACCCGAGGTCCCACCGGCCCTCGCCGCCGCCGAACATGCGCCGGCCCATCACGTACGCGCCGACGCCCTCGATCATCTCCTCGACCAACTCGGCGTCGACGTCGCGCTCGCCGCCGTTCAGGCCGTGCTCCGCGCGCCAGCTCTCGGTGGCGAAGAGCCACTCGTGCAGCCGCAGGCCGCCACGCCCGAGCGGGTCCTGCAGGCTCTGCCCCGGGGCCGCCACATAGCCGTCCAACGACATCGACAGTTGACTGAAGACCTCTCCCATGACGGGTGGACCTCCCGGGACGCCGGAACTCATCGGTCGGCGGCCAGGCGGGCGGCGCGTACCTCCAGGTAGCGGCGCTCGGGCAGGCTGGTGGTGGCCCGCGCGGCAGCCAGGTAGGCGGCCCGGGCGGCGACGCGGTCGCCGGCCAGCTCGAACAGGTGCGCGCGGACGGCGGCGAGCCGGTGGTGGCCGGCCGTGCGGTCGTCGGCGTCCAGCGGCGCGAGCAGTGCGAGGCCGGCGCGGGGCCCGTCCACCATCGCCACCGCGACCGCCTGGTTCAGCGTGACCATCGGGTTCGGGGCGATCCGGGCCAGCACCCGGTAGAGCGCCACGATCTGCGGCCAGTCCGTGGTGGCGGCGGTGGGCGCCTCCGCGTGCACCGCCGCGATGGCCGCCTGCACCTGGTACGGGCCCGGCGCCGACCAGGTCAACGCCTCGGTCACCAGCGCGATGCCCTCGTCGATCCCGGCCCGGTCCCACCGGGTGCGATCCTGCTCGGACAGCGGTACCAGCTCCCCGTCCGGGGCGGTGCGCGCCGCCCGGTGCGCGTCGGTGAGCAACATCAGGGCCAGCAGCCCGGCCACCTCGCCGTCGGTCGGGAGCAGCCGGTGCAGCTCCCGGGCCAGCCGGATCGCCTCCCCGGTCAGCTCGACCCGGTGCAGCGCGTCGCCGCTGGACGCGGTGTAGCCCTCGTTGAAGATCAGGTAGAGCACGCGCAGCACCGCGCCCAGCCGCTCGTCCCGGTCGGCCGGCGAGGGCAGCGTGAAGCGCGCCCCGCTCGCCTCGATCCGCTGCTTGGCGCGGCGGATCCGCTGACTCATGGTGGCCTCCGGCACCAGGTACGCCCGCGCGATCTCGGCGGTGCTCAGGCCGCCCACCGCGCGCAGCGTGAGCGCCACCTGGGCATTCACCGGCAGTGCCGGGTGGCAGCAGAGGAGCAGCAGCCGCAGCGTGTCGTCGCCGCTCGGCGGCTCCTCGTCGGCGGCCGGCGCGACGGCGGCGTACGCCGGTTGCCGGACCGCCACCGCGACCTCGCGCTCCCGGCGGGCGTGCTCGCTGCGCCACTCGTCGGTGAGCCGGCGGGTGGCCACCGTGACCAGCCAGGACCGGGGATGGTCCGGGACGCCCTGCGCCGGCCACTGGGTGGCGGCGGCGAGCAGCGCCTCCTGGACCGCGTCCTCGCAGGCGTAGAACTGGCCGTGCCGGCGCACGAGCACGCCGAGGACCTGCGGCGCCAGCGTGCGCAGCAGATCCTCGACCGCCCGGTCGGTCACATCTCCGTCCCGGCCTGCTCCATCACCGCGCGCACCTCCAGCACGCCGAAGCCGTGCCGCACGTCCGGCCAGCGGGCGGCGATCTCGGCGGCCCGCTCCGGGGTGTCGCAGTCCACCGTCAGGTAGCCGGCGAACTGCTCCTTGCTCTCCACGAACGGCCCGTCGGTGATCTCGGTGCCGCCGGCCGCCGGCCGCACCGTCCGGGCTTGCGACGGATGGGCCAGCGCCTCCCCGCCGACCAGCTCACCGGACTCGGTCAGCTCCTTCATGATCTCGTCGACCTCGCCGAAGATCGCGGTGCGCTCCGCCTCGGACAGCTCCTCCACGAAGCCGGGCCGGTTCCAGATCAGCAGCATGTACTTCACGTCTCACTCCTCGGGTCGGGGCCACCGTCGGTGGCGCCTCGCAGACGGGTCGGAGCCGGGCCGCCCGATCCGACATCCCGAGCCGGCTCTTTATTCGGGCTCGGCCACGAAGACGCCCTGACCCTGCTGCCCGTAGATCAGATTCCGGGCGTGCAGTTCCTTCACGGCCCGGTAGGCCGTCGATCGGGCGACGTTGTACAGCTCGCCGATCTCGGACACCGAGGGCAGCTGTTGCCCGGGCGCGTAGTCGCCCGTACGAATCTTGGCTTCGATGTCGTCGGCGACGCGCAGGTAGTGCGGCGGTCTGGTGGGCATGATCGGCTCTCCTGGACTTCAGCGAGGATCATGCTTCCAGCCCGTACCTGATCAGGACAAGCGGGCAGCCCGGCAAAGTGGAGACAGTGAGAACTTGACTACAGTGAGACAGTGGATACAGTGAGACAGAGGCCGGTCGCTCCTGGACTTCAGCAATCCGAGGGGTTCCGTCCGTCCCGCCGTGGGGGAGCTCGACGCGAGGACTCTGCCCCCTGCGGCGGTCCACTCGTGATCGCTCGGGGAAGGTTGACCGCAATGCCGATCGACGAGCCGGGTGCGGCCTCGGAGGCGCGCGAGGTCTTCGAGGCTCATCGCATCATCGAAGCTCACTGGACCACTTCAGCCGCCCGGCCGAGGCGCGGCTGCCTGCAGTGCCAGGACTGGTACGCCTGCGCTCAGCTCGACTGGGCGGTCGAGCGATTCGCGCACTACGCGTCGATCATGTTGCGGAAGCGATGACTCCAACGGCTCTCGCCGCTCGCCCCCACCCCGCCCATCCCGCGTCGATCATGAAGTTGACGGCGGAAAAACGGACAACATGCGCCGCCAACTTCATGATCAACGCGGAAGGTGGGGCCGGTGCGCCGGGGCGGTCGGGTCGAGGGAGGCGCGGTCGGCGGCGCTGGTGCCGGAGGTCCAGCCGTCCGCGTCGCGGACCTGGAGCCGGTGCCGGGTGGTGCCGGGGAAGAGCTGGTCCAGGCGCTCCCGGACGGCGTCCGAGCGGGCCGCGAGCACCGGCAGCAGACGGTCGTCGTCGCGCTCCTCGGCCGCCGCCGTGCTGGCCGCCCGCAACCGCTCGCCGATCCGCAGCGCGAACGCGTTGAGGAACGACTCGTCGTAGACCTTGGTGCGCCGCCCACCGGCCCGGCCGCGTTCCGCCCGCCCGCGCAGCATCGCGGCGGTGGCCTGCACCAGTAGCGAGGTGTGCAGCAGCTCCACCGCCGCCAGGTCGGCCGGGAAGCCGAGCACGGTGGCGAAGCCCAGGTCGTCGGACCACACCGACTCGCACCGGTTCGCCGCCGCCACCTCCTGGATCAGCAGCGCCTTCGCCGCCGCGTACGGGGCGTCGGTGCCGAGGCGTACCCCGCCCGGGCGGTCCGGCCGGTCGGCCGCGGCGTCGAGCAACGCCGCGTCGATGCTGTGCCGGGCCATCAGCTCCTGCGCCTTGGCGGTGAACGCCTCCGCCTCCGCCGGGTAACCGGTCGACTCGGCCTTGGCCAGCAGCGCGCGTACCCGGTCGAGCATCCGGGAACCGGTGGCCGGGACGGCGGCGCGGGAGACGGCGGCCGAGCCGGGCGGCGGGCGCAGCGACGCGATCGGCGGCAGCCCCTCGACCAGGACGAGCGCGTCGACGGCATCGCGCAGGGCGGTGATCCGGTCGCCGTCGGCGCGGCGGTCCAGCCAGCCCGCGTCCGTGTCCCAGCGGGCGCCCAGGTCGGTGACCTGCTCGTCGAACCAGGCCGGGACGGGGTCGGGGAGCGTCCGCCGCTGGGCGGCCACGCCGTCGCGCAGCAGCCGGGCGCCGCGCGGGGTCAACCGGCGTACGGCGAGGCGGTCCAGGTCGACCGGTTGCCAGCCGCGCGGCCAGAGTCGGCCGACGGCCCGGGTGAGTCGGGCCAGCAGGGCCGCGTCGACGTCCGCCCCGGCGCCCACCACCAGCCGGTCGAGGGCCCGCTCGGCGGCGCGTACGTCGGTGCCGCGCGCCGCCGCGAGGGCGTCGTCGAGCAACTGCTCGGCTGATGACACGGGTGGCTCCCCCTGACTCCGACAGGCGGCAGGTCGCTCACCCCACCACCGACGGTACCCGGCCCGCGGGTTCAACCGTCCGGCCCTGGCATCCGTACTCCTGCCCGGAGCGGGGGCGGCGCGACGGACGGAGATCGACGTGGGCGGGTACGACCGGGGTCTGCACCGACGGCGACGGCGGTCCCGGGCCGGCGTCCCGCTCCTGGTGGCGGCCCTCGTCGCGGCCGGTCTCGCGGCCGGCGGCGGATACACCCTGCGCCGGCACCCGGACCTGCTGGCCTCGACCGGCGTGGAGCGGACCGTGCCGGCGCAGGTGCCCGGCCCGCGCCCGACGGCGACGGCTGCCCCGGCGTCGCCGGTCCCGGCGGCCGGTCGGGTGCCGCCCCGCATCGCCTACCCGCTGCGGGGCGGCGGCGGCTTCCGGACCGCCGACACCACCGGCGCGGTGGCCGGTCGCTCCGGTGAGCTGCTGCGCTACCGGGTCGCGGTCGAGGACGGCATCCGCAACGTGGACGTGGAACGCTTCGCCCGGGAGGTCGCCGCGACGCTGGCCGACCCGCGCGGCTGGACCGGGGACGGCCGGTGGCGGTTGCAGCGGGTGGGCCGGGACGGGCCGGCCGACTTCACCGTGCTGCTCACCACACCGCTGACCCGGGGTGGGCTCTGCGGCGACCCCACCGACCGCTACACCTCCTGCCGCAACGGCGACCGGGTCGTGATCAACGTGGCCCGCTGGGTGTACGGGGTGCCACACGTGGCCGACCTCGACCTCTACCGGCAGTACCTGCTCAACCACGAGGTGGGCCACCGGCTGGGCCGGGGCCACGAGCGCTGCCCCGCCGCCGGCGGTCCGGCGCCGGTGATGGTGCAGCAGACGCTCGGGCTGCACGGCTGCGCACCCAACGCCTGGCCGCTGGTGGGCGGGGAGGCCCTGGTCGGCCCGTCCGGCCAGTACGACGACCCGATCCCGGCCGAGGACCACTGACCCACGCGGACTGCGGTCGCCGCCCGTCGGTGGTGGGATGGACGCCATGGATTACGTCAAGTTCGGGTCCACCGGCCTGGAGGTGTCCCGGCTCTGCCTGGGCTGCATGAGCTACGGCGAGCCGAGCCGGGGCGGCCACCCGTGGTCGCTGCCGGAGGACGCCGCCCGCCCCTTCATCCAGCAGGCGCTGGAGCTGGGCGTCACCTTCTTCGACACCGCGAACGTCTACTCCGACGGCACCAGCGAGGAGATCGTCGGCCGGGCGCTGAAGGACTTCGCCCGCCGCGACGACGTGGTGATCGCGACCAAGGTGCACGGCCGGATGGGGCCGGGTCCGAACCGGGGCGGGTTGTCCCGCAAGCACATCATGAGCGAGATCGACGCGAGCCTGCGCCGGCTCGGCACCGACTACGTGGACCTCTACCAGATCCACCGCCTCGACCCGGGCACGCCGATCGAGGAGACGCTGGAGGCCCTGCACGACCTGGTCCGGGCCGGCAAGGTCCGCTACCTCGGCGCCTCGTCGATGTACGCGTGGCAGTTCGCCAGGGCGCTCTGGCTCGCCGAGCGGCACGGCTGGACCCGGTTCGTCTCGATGCAGAACCACTACAACCTGCTCTACCGGGAGGAGGAGCGGGAGATGCTGCCGCTCTGCCTCGACCAGGGCGTCGCGGTGATCCCGTGGAGCCCGCTGGCCCGGGGGCTGTTGACCCGGGACCCGCAGGAGCGGACCGCGCGGGCGGAGACCGACGAGTTCGGTCGCACGCTCTACGCGCGTACCGAGGAGCACGACCGGGCGGTGATCGACGCGGTGGCCCGGGTGGCCGAGCAGCGGGGTGTGCCGCGGGCCCAGGTGGCGCTGGCCTGGGTGGCCCGCAACCCGGCGGTGACCGCGCCGATCGTGGGCGCCACCAAGCCGCACCACCTGACCGACGCGGTGGCCGCGCTGGACCTGGAGTTGACCGACGAGGAGGTGGCGGCGCTGGAGGCGCCGTACGTCCCGCACCCGGTGGCGGGCTTCTAGTCCGGCGGGTCCGCCGGCGGCTCGGCGTCGGGCGCCGGCGGGCCCACCCACCGCGCCGTCCCGTCGACCGGCCGTGGCCACCTCACCGGGAGAACGACGCCCAGATGTTCTTGGTGGTGGCGGTGGCGTACCAGCCGACGTCGAGCGAGATCGACTGGGCCAGGAACAGCCCTCGCCCACCCGAGTCCAGCGGATGGATGTCGGACAGCTCCGGCACCGAGCTGACGTCGTGGTCGGCCACCTCGAGCAGGAAGCAGTCGTCGGTGGCGCGCAGCGTGACGATGGTGGGCGGTCGGCCGTGCCGGAGGGCGTTGCTGGCCAGCTCGGTGACGACGAGCAGCACCATGTGCGGCACCTCGTCCAGGTCCTCGCCCTGCACCAGTCCGTGCCGGTTCAGCGCGTCGCGCAGCGAGGCGCGGACGTCGCGCAGTTGCTCGGGGGTGTCGAGCACCCACCGCTCCAGCTCGGTGGCCTGCGGCGGCGGCGGCGAGGTGCGCAACTGTCCCATGATCTGGCTTTACCCTCCGTAGCGATCCGCTAAGCCCGGCCGACGCGCGTCGACCGGGCGTCGGGCGGCGTCAGCGACGAAGCAGCGCGAAAACTCCCCAACCCAGATGTTCGCGTTGGAACCGGACGTACCGCAGCGGGTCCTCGGTGAGTTCCCGCCGCAGCTCCGCGGCCAGTTCGTCGTCCGGGTTGGCGTCCAGCCAGCGGCGCAGGTTCAGCCAGTGCGCGGCGGCGTACCGGTCCCAGCTGTCCTGGTCGGCGAGGACCATCTCGACCAGGTCCCAGCCGCACGCGCCGAAGAGCGCGACCAGGCCGGGCAGGTCGCGGAACTCGTCCCGGGACCGGGCGTGCGACCCGACCACCGTCTCCTCGTCGGGCGGGTCGATCCGCCAGTACGGCTCGCCGACCAGCGCCATGCCGCCCGGCCGCAGCGCGCGGTCGAGCAGTTCCAGGGTGCCGGGGACGCCGCCGCCGATCCAGGTGGCGCCGACGCAGCAGGCCACGTCGACCGGATGCTCCGGAACGTACGCGGTGGCGTCGCCGTGCACGAACCGGACCCGGTCGGCGACGCCCAGCTCGGCGGCGCGGTCCCGGGCGGCGGCGGTGAAGACGGTGCTGATGTCGACCCCGGTGCCGGTGATCCCGTGGTCCCGGGCCCAGGTGCAGAGCAGCTCGCCCTTGCCGCTGCACAGGTCGAGCAGCTCGGCATCGGGCACGAGGCCGATCACCCGGCCCAGCGTGGCCAGCTTGGCCTCGTCGATCGGGTTGAGGACGCGAAGGTCACCCTCGCGGATGGTGAAGCTACGTGGCAGGTCCATGGTGGTCGCTCCGAGTGCGGAAGAGGGTTGCGGGCGGGTCGATCCGGTTCGGCGCGGTCGGCACGGGCACCAAAACACCCTCTTCACGGTCTCGAAGTGACGTCGTCCGGACGCTAGCCCGCGCGGCGGCGACGATCCAGGAGTTTTCGGGGGTGGTCGGCCCACACCGCCGCCTCGGGCGAGGTGTCGACGGTGCGGATATCTGCTGTGGTCAATGTCACGCTACGGTGCCGGCACGCCGGTCGTCCCACCGGCACTCCGACGGGAGAACACCATGAAGACACCGTGGAAGGCCGTCACCACCCTCGCCGCCGCACTCCTGCTCGTCCTGCCCGGCGGCGTCGCCGCCCTGGCCGCGAGCACCCCCTGGACCAAGACGCCGGTCGCCGGTTCGCTGCGCTCGTACCCGGTCTCGGCCGTCTACGTCGCCGGGGTCTCCTCCGGCGGCTACATGGCCACCCAGCTCCAGGTCGCCTACTCGGCCCGCGTCCGGGGCGCGGCGATCTTCGCGGCCGGGCCCTACTACTGCGCGCAGAACACCATCCCGCAGGCGCTCTACGGCTGCGGCGACAACATCTACCCGACGTACCTGGGCAACCTGGAGACGTACACCCGCGCCTGGGCCGGGTACGGCTGGATCGACGGCACCGGCAACCTCTCCGGTCAGCCGGTGTACGTCTACCACGGCAACAACGACGCCACCGTGAAGAAATCGGTCACCGACGACCTGGTCCGGTACTACCAGGACTTCGGCGCCAGCGTCCGCTACGACTCCGGCAGCGCCGCCGGGCACTCCTGGGTCACGCCCTACGGCACGGTCGGCTGCACCACCACCGCCTCGCCGTACCTCGCCGACTGCGGCACCGACCCGCAGGGCGCCTTCCTCGGCAAGCTGCTCGGCTCGGTCGCCGCGCCGAACACCGGCCCGCTCGGCGGCACCCTGATCCGCTTCGGCCAGGACAGCTTCGCGGTCAACGGCTGGGCCAACGGCCTGAGCATGGACGGCAACGGCTTCGCGTACGTGCCCAGCTCCTGCGCCGCCGGCACCACCTGCCGACTGCTGGTGGCCCTGCACGGCTGCGCCCAGGGGTACGCCAAGGTCGGCACCGCGTTCGTCGACCGGGCCAACCTCAACCAGTACGCCGACACCAACCGGCTGATCGTGCTCTACCCGCAGGCGACCGCCACCCCGGTCAACCCGAACGGCTGCTGGGACTGGTGGGGATACCTCGGCGCCACGAACTACCCGATCAAGGGCGGTGCCCAGGTCGAGACCATCATGAACATGGTCCGACGGCTGGACGGCTGACCCCGGCGAGGTCCGGCCCGCGGATCTGGTGTGGGCCGGACCATACCGGCTGCGGTACGGTCACGTCATGGTGGTGGAGGAACACTGGTGGAACGGCGTCAGCAACCCGCGTGGTCGGCGCGACGTCTACATCCGCACCGACGGGAGCCAGTGGCAGGTGCAGGCGCAGATCGGCGGCGCCGCCGGCCGGTCCAAGATCCAGCAGTGCCCGAGCCGGGGCTCGGCGAGCATCCTCGCCGGGGCGTGGCGGGCGAGCGGCTCCGGCTGGCGCGCGATGCCGCGCTGACCGGCGACCGCCGCTCAGTCGCGACCGCCGTGCACCGCCCGGTCGACGAGTGACTCGGCGACCTCCCGCAGCTTCCGGTTGGAGTCCTGCGACACCCGGGCCAGGATGGCGAACGCCTCCTCGGCCGAGCACCGGCGCTGACCCATGATGATGCCCTTGGCCTGCTCGATCACGGCCCGGCTCTGCATCGCCTCCTGCATCTGCTGCGCCAGCGTGGCGGTGCTCTCGTAGAGGTGGACGTTGGCCAGCGCGATGGCGGCGTACCCGGCGAGCGTCTGCGCGAGGTCGACCTGCTCGTCGAAGACCCGCGGGGCCGCGCCGTAGATGTTGAGCGCCCCGACCATGGCCTCCTGGATGGGCAGGCCGATCGAGAGGGAACTCGCGGCGCCCGCCCGGTGGGCCCGGACCGCCCACTCCGGCCACCGGCTCTCCGCCGCCATGTCCGGCACCAGCATCGCGGCGCCGGTGGTCGCGGCGTCCAGGCAGGGGCCCCGGCCCTGCTCGTACTGCCACTCGTCCAGGGTCAGGGCCAGCTCGCCGGTGTGCGCGGCGGTGTACGCCGTCGCGCCCTGGACCAGCGTGACCGAGACCTCGGCCGTGCCCGGGATCGCATCCTTGGCGACCTGGGCGATGATCGACAACACCACGTCGACGTCGACCTCGTCGTACTTGATCCGCCCGAGTCTGATCAAGGCTGCGGCGAGGTCGGGGTGGGCCTGCGGCATGAGCTGTGACGTCCTTGTGGGAAGCGACGCCGTCGACCCCGAACCCGGGGGACGGCTGGTGGCGGGACGGCCCGCGACAACGGACCGCTGTCCCGATCCGGGAAGGATCGGGGCCGGCGCCGCTTCTTGACGCTCGTTCGTGACGCCCCGCTCGGGACGTCAGCTACCGGACAACTCTACGACCCCCGCTCGGTCGGGGGCGACCGGACGTGCCGGCCGCTGGTCGACCCCGTCCGGCGGGAGACGGGTGACGATCTCGAAGCCGGGAAGCGTGCCGGTGACGTCGAGCACGCGGCGCACCGCCCGGGAGGGGCGGTGGAGCACCAGTTTTCCGCCCCGCTCGGTCAGCAGCCGCCGGGCCCGCACCAGCGCCTCGGTGCCGTGCGCGCCGAAGAAGGTGACCTCCGCGAGATGGACCACCACCAGCGGGGCCCGCACCCCGGCGACGTTCTCCAGCAGTTCGGCCAGCAGGTGCGCGTTGCTGAGGTCGACCTCGCCGGCGACCGAGACCGTGGTCACGTCCCCGTGGACCTCGCAGCTCAACCACATGATCGGCTCGTCCGGTCGCCACGATCCGGACGCGGTGGGAACGTGATGACGGCCGAAAACCGGCAAATCCTCCAACATGGCACCTCCCACACGACGAACTCGCGCGACGCTCCCGGCCGTGATGCGGCCGTGAGCGGGTGGAGGGCACATGTCTTGACCCGGTCTCCGACGTTACGTCGGTCCGCGCGGCTTCGCACGCCCGGGTTCCCGTGCCGGCGTCCGGCCCGGCGGGTAGCTTGGCGGTGACAGCCGTCCCCGCATCGACAAGGATCGCCATGGCAGCCCCGAGCACGGACCCCGGCGAGGCGCTCGCCGAGCTGAGCCGGATCAGGCTGGACGAAGTGAGCCTGGAGGACGTCCTGCGGCGGGTCGCCGAGCTGGCCAACCAGACCGTCCCGGGCAGCGCCCACGTCACCGTGACGCTGGCTCAGGGCGGCCGGAACTCCAGCGCCGCCTGCACCAGCGACCTGGCTCGGCAACTCGACGAGTGGCAGTACCGGAACGAGCGGGGGCCCTGTCTGGACGCCGCCGCCAGCGCGGCCAGCATCTCACTGCCCGACCTGGCCGTGGAGGAGCGCTGGCCGGAGTGGGCCGCGCACGCCCAAGCGGCGGGCATCGGCAGTTCGCTGTCGGTCGGGCTGCCGATCCAGGAGGCGGTCACCGGCGCGCTCAACATGTACGGTGTGGCCCCGCACGCCTTCGACAGCGTGGCCGTCCGCAGCGCCGAGAACTTCGCCGCGTACGCCGCCGTCGCGCTGGCCAACGCCCACCTCTACGACAGCGCCGCCACGCTGGCCCGGCAGATGCAGGAGGCGATGCGCAGCCGGGCGGTGATCGAGCAGGCCAAGGGCATCATCATGGGCGAACGGCGCTGCTCGGCGGACGAGGCGTTCGCGCTGCTGTCGAAGCTGTCCCAGGACGCCAATCGCAAGGTGCGCGAGGTCGCCGAGGCGCTGGTCGCGAACGCCGGCCGCTGAGTGCCCGCTGCGCCCGCCCGGCGTGCCGCAGGATTGCTCCGCCGGGGAGCGGGTACGCGCGGCCGTGGCCGGTGCGGGAACACGGGGAAGCGGTGGGCTGGCCGCCGGTGACCGGCCGCTCTTCCGCCGGCTGCGGTCCGCGCCGGCGCTGCTGGTCGACCGGTTCCGGCGGGTACGCGCGGGCGCCGGGCTGGCCGCCCAGGCCGGGCTCGCGGCCGGCCTCTCCTGGTGGGTCGCGGACTCGCTGCTGGACATCACGCAACCCGTCTTCGCCCCGATCTCGGCGGTGGTGGCGCTCGCCGCCTCGGTCGGCCAGCGGGTGCGCCGCACCGTCGAACTGATCATCGGCGTGGCGGTCGGCATCCTGATCGGAAACCTGCTGATCAGCGTGGTCGGGGTCGGCGCCTGGCAGCTCGGTCTGATCGTCGCGCTGGCCGTGGTGGTGGCGGCGTTCGTCGGACGCAGCCCGGCGCTGGTGGTCCAGGCCGGGGCGACGGCGGTGCTGATCGGCACGCTGACGCCGACGGTGCCGGACCTGGAGGCGCCCCGGGTGCTCGACGCGCTCATCGGTGGCGGGGCCACCCTCCTGGTGACCGCGGTGCTGCTGCCGCTCAATCCGTTGCGGATCATCAACCGGGCCGCCGGCCCCGCCCTGGACCTGCTCGCCGAGCAGCTGGACCGCACCGCCGACGCGCTGCGCGAGCGGGACGCGGAGGCGGCGCGCGCCGCCCGGGACCGGTTGCGGGACAACAAGAAGGAGATGGGCTCCTTCGGCGAGGCGGCGCAGGGCGCACGGGAGGCCGCCACACTCTCGCCGGTCTACTGGACCTCCCGGGAGGGGCCGCTCGGCCGGTACGCCAAGGCGGTCGAGCCGGTGGACCGGGCGATGCGCAACAGCGGCACGCTGATCCGGCGGGCGGTCACGTTGATCGCGGACGGCGAGCGGGTGCCGGAGCCCATGCCGGACGCGGTGTCCGCGCTGGCCGACGCGGCCCGCACGCTGCGCAAGGAATTCGCCCGGGGCACGCCGGAGCCGACCCGGTGCCGGGAGTCCGCGTTGCGGGCGGTCGCCGAGGCCGGTCACGCCTACCGCGCCGGCGTCGACTTCTCCGGGGCGGTGGTGGTCGCCCAGGTGCGGACGGCGGCCAGTGATCTCCTGGTCGCCACCGACGTCGACCAGGAGGAGGCGAACCGCCTGGTCCGTTCGGCGTTCGGCCCGCTCGACCCGCCCGGGACGGGCGATCGCACGTCGCGTGCCGGCGGGTGACCGCCTCCACCCCCGCCCACACGGGTGGCGTGAAAAGCGCGTCAAGAATCCCCCGGCCGGCGTGATGGTCGCGTTATAGCCCCTGTCCGTACGCCCGACCTGGCGTTTTGATTGCCCGGCGCGACCGGGAGGCGGTCGCGAGGACATCGCCCGCTAGGAGAGGTCAGCCGTGTCTGACGTGCTGTTCGTGTTGCTGACGGTGGGGCTGTTCGCGGCTCTCGCCCTCGTGGTGAGGGGTGTGGAGAAGCTGTGAGCGCCGTCAACGCCGTCGGCCTGGTGCTGGCGATCGGACTGGGCGTGTTCCTGGTCGTCGCCCTGCTGTTCCCGGAGCGCTTCTGATGAGCATGACAACAGCCGGGGTGCTCTTCGTGCTCTCGCTGGTGGTGGCGCTGGTCGCCGTCTACCGGCCGTTCGGCGACCACATGTACCGGGTGGTCTCCGGCACCCGGTCCGCCCGGGTTGAGCGGGGCATCTACCGCCTGGTCGGGGTCAACCCGGCCGCCGAGCAGACCTGGGGCGTGTACGCCCGCAGCGTGCTCGCCTTCTCGGCCGTCTCGATCCTGTTCCTGTACGCGTTCCAGCGGCTGCAGAACCATCTCTGGCTCTCGCTGGGCCTCGACCCGGTGGTCACCCACGGCGCCTGGAACACCGCGGTGTCGTTCGTGACCAACACCAACTGGCAGTGGTACTCGGGTGAGTCGACCATGGGTCACCTGGTGCAGATGGCCGGCCTGGCGGTGCAGAACTTCGTCTCCGCCGCGGTGGGCATCGCCGTCGCGGTGGCGCTGGTCCGGGGCTTCGCCCGCAGCCGCACCGGCGAGCTGGGCAACTTCTGGGTCGACCTGACCCGGATCACGCTGCGGATCCTGCTGCCGATCGCGGTGCTCGGCGCGCTCGCCCTGATGATCGGCGGCGCGGTGCAGAACGTCTCCGGCGGCACCGACGTGACCACGCTGACCGGCGGCACCCAGACGGTCACCGGCGGGCCGGTGGCCAGCCAGGAGGTCATCAAGGAGCTGGGCACCAACGGCGGTGGCTTCTACAACGTCAACAGCGCCCACCCGTTCGAGAACCCGACCACCTGGACGAACTGGATCGAGATCTTCCTGATCCTGCTCATCCCGTTCAGCCTGCCCCGGGTCTTCGGTCGGATGGTCGGGCAGAACCGGCAGGGCTACGCGATCGCCGCGGTGATGGCGATCCTCGCGCTGGCCAGCATCACCCTGACCAACGTGTTCGAGCTGACCGGTCACGGCACGGTGCCGCAGGCGGTCGGCGCGGCGCTGGAGGGCAAGGAGGTGCGGTTCGACGTGTCGAACTCGGCCACCTTCGCCGCCGCCACCACGCTCACCTCGACCGGCGCGGTCAACTCGTTCCACGACTCGTACACCGCGCTGGGCGGGATGATGACGCTGGGCAACATGATGCTCGGCGAGGTCGCCCCCGGCGGTGTCGGCGCCGGCCTGTACGGGCTGCTGATCCTCGCGGTGATCACGGTGTTCGTCGCCGGCCTGATGGTCGGCCGCACACCGGAGTACCTGGGCAAGAAGATCGGCTCCCGCGAGATCAAGTTCGCCTCGATGTACTTCCTGATCACCCCGGCGCTGGTGCTCACCGGCACCGCCGCCGCGTTCGCCACCGGCAACGACTCGACCGCGCTCAACGTCGGCCCGCACGGGCTCTCCGAGGTGCTCTACGCGTTCACGTCGGCGAGCAACAACAACGGCTCGGCATTCGCCGGCATCACCGTGAGCACGCCCTGGTGGAACACCGCGCTGGGCCTCTGCATGCTGCTCGGCCGGTTCCTGCCGATCATCTTCGCGCTGGCGCTCGCCGGTTCGCTGGCCCGCCAGCAGCCCACACCCGCGTCCGAGGGCACCCTGCCGACCCACAAGCCGCTCTTCGTCGGCATGGTCGTCGGCGTCACCGTGATCCTCGTCGCGCTCACCTTCCTGCCCGCGCTCGCGCTCGGCCCGCTGGCCGAAGGGCTGTGACCACCATGAGAGACAAGGACATGACGGCACCTCTCGACACCGTCGACGCGCCGACCCCCGGCACACCGGCCCGACAGGGCGACCGGGTCGGCGGCGGACTGCTCGATCCGCGCCAGCTGATCGCGTCCCTACCGGACGCGCTGCGCAAGCTCGACCCGCGGACGCTGTGGCGCAACCCGGTGATGCTGATCGTCGAGATCGGCGCGCTGTTCACCACCGTCCTCGCGATCGCCGATCCCTCGGTGTTCGCCTGGGCCATCACGATCTGGCTCTGGCTGACCGTGGTGTTCGCCAACCTGGCCGAGGCGGTCGCCGAGGGTCGGGGCAAGGCCCAGGCCGACACGCTGCGGCGAGCCAAGCAGGACACCATCGCCACCCGCCTGCTCGGCTGGACGCCGGGCGCGGCGGCCAACCGTTACCGCGACGAGGCGGTGCCCGCACCGCAGCTCAGGCAGGGCGACGTCGTTCTGGTCGAGGCCGGACAGATCATCCCGGGCGACGGCGACGTCGTCGAGGGCATCGCCAGCGTCGACGAGTCGGCGATCACCGGCGAGTCCGCTCCGGTGATCCGGGAGTCCGGCGGCGACCGCAGCGCGGTCACCGGCGGCACCCGGGTGCTGTCCGACCGGATCATCGTGAAGATCACCCAGAAGCCGGGAGAGAGCTTCATCGACCGGATGATCGCCCTCGTCGAGGGCGCCAACCGGCAGAAGACCCCGAACGAGATCGCGCTCAACATCCTGCTGGCCGCGCTGACGGTCATCTTCCTGCTCGCGGTCGTCACGCTCCAGCCGTTGGCGATCTTCGCCAAGGGTTACCAGGCCGCCGCGCCGGACACCCAGGCGATCACCGACTCCGGTGTCACCGGCATCGTGCTGGTCTCGCTGCTGGTCTGCCTCATCCCGACGACCATCGGCGCGCTGCTGTCCGCCATCGGCATCGCCGGCATGGACCGCCTCGTCCAGCGCAACGTGCTCGCCATGAGCGGGCGGGCGGTCGAGGCGGCCGGCGACGTCAACACGCTGCTGCTGGACAAGACGGGCACGATCACCCTGGGCAACCGGCAGGCCGCCGAGTTCCTGCCGGTGGCCGGCGTGGACGCGGCCACGGTCGCGGACGCGGCGCAGCTGTCCAGCCTGGCCGACGAGACGCCCGAGGGGCGCTCGGTGGTGGTGCTGGCCAAGAACGAGTTCGGGCTGCGCGAGCGTGAGCCCGGCCTGATCCCGCACGCCACCTTCGTGCCGTTCACCGCGCAGACCCGGATGAGCGGCGTCGACCTGGCCGGTGACGGCGGCGTCGGCGACCGGCGGATCCGCAAGGGCGCCGCCGCCGCGGTGATGAAATGGGTACGCGAGAACGGCGGCCACCCGACCGAACAGGTCGGTGAACTGGTCGACGCGATCAGCGGCACCGGCGGCACTCCGCTCGTGGTCGCCGAGCACACCGCCGGCGAACCGGCCCGAGCGCTGGGCGTCATCCACCTCAAGGATGTCGTCAAGGCCGGCATGCGGGAGCGCTTCGACGAGATGCGCCGGATGGGCATCCGGACCGTGATGATCACCGGCGACAACCCGCGGACCGCGAAGGCGATCGCCGACGAGGCCGGCGTGGACGACTTCCTCGCCGAGGCCACGCCGGAGGACAAGCTCGCCCTGATCAAGAAGGAGCAGGAGGGCGGCCGGCTGGTCGCCATGACCGGTGACGGCACGAACGACGCGCCGGCGCTGGCCCAGGCGGACGTCGGCGTCGCGATGAACACCGGCACGTCGGCCGCGAAGGAGGCCGGCAACATGGTCGACCTCGACTCCGACCCGACCAAGCTGATCGAGATCGTGGAGATCGGCAAGCAGTTGCTGATCACCCGGGGCGCGTTGACGACGTTCAGCATCGCCAACGACATCGCGAAGTACTTCGCGATCATCCCGGCCATGTTCGCCGGCATCTACCCCGCGCTGGACACGCTGAACGTGATGCGGCTGGCCAGCCCGGCGTCGGCGATCCTCTCCGCGGTCATCTTCAACGCGATCGTCATCGTCGCGCTCATCCCACTGGCCCTGCGGGGCGTCCGCTACCGCCCGGCCAGCGCGTCGGCGCTGCTCAGCCGCAACCTGCTGCTCTACGGCCTCGGCGGCATCGTGGTGCCGTTCGTCGGCATCAAGCTCATCGACCTGCTCGTCCAGTTCATTCCGGGGATCTCGTGATGCGCCTTCCCAGTTGGCTCTCCCAGCACGTGGCCGCCCTGCGCGCCGTGCTCGTCTTCACCGTGCTGCTCGGTCTGGCCTACCCGCTCGCCCTGGTCGCCGTCGGCCGGATCCCCGGCCTCGACGGCAAGGCGGACGGGTCCCTGATCGAGGTCGGCGGCAGGACCGTCGGCAGCTCGCTGATCGGTCAGTCGTTCACCGACGCGGACGGCAACCCCGTGCCGCGCTACTTCCAGTCCCGCCCGTCCGCCGCCGGCGACGGCTACGACCCGACCTCCACCGCGGCCAGCAACCTCGGCCCGGAGAGCGTCGTGGACACGCTGGCCACCGACCCCGCCGACTCCACTCCGAGCCTGCTCACCCAGGTCTGCGCGCGCAGCAGGGCGGTCGGCGAGCGGGACGGCGTGGACGGACGGCGCCCCTACTGCACGCCGGACGGGGTGGGCGCGGTGCTGGCCGTGTTCCGCGCCGACGGTCTGACCGGCAGGATCACCCGCGTGGTCAGCGTCAACCAGGTCGCGCCGGCGACCCCGTTCGTGTCGACGTGGCAGGGCGTACCGGTCGAGCTGGCCCGGCCCGGTCAGGACTACGTGGCCGAGGGCGGGGTGGTCACCCCGATCCGGGGGGACGCCCCGGCGGAGCCGGCCGTGCCGGCCGACGCGGTCACCGCCAGCGGCAGCGGCCTCGACCCGCACATCTCCCCGGCGTACGCGGAGATCCAGGTGGCCCGGGTGGCGCGCGAGCGCGGCGCGGACCCGGCGGCGATCCGCCGGCTGGTCGAGGAGCACACCACCGGCCGGTCGCTCGGCTTCATGGGCGAGCCCGGGGTGAACGTGCTGGAACTCAACCTCGCGCTGGACGGGGCGTTCCCGGCGCGCTGACGCCGGCAGCTGTTAAGAAGGGACCCCGCCTCTACCGCAGGCGTTAAGCGGGGGCCCTTCCTTTCACTCAGGGAGGATGGGGGCGTGGGCAGAGGCGAGCTGCGGATCTACCTGGGCGCCGCCCCCGGGGTCGGCAAGACGTACGCCATGCTCGAGGAGGCCCAGCGCCGGGCCGAGCGTGGCACCGACGTGGTGGTCGGCCTGGTCGAGACGCACGGCCGGCCGCACACCGCGGCGATGGTCGGCGACCTGGAGGTGGTGCCGCGCCGGGCGATGACCTACCGGGGCGTCGACCTCACCGAGATGGACCTCGACGCGGTGCTGGCCCGCCGTCCCGAGGTGGTGGTGGTCGACGAGTTGGCGCACACCAACGTGCCGGGCTCCCGCCACGACAAGCGCTGGCAGGACGTCCAGGAGCTGCTGGACGCCGGGATCAGCGTGCTCTCCACGGTCAACGTCCAACACCTGGAGTCGCTCACCGACGTCGTCGCGCAGATCACCGGCACGATTCAGCGGGAGACCGTGCCGGACCAGGTGGTCCGCGCCGCGGAGCAGGTCGAGCTGGTGGACATGACGCCGGAGGCGCTGCGCCGCCGGATGGCGCACGGCAACATCTACCGGCCCGACAAGATCGACGCCGCGTTGGGCAACTACTTCCGGGTCGGCAACCTCACCGCGCTGCGCGAGCTGGCGCTGCTCTGGCTGGCCGACAAGGTCGACGAACAGCTCGACGCGTACCGGGCCCAGCAGGGCATCTCCGACACCTGGGAGGCGCGGGAGCGGGTGGTCGTCGCGCTCACCGGCGGCCCCGAGGGCGAGACGTTGATCCGCCGGGCCGCCCGGATCGCCGCCCGCAGCAAGGGCGCCGACCTGCTCGCCGTGCACGTGGCCCGCAGCGACGGGTTGGCCGACGCGGACCCGGTCCAGCTGGCCCGGCAGCGGGTGCTGGTGGAGAGCCTCGGCGGCACCTACCACCAGGTGCTCGGCACCGACATCCCGGCCGCGCTGCTCGACTTCGCCCGGGGGGTCAACGCCACCCAGCTCGTGCTCGGCGCGAGCCGGCGGGGGCGGTTCGCGCAGATCCTCTCCCGGGGCGTCGGCGTGACCACCACCGCGCTCTCCGGCGCCATCGACGTGCACCTGGTGACCCACCCCGAGGCGGGGCGCGGGCGGCGCGGGGCCGGGGTGCCCGCCGCGCTGTCCCGCCGTCGCCGGCTGCTCGGGTACGCGCTGGCCGTGCTCGGCATGCCGCTGCTGACGCTGCTGCTGGAAGCGCTGCCCGACCTCACCCTGACCAACGACATCCTGCTCTTCCTGGCCGGCGTGGTCGGGGTGGCGCTGGTCGGTGGGCTGTGGCCGACGCTGGTCGCCGCGCTCGGCGGATCGTTGCTGCTCAACTGGTTCTTCACCCCGCCGTACCGCACGCTGACCATCGCCGAGGCGGACAACCTGCTCGCGCTCGGCGTGTTCGTCGGCGTCGCCGTCGCGGTGAGCTGGGTGGTGGACGTGGCGGCCCGGCGTACCCGGGAGGCGGCCCGCGCCTCCGCCGACGCGCAGACGCTGGCCACCGTCGCCGGCAGCGTGCTGCGCGGCGAGCGGCCGCTGCCCGCCCTGCTGGACCGGCTCCGGGAGACGTTCGGGCTGCGCGCGGTGAGCGTCCTGGAGCTGACCGCCGAGGCGGAGGGGCGGCCGGCCCGGTCCCGGGCGGAGGGCGCCTGGCGGGTGGTGGCCGGCGTCGGCGACGCCCCGCCGGGCAGCCCGAGCGCCGGGGAGACCGTGGTGCCGGTGGACGACCGGCTCAGCGTGGTGCTCGCCGGCCGGCGGCTGGAGGCGGCCGACCGCCGGGTGGTCGAGGCGTTCGCCGCCCAGGCCGCCGTCGCGCTGCGCCAGGAACGCCTGGCCGAGGAGGCGGCCACCGCCCGCCCCCTGGCCGCCGCCGACCGGATGCGGACCGCGCTGCTCGCCGCGGTCAGCCACGACCTGCGGACGCCGCTGGCCTCGGCCAAGGCCGCGGTGAGCAGCCTGCGCAGCCACGACGTGGAGTTCGACGCGGACGACCGGGAGGAGCTGCTGGCCACCGCCGACGAGTCGCTGGACCGGCTGGGCCGCCTGGTGGCGAACCTGCTCGACATGAGCCGGTTGCAGGCCGGCGCGCTGGGCGTCACCGCCACCGCGGTCGGGCTGGAGGACGTCGTACCCCGGGCTCTGGACGAGCTGGGCGCGGCGGCGGCCGAGGTGACCACGGACATCGCGCCGGACCTGCCGGCGGCGCTGGCCGACCCCGGCCTGCTGGAGCGGGTGCTGGTCAACATCGTGGCCAACGCGCTGCGGCACAGCCCGCCGGGGCAACCGCCGACGATCACCGGCAGCGCGCACGCCGGCCAGGTCGAGCTGCGGGTGATCGACACCGGGCCGGGCATCCCCGAGGACCAGTGGGAGCACGTGTTCCTGCCGTTCCAGCGCCTCGGCGACCGGGACAACCAGACCGGGGTGGGGCTGGGCCTGGCGCTGTCCCGTGGTCTCGCCGAGGCGATGGGTGGCAGCATCACCCCGGAGACCACGCCGGGCGGCGGTCTCACCATGGTGCTGCGGCTGCCGGCCGCCACCGAGCCGGAGGGGCCGCAGGAATGACCCGCATCCTGGTCGTCGACGACGAGCCGCAGATCCTGCGCGCCCTGCGGATCAACCTGCGCGCCCGGGGTTACGACGTCGAGGTGGCCGACACCGGCGCCGCCGCGCTGAAGGCCGCCGCCGCCCACCCGCCGGACCTGGTGGTGCTCGACCTCGGCCTGCCCGACCTGGACGGCACCGAGGTGATCCGGGGCCTGCGCGGCTGGACCGGGGTGCCGATCATCGTGCTCTCCGGCCGGGCCGGCAGCGAGGACAAGGTGGCGGCGCTCGACGCGGGCGCCGACGACTACGTCACCAAGCCGTTCGGGGTGGACGAGCTGCTCGCCCGGATCCGCGCGGTGACCCGGCGGCTCGCCCCGGCCGCCCCGGCCGTGCCGACGCTGCGGATCGGCCGCAACACGGTCGACCTGGCCGACCGCACCGTCACCCGGGACGACGGCGTCGAGGTCAAGCTCACCCCCACCCAGTGGGCGATGCTGGAGAAGCTGCTGCGCAACCCCGGCAAGCTGGTCAGCCAGCGGCAACTGCTGCACGACGTGTGGGGGCCGGAATACCAGCAGGAGACCAACTACCTCCGGCAGTACATGGCCCAGTTGCGCCGCAAGCTGGAGGACGACCCGGCCCGGCCCCGGCACCTGATCACCGAGCCGGGGATGGGCTACCGCTACCGGCCCTGACGTTTGCGCCGGCCCCGGCGGGGGACTCGGCGAGCCGGCCGAGCAGCGGGGGAGGGGCATGGCGGACAACCGGTCCTCGGAGGGGTTCGGCCGGCAGCTGGACGAGCACGCCATCGACGCCGGCGCGGCCGAGCCGGAGCGGCCCGCCGGGCTGGTCGACAGCGGGGTCTACGTCGACGGGGTCCGGCGGGCGTCGCCGGTCAGCCTCGCCGACACGTTCCGCTGCCTCCAGCAGCTCGACGCCGCGATGGCCTGGATCGGGCTGCGCCGGCCGAGCCGGGAGCAGGTCGCCTCGCTGGCCGCCGAGTTCCAGCTCCCCGAGCTGGCCGTCGAGGACGCCATCAACGCCCACCAGCGGCCGAAGCTGGAACGCTACGGCGACACCCTGTTCGTGGTGCTGCGCGCCGCCCGCTACCTGGACGCCCGGGAGGCGGTCGAGTTCGCCGAGCTGCACCTCTTCCTCGGGCCCGGCTTCGTGATCACCGTCCGGCACGGCGGCACGCCCGACCTCGTGGCCGTCCGCCGGCGGTTGGAGGCGGAGCCGGGCGTGCTGGCGCTCGGCCCCGAGGCGGTCCTCTACGCCGTGCTCGACCGGGTGGTCGACGGCTACGCGCCGGTGGTGGCCGGGCTGGAGAACGACATCGACGAGATCGAGACCGAGGTGTTCGGCGGCGACCCGAACGCCAGCCGCCGCATCTACGAGCTGAGCCGCGAGGTGATCCAGTTCCAGCGGGCGACCCGGCCGCTGCTGAAGGTCGTCGACGCGCTCACCCACGGCTTCGACCGCTACGGCACCGACGAGGAACTGCGCCGGCGACTGCGCGACGTGGCCGACCACCTCACCCAGGTGGTGGAGCGGATCGACGGGTTCCGGCACCTGTTGCAGAACATCCTCACCGTCAACGCCACCCTGGTCTCGCAGGCGCAGAACGAGGAGATGCGCAGCCTGACCGCGGCCAGTTTCGAGCAGAACGAGGAGATCAAGCGGGTCTCCGCCTGGGCGGCGATCCTGTTCGCGCCCACCCTGATCGGCACCGTCTACGGGATGAACTTCACCCACATGCCGGAACTGGGCTGGCGGTACGGCTATCTCTTCGCGGTCGTGCTGATGCTCGCCGTCTGCGGCGCGCTCTATCTGCTGTTCAAGCGTCGTGGCTGGCTGTGAGCGACGCCGTCGTCCGGTCCCGCAGCGCGATCGCACCCAGCGCGGCCGTGCCGAGCAGCGCGGCGACGGGCGCGACCAGCAGCCCGTACCGGACGCCGGCCGACGCGCCGGCGAGCGCCGACCCGGCGGCGCTGCCCACCACGAACGCCGTGCTCACCCACGCGAACGCCTCGGCCACCGTGCCCGGTCGGGCCAACCGCTCGGCGGTGAGGAAGACGGCGGTCAGCACCGGGGGCAGCGCCAGCCCGCTCACCGCGAGCAGCGCGGCCATCGGGGCCGGCGCGGGCGCCAGCAGCAGTGGCAGGAACCCGGCGGTGAGCGCGGCGGCCAGCAACGGCAGGCGGCCCGGTCCGCCCGGACGGACCCGGGTCCAGAGCAGGCCACCGACGAGCGCGCCGCCCGCCTGCGCCGCGAGCAGCCAGCCGCTGAGCCGCCGGTCGCCGGCCGCCTCGGCGTAACCGGTCACGGCCACCGCGATGCTGCCGACCGCCGCGCCGACGCCGACCACGCCGAGCAGCATCACCCCGAACCCCGGTACGCGCAGCGGCCCGGCCCAGTGCCGGACCGCGGCCACCCCGCGCCAGGCCCGGGCGGCCGGGCTGAGCGCGTACAGGGCGGTGCCGGCGAGCTGCGCCACGGCGGCGGCGAGCAGACCGGCGGTCGGCCCGCCGACCGTCACCGCGAGCAGGGTGACCAGCGGCCCCACCACGAAGATCACCTCCTGGAGGGCGATGTCCAGGGTGTACGCGGTGGGCACCGTCGCCGGCGGCAGCAGGGCCGGCCAGAGCGTCCGCAGGCACGCCTCCAGCGGCGGCGTGCCGAACCCGGCGACCGCCGCGCCGGTGATCGCGCCGGCCAGGTGCCCGCCGGTGAGTGCCACCGCGCCGAAGCCGAGGCCGGAGACGGCGGCGGCGGCCCACAGCACGGGCGGCTGCCGCCAGCGGTCCACCGCCCGGGCGAGCAGCGGCGTGCCGGCCGCCATCCCGGCCGTGTACGCGGCGACGAGCAGGCCGGCGGCGGCCAGGCTGAGCGACTGGCGGGCGAAGAGCAGCAGCGCGAGCGGGCCGCTGGCGGTGGGCAGCCGGCCGATCTGGCTGCCGAGGAGCACCCGGGCGACCTGCGGCGCGCGCAGCACCGCCCGGATCGAGGTGTCGACGGACATGGGGCATCGCTCCCGGAGAAGGGGTCGGGTGAGAGAGGCGTGGCATCGGGGCACGCGTCTCAGGGAGCGAAGTCGGCCCGCTCGTGGTCGTCGCCGTAGAGCGGGAGGGCAGGGGTGATCCACTGCGCGTACGTCTCGGCCCGGATCACCCGCCGACGGTAACCCAATAGGGTGTCGGGATGGTCGACCGGCGAACCGACGTGCCGACCCAGCGGGGTGTACGCCGCCCGGGCGGCGCGGAACGGGGGCCGGCGGCCCGGTGCGCCCGGATCGTCGCGTCCCGGCCGTTCGAGATCGCGATCGTCGTGCTGATCATGGCCAACGGGGTGGTGCTGGGCATCGAGACGTACCCGCACGCGGGCACCACCGCGTCGGTGCTGCGCTGGACCGAGTGGATGTTCCGGCTGGTCTTCGTCGTGGAGATCACCATCCGGGTGCTCGCGTACGGCCGCCGGCCGCAGGACTTCCTCCGGCACGGCTGGAACGTGTTCGACCTGCTGGTCACCGTCGCGATCTTCATACCGTGGCTGCACGGCGACCCGGCCGTGCTGCGGTTCGTCCGGGTGGCCCGGGTGCTGCGCCTGGTCCGCTTCTCACCCGGCCTGCGCACCATCGTCACCGCGCTGTGGCGCAGCCTGCCCGGCGTGGCGGCGTTTCTCGCGCTCGCCGGCGTAACGCTCTACGTCTACGGCATGGCCGGCTGGCTGATCTTCGGTGACCGCTATCCCGAGCAGTACGGTGACATCGGCCGCTCGCTGGTCACGCTCTTCGTGCTGCTGTCCCTGGAGACGCTTCCCGACCTGCTGGAACAGGGCCTCGAGGTGTCGCCGTGGACGCTGCTCTACTACGTCAGCTTCGTCATGATCGCGGTCAACCTGCTGCTGAACATCCTCATCGCCGTCATCGTCAACTCGATGGAGGAGGCGCGCCGGCTGGAGATGACCGAGGGGCTGTCGCCGGACTACGACTCCGACGGCGACGGCGTGCCGGACGAGGTGGACCGGATCGCGATCAGCCAGCGCCTGGACGACCTGCGTACGGTCATCGCCGAGTTGGAGCGGGAACTGCGGATCGACCGCGAGGACACCCCCGGCGCGACCCGCCGCCGGCACCTCACCGAGCGCTGAGGGCTGCGCCGCTGTGCCACAGTGGCGAGTTGTGGACCTCCTCAGCGTGCGCGGCCTGACCCGGCGGTTCGGACAGTTGGTCGTGCTGGAGGACGTGTCCTTCGACCTCGCCGCCGGGCGGCTCGCCGTGGTGGTCGGGCCGAACGGCAGCGGGAAGACCACGCTGCTGCGCTGCGTGGTCGGCGCGGACCGCCCCGACGCGGGTGAGGTGCTGGTGGACGGACGCCGGTGCTACGAGACCGATCCCGAGATGCGCGCGCTGCTCGCCGCCGCGCTCGACGACATCGACTTCTTTCCGGACCTGTCCGTGGCGGAGCACCTCGAACTCGTCGCGTACGCCCACGGCGGCTCCGGTCGGGCGGTGGCCGAGGTGGTCACGGAGCTGGGGCTGGACCGGGCCCGCGACCAGCTCCCGTCGACGCTGTCCAGCGGGCAGCGCCGCCGGCTGGCGTTGGCCTCGTGCTTCGTGCGCCCCCGCCGCCTGCTCGTGCTGGACGAACCGGAGCAGCGCCTCGACGCCCGGGGCCGGGAGTGGCTGGCCGATCGGCTGTTGCGCGAGAAGGCCGAGGGCACGGCCGTGCTGATGGCGACGCACGACGCCGAACTGGCCGCGACGGTCGCGGACGACCGGCTCGAGATCGGCGTCGGTGCGTGACCACCGAGCTGCGGATCCGGGTTGGTGACCGGCCCGACGCCCGCCGGCTGCGGAGCTGGCTGCGGCGCACCCGGCGGCGCCACCGGGAGGCCTCGCTCGGTGACCTGTTCACCGACACGTACGTCCTCGTGCTCTTCTGCGGCATGTACGGCTGGGCGCTGTTCGACGGGGTCCGCGACTACCTCGGCTCGCCGTCGGGACGCCAGGGTGATCCGGGGGACCGGTACTGGATCGGCGTCGCCGCCGCGCTGACCGTCGTCGGGCTGGCCTGGCGGGGCCTGCGGGCGGTGGGTCCGCTGGTGGTGGCGCCGGCAGCGCAGTCCTGGGTGGTCAGCTCGCCGGTCGACCGCCGGGCGTGGCTGCTGCCCCGATTCGTCGGGCTTCTCGTCGCGGCGTTCGCCGGTGGCGGCCTGCTCGGGCTGGCCTCGGCGGCGGCGACCGGTGGCGGCGGGGCGCACCGGCTCGCCGGTTCGGCGACGGCCGGCGCCGCCTGCGCGACCGCGGCCGTGGCCCTGGCCGTCGTCGCCCAGGCCAGCCCGCGTACCTCGGGGTGGGTCCGGGTCCTCGACCGGGCGCTGTTCGGCGTCGGCGCGGCGGTGGCGGCGATGGTGGTCGCGGGTCACCTGGCCGGTCGGTCCGTACCGCCGCCGGCCGGCTCCGTCATCGGGGTGGTCGCGCTGGTGGCGTGGCCGCCGACCGTGACGGCGGTGGTCCTGGCGTACCGGGCGCTGCCGTTCGTGGACCGCGCCTCGCTCGCCACGGGTGCGCAGGCGGCGGGCGCGGCGGCGGGCGCCACGGTGATGCTCGACCCCTCGATCCTCACCGACCTGGTGGAGAGCCGCCGCTGGCGGTCGATCGGCCGGGTGGCGAGCCGCCGTCTCCGTCCCCTCGGCCGGTGTCGGCGTGCTCGTGCAGGTCGAGCTGTGGCGTCCGGTACGCCATCCCAGCGCGCTCGTGGTGTGGGCGGCGCTGCTGCTGACGACGTACGCGGTCGCGGTGGCGCTGCCGGCGTCGGCCGGCCCGGCGCAGGTGGTCCTCGGGTTCCTGGCGGCCGGCCGGCTGACCGGCGGGCTGCGTGCCGTCAACCGGTCCGCCGGGCTGCGGCGTGCGCTGGGCGGCGGCGACACCCTGGTGACCCTGGCCCATCTCGTGGTGCCGGCCGTCGCCGTGGTGGTCTGGTACGCGGCGACGCTGCCGGCGGTGCGGTCCGGCGTCGGCGTCATCGACGGGGTGCTCGTGCTCGGCACCGTGGCGGCGGCCTACCGGGCGGGCACCCGACCACCCATGACGTACGGCGGCGCCGCGGCCGACACCCCTTTCGGGATGATCCCGGTCGATCTGGTGCGGCAGGTGGTACGCGGCCCGGACGTGGTCGGCGCGCTGGTCGTCGCGCAGATGCTCTGGGGCTGAGGTCCGCGCCGACCCGCCGCCCATGACAGTTCCGTGAAGAATCGGCTCTCGCGTTTCGTGCGGTGGTTGATCGGGGCAACCACCTTGGTGCCAACACATCCGAGGGAAAAGGACGGCTCTCGTGGAAGTCACGGGTTTCTTCACCGCGATCGTCATCGGCCTCGTCATCGGCGCGCTCGGCCGCCTGGTGGTGCCGGGCAAGCAGAACATCCCGATCTGGCTCACCCTGCTCATCGGTGTGGTCGCCGCGATCCTGGGCACGTTCGTCGCCGGCGCGTTCAACGTCGACGACACCGCCGGCATCGACTGGATCGAGCTGGCGCTCCAGGTCGTCTTCGCCGCGATCGGTGTCGCCATCGCGGCGGGGGCCTACGGCCGCCGCCGCGTCTGAGGTGTAAGGAAGGGGCCCTTCTTAACGCATTCTGCATAAGAAGGGCCCCCTCCTAACGTCTACTCCCGCCAGCCGGTCAGCTCGACCCCCTTGGCCAGCTCCACCCGGAAGCCCAGGGCGATCTCGCCGCTCTCACCCGGCGCGAGCGACAACCGCCAGATCAGTTCCCCCAACTCGGTCCGCTCGGCCGGCGACGGCGTCACCGTCGTCTCCCGGACCACCACCGCCTCGTCGCGGGACACCGGCACCTGGTCCCGTACCTCCACCGTCGCCGGCCGGGGCGTGTGGTTGGCGACGGTGATCCGGTAGTCCACCTCCCGCCGCCGCGTCGACCCCAGCGCGGCCCTGGTCTCCGACCGCCGGTGCAGCTTCCGCTCCACCCGCAGCCGGTCGTCCACCCCCAGCGCCAGCTCCGTCTCCTCGCCCGGCGCCCAGGTCGGCAGTCGGGTGGCCGCCACGAAGTCCGCCCCGTGGAACACCGCCGCCGCGCCGGGGAGCAGCGTGTGGTCCGACGTGTTGCGTACCGTCGCCCGCAGGTGCGCCTCGGCGGCGCGCACCGGAACGGTCACGTGGTCCAGCCGGGCCGGCAGCTCCAGCACGGCGATGGTGGCCCGGTGCTCGCTGCCGTCCGCCGGCACCGCCACCGCCCGGGCCGGGCGGTAGGTGGCCGCGCTGACACCCTGCTCGACCTCGGCGACGCTCTCCCGCATCCGCGGGCGGGGGGCCGCGGACCGGGCCGCCCCGCCGCCACCGGCCGGCGCCGCTCCCGGCGCCGGCGGCGGCATCCCGACCGGCATGGGCGCCGCCGCGGCCCGGGGTGTCGCGGGCCGGAACCGGTCGAGATACCAGGGCGACAGCTCGGGTACGCCGACGGTCGCCGCCGGCCGCGCGGTCGAGAGCGCCAGCTCGCACTCCGGCCAGTCCTCCCCGGTGCTCTGGCTGACCAGCCCGAACCAGGTGACGGTCACTGTGTCGTCGACGAGCCGCAGGTCGTAGGAGGACTGCCAGCGGGCGCCGTCCACCAGGTAGGTCAGCTCCAGCTCCACCTCCGCGTCGTCGGCCTCCACCGCGACGGTCACGTCGGCGGCCAACCGGTCCGGGGCGCGCTTGCCGTGCGCCGCGTCGAGGTCGCGCTCGACCGCCGCCATCTCCTCCGCCAGCTCGTCGCGTCGTCGGGCCAGGCCGCGCCGCCGGCGGCGTGACTCGGCGAGCTGACCGGCCACCGAGTCGGTGAAGGCCGCGACGTCGGCCGGCGTCAGGTCGCCGGCGGCCAGCGCGCGGGCGTACGTCCCGCCGGCGCGCTCGGCCAGCCGGGTGAGGAAGTCCCCGCGCTGGTCCTCGATGCCGTCGGCGTCCTCGATCTCGACCAGCTCGTCGGCCAGCTCGCGCCGCCGCCGCTCCAGGCCGACCACCTGGGCGTCGGTGCTGCGGGGCTGCCGCCAGGCGCTGACGTCGACGCCGAGCACGGTGGCCGCGCCCCGCCCGCCGACCCGGATCGAGTCGCGGCGCAGGCCGAGGGGGAGGGGGGCGACGCGTACCCGGTGTTCGCCGGCGGTCAGCCGGATGCTGCCGCGACGGGTGACCCGGGCGCGGTCCGGATAGACGGTGACGCCGACGACGGGGGCATCGATCTCCGTGGTGTCCACGCCGGCGAGGGTAGTTCAGACGCGCTCAGGTGCGGGCCCACCGGATTTTGCACTCGCAGTGCACTTGTCTCCGGTCTCGCGGCTGCCTACCGTCGGACCATGGCTGAGTCGTGGACGTTCGCCGTGGCCCGTGACGACCGCGCCCGTACCACGCTCGCCGACGGTCCGGTGCCGGCCCTCGTCGACGGGGAGGCGTTGCTGCGCGTGGACCGCGTCGGGCTCACCGCCAACAACGTGACCTACGCGGTGCTCGGCGAGTCGATGCGGTACTGGGAGTTCTTCCCGCCCGAGCGGCGCGGGCTCGACCGGCAATGGGGGCTCCCGCCACTGTGGGGCTTCGCCGAGGTGGCCGCGTCCGCCGTGGCCGGCGTCGAGCCGGGTCAGCGCGTCTACGGCTACCTCCCGCCCGCCGGCCACCTGGTGGTACGCCCGGAGCGGGTGGACGCTTCGGGCTTCCGCGACGCCAGCCCGCACCGGGCCGACCTGCCCTCGCCGTACAACGCCTACCGGTCGACCATCGGCGACCCCGCCTACCGGCCCGAGCAGGAGGACCTGCTGATCCTGTTCCGGCCGCTGTTCTTCACCTCCTTCATGCTCGCCGATCAGGTCGTCGACAACGACTGGTACGGAGCACGGTCGCTGGTGCTGTCGTCGGCGTCGAGCAAGACCGCGTACGCCGCCGCGTTCGAGCTGCACGGCCGCGGCCCACGCCTGGTCGGGCTCACCTCGCCGGACAACCTCGGGTTCACCCGGTCGCTGGGCTGCTACGACGAGGTCCTGCCCTACGGCGACGTCGCGGCGCTCGACGCCGTCCCCACGGTCTACCTCGACCTGTCCGGCGCACCCGCACACCGGGCTGCCCTGCGCGCTCACCTCGGCGACCGGCTCGTCCGGGACATCGCGGTCGGTCTGACCCGGCAGACGCCGAACGCCGACGCCGCCGAGGAGGTCTTCTTCGCGCCGGTGCAGATGCGCAAGCGCGGCCGGGACTGGGGCCGTGACGGCCTCGACCACCGGTTCGCCGACGCCTGGCAGCGGTTCTCGCGGGTGGTGAGCGGGTGGCTCGACGTGCGGGTCGGCCACGGCCCCGAGGCGCTGCGGGACGCGTGGCTCGACGTCCTCACGGGCCGTACGCCGCCCCGGGTGGGTCACGTCATCCAGCTCTGACGCGCCCGCCGTCGGCGGCCCGGTCGCCGACGCAGTGACAACTTTGCATATTGGCAGCGGCCCACGCCTCCGCTACCGTCTTGGGAACGCTCCCATGAAGACAGACACATCTATGTGATCAGGAGGAAACACGTCGTGGCTATCCTCTCCCCCCGGCGCCGCCGGTCGGCGGCGGTCAGCGTGGCGGCCGTCGCGGTCACCGCCGCGGCCGGCGTCGCCTTCGCCGTCGGCGGCGCGTCCGCCGGCACGGTCTCCGGCACGCTCTACCGCGATCCGAGTTCGGCCGTCGTCCGCTGGGTCGCGGCCAACCCCGGCGACTCGCGTGCCGCCGTCATCCGCGACAAGATCGCGAGCCAGCCGCAGGCCCGCTGGTTCGCCAACTTCAACCCGTCGACGGTGCAGTCCGAGGTCTCCGGGTTCGTCGGCGCCGCCAACGCGGCGCAGCAGATCCCGGTGCTCTCGGTCTACGAGATCACCAACCGGGACTGCGGCGGGGCCAGCGCCGGCGGGGCCCCGGACCTCAACCAGTACCAGACCTGGGTGTCCAACTTCGCCCGAGGACTCGGTAACCAGACCGTCCTGATCATCCTGGAGACCGACTCGCTCGCCCTCCAGACCTGCCTGAGCGGCGCCGAGCTGAACGCGCGCAACCAGGCGCTCACCACGGCCACGCAGGCCATCAAGTCGGCCAACCCCAACGCCAAGGTCTACCTCGACGGCGGCCACTCCACCTGGAACAGCGCGAGTGACACGGCCAACCGGCTCCGCGCCGCCGGCGTGCAGTACGCCGACGGCTTCTTCACCAACGTGTCGAACTTCAACCCCACCTCCAGCGAGGCGAACTTCGGCCGGGCGGTCATCTCCGCCCTCAACGGCATGGGCATCTCCGGCAAGCGCCAGGTCATCGACACCAGCCGCAACGGCGGCGCCAGCGGGGACTGGTGCGCCGACGACAACACCGACCGGCGGATCGGGCAGTACCCGACGACGAACACCGGTGACAGCAACATCGACGCGTACCTCTGGGTGAAGCCGCCGGGTGAGGCGGACGGCTGCCGCTACGCGGCCGGCTCGTTCCAGCCGGACCTGGCCTACAGCCTGGCCAACGGCGCGCCCAACCCGCCCACCACCGCGCCGCCGACGACCACCCCGCCGACCACGACGCCGCCGACGACGACTCCGCCGACCACCACCCCGCCGACGACCACCCCGCCCACCACGACGCCGCCGACGGGCAACGGCTGCTCGGCGTCGGTGTCGCTCAACCAGTGGGCCGGTGGCTTCACCGCGAGCGTGAACGTCACCGCCGGCTCCGCGGCCATCAACGGCTGGACCGTGACCATCACGCTGCCCGGCGGCGCCGCGATCACCGGCGCCTGGAACGCGCAGGCCAGCGGCACCAGCGGGACCGTCCGGTTCACCAACGTGAGCTACAACGGGCGCGTCGGCGCCGGCCAGACGACCAACTTCGGCTTCCAGGGCACCGGCACCGGCCCCGGTGCGACGGCCAGCTGCACGGCCAGCTGACCCGGCCCCCGGCCCGGCGCGGAGATCGACACTTCGCGCCGGGCCCGGGCGCGCCCGGCCGGCGCGTCAGTAGCGGCCGAGGCTGTCCAACGGGGACAGCACGATGCGCGGCTGGGCCGCCGGGTCGAGCCAGCGGAGCACGCCGACCAGGTCGGCGTGGGACAGGCTGACGCAGCCGGCGGTGGGCCCCGACGGCGTCCGGCTGAACTCGTGCAGGAAGATGCCGCTGCCCGCGTTCGGCACCGGCTTCGGCACGTTCGGCGGCATGTTGTAGGTGATCACCGCGAAGTGCGTGTAGGCCGGCTTCTCCTTCCACAGCGCCTCGCTCAGCCCGCCAGGGCTGGTGGCCGTGTGCTGGAAGGTGTTGTAGCCGGCCGAGTTCGGGTTCTCGTTCCACCAGTCGTCGGTGACGATCCGGTGGTAGGGGTGCTTGACACCCGGGTTCGCGGCGATGCCGTAGATCGTCGGACCGAACGAGTAGACGCCCGTCGGCGTGGTCGGCACCCCCTCGACGTGGTGGTCGCTGAAGAACTGGGAACCGATCCGCGCGGACAGCGCCGTGGAGACCGGGACCCAGCGACCGTCGGTCCTCGTGAACGTCTCCAGCGTGGCGTAGCTCGTGCTCCAGCTCGCCGCCGTCACGATCACGACCTGACGGGTGGCCGTCGGCAGGGTGGTGAGGCCGTCGGCCTTGTTGGCCGGCGTCCAGGTGCGCGGCCGGGGGCGCGGCGGGTCGGTGCCGACGCCGGGTGCCGCCGCCGCCGCGCCGGAGGCCACTACGGGCGCGGCGACGCCCGCCGCCGCGCCGATGAGCAGGGATCTCCGTCGCATGGACAGATCCTCCCACCCGGCGCACCGCAGCGGTGCCCCGCTGCGACGCACGCTCAGCCGGGCCGGCCCGCCACCGACGCGCTCACGCCGTCGCGCACGGCCGCGGCCCGATCGGCTCGGACCCGGGGCCGGCCCGTCACTGAGCGGGAGGGCTCGGATTCTGGCACCGTGGACCGGTACGCGCAGTGGCGGAACCACGCGGCATGTCGCGGGAGGGAGGTCGGATGGACCTGGTGCTGTCGACCCGGCAGGGAAGTGTCGGCACCGTGATCGAGGTCGCCGGTGACCTGGACATGAGCACCACGTCGCGGTTGCGTGACCGGTTGGACGAGGTCGTGCGGGGCGGCGCCCGGGCGGTCGTGGTCGATCTGGCCGGCGTGGGTTTCATGGACTCCAGCGGCCTGGGCGCGCTCGTGGTCGCGCACAAGGACCTGCGAGCGCGGGACGGCTGGCTCGCGCTGGCCGGCGTCGGCGGATCGGTCCGGCGGGTGCTGTCGGTCACCTCGGTCGACCGGGTCATCGGCGTCTTCGACACCGTGCGGGACGCCGAGGAGGCGTCGCCGGTGGTCTCGTGACGCCGTCACCGCTGTCCGGTGCTCGCGCGTGCGGTGTCCGCGCCGCCGATGCTGCGTCGCCGCTCGTGCGTGCCGTACCAGTCGATGACGAGCAGGGTGGCGTCGTCGGCCAGCGTCGGCCCGGTCGCGGCCAGCAGCGCGTCGGACAGGGCACGCACCGCCTCGCGGGGATGCAGGCCGGTGATGCCGAGCAGGGCGGCGGACAGGTCGAGGTCGGCCGCGTTGCGTTCGCGCATGCCGTCGGTGACGACGACCAGCCGGTCGCCGGGTCGGAGGGTGATCTCGCCGGCGCGGCAGGGCTCCTCGGGGAACATGCCCAGCGGGAAGTTGGCCGGGAGATCCACCTCGGTCACCCGGCCGTCGCGGACCAGTAGCGGCGGGATGTGCCCGGCGTTGAGCAGCTCGCAGCGTCCGGTGCCCAGGTCGACCCGGCCGAGCACGGCGGTCACGTAGGCCCCACGTACGTTGGCGTGCTCAGCGACGGCCCGGTTCGCCTCCTCGGCCTGCACGACCAGGGTGTGACCCCGGCGTCGGGTGTTGCGCAGGCTGCCGACGCCGAGGGTGGCGGTCAGCGCGCTGGCCACGCCGTGGCCCATGGCGTCGGTGACGCTGAAGTGCAGCAGGTCCCGGGCCAGGCTGTAGTCGAAGGTGTCCCCGCCGACGCTCGCGGCGGGCTCCAGCCAGCCGGAGAGGGTGAACGCACCGGATTCGCAGGTGAAGGAGGCGGGCAGCAGGCGGCGTTGGATCTCGGCGGAGAGCGTGAACGGGATGCTGCGCTGCCCCCACTCGAACAGGTCCGTGTGTCGGCGGTTGGCGATCACCACGAACGCCAGCGCGTGCGCGGCCCGGGCGATCTGGGCGACCACTGAGGCATCCGGCTCGGCGGGCAGATCGATCTCCAGGAGCCCCATGGCCTCACCGCGTTCGGTGACCGGAGCGAGCACCGTCCATCGTCCGTCAGCCGGGAGCACCTTGCTGGTCTGATGGCGCAGGGCCTGCTCGTAGGGCCCGCCGTCGAACGGCAGGATCTCGGCGGCCTCCTGGCCGTGACGCCGGTCCGGCCCGTCGGCCGCCGGGTGGTGGGTCAGCCGGACCAGCGCCCGTCCGCTGAGGTCGGCGACCAGCAGCGAGACGGCGAGCGCGTCCAACGCGGTGGCGAGCACGCCGGTGACGGCCTCGACGGCCTCGACCGGGGCGAAGTCCTCGGCCGACTGCAGCATTCCGGCCAGCACGGCCTGCTCGCTGTGCTCCACCCGACGAGCATAGGCATCCCGCCCGACGGAGGCCTCGCAGGCCGGTGCCGGGTGGTCGGTCCGCACCGCCGGCGGAAGACGGACGTTTCACCGTCGCACGGTGGGTAAGCAGCCGGCCCGGTACAGGGCGAGCGGACGCACACGGCTCCGCCGAAGCCAAGGAGCGGATGTCGTGCCAGATCAGGAACTGACCCTCGTCCTCGTACACGGCGCGTTCGCCGAGTCGGCCAGCTGGAACGGCGTGATCGAACGGCTCGGTGCCGACCGGTCCGTCGTGGCCGCCGCCAACCCGCTGCGCGGCGTGGCCGGCGACGCCGCGTACGTGCGGGACGTGGTGCGCGGGATCGGCGGCCCGGTGATCCTCGTCGGTCACTCGTACGGCGGCATGGTGATCACGGAGGCGGCGGCGGGGGAGTCCTCGGTGCGTGCCCTGGTCTACGTCAACGCGTTCTGCCCGGACACCGGCGAGTCGGCGCTGGCGCTGTCCGGGCAGTTCCCCGGCAGCACGCTGGCCGACACGCTGGTCTCCTACCCGGTCGCGACCGGCGGCAAGGAGACGGCGATCCGGCAGGACGCCTTCCACGCGCAGTTCGCCGCCGACGTGTCCGACGACCTCGCGGCCCTGATGGCGCGGACGCAGCGGCCGGTGACCGAGCAGGCGCTCGGCGACGGACTCGCGGCGACCACCCCACCGTGGCGGTCGCTGCCCACGTGGTTCGTCTTCGGTGACGCCGACCGGAACATCCCGGTCGCCGCGCACCGCTTCATGGCCGAGCGGGCCGGCGCCCGTGGGGTCCGGGAGGTCGCCGGCGCCTCCCACGCGATGGCGGTGTCCCGGCCCGACGAGGTCGCCCAGTCCGTCGTCGAGGCGGTGCGGGGCGTCGGATCCGGGCCGTCCTGAGGCGTCGGCGGGCCACTCCCGGCGTCCCCGGTCGCTAGACTCAGCCCGCACGCCCTCTCCGCCGGGTGAGCGCGGTGGACCAACCCTCTTCGTCGGCGCATGCGCAGGCAGCGCAGGTCGGGGCAGACCAGGCCCGGCGCCACCCAGCGACGTCGAGGGGAACCATGGAGTCAGCGACCACCCGGCCCGCCGCAGCGGACGATCCCGACGCGGGCGGCCCGCCCGCGGCACTGCGACTGTCCGGCCTGCACAAGACGTTCGGCGCGAACACAGCCGTCGACCACGTCGATCTCGTGGTGCCGCAGGGTTCCTTCTTCGGGCTGGTCGGCCCCAACGGCGCGGGCAAGACGACCTCGTTGTCCATGGCGGTCGGGCTGCTACGCCCGGACGAGGGCGCCTCGCAGGTGTTCGGCGTGGACGTGTGGTCCGACCCGGTCGAGGCCAAGGCGCTGATCGGCGTGCTGCCCGACGGGCTGTCCATGCCGGAGCGGCTGACCGGACGCGAACTGCTGACGTACATCGGGCAGTTGCGCGGCATCGAGGCCGGCGTGCTGGCCGGCCGGGTGCAGGAGCTGCTCGACGTGATGGAGCTCGGCGCGGCCGAGCGCACCCTGGTGGTCGACTACTCGACCGGCATGCGCAAGAAGATCGGGCTGGCGACCGCGCTGTTGCACGGGCCCCGGCTGCTCGTGCTGGACGAGCCGTTCGAGGCGGTCGACCCGGTGTCCGCGGCGGCCCTCAAGGCGATCCTGACCGGTTTCGTGGCGAGTGGCGGCTCGGTGGTGCTGTCCAGCCACGTGATGCCGCTGGTCGAGCAGCTGTGCGACACCGTGGCCGTGATGGCCGGGGGGCGGGTCGTGGCGGCCGGTCCGCTCGCCGAGGTCCGCGGCGGCGGCACGCTGGAGCAGACGTTCGTCCGGCTGGTCGGCGGCGACGAGCAGGGGCGGAGAGGGCTGTCGTGGCTGGCGTCCTGATCCGGATGAAGCTGACGGTCGTCAAGAACTCGATGACCGGTGGCCGGGCCGCGTGGATGCTGGTCGGCGCGGTTCTCGGTCTGCTGTTCGCGGCCGCCACCATCTGGCTCTCCCTGGTCGAGCTGCCCAACCCCGTGGTGCTCGGCGACCTGCTCGCGGGCGTGTTCCTGATGTGGACGCTCGGCTGGCTGGCCGGCCCGCTGTTCGGCGGCTCGGCGGTGCTGCGCGCCGACCACTTCACGCTGCTGCCGGTGCCGCGCCGCCGGCTCGCGCTGGGGCTTCTCGGCGCGGCCTTCGTCGGGATCACCACGGCGGTCACCGCGCTGGGCTTCGTCGGCCTGATCACGTACGGCGCCCGGCAGGGGCTCGCCCCGGCGCTGCTGGCGGTGCCGGTCGCGGCGCTGCAACTGGTCTTCGTGGTGCTGCTGTCCCGGGTGGCCTACGCGCTGTTCGGCGTCGTCGCGGCGTCCCGGGCGGGCGCCGCGGTCACCGGCGTGCTGTTCGCGGCGATGCTCGTGCTCACCCAGTCCGGCTGGATGATCGTCGTGGCCGTCATGTACTCCGACATCCTCGAGACCGGGTTCTCCCACCCGACCACCGTCGCACTGCGGTCGATCCCGTCGAGCTGGGGCGTGGTGGCGGTGGACGCCGCCGGCCGGGGGGACTGGCCGCTCGCGATCGCCGCGCCGGCCGGGCTGGCCGCGCTCTGCGTCCTGCTGCTGCTCGTCTGGTCGGTCGAGCTGGGCACTCCGCGCCGGGCCCGGGCCACCATCCGGGGCAGCGCCGACCGCCCCCCGGTGAGCGGCGGCCCGCTCGGCGGCACGACCGGCGCGGTCGTCCGCAAGGAGCTGCGCACCTGGTGGCGCGATCCGTTGCGGACCACCACGGCGGTGGTGCCGATCGTCTGGGCGCTGGGCACCGCGCTGCTGCCGCTGACCTTCGACGCCCGTCTCCTGCTGCCCTGGGCCGGCCCGGCGCTCGCGCTCTTCGCGATCACCTCGGCCTGCAACCTCTACAGCCAGGACGGCACCGCGCTCTGGCAGACCCTGACGATCGGCTCCCAGCGCGCCGACGTGCGCGGCCGGCAGTGGGCGTACCTGATCGTCTTCACGCCGCCGGCGATCGTCCTGAGCATCACCCTCACCTGGTGGAGCGGCTCCACGTGGACGTGGCCGTGGGTCGCCGCGGCGGTGCCCGCCCTGCTCGGCGGCGGCGCCGGCCTGATCGTCCACTCGTCGGTGCACGGCCTGGTCCCCGGCCCCGACGCGCACAAGCGGCCGAGCAACCCGCTGGAGCGCGCAGACACCACCGGCCGGTCCAACGTGCTGTTCTGGATCGGGCTGGTGCCGCCGGCGCCCGCGCTCGCCGTGGTCTACCTCGGCACGCGCCTGGACCAGCCGTGGGTGAGCTGGGCCGGGCTGCCGGTCGGCGTGCTGACCGGCGTCGCCGTCGCCTGGGTGCTGGGCGGCCTGGCGATCCGGAAGCTCACCGAGGACGGACCCGACCTGCTGCACACCATGCGCACCGGTCGGCCCACCGTGGTCCGGGCCGCCGACGGCGCCGTGGCCAGGACGGGCGGGACGGTCGAGGGACTGAGCTGGGCCCTCGGCTCGATCCTGCTCATCCCCCAGGGGATCGTTCCGCTGGTCTTCATCCTGTCCGACATCGACGTCAGGTCCTGGTTCCTGGCGATGTACGTGCGGCCCCTGCTCGGAGTGCCGATCGCCGTGGCCAGCATGCTGGCCGGCATCGCGCTGTATGCCCGGGCCGTCATGACCAGGGTCGACAACCGGGCCGGACGGGCCGCAGCTCCCTCGCCGACCGAGGATCGCGAGCTGGAGTCGGTCTGACCGGCGAGGCAGGCGCGATCATCCCCGCCCGCGTGTCCGCACGGCCAGCATGAGCAGGTCGGGGAGCCAGGGCTGATCAGTGAGCAGAAGCACGGCGGCCTCGGCGACCGGCACCGCCCGGACCTCGACGATCTGTTCCGCGTCCGCCGGCATCGTCGGCGCCTGGACGATCGCGGCGTCGGCGGCACACCACAGCCAGGCCTTCTCCGGATGCGGCTGGTGCGGCCGGTACGGCAGCGGGCGGTCGGTGACGCAGTGGTGCGCGCCGACCACGGTCAGCGGGCCGGTGAGCACCGCGCCCGCCTCCTCCAGCAGCTCCCGCCGGGCGCAGTCCTCGACGCTCTCACCGGGCTCGCGCGTGCCTCCGGGCAGGAACCACACGTCGCGGTCGTCGCGGCACAGGATGACCTGGTCGCCGCTGAACCCCACGAGGTGCACGTTGGTGACCAGCTCGTCCGGTGGCGCTCCGGTGCTGAACTGGGCGTCGAGCCCGCCCCACTCCCATCGCTGCGGGGCGAACAGCCGGGGGTACGCGGCTTCGAGGCCGGATTCGGTCGGCATGGGCTGAAATCCCCTTCTGGCCGGTGGGTCAGCGACTCGGCGCGTCAGGTCGCCGCGGACGCCCGGGGTGCGACGCGCCGGCGGGGGCCCGCGGAGGAGCGCCGCCGGGCGTCCGCTGGGCAGGCGGCCGGGCCACCGCGCCACCGGCCGCGGGCGTGATGCCCCGCAGCCACGGCTGACCGTCCTCGGCCCGGCGGTGCGAGGCGTCGACCTCCCCACGCGGCGTGCCCGCGCCGTCCGGGGCCTGCTGCGTCGCGTTCCGGAACCGCTCGATGAAGTCCTTCTTGTCGTCGAGCGAGGACACCTTGTCGAACGTCGTCCAGAACTGGGATCTGGTGTCCTCGGGAAGGCGCGCCTCGTGCATGAGATCGTCCAGGCGGCGAACGAGGCGGTGGTCGTCCCGGTGGACGAAACTGTCCAGGATGCGGTTCAACCGCGGGTCCACGTCGGTACCGCGGTTGATCCAGGAACGCACCTGCGCGGTGAACTGCTCGCGCACCGTCGCGGTGTCGAGCGGGGCGCCGTCGCGTACGTCGACCGCGCTGTCGTGCACGGCGAGCAACGCGGCCACCTTGCTGGCCTCGCGCACGGCGGGATCGCGGTAGGGCTCGGCGATCAGCACGGGATTGCAGCCCCACGTCCGGTCCGGGGTGTCGATCAACCGGGTCTGGTCCGGCGCGTCGTCCCGGATCCTCTTCGGACTGCTCAACGGGCCCTGCAACGCGTTCTCGATGACGCGGATAGCCGGAATGCTGCCGAAGGTCAGATCCGGATCGTCCGGCAGCGTCTTCAGGCCCCCGCCGAGGGCGCCCTCGCGGTGCAGGGCATAGCCCTTCTTGCTCCCGGGATGCGGATCGCCCTCGATGCCGTAGTAGAACATGTAGCGGCCGGTGAACTCGCTCTTGGGATAGATCGCGGCGCACAGTTCCTGGATGGTGCCCTTCAGGCAACTGTCGACGAAGGTGATGCGGCTGCCTTCCCTGCCCACCGGGATCCCGTTGCCCCGCAGGTAGCGGGTGAGCCGCTGGTAGGCGCCGTCGATGTCCCGGTCGTCGACCGACCCGGAGATCTCCCGGTAGGGCTGGAGCTGGGGATACTCGGCCCCGCTGTTGCGCTCCTTGTCCTGCACGGCGGCCTCGGCGAGCGCCCGGGAGAGCACCACGTTGTGACAGTGCGCGTCGAAGAAGTCGGGGTCCATCGCGCGGACGGCCACGCCGAGGCTGAACCCGTCCCGTCCGACGAAGACGATCCGCTCGTTCGGGTCGGCGTCGACGGAGGCCCGCAGGTCGTCCAGCATCTCCGCGGCGATGGAGGTGACATAGGGCCCGTGGTGCTCACGGAAGACGTCGTACGCCTCCGCGACCGCGGCGCGGTCGCTCGCAGTCTCCAGCCCGTACGCCTCGTAGATCGCCTCGAGCCCGGTGAACTCCTCGGTGGCCGACACCCGGGTCACGCCCCCCGGTCCGGCCGCGACGGCTCGATGACCCGGCTGAGCCAGCGGACCAGCGGGTCATGGTCCTCGATCGTCCCCCACCACAGGGGCACCCCGTCGTGGCCGCGCCGGAAGACGCCCTCGCCGTCGACCGCCGTGCCGGCCTGCTCCACGTCGACGAAGGGCAGCATCACGGCGGCGCTCAGGACGACGGAGCCGCCGAGCACGGCAGCCGCGGCCGACGTGTCCACGGTGTCGTCCAGCGCCTCGACCAGCACCATGGCCTGCCGGCGGCTGTGGTCGACCGACGGCTCGCCGTCCCCCGGCCCGGTGACCACCAGGTCGAGCCCGGCGATCCGTCCCTCCCGCGCCGCGTCCAGCACCGTTCGCGCGGCATCGGCGCTCGCCGACCGCTCGCTGCCGGCGGCCGACTGCGTGACGCGCAACCGGCCGGCGAGGTCCGGAGCGTGCTGGATCACCTGCGCCAGGTGACGAGGCTCGCCGAGGCTCGCCCAGCGGATCGGCTGCCCGTCGGCGCCGCAGGCGGACCGCACGGCCGACGGCACCTCGGCGGGCCGGTACGCGACACCGACCTCGGGGCGGCCCACGCGGTCCAGGAGGCGGCGTGCGGCCGATCCGGCCGTCTCGTCGCCCACGACCACCAGGGCGAGCCGCGGTACGCCGCGCGCGGCGGCCGCCACCGCGAGGACGGTGCCCGGGCCCCAGGTCGAGCCGGCGTCGACGACGAGCGGGGAGTCGCGCAGGTTCTCCGGCCAGTCGCCACCCCGTCCGAGCTGCCGGCTGCTCTCCGCCAGTGCGGTGCCCGGGAACAGCTCGCCGACGGCGCGCAGAGCGTCGTAGTCCTGTCGCGCCTCGTCGATGGCCTTGCCCTCGTGCGTCGGACTCTCCGATGTCATCGTCTGCCCCTCGATGGCTGTGGTGACGTCGGCGGACGGACCGCCGCCGTCGTCGGCTGGTACGGCTGCTGCTGGTGCCGGCGCGCGGCGGGCCTCGGCAGGTAGGCGACGGCGGCCGGCCGTCGCTCGTGCAGCTCCGCCACGGACCTGCTCACCCGCGTGACCCGCTCGTACAGGGCGTCCGGGCCGTCGCGTAGCAACTGATCGTAGGGGACCCGCTCGGCCTGCCCGTCGTGACCGAAGGCGACGGTCAGGTCGCTGGACGTGTCGCGGCGGTCGGCGCGGACGGAGACCTGCACCAGCGGGCCGGACGGGCCCAGCTGGATCGAGCGGTGGGTGCGTTGGATGTCCGGGCTGATGCCGAGGTCGGCCACCGCGGAGTCGACGAGCAGTTGGATCCGCGGGCCGGCGTCGCGGTCGGGTGTCTCCCCGAGGACGAGGCGGTACGAGTCCTTGGCGTGCGCGACGTCGCCGCGCTCGGGCCGGGCGGCGCGCAGGGCGGCCCGGTCGGCCCAGACCGTCGCCGCCGCGCCGTCGCCCCGGAGGAACCGGCGGAAGGACTGGCGGACGAACTCGTCGGTGGGACGCACCCCCGACCCGCCGCCGTGCTCGGCCGTGACCGCGCTCGCGCAGCGGTCCCACAGCGAGACGGTCAGGTCCCGCCGGTCGAGACCGGCCGCCCGGTCGGGCAGGGCGTTGCAGGTGCGCGCGAACCAGTCCGCCCGCTCCCGCGCCACCGGGTCCGCCGACAGGTGCGGGGTACGCCGCAGCAGCTCCCCACCGGTGAGGACACCGGGGCCGCTGGTGCTCCGCGCCCACGAGCGCACCTGGTCGAGGTGGTCGGGAAGCAACCCGACCGCCGGGTCGACCGGCACGAGCAGCGTGGGGACCCCGTTGTCGAGGACACGCGCCTCGGCCCACCGCCGGTCGGCGTCGGTGAGGAAGTCGTCCAGCCAGGCGAAGGGCACGCCGTCGGCCTCGGCCAGCACGCTCGCGGCCTTCCAGTTGACGCCGAACGGCACCGGACCGGCCAGGGCCCGGTCGATGACCAGGACGGGCAGCGGACCGGTCAGGCCGACGGCGGGCGCGACGTAGGCGTTCGCGGCGTGGTTCCAGGTCGTCGCCCACCGCAGGTCGACCAGTCCCTCACGGTCGAGCTCGTTCAGCATCCGCCCGTGCTCGCGGCTGAGCTGCACCCGGTAGCCGTGCAGGTGGTGCGCGGTGAAGCCACGGTCGGCATGGTCGCCGGTGGGGTTGAGGACCCCGTCGATGTCGAGCAGCAGCCACGGCTTCGCGGTCCCGCTCACCGGCCGCGCCCCGGCGGCCGGAGGCCCTCCTGCCAGGCCTGCGGCCGGCGGGGCGGCGCGGCCGGGGGACGGGTCTGCTGGTGCGCGGCCTGCAACGCGGCCGTCGCGGCGGTGGTGCCGCGCGTGGGTGGCGCCAGGGCCCGGATGTGCTCCGCCACCCCTTCGGCGGCGTGCCGCCAGGTGTGGTTCTGCCCGAGGTGCTCGCGCAGCTCCGTGGCCCGACGCCGGGTCTCCGGCAGATCCTTCAGGACGGCCTCGGCGTGGTCGGCCCACACGGTGGGCAGCGTCGCCTCCGAGCGCCCCCTGGTGTTCACCACCGACGGTGCGCCCAGAGCCGCCGGCACCCGGTTCGGGTCGCCGAGGAACATCCCGACCCCGGTGTGGTTCCCGACCAGGACCGGCACGCCGTAGCCGGCGGCCTCCAGCGGGGCCAGGCCGAAGTCCTCGTGCCGGGCCGCGTGGATCACCAGGTCCGCCCCCCGGAGTTCGGCGGCCATGACGCCCGGGTCGGAGGTGTAGCCCCGCACCCGCACCGGGAAGCCGGCGATGTCGGACAGCACGCGTTCCTGTTCCGCGACGTCGGACTTGTGCGCCCCCAGCATCGTCAGCCGTACGTCCAGGCCGCGGTTGTGCAGTTCGCCCACCGCGGCGGCGGCGATGTCGGCTCCCTTGAGGCGGTCGTCAGTGCGCGTGAACACCAGCAGGTTCAGCCGGGTCTGCTCGGGGTCGTACCGGGGCGGCGTCTCCAGGACCACGCCGGGCGTCATCTCCACCACCGGGGGCGGCTTCTCGCACATCCGGGCCAGCCGGCGGCCCTCGGCGGTCAGCAGCGGGCCCACGCCGACCACCAGGTCGGCCCGGGACACCAGGGCGCGCTCGGTCTCGGTGTGCTGGTTCGACTCCAGCGGCTCACCCCGGCCGCGGTCCATCTCGTCCGCCGTCACGTGGACGAAGTGGACCACCTTCGCGTGCGGATAGAAGTTGTCGCGCAGGTAGGAGGCGGCTCCACCGGAGAACCGACCGTGGCCCATGATGACGTCGACGTCCGCCGGAAGCCCGTCCGCCCGGAGCAGTTGCGCCCGGGTGTCCGACACCCCCGGGACCGGGTCGAGCACCTGGACGTCGACCAGGGGATGCGACGGCGACGGCACACTCACCCGGGTGGTCACCCGGTGCCCGAGCTCGGCGAGCGCCACGGAGATCTCCCGGTTGACGGCGATCGGGCCGCCGCCGATCCACTTGTCGCACAGCGTGAGCACGTTCAACGGCCGGGCCTGCGCCTCCGCCCGGGCCGGCGGCAAGGGCACTGTCATCTCTGCTGCCTTCTTCTGGTGTCGCTGCGGATACCTGGTCGGCGGTCAGGACGCCGGAACCGTCCGGCGCTCGGTCACGCCGGGTCGACGGCGTCAGCCACGCATGCCCGTCGCCGCGTAGAGCCGGCCGACGAGATCGTCGGTCACGTCGGCCAGCTCCGCGGCGTCCGGACTCACCGCCCCGGTGGTGACGCCGTGGCGGAGCCGGGCCGACAGCTCCCGGAGCAGGGACGCGGCCACGAGCGCCTCGGTGCTGGCGATCTCGACGGTGCGCGGCGGCTCGGCCTCACCCGCACCGGCCAGCGTGCTCCGGGACGTGGCGGCCTGGTCGGCGAAGGTGACGTTCTGCCGTACCGGTTCCTCCCGCTCGTCCCACCGGTAGCGGTGGGTGCTGAGCATGCATCCCCAGGAATCCGACACCTTCGTCACGTCTGTCATCTCCATGTGCACATCCTGACGGCAGCGGAATCGTCACGGACTCGTGAGTCACGGGGCGCCGAGGCGCGCGACGAGCGGGGGGAGGCCGGGGGCACGGCGACACCGGCGACGGCTCCGGCGGCCCGGACGTCCACGCACGGCGAACTCATGCAGTGCCCTCCCCCGAACGCACGACTGCATCGGCACGCCCGAGCGGCGGGCAGACGCCGATGCCGCTCACGATGCGTACCGGGAGCAGCATAGATCGCGCTGTCCACTGAGAACAGACCGGTTGGTCCACCGCGACACGCGCCGGTCACCGACGGTCGCCCGCCCGATCGCTGCCCGTTGCTACGCTACGGGGCCGGACGGTCGCGGAAACGGGGGATCCAGTGGTGCGAGCGCGGCTCCAGGCGGCGGCGGTCATCGTTGCGCTCGCGGCGGCGGTCGCCGGATGTGGGGACGACGACCCGCCGTCAGCGCCGGCCTCCGCTGCCGCACCGTCACCCGCCGCCACCCCGTCGGCGCCGGCGTTCGACCCGCCGACCCGGTTCGGGCCCACCGGCACGGCTCTCGGCGAGGCCCGCCCCGGGGACGTCCTCCTGCGCGGGACGACCGCATTCGTGGCCGGCGACGCCCGGACCACGGTGGTGGACGTGGCCGGCGGACGCCAGCTGTCCGTGCTCACCCCGAAGCAGGCACCGATCACCCGCAACCCGGCCGCGGCCGGGCACCGACCGGTGCTGATCGACCCCTCCGGTCGGCCCACCGTGGTGGTGCCGTACGCGGTGGAGATCCCCGCCTCCGGCACCGTCGCGTCCCGGCAGGCCGTCGAGCTGCTCGTGATCGACGCGACCGACGGCCGGCTGACGACGACCGTGACCGTGGACGCCAAACCGGCCGAGGGCGACTTCAGCCTGGTCGCCGCCGATCCGGTACGCGTGGTCGGCGGCCGCGGCACCGCTGTGGTGCTCGGCATCGGCAAGCAGGTGACGGTGGTCGTCGACGTCAGCACCGGCAACACCCTGTGGCGCGACGACGACTTCGCCGCCTCGGCGCTGCTGGGGGACACCGTCGTCGGCCTCACCGCTCCGGACGCCCGCTACCGCCGGTCCGTCACCGGGCTCGCGCTGCTCGACGGCGCCGAGCGCTGGTCGGCGCTCTCCGTCGCCGACGCCGAACTCGCCGCCGCCGGTCCGTCGTTCGTCGTCGCGGTGGGTCGGCAGAACGACGGCAAGCGCTTCTACGCGCTCGTCAAGAAGGACGGAGCCCTGGTCAACCGCACGACCGGCGAGTACCGGGTGGGACTGCGCTGCGCCTACGACGAGGCCGCGGTCACGGTCTGCGCTCTCGGCAACTCGGAGCCGCTGTTCGCCCTGGACTCCACCACCGGCGACGACCTGTGGCAGTTGCCCGCGACCGGTCGGCGCGCCCCGCGGATGACCGCGGCGTGGCACGGCGCGGTCTACGGCACGGTGAACGGGGCCGCCGTCGTCCTCGACGCGCGCACCGGCCTGGACCGGTCGGTGTCTCCCGGGGTGGCGCCGGTGGCCGTCACGGCCCACGGCGGCCTCGCCGCCGACCCGTCGGACGGCAACGCGATGGTTTTCCACCCGGCCGTCGGCTGAGGCTCTCGCGGTCGTCCTCAGTCGCCCGCTGGGAGGCGACAGGCCCCACTCCCTTGCCGGGGACAGCAGCCTCGGCCCTGTGGTGCAGCAGTTGCGGCTCGCGTGCGTCGGGCAGCGGGCTGACCTGATCGCCCGGCACCTTGGGCCAACGAGCAATTCGTGCAGCCCGGATTGCGGCCAGGTGGCGGGCGAATGAATTCATTATCGCCTTTCTGTTGAGTGGATCATTTTCCAGATACGCTCGCGTCTCATTCGACCCGGTCATTGGGAGAGCAAATGCGGGGAATCAGAACAGCGTTGGCGTGGCGCAAACTCCTCCTTCGCGCGGCGGTCGTACTCGCTGCTTCAGCGGTGATCCTGCCGACGTCAGGGGCTCCGGCCCAGGCAGCTGAGCAGTCCTACTGTGGAGCGCTGTCCGGCAGTTACGCGAACGGCAACCGGATCGGGTTGTGCATGAACATCTTTTGGTACGTACCGTCCGGAGGCGGGCAGGCGTTCTACCTGACGTCTGACGTTTTGATCGATCCGGCAGCAACGGGCGCGACCGGCTGCAAGGTCACGGCGTGGGTTTCGTTGGACAAGCCGAACTCCAACCAGTGGCAGTCACCGAAGAACACGCAGAGTTGCACTTCAGCGCTGAGTGAGCGAGGAACCTGGCAGAACTCCTACCACTTCTCGACCGGAACGTCCGCGACCGAGGCCCAGCGTCATGCATGCATCGATCTGTACTACAACGGCTCATCGAGCTCTGGCTGGCAGCGATGCATGTCGAGCGGCTGGGAGCAGATGCAACTGGGGTGAGCGTCGCTGAACCAGGCCCCGAAGGATGTCCTCCTGAGGGGCCCGGTTCCGGCTGAGCCATACGCGCCGGTGGGACGGACGGGCGGGTGACTCAGGATCACCGCGCCGCCCACGAGCTGCCGGTCAGCGGACGCCAGTGCCGGTGACCCGGCGAGCACACCACCGCCGAGAAGCACCATCGTCGCCCCGCGCCGGCGGCGATCACTCGGCCGCCCGACGCTCAGCCCTCGGGCAGCTGATCGAGGATCTCCCGTGGAGCGGGGAGGGTCGGCAGGGTGCTGGGCTCGCTGTGCCGGCCGGGTTCGCACTTGGCGAACGGCCCGTACTCGGTGGTCATGGCCATCAGGTGCGGATCGAGGTGGTGCAGCCACCACGTGCTCATCGTGTCGTCGAGGCGGGCCTTCTCCCACTCGCGCCACATCGCGTAGAGGCGCGAGATCGCCTCGGGGTGCGCCCACCACCGGTCGCACCAGTGGATGCCGCTCTTGGGCCCGCTGAGGACGCGGCGCTCGACGACCTCGGCCAGATACAGGCGCATGAACTCGTCGAGGTTGCGGAACGCCGGCTCCGGCACCTCGTCGGCGGCCGGCTGCGGCTGCGGGGTGGCAGCCGTGGCCGCCTGCGGGTCCGGCGGCGGGTCGCCGGGCGGCATGGCGCCGGACAGCTGCTCCAGCAGGGCGGACAGTTCGGCGACGGCCCGCTCCGAACCGCTCCGGTCGGTGGGCGTGGTCATCGCGGCTCCTGCACCGAGTTGTCGAACGACTGCAGTTGAGGGGTGTCGGCCTGGAGATTCCAGTCCCTGCGGCGGTCCGGATCCCAGCGGGCGATGGAGGCCCGGACGGCATCGGCGTACGGGCCGGTCTGCCAGGGCGCGGTGCGGGCCAGCACCGGCGGCGCACCGGAGCTGTAGACCACCATCCGGCCGCGGGGCAGCGCGTGCAGCTCCGCGACGTCGAGCACCCGCTGGCGGCGGGTCTGCCGGGACACGGACCGCTGGCCGAAGCCGGAACCGCTGCTCGACGTGGATCGGGTCATGACGTCGTGCTCACCGATGAGGCGGGACAGTTCCTCGAGGAACTCGGGGTCCGCGACGCCACCGCCGTAGGTGCGCACGTTCGCCGCCGACCACAGCTTGCGCATGCCCTCGCGGCCCCACACGTCGACGCCCTGGGCGTACGACTGCAGCACGGTGATGATCGGGAGGCCGTGCGAGCCGTAGTAGGAGTACAGGGCCGGCAGCTGCCGGATGCGGCAGATGTTGGCCGCCTCGTCGAGCACCGACACCAGCGGCGGGTCGAGGCGCCGGCCCGGCGAGGTGCGGGCGCGCATCTCGCCCGCTCGCAGCACCGCGTCGGTCAGCGCGGCGATCAGTGGTGCCGGTGATCCCGGACCGCCCTGGCTGAGCAGGTAGACGGTGTCGCACGTGGCGACGAAGTCCTCGGGGCGGAACTGCCGGATCATCGGTGAGGACGGCGGACTGACCCATGCGGTGACACTCGGCTCGGTCAGGCACATGAGCATCTTCTGGGCGCCGGCGTAGACGCCGCCCCGGGTCTGTTCCGGCATGTTGATCACACCGACGATCGAGTCGGCCGGCAGTTGGAAGCCCGCACCGGTCAGGATGTCGGCCGGCGACTCGTCGCGCGGGTTCACCGCCCAGCGGTAGACGTCGAGGACGGACCGTCCGCCGACCGCGGCCGCCAGCAGCAGGTTGGCCACCAGCTCCTCGGAGCTGGGGTCGAAGAACGCGTCGCGCTGCATGCCGGGTTCACGCTCGGCCGAGGCGAAGTGCTCGGCCAGCCGACGCGCGTCGGTGATGGTGGCGATCCCGCCGAGCGGGTTCCACCACAACTGCTGCGGCTGCCCCCAGACCTGCTGCGGGTCGAACACCCAGATCTCGCCTCGGGTCGCGCGCAACTCCCGGGTGGCGTCGATGATGTCGCCCTTGACGCTGGTGACCAGCGTCGGCCCGGGGTTGGACACGGTGGCCGGGATCGCGCGGGCGGTGGTCTTGCCGGTACGCGGCCCCCAGATGTCGACCGCCATGTCCTCCCAGGACTGGCGCAGCTCCATCCCGCCCACCACGGCGTGTCCGATCAGGACGCCGGCGTCGTCGGGGGCGACGGTCCCGGCGTCGGCCAGACTGGCCCGCAGTCGCCTGGCGGACGCGGTGACCCCGTCGGGGCTCAGGTGCGCCAGGTCGCCGCGGCGGGCCATGTGCCGCGCGGCCCGGTCGACCCGGCTGCCCCGGAGACGGCGTCCCCGGACCAGCAGCGACACACCCGCGCCCAGTGCCGTCACCACCAGCACCTCGGCGACCGCCACCAGCGTGCACGCGACGGTCCAGGTGATCGTGCCGGAGATCAACCCCGCGGCGGCGCTGAACAGCCCCTCGCCGTCGTAGCCGGGCGGATCGGTCAGCCGCAACGGCAGCCACACCGCCCCGGCCGCCGCCAGTGCGAGCCCGGCCAGCCCGCCGGCGACCAGGCCCGAGGAGTCACTGCTTCCGCCCGGTCCCACCGCCCGGCTCATGTGCGCCGCCACCGGAAGTCGGTGTTGCCCAACTGCTTCTCGATCTCGGTGGGTTCCAGGTGCACCGGGATGCCGGGACGGGTCCCGACCTTGATGAGGAAGTTCCCCCGGCCGATCAGGACCTCCTCCTCGTCCGGTCCGGTCGTCCACGACGGCGGCGCGGACCACGACAGCACCTCGGCGCGTTCGGCCTGCGCGAGGGGCCGTACCCGGGCGACGGCGTCGAGCTCCTGCTCGGAGCAGGCGCCGATCATGAGCACCGCGCACCGGTCGGCGAAGCCGCGCGCCTTGGCGCGGTCCTCCTCGTTCGGCAACGCCTGCAGGTCACCCAGCGAGTGGGTGATGAACGCGGTGCCGGTGCCCTTGGAGCGGTTCAGCCGGGTCAGCGCGTCGATGCGGTCGACCATGCCGTGCCCGACCCGCAACGCGCGCCACATCTCGTCCAGGACCAGGAAGAAGCGCCGCGGCGGGGCCAGGCCCAGGTCGGACATCCGGTGCGCGGCCTCGACCTGACCGAAGCCGGCGGCCCACGTGGTGACCAGGGTGGCGGCGGTCAGCATCTGGTTGGTCTCGCTGATGCCGGAGATGTCCACGCAGAGCGCGGTGGTGTCCAGGTCGATCGAGGCGGTGGTGTGACCCTCGACGGTCGAGCCGAGCGGCCCGTGGATCAGCGCCCGCAGCGTACGCCGCAGGTTCTCCGTCTCCAGGCGGTAGCGGTCCAGGTCGTGGTCGTCGTGCCACAGCGTCACCCACCGCACCGGCATGGGCGCCTCCTCGATGACCCGCAGCACGTCCGACAGCAACGGCTGGGCGGCGCTCTCCCGCTCGGTCAGGAAGCGCAGCGCGGCCGCCAGGACGGTGATCTCGTCCGACGCGAGCGGCGCACCCCGAGTCAGTGTCGCCAGCACCAGGGCGGCGTTCAGCCGACGGTCGACGATCTCCGCGTGCAGCTGCTCGATCTCCTTGGGATCGCGCACGTGCGCCAGCACCTGCTGCCACGGGCCGATGTCGAGCGGGTTGATCCGGTGCAGCCCGGGGCCCACCCGCAGCACCCGGCCGCCGAGCGCGGCGACCAGCTCGGCGTAGTCGGGTTTGAGGTCGCCCAGGATCAGCGGGGTCACCCCCTGGGCGACCAGGCTCAGCAGCATCCGCCGCACGCTGGTGGACTTGCCCATTGCCGGCTCCGCCTGGATCCACACCGACGGGTTGTTGATCAGCTTGGCGCGTTCGTACCAGGAGATCGGGTCGAAGCACACCGTCGCGTTGGTGTAGCGGTGCCGGCCCAGCGGGGCGCCGATCGTCGGGGTGGACGAGCCGGTGCCGAACGGCCACAGGCCGCACACCTGCACCGTGGTGCCGCGGTATTCCGTGGGCGACTCGACCCACGACATGTAGCCACCGCCGGGGCCGGTGTAACCCAGTCTGCTGGGACGTCGGATCGGGATGACGGAACGGGGCATCGGGGCCGCCTCCTAGAACGGCACGGTGGCGTGCACGGGCAGCACCACCCCGGTCGGCAGGGTGGCGGCGAAGGTCGCCGCCTGGGCCCCGTACATCGGGCGGAGCATGAGCCGGGCCTCGGCGGCGCGCGAGTCGATGATCCGGGTCGCCTCGTCGAGCTGCTCGACCGAGGAGACGGTGGCGGTGACCAGCACCGTGAACCGCACGACGCCGGCCCCGGAGGCCTCCTCCTGCGCGGCCTGCTCGGCCGCGTTGAGGTCGGCCAGGTCCCGGGCGGTGGCCTGGGCCTTCTTCGTCGCGTTGAACCGGGCGTCGCGCTTGTCGGACTCGACGAGCTTGGCCGACTCGGCCGGCGAGTACGGCCGGTAGATCAGCGACACCCGCTTGCGCAGCAGCTGCGGGTCGGGATCGGTCAGCCGGGCGAACGTGTTGGCGAAGGTGACACCGCGCGGGGCCTCGACCATTCCCCAGGTCCGCGAGACGCCGGAGTCGTGCCGGTAGTAGTCCCAGCTCTCCCGCGCCGAGACCGGGCCGGCGTTCTCCCACGTGAGGTCCAGGTCTGGAGTACGCGACAGCTCGATGCCCACGCCGGGGTCGTACGCGGCGCGCACGGCCCGGACCAGCGAGCGCGGCATCATCGGGCGCACGCCGCCGGCGCCGGCGGCCGAGAGCCCGGAGTGCAGGTTCGGCAACCGGGCGGCCACCTCCCGGCACATGTCCTCGTGCGAGAGCTGCCGCCGGTTCGGCGGCAGCGTGTAGGTGAGCGAGACCCGAGTCTCCACGGTCGCCGACCCGGCCGGGTAGCTGCGTACCACCTCCGCGAGGACGCGGCGGGCCAGCTCCGGCGCCTCCGGCGACATCGTGTCGTCGACCTCGGTGGCCAGCTGCGTGCCCGGGTCCGGGGTGCTCTCCACGGTGACCGCGGCCTGCACCAGGCCCGGTTCGCGGCTGAGGTTGGACAGCCAGGCCGCCAGGTGCGCCACGCGGGCGTCGATGGCGCTCTGGTCGACCAGGTCCATGCCCTCCGGGTAGCAGCGCAGCGTGACGGTGTAGTGCCGCGACTGCGGGATGACCACCACGCCGATGCGCCCGGAGCGGCCCGTCTCCACCTCGTAGACCTGTGAGCGGGCCAGGATGCCGGGCAGCTGGTGGGTCTGCGTCACCTTGGAGGCCACGCCGGACAGGTAGAGGTGCTGCCGCCGTGAGCGTCCCCGCCACCAGGCGAACCGTGCCGCCATGACCTGCAGCCCGGTGCGCCCGTTGACCCGGACGGCCAGCGGGACCAGGACGGCGGCGCCACACAACGCGGTCACCAGGGCGGCCAGGAGCGACACGGCGAGCATCAGCACGGTCAGCAGCGCCAGGCCGAACATGATGAGCGTGCCGACGGTGCCCAGACCGAACAGTCCGGCCGACACACCACGGCGCCAGTTGCCGTACGCGCGCTGCTGCGGCGGGTTCGGCGGCGCGGCCGTCGTCGTCACTGCTCAGCTCCTGTCGGTCCGGTCGCGCCCGCGGCGGCGCCACCGATCTTTCGGACCGCCGCCGGCCCGGCCTTCGCGGCGGCCTGCCCGACCATGATTCCGGCGCCGATGGGGCCTGCCGCCGCGGCCATTCCGCCGGCCGCCGCCGCGCCTCCGCCCGCCGCCGCGCCTCCGCTGGCCGCCGCGCCTCCGCCCGCGGCCGCGCCACCTCCGCCGGCCGCCGTGCCTCCGCCGGCCGCGCCTCCTCCGCCGGTCGCGGCGCCGCCGCCTCCGGTGGGCGTCCCACCGCCGGACGGTGCCGGTGCGGCGGCGGGTCCGGTGCCGGCCCCGGAGGGGCGCACCGGGGCGCCCGGTCCGCCCCCGTCACCACCGCCGGCTCCGCCACCGCCACCGCCACCGCCTCCGCGGGTGGAGTTGAGCAGCATCGCGCCGGTGGCGATGGTTCCGGAGGCCGCCATGCCCCCGCCGCCGCCACCGCCCATGGCGATCTGGCTGGTCGCCGGAGCCAGCAGCTTCAGCAGGGCAGGCATCGCCACGATGCCCATGCACATCAGCACGATGCCGGTCAGCACGGTGGTGAGGTCCTCGCCGTCACCGATCATCCAGAACGCGGCCGCGTACACGGTGGCGGCGGCCGGCTTGTAGAGCAGGGCCGCCATCAGCCAGCTCAGGTAGCGCGCCAGCACGGCACGGCCGGTGCCGGTCATGGCCGCCGCCGCGGCCAGCGGCATCAGCCCGCTCAGCAGCACCTTGATCGCGGCGATGCCGATGCTCAACAGGATCTGCGTGAACGAGATGAGCAGCAGCATGAACGAGACGGTGATCAGCGCGATGGACGTGAGTCCGTTGAAGGCGGCCGCGCCGGCCACCGGCGCGAACATCAACAGGCGCTCGCCGAGATCACCGCCCGTCGACGCGTCCACGATCCACTTGGAGTAACCGTCGCCGAACTCGCTGAGCAGCGCGACCGTCGGCACCCCCGCGGCGCTGATCAGCGTCAGTTGGACGAGGCCACGCCCGGCGTCGGTGGCGGCCTTGGCGTTGCGCTCCCACACGATTCGCCCGGCCGCGACGAGAAGGGAGAACACCGCGACGGCGCCGGTGATCCAGTAGGTGTACTCGCGCAGCCGGTCGACCGATCCTCCGGTGAGCACCGGGGACGGCACCGCGATCCAGCCGGCGATCAGGGTCTTCAGGGCCCAGGCCGCGGTGTCGCCCATGGCCTTCGCCAGACCGTCGAGCATGGATTCCGCGACGTTGCCGGCGACCGAGTTGGCGACTCCGCCGAGGAAATCTCCGACGCCGCAGTCCGGCTGGGTGATCGGATTGCACATCAGCGGGCCCCCCACTCCACGACGCCGCTCAGGTCGGTCACGGTGCGGCTCAGCGATGTCCAGGCGCCGCCGGGCGGTGCCACCATCTTCCAGTCCCCGTCGCTCCACCGGAGGGTGGTCGTGACGATGAACCAGCGTGCGGTGGCGCCGTTGACCGCCCGGTAGGCCAGACCGATCACCGCGGTGTCCGGTGAGTAGCTCTGGTACAGATAACCCGCCAGCGGCGCGAGGTCGCCCGGCTGGGCCGGCTGCTCCGGCTCCGCCTCGAGTGCCCGCTGGAGCCTGTCCCGGTCGGCGCTGGGCAGGAACTGCCGGGTCAGGGTGGGCTCCCACGACGCCCGGCCGGCGGCGGCGCCCACACGGCTGGTCAGTTGCGCGGCGGCGATCAGCGCGCCCTCCGGGGCGTGGGCGAAGCCCTTGGCCTGGGTGTCGCTGTGGTCCCGTGGCCCGGCCCGATCGCTGAACGGCAGCGCGGTGCCGCGGACGACCTGCCAGGTGACACCCGCCGGTGCGGTCGTGGGGACCGCCGTGGGCAGCTCGCCGGTCGTCTGCGGCTGTGCCGCCGGCGTCTCACTGACGGCGGCCACCGGGGGCGTCGCCGGGCCGGGTTCGTCGTCGTCGCCGGACCGCACGGCGACGACGACCCCGAGTGCGACGATCACCAGCAACAACGCGGCGGCCAGCACGAAGCCCGGCCGGGTCCACGGCGACGGCTCCTCCGCGTAGTCGGCCTCGTAGTTCCTCGAACGCATGGCGGTCCTTCCCCCCGGTGAGTGCCGCGCTCAGGTCAGTGCGTCGACCAGCTGCGGCCCCACTCCGAGCAGCACGCAGCCGGCCAGCCACCAGCCCAGCGCCGAGGTGTTGGTGTCGTCACCACGGCGGTGGGCGATCGCCATCTTGGCGCCGATGAACATGGCGCCGCCGACGGCGACGGCCGTGACGATCCACTTCACCCAGCCGAGGATCGTCAGGATCTTGTCCGATCCGGGGGGCGCGATGTTGCCCGGGTCCGGAGCGGCGATGACATCGGTCGCAACGCCCTGCACGCTGGCGACCGCGGCGTGCAGATGCAGCAACATCGACATTGGTAATTCTCCTAGGTCGAGACGACTTCGACAACGGAATCGCGGAGCGCGGCGATGTCGGGTGGGGGAACGCCCAGATCGGTGGGTAGGTCGGCGGCCAGCAGAACCTCCTGCCAGCCGACGCGCCAGACGTTCGGCACCCATCCGCCCAGCAGTTGCAGGCGCTCGTTGACGATTCTGGGCGGTCGTTTCGGCGACGCGGCGACCGCGACGACTCCCTGCACCCGGACGTGCGCCGGGACGGCCCGCCGACGCCACTGCTCCACCGCGCCCGTCGCCGCCAGCGTGCCCGTGGCGCTGGCCCGACAGACCAGGACGACGTTGATCATCGGGGCGTGCTGCGGCAGCAGCGGCCACGCCGAGCCGTGGTCGTAGCCGACCCGGGTCAGCGCCGCCAGCGTGCTGGCGCCGCTGCCGCCGTGACAGCCGACCCACCACACCGGAGGCCACCCGTCGGCGAGAGCCTGCGGCGGCACCGGCACCGCGGAAAGAACCGGCAGCGCGTCGTGCCGCGTCCGAATGGGCGCATTGACCGATGGCACGTCAGAATCCGCCCTGCACTCGACCGTACATGTAACTTTCCCCCGTACCTGACCTGCTCCGCGGCGAACAGTAGCACCCGGCTGCACGCCGATCGATATTGTGATTCCACATTGGCACGTGCGGAGCCGGGCCATGACCAGCCGGTCCATGATGGACGCGAGACGAATGGTTGACACGGGGGTAGAACGGTCATGGGCAATGAAATAGGGATACGGGTACTGGTGTCCGCGATCGCGATACCGATGCTGCTCGCGACACTGTCCGGATGTTTCCGTTCCGGGGACCCGGACAACGCGGCACCGCCGACCACCGGCCCCGCGCCGACCGTCGGCGGCGCGGTCGCCGGCGTGCCGACACCGGAGGCCCTCGGTCGCGACGACGAGGACGACGAGGGACCCACCGCGCCCGTCGCCGGGGCGGCACCCGCGGCGGCCGCCTTCGCCACCGCGTGGGCGAGGCCGCGGCTCGACGCGGCGAGCTGGCTGAAGGGCGTCACGCCGTTGTGCGTCCCGCGGTTCGCCGCGCAGCTGCGCACCGTCGACCCGGCCAACCTGCCGGCGTCCCGGATCACCGGCCGCCCCGAGGCGACCCACCCCGTCCGCGACGGCGGCGGGCAGTTCGCGATCCCCACCGACCGAGGCACGCTGCTGGTCAGCGTCGCCGACGTCGAGGGCCGCTGGCTGGTCACCGGCAACGACTTCGTACGGGCCCCGCGATGACCGACCGGAAGACGTCAGGTCTGGTGGCCGCCTTCGTCGCGATCACCCTGGTGCTGGCCGGGTGCGTGGTCGGGCTGCCGCTGTTCCTGATGGCCGGCTCAGTCAGCGCCTCACCGTGCGGGACGCTACCCGTGCCCGGCCCCTCCGGAGGTGGCACGGCGACCACCGAGTGGGACCAGAGCCAGGTCGCCAACGCCGCGATCATCGTCGCGGTCGGCCAGGAGATGCAGGTGCCGCCCCGTGGCCTGGTGATCGCCCTGGCCACCGCCATGCAGGAGTCGACGCTGCGCAACCTCGACTACGGCGACCGCGACTCCGTGGGCCTCTTCCAGCAGCGTCCCAGTCAGGGCTGGGGAACCGTGGCCCAGCTGACCGACCCCCGGTACGCCTCCGGCAAGTTCTACACCGCGCTGCTCAAGGTCGAGGGCTGGCAGGGCATGCGGCTCACCGACGCCGCCCAGGCCGTGCAGCGCTCCGGCCTCCCCGAGGCCTACCAGAAGTGGGAGGACGACGCGTACGCCCTCGCCGCCGCCGTCCTGAACGTGGGCAGCATCGACGAACTGGGCGGCGGGCCGCCCGGCGCACCCTGCGGTCCCGGTGCCTTCGAACCCGTCCCCGTCGGCCCGGGCGGCTGGGTGCAGCCGGTACGGGCGGGCATCGTCGCGCCGTGGGGCCAGGACCGCGGCGACCACAAGCACGCCGGCGTCGACCTGGGCGCCCCGAAGCTCACGCCCATCCGGGCCGTCGCCGCCGGCGTGGTGTCGACCAGCACGTGCAACGCCCCGGAGTGGCACGGCTGCGACACCGACGGATATCCGGGCCTCGGCGGGTGTGGCTGGTACGTCGACGTCCGCCACGACGGCGACATCGCCACCCGCTACTGCCACATGGTCCGGCAGCCCTTCGTCCGGGTCGGGCAGAAGGTCGCCGCGGGTGAGGTCCTGGGCCTGAGCGGCAGTTCCGGGAACTCCTCCGGCCCGCACCTGCACTTCGAGGTGCACCGCGGCGTCGCCCCCGGTCAGAGCCTGAACTTCGGCAACTCCGTCGACCCCGTCGCGTTCATGGCGGCCGTGGGAGCACCGCTGGGCGGCTGACCGCCGGCGCGGCCGGTCGAGCGGACGCGCTGGCGACCCGTCGTCGTGCCGGCGCGCCTCAGCGGACGGCCTGTCGGGGCGTCCGGGCGGGTACCCGTGGCGGCTGCGCGGGCCCCCGGGCGGCCGGGCGGGCCGTGCCCCGACCCAGCGCGCCGCGTGTCGGAGCCGGGTAGGCCCTGGCGGCGGCCTGCGCGCCCCGGCCCTCCGCGGTTCGCGGCGCAGGCGCGGCAGCCTGGCCGGCGCCGGCCGCCGTCCGGCCGGCCGCGTCGGCCATCCGGTCGTGGTGCGTCGCCTCGGCGGTCAGGTCCTGCTCCCGCACGGAGGCATGGTCGGCCCGCGCCTCGGCGTGGGCGGGCACGTCGGTGCCGGGCGCGAGCCCCTGCTCGGCGTCCAGCCGGACGTCGCGCCACACGCCGGCGAGGTTCCGGTCGTCGTCGGCCGCCGCCCGGTGCCGGTTCGCGTCGGCGTCGGCACCGGTCCGGCGCTCGTCCTCCTCCCGCCGCCGCGACGAACGCTCCGCGGGACCCCGGCCGTCGGCCGCGGCGCGCTCCGCCGCCGTTCGCGCCGCGCGCGGGCCGGCGGCGTGTCCCTGCCGTTCCGCGGCATCCCGCACGGCCCGGGACAACGCGTCACCGGTGTGGGTGCGTCCGCCCGGGGCGGGCACCCGTACGCCGCTCGCGGCGAGTCGCTCGCCCGCGGCCCGACGCGCCGTGTCAGCCGCCGGGTCGACGCCCTGCCAGGCGGTGGAGGCGCGCCAGACCTGGGCGACGTCGGCGTCCGTGGCGTCCTGCCACCACGTCGGGTCGGCCGCGCGGCCCCAGGTCGCCGCGTCCTGCCGGTACTGCGCGTACAGCTGGTCGTGCACGTCCCGGGCGCGGTGCGGGTCGAGCCGGCCGGCCTGCGCGGCCAGCTCACTGCGGACGTCGAACTGCCGGTCGCCGACGGCCTGCGCGAACTCGAGCTGCCGCTCGGTCACCTCACGCTGCTGGAGCAGTTGTCGCTGCCGCTGCTCGGCCAGGAACCGCCGGTACTCCACGATCGCCGCGACGAGCTGCACGACGCTGCCCGCGATCTCCGAAACCGCCACGTGTCCGCCTCCGCCGCGACCGAATGGTGTGACCGCCCGTGCCGGCGGCGTCAGGAGCGCCGGGCACGCCTGGCACGCCTGGCACCGTAGCGTGCGGGATCGAAACGCCGCAGCCCCCGGACGCCGACGGCCAGGCACCGGTCACGGGCCGCCCAGGAGGCGACTCGTCCCGTGGTCACTTGCGGTTCCAGACCGCTTCCTGGCCGGTGCTCGGGTCCTTGACCGTGAGGGTCTTGCCGTCGGCGCTCAGGACGCCGTCGGCCGAGATCTTGGTGATGCCGCAGTCCAGCTCGAGCCGGTATTCCCGGTCGCCCTGGTCCTTCGTGGCGCCGGTGCAGGGGACGTCGATGTTGGCCGACACGGAGCCGTCGTCGCGCACCGTCATGGTGCGGGACTGGTTCTCCGCCATGATCCATGTGCCGGTCAGCGACGGTCCACTGCCGCAACCCGCCGCCAGCAGAGCGAGCCCGAGCGCCAGCCCGGCAGGTCCCCAGCGCTTGACCACGTTCCCTCCCCGGTGTGCCACGTACCACCCTAACGGGCGGCACCGCCCCCGGCCCGCCCGTAGGCACCGGCCGGGCGGCGGACCCCGACCCGGCGCCGCGCGGCCCCTCGTCCCGGAGCTGCGCCGCCACGCACCGGCAGCGCCCGCACGGGACTCCACCGTGGAGGGCGATGGCGTACCGTATGTCGACCGCGCCGCACCCGGTGCTTCCTGGGGCGGCCGACGGGCCGTCACACGGGGGAGGTCTGATGGCGCAGTTTCCCATGGGCGACTTCGCCGCCTCGACCGACCGCTTCGTGGCGTCCTGGGTCGCGGGCATCTCCGAGCGCGCCGCCCGGGCGCAGGCGTTGTCCGACGAGGTGGCGGCGATGTCGGCGACCGCCGAGGGCGCGCAGGGCGCGGTCCGGGTGACCGTCGCCGCGTCCGGCGCCATGACCGACCTGCGGCTCGACGACCGGGTGCTGCGCTGGCGGCCGGACGAGATCGCCGCCACGGTGCTGGCCGTGATGCGGCGGGCGCAGGGCCGGCTGGCCGCGCAGGTCGCCGACGCCGCCGCCGGCACCGTCGGCGCGGACTCCGAGACCGCGCGCGCCGTCGTCGGCAGCTACGCGGCGCGCTTCCCGGAGGTGCCCGAGGAGGACGACCCGGGGTACGCGGGCTGGAGCGGCAGTGGGCGCTGAGGCACGCGGCTTCGAGGTCACCGCGACGGCGCTGACCGGGCACGCCCGCTCGGTCGACCGGATCGCCGGGGAGATCGGCACGGCACACGACGCGGGCGCGCACGTCCGGATGGGCGCCGAGGCCTACGGGCAGATCCCGGTCTGCCAGGCGATCCCCTTCCTGCTCGACTTCCTCCAGGGTCCGGCGGTGGACGCCCTCGCGGCGGCGCGGGAGGCGTTGCAGAGCGCGGCCAGGGCGCTCGACACGACGGTCACCGCCTACCACGACACCGACGGGACGGTCTCCGCCCTCTTCCAGCGGCTGCACCGGTGAGCACCGCGGCGGCGAACCCGCTGGTCGCGGCCCGGCAGGACACGACCACCGGCTACAGCGGCATCGGCATCGTCGAGAGCCTCGTCGACCTGCGCGACGGCATCGAGAGCGGCTCCTGGATCGATTCGACCATCGGCGGCGTGGGGACGTCCCTGGAGGTGCTGGCGACCTGCGTCGACCCGATCGGGTCGGTCGTCTCCTGGGGCGTCGCCTGGCTGATCGAGCACGTCAAGCCCCTCTCCGACGCGCTGGACTGGCTGGCCGGCGACCCGGACCAGATCACCGCGTACGCCCAGACGTGGCACAACGTCTCGCGGCACGTCGCCGGCCAGGTCACCGCCCTGTCCGAGGCGGTACGCACCGAGATCGCCACCTGGACGGGCCCCGCCTCCGAGGCCTACCGCCGCTACAGCGACCAGCACGTGCGTCACCTCGCCGGCCTGGCCGACGCCTCGGGCCTGATCGGCACCGTCGTCGAGGGCGCGGGACTGCTGGTCGCCCTGGTCCGGGAGCTGGTCCGGGACCTGATCGCCGACTTCGTCTCCGTCCTCGCCGTCCGGCTCTGGCAGTGGCTCGCCGAGGAGGCCCTCACCCTGGGCGTGGCCACCCCGCTGGTCGCGGCGCAGGTCTCCGCGCTGGTCGCCAAGTGGGCGGCGAAGGTCGCCGGGCTGCTCACGGCGTTGGCCCGCAGCGTCAGCCGGCTGCGGCCGATCCTGTCCAAGCTCGGCGAGCTGCTCGACACCCTCCGTGCGGCGTTGCGGGGCCTTCGGCGTACCCCCACCGGGACCGCCACCCCCGACACGCCGGCTGCCGGCCCCCGGCCGCGGGCTTACGACGCCCCCGCCGGTGGCGGCGGCCAGCCGCCGCCGTGGGCCTGGGCGAACCCGCCCACGCACGGCGGACCCGCCAGTGGGCCGCCGCACGACGGGCCGCCTGCGTCGCCCGGACCCGCCGGCGGCCCGTCGCACGACGGTGGGCCGCCGTACGCAGGCGGCCCGGCGAACGGCGGTGGGCCGCCGCACGCAGGAGGCCCGGTGAACGGCGGGCCGGCGCACGACGGCGGTTCGGGGAGCGAGGGCGGCTCGGGGAGCGACGGCGGTTCGGCGCACGACGGCGTCGATCCAGCGGAGTCCGGGTCCGGCTCCGATCCGGCCGTGCCGCATCATGCGAGCGAGGCCGAGTTGCGGCTGCTCGGCAGGGAGGTGCACAGCATGGTCGAACTCAAACCCGGTGAGCACGTCAACGACGCCTACGACGTGACGTTCACCGACGGCACGCACGGCGTCTACAAGCCGAACGTGCCGGAGAACGAGTTCGTGCAGGTGCGCTCCACCATCCCGGAGAACCAGCTGGCCGCCCGTGAGGTCGCCGCCTCCCGCCTCGACGAGGACCTGGGCTTCGGCCTGGTGCCGACCACCGCGCGGTGGGACGGCCCGCACGGCGCCGGCTCGATGCAGGAGTTCGTGGAGAACGCGCACCCCGGCCGTCCCGTCACCGACTACTCCCTCGCGGAACGAGAGCGGATGGCGGTGCTCGACTACATCAGCGGCAACACCGACCGGCACATGGGTAACTACCTGACCGGTCCGGACGGCCGCCTGGTCGCCATCGACCACGGCTACTCCTTCCCGGAGTCGAACGCCGAACCGCTGCGCTCGGACTTCGTCGCGCAGCAGCGGAACCAGCCGCTCAGCCCGGACACGATGGCCCGGCTCCAGAGCACCGACCCGGCCGTGCTGGCCGACCGGCTGCGCGCCACCGGCCTGAACGAGAGCGCGGTCTCCGGGGCGATGGACCGCTTCAACGAGATACGCAGCCGAGGCATGATCACCGGCGAGGCGTGGGGGGCCTTCCGCCCGCCGAGCCCGTGGTGAGCGCAGGACCGTCGGTGAGCGGAGGAGTCGTGGTGATCCAGGAGGCAGGCATGACCGAGCAGGCACCGACCCGCGTGGGGCTGTACACGTTCGCGCAGCACACCAGCCGGCGGGTGGCCGAGTTCCGCTGGGAGCCCGGCCGGCCGGTGACGCTGTCCGTGCTCGACCCCGAGTGGGGGGCGCTGGCGCAGGACTTCTACGACAACGGGGTACCGGCCGGGGCGGAACGGGTGCGACCGGAGACCGGCGCGGAGTTCATGCGGGCGTTGCTGCAGCGCTTCCGGATGAGCTACTACAAGTTCGTCGACGAGAGCGACTGAGCCGGCTGTTCCCGTTTCGTCTCCCGGCGGGTCGACTCAGCAACGGCGCCAGCCGCCCACACGAAGCCGTCGGGGTCGACGAAGGTGCCGGCGCTACTGCCGATGACGAGTCGGTGTGATCCGTCGCCGTCGGGCGAGACGCCCGCGTCCTTGGCCGCGGCACGGCGGCCGTACAGCGCCAGCTTGATGTTCGAGGTGGCGAACTCGACGTACTTGCGGCCGAAGCTCTTGGCCACGGTCAGGCCGCGATCGACGTAGAACCGTTTGGTCACGGCGACGTCCCGCACCCCCAACAGGAGCACGATCTCGTCGACGTGCCGGCTGGCCGGTCCGGTGTCCTTCTTCGACGATGTCGCGATCTTCCAGATCGTGCCGTACGGGTCGCGCAGCACCCCGCCATAGCCCCAGAAGCTCTTCGCGGCCGGCTTCAGGGTGGTCGCTCCGCCGTCGAGGGCGGCGCCGAAGAGGCGGTTGACGGTTCCCGGCTGGGACACCACGAGCGACACGGCGAACCCGCGAAAACCGGTCGTGGGTTCGCGTGACGCGTCGACGCGCAGGCGGGGGCCCAGTCCGAAGGCTCCGGTGTAGAAGTCCTGGGCGGTTGCCGGATCCGGCACTTCGAGCGTGACGGAGTCGATGGCGAGCATGGTTGTTTCCCTTTCGTGTGGTTCGGAACGTGGTCGGCGGCTCGGGCGAGCCGGTCGCTCAGCTGTCCTGGATCAGGCCCAGCAGGTTGCCGTCGGGGTCGGCGACGGTGGCCACGAGGCGACCGCCGCCGACATCGTGGGCGGGCTCGGTCACGGTGGCGCCGGCGGCGCTCAGCTCGGTCAGCTTCGCTTCGACGTCCGGAACGTGCCAGTAGGCCACCGGCGAGGTCAGGCGCTGCGGTCCACCGCCCGGCACCAGGCCGATGTGCTGACCCGCGGCGTCGAAGCCGACGTAGTAGGACGAGTCGACCGTGGGCGGCACGCCGAGCAGGGCCGCGTACGTCGCCTTGGCCCTGCCCAGATCGGACACCGGATGCAGTACGGTCCTGATCCCCTGCGCGGAAGAACTCCCCATGATCACTCCTTCGGTCCGCGGGCCTCGGCCGGCCCGGACGGGTGTGTGCGCACAGCATCTCCTCGGGCAGGTCCCGCCCGGATCCGTGCCGGCCACGGAGTCGACCACGGAACCGGCACACGGAGAGACGTGCGACAGAATGGGGTGATGGTCGACGTCTCCCCTCGCGAAGCCGAGGTGCTTGCGCTGGTCGGAGACCACCTCAGCAATGCGGAGATCGGAGCGCGACTCTTCATCTCGGTGCGTACCGTCGAGACGCACGTCTCCTCGCTGCTGCGCAAGCTGGAGGTCCCGGACCGCCGTGCGCTCGCGCAGCGGGTGCCGGAGCTGACCGGCAGAGGCGCCGCCCTTCAGGCGCCGGTCCTACCGGCCCCGCTGACCCCGTTCGTGGGGCGGGCGCGCGAGTGCGCCGAGCTGACCGAACTCATCCGGGCACACCGTCAGGTGAGCGCGGTCGGTCCGGGCGGAGTGGGCAAGACCCGGCTCGCGCTGGCCGTCGCCTCGCGGGCCGGTGGCGAGTATTCCGACGGTGTGTGGTTCGTCGATCTGGTCCCGGTGGCCGACTCCGGCATGATCGCCGCCGCGGTGGGCGTGGCGCTGGGCCTGGGTGAGCAGCCCGGCCGGGACATGACCGAGTCCGTCGTCACCGCCCTGGCCGACCATCACGCGTTGCTGGTGCTGGACAACTGCGAACACGTGCTGGACGGGGTGGCGCTGTTCCTCGAGCGGCTGTTGGCGGCGTGCCCCGAAGTGACGGTGCTGGTGACCAGCCGGGCACGGCTGATGGTGCCCTTCGAGCGGGTCTATCCGGTGCCGCCGCTGTCGCTGGCCGTCGACGGCGAGTCGGACGCGGTCGCGCTGTTCGTGCAGCGGGCGGCAGCGGTGGGCTGGCCACTGGATCCTCCGTTGCGCGACCAGGTCGCCGCTATCTGCGAGCGGCTGGACGGAATGGCGCTGTCGATCGAGTTGGCCGCCGCGCGGTATCCGACGCTGGGGCTGGACGGCATCACCGCCGCCCTGTCCCATCCCCTGCGGATGCTCACCGGGGGCGCCCGGGCCGACGACCGGCACCGATCGGTGCGCGCGACGCTGGACTGGAGTCACGCCCTGTTGGAGCCGGCCGACCGGACGCTGCTGCGCCGGGTGTCGGTCTTCGTGGCGCCCTTCTCCACATCGGCGGCGACGGAGGTCACCGGCGCGGAGGAGGGCATCGTCGCCGACGGCCTGGCCCGGCTCGCCGAACAGAGCCTGTTGACGGTGCGGGCCTTCCCCGGCGGAACCGAGTACCGGCTGCCGGAAACCATCCGCCAGTACGGCACGGAACGGCTCGCCGAGGCCGGCGAGTTGACCGACACCCGGTCCCGGCACCTTCGCTGGTGCCTGACCAGGGCCACCGACCTGGCCGAGGTGCGGGCGGACTGGCGAGCCCGGTTCGACCCGGTGGCGGACGACCTCCGCGCCGCCCTGTCGTGGGCGGCCGACCGTCCGGAGCAGCGCCCGGACGCCTACCGCCTCGCCCGTCACCTGGCGGAGCTGACCTTCGTCCGAACCCTGATCGGCGAGTCTCAGCTGCGCTACGAGCAGGCGGCCGCGCTCGCCGGCGAGCCCACCGCCGAGGCGGCGATGCTCAGACAGGCCGCAGCCGTGGCCGGATGCCGCATGCGCGGCGACGACATGTACCGCCTCTACCGGGCGGCCGCCGGGGCCGCCCGCCGAGCGGGAGACGACGCCGGCGCCGCCGCCGACCTGGCGACCGCCGCCACCAGCTCCTACCGGTTCTGGAGCAAGTTCGCACAACTCCCGCCGGCGCAGGAGGCGATCGCGCTCACCACCGAGGCGCGGGACCTGGCCGGCGACGACCCGGCCGCCCAGGCCGCGGTGGCGCTCGCCGAGGCCGGGGTGCTCACCGACGCGTTCGGCGCCGCGCAGGGCCCGCCCGACAACGACGTACCCGAAACGATCGCGCGTGCCGAGCGGGCGGTCGCACTCGCGCACCGCACTCGCGACCCGCTCGCCGAGTCCGCCGCGCTCGACGCGCTCACCGGCGCCCAGTGCTGGGCCGGCGAGACGTTCGCCAGCGCGGCCACGGCGCGGCGCCGGGTCGCGCTGCTCGCGTCCCTGCCGGCAACTCCGGCCACCACCCACGAACTACTCGACGCTCTCGGCAATGCCGCCGAGGCCGGCCTCGGGGCGGGAGACCTGCCGGCCGCCCGCCGGTGGGCGCGGCAGATCGCCGACCACCCGCTGCTCGCGGAGGTCGGTCACCGTGCCACGAGCTGGCTGCTGGTTGCCGACGCGCTCGCGGGCGACACCGACGAGGTGCTCGCCGGCAGTGTGCGGTTCCTCGACGCGTGGCAGCGGGCCGGCCGCCCCGCCAGGTCGGTGCTCGGTCCCGCGGCAGCCGGTGTCGCGATGATCCACGGGCTCCGCGACGACCGGGAGTCCCGAAGTGTCTGGGTCGATGTCCAGAGTCGGCTCGGCACCTCGCCGGAACAGATCCACGGCTACGGCGCGGTCTTCGATGCGATGCTCCTGCTGCACCGGGGGCAGGCGGCAGAGGCGCTGGAACGGATGGCGCCCGATCCCGGCTCGGTCTGGAAGTCGGTCACGTGGGTGTGGCTCCACTGGTATGTCGCACTACGCGCCGAGGCGGCGGTGCTCGCCGGGAGCCCGAGCGCTCGTGACCACCTGGCCGGGGCCTGGACCGTCGTGGCCGGCAACCCGGTCGCCGAAGCCATGGTGCAACGAGCCGCAGCCCTACTCGACGGCGATCAACGGGCGCTGCTCACCGCGGTCGACGCGTTCGACGTCGCCGGCTGCCGATACCAGTCCGCACGAACCCTGATGTTCGCCGGTGGCGTCCACGCCACGCGCGGCGCGGCCACACTCGGCGACCTCGGCCTCGCCCCGATGGGTTCTTGCCGATTCCCGATCGCCTCACCCTGAGTCAGTGGCGTATCCGTCGCGGTTTCACCCGTTGGTCGGCGTCGATAGGCTGTGGTTTTGTGAAGAATCACGACGACCCGATGGAATCCGAGAAAGTGCCGGCGGCGGCCGGCGGCCGGCTTTCGTGGTTCAACCGCAACGGCGCAGGTCTTCAGGCAATTGCCGCGCTTACCGCCATCCCCGTCAGTGCCGTGGCGGCGGTCTTCGCCGTCCAGGCGTTCAAAGATCAACAGCAGGTCAACCGTGACCAGATCAGGTTGAACCAGATCGCCCGGGAGCGGTACGAACGGCGCTACGCCTCCCGCGTCGCTTTCTGGATCGCCGACGACGACACCTCCGCGTCCGCGAAGCCGCAGTCGTCCGGCCTCGTCGTCGTCGCGACGGTCTCGATGCTGAACAGGTCACCCGTCCCGCTCCGAGATGCCGCGATCTTCGCCATCGCGCAATCCGGGGAAGCGGTCTTCTGGCAGCAGCAGGACCTCAGACCATGCGAGACGGTGGACGTGGAGCTTCTGGCCCACGCCGGCACAGCCGGGCGTCTGAAGGATGCCGGCAACAGGTTCGTGCTGTCGCTGGCGTTCCGAGACCCCACCCGGCTTTGGCACATGACCAACGACGGCCTGTTCCCCTTGGACGGCTACGGAAGCCATGTGGAGAACTACATCTGGGAGGGCGTCAAGTCCGGGAACACGCTCACCGGATCCCCGCTCATCTACTCGTCCCTGATCCGGAAGCGGGCCGGCGTCACCGACTGCGGCGAATCGGGCTGACTCGTCACCGCAATTCGTCGTACGTTCTCCTCGCGCGCCTGCTACCCGAGCGGCGGACGCCGTGGCGACGCCGGCTGTGGGCCACGCGGCGGGCGGCGAGGCCGACCCGAGCACGTGGTCCACAGCCGGCGAGTGTCAGAGCTGCCGAAGGACAGCCACCTTGTCGTACGCGACGGCGACGACGTCCGGCTTCCCGTCCCCGGTGACGTCACCGATGGCCAGGGAGTCCGCCTGGGGCCCGACCCCGTCGACCCCGTTCGTCGTGTACCCGGCGAGATTCCCGGTCGACCGCTGCAGATAGACGCTCACCGCGAGCCAACTGTTGTGTGCGACGACCAGGTCCTCGCGGCCGTCGCCGGTCAGATCGCCGACAGTGAGGCCAGAGGGACTGTCGTATGCGGGATACCTGGTCGGCGCCGTCGCGAGCCCATCGGCTCCCTGCGCGAATACCTGGACGCCGGCGTCCGGCCTGTTGCCGTCAACGCTGGTCACCAGGTCGGCCCGGCCGTCGCCAGTCACGTCACCGACCGCCGCCCCGGAGCCGATGCGGCGAAAGCCGCTGTCATCGGCCGGCGTCCGGTAGGTCGTCGCCGGCCCGAAGGAACCATCCGCGCGGCGCAGCCGCACCCACGTGCCGTGACGGTAGAACTGTGCGAGGTCGATGCGGGCATCTCCGTTGAGGTCGGCGGCGAACACCTGGTTCACGGGTGCGCCGGTGATGATCGGCCCGGTGACCGTCCGATATGGCTGGAACGCATGCGCCGCAGTCTGCCGGTAGATCCTGACCTCGCCCTGTCGTGCGCCGACGACAAGATCCGGTCGTCCGTCCCCGGTCATGTCCCCGATCGCCACGTCCCCGGCACCCCCGGAGACCAGCAGCGGCGCGGCGAGGCGCCCGCCACGCTGAAACAGCACATCGACGCCGGCAGAGGACGACATCGCTACGTCCGTACGGCCGTCGCCGTCGATGTCGGCGACCGCGAGTTGCACGTTGCTGTTGTAGCCGCCGTGCGCCTTGATCCTGGTGGGAGCGCCGAAACTGTGGTCGGCTCGCTGGTCGAAGACCAGCACAGAACTCGTCTGCGAGCCGTCAACGGCATCAACGCCGACCACGATGTCGCGTCGCCCGTCACCGGTGACGTCGGCGACAGCGACGGCGTTGGTCGCGGTCGACCCCGTGGCGAGGTACGTAGCGGCCGCGAATGTCCCCGCACCCGCCGCCTCAGCGGCCATCGGCACCGCGGCCCCGGCCGCCATGGCCAGCGTCGCGGCGATACCTACTCTTGCACCTTTGTCCATCATGCCCCCGTTGCGTCATGGCTCTCGATCGATGCTTGTTCACGCGCCACGTGCCCTGATCACCGGCGCGGCAAACCCCTGCCGGCCTGGGAGACCGTGGTCACCCGGGTCGCTGTGCGAAGACCCCGATGTTTCCCTCGATCCAGATGGGTCGGGCTACCAGCCTGCTGATTCGCCATCGCTCGCCTGCGCGGCGCAGTTCGAACTCGTACGTGCCGCCGTTGTGCCACAGCCGTCCGCCCGGCACGTTGTCGCGTCGTAGCCGGGCCAGCACGTTCGCGGTTGCGGTGGCGGTATCGCCCGTCACATCGGCGATCACCCCGGTGACCACGTGCTGTGTGCCATCCAACACGCCAAGCTCCCGTCGCCACCGATCTACCTGCTCGGGGCCGGGGAGAGTCTCTGCTTCGCCGCCGCTCATCGCGGTGTAGTCAACGACCACGGTGTCGGCGAGCGTCGCCACCAGGGCGTCCCAGTCTCGGCGATCCACGAACCAGGCGTACTCGGTGATCACCCGCTGGATGGCCAACTGGTCAACAAGATCCTCTTGATGCATGCCGTGACTCCTTTTGTGGTGGCCGGCGTGAAGGGGCGCCGTGACTCGAGGCGCCCCTTCATGCCGATGGGTCAGCTGGCGTCGAAGGCCGCGTACAGGCTGCTGTCGCCGGTCGCGTTGAGCGCTTCGGCCGCGACCAGCGGGTTCCAGAAGTCGACGTAGCGGCTGATTTTTCCCTCCGCCGTCTCCACGACGGAGATGTAGGTCTGGTTGTACGGCTTGCCGGTGCTCAACGCCTGGCCCACGGACGTGAACTCGGCGATGACCAGGGTGGGGTCGATGGTCTCGTGGAAGCGCAGGTCGACGAACTCCACCTTGAAGTGCTCGGGGAAGTTCCGCATGTAGTCGAACAGGGCCTGCTTGCCTTCGACCTTCTTCGGGAAGTCGGCCGGGCCGTACGGGAACTCCAGGACTCCGTCGTCGGTGAACAGGTCCACCCACTCCTCGATCCGCCCGGACGACAGGTACTCCAGGTGGTTCTTGAAGGCTTGCTGGGCGGTTTCGCGAACGCTCATGGCGTTTGTCCTCTCCTTTGTGTTTCCGATGGGTGTTGAAGGGGCCCGGGTCGCGGCGGGCCGGCCTCCTAACGCGAACATCTTCGCGTCAAACGATAGCCCGTGCGTAGGCAAACGCCAAACGCCTCGCGTTAAGCTTGCTCCGTGAGTGACCAACACCAGTCCCGCCCCGGTGGACGCACCGCGCGAGTCCGCGCCGACGTCCTACGCGCAGTCGACGACCTGACCACCGAACAACCGCTGGCCCAACTCACCCTGGCCCAGGTGGCGGAGCGTTCGGGAGTACACCTGGGCACCCTCTACCGGCGCTGGGGCACCCTCGACGGCCTACTGCTCGACGCGGTCGCCGAGCGCCTCACCACCGGCTCGCCGATACGCGACACCGGCAACCTCCACGCCGACCTGGAGGACTACGCCCACCGCGTCGCCGAAGACCTGTCCGGCCCAGATGGACAACTACTGCTGCGCACACTGGTCGCCGTCCGTCTCGGAACGAGGGCGGAACTACCACCCGCCCTCACCCGACGGTTCGACGAAATGCAGGCACTACTCGATCGGGCTCGCGCACGCGGCGAGAATCCACCCACACTCCAACAGGTCGTCGACATCGTCGTGGCGCCGCTGTACACAGCCCTGCTGTTCGGCACCACACCAGCCGATCCAGCCACCCTCGCCGACCGCCTGATGAGGCTTCACCCCGACCAGTGACCCGGACGGGCGCCGCTGCGTCATCCCCTAGCGATGCCCGTCCTCGTCGGCCGTCAATTCAGGTCGCAGCGGCCTTCGCCGGCCAGGTCGGCCTCGATGCGTCGGACGCGATCAGCAGAGGCCGGTGGGGCGACGCGCAGGGCCTCGTCGCGGAGCACAAGGGCATGACGGGCGCAGGCCAGAGGCTCGAGTGGGCCCGGGCGATCGGCGACAGGCAAACGAGCGTCACCGATCCGGTTGAACGCACGCGACCGCAGAACCTGGTCGATGCAGTCGTCGACTGCTGACCGGCGACGGCGGACGAGCGGCGGCCCCAGGTCCGGGGCCGCCGCTGCCCCGTCACGACCGTGTGTGGCGTGGCGACGTACTGCGGCCCGCGGTAAGTGCTGGTCCTGTCTTTCGGGTACGCCACCAGATGGTTGCGGTGATGACGACGACCGCAAAGGTGGGGACGAGCTGGTACGGCGTGCCGACTCCGGCTGAGCGGTCCTGCAGTGCGCTACCGAGGTCCACCCGCAGGGACACGGCCAGGATGAGGCTGAACGTGTTGAGTACGGCGTGCAGCATGACCGCGATCTCAAGCCCGCCGGTGCGCCAGGTGATGATGGCCAGACCGGTCCAGAGCGTGAAATACCAGACGATGATGTACGGATCCGTCGCGCCGTGTGCGGCCGTGAACAGTACGCTCGAGAGCAGCACCCCGGCGATCAGCCCCGCCCGTGGGCTGCGGGTCCAGCTTCCGATCACGCGGAAGATCAACCCACGCACGCCGTACTCCTCGCCCGCCGACTGGAGCGGGGTGAGGAGGATCGTGGCGAGGAAGATGGCGACGAGGTCGGTCTGCGACCAGGGGACCTCATCGACGGGCGTGAGGGCTCCGAGGGCGTTGACCACCAGCCAGGCGGGACCGAAGATGAGCAGCGACTTGCCGAGCAGGTCGAAGCGGAACCGAGACGTCACGGAGTGCAGGGACGCACCGGGCACGCCGTAGAGCCACCGCTGGATGAGCATGCTCCACGGAACGAGCAGGCCGAGGGCGAACATCGAACTGGCATGGTAGAGCGGCGTGTAGTCGGTGCCGCCCAGGATCGGCGGGATGTTCCCCATCCGTACGTCGATGAGCGCAGCCGCTCTGCCGATGGCCGTCGGGAAGACGACGAGCCCTGCCAGCAGGAGGAGGATGGCGAGAACGCCGCGACCGATGCGGCGTTCTTCGCCGGCGAGTACCCGGTGGTATTCCACTCCGGTGGGGACTGACGGCCCGTTGCGGGGCTCGGCCGGAATGGGTAGTGAGGTCGGCTTGATCGTGGTGGTCATGGCTTCCTCCGGTGGATGGGGTCACTTCCCGGCGTGGTCGAGCACGCTGTGACGCAGGCGGAGTGCCCGCTCGGTGCTCCCCAGTGCGGCCCCGACGGCGAGGGCGAAGTTGAGCCAGATCGGCAGGTGAATGGGCGACTCGAAAGTTCCGATGTTCTCGGCGATCGGGGGGATCCGCGACATCGGTTCGGCGAGTTGCAGCAGGTTCAGGCCCACGCCGACGAGGAGCATCAGCGCGGAGAGGAAGCTGAGCGAGCGGCTCAGCGTCGGGTGTTCGTGTTCGACGCGGGCGCGGCGTCCTTCGGCGGACTTCGGATCCGGAATGAGCGGGTGCTCCGCGCCGGCGGTGGTGACGTAGTGGCAGCGCTTGAGCCCGAATGCACTGATCGCCACTTCGATGAGGCCGCCCTCGACGGGGAAGACTGCCGGGAGCTTGGACTCGGCGTGGTGTCTGCCGTCGAGATACAGGTGCGCTCTCGCCTTGCCGCCTTCCGGGTCGGTCCGGCGTGGGATGTCGACGGCGTACACCGTCTGCCGGCCATCCCCGTTGGGCAGTGGGAGGTAGAACAGTGCGCGGAAGGGTAGCTGCCACCAGCGGAGGCGTTTCAATGCCCGCCCGTCTCCGCTCTTGATGCGCTTGGCTGCCCGCCGATGTCGCCAGTCCTCGATCACGTTCCCTCGCTCGCCGTCGACCGCTGCTTCTCACTAACACGCTGTACTAGTGGCAACGCTAGCACGGCGTGCTAGTACGATGTGACAGGAGGTGGCGGATGACACGGGACGACGGGAGCACCGGCTCGCGGGAACGGATCCTCGCGGCCGCGGCGGCGATGCTCGCAGAGGATGTGACCGCACGGTTGAGCGTGCGTGCGGTCGCGGCACGGGCCGGGGTGAGCACGGGCTCGCTCAGATTCCACTTTCCGACCCAGCGCGCGCTGCAGGACGCCGTGCTCGCCAGAATCTACGACCACATGTTCCCTGATGACCCGATCCACGACCGATCGCTGCCCGTCCGGGATCGACTGGTCAACTGTCTCCGGCAAGTGCTCGCCCCCGCCGGCGTCGGGGAGCAAGCACGTGAGGCGTGGGGCAGGGCGTACCAGATGTTCATCGCACCCGAACCAAGCGAGGAGGTGCGCGCGGCGTATCTCGCCCTGGAGCGAGGCGGGTGGCGCCGTATCGAGTACTGGCTGACGGTTCTCGCTGACGAAGGCGCGCTTCCCAGGGAGGACCACGCACGCCGAGTGCGATTCCTGCTCACCGTCCTCAATGGGCTCTCCATCGCACGAGCCCTACCCACCGAGGACTCGATCCTGAAGTCCGAAACCGAAACTCTCTATACGGCCGTTGACTGCGTCCTCAGCGCCCCGACCGCATGAGCGAGTAAGCCGCGCTGCCCCTGTCCGTCAGGGTGAGTTGAGGTCAGCGGCTCGTGGCAAGTCGGACAGAGCGAGTTCAGGATCGAGAAGCGTTGACACTGCTGTTGACGTCGCGACGGCCCAGGATGGGGTCATGAGCCGCACGAAGGGTGCGCGTTCCGGCGGGCCGCGGGCACGCCGGTCGTTCACGCCGGGGCAGGAGCTGGAGCTGCTGGCCACATATGAGCAGGCCGTCGCGGCTGGTGAGGGCGGTGCGTTCCTACGGCGTGAGGTGGTCCTGGGCTGGGCGAACGGGGGTCGGGGGAACGTGGGTGAACGCGGGCCACTCCCGCCACCCCAGGTGAACCCCCAGGTCGCTAGACTGGGCCCTCGCGCCCTCGTAGCTCAGGGGATAGAGCATCGGTTTCCTAAACCGTGTGTCGCAGGTTCGAATCCTGCCGGGGGCACCAGATCAGAGCCTTGATCGGCGATCACTGTTCCGCTTGCGTGCCCGCTGCCGGCCCGATCGCCCCGTAGCCGTGACCCCGGGCGGACGAACCGGAACCGCTCAGCCGACCTTGGAGACGATCTCCACGAGGTTTCCGTCCGGGTCCCGCAGCAGGGCGTTGCGGTTGCCGTTGCCCGAGTCGTGCGGATCCTGAACCGTCGGTACGCCGGCGGCGGCCAGCCGGGCGAAGGCCTCGTCGACGTCGCGCGTCCACACGACCAGCGCCATGGCGGGCCGTCCCGGCTCGGCGGCGACGCCGTGGGCGCGCCGGGCCGCCTCGACGGTGCCGAGCCCGAGCGTGAACCCGCCGAGGCGGAACTCGACGTGCTCCGGGACGCCCTCGGTGGGCGTCCGGAACGTCTCGACGAAGCCGAGCAGGTCGCGGTAGAAGCGGATGCCGGCCTCGATGTCGGAGGTGTAGAGATTGACGAGGGCGCTTTCGAACATGCGTCCGACTCTACCCGCCGGCGAGGCGCTCCAGGTGCCCCACGACGCTCTCGACCGGCGCCGACGCGTCGACCTCGGCGGTGGCGGTGGCCCGCAGCAGGGGCTCGACCTCGGCGAGGTTGCGCAGGATCTCGGCCCGTTCCTCGGCCCGCTTGCCGTACGGGTTGTCGGTGCGGTCGGCGATGCGCGTCAGCAGCACCTCGGCCGGGGCGCTGAGCAGCACGACGTGGTCGAAGCTCGGGTAGAACCGGCCCTGGTTGCTCCTGCACCCGGCGACGAACAGGTGCCCGGCGCGGTGCCCGGTGAGCAGGTCGGTTATCGCGTCCTCGCGCCAGATCCAGTCGGACGAACCGTCGGGCAGGGGCACCCACCGGCTCCAGCGGTCGGAGTCGGTGTCGACGGTGCGGTGGCCACGCGCGGCCAGCATCCGCAGCGCAGTCGACTTGCCGGTGCCGGACATGCCGGTGACGAGAACCTTCGCCATGGCCGGGAGCGTAGGTCAGCCGGGCAGTCGGTAGACCGACACGTGCGAGCGCGACTCTCCGGTGAACTCGGCGCCGGTCCAGTCGGCGTGCCGACTCTCCAGGGCGAATCCGGCCAGCTCGCCCATGAGGTCCAGCTCGGACGGCCAGACGTAGCGGTGCGGGGTGCGGAAGATCTGCGCCTCCCGGCCGGCGCCGAACCGGACGTGGTGCGACACCACCCGCTGCCGCAGCACGTCGTAGGTGTCCAGGCCGATGTATCCGTTCTCGGTGTGCCACACGGTCGCCTGCCGGCCCGGGGGGAGCTGACGCAGCTCGGGCACCCACAGCTCGATCACGAACCGCCCGCCCGGCCGGAGGTGGCGGGCGGCGTTGCGGAAGCAGGCCACCTGTTCGGCCTGGGAGAGCAGGTTGGCGACGGTGTTGTAGACCAGGTAGACCAGGCTGAACTCACCGGGCACGGTCGCGCTGGCCATGTCGCCGACCACCACCGGGATCGTGGCCGCGTCGACCTTCGTCCGCAGTCGCTCCACCATGGGTACGGAGAGCTCGATCCCGCTGACCGGCACGCCGCGTTCGGCCAGCGGTACGGCCACCCGGCCGGTGCCGACGGCGAACTCCAGGGCGCGTCCGTCACCGGCGAGCGCGGCGAGGCGGTCGACTGTGGGCCCGAGCACGTCCGGCGCGAACATCCCGGTGCCCGGGGTGTCGTAGCGCCGGGCTGCCTCGGCGTCCCAGATCTCCTCCTGGCGCATCGGTCCACCATGGTCGCGTCCGGTGTGCCTGTCGACCGGTTTACCCCGTCAGCCGGCGAGGTGCGCCCGAACGTCCCGGTGCAGGCTCGGGTTGGCGATGGCGAGGATCCGGTGCCGCCGCACCTCGCCACGCCCGAGGCCACGGACGATCGCGCCGAAGTCGATCGGCTCACCGGCCGGGTCGGTCACCCTCCCGCCGGCTCGGGCCACCAGCTCGTACGCCAGCGTCTCGTAGGACGGCTGGCCGAACTCGTGGTCGACGAAGCCGTCCACCTCACCGACGGCGATGCGGGCGGCGACGATGGCGCCGTCGACCGTACCGAGCAGCTTGGGGCCGGCGAGCAGCGTCAGCGGCGGGTGCTGGCGGCGGTTGCGCTTCAGGAGCGACACGACCAGGAACGCGTCCTCGACCCGCTGGACACTTGAGCAGGCCGCCGCCCGGGTGTCGCCGCTCAGGTTGGAGACGTGTGCCCCGGTGTCCGGGTCGGCCCAGACGACGCGGGGGATCTGGATGTCCGCGATGGCGCCGCTGAGGAACTCCCCCTCGACGGTGTACTCGTACACCGCCACCGCCGACTCCCGCACGCCGTGGAAGGTCAGGGTGGTGTTGCAGTACGGGTCGCAGACGATCATCCGGGGTTCCGCGCCCAGTCGCACCAGGCCGGCTTCCTCCGAGAAGACCTGGCCCTGGAAGCCCCGCCGGCGCAGGGCGTCGAAGAGGACCTGCTCGGCGACGTCGTCGACCTTGTGGGCGGTGTGCCCACCGCCCTTGTCCTGGGTGACCTCGCCGAGGTCGGTGGTCGCGACGGCGTCGGACAGGGCCGGCCGCACGGTTTCGGCGATCTCGGCGGCCAGGTCGAACGTCAGCGGTCGGTGCGCCACTTCCTCAGCCTCTCGCCTGCTCGTCGGCTTCGATGTCCGCGAAGCATCTCTGGCACACCGTACGCCTGCTCGCGCGGTGCAGCCGGCTCCGGCGCCGCCAGATCAACCGCGTCGTGCACACGTCGCAGTAGTGCGGGGGCAGGATCTGTTCCCGCACGGCGACGAGGATCGCCGTGCCGAGCAGGCCGAGCAGCACACCGAACGCGTAGCAGACGACCTGGCTCACCCGGCGCAGCTCGCTGAGGTCGGTGATGGTGAGAACGGCGAACAGCGTGGCCGGCGCGTACAGCGCGATCGACGTGGCGAAGATCCAGGCGCCGGGGCTGCGGCTGTGGATGTCGGCCGACCGGTAGAAGCCGGTGGACGGCCGCACGGCCTGGAGGACGGGCGGCGCCAGGGCGAGCGCGAGGGTGACCGCGGCCATGTCGGTGTAGCCACCGAAGACGAGCGCGATGGTCAGGGCGGAGGAGAACAGCCCGACGCATCCGGCGAACGGCAGCATCGCCAGGTTGCGGAAGCGCGATTCGCTGTGCAGCCCGAAGAGGTACGTGATTTCGGCCCGCCCGGACGGATAGAACCCGATCTTCCGTACCGTGCCGGGCCCCACTCCCTGTGCCAGCGAGTGGTATTCGGAGGAGTCCACCCGGCACCGCAGCGACAGTTCCGGCGAGTGCTCGAGGTTGATGACGGTGCGGGGGACCGAGGCGGTGCGGACGGCGAAGCCGAGCCGCCAGGTCTGGAGCACGCCGTCGCCACCGACCAGGAAGAACAGGCTCGCGCTCGTGAAGGTGATGTGCAGTCTCCCCGGTACGCCCCGCAGTTCGCGTGACGGCACCTGGACGACCAGGCAGGAGTCCGTGGTGACCGGACGTGTGCTGAGGGCACGTCCGCCGCCGGTGACGCTCAGGTCGGTGACGCGGGGCGGCGCGGTGCCGGTCGCCCGGAGGGCGTCCAGAGGAAGGGGCACCGCCAGTTCGACGAGTGGCGTCCACGGGCTGCGGCTGCGGGCCGGCACGGGCATGTCGATGTCGACGTGAACGGTGCCGACGTAGGTGGCCGGCGCGTCCGCCACGCGAAGGCGGACCACGGCCGCTCCGCGCTCGGCGTATTCGTGCAGGAGGTCGTGCACCCGAATTCCGTCGAATCGCTGCAGATTGGCGCTGAGGTCTGATGAGACAGGGGATGACACCATCGGCCTCCCTCGACCACGGAAACAGCCGGGCGGGTATTGACGACGGTAGCGCGGGACGCAATAACGTCTTCTCGTCGAACCATTCCAAAGTGGTAGGAGAATGGCCGTGCCGGTCCGTTCCGTCGTGTTCGCCACCGCCGAGGATCTCGCGACCCAGACGGCACTGGAGATCGCCCGCGGCCTACGCGCCGCCGCTTCGGCAGGCCGGCTCTACCTTCTGGGCTGTCCCTCCGGACGCAGCGCCACCCGTACCTTCCGGGTGCTCGCCGAGGTGGTGGCGGAGCGGCGCATCCCCGTCTCCGGTCTCGTGGTGGTAGCGCTGGACGCGTACGTCCAGACCGTGGCCGGCCGCTTCGTGCCGGTGCCGGCGGATCGGCACCACAGTTGCGAGCGGTACGTCACGACGGAGGTCGTCGGACCGCTCAATCGAGGGCTGCGGCCGCCGGATCGGATTCCCGCCGCGCAGATCTGGGTCCCCGGGCCCGACCGTCCCGCCGATCTCGACGCGCGGATCCGCGAGCACGGGGGGATGGACCTGCTGATCCTGGCATCCGGTTCGGGCGACGGTCATGTCGGCTTCAACGGGCCGGGCTCGGCTCGGCAGAGCGTGACGCGTGTGGTCCGCCTGGAGGATTCCACCCGCCGGGACAACCTCCGCACGTATCCCGCCTTCGGGTCCGTGGGCGAGGTGCCCACGCACGGCGTCACGATGGGGATCGCCACCATGGCCGACCTGGCCCACCGGGCCGTGCTGCTCCTGCCCGGGGCGGAGAAGGCGGCCGCCTTCCGACGCGTGCGGCGGTGCCGGGACTACGACCCGGAGTGGCCCTCGTCGGTGGTCGCCGCGTGCGCCGACGGGGTGGTCTACGCGGACGTTTCCGCTGCCCACGGCCGCGACTGAGCGGCGGAGGCGATAGCCTGCGACCAGAAGGCTGCGTGGCGTGACGATCGGGGCTCGCGGACGCCGGAGGGTCACCGTCGGTACCCTGCTAGTCCTGGCCTGCCCGCGACGACATGAGGTGTTCGTGAACGATCTTCGAGTGGTGGCGTTCGACCTCGACGACACCCTGGCGATTTCCAAGTCCCAGATCGATCGTCGGATGGCGGATCTGCTCGGCCACCTGCTCACCGAGGTGGACGTCCTGATCATCTCGGGTGGGCGGTTCGAGCAGTTCCAGTCGCAGGTGCTGACCCACCTCGACCTCACCGAGGAGCAGCGCGCCCGCCTGCACCTGATGCCGACCTGCGGCACCCGCTACTACCGCTGGTCGGACGGGGACTGGCGGCAGGTCTACGCCGAGGACCTGACCGAGGCCGACAAGGCCCGGGTCGTCGCGGCGCTGACCGAGTCGGCGCAGGCGCTCGGCCTGTGGGAGGCGAAGACCTGGGGCGACATCATCGAGGACCGGGGCAGCCAGATCACGTTCTCGGCGTTGGGGCAGTCCGCGCCGCCGGCCGAGAAGTACGGCTGGGACCCGGACGGCGACAAGAAGAAGCGGCTGCGGGACGCGGTCGCGGCGAAGCTGCCGGACCTGGAGGTCCGTGGTGGCGGCTCGACCTCGATCGACGTCACCCGCAAGGGTGTGGACAAGGCGTACGGCATGCGGAAGCTGCTGGAGTGCCTGGACCTGAAGATCGACAACGTGCTCTTCGTCGGTGACCGGCTCGACGTGGGTGGCAACGACTACCCGGTCAAGGCCATGGGCATCCGCAGCGTCGCCGTCACCCGCTGGGAGGAGACGGCCGACTACGTGGAGAGCCTGGTCGACGACCTGGTGAAGCAGCGCGCCGAGCGCGCCTGAACGACGCGGCGCGCCTGGCCGCCGCCACGGGCGGCCAGGCGCGCCGACCGGTCCTCAGAGCGCGGCGCGGATCGCCTCGGCCAGGGTGGTCGGCTCGCGGCCGAGCAGCTTCGCGAGGTCGTCGCCGACCTCCAGCTCGCCGCGGGCGATCCCCCGGTCGGCGTCGGCGAGGACTGCCGCGTACCCCTCGGGCAGGCCGGCGGCGACCAGCGCCTCGGTGAAGCGGTCCGCCGGCAGGTCGGTGTAGCCGACCGGAACGCCGGTCTGGCGGCTGACCTCGGCGGCCAGTTCGGTGAGGCTGAACGGCGCGCCGCCCAGCTCGTACACCGGGTCGTGGTCGTCGCGGGTGAGCACCACGGCGGCGGCCTCGGCGAGGTCCGCGCGGGTGGCGGCGCTGACCCGCCCGTCGCCCGCCGCGCCGGTCACTCCGTGCTCCCGGTACGCGTCGAGCTGGCCGGTGTAGTTCTCCAGGTACCAGCTGTTGCGCAGGAACACCGACGGCAGGCCCGAGTCGTGCAGGAGCTGCTCGGTGTCCCGGTGTTCGGCGGCGAGCAGCAGGCCGGAGGTGTCGGCGTGGGCGATGCTGGTGTAGACCACCAGCCCGACGCCGGCCTCCCGGGCGGCGGTCACCACGTTGGCGTGCTGTGGTCGGCGACGGCCGACCTCGCTGCCGGAGACGAACATCAGCTTCTCGGCGCCGGCGAAGGCGGCGCGCAGGGAGTCGGGGTCGTCGTAGTCGGCCGGGCGGGTGGCGACCCCGTGGCCGGCGAGGTCGGCGAGCCGGTCGGTGTCGCGGCCGACCGCGACGATCTCCCCGGCCGGTACGCCGCGGTCGAGCAGCGCGGTGACGATGAGGCGGCCGAGCTGGCCGGTGGCCCCGGTGACGACGATGGACATGGGCGCGCTCCCTGTTGTTGCGAGTTCAACTTCCTTGAGGCGCAACCCCCGCGGCGTCGAGATCCTTCCCGGTTCCGGAACCGGCGGGCTCTGGCGGGATCGACGGCGATGAGGTAGGAACGGCCAGAGAGCGCTCTCCCCACCATCACCGAACAGGCAGGCAGATGCGATCACCCGACCCCTCCCGCCGCCGTTTCCTCACGCTCACCGCCTCGGCGGCCTCGCTCACCGCCCTCGGCCTCCCGGCCGGCGCCGCCGTCGCGTCCCCGCCGGCACGCCCGACCCGGGAGCCCGACTTCGGGCCCCACGTGCACGTCTTCGACCCGAGCACGCCGGTCGCGGAGATCCAGTCCACCCTGGACCGGATCTTCACCGCCCAGGAACACAACGAGATGGGCTTCGACCGCTACGCCGTGCTGTTCAAGCCCGGCCGCTACGAGGTGGACGCCCGGCTCGGCTACTACACGACCGTCGCCGGGCTCGGCGCGCACCCGGACGACGTGGAGATCCACGGTGCGGTCCGGGTGGTCGGGCAGCCCGACCCGAACTCACCCGCCGGCATCTCCGCGCTGACCAACTTCTGGCGCTCGGCGGAGAACCTCGCCGTGAGCCCCACCGACTGGTCGAACCAGTGGGCCGTCTCGCAGGCGTCCCCGATGCGCCGGGTGCACATCAAGGGCGTGCTGTGGCTGGAACCCGGCAACGGCGGCTACTCCAGCGGCGGCTACATCGCCGACTCCAGGGTGGACGGGATCACCATCAACGGATCCCAGCAGCAGTGGCTCACCCGGGACAGCGAACTCGGCGGCGACTGGACCAACGGAGTCTGGAACCAGGTCTTCTCCGGTGTGGTCGGCGCGCCCGCGCAGGGTTTCCCCGACCCGCCGTACACCACGCTGCCGACCAGCCCGGTGACCCGGGAGAAGCCGTACCTCTTCGTCGACGGCGCGGGCCGCTGGCGCGTCGCCGTGCCCCGCCTGCGCCGGGACACCGCGGGCACCACCTGGGGCGCCGGTGGCGCGCCGGTGCCCTCGCTGCCGCTGTCCGACTTCTACCTCGCCCGGCCCACCGACTCCGCCCGACGGATCAACACCGAACTCGCCCGGGGCCGGCACCTGCTGCTCACCCCCGGCGTCTACCACCTGGACCGGGCGCTGCGGGTCCGCCGGCCGAACACCGTCGTGCTCGGCCTCGGCATGCCGAGCCTCGTGCCGACCGGCGGCGACGCGGCGCTGCGGATCGAGGACGTCGACGGGGTACGGATCGCCGGCGTGCTGGTGGACGCCGGGCCGGTCGAGTCGGAGGTGCTGGTCGAGGTCGGTGGACGGCACTGCCACCGGTCGCACGCCACGAATCCGATCTCGCTCCAGGACGTCTTCTTCCGCATCGGCGGCCCGTACGCCGGGCGCGCGGTGACCAGCCTGGTCGTCAACAGCCGGCACACGCTGATCGACAACATCTGGGCCTGGCGGGGCGACCATGGCCGGCCGGGCACCATCGGCTGGACCGTGAACACCGCCGCCACCGGCGTGGTCGTCAACGGCGACGACGTGACCGCGTACGGGCTCTTCGTGGAGCACTACCAGCGCTGGCAGACGATCTGGAACGGCGAGCGCGGGCGGACCGTGTTCTACCAGAGCGAGTTGCCCTACGACCCGCCGAGCCAGGCGGCCTGGCGCAGCCCCACCGGCAACGGCTGGGCCTCCTACAAGGTGGCCGACCACGTCCGCACGCACGAGGCGTGGGGGCTCGGCGTCTACGCGTACTTCAACCAGGGCGTGGACATCCGCTGCGACCGGGCGATCGAGGCGCCGCGCCGGGCCGGCGTGCGGTTCCACGACGCGATCACCGTGTTCCTGAACGGCAGCGGCGGGATCGAGCGGACGATCAACGAGGCCGGCACCCCGGTGGTCGGCTCCTACGGCACCAGCCCGGTGGTCAGTTACCCCTGACCGTGGCGGACGGCCCGGCCGGCGCGACCGGCCGGGCCGTCCGGCTCAGGCGGCGAGCTGGTCGACGCGGGAGAGCACCTGGTCGACGAGGCCGTAGTCGCGGGCCTCCTCGGCGGTGAACCAGCGGTCCCGGTCCCAGTCCCGCTGGATCTCCTCCAGCGTGTGCCCGCTGTGCTCCGCGATCAGCTCCTGCATCGTGCGCTTCACGTGCAGCATGTTCTCGGCCTGGATGGTGATGTCGGCCGCCGTGCCGCCCATCCCGCCGGAGGGCTGGTGCATCATGATCCGCGCGTGCGGCAGCGCGAACCGCTTGCCCGCGGCCCCGGCGCAGAGCAGGAACTGCCCCATCGACCCGGCCATCCCCAGCGCCAGCGTGGCCACGTCGTTGTTGACGTACCGCATGGTGTCGTAGACGGCCATGCCGGCGCTGACCGAGCCGCCCGGCGAGTTGATGTAGAGGAAGATGTCCCGCTCCGGGTCCTCCGCCGCGAGGAGCAGGATCTGCGCGCAGATCTGGTTGGCCGAGGCGTCGGTGACCTCGGTGCCGAGGAAGATGATCCGCTCCTTCAGCAGCCGCTCGAAGACCCGGTCACCGAAGGCCGGCTGCCCCTCGTCCAGCATCCAGATGCCACCACCCATGACCGCCCACCTCCGTGCCGCCGGTGGGCGGGGAACCGCCCGGCGAGCCGGCGGTCTCCAGCGTCCGTCGGGCGCACCCCCGCGGCCCAGGCTTTCTGCCCGGGGCAGATTCGCCCTGGGCAGAAGCTACGCGGCGACCGCGCGCCGCCGGCCGGCGCGGGCCCGCCGCCGGGCCACCGCCGGCGAGGTACGCGGACGCGGGCGGACGGTCGGGGCGGAGGGGGTCGGCCAGATCCGGATGCCGCCGCCGAACCCGATCGGCGTGGTGGCGTCGAGGGCGGGGCCGACCGGCGTCGGCCCGAGCCGCACGGGGCGCCGCGCGCCACCGAGCAGGGGCGTGGCGGTGACCGGTCGACGGGCGACCGGCGGGCGGAGCGAGACGGCCGGCCGCTGAGCCACCGAGGTCCGGGGCGACGTGGTGGGCCGGCGGGTGACGGACAGCCGGGGCGGGCCGACCCGCAGGTGCGGGCCGGTGCGGGTGGCCGGCGCGCGGTCGAGGCGGGCCAGCGGAATGGCGGTGCCGACCGGCGTGGGCCGCTCGCGGCGCAGCTCGTCGCGCGCCTCTTCCAGCAGGTCGGCGAGGTGGATCCCGAGCGCCCGGCAGATCGCGGCCAGCACCTCGGAGGACGCCTCCTTGCGGCCGCGCTCGACCTCGGAGAGGTAGGGCAGGGAGACCCCGGCGGCCTGGGCCACCTCGCGCAGCGTGCGGCCCTGACGCAGGCGGATCCGCCGCAGCACTCCGCCGATCACCCGTCGCAGCAACGACATGCCGGCCTCCTCGCGGTCGCCGTTCGCCGACGCCACCCATCATGCCCTGTCCCGGCGGGTCGGACCGGCCCGGTCGGCCCCCGTGGTGCCGACCGGACCGGTTCCGGTCACCGCCAGACGACCGCTCGGCTGTGCCAGCTCGGCGAGACGAAGTTCGCCTGCCCGGCGATGACACCGGCGTCGTTGACGTTGATCGCGACGCTGCTCACCGCCCCGTCCGGCAGCGGCAGCAGCTGCGAGCTCGCCGTCGGCGACGGCCAGATCATCGCCCGGCTGCCGGTGCCGTCGGTGCCGATCACCAGACCCGAGTCGTTCAGCGACTGTGCCGTCGGGGAGGCCGAGCTGGTGGCCAGCCGGCGCATCGTCGCGCCGTCCCAGAAGAACGCGGCGAACTGGCCGTCGGCGGTCCAGCTCGTGCCGACCACCTGACCGAGATCGTTGATGCCGTTCGCGACGCTGGTGGGCCCGCCGAGCGTGCCGAGCGACCGGAGGACGCCGTCGCGCCAGACGAACGCCTGGTTGACGAACGGAGGGTCGGTCCACTCCTTGAAGCCGTAGGTGCCGGTGACCGTACCGGCCTCGTTGACCGCGGCGGCACTCGCGCCCGGCGGCGCGTCGATCGTGACCTCGGTGTCCCCGGTCCGGACGAATGCCCGCCGTCCGGTGAAGCTGTCGGTCACGTGATAGACGCCGACGATCCGGTCCCCGGCCGTGTCGAACGCGATCGAGAAGATGCCGCCGGTCAGCCCGAGGTCCTGGATCTTCCCGTCCACCCAGGCGACGGCGTGGCTGCTGCCGTCGGCGGCCTGGGCCGTGCCGACGATACGACCCCGCTCGTCGATCGCCTGGGCCTGACTGGTGCGGCCGCCGAGCGTGCCCAGGTCCTCGATCCGCCCGTCGACCCACCGCACCGCGTGCCAGTCGCCGTTGGCCAGTTCCGCCGACCCGACCACCACCCCGGCCGAGTTGACGTCGTAGGCCGTGGTGCTCCGGCTGTCGTCCAGCCCCGGCAGCACCTCGGCGGTCCGCTTCGCCGTCGGCATCGGTGCCGGAGTGCTGGGGGCCGGCGTGCCGGACGGCGACGGCGAGGCGGTCGGCGTCGGGCGCGCGGTGGGCGAGGGGGACACCGTCGGCGTGGGCCGCACGGTGGGCGTCGGCGAGGCGGTCGGCCGGGGGGAGACGGTCGGTGACGGGACGGGGGTGGGCTTCGGCCGCGTGGGCCGGGTCGTCTCCGGCGGGCGGTCCCCGGGCCGACCCGCCACCGCGGGCGACGCGCCGGCCAGGGCCGTCCCGAGGACCACGGCCAGCGTGGTCAGTGCCGCACGTGTACGCATCCGACTCCCCCTCGTCACGATCGGTGGGTTACGAGTCTTGCCCAGCGGCACGTCGATGAATGTGACGAGATCCTTACCGCTCGTGCGGTGGAGGGCCGGTCCCCGGCCCGGCCGGCCGGTTCGAGGCGTACCCGCTATCTTGAGGGCGTGCAGGCGACGGTGGCGGAGCGGGACCGACGGTGATCCATTTTCCCGCGCAACGGCGGGGGCCGCTGAGCGCGCTGAGTCTGCGCCTGCTCGCCGCCCTGGGGCTGGTCCTCGCCACCGTCTTCGTGGTCTGGCTCGACCGCGACGGCTACCGCGACGTCAACGGGGACGGCCTGACGCTGCTCGACTGCTTCTACTACGTGGTGGTGTCGCTCTCCACCACCGGTTACGGCGACATCGCCCCGTCCAGCCCGTCGGCGCGACTGGTCAACGTCCTGTTCGTCACCCCCGCCCGGGTGCTCTTCCTGATCATCCTGGTCGGCACCACCCTGGAAGTCCTGACCGAGCAGTACCGGACCGGCCGTCGCCTGTCGCGGTGGAGGAGAACCGTGAAGGACCACGTCATCATCTGCGGGTACGGCACCAAGGGCCGCAGCGCGGTCTCCGCGCTGCTGGAGAACGGGGCGGACAAGTCCAAGATCGTGGTGGTCGAGCGGAGCGGCCCGGCCCTGCGGCAGGCCACCTCGAACGGGCTGGTGACGATCGAGGGTTCGGCGACCCGCTCGTCGGTGCTGGAGGAGGCGCACGTCCGCACCGCCAAGTCGGTCATCATCGCGACCGACAGCGACGACGCCTCGGTGCTGGTGGCGCTGACCGTCCGGCAACTGACCGCCGGTCAGGTACGGATCATCGCGGCGGTCCGGGAGGCGGAGAACGCGCCCCTGCTCAAGCAGAGCGGCGCGCACCACGTGATCGTCTCGTCGGCCACCGCCGGCCGGCTGCTCGGCCTCTCCACCTCGGCCCCGCCGCTGATCGACGTGGTGGAGGACCTGCTCACCCCCGGCCAGGGCATGGCGCTGGCGATGCGGTCGGCCGAGCGCAGCGAGGTGGGCCGGTCGCCGCGTGAACTGGAGTCGCTGGTCATCGCGCTGGTCCGCCGGGGCAAGGTGGTCACGCTGAACGACCGCGCGGGCGCGGTGATCGAGACCGGCGACATGCTGGTCCACGTCCGCGACGACCGGCCGCAGGCCACCACCACCGTCTGAGCCGGCCGCCGGGCCGGGTCACCGGCGGCGGTCAGCAGGCGTCCGGGCCGTCCGCCGAGACCACCTCGGCGCAGGACGACGACCGGCCCTGGCTCGCCCGCCGCAGCAGCTCGTAGAGCAGGTCCCGCTCGCCCGGCTCCAGCGCGCCGAGCACCTCCTCCTCCGCGCCGGCGAGCGCGCACTCCGCCTCGCGGAGTCGGGTCGTGCCCACCTCGGTCAGGCTGACCACGTGCCGGCGGCGGTCCTCCGGGGAGCGGCGCCGTTCGACCAGGTCGTCCGCCTCCAGGTCGTTGAGCAGCCCGACCACGTTCGTGCCGTCGATCTGGAGCGTGGCGGCCAACCCCTGCTGGCTGATCCCGCCCGAGTCGCGCAGCACGGTGAGCGCGACCAGGTGCCGGGGGCGCAGACCCAGCGGCGCCAGCACCGACTCGGAGCGCAGCCGCATCCGGCGGGCCAGGTGCTGCAGCAGCGGCCCGGAACGGCGCTCCGACTCCTGGGCGGGCACGGCGGACATGTGACCCAGTTTACGCGGCCCGCGGAACATCGCCCTGCTATAAATAGTTGGTCCTACACGAACGATCGATGGAGGAGGAACAACCAATGGCACACCTGTTGCACATCGACTCGAGCATCACCGGCGAGCGGTCGGTCAGCCGGCGCCTCACCGCCCGCGCGGCGGCCGCCTGGCGCGCCGCCCACCCCGGCGGCACGGTGACCTACCGGGACCTCGGGCAGAGCCCGGTGCCGCACCTGGACGCCGCCGGCGGTCTCGCCCGGATGGTGCCGCCGGACCAGCACACGCCCGAGCAGCGCGCCTCCTGGCAGCTGACCGAGGAACTGGTGGGGGAGGTGACCCGGGCCGACACGATCCTGCTGGGGCTGCCGCTCTACAACTACGGCGCACCGAGCGTGGTGAAGTCCTGGGTCGACCACCTGATCGCCCCCGGCATCGCGTACGACCCGGCGACCGGGGCCGGGCTGCTCGGCGGTCGCGAGTTCGTGGTCCTGGTCAGCCGGGGCGGCGGCTACGGCGCGGGCACCCCGAAGGAGGGCTGGGACCACGCCGCGCCGTGGCTTCCGCACGGCATCTCGATGACCGGCCTGGAGCCGCGGTTCATCTGCGCCGAGCTGACCCTGGCCCCGGTCAACCCGGCGATGGCCGAGCTGATCCCGCTGCACGAGCAGAGCCTGGCGTCCGCCGAGCGGGCGGTCGACGAGCTGTGGGTGCCCGCCGCGGCGGCGGCCTGACCGGGTGCCTCCACGCCGAAGGGCGGGCCGTTCCGCGGGGGAACGGCCCGCCCTTCGCGTCGGCGGGTCAGTGACCGGTCAGAGGATGGTCCAGGTGTCGCCGCTGCCGAGCAGCGCGGAGAGCTGCTGCTCCGGGGTCTGGTCGACAGCGGCCCGCGCCGCGGCGACCTGCTCCTGCACCACGCTGTCGTAGGACGGGCGGCCGACCGACCGGAACACCCCGATCGGGGTGTTGCGCAGGTCGAGGCCGGGCAGGCGGGACAGCGCGAACGCGTACGCCGGGTCGGCGACCGTGGCGTCGTGCACGACGATCTCCTCGGCCGGGGTGGCCGAGGTCTCCCGGACCTCCAGCCCGAAGCCGCCCGGCGGGTGGACGACGCAGAACTGGCCGTCCTTGCCGAACGTGATCGGCTGCCCGTGCTCCAGCCGGATCAGGAAGTCGTCCCGGGTGGCCGGCTCCTTGAGCGGGTCGAACGCGCCGTCGTTGAAGATGTTGCAGTTCTGGTAGATCTCCACGAACGCCGAGCCCTGGTGCTCCGCCGCCGCCCGCAGCACCGACTGGAGGTGCTTGCGGTCCGAGTCGATGGTCCGGGCCACGAACGTGGCCTCGGCGCCCAACGCCAGCGACAACGGGTTGAACGGGGCGTCCGCCGACCCGACCGGGGTCGACTTGGTGACCTTGCCGACCTCGGAGGTGGGCGAGTACTGACCCTTGGTGAGGCCGTAGATCCGGTTGTTGAACAGCAGGATCTTGAAGTTCACGTTGCGGCGCAGCGCGTGGATCAGGTGGTTGCCGCCGATGGAGAGCGCGTCGCCGTCACCGGTGACCACCCAGACCGACAGGTCCGGCCGGGACACCGACAGGCCGGTGGCGATCGCCGGGGCGCGGCCGTGGATCGAGTGCATCCCGTACGTGTTCATGTAGTACGGGAAGCGTGACGAGCAGCCGATGCCCGAGACGAAGACGGTGTTCTCCCGGGCGATGTTCAGCTCCGGCATGAAGCCCTGCACGGCGGCCAGGATGGCGTAGTCGCCGCAACCGGGGCACCAGCGCACCTCCTGGTCGGACTTGAAGTCCTTGGCGGTGAGCTTCAGGGCGACGGGCTCAGACATTCTTCAGGACCTCTTCCAGCATCGTCTCCAGCTCCGCGGCGGTGAACGGCAGGCCGCGGACCTGGTTGTAGCCGATCGCGTCGACCAGGTACTTCGCCCGGATCACGTGGGCGAGCTGGCCGAGGTTCATCTCGGGGACGACCACCCGGTCGTAGGAGCGCAGCACCTCGCCGAGGTTGGCCGGCATCGGGGCCAGGTGGCGCAGGTGCGCCTGGGCCACCGACAGCCCGCGCTGGCGCAGGCCCCGGCAGGCGGCGCCGATCGGCCCGTACGTCGAGCCCCAACCCAGCACCAGCACCCGGGCGTCGCCGTCCGGGTCCTCCACCTCGACGTCGGGCACCGGGATGGTCTCGATCCGCGCCGCCCGGGTCCGCACCATGAAGTCGTGGTTGGCCGGGTCGTACGAGATGTCGCCGGTCTTGTCGGCCTTCTCCAGGCCGCCGATCCGGTGCTCCAGGCCCGGGGTGCCGGGCACCGCCCACGGGCGGGCCAGCGTCTGCGGGTCCCGCAGGTAGGGCAGGAAGCTGGTGCCGTCCTCGCCGTTGGGCTCGGTGGCGAACTCGACCCGCAGGTCGGGCAGGGACTCCACGTCCGGCAGCAGCCACGGCTCGGAGCCGTTGGCCACGTAGTTGTCGGAGAGCAGGATCACCGGCGTGCGGTAGGTGAGCGCGATCCGGGCCGCCTCCAGCGCCGCGTGGAAGCAGTCCGACGGCGACTTCGGCGCGACCACCGCGACCGGTGCCTCACCGTGCCGGCCGTACAGGGCCATGTTCAGGTCGGCCTGCTCGGTCTTGGTGGGCATGCCGGTGGACGGCCCGGCCCGCTGCACGTCGACGATGACCAGCGGCAGCTCCAGCGCCACCGCCAGGGAGATCGTCTCGCTCTTGAGCGCCACGCCCGGACCACTCGTGGTGGTGATGCCGAGCGCGCCGCCGTACGACGCGCCGAGCGCCGCCCCGACCGCGGCGATCTCGTCCTCGGCCTGCATGGTGACCACGCCGAACTTCTTGTGCTTGCTCAGCTCGTGCAGGATGTCCGAGGCCGGGGTGATCGGGTAGGCGCCGAGGAACACCGGCAGCCCGGAACGCACCCCGGCGGCCACCAGGCCCAGCGACAGCGCCGCGTTGCCGGTGATGTTGCGGTAGGTGCCCGGCAGCATCTTCGCCGGCTTGACCTCGTACCGGACCGAGAAGTCCTCGGTGGTCTCGCCGAAGTTCCAGCCGGCCCGGAACGCGGCCACGTTCGCCGCCACCAGCTCGGGGCGGGCCGCGAACTTGCGCTCCAGGAACCGCAGCGTCGACTCGTACGGGCGGGAGTACATCCAGCTCAGCAGCCCGAGCGCGAACATGTTCTTGGCCCGCTCGGCGTCCTTCTTGGACACGTCGTGCGCGGCCAGCGCGCCGATCGTCATCGAGGTGAGCGCGACCGGGTGCACCGCGTAGCCGGCGAGCGAGTCGTCGTCCAACGGGCTGGTCGCGTAGCCGACCTTGGCCAGGTTGCGCCGGGTGAACTCATCGGTGTTGACGATGATGTCCGCCCCGCGCGGCAGGTCGGCCAGGTTCGCCTTCAACGCGGCCGGGTTCATCGCCACCAGCACGTTCGGCGCGTCGCCCGGCGTCAGGATGTCGTAGTCGGCGAAGTGCACCTGGAAGCTCGACACACCCGGCAGCGTGCCGGCGGGAGCGCGGATCTCGGCCGGGAAGTTGGGCAACGTGGAGATGTCGTTGCCCAGCTGCGCCGTCTCCGAGGTGAACCGGTCGCCGGTGAGCTGCATGCCGTCGCCGGAGTCGCCGGCGAACCGGATGACCACCCGGTCCAGTTGACGGATCTGCTTGGTCACGCCCGCACCTCGCTTCGCTGAGCGCCGTCGCCCTCACCGGCGCGGCCCGCTCCGTTTCTCACGTCAGAGCCTACGTCGCCCGGTTAGGGCCCCCTTGGTGGAGGTCCGACGTGTGGGACCCGAACGGGCCGGTGTATGCCCCGCTTTGCAGCGTTTAGTACCGGCGGCCGTAATTCAGATCACCGCCGGATTCGTCTCACCGCTCCGCGGTCGACGGCCCGGCCGGGTCCGGCGCGCCGATCTCGCTGCGACGGCGCAGCGAGCGCGTGGCCAGGGCCAGCGCCAGCACGACCAGCAACCCGGACACGGTGATCAGGGCGATCGCGGTGCGCTGCACCGACGACTCGTCGTCGTCGGCCCGGCTCTCCGCGGCCAGCACGCCCTGCGACCCGGTGGGGGTGGGCGCGCCGGCCGCCGGCGTGGCCTGCGCCGCCGCCGCGCTGATCCGGAAGCTCATCTGCACCTGCCGGTCCCGCCCGCTGCGCGGGTCCAGCCGGCCGATCACCGCGCCGGCGAGCGGCGCCATCCGCTGCGCCTCCGGCGAGGCGGTCACCGGCAGCCGCAGCGTGGCGGTCCGGCCCGAGGGCAGGCTGCCCAGCTCGCACCGCGCCCGGTCCGGCGCCAGCGCGGCGCAGCCGGTGTCGCCGGCCCCGACGGTCACCCCGGCCGGCAGCAGCACCTCCACCCGGCCGGTGGCGTCCACCTCGCCGGTGTTGCCGAGCCGGACGGTCAGCGTGCTCGGCGCGCCACTGATGTCGAAGAGCACCTCGTCGGCCCGCAGCGAGATGCCCGGCACCGGGGGCCCGGGCGGGAACAGCACCGCGAAGCCCTCGTCGTCGTACGCCGCCCCGGTGGCACCGGGCGCGACGGCGGTCACCTGGACCACGCCGCTCAGCGGCATGGCCCGCCAGGCGTCCGCGGCGACGCGTACCCGGATGGTCGCGCTGAACCGGGCGCCCGGCGCGGCGGTCCACCCGCCGCACCGGTGGTTGCCGCCGCCGGCGGGCGCGCAGCCCGGCGTGCCGGCGTCGGTCAGGCCGGCCGGCAGGCTGTATCCGAGGCTGATCTGCTCCGCCCGCCCGCCGGTGTTGGTCACCGTCACCCGCAGCGTGGTCACCGTGCTGTCGGCGTTCCAGTAGTCCGGGGTCAGCACCACGTCGTCGGTGGAGACCTGCACGCCCAGCGGGCCGCCGGCCGGCTGGGTCGGCGGCGGGGGCGGGGGCTGGACCGGCGGCACCACGGGCGGCGGCGCCGGCGCGGTGGTGGTGGGCGCCGTGGTGGTGGGCGCCGGCACGACCGGGGCCGTGGTCGGCGGCACGGGGGCGGTGGTGACCGGCGCCGGCGGCGTGGTGGGCGGCGGGGCCTCCTCGGTCGGGGGCGGGGTGGTCGGTTCCGGCGCGGTGGTGGTCGGGTCGCCGGTGGGCGTCGGCTCGGTCGGGTCGCCGCCGGGCTCCCCGCCCGGACCGTCCGGGTCACCCGGGTCGCCGGGCGCCGCCGCGCGGACCACGCCGGCCAGCGGGGAGGGGGAGGCCGCGGCCCACCCCGGCGCCACCGCCACGACCGTCGCGGCCGCGGTGAGCAGCGCGGGAGCGAACAGCGCGAGGGTACGGCGGTGCGCGACCCGCCGAGCGGGTCGAACGCGGGGGCGGGTCATCTGTCCTCCGGACGTTTCAGCGAGGTCTCATTATTCGGCGACAGTTGCCATCCGGCACTAGTCCCGCCAGGAAACGAATTCGTAACGTGTCCGGGACGTCTGGACGGGACCGGTACGCTCCGCTCGTGACCGGATATCTCGGCTCGTACGCCACACTCGGTCTGCTGCTGCTCGCCGCCGTGCTCTTCTTCGTCACGGCGTTCTCGGCCAACCGGGTGTTACGTCCCCGCCGGCCGGCCGAGCCGTGGGGCAAGCGGGCCACGTACGAGTGCGGTCTCGACCCGGTCGGCGGCGACTGGGCCCAGATGCAGATCCGCTACTACGTCTACGCCTACCTCTACGTGCTCTTCGCGGTCGAGGCGGTCTTCCTCTTCCCCTGGGCGCTGGTCTTCGACCGCCCCGGGTTCGGGGCGACCACCGTGGTGGAGATGGGCGTCTTCGTGGCGATCGTGGCGCTCGGGATCCTCTACGCCTGGCGGCGCGGCGTCCTGCGCTGGACCTGACCCTAGGCCAACCCGCGCCGGGTCGCCGCCGGGGGCCGGTCGCCCCGGATCGAGGCCACCATGTCCAGCACCCGGCGGGTCTGACGCACCTGGTGGGCCCGGAACACCCGGGCGCCCAGCCACGCCGAGACCGCGGTGGCGGCCAGCGTCCCCTCCAGCCGCTCGGGCACCGGCAGGTCCAGCGTCTCGCCGATGAAGTCCTTGTTCGACAGCGCCACCAGCAGCGGCCACCCGGTGTCGGTCAGCTCGCCCAACCGACGGGTGATCTCCAACGAGTGCCGGGTGTTCTTGCCGAAGTCGTGCGCCGGGTCGATCAGGATGCCGTCCCGCCGCACCCCCAGCCCCACCGCCCGTTCGGCCAGCCCGGTGACCGTGCCGACCACGTCCGCCACCACGTCGTCGAAGGCCGCCCGGTGCGGTCGGGTACGCGGGGCCAACCCGCCGGCGTGCGAGCAGACCAGCCCCGCGCCGGTCGCCGCGGCGACCCGGGCGAGCGCCGGGTCCGCCCCCGACCAGGTGTCGTTGAGCAGGTCCGCGCCGGCCGCGACCGCCTCCACCGCCACCTCGGCCCGCCAGGTGTCGATCGAGATGACCACGTCCGGGAAGGCGGTCCGGACCGCGGCGATGGTGTCCACCGTCCGGCGGATCTCCTCGGCCACGTCCACCTCGTCGCCGGGGCCGGCCTTCACCCCGCCGATGTCGATGATCTCCGCGCCCTCGGTCACCGCCCGCTCCACCGCGCGCAGCGCGCTGTCCTCGGCGAAGGTGGCGCCCCGGTCGAAGAACGAGTCCGGCGTCCGGTTGACGATCGCCATCACCACCAGCTCGCCGGGAGCGAAGGTCCGCCCACCGAGCCGTAGCGCTCCCGTCATGCCCGCCTCCTCGTCTCCCCGCCCGGGTGGCCGTCGTCGCGGGCCGACCCGACGCTATCCGGTCCGGAGCCTCCGCCCTCCGCTGGTCCCACCGGCCCGATCCGTGGTCGCCCCGCTCGGGGGAGTGCGGCGTTTCCGAGTCGGAGGTGGCGGAGGGCTCGCCCGATCCCGGCCCGCATGCCACGATCTCTGCATGGGTCAGGTTCTGCTCCTTCTGGTGGTCGCGCTGACCGTCGCGGCGGTGGTGCTCGGGGTGACGGTGCTGGTCTCCGGGCGTGATCCGGGCCTGGTCCCGACCGAGCCGGACGGGCGGGCCGTACCCCTGCCCGGCACCCGACCGCTCGACGAGTCCGACGTGAGCGAGGTCCGTTTCGACACCGCGCTGCGCGGTTACCGGATGGCCCAGGTCGACGCGGCGATGCGACGGGCCGCGTACGACATCGGCTACAAGTCCGAGCTGATCGGCGTGCTGGAGGCCGAGAACGCGGCGTTGCGGGAGGGGCGCACCGAGGAGGCCGACGCGCTGCGCCGGGCCCGCGAGGAGGCCGCCGCGAGCAGCTGCGAGCCCGCCCCGTCGATCGCCGATCCGACGACCGCCGGGCCGGTGACCATCGACCTCTCGGCGCCCGCGCCGGGATCCGGCACCGGGCCGGAGACGGACGCCGGGGGCGCCCCGGCCGAGGCGGGCGTGGCGGAGGCTCCGGCCGCCGCGGCCGTCGAGGACACCACCTCACCCGGCGACGGGATCATCACCGGACCGTCCGCCGGGAGCGTGCCGGCCGCCGATGCCGACGACCGGGAACGCGGTCCGGTGGTCCGGTCGGAGTCGGCGTGACCGGCACGGAGGGTTCCGCCGACTTCGCCGAGGCGGCCCGGCGCGGTGCCGCCGAGGTCACCGCGACGGTGATCGTCGACGCGCCGGCCGAGCGGGTCTTCGCGGCGCTGACCGCGTGGGAGCGGCAGTCGGACTGGATCCCGCTCACCACGGTCCGCGTGGTCGAGGGCGACGGCGGCGAGGGCAGCCTGGTCGAGGCGGTCACCGCGCTGGGTCCGGCCGTGCTGCGGGACGAGATGCGGGTGGTGCGGGTCGACGCCCCGTACGAGGTCGGGGTGGTCCACTGCGGCAAGCTGCTGCGTGGCCCGGGGGTCCTGCGCTGCACCCCGATGGACCGGGACCGGACGCAGGTGGTCTGGCACGAGTGGTTCCACCTGCCGGGCGGCGCGGCGGGCCGGGTCGCCTGGCCGGTGCTCTGGCCCGGCTCGAAGTTCAGCCTGACCCAGGCGTTGAAGAAGTTCGCCCGCCTGGTCGAACAGGGCCGCCTGCCCTGACCCCGTGTCCGATCCGTCCGGATGCCTGCTGGGACACGCGTCCCATCAGGTAGGAGTCGCGGAGATCTTGGAAGAGTAGCGCCCCTATGGGGGCCGTTCGGTTCCAAGATCTCGAAGCCGCGAGCCGCGAGCCGCGAGCCGCGAGCCGCGCATGGGGAGCCTGTCGGTGGGCTGACCTACCGTGTAGGGCGTGACTGACCTGGTGATCGGGGCCGACGGGCTGGCCCGCTGCGCGTGGGGAGCGAGCACCCCCGACTACGCCGTCTACCACGACGACGAGTGGGGGCGGCCGCTGCGCGGCGACGACGCGCTCTACGAGCGGCTCACCCTGGAGGCGTTCCAGTCCGGCCTCTCCTGGCTGACCATCCTGCGCAAGCGCCCGGCGTTCCGGCTCGCCTTCGACGGGTTCCGGATCGAGACGGTGGCCGGCTACGGCGAGGCCGACGTCGCCCGGCTGATGGCGGACGCCGGGATCGTCCGCAACCGGGCGAAGGTCGAGGCGGCGATCGCCAACGCCCGGGCCGCGCTGGAGCTGCCCGAGGGGCTCTCCGCGTTGCTCTGGTCCTACGCGCCGCCGCCCCGGGCCGCGCGACCCGGCTCGTTCGGCGAGGTGCCCGCGATCACCCCGGAGTCGACGGCCATGGCCAAGGCGCTCAAGAAGCGTGGTTTCCGCTTCGTCGGCCCCACCACCGCCTACGCGCTGATGCAGGCGACCGGGATGGTGAACGACCATCTCGCCGACTGTCACGTGAGTGGCGACCGGGCCGGGGTGTGACCCGACGGCGTGATGGGATTGGGGCATGACCGACACCGAGCCGCGTACGAGCGCGACGACCGACGGTGACACCGGGCCGGGCGCCTGGGCGGTGCTGCTGCCCGCCGAGCGCTACGAGGCCGAGCGGCTGGTGCACCACGACGTGCTGGAGCTGACCGGCCTCCCGGCGGGAGCCGCGCCCCGGCCCGGCGACCGGGTGGCGGTGCTGGTCGAGGAGCCGCTGCGCCTGGTGGCGCTCGGCCGGGTGGCCCCGGCCACCGCCACGACCCACGACGCCCCGGCGAGGCCGGCTTCCGGGCCCCGGACCGCCCCGGCGACGGCCGCCCCCGGGAGCCGGGACGCCGGGACCCAGGAGGCCCCGACCGCCGGGGGGAGCTGGGAGGACCCGGACGACCCGCAGTCCGACGCGACGGCGGGGCTCGTGGTGACGTACACCCGGCGGGTGCTGGACGAGCCGGTGCCGGTGGACGGCCCGGCCCCCGACGGCCCAGTGGCCGCGCTCGACCCCGCGCGGTGGCGGGCGCTGGCCGACCGGCTCGGCCCGCCGCCGGCGCGGCGCACCTGGCTGGTCAGCCTCGACCTGCCGATCGAGGCGGCCACCCGGGCCGAGGCGGTCCGGATCTTCTGGTCGTACGTGCAGGAGCTGGGCCCGCGTGAGCTGCCCGCGTTCGTCTCGCCCTCCGGCGACGAGCTGGCCATGCAGGCGTTCGTGCTCGGCGTGGAGGCCAACCAGGACCCGGAGGAGGACGACTGACCGGCCTCAGCGCCCCTCGAACACCGGCTTCTGCTTGTTGACGAACGCCATGGTGGCGGCGCGGTGGTCGGCGGTGCCGCCACAGATCGCCTGCGCCTGCGCCTCCGCGGCCAGCGCGTCGGCCAGCGTGCCGGCGTCGGCGATGGAGAGCTGGCGCTTGATCGCCCCGTACGCGACGGTCGGCCCGGCCGCGAGCCGCGCGGCCAGTTCCTGCGCGGTCGGCAGCACCTGCTCGTCGTCGTCCACCAGGCGGGTGAGCAGGCCGAGCCGGCACGCGTCCTCGGCGCCGACCGGTTCGGCGAGCATCAGCAGCTCGACCGCCTTGGCGTGGCCGACCAGTCGGGGCAGGGTCCAGGAGGCCCCGGTGTCGGCGGCCAGCCCGACCCCGGCGAACGCCATCAGGAACCGGGTCTTCGGGCCGCCGATCCGGAAGTCGGCGAGGAACGCCAGCGAGGCGCCGGCCCCGGCGGCCATCCCGCGCACCGCGGCGACCACCGGCTTCGGCAGGTTGGCCAGGCGGGCGGCGATCGGGTTGTAGTGCGCCCGGACCGTGCCGAGCGGGTCGGCGTCGGCCGACTCCAGCGTCTGCACGTGCTCCCGCAGGTCCTGCCCGGCGCTGAACGAGCCACCCGCGCCGGCGAGCACGACCGCCCGGCAGGAACGGTCGGTCTCCAGTTCGGCGAGGGCGTCCCGGAGCGCCTCCTTGAGCGCCACGTCGAGCGAGTTCATCGCCGTCGGGCGGTTCAGCGTCAGGGTGACGACGGCGTCGGTGCGGTCGACGAGCAGCGGCTCGGTCACGTGTCTAACGACCCTTCTGTCGGGCGAGGCGGTTGCTGGCGTCGAGGCACTGCTCGACGTACCGGTCGGCGGCCGGCCGGAGCCGGGCCGCGTGCCGGTCGAAGAACCCGGCCGCGCTGGTGCCCGGCCAGCGCTCGGGGAGCAGCGCCGGGGGCAGCTGCGGGTCCTGGAACAGGAAGGTACGCCACGCGTGCACGAGCCGGAACCGGGCCGCGTACGCGTCCTCGTCGCTGCTGCGCACGGTGACGCCGGAGAGCAGCGGCTTCTGCTCGGCGACGAAGCGTTCGTACGCCCGGCCGATCTCGGACAGGTCCCAGGCCCGGCGGACGACGCCCATGGCGCCGGGCGTGCCGGCGGCGTGCGCGGCGGTGAACCGCTCGTAGCGCACGCCGGCCTCGGCGAGCAGCAGGTCGACGTCCTCGCCGGGGCGGGTGGCCACCCAGGTGCAGTCGTCGAGGGTGCCGTAGCCGAGGAAGCTGAGGTTGGCGGCGAGCCGTTGCCGGTCCCGGCGGGACGGGGGCGCCGTCAGCACCAGGAGGTCGAACCGTCCGTCCCAACTGTGCCGACCGGTCCGGTAGATCCGGGAGGCCGCCTCGTCGAGTCGACGGCCCGCCTTCGGGGTGATCGAATATCCCGGTCCGGAGGCCAGCCGGAGCGGTTCCAGCCAGCCCTGGCGGACCATCCGGGAGACCGCGGTGCGCACCGCCGGTGGGGCGATGCCGAGGGGTGCGAGCAGCTTGACCAGGGCGGCGACCGGTGCGCGGCCACCCCTGGCGCGGAGGTGGTCGCCGTACAGGTCGAAGAGTGCCGACCGTGCCTGCATGACCGCACATTGTGACAGGCCTATCCAAGATAAGCTAGATGCTGTTACATCAATGCTGCTTCGGTTTGGGTCCGGCGGTGTTCATCAGGGAAAATCGTTGGTCGACGCCTCCGCGACGCTTGCGGGTGGCGATGGCGAAGTGGCTGTGGGGCAACCCACCGACCCTGGTGTAGGTCTGAGGGGAGACAACATGGCGGCGATGAAGCCGCGGACGGGCGACGGTCCGCTGGAAGTCACCAAGGAGGGCCGGGGCATCGTCATGCGGGTCCCGCTGGAGGGTGGTGGCCGGCTCGTCGTCGAGATGACTCCCGACGAGGCCACCGCGCTGGGTGACGCACTGAAGGCGGCTGCCGGCTGATGCGAGGAGCGGGTCGCGCGGCGTTCGCCGCGCGGCCGGTTCGTCCTACCCTGAGCCACCGGCTTGGCCGGTGGCTCAGGGCCTTCATCGGCCAGTGAGCGGCAAACTGTCCCGCTAAGAGCATTTTCGGAGGTACGGTCCAGCGTGCTGGCCATTCGTCTGGTGAGCGGGTCCGTGCGACCCGACACCCTCGTCCTGCCCGTTCGTCCCGGAGGGCCGGACTCCCCGGCCGTGCTGGTGCCGACCGCCGCCCCGTCCGCCGACGACGTCCGGGCCGAGGCGGGCGCGCTGCTGCCCGCCGCCCGACTCACCGGCGCCGCCGGCGAGGTACGCGAGCACCTGCGCCCCGGCGCCGCCCCGGACCGCCTCTGGCTGCTCGGTGTCGGTGCCGGCGACGAGCAGGACTGGCGGATCGCCGGAGCCGCGCTGGCCCGCGCCGCCAAGGATGAGACGCAGATCACCATCGCGCTTCCCGACGACGCCGGGACGGCGCTGCGCGGGCTCGCCGAGGGCCTGCTGCTCGGCTCCTACCGCTACCGCCTCACCGACGCCGGGGCGCGGCCGTCCCTGGCCGGGGTGGACCTGCTGGTGACCGACCCGCAGGCGCACGCCGACACGCTGGCCGCGGCCCGGACCACGGCCGAGATGACCGTGCTGGCCCGGGACCTGACCAACACCCCCTCGTCGACGAAGCACCCGGAGTGGTTCGCCGACCAGGTGGCCGCCGCCGCGTCCGGCCGACCCGACCTGCACCTGCGCGTCCGCGAGCCGCGGGAGTTGGCGGCCGAGGGCTTCGGCGGGCTCCTCGCCGTCGGCGGCGGCTCCGCCCGCGGCCCGCGCCTGGTCGAGCTGGACTGGCGCCCGGCCGGCGCGCGTACCCACGTGGTGCTGGTCGGCAAGGGCATCACGTTCGACACCGGCGGCATCTCGATCAAGCCGGTGCCCGCCATGAAGCTGATGCGCAAGGACATGGCCGGAGCGGCCGCCGTGGTCGCCGCGACGCTCGGCGCCGCCGCGCTGGGCCTGCCGGTACGGGTCACCACGCTGGCCCCGCTCGCCGAGAACATGGTCAGCGGCTCGGCGTTCCGCCCCGGCGACATCATCCGGCACTACGGCGGCCTGACCAGCGAAAGCACCAACTCGGACGCCGAGGGCCGGCTGGTGCTGGCCGACGCCATGGCGTACGCGGTGCGGGAGCTGAAGCCCGATCTGCTGGTCGACCTCGCGACCCTGACCGGGGCGAACGCGGTGGCCCTGGGCAAGCGGCACGCCGCGCTCTACAGCGAGAACGACGACCTGGCCGCGGGCCTGCTGGCCGCGATCTCGGCGGCCGGGGAGCGGGCCTGGCGGATGCCGCTCGCCGACGACTACGTGGAATACCTGGCCAGCGACATCGCCGACCTGCACAGCTCCCCGGCGCGGGGCGCGGGCTCGGTGGTGGCCGCGCTGTTCCTCCGCGAGTTCACCGGCGACCTGCGGGACCGCTGGGCGCACCTGGACATGTCCGCCCCCTCGTGGTCCGACGACGTGCACGGCGAACTGGTCAAGGGCGCGACCGGCTGGGGCGTACGCGGGCTGCTGCGCTGGCTGGGGACGCTGGGCTGACCGGCGGCGGGTCAGCTCCGCACGGCGGCGAGCAGGCCGTGGCCGACCGGCAGCAGCGCCGGCACCCAGTGCTCGGACTCGCGGATCGCCTTGACGGTCTCCCGCACGGTGACCGTCTCCACGTCCCGGGCGGCCGGGTCGCCGATCCGGCCGCCGGCCAGGGCGCCGTTGAGCGCGAGCACGCCGCCGGGCCGCAGCAGCCGCAGCGCCGCGTCCACGTACGCCGCGAAGCCGGTCGCCGCGGCGTCGGCGAAGACCAGGTCGTAGGCGCCGTCGGCGAGGCGGGGCAGCACGTCGAGCGCCCGGCCGGTGATGATCCGGGTACGTCCCGACGGGAAACCCGCCTCCTGGAACAGTCGGCGGGCGAGGCGCTGGTACTCGACCTCCACGTCGATCGTGGTGAGCACGCCGTCGGGGCGCATGCCGCGCAGCAGCCAGACACCGCTGACCCCGGTGCCGGTGCCGATCTCGACCACCGCCCGGGCGTTGCCGGCGGCGGCGAGCAGTCGCAGCGCGGCGCCGGCGCCGGGCGTCACCGCCTCGACGCCCACCTCGCGGGCGAGCGCCCGGGCGGTGCGCAGCACGAGGTCCTCGGTGACGTACGACTCGGCGAACTGCTGCGCCTGGGCCGTCGAACTGCCGTGACCGGCGACCGTGGCGATGGGACACCTCCGGGGGCGGGCTGGTGCGAGGGGTCGGTTGGCACTGTGAGCGTAGAGGCGACCCGGTACGGGCGCAGCCGCGAGTCGGCGGTGGGACGATCACGGGCGGCAACCCCTGACTCCACGCGGGGCATCCGTGCAATCCTGGAGGTGTCCCGCGCGTCACGGTCGTCCGGCTCCGCCGGCGCCCGGCACGGGGCGTGCGGGACGGAGTGGGAGGCACGGACGTGACCGACGGCTGGGACTGGCGCCAGCCCGGCGGAGCGCCGGCACCGGCGGGAGGGCCGGGGCCCGGGCAGCCACCGCAGGGTTCCGCGGGTGGGACGACGTCGCCCTGGTGGTCCGACGCGTTGGCCGACCCGTGGCGGGATCCGTACGCGCCGGCGGCCGTGGTGGTCCCGGCCGCCGCGCCCGACGGGGCGGGTGAGCCGGAGCCGGTCACCGACCCGGACCTGCCGACCCGGCCGGGGCTGCGCCAGGTGGTGCTGATCTCGTTGATCACCGCGTTGCTGGCCGGCTCGCTGGGCAGCGCGCTGACCTACGCTCTGATGCGCAGCGGCGACGTGCCCACCCTGGGCGCGCAGGCCGGGCAGGCCCCGGCGCTGGCCCAGCGCAAGCCCGAGTCGCTCGCCGGGGTCGCCGAGCGGGTGCTGCCCAGCGTGGTCACCATCCGGGTGGCCAGTCTCGGCGGCATCAGCGAGGGCTCCGGCTTCGTGGTGAGCACCGACGGGCACATCGTCACCAACGACCACGTGGTCGCCGACGGGCCCGGCAAGGCCACGGTGATCTTCAACGACGGCAGCACCGCCCCGGCGACGGTCGTCGGGCAGGACCCGGAGTCGGACATCGCGGTGGTCAAGGTGACCCGCAGCGGGCTGACCCCGGTGCAGTTCGGCGACTCCGACGCGCTCGCCGTGGGCGACCCGGTGCTCGCCATGGGCTCGCCGCTGTCGCTGGCCAACACGGTCACCGCCGGCATCGTCAGCGCGCTGGACCGCACCATGCAGGCCGGTGAGCCGGGCGGCCCGACCCGCTACTACGCGGCCATCCAGACCGACGCCGCGGTCAACCACGGCAACTCCGGCGGTCCGCTGGTGGACGGCGGCGGCCGGGTGGTCGGCGTGAACTCGACGATCAAGTCGTTGGTGGCGGACGGGCAGGAGGCCGGCAACATCGGCCTCGCCTTCGCCATCCCGATCAACCAGGCGAAACGGGTCACCGAGGACATCATCGGCACCGGCAAGGCCCGGCGTACCGTGATCGGCGCCCAGGTCGGCGGCACCGGCGTCACCGGCGGCGGCGTACGCCTCAACGCGGTCGAGCCGGCCGGCCCGGCGGCGGCGGCCGGGATGCGCACCGGGGACGTGGTGCTCCGGCTGAACGGGCATCCGATGACCGATCCGACGGATCTGGTGGCCCTGGTGCGCAAGTACGCGCCGGGTTCGGTGGTGACGGTGGAGTACCGGCGCGGGTCGTCGCGGCAGAACGCGTCGGTGACGCTCGCCGCCGACGCGAAGTGAGGAGGGGTCACCCCCTCCCCGTCGGCCACCTCACGTGCGTAGTCTTGCCCTGGACACGGACGAGGAGGCCGCGGTGTTCGAGAACCTGAACTGGTGGGAGATCGGCGTCCTGCTGCTCCTGGCGCTGTTGATCTTCGGGGACAAGCTGCCCAACGTGATCAACGACGGCCTCCGGATGGTCCGCAACCTCCGCAACATGGCGCGGAACGCCACCGGCGACCTGAGCCGCGAGCTGGGCACCGACATCCAGCTCGAGGATCTGCACCCCAAGGCGTTCATCCGCAAGCACCTGCTCAGCGAGGAGGACGAGCAGGCGCTCCGCAAGCCGCTGCAGAGCATGTACGACAACCTGCGCTCCGACGTCACCGGCGTGCACGACGAGCTGAAGGACGTCGCGAAGGCCGCGGACCTGCGCAACCCGGGCCCCCGCCCCGCCGTTGCGACCCCGGCCGCCCCCACCCCGCCGGCCCCGCGCCCCTCCTACGACGACGCCACCTGACCCACCCCGTCCCGGCGACCGGCACGGGCGGGGCGGGGCGGACGTGAACCGCCCCCTCCCGGGCGGACCGGAAGGGGGCGGTGGGGGAGCGGTGGATCGAGGTCTAGCGGCCCGCCGGCTTCAGGCCGAGCGGCTTGCCGAGCAGTGACTCGCGGCGCACCGCGAGCCGGTCGGCCACCTGGAACAGGGCCTTCGCGGCGGGCGCGTCCGGCTGGGCCAGCACGATCGGCTGGCCGGCGTCGCCGCCCTCGCGGACCCGGGTGTCCATCGGGATCTGCCCCAGCACCGGCACCTGGGCGCCGATGGTCCGGGTCAGCGACTCGGCCACGGCCTCGCCGCCACCGGCCCCGAAGACCTCCATCCGGGAGCCGTCCGGCAGCTCCAGCCAGGACATGTTCTCGATCACGCCGACCACCCGCTGGTGGGTCTGCAGCGCGATGGCGCCGGCCCGCTCGGCCACCTCGGCGGCGGCCGCCTGCGGGGTGGTGACGACCAGGATCTCCGCGTTCGGGAGCAGTTGTGCCACCGAGATCGCGATGTCGCCGGTGCCCGGGGGCAGGTCGAGCAGGAGCACGTCCAGGTCGCCCCAGTAGACGTCGGCGAGGAACTGCTGCAGCGCCCGGTGCAGCATCGGGCCGCGCCAGACCACCGCCGCGTTGCCGGGGGTGAACATGCCGATCGAGATCACCTTCACGCCGTGTGACTGCGGTGGCATGATCATGTCTTCGACGCGGGTCGGCGCGCCGTCGGCGCCGAGCATCCGGGGCACCGAGTGGCCGTAGATGTCGGCGTCCACCACACCGACCGACAGGCCCCGGGCGGCCAGCGCGGCGGCCAGGTTGACCGTGACGCTGGACTTGCCGACGCCGCCCTTGCCGCTGGCGACCGCGTAGACCCGGGTCCGGGAGCCGGGCTGGGCGAACGGGATCACCGGCTCGGCGGTGCCGCCGCCGCGCAGCTTGGACTGCAGCTCCTGGCGCTGCTCCGGACTCATCACACCGAAGATGATCTCGACGCCGCTGACGCCGGGCACCGCGCCGACGGCGGCGGTGATGTCGGTGCGCAGCTTGTCCTTCAGCGGGCAGCCGGCCACGGTGAGCAGCAGTTCCACCCGGACCACGCCGTCGTCGTCGCGCTCGGCGGAGCGGACCATGCCGAGTTCGGTGATCGGCCGACGGATCTCCGGGTCGTTGACGGTGGCCAGGGCGGCCTGGATCGCGTCGGAGACGGTGCTGACGGGTGCTGACATGCCCGCAATGTTACGTCGGGCTCTCCTGCCGGCCGTCGTGGGCGTAGTCACCGTCGAACTCGTCGCGGGGCTCGTCGAGCGGGTCGCCGCCGGCCCGGCGCCGGGTCTCCTGCCCCTGCTGCCGCCGTTCCAGCTTGCGTCGCCGCTCGGCCGCCTCGTCCAGTTCCTCGGCCAGCCGGGCCAGCTCGGAGCGGAGGAAGTCGCGGGTCGCCACGTCGCCCATCGCGATCCGCAGGGCCGCGATCTCCCGGGCCAGGTATTCCGTGTCCGCCTTCTGCATGGTCGCCCGGCGCCGGTCCTCGTCCAGCGCGATCCGGTCCCGGTCCGCCTGCCGGTTCTGCGCGAGCAGGATCAGCGGGGCAGCGTACGAGGCCTGGAGCGAGAGGATCAGGGTCAGGAACGTGAAGGTGTACGGGTCGAAGCGCAGGTCGGCCGGGGCGAGCGTGTTCCACAGGAACCAGGCGGCGAGGACCAGGGTCATGTAGACCAGGAAGTTCGCCGTGCCCATGCCCCGGGCGATCCCCTCGGCCCACCGGCCGAAGGAGTCCGCGTCGATCCGGGGCAGATGCAGGCCCCGGGGGGCGCGCGGCTGGTCCAGCCGCTCGCCGCGTCGCTGCTCAGTCATCGTCCACGGTCCCGTCGTCGGTGGCGGACGGGGTCGGCGCCGCGTCCCGGTCCCGCCAGTCGCGCGGCAGGGAGTGGTCCAGCACGTCGTCCACGGTCACCGCGCCGACCAGCCGGTTGTTCCCGTCCACCACCGGCATCCCCACCATGTCGTAGGTGGCCATCCGGCGGGTGATCTCGGGCAGCGGGGTCGACGTGCGGAGCGGGTCGATGTCGTTGACCACGATCCCGCCGAGCATGTCGGCCGGGGGTTCGCGGAGCAACCGCTGGAAGTGCACCATACCCAGGTAGCGCCCGGTCGGCGTGGTCAACGGCGCCCGGGTCACGAAGACCTGCGCGGCCACCGCGGGCGAGAGCTGCACCTCGCGGATCCGGGCCAGCGCCTCGGCGACGGTGGCGTCCGGCGGCAGGATCACCGGCTCCGACGTCATCACGCTGCCGGCGGTGCCGGAGGCGTAACGCAGCAGTTGGCGTACCGGGTCGGCCTCGTCCGGCTCCATCAGGTCGAGCAGCACGTCCTGCTCTGGCGGGGGCAGTTCGTTGAGCAGGTCGGCGGCGTCGTCCGGGTCCATCTCCTCCAGCACGTCGGCGGCCCGTTCCCGGTCCAGCGCGGCCAGGATCTCCACCTGGTCGTGCTCGGGCAGCTCGCTCAGCACGTCGGCCAGGCGCTCGTCGTCGAGCGCGGCGGCCACCTCGTTGCGCCGGGCGTCGGGCAGGTCCTGGAGGGCGTTGGCCAGGTCGGCCGGGCGCATGTCCTCCAGCACGGCGAGCAGGTTGGCCGTACCCCGGTTGTCGCCGACCGCGCCCAGGCCGCGGACCCGGTCCCACTCGACCTGGTGGAGGTGGCCGCGGCGGGTGAGCCGGTTGGTGTGCTCGCGGACGGCGACCCGGGTCAGCGCCCACTCGCCGCCCCGGCTGCACTCCATGGCCACGTCCACCACCGAACCGGCCGGACCGGAGTCGAGCTGGACCCGCCGGTCGAGCAGCTCCTGAAGGACCAGCAGCTCGTTCGGACGCTTCTCGAAGCGGCGCAGGTTGAGGGTGCCGCTGCCGAGCACGACGGCGTCCGGGTCGATGGAGGTGATCCGGTTGATCGAGAGGAAGATGCGTCGCCGCATCGGCATCTCGGCGACCAGCCCCACCACCTCCGGCGGTCGCTGGGTCGGACGCATCCGGGCCACGGCGTCACGGATCCGGCCGACCTGGTCGCCGTTCGGGTCGAAGACGGCGACTCCGGCGAGTCGAGCGATGTAGACCCGGTTCGGCGTGCTCACGGGCACCAGCCTAAGGGCCTAGTGTCTACCAACATGTCGACCCTGTCCTACGAGATCGTGGACGTCTTCACCGATCGCCCGTTCGCCGGCAACCCGCTGGCCGTGGTGTTCGGCGCGGAATCGCTCGCCACCGAGCAGATGCAGGCGCTCGCGCAGGAGTTCAACCTGTCGGAGACGGTCTTCGTGCTGACGCCCACCCAGGTCGGCGCGACCTACCGGGCCCGGATCTTCACCCCGGTCGACGAGCTGCCGTTCGCCGGGCACCCGAGCGTCGGCGCCGCGGTGACGGCGAGCCGGCGCGGCGTGTTCGGTGTGGGCAGGGTCACCCAGGAGTGCGGCGCCGGGGTGCTGCCGATCGAGGTGACCGCCACCGGCGCGACGCTGACCGGCGGCACCCCCACCCTCGGCCCGGAGCTGGACCCGGAGCCGCTGCTGGAGATCGTCGGGCTGACCGCGGCCGACCACGCCGGGCCGCCACCCCGGGTCGCCGGGTGCGGCCTGGAGTTCCCGTACCTCCCGGTGCGGTCGGACGCGGTGGCCCGGGCCAGGCTGGACGCGGCGGCGGCGGAGCGGTACGGCGTGGAGCACGTCAGCCTCTTCTCCTGGGACGCCGACGCGCAAACCGCGCACGCCCGGGTCTTCGTGCCCGGCCTCGGCGTCCCGGAGGACCCGGCGACCGGTTCGGCCGCCCTGGGCCTGGGAGTCTGGCTGGTCGCCAGCGGCCTGCTGCCCGGGGAGGGGCGCTCGGCCTACGCGGTACGCCAGGGCGTCGAGATCAACCGCCCGTCGTCGCTGGCCTGCACGGTGACCGCGGCCGGCGGGACGGCGGTGGGCGCGACGGTGTCCGGCCAGGTGGTGCCGGTGGCCCGCGGCGAGATCAGCGTCCCGCCCTTCGTCGGCTGAGCCGTCCCCGCCCTTTCGTCGGCTGGGCCGTCCCGGTCAGGTGACGGCCCGGACGCGGCCCGGGGCGGTCCCTCTTTCGGATGCCTTTCGAGCTGAGTCGATGATGATGTCAGGGTCCGTCGTGCGGTGGTCGCGGACGGACGGCCGCTATGCCGGGCCCGTGCTCCGGGTCTGCTTCCGGCTGAGTCGTTTCTGATATCAGCTCGAAAGGGCGACGAGCGCCGCCCCATCGGCCCGGGCGGAGACGCCGGAGCCGGGCGGGGCCGCCGGCTCCGGGCTGTGCGCGCCGGGGCGCGGGATGCGGGAGGATGGCGGGGTGAGCGACGAGGTGGACGAGCGGGTGACCCCGCCACTGGTGGACGAGGCGGTGAAGAAGGCCGCCGTCTGCTGGGTGAGCGTTGCCGGAGGCCCGGCGTACGCGCTCTGGTGCCTGCCGCTGGACGGCGCGCTGCTGGTGGTGACCGGGCCCGGCGAGCAGGCCGCGCCCGGGCTGGCCGACGCCGACACGGCCGACGTCACGCTGCGCGGCGACCACGGCGGGCGGATCGTCAGCTGGCCGGCCCGGGTGACCCGGCTGCGGCCGGGCGCCGGGGAGTGGGACACCGCCGCCCCGCTGGTCGCGGCGAAGCGGCTCAACGCGTCCGGGTCGGCCGCCGAGCTGGTGGCCCGGTGGGCGGCCGAGGGCTGTGCGCTCAACCGGCTGACGCCGGCCGGCACGGCGGTGACCGGAGCCGACCTGCCGGCCGACTCGTTGGCCGAGCAGCCCCGCCCGGCCCCGGCGGTCCGGGCCGTCCGCAAGCCGTTCCGCCTGCACCGGGTCCGCCGCCGCTGATCGTCCGCTCAGTCCCTCAGGGGCGCGGCGTCGGCCGGCACCGGCACCGGCTCGACCCGGCGACCGGCGCGCGCCCCACCGAGCACGACCACGGCCACGCCGGCCAGCAGCAGCGCCAGTCCGGGCAACGCGAGCGGTCGGGGCAGCTGGCCCAGCCAGACCCAGCCGATCAGCGCCGCGCCGGGCGCCTCCAGCAGGATGAGCACGCTGACCGTGGTCGCGGAGACCCGGTGCAGGGCGTAGTTGAACATCGAGTGCCCGAGCAACTGGGCGCCGGCCACCAGGCCGATGATCGCCAGCCACGTCGCGCCGTCCCAGCCGTGCAGGCGGACCCCGCCGAGCAGGCAGACCACCAGCAGGATCACCGCACAGACGCCGTAGCAGATCGTGGTGTAGGTGGTGGTGCTGATGCTGGCCCGGGCGCGCTCGCCGAAGGCGGTGTAGACGGCCGCGAACATGCCCCCGACCACGGCCAGCAGGTCACCGCCGAAGGCCCGGCCGGAGACGGCGAAGTCGGCGCCGGTGGCGAGCGCCGCGCCGAGCACCGCCACCCCGATGCCGGCCCAGACCGCGACCGGGAGCCGCCGCCCCTGCCAGCGGGCGATCAACCCCTGCCACACCGGCTGCGTCGCGCCGAGCGCGGTCGCGGCCGCCACCGTGGTGAGCTGCGCGCTCGGCATCCAGGTGGCGAAGTGCGCGGCCAGCGCCGCCCCGGAGAGAACGCAGTAGAACCCCTCCCGCCGGCCCGGCCCGACGGTGAGCGAGCGGAGTTCGGCCCGCCGTCGGGCCAGCGCCACCGGGCCGAGCACCGCGACCGACAACGTGTTGCGCCAGAACGCGATGGCCAGGGCCGGGGCGGCGGCGAACGCCACCAGCGGCGCGGAGGAGGAGACAGCGGCGACGGCCAGGGCGAGCGCGCCGAGGGTCGGCGCGCCCAACGGTGGGCGGTGCGGAGCGGTGGGCACGGAAAGCAATCCTCACACGGACACCCGACACCACGGAACGTCAGCGCTCCGTTACGATCACGCATCATGCTCAGGTTCCGCGCGGTGCTGTTCGACTTCTTCGGCACCCTGACCCACAGCGTCCAGCGCGGAGCCGCCCACGGCACCATCGCGGAGCTGCTCGGCTGCTCCACCGAGGCGCTGGTCGAGGTGCTCGACGGCAGCTTCTACGAGCGGGCCAGCGGGTTCTTCGGCGACGCCGAGTCGACCATGCGGTGGGTCTGCGCGCAGGTCGGCGTACGCCCCTCCGACGCGGCCGTCCGCGCCGCCGTCGCCTCCCGCCACCGGGCCGTACGGGCCGACACCCGGCTGCGCCCGGAGGCGGTGCCGGTGCTGGCCACGCTGCGCCGCCGGGGCGTACGCACCGGGCTGGTCAGCGACTGCACCCACGAGCTGCCGGCGTTCCTGCCCCAGCTCGCGGTCGCCCCGCTGCTCGACGCCCAGGTGTTCTCGGTGCAGGTGGGCCGCTGCAAGCCGGACGCGGCGCTCTACCTCGCCGCCTGTCACCGGCTCGGCCGCGCCCCGGCCGACTGCCTCTACGTGGGCGACGGCGGCAGCCAGGAACTCACCGGCGCGGAGCGGGTGGGGCTGCGCGCGTTCCGACTGGCCGCGCCGGACCTCGCCGGGCACATGGTCTTCAACGCCGACGACGGCTGGGACGGGCCGGAGCTGGCCTGCCTCACCGACGTGCTCGACCTGCTCGAACCGGTCGCCGTCGGCTGATTCCGGTCGGCCGAACTGTGGCCGTTCCGGCCACCGGCCGGGCCGCCGTGCACGACAGTGCGGGGGTGGGGGCGGACCGGCACGACGCGGCGGAGCAGGGCACCGTCGTCACGCCCTCGGCCGAGTTCCCGCCGCTGGACGACGCGGAACGGGCCGCGCTGGGCCGGATCGGCGCCCGCTGGCACGGCCCGCGCCGGGCCGACGACCTGCCCGTGGACCCGACGCCGGGCCGGCGCGCGGGCCGCCCGGCGCCCACCCGGTTCGGCCGGCTCACCCCGATCGACCTGTTCACCGTGGCGCAGCCGGACGAACTGGTCGCCACCGGCGCGGCGCACCTGCCCGGCAACCGGTTCGGCCGGGCGGTCACCCGGATCCGCCGCACCCTGGTCGGCCCGCCGCTGGCCAGCTCCTCGGTGCTCTACGAGCGGATGCGCAAGCTGGTCGCGCTGCCGGTGCTCTCCTCGGACCTGCTCAGCTCCGTCGCGTACGGGCCGGAGGCCATGCTCGTCGTGCTGGTTTTGGCCGGCAGCGCCGCGCTCGGCCTCGCCCTGCCGCTGGCCGCGCTGCTCGTCGTGCTGATGGTCGCGGTCGGGCTCTCCTACCGGCAGACCATCCCGGCCTACCCGCACGGCGCCGGGTCGTACATCGTGGCCGGGGACAACCTCGGGCGTACCCCGGGGCTGGCCGCCGCGGCCGGGCTGATGCTCGACTACGTGCTGACCGTGTCCGTGTCGGTGGCCGCCGGGGTGCACGCGGTCACCTCGGCGCTGCCCGGCCTCACCCCGTGGACCGTGCCGCTCGGGGTCCTGGTGATCGGCGTCCTGCTCGCCGGCAACCTGCGTGGCGTGCGCACCGCCGGCAACATCTTCGTGCTGCCCACGTACGCCTTCGTGGTGGTGGTCCTCGCGGTGCTGGCGGTCGGCTACGCCAAGGCCGCGGCGCGCGGCTTCGCGCCGGTGCCGCCGCCGGCGGTGCCCGCCACGGAAGGGCTGGGCCTGCTGCTGGTGCTGCGCGCGTTCTCCTCCGGGGCGGTGTCGATGACCGGCATCGAGGCGGTCTCCAACGCGGTGCCCGCGTTCCGCCCGACCGAGTGGCGCAACGCCCGCACGACGCTGGGCTGGATGGTCGCCATGCTGGTCACGCTCTTCGCCGGTCTGGTCGGGCTGATCCACCTCGACGGCCTGGTGCCGCGCGCGGACGAGACGCTGCTGTCCCAGCTCGGCCGGGTCACCTTCCCCAGTGGGCCCGGGTATGCGATCCTCCAGGCCACCACCGCGCTGATCCTGCTGCTGGCGGCGAACACCGCGTTCAACGACTTCCCCCGGCTGCTCTTCTTCATGGCCCGCGACGGCCACGCGCCGCGCCGGTTCCTGCACATGGGTGACCGGCTGGCGTTCAGCAACGGCCTGGTGGCGCTCGCCCTCGCCGCCGCGGGCGTCTTCGTCGCCTTCGGCGGGCACACCGAGCGGCTGATCCCGCTCTACGCGGTCGGCGTCTTCCTCGCCTTCACGCTGTCGCAGACCGGGATGGTGGTGCACTGGCACCGCCGGCCGGGCCCGGGGCGACGCCGCCGGCTCGCGGTCAACGCGGTCGGCGCGACGCTGTCCGGGCTGGTGCTGGTGACCGCCGCGGTCGCCAAGTTCACCGAGGGCGCCTGGGTGGTGGTGGTCGCGGTGCCGCTGCTGGTGCTGCTCTTCCGGCGGATCCACCGGCACTACGCCACGCTGCACCGGGCCCTCGCGCTGCACCCGCCCCCGCCGGGTCCGTCCGGCCCCGCCGGGTCCGCCGAGGGCGAGGAACTGCCCCAGCAGGTACGCCACCTGGTGATCGTGCCGGTGGCCCGGCTGAACCGGGCCTCGCTGCGGGCCCTGGCGTACGCGACCTCACTCGGTCGGCCGACGCTGGCCGTGCACATCGCGCCGGAGGAGGCCGAGGCGGACCGGTTCCGCGAGCAGTGGCGGGCCTGGGGCGACCACCTGCGGCTGGAGACCATCGTGTCGCCGTACCGGTCGGTGATCGGGCCGCTCGCGCACTATCTGGAGGCGTTGCACAGCAGCCGGCCGGAGCTGACGCTGACCGTCATCGTGCCGGAGGTGGTGCTGCGGCGACGCCGGCACCGGCTGCTGCACAGTCGGGCCGAGCAGCGGTTGCGGGCGGCGTTGCGGGCCCTGCCCGGCGTCGTGGTCACCAGCGTCCCGGTGCACGTGTCGCAGTGACGTTTCACAGGTACCCGGCGAAGTGGTCGGTGACCAACGCGGCGATCGCCGCGGCGTCCCGACTGCCGTCCACCTCGACCACGCGGATCCCGAGCGCGTGCGCGGCGGCGACCGCGTCGGCGGCGACCAGCTCGTCGCGGGCGATCCGGTTGCGCCGCGCCCGTTCCGGGTCGCTCACCCCGGGGTGCCGGGCGGTCGCCCGGGGCAGCCGTTCCACCTGGTACGCGCGGAACTCCGGCGTCGGCACCAGCACCACCATCTGCCGGGTCGACCCGACCACCGGCGCGACCAGTTCCGGACGCAGCCCCCAGCCCTCGGCGATCACCCGGCCTCCGCTGACCAGGGCGCTCAGGTCGTCCAGCACCCACTCGAAGCGGCGCGGGAACCCGGCGAGGGTCTCGGCCGCCATCCGCCGTGGGTCGGTCGCCACCCACGTCTTCTCCGGGTCGGGCCCGTCCGGCGGTTCTCCTCGGCGGATCCGGTCGGCGATCCGCCGGTCGTCGTGTCCCCGCGCGTCGTGGCGGTCGTAGAGGTAGGCGGTCAGCCCGTGCCGCAGCGCCAACGTGACGGCGAGCGTGGTCTTGCCGGCCCACTGCCCGCCGCCGATCCAGAGGGCACGGCGGGCGGTGGCCAGGGGATCGAAGTCCATGCCCCGACCCTGCTCCCCGCCAGCGCCAAGATCAAGTCTTGTTCTCGGCGTCGGAGCGTGATGAAGTGAGGGAGGAGCGGCAGGTCAGACGTCGTGGACCTCCAACACCCGGGTGGTGGGGGCGGCGTCGCCCAGCTCGGCCCGCAGCGCGGCGCGCTCCGGGTCGGCGAGGAACGCGTCCAGCCCGGCGCGGGCGGTGAAGCGGATGACGTGCACCTCGGTCTGCCCGTCCCCGGTGCGCAACCGCCGTTCCAGCCGGCCGCCGTGCCGGTCGAGCAGCGCCAGCACGGCGTCCTCGTAGCGTCGCCCGGCCGGCGCGTCGGCGCTCAGGTCGACCAGCGCGACCAGCAGGACCTCGTTCCCCGTCGTCATGGGCCGAGTCTGGCAGCGCGGGCGACCCGCGGCGACCCCCGCCGGCGACGTGCCGGGGCGGCGACGCCTCGGGCGGCGATCCGGTGGGCGGATCCCCTCAGGCGTCGATGCCGACCGCCTTCGCGCTGGCCGTCCAGAGCCGCGCCGCCAGCGCCGGGTCGGCCGCCTTCGGCCGGGGCCGGTGCGGCTTGCGGTCGGCGTAGTAGCCGCCGTCCACCAGCCGGGACGGGTCCTGGCGGGCGAGCCAGACCAGCGTCTCCGCGCCCTTCTCCGGGCTGCGGAACGGCAGCAGGCGCATGCCGAGCGCCACCAGGCGGCTCTCGTTGCCGAAGCGGGTGCGCACCACGCCGGGGTGGAACGCGTACGCCGGCAGCTCCGGCCAGCGCCGCGCGGCCTCGGCGGTGAACAGGATGTTCGCCTGCTTGCTGGTGCCGTAGGCGCGGAACGGCCGGTAGTGGCGCAGCGACGCGTTCAGGTCGTCGGGGTCGAGCACGCCGCTGCGGTGCGCGTCGGAGGCGGTCACCACCATCCGGCGGACCCGGTCGGCGAGCAGGTTGCTGAGCAGGAACGGGGCCAGGTGGTTGGCCTGCATGCTCAGCTCGAAGCCGTCGACCGTGGTGATCGGTTCGAGGGCGATCGCGCCGGCGTTGTTGGCCAGCACGTCGATCCGGTCGTAGTGCTCGCGCAGCCGCTCGGCGAGCCCGCGTACGTCGTCGAGCACGGCGAAGTCGGCCCGGAACAGCTCCGGCTGCTCGCCGCAGGACTCGCGCACCCGCTCCCCGGCGGCCCGCAGCCGGGCCGGGTCGCGGCCGACCAGCACCACCTGGTCGCCACGGCGGGCCAGCTCGACGGCGGCGGCCAGCCCGATGCCCGAACTGGCCCCGGTCAGCACCACGATCCGACGCTCAGTGAGATCTTCCACAGGTCCATTCACCCCGGTCACGGCACGAGGTTACCGTGGCGTCACCACGCCCTTTGGGATCGTTAAGTTCTCGACATCCACCGCCCGCGTCGGCCCCGTACGGCCGGACGCTGGAAGGAGCGCATCCATGGCCGTTGTCGGTCGCCCCCGCCGGTCCTGCCTCGCGGTACCCGGCTCCAGCGTCAAGATGCTGGGCAAGGCCCAGGGTCTCCCCGCCGACCAGGTCTTCCTCGACCTGGAGGACGCGGTCGCCCCGCTGGCCAAGCCGGACGCGCGCAAGAACATCGTGGCCGCGCTGAACGACGGCGACTGGACCGGCAAGACCCGGGTGGTCCGGGTGAACGACCTGACCACGCCGTGGACCTACCGGGACGTCATCGAGGTGGTCGAGGGCGCCGGGGCGAACCTGGACTGCATCATGCTGCCGAAGGTGCAGAACGCGGAGCAGGTGCACTGGCTGGACCTGCTGCTCACCCAGATCGAGAAGACGCTCGGTCTGGAGGTGGGCCGGATCGGCATCGAGGCGCAGATCGAGAACGCCGCCGGTCTGGTCAACGTGGACGCCATCGCGGCCGCCTCGCCCCGGGTGGAGACCATCATCTTCGGTCCGGCCGACTTCATGGCCTCGATCAACATGAAGTCGCTGGTGGTCGGCGCGCTGATCCCGGACTACCCGGGCGATCCCTACCACTACATCCTGATGCGCATCCTGATGGCCGCCCGGATGCACGACAAGCAGGCCATCGACGGCCCGTTCCTGCAGATCCGGGACGTGGACGCGTTCCGCGAGGTGGCGAAGCGCTCGGCCGCGCTGGGCTTCGACGGCAAGTGGGTGCTGCACCCCGGCCAGATCGACGCGGCCAACGAGGTCTACTCGCCGGCGCAGGCCGACTACGACCACGCCGAGCTGATCCTCGACGCGTACGACTTCTACACCTCGGAGGCGGGCGGGAAGCTCGGCGCGGTGATGCTCGGCGACGAGATGATCGACGAGGCGTCCCGCAAGATGGCGCTGGTGGTCGCGGCCAAGGGCCGGGCCGCGGGCATGACCCGTACCTCGTCGTTCACCCCGCCCACCGAGTGACCGCACGCCGCTGACGTCGCCGGGCCGCCCCCTCGCCGGGGGCGGCCCGCGCGCGTCAGTAGCTGCTGGAGCTGTCCGAGTTGACCGCGATCACGATCATCACGATGTAGAAGACGATCAGGGCGACCAGCAGGGCGGTGAGGATCCAGCCCACGATGATGGCCGCCTTGGCCATGCCCTCGCCCTGCTCGCCGGTCTCCCGGATCTGCTTGCGGGCGACATGGCCCATGATCGCGCCGATCGGCGCGGTGATGCAGGAGGTGAAGCCGACCAGCGAGAGCACCAGCGCCACGATGGCCAGTGAGTTCGTCTTGCTGGTCGGCGGCGCGTAACCCGGGTAGGCGCCCGGCGGCGGGTACGCCCCGGGCGGCGGGTAGCCGCCGGGCACCGCGTGCGGGTCTCCGGCGGGCTGCGGGTAGGGCGACTTCGCGACCGCGTACGGGTCGACCGGCGCGTACGGGTCGACCGGCGGGCTCGACTGCGGGTCCTGCCAACCACCGGGGGGTGGGGGATAGCTCATCTGATCATCTCCAGGTACGTGGTCCGGGTCAGGGTAGCCACCCGGGCGCAACACGGAGGACCCCCTTTCCGGGTGCCGCATTGCCCGGAAGGTCCACAGCGGGCAGGATCCTCGGCATGGCACTTGACGCGCGTGGTGGTCGGTCGCGACGGGACATGAGCCGGCCGGGGTCGGTGCGCCGCCCGCGCGGCGGCGAGCCGACGGGCGTCGCCGACCAGGAACGGTCCGAGCCGCTCCCGGAGCCGGCCACCATGCGCCTGGACGGCCGGGTCGCCCTGGTCACCGGCGCGGGCAGCGCCGACGGCATCGGGTACGCGACCGCGCGCCGGCTGGCCGACCTGGGCGCCCGGGTGGCGATCGTGTCGACCACCCGCCGGATCCACGACCGCGCCGGCGAGCTGGGCGTCACCGGCTTCGTCGCCGACCTCACCGACGAGTCCGAGGTCGGCGCGCTCGCCGACGCCGTGGCCGAGCAGCTCGGCGACGTCGAGGTGCTGGTCAACAACGCCGGCCTGGCGAGCCGGGCCAGCCCGGAGGTGCTGCGGCCGGTGGCCCAGCTGACCTACGACGAGTGGCGCGGCGAGATCGACCGCAACCTGACCACCGCGTTCCTGTGCAGCCGCGCGTTCATCGTGGGCATGGCCGAGCGGGGCTGGGGGCGGATCGTCAACCTGGCCGCCACGGCCGGGCCGGTCAACGCGCTGCCCACCGAGGCGGGCTACGCGGCGGCGAAGGCCGGCGTGGTCGGGCTGACCCGGGCGCTGGCGATGGAGATGATCGCCGACGGGGTGACCGTCAACGCGGTGGCGCCCGGCATCATCCACACCGCGGCGTCCACCCTGGCCGAGATCAAGCAGGGGCACGGCACGCCGGTGGGGCGCCCGGGCACGCCGGACGAGGTGGCCGCCGCCATCGCCTTCCTCTGCTCACCGGCCGCGTCGTACATCACCGGGCAGATGCTGGTGGTCGACGGCGGCAACAGCGTCCGCGAGGCGCAGTTCCGCTGAGCGGTCAGTAGCCGGTGCTGTTGTCCGAGTTGGCCCAGATGGCCAGCCCGATCCAGCCGCAGCACGCGATCACGCCGAGCACGGTGAAGACGTAGCTGAGGATCAGGCCCCAGGTGGCGAGCTGCTCGCCCTCCTCGCCGGTCTGCCGGATCTGCCGCTTGGCCAGGTGGCCGCAGACGATGCCGGCCGGCGCGAAGACGAACGCGAAGACCAGGGACAGGATGGCGAGCACGTTCGGGCCGCCGCGGGGGCGCTGCCCCGGGCCGGACGGGCCGTACTGGCCGTAGGGCGGCTGCGGGGCGTACGGCGGCTGCTGTCCCCACTGCGGGTGCTGCTGCCCGTACTGCGGCTGCCCGTAGGGCTGGCCGTGGCCCGGCGGCTCGTACGGGGACGGTGGCTGCTCGTCGGTCACGTACGCCCCCCGATCGCAGGTCAACGGCCCTCTCTCTTGCGGACGCTACCCGCAGCGGTGAACCTTTTCACAGCGGTTGTGTGGACTGGTCACCTTGGCGCGGCCGGTCCCGGGGCCGATACTGACCGAGCGTTCAGTTACCCATGAGTAATGCGCCGACCCCGGAGGCTGAGATGGCCCGACTCGCCCAGACGCCCGGCCTGACCGACGTGCAGCGGTCGATCCTGGAAACCGTCCGGGAGTTCGCCGACAAGGAGATCATTCCGCACGCCCAGCGGCTGGAGCACGCCGACGAGTACCCCGCCGACATCCTCGACGGGATGCGCGAGATGGGGCTGTTCGGCCTCACCATCGACGAGGAGTACGGCGGTCTGGGCGAGTCCCTGCTGACCTACGCGCTCGTGGTCGAGGAGCTGTCCCGGGGCTGGATGTCGATCTCCGGCATCGTCAACACCCACTTCATCGTGGCGTACCTGATCTCGCAGCACGGCTCGGCCGACCAGAAGGCCCGGCTGCTGCCCCGGATGGCGACCGGCGAGGTGCGCGGCGCCTTCTCCATGTCGGAGCCCGAGTGCGGCTCGGACGTGTCGGCGATCAAGTCGAAGGCGGTCCGCGACGGCGACTCCTACGTCCTGAACGGCCAGAAGATGTGGCTGACCAACGGGGCGTACTCCTCGGTGGTGGCCACCCTGGTCAAGACCGACACCGGGGCCGACTCGGTCTACGGCAACATGAGCACCTTCCTGCTGGAGAAGGAGCCCGGCTTCGGCGAGACCGCGCCCGGCCTGACCATCCCCGGCAAGATCGACAAGATGGGCTACAAGGGCGTCGAGACCACCGAGATGGTGCTCGACGGCGTCACCGTCCCGGCCTCCGCCGTGCTCGGCGGCGAGGAGAAGGTCGGTCGCGGCTTCTACCAGATGATGGACGGCATCGAGGTGGGCCGGGTCAACGTCGCCGCCCGCGCCTGCGGCATCTCGATCCGCGCGTTCGAGCTGGCCGTCGCGTACGCCCAGCAGCGCAAGACGTTCGGCCAGCCGCTCGCCCGGCACCAGGCGATCGCGTTCAAGCTCGCCGAGATGGGCACCAAGATCGAGGCCGCGCACTCCCTCATGGTCAACGCGGCCCGGCTCAAGGACGCCGGTCAGCGCAACGACGTCGAGGCGGGCATGGCCAAGCTGCTCGCCTCGGAATACTGCGCCGAGGTGGTCCAGGAGGCGTTCCGCATCCACGGCGGCTACGGCTACTCCAAGGAGTACGAGATCGAGCGCCTGATGCGCGAGGCGCCGTTCCTGCTGATCGGCGAGGGCACCTCGGAGATCCAGAAGACGATCATCTCCCGCGGCCTGCTCAAGGAGTACAAGCTGTAAGGAAGGGCCCCTTCTTAACGTTTCCGGTAGAGCAGGGGCCCCCTCTTAACGCGTCGGCCGGCGCGTGACGTGGTCGGTGGCGGGCAGGTGCCGGCGGGCGCGTTCGACCAGTGCGGCCGGCTCGTCGGCGTACAGCCGGATCTCCCGCACCGGCGCGCTCGGTCCCTTCGGCAGCGGCACCGACAGCGGCTCGCGCAGCACCACGTCGATCGCGGTCTGGCTGCCGACGCCGAGGTTGAGCACCGCCGGGTCGTCCGCGTCGTACTGGACGGCCCGGCTGGACGGCAGCGAGCGGCGACGGAACGACACCTCGGCGACGGCGGTCCACGGGATCGTGACGTCGATCGAGACGCCGTTGCGCACCCGCAGGCCGGCGTCGTCGACGACGTGCGGGTGGATTCGGAGGCTGGCCAGCAGCCCGACCATCCACAGCACGCCCCACACGCCGAGCCCGATCGCCGCGTGCCGCACCGTCGGCTGGTCGACGGTGTGCCGCAGGATCACGTCGAGGACCGGGATCTCGATCGTGGACAGGACGATGAAGGCCAGCAGGATCGCCTGCACCCCGCCGACGTAGGCGTAGGTCTCCGCGCCCGGCGCCACCGGGTACGGCCGACGCAGGATCCACCGGGTGAGGCTGCGCCACATGCCCCACTCGTACGCCACCACGCGCCGCGCCAGCCGGAACGCCCGCCCCATCACCGCACCCCCTCGTTTTCAATGCAGTCGTAATGTAAAACGTCCTCGGCGGCGTGTCAATGCAGTCGTATTGTGAAACTATGGGGGCATGCCGAAGCGGGTCGACCACCGGGAGCGTCGCGCGCTGATCGCCGACGCGTTGATGCGGGTCGCGGCCGAGCAGGGGCTGGAGGCGGTCAGCCTGCGTCACGTCGCCGCCGCGGCCGAGGTCAGCCCCGGGATGGTGCAGCACTATTTCCGTACCCGGGACGAGATGATGGTCTTCGCGCTCGCCGTGGTGCGCGAGCGCAACGAGGCCCGGATCCGCCGGGCGGTCGAGCCGCTCGGCGCGACGCCGGCGCCCCGCACGCTGCTGCGGACCATGCTGGCCGAGCTGCTGCCGCTGGACGAGGAGCGGCGTGCGGACGGCCGGGTGGCCCTGGCCTTCCTCGCGTACACCGCCGTCCGGCCAGCGGTGGCCGCCGCGCTGCACGACGAGACGGCCGCGCTGCTGGCGTTCGTGACCGGGCAGATCGCCGCCGGGTCACCGCTCGTGGCGGACGGCCGGCTGGACCCGGAACGGGCCGCGGTCGGGCTGCTCGCCGTGATGGAGGGGCTCGGCATCTACGTGCTCGGCGGCCACTATCCCCCGGAGACCGCGCTGGCCGCGCTCGACGCCCAGCTCGACCTGCTCTTCGGCCCCGAGCCGTCGCCCGGTGCCGTCAGCGGCGACGGGTCAGGCCGGCGGCGGCCCGCTCGACGATGAGGCACCTGTCCTCGACGTAGTCGATGCCGGCCTCCTCGGCGATCCGCCGCGCCTCGGCGGAGACGATCCCGAGCTGCAACCAGACCGCCGGCGCGCCGATCGCCACCGCCTGCCGCACCACCTCGACCGCGTCCCGCGCGGGCCGGAACACGTCCACCAGGTCGACCGGGTGCGGGATGTCGGCCAGCGTCGGGTAGGCCTTCTCGCCGAACAGCTCGTCCACCGTCGGGTTCACCGGGATGATCCGCCAGCCGTGCCGCTGCATCTCCAGCGGTACGCGGTGCGCGGCCTTGCCCGGGTCGCGGGAGGCCCCGACGACGGCGATCACGGCGGAGTCGGCGAGGAGCTGCTGGGCGGAACGCATTCGCCGAGACTAACCCGCCGACCCGGTCACAGCAGCGAGAGCTGTTCGGCGGCCGGGGCCGGCGGCGGCGTCTCCGGCAGCCGGTGGTTGTCGCCGGTCTCGCCCCGGTGCAGCCCGTGCCGGCGGGCCGCCATCCGCACCCGCGCGGTCACCTCCCGCTGGTAGGCCTGCGGCGCGTAGGCCCCGGCCCGGTAGAGCTGGCGGTAGCGGGGCACCAGGTGCGGGAACTCCCGGGCCAGCCAGCGCGCGTACCACTCCCGCGCGCCCGGGCGCAGGTGCAGCGCCAGCGGGGTCACGCCGGACGCGCCGGAGGCGGCGATCGCGGCCACGGTCGCGTCGATCGACTCCTCGTCGTCGCTGAGGCCGGGCAGGATCGGGGCCATCAGCACCCCGACCGCGAAGCCGGCGTCGGTCAGCCGGCGGACCGCGTCCAGCCGCCGGCGCGGGCTGGGCGTGCCCGGCTCGGCGACCCGCCAGAGCGCCTCGTCGACGAAGCCCACCGAGTAGGACAACCCGACCCGGGTCACCTCGGCGGCCTGGCGCAGCAGCGGCAGATCGCGCAGCAGCAGCGTGCCCTTGGTGAGGATGGAGAACGGGTTGGCGAAGTCGCGCAGCGCCTCCAGGATCGGCGGCATCAGACGGTAGCGCCCCTCGGCCCGCTGGTAGCAGTCCACATTGGTGCCCATGGCGACGTGCGCGCCGCGCCAGCGTGGGGCGGACAGCTCCCGGCGGACCAGCTCGCCCGCGTTGACCTTGACGACCACCTTGCGGTCGAAGTCCGCCCCGGCGTCGAGGTCGAGGTAGGTGTGCGTGTTGCGGGCGAAGCAGTTGTGGCTGACCACCCCGTTGGCGATGAAGTCGCCGGTGCCGGTGGTGATGTCCCACAGCGGCAGCTCCAAGCCGAGATCCTCGACCGCTGTCACCTGGAGCCGGGCCGCGCACTTGAGCGCCGTGCCCTCGATCGAGCGGCGCCCGGTGGCGGCCGGGTCGGTCAGGTGGAAGAAGCGCAGTCGCTCCGGCAGGCCGCCGGTCAGCCGGAGCTGGCACGACCCGGTGCGGTTGCCCGGCTCGTCGCGCACCCAGCGGAAGGCGAACCGGTCGAGGGCCTCGGCGGCGTGGCGGCAGCGCCGGTCGTCGGCGACGCCGATCCGAAACACGCCTCGGCGGCAACTCCCGGCGGCGTCGAACAGCCCGGCGAGGAAACCCAGCCGCCAGTCGTCGGTCGGCTCGTCCGGCGGCCGGACCAGCCCGGCGACGGCCTCGACCCCCGCCGGCCCGGTCGTCCGCAGCGCGGTCGCCGACCGTCGACCCACCCGGGCGGCCGACCGCTCGACGTCGATCCCGGCGTCGGCGAGGAACCGCTCCGCCCGCTCCAGCGCCTCGGTCGCGGAGGTGGCCAGCCGGAACCGGGTGCCGGGCCGGTCGGCGCCGCGCACCAGCGCGTGCAGGTAGCCCCGGCGGTAGTCGGTCGAGCGCTTCGGCGCGACGGCGAACCGCCCGGTGCCGAGCAGGCGGTTGCGGGTGGTCAGGTAGGGGCGTCGCGCCCCGCCCCGCATGCTGCCGGTGACGTGCTTCCAGCCGCGTTCGGTCAGGAACCGGTGGTCGCCGCTGGCCACCAGCGTCGTGCCGTCGGCCAGCGTGACCCGGTGGGCCCGCTTCACCGTCGACCACTTGTCGAGCACCGTGGTGACGACGTAGTGGCGGTAGGCGCCCCGCCGCTCGGTGCCGTAGATCCGGTCGCCGGGCTCCAGCTCGCTGATCGCCCGGGTGCGACCGTCCGCCATCAGGATCGGCGTGTCACCGGACAGGCAGTAGGTGCACGCGTGGGAGCAGCCCCGGTAGGGATTGATCGTCCACTCGAACGGCACGCGGGACTGCCCGGGCACCCGGTTGATGATCGACTTTGCCTGCACCTCGTAGAAGGTCATGCCGGCGAAGTCGGGGGTGTCGAACGTGCGGGCGACCGCGTGGGGCAGCGCCAGCGGCAGGGGTGGAGCCGCCGGCGCTGCCCGGTCAGGAGCCCCCTCGTCCGGGGGAGCGGAGAGGTTGTCCCAGCGCATGGGCTTCATTCGAACACGTGTACGAACGATGCGCAAGTGACGCGCCGGACACCGGCCGCCGCCACGCCCGGGGCGGGTGCAGGATGGAGGCATGGAGACGTCGACCTTCGTCTACGACGGCGACTGCGCGTTCTGCACCAGCTGCGCGCAGTTCATCGAGCGCCGGATCCCCACCGGGGCTCGCGTGGTGCCGTGGCAGTTCGCCGACCTGTCGGCGCTGGGCCTGACGGAGGCCGAGTGCGAGGAGGCGGTCCAGTGGGTGGGCGCCGACGGCTCCCGCGCCGCCGGGCCGGACGCCATCGCCCGGCTGCTCGGCGACAGCGGGCCGATCTGGCGGTTCGCCGGGGCCGGGCTGCGCTTCGCGCCGGTGCGCGCCGCCGCCTGGCCGGCGTACCGCTGGGTGGCCCGCAACCGCCACCGGATGCCCGGCGGGACGGCCGCGTGCGCGCTGCCCCAGGAGGCCCGGGAGCGGTTGTACGGCCCGACCGGCCGCCCCGACCCGACCCCCTGACCGGTCGGCCGTCCCTCAGCCGCCGGAAGTGGAACCGGCGGTCGGGTCCGATGCGGCCGTCCGGGCCGTCGAGGCGGACGCGGCGGGAGCCGGATCGGCCGACGGCGCGGAGCGGGGGCCGTCGGCGACGGCGGGAGCGGCCGGGCGGTCGCCGCGGCCGAGCAGGCGCCGGGCCAGCACCACCGGGCGGACCTTCTCCAGCGGCAGGAAGCTGGTCATCGCCACCAGGTGCGGCGCGAACGAGATGGTGATCGTCGCGACGGTCACCAGGTGGAACGAGTAGAAGAAGCCGACGACGGCCGGCCGCCACCGGGCCGGGAGCACGAACACCAGCGGGCTGAGCAGCTCGAACGCCAGGATGCCGAACTGGGCCACGATCAGCAGGTGCGGGACCTGCGCGATCAGGTCGGCGAGATCGGTGCCGCGGCGGATGATCGCCCGGGCCAGCACGGAACCGGTGGCCCAGTCCAGGCCGCCGAAGCGGAACTTGGCCCAGGCGGCGAGGAAGTAGGTGCAGATGACCGCGATCTGGGTGACGCGCAGCGCCCATCCGCCCGCCTCGGTGCGGGTCGGGTCCCCGTGGCGGGCCCGGCCGGCGGTGGGCAGCACGGCCAGCGCCACGAGGAGCCCGAACCGGTCGTGGTCGACCTTGCCGTAGCTCATCGCCACGATCATCCACTCGAAGTAGAGCGCGAAGACCGTCCAGCCGAGCAGCCGTGGCGCGCGGCCGGTGGCGGCCAGCAGCGCGGCGACCAGCAGCACCCAGAAGACCACACCGACCAGGGCGGGGGTGGGCGTGGGCAGCGGGAGCAGCCGGCCCACGAGCAGCGGCTGGTAGAGGTCGCCCGGGACGTCGACGCGGGTGCGTACCCAGGGGGTGAACACGACCAGGTCGGCGGCGACGAAGAGGTAGACGAGGGTGCGGAAGGCGGCCACCCGGCCGCGCGGCACCGCCTCGGTGAGCCAGCCGGTCATCCGGTCTCCCACCGCACGGCGGTGCGGTCGGTCCACTCGCCGGTCGGGCGTCCGCCCTGGATGTCGTACCAGCGGACCACGATCCGCACCTCGACCAACGCCGGGGCGTCGGGGTGGCGTTCGGCGTACGCCTCGGCGACGGTGCGCAGCAGACTCGGGTCGCTCGCGTACCGGTCCTGCTGGCCCTCGATCTCGGCCCGGCGGATGCCGGTGGCCTCCTGGCCGAGGGACACCACCGCCCCGGTGCGGTCGACGCCCTCCACCCGGGTGTCCGGCGCGGGCGCGTTCGGCGGGTCGGAGGTGGAGTACATCCGGAACGGTCCGAACGGGAAGTCGTCGTCGGTGCCGTAGACCGTGCCGAGAAGGAGCAGCGCCGCCCCGAGCAGGGTGGCGCCCAACCGGACGGCGCGCCCGCGGGTGGTCAAGGTCTCCATCGCGTCGTGACGCTACGGGAGGGAAGCGCCCGAATCTGTCCCTCAATCGGCCAATTCTCGCTGCCCGTCCCGACCGTGCCACGCGGACGTGACACGCCGCCGGCCGGGCCCGTGGTCGGGCCCGGCCGGCGGCGGAAAGTGCTCAGTGCTTGTGCTCGGCCAGCTTCTTGCGGACGTCGTCCATGTCCAGCTGCTGCACCTGCTCGATCAGGTTCTCCAGCGCCGACTCGGGCAGGGCGCCGGGCTGGGCGAAGACGATCACGCCGTCCCGGATCGCCATCACGGTCGGGATGGAGCTGATGTTGAACTTGGCGCCCAACTCCTGCTGCGCCTCGGTGTCGACCTTGCCGAAGACGATCTCCGGGTGCTTCTCCGAGGAGCGCTCGTAGACGGGGGCGAAGCGCTTGCACGGACCGCACCAGTCCGCCCAGAAGTCGAGCAGGACGATGCCGTCGCGCCCGGTCACCTCGTCGAAGTTGGCCGTGGTCAGCTCAACCGTTGCCATTGCTCTCTCCGATCACCGCGGATTGCTGTACGTCCGGTGGAACCAGGGTCGATCCATGGGAATTCCCGTGACCTGCGCGACGAAACGCTGCGCAGCCCGACGGTGACCCAGGGCACATCGAGGTCCATCTGTACAAGCGGCCGTGCGGAACGCAAGTGCAGGCCGCATTTGCGTGACGGGACGTGATGGGAGCGTTTCCAAGGAGATCGCGCTCTGTTTCGGCTACGAATCGGTAACTTGCGCTCTGACGAGCGGGGATCGGGCCTGCGGAGATCGCTTCCCGGGGGGTCGACGGTGACGGTGAGTAGTGTTACGAAAAGATAAATGTGACGTCCGTCTCTGTCGTCACCGTACCGTCGTACGGCAGAATCTCTCACATCAGAGCGTGGGCGGCGGGTGCCGGGGAGGGCCCCGCCGCTCATTGCGTCTCCACCCAGGTGGCGCCCGGTGTGACTTTTCCGCCGGGGGAGCGCCCCCGTCCTCGCCTTAACAAGCGGTAAGGCATGCTGTGCCGAACTCCATCGCCGCCCGTCGAAGGGGACAAGGATGCAGTTCGGCCGCTACTACGAGGAGTTCGAGGTCGGCGCGGTCTACCGGCACTGGCCGGGCAAGACGGTCACCGAGTACGACGACCACCTCTTCTGCCTGCTCACGATGAACCACCACCCGCTCCACATGGACGCCCACTACGCGGAGTCCGCCTCCCAGTTCAAGCGCAACGTGGTGGTCGGCAACTACATCTACTCGCTGCTGCTCGGCATGTCGGTGCCCGACGTCAGCGGCAAGGCGATCGCCAACCTGGAGATCGAGTCGTTGCGGCACGTCGCACCGACCTTCCACGGCGACACGATCTACGGCGAGACCACCGTGCTGGACAAGCGGGAGTCGGCCTCGAAGCCCGACCGCGGCGTGGTCGCGGTGGAGACCCGCGGCTACAACCAGGACGGCACGATGGTCTGCGTGTTCCGTCGCAAGGTCATGGTCCCGAAGAAGGAGTACGCGGCCGCCGCCGTCCCGGACGGCGTCGACCCGGAGCGTCCGAGCTTCCCCGAGCCGCGCTGATCCGCGCACCCCGGCCGGCAGGGCCCCGTACCCGTTCCGCGGGGACGGGGCCCTGACCCTCTTCCGGGGCATATGCTCTGGCTGGAGGTCCCCATGAGCCACTCCGTCGCCGGAGAGCCGCCCTCTGCCGGTCGCCGTGCCGCACCGCTCACCACCGCCGCCTACTCGGCCGCGGAGTGGGACCTGCTCACCGACCTGCCGGGTCGAGTCCTCGTCGCCGCCGCCTCGCCCGGTCCCGGGCGTCCGCCCCGCGGCGTCGCCGCCGGACTGGCCGGCCTGGACGCGGTGGCCGCCGGCCGGGCCTTCGACAGCGATCTGGTCCGGGCCGTGGTCACCGCCATCTACGCCCGCCACGACGGGGCCGCCGTCCGGGACGAGCGCCTCACCGACCTGGTCGACCTGCTCGCCGCCGCGCGGGCCGCGGTACGGGTGCTGCGCCGCCGCGCCGATCCGGCGGACTCGGCCGCCTACCGGCAGTGGGTGGAGTCGGTGGCGGCCCGGGTGTGCCGGGCCGACGACCTTCCGCCGAGTCCCGCCGACCGCCGGTTTCTGGACCGGTTGGGCGGGGCGCTCGACCTGCGCTGACCGCCGGCGCCGGCGGGCCGTACCCTCTGCAGACCGTGACCGACGACCAGCTCGACGTGGGTGTGGGGCCCTGGCCCGGTGACCCGCCGGACGACCCGCGCTACGACCCGGAGCTGCTCGCGGCCGGCGACCGGCGCAACGTGGTCGACCGCTACCGCTACTGGCGGCGGGAGGCCGTGGTGGCCGACCTGGACCGGCGGCGGCACGACTTCCACGTGGCGATCGAGAACTGGCAGCACGACTTCAACATCGGCACCGTGGTCCGCAACGCCAACGCCTTCCTCGCCGCCGAGGTGCACATCGTCGGGCGGCGCCGGTGGAACCGCCGGGGCGCCATGGTGACCGACCGCTACCAGCACGTCCGGCACCACCCGACGATCGAGGAGTTCGTCGCCTGGGCGGCCGGGGAGCGGCTGCCGGTGGTCGGGATCGACAACCTGCCCGGCTCCCGGCCGCTGGAGACCAGCGTCCTGCCGCGCCGCTGCGTGCTGCTCTTCGGCCAGGAGGGCCCGGGGCTGTCCCCGGTGGCCCGGACGGCCTGCGACACGCTGTTCTCGATCGCCCAGTACGGCTCCACCCGTTCCGTCAACGCGGGCGTGGCCAGCGGCATCGCCATGCACGCGTGGATCCGGTCGCACGCGGGTCCGCCGCCGGACTGACGCGCCGCGGGTCCGCCGTCGGGCGGAAATCCCACGCCGGTCGGCCCGCCCCGCTTGACGCCTCGCCGGCCCGGGGTGACGGTGAGGACGTGACTGTCGCGGTGAGTTGTCCGAAGTGCGCGGGCCCGGTACGCGAGCCCGACCTGATGCACGGCGAGTACCGGTGCCTGCGCTGCGGGCCGGTCGCGCCCCTGCACGTGCCGGAGCACATCGGCGCCGAGATCATGGCCAGCGTGGTGGAGCGGGTGGCCGCCGACGGGGAGCCGGCCGACCGGCCCGGCATGCCGCTGTGGTGTCCGTGGCCACTGCCGCCGGGCTGGACGCTGACCGGGGTGGCCTGGGCCGGCGACGACCGGGCCGGGGTCCGCGCCACCGTGGTCGCCTGCGCCGGCCCGGCCCCGCTCGACGGTGGACCGGCCGACCTGATCTTCGTCGCCGAGGAACCCGGCGTCGGTCTCGGTTCCCGCTTCGCGGGACTGCCCGGCCCCGACCCCGGCCCGCAGGTCGAGGAGGCGCTGACCGATCCCGGCCCTGGTCACCCCGAGCGTCTGCCGCACGCGAAGATCCGGGTGGGCGGCCATCCCACTCCACTGTGGCTCGTCCGTTCCGAAACGGATCGAAGTGCGTACGCCGGCGAGGCTCGGGGAATGTGGCTCCATGCGATAGCCTGGCCGGCGAGTGCGGGTCACCTCCTCGCGGAAGAAGTCGTGCTGCACGACCTCACCGAGTGGACACCGCCCGAACTCGTGTACGGCGCACCGTCCCCGTACCTGCACGGGCAGGCCTGACCGGCCGGCACCGGCGAGTCGGGGAGCGGACGCAGATATTCACGGACAGACACCATGCTGATACTCTGGGTGCCGCTGCGGTAAACGGACCCGGCGCCGCGCGAGAGGATGGCCCGCTATGGTCAAGAAGGTCCTCACCTGGGCCGGCATCGCATTCTTGATCTTCTTCGTTGCGTACCGGCCCAACTCCGCCGCCGACGTCTTCAAGTCCCTGGGCGGCGGCATCATGGACATCGCACAGGGCTTCGGCGACTTCTTCACCAACCTGGTCGCCTAACCGCACATGGGAAGCCCCTCCGGTCCACCCTACGACCCGGACGATCCCGACCGGGCACGCCGGGAGCGCGACACCGAGCCGATCCCCCGGATCGACCCGGACGACGGTCCCGGTTACGGCGCCGGCCCCGCCTACGGCGGCGGACCCTCCCTGTCGGACGACGCCGCCTTCGGCGACGGACCCGGCTACGCGGGCGAGGGTCGCTCCGGTCGTGGCTGGGCGCGCGACCCGGAGGGCTACCCGGAGCAGCCGATCTCCGAGGAGGAGCTGGCCGGTCTCCGGGCCGACGCCTCCGGCATGGCGCCCCGCCGGGTGCTGCCGATGGAGGACGAGCCGAGCGCGCTGGCGGCCCGCTACCTCTTCCCGACCGAGCGCTTCCGCGGCGAGTGGAAACGCCACTGGGTGCACCTGACCACGCCGATCATCGTCGGCGTCGCGGCCACGTTCGTGCTCGGCTACCTCTCCGGCTTCCTCGCCGGGCGGGACGTCGGCGCGCTCACCACGGTCGCGGTGCTGCTCTGGTTCGGGGTGATGGGCTGGGTCGCCTGGCGGGTCGCCGACTGGTGGTACGACCGCTTCATCCTGACCAACAAGCGGGTGATGGTCGTCAACGGGATCATCACCCGGCGGGTCGCGATGATGCCGCTGGTCCGGGTCACCGACATGAAGTACGAGCAGACGCCGACCGGCCGCGCCCTCAACTACGGCACGTTCGTGCTGGAGTCGGCGGGTCAGGAGCAGGCGCTCCGCGAGATCAAGAACCTGCCCAACCCGAACGAGCTCTACCTGCGCGTGGTCGAGGAGATGTACGAGCCGCAGGCCGTGGAGGCGCGGATCGGCAAGGAGCAGGACGAGGCGAAGGCCGACGACGGCGCCTGAAACTTTTCGTCCGAACATCGGATGAAGTGCACACCTTTTGCCGACGTGACCACCCGTCCAGCCATGGGAGCCTGCCAGGCAGGACGGGGGCGCGGAGGTGAGCGTGGCGAGCAGGGATCCGCTGGAGGAGGAGTTCCGCGAGTTCGTCGCGGCCCGCTCCGGCGCCCTGCTGCGCACGGCCTACCTGCTGGCCGGCGACTGGGCGACCGCCGAGGACCTGCTCCAGACCGCGTTGACCAAGACCTACCTGGCCTGGAAGCGGCTCGGCGGAATCGACGCCATCGAGCCGTACGCCCGCCGGGTCCTGGTCAACACGTCCACCAGCTGGTGGCGTCGCCGGTGGCACGGTGAACGGCCGACCGAGGTGCTGCCGGAGCGGGCCGGTGTCGACGAGATCGAGCAGCAGCTCGACCGGGACGCGCTCTGGCGGCACCTGCAGGCGTTGCCGGCGCGGCAACGGGCCGTGCTGGTGCTGCGCTTCTACGAGGACATGTCGGAGGCGCAGACGGCGGCCCTGCTGGAGATCTCGCCGGGCACCGTCAAGAGCCAGACCTCCCGGGCGCTGAACACCCTGCGCCGCCGGCTCGGCTCGGAGACGGCCCTGGGTCTGCCGACCGATCCGGTCGAGCGGTCCGCCGAACCGGTCGTCCGCGGCGCGCCCGCCCCGAGCGGGCCGCGCACCCGGCCCGCAGCGACCCGCCAACCCGCCGCGCCGGCCCCCCGCGTCCCGGCCGGTTCCGCCGGCCGCCCCGACGTGTCAGCGGCCCCCCGCACCCCGGCCCGAGCGGTCGGTGCCCCGGCGTCCCGCGCCCCGGCCGAGCCGGTCGGTGCCCCGGCCGAGCCCGCCCGGCGGCCCGCCGAAGCCGCCCGCCCGGCGTCGCCGCAGGTCGCCGCGCCGGTCCGTCCCGCCGTCCCGGTCGCGGCGGAGACCTGATGAGCGGCATCCGACAGCACGCCGACAACCGGACGGGCGGCCCGGAGCGTCCATTCCCCGTGAGCGAGGACGAGCTGGAGCGGGCGCTGCGGGACACGCTGTCCCGTCAGGTCGCCACGCCCCGACCTCTCGGCGCCGACCCGGCCGGCGCGGCGATGCGCCGGGCCCGCCGCGCCGGCCGCCGTCGCGCGCTCACCGGGCTGGCCCTCGCCAGCGTGGCGACGGTCCTGGTCACCGCCGGGATTGCCCAGATCACCGGGCCGGCGGGGACCGGCGGCACGCCCACCGTGGTGCTCGGCGACCCGCCCGGGTTCTCCCCGTCCCCGTTCCCCTCGGAGTCCACGCCGACGACCCGGTCCGGCTCCGTCCGCGCCGAACTCGACCTGCTCGTCGACGGCTGGCTCGAGGCCAGCGGCGGCGAACGGCGGGCGCTGACCGGGGTGGATGGGGTCGAGCGGGCACAGCGCGTCCACGACCAGGGCGGCTGGCTGGTGACCTCGGCGGCCACCGCGGCCGGCCGTACCCTCTGGTGGGTGCCGCCGACCGACCGCACCACGCCGCAGGTCATGCTCGCCGCGGCGGACGCGGTCGCGATCTCCGCCGACGGTCGGCAGGTGGCCTGGCGGGACGGCCCGGAGCTGATCGCCGCCGGGGTGGTCGCCGGGCAGCTCATCGCGCCCGTCCGGGTGACCGCGCCGGCCGGCGTGGTGCCGGTCGGCTTCACCGGCGACGACGTGCTCCTCCGGCAGCCCGACCAGGGCGGGATGAGCGTCTGGCAGCGGGCCGCGGGCGGCCTGCCGGGCTCGGCGAACCCGGACGTCCACGCCGTCTACGGGGCCCGGCCGGACGGCCGGCTGGTCGGCCTGGTCACCGCCGGCGCGGCGCGGCAACCCTGCCTGGCGCTGCTCGACCCGGCACGCGGGCTCGCCCCGGTGCGGACGGGCTGCGGCGCGAAGCCGGCCGTCGACGGCCTCGGCGGTGTCTCGCCCGACGGGCGGTGGCTCCTGGTGAACGGCGCCGGAGACGCCGCCCAACTGGTCGACCTGACCGACCTGGGGGCCACCCCGGCGGCCCACCCGGCGGGCCCCGCGCTCTCCGGCGCGGTCGCCTGGTCCCGGGCCGGCGTCGCGTTGCACGTGGACGCCGCGGGCGAGCTGGTCCGGGTCGAACCCAAACGGGTGCTGGCCGGCGAGAAACCGACCCCGTCGGCGGTCTCCGGGGTGACCACGGGCACGCGACCCGTCGTGGTGGCCGACGTCCCCACCCCGCCCGACGGGGCGTAGCGTCGGGCGGGTGAGCGCCTCCGCCCGCATCGACCTGCACACCCACTCCACTGCGAGCGACGGCACGCTCCGCCCGGCCGACCTGGTTCGGGCCGCCGCCGACGCGGGCCTCGACGTGGTGGCGCTCACCGACCACGACACCACGGCGGGCTGGGCGGACGCGGTCGCCGCCCTGCCGCGCGGCCTCACCCTGATCCGCGGCGCGGAGCTGTCCTGCCGCTGGTTCGGTGTCGAGCCGGCGATCCCGCTGCACCTGCTCGCGTACCTCTTCGACCCCGACGAGCCCGAGCTGGCCGCGGAGCTGGCCCGGGTCCGGCGGGCCCGGGAGGAGCGGGGCGAGCGGATCGTCCGGCTGCTCCAGGCCGACGGCATCCCGGTGAGCTGGTCGGAGATCCTGGCCGGCGCGGCGGGCGGCACGGTCGGCCGCCCGCACATCGCCCAGGCGCTGATCCGCGCCGGCCTGGTCGCCACCACCACCGAGGCGTTCGGCCCGGACTGGCTGGGGGAGCGGTACCGGCTGCCGAAGGACGACATCGACGTGTTCCGCGCCGTGGCGCTGGTGCGGTCGGCCGGCGGCGTGCCCGTCTTCGCCCACCCGAGGGCCAGCCGGCGCGGCCGGATCGTGCCCGACGACCTGATCGTGCAGCTGGCGGCGGCCGGCCTGGCCGGCCTGGAGGCCGACCACGAGGACCACAGCCCGGCCGAGCGGGAACACGTCCGGCGGCTCGCCGCCGAGCTGGGACTGCTGGTCACCGGCTCGTCGGACTTCCACGGCACGCACAAGACCGTGCGGCTCGGCGCGTTCACCACGGGGCCCGAGGCGTACGAGCGGATCGTCGGGCTGGCCCGGGGGGTGACCCCGGTCGCTTCAGGCTGAAGCGTTCCGACGGCACCGCTACCGTGTCCGCGTGGATCTCAAGCTCTTCGGCGAGGTCTTCGTGACCCTGCTGGTGATCGTCGACCCGCCCGGAATGATGCCCATCTTCCTCGCGCTCACCGGGCCGCTGCCCGCCCGCGACCGGAACCGGGCCGCCTGGCAGGCCGTCGCGCTGGCGCTCGGGGTCATCGTGATCTTCGCGGTGGCGGGGCAGACCCTCCTGGCCTACCTGCATGTCGACCTGCCCGCGTTGCAGGCCGCCGGCGGTCTGCTGCTGGTGCTGGTGGCGCTGGAGCTGCTGACCGGCAAGGCGGACGACCCGAGCCAGCAGGTCACCTCGAACATCGCGCTGGTGCCGCTGGGCACCCCACTGCTGGCCGGTCCCGGCGCCATCGTGGCCACCATGCTGTTCGTGCAGCGGGCCGGCGGCGTCGCCGACTATGTCGCGATCGCCCTGGCCATCGTGGCGGTGATGGTCGCCGTCTGGGTGGTGCTGCGCTTCTCCGGCGGGATCGTCAAGGTGCTCCGCCCGGGCGGCATCGAGGTGCTGACCCGGATCGCCGGCCTGCTGCTGGCCGCCATCGCCGTGCAGCTCATCGCCGACGCGATCGCCGCCTTCGTGACCGAATACCTCAACAACGCCTGAGCCGGCCGGCCGCTGTCGCACCCGGATGGCAGGATCTCAGGCGTGCGACGACCCTCACCGACCGGACGACCCGCCGGCGGCCGGCCGCCCCGGCCCCGCGCCGAGCAGGCCGAGCAGCTCGGCTTCGAGGGCATGCCGGAGCGGCTCTTCGTCTGCACCCCCAGCAAGCTCGGCGCCTACGCCGACTGCCCCCGTCGCTACCGCTTCGCCTACGTGGACCGCCCGGCCCCGCCCAAGGGGCCGCCGTGGGCGCACAACTCGCTCGGCGCGAGCGTGCACACCGCGCTCAAGAACTGGTATGCGTCGGCCCCCGACCGCCGCCGCCCCGAGGTGCTCGGCACCCTGCTCAAGGGCACCTGGGTCCGCGAGGGCTACCGCGACGACGAGCAGGAGCGCGACGCCTTCCGGCGGGCGCTGGCCTGGCTGGAGTCCTACGTGGCGGGCCTCGACCCGGCCGACGAGCCGGTCGGCGTCGAGCGGGTGGTCGCGGTGAAGACCGCGGTGCTGGCGTTCAACGGCCGCACCGACCGGATCGACTCCCGCCCCGGCCCGGACGGCCGGCCCGAGCTGGTCATCGTCGACTACAAGACCGGCCGCACCGGGCTGGACGCCGACGACGCGCGCGGCTCGCAGGCGCTCGCGCTCTACGCGTACGCGGCGGAGCGGGTGTTCCGCAAGCCGTGCCGCCGGGTCGAGCTGCACCACCTGCCCACCGGCACGGTCGCCGCGCACGAGCACACGCCCGAGTCGCTGCACCGGCAGCTCAGCCGCGCGGAGGACACCGCCCGCGACATCATGGCCGCCGAACGGGCGGTCGCCGACGGGGCCGATCCCGACGCGGCGTTCCCCACCGAGCCGGGGCCCCGGTGCGGCTGGTGCGACTACCGGCGCACCTGCCCGACCGGCGCGCAGACCCCGGGCAAGGAACCCTGGTCCGCCGTCGACCGCCTCGCCGAGCCGGTCGGCGACGCCGACTGAGGCGTCTCAGGCCGCCGTGAGACGGGCGGCGCGCTCCTTGGCGGCCTGCTGCAACGGCCCCTCCCGGTAGCGCCGGGGCACCGCCGCCAGCGCGAGTCGCAGCGCCCGCACGCCCAGGTCCGCCGACATCGCGGTGGTGGGCAGGCCGAGCCCACCGTAGAGCCGCAGCGCCCAGGCCGGCAGCAACCCCAGCGCGGTCCCCGCGACCCCCAGGTAGGCCCAGCGTGGCGGACCGAGCGTCAGGCCGAGCCGCACCGGCAGGCTGAGCTTCCACGGGATCGGTGGCGCGGTGAGGAACAGCGCCGTCTCGGCCGCCTCCCGGGTCATCCGCAACTGCGGACGGACGTCCCGGTAGTAGGCAGCGACCTCGGCGGCGGTGCCCGGCACGTCGGTCGGGTCCAGCCCCACCAGGGCCGCCGACCGGCGCTGCTCGGCGTAGTAGCCGTCCACCTCGTCGTCGCTCAACGCCAGCCCGGCCCGCCGGGCGGTGCTCACGAACGACTCGACCTCGGTGACGTGCACCCAGCGCAGCAGGTCGGGGTCGTCGACGCGGAACTCCTCGCCGGTGAACGGGTCGGTGGCGCGCATCCGGGCGTGCAGCGTGCGCAGCCGCCGGCCGGCCGCCTCCGCGTCGGCGGTGGTGCCGTAGATCGTCGTCGCCACGTAGTTCGCCGTCCGGACCAGGCGGCCCCAGGCGTCGGAGCGGTAGTTGCTGTTCTGCGCGACACCGGCCATCGCGCGCGGGTGCAACGCCTGCAGGTAGAGCGAGCGCAGGCCGGCGACGATCAGGATCGGCTCCTCGTGCACCTTCCACGTGACCGACCCCGGACCGAACAGGCCGAGATCCTCGGTGTCCACCGGTCAAGAGTGCCACGCCGGGCGCGGGCGCCTCGTCAGACGTCGGCGGAACTGCGGCACTGGCAGGCCGGGCAGAGCCCCCAGAAGGTCACTTCCGCCTCGTCCAGCTCGAAGCCGTGCGCCACGTTCGGGTCCAGGCAGGGCGCGCTGCCGACCGCGCAGTCCACGTCGGCGATCTCGCCGCACCCGCGGCACACCACGTGGTGGTGGTTGTCGCCCACCCGCGCCTCGTAGCGGGCCGGACTGCCGGCCGGCTCGATCCGGCGGGACAGGCCGGCCCGGGACAACGCGCCGAGCACGTCGTAGACCGCCTGGGTGGAGACCGAGTCCAGCCGCTGGCGGACCCGCCGGGTGATCTCGTCGACCTCCAGGTGACCGCCGCCGGAGAGCACGTCGAGCACGGCGAGGCGGGGCCGGGTGACCCGCAGGCCCCGCGACCGGAGCAACTCCTCACCCGTGGACATGGATCCATGACAGCACGGGGTCGGCGGGCCGACAAGCGAGCGTTCTTCGCGGGTGGTCGGGGCCACAGCGTGAACCGGAACGGTGCGGAACGCGTGTGTCGAAGTAGGCCACGCTTCGTCGTACGCTGACCGCGCGGTTCCACCCACTTGCCGGAGGTGTCGGTGTTCAGGGAAGTCAACGGTCTCCCGGGCCACGTCCTGGTCATTCACGCCGCGGTGGTGCTCGTGCCGCTGCTGGCGCTGCTCACCGTCGCGTACGGGGTGCTGCCCCGCTGGCGGCCAAGGCTGGACTGGGCGGTGGGCGCGCTCGCCGTGGTCACCCCGATCGTCACCTGGGTGGCGACGGAGTCCGGCGAGGAACTGGAGGAGGCGCTGGAGTCGCGGGGCTACCCCGCCGAAGGGCTCCAGAAGATCCACGAACATTCCGAGTACGGGGAGACGCTGCTCTGGTTCACGCTGGGCCTGGCCGTCGTGGCGCTCCTGCTGCTGCTGGTGACCAGCCACTTCACCCGGGACCGGAACCTGCCCCGCTGGCTGCCCCTGGCGCTCACCGCCGTGGCGGCCGTGCTCGCGGTCTTCGCGCTGGTGTACGTCTACCTGACCGGCGACAGCGGCGCCAAGATGGTGTGGGACGGGATCGTCTGACGCCGGTCAGAACAGCACGCGCGAGCACAGCAGGCAGGTGAGCAGCACCAGCACCGCGCCGACGACCGCGCCGACGCCGTAGGTGACCCGCTGGGCGCGCTGCTCCGCCTGGTCCATGGCGGCCATGTCCTGCGGCGGGAGTTGTCGTGGCGGTGGCGTCCGCACGTGCACCGGCGGCCGCCAACCGGGCGGCGGAGGGGTGCTCGGCGGTGGCCCGGCGTACCCGGCCGGCGCCTGGTTCCCGGACGGGTCCGGCAGTTCGCCGGCCGTCGCGGCCCAACCACCGGGCGCGGCCGGGTCCGGCCGGGCCCAGGGACTCTCGATCGCCCCCTCGCGGGACCACGGGCTGGTGGACCCGGCCGGTGCGGCCTCCGCTGTGGCGGTCCCCGCCGCGCCGGTGACCGGCTCCGGCTCGGCCGCTGCGGCACCCTGCCCCTCCCGGGGCGGGCCGGCTTCCGGTGTACCGGTCGGCTGCGCCGGGACCGCCGTCTCGTCAACGCCGGCCGGCTGCTCCGTCATCGCGGTCTCGTCGGTGCCGGCCGGCTGCTCCGTCATCGCGGTCTCGTCGGCGTCGGCCGGATGCTCCGGGCGTCGCCAGGTCTCGTCGTCGGGGCTGCCACCGCTCGGCGTCGTCACGCCGTCCGACGCTACCAACGCCCCGGCCGCTCGGCCGCCCGACGCGGCGACGTCGGCTCGCCCGCCCGCGTCGCGGCGGACCCGTCCGGCCGGGCGGCGGTATCGTTGTCGCTCGTGACCGACCCCGGCATCCGGGTCCCGCGCGGCGACGACGACCGCGTGGTCGACCTCAGCGACGATCTCGTGGTGCTGCCCGAGCAGACCACCGACGACACCGACCACGGCTGGGGCGAGCGCCCCGGCCGCGACGACGACTGGCTGCTCGCCGAGCGCCCGCCGCACTGGGGCTGACCCGAGCGGGCCCGGCCGGCGTCAGCCGCGTACCACGACGGCGAAGCGGCTGCCCTCGGGCAGGCCGACGGCGCGACGCGCCTGCTCCGGCGGAAGCGCCAGATAGAGCGCCGAGGTGCCGTCGACCGCCCCGGCCGCGCCCACCACGTCCAGCACCAGCGCGCGCGGGGCGACCACCGTCGGCTCGGCCGACCCACCGGCCGGCACGACGAGCAGATCCACCCGGGCGCCCGGTCGCAGCACCGCGAGGGCGGCCGGCTCGGCCAGCCGGACCGGCACCCCGACCGCCCCGGCGGGCAGTGCCGGCGCTCCCGGGGGCGGCGTGCCCGCCCCGGCCGTGGGGCCGGCGGCCGGCGCCGGACCGGGCGGGCAGCCGGTCGGGCTCTGGAACACGGCGGCGGCCAGCCCGAGCAGCACCGCGACCGCGGTCACCCGCAGCAGGGTTCGGCGCCGGGGCAGACCACGCCAGCGAACCGGACGCAACGTCCCCTCGTCACCCGCCACCGTCGTCCCTCCCGCCGACCGGACCGTCGCCCAGGAGGCTAGGCGCGCCCACCCGTCACGCGCCGTCCCTGTGGACAACCCGGCGCCCTGTGGACAACCGCCCGTCGCGCCCCTCGACCGAGTGGGCACGCGAACGTGGCCGCCCCCGTACGGGAGCGGCCACGGTCGAGGAGCGTGGGTCAGGTGGAGCTGGACGCCGCCGGCGTCTTGCTCGCCGAGGAGCCCGACGTCGAACCGGACGACCCCGAGGACGACGAGCCGGACGAGGACGAACCGGACGACGAGGACGAGGAGTCGGACGACGAGGACGACTCGGACTTCGCCGGCTTGCTCGCGGCGGCGGTGTCGGAACCGGACGAACGCGAGTCCGTGCGGTAGAAGCCGGAGCCCTTGAACACGATGCCGACGGAGTTGAAGAGCTTGCGCAGCCGCCCCTCACACGCCGGGCACTCGGTCAGCGGCTCGTCCGAGAAGGACTGCACCGCCTCGAGCTGGTGGCCGCACGCGGTGCAGGCGTACTGGTACGTGGGCACGTTCTCCTCCGGATCTCAGACGGCCTGACTGGCACTCGTGGTCTTCGAGTGCCAATGGTGCGTCATCGCACCCGGGTTCGTCCAGCGGAAGCGCCCGGGCCCACACCCGGCACCGCGACCAGCCCGTCGGACGGGGTGATCACCCAGTGCACCGGGCGGTCGTGCGGTCCGGTGGGAACCGAGGTCACCAGCTCGCCGTCGTGCAGCAGCGCCACGGTCGGCACGCCGGCCGGCACCCGGGCCAGCGCCCGGTCGTACGAGCCGCCACCCCGGCCGAGCCGGACGCCCCGGCGGTCCACCGCCAACGCCGGCACCACCACCAGGTCGGCCCCGGCCACGGCGGCGCGGCCCAGGGGCGGACCGGTCGGCTCGCGCAGGCCCCGCCCGGCGGCGCGCAGCGACTCCCGGCCGGTCCAGGCGGCCCAGTCCAGGTCCAGGTCGTCGCGGAGCACCGGCAGGAGCAGCCCGGCGTCGGCCGGCAGCGCCGCCCGCAGCACGTCGGGCAGGTCGTCGCCGCCGGGCTCGGAGGCCACCGGCACGTACGCGGTCATCCGGGCCGGGCGCAGCCGGCGTACCAAGGCCACCAGCTCGGCCTGCACGGACGCCGCGGCCTCGGCCCGGCGTGGCGGGGACAGCGACCGACGCGCGGCGAGCAGCGCGACGCGCAGCTCCCGCTTCGCCTCGTGCACGTCATCCGAAAATTTCGGCATGCAACACTCCTGACGCAACGCTTGCCTACCGGTCGCTCTGTGTCAGCATCGCACCAAGGGGCGCGGAACTTCCGGGGGGAAGATGACGCTACGTGGGCGGTTGACGGCGGCGTTCCTCGTGGTGGTCCTCGGCCCCGTCCTGCTCGGCGCGTTCTTCGTCGGGGCCACGCTGAGCGCGGTCGACCGCAGCCGCGCCAGCGAGCGGCTGGGCCTGGCCGCGGCCGGCGTGCGCACCTCGGTCGACGCGCTCTGCCAGCAACTGCGTGCGGCGGCCGACGCGGTCGCGCTGGCCGCCGACCCGCTCGGCCGGTCGCGCGTCGCCGACCAGGTGGTCGGCCGGGGCCTGGCCGCCGCCGTCCGCATCGCCGACCCCGCGGGGGACACCCGCTACGCCACCGCCGGTGGCCCGACCCGTCCGTGGCAGGACTGCGCCGGTCCGCCCGCCGGGCCGGTCGGCGCGCTCGCCGCCGAGGTCCGGCTCCGCGACCCGGCCGGCGCCGACCTGGGCGCGGTCGCCGCCGCACAGCCCGTCGACCCGGCCTTCGTGGCGCGGCTCGCCGCCGTGACCGGCGTCGGGGTCACCCTCCTCGACGACCCCGGGCGGATCACCCACACGACCGAGGACCAGGGGGTACGCGCAGCGGTGCTGGCCGCCGCCCGCAGGGCGGACGGGGACCGGGTGACCGGGACCGGCGACGGTCGCTACGTGCGCCGGGTGGGGCCGTCACCGGGGCAGCCGTTGCCGCTGGTGCTCTCCGTGCCCGGCGAGCGGCCGCCCGGCCTGTACGGCGGACTGCTCGCGGCCGTCGCGCTGGCCGCCCTGCTGGCCGTGCTGGCCGCCTGGCGGCTGGCCCGGGTGACCACCCGGCCGCTGGTCGAGCTGGCCGGCGCGGTGGACCGGGTGGCGCACGGCGACCTGACCACCCGGGTGCCGGTGCGCAGCCGGGACGAGATCGGCCGGCTGGCCGACGCGTTCAACCGGATGACCCGGGAGACCGGCAGCTACGTGGCGGCGCTCACCAGCAGCCGCGACCAGCTCCGCAACCACCTGGCGGTGCTCGGCGACACGCTGGCCAGCACGCACGACCTGCAACGCATCCTGCGGGTGATCCTGGACAGCGCGATCGCCGCGACCGGCGCCCGGGCCGGCGCGGTGCTGCTGCTCGACGGCGACGGCGTGCTGGTCGGCCAGTGCGTCGAGGGGCTGACCGGACGCTGGCCGACGGGTGAACCAGCCGACCCGGCGACGCTGCGGGTGCCGGTGGGCGCCGGGGTGGTCGGCGCGGTCGCGGCGACCGGGGAGCCGCTGCGCGGCCGGTGGGCGCCGCCCGACGCGCCGGCCGGGGAGCCGTCCTGCGAGACGTACGTGGCGGTGCCGTTCGCCGCCCCGGGCGCCGCCGAGTCGCGCGGCCCGGACCGGCCGGGCCACCCGCCGGCCGACGGCGACCCGCCCGCCCCGCCCGGTGGGGCGCTCGGCGTGCTGGCCCTCTACGACCGGCTCGGCGGCCACGAGTTCGACGACGACGACCTGGTCACGCTGCGGACCTTCGCCGGCCACGCGGCGGTGGCGGTGGAGAACGTCCGGGTGCACGAGGAGGCGCAGCGGCTCTCCCTGACCGACCCGCTGACCGGGCTGTGGAACTACCGCTACCTGCGCGAGTCGATCCGGCGAGAGGTGGAGCGGGCGAACCGGTTCGGCCGGATGCTCAGCGTGCTCGCCCTGGACCTGGACCGGTTCAAGGACGTCAACGACACCTGGGGGCACGCCGCCGGGGACGCGGTGCTGGTCGAGTTCGCCCGCCGGGTGCGCGGCGTGATCCGCGAGGTCGACCTGGCGTTCCGGCAGGGCGGCGAGGAGTTCGTGGTGCTGCTGCCGGAGACCGACGCGCGCGGCGCCACGATCGTCGCCGAGCGGCTCGGCGCGGTGGTGCGGGACCAGCCGGTGCCGGTCGAGGGGCACGGCGACGAGCCGGTCCGGGTGCCGGTGACGGTCTCCATCGGCATCGCCGTCTACCCGGACCACGCCGCCGGCGGCCAGCAGGTGTTGGACGCCGCCGACGACGCGCTCTACGCGGCGAAGGCCGCCGGCCGGGACGGCTACCGCCTGGCCCCGGTCCCGGATCCGGCTCCCACGCAGGAGATTCCGGTGGTGGCGGCCACGGTCAGCCCGCCGGACGGACTGCCCCGGGCCGGCACGGCGGACCCGACGGGCACCGCACAGGGCGGCGCGTCTTCCGGTCCTCACCCGCCGCGGCAGAGCCGTGGCCGATAGTCTCGCGGCATGTCGGAGCACTCAGCGAACCCCTCAGCGGCCCCCGGTCGCTCCCGCGCGGTCAAGGCCGTCATCCCGGCCGCCGGCCTGGCCACCCGGTTCCTGCCGGCCACCAAGGCGGTCCCGAAGGAACTGCTGCCGGTCGTCGACCGGCCGGTGCTGCAGTACATCGTCGAGGAGGCCACCCAGGCCGGCATCGGCGACGTGCTGCTGATCACCGGGCGGGGCAAGACCTCGATGGTGGACCACTTCGACCGGCGGCCGGACCTGGAGGACCGGCTCGCCAAGAAGCCCGAGCTGCTGGCCGCGGTCAAGCGCACCGAGGAACTGGCCGCCGTCTACACGGTCCGCCAGCCGGAGCAGCTCGGCCTGGGCCACGCCGTCGGGTACGCCGAGTCGCACGTCGGCGACGCGCCCTTCGCGGTGCTGCTCGGCGACGAGTTCGTCAAGCCCTCCGAGCCGCTGCTGCCGGCCATGCTGGAGCTGCAGGCCCGCACCGGCGGTGTGGTGCTCGCGTTCTTCGAGGTCGACCCCGCCGAGACCAGCCGGTACGGGATCGCCTCCGTCGAGCCGGCCGGGTCGGAATACGCCGACATCGCCGAGGTCGTCAAGGTCACCGGCATGGTCGAGAAGCCCAGCCCGGAGGACGCCCCCAGCAACCTCGCCGTCCTCGGCCGGTACGTCCTCCCCGGGAAGATCTTCGACGCGATCCGGCGCACCGAGCCGGGCAGCGGCGGCGAGATCCAGCTGACCGATGCGATGGAGCTGCTGCGGACCGAGGGCGTGCCGGTGCACGCCATCGTCTACCGGGGCACCCGCTACGACACCGGCATGCCGCTCGGCTACCTCCAGACCGTGGTGCAGATCGCCGCCGAGCGGGAGGACCTGGGCGCCGAGTTCCGCAAGTGGCTGGCCGAGTTCGTCAACAAGGGCGACGAGACGGTCACCGACGCCATCCTCAACGGCCTGCGTGACACGTCCGGCGGTGCCGATACATGACCGCGACGGCCGACGCCGAGGCGGCCGCGAACGAGTTGACGCCGCTCGCCGACTACCTGGGCAGTGTGCTGCGCAGGTTACGCGCGCTGCCTCCGCTCGACCTCGACCTGACCCAGGCGTACGGCAACGTGCTCGCCGAGGACGTGGTCGCCCCGCACTCCTACCCCGCCTTCGACCAGGCGGCGGTGGACGGGTACGCCGCGCGCTGGGAGGACATCTCCGGAGGGAGCCGGGGGCCGGGCTATGTCCCGGCCCCCTCCGGTATGCCCGGCGGGCGCAGCATCCGGCTCAACGTGGTCGGCGACCTGGGCGCGCCGAGCTGGCGACCGGTCCGGCTCACCCCCGGCTCGTGCTTCTCGGTGGCGGCCGGCGCGCCGCTGCCGATCGGCGCCGACGTGGTGGTGCCGGTGGAGTGGACCGACCAGGGCATGGCCGCCGTGGAGATCTTCCGCGCCCCCAAGCGGGGCTACGGCCTGCGTCGCGCCGGCGAGGAACTGGTCGCCGGCACGCTGCTGGCCCGTGCCGGCGCGTACGTCTCGCCGGCCCTGGTCGCCGTGTTCGCGGCCACCGGCATCGGCCACGTGGTGGTACGCCCGAGCCCCCGGGTGGTCATCGTGGCCACCGGCGACGAGCTGGTGGACGTGGGCCGGGGCAGCCAGCCCGGCCAGGTGGTGGACACCAATTCGCACGCGTTGACCGCGGCGGCGGCCGAGGCGGGCGCGCTCGCGTACCGGGTGGGGATCTGCGACGACGACCCGGAGGCGCTGCGCGGCCTGCTGGAGGACCAGACGCTGCGCGCCGACCTGATCATCACCACCGGCGGCACCGGCACCGGCCCCGGCGACATGGTCCGCCGGATCCTGTCCCGCCGCGACGGCGGCCGGGCCGGGCCGGTCACCTTCACAGAGGTGGCCCTCTATCCCGGAACCGCCCTCGGGTTCGGTACGGTCGGCGCCGAGGAGGTGCCGGTGGTGTGTCTTCCCGGTGAGCCCGGCGCGGCGCTGATCGGCTTCGAGGTGCTGGCCCGCCCGGCCATCCAACTGTTGGCCGGCGCCGAGCCGGTGTTCCGGCCCAGCGTCCGCGCGCACCTGCTGGAGACGGTCTCGTCGCCGGTGGGGCTGCGCGAGTTCCGGCCCGCGCACGTGGCCGAGCGACGGGGCGGCGGCTACACCGTGCAGCCGCTGGCCGGCGGCCCGTTCACGCTGTCCGGCCTGGCCGAGGCGAACGGCCTGCTGGTGCTCGGCGAGCGGGTCCAGACCGCCGCCGCGGGGTCCACGGTGGACGTGTTGTTGCTGGACAGGCGCCGGTGAGCGCGAGGAGTGAGCTTGCGAGCCCCGCAGTCGCGAGCGGACGGCTGGCCCGGTGAGCGCGAGGAGTGAGCTTGCGAGCCCCGCAGTCGCGAGCGGGAGGTTAGCTCCGTGAGGTTCCGGCGGGCGCCGGGGTGGCCGGCGGTGCTGGTGGACGGTCCGGTGGTGCTGCGGCCGTACCGTCGGTCCGACGCCCTCGCCTGGTCCGAGATCCGCCGGGCGAACCGGAGCTGGCTGGCCCCGTGGGAGTCGCATGTGCCGGGCAGTTGGGACGAGACGAACTCTCCGGCCGCGTTCCGGCTGGTCCACGCCGACCAGCGCAGGTCGGCGCGTACCGGAGACGGGATGCCGTTCGCGGTCTGCCTGCGCGAGGACGGGCGGGAGCGGCTGGTCGGGCACCTCAACGTGGGCAGCATCGTGCGGCGGGCGTTCTGCTCCGGGTACGTGGGCTACTGGGTGGACTCCCGGGTGGCCGGTCGTGGCGTGATCCCGACCGCTGTGGCGCTCGCCGTGGACCACGCGTTCGGCCCGGGCGGCCTGCACCGGATCGAGGTGAACATCCGGCCGGAGAACGTCCCCTCCCGGCGGGTGGTGGAGAAGCTGGGCTTCCGGGAGGAGGCCTACCACGTGCGCTACATGCACATCGACGGCGCGTGGCGGGACCACATCGGATACGCGATGACCGGCGAGGAAGTGGCCGCCGAGGGCGGTCTGCTGGCGCGGTGGCACCGCGTACGTGACACCCGGCGGTGACGCGTTCGGACCGTGACCGCCCGGCGCGGCGCACGGTGAACCGGGTCGGCGGCCCGTAACCTCAAGTAACTGCAAGCTGTGGCAAGCGCTGCCCGCCCGCACGATGTGCGCCGTTAACGACGGTCGACGGAAGAAGTTGCGGCCGTGTGGCGCTCGCCCCGAACTTGGTGACGGGAGGGGTGAGGGTGCCCACGTCGGTGCTCCTCGCCGTCCTCGCCGCCGCCGGTCTGCTCGCCCTCGCTCCGGCGCTGGTCCGCCGGTACGACGCCACCGAGCGGCTGGTGGCGGAGCGGGCGCAGTCGACGGCGCGGGTGCTCCAGCGCCAGCGTCGACGCCGCACCGTGCCCGGGCGGCGACCGCTGCACCCGCCGCGCGCCCTCGTGGTCACCCTCAGTGAAGACTCGGACACGGGCAGTCTCGCCCGGCCGGTCTCCGCGCCGCCCGTGCGGCGCCGCTCCGGCCGGCTCCGGCCCGTCTCGGCCGTCCCGGCGCAGTCCCGCCGACGGCACCCGCCCCGGCGTCGGCACACCCCCGCCGTCTACCGGCGTCGCCGGGTGCTCGCCGCGCTGCTGCTGCTCAACCTGGTCGAGCTGGTCGGCGTGGTGCTGGTCGGCCCCGGGTTCTGGATCAGCGTCTCGGTGACCGGCGCGTTGCTCGTCGCGTACGTCGTGCACCTGCGCCAGCGCGCCCTGGCCGAGCGCCGGCGGCGGCGCGCGGAGGCCCGGGAGGCCGCCTGGCTGGCCGCCCGCCAGGCCGAGGTACGCCGTGAGCAGGCCCGCCGAGCGGCGGCCCGGCGGGAGGCGCAGCGCCGGCTGGCCGCCCAGCGCGAGGCGGTCCGGCGTACGGCGATGGGCCTGGACCGCCCGGCGGACCTGCCCCCGGCCGCGAGCGGTGGCTCGGTGTCCTACCGACGGGCGGGTGGCCTGCGCGGCCGCCCCTACCAGTCCGGCCGCGGCGCCTGACCTTTCTTGATCGACTCCAGTTCGGGGAAGTGGCGGTGTCCCAGTGCGCCGGATGCCTTCACTTCCCCAACCTGACGCTGCCGGGTCCGGTGGGGTGATTCGCGCGCCGGGCGTGCGACCTGTTAGCCTTGTCGCCGACCCGCCCGGTGCGAGCCGGGTGGGATCAACGCTGGTTCGCCAGCGGAGGGGCTGTGGCGCAGACCGGTAGCGCACCTCGTTCGCATCGAGGGGGTCAGGGGTTCAAATCCCCTCAGCTCCACCCAGTTCGAAGGCCGTTCCCGCTCGTCGGGGGCGGCCTTTTCGTTCGTGTGCAGCAGTGCGGCCCAGCAGCCGGTGATCGCTGGTCCGGCAGCGGTGTGGGGAGTGTCGCGAGGTAGATCAGCCTCTGCCCGTCGTGGATCGTGCAGCGCCGATGCCGACGGCGTTCCAGGTGCTCCAGGCCGCGAATTGCTCAGGGCGCTCGTCGAGTCGCCTTCAGGAGCGCGGATGGCTGCCGCGAGACGCAACGATGGCAATCGTCTCGCGGCAGCAGTCCGTCGCGCATCCGGTGATTCCGATCGTGCGTCGAATCAGCGGCCAGCGGATGCGTCGGCGGGTGAGGCCGATTGTCAGGTGGTGCACATCTGCCGTGTCTGCGAGAAGTACGTGTCCTGGTAGAAGAGGTCCGGCCAGTCCGGCGAGTAGGGATCCGAAAGATAGAAGGTGCCCAGACCCTGCACCGCCCTGCCGCAAGAGAAGGACCTGGTGGGGCCGAAGCATGCGGTCTCGTACCCGTTGCTCAGGAGAGTGTTGTTGCAGTAGGTCGTGTCTACCTGGTTGCCGCTCGTGATCAAATAGTTGATCGCATCGAACTTGATCGAGTTGCCGGAGTAGTTCTTGATGATGAGGGCGGGCTGAGTCAGGTTGCCGTTGACGATGATGCATACGGCCACGGTGACGGTGCCCGCGCGGTAGTTCAGGGTCCGGTAGTTGCACGTCCACTTGCTCGTCAAGGTGAATGACTGCCAGTTGGCGGACTGGGTCGCGGCGCTTGCCGCCGTGGCCGTGACCGCGACTGTGCCGGTGGAGAAGGTGAGGGCGGCGACTATGGCCGCTGCCAGCCGGAAGCGTGGTCGGCGGGAGCTGTTCCGATGGGTGGACACCAAACCTCGTCCTTCTCTCTGGAAACGCGCTCGAACAAGTGGCCGCATCGTATCGGCCGCCCTCGCTGTATGGGGGGCACTGTTTTCGCCGCAGGTACCACCGACGACCGCGAGGGCACTGTCGACGATGGCTGGCTAAGCGATCAGGGCCCCCGCGGGTCTCATGTCGGCCCGCGGCTGTCAGCTCCGTCCGGCTGCCACAGCTGGACGACGTTGCCCTCCGGGTCGCGCAGGCTGGCGAACCGGCCGTTCGGGTATTCCTCCGGGTCGACCTCGACGGCGATGCCCGCGCCGCGGAGTTGGGTGACCATGGCGTCCAGGTCGGCGACCCGGAAGTTGAGCGACCAGGAGTGCTCGGCACCGCCGACGTGCTCGGAGTCCGGAGGCATGGCCGCCAGGACGGTGGGGCCGGCCTGTTGCCACCAGGAGGAAACCTCGTAGGACTCCGGCGCCAGGTCGACCCCGAGGTGGGTGGCGTACCAGCGGTTGACCCGGTCCGGGTCCTGGGCGCGGAAGAAGACCCCGCCGATGCCCGTCACACGTTCCACTGTGTCTCCCCTCGATCGCGGTGTCCTCGCACCTTACGGGCGGGTCGTCGCGGCCGGTCGCTACCGCGCCGACCGCGATTGCTTCGCGAACGCCCGCCAACATCTATCAGCACCGATTGACAATGTTTGGAATCCAAACTTACTCTCGCGCTGGGCGGGTGCGCGCCCCGCCTGTCCCGTCCACGCGCACACCCCACCACGAAGGAATCCCGATGCTCGGCTTTTCCCGTACCGCGAACCGGGCCCGATTGCGGGTCGGCCTGGTCGCGGCGACCGCCGCGACGCTCGTGGCCGGCACCGCCCTCCTGGCGACCAACGCCCAGGCGGCGGCCGGCTGCCGCGTGAGCTACACGACCGCCAGCCAGTGGGCCGGCGGCTTCACCGCCAACGTCTCCGTCACCAACCTCGGTGACCCGGTCAACGGCTGGAACCTGCGCTGGACGTTCCCGTCCGGCCAGCAGGTCACCCAGGCGTGGAACGCCACGGTCACCTCCTCCGGCGCCCAGGTCACCGCCACCAACGTCAGCTACAACGCCGCGATCCCCACCAACGGCAGCGTCTCGTTCGGCTTCAACGGCTCCTGGTCCGGCGCCAACACCGCGCCGACCTCGTTCTCGCTCAACGGGGTGGCCTGCACCGGCGGCGTCGGCGGGACCACGCCGCCGCCCACCACCACGCCCCCGCCCACCACGCCGCCCCCGACCACCCCGCCCCCCACCACGCCGCCGCCGGCCGGCAACGCGATGGCGGCGGTGGCCGCCATGCAGCCCGGCTGGAACCTCGGCAACTCGTTCGACGCCGTCGGGGCCGACGAGACGGCGTGGGGCAACCCGCGGGTGACCCAGGCGCTGCTGGACAACGTGCGGGCGCAGGGCTTCAACAGCATCCGGATCCCGGTGACCTGGAGCAACCACCACGGCGGTGCGCCGAACTACACCATCGACGCGGCCTGGCTCAGCCGGGTACGCGAGGTGGTCGGCTGGGCCCTCGCGGACGGCTTCTACGTGGTGATCAACATTCACCACGACTCGTGGCAGTGGATCAACACGATGCCCACCGACCGCACCACAGTGCTGAACCGCTACAACGCGCTCTGGACCCAGATCGCCGCCGCGTTCCGGGACAGCTCGTCGAAGCTCGTGTTCGAGAGCGTCAACGAGCCGCAGTTCACCGGCAGCTCCGGCGACGCGCAGAACGCCAGCCTGCTCAACGAGCTGAACACCTCGTTCCACCGCATCGTCCGCCAGTCCGGCGGTGGCAACGCCACCCGGCTGCTCGTCCTGCCGACCCTGCACACCTCCGCCGAGCAGGCCCGGGTCGACGAGCTGACCAGCACGTTCAACTCCCTGAACGACCCGAACCTGATCGCCACCGTGCACTTCTACGGCTACTGGCCGTTCAGCGTGAACATCGCCGGCGGCACCCGGTTCGACGCGACCGTGCAGCAGGACCTGACCGACCAGTTCGACCGGGTCCACAACGCCTTCGTCACCCGCAACATCCCGGTCATCATCGGCGAGTACGGCCTGCTCGGGTTCGACCGCCACACCGGTACCATCGAACAGGGCGAGAAGCTCAAGTTCTTCGAGTTCCTCGGCCACTACGCGCGCAGCCGCAAGCTGACCACCCAGCTCTGGGACAACGGCCAGCACTTCGACCGGACGTCCTTCGTCTGGAAGGACCCCGAGCTGTTCGCGCAGATCAGGTCGAGCTGGACCACCCGCTCCGGCACCGCGTCCAGCGACCAGGTGTACGTGCCGCGCACCGGCTCGATCACCGCCAAGAGCCTGACGCTCAACCTGAACGGCACCACGTTCCAGGGGCTGCGCCAGGGCACCACCGACCTGGTCAACGGTACCGACTACACGATCTCCGGCAGCACCCTCACGCTCACCGCGTCCGCGCTGACCCGGCTGGTCGGCTCCCGGGCGTACGGGGTGAACGCCAACCTCCAGGCCCGCTTCTCCGCCGGCGTGCCGTGGCGGATCAGCATCATCACGTACGACCCGCCGGTGCTCGGCAACGCCACCGGCCCGGCCAGCGGGTTCACCCTGCCGGCGCAGTTCCGGGGCGACCAGCTGGCCACCATGGAGGCGAAGTACGCCGACGGCAGCAACGCCGGCCCGCAGAACTGGACGTCGTTCAAGGAGTTCGACGTGACCTTCGCACCGGACTACAGCAGCAACACGATCACGCTGAAGCCCGAGTTCTTCGCCGAGGTCAACGACGGCCAGCGGGTCACCCTGACGTTCCACTTCTGGAGCGGCACCACGCTGACCTACCACGTCACCGAGTCCGGGGGCACCGTCACCGGTACGGTGAGCTGACCGCGACGGCGCGGCTCGCGGCGGTGGGCGTCGACACCGCCGTGAGCCGTGCCTTTCGCGCCGGCCGATGACTTTCCGGCCCGACGCCGGTCGACAGGGCATGACCACACAGACGCTCCAGACACCCGAGGTCGACCTCGTCTACGACGTGCACGAACCCCGCGCGGCCGCCGGCGCGCACCGGCCCCTGTTCATGATCGGCCAGCCGATGTGCGCCGACGGCTTCACCGTGCTGGCCTCGCACTTCCCGGACCGCACCGTCGTCACGTACGACCCGCGCGGGCTCGGCCGCAGCGTGCGCAAGGACGGTCGCACCGACGCCGTGCCCGAGGTCCAGGCCGCGGACGTACGCGCCGTCGTCGACGCCCTCGGCGCGGGTCCGGTCGACATGTTCGCCAGCAGCGGCGGGGCGGTGACCGCGCTCGCCCTGGTGGCGGCGTACCCGGGCACGGTGGCCACGCTGGTGGCGCACGAGCCGCCGCTGGTCGCGCTGCTCCCCGACGCCGAGGCCGCCGCGCGGGCCACGGCCGCCTGCCAGGAGGCGTACGACAGGCGCGGCTGGGGCGCCGGCATGGCCGCGTTCATGGCCATGACGTCCTGGCGGGGCGAGTTCACCGACGACTACTTCGCCCGGCCCGCGCCGGACCCGGCCGCGTTCGGGCTGCCGACCGCTGACGACGGCACCCGGGACGACCCGCTGCTCTCCGACCGGTCCACCGCGATCACCAGCTACCGGCCGGACGTCGACGCGCTGCGCGTGACGCGTACCCGGGTCGTCCTCGCGGTCGGCGAGGAGTCCGCGGAGACCCTCACCGCGCGCACGACGGCGGCGGCGGCCGAGCTGCTCGGCGGGCGGCCGGCGGTCTTCCCCAGCCACCACGGCGGCTTCCTCGGCGACCAGGGCGGCTACGCCGGCAAGCCGGACGAGTTCGCCGCCCGGCTCCGGGAGATTCTCGACGCCTCGGCCTGACCGGGCTCAGGCGCGGCGCAGGTCGGCGACCATGACCGGGTAGGGGCCCGCCGGCGTGTCCGGGTCCGCCTGGTCGGCGGGCACCACGTTCTCCATCCGCAACCGCACCGTCGTCGGGTCGGCGGCGTCGAGGGTGATCCGCCACCCCCAGCCGCCGCCGTACTCGGCGGACAGCTCGACCTCCGGCACCCCGCCCGTCGTGCCGGCGAGCGTCATCGCGGTGGGCTGCTGGTGCCACGAGTCGCCCCACCAGGCGGCCAGCGAACCCGGCTCGTCCCCGGCGGCGATCACGAGCAGCCCGTCCTGCGGCCCGTCCGTCGGGTGCGCCCACGAGTACGACACCGTGGTCAGGTGACCGCCGGCAGCCGTCGCCACGGTCAGCGTCGCGGGCGACTCGGCGAGCGGGTCGGCCGGCATCAGCCGGAAGCCGTTGGTGCCGGTCCAGGATCCGGTGGCGTCAGCGAGAACCATCGGGCCAGCATAGGGGCGAGGGAGCCGCCCGACCGTCCTCAGGCGAGTGTCGTACCGGGCTTCCGCGGGATCAGTCGCAGCCGATCCCGTCGCCGTCGCGATCCAGGTCGTAGATGTCGCTGCCGATGACCCGGACCGGACCGGTCACGTACGCCGGACCGTCGCCGCTGCCTCCGGAGCAGTCCACGTCGCTCGCGATCGGCACGCACGCTCCGCTGTAGTTCGGGTCGCACTGGCGCGTCTGCTTGGTGCCGACCGCGACCACCTGCGTGACCGGCTGCTTCGTGACCACGGACCGGAGCAGCTTCTTCGAGGTCTGCACCCCGTCGGTGACGGTCACCTGGTAGGTGAGGGTACGGATTCCCGTGACGCCGCGAGTCCGTACCTTCTTGGTTCCCTTCGCGAGGGTGGGGTCCTTGACCGTCCGGGTGGTATAGGCGATCTTCGCGGTCGAGGTGACGGTCCTGATCTGCACCTGAGGCGACGGAGAGGCGCTCGGGCTCACCTCGGTCGGGGTCGCGGTCGGCGTCGAGCTCGGTAGATCAACGACCGCCGGTGCCGGTGCCGCCGCCTCGACTTCGCTCGGCGCGGACGTGGTGGGTGCGGCATCCTTCTGGCCCGGTCCGCCCGGGGAGTCGGTGGCGGCGCCGATCGCCACACCGCCGCAGCAGCACAGCACGACCACGCCCGCGGACACGACCGCGACCTTGGCTCCGCTGGAGAGTCGGCGCCACCACGACTGCCTCGGCGCCGGGTACGTCGGGCCGAACGGAACGGGCCCCGGGTGGTGCGGTGATGGGTTCGTCACGCACCACAGTCTGCTTGCGCGCACAACGATTGCCAGCGGTCAATCGGAGCGCTCCCAGGCGACGCTCCGGCAGCAGGTCAGAACGATGAGTCGCGGGATCCGGACCAACCGGCGGGACCCGTGCGCACCCGGCCGACCGGCGACTCCGGCCGGTAGGTCGCACGCCGCCCGCCCGTCCGACAGACACCCGACCGATCGGCCCGGCCGACCCCGCCCCACCTACCCCAATCGTCGCCTTCCCGGGGCGGGCTGCCGCAGATCTTGGTACGAAACGGCCCTCAGGGGGACCGTTTCGTACCAAGATCTCAAGCGGGCCGAGGGTCGATCAGCTGGAGAAGTCGTCCCGGGCGTCGCGGGCGTCTTCCTGGACGTGTTCGCCGGGACGATTGCCCCGGACCTCGTCCAGTTCCCGCACGCGGTCGGCCTCGGCGCGTTCGTCCCGGTTCAGGTTGCCCAGCTGTGCCCGCGCCGGGCCGGCCAGGTCCTCCAGGTCGTCCTTCGCACGCTCGACGCTCATCGCCGCCTCCCCGGATCGTCGTGCGGCCACCGTCGCCGCCTGTCCCGGCCGCGTCCCCGCTGGCCCGGTCGGCAAACCCGCGCACCCACGCGCCCCGGGCGGCACGCCCGCGCACCCACGCGCCCGGGCGGCCCACCACGCACCCACGCGCCCGGGCGGCCCACCGCGCACCCACGCGCCCGGGCGGCCCACCGCGCACCCACGCGCCAAGGCGGCACTCACCGCACCGGTCGGCGAGCCAGCGCGTCCGGCGCGTCCCCCCACGACTCCGGGCGTCCACCACGCCTGGTCCGGCGGTGTGAGGTGGGGACGGCTACCCGGGCGGCAGCGCGGCGGTCAGGTCGGCGGCGTGCCGCAGCGCGTCGGCCAGCCGGTCGCGCAGCTCCTCGTCCAGCGGCACCGCCCCGGCCCGGCGCAGCCACTCCCGCGCGTCCTCCGGCCGGTCGAGCACCAGGGCCACTTCGGCGCGGTAGACCAGCGCCTCGACGTGCGTGGCCGGGTCGTCGGCGGCGTCCGGGCGGGCCAGCGCGCCGTCGAGGATCCGGACCGCCTGATCCGGTCGGCCGCGCGAGTCGGCCTGCACCACGGCGTTGCGCAGCGCGCGGGCCAGCCCGCCCCGGTCGTCGGTGTCGGGAGCGGTGGCGCGGCCCACGAACCGGATCCAGTTGCCGCCGGGGTCGACGATGCTGAACCCGGAGTGCCCGTCCTGGTTGGCGCGGGGTCGGGGCCGGGTCATCCGGGGCACGCCGGAGACGAGCACCTTTCCGTAGGCGGCGCGCAGGCCCGCGGCGAAGGCGCGGTGGATGGCGACCAGGTCGTCCACCACGACCAGACAACTGCCGTACGAGGTGGCCGGGTCGAACTCGGGCATGCCGAAGAAGTGCAGGTTCAGGTCGTCCCGGCGCAGGGCCAGGTAGGGGTTCGGCCGCTCCTGCCGGTGCGTGACCTGGAAGCCGAGGGCCTGGTAGAAGGGCGCCACGTCGTCCAGGGAACGACACGGCAGCAGCGGGATCGTGGTCTCGTGGGCCATGCGCCGAGCGTGGCAACCGGCGGTGGGCACGTGCACATGGAAATGTCCGGACGGCCCGGCGGGACCGCCCGAACGGACACGGGGGCCGGCCCCGGGCGGGACCGGCCCCCGTTCGGGGTCACGCGGGGTCAGGGCTTCCAGGACCCGGCGGTACGCAGGTGGTGCTCGTACTCGACGACGCCGTTCTGGTCCTTCACGTCGAAGATCAGCTGGCCGCTGCGCTTGGAGCCGGCGGGCAGGTTGTTGCCCGAGGTCATCAGCTTGCCGCAGCCGGAGAAGGCCCCACCGATGCCGTTCTCCTCGGTGCCGTCCGCCGCCTTCCAGGTGAAGAAGAACGGGTTGATCGACCCGGTGCCCTTGGTGACCTCGGCGGTCACGTCGGCGATCAGGAAGGTGCCGTTCTTCGGGCCCGGCATGAATTCCCGGCACGCGGCGCTCTTGGTCCGGAAGTTGCCGACGGTGATCTCGACGGTGCCCTCGTCGTCGTTGACGATCAGCTTGTCGCCGGCGGGCATGTTGAAGGTCTTGTCGTCGGTCGTGCCCGGCTGCGGCGTGTTGGAGGTGTCGCCGGTCGGGGTGTCACCGATCGGGTTGCTGTAGGTGACGCCCGGAGTGGGCAGCGTGTCGATCGCTTCCTTGGTCTTCTTCGCGCCACTGTAGATCGCGAAGATGCCACCGCCGCAGCAGAGCAGCAGCATGACCGCCGCCACGATGCCGACCGTGATCCAGACGTTCTTGCTGGACTTCTTGGCCGGCGGCCCGAACGGCTGCCCCGGCGGGGGCGGGTACGGCCCGGACGCCGGGTACTGCCCGGGCGGCGGCGGGTAGGGCGGCTGCCCACCGGGCGGCGGGTAGCCACCCGGCGGCGGGTACGCGCCACCCGGTGGCGGATACGACGCGCCCGGGGCCGGCGGCGCGGGCGGGTACGCCTCGGTCGGCGCCGGCGGCTGGTACGACGGGTACGCCTCGGTGGGCGCGGCCGGCGGCTGGTACGACGGGTACGCCTCGGTCGGCGCGGGCGGCGGCGGGTACGGCGCGCCGGAGGTCGGCGGCTGCGGAGCGTACGGCGCGCCCGAGGTCGGCGGCGTGCCCGGGGCGGGCGGCGGCGCGTACGGGCTGCCCGACACCGGCGGCATCGGCGCGGTGGGAAACGCCTGTGTGGGCGGTTCCGGCGGCTGCTGGTTCGGGTCCTGCGACCCGGACGGAGGCTGAGGGTGGCTCACCGTACTCCTTGGGCACCTTCGGGATTTTCAGTCGGAACGACGGTACAAGCCGGCGGCAACCAGACCGTCAGGCCCTCACCGACGTGGCAGAACGGCGGCGGTGCGGACCAGATCGTCGTCGACCGCGAACCGACCGGTCATCGAGGGCGGCGGATCGGCCACCGGGGCGGCGGCGAGCCGGGCCGGCGCGATCTCCGCCCGGAACGTCCCCGCGTCGAGGTCGAGCGTGACCCGCGCGTCGGGGAAGCCCAGCCAGGTGCCGACGACCGGGTGCCAGATCTTGTAGACGGTCTCCTTGGCGCTGAACACCACCGTCGGCCAGGGCAGCCCGGCGGGCAGGCGGGCCAGCTCCGCCTCCTCGTCGGGAAGGCACACCTTCCGCCGTACGCCGGGGGAGAGTGCCCGGTGCCGCTCGGCGTCGATGCCGACCGCGCGCAGGTCGGCGGCGCGGGCGACGGCGGCGGCGCAGTAGCCCTCGGTGTGGGTGATCGCGCCGACCACGCCGGGCGGCCAGACCGGGGCGCGGTCGGGGCCGGCGGGCACCGGCGTGGGCGGCAGCCCGAGCGCGGTGAGCGCCCGGCGGGCGCACATCCGGCCGGCGGTGAAGTCACGCCGGCGGCTGGGCACCGCGCGGTCGCCCAGCCCGGCCAGCTCGGCCGGCAGCAGCTCGCCGGACCAGTCGGCCGGGCCGGCCACCGCCACGGCGACGGTGGACGGCAGCAGGTCACGCACGAGCGGCGGTGGGTGACGGGGACACTCGGTGAACGTACCGTAACGCGGGAGCGCGCTGCGGCGCTGAACCAACGTCGCGGGGGAGGCAGCGTCCACACACCACTGGTACGAACTGGAAGGAGTCGCCGATGACGCCCGGTGCGGAGGCGTCGGAACCACGGGCCGGCGAACATGTCCCCGTGACCCCCGACTGGACCTGCGGCTCGTGCGGCGACGACTGGCCGTGCGCCACGAAACGCCACCATCTGCTGCACGAGTACGAGGTCGACCGGGCGTCGTTGAGCGTCTACCTGGGCTCGTGTCTCGCCGCCGCCACGCACGACCTGCGCGCCGCGCCGGTCACCGCGCTCCAGGACCGGTTCATCGGATGGGTGCCCCGCGGCCCGCGGACGTTCTAAGCAGCTCGGCGCTCCCGGTGGCCGCCGCGTCGGGTTCACGGCGGCCACCGGTCGCGGTTCTAGGGGCGGCGGGGCCGGCGGGTGAGGGCGAAACCGGCCACGCCGGCCACGGCGGCGAGCACACCGCCCACGCCGGTCCAGACCCAGCGCGAGCCGGCCTCGGGGAGCCAGCCGGTCAGGTCGGTCTCCTCCTCGGCCACCGGCTCGGGCGTCGGCTCGGCGGTCAGCAGCGTCCCGGCCCGCGTGTTCGGCACCAGGGGCGCGGCCAGCTCACCGTCGTCGCCGGAGGCGCCGCCGGAGTCGGCGGCGCCGACCAGCATGTCCACCTCGATCGGCAGACCGAGGTCCGGCTCGGGCAGGTCGGTGACGGAGAGCCGGACGTAGTAGGTGCCGGGCAGGGGGTCGCCCGACCACGGCTCGGCCCACGGCCGCACCCGCCGCAGCGTGCAGCCGAGCGTCACGCTGGTCGCCGCCGTGTCCGCGGTGGGGGTCTGCGCGCCGGCCGTGCAGGCCTGCCGGCGGCGAAGTCCGTCGAAGACGTCGACCGTCCAGGTGGACGCGCCGCTGCGTCGCTTGGGGAAGGTGACCGTGACGCCGACCTCGTGGACCTGGCCGGCGTCGGCGCGGAACGACCAGTACAGGTGGTCGCCGGTGGAGGCGCCCACCCGTACCGGCTGGTCGGCCGTGACGGTGGGGGCGGTGAGGAACGAGGTGCCGGCCTTGGTCACGGTGGTCGCGCCCGGCGACGGGCTGGGGGCGGCGAGGGCCGCGGCCGGGGTGAGGGCCAGGCCCGCGGCGGCGGTCGCCGCCACGAGGCGAATCGGGGTACGCATCCTCAGTTCTCCCTCCACGTGGCCACCCACCAGCGGGTGAGCAGGCCGGCGAGCAGCCCGGTGACCAGGCCGGCCACGGTGAGCAGGAGCAGCAGGACCCAGCCTCGGCCGAGGTCCGGCCCGTCCGGGGCGGGGGAGGCGGCGACCACGTCCACGGTCAGCTCGACCGGCATCCCCGGTTCGGCCCGGGTGCCGGCCCGGGCCGCGAACGAGTTGCTGACCACCAGGCAGACGGTCCGCACGGCCTGCGTCCCGTCGGGGGTCGGCTCCGGGCTCGCCGCGTCCTCCTCCTCGGCGGCCGACCAGCGCAGGCCGGCCGAGACCACGTCGGTGCGCCCGCTGCCGGCGTCGACGCCGCGGACCAGCTCCCGCCCGTCCGGCGCGGTGGCCCGCAGCAGCACGCCGTAGTCCGGGTTGACCGGGCGGTCCAGCGCGACGCTGACCGAGGCGCGTAGCTCCTGCCCGGGGCGCACCGGCACGCGGTACCAGCGGTGCTCGGAGAACGCCTCCCGGTCGCTGTAGACGCCGGGTGCGAGCAGCGGCGCGCCGTCGCAGGCCGCCGCGCCGCCGACCACGGCCGGGGTGGCCGTGTACGTGTCCCGGGCCCGGTCGACCAGTTGCTTGATCCGGCCGGTCAGCTCGTCGGCGCTCTGCGCCGCCGTGTACGTGCCGCCGGTCGCGCCGGCGATGCAGAGCAGCTGCCGGCGTACCTTCTCGTCCGGGGCCAGGCCCAGCGTGTCGACGACGAGCCGGGTGCCCTGGGCGGCCAGCTCGCGGGCGACCTCGCACGGGTCGGGCGGCGCGCAGGTGTCCTCGCCGTCGGTGATCAGCACGATCCGCCGGGCGGTGCTGCCGGTGCCCAGGTCCTGCGCGGCGGAGCGCAGCGCGAGACCGACCGGGGTGAAGCCGGTCGGTCGCAGCCCGGCGACCGCGGCCTTGGCCGCCGCGCGGTCCACCGGGCCGACCGGCACGATCTGCTGCGTGTCCAGGCAGCCCTGTTTCTTGTCCTTGCCCCGGTAGGTCGCGCCGAGCACCCGGATGCCGAGCTGCGTCTCGTCGGGCAGGCCGTCGACCACCTCGTTGAACGCCTGCTGGGCGACGGAGATCCGGCTGCGCCCGTCGATGTCGCGGGCCCGCATCGAGCCGCTGACGTCGAGGACCAGCTCGACCTTGGGCGGCTCGGCGGCGGGTTCGGTGGTCTCGTCGTCGGCCCCGGCGGGGCTCGGACCGATCATCGCGGTCGCCGCCAGCAGTCCGATGAGGACGGCCGTCGATCGTCTCTTGTTGATCACCGGGCGAAGTGTAGTGAGATCCACTTAGGAAGATCATCCGGGTGGGCCCCTCCCCGGGCGCCCCTCCGTCGGCCCCGCTGAGCTTCCGGAATATGACCCACCGTTAGCTGCCCGATGTAAACCTTTCGGGGGGTGGCGCATTGGTCGGAAATCTGACCCGCCCGCACCCGTTGTGCCGCTGCCGGAGTGTGGTTAAGCTCTGTCTTGCGCGCCCCAATCGCCCGCTTCCCCCGTGGCAGGCGATCGGGGCGCGCTTTTTCGTGCCCCCGTTCGGCCGGGGTCAGATCCAGCGACCGTCCAGCCACATCCGGGCAGACCAGTCGGCATAGGGCAGCAGCCGGCCGACGAACACCGGATAGAAGTAACCGAAGCAGAGCGCCACCAGCAGCACGTAGGCGCCCGCGATGATCCCGCCCACCAGCCGTCGGTCACCGACCTGCTCGGCGCTCGGTGGCGGCGCCGTCGCGGAAACCGGCGCGGGGGTCGCGATCGCGCCGAGCACGTAGACCACCGCGAGCACCAGGAACGGCACCGCCGGCGCGGCGTAGAACGAGAACATCGTCCGCCCGTCCAGCGCGAACCAGAACCAGGGCAGCAGGCCGGCGGCCACGCTGAGCAGGATGGCCCCGGCCCGCCAGTCGCGCCGGGCCAGACCCAGCCAGACGGTCGCGGCCAGCGCCGGCAGGAACGACCACCAGAGCAGCGGGGTGCCCAGCAGCAGCACCTCGGAGGCGCAGCTCGACGCGCCGCAGTTGCCGTCGCCGGACCAGTAGAACGCCACCGGCCGGCCGAGCAGGAGCCACTGCCACGGCCAGGACTGGTACTTGTGCGGGTCGTCGAGCTGCGTGTGGAAGCCGTACGCGGCCTTGTGGTATTCCCACAGATTGATCAGGGGACCGATGACCGGGGTGTCGCTCAGCCCGGGGGTGTTCGGGTAGCGGGCGGCCAGGCGGTAGTAGCCGTCGTCGCTGAGCAGCCACCCCGACCAGGTCGCCACGTAGGTGGCCACCATCAGCACGCCGGCTACCAGCAGCCAGGGCAGCTCGTCGAGGACCGCGTCCCGCCACGGGTGACGGACCCCGGCCGACCGGCGGACCCCGACCTCCCAGAGCAGCACCAGCAACGCGAACGCCGGCACGAAGTAGAGCCCGCTCCACTTCACCGCGCAGGCGCAGCCGAGCAGCACCCCGGCCGCGAACCGCCACCAGGGCCAGTCCCGCCAGCCCGACGCCGGCCGCCCGGCCCGCCCCCGCAGCGTCGGGTCGAGACCCGCCTCCAGCGCCCGCGCCCACCGCCGCCGTCGGGCGTCCCGGTCGAGCACCAGCGCGCCGAACGCGGCCAGCACGAACAGCAGCAGGAAGATGTCGAGGATGGCCGAGCGGGACAGCACCAGGTGGAAGCCGTCCAGCGCGAGCAGCAGGCCGGCCGCGCAGCCGAGCACCGTGGACCGGAACATCCGCCGGCCGATGCGCACCAGCAGCAGCACCGACACCGTGCCGGCCAGCGCCGCGCCGAAGCGCCAGCCGAACTCCGGGGCGGTCGTCACGAGGTGTCCCGGCACGGAGATGTTGGTCTCCGCGTCCTGGTAGCCGAAGGCCCACTCGCCGAGCCCGATCAGCCACTTGCCCAGCGGCGGGTGGACCACGTACGACGGGCCGTTGTCCTTGTAGTTCCACTCGACCCCGCGGTCGATGAGCCCGTACGCGTCCTTGGCGTAGTAGGTCTCGTCGAAGATCTTGCCCGGCGGGTGGCTGAGCCCGACGAAGCGCAGGATCGCGGCGATCGCCACCACCACCCCGGTGGCCAGCCAGGCCTGCCCCCGACCGATGCGGTCGTCGACGGTGGCGAGCCGGCGGCGGACGGCGGCCGGGATCCCACCCCCGCCGGTGTCGCCCGGGGAGCCGGTGGCCCGGTCGTCGGGAGAAAGCTCGGCGTTCGCGCTCTGTGCTGTCGACGCACTCGTCACCCGGCGATCGTAGGCTGCGAGGGTGCCCGGTGGCGTACGTCGTCTCCGAAATTGGTACGACCGTCGATGAGGGAGCGCACGCCGTGGGTGAAATGTCCGAGGTCGGGCGACTGGTGCTGCTCGGTGCGCCACTGGGCAACCCGGCCGACGCGTCCGCCCGGTTCCGCGAGGCGCTCGCCACCGCCGACGTGGTCGCCGCCGAGGACACCCGGCGGCTCACCCGGCTGGCCCGCGACCTGGACGTCACGGTGCCCGGCCGGATCGTCTCCTACTTCGAGGGCAACGAGGAGCGGCGTACCCCCGAACTGGTCGACGTGCTGACCGCCGGCTACACGATCGCCCTGGTCACCGACGGCGGCATGCCGAGCGTCTCCGACCCCGGCTACCGGCTGGTCCGCGCCGCGCTGGACGCCGGTGTCCCGGTGACCGCGGCCCCCGGGCCGAGCGCGGTCACCACCGCGCTGGCGCTGTCCGGGCTGCCCTGCGACCGGTTCTGCTTCGAGGGTTTCCTGCCCCGCACCCCTGGCGCCCGACGGTCCCGGCTGCGCGCGCTCGCCGCCGAGGAGCGCACGCTGGTGCTCTTCGAGGCGCCGCACCGGATCACCGGGGCGCTGGCCGACCTGGCCGAGGCGTTCGGCCCGGACCGGCCCGCCGCGCTCTGCCGGGAGCTGACCAAGACCTACGAGGAGGTGGTCCGCCGGCCGCTCGGCGAGTTGGCCGAGTGGGCCGCCGCGGGCGACGTGCGCGGCGAGATCACGTTGGTGGTGGCCGGCGCGTCACCGCAGCCGGCGGCCCGGCCGGACGACGAGACGCTGCGCGCCGCGGTCGACGAGCGCGAGGCGGCCGGGACGTCCCGGCGGGACGCGATCACCGAGGTCGCGACCACGTACGGGCTGCGTCGCCGCGAGGTCTACGAGATCGTGCACCGCTGATCGGCGGCCCGCCTCACCAGGCGGCGGCGAGGAAGCCGACGGTGATCAGCAGCGGGCCGGCCAGCGCCAGCCCCACCGCCCAGCGCCGCTGCCGCTCGTCCGCGAGCCGGGTGGCGCCGGTCCACCGGGGGATCGCGGCGGCGCAGCCCGCCACCAGGGCCAGCCCGAGCAGCCACCGCAGGTGCCGGCCGGGCCCGGTGTCCGCGTAGGCGGTGGAGCCCTGCGGCCCGGTCATCCGGGCGGGCAGCGTGCTGCCGGTGGCGGTGCGACCGGCCGGCACGCCGCTGACCCGCACGCCGTGGGCCTGGAACCGGTCGCCGTCGGCCAGGAAGATCCCCCGGCAGCGCTGGGTGAGCCCACCCCCGACACACTCGGTGATCATCACCGTGCCGCCGGTGGAGTGCCCCACCGCCAGCCAGAACGGCCCGGCGCTCACCCAGGCGAAGAACGCGGCGAGCAGGCTCAGCGTCAGCAGCGCCGCCAGACCGGCGGGCGGATCCGGCGGGTGGGCCGGGCGGGCCGGCTCCCGGCGGGCGCGGGGGCGACCGGTCCGGCGACGCGGTTCGTCGCGCAGGGGCGTGCCGTCCCAGTGCACCTTCTCGATCGGCGCCCAGACGGCGGCGTCGTCGCCCGCCGGCGCGCCCCGGCGTTGCCACCGGGGCTGCCGCACCGGCACCCGGCGGGGCACGGCGTCCACCGGCGCCCCGGTGGTCGGCTCCACCTCGACCGGCGGGTCCGTCGGGTCGAGCCGGGGCTGCGGGGCGACCGGCGCGCCGGTCGCCGGCCGCGCGGCCCGCGCGGCCGCCGACGGCTCCGGTGCCGCTGGTCTACTGGTCACGACGTTCATTTCACACCGCCGCACCGGGCTCGCCGGGCAGCTCAGGCCGCGTGTCGGCGACAAATCGGGCGTACGGCGGGAACGGCCGGCCTATTGGTTCGCGGGTGCCCCGGAGCACTCACTAGGCTTGACGCTCATGAGTCACGTTCTCGCCGCGGTCGCCTGGCCCTACGCCAACGGCCCGCGCCACATCGGCCACGTATCCGGATTCGGCGTTCCCTCCGACGTCTTCGCCCGGTACATGCGGATGGCCGGCCACGACGTGCTCATGGTCTCGGGCACCGACGAGCACGGCACCCCGATCCAGGTGCAGGCCGACGCCGAGGGCGTCACGCCGCGCGAGCTGGCGGACCGCTACAACCGGGTGATCGCCGAGGACCTGCGGGCGCTGGGCCTGTCCTACGACCTGTTCACCCGGACCACCACCCGCAACCACTACGCGGTGGTGCAGGAGCTGTTCACCGGGCTCTACCGCAACGGCTACATCGTCCCGAAGGTCACCACCGGGGCGATCTCCCCGTCCACCGGCCGCACCCTGCCCGACCGCTACATCGAGGGCACCTGCCCGATCTGCGGCTACGACAGCGCGCGCGGTGACCAGTGCGACAACTGCGGCAACCAGCTCGACCCGATCGACCTGATCAACCCCAAGTCCAAGATCAACGGCGAGACGCCGGAGTTCGTGGAGACCGAGCACTTCTTCCTCGACCTCCCCGCCCTGGCCGACGCGCTGCGGCAGTGGCTCGACAGCCGGGACGGCTGGCGGCCCAACGTGCTGCGCTTCTCCCGCAACCTGCTCGACGACCTCCAGCCCCGGGCCATCACCCGCGACCTGGAGTGGGGCGTGCCGATCCCCCTCGACGGCTGGCAGGACCGGTCCGACAAGCGGATCTACGTCTGGTTCGACGCGGTCATCGGCTACCTGTCCGCCTCCATCGAGTGGGCCCGCCGCTCCGGCGACCCGGAGGCGTGGCGCAGGTGGTGGTCGACCGACGGCGAGGGGAAGGACGCCCGCTCCTACTACTTCATGGGCAAGGACAACATCGTCTTCCACTCGGTGATCTGGCCGGCCCTGCTCGGCGGCTACTCCGGCGAGGGTTCCCGCGACGGCGAGCCCGGCGACCTGGGCCGGCTCAACCTGCCCACCGAGGTCGTCTCCAGCGAATACCTGACCATGGAGGGGCGGAAGTTCTCCTCCTCCCGCAAGGTGGTCATCTACGTCCGGGACTTCCTGGAGCGCTACGACGCCGACGCGCTGCGCTACTTCATCGCGGTGGCCGGCCCGGAGAGCAACGACACCGACTTCACCTGGGCCGAGTTCCTCCGCCGCAACAACGACGAGCTGGTCGCCGGCTGGGGCAACCTGGTCAACCGGTCCGTGTCGATGGCGGCGAAGAACTTCGGCGCGATCCCGCCGGTCGACCCGGCCGGGCTCACCGACGCCGACCGGGCGCTGCTGGACACCGCCCGCGCCGGTTTCACGGTGGTCGGCGACCTGATCGCCCGGCACCGGCAGAAGCAGGCCATCGGCGAGGCGATGAAGGTCGTCGCCGAGGCCAACAAGTACCTGTCCGAGCAGGCGCCGTGGAAGCTCAAGGGCGACGACGACAAGCCCCGGATGGGCACCATCCTGCACGTCGCGCTCCAGGTGGTCAGCGACGCCAACACGCTGCTCACCCCGTTCCTGCCGCACTCCGCCCAGAAGATCCACGAGCTGCTCGGCGGCACCGGCACGCACGCGCCGATGCCGGTCATCGAGGAGGTCGACGACCTCGACGGCGGGCCGGCGTACCCGGTGCTGACCGGCGACTACACGGTCGGGGCGCGCTGGGAGTCCGTACCCCTGGAGGTGGGCCGGCCGCTCGCGGCGCCGAAGCCGGTGTTCCGCAAGCTCGACCCGTCCGTCGTCGACGAGGAACTGGCCCGCCTCGCCGGCTGACCGCGTACGCGTGACCGCGGCCCCGGGGGATCCCCGGGGCCGCGGTTGTCCGCCCGGTCAGGCGGTCGCCATGCTCGGCTTGCCGATGAACTCCATGATGGCCTTGTTGACCTCGGTCGGATGCGTCCACGGCGTGCCGTGCGGCGCGCCCTTGAGCGTGACCAGCTTGGCGTCGGACAGCATGTTCACCAGCCGCTGACCCGTCACCGGGTACGGCAGCACGTTGTCCTTGTCGCCCTGGATGATCAGCACCGGCACGTCGATGTTCGGCAGGTCACCGCGGAAGTCGGTCTGCCAGGCGTCCACCGAGTCGTGGGTGCCCTTGGCCGACGCCTGCGCGCCGATCTGCCAGTGCGCGTGGTAGGCCTCGTCGCTGACCAGCTTGCCCCGGTTCTCGCTGGCGTTGAAGAACGCGTCGCAGAACTGGGTCAGGTAGGCGAACCGGTCCTGGATGATCGCCTTCTGGAACCCCTCGAACAGGCTCTTGTCGACGCCCTCCGGGTCGTCGGGCGCCTTCAGCAGATACGGCGCCAACGGGGCCATCATGACCGCCCGGTCCACCCGGTCCGACCCGTACGCGCCCAGGTAGCGGGTGACCTCACCGGTGCCCATCGAGTGCCCGATCAGGATCGCGTTGCGCAGGTCCAGCTCGGTCATCAGCACGTCGAGGTCGGCGGCGAACGTGTCGTAGTCGTAGCCGAAGGCCGGCTGCGCCGAATTCCCGAAACCGCGCCGGTCGTACGTGATCACCCGGTATCCGGCGGCGAGCAGCGGACCGCTCATCTTCTCCCAGGTCGCCCCGTTGAACGGGAACCCGTGGATCAGCACGATCGGCTGACCGGAGCCGTGATCCTCGTAGTACAGGTCGATGGGTGCGGAATTCTCCGTACCGACGGTGACGAAAGGCATGTCGGAAACATCCTCCTGCGTGGGGCCTCGGACGCCCACGCCTTCCCGACCAGCCGCCGTCTATGCGCCCCGCTGCGGATACGGCAGATCCACCACCCGGTCGTCGGCCAGCTCCGCGCCCGGCGCCCACACCTCGTAGACACCCCGTTCGTGACACTGCGCCCCGGTCGCTGCCACCGCGTCCGGATCCGGACGGGACAGCCGCAACCGCGACCACCCCGCCTCCTCCCGCAGCACCAGACAGGGGACCCCACGCCAGGACGCCGTGCGCAGCCGCCGCGCCGCCGCCTCCACCGGATAGCGGGCCGCCCGGGTCATCGCCAGCACCCGGAACCCGCCCGGCTGGTCGGCCACCGCCTCGTACTCCGTCCCGCCGTACGCGCCGACGAGCTGGGTGGAGCGCGGCGCGTCACCGGTCGGCACGTACTCCTGGTCGGCGGAGAGACCGGGCACCGCGGCCAGCAGGTGCCGCCACTGCGGGCCGGCCAGACGCAACCAGCCGCGCTGCTCCGCCTGGTAGGTGTAGAGCACCACCTCCACCCCCTCGGCCGGATAGGCCAGCAGCGTGGCGTTCGCCGGCATCGGCAGGTCGGCGAAGTCCCGGGTGACGAACTCCGGGACGAGCTGGGCGTTGCTCGGCACGAACCCGGTGCCCAGCACCGGCGGGCCGAGCCGGTCCCGCGGCGGCAGCGCGGTCAACCCCCGGTGGGCCGCGCCGACCGGGACGTCGTAGTCGGCCGGGTCGGCGGCCCGCCAGCGCAACGCGTACGCCACGTCGCCGCCCTCCGGGTCGCCGCGCAGCACCGCCATCCCCGCCGGCGTCCGCAGGTGCGCCACGTCGTGCTCCCGGTAGCAGAAGCCGTGCGGCAGCCAGCCCCGCACGTAACCGGCGAGCTGCCGCGCGGACAGCACCTTCACCATCCGGGTGCCCGGCCGGATCACCGCCGACGCGCGGACCGCCGCCAGCGTCGGGTCACCGGCCGCCCCCGGCTGCTGGCTGAGCTGGTGCACGTACGCCCAACCCCGGTCACGGTGCAGCGGCATCAGCAGCGGCGGGTCCGCGTCCTCGCTCGGCTCGGCCGCCCCGTGCACCGCGCCCACCTCGGTCGCGTGGACGAACCTGCGCCACGGGTAGGCCAGCCCGGGCCGGGGGCACCACTCGAAGCCGGGGGCCTCGTCGGCGCTGAACAACTCGTACGCGGCGCCCCGGGCGATCTCCTCGGCCGGGTGCACGCGACCGTCGTACGTCACGCGCAACCCGGTCCGCTCGGAGGCGGCCCCGCCGGTCTGGTCGGTGACGGTCACCCCGGGACGCTAAGCCGGCCAGATGTTGACCGTGTGAACAGCCGGTGGCGGTCCGGGAACGTCGGCCCCGGCGGGTGTGTGATGCTGGCCGCGATGACCGAGCAGACCGAGACCCGCAAGCAGCGCGCCGCCCGCCGCGCCGGCGAGTTCCCGCCCGCCCCCGAGCCGCTGCCCCGCCCCGTGCTGGACAGCCACACCCACCTCGACATCACCGTCGGCGAGTACGGGACGCCCGGCGGCGCCACCACCACCGGCGACGACCCGGTCGCCGCCGCGATCGCCGTCGCCGCGCAGGTCGGGGTCGACCGGCTCGTCCAGGTCGGCGTGGACGTCGAGTCGTCCCGGTGGGGCGCCGACGTCGCCGACCGGTACGCCCCGGTGCTGGCCACCGTGGCGCTGCACCCCAACGAGGCGCCCCGCCTGGCCGACCTCGACGAGGCGCTGCGCGAGATCGAGGCGCTGGCCGGCCGGGACCGGGTCCGGGGCGTCGGCGAGACCGGCATGGACTTCTTCCGCACCGGCGACGCGGGGCGGGCCGCGCAGGAGGAGAGCTTCCGCGCGCACATCGCCATCGCCAAGCGGCACGGCAAGGCGCTGGTCATCCACGACCGCGACGCCCACGCCGACGTGCTGCGCATCGTCGACGACGAGGGCGCGCCGGACACCGTCGTCATGCACTGCTTCTCCGGCGACGCCGACTTCGCCCGCGAGTGCGTCCGCCGCGGCTTCCTGCTCAGCTTCGCCGGCACCGTCACGTTCGGCAGCGCCGCCGCGCTGCGGGAGGCCGCCGCCGTCACCCCGCCGCAGCAGATGCTGGTGGAGACCGACGCCCCCTACCTCACCCCGATGCCGCACCGGGGACGGCCGAACGCGTCGTACCTGATCCCGCTGACCGTCCGGTTCCTCGCCGAGACCACCGGCGCCGACCTGGACACCCTGTGCGCGGCCATCTCCACCAACGGTGACCGAGCATTCGGCCCCTGGTGAAAGGAGGGGGCCCTTCTTAACACCAGGCGATAAGAAGGGGCCCCTCCTAACGGCAACACCCAGGCGCTTACGCTACGGGGCGTGACCGGACTCCTCGGCCCGGCGGAGATCCGGGAACTCGCCGCGCGGCTCGGCGTCACGCCGACCAAGAAGCTCGGCCAGAACTTCGTGCACGACCCGAACACCGTCCGCCGGATCGTCACCGCCGCCGGGCTGACCCCGGACGACGTGGCGCTGGAGGTCGGCCCCGGGCTCGGCTCGCTCACCCTGGCCCTGCTGCCGGTGGCCGCGCACGTGCACGCCGTGGAACTCGACCCGACGCTCGCCGCCGCGCTGCCGGAGACCGCCGCCCGGTTCGCCGGCCCGGACGCCGCCCGGCTCACCGTGCACCCCGCCGACGCGCTGCGGGTCACCGCCGCCGACCTGGCCGACCCGGCGCCCACCGCGCTGGTGGCGAACCTGCCCTACAACGTGGCCGTCCCGGTGGTGCTGCACCTCCTCGCCGAGCTGCCCACCCTGCGCCACGGCCTGGTCATGGTGCAGAAGGAGGTCGCCGACCGGCTCGTCGCCGGACCCGGCTCCAAGGTCTACGGCATCCCCTCGGTCAAGCTCGCCTGGTACGCCCGCTCCCGCTCCGCCGGCAAGGTCCCGCCGAACGTGTTCTGGCCGGTGCCCAACGTCGACTCCGGCCTGGTCGCGTTCACCCGACGCGAACCGCCCCGCCCGGACGTACCCCGGTCGGCCGTCTTCGCCGTGGTCGACGCCGCGTTCGCCCAGCGGCGCAAGACGTTGCGGGCCGCCCTGGCCGGTTGGGCCGGCGGCGCGGACCGGGCCGCCGCGGCGCTCACCGCGGCCGGTGTCGACCCGGGCGCACGCGGCGAGTCACTCACCGTGGAGCAGTTCGCCGCCATCGCCGCGTCGGCCCCGGACGCCTCCGCCGGCGCCCAGTAGGCTGGCGCCGTTGCCCGACCCCGCCGAGGAGCTGACCGTGCAGAAGCCGTTCGACATCCGCCTGCGCCCACGGGAGCTCACCCGGTGACCGAGGCCTGGCGACCGGAGGACGAGGACGGGCAGCGGCGCGGGGCCAGCGGTCCGGTCAAGGTGCGGGTGCCCGCCAAGGTCAACCTGCATCTCGGGGTGGGACCGCTGCGGCGCGACGGCTACCACGAGCTGAACACCGTCTACCACGCGATCTCCATCTACGACGAGCTGACCGCCCGCCGCGGCGACACGCTCACCCTGACCATGGAGGGCGAGGGCGCCGGCGAGCTGGCCCTGGACGACTCGAACCTGGTGATGCGGGCCGCGCACGCCCTCGCCGGCTACGCCGGTGTCGCCCCGCACGCCCGGCTGCACCTGCGCAAGCAGATCCCGCTCGCCGGCGGGCTGGCCGGCGGCAGCGCCGACGCGGCCGCCGCGCTGGTCGCCTGCGACGCGCTCTGGGGCACCGGCCTGTCCCGCGACGAACTGGCCGGCATCGCCGCCGACCTCGGCTCCGACGTGCCGTTCCTGATCCACGGCGGCACCGCGCTGGGCACCGGCCGGGGCGAGGCGGTCAGTCCGGTGCTGGCCCGCCCCACCTCCTGGCACTGGGTGGTGGCCGTCGCCGACGGCGGCCTGTCCACCCCGGCCGCCTACCGCGAACTCGACCGGCTGCGCGACGCCGGCACCGCCGGCGAGCCGCTGGGCAGCACCGACGCGCTGCTCGGCGCGCTGCGGCAGCGGGACCCCCGGGTGCTGGGCGCCACGCTCGGCAACGACCTGCAGGCCGCCGCGCTGACCATGCGTCCCGCCCTGGCCGCGACGCTCAAGGCGGGCGAGGCCGCCGGCGCGCTCGCCGGGATCGTCTCCGGCTCCGGACCGACCTGCGTGTTCCTCGCCGCCGACGCCGCCGACGCCGGACGGATCGCCGCCGAGCTGACCGCCGCCGGGGTGTGCCGGGAGGCACGGGTCGCCCACGGCCCGGTCGCCGGCGCCCGCGTCGTCTGACGCCCCGTACCCTTGACCCAGGCGTCCCGGCCCCCGGGGCGCCTGAGTCATGAAGGGTGGGTCTGTGGCCAACATCGTCAACCTGGACCGGGTGTCCAAGGGGTACGGCGCCGCCGGGCCGCTGCTCACCGACGTCTCGCTCGGCCTCGACGACGCCGACCGGGTCGGCGTCGTCGGCCTCAACGGCGCCGGCAAGTCGACCCTGCTGCGGTTGCTCACCCGCACCGAGGAGCCCGACGACGGCCGCGTCACCCACCGCCGGGACCTGCGGGTGGCCTGGCTGCCGCAGCGCCTGGATCTGGCCCCCGACCTCACCGTGCGGGACGTCGTCCTCGGCACCGCCTGGCTAAACGAGAGCATGGGCGCCGAGCACGAGTGGGCCGGCGACGCCGGCGTCCGGGCCATCCTCGACGGCCTCGGCATGCCCCACCTCGGCCTCGACACGCCGGTCGGCCCGATGTCCGGCGGCGAGCGCCGCCGGGTCGCGCTCGCCGCGCTGCTGGTCCGCGACGCCGACCTGCTCGTCCTCGACGAGCCCACCAACCACCTCGACGTCGGCGGCGTCGACTGGCTGGCCCGGCACCTGGTCAGCCGCAAGGGCGCGCTCGTCGTGGTCACCCACGACCGCTGGTTCCTGGACGCCGTCTGCACCACCACCTGGGAGGTCGCCGACCAGACCGTCCGGGCGTACGAGGGCGGCTTCGCGGCGTGGACGCTGGCCCGCGTCGAGCGGCAGCGGGTCGCCGCGGCCACCGAGGCCCGCCGGCAGAACCTGCTCCGCAAGGAGATCGCGTGGCTGCGCCGGGGCGCGCCGGCGCGCACCTCCAAGCCCAAGTTCCGCATCGACGCCGCCAACGCGCTCATCGCCGACGTGCCGGAACCGCGCGACACCATGTCGCTGCAACGGCTCGCCACCGCCCGCCTCGGCAAGCAGGTGTACGACCTGGAGCACGTCCGCCTGCACGCCGGCCCCAAGGAGATCCTGCACGACACCACCTGGCAGGTCGGTCCCGGCGACCGGGTGGCGATCCTCGGGCGCAACGGCGCCGGCAAGACCACCCTGCTGCGGATGCTGGCCGGGGTGACCCGCCCCGACGGCGGCCGGTTCGCCGCCGGGCAGACCGTGCGGCCGGCGTTCCTCTCCCAGGAACTCGCCGAACTCCCCGGCCACCTGCGCGTCCTGGAGGCGGTCGAGGAGGTGGCCCGGCGGGTCCAGTTCGGCGACCGCGAGATCAGCGCCTCCCAGCTCGCCGAGATCTTCGGCTTCGACGACCGGCGGCTCTGGACGCCGGTGAGCGACCTGTCCGGCGGTGAGCGCCGCCGCCTCCAGATGCTGCGGCTGCTCGCCGGCGAACCCAACGTGCTCCTGCTCGACGAGCCCACCAACGACCTGGACACCGACACGCTCGCCGCGCTGGAGGACCTGCTCGACTCCTGGCCCGGCACCATCGTGGTGGCCAGCCACGACCGCTACCTGATCGAGCGGGTCACCGACGTCGCGTACGGCATGTTCGGCGACGGCCGGCTCGTGCACCTGCCCGGCGGCGTCGACGAGTACCTGGCCCGCGCCGCCGCGGCCGGCGGCCCGGCGCCCGCCGACCTCACCCCCGGCACGGCCGCCCCGGCCCGCGACGGCATGTCCGCCGCCGAGGTACGCGTCGCGAAGAAGGAACTCACCCGGCTGGAGCGGCAGATCGCCAAGTTGGAGCAGAAGGAGGCGGGCCTGCACGAGCAGCTCGCCGCCAACGCCACCGACTACGCGAAGGTGGCCGAGCTGGACGCCCAGCTCAAGGAGGTGCGGGCCGAGCGGGACCGCACCGAGGAGACCTGGCTGGCCCTGGCCGAGGAGCTGCCGGCCGGCTGAGCATGGGGGGTGTGCGGCGTCACTGACCGGCGTACGCGACAATCAGCGGCGGAACCCTCGTCCGAACGGTCTTTTGGAGACGCAGAGATGGCCCACACCCCCGTCAACCACCCCGCGCGGCCGATCTACCGGGCGATCGGCGGGCTCGTTGGTCTGTACTTCGTCGTCTTCGGCGGCCTCGGCATCATCGCCAGCGCCGGCAACGACTTCTTCGCGCAGGACGACACCAAGGTCCTCGGCCAGGGCACCAACATGGGCTTCTCGCTGCTGTCGGTGCTCATCGGCGTGGTGATCCTGGTCGGCACCGCGATCGGCCGCAACCTCGACGTGGCGATCAACCAGTGGCTGGCCTACACCCTGATGGCCATCGGCCTGGCCGCGCTCGCGTTCCTCCAGACCGACGCCAACATCGTCAACTTCTCGATCATGACGGTGATCGTGGTCCTGACCCTCGCGCTGGTGCTCCTGATGGTCGGCATGTACGGCAAGGTCGGCACCGACGACGAGCACGAGGCCTGGCAGAAGGCCCGCCTGGTGCTCTGACCCGATCCACCCCGAAGGCCCGGCGTGCGCGCCGGGCCTTCGGCGTTTTCCGGTACGGGAACCGGCGCCCCGGGTGACAATTGCCCCGAATCAGTCAGATGGCTGGAGGGCTCCATGGCGCACTTCCCGGTGAACCATCCCGCGCGACCGCTCTACCGGCTGCTGTCCGGGCTCATCGGTCTCTACATCCTGGTCTTCGGGGTCTACGGCGTCTTCCAGACCTGGGGAGACGGGCTGTTCGGTCGGGACAGCAACTGGGCCCTCGGACTCCGTACCAACCTGGCCTTCTCGCTGGTCTCGGTGATCTTCGGCGCGGTCCTGATCGTCGGCGCGTCCCGCCGGAACAACCTCGGGCACTACATGAACCTCACCGCCGGCGCGGTCTTCCTGGTCACCGGCATCCTGATGATGTCCGTGCTCCAGACCTCGGCGAACTTCCTGAACTTCTCGATGTCCACCGTCATCGTGTCGCTGCTGTTCGGGCTGATCCTGCTCGCCACCGGCCTGTACGACAAGGTCGGACCGCCGGAGCACGCGGAGGAGGAACGCCGCCGCCGCTACCACCCGGTCGCCGAGAGCCCTAACCCCTGATCGGGCCCGGCTTCGACTCCAGGTGCGACAGGCCGTTCCAGGCCAGGTTCACCAGGTGCGCGGCCACCGTCTCCTTGCGCGGCTTGCGCACCTCCAGCCACCAGCGCCCGGTCAACGCCACCATGCCCACCAGCGCCTGGGAGTAGAGCTCCGCCAGCTTCGGCTCATAGCCCCGGCTGGAGAACTCGGCGCCGAGGATGTGCTCCACCTGGTGCGCGACGTCGTTCATCACGCTGCTGAAGTTGCCCGTCGCCGACATCAGCGGCGACTCACGGACCAGCACCCGGAAGCCGCTGGTCTCCTCCTCGATGTAGGTGAGCAGCGTCAGCGCCGCCTGCTCCAGCAACTCGCGCGGGTGGCCCGCGGTCAGCGCCGTGGTGATCCGGTCCAGCAGCGAACGGACCTCCCGGTCCACCACCACCGCGTAGAGCCCCTCCTTGCCGCCGAAGTGCTCGTAGACCACCGGCTTGGAGACCTTCGCCCGCGCCGCCACCTCCTCGATCGAGGTGGCGTCGAACCCGCGCTCGGCGAAGATCTGCCGAGCGATCGAGATCAACTGCTCGCGCCGCTGCGCCGCGGACATCCGCACCCGGGACGGCTTCGCCGCCGGGACGGCCCGTCGGCGAGAGCGGTCGCTACCGGGAACATCGGTCACCCGACCCATCCTGCCAGGCGCTGCTCACCTGGGCCGACCGGTCGGTCGGTGTCGTACGTACGTTCTAATCTGTGCCGATGACCGATCCGCTCGCCGCCGAGGCGCGCCGTCTGCGCGTCGAGGAACAGCTCTCCGTCGCCGAGATCCGGGCCCGGCTGGGCATCGGTCGTGATCGCGTCTACACGCTGCTGCGCGGTGTGCCGCCCCCCGAACGGACCCGCCGACCCCGTGCCCGGGACGACGACCGTGCCGAGGCCGTGCGGTTGCGCGCGGCCGGCCGGTCGGTCAACCAGATCGCGGAGCAGCTCGGCGTGGCGAAGTCGACGGCCTACCAGTGGGTGCGGCACCTGCCGCTGGATCCGGACGAGGCGACCGCCGAGCGGCGTCGCGCGCACTCCAAGGCGATGACGGACGCCCGCTGGAGCGCCTACCGGGAGTCGCGGGACGCGGCGCAGGCTGCCGAGCATGCCCGGGCGGCGGGTGCGGTCGGCGGCCTCGGGGAGCGGGATCTGCTGCTGCTGGGCGCGGCGATCTACTGGTGTGAGGGGGCCAAGTCCAAGCCGTGGCGGCGGCCGGTGACGGTGCAGTTCGTCAACAGCGACCCCGGTCTGCTGGCCCTGTTCCTGAGGTTCCTCGACGTCTGCGGCGTGGACCGGGCGGTGCCGACCTACCGGGTGAGCATCCACGAGTCGGCCGACGCCGAGGCTGCCGTCCGGTGGTGGGCGCAGCGGTTGCGCCTCCCTGCGGATCGGTTCCGCCGGACCGTGCTCAAGCGGCACAACCCGACGACGGTGCGGCGGAACACCGGCGACACCTATCACGGGTGCCTGGTGATCACTGTGCCGCGCAGCCGTGCGCTCTACTGGCGGATCGAAGGTATGATCTCCGAGCTGTTCCGGATCGCGGACGAGGATCGAGCCCAAGAGGGCGACCCGTAGGTCTTGACACGGCAATGGGGTGTGGGGTAACGGCAACCCGCAGGCCTTTGGAGCCTTGAGCTCCTGGTTCGAATCCAGGCACCCCAGCTCATCCGCCGGATCGCCCGTGGGCGGACGGCGTTTGTGTGGCCGGATGCGAATTGTGGCGAGCCGCGTGGTTAGCATGACCGCGAGACTGTCGCCGTCCCGACGGGAGCACGTCGTGTCCCAGCCCCACCTCCGCACCGTTGTCGTGCTCGCCGCCGGTGAGGGCAAGCGGATGAAGTCGTCCCTGCCCAAGGTGCTGCACCCACTGCTCGGCCGTACCCTGCTCGGTCACGTCCTCGCCGCGGCCGGGCCACTGGGCGCCGACCGCACGGTCGTCGTGGTCGGCCACGGCGCCGACCAGGTACGGGAACACCTGACCGAGGTCGCGCCGGCGGCCACCCCGGTGCTCCAGGAGCGGCAGCTCGGCACCGGGCACGCGGTCCGGATCGCGCTGGACGCGGTGCCGGAGGCGACCGGCACGGTCGTGGTGATCAACGGCGACGTGCCGCTGCTGCGGCCGGCGACCGTCGAGGCCCTGGTCGAGGCGCACGAGGGCGCGGGCGCGGCGGCGACCGTGCTGGCCGCCGAGGTGCCCGACCCGACCGGGCTGGGCCGGATCGTGCGGGACACGCAGGGCCAGCTGGAGCAGATCGTCGAGGAGCGGGACGCCACGCCGCAGCAGCGCGCGCTGCGCGAGATCAACGCGGGCATCTACGCGTTCGACGTGGCCCAGCTGCGGGAGGCGTTGGGCAAGCTGTCCACCGACAACGACCAGGGCGAGGAATACCTGACCGACGTCTTCGCCCTGCTGCGGGACGCCGGCGAGCCGGTGGCGGTGCACTGCGCCGCCGACCACGTGGAGACGCTCGGTTGCAACGACCGGGTGGAGCTGGCCGGGCTGCGCCGGCTGCTGCGCGACCGGGTCAACGAGGGCTGGATGCGCACCGGCGTGAGCATCCTCGACCCGCACACCACCTGGATCGACGTGACGGTGACCGTGGAGAAGGACGCGGTGATCGACCAGAACACCCAGCTCCAGGGCGCCACCGTGGTGGGCGCGGGCGCGCTGGTCGGGCCGGACACCACGCTCGTCGACACCGTGGTGGGCGAGGAGGCCAGCGTGGTGCGCAGCCACGCGGTGGGCGCCGAGGTGGGCCCACAGGCCAGCGTCGGGCCGTACGCGTACCTGCGGCCGGAGTCGCGGCTGGCCCGCAAGGCGAAGGTCGGCACGTTCGTGGAGACCAAGAAGGCGTCGATCGGTGAGGGCTCGAAGGTGCCGCACCTGTCGTACGTGGGGGACGCGACGATCGGCGAGCACAGCAACATCGGCGCGGCGACGGTCTTCGTCAACTACGACGGTGTGCGCAAGCACCACACCACCATCGGCAGTCACGCGCGTACCGGGGCGGACAACATGTTCGTGGCGCCGGTGCGGGTGGGCGACGGCGCGTACACCGCGGCCGGTTCGGTGATCATCGCGGACGTGCCGCCGGGCGCGATGGCGGTGGCGCGGGGTCAGCAGCGCAACGTGGAGGGCTGGGTGGTGCGCAAGCGGTCCGGCACGGCCGCCGCGGAGGCGGCGCAGCGGGCCCGCGAGGGTGCGTCGGAGCCGGGTGTGGCCGCAAGCGAAGGTGACTGACTCCACGGGGACCGCCGGGCCGTGGGTGGACCGGTGAACCCGGGGGATACTGCAACCGAACAGTCCCCGGCCCACCGCCGCCGGGTACCACCGACATACGGGAGCAGACGGGCCCATGGGCAGCATCGTCGCCGAGAACCGCAAGAGCCTGATGCTCTTTTCCGGACGGGGTTTTCCGGAGCTGGCCAAGGAGATCGGTGAGGTGCTCGGCGTCGCGCCGACGCCGGCCGACGCGTACGAGTTCGCCAACGGTGAGATCTTCGTACGGTTCAAGGACTCGGTCCGTGGTTCGGACGCCTTCGTGGTGCAGTCCGTGACGCACGGCGTGAACACCTGGGTCATGGAGACCCTGATCATGGTCGACGCGCTGAAGCGTGGTTCGGCCAAGCGGATCACCGTGGTGCTGCCGTTCTACCCCTACTCGCGGCAGGACAAGAAGCACCGCGGCCGGGAGCCGATCTCGGCGCGGCTGGTGGCCGACCTGCTGAAGACCGCGGGCGCGAACCGGATCCTGACGGTGGACCTGCACACCGCGCAGATCCAGGGCTTCTTCGACGGCCCGGTGGACCACCTGTTCGCGATGGACGTGCTGGCCGAGTACGTGGAGCACAAGTACGCCGGCCGCCCGATGACGGTGGTGGCGCCGGACTCGGGCCGGGTGCGGGTGGCGGAGCGCTGGACGGACCGCTTGGGCGGTTGCCCGCTGGCGTTCATCCACAAGACGCGGGACCCGATGAAGCCGAACCAGGTGGTGGCGAACCGCGTGGTCGGTGAGGTCGAGGGTCGGGTCTGCCTGATCGTCGACGACATGATCGACACCGGTGGCACGATCACCAAGGCGGCCGACATCCTCAAGGAGTCGGGGGCGGCGGAGATCGTGGTGGCCTCGACCCACGCGCTGCTGTCCGACCCGGCGACCGAGCGGTTGAAGAACAGCCCGATCAGCGAGGTCGTGGTGACGAACACGCTGCCGCTGCCGCCGGAGAAGCAGCTGGACAAGCTGACCGTGCTGTCGATCGCCCCGCTTCTGGCGCGGGCGATCCGGGAGGTCTTCGACGACGGTTCGGTGACCACCCTGTTCGGTGGCCTGAGCTGATGGCGGGCCCGGTCGCCGGCGTGGTCCGGCGGCCGGGCCGTTGCCCTGCGCGCCGGCCGGCGCGGTGATATGGGGGACTGCCGGAAAGCCCGGAATCCGCTCGGGTAGACTGGTGCGGTTGCCACGGCGAGGGTGCCCGGCGGGCTGCTGACAAGCACCGCACGGAGGCGCCGTCATCGACGCGGTGCTCCGGGCGGTCGTTCATGACCTTGAGCCCCAGCGAGCCCCTCGCCCAGCACCGCCAGACGACAAGCCGCCGCAGCGAAGCATCAGGAGTTTCCCCGTGTCCGAGGTAAAGATCAGCGCCGAGCCCCGTACCGAGTTCGGCAAGGGTGGTGCCCGTCGTACCCGCCGGGCCGGCAAGGTGCCCGCCGTGCTGTACGGCCACGGCGAGAAGCCCAAGCACATCGCGTTGCCGGCGCGTGACTTCGCCGCCGCGATCCGCAAGGGCGGCGCGAACCAGCTCTTCGCGATCGAGGTGAGCGACGGCACCCAGGTGCTGGCGCTGCCGAAGGCGATCCAGCGTGACCCGATCAAGGACACCTTCGAGCACGTGGACCTGCTGCTGGTCCGGCGCGGCGAGAAGGTCACCGTCGAGGTCCCGGTCCAGCTGACCGGCGAGGCCGCGAAGGACACCCTGATCGTGCACGACCACGACACCCTGTCGGTGACCGCCGACGCCACCAAGGTGCCGGACCACCTGGAGGCGTCGATCGAGGGCGCCGAGCCGGGCACCACGATCACCGCCGCCGACGTCGAGCTACCCTCGGGCGTGGAGCTGGCCACCGACGAGGAGACCGCTGTCGCCTCGGTGACCGCCGCCCCGACCGCCGAGCAGCTCGAGGCCACCCTCCCCGAGGTCGAGGTCGCCGAGGACGAGGCCGAGGCCGAGGTCGGCGAGGAGACCGCCGAGGGCGAAGAGGGCACCCCGGCCGAGGGCGAGCCGGCTGCCGAGGAGCCGAAGACCGAGGCCTGATCGGCCCGCAGGCTGTGCGACAGGCGTCCCCGGTTCCCGGGGGCGCCTGTCGGCGTATCGCCAGGGGGGTCGTGGGGAAGAGCGGAAGGGACGTGGCGTGACGGACGAGGCGGGGCCGTGGCTGGTGGTCGGCCTGGGCAACCCGGGTCGGGAGTACGCGGCCAACCGGCACAACGTCGGCTTCATGGTGGCCGACCTGCTGGCCGCCCGGGTGGGCGCGAAGTTCGGCCGGCACAAGCGGGCGGTGGCGGAGGCGGCCGAGGGACGGCTGGGGTTCGGCGGCCCGAAGCTGGTGCTGCTGAAGCCGTTGACCTACATGAACCTTTCCGGCGGCCCGGTGGCCGGGCTGGCCCAGTTCCACAAGATCCCGCCGGCCCGGGTGATCGCGGTGCACGACGAGCTGGACATCCCGTACGGGCAGGTGCGGGTCAAGTGCGGCGGCGGCGAGGGCGGCCACAACGGGCTGCGGTCGATGTCGAAGTCGCTCGGCACGAAGGACTACGTCCGGGTGCGGTTCGGGATCGGTCGTCCGCCCGGCCGGCAGGATCCGGCGGACTACGTGCTGTCGGACTTCTCCGCCGCGGAGCGCAAGGAGCTGGAGTTCCTGGTGGACCGCGCGGCGGACGTGGTGGAGTCGGTGGTCACCAAGGGTGTGGAGCCGACGCAGAACCTGTATCACGGGGGTTGACCGGCAGGTCGCTCGCCGGCCGGTAGTCTGCGCCTTTGCGACGGGAGCGAAGGCAGCGACGGGAGCGAAGACACCATGGGCAGTCCTCCGATGATCGACGGCGCGTTCGCGCGCTGGCTCGCGTCGCGGGCCGGGCAGGCGCTGATGGCCCTGCGCGCGGAGATGGGCTTCGCCGACGCCGGGGCGTTGCGGTCCGCCGGCGACAAGATCTCGCACGATCTGATCCGCACCGAGCTGGCGCGGTGGCGCCCGGCGGACGCGGTGCTGTCGGAGGAGGACGAGGGGTCGCGGCTGGCCTGGACCGCCGAGGTGAGCGACGAGGCGATGCCCCGGTTGACCGCGGACCGGGTGTGGATCGTCGACCCGCTGGACGGCACCCGGGAGTACGCCGAGGACGGGCGCGCGGACTGGGCGGTGCACGTGGCGCTCTGGTCGCGGCACGCGCCCTCGCCGCACGGTCTGGTGGCGGGGGCGGTGGGACTGCCGGCGCAGCACCGGGTGCTGGGCACCGACTACCCGCCGGCGTACCCGCCGATGCGCTTGGAGGCGGCCACGGCGGCCGGCGCGCGGACCATCCGGTTGGCGGCCAGTCGTAGCCGTCCGCCGGTTTTCCTGACCGATCTGGCAGAGGACGTCGGCGCTCATCTGGTCCCGATGGGCTCGGCGGGCGCGAAGATCGCCGCCGTGGTGACCGGCGAGGTCGACGCGTACATCCACGCGGGCGGTCAGTACGAGTGGGACTCCGCCGCTCCGGTCGCTGTGGCGACGGCCACCGGATTGCATGCTTCCCGGATCGACGGTTCTGCGCTGGAATACAACGGGGCCGACCCTCGCCTACCCGATCTGCTGGTCTGCCGCAAGGATCTCGCGGGTCGGTTGCTTGCAGCGCTGCAGCGGCATTCCGGGTAACCTGAGCAATCTTCTTCACGACTCCGACCGGAAAGGTCTGGAATCCCGATGTGCGGATCCGAGCGAATCGAGTTCGTGTCATGACGTCCCCCGCCGCGTACCAGGTGTCGCACCTCGACGCGCTCGAGGCGGAGAGCATCTTCGTGATGCGCGAGGTCGTCGCCGAGATGGAGCGGCCGGTGCTGCTCTTCTCCGGCGGCAAGGACTCGATCGTGATGCTCCGGTTGGCCCAGAAGGCGTTCGCCCCGGCCAACATCCCGTTCCCGGTGATGCACGTGGACACCGGGCACAACTTCCCCGAGGTGCTCGACTACCGCGACCAGCGGGTGGCCGAGCTGGGCCTGCAGCTCATCGTCGCCAGCGTGCCGGAGGCCCTGAACAAGGGCATGGTCCGCGAGTCGGCCGACGGCATGCGCAACCGCATCCAGACCCCGGTGCTGCTCGACGCGGTGGAGAAGCACCGGTTCGACGCGCTCTTCGGCGGCGCCCGGCGGGACGAGGAGAAGGCCCGGGCCAAGGAGCGGGTGTTCAGCTTCCGCGACGAGTTCGGCCAGTGGGACCCGAAGAACCAGCGCCCGGAGCTGTGGTCGCTCTACAACGGCCGGCACCACCCCGGTGAGTCGATCCGGGTGTTCCCGCTGTCCAACTGGACCGAGCTGGACGTCTGGCACTACATCGCGCGGGAGCGGATCCCGCTGCCGTCGATCTACTACGCGCACGAGCGCGAGGTGATCGAGCGCGACGGCATGTTCTACGCGGTCAACGAGTTCTTCCGGGCCCGCGCCGGTGAGCAGCCGTTCAAGGCCCAGGTGCGGTACCGGACCGTGGGCGACGCCTCCTGCACCGCGGCGGTCCGCTCGGACGCCGACACGGTGGAGAAGGTGATCGAGGAGGTGGCCGCCACCCGGATCACCGAGCGCGGCGCGACCCGCGGCGACGACCGGGTCAGCGAGGCCGCCATGGAGGACCGCAAGCGAGAGGGCTACTTCTGATGAGCGTCGAGACTGTGGCGCCGGCCGAGGCCGACGCGTCGGCCCGGCCGATGGACCTGCTGCGGTTCGCCACCGCCGGCAGCGTCGACGACGGCAAGTCGACCCTGATCGGCCGGCTGCTGTACGACACCAAGTCGCTCTTCAGCGACCAGCTCGCCGCGGTCGAGGCGGTCAGCGCCGCGCGGGGCGACGAATACACCAACCTGGCGCTGCTCACCGACGGCCTGCGCGCCGAGCGGGAGCAGGGCATCACCATCGACGTGGCGTACCGCTACTTCGCCACCCCGCGGCGGAAGTTCATCATCGCCGACACCCCCGGGCACATCCAGTACACCCGGAACATGGTCACCGGCGCCTCCACCGCCGATCTGGCGCTGATCCTGGTGGACGCGCGCAAGGGCCTGGTGGAGCAGTCCCGCCGGCACGCCTTCCTCTGTTCGCTGCTGCGGGTGCCGCACCTGGTCCTGTGCGTGAACAAGATGGACCTGGTCGACTGGTCGCAGGAGGTGTTCGAGCGGATCGCCGACGAGTTCACCGCGTTCGCCGCGAAGCTCGACGTGCCGGACCTGACCGTGGTGCCGATCTCCGCGCTGCGCGGCGACAACATCGTCTCCCGCTCCGAGAACATGCAGTGGTACGAGGGCCCGTCGCTGCTGCACCACCTGGAGCGGGTGCACATCGCCTCCGACCGCAACCTGGTCGACGTGCGGTTCCCGGTGCAGTACGTGATCCGGCCGCAGTCCACCACCGTCACCGACTACCGTGGCTACGCCGGCCAGGTGGCCTCGGGCGTGCTCAAGCCGGGCGACGAGGTGATGGTGCTGCCGTCGGGCTTCACCAGTCGCATCGCCGCGGTGGAGACCGCCGACGGGCCGGTGGACGAGGCGTTCCCGCCGATGTCGGTGACGGTCCGGCTGACCGACGAGATCGACATCTCCCGCGGTGACATGATCTGCCGGCCGAACAACGCGCCGATGGTCGCGCAGGACATCGAGGCGATGGTCTGCTGGATGGACGAGAGCCGGCCGTTGCAGGTCGGCGGCAGGTACGCGATCAAGCACACCACCCGTACGGCGCGGACGATCGTGCGGGAGCTGCACTACCGGCTGGACGTCAACTCGCTGCACCGGGACGAGTCGGCCGGCGAGCTGAAGCTCAACGAGATCGGCCGGGTGCGGCTGCGTACCACCGTCCCGTTGCTCGCCGACGAGTACCGGCGCAACCGCACCACCGGCGGGTTCGTCATCATCGACGAGGCCACCAACCGGACGGTCGGCGCCGGCATGATCGTCGAAGCCGGCTGACCCTGGCGTAAGGAAGGGCCCCTTGTTAACAGTGAGTGTTAACAAGGGGCCCTTCCTCTACCGCAGGCGTTAATAGGGGGCCCTTCCTTACAAGCGGGTCGCGCCGCCGGCGGGCTGGACGGTGAGCGTGCCGGGGGCGGCGAAGCCGCGCTCGGCGTACGCGGCGGCCACCGCCTCGGCCACCGTGTCGGCGGCGTCCGCGTCGACCAGGGCGAGCACGCAGCCGCCGAACCCGCCGCCGGTCATCCGCGCGCCGTGGGCGCCGGCGGCGAGCGCCGCCTCGACCGCGGTGTCGACCTCCGGCACGGTGATCTCGAAGTCCTCGCGCATCGAGGCGTGCGACGCGGTCAGCAGCGGGCCGATCTCGCGGACCCGGCCGGCGCGCAGCAACGCGACCGTGTCGAGCACCCGCTGGTCCTCGGTGACCACGTGCCGGACCCGGCGGCGGGTCTCGTCGTCGTCGAGGCGGGCCAGCGCCGCGTCGAGGTCGGCGGTGGGTACGTCGCGCAGGGCGGCCACGCCGAGCGTCGCGGCGGCCCGCTCGCAGCTCTTGCGCCGGGCGGCGTACTCGCCGTCGGCGTGCCGGTGCGGGGCGCGGCTGTCCACGACCAGCACGGCCAGCCCGGCCGCGGCCGGGTCGAACGGGATCTGCTCGACCTCCTCGGTGCGGCAGTCGAGGAAGAGCGCGTGCCCTTCCCGACCCCGGATCACCGCGGACTGGTCCATGATCCCGGTGGGCGCGCCGACGTAGTCGTTCTCGGCCCGCTGGGCGAGCCGGGGCCAGCGCTCGGCGGGCAGGTCCAGCGCGCCGAGGTCGACCAGGGCGGCCAGCACGGCCGACTCGATCGCGGCCGACGAGGAGAGCCCGGAGCCGACCGGGACGTCGGAGGCGATGGCGAGGCGCGCGCCGGGGACGTCGAGGCCGGCGGCGCGTAGCGCCCACACCACCCCGGCCACGTAGGCGGCCCAGCCGTCGACCCGGCCGGGGTCGTCGGCCTCCTCGGCCCCGAACTCCACCGGCTCGTCGTCCAGCTCCGACCAGACCGTCCAGCGCCGGTCCGGCCCGGGCGCCGCGGCGACCACGGTACGCAGCGGCAGCGCGAAGGGCAGCACGAAGCCGTCGTTGTAGTCGGTGTGCTCGCCGATCAGGTTGACCCGCCCGGGAGCCGCCCAGCGGCCCGCCGGCTCGGCGCCGTACCGCTGCCGGAAGCCGGCGGTGGCGCGGTCGGTGACGTCGCCGCGGCGACCGTCACCCACGCTCGCGGGGCTCACGCGGGCCGACCGACGTGCTCGCGGTAGAACGCCCAGGCGTCGCCGACCATGTCGTGCAGCGTCGGCTTCGCCGGCGTCCACCCGAGTTCGTCGCGGGCCAGGGCGGACGACGCGACCAGTTCGGCGGGGTCGCCCTCGCGGCGCGGCGCCACCTCGACCGGCACCGGGTGGCCGGTGACCTCGCGGACCACGTCGACGACCTGCCGGTTGGTGAAGCCGTTGCCGTTGCCCAGGTTGTAGATCCGGTGCCGGCCCGGGGTGGCCGCGTCGAGGGCGAGCAGGTGGGCGCGGGCCAGGTCCTCGACGTGGATGTAGTCGCGCACGCAGGTGCCGTCGACGGTCGGGTAGTCGTCGCCGAAGAGTTGGAGCTTCTCCCGGCGGCCGGCGGCCACGTCGAGGGCGATCGGGATGAGGTGCGTCTCCGGTTCGTGCCGTTCGCCGATGGCGAGCCCGTCGTGCAGGTAGGCCCCGGCGACGTTGAAGTAGCGCAGCGAGACGGCGCCCAGGTCGTGCGCGACCGCCTCGGAGGTGAGCGCCATGTCGACGGCCAGTTTCGTCGCGCCGTAGGTGTTGGTGGGGGCCTTGACGGCGGTTTCCGGGATGGGCAACTCGGTGGGGTTGCCGTAGACGGCGGCGGTGGAGGAGAACACCATCCGGGGCACCCGGGCGGCGCGGACCGCGTCGATCAGGGCGAGTGAGCCGACGGTGTTGGTGTGCCAGTAGAGCTCCGGCTTGATCATCGACTCGCCGGCGGCGATCAGCGCGGCGAAGTGCAGCACGCCGTCGAACCCGGCGTCGGGGGTGAGCACCCGGGCGGCCTCGTGCACCGACAGCTCGACGTGCGTCGCCTCGGGGGCGAGCGCCTCGCGGTGGCCGGTGCGCAGGTCGTCCAGCACGGTCACCTGGTGGCCGTGGTCGAGCAGCATCCGGGTCACCACGCTGCCGATGTAGCCGGCGCCGCCGGTGACGAGCAGTTTCACGTGAGGTCCTCCTCCGCCTGGCCGCGTTCCGCGTCGGCCGTCCGTGATCACCCTACGGCCGACGGCTGTGCCACCGCTGTCGAGTGAGCCTCCCTCCATTCCATCACAATCCATCAGGGTTGAACAGATCCGAACATTCGGGCGGGCGGACGGTGTCCGCTGTCTACCATCCTTGTCATGCGGGAGGCAGGTGGTCCCGGGCCTCGGCGGCGACCGCCGGGGCGGCCCCGGCGCGAACCCGGCCCGCTCGCCCGGACCGTGGCCCGCCTCGTGGTCCGCGCCGCCGACGGCGCCACCCGCCTGGTCACCGACCTGCTCGGGGCGAGCCCCACCGCCGGCCGCGAGCGGATCAGCGAGGCGGAGCTGCGCGACCTGGTCGCGGCGAACACGCTGCTCGACCCGGACGAGCGGCGGATCATCGACGAGGTGCTGGTGGCCGGCGCGCGGCTGGTCCGCGAGGTGATGGTGCCCCGCACCGAGGTGGTCTTCCTCGCCGCCGGCCTGCCCGTGGCCGCGGCGCAGCGGCTGGTCCGCGACGACCCGCACACCCGCTACCCCGTGGTCGACGGCACCCACGACGACGTGGTCGGCCTGGTGCACCTGCGCGACGTGCTGCTGCGCCCGGGCCCGGACGCCCGGGCCACCGTCGGCGAGCTGACCCGTGAGGTCAAGCGGCTGCCGGACAGCAAACGGGTGCTCGCGGCGCTGACCGAAATGCGCCGCGAGGGCCACCACCTGGCCGTGGTGGTCGACGAGTACGGCGGCACCGCCGGCATCGTGACCTGCGAGGACCTGGTCGAGGAACTGGTCGGGGAGATCCACGACGAGGGCCACGGGCCGCCCGACGCCGAGCCCGCCGGTCTCCCTGCCGTGGTCGACGGTCGGCTCAACCTGACCGACTTCGCCGAGCGCACCGGGGTGCCGTTGCCCGCCGGCCCGTACGAGACGGTCGGCGGCTACGTGATGGCCGCGCTGGGCCGGCTGCCGGTGGCCGGCGACGAGGTGCCGGTGGCCGTCGACCCGGTCGACGGATCGGGACCGGCCGATCCGGAGGGCTGGCTGCTGCGGGTGCTGGCGCTCGACGGCCGACGGGTGTCCCGCCTGGTGGTCTCCGCGGCGCGGCTGCCCGAGCCCCGGCGCGAGGTCAGCGGCCCGCCGCCGGCCGTACCCGCCCGACCCGCCGGCCCGTCATGACGGACGCCGGGGCTTGCTGACAGAATTGCCGCCATGTCCGACGTACCCGCCCGGCCGCGCGTCTTCTCCGGCATCCAGCCGACCGCCGACTCGTTCCACCTCGGCAACTACCTGGGCGCGCTGCGGCACTGGGTGGCCCTGCAGGAGAGCCACGACGCGTTCTACTGCGTGGTGGACCTGCACGCGATCACCGCCGGGCACGAACCGAAGGTGCTCAAGCAGCGCAGCCGGGTGGCCGCCGCGCAGCTCTTCGCGCTGGGCATCGACCCGGACCGCAGCACCCTGTTCGTCCAGTCGCAGGTGCCCGAGCACCCGCAGCTGGCCTGGGTGCTCGGCTGCATCACCGGCTTCGGCGAGGCCGGCCGGATGACCCAGTTCAAGGACAAGTCGCAGAAGCAGGGCAGCGAGCGGGCCAGCGTCGGCCTGTTCACCTACCCGATCCTGCAGGCCGCCGACATCCTGCTCTACCAGGCGAACGCGGTGCCGGTCGGCGAGGACCAGCGGCAGCACCTGGAGCTCTCGCGCGACCTGGCCCAGCGGTTCAACTCGCTGTTCGGGCCGACCTTCACGATGCCCGCCCCGCACATCGTGAAGGACACCGCGAAGATCACCGACCTGCAGGACCCGACGGCCAAGATGTCGAAGTCGTCCTCCTCGCCGGCCGGGATCATCGACCTCCTGGAGGATCCGGCCCGCTCGGCCAAGAAGATCCGCTCGGCGGTCACCGACACCGGCCGCGAGATCGTCTTCGACGCCGAGGGCAAGCCGGGCATCTCCAACCTGCTGACCATCTACTCCGCGCTCTCCGGCCGCGGCATCGACGACCTGGTCGCCGCGTACGACGGCAAGGGCTACGGCGACCTGAAGAAGGACCTCGCCGAGGTGGTGCGGGAGTTCGTCACGCCGATCCAGGCGCGCACCAACGGCTACCTGGACGACCCGGCCCAGCTCGACAAGCTGCTCGCCCGGGGCGCGGAGAAGGCCCGGGCGGTGGCGGCCGAGACGCTGCGCACCGCGTACGAGCGGGTGGGCTTCTTCCCGCCGGTACGGTTCGAGTAGCGGCCCGGGCGGGGCGGGAGTGACGCAGTCGGTGGCCGGAGGGACGGCGCGCAACGTGGCGGGCGGTGACGCGGCGCGGGACGGCGGCGACACGATCCAGATCGGGATCGCGGTCGACGTCCCCGAACCGTGGGGCGGGCAGCTCACCCGCCGCCGGATCTCCGCCGGCGACCCGCAGGCGGTCCCCGCGCACGTCACCCTTCTCGGCCCCACCGAGATCCCGGTACGCGCGCTGCCGGCCGTCGAGGAGCACCTGGCCCGGGTGGCGGCCACGCACCTGCCGTTCACCCTGCACCTGCGCGGCACCGGCACGTTCCGCCCGGTCACCCAGGTGGTGTTCGTGGCGGTGGCCGCCGGGATCAGCGAGTGCGAGCTGCTCGCCGCCGCCATCAACTCCGCCCCCGAACTGCGCCGGGAAGCGCGCTTCCCCTACCACCCGCACGTGACGGTGGCCCAGGACGTGCCGCCCGAGGTGCTGGACAAGGCGTACGAGGACCTGGCCGACTTCTCCGCGCTGTTCGAGGTGGACGCGTTCACGCTCTTCTCGCACAGCGGGGCGACCCGGTGGCAGCCCCGCCGCGACTTCCGGCTCGGCGGCCCGCGCTGAGCACTCGGCCGGCCGGGCCGCCTCCGCCGGGAGCGGGGATCGGCGAGGATGACGGAGTGAACGTCTTCGGCCGGATCGAGACGGCCATCGGGCGCCGTATCGACGCGGCTCGTGGTCGCTCGTCGGTCTTCGACCACCTCTGGCTGGCCGGGACGCTCTACGCCGACCTGATGGCCGGCCGGCTCGCCGCCGCCATCGCCTACTACGGGTTCTTCGCCGTGTTCGCGCTCGCCCTGGTCGCGTACTGGATCTTCGGCGCGGTGCTGCGGGACAACGAGGAGGTCAGCCGCGCGGCGGCCGACTTCCTGCGGGACAACCTGCCCTTCCTCGACCCGGCCCAGATCTCCGAGAGCAGCAACACCGTCGGCGTGGTCGGCCTGGTCATCCTGGTCTTCACCGGCATCGGCTGGGTGGAGGCGATCCGTTCCTCGCAGCGCCTGATGTACGGCTTCAACCAGCAGCCCGGCAACCTGGTGGTGCGCCGGCTGGTCGACCTGGGCGTGCTGGTCGCGGTCTTCGTGCTGCTCTTCGTCTCGGTCGCCGCCGTCGACGCGCTGGAGTCGCTGCTGCGGTTCCTGCTGCGCAGCACCGGCTCGGTGGGCCTGACCACGGTCAGCGCGGTGCTGAGCGTGCTGGTCAACGCCGTGCTCGCCGCCGCGCTGCTGCTCGCCGTGCCCCGGCTGCGGATGAGCCGGCGGCGGCTGCGCCCGGCGGTGCTGACCGTCGCGGTCGGGATCACGCTGCTCAACACCGTGGGGCGCTACTACGTGGTCCGCACCGAGCGGAACCCGGCGTACACGGTGGTGGCGACCGCCGTGGGGCTGCTGCTCTACCTCTACCTGCTCAACCAACTGGTGCTCTTCGGCGCCGCGCTCGCCGCCACCAGCCGCTACGGCCGGGTGGTCGACCTGGCCGAGGGCGGGGCGCGGGAGGTGGACGTGGAGGCCGACGTGCTCGACGAGGAGACCGACCCGGGCACCCCCGGAGGCGGCGGATGAGCGCCCGGATACGGATCGACGCCGGGTCGGCCACCCCTCCGTACGAGCAGGTGCGCGCGCAGCTCGCGGCGATGGTGGGGGACGGGCGCCTGGCGGTGGGCACCCGGCTGCCCGCGGTCCGGCAGCTCGCCGCGGACCTGGGGCTGGCGGTGAACACCGTGGCCCGGGCCTACCGGGAGCTGGAGGCCGCCGGCCTGGTCGAGACCCGGGGTCGGCACGGCACCGTGGTGGCCCCGGGGCGGGACGACGCCACCGACCGGCTGCACCGTGCCGCCGCGGACTACGCCGCCGAGGCGCGTCGCCTGGGCGTCCCGCCGGAGCGGGCGCTCGCCCTGGTCCGTGCGGCGCTGGACGCCGGTACGCGTGGCTGAGAGCGGTCGCCTGAGCGGGGAGAGTCGGGGGATTGCGCTCCCCGGTCGTGCGGGCAACGACGATGATGGGCCGGTGGGCGCACTCGTGACACTGGACCTGCCGGACGACTCCCCGATGCTGGGCCTGCCGTGGATCATCACGTTCGCCCCGCTCGGGCCGGAGGACGAGTGGGAGCCGGTGGTCTGCGGGCCGTACGAGCGGCCGCACGCGCTCGCGCTGGCCGAGGCCGTGGTGGCCGAGGAGCAGCTGATGGCGGTGGTGGAGCCGCTGCTGCCGGCGCTGACGCCGGAGGAGATCCGGGGCGAGATCGCCGCCGCGCAGATCGCCGCCGCGGACGAGGCGGCCCAGGCCGACCAGGCGGATCTCTACGGTGACTTCGAGGACGTCATCGACGAGGAGCTGGAACTGGCCGCCGAGCGCCGGCCGGAGCCGGAGCCGGCCAACCCGCCGGACTCCGACGAGGTGCGCGCCGGGTTCGCCCGGATCGCCGCGCTGCTCACCGCCAAGGGCGGCTGACGACGAGGGTCCCCGATGGACACCGGCCCCCCGGGAGCGGACTCCCGAGGGGCCGGTACCACCTCACCCCCACCACAAGGGGTCGGCAGCCCAGCCGCCCGTCGGCGCGGAGCACAACGGACGACCAGGTCGTTGGCGGGTTACCCGGCTCAGCGCCGTTCGAACCACGCAGCTGCGTCCACCGGCAGGACGTGCCCGTCGCCCTGCTCGGTGAGATCGGCGCTGGCGACGAGCGGCCGGCCGAAGCCGGTCACCGTCACGTCGGCGCCGCTGATGTTGACCACGCAGGTCAGCTCGGTGTCCCCGGCGGTGCGGCGGAACGCCAGCACGCCGGGCTCGGTCTCCAGCCAGGTGATGCCACCGAGGCCGGCCAGCGCCGGGTGCGCACCGCGGATCCGCAGCGCGGCCCGGTAGAGCTCCAGCGTCGAGGAGGGCGTGCCGGTCTGCGCGGCCACCGAGAGGGACCGCCAGGTCGCCGGCGCCGGCAGCCAGCTCAGCTCGCTGCCGTCCGGCCCGAAGCCGTACGGGGCCAGCTCGCCGCTCCACGGGATCGGCACCCGGCAGCCGTCGCGGCTCTCCCCGGTGCGCCGGAACGCCGGGTCCTGGCGCAGCTCGTCGGGGAGGTCCAGCACCTCCGGCAGGCCCAGCTCCTCGCCCTGGTAGACGTAGGCGCAGCCGGGCAGCGCGAACATCAGCAGCGCGGCGGCGCGGGCGCGGCGCAGGCCGACCTCGCCGTCGCCGTACCGGGTGACGTGGCGCTGCCGGTCGTGGTTGGAGAGCACCCAGGTGGTGGGCGCGCCGACGATCGTCGACTCGGCGAGCGCGGTGTCGATCACCTTGCGGAACGAGTCGGCCGACCAGGTGGCGTCGAGGAAGTCGAAGCTGAACGCCTGGTGCAGCTCGTCCGGGCCGATGTAGCGGGCCAGCCGCTGCGGGGTCTCGGCCCAGGCCTCGGCGACCGCCATCCGACCGCCGGGGTAGCTGTCCAGGATGGGCCGCCAGGCGCGGTAGATGTCGTGCACCTCGTCCTGGTCGAAGTAGGGCAGCCGGCCCTTGCCGAGCAGCTCCGACTGGCGCTGGCCGGTGGTCATCGAGTTGAAGCCGACGTCCGGCAGGCCCTCGGCCTTGATCATCCCGTGCGCCACGTCGATCCGGAAGCCGTCCACGCCGCGGTCCAGCCAGAAGCGCAGGACGTCCTCGAACTCGGCCCGCACCTCGGGGTGGCGCCAGTTCAGGTCGGGCTGGGCCGGGTCGAACAGGTGCAGGTACCACTGGCCGTCGACCACCCGGGTCCACGCCGGGCCGCCGAAGATGCTCTCCCAGTCGTTCGGGGGCAGCTCGCCCTGCTCGCCCTTGCCGTCGGCGAACAGGTAGCGCTCGCGCTCCGGCGAGCCCGGACCGGCGGCGAGCGCCGCGGCGAACCACGGGTGCGCGCTGGAGGTGTGGTTGGGCACCAGGTCGACGATGATCCGCAGGCCCAGGGCGTGCGCGTCGGTGATCATCTCGTCGAAGTCGGTCAGGTTGCCGAAGAGCGGATCCACGTCCCGGTAGTCGGACACGTCGTAGCCGGCGTCGACCTGCGGCGAGGTGTAGAAGGGGGTCAGCCAGAGCGCGTCCACGCCGAGGTCACGCAGGTAGGGCAGGCGCTGCCGGATGCCCTGGAGGTCACCGACACCGTCGGAGTTCGCGTCGGCGAAGCTGCGGACGTAGACCTGGTAGACGACCGCGGACCGCCACCAGTCGTCGTCGGCGGCCAGCGGCGTGGGGGTGGGGGCAGAGGTCATCGGATGTCGATTCCCGTTCTGTGGTGGCGCAGGGTGTCTGAGCAGGATGCCGCGCCAGCTCTGCAAGAGTCAAGCATTCCTTGCGCAAGAAATGACACCGATCACCTCCCCGCCAGGAGGATCACGCTTCCACCCCCGTCCCGCATCCCGGGACACCCCGCGCAGAGCGCCGCCCCCGAGCGCACCCGCGATCTTGCAGTTGCGGCCCGTGACTCGCGGCTTTCACCCCTTCTGTCGGGGCCGAAACTGCAAGATCGACGGGGTGGTCAGGCGGGGACGGCCAGGGAGGTGGGGGCGGGGCGCTGGCGTTTGGGGGCGGTCGCGGGGCGGGTCACCGCGGTGGAGCCGCGTACCACCAGCTCGGGGCGGAACAGGTACTCGGAGTTGGGGGAGGGGTGGCCGTTGATCTCGTCGACCAGCGCCCGTACCGCCGCGACCGCCATGGCGGCGACCGGCTGGCGCACGGTGGTCAGCGGCGGGTCGGTGAACGCCATCAGCGGGGAGTCGTCGTACCCGACCACGGAGATGTCCTCGGGCACGGACAGGCCGCGCTGGCGGGCCGCCCGGATCGCGCCGAGCGCCATCAGGTCGGAGCCGCAGACCAGTCCGGTGGCGCCGCGCTCGATCAGCCGGCCGGCGGCGGCCTCGCCGCCCTCCACACCGAACAGGGACAGTTCGGTCAGCTCGGTCAGGTCCTCGTCGGAGATGTCGGTGAGGCGCCCCATCGCCGCCTTGTAGCCGGCGACCTTGCGCTGCACCGGGACGAACCGGTCCGGGCCGGTGATCAGGCCGATCCGCCGGTGCCCGAGCGCCACCAGGTGGGCGACGGCGAGTTCGGCGGACTCCCGGTCGTCGCAGGAGACGAAGGGCGCGGGGATGCCGGGGGCGTAGCCGTTGATCATGACGATCGGCAGCGGCCGGGCGAGCAGGGTGCGGTAGCGGTCGTGGTCCGCGGCCGTGTCGGCGTGCAGGCCGGAGACGAAGACGATGCCCGATACCTGGCGGTCCAGCAGCATCTCGACGTACTCGTCCTCGCGGACGCCGCCGGGGGTCTGGGTGCAGAGCACCGGCGTGTAGCCGGTCGGGGCGAGGGCGGACTCGATGATCTGGGCGAACGCCGGGAAGATCGGGTTGTCCAGCTCGGGCACGACCAGGCCGACCAGCCCGGCGCTGCGCTTGCGCAGCCGGGCCGGTCGCTCGTAGCCGAGCACGTCGAGGGCGGTGAGGACGGCCTGCCGGGTCTCCGGGGCCACTCCGGGGCGGTCGTTGAGCACCCGCGACACCGTGGCCTCGCTGACTTCGGCCTGTTGGGCGATGTCGGACAGTCGAGCGCGCATGGCGGCACTTTAGCTCAACGGCAAAGTCTTGCGTACACTTCTGCAAGCCCTTCCATTCTCTGCAACCTCTTGCTAACGTCCCCGCAACATGCGAGAGCAGCGGCGCAGCACCCCCGCGCCGGTCAGCAAGAACTTTCAGAGGTTTCCACTGGTGGTCGCCCTTCCCCCGGCGGGCCACCATGACGACAGGAGTACCGATGCGCATCCGTACCGCGGGTGTGGTCGCCGTCCTCGGCCTGGCGCTCGCCGCGTCCGGCTGTGGTGACAGCGGCAGCGACAAGCCGGCCGCCGAGAAGTCCGCCGACAAGGCGACCGGCGGCAAGCTGGTCATCTGGGCCGACGACAAGCGCACCGCCGCCCTCAAGCCCTTCGCCGAGGAGTTCGGCAAGGAGAACGGCGTGACCGTCGAGGTCCAGGCCGTCTCCAAGGACCTGCAGACCAACTTCGTCACCGCCTCCCAGCAGGGCAGCGGCCCGGACGTCGTGGTCGGCGCGCACGACTGGATCGGCAACATGGTCCAGAACGGTGCCATCGACCCGGTGCAGCTGCCGGCCGAGCAGAAGAGCGGCTTCAACGAGACCGCCATCAAGGCCGTCACGTTCAACGGCCAGCTCTACGGCGTGCCCTACGCCACCGAGAACGTGGCCCTGCTCCGCAACACCGAGCTGGCCCCCGAGGCGCCGAAGACGATCGAGGACCTGGTCGCCACCGGCAAGAAGCTCAAGGCGGAGAAGAAGGCCAGCGAGATCCTCTGCCTCCAGTCCGGCCAGAACGGCGACGCGTACCACATCTACCCGCTGTACACCTCGGGTGGCGGCTACCTGTTCGGCACCGCCGCCAACGGCGACTACGACCCGAAGGACCTGGGCGTGGGCAAGCCGGAGTCGATCGCGGCCTTCCAGAAGATCGCGAAGCTCGGTGAGAAGGGCGACGGCGCGCTGAAGCGCTCCATCACCGGCGAGAACTCGATCGCCACCTTCACCGGCAAGAAGTGCGCCTTCCTGGTCTCCGGCCCGTGGGCCGTGGCCGACGCCAAGAAGGCCGGCATCAAGTACGACATCTCCCCGGTCCCCGGCTTCGCCGGTGGCAAGGAGGCCCAGCCGTTCGTGGGCGTCCAGGCGTTCTACGTGGCCGCCAAGGGCAAGAACAAGGCCCTGGCCCAGGAGTTCGTCACCAACTACGTGACCAAGCCCGAGCTGGCCGTCGCGCTGTACAAGGCCGAGCCGCGCCCGCCGGCGCTGACCGCCGCCTTCGACCAGGTCAAGGGCGAGGACGCCGACCTGGCCAAGTTCTCCGAGGCCGGCAAGAACGGCCAGGTGCTCCCGGCGATCCCGGCCATGGCCGCGATCTGGGACCCGTTCGGCAAGGCGGAGGCCGCCATCATCGGTGGCGCCGACCCGGCCAAGACGATCACGGCCGCTGGCAAGACCATCCAGGGTCAGATCAAGTAATGAGCGCGCCGCTGTCCGGCCCGGGGTCTGCCACGCAGACCCCGGGCCGGGAGCCCGCCCGCCCCGGGCTCCCGCGCACGTCCCGTACCGCGCGGAACCACGCGCCGATCACCGCGACCGGCCTCGTCGTCAAGGTGGTCCTGCTCGGCCTGGTGGCCGGGATCGCGATCTGGGCGGCGTTCCCGCTCATCGAGGCCGAACAGTGGATCGGGCTGGGTGTCCTGGCGGTCACCACCGCCGGCCTGTTCTACCTCTACCTGAGCCGCCGGCACATCCCGGCCAAGTACCTGGTCCCCGGCACGCTCTTCCTGATCGCCTTCCAGGTCTTCCCGGTGCTCTACACCGCGAGCACCGCGTTCACGAACTTCGGCGACGGCCACCGGGGCAGCAAGGACGACGCGATCGTCGCCATCCAGACCTCCTCGGTGAAGCAGGTCCCCGGCTCGACCGAGTACAACCTCAGCATCGCCACCAAGGGCGACCCGGCCACCGGCCCCCTGGTGTTCCTGCTCAGCGACCCGAAGACCAAGGAGGTCTTCGCCGGGGACGCGGGCGGGCTGCGCAAGCTCGACGCCGGTGACGTCACGGTCAGCAGCCTCAGCGGCAAGGTCACCGCCGCCGACGGCTACACCGTGCTGAACATCGGCCAGGCCAGCGGCCGCAGCGACGCGATCACCGCGCTGATCGTCCCCACCGACGGCGGCGCCATCCGCTCCAACGGCCTCACCCGGGCCTACGAGGGCAAGGCGGCCCGGGCGTACGACGCCGGCTGCGACTGCGTCAAGGACAGCGAGACCGGCAAGACCTGGAGCGCGGACGAGAAGGTCGGCTCCTTCGTCGCCGCCGACGGCGAGCGGCTCACCCAGGGCTGGAAGGTGAACGTCGGGCTGAAGAACTTCAGCGCCGTGCTCACCGACCCGAACATCTCCAAGCCGTTCTTCGGCACCCTGGCCTGGAACTTCGCGTTCGCGATCGGCTCCACCGGCCTCACCTTCCTGCTCGGCATGGCCATCGCGCTCGCCCTGCACTCGCCCCGGATGAAGGGCACGAACTTCTACCGGGTGCTGCTGATCCTCCCGTACGCGATGCCGTCGTTCGCGATGCTGCTGGTCTGGCGGGACATGTTCAACACCGACTTCGGCCTGGTCAACAACCTGTTCGGTCTGGACGTCGACTGGTTCGGCGGCTCCTGGTCGGCCCGGATCGCGGTGCTGCTGGTGCAGCTCTGGCTCGGCTACCCGTACATGTTCCTGGTGGCCACCGGCGCGTTGCAGGCCATCCCGCGGGAGCTGACCGAGGCCACCTCGGTCGACGGGGCGACGCCCTGGCAGTCGTTCCGGGCGGTCACCCTGCCGCTGCTGCTGGTGGCGCTCTCGCCGCTGCTGATCGCGTCGTTCGCGTACAACTTCAACAACGTCAACGCGATCCTGTTCACCACCGAGGGCGGGCCGTTCGCGCCGGACAACCCGCGCAACGGCGCCACCGACCTGCTGATCACCTACACCTACCGGTTGGCGTTCGGCGCGCAGGGCGCCGAGTTCGGCCTGGCCGCCACCGTGTCGATCTTCATCTTCGCGATCGTGGCGACGGTGTCGGCGATCAGCTTCCGGCGCACCCGCAAGCAGGAGGAGGTGTACTCGTGACCAGCATCGCGGAAACCCCGGTGGCCAACCGCAACGCGGCCGGCCGGGCGCGCAGCCGGTGGTTCGCCCAGGTGGGCTGGCGGCACCTGGTCGGGGTGCTGGCGGTCGTGTTCAGCCTCTTCCCGATCCTGTTCGTGATCTCGGCGGCGCTCAACCCGCTCGGCACGCTCTCTTCGACCGAGCTGCTGCCGACCGGGGCGTCGCTGGAGAACTTCACCAACCTGTTCGACCGCACCGCGTTCGGCCACTGGTTCCTCAACTCGCTGCTGCTGGCGGGCGTGGCCAGCTTCGCGTCGATCTTCCTGTCGGCGCTGGCCGCGTACGCGTTCTCCCGGATGCGGTTCGCCGGGCGCCGGGTCGGCCTGCTCACGCTGCTGCTGATCCAGATGTTCCCGCAGTTCCTGGCCATCGTGGCGATCTTCCTGATCTTCACCACGGTCACCGACCTGTACCCGGCGATCGGCTTCAACACCCCGTGGGGCCTGTTCCTGCTCTACATGGGTGGCGCGCTGGGGGCGAACACCTGGCTGATGAAGGGCTTCTTCGACACGCTGCCGAAGGAGCTGGACGAGTCCGCGACCATGGACGGCGCCTCGCACGTGCAGGTCTTCTTCCGGATCATGCTGCCGCTGGTGGCGCCGATCCTGGCGGTGACCGGCCTGCTCGCGTTCATCGGGTCGATCAACGAGTTCATCATCGCCAACGTGTTCCTCACCAACACCGAGTCGAAGACCCTCGCGGTCGGCATGTACGGCCTGGTGGCGGGCGAACGCAACAACAACTTCGGGATCTTCGCGGCGGGCACGCTGCTCACCGCGATCCCGACGGTGCTGGTGTTCCAACTGCTCCAGCGCTACATCGTCTCCGGCCTCACCTCCGGAGCCGTCAAGGGCTGAGCCTCCTCGGCTCACGCTGCGGCAAGGGCGTCGTGTCGGCGTACACCGGAGCGGTTCTCGGGCGGACCGCCGCGGTCGGGTGACACCGACCGCGGCGGGTGCCCGCCCCACTCCCTGTCGGTACGACGCGAAAGGCACCACCATGTCCCTGCAACCGCACCACGACGGGTCCGCCACCTACGTCCCGGAGCAGGAGCCCGCGCTGGGGCAGACCGTTCCCGTGTTCGTCCGGGTGCCCGCCGGCGCCGGCGTCCGCCAGGTGCACCTGCGCACCACCGGCGACGGCGAGCCGCACTTCGCCGAGGCGGTGGTCGACCGCACCGCCGACGGTGACGTGTGGTGGCGGGCCGACGTCGAGGTCCGCAACCCGGTCAGCAACTACCGTTTCCTGCTCGACGGCGACCGCGGTGCCCATTGGCTGAACGCGGCCGGCACGGCCGCCCACGACGTGCCGGACCACGGCGACTTCAAGCTGGTCAGCTACGCGCCGCCGCCGGCCTGGGCCCGGGACGCGGTGATCTATCAGATCTTCCCGGACCGGTTCGCCCGCTCGGCCGCCGCCGGCACCCGGACCGCGCCGGACTGGGCCATCGCGTGCGACTGGGACACCCCGGTGATCGGCCGTGGCCCGGAGACGCCCCGCCAGTTCTACGGCGGCGACCTCGACGGGATCACCGAACGCCTGGACCACCTGGACCGGCTCGGCGTCAACACGGTCTACCTCACCCCGGTCTTCCCGGCCCGCTCCAACCACCGGTACGACGCGTCCAGCTTCGACACGGTCGACCCGCTGCTCGGCGGCGACGCCGCGCTGGCCCGGCTCGCCGACGCGGTGCACGCCCGGGGTTGGCGGCTGCTCGGCGACATCACCAGCAACCACACCGGCGACGCCCACGACTGGTTCACCGCCGCCGTTTCCGACGTGCACGCGCCCGAACGCGAGCTGTACTACTTTGACCTGCCCGGACAGGACTACGAGTCCTGGAACGGGGTCAAGTCGCTGCCGAAGCTCAACTGGGGCAGCGCGGAGCTGCGCCGCCGGTTCGCCACGGCCGAGGACTCGCTGCTGCGCCGCTGGCTGCGCCCGCCGTACGGGCTGGACGGCTGGCGGGTGGACGTGGCGAACATGACCGGCCGGCGGGGCGCCGACGCCTACACACACGAGGTGGCGCGGCTGCTGCGTGAGGTGGTCGCCGAGACCCGGGCGGACGCGTTGCTGCTCGCCGAGCACGGCCACGACCACACCGGTGACCTGGACCGGGACGGCTGGCACGGAACGATGAACTACGTCGGCTTCACCGACCCGGTGTGGTCCTGGCTGCGCGCGGGCGACGACCCGGTGCCGAACTTCCTCGGCACCCCGGGCGGGGTGCGGCGGCGGGACGCGGGCGCGGTCCTGGCGACCATGAACACCTACCGGTCGCTGGTGTCGTGGCGGTCGTACACCCACTCGTGGCAGCTGCTCGGCTCGCACGACTCGGCCCGGATCCGCACGGTGGTCGGTGACGCGGCCCGGCAGGAGGTGGCCGCCGGCCTGCTCGCCACCATGCCCGGCACGCCGGTGGTGTTCGCCGGGGACGAGCTGGGGCTGACCGGCACCAACGGGGAGGGCTCGCGGACCCCGATGCCGTGGCACCGGCCGGAGAGCTGGGACCGGCGCACGTTCGACGCGTACCGGTCGTTGCTGGCGCTGCGCCGCGACGAGCCGGCGCTGCGGCACGGCGGCCTGCGCTGGGTGCACGCGGACGCGGACACGCTGGTGTTCCTGCGCGAGGCGCCGACCGGCACGGTGCTGGCCCTGGCCCGCCGCGCCCCCGGCGCCCCGGTCCGCCTGACCGGCCTGCCCGCCGGGGAGAACCTCTACGGAGGTGCCCCCGCCCTGCGCCCCGACGCCGAGGGCACGGTGACCCTCCCCGCCGACGGTCCCACCTTCCAGGTCTGGCGCCTGGCCTGACCCGTCCGGCTCCGCGATCTTGCAGTTGCGGCCCGCTTGATGCGGCTTTCGCCCGTTGTGTCGGGGCACCAACTGCAAGATCGCGGGGTCGGGTCAGCGGAGGAGGGTGCGGGCGCCGGTGAGGTAGGTCTCGCGGTCGGGGGAGCCGGTGAGGATGCGCTGGGTGAAGTAGCCGGGGACCAGGCCGAAGAGGGCCGCGCCGACCGCCTCCGGATCCGCGTCGGGGGGCAGCTCGCCGGCGTCGCGCGCCCGCCTGGCGGCGGCGACGAAGTGGGCCCGTAGCCGGGTGTAGGTGGCCGCGACGAACTCCGCCAGCACCGGGTCCCGCTGCGCCTCGCTCCACACCTGCAACGCCAGCGGCAGCACCCCGTCCGGGCCGAGCTGGGTGTCGACGAAGGTGAGGGCCCGCTCCAGCACCCCGGTCAGCGGCAGCGGCGGGTCGGCCGTGGACAGCTCGGCGAAGGTCGCGTCCGCGGTGCCGACCACCGCCTGGGCGATGGCCGTGATCAGGTCGTTCTTGCTCGGGAAGTAGCGGTAGACGGCGCCGACCGAGAGCCCGGCCTCCTTGATCACGTCCTGCATCGAGGTGTGGTGGAAGCCGTCGCGCACGAAGCACCGCCGGGCCGCGTCGAGGATCTGCTGACGGCGGGCGGCGAGGTGCTGCTCGGAGACTCGTGGCACGTCCCACATTCTAAAGCGAACGTTCGTTCTTGACGAAGGCCGCGCGGAGGCGCACGCTCGGTTCAAGAGAACGAACATTCGTTTTAGGGAGACGCCGATGCTCCGGTCCCGCTCGCCCTGGTCCCTCGCCGCGCTGCTGGTCGGCCTGACGGTGGTCGCGCAGGCGCTGCTCGTACCCCTGTTCGCGGCGCCGGCCGCGCACCTCGCGCCGCGCGACCTGCCGGTCGCGGTGGCCGGGCCGCCGCCGGCCGCCGCGGAGCTGGCCGCCCGGCTAGCCGCCGCCCGGCCCGGCGGCTTCGCGGTCACCACGCTCCCGGACGCGGCGGCCGCCGACCGGGCCCTGCGGGGCCGCGAGGTGTACGCCGCGTTCGTGGCCGGCCCGGACGGCGTCGCGCTGCACACCGCGCCGGCCGCCAGCCCCACCGTGGCCGCCCTGCTCACCGAGGCCGCCGGCCAACTCTCCGGCGGCCGCCCGGTGCCGGTGACGCCCGTCGTGCCGGCCGACCCGGACGACCCGCGCGGCGCCGGGTTCGCCGCCGGCTTCCTGCCGCTGGCACTCACCGGCATGCTGGCCGGCGCGCTGCTCACGCTGCTGGTCGCCGGTCGCGTCGCGCGGTTCACCGGCCTGATCGGGTACGCGGTGGTCGCCGGCGGCGTCGGCGTCGCGGTGCTGCACGGCTGGCTCGGTCTCGTCGACGGCGACCCGTGGCGGGAGGCCGGCGCGATCGGGCTGTTCTCGCTCGCCGCCGCCGGCACGGTGGCCGGGCTGGGCGCGTTGCTCGGCCGCGCCGGGATCGGGCTCGGCGCGCTGCTGGTCTTCCTGGTCGGCAACCCGCTCTCGGCGGTCGCCGCCGCGCCCGAGCTGCTGCCGCAGCCGTGGGGGACGGTCGGTCAGTTCCTGCCGGTCGGCGCCGGCGGCACGCTGCTGCGGTCGGCGGCCTTCTTCGACGGCGCGGGGGCCGGTCGGTCGCTGGCCGTGCTGGCCGGATACGCGCTGGTCGGGCTGGCGCTCGTGCTGATCGGCCGCCGGTCCGGCGCGCTCGGCGACACCCCGGTGTCGCGCCCGGCCCGAGCCGAGGTCACGGTATGACGGCACCTCGGCGGGCCCCTACTACAAAGCGTCGTTGATGGGGGAGGATGGCCGGCGTGGAAGCTCTTCGTCTGATCCTTCTCTACGTCCATCTGATCGGCTTCGCGCTGCTGCTCGGCGGCGGGATCGCCCAGTACGTCACCGGCCGACTGCGGATCAACGCCGCGATGCTGTGGGGGGCGGTGATCCAGATCCTGACCGGTCTCGGACTGTCCGCGCCGCTGCGCGACGGGGACGAGCCCGCCCCCGCGAAGCTTGTTACCAAGTTGGTGCTCGCGCTGCTCATCTTCGTCATGGTCTTCTTCTCCCGTAAGCGGGAGTCCGTGAACCGTGGGCACTTCCTTGCGATCATCGGGTTGACGCTGCTCAACGCGGCGGTCGCGGTCTTCTGGCGGTAGTTCGCCGGGAGGTCGGGGAGGCGCCGGAAACGGACGTTCGCGACACCGCCCATCAGGTCTGTCAGCACGAGAAGTGATCTGCCCCACCCAAGGGTTACACCGGGGTAACGGACGCTCAACAGTCGTGCACGATTGTCGGCCGGTGGGTGGGCGCGGGCGTACGCTCCCGTCCGTAACGTGGGACGCCGGCGGCACACCGCAGGCCGGCGCAAGGGCTGCGCACCGCGCACGACGCGGTGGGCAATGGGAAGGAGACGTCTTGCGCTCTGTGCGTGGGATGCGGATCGCCTCCGCCGTCGTGGCGGGTGGCCTCGTGCTGGGCGCCGCCGCGTGTGGTGAGGCTCCGGACGACGACAAGAACGCCGGCGGCACCGGTGGCAAGAAGTTCAGCGCCTGCATGGTGACCGACGTCGGTGGCATCGACGACAAGTCCTTCAACACCTCGGCCTGGAAGGGCCTCCAGGAGGCGAAGAAGGAGAACGACAGCATCGACATCAAGAACGTCCAGTCGAAGGCTGAGCAGGACTACGAGGTCAACCTGACCGGCTTCGTCAACCAGAAGTGCGACTTCATCCTGGCCGTCGGTGGCCTGATGTCGGACGCCACCAAGAAGGCCGCCGAGGCGAACCCGAACCAGCAGTTCGCGATCGTGGACGCCAACCCGGGTCTGGACAACATCTACCCGATGCAGTTCGACACCGCGCAGGCCGCGTTCCAGGCCGGCTACCTCGCCGCCGGGATGAGCAAGACCGGCAAGGTGGGCACCTACGGCGGCCAGCCGATCCCGCCGGTCACCATCTTCATGGACGGCTTCGCCGACGGCGTGGCGTACTACAACAAGGCCAAGAGCAAGAACGTCCAGGTCCTGGGCTGGGACAAGGCCGCTCAGAAGGGTTCCTTCGCGAACTCCTTCGAGAAGCAGGACGAGGGCAAGAAGGTGTCCGACGCGCTGGTCGCCCAGGGCGCCGACATCGTCATGCCGGTCGCCGGCGGCGCCGGTCTCGGCACCACCGCCGCGGCGAAGTCCTCGGGCGGCAAGTACTCGGTCGTCTGGGTGGACATCGACGGCTGCGAGAGCACCCCGGACTGCTCGGCGATCCTCACCACGGTCGTCAAGAACATCCCGGAGGCCGTCAAGGAGGCCGTGCTGAAGGCCGCCGGTGGCGAGAAGCTGCAGGCCAAGCCGGGCTTCGTGGGCACGCTGGCCAACACCGGCGTCTCCATCGCGCCGTACCACGACTTCGACAGCAAGGTCCCGGCGGACCTGAAGGCCGAGGTCGACAAGATCAAGGCGGACATCTCCGCCGGCACCATCACGGTCACCTCGAAGGCCCAGCCGACCAAGTGACCGCTCCGCCGGCCGCCGCGGTGAGATCATCGACGGCGGGGGCCGGCGGGCACCAGCACTGACGATCCGGCCGTCCCGGCGCACGGGGTCCGCACCCCGCGCCTCGGGGCGGCCGGTCACCTTGATCCCCCACACCCCCACCCGGCGCGGTGGCGGCGCGGCAGTGGCTACGCTGCACCATCGCTCGCACTCCAGGAGGTTGCGCTGAGACTCGAACTGCGCGGCATCACCAAACGGTTCGGTGATCTGGTCGCCAACGACCACATCGACCTCACGGTGGAGCCTGGAGAGATCCACGCCCTGCTCGGCGAGAACGGCGCCGGCAAGTCGACCCTGATGAACGTGCTCTACGGGCTCTACCAGCCCGACGAGGGCGAGATCCTGGTCGACGGCAAGCCGCTGAAGCTGAAGGGTCCGTCGGACGCGATCGCCGCCGGGATCGGCATGGTGCACCAGCACTTCATGCTGGTGCCGGTCTTCACCGTGGCCGAGAACGTCATGCTCGGCGCCGAGCAGGTCCGGGGGCCGTTCGCCGGCATCCTGGACCGCCGGCGCGCCCGGCGCGAGGTCGCCGAGGTCTCCGAGCGCTACAACCTCCGGGTCGACCCGGACGCGGTGATCGAGGACCTCCCGGTCGGCATCCAGCAGCGGGTGGAGATCGTCAAGGCGCTCACCCGGGACGTCGACCTGCTGATCCTCGACGAGCCCACGGCCGTGCTGACGCCGCAGGAGACCGAGGAGCTGCTCACGGTCATGCGGTCGCTCAAGGCCGCCGGCAAGTCGATCGTGTTCATCACGCACAAGCTGGGCGAGGTCAAGGCGATCGCCGACCGGATCACCGTGATCCGGCGCGGCAGGACCGTGGGCACCGCCGAGCCGAGCGCCAGCCGGGACGAGCTGGCCGCGCTGATGGTGGGCCGCAGCGTCCGGCTGACCGTGGACAAGAAGCCCGCCGAACCCGGCAAGCCGATCCTGGAGATCGCCGGCCTGGTCGTCGACGACGACCGGCAGGTACGCGCCGTCGACGGCGTCGACCTGACCGTGCGCGCCGGTGAGGTGCTCGGCGTCGCTGGCGTGCAGGGCAACGGCCAGACCGAACTGATCGAGGCGATCATGGGCCTGCGTCCCACGCTCGCCGGCACGATCAGCCTCGACGGCGAGGCGGTGAACGGCTGGTCGACCAAGAAGGTGCTCCGTGCCGGCGTCGGCTACGTGCCGGAGGACCGCAGCGTCGACGGCCTGGTCAAGGAGTTCTCCGTGGCGGAGAACCTGGTGCTGGACATCTACGACCGGCCGCCGTTCGGCAAGGGCCTGTCGCTCAAGCCGGACGCCATCGGGAAGTCGGCGAAGGAGCGGATCGAGCAGTTCGACATCCGTACCTCGTCGGCCGACGCGGCCGTCGGCACGCTCTCCGGCGGCAACCAGCAGAAGGTGATCGTGGCCCGGGAGCTGTCCCGGCCGCTGAAGCTCTTCATCGCCGCGCAGCCCACCCGGGGCGTGGACGTCGGCTCGATCGAGTTCATCCACAGCCGGGTGATCCGCGAGCGGGACGTCGGCACCGCGGTCATGGTGGTCTCCAGCGAGCTGGACGAGGTGATCGGCCTGGCCGACCGGATCGCGGTGATGTACCGCGGTCGGATCATCGGCATCGTCGGCCCGGACACCCCGCGCGAGGAGATCGGCCTGCTGATGGCCGGCATCACGCCCGACACCGCCACCCCGACCGCTGACAGCCCTGCCAACGAGGACGAGGCATGACGAACCCGAATCCGGTCTCGGGCTCCCCGGACAAGGAGCCGGCGACCGAGGCGCAGGAGGCGCGCAGCGAGGCCCGGGCGACGCCGACCGTGCCGGCCGGCGACGCCGAGCGTCCGGTGCCCGCCGCCGCGCCGAAGCAGCCACCGGCCGGGGAGCCCCGGCCCAGCCTGGGCAGGCTCTTCCTGGACAACCTCTGGGCGGCGAACACGGTCACCGTGACGGTGCTCGCGGTGGTGCTGGCCATGCTGGTCGGCGCCGTGCTGATCATCGTCTCCGACCCGGAGGTGCTGGCCACCTACAGCTACATCACCGCCCGCCCGGCGGACGCGTTGAACGCCAGCTGGACCGTGGTCAGCGAGGCGTACGCGAACCTGTTCAAGGGCGCGATCTTCGACCCGGACGCGGTCGGCTTCACCGCCGTCATGGGCCCGATCTCGGAGACGCTGACCTACACCGCGCCGCTGGTCTTCACCGGCCTGTCGGTGGCGCTGGCGTTCCGTGGCGGTCTGTTCAACATCGGCGCCCAGGGCCAGGCCACCATCGGCGTGATCCTGGCCGCCGTCGCCGGCTTCGCGTTGCCGCTGCCGCCCGGCGTGCACCTGCTGGTGGCGCTGATCGCCGGTGCGCTCGGCGGCGCCCTCTGGGGCTTCATCCCGGGCATCCTCAAGGCCCGCGCCGGCGCCCACGAGGTGATCAACACGATCATGCTCAACTACGTGGCGATCTACTTCCTGTCCTGGATCATCGTCCAGAACGGGGTGCAGAACCCCGACCGCGCGGACGCGATCAGCAAGCCGGTCGACTCCTCCGCGCAGCTGCCCCGGCTGCTCGGCGACAACCTGCGGGTGCACGCCGGCATCCTGCTCGCGGTGCTGGCCACCTGGTTCATCGCCTGGCTGCTCAACCGCTCCACGCTCGGCTTCGAGCTGCGCGCGGTGGGCGAGAACCCGGACGCGGCCCGGACCGCCGGCATCAGCGTGACCAAGACGTACGTGCTGGTGATGGCGACCGCGGGTCTGCTCGCCGGCCTCGGTGGCTCGAACATGGTGCTCGGCTCCACCGCCAACGCGTTGACCCCGCTGGTGATCGCGCAGATCGGCTTCGACGGCATCCTGGTCGCCCTGCTCGGCCGCGTGAAGCCGTGGGGCGTGCTGCTGGCCGCGCTGCTGTTCGGCGCGCTCCAGGCCGGCGGCAACCGGATGCAGTCGTACTCGGGGATCTCGCTGGAGCTGGTCACCGTGCTCCAGGCGCTCATCGTCATCTTCATCGCCGCGCCCGCCCTGGTGAAGGCGATCTTCCAGCTCCGGGCGGCCCGCGCCGCCCGGCTGCAGACGAGCCTCGCGAAGGGCTGGTGAGCATGTCCACCACCGCTGTCCCCGAGGTCGCCGTAACCGCGGTCGACGAGGGTTTCTGGACGCGTACCCGCAAGGCCGGGGCCGTCCTGCTGGCGCTGGGTGTGCTCGCGGCCGTGCTGTTCGGCGCGCTCGCCACCGACCAGCAGGCCCGCTTCACGCTCAGCGAGACCGAGGGCGGTGCCGCCCTGGAGATCAACGGCACGATCGGCGCGATCCTGTTCGGCGTCATCGCCGCGGCGGCCGGCGCGGCCCTGCTGGCCGGCGTGCCCAGGCGCTGGTTCACGCTGCTGCTCGGCGCCGGCCTGGTCGCCTTCGTGCTCAGCTTCCTCTGCTGGCAGGTCTCCGCCGCCCCCGAGGGCCGCAACTTCATGCCGCTGGTCAACGTCGTCCGGGGCACGTTCATCCTGGCGTTGCCGCTGATCTTCGGCGCGCTGGCCGGTGTGCTCTGCGAGCGTTCCGGCGTGGTCAACGTGGCGATCGAGGGCCAACTGCTGATGGGCGCCTTCTCCGGCGCGCTGTTCGGCAGCATCTCCGGCAACGTCTGGGTCGGCCTGGTGGCCGCCGCGATCGGCGGCGCGTTCATCTCGCTGCTGCTGGCCGTGTTCGCCATCCGCTACCTGGTCGACCAGGTGGTCATGGGCATCGTGCTGAACCTGCTGGCGGTCGGCATCACCGGCTTCCTCTACGAGCGGCTGATGCAGCCCGACGCGGCGAAGTACAACAGCGCGCCGCGCTTCAGCAACTGGGAGATCCCGTTGCTGAAGGACATCCCGCTGATCGGTCCGGCGCTGTTCCGGGGCAACATCTTCCTCTACCTCGGCCTGCTGCTGGTGCTGGTCATCCACCTGGCCCTGTTCCGCACCCGGTGGGGTCTGCGGACCCGGTCGGTGGGTGAGCACCCGACCGCCGCCGACACGCTGGGCGTGAAGGTGCTGCGGCTGCGCTACCGCAACGTGATCATGGCCGGTCTGGTGGCCGGTGTCGGTGGGGCGTCGTACACGCTGGCGCTCTACTCGTTCACCAAGAACATGATCGGCGGTAAGGGCTTCATCGCCCTGGCCGCGCTCATCTTCGGCCGGTGGAGTCCGACGGGTGCCCTGTTGGCGGCGCTGTTCTTCGGCTTCGCCGACCAGCTCGCCACCTATCTGGGCGCGATCGGCAGCAGCATCCCGAGCCAGTTCCTGGCGATGCTGCCCTACCTGGCGACGATCCTGGCGGTGGCCGGGCTGGTCGGCAAGGTCCGGGCGCCGGCCGCCGACGGCAAGCCGTACATCAAGGGCTGAGCCTCCGCGACGCGACGTGCCCGGCGGGAGGACCCGCCGGGCACCGTCGTCTCCGGCCGCGCCGGTGACCGATCGGCGTGGATTGGGCAGAATGGGAGTCGTGATGGAGATCGACTGGGAGCGGCTGCGGGCCGCCGCCACCGAGGTGATGCGGCACGCCTACGTGCCCTACTCGAAGTTCCCCGTCGGGGCCGCCGCCCTGGTCGACGACGGCCGGGTCGTGGTGGGCTGCAACGTGGAGAACGCCGGCTACGGCGTGACGCTCTGCGCCGAGTGCGGCGTCGTCTCCTCGCTGCACGCCACCGGCGGCGGTCGGATCGTGGCGCTGTCCTGCGTCGACGCGACCGGTGAGCCGCTGATGCCGTGCGGCCGGTGCCGGCAGCTGCTCTGGGAACAGGGCGGGCCGGAGTGCCTGATCGAGGCGAAGAGCGGGCCGCTGCGGATGGCGGAGCTGCTCCCGCACGCCTTCGACGTGGCCGACATCGAGGCGGTGACCGGCGAGCATCCGGTGCCCGTGGTGCCGGACCGGCTGGCCGCCTGGCGCGGCCGGGGGACGGTGTTCGTGCACCCCGACCTGTCCGGCGGGCAGCAGGTCTGGACGACCTACTGGGAGCGGTCGGCCGGGGACGCCGAGGGTGCCGAGACCGGTGTGCTGGAGGAGGGCCCGACCTGGGAGGACCCGACCGGGGCCATCGAGTGGGGGCTGGCGCGGACGCCGCGGGTGGTCGTGGTGGACGCCTCGGGCACGATCTTCTGGGCCGGTGAGGGCGAGCCGCCGTCGGAGATCCCGGTTCGCTGGGGTTGAGGTTGGGGCCTGGGCCGACCGCGCCCGGCTCCGGGCGGTCAGGCTTGATCCCTCCGCCGGGCACGGTCGGCCCAGGCCCGACGTGGGCACCGTGCGCGGAGAATGCGGCCGGCGTTGTCGATCTATTGATGGGAACTCAAAGGTGAGTGCTTTTACGGCGGTTGACGTCATCCGGGCGAAGCGGGACGGGGGTGTGCTGAGCGACGGGCAGATCGACTGGGTGGTCGACGCGTACACCAAGGGGCTGGTGGCCGACGAGCAGATGTCGGCGCTGGCCATGGCGATCCTGCTGCGCGGCATGACCGGCCCGGAGATCGCCCGGTGGACCGCCGCCATGATCGCCAGCGGCGAGCGGCTGGACCTGTCGTCGGTGGCCCGGCCGACCGTGGACAAGCACTCCACCGGCGGCGTCGGTGACAAGATCACCCTGCCGCTGACCCCTCTGGTCGCCGCGTGCGGCGCGGCCGTCCCGCAGCTGTCCGGCCGGGGGCTCGGTCACACCGGCGGCACGCTGGACAAGCTGGAGTCGATCCCGGGCTGGCGGGCGGCGCTGGGCAACGACGAGTTCATCGCCCAGCTCCGCGACGTCGGTGCGGTGATCTGCGCGGCCGGTGACGGGCTCGCGCCGGCCGACCGCAAGCTGTACGCGCTGCGCGACGTCACCGGCACCGTCGAGGCGATCCCGCTCATCGCCAGCTCGATCATGAGCAAGAAGATCGCGGAGGGGACCGGCGCGTTGGTGCTCGACGTGAAGGTCGGCTCCGGCGCCTTCATGAAGAACGTCGACGACGCCCGCGAGCTGGCCCGCACCATGGTCGAGCTGGGTGGGGCGCACGGGGTGCGCACGGTCGCCCTGCTCACCGACATGTCCACCCCGCTCGGCCTGACGGTCGGCAACGCGGTCGAGGTGACCGAGTCGGTGGAGGTGCTCGCCGGCGGCGGCCCGGCCGACGTGGTGGAGCTGACGCTGGCGCTGGCCCGGGAGATGCTCGACGCCGCGGGCCTGCCGGACGCCGACCCGGCCGCCGCGCTGCGGGACGGCCGGGCGATGGACGCCTGGCGGACGATGATCCGGGCGCAGGGCGGCGACCCGGACGCCCCGATGCCGACCGCGCCGGAGGTCGAGGTCGTCACCGCGGCCGAGGACGGCTGGGTGGCCGAGGTCGACGCGTACGCCATCGGGGTGGCCGCCTGGCGGCTCGGCGCCGGCCGGGCCCGCAAGGAGGACCCGGTGAGCGTCCCGGCGGGCGTGGTCCTGCACAAGCGCCCCGGCGATCGCGTGCGGGTCGGTGACCCGCTGTTCGAGCTGCGCGCCGAGCACGCCGAGCGGATCCCGGCGGCGCTGGCCGAGGCGCGTGGGGCGATCCGGGTGGCGGCCGAGGCGCCGGCCGTCACGCCGCTGGTCATCGACCGGATCGGTTGACGGGTTCCGGCTCGGGCCGGCCATGGTGCCGGCCCGGCCGGAGCCGCTATCCTCCCAGGCCAGGGGGACCGACCGGCGGCGAGCCGGGGCGACCAGACAGGGACTGACCGTTGCGCGTATCCGCTCCCGATCCTCGGGCCGTCCGCGAGGCGAGCCTCGACGAGCTGTCCCGGCTGGGTCTTCCGCTGCCGCCGCCGCAGTTCCCGCTGGTGTGGGAGCCGGGCGACGAGATCGAGCTGCGCCCGACCCCGGAGATCGAGGCCCGGATCGCGGTGCTGCACCTGATCCTGGCCCGCTGCTTCGGCATGCCCGCGCAGGCGGCGATGAGCTGGCTGCTCGACTCGCACCTGGTCGAGATGCTGACGCCGCCGGAGTGGCAGTTCGTGATGGGCGGCCGGGGCGACCACCGGTCGTTCGTGCTGCACCACGACGCGCTCTTCTCGCTGGCCTGGGTGCTCGGCCTGACCAAACAGCTGGACCCGACCGTGCCGGTCGACGAACGGTTGGTCGAACGGATGCCGAACCTGGTCACCGGGGAGACGTTCCCGCAGTGGCGGGCCCGGATCCTGGCCGCACCGCAACATCCCGCCGACGCGGCGGCGCTGCTCGACCTGCACTACTGCCTGGACTGGGCCTACCTGGAGACCGAGCGGGCCGGCCGGGCGCTGCCCGGGCTGGTGGACGCCAACGCGATCGGCCAGCGCCGGTGGGCGTTGGAGTGGGCCGTGGTGCTGCGCGGGCCGTACCACGAGGAGCCGCCGGGCTGGGAAGAGGTCGACCTCTCCACCTGAACCGCTGCGACACGGTGGTTCTCGCGCTTTCCCGCCCCGCCGGCCGCGCCGCCGGCGTATCTGATCGCGGTCAATTGTCGGGCCGGCCGGTCGGGCTGCCAAACGAGCGTTAGCGTCGATGGTCCCCGCCTGGACATTACTCCGAGTGAGTGTCGGAGGGTGGCTTCTCAAGTACTTGTGCGTGATCGACAGCGGCTGATACTGTTTCGCCAGTCAAGCGCGGGGGTTATTTTCCCGCAGCTGTTCTGAAAGACGGGGAGGAACATGAAGCTGCGTCGAATCACCATGTCCGCGGTCGCGGGCGTGGCAATTGCCGGTGGCCTGGTCGCGGTGAGCGCGAGCCCTGCGGCGGCCACGCCGCAGAGTTGCTCGCACGCCAAGTACAGCGCCAGCGCGGCGGTCGCCATCTGCAACAGCGGGACCGGCAACTTCCGCTCGGTCGTCTCCTGCCAGTACTCGCCGTACGAGGGTGCGACCCGGTACGTCAACGGGTACGGCCCGTGGAAGGCCGCCGGGTCCGGCTCGCCCTCGTACTCGTACTGCCCCACGGTGAATGGTGTCTACTCCTACTACAAGTCGGATGGCATCCAGATTTCCTGACGAATGCCGCTGCACATTCTGATGGGCGTTTCTGTCGGGAAATTCGGAGGTAGTAATGCGTATTCGTAAATTGACTGCTGGCCTTTTCGCCGCGGCGGCTCTGTCGACGGGTGCGGTGGTCGCCACCGCGGCGCCGGCGCTCGCCACCCCCACCAACTGTTCCTGGGCGAAGTACACGGCGACCTCCATCGTCGCGGTGTGCCACGGCGGCACCGGCCAGTACCGGGCCAGGATCACGTGCCGGCACTACTACGGCGCGGCCGGCGACTACTACTACACCAACGGCTACGGCTCGTGGAAGTCGGCGAGCAGCGGACAGGCGTCGTACGCCTACTGCCCCGCGAGCGGCGAGACCTTCTCCTCGGGCGGTCTCGACCTCGTCTGACCCGGCGGGCCGCCTCGGCGGCCCGACGGCTCGCGGCAACCGACGTGGCGGGCTCGGCTCTCGGCCGGGCCCGCCACGCGCTGTCCAGGGGCGACCAGGACGCGGATCAGGTCGAGGGTCGCGTCAGCGCGGCCGGTGCACGCCCAGCCGGACGGCGAGCGTGACCGGCGCCGGCTCGGGCAGCCCGGCGACCCGGGCGGCGAGCCGTCCCGGGTCGGCGTGCCAGGCGCTGGGTCCCATCCCCACCAGCGTGGTGACCGCGGCGCGGGTCAGCGCCAGCCGGGCCCGGTGCTCGGTGACGGATTCCTCGGCGAAGTGGCCGGCCAGGCTGCCGGCCACCCGGTCGGCCTTGTCGGGGTCCACCCGGAGCAGGTCGAGCGCGTCGACCAGCTCGGCCAGGTGGTCGACGGCGGGGGTGACCACCAGCAGCGCTCCGGCCGGGTCGAGCACCCGGTGGAACTCCGGACCGTTGCGCGGCGCGAAGACGTTCAGCAGCACGGCCACGGACCGGTCGGCCAGCGGTAACCGCTGCCAGGTGTCGGCCAACGCGGCGGCCGCGCGCGGATGGGCCCGGGCCGCGCGGCGCAGCGCCGGCTTGGAGACGTCCAGCGCCAGGCCGTGGGCGTCCGGCAGCGCCGCCAGCACCGCCGCGAGGTAGTGGCCGGTCCCCGCGCCGGCGTCCACCACCAGGGGGTACGGGTCGTCGGGCGCGACGCGCGTCGCGACGGAGGCCAGCGCGGTGGCGACGGTGTCGTAGTGCCCGGCGGCGAGGAAGTCGGACCGGGCGGAGACCATGTCGGCGCTGTCCCCGCTGTGCGGGGTGCGGCCGGCGAGCAGGTTGACGTAGCCCTGCCGGGCGGTGTCGAAGCTGTGCCCGCGCGGGCAACGCAGCGCGCGGGTGGTGCCGGCGGTGGCCTCGGCCAGCGGCTCGGCGCAGACCGGGCAGCGCAGCCGGCCCAGGATCCGGTGGTCCACGGCTCAGCCCGCCGCTTCCGCGCGTCGACCGGCGCCGTCGCCGGGTCGGCCGGCGAGACGGTCGACCACCCGCTGGCTGAGTGTGCCGAGCGCCGCCAGCTCGGCCGGGGTGAGCAGGTCGATCAGGTGGCGGCGGACGGCGGCCACGTGCCCCGGCGCGGCGGCCTCGACGGCCCGCCGGCCGGCCGGGGTGAGGGTCACCACCGAGCCGCGCCCGTCGGTGGCGCACTCCTCCCGGACGACCAGGCCGCGTTGCTGCATCCGGGAGATGTGGTGGGAGAGCCGGCTGCGGGACCAGAGCATCCGGTCGGCCAGCTCGCTGAGCCGCATCCGCTGGTCGGGGGTCTCGGAGAGGTCGCTCAGCACGTCGTAGTCCGGCTCGGAGAGGCCGGCGTCCTGCATCAGCTCACGGGCCAGCTCCAGGTCGAGCAGCCGGCGCATCCGCCGGTAGCCCCGCCACGCGCGGTCCTCCCGCTCGTCGAGCCAGCGCGGTTCGTCCATGCCCCGATCCTAACGGTTGGTTGACATGTCACCAACATGCCGCCTAGGTTGATGACATGTCAACGAAAATGTCGGCCCGGGTGGTCCGGCTGCTCGCCGGCCTGACCCTGTTCGGCGTCAGCGTCGCGCTGATGGTCCGCGCCGACCTCGGCCTCGCGTCCTGGGATGTGCTGCACCAGGGCCTCGCCGCCCGCACCGGCCTGCCGATGGGCCTGCTGGTCAACGGCGTGGCGCTGCTGGTGCTGCTGCTGTGGATCCCGTTGCGGCAGCGCCCCGGCATCGGCACGGTGGCGAACGTCGCCCTGGTCGGGCTGGCCCTCGACGCGACGCTGGCCCTGGTCCCCCCGCTCGACCCGCTCGCCGGTCGGATCGGGCTGCTGGTCGCGGGCATCCTGCTCAACGGTCTCGCCACCGCGCTCTACCTGGGCGCCCGCCTCGGTCCCGGTCCGCGCGACGGGCTGATGACCGGCCTGGCCGCCCGCGGCCTCCCGCTCGGCCCGGTACGCACCCTGATCGAGGTGACCGTGCTGGCGGTCGGTTGGCTGCTCGGCGGGGCCGTCGGTCCCGGCACCCTGCTCTACGCGGTCGGCATCGGTCCGATCGTCGCCTGGCTCGTTCCCCGACTCACCGTGCCGGCCCCGGCCGCCATCCCGACAGGAGTGACCCCACCATGCCCCGCCTGAACGTGATCGTCGCCAGCACCCGCCCCGGTCGGGTCGGACGCCGCATCGGTGACTGGTTCACCGCCGCCGCCGTCCGCCACGGCGGCTTCGACGAGGTGCGCCTCGTCGACCTGGCCGAGGTCGGACTGCCCTTCCACGACGAGCCGCACCATCCGTCGGAGCGGGTCTACCTGCACGAGCACACCCGTACGTGGAGCGCCACCACCGATGCCGCGGACGCCTTCGTCCTGGTGATGCCGGAGTACAACCACGGCTTCAGCGCGCCGCTCAAGAACGCGATCGACTACCTCTACCACGAGTGGCAGCACAAGCCGGTGGGCTTCGTCAGCTACGGGATGACCTCCGGGGGCCTGCGCGCGGTGCAGATGATCAAGCAGGTGGTGACGACCTTGAACATGACGCCGGTCAACGACGCGGTGGTCGTCTTCCTGCGGCAGGCGCTGGACGAGTCAGGTGAGCTGCGCGCCGACCCGGGCCGGGACGAGGCCGCCGCGCTGATGCTCGACCGGCTCGTCCGGCTGGCCGCCGCGCTCGCGCCGCTGCGGGTGACCGCATGAGCGCCCGGCTCTGGGAGCTGTTCGGCGAGCACGGGCGCGGGGTGCTGGCCACCCTCCGCCGGGACGGACGCCCGCAGCTGTCCAACCTCGACTATCTGGCCGAGCCGGGCCTGATCCGTTGCTCCACCACGGCCGACCGGGCGAAGGTGCGCAACCTGCGCCGGGACCCCCGGGCCAGCTTCCACGTGACCACCGCCGACGGCGGGGCGTACGCGGTGGCCGAGGGCACGGTGACGCTCACCCCGCCGGCCGCCGCGACCGACGACGCGACGGTCGACGAGTTGGTCGAGGTCTACCGGCGGATCCGCGGCGAGCACCCGGACTGGGCGGACTACCGGGCCGCCATGGTGGCCGACGGCCGCCTGGTCCTGCGCCTGACCGTCGAACGGGTCTACGGCTGGCGTCCCTGAAGCCGGTCCGGTGCCGGACCGGCACCGCCGGTGACTAGGGTCTGAGCATGGTCGCAATCTCGTACGAGGACATCGTCAAGGTCCCCAAGGCGCTGCTGCACGATCACCTCGACGGCGGCCTGCGGCCCGCGACGATCGTCGAGCTGGCCGCCGAGGCCGGCCACGAACTGCCCACCACCGACCCGGAGGCGCTGGGACGCTGGTTCTCCGAGGCGGCGAACTCCGGCTCGCTGGAGCGCTACCTGGAGACGTTCGCACACACCGTCGCGGTCATGCAGACCGCGCCCGCGCTGCGTCGGGTCGCCCGGGAGTGCGCGCTGGACCTGGCCGCCGACGGCGTCGTCTACGCCGAGGTGCGGTTCGCGCCCGAGCAGCACCTGGAGCAGAACCTCACCCTCGACGAGGTGGTCGACGCGGTGGTCACCGGGTTCCGGGAGGGCAGCGCGCTGGCCGCCGAGGCGGGCACGCCGATCCGGATCGGCACGCTGCTCACCGCGATGCGGCACGCGGCCCGCTCGCAGGAGATCGCCGAGCTGGCGGTGCGGCACCGCGACACCGGGGTGGTCGGCTTCGACATCGCCGGCGCCGAGGCCGGCTTCCCGCCCACCCGGCACCTGGACGCGTTCGAGTACCTCCAGCGGGAGAACTTCCACTTCACCATCCACGCCGGCGAGGCGTTCGGCCTGCCGTCGATCTGGCAGGCGATCCAGTGGTGCGGGGCGGACCGGCTGGGCCACGGCGTGCGCATCGTGGACGACATCACCCCCGGCAACCCGCCGGTGCTGGGCCGGCTGGCGGCGTACGTGCGGGACAAGCGGATCCCGCTGGAGCTGTGCCCGTCGTCGAACGTGCAGACCGGTGCGGCGGCGTCGATCGCCGACCACCCGATCGGGCTGCTGCGCGACCTGCGCTTCCGGGTGACGGTGAACACCGACAACCGGCTGATGAGCGGCACCTCGATGTCGCGGGAGATGGCGCTGCTGGTGGACGCCTTCGGCTACGGCTGGAAGGAACTCCAGTGGTTCACCATCAACGCGATGAAGAGCGCGTTCATCCCGTTCGACGAGCGGCTGCGGATCATCGACGAGGTGATCAAGCCGGCGTACGCCAAGCTGATCGGCTGATCACCGGCGGCGCGGGTGGCCGGCGAGCAGGGCGGCCACCCCGCGCAGCACCTGCCGGGCGCGGGCGGCCTCGGCGCCCAGGCCGGTCTGCCGGCGCAGCACGGCCGGCTCGGTCCGCAGCAGCGTGATCCCGCGCCGGACCAGCACGCGGGGGGCTTTGCGCTGCTCGGCGAGATCGCGGGCGAGCCGGCGCAGGAAGGTCGCGCCTCGCGGGCGCCGCAGCGCGTACGCCCCGGCGAGCAGCCCCCGGCGCCGGCACTCGGCGACGATCTCGGCGGCGAAGATCCCTTCGGCGACGAAAATTGGCGATCCGTCGACGTCGAATGGCCGGGTGGCCACCCGCCGGTCCGCGCCGATCGCATAAACCGGCACTTCGGCCTTGCCCTCCCGGGCCAGTCGGGCAATGGTTTCCACCGCCGTGCCCGCGTCCCAGGACAAGGGGGACTCCCAGTCCACCTGTCCGTTTCGGCGTGGACACGTAGGGTCATCGCCGTCCTTGTAGAAGTCGTCCAGACACAGCACCGGAAGTCCGGTTCGCTGGGCTATGTACGACTTTCCCGAGCCGGAGGGCCCGGCGAGCAGGACGACGCGATGCGGGTGTTCCATTACCTTCAGTGACTCCGGCCAGACGGATTGCTATCAAATTGCATCAACATCTCATCACACCTCCGGCGAGGGACAACCTGGGCTTTCTCTTTGGGAGGCGGCGTGATGGAATCTCGGAGGTCCGACCCGCCGGGTCGGTCGCTCGGCGTTGCCCTCAGGTGACGTCGGACGCGGTTTTGCGAGGGCGGTGACGTGAGCAAACGGCCAACGACGGCGGGTTCCTTCCTGTCGCGGCTGCGCCGGCCGGCGAGTCGGCTGCGCGACATGCCGATCTGGTCCAAGCTCGGTCTGATCATGATCGTGCCGACCATCGCCACGGTCGTGGTGGGCACCAGCGGTCTGGTCGACCACCTGGAGACGCTCAACAATGCCAACCGGGCCGGCGACCTCGCCAGCCTGATCGGCTACTCGGGTGACCTGGCCGACACGATGCAGGACGAGCGGGTCGGTTCGGTGCTCTTCCTCGGAGCGAAGGAACTCCAGACCCGGGCGCAGTACCAGGAGGCCTACAACCGGGCCAACCAGCGGGTGGACCAGGCCAAGGGCCCCTACCTGCGCCAGCGGGGCGAGATCGACGACCTGCCGCGCAACTTCGAGGCCCGGCTGGACGAGATCGACGACCAGCTCAAGGACCTGCCGGCCACCCGCAGCCAGGTGCTGAACGGCAAGCTCAAGATCGACGAGGCGGAGAAGGCGTACGAGCGCCTGATCAACGATCTGCTCTCGATCCGTGACTCGGCCACCCAGCTCGCCGGTGACAACGACCTGAGCGACCGGATGCGCGCCGCCGCCGCGGTCGCCCGGCAGAAGGAATACCTGGCCCAGCGCCGGGTGGTCGTGCACCAGGCACTCACCCAGGGGCAGTACAGCCCCGCGCTGCGCGAGCAGTTCATCGCCAGCGGCACCGCCCAGGCGCAGGCCCTCGCGACGTTCCGGTCGGTGGCCACCCCGGCCGACGCCGAGTTCTTCGACCAGACGGTCGAGGGACCCGACCTGCGTAAGGCCGACAACCTCACCGGCTTCATGTCGGCGAACAACAGCGGCTCGATGAAGAACGCGCCGTTCGGGCCGGACCAGTGGGACCAGGCGATGGTCGGCAACGCCAAGCTGATCCGCACGGTCGAGTCCCGGCTCGACGGCAACGTGGTCCGGCAGGCCGACGAGCTGCGGTCGGACACGCAGCGCCAGGTGTTCCTCGAGACCGGCCTGCTGCTCACCATGCTGCTGCTGGCCATCCTCTTCGCCTACCTGGTCGCCCGGTCGATGGCCCGCTCGCTGCGCGACCTGCGTCAGGGTGCCCTCTCGGTGGCCCAGTACGGCCTGCCGCAGGCGGTGGCCCGGCTGCGCGACCCGCAGGTGACCGGTCAGCTCTCCCCGGTGCAGCTGGCCAACCAGATCGCCGAACCGCTGCCGGTCCGCAGCAAGGACGAGTTCGGTCAGGTGACCGAGGCGTTCAACGCCGTCCACCTGGAGGCGGTCCGCACCGCGGCCGAGCAGGCCGCCCTGCGCGCCTCCGTCGCGACCATGTTCGTCAACCTGGCCCGCCGCTCGCAGATCCTGGTCGACCGGCTGATCGGCCACCTCGACCGGCTGGAGCGCGGCGAAGAGGACCCGGACCGGCTGGCCGAGCTGTTCCAGCTCGACCACCTGGCCACCCGGATGCGCCGCAACGACGAGAACCTGCTGGTCCTCGCCGGTGCGGACTCCACCCGTGTGCAGCGCGAGCCGGCCGCCCTGATCGACGTGCTCCGCGCCGCCCAGTCCGAGGTCGAGCACTACACCCGGATCGAGTTCGGGGTCATCGACCGCGACATCGAGGTCGCCGCGCACGCGGTCAACGACCTGGTGCACCTGGTCGCCGAGCTGTTCGACAACGCCACCGCCTTCTCGCCGCCGGACTCGAGCGTCATGGTCGAGGCCCGTCGGGTCGGCGACCGCGCCTCGCTCTACGTGGAGGACCGCGGCATCGGGATCAGCTCCGAGCAGCTGCGCGACCTGAACGAGCGGCTCGCCACGCCGCCGCAGGTGGACGTGGCGGTCTCCCGGATGATGGGCCTGGTCGTGGTCGCCCGGCTGGCGTCCCGGCACGGCGTCAAGGTCGAGCTGCGGCCCGCCGCCGACCGGGGCACCGTCGCCGACGTCACGATGCCCACCTCGGTCCTGGTGCCGCGCGCCCTCGCCGGTCGTGGGATGCCGGCCCCGGCGCTGCCCGCCGCCGGCCCGCAGCAGGGCGGCCCCACGCCGGCCTTCGGCGCCCTGGCCGCGCTCGGCAACGGCCCGCACACCCCGCCCCCCGCGCCGCACCCCGGCGCCTCCGGCAACCAGGTCACGCTCGGCGGGCGTTCCTTCGACCCGGGCCACCGCAACGGCTCCGGCACCCCGGCCAACGCCGGCGGCGGTCGTGCCATGCCGGCCTGGTCCGACCTCACCGGCGCCAACGCCGGTGGCGGCGACGGCTACGCCCCGCGGGCCGCCAACGGCCAGCCGGTCGACCCGCTGCCCCAGCGGCGCAACCCGGCCGAGGGCGACCCGGCCACGACCGGTCAGCAGCCGGCCATCCCGCGGCAGCTGCCCAGCAGCCCGGAGGCGCGGCCCTACAACCCGCCGCCGGTGTCGGCCCCGCCGGTCCCACCGGTGTCGGCCCCGCCGCTGCCGCCGGTCTCCGGCGCGCCGGTCTCGGGCAACCCGTACGCGAACAACCCGTACCCGGGCCGTCCCGTCTCGGCCGCTCCGGTCTCCGGTCACCCGGTCTCCGGCGACCCGTACCAGGGCCGTCCGGTGTCGGCCGCGCCGGTCTCCGGCTACCCGGTCTCGGGTCACCCCGTCTCGGCCGCGCCGGTCTCCGGCCAGCCGACCGCGGGCTACCCGGTCTCCGCCCCGCCGACCGACCAGTTGCCGTCGCGTCCGGTCCCGTCGACGTCCGCTCCGCACGTGGGCGCCCCGCCGGTCTGGCCGCCGGTCGCCCCGGCGACCCCGGCGCCGGCCCCCGCCATGCCGGAGCGGCTGCCCGCCGGCATGGACATGACCACGGAGTTGCCGCGGGTCCCGCGTACGGAGACGCCGTCGATGGCGCCGCAGCAGCCCGCCACCCCGCCGGCGGCCCCTCAGCCGGCGGCCGCCCAACCGGCGTCGGCCCCCGCACCGCGCCAGGCCGCGCCGCAGCAGCCCGGCAACCGTCAGCGGTACGCGGACGAGACGATGGAGCTGCCGATCTTCCGGGAGCTCGAGTCGGCCTGGTTCCGCACCCGCCGGCCCGGGCCCAACGAGGAGGCGGCGGCCCCGGCCGGGCCGGCCAACGGCGCCGCGACCCAGCAGTTCGCCAAGGTGGACACCGCCGGCCGGGCCGTGCCGCAGACCACACCCGCAACGACAGGTAACACACCGATGGCACACACTCCGACGGCCGGCGGAGCCCCGCGTGACAACGGCACGGCGAACGGCAACGCCCGTCCGGCGTACGCCGGTGGGCTGCCCACCCGGCAGCCGGCGTCGCCGCAGCAGCCCTCGCCGTGGCAGACCGCGGCCGACGACGGTTGGCGGGCCGCCTCGGCCGCCACCGAGGTGCCGGTGGAGGAGACCACGCAGAAGGGTCTGCCGAAGCGGACGCCGATGGCGCAGCTCGTGCCGGGCAGCATCGACAAGCCGTCGCCGTCGTCGCAGCGGCGGACGCCGGAGGGTGTCCGCGGTCTGCTCTCGGCCTACCATCGGGGCGTGCAGCGGGGGCGGAACACGACCGACAGCAACACGACCGGCCCGGAGGGCACTCCGGGCGGGCAGCAGTCCTCGCAGTCTGGCTCAGGCCCGGTGGCCGGGAGCGGGCAGAAGGAGCAACAAGGATGACTACTACGCAGGATCTCGGATGGCTGCTCGCCAACTTCGCCGACCGGGTGCCCGGTGTGGCGCACGCGGTCGCGGTCTCGGCCGACGGCCTGCTTCTCGCCTCGTCCCGTGACCTCCCGCGGGACCGCGCCGACCAGCTCGCGGCGATCGCGTCCGGCCTGGTCAGCCTGACCCAGGGCGCGGCGCGCTGCTTCGAGGGCGGAGCGGTGCTGCAGACAGTCGTCGAGATGGACAACGGCTTCCTGTTCCTGATGTCCATCTCGGACGGCTCGTCGTTCGCGGTGCTCGCGGCGCGTAGCTGCGACGTTGGTCAGGTCGGGTACGAGATGGCCCTGCTCGTGGACCGGGTGGGCGACGCCCTGACGCCGCAGCCGCGTACGGCTGTGGGGATGATGGGCTGAATGACGCGCTGGCCGGTGGGTCAGGAGCGGGAACAACTACGACAGCGACGGATGCCACCGGGGCGAGCCGGTGCCGGGTGCGAGGGAGGTGAGCGGCGACATGGCGGATCGTGACGAGCCGACGGGAGCGTTGGTCCGGCCGTACGCCGTTACCCGTGGTCGTACCCGTCCCCGGCTCGACATCGCCCTGGAGGCGCTCGTCGAGACGACGGTGCGCGGCCGAGCGGTTGCCACTGGCAATGGTGGTGGCCACGGTCGTGAACACCAGTACATAGCCGCGTTGTGTGACGGACGCGTGCAGTCGCTTGCCGAGATCGCGGCGCGGATGCAGCTTCCGCTCGGCGTGGCCCGGGTGCTCATCGCCGACATGGCGACGGACGGCCTGGTCGCGGTCCACGAGCCGACCATTCTGGACGACTCTGACGACGCGGTGGGCACTGAACTGCTGGAGAGGGTGCTGAGTGGACTTCGCAGGCTCTGACATGTCGCACCGGCCGCCGGTCCCGAGCGGGCGCGTGACGTCGGCGAAGATCGTTATCGCCGGTGGATTCGGCGTCGGCAAGACGACGCTGGTCGGTTCGGTCTCGGAGATCACGCCGCTGACCACCGAGGCGATCATGACCTCCGCCGGCGTGGGCGTCGACGACACCCGGCAGGTGCCGGGCAAGACGACGACCACGGTGGCGATGGACTTCGGTCGTATCTCGATCGACCGTGACCTGATCCTGTACCTCTTCGGTACGCCGGGTCAGACGCGGTTCTGGTTCATGTGGGACGAGTTGGTCCGGGGCGCGATCGGCGCGGTGGTGCTGGTCGACACCCGTCGACTCGCCGACTGCTTCGCCGCGATCGACTTCTTCGAGCACCGGCGGTTGCCGTACCTGATCGCCATCAACTGCTTCGACGGCATGCAGTACCACGATCCGCAGGACGTGCGGGACGCGCTCGCGATCTCCCGCGACGTGCCGGTGGTGCCGTGCGACGCCCGTAACCGGGAGTCGACGAAGCACGTGCTGATCTCGCTGGTCGAGTACGTGCTCACCATGCGGCGCTCGCGGGCCGTCGCGCCCGCCTGACCGACACGCGGAAGCGCCCGGCGGCCATGGGCCACCGGGCGCTTCCTGCCGTCCGTGGTCGAATGCGGTACGCGGTCGCCCGGTGACCGCCCCGCGGGACGGTCACCGGACGACGGTCAGGCGTACCGGGTCCAGCTGCCCTGGGAGACCAGGTAGACGCCGAGCGAGTCGGCCTCCATGCCACCGTGCCGGCCCTCGGTGAAGGCGTAGCCGCCGGCGATGCCCTCGGCCATCTGGGTCTGGAGGAACGCCCGCAACCGGCCCCGGTCGAGGCTCGTCGCCTTCCGCGCCGACGCGGCCAGGAGTTGGAGCGCGTCCGACGCGTACGGGGCGAAGGCGACCGAGGTGCCGTGCCGCTGGGTGTAACGCCGGTCGAAGTCCTGGCGGGCCACCTGCGCGGTGCTGGTGGCGGTCAGGGGGGAGCCGCCCAGGCACGCCGGGTGCACGGCGTACGCCCCCTCCACCGCTGTCGCGTTGGCGCCGCTCACGGTGTCGTCGGCGACCGCCCCGGCGTCGAAGAAGAGCGGGCCGCGGTGACCGGCGCGCCGCAGCTCCCGCGCCGCGTCACCGGAGTCGGGCGCGGTGCCCCAGACGATGACCCCGTCCGGCTCGCCGGCGGCGGCGCGCTCGGCGGCGGACCGGAAGTTCCGTCCGGTCTCCGGCAGCCGTACCGTCCGGACCAGGTCCACCCTGCTGTTGTCGAGCGCGTCCCGCACCGCCCGCACGCCCGAGTCGCCGTGGGGTCCGTCCGCCGCGAGCAGGACCACCCGGCGGATCCGCTGTGATTCGAGCAGGTCCGCCAGCCGGCGGGCCATGTCGGTGCCGTCCGGGGTGAGCTTAAAGCTGAACGTACGCTCCTGGAGCGGGAGCACGATGCGGTCCCCGTAGCCCAGGGACAGGTAGGGCGTCTTGAGCCGCTGGGCCGCCGCCGCGAGGGCCGCGGCGGTCTCACCGAGAACGCCACCGACCAGTGCCTGCGCTCCGGCGCGCGTCAGCTCGGCGGCCTGTCGGGCGGCGACCTCCGGGCTGCCGCCGTTGTCCCGGATGTCCAACCGGATCGACCGGAGCAGGGTGCCGACCTGGATGCCGGTCCGGTTCAGCGACTCCGCCGTGATCTCCAGCGCCCGGCGTTGGAACACGCCGAGCGTCGCGCCGCGTCCGCTCAGCTCCAGGCTCGCGCCGGCGAACAGGTCCTGGTCGCCCGGTGCGCTGCTGGTCCCGCCGTCACCCGGGCGCTGCCCCTGCGGCCCGCAGCCGGCCAGCAGCAGGCTGCCGGCCGCGGCGGCGAGAACGCCCCGACGGGTGAGCACGGTGGAGTCGAATGCCGGTGTCGCCAATGGAGTCGCCTTCCCACCCCGGCGAACAGGCGCCGCCGCTGGTCCGCCGGGTATGTTCCCGGCCGGCCGGACCCGGCGTCAAATCGTCCGGGTGTGGGTAGGAACACGCCGAGGCGTGGTGGTCAGGACCGGTATCCCGCTGAGCGGTATTCGTATTCCCGCTCGTCGTCGCGGTCGCCGGTGTCCCGGCTGAAGTCCCAGCCGCCGGCCGCCTCGCGGCCCGGCCGACCGCCGACCGCGAAGCCACCGATCTCCTGACCGCGACGCCAACCCCGGAAGTAGCCCGTGGTGTTCTCGGCGAGGCTGGCCGCGTTGCGGACGATCCGCAGTGGACGCTCCTCGCGCAGCGGCGAGCCCGGCACCAGGTTGGCCTGGGGGACCCGCTTCGGCAGGCCCGCCTTGGTCTCCGAGCCCACCGACGGGCGGGCGGCCTGCTCGGCGGCCTGCCACCCGGTGTCCGCGGTGCTCGACCACTCCAGGTCCGCCTCGTCGCCGTGCCCGACGAACCAGGCCGACTTGGCCTGCGCGAAGATCAGCAGGTCACCGTCGCCCTCGTCCGACACCGGCGGCGGCCGGTGCTCCTTGGGCGCGGGACGCCGCTCCAACGGCGGGGGCAGCTCGGCGCGGGGTGCCCGACGCGCGGCGTCGGCCGGGTCGACCAGCCGCAGCGGGGGCGTGTCGAGGCCCGGGTCGGTCGGCTGGTCCAGCTCGTTGCGCAGCGCCCGGTCGGCGAGCGGCGGCGGCTCCACCAGGCGCAGCATCGGCGGCTCCTGGGGCAGGTCGTCGGCGAGCCACGGCGGGGTGACCCGTCCCGGGTCGCTCGGCGCGTCCACGCTCCGCCCGTACGGGTAGGCGGGTGCCTCCCGCTCCCGGTCGTTCTGGTCGTCGCCAGTGTTGACCAGCGGCCAGTTGGCGCGGGAGCCCGGCGGGGCGGGTTCCGGCGCGGAGGGGCGCGGGCTCGGCACCGGAACGCTCAGGTCGGTGGCGCTGAACCCGCCGGTCGGCGGCTCCTGGTTGGTCTTGGGGCGCGGCGGGATCACCGTGCGCTGGCGCTCGGCCCGCGCCTTGTTGATCGCGGCGGTGGTCAGCGTCGGGCGGAACGGCTCGCCGGCGTCGGCGGGCGGCACGGCGCCGCGCTGGGACGGGGCGATCGGCGTGATGCCGGGCGGCGGCGGGGGCGGAGCGGAGATCGGTCGGTTCGTCGGACCGTCCACCCGCGACGGCAGGGGTGCGCCGGTCGGCTCGGGGCGGCTCGGGGGAGCCGACATCGGCCGACCCAGCGCCGCCGCCGGGGCGACCGGGGTCGGTGCGACCGGCGGCGGAGCCACCGGCGCGGGCGCGACCGGCGGCGGGCCGAGCGGTCGGGGCGACGGCGGTGCGGCCGGACCGGAGACGGGCTCCGGGCGGCTGCGCCGGCCACCGGGCACGGGCTCGGGGCGGGCTCGGCGACCACCCGGCTCGACGGTGTCGGGGGCCGGCTCGGGGCGGACCCGCCGGAGGGCGTGCTCGACGGTCGGCTCAGGTTCGGCCGGGCGCACCGGACGCAGCCCGGTCGACACGGTCGGGGTCAGTTCGTCCACCTGCTCGCCCCGGCGGGCGGCGGCCCGGCGGCCGGCCACCGGCGCGGGGGCGGCCCGCTCGGCCAGCGCACCCACCAGCGCGTCGCAGCCGGCGTCGCAGGCCCGGACCGACGCGACGGCCTGTCGCACCGTCTCGGCGACGGCGGCGGTGAGCGATCGGTTGACAGTGGCCCGCCGGGGCGTCTCGGAGATGGCGACGCGCAGCGCGGTCACGGCCTCGTCGATCCGGTCGGCGTCGGCCAGGCCGTCGGCGGCCAGCTGCGCAGTCACCGCGTCGGCGGCCACGCCGGCGTCGCGGCCGCGACCGGACGCGCCGGTCAGCATGCCCGGCTCGGGCAGCGCGTCGAGCACGGCCAGGGCGACCGGCTCGGCGGGATCCGGGTACGCGCGCAGCGCCGCCGGATAGAGCTCGCGGAGGACCTCGCGCAGCGTCACCGCGGCCGAGTGCCGCCCGCTGGCCAGTGCCGCGTGCGCGGCCAGAACCTGCTTGTAGCCGGCGAGGTCGCGCGGCGCCGGGAGGGTCACCGCGGACAGCGCGCCCGCCTGCAGGGCCCGGGCCAGCCCGACCGCCCGGCGCTCGACCGGGGAGGACTGCATCTCCTCGAGGGAGTCGTCGTCGGCGAAGCGCTCGGCGAAGTCGTCGACCGAGTCGTCGTCGGCGATCGCCAGCGGCCGGCCGGCGGCACTGAGCAGCGAGGTGACGGTGTGGTCGTCGGAGTCGGCGGCGATCGCCACCCCACTCGGCCCACCGGACCGCTCCACCAGCAGCGCGACCAGCCGGGCGTAGCCGGCGGGCTCGTCACCGATCTCACAGACGTGCAGCAGACGGCCTGCGTCGTCGACCACAGCGGACGTCAGCGTCGTTCCGGCCGAAGCCGTTCGGTCGGCCGGATCTGCCGAGGCCAGACCGCAGTACACGCGCACGAGCGCCACGGCGTCGTCCTCCTCCCGGGACACAGGTCTTGTTCTGCCAGAGACTGATGCTCCCCGCTCCGGGTCAGTCGCGCCAGTCCACAACAGCAGAGATCTTGCCGACAATGGTGCGCCAACCCAAACTTGCGGTTTGTGCCCCGATTTTCTTCAGCCGGCGCCGACCCAGGAAACCACCGATTCCGCCATTGACAGAAGCGCGCAGCGCCTCGTCCAGATCGTCCAGGCTGGAGCCGGCGGAGAGCATGTCGAGCACGGCCGGTAGCCGCAGGGCGTACGACAGGTCACGGGCGATCTCACCGGCTTCGATCAGCAGCGCGGGATCCCAGGCGTCGTGACCGCCGCGAAGGTTCTCCACCACCAGGTCGAGTTCGTAGGTGTCCTCGTCCAGCGGGGCGATGTCGGCCGGTTCCAGCCGTTCGGACAGTTCATTCCAGCTGTCCAGTTGGGACAGGTCGTTGGGCGCACCGGAACGGATGAAAGTGACAAGCGACTCGGGGGTCTTGAACAGCAGCAGCCGGCCCTTGTGGCTGAGGAAGACCGGCACCTCCTCGTCGCCCGCGTCGTCCTCGTCGTCCTCGGCCTCGGCCTCCTCGGCCTCGTCGTCGTCCGTCTCGGCCCCGGCGTCGCCGGTCTTGCCCCGGCGACGTCCCCCGGCGCGGCCGCCGTCCTTCTCCTCGTCCTCGTCGTCCTTCTCGGCGGAGAGGGCGGCGAACTCCTCGTCGAGGATCACCACCTCCTCGTCCTCCTCGGTCTCGACGACCTGACGGCGGGCCAGGAACGGGTCGTCCTCGTCGCGCTCGGCGACGTCGGTCGGGGTCAGCTCGCGCGCCGTCCGGTAGGCCCGGAGCGTGAAGCCGGTGCCGGCGGGAAGGGCGATCTCCACCGGGTCGATCCGCACCTCGTCCCAGAGCGTGCGGTCCGCCGCCGGGCGGTCGACCTCGACCTCGTCTGCTGCGGCCGACGCGTCGGTCTCGTCGAGCTCGGGCTCGTCGGCGTCGGGCCGTTGGGGCGACTGGCGGGCCACGCTGACCTCCGTGTGCGTTCGGTTGCCCACCCGACGGCGTCGCGCCGCCGAGTGACTCTGCGCACATACCCTAGTGGGCGACCGGTTCCGACCGGGAGCCGCACCCCGGTGGCGTCCCGCGCGCCTGACAAGTAGGCTCGCTACACATGAAGGCGCAGGCGCTGCACGGACACCTGGACGCGCTGCTGCTGGCCGTGCTGGAGCGGGGCTCCCTGCACGGCTACGCGATCATCGAGGCGCTGCGGGCCCGCAGCGGAGGCACCCTCGACCTGCCCACCGGCACGATCTATCCGGCGCTGCGCCGACTGGAGCGGGCCGGGCTGGTGGACAGCACGTGGAGCACCGTCAACGGCCGGGAACGACGCACCTACCAGCTCACCGATGCCGGCGGCCGGGCGCTCGCCGGGGAACGCGCGGGCTGGCGCGAGTTCAGCGCCACCGTCGGCCGGTTCCTCGGCGCCGACGAGCCGCCGACCGCGCCGGCCTGACCGGGGTCACCCGGCCGGCCGCGGGACGCGGTTGCTGAGCAGCCACCACCGCGCCGCCCGGGCCAGGGCGAACCAGGCGGCCGAGACCACCACCGCGCCGACGATCATCGGGGGCCAGGTCAGCGCGGCGTCCCAGAGGCGCACCGACCAGCCGAACAGGGCGCCCCCGGCGAGCGCGCCGAGCAGCAGCCCACCGGTCAGCCCGAAGCCGACCGCGCGGGCCGACCGGACCAGCCGCGGCGAGCCCCGCCGGGCGGCCAGCGCGCCGAGCAGCAGCCCCAGCAGGGCCAGCCCGGCGACCACCGCCCAGATGCCGTTCAACGCGGCGGAGAGCAGCAGGTAGCCCGACGGCGGCCGGGGCCCGGCGCTCCAGCTCGACCCCCGCCAGGTCAGGTCGCCGGCGGACATGAGCACCACCGCCACCGCCAGCGTGCGCAGGGCCAACCCGCGCAGCGCCCCGGCGGCCAGCTCGGCCTGGTAGCCGGGCACGAGCTGGGCGGCGCTGCCGAACTCGGCCACCGCCCGCCGCTCGGCCTCCGCCCGCGGCAGACCCCCCTCCCGGTACGCCTCGACGGCGTCCTCCAGCGCGTGCCGCGCCTCGGTCAGCAGGTCGGCCTTGAGCCGGGTCGGCCCGTGCAGCCGCCCGGACAACTCGCGCAGCCGGCCCTCGACCCCTGCCCCCTGATCCACCCGCATGGCACCAGCCTGCCACCGGCGGGCGCGGGTGGCGTCGGGGAAAACCCCGGAACGCGTCAGGGGGCGAGCGCGAGGTAGCCGCGCTCGGCCGCCTCCTGGCGCAGCCACTGCTCCCGGTACCAGCCCGGGCGCGCCACCAGTTCCTCGTGCCGGCCGCGCTGCACCACCCGGCCACCCTCCAGCACCAGGATCTCGTCCAACCCGGCCAGGCCACTGAGCCGGTGGCTGATCAGCAGCACCGAGTGCCCGGCGGGGGTGGCGGCCAGCGCGGAGTCGAGCACCGCGTCGGCCGCCGCCGGGTCGAGCCCCTCGGTCGGCTCGTCGAGCACCAGCACCGGCGGCGCGGCGAGCAGTGCCCGGGCCAGCGCCAGTCGCTGCCGCTGGCCGCCGGAGAGCTGCCCGCCCTGCTCGCCGACCACGGTGTCCCAGCCCTCGGGCTGGTCGCGTACCCAGTCGAGCAGCCCGGCGGCGCGGGCCGCGGCGGTCAGGTCCGCCTCGCCGGCGTCGGGGCGGCCGAGAAGCAGGTTCTCCCGCACCGTCGCGTGGAAGACGTACGCCTCGGCGAGCAGGCCGCCGACGATCCGGGGAAGCCGGTCGGCCGGGTGCTCGGACACCGGTACGTCGCCGACGGTGACCCGGCCGGCGGCGGGGCGTACCGCGCCGGTGAGCGCGGCGGCCAGCGTGCTCTTGCCGGCGCCGCTCGGGCCGACCACGGCCACCCGGCGGCCGGCCGGCAGGTCGAGGTCGAACCCGGCCAGGGCCGGTGCGGCTCCGGCCCGGTAGCGGACCGTCACGTCCTCGAACCGCACGTCGTGGCCGCCGGTGACGGGCCCCGCCGCGCCGACCGGTTCCGTGACGCCGACCGGTCCCGTGACGTCGACCGGTTCCGTCACGGCCGGTTCGGTGAGCAGGTCGGCGACGCGGGCCAGCCCGGCCCGGAGCTGGGTGCGTTGCCGGGCCGCCGCGACCAGGGCGAGCGCCACCTCGACGGCGGCCAGCGTGCCGACGGCGAGGACGCCGACCAGCACCCCGCCCACGCCCGCGCGCAGTGCCACGACCACCACCGCGGCGGCGGTGAGGCCGCCCACCAGCACGCCGGTCGCGTCCACCGCGAAGCCGACGGCGGCGAGCCGGCGCTCCAGCCGGGCCAGTCGCCCGGCCCGCCCCTCGGCGGCGGCCAGGGCGGCGTCGGTCGCGCCGAAGGCGGCCAGGTCGGCGGCGCCGTGGGTGAGGTCGACCGCGTCGACCGCGAGCGCGCCGCGCAGCGGGGCCACCTCGTCGGCGGCCCGGCGGGTGAGCCGGGTGGCCAGCGCGGGCAGTGCCACGCCGGCGACCAGCAGGCCCATCGCGAGCATGCCGGCGGCCGGCGGCGAGATGAGTGCCGCGCCCCCGATCGCGAGCAGGCTGACCAGGGCCGCCGCCGATCCCGGCACGAGCACGCGCAGCAGCAGGTCCTGGGCCGCCTCCACGTCGGAGACCAGCCGGCTCAGCGCGTCACCGGTGCGCCGGTCGACGCCCTCGCGCCGGGCGGCGAGCGCGGCGAAGACCCGGGCCCGGACGTCGGTGATCATGCGCAGCACGGCGTCGTGCCCGGCGAGCCGTTCGGTGTAGCGGAACACGCCCCGGCCGACCGCGAGCGCCCGCACCGCGACGATGGCCACGGTCAGCCGGTCCAGCGGCGGCCGACCGGCGGCGCTCATCAGCAGCCAGGTCGCGGTCGCCATGAGCGCGAGCCCGGCGAACTCGGTCGCCGCGGCGAGCAGCCCGGCCCCGAGCAGGCGGCCCAGGTAGGGCCGGGCCAGACGCAGCACGACCCGCTCCGCGTCCGGGCGGGTGGGCGCCGGCGGTTCCGGCGCCCCGGACGGCTCCGCCGCGACCGAGGTCGGCCCGGCGGGCACGCGCCCCACCGGCGTCACGCCGTCGCCGGCGCTCACCGGGTCACCGCCGGGCCGGTGGTCGTCGGGCGGAGTTCGGTGACCCGGCCGTCCTCGACGCGCAGGATCCGGTCGGCGTCGGCCAGCAGTGCGGGCCGGTGCGCGACCAGCAGCGCGGTCCGGCCGGCGACCAGCCGCCGGGTGGCGCTCAGGACCACCGCCTCGCTGGCGCTGTCCAGCCGGGCGGTCGGTTCGTCGAGCAGCACCACCGGCGCGTCCCGGAGGAACGCCCGGGCCAGCGCGACGCGTTGCCGCTGCCCGCTGGACAGGCCGTGGCCGCGCTCGCCGAGCCGGGTGTCGAGCCCGTCGGGCAGCGCGTCGACCACCTCGTCCAGCGCCGCGTCGGTCACCGCGGCGGCCAGCACGTCGTCCGGGGTGTCCGGCGCGCCGAGCCGGATGTTGTCGGCCAGCGAACCGGCGAACAGGTGGGCCCGCTGCGGCACCCAGGCCAGCTCGCGGCGCCACGCGTCCGGGTCGACCTCGGCCAGGTCGGCGCCGTCGACGGTGATCCGCCCGCTGGTCGGGCGGACGAAGCCGAGCAGCAGGTTGAGCAGCGTGCTCTTGCCCGCGCCGCTGGGCCCGATGACGGCCACCCGGTCGCCGGGCCGGATGGTCAGCGTGACGTCGCGCAGCGCGGTCGTCCGGTCGTACGCGACGGTCACGCCCTCGAAGCGGATCTCGCCGCGGCCGTCCGGGGCCGCGCGCCCGGCGGCGGTGGGTTCGATCGGCGCGTCGGTCGCGGAGAGCGTGAGCGCCTCGTCCAGCGCGGTGAGCCCCTCCATGCTGGCGTGGAACCGGCTGCCGGCCGCCCGCAACGGCAGGTACGCCTCCGGGGTGAGCAGCAGCACGAGCAGCGCGGTGGAGAGTGTGATCCCGCCGCCGAGCAGCCGGATGCCGACCGGCACCGCGACCAGCGCGACGGAGAGCGTGGCGACCAGCTCCAGCACCAGCGCGGACAGGAACGCGATGCGCAGCGTCTTCATGGTGGCCTGGCGGTGGCCGTCGGCCATCCGGCGCACCACGTCGACCTGGGCCCGGGCCCGGCCGAACGCGCGCAGCGTGGGCAGCCCGGCCACCATGTCCAGGAAGTGCCCGCCGAGCAGCGACAGCCGCCGCCACTGCCGCTCGGTGGCGGCCTGCGCCTGCCAGCCGAGCAGCGCCCCGAAGATCGGGATGAGCGGGATGGTGAGCACGATGATCAGCGCCGAGCTCCAGTCCGCGAACACGATCCGGGCCAGCACCGCCGCCGGCACCGTCACGCTCAGCACCAGCTGCGGCAGGTAGCCGGTGAAGTAGGGGTCGAGCGCGTCCAGCCCTCGCCCGGCCAGGGTGGCCAGTTGCCCGGCCCGCCGGCCGGCGACCCAGGTGGGGCCGTGCCGGCCGACCGCGCGCAGCAGGTCCGCGCGCAGCGCCGCCTTGACCGTGGCCGCGGCCCGCGCCGCCACCGTGCCCTGGGCCCAGCTCACCAGCGCCCGGGCGGCCACCGCCGCCACGAACCACGCCAGCGCCGGCCGGTGCAGCCGCCCGTCGATCGCGGTCGCCAGCAGCGTGGCCAGGGCGGTGGCCTGGGCCACCACCAGCAGCGCGGTCAGCCCGCCCAGCACCGCGAGCACGGCGAGGTCGCGCCGGGCCGCGGGGACCCGACGCAGCAGACGCGGGTCGAACGGGCGGCGGTTCACCAGTACACCGGTGCCCGGCCGTCGGTCCGTCCTCGGAACACCCACCAGCACATCGCCTGAAAGCCTAGTAGGGCCGGCACGAGCGGCAGCACCAGCCAGCCCAGCAGCGCCAGCGTCGGGCGGCTCGCCGCCGCGTCGGCGACCGCGAGCGAGGCCGCCGGGTCCGTCGTGGAGACCAGGATCCGGGGCCAGAGCGCGGCCCCGACCAGGGGCGCCGGGAGCGCCAGCGCCGTCGCGGTCGCTGCGAAGGTCACCCCGGCGCGGCCCCGGCGCAGCGCCGCGCGGGCCACCAGCAGGGCCGCCACCAGCGCCAACGGCAGGAGTACGGCGACCGCCGGCCGCCCCACGGCGGCGCGTACCCGGTCGGAGAGCAGCCCCAGGACGGTGGCCGTGGCGACCGCGGTGAGCGCGGCGGGCACCAGGCCGCGGGCGACCCGGGCGAGCGCCGGCGCGTCGGCGGCCGGCAGCCGGAGCGTGAGGAAGGTCGCACCGTGCAGCGCGACCAGCGCCAGCACGGTGAGCGCGGCGGCGGCCACGAACGGGGTGACGAGGTGGCCGGCGCCGGCCACGTGCCCGTCGGCGGTGAGCGGCACCCCCTGGAGCAGCCCGCCGAGCAGGGCACCCCAGCCGAGCGCGGCCAGCACGCTGCCGACCACCACGACCCGGTCCCAGCCGGCGCGGGCGGAGCCGGCGACCGACCGGCTGCGCAGCTGCACCCCGGCGGTCACCAGCACGACGCCGGCCAGCGCGCCGAGCACCGCCGGGTAGAAGCCGGAGAGCAGCTCGCCCTCCAGCGTGGGGAAGGCGCCGAACAGGATGCCGACGGCGGCGACCAGCCAGACCTCGTTGCCGAGGAAGAACGGCCCCACGGCGGTGAGCGTCGCCCGGCGGGCGGCCTGGTCCGCGCGCCGGGCGAGCAGCAGGCCGACGCCGTAGTCGTAGCCGCCGAGCACCAGGTAGGTGGCGAAGAAGAGGCCGAGCAGGGCGTACCAGGCGAGTTCCACGGCGGGCTCCTCAGGCGAACACGGGCTGGTGGTCGGGGTCGGTGTCGGGCGCGGGCGGGCGGCCCAGGGCGGGGTCGAGCGCGCCCCGGGCGGCGTGCCGGGCCATCAGCGTCCAGTTGGTGACCGCGAGCGTGCCGAGCAGCAGGCTGAAGCCGATCAGCGAGGTGAGCATGAGCCCGGGCGACACCGGCGAGACGGCCTGGGCGGTGGGCAGCAGCCCGTACGCCACCCAGGGCTGGCGGCCCACCTCGCGGGCGATCCAGCCGAGCAGCACGGCGACGAAGGGCAGCGGCAGGCCGAGCAGGACCAACCAGAGCGGGAACCGCAGCCGGATGATCCAGTCGCGCCAGAGCAGCGGCAGCAGGAGCCAGACGCAGCCCAGGGCGAAGCCGATCAGGATCATGAAGCCGAGCCCGACGCTGGACAGCACCGGCGGGTCCCAGTCGCCGGGACCGAACCGGGCGGTCCAGTCGGCCACCGTCGCGTCCCGGGCCGGCCCGCCGCCGAACTTGGTGGGCTGGACCTGCCCGACCGGGCCGAACTGGGCGAAGCCGAAGCCCTGGAGAGCGGTCACCGCGAGCGCCGCGGTGACCAGGCCGATCCGCAGCGAGGTGCGGAAGAGCGCGAAGTCGGGGGTACGCCGGAGCAGGTGCCAGGCGCTGACCGCGGCCATCAGCAGGCCGCCGGTGACCAGGCCGGCCGAGACGACGTGGCCGAACGCCATGCCGAACGTGGGGTTGGTGAGCAGTGCGCCGAAGTCGGTGAGGTGGGCGACGCCGTCGCGGACCTCGTAGCCGACCGGGTTCTGGAGCCAGGCGTTCGCCACCATGATCCAGAACGCCGAGGCGTACGCGGTGAGCGCCACGCCCCAGAGCAGCGCCAGGTGCACGCCGCGCCGGAGCCGGTGCCACCCGAAGATCCACATGCCGAGGAACGTGGACTCCAGGAAGAACGCGACGAGCGTCTCGATGGCCAGCGGCGCGCCGAACACGTTGCCCACGTACCGCGACAGCCCGCTCCAGTTCAGCCCGAACTGGAACTCCATCACGATCCCGGTGGCGATGCCGAGCACGTAGTTGATCACGTAGAGCTGGCCCCAGAACCGGGTCAGTCGCTCGTACACCGGCTTGCCGGTCAGGTAGCCGGCCGTCTGCAGCCCGACCAGGAGGGTGACCAGGCCGAGCGTGACCACCACGAACAGGAAGTGGATCGAGGTGGTGGTGGCGAACTGCAGGCGGGCGAGGAGCAGGGGGTCCATGGTCGCGTCTCCCACGGGTTGGCTCGCTTGTCGTAGGAACCCTACACGTAGCTTGCCTACCTATAAGGCGCGCGGCACCCGGAGAAGCCCCGTAGGGGACGCCTCAGCTCAGGAAGAGGGAGACCGGCAGGAACACCAGCGTGCCGGCGACGGCCAGCGCCGTCGCGCCGAGCACCCGCGGCGGGCGGTCCGCGACCAGCAGCCGCTGCACCCGTACGTCGAGGTCACGGTCGCCCAGACCGAGCGTGCCGGCCGGCGTGACCCGGTGCCCGGCGGCGGCGAACCGGCGCAGCGCGCCGGCCAGCGGCTCCTCCGCGTGCAGCTCGCGAGCCTTGTCGTCGGCGCGCATCTCGACCAGCAGCGCCACCCGCTCGTGCGCGTCGCGCACCCAGCGGAACCAGGGCAGCGCCCGGCAGAGCGCGGTGAACGGCAGCAGCACCAGATCGTGCCGCTCCTGGGCGTGTGCCCGCTCGTGGGTCAGCACCGCCGCCAGCTCCGCCGGGTCGAGCAGACTGACCGTGCCGGCGCTCACCACCACCCGGGGCTTCACCCCGGGCAGGCAGTAGGCCGCCGCGCTCGGGTGGTCGAGCACCAGCGCGCCGGGAATCGTCGGGTCGCGCCGGGCGACCAGGGTGAGCAGCTCCCGGTGCCGGCGCTGCGCCCGCACCGCGCCGTGCACGCTGCGCACGGTCGTGGTGAGCAGCACCGCACCGATGCCGAAACCGACCCCGACCAGGCTGAGATGCGCCGCGCCCACACCGGCCGGCAGCGTGCCGTGGGCCAGGTCGTCGGCGAGCGCCAGCAGCGCGCTGCCGGTCGGCCGGTCGTACGCGGCGAGACCGACCGCCATCGGCAGCCCCATCGCGGAGAGCCCGAGCGCCAACCCGACCGCCTGCCAGCAGACGATCGCCACCCGGGGCGCGCGCCACGTCCAGCGCGCGGCGGCGAGGACCTGCGCGGTCAGCCAGCAGGCCAGGATGGTCGCGGCGAAGTGCACGGCGTACGCCACGGCGGCGGCCCTACCGGTCCGTCGCCTCGTCGAGCGCCGGCCCGGCGGGCCGCGGATCCTCGACGCGGTCGGTCAGCCCGGCGCGCCTGGCTCCGGCGGCCCGGTCCGGCTCGGTGCGCCCGGCTCCGGCGGCTCGATCCGGGTCGGTGAGTCCCGCCTCGGCGGCCAGCGCGGCGCGGAGCACGTCCGCCTCCGTGCCGGTGACCGAGCGGGCGAAGCGCACCAGCGCCGCGTCCCGGCTGCCGCCCAGGTCGAGGGCGTCGAGCATGAGCTGGGCGATGTGCGCCTCACGGGTGGCGGCCGGCCGGTAGCGCCAGGCCCGCCCCTCCCGCTCGCGCTGCACCATGCCCTTTCCGGCGAGCCGGTCGAGCACGGTCATCACCGTGGTGTAGGCCAGTTCCCGCCCGTCGAGGGCGTCGGCGACCTCGCGCACGGTCACGCCGTCCGACGTGCCCGGGACCGAGTCCCACAGCACGTCCATCACCGCACGCTCAAGGTCCCCCAGCCGAGTCACCCACCAATCCTACCTCCGGTAGTAGACACCGGGCATCTGCCCAGGGGCCTCCGCACCGGGGCGGGACCCGGCCACCTCGGGGAGCTGGTGTTGATCTCACCGCGCGATCCACACCAGGTCGGCGAAGTGGTGCTGTCCCGCCGGGCGGGATGCGGCCATCTCGGCGAGCTGGTGTGGATCTTGCGGCGGGATCGAGGGCGGGTCGGAGCGCCGGGGTCAGACGCCCTTCGGGTGCCAGACGGTCTTGGTCTCCAGCAGCGTGGTCATCCGGGTCAGACCCGGATCGGCGTGCCAGTCGTGGTCCGCCGGGGCCGGCCGGAGCACCCGCTTGAGGTTCTCCGCGGCCTTGACCTCCAGCTCCGCCGCCAGCTCGGCGTCGGCGACACCGGTCAGGTCGACGGCGTTGACGTCCATGTGCGCGGCCAGCGTCGGCACCGTCTCGGCGAGCCGGCCGGTCAGGATGTTGACCACGCCGCCGGGCAGGTCGGAGGTGGCCAGCACCTCGGCCAGGGTCACCGCCGCCAGCGGCGCCGCCGGGGAGGCGGCCACCACCACCGTGTTGCCGGTGACGATCGCCGGGGCGATCACACTGACCAGACCGAGCAACGCCGGGGCCTCGGGGGCCACCGCGGCCACCACGCCCGTCGGCTCCGGCGCGGACAGGTTGAAGTACGGGCCGGCGACCGGGTTCGCGCCGCCGTAGACCTGGGGGAGCTTGTCCGACCAGCCGGCGTACCAGACCCAGCGGTCGATCGCGGCGTCGACCTCGTCGGCCGGGGCGCCGAGCGCGACGAACTGGTCGCGCCGGCCCTCCAGCATCTCGGCCACCCGGTAGAGGATCTGACCCCGGTTGTACGCGGTCGCCCCGGCCCAGCCCTTCACCGCGGCGCGCGCGGCGACGACGGCGTCCCGGGCGTCCTTGCGGGAGGCCAGCGACACGTTGGAGTCCTGCACGAGATACGACCGTCCCGACTCGCTGCGCGGGAACTTCCCGCCGATGAAGAGCTTGTACGTCTTGCGTACCGCGACCCGCTCAGACATTGAGGTACCCCTCCAGCCCGTGCCGGCCGCCCTCGCGACCGTAACCCGACTCCTTGTAGCCGCCGAACGGCGAGGTCGGGTCGAACTTGTTGAACGTGTTGGCCCAGACCACGCCGGCGCGCAGCCGGTCGGCGGTCCACAGGATCCGGGAACCCTTGTCGGTCCAGATGCCGGCCGACAGCCCGTACGGCGTGTTGTTGGCCTTCTCGACGGCCTCCGCCGGGGTGCGGAAGGTGAGCACGGACAGCACCGGGCCGAAGATCTCCTCGCGGGCGATCCGGTGCGCCTGGGTGACCCCGGTGAAGATGGTCGGCGCGAACCAGAAGCCGCGCTCGGGCAGCTCGCACGGCGGCGACCAGCGCTCCGCCCCCTCGGCGGCGCCGATCTCGGACAGCTCGCGGATCTTCGCCAGCTGGGCGGCCGAGTTGATCGCGCCGATGTCGGTGTTCTTGTCCAGCGGGTCACCGACCCGCAGCTGGGCCATCCGGCGCTTGAGCGACTCCAGCACCCGGTCGGCGACCGACTCCTGGACCAGCAGCCGGGACCCGGCGCAGCAGACGTGCCCCTGGTTGAAGAAGATGCCGTTGACGATCCCCTCGACCGCCTGGTCGATCGGGGCGTCGTCGAAGACGATGTTGGCGGCCTTGCCGCCCAGCTCCAGGGTGAGCTTCTTGCGGGTGCCGGCGACCGCGCGGGCGATGGCCTTGCCCACGTCGGTGGAGCCGGTGAACGCGACCTTGTCCACGCCCGGGTGCTCGACCAGCGCGCGGCCGGTGTCGCCGGCGCCGGTGACGATGTTGACCACGCCGGCCGGCAGGTCGGCCTGCTGGCAGATCTCGGCGAACAGCAGCGCGGTCAGCGGGGTGGTCTCGGCCGGCTTGAGCACCACCGTGTTGCCGGCGGCCAGCGCCGGGGCGATCTTCCAGGCCAGCATGAGCAGCGGGAAGTTCCACGGGATGACCTGCGCGGCCACGCCGAGCGGCTTCGGGTCGGGGCCGAAGCCGGCGTAGGGCAGCTTGTCCGCCCAGCCGGCGTAGTAGAAGAAGTGCGCGGCGACCAGCGGGAGGTCGACGTCGCGGGACTCCTTGATCGGCTTGCCGTTGTCCAGCGACTCCAGCACGGCCAGCTCGCGGGAGCGCTCCTGGATGATCCGGGCGATCCGGAACAGGTACTTGGCCCGGTCCCGGCCCGGCATCGGGCCCCACACCTTCTCGTACGCCTGGCGCGCGGCGCGGACCGCGCGGTCCACGTCCTCGTTGCCGGCCTCGGCGATCTCGGCCAGGACCTCCTCGGAGGCCGGGTTGACCGACTTGAAGCTGCCGCCGTCGGTGGGGTCGACGAACGCGCCGTCGACGAACAGCCCGTACGAGGGCTTGATGTCCACCACCGAGCGGGACTCGGGGGCGGGTGCGTATTCGAACATCGCGTTCAGTCCAGGGTGAAGTAGTCGGGACCGGCGTAGACGCCGGTCGTCAGCTTGGTGCGCTGCATGAGCAGGTCGTTGAGCAGGCTGGACGCGCCGAAGCGGAACCAGTCCGGGTCGAGCCAGTCCGGGCCGACGGTCTCGTTGACCATGACCAGGTACTTGATCGCGTCCTTGGTGGTCTTGATGCCGCCGGCCGGCTTGACGCCGACCTGCCGCCCGGTGGCGGCGCGGAAGTCGCGGACCGCCTCCAGCATCACCAGGGTCACCGGCAGCGTGGCCGCGACCGGGACCTTGCCGGTGGAGGTCTTGATGAAGTCGCCGCCGGCCAGCATGGCGAGCCAGGAGGCGCGCCGCACGTTGTCGTAGGTGGCCAGCTCGCCGGTCTCCAGGATCACCTTGAGGTGCGCGTCCCCGCAGGCTTCCTTGGTGGCCACGATCTCGTCGTGGACCTCGGAGTAGCGCCCGGCCAGGAACGCGCCCCGGTTGATCACCATGTCGATCTCGTCGGCGCCGGCCGCGACGGCGGCCCGGGTGTCGGCGAGCTTGACCTCCAGCGGCGCCTGACCGGACGGGAACGCGGTCGCCACGCTGGCCAGGTGCACGCCGGATCCGGCGAGCACCTCGGCCACGTGCGGGACCATCGACGGGTAGACGCAGACCGCGCCGACGTGCGGGCAGCTCGGATCGGACGGGTCGGGCCGCACCGCCTTGGCCGCGAGCGCCCGCACCTTGCCCGGGGTGTCCGCGCCCTCCAGCGTGGTCAGGTCGACCATCCGGATCGCCAGGTCGATCGCCTCGGCCTTGGCCGTGGTCTTGATGGATCGGGTGCCGAGTTGTGCCGCCCGCTGCTCCGCGCCGACCTGGTCCACGCCCGGCAGGCCGTGCAGGAAGGTCCGCAGAGCGGTCTCGGATCGTCCCAGCTCGGAGAGGTCCGACCGGGCCGACGTCGCTGTCGCCGTCATGCCCCGAATAGTACGCACCCGCGAGTCGAGTGATCTTGGTCACGCTGAAGTGGTCCGGGGGTAGGCGCAAGCCGCACGTGAGCGGCGTCGCTGGTCGGGCCGCACCCGCCGTGCGCCGGGCCGGGGACCGGTAGGTTGAGCGATCGTGGACGTACACGTCATTGACCATCCGCTCGCCCAGTCGCGGCTGACCGCCATGCGGGACGCCCGGACCGACTCGGCGTCGTTCCGGGCCGCGCTGCGCGAACTCACCACCATGCTGGTGTACGAGGCCGCGCGCTCCTTCCCGGTCGAGAAGTACTCGATCCAGACCCCGGTCACCGACACCGAGGGCACCCGGTTGGCGAACCCGCCGCTGCTGGTGCCGGTGCTGCGCGCCGGCCTCGGTATGGCCGACGCCGCGCTCGACCTGCTGCCCGAGTCGTCGATGGGCTTCGTGGGCCTGGCCCGCGACGAGGAGACGTACGAGCCGCGGGCGTACATGGAGTCGCTGCCCCGGGACCTGAGCGGCCTGCCGGTGCTGGTGCTCGACCCGATGCTGGCCACCGGCGGCTCGCTGGAGCACTGCTGCCGGCTGCTCGCCGACCGCGGCTGCACCGACATCACCGTGCTCTGCGTGCTGGCCGCACCGGTCGGCATCCAGCGGCTGGAGCAGTCCGGCCTGCCGTTGCGCCTGGTCACCGCGTCGATCGACGAGGGCCTGAACGACCGGATGTTCATCGTCCCGGGCCTCGGCGACGCCGGCGACCGGCAGTTCGGCGGCATGCCCCGGTTCTGACCCGTCGGCACCCGCGCGCAGAGGGCCCGTTCCGTCCCGGAGGGGCCCTCCGCCGTAGGAAGCGGGTGGCACCGGCGAGTTGATGCGCGGGGGTGCGGGGAGGCGCTAGCGTTCCGGGCCATGACTGGTGTTGCGCTCGCCGAGGAGCTGCTGCTCCTCGCGTATGACGACGAAACCGGCAAGGCCACCATGCCGCGGATCAGCCTGGACCTGGGCATGGCCGCCGCGGTGCTGGTCGAGCTGGCCCTGGCCGGGCGGGTCGCGTACGTGGACGGGAACCTGGCGGTGGTCGACCCCGCGCCGACCGGCGAGCCGATCGCGGACGCGGTGCTGGCCAAGATCGCCGCGGACACCCCGCACACGCCCTCGTCCTGGGTGCAGCGGCTGCGGCACGGGCTGCGCGACCGGATCCTCGGCGACCTCTGCGGCCGGGGCGTGGTCCGCGACGTGGACGAGACCGAGCTGGGCTTCATCCACGTGCACCGCTACCCCGTGGCCGACGCCTCGGTCGAGGCGGACATCCGGCGCCGGCTGGCCGACGCGCTGACCAGCGGGCAGCTCCCGGACGAGCGGACCGCGGCGCTGGCCACCCTGGTCGCGGTGCTGCGGATGGAGCCGGCGCTCGGGCTGACCGGCGCCGCCGCCACCGACGCCGGCAAGCGCCTGGAGGAGATCGCGGCGGGCGCCGGTTTCTCCGGCACGGTGAGCCTGGACGACAGCGTGGTACGTCCCTCGGTGAGCCTGGTCATCGCCGCCCTCGGCCAGGCCGTCGACGCCGCCCTCGGCAAGCGGTAAGGAAGGGCCCCCTTTTAACGCCTCAGGTAGAGGAGGGGCCCCTTGTTAACGCCAGGCGTTAAGAAGGGTCCCCTCCTTACATCTCAGAGGCCGAGTGCGGCGGCGATCTCGTTGCGCAGCTCGGTGACGGCGGCCCGGGCGCGGCGCCGGGCCGCGGTGACGTCGCCGTCGGTCACCGGCTCCACCACCTCCAGGTACGCCTTGAGCTTCGGCTCGGTGCCGGAGGGCCGGATCACCACCCGGGCGGCGTCGGTGCGCAGGATCACCACGTCCGCCTCGGGGAGCAGGTCGGTCGCCTCGGTGACCGGGTGCCCGAGCAGCGCGGCCGGGGTGGCCGCCCGCACCCGCGCCATCGAGTCCGCGATCACCCGCAGGTCCTCCACCCGGACGGAGAGCTGGTCGGTGTGGTGCACGCCGAACTCGGCGGCCAGCTCGTCCAGCCGGTGGGTGAGCGTACGACCCTGGGCCTTGAGCCCGGCGGCCAGCTCGGCGACGGTCAGCGCGGCGGTGATGCCGTCCTTGTCCCGGACGTGGCCGGGCGCGACGCAGTAGCCCAGCGCCTCCTCGTAGCCGTACACCAGCGGCTCCCGGCCCCCGCCGGCCCGGACGATCCACTTGAACCCGGTCAGCGTCTCGTCGTAGGGCAGCCCCCGGGCCTCGGCCATGGCCCGCAGCAACGTCGACGACACGATCGTGGTGGCGTAGAGGCCGGTCACCCCGCGCCGCATCAGGTGGTCGGCGAGCAGCGCGCCCACCTCGTCGCCGCGCAGCATCCGCCAGGACCCGGCGTCGCGTACGGCGACCGCGCAGCGGTCCGCGTCCGGGTCGTTGGCGATGGCGATGTCCGCGCCGGTGCGGTCGGCGAGCGCGACCAGCAGGTCCACCGCGCCCGGCTCCTCCGGGTTCGGGAAGCTCACGGTCGGGAACGCCGGATCCGGCTCGGCCTGCTCCGGCACCACGCCGGGCACGCCGAAGCCGGCCCGGGCGAACGCGGCGGTCAGCACCACGCCACCCACCCCGTGCAGCGGCGTGTACGCGACCTTCAGGTCCCTCGGCCCGGCCGGGTCCACCACCGCGGCGGCCCGGTCCACGTACGCGGCGACCAGGTCGTCGCCGAGCACCTGGCCGGCCGGGCCGAGCGGCACCTGCGCGAGCGGGCCGACCGCGCGGATGGCCGCCTCGATGCCGGCGTCGGCCGGCGGCACGATCTGCGCCCCCGCGCCCAGCTCGCCGCCGAGCTGCGCGCCCAGGTAGACCTTGTAGCCGTTGTCCTGCGGCGGGTTGTGGCTGGCGGTGACCATCACGCCGGCGACCGCGCCGAGCTGCCGGACCGCGAACGCCAGCACCGGCGTGGGCAGCGGGCGGGGCAGCAGCAGCGCCGGGCGGCCCGCGCCGGTGGCCACCTGCGCGGTGCGCTCGGCGAAGGCGCGCGACCCGCGTCGGGCGTCGTACCCGATCACCAGCGGGCCCTCGCCGCCCTGGGCGGCGAGCCAGCCGACGAGCCCGGCGGCGGCCTGGGTGACCACGGCGAGGTTCATCCCGTTCGGCCCGGCGCGCAGCGGGCCGCGCAGGCCGGCGGTGCCGAAGGTCAGCGGGCCGGCGAAGCGGTCGGCCAGCTCGCCGGCGGTGCCGGGCAGCCCGTCGAGGACGGCGCGCAGCTCGTCCCGGTCGGCCGGGTCGGGGTCGTCGGCGAGCCAGCTCTCGGCTCGCGCGCGAAGGTCGTCAAGGTCAGTGGTGTCCGCCGCCATGGCCTCTTGATAGCACGGCGACGGATCACCACTGGCCGTCGGCCTCGACTCAGTTGTCCGCCGTGAGCTGGAACGAGCCGACCATCGCGTCGAAGATCGGCTTGCTCTCGGCGAACCGCGCGTCGGTGGAGGAGAGGTAGAACGAGTAGACCTTGCCGTCCTTGACCAGGCCCCGCCAGATGCCGTGGCGCATGGCCTCGCCCTCACCGCAGGTGTATTCGAGCTGGCCCGCGGTCTGCCCGGCGAGCGGCTGCTCGGAGACGGACACCTCGGTGTAGGGCGCGGGGCAGTTCTTGCTCTTGGCGCTGTTCTTCTTCAGGTTCCGCGAGGCGAACTCGGCCCAGCTGATCGAGGTGCCGCCCCACTCCTCGGCGATCACCCGCACCTTGCGGCCCTCGTCGTTCGGGTCGACGTAGTCGACGTAGAGGCCGCCGGTCTGCTGCTGCCAGCCCTTGGGCACCTTGATGGTGACGCCCTTGACGGTCCGCTCCTGCATCTCCGGCGCGGCGGCCGCCGAGGTCGACGGCAGCGCGCCCACGATCGGCGGGGGAGCGTCGTCGCCGCCGCTGGTCAGCGCGATCACGCTCACCAGCAGCACCACGGCCAGACCGCCCGCGGCGGCGAGCTGGACCTTGCGCGGCCACGCCTTCACGCGGCCGAGCAGGCCCTTCACCCCGCCGGGCGCGTCGGCCGGCGCGGTGGCCGACGTGGTCCACGGCTGGCCGGTGCCCGGCACCGACCACTGCGCGCCGCCGCCGTACACCGGCTGGGTGGCGTCGGCGCCGCCGCCGTAGGTGGTCGGGGTGCCGGTGGGCACGCGCTGGGTGGCGTCCGCGCCGGCACCCCGGCCGAGGCGGACGGTGGCGTCCGGCGAGATGTGCTGGGTGGCCTCGGGAGCGCCCGGCCCGGACATGGCGCCGGTGGGCGTGTGCAGCGGCCCGGCCAACGCGTCGGCGCTCGTCTCGTCGAGCGCCGCGTCACCCGCCGTCGTGGCGCCGGGGCGCTCGCCGCGACGCAGCGCGGCCAGCCGGTCGGTCAGCGACTCGCCCGGGCCGATCATCGCCCGGCCGCCGATCTGGCCGCTCGGCTTCGGCTCCGGGGCGACCGGCGGCGGGGTGGTCGGGCGCGGCACCGGCACCACGGCGTACGGGTCGGTGACCGAGTTGACCGCGGTCGCGGTGCTGGTCAGCGGGCCGGCGAGCAGCTCGCGCAGCATGGCCCGGGCCCGGTGCACGTCCATCCGGCGGGCCGGGTCCTTCTCCAGCAGGCCCATCAGCACGCCGGTGAGCGGGCCACTGCGCTGCGGCGTGGCGGGCGGGTCCTCGACCACGGCGTGCATGGTCTCGATCGGGTCGCCCTTGTCGAACGGGGGCCGCCCCTCCACCGCGGTGTAGAGCGTCACGCCGAGCGAGAAGAGGTCGCTGGGCGGGCCGAACTCCTGGCCCATGGCCCGCTCGGGGGAGATGAAGTGGGGCGAGCCGAGCACCATGCCGGGCGTGGTGAGCTGCACGTCGGTGGGCATCCGTGCGACGCCGAAGTCGGTCAGCACGCAGCGGCCGTCGGTGCAGATGAGCACGTTGGCCGGCTTGACGTCGCGGTGCAGCACGCCGATCGCGTGCGCCACCTCCAGCGCGCCGAGCAGCGCGATGCCGATCTTGGCGACCGCGCGCGGCGCGACCGGCCCGTCCTCGATCACCATGTCGGCGAGGCTGCGGGCGTCCAGCAGCTCCATCACGATCCACGGCCGGCCACCCTCGGTGACCACGTCGTAGACCTGCACCACGGCCGGGTGCTGGATCGCGGCGGCGGCGCGGGCCTCGCGCAGCGTCCGTTCGTAGAGCGCGTCGCGGTCGCTGGGGGCGAGCCCCGGCGGGAGGACGACCTCCTTGACCGCCACGTCGCGGCGCAACAGGGTGTCTGTGGCCCGCCAGACCGTGCCCATGCCGCCGTTGCCCACCGGGGAGCGCAGCGAGTAGCGACCACCGATGGTGGTGCCGGGCGCCGCGCGTCCAGTGGGGGGACTGGCCGGTCCGCCGCTCCACGTCGGAATCTGAGTCACAGAAAAGCCACCGGGGGATATCGAGGGGGCTGGGACACAACCCCTCTATCTTGCTGGTTCCGACGCCCGATGCGAAACCCGACGCGGCGGGCGTTTACCTACTCGACGGTATGTGGCCAGCTACTCACCTCCGGTGGGCCGCCACCGCCCGGTGTGCGGTATCCCTCACCCATCGAGCGGCGGCCGCGTCCTACCATCCGGTAATGAGCGATGCGCGGTCAAGCGAGTCGGGTTTCCCGATCAAGGGCGTCTACACGGCGGCCGACCTTCCGGCGGACCTGGACTCCCGGCTGGGCGAGCCCGGCGACTACCCGTACACCCGTGGGGTCTACCCGACGATGTACACGTCCCGGCCGTGGACCATGCGGCAGTACGCCGGCTTCGGCACCGCCACCGAGAGCAACGCGCGCTACCACCAGCTGCTGCGCGCCGGCACCATGGGCCTGTCCGTCGCGTTCGACCTGCCCACCCAGATGGGCTACGACTCGGACGACCCGATCGCGCACGGCGAGGTCGGCAAGGTCGGCGTGGCCATCGACTCCATCGAGGACATGCGGACGCTCTTCGGCGGGATCCCGCTGGACAAGGTCTCCACCTCGATGACCATCAACGCGCCCGGCTCGGTGCTGCTGCTGCTCTACCAACTGGTGGCGGAGGAGAACGGGGTGCCCGGCACCGCGCTCAACGGCACCATCCAGAACGACATCCTCAAGGAGTACATCGCCCGCGGGACGTACATCTTCCCGCCGAAGCCCTCGCTGCGGCTGGTCGCGGACACCTTCGCCTACTGCCGGACCGAGGTGCCGAAGTGGAACACCATCTCCATCTCCGGCTACCACATGGCCGAGGCCGGCGCCTCGCCCGCGCAGGAGATCGCGTTCACGCTGGCCAACGGCGTGGAGTACGTCCGGGCGGCGCTCGCGGCCGGGCTGGCCGTGGACGACTTCGCACCCCGGCTGTCGTTCTTCTTCGTGGCCCGCACCACGCTGCTGGAGGAGGTCGCCAAGTTCCGCGCGGCCCGTCGCATCTGGGCCCGGGTGATGCGCGACGAGTTCGGCGCGAAGAACCCGAAGTCGATGATGCTGCGGTTCCACACCCAGACCGCGGGCGTGCAGCTCACCGCCCAGCAGCCCGAGGTCAACCTGGTCCGGGTGGCGGTGCAGGGGTTGGGCGCGGTGCTCGGCGGCACCCAGTCGCTGCACACCAACAGCTTCGACGAGGCCATCGCGCTGCCCACCGAGAAGGCCGCCCGGCTGGCGCTGCGGACCCAGCAGGTGCTGGCGTACGAGACGGATCTCACCGCCACCGTCGACCCGTTCGCCGGGTCGTACGTGGTGGAGGCGATGACCGCCGAGCTGGAGACGGCGGCGAACGAGCTGATGGACCGGGTGTTCGACCACGGCTCGGCGGTGGACGCCATCGAGGCCGGCTTCCAGAAGCGCGAGATCGAGCAGTCCGCGTACCGGATCGCCCAGGAGATCGACTCGGGTGAGCGGGTGGTGGTCGGGCTCAACCGGTTCCAGATCGACGAGGAGGAGCCGTACGAGCCGCTGCGGGTGGACCCGACGATCGAGGCGGCGCAGGCGGAGCGGCTGGCCAAGCTGCGCGCGGAGCGGGACTCGGACGCGGTCGAGCGGGCGCTGGCCGAGCTGCGCGCCGCGGCCGAGGGGGACACGAACGTGCTGCACCCGATGAAGGCGGCGCTGCGCTCCCGGGCCACGGTCGGCGAGGTGTGCGGGACGCTGCGCGACGTGTGGGGGGTCTACCGGCCGACCGACCGGTTCTGACCTGGGCGGACACGCTCTGGCGGCGTACGGTGGAAGCCTCCCCGCACGCGGCGGGCGATGCGGCCCGGCGCGGATCCCTCCCCGGGCGACGCCGCCCGGGGCGGTGCCGACGCGTCCGCGGGCAGTGTGGCCGTGACCGTGGCGCGTGTGCGATTCGGGAATGCGGGTAACCCGAACGGGGGAACGGGACGGACAGCCTGTGCGGTCGTTCGGCGGACAGTCATGTCACCGTCGGGAGTCGTCCGGCAGCCGACTGTTGTCGCGCAATTGTCGGAGCGGCAGTTAATTGCCGCGACTAATGCGACAATTCGGAACGACGACCGGTATTTGGTGACCGATGAATCGGTTACGCGTTGTAGGAGGTGGGGGGCAGATGACGGCGTCCGACCGCGATCTACCTGCTGTCCCGCAGATATTCGAGCCCTCCCACCAGGGCATTCGTGACGCTGCGCGGTCCGACCGCTACGCGAAAGATGTTGCGCAGCGTCACCGCCGGAGGTCTAGGCTGTCTGCTGTTCTCCCCGAAGATCCATCCATCTCTAGTGATCGAGAATTCGACGTGACGAGTGCGTTGACGCTGCCTTCCGGTGGCCCGCTGGCGTCGTCCCGGCCCGAGACGCCGACCGGTTCCCAGCCCCTGCCCTTCGAGCTCGACCATCTGCTCGCGCTGCGGGTACCCGGCCTCATCGAGACCCGCCGGCACATTCACTCGCACCCGGAACTGTCGGGCGAGGAATTCGAGACGGCCGCGCTGGTGCACCGGGAACTCTCGCTCGCCGGGCTGAAGCCGCGCCTGCTCCCCAAGGGCAACGGCGTCATCTGCGACGTCGACGGTCGCCCGGACGGGCCGGTGATCGCGCTCCGCGCCGACATCGACGCGCTGCCGCTGAGCGACCCGAAGGACGTGTCGTACCGGTCCACCGTGGAGGGCGTCTGCCACGCCTGCGGCCACGACGTGCACACCTCGGTGATGCTCGGCGTCGGCATGCTGCTCGCCCAGTTGGCCGACCTCGGTCAGCTCGACGGCCGGGTGCGGCTGATCTTCCAGCCGGCCGAGGAGATCCTGCCCTGCGGCTCGCTGGAGGTCATCGAGGCCGGCGGCCTCGACGACGTGGTGCAGATCTTCGCCTTGCACTGCGACCCCAACCTGCCGGTGGGCAAGGTCGGCCTGCGGGTCGGCCCGATCACCGCCGCGGCCGACAACGTCACCGTCCGGCTCACCGGTCCCGGCGGGCACACCGCCCGCCCGCACCTGACCGTCGACCTGGTCGACGCGCTCGGCCGGCTCGTCACCGAGGTGCCGACGCTGATCAGCCGCCGGGTGCCGGCCAACAGCGGGCTGCTGCTGGTGTTCGGCCACGCCTCGGCCGGCACCCGCTACAACGTGATCCCGTCCGAGGCGTGCGCCGCCGGCACCCTGCGGGTGATGGACCGCGACACCTGGGACCAGGCGCCCAAGATCGTGGCCCAGGTGGTGCGGGACGTGCTCGCGCCCACCGGCGCCACCGTCGACCTGGAATACCTGCGCGGCCGGCCGCCGGTGACCAACGACGCCCGGGCCATCGGCGTGCTCACCGCGGCCACCGCGTCGGCGCTCGGGCCGGAGGGCATCGCCGAGACGCCGCAGAGCATGGGCGGCGAGGACTTCTCCTGGTACCTGGAGCACGTGCCCGGCGCGCTCGCCCGCCTCGGCGTCGGCCGGAGCGGGCCCAACGTGGACCTGCACCGGGCCTCCTTCGACGTGGACGAGCGCGCCATCGAGGTGGGCGTACGCCTCATGGTCCAGACCGCGCTGCGGGCACTGGCGGCGGCGCGCTGACCGGACCGCCGGTCGGCCCGACCGGCGCCGGCGGCTGCGGCCCGCCGGGCGGCGGCGTCCGGCGGCCCCGCCGGCGTCGCCACCGCAGCAGCAGCCACAGCGGTACGCCGATCACCACCGCGAACGGCAGGACCGCGCCGAGCACGGTGAGAAGCACGCGCACCGAGGTGAGGAAGACCGTCCAGCCGCCGCCCAGCCCGGTCAGGAAGCCGAGGTCGGCCTCCTCCTCGGCGGTGCTGGCGTCCCGGCCCAGGAACGTCACGGTGATGGTGGACAGCGCGGTCAGGTCGGCCAGTCGACGCTTGCGGGCCTCCAACGCGGCCAGGTCGGCCTGCCGGGTGCCCACCTCGTTCTCCAGGGCGACCAGCTGGTCCACCGAGCTGGCCTGGGCCAGCAGCTTGCGGGCGCTCTCCACCCGGGCCCGCTGGGTGGCGATCCGGGCGTCCAGGTCGACCACCTGCTCGGTCACGTCCTCGGTGCGGATCTCCCGGCGCTCCTGGCGGCCGAACCCGGCCAGCTGGTCGATCACACCGGCGAACCGGTCCGCCGGCACCCGCAGCGTCAGCACCGCCCGCGCGTCCGCCGACTCGCTCGACCGCCGGTCGCCGCCGACGAAGCCGCCGGCCGCGGTCACCGCCGTGGTCGCCTCCCGTGCCGCGGTGTCCACGTCGTCCACCCGGACCTGCATCGTTCCGGTGTAGATGATGGACCGCTGGTCCACCCGCAGGTCGGCGCCGCCGGTCCCGCCCGGGGCCGCCTGGTCCCGCTCCGCTCCGGCGTCCCCGCCGCCCTCCGCCGCCGGCGCCGCCGCGTCGTTGCTGCCACTGTCCCCGCCCGCGCTGCACGCCCCCACGGCCAGCACCGCGGCCAGGCCCACGGCCACCAGGGCCACGCCCCGGAGTCGTCGTCCGCCCATTCCCCGCTCCGATCGTCGACGGCCCCGCGAGCCGGGGCCGATACCTCGGACGCGACGCGTCGTCGCGCCGGTTCCGGCAGACTGCGCTGAGGACATCACGATTCGATAATCGAGGAGTCACGATGCAGGTCACCAAGTTCACCCACTCCTGCCTCCGGCTGGAGCACGACGGGGGAGTGCTGGTCGTCGACCCCGGCGTCTTCAGCGAACCCGAGGCGCTGGACGGGGCGGACGCGGTGCTGATCACGCACGAGCACCCGGACCACGTGGACGTCGCCGCGCTGACCCGGGCGCTGGAGCGCCGGCCGATCCAGGTGAACGGCCCCGCCTCACTCGCCGGCGTGCTCGGCGACGCCGCCGAGGCGCTCGTCGTGGTCGCACCGGGCGAGTCGTTCACCGCCGCCGGCGTGCCGGTGCGGACGTACGGCGGGCAGCACGCGGTCATCCACCCGGACATCCCCGTGATCCAGAACATCGGCTACCTCTTCGACGAGGTCGTCTACCACCCGGGCGACGCGCTGTTCGTCCCCGACGACGTCCAGGTGGACACGCTCTTCGCCCCGATACACGCGCCCTGGTCGAAGTTCTCCGAGGTGCTCGACTTCATCCGCGCCGTCGCCCCCCGCCGGGCCTACGCGCTGCACGACGGTCTGCTCAACGCCAACGGCTTCGGTGTGCTCGACCGGCAGTACACCGCGATGTCGAACACCGACTACCGCCGTCTGGAGCCCGGTACCCGGATCGACGCCTGAACCGTGCCCGGCCCCCCTGCCGACGTGGTCCGGCGGCTCTACGCCACGCCCCCGGACCGGTTCGTCGCGGCCCGGGACGCCGCGGTGGCGGAGGCGCGCCAGGCCGGCGACCCGCGTACCGCCCGGGAGATCGGGCGGCTCCGCCGGCCCACGGTCGCGGCCTGGCTGGTCAACCTGCTCGCGATCCGCCGGCCCGAGCTGGTCGCCGACCTGACCCAGCTCGCCGAGGCGCTCCGCGCCGCCCAACGCGACCTGCGCGGCGGCACGCTCCGCGAGCTCTCCGCGCAGCGGCGCGCCGTCGTGGGCGCGCTGGTCGCCGAGGTACGCCGGCTGGCCGCCGCCGAACCCGCCGCGCCCCCGGCCGGGAAACTGCCGCTGGGCGAGGTGGAGGCGACGCTCAACGCCGCGCTCTCCGACACCGAGGTGGCCGACCAGGTACGCGCCGGCCGGCTGCTGCGGGCCAGCCACTACGCCGGGTTCGGTGAGGTGCCCCGCCCCCAGCTGCGGCTGATCACCGGCGACGACGAGGAGCCCACCCAACCCGAGCGCGCGGGCAGGTCCGGCGTACCGGAGCGGGCCGGGAAGTCCGGCGTACCGGAGAAGGCGGGGACGTCCGGCGTACCGGACCGGGCGGCCGAGGCGCGCCGGGCGCGCGAGGAACGGGCGGCGCGGGCCGAACGGGCCAAGCGGCGGCGGACGGCCGCCCGCGAGCTGGAGAAGGCGCGCGCGGAGCTGGGCCGGGCCGAGGCGGAGCTGTCCGGGGCCGAACGGGCCGAGCGGGACGGCGCCGCGACGTTGGACCGGATCGAGACCGAGCTGGCCGAGCTGGAGCGCCGTCGGGCGGCGGCCGAGCAGGAGCTGAGCCGGGCAAAGCTGGCCCGCCGGGGCGCGGAACGCGCGCTCAGCGCCGCCCGGCGGCGCGCCGGCGAGGTGGAGGGCGTCCTGGAGGCGCTCGACGCCGAAGAGGGGGATGCCATGGAGGGTGATCACGAGGCAGACTGAGCGTGATGAGCGGCCACGGTGGACGGACGGCGGGGGGTCACCGATGACCCCGGAGCAGGTGGCCGCCGCGTGCAAGCCGCTGGCGCTGGAACTCGGCGAGGCGTTCTCCCGCTGCCCGTCGACGCTGCGCCGGGCCCGGCTGCTCGGCATCTCCGGGTGGGCCTTCTACATCACCGGCCGGGCCGGCGCGCTCGGCGACGTACGCGCCGAGACGGTGGCCGCCGCGCTCGGCTTCATCGCCCCCGAGGCGGTCGCCGACGGCTGGGACGCCGCCGCGCGGACCGTCCCGCCGCTGGAGGTCGCCGCCGCCAACCTCGCCGAGTGCTGCCGCTGGGGCGCGGCCCGGCTGGGTGGGAGTCCCGAGGTGTCCCGGCTCGCCGGGCTGCTCGGCCGGGCGGTCGAGGCCGCCGACGGCAGCGCCATGCCGCTCTTCGCCGCCTGGCGCGCCATGCCGGTGCCCGACCCGTCCCCCGGCGCCCGGGCCGCCGTCGGGCTGCTGCTGCTGCGCGAGCACTTCGCCGGGGCCTACCTGCTGGCCGTGCGGGCGGCCGGGCTGACGCCGCTGGAGGCGGTGCTGGCCGGGCCGGAGGGGGAGGCGGGGGCCGCCGCCTGCGGCTGGGCCCCGCCCTACCCGCCGGTCGGGCCGCTGGTGCGGCGGCGGCTCTGGGCCGAGGCGGTGACCGACCGCCTGGTGTCCCCGGCGTTCCGCGCGCTCGGCCCGGTCGAGGGCACCGAGCTGGTCCACCTGCTCACCGCCGCCCGGCCGCGCGCCCGGGGCGGATAAATGGGAGGCGTCCCGGCCGGCCCGGCTGCCAGGATCTGCCCCGTGACGCTCCCCGCCGGCTGGACCGCCCGCCGCCCCACCCTCGACGACGTGCCCGCGATCCTGACGGTGGTGCACGCCGCCGACACGTTCGCCGTGGGCTACCCCGACTTCGACGCGGACGACGTACGGGACGCGCTGACCGCGCCCTTCGTCGACCCGGCGCGGGACTCCTGGCTGGTCACCGACCCGGACGGGGTGGTGGTCGGCTGGGCGATCCTGAGCAACCCGACCGGGGTGGGCCGGGAGTTCGTCGAGGTCTACGTGGACCCGGACCACGGCGGGGACCTGCGCGCCCCGCTGCTGGCCCGGCTGCTCGCCCGGGTCGCCGAACGGGCCGCCGAGCGGGGCCGGTCCGCGCTGACCGCCCGCACCGCCGTCTTCGCCCCGGAGACCCGCTGGGCGGGTGAGCTGGTGGAGGCCGGGTTCACCCGGGTCAAGCGGTACGTCCGGATGACCCGTTCGCTGGCCGACCTGCCCGCCGAGGCGGCGCCACCGGCCGGGGTGACGATCCGGCCGCTGCGCGCCGACGACGAGAGCGACCTGCGGCTGTTCCACCGGATCCACGACACCGCGTTCCGGGACACCCCCGACCACGAGCCGCTCGACTTCGCGCGGTGGCGGGAGCTGCTCCCGTCCAGCGGCAAGGTCTGGGACGAGTGGCTGCTGGCCGAGGTCGACGGCGAGCCGGCCGGGGCCCTCCAGTCCTCCGACCAGGCGCTCGACCAGGGCATGGGCTGGGTCCGGACGCTCTCGGTGCTGCCCGCCCACCGGCGGCGCGGGGTGGGCGCGGCGCTGCTGCGCCGGGCCTTCGCGATCTACGCGACGAAGGGCCGCGAGGGCGCCGGGCTGGGCGTGGACCTGGCCAACCCCACCGCCCCGGTCACCCTCTACCGCTCCGTCGGGCTGGTGGAGGAGCGCTGGACCGACATGTACGAGCGGAACGTGCCCGCCCCGCAGGTGTGACCCGGGACCCCCGCGTCGGGGTCGCCGAGCGGGCCGGTGTCCGTCCGGCGCACACTGGAGGGGTGGGAGACGCGCTACGCGGACGCGGTGCCGGTGGGGCGGGACCGCAGCTCGGTGACGTAGTCGTCCGGCGCGCCCGCCTTCTCCGCCGCGTTCGCGATCTCCGACAGGTACCACGACGTCGGCAGCCCGCCCTCGTAGCCGTCGAAGACGTAGACCCACGCGGTCACGTCCCCGTCCAGCGTCGAGACGCGCACGGTGAGCCGGCGGTAGGTCTCGGCGGTCACGCCCTCGATCTCGTCGAGCTGGGCCGCGTCGTACGGGTGGATGTCGTAGAGCGCCACGAAGACCCGGTCACCGGGGGACTCCACCACGGTGCTGACCGAGCCCTCCCAGCCGATGACGTCCTCGCCCGCGAAGGTGAGCCGCCACCCCTCCAGCCAGCCGGTGCCCACCATCGGCGAATGCGGGCAGTAGGCGCGCATGCGAGCGGGGTCCAGGTTTGAGCCGTAAGCGGCGTAGAGACGCACGGCGACGACGATAGCCCGGTCGGCCGGTGGGGGAGAATACGACGGTGCGTGTCGGACGCGACGGGGAGAAGAAAGTCACTGTGAGCACAGACGAGGGGCGTTTGCCGTGAGCGCGAGGAGTGCAGCGGAGCGGAGCCCCGCAGTCGCGAACGAAGGGACGGCTCTGTGAGCCAGATCGTGATCATCGGCGGCGGGCCGGCCGGGTACGAGGCGGCCCTGGTCGCCGCCCAGTTGGACGCCGATGTCACCGTGGTCGAGGCGGCGGGCGCCGGCGGCGCCTGCGTGCTCTCCGACTGCGTGCCCTCCAAGACCTTCATCGCCAGCTCCGAGGTGGTGACCGGCTACCGGGACACCGAGGAGTTCGGGGTGCACTCCGACGGCCTGGAGGCGGTCACGGTCGACGCCCGGGCGGTGCACGAGCGGGTCAAGCGGCTCGCCCTGGCTCAGTCCGCCGACATCCACACCAAGCTGATCAAGGCCGGGGTCGAGTTCGTCGCCGGCACCGCGCGCCTCGGCGAGGACGCGCTCGGGCACACCCACCGGGTGATCGTCACCCCGGCCGGCGGCGGCGAACCCTACTCGATCGAGGCCTCGACGGTGCTGGTCGCCACCGGCTCGACCCCGCGTCAGCTCCCCACCGCCGTGCCGGACGGCGAGCGCATCCTGACCTGGCGGCAGGTCTACGACCTGCCCGAGCTGCCCGAGCACCTGATCGTGGTCGGTTCCGGCGTCACCGGCGCGGAGTTCGCCAGCGCCTACCTGGCCATGGGCGTCCAGGTCACGCTGGTCTCCAGCCGCGACCGGGTGATGCCGCACGAGGACGCCGACGCCGCGATGGCGATCGAGCGGGTGTTCCGCAACCGGGGCATGAGCATCCTCAACAACTCCCGCGCCGAGGCGGTCCGCCGTACCGCCGACGGGGTGGAGGTCGTGCTCTCCGACGGTCGCCAGGTCACCGGTTCGCACGCGCTCATCGCGGTCGGCTCGATCCCCAACACCGCCGACCTGGGCCTGGCGGAATACGGCGTCGAACTGTCCCGGGGCGGTTACGTCACCGTCGACCGGGTGTCGCGCACCAACGTGCCCGGCATCTACGCCGCCGGCGACTGCACCGGCGTGCTGCTGCTGGCGAGCGTCGCGGCCATGCAGGGCCGGATCGCCATGTGGCACGCGCTCGGCGAGGCGGTCCGGCCGCTGCGGCTGCGTACCGTCGCGGCGAACGTGTTCACCGACCCGGAGCTGGCCACCGTCGGTGTCTCGCAGGACGAGGTGGACGCCGGCAAGACCCCGGCCCGCCAGGTGATGCTGCCGTTGTCCGGCAACGCCCGGGCGAAGATGGACGACCTGGCCGACGGTTTCGTCAAGCTGTTCTGCCGGCCGGCCAGCGGCCAGGTCATCGGCGGCGTGGTGGTGGCGCCCAAGGCCAGCGAGCTGATCCTGCCGATCACCATGGCGGTGGAGAACAACCTCACCGTCAACGAGCTGGCCCAGACCATCACGATCTACCCGAGCCTGTCCGGCTCCATCACCGAGGCCGCCCGGCAGCTCATGCTCCACGAGCTGGAGTGAGCGTGGGTCTGATCCGCGTCACGAGCGGCCAGCCGACCGGCATCCACCCCTAGCTCCGCTCACCTCCGCCCCCGCGTGCTCCGGCCGGGCTCCGGCCGAAGTCGGTGGCGAGCCAGCGACCGGCGGAGGCGTCGGGGAAATCGGGCGCCTCGTCACCGGTGGCCACGACCTCCAGGTCGTGCACCCGGTCGAGTCGGAAGACGCGCCAGTCGTCGCGGTCGACGTCGTAACCGATGAGGTACCAGCGACCGCGACGGTGGACGTGGCGGTGGGGGATCAGCAGGCGGGTGGTCGGCCGGTCGTGGTCGTCGCGGTAGGTGAACCGGACGCTCCGGCCCTGGGCCACCGCGTCGGCCACGACGCCGACCGCGCGGGCGTTGATGCCGGGGTCGTCGATCTCCGGAACGGTGACGGCGAGCATGGTCGCTGCGGCCCGGCGACGTAGGGCGCGGGGCAGCACCCGGTCGAGCTTGGCCAGCGCGCGGGCCGGGGCGTCGTCGCCCGGCATGGCGCCCTCGATCAGGCGGAGCCCCGCCACCACGCAACTGATCTCGTCGGGGGCGAACAACAGTGGCGGCAGTGCGACGCCGGGGACCAGGCGGTAGCTGCTCCCGGGACCGGGGCGCGCCACCACGCCGTAGCCGAGCCGGCGCAGCCGGTCGGCGTCGCGTCGCACGGTCCGCCCGCTCACCCCGAGGCGGCCGGCGAGTTCCTCGACGGTCCAGCCGGAGCGCGAATGGAGCAGGGCGAGGAGCAACAGCGTCCGCTCGGTGGGGTCGTCGGCCATGGCGTCACCATGTCAGAAGTGGCGGACGCCAGACGGCCGGCACTGCTTCTAGCGTGGTGATCGTCCGCCCGACCCGATCCGAGGGAGTGCCGATGACGATCGCCGTGACGACTCCGACGGGCAATGTGGGCCGCCACGTGGTGGCCATGCTGATCCGCGCCGGTGTCCGGCCACGGGTGCTGGCCCGTCGGCCGGAGCGGCTGAAGCCCGACATCCGCGCGGAGGTGGAGGTCGTCGCGGTCGACCAGCACGACGTCGACGCCGTGGTCGCGGCCACCGCCGGCGTCACCGCGCTGTTCTGGGTCGATCCGCCGCCCGCCGGTGACGACCCACTCGCGGAGTACGCGCGGGCGACCGACAGCGTGATCCGGGCGGTGCGGGAGAACGGCATCGGCCGGGTCGTCTTCCAGAGCAGCGTCGGAGCCGAGAAACGGCACGGCGTCGGCGAGATCGACGGGCTGGCCCGGACCGAGGAGGCGCTCGACGCCACCGCCGCGTCGGTCACCCACCTGCGCTGCGGCATGTTCTTCAGCAACCTGGAACTCCAGGTCGACGCCATCCGCAGCGGGACGATCCCGGTCCTGCTGCCGGTGGACCACGCGATCCCGTGGGTCGCACCGCGCGACATCGCCGAGGTCGCCACCACCAGGCTCCTCGCCGACGCCTGGACGGGACGGTGCGTACGGGCGGTGCACGGGCCCGCCGACCTGACCTGGACCCAGGTCGCCGAGACCGTCACCGCCGTCACCGGCCATCGGCTCCGGGTCGAGCGGATCTCCGACGACTCGATGCGTGAACTGCTCTCCGCCGCCGGTATGAGCGAGGCCCGGATCGAGGCCCTCATCGGGATGTCCAGCGGGATGCGCGACGACTTCACCCCCGAACAGGCGCGCACCGTGCACACGAGCACGCCCACCACCCTGGCCTCGTGGGTCGGTGACGTGCTGGCCCCCCTACTGGACGGTCAGGGCCCCGGTGACCGTCGACGCCCGTAATGCCGTTGTCACCCACGTGCCGACCTGTGAAGGATCAACCCCATGGCCTCTCGTACCTCCAACTTCTGCTTCGACGCGATCGACCCCTACGCGCAGGTGACCTGGTGGTCGGCGGTGCTCGACGACTTCCAGCTGCTCAACCCGGAGGAGATGGGGCCCGACGACGACGAGTGCTGGCTGGTCGGTCCCGACTCCAGGGAGATCATCTTCGCCCGCGTCCCGGAACCGAAGACGGTGAAGAACCGGATGCACTTCTGCCTCCGCCCCACCGACCGCAGCCGTGAGGAGGAGGTGGACCGCATCCTCTCGCTGGGCGCCACTCTCGTGACCGACCTACGCGACGGGCCGTCGAAGGGCTGGGCCGTGCTCGCCGACCCCGAGGGCAACGAGTTCTGCGTCCTCACCCGCCACGTCCCCGAGGGCTAGCCGGGCAACCACGCCGTTCCGGCCCGCCGGCTCATGTTCCACGAGCCGGCGTGAGCGCGGCGACCCGCGTCAGGTGCAGGGCGACGGTGGTCAGGAGGGCGGTCTCGGCGAGGATCAGGAGTCGCTCGGCCAGTCCGATCAACGCGCGGTCACCGGGGTAGGCGGACCAGATCATCGCGGCGGCCAGCAGCAGGCTCGCCACCGTCCACGCGCGTAGCCAACCGGCGGGCGCGGCGCCGAGCCGGCGGGCGAGCAGCCAGCCGGCGACCGGCAGGGCCAGGAACGACAGGACCGACGCGTACCGGTGCACGTAGGCCGCGGTGTCCATGGGCAGGCCCGGCTCGTTCGTGGGCACCACGGCGGCGGCCAGCAGCCCGGCCGACCAGGCGACCAGCAGCACGACCGCCGCCCGACCGGCGCCCGCCCGGCGCAGCGCGGGAAGGAGTACGGCGCTGGCCACCGCGAGGACCGCCATCGCGGTGTCGATGACGCCGCCCCGGTCGGAGACGGCGAAGTCGCTGACGGTCAGCGACCAGGGACTCAGGTCGTCGTTCACCTCGAGGTGACCGATCACGGCGAGCACCGCCGCCAGGGCGATCCCGCCGAGGGCCAGCAGGCCGCTTCTCCGGGCTCCACGCATGGGCCCAGCCTGTCGCCGGAACGACCCCAGGCGGATCCGGGACCGCCACCCACTTCGATCCCCGGGTCGTCCCCTAGCGGAAGCCGCCCGGCGTCACGCCACGTCGAGCCGGATGTTGCCGATCCTGGCCACGACGTCGAGGTGGCCACCCAGCCCGGTCACGTAGGCGCGGAGGATCTCCAGATTGACGCTCTCGCCGTTCTCGATCTGGCTGATCCGGGCCTGGGACAGGCCCGCCGCCTCCGCCAGTTGAGCCTGTGTCATGCCCAGCTGCTTCCGGATCTCCGCCAGTTGGGCGCCACTGACCGCGGCCAGCATCTGTTCCCTGAGTCGTCCACGCCGGGCCACCCGGTCGGCATCGTCCCAGGAGGGGTCGACCCCCCGGGCCTTCGCCTTGACGTCGCGCCAGTTCGACCCATCGCTCATGACTGATCTTCCTTCAAGCTGATCAGGTGCTCCTGGAACCGTTCGTCCGCCAACGGGACGGCGTTGCGGTACCAACTCTGCCACTGCCCCGACTTGTCCCCGGCCACCAGGAGCACCGCCTCGCGGAGCGGATCGAACGCGAAGATCATGCGAACCTCCGACGTGCCGGTGGAACCCGGTCTCAGCTCTTTCATGTGGTGGTAGGTGCTGCCCCTGAGTCGATCGACCAGCGGCCGGCCCAGCGCGGGACCGTGCTCGGCCAGCAGGTCGAGCGCCTCGCTGACGAGGTCAGCGGTGCACGGGTCGTCCGCGCACAGGCCGAGGAACCGGTCTTCGACAGCAGGATGGAGCCGGATCTCCCACACAGCCCAAATATAAGCAGAGCTTATACGTGCCGGTGCCCCGGACACGCCGGAGCCGCGGAAAGAATCCGACGCCCGGTCGGTGGGGCGTCCGGCGGAGATCCTGGGTGGCCGCGCGAGGGTCAGTCGGCGGGGGCCTCGGTGCGTGTCTGGCGGGTGCTGATCCAGGTCATGGCCCAGCCCGCCCCCGCGAACCCGGCCGCCGCCAGCCCGCCGATCAGCAGCAACCGCCACGCCGACTCGGTCAGTGCCGTGCCGCCCAGGTGACCGACGAGCGTGCCGTAGCTGGCCCAGCCGGTGGCCGCCGCCGCCTCGTAGGTCAGGAACAGTCGGTACGGGTAGCGGCTGCGGCCGGCCGAGAAACACGCCGCCATCCGGCCGCCGGGCACGAAGCGGCAGAGCAGGATCACCAGCGGTCCGGGCTCGCGCAGTCGGCGGGTGGCCCGGGCGACGGCGCGGCGGGCCCGCCCCGGCGTGGCGTGCCGGGCTGCCCGGCGGGCCGGTGCGGTGCGGCCGAGCACATAGCAGGCCAGGTCACCGACGAAGACGCCGACCGCGCCGACCGCGATGGTGAGCGGCAGGTTGAGCCCGCCGTAGACGGTCAGCGCACCACTGGTGATCATGACGACCTGGGTCGGCACCACCGGGACGAAGGCGTCGGCGACCAGCAGCGTCAGCAGCAGCGCGTACGCCCACATGGGCGACGCGACGTCAGAGATGAGTTCGGCCACGACCGCCACCTCGCCGGAGTTCCCCGTTCGACCGCACCGAGCCTGACGCCGTGTCCCGCGTCACCGCGACCGGCCCTGCCCCGTGGTGACCGTCGACACCGGTGGGCCGTCGATCTGCAACGAGGCGACCCTTCCCCGGGTGACGGACAACCGGTGCGACGTGCGTCGAGCGGGGCGGCGGATTCACGCTCACCGGCGTACCGTTGACGGGACGCGGCACCGGAGCCGTCGGGTCCCCCGTTCTCGATGCCCGGGCCGCCGCGGGTCGCCGGCAGGTCCCGTGCCGGCGACCCGCTCCCACTCCCCGAAACTCACGTGCGCCGTCGACGTCCGCGCGCCTACCGTCGGGGCATGCGGAGTGCTGAGGTGACCACGACGCCGGGTGTTCCCGGCGCGCCGCACTGACGTTTCCGTCGACGAGGCCCCGGGGCGATCCGCTCCGGGGCCTCGCGGCGTCCCGGTCCCGCTCGCCTCCGGGTCGTACCCGATCAAGGAGAGCGACATGATCGACCACCGCAGGCTCGGCCGGGAGCTGGAGCTGTTCGTCTCCGACCCGCTCGCGGGCGCCGGGCTGCCGATCTGGCTGCCGGCCGGCGCCGCCGCCCGGCACGCCGTCGAGGAGTACGTACGGGAGTTGGAGCGTCGGGCCGGCTACCGGCACGTCTACTCGCCGCCGCTGGGCAAACGGGAGCTGTTCGAACGCTCCGGGCACCTGGGCTACTTCGCCGACGACATGTTCCCGCCGATGCGGTTGAGCGCCGACGACGAGTTCGTGCTCCGCCCGGCGCTCTGCCCGCACCACGCGCTGGTCTTCGCCGCCCGGGGCCGGTCCTACCGGGAACTGCCGCTGCGCGTCGCCGAGCTGGGCGGGATGTATCGGGCCGAGCGCTCCGGGGTGCTCGGCGGGCTGTCCCGGGTGCGGGCCATCTCGCTCAACGACGCACACAACTTCTGCGCGCTGGAGCAGGTCGGCGACGAGGTGCGGGAGATCCTGCGGCTGATCCGCGAGGCGCACGCCGCCCTCGGCGTCCGTCCGGCCGGGTTCCGGTTGTCGCTGCGCGGGCCGGACCAGCGGTACGTCGGCGACGACGCCGGGTGGGCGCGGGCCGAGGAGCTGCTCCGCGCCGCGCTCGACGGGGTGGACGTCACCGAGGCGCCGGGCGAGGCCGCGTTCTACGGCCCGAAGATCGACATCCAGATCGTGGACGCGGGCGGCCGGGAGTCGACCATCTCCACCGTCCAGCTCGACTTCGACAAGCCGGAGCGGTTCGACCTGTCGTACACCGACTCGGACGGGCGGCGGAAGCGGCCGGTGATGGTGCACCGGAGCCTGGTGGGCAGCATGGAGCGGCTGTTCGCCTACCTGATCGAGGTGCACGAGGGCGCGTTCCCGGCCTGGTACGCCCCGGTGCAGCTGGTGCTGCTCCCGGTGGACGACGCGCAGGCCGACGCGGTCCACCGGCTCCGCCGCGAGGCGGAGGCCGCCGGTCTGCGGGCCGAGGTCGACGAATCGGGCTCGCTGGGCGCGCGGATCCGGGACGCGGCCCGCCGACGCGTCCCGTACGTCGGGGTGGTCGGTGCCCGGGAGGCGGCCGACGGGTCGGTCTCGCTGCGCCTGCGCGACGGGCGCGGTCTCGCCCCGATGCCCGCCGCCGCGGCGGTGGGGCTGGTCGGCGCGGTGGTCGCGAGCCGGTCGCCCGACCTGCTCCCGCCGGCCTGAGCCCGGCCCGACGCCGGGGTCGCCCGGGTGACGTGCCGTCACCCGGGCGGCCGGTGTCGCAGGTGTCGCCGGTTCCATGTCAGTTCCCGACCGGCGCGCCGGTGGGCCGGACCCCGGCCGGCGGACCGCCCGGCGTCGGCGCGGGCACCTCGTCGGAGATCACCGCGCCGGTGAACTGGGCCCGGTAGAGCCGGGCGTACGCGCCACCGGCGGCGACCAGCTGGTCGTGGGTGCCCTGCTCGACGATCCGACCCTGCTCCATCATCAGGATCAGGTCGGCGTCGCGGATGGTGGAGAGCCGGTGCGCGATGACGAAACTGGTCCGGTCGGAGCGCAGCGCCGCCATGGCGCGCTGGAGCAGCACCTCGGTGCGGGTGTCCACCGAGCTGGTCGCCTCGTCGAGGATCAGCAGCGACGGCTCGGCCAGGAACGCCCGCGCGATGGTGATGAGCTGCTTCTCGCCGGCGCTGACGTTGCTGCCCTCCTCGTCGATCACGGTGTCGTAGCCGTCCGGCAGGCTGCGGACGAAGCGGTCCACGAAGGTCGCCCGGGCGGCGGCGAGGATCTCCTCCTCGGTGGCGTCCGGCCGCCCGTAGGCGATGTTGTCCCGGATGGTGCCGCCGAACAGCCAGGTGTCCTGGAGCACCATGCCGATCCGTCCGCGCAGGTCGTCCCGGCGCAGGGTGCTGATGTCCACCCCGTCCAGCGTGATCCGGCCGGCGTCCAGCTCGTAGAACCGCATGACCAGGTTGACCAGGGTGGTCTTGCCGGCGCCGGTGGGACCGACGATGGCCACGGTGTGCCCGGGCTCGGCGACCAGGGAGAGGTCGTCGATCAGCGGCTTGTCCGGGTCGTAGCGGAACGAGACGTGTTCGAACTCGACCCGGCCGTGCGGGTCGGCGATCCGGGCCGGCTCGCCCGGGTCGGCGCTCTGCTCGTCGGCGTCGAGCACGGCGAAGACCCGCTCCGCCGAGGCCACCCCGGACTGGAGCAGGTTGGCCATCGACGCGACCTGGGTGAGCGGCTGGGTGAACTGCCGCGAGTACTGGATGAACGCCTGCACGTCGCCGAGGCTCATCGCGCCGGAGGCCACCCGCAGCCCGCCGACCACCGCGATGGCGACGTAGCTGAGGTTCCCGATGAAGAACATCGCCGGCATGATGATCCCGGAGACGAACTGGGCGCCGAAGCTGGCCTTGAACAGCTCCTCGTTCTTGGCGTGGAAGGCGGCCTCGACCTCCTTCTGCCGGCCGAACACCTTGACCAGCTCGTGCCCGGTGTAGGCCTCCTCGATCTGGGCGTTCAGCTCACCGGTGTGGGTCCACTGGGCGATGAACTTGCGCTGCGACCGCTTGGCGATCTGACCGGTGACGATCACCGACAACGGGATCGCGACCAGGGCCACCGTCGCCAGCAGCGGCGAGATCCAGAACATCATCCCGAGTACGCCGACGACGGTCAGCAGCGACGTGAGCAGCTGGCTCAGCGTCTGCTGGAGGGTCTGCGAGATGTTGTCGATGTCGTTGGTGACCCGGCTCAGCAGCTCGCCCCGCGGCTGCTTGTCGAAGTACGGCAGCGGCAGCCGGTTGAGCTTGTCCTCCACGTCGGCGCGGAGCCGGAACACGGTGCGCTGCACCACGCCGTTGAGCACCCAGCCCTGCGCCCACATCAGCACGCTCGCGGCGACGTAGAGCGCGACCGCGAACGCCAGCACCCGGCCCAGCCGGTCGAAGTCGATGCCCGCGCCGGGCACCACGTCCATCCGGGCCAGCATGTCGGCGAAGTTGCCGTTGCCCGCGGCCCGGGCCGCGGCCACCGCCGCCTCGGTGCTGGTGCCGGCCGGCAACTGCCGCCCGATCACCCCGTTGAAGATCAGGTCGGTGGCGTGCCCGAGCACCTTCGGCCCGATCACGCTGAGCCCGACGCTGGCCAGCGCCAGCGCCAGCACGCCGACGAGCTGGATCCGGTACGGGCGCAGCCGGCCGAGCAGCCGCCGCGCCGACGGCCCGAACCGCATCGCCTTCTCGGCCGGCATGCCCATGTTCATGTGTGGCGGGCCGCCGGGCCGCCGTCCGGCCGGAGGCAGCCGCTTCGGCTCGGCCTGCTGCGGTACGGCGCTCACGGGGCGCTGGCCGGGCATGTTCTCACGGCCCTCGCTGCGCTCGGTGCGTTCGCTCATGCCGTGCTGGCTGGGCATGTTCTCACGGCCCTCGCTGCGCTCGGTGCGTTCGCTCATGCCGTGCTGGCTGGGCATGTTCTCACGGCCCTCGCTGCGCTCGGTGCGTTCGCTCATGCCGTGCTGGCTGGGCATGTTCTCACGGCCCTCGCTGCGCTCGGTGCGTTCGCTCATGCCGTCACCTCCGCCGTCTGCTGGGACGCCACGATCTCGGCGTACGTCGGGCAGTTCTCCAGCAGTTCGTCGTGCCGTCCCATCCCGACGACACCCCCGTCCTCGAGCACGATGATCTGGTCGGCGTCGACGATCGTGGAGACCCGCTGGGCCACGATCACCACCGCCGCGTCCGCGGTGACCGGCCTGAGGGCGGCCCGCAACCGGGCGTCCGTGCCGAGGTCGAGTGCGGAGAAGGAGTCGTCGAAGAGATAGATCTCCGGCTTGCGGACCAGCGCGCGGGCGATGGCCAGGCGTTGCCGCTGGCCGCCGGAGACGTTGGTGCCGCCCTGCGCGATCGGTGCGTCCAGTCCGCCCGGCATCTCGGCGACGAAGTCGCGCGCCTGGGCGATCTCCAGGGCCGCCCAGAGGTCCGCGTCGGTGGCGTCCGGGTTGCCGTAGCGCAGGTTGCTCGCCACCGTGCCGCTGAACAGGTACGGCCGTTGCGGCACCAGCCCGATCCGCCGCCACAGCTCGTCCGGGGCCAGGTCGCGCACGTCCACGCCGTCGACCAGGACCGCGCCGGCGGTCGGGTCGACCAGCCGGGGGATCAACGTCAGCAACGTGGTCTTGCCGGCGCCGGTGGACCCGATGATCGCCGTGGTGCGGCCCGGCCGGGCCCGGAACGAGATGTCGCGCAGCACCGGCGCGGTGGCGCCCGGGTACTGGAAGCCGGCGCCGCGCAGCTCCAGCTCGCCGTGTCCGGCGACCTCGGTCACCGGGTCGGCCGCCGGCACCACCGAGGAGTCGGTGTCCAGCACCTCCTCGATGCGTTCGGCGCAGACCGCCGCCCGGGGCACCATCATCAGCATGAAGGTGGCCATCATGACCGCCATCAGGATCTGCATCAGGTACTGCAGGAACGCGGTGAGCGCGCCGACCTGGATCTCCCCGGAGTCGACCCGGGCCGCGCCGAACCAGAGCACCGCCACGCTGGAGACGTTGAGCACCAGCATCACGATCGGGAAGATCAGCGCCTGGAGTCGGCCGATGCGCAGCGCGGTCGCCGTCAGGTCGGCGTTGGCCCCCTGGAAGCGGTCGGTCTCGTACGGCTCGCGGACGAACGCCCGGACCACCCGGATGCCGGTGATCTGCTCGCGCAGCACCCGGTTGACGGTGTCGATCCGGGTCTGCATGAGCCGGAAGCCCGGCACCATCCGGCGGATGATCAGGCCCAGCGCGACGGCCAGCACCGGTACGCAGACCAGCATCAGCCAGGAGAGGCCGACGTCCTCGCGCAGCGCCATCACCACGCCGCCGACGCTCATGATCGGCGCGGCCACCAGCATGGTGCAGCTGAGCAGCACCAGCATCTGCACCTGCTGGACGTCGTTGGTGTTGCGGGTGATCAGGGACGGCGCGCCGAAGCGGGCCACCTCGCGGGCGGAGAAGCGGTTGACGTGCCCGAAGATCGCCCTGCGGACGTTACGGCCGAAGCCCATCGCGGTCTTCGCGCCGAGGTAGACCGCGGCGATCGAGCAGGCGATCTGGAGCAGGCTGACCACCAGCATCCAGCCGCCCGTCCGCAGGATCTGGTCGGTGTCGCCGCGGGCGACGCCCCGGTCGATGATGTCGGCGTTGAGGCTGGGCAGGTAGAGCGAGGCCATCGTGCCGACGAACTGGAGCGCCACCACGGCGGCCAGCAGTCGTCGGTACGGGCGCAGATGTGTGCGGAGCAGGCGGATCAGCACGGATGTCTCCCCGTCGGCGACTCGGTGTCGGACTCGCTGTCCCGGTTCAACCGACGGAGGTCCCCGTCGGACATGCCGGTGATGATTTCGGTCAGGAATTCGCGGATGACGGCGCGCTTGGCCGGGTCGGCGTCGACCGACGTCAACGGCCGGTCGCTGTGGATCAGGTCGATGATCGCGCGGGCGTGCTCCTGGCCCTTGTCGGTGAGCGTGAGCTGGACGGCGCGCCGGTCCTCCGGGTTGCGCCGCCGGCTGACGAAGCCGTCGCGTTCCAGAGTGTCGACGATGCCGGTGAGGGTGGCGGGCCGGACGAAGCACAGCTCCGCCATCTCGCGGTGGGTGATGTCGCCGGCCCGCAGCAGGATCATCAGCACCCGCATGCCGGCGGAGGTGAGGCCGTGGTGCTCGGCCAGGTAGCGCCCCCAGTGCTGCTCGACGACGTGGCCGGCGATCGAGATCAGCCGGCCGAGCGGCGCCTGTTGCAGCGCGTCGGGGTAGCGGACGAGCGGTCCCATGTTCACGGGCGTCAGATTAGCCCCCGAACCATCAGGTCCCAAACTAATTTCTGAGAGTGCCCTCAGCCACGCTCGGTCCGGGCGCGGGGCGGCTCGTCCGGCGCGGTGGCGACGTACTCCCGCATCACCTCGGCGACCTCGCGCAGGAACGTGGCGGTGGCCTCGGCCTGTTCGGGGGTGAGTCGGGCGACCGCGCGGTCGACGCCGACCAGCATGGGCCGCAGCGCCTCCAGCACCTCGCCGACTGCGTGCTCGGTCACCTGGAGGGTCAGGCGCCGGCGATCGTGCGGATGCGGGGCGCGGGCGACGTGTCCGGCCTGGACCAGCCGGTCGACGAGCGTGGTGGCGGAGGCGGAGCGGATGCCCAACCGGTTGCCCAGCTCGACCGGGCCCAGCGGCTCGGGGCTGGAGATCAGGTGGTCGATGGCCGCGGCGTCGGTCGCGCCGATGCCGAGGCGGCGGGCCAACGCGGCTCGGGTGTCGCCGGCGACCCGGAGCATCTCACGCAGCGCCCGGGCGGCCTCGCTGCTCGGCGGCCGGCCGGCGGGCGTGGCCTCTCCGGTTGACGGCGACCCCTCCACGGGTTAAAGCTAGCACCTCAGGTAGCTAGAAAATCTAGCTAAAGCGGGAGGGGTGCCATGCGCGGCGACGGGCGCGGACGTTGGTTCGGGCTGCTGGCCATCAGCCTCGGCGTGGCGATGATCATCGTGGACGCCACCATCGTGAACGTCGCGGTGCCGCAGATCATCCGGGACCTGGACATCACCTCGACCGACGCCCAGTGGGTGCAGGAGGCGTACACCCTGGTCTTCGCCGCGTTGCTGCTGGTCGCCGGCCGCTTCGCCGACCGGTCCGGGCGGCGGCGGATGTTCGTCGCCGGCGTGGGCGTCTTCGTGGTGGCCAGCGTGCTGGCGGCGCTCGCCGGCTCCGGCGAGGCGCTGATCGGCGCCCGGGTGCTGCAGGGCATCGGTGGCGCGATGATGCTGCCCACCTCGCTCTCCCTGCTCAACGCCAACTTCACCGGCCGGGAGCGGGGCATCGCTTTCGCCGTCTGGGGCTCGACCATCGGCGGCGCGGCGGCGCTCGGCCCGTTGCTCGGCGGTTGGCTCACCACCACGTACTCCTGGCGGTGGGCGTTCGGCATCAACGTCCCGGTCAGCCTGGCCGTGATCGGGGCGACCCTGCTGCTGGTCGCCGAGTCCCGGGACGACCGCGCCGAACGCGGGGTCGACCTGCTCGGCGCGCTGCTCTCCGTGGTCGGCATGACCGGCGTGGTCTTCGCGCTCATCGAGGGACGCACCTACGGCTGGTGGGAGCGGGAACGGCCGTTCAGCCTCTTCGGCCTCGACTGGACCGCCTCGATCTCCCCGGTGCCGGTGGCCGCGCTGGCCGGGCTGACCGCACTCGGGGTCTTCCTGGCCCAGCAGGTCCGCCGCAACCGCACCGGGCGACCCGCGCTGCTCGACCTGTCGCTGTTCGGCATCGGCTCGTTCCGCAACGGCATCCTGGCCGCGGCGATCGTCAGCCTGGGCGAGTTCGGCCTGCTCTTCGCGCTGCCGCTGTGGTTCCAGAACGTGCTCGGCTACAGCGCCTTCCGCACCGGCCTGGCGCTGCTGCCACTCGCCGTGGGCAGCTTCCTGGCCAGCGGCATCGGTGCGCCGCTGACCCAGCGGTGGGGCGCGGCCCGGGTGGTCCAGTTGGGCGTCGCGGCCGAGCTGGTCGGCGTCGCCGGACTGGGCTTCGTGGTGGCCCCGGACACCCGCTGGTGGGCGCCGCTGGCGTTCCTCTTCGTCTACGGCATCGGCGTCGGTCTCGCCACCGCCCAGCTCACCGGCGTCTCGCTGGCCGAGGTGCCGGTCCGGCGCAGCGGGCAGGGCTCCGGACTGCAGAGCACCGCCCGGCAGGTCGGTTCGGCGCTCGGCATCGCCGTGCTCGGCACCGTGCTCTTCGCCGGCCTCGGCGGCCTCCTCGGCGACCGGCTGGCCGACCAGCCCGGCCTCGACCCGGCCGGTCGGGACCAGGTGGTGAGCGCGGTGAAGGAGAGCGCCGGCGCGGCGATCGGCGGGCTGGCGGCGGATCCGCGTACCGCGCCGATCGCCGAGGAGGCGAAGGCGGCCTTCTCCGACGCCACCCGGTACGCCGCCTTCACCGCGGCCGGGTTCCTGCTGGTCGGCCTGCTCGCCTGCCTGCGCCTGCCGAGCGTGCGCGCCGGGGTGACCGGGGACGCCCCGCCGGCCGGGGCGGAGCCGGCGCGGGTCTGAGGCCGGGGCGTGCCTGCTGATCCGGGTCGGCAGGCACGCCGTTCTCCGGGCGGTCCGGCGCCCCGCCCGCAGCCGTCGGGCGGCTGCCCGGCACCGCACCGCAGCCCGGCACCGCACCGCAGCCCGGCACCGCGGGCGCGCGGACGGCGGATGTGTACCGGGCGCGGCCGAGGGTGCGGTCAGCCGCCCAGGGCGACCGCGAGCGCGGCGGCCACGAAGACGAGCTGGAGCGCCGTCCGGGTGGCCAGCGGGGTGACCGGTCGGCCGGCGAGCGTCAGCCGGCGGCGGGCGGCCGAGACGTTGGCCGGGAACATGGCGAGCATCAACAGCGCCAGGCCGGCCGCGGCCCAGCGCGCGGTCGCCGGCGGCAGCAGGGCGACCGCGCCGCCGAGTTCCAGCACGCCGGTGAGCGTGACCAGCAGGTCCGGCCGGGGCAGCGCCGGCGGAACCATGGCGATCAGGTCCGCCCGCCGGGACGCGAAGTGGGCCGTGCCGGTCAGCACGAGCATCAGCGCCAGGCCGACCCGCAGCGCGGGATGCCAGCCGTCTAGCGCGTCCACGCCGAGCAGGCCGGCGATCCGGGCCACGGCGGTGCCGGTGAGGAGTGCGATCAGGGGTGCCACGGCTCATCCCTCCGTCGAGAGCAATCTTGTCAGCGACAAGATTGCTGGCATGGATGCCATCTTGTCAATGACAAGTTAGGGTGGGGGTCATGACGTCCTCCGGCTCCTACCACCACGGGGACCTGCGCCGGGCGCTGCTGGCCGCCGCCGTGGACGCGATCGCCGAGTCCGGGCCGGCCGCGCTGAGCCTGCGCGACCTCGCCCGCCGGGCCGGCGTCTCGCACGCGGCGCCCGCGCACCACTTCGGTGACAAGGCGGGGCTGCTCACCGCGCTCGCCATCCAGGGCTTCGACAAGCTCGGCGAGGCGCTGCGGGGGGCGGGCGACGACTTCCGGGAGAGCGGCGTCGCGTACGTCGTCTTCGCGGTCCGGCACCGCGCGCACTTCGAGGTGATGTTCCGTCCGGACCTCTACCGGGCCGACGACCCGGAGCTGGTGGCGGCCCGGCAGCGGACCGGGGAGCTGCTGCGCGGCGGGGTGGCCCGGCACACCGGCCGGGAACCCGACACGGACGCGCTGGCCGCCTGGTCGATCGCGCACGGCTTCGCCGAGCTGTGGCTGGCCGGCGCCCTCCCGTCCCGGGTGGGCGCCGACCCCGAGCCGGCCGCTCGTGCGGTGGTCGGCCGGCTCTTCTCCTGAGCGGTCACCAGCTGGTCGGCAGCGGCATCCCCTCGGTGTAGCCGGCGGTGCTCTGCACGCCGACCAGCGCCCGCTCGTGGAACTCCTCCAGGCTGCGTGCGCCCGCGTAGGTGAACGCGCTGCGTACCCCGGAAATGATCTCGTCGATCAGGTCCTCGACGCCCGGGCGGTTCGGGTCCAGGTACATCCGGGCCGAGGAGATGCCCTCCTCGAAGATGGCCTTGCGGGCCCGGTCGAACGCGCTGTCCTCGGCGGTCCGGGCGCTCACCGCCCGCGACGAGGCCATGCCGAAGCTCTCCTTGTAGCGCCGGCCGTCGGCGTCGGTGTAGAGGTCGCCGGGGGACTCGTAGGTGCCGGCGAACCAGGAGCCGATCATCACGTTCGAGGCGCCCGCGGCCAGCGCCAGCGCCACGTCCCGCGGGTGCCGTACGCCGCCGTCGGCCCAGACGTGCCGGCCCAGCGAGCGGGCCGCCGCGGCGCAGTCGAGCACCGCGGAGAACTGCGGTCGGCCCACGCCGGTCATCATCCGGGTGGTGCACATGGCGCCCGGCCCGACGCCGACCTTCACGATGTCCGCGCCGGCCTCGACCAGGTCGCGTACGCCGTCCGCGGTGACCACGTTGCCGGCCGCGACGGGGACCCCCGGGTCGAGCTTGCGTACCGCCCGCAGCGCCTGGAGCATCCGCTCCTGGTGGCCGTGCGCGGTGTCCACCACCAGCGTGTCCACCCCCGCCTCCAGCAGCGCGGCGGCCTTGCCGGTGACGTCGCCGTTGATGCCCACCGCCGCGGCGATGCGCAGCCGGCCCCGGTCGTCCACCGCCGGCCGGTAGAGCGTGGCGCGCAGCGCGCCCTGCCGGGTCAGCACGCCGACCAGGCGGCCCTCGCCGTCCACCACCGGCGCGAGCCGCCGCCGGCCCGCCGACAGCCGGTCGAATCCGGTACGCGGGTCCGCGTCCGCCGGCACGGTGTGCAGCTCGGTGGACATCACGTGCCGCAGCTGGGCGAAGCGGTCCACCCCGACGGTGTCCGCCTCGGTCACCACGCCCATCGGCCGCCCGTCCGCGTCGACCACGACGACCGCGCCGTGGGAGCGCTTGGGCAGCAGGTGGATCGCGTCGCCGACGGTGTCGGTCGGACCGAGCGTGATCGCGGTGTCGTGCACCAGGTGCCGCTGCTTGACCCAGCCGACGACGTTGGCCACGACCTCGATCGGGATGTCCTGGGGGATCACCGCCACGGCGCCGCGCCGGGCCACCGTCTCGGCCATCCGCCGGCCGGCCACCGCGGTCATGTTCGCCACCACCAGCGGGATGGTGGTGCCGGTGCCGTCACCGGAGGACAGGTCGACGTCGAGCCGGGAGCCCACCTCCGAGCGGTTGGGCGCCATGAAGACGTCGTTGTAGGTCAGGTCGTGCGCGGGGACCGCGCCATGAAGGAACCGCACCCGAACATCATTCCCGCCCCGGCGCGCTCCCGCCCCCGGTGGTGGCAAGGACCACCCGGCCCCGCGCTGTTAAGAAGGGGCCCCTTCTCTACCGCAGGCGTTAAGAAGGGGCCCTTCCGTACACCTCAGGCGATGGTGCAGATCGCCGCGCCGGCGGTGATCACCGCGCCCACCTCGGCGGCCAGCCCGCTCACCGTGCCGGCCTTGTGCGCGTGCAGCGGCTGCTCCATCTTCATCGCCTCCAGCACCACGACCAGGTCGCCCTCGGCGACCGTGTCGCCGTCGGCCACGGCGATCTTGACGATGGTGCCCTGCATGGGGGAGGTGAGCGTGTCACCGCTGACCGCGGCGCCCGCCTTGCCCCCGCCACCCCGGCGGGCCGGCTTCTTCGCGGCGGGCGCGGCGGTCGCCGTAGCCGCGCCGAGCCCGGCGGGGAGGACAACCTCCAGCCGCTTGCCGCCCACCTCGACCACGACGGTCTCGCGCTCGGCCGGAGCCTCGGCGGCGCCGGCGGCGGCGGTGAAGGCCGGGACGGTGTTGTCGAACTCGGTCTCGATCCACCGGGTGTGCACGGTGAACGGCTCGGCGGTGAACGCCTCGTCGCGGACCACCAGGCGGTGGAAGGGCAGCGCGGTGGCCATGCCCTCGACCACCATCTCGTCGAGCGCCCGGCGGGCCCGCTCCAGCGCCTCGGTGCGCGTCTCACCGACGATGATCACCTTGGCCAGCAGCGAGTCGAAGTTGCCACCGATCACGTCGCCGGCCGAGATGCCGGTGTCGACCCGGACCCCCGGGCCGGACGGCAACCGCAGCGCGGTGACGGTGCCCGGGGCGGGCAGGAAGTTGCGGCCCGGGTCCTCGCCGTTGATCCGGAACTCGATGGCGTGGCCGCGCGGCGTCGGGTCCTCGGTGATGCGCAGCTTCTCGCCGTCGGCGATGCGGAACTGCTCGCGTACCAGGTCGATGCCGGCGGTCTCCTCGGTCACCGGGTGCTCCACCTGGAGCCGGGTGTTGACCTCCAGGAAGGAGATGGTGCCGTCCGCGCCGACCAGGTATTCGACGGTGCCGGCGCCGTGGTAGCCGGCCTCCCGGCAGATCGCCTTCGCGCTGTCGTGGATCTGCGCGCGCTGGGCGTCGGTGAGGAAGGGCGCGGGCGCCTCCTCGACCAGCTTCTGGTGGCGGCGCTGGAGCGAGCAGTCGCGGGTGCCCACCACGATCACGTTGCCGTGCTGGTCGGCCAGCACCTGCGCCTCGACGTGGCGCGGCTGGTCCAGGTAGCGCTCGACGAAGCACTCGCCCCGGCCGAACGCGGCGACCGCCTCGCGGGTGGCCGACTCGAACAGGTGGGGGATCTCCTCCATGGTGCGGGCGACCTTGAGGCCGCGCCCGCCGCCGCCGAAGGCCGCCTTGATGGCGACCGGCAGCCCGTGGTCGACGGCGAACGCCATCACCTCGTCGGCGTTGCCCACCGGGTCCGGGGTGCCGGGCACCAGCGGCGCGCCGGCGCGCTGCGCGATGTGCCGGGCGGTCACCTTGTCGCCCAGGTCGCGGATCGCCTGCGGGGTGGGGCCGATCCAGGTCAGCCCGGCGTCGAGGACGGCCTGGGCGAAGTCGGCGTTCTCGGAGAGGAAGCCGTAGCCGGGGTGCACGGCGTCGGCGCCGGCGCGGGCGGCCACGTCGATGAGCTTGTCGATGCGCAGGTAGCTGTCCGCCGCGGTGTCGCCGCCGAGCGCGTACGCCTCGTCGGCGAGCGTGGCGTGCAGGGCGTCCCGGTCGGAGTCCGCGTAGACGGCGACGCTCGCCAGGCCGGCGTCGCGGCAGGCGCGGATGACGCGGACGGCGATCTCGCCGCGGTTGGCGATGAGAACCTTGCGCACCTTGGGGGCTCCTCCCGGGAGGTCGATGCCGGGAGTGTATCGGCCGGCATGCTGGCCCTAACGATCGCTCAGTGTGGGATGTGGCACTGTAGTCAAACTTGGCTATTACGCTTGTCCCGTGTCGGCGACGCGGATGATGATTCTGGGCCTGGTCAGGTGGATGCAGCCGGTGCACGGCTACGACGTGCGCCGCGAGCTGCTGAGTTGGAGCGCGGACAAGTGGGCGAACGTCCAGCCCGGTTCGATCTACCACGCGTTGCGCAAGCTCACCGACGAGGGGCTGCTGCGGACCGTGTCGGTCGAGCAGGTGGGCGCCCGTCCGGCCCGCACCACGTACGAGGTGACGGCGAAGGGCGAGGACGAGTTCGAGACGTTGCTGCGGGCCCAGTGGTGGCAGGTCCAGGAGTCGCCGGACCCGTTCGTGGCGGCGTTCTCGTTCCTGCCGGCGATGCCGCGCGACGAGGCCGCGGCGGCGTTGCGCAACCGCGCCAACCTGCTCCGCGCCGGCGTCGAGTCGATGCGCGCCTCGTTGGACTCCGACTGGGTACGCAACCGCAAGCCGGTGCACGTCGGATGGATGTTCGAGCTGTGGCTGGCCCGGGCCGAGGCGGAGACGGCCTGGTGCGAGCGGATCGCGGAGCGGATCGAGTCCGGTGTGTCCTACCTCCCCGCGGGGATGGAGCAGGCGGAGGGTTGGTCGGGCTGGACGGACGGGGACAAGAAATAATCAACGTTGACTAGAAGAGTTATATCGCGTTAGCCTCGGCAGGAGCCGCGGGGGAGTCGTGCGTCCTCCCTGCGGACGATCGGCGGCCGGTCACGTCCGGCCCGGACGACCAGGAGCAGAAATGATCGAGACCAGGGGGCTGCGGAAGTCGTTCCGCTCCCGCGCGGGTCGCGAGACGAAGACCGTGGACGCGGTCCGTGGCGTCAACCTCGACGTCGCCGAGGGGGAGATCTTCGGCTTCCTCGGGCCCAACGGCGCCGGCAAGACCACCACGCTCCGGATGCTCGCCACCCTCATCGAGCCGGACGGCGGCGAGGCCACCGTCGCGGGGGCCGACCTGCGCAAGGACCCGGCCGGGGTGCGCCGGCGGATCGGCTACGTGCCCCAGGGCGGCAGCACCTGGGACGAGTCCACCGCCCGCGAGGAACTGGTGCTCCAGGCCCGCCTCTACGGCATCTCCAAGGCCGACGCCCAGCGGCGCGCCACCCGCGCGCTGGACGCGTTCCAGCTCACCGAGTACGCCGACCGCAAGTGCAAGACCTACTCCGGCGGCCAGCGCCGGCGGGTCGAGATCGCGCTCGGCATCATCCACGAGCCGAAGATCGTCTTCCTGGACGAGCCGACCACCGGCCTCGACCCGCAGAGCCGCGCCCACATGTGGGACGAGATCCGGCGGCTGCGCACCGAGGGGATGACCGTCTTCATCACCACGCACTACCTCGACGAGGCCGACGCGCTCTGCGACCGGATCGCGATCATGGATCACGGCGAGGTGGTCGCGGAGGGCACCCCGGCCGAGCTGAAGCGCGAGATCTCCGGCGAGGTGGTGATCGTCGGCCTGGACGCCGCGACCACCCCGCACGCCGCCCAACTGCTCGACACCGAGGCGTACGTGACCAAGCTGGAGACCGCCGACGAGGGCGGCCTGCGTCTCTACGTCGACGAGGGCGCCGTCGCCATCCCGCAGGTGCTGCGCCGCCTCGACCACGCCGGGGTGGAGCTGCGCTCGATCGAGCTGCACCGACCCAGCCTCGACGACGTCTTCCTCACCAAGACCGGCCGCTCGCTGCGCGAGTCCTGACCCCCGGAGAGACTGTCATGAAACTCGCCCGCGACACCTGGCTGATCTTCCAGCGCCAGGCGCAACTGCTGCTGCGCAACCCCGTCTGGGTCTTCGTCGGCGTCTTCCAGCCGGTGATGTACCTGCTGCTCTTCGCCCCGCTGCTCAAGCCGGCCCTGAACGCGCCCACCCAGGCCGCCGCGTACAAGATCTTCGTACCCGGTCTGCTCGTGCTGCTGGCCATCTTCGGCGGCCTCTTCCAGGGCTTCGGCCTGATCGCCGAGCTGCGCGCCGGGGTGATCGAACGCTCCCGGGTCACCCCGGTCAGCCGACTCGCCCTGCTGCTCGGCCGATCGCTGCGCGACGTGGTCTCGCTGATCGCCCAGGCCGTCATCATCACCCTCCTGGCGCTCCTGTTCGACCTGCGCGTCTTCATCGGCTACCTGCTGCTGGCCTACCTGATGCTCGCCCTGATCGCGCTGATGACCTCGGCCGTCTCCTACGGCGTCGCGCTCAAGGTCAAGAGCGAGGACGCGCTCGCCCCGCTGATGAACACGGTCGCCCAGCCGGTCCTGCTGCTCTCCGGCATCCTGCTGCCGCTCACCTTCGCCCCCGGCTGGCTCCAGGGCGTGGCCAAGTGGAACCCGTTCTCCTGGGCCGTCGACGGCACCCGCGCCCTCTTCGGCGGCGACCTGGGCAACGACAAGGTCTGGCAGGGGCTGTTGATCACCACGGTGCTCGCCGTGGCCGGCGTGGTCTGGGCCGCCCGCCAGTTCGCCCGCAGCGTGAGATGAAAGGAAGGGCCCCCTATTAACGCATTCGGTAGAGGAAGGGCCCCCTCTTAACACCCGGGGAGAGCTGCCTCTCACTCAGGGCGGGGTGCCGGTCGGGCGCGCGTAGCGTCGGGCCGGTGCCTCGCCTCACCCGTGACCGGACCACCTGGCTGACCTACGCTCAGCTGGGCCTCTGGGGCTTCTTCCTCTACGGGTTCGGCCCCGTCGTACCGCTGCTCCGCGACGAACAGGGCACCAGCGCCGCCGTCGCCGGCCTGCACAGCACCGGCATCGCGGTCGGCGCGCTCGCCGGCGGCGCGCTGTTCGCCCCGGTCGCCCGCCGCTACGGCCGGGGCCCGGCCATCTGGCTCGGCCTCGCCGGCGTGGCCGCCGGCGTCACCACGCTCGGCCTGCTCCACCCGCTGCCCGCCACCATCGCCGCCGTGGCGGTCGTCGCCACCTTCGGCATGATGGTGATCAGCGGCGTCAACGTGGTGCTCACCGCCCGGCACGGGCCAGCCGCGCCCGCAGCGCTCACCGAGGCCAACGCCGCCTGCGCCGGCATGGGCATCCTGGCGCCGCTGACCATCGGCGTCACGGTGGACGCCGGCCTCAGCTGGCGACCGGTGATGGCCGTCGAGGTCGGGCTGATCACGCTGGTCGCGCTCGCCGCGTTGACCTTCCGGGTACGCCTGCCGCACGGCGCCCCCGCTACCGCGGCTGCCGCCGCCCCCGTTGGCGCCGCCCCCGTTGCTGCCGCGCCCGTTGGCGTCGCTCCCGCGCCCGTTGCCGCCGCGCCCGTTGCCGCCGCTGTCGCTCCCGCTGCCGTGGCTCCCGCCGCTGTCGCTTCCGGGCCGCGCGAAATCTCGCTGAGTTCTGGTCCGGGCGGAACCGCGCGTCGCCAAGTTCCCGACGCCGGGACGCGGGTGACGTCGGCGCGGTTGCCGAGGGCGTACTGGATCGCCTGGGTTCTGATGTCGGTCACCGGCTCGATTGAGGTCTGCCTGTCGCTCTGGACCGCCGACGTGCTCCGCGACCACGCCGGACTGAGTGCCGGCGGCGCGTCGGCGGGTGTCGCGGCGATCGTCTGCGGCATGTTCGTCGGCCGGGCCGCCGGTGGCCGGGCCGCGCTGCGCTGGCCACCGGTGCCGCTGCTGCTCGGCGCCCTCACCGTCTCACTCGCCGGGTTCACCCTGTTCTGGGCCAGCCCGATCGGCTGGCTGGCGGTCACCGGCCTGGTCGTGCTAGGGCTGGGCAACGCCCTCCACTACCCGCTGGCGATCTCCATCGCGCTCGCGGCCGCCGGCACGGCCACCGATCGGGCGGCGGGCTGGTCGTCGTACTCGATGGGGGTTGGTTTCGGGATCGCGCCGGTCGTGCTCGGCTGGGTGGCCGACGGCGTCGGCCCGCACCTGGCCTTCCTGCTGCTGCCCGCGTTCATCGCGGTGGCCGTGCTGCTGACCGTGCGGCTGGGCCGGGCCCTTGCTCCCGGTGTGGCGCCCGCTTGATCGACTCCACTTCGCCGAGGTGGCGGTGTCCGGCGTGCCTCGATACCGCCACTTCGGCGAACTGGTTCAGGGCACCCGGGCGAGCGTGACCCCGTCGGCGATCGGGAGCATGACGGCCTCCACCCGGACGTCGGCCAGGACCTCGTCGTTGAACGCGGCGATCGCCCGATCGTCCGCGTTGCGCGGGGCGAGCACCCGACCGGCCCGGAGCGTGTTGTCCACCGCGATCACCGCGCCGGGACGCATCCGGGGCACCAGCTCGTCCCAGTAGACCGGGTAGCCGACCTTGTCCGCGTCGATGAACGCGAAGTCGAGGTGACGCTCCCGGGGCAGCTCGCGCAGCCCGTCCGCGGCCGGCCCGATGCGCAGCTCGATCCGGTCCTGTACCCCGGCGCGGGCCCAGTAACGCCGGGCCACGTCGGTGTACTCCGCCGAGATGTCGAAGCAGGTCAGTCGACCACCGTCGGCCAGCCCCCGGGCGATCGCGAGTGAGGAGAGACCGGTGAACGTCCCCACCTCCACCGCCTGCCGCACCCCGAGCAACCGGGTCAGGAAGGTCAGGAACGCCGCCTGCTCCGGAGCGACCTGCATGTCCGCCTCGGCCGGAAGGGCCGCCCGGGTCTCCTCGGCCAGGTCGCGGACCACCTCGTCGGGGGCGGACCCGTGGGCCACCAGATAGGCGTGCAGTTCCGGGGTCAGCGGTAGCGGCTTCGTGCTCATGCCCGGACGTTAGCCGAGATGCTCGATCTCCTGGCCCCCCGGCGCGACCTTCGTCCACAGATCGACGATGCGAAGGTCCAACTCGGCGAGGAGCCGACGCAACAGGGGCAGAGACAGACCCACCACCGTGCCCGGGTCGCCCTCGATGCCGGCCAGGAACGCTCCGCCCAACCCGTCGATCGTGAACGCGCCGGCCACCGCCAGCGGCTCGCCCGTCGCCACGTACGCGGCGATCTCCTCGTCGCTGATGTCCGCGAAGTGCACCGTGGTCGAGGCGACCGCCTCCTCGCGCGACTCGTGCACCACGTCGATCAGGCAGTGCCCGGTGTGCAGCACGCCACTGCGCCCACGCATCCGCCGCCACCGCCGAGTGGCGTCCGCCGCGTCCGCCGGCTTGCCGAGAATCTCCCCGTCGAACGCGAGCACCGAGTCGCAGCCGAGCACCAGCGTGCGCTCCTCCGCGGTGGACCGCAGGCGACCGAGTACGGCCTGGGCCTTCAGCCGGGCCAGCTCGAGACACAGGTCCTCGGCCCGCTCGCTGACCACCAGCGACTCATCAACACCACTGACCAGCACGTCGGGTTCGATCCCGGCGGCCTGGAGCAGCTTGCGGCGGGCGGGACTCTGCGAGGCGAGCACGAGACGCAACGGCACGGAGTTCAGCACCCCGCCGACGCTACCGGCTGATTCTCGGTGGCGGGTCGTCGGCACGTCGTCGACGACGCCAGACGAGGTAGGCGCCGCCCGCCGCCAGCAGGGCACCCAGGGTCGCGAGCCCTCGGGCGGTGCCGTTGTCGCCACGGGCGTCGGGTGCGGCGGCGGTCGGGGCCGGGGCGGTGACGCCGGTCGACTCGAAGCCGAGCGGAGGGACGTCGGCGGTGAGCGCGGCGACCAGATCGATCACCCCGTAGCCGTACTGGTCGTCGCGGCCAGGTGGTCCCTTGTCGACGGCGGTCGCGGTCAGTCGGTGCGCGACCTCTGCGGCGGGGAGGCTGGGGTATTTGGAGCGGATGAGCGCGGCGGCACCAGCCACGATCGCGGTGGCATCGGACGTGCCGGTGCCGACCCGGTAGCCTCCGTTAAGCCCGGTGCTATAAATGTTTACAGCGGGAGCAACGACATCGATCTCCGGCCCGCTGACCGAGATGGCGGCATGGTTCCCATTGCGATCAACTCCACCAACCGCGATAACGCCCGGCTCGCTAGCTGGATAGCCGACGAGTGAAGACGTGCCTATATTGCCGGCGGCCGCGACAATTGTAACATTCGCTTGAATGGCGGCCTTGACGGCACGTTGCAGATGAGCATCGGGAGCGCCGGTTGCGGAGACGCTGATTACCTGTGCGTGACGGGAAACGGCGTAATCTATTCCTTCTGCGAGTGCCTCAGAAGTCCCGTCTCGATGGGCGGGAGATGAGTAAATTGGGAGAATTTTGGCCCTCGGCGCGATGCCCAGCGCTCCGATCGAGGAGTTCTTGGCGTGAGCGGCAATCAGTCCGGCCATCCCGGTTCCATGGCCATCTGTATCGCTTAACCCATTACCCGATCCGCCCGGGATAATGTCGGTGCCTGGTACCAAGCTGCCTGCGAGGTCGGGGTGCGGGCTCACGCCGCTGTCAGGCACTGCGACTACTACGCCCTCACCTTGGCTTAGAGCATGAGCCTCGAGTGCATGCAAGGACTTCAGGTGCCACTGGCGCTCTTCTTCTATCGCGGAAGTGTTGCTGCGAAGATGGAACGGCTGGCTGGTGGAAGCTAGCGCGTACGTGGCTGTAATGATCCAGAGCCACGCAATCCTCACCGGTTGAATCCAATTGCCGGACCTGGGTCTATAGGCCCTTCATCCTCAGGGGCTTTGACGACGGGGTCGACCCCCTCCTCCGTCTTCCAAGGGCTATCAGGATCCGAGGTGCTTCTGGTTCCGGGCTCTAGACGCCTGGATGCTCGGTTGCACGGACCGAAGGTGCCAGGACTGGCTGCGGCAGGGCTGCCACCTAGTGGATGGAAGCCTCCCATATTGGCTTGCTGGATTTGGCGCCCGATACCTGGTCGTGAACCGGCACCTCCGGTGGGAGCAGTTCCGGCTGCGCCGCCTCCAATTACGCCACCGATGGGATTCACCCGACGAGGAGAGCCGGCGGAAGGGGGTGTCAGTCCGTGAGGACTTCCTCCTATCAGGCCTCCGAGCGGTGGGCGTGAAGGAGTGCCGGGGGAAGCCGGACCCGAACTTGCGCCTCCACGAATCGGCTCTCCCAACGGAGAGGGCCGAGAGGCTGGAGGCGGCGTGGAAGGCCTGGGGCCTGTGGGGATGACTGGGCTGGCACCCACCGTTGGTGAAACGCCTGGTGAAGCCGTCGGACCCGTTGGCGGAGCTAGCGACGGTGGCGGACTAAGAGTCGAGCTTGCACCGCCGAGGACGGGGCCAACGCTAGGCGCTGTTGGCATAGGAGTTGGGCGCACCGCTGTGCGGGGATCACGCGGCTTGCTTGCGGCAGTGGTTGAAACCGCTACGGGGATAATGGGGGGGATCGTGGGCGCCGGGCTCTCGGATCCTGCGTGGACCTCATCGACCTTTGGAACGGGCCTCTGCGGAGGCTGGCGCAGCATGACCTGGGCCTGCTGGAGTTCTCCGCTCAATCCCGTCATCAACCCGCGTGCCCTGACGTTCAACCGCTCCAGGTCGTCGTCCGTCACCGGGGGCCGCTCCGGAAGCCGGCTGCCCGCCACCGCCTTCGGGTCGGCGACCGTCGTCTCGTACGCCTGCTTCTGTCGCAGCTTGGTCGCGTACTCGTCGTAGAGCGGTCGCAGTTCGGTGCGGGCGCTGCCGATGGCGCGCGCGGCGGCGGCCAGCGCGTCGTAGTTCGCGGCGGCGGCGTCGTGGGTGTGCTGTACGCGTTCGATGAGCTGGTCGAGTTCGGCGACGTACGCCCGCGCGGCCGCGTTGGTCTCGGGCGGCCACGCCTCGGCGAGCCCTCGCCGGTATTCGCGCAACCGGCTCAGGTGCGCCAGGGCCAGGTCGCAGACCTTCCGCCAGCCGGCGACCTGCTTCCACTGGCCGGTGGTGTCCTGGTCCTGCAGGCACGCCCACATGCTGGAGACGTCCATCAGCTGCCAGTCGGTGAGCCCGGCGGTGCGTCCGCCGCCCCGTTCGATCACGGCAGGACCACCTGCTGCCCCTGATCGGGTGCGGTGGGGTCGGCCAGGGGCGGCGTCGGACGGGTGACGGCGGTGGACGGGGTGGTGAGCGCCCGTTCGACGTCGGCGACCCGGGCCGAGGAGAACGCGTCCGCGTCGCCGTAGTGGGCGGCGATCCGGCCGGCGGCGTCGGCCAGCCGGCCGGTGGCGGGGGCAAGGTCCCACACCGCGCTCACGGCGGCCTTCTGGGTCTCGTGGTGGGCCTGCATGAACTGCACCAGCTCGACGAAGGCGTCGGCCGGGTTGGGCACCGGGGCCTTCATGTCGTCGGCGATGTACGACAGGTGGGGGGAGTAGTTGCGCGTGACCTCGTCCTGCAGGCGGTCGGCGAACTCGCGCATCTGTCGGATGTCGGCCTCGATGCCGCCGTAGTCGCGCAGCCAGCCGGCTGGCCGGTCGTCCTCCGGGATCATCGGACCTCCCTGCCCGTCACCGCACGGTTTCCCTGAGTGAGGTTAATGGCTCCGCGCGGATCCCGGCAGTCCCGGTACGGGTCCCGTACGCGGGGAAGGTTTCAGCGGGGGAGACCTGAGGCGCGCCACGCGCCGGGACCGGCGATCGGGCTCGCGCCGGCCGGGCGGGCGCTGCGGGACCAGTGCGAGACGGCGGCCGGCGCGGCGGCCGCGACCGGCCGGGTGCGCACGACGATCGCGCCGACCAGAGCGGCCAGCTCCTCGGCGGTGGGCACGCCACGGACGATCCGGAACATCGGCTCTTCGGCAGACATGGGCCCAGGGTACGCGTCCGGAACTCGACCTTCGTCGCACAGTGGCGTGCCGGCGGTGTGTGCGTCGGGGCGGCCGGGTACGGTTTCAGCGATGTCGAACGCGCTCCCCCAACTCGTCGCCGACCGGTACAGGCTGCTGTCACCGCTCGGCCAGGGTGGCATGGGCCGCGTCTGGAAGGCGCGGGACGAGGTGCTGCACCGGGACGTGGCCATCAAGGAACTGGTCCCGCCGCCCGGCCTCACCCCGGAGGAGCGCCGCGAGATGCGGGAACGCTCACTGCGTGAGGCGCGGGCCATCGCCCGGCTCAACAACGTCAACGTGGTCCGCATCTTCGACGTGCTGCGCACCGACGGCGACCCGTGGATCGTCATGGAATACGTCGCGTCGAAGTCGTTGCAGGACACCATCGCCGAGGACGGTCCGGTCTCGGTGGCCAAGGCGGTCGAGATCGGGCTGGGCGTGCTCGGCGCGCTGAAGGCCGCGCACAAGGCCGGGATCATGCACCGCGACGTCAAGCCGGGCAACGTGCTGCTGGGCGAGGACGGCCGGGTGGTGCTGACCGACTTCGGCCTGGCCACCATTCCCGGCGACCCGAACGTGACCCGCACCGGCATGGTGCTGGGCTCGCCCGCGTACATCTCGCCCGAGCGCGCCCGCGACGGCACCGCCGGTCCCGAGGCCGACCTCTGGTCGCTCGGCGCCACGCTCTACGCCGCCGTCGAGGGCAAGTCGCCCTACGCTCGCCCGTCGGCGATCGCCACGCTGGCCGCGCTCGCCACCGAGCCGCTGCCGCCGACGCGCAACGCCGGGCCGCTCAAGCCCGTCCTCCAGGGCCTGCTGCGCAAGGACCCGGACGAGCGGATCACCGCCGAGGTGGCGGAGCGCATGCTGCGCAAGGCCGCCGGTCGGCGGGCCAAGGGCATTTCACTGCTGGACGGCGTACGCCGGCCGGGGCCGAACGGTCCCCGCCTGCCGCGACCGCCGCTGGTGCCCGCGCCGCGCCCGGCCGACGAGGCCGAACGCGCGGACAGTTCGGCCGCCGGCGCGGTCGCCGCCACCGGGGGCGCGGCGGCAGCCGCCGCTGACCCGACGGCGAAGGTGCCGGCGCCCACCTCGGACGCCGGCCCGACCGCGAAGGTGACCCCGCCGACCGCCGAGCCGACGACGAAGCTCGACCCCACCCCGCCGGTCGACGAGACCCGGGTGGACGACGCCGACCCGGCGCTGGACGAGACCCGCCTCGACGGCGAGCCCGTTCCCGCCGCCCCGGCGCAGCGCCCGGCCCCGCCGGTCAGCCCCGCGCCACTGAGCGCCGCGCCGGTCAGCCCCGCCTCGTCGACCGGGCGGGCCACCGTGCTGCCCGGGACGAAGACGGCGCCGAACCGGCGCAACCTCCTCATCGGCGCGCTGGTGCTGGTGCTGCTGGTCGGCTTGGCGGTGGCGCTGCCGCTGCTCAACAACGGCGACGACTCCGGCGACGGCGGTCAACCGACGGCCGGCAGCTCGGTGGGGTCGGCGGCCCCGCCCGCGCCGAGCGCCAGTGCCGCCCCGCCCAGCGCGAGCGCCTCGCCGAGCAGCCCGTCGACCAGTCCGTCCCCGTCGGCCAGCCCGTCCGCGTCGGGTTTCGTGCTGCCGTCCGGCTGGCGCTACTACAAGGGCTCCAACGGCTTCCAGGTCCCGATCCCGAACGGTTGGCAGGCCCGGCCCGGCAACAACCAGGTCGTGCTCTACGAGACCGGCGGTGCCCGCCGGGTGCTGTTCATGCAGTGGACGGACCGGCCGGAGAAGGACGCGCTCGCCGACTGGCGGGAGCAGGAGCCGTACCGGCGCTCGCGCGTCAACAACTACCAGCTGGTCGACATCGTCCCCTGCAAGGGCTACTACCGCACCTGCGCCGACTGGGACTGGCTGGAGACGCGTGACAACGGCACCCGCTTCCACGTGCGCAACCGGGGCGTGGCGACGGCCAGCAACCGGGGCTACGCGCTGCGCTGGGAGGTGCCGGCGAAGGACTGGGAGGCCAACCTCGCCGCCTTCGACGTCATCACCAAGGGCTTCAAGCCCGACCGCGTCAACTGACTCGGGAATCCTGCCGTCACGAAACGTGTTCGCATGGCTTTCCGTCCTCGGGGGTATGGACACCTCTGACGACGGAAGGAGGTGCGACATGGGTTACCGACGCAGGGACACCGGCACCCGGCTGGCACTGTGGATGCTCGTCGCGCTCGGGGACGTCGTGCTGCTCCTGGTCAGCGCCGGCCTGTCCGCGCCGGTCGCGATCCTCGGCGTGCTGACGCTCACCCTCGCGGGGGTGGCGGCGTGGCGCTGGACCCGCCGCACGGCGGTGCCCGTGCCGGCCACCGCACGCCGCCGGGCCTGACCGGGCGACGACGACCCCGACGGTACGACGACAGCGGGACCGCCCCGTGGCGAGGCGGTCCCGGTGACGACGGGCGCGGGTCAGGTGTTGTTGGCCAGGGCGATCAGCCGGCTCCGGTCACCGTTCCAGTAGTTGCGGTCGACGTTGCCGCTGATCCCGGAGACGCTGCCGGTGCTGGTGTACTGCCAGAAGCTCCACACCGGCGCGCCGGCCGGCAGGGTGCCGGGCGAGCTGGCCCAGCGGGCGAGCCACAGCGGGTGGTTGGCCCACGGGCCGGTCCAGCTGCCGGTGCACTGGTTCCACCAGCTCGTCGTGGTGTAGATGACCGCGTACCGGCCGGTGCGGGACCGGTAGGTGTTGAGGAAGTCCTGGATCCAGTTGCGCATGCCGGTGGTGCTCAGGCCGTAGCAGTAGCCGCCGCTGTAGGGGTTGCCCTCGATGTCCAGCGCGGCCGGCAGGGTGCGGCTGTCGGCGGACCACGCGCCGCCGTTGCTGGCCAGGTAGTTGGCCTGGGTCGAGCCGGCGGAGATGTTGGGCCGGGCGAAGTGGTACGCCCCCCGGATCACGCCCGCGTTGTAGGCGTTGACGTAGTTCGAGTTGAAGTTCGGGTCCTTGTAGCTCGTGCCCTCGGTGGCCTTGATGAAGGCGAACTGGATGCCCGCGTTGCGCACGCTGGTCCAGTTGATGCTGCCCTGGTAGCGGGAGACGTCGATCCCGGGCGTGGTCGCGGCGGCGGCCGGTCCGGCGGTCGCCACGAGGGCCGCGGCCGCGGTGGCGGCGACGGTCAGGCCGGCGGCGAACAGCCGGCGTACGGAGAACCTGGTGTGGGCCATGGATGCCTCCAGAGGACGTCTACTGATTGACGCCCATCTTTGGAGTTAAGTGCCCTAGATCGCAATAGGGTGCAAGGAAATTTTCATCGACGGTTGTCGTGATCCCAGGTGATGGGGTGGTTCCGGATCAGCGGAGGGTGCCCGGGTCTATCGCCCAGCGGAACGGCTCGGTGACGCTCAGCGTCTCACCCGCCTTGGCCACGGCGTCCTCGACGTAGTGACCCCCGTCGAGCCGGTGCAGCCGCAGCGAGCGGCTGTCGTCGTCCTGCTCGACCAGCAGACAGAACGGGATCCGGGCGATCGCGTAGAGCTGCATCTTGACCAGCCGGTCTCTATGAGACGCGGCCGGTCGAACGACACGGCTCGGGGCGGTAGGCTCCCCGCCCATGCCCCTGATCGACGGCCTGACCACGCTCTGGGACACGCTGACCAGCGCCCAGCCGGACCCACCACCGCTGCTGGTGGTGCTCACCGCCGTCGTGGCGGTCGCGGTGGTGGCCGCCCGGGTGCCCTGGCGGATCGCCCGCAACGCGGTGACGATCGCGCACGAGGGCGGCCACGCGCTGATGGCGCTGCTCACCCGCCGCAAGCTGCACGGCATCCGGCTGCACTCGGACACGTCCGGGTTGACGCTCTCCGCCGGTCGTCCCGACGGGCCGGGCATGATCCTCACGCTGCTCGCCGGCTACGTCGCCCCGTCGCTGCTCGGCCTCGGCGGCGCGTGGCTGCTCGCGGGCAACCGGATCACGCTGCTGCTCTGGCTGGCGGTGGCGCTGCTGCTGGCCATGCTGGTGCTCATCCGCAACCTGTTCGGCGCGCTGTCGCTGCTGGTCACCGGCGGCATCGTGCTCGCCGTCTCCTGGTACACCCCGCCCGAGGTGCAGGCCGCCTTCGCCTGGACCTCGATCTGGTTCCTGCTCGTCGGCGGCGTGCGACCGGTGTTCGAGCTGCGACGTCAACGCAGCCGGGGCCGGATGCCCCAGTCGGACGCCGACCAGCTCGCCCGGCTGACGCCGTTCCCGCCGCTGTTCTGGGTGGGGTTCTTCCTGCTGGTGGCGCTCGGCGCGCTGGTCGCCGGCACGCTGCTGCTGACCGGTCCGCTCCTCGCCGACGTCGGCCTCACCGGCTGACCCGTTCCGACCTGACCCGGCACGTCCCGGCCCGACCCAGCCCGGGCCGGCCTGGCACGGCGGACGGCGATCGCGGCCCGGACCGACCGCGCCGGACAGCGGCCCTCGCCGGGACGGGGCAGAATCGGACGAATGCGATACGTGATCATCGGGGCGGGCGCGGTCGGCGGCACCATCGGCGTACTCCTCGCCGACTCCGGCCGGGACGTGACGCTGGTGGCGCGCGGCGCGCACCTGGACGCGGTGCGGGAGCGGGGCCTGACGCTGCGGACGCCGGAGCGGACGGTGACCGGCCGGCTGCCGGCGGTGGCCGGCCCGGACGGCGCGCCGCTGCCGGCCGACACCGTGCTGGTCCTGACGGTCAAGTCGCAGGACACCCAGGCGGCGCTGACCGCGTGGGCGGACGCCCCGGTCGAGGGCGGCGGAACGGCCGCCGAGCGGCTGCCGGTGCTTCTCGCCCAGAACGGCGTGGCGAACGAGCCGGCCGCGTTGCGCCTCTTCGCCCGGGTGCACCCGGTCTGCGTCTGGCTGCCCGCCACCCACCTGGAGCCGGGCGTGGTCGTCGCCAACGGGCACCCCCATCCCGGCATGCTGCACCTCGGCCGCTACCCGAGCGGCGCCGACGACACCAGCCGGGCGGTCGCCGCCGACCTGACCGCCGCCGGCTTCGTCGCCCCGGTCCGCGGCGACGTGATGCGCTGGAAGTACGGCAAGCTGCTGGTCAACCTCGGCAACGGCCTCCAGGCGTTGCTCGGCCGGGACATGCCGGAGTCGCTGTCGACGCGGGTGCGCGCCGAGGGCGAGGCGGCGTTGGCCGCCGCCGGCATCCCGCACACCAACCGCGACGAGGAGGCCGCCGAACGTGGCGACCTGGTGGCCTACCGGCCGGTCGACGGGGAGGACCGCGCCGGCGGCTCCACCTGGCAGAGCCTGGCCCGGGGCGCCGGCTCGGCCGAGACCGACCACATCAACGGGGAGATCGTGCTGCTCGGGCGGTTGCACGGGGTGCCCACCCCGGTCAACGCGGCCGTGCAGGTAGCGGTCCGCCGGGCGGTCCGCGAGCGGATCCCGGCCGGCGGGTTCCCGGTGGCCGAGCTGGAGAAATTGGTCGGCTGAGCGGGCAACCGCACCCGGTGCGCCAGGCGTCTCTCCTGCGACCGTCACGGGGGAGGTAGCAGGTGCCGGACGTCGACGGGTTCGACGAGTTCTACCGGGGGAGCCGGCAACGGCTGCTCGGTTTCGTCTACGTGCTCACCGGCAACCTCGCCGAGGCGCAGGACGCCGTGCAGGAGGCGTACATCCGGGCCTGGCAGCGGTGGTCGACGGTGCGCGGGTACGACGACCCGGAGGCCTGGCTGCGGGTGGTGGCCAGCCGGATCGCGGTGAGCCGGTGGCGCAGCCTGCGCAGCCGGGCCCGGGCCTACCTGCGACACGGTGCCGAGGAGAGCGTGCCCGGCCCGAACACCGACACGCTCGAGGTGGTGGCGGCCCTGCGGCGTCTGCCGGAGGAGCAACGCGTCGCCATCGCGCTCTACTACCTGGTCGGCATGCCGGTCGCCGAGGTGGCCCGGGAGACCGAGGCCCCGGTGGGCACGGTCAAGGCCCGGCTGTCCCGGGGGCGTGCCGCCCTGGCCGAACTGCTCACGGTCGTGGATCTGGAGGAGCCCGCCGATGCGTGACGACGACCCGGCGTTCATCGACCTGATGCAGCGGGAGCTGCACACCGTCCGCTGGCCGGAGCCGGCCGAGCTGCGGGCCCGCGCCCGCCGCCGCAGCCGCCGCACGGTGGCCGCCGCGGCCGCGGCGGTGCTGGCGCTCACCTCCGGGGCCGCGTTCGTGGCGGCCGACCGTGGCACCCCACCGGTGCCGGCCGCGGCCAGCCCGTCGGCGACCGCCTGGCGCGCCACCGACGTGCCCGCCGACGCGCTGCTGCAACCGTCGGACCTGCGTCCGGCCGTCACCACGCCGTGGAGCGAGGCGTACCTCGGCGAGGAGATCCGGCTGGACCGGATGCTGGAGGTCTGCCGGCAGGACCAGGGCCTGGGGACCGGGTGGACGAGGTCCCGCTACTCGCGGTCGGTGAGCCTCGTGCGGGAGCGGCGCGGCACCGGTGGGCAACCGGAGGGGCAGGTGCTGGCCTCGCAGGACCTCCACCGGCTCGCGCCGGAGGACGGGGAGCGGCTGTTCGACGGGCTGCCCGCGCTGCTCGCGCCCTGCCGCACGTGGCGGGCCACCGGCCCGGTCGAGTGGCGGAACCGGACGGTGCAGGCGGAGGTCGTCCACTCCTGGCAGGAAGTCGACCGGGGCTTCGCCGGTGACGAGTCGGTGATCCTGCGGCACACCGTCGAGCGGGCCCGGCGCCTCGACACCGGGGCGCCGATCGGTGACCCGAGTGGGCCGAGGGAGCAGGCGGTGGTGCGGGTCGGCGACCTCGTCACCGTGCTCTCGACCAGGGTGGACGGCAGCGAGGCGGAGCTGCGCGAACTCGCCCGGGTCGCGGTCCGGCGGATGTGCGTCGCCGCCCACCCCGGCTGCTGACACGTCGGCGCCCCCGCCGCTCTCCCGGCAGGGGCGCCGACGGCGTGGTCACAGCGGGATGTTGCCGTGCTTCTTCGGCGGCAGCGTCTCGCGCTTGGTGCGCAGCACCCGCAGCGCCCGGACGATCTGGGTACGCGTCTCGTGCGGCGGGATCACCCCGTCCACGTATCCGCGCTCGGCGGCGATGTACGGGTTGGCCAGCGTGTCCTCGTACTCGGCGATCTTCTCCGCCCGGACCGCGGCCGGGTCCTCGGCGTTGGCCAGCTCGGAGCGGTAGAGGATGTTCACCGCGCCCTGTGCGCCCATCACCGCGATCTGCGCGGTCGGCCAGGCGAAGTTCAGGTCCGCGCCCAGGTGCTTGGAGCCCATCACGTCGTACGCGCCGCCGTACGCCTTGCGGGTGATCACGGTGACCTTGGGGACGGTCGCCTCGGCGTACGCGTAGATGAGCTTCGCGCCCCGGCGGATGATGCCGTCCCACTCCTGACCGGTGCCGGGCAGGAAGCCGGGCACGTCCACGAACGTCAGCACCGGGACGTTGAACGCGTCGCAGGTGCGGACGAACCGGGCGGCCTTCTCGGACGCGGCGATGTCCAGCGTGCCGGCGAACTGCATCGGCTGGTTGGCGACCACGCCGACCGGGCGGCCCTCGACCCGGCCGAAGCCGACCACCATGTTCTGCGCGTAGAGCGGCTGCACCTCCAGGAACTCGCCGTCGTCGAGCACGTGCTCGATGACCCGGTGCATGTCGTACGGCTGGTTGGCCGAGTCCGGGATCAGCGTGTCCAGCTCCCGGTCCTCGTCGGTGATCGCCAGCTCGGCCGGCGCGTCGAACACCACCGGCTCGTCCAGGTTGTTCGACGGCAGGTACGACAGCAGCGCCTTGACGTATTCGATCGCGTCCTCCTCGTCCGTGCCGAGGTAGTGCGCGTTGCCGCTGCGGGCGTTGTGGGTGCGGGCGCCGCCCAGCTCCTCCATGCCGACGTCCTCGCCGGTGACCGTCTTGATCACGTCGGGGCCGGTGATGAACATGTGCGAGGTCTGGTCGACCATCACGGTGAAGTCGGTGACCGCCGGGGAGTAGACCGCCCCGCCCGCGCACGGGCCCATGATGAGCGAGATCTGCGGGATGACGCCGCTGGCCCGCACGTTGCGGAAGAAGATCTCGCCGTAGAGGCCGAGCGAGGCGACGCCCTCCTGGATCCGCGCGCCGCCGGAGTCGTTGATCCCGACCACCGGGCAGCCGATCTTCATGGCCAGGTCCATCAGCTTGACGATCTTCTCGCCGAAGACCTCGCCCAGCGAGCCGCCGAAGACGGTGAAGTCCTGCGCGAAGACGCAGATCTGCCGGCCGTCCACGGTGCCGTAGCCGGTCACCACCCCGTCCCCGTACGGGCGGGTCTTCTCCAGCCCGAAGTTGGTGGAGCGGTGGCGGGCGAACTCGTCCAGCTCGACGAAGGAGCCCTCGTCGAGGAGCATCTCGATCCGCTCCCGGGCGGTCTTCTTGCCCCGCGCGTGCTGCTTCTCGACCGCGCGTGCCGACCCGGCGTGCACCGCCTCGTCGAGCCGTCGCTCCAGGTCCGCCAGCTTGCCGGCGGTCGTGTGGATGTTGATCCCGGTCTCGGTAGTCACCCGTGGAATATAACGATGGTTCAGGTGCGTGAGGTTGTGCAGTGCGCCTCACCCCGGGCCGTAGGCTGGCGGGATGCCCGGCTCGCCGTACACCGACCTGGACCGACCGCCGCTGTCGGCGGCCCGGCTGCGCCGCGCGCTGGTCGCGCCGCACGGGCCGTGGCGCCGGCTGGAGTTGCTGGCGGAGACCGGCTCGACCAACGCCGACGTGGTGACGGCGGCGCGGGCCGGCGAGCCGGAGGGCCTGGTGGTGGTCGCCGAGCGGCAGACCGCCGGCCGGGGCCGGCGCGGCCGGGTCTGGCAGTCGCCGCCGCGTGCCGGCATCGCGGCCAGCGTCCTGCTCCGGCCGGGCGAGGCGGTCGCCGAGCGCGGCTGGGCGCCCGTGCCGGCCACCGGGTACGGCTGGCTGCCGTTGCTGGCCGGCGTCGCGCTGGTCGAGGCGGTACGCCGGCTGGCCGAGGTGGACGCCCGGCTGAAGTGGCCGAACGACCTGCTGGTCGACGGCGCGAAGTGCGCCGGCGTGCTGGCCGAGGCGGTACCCGGCGACGCCGCCCAACCGCCGGCGATCGTGGTCGGGGTCGGCCTGAACGTGACGCTGCGCGCCGACGAGCTGCCGGAGAACCCGACCGGCCTGCCGGCCACCTCGCTCCGGCTCGCCGGCGCCACCGCCACCGACCGGGACCCGCTGGTGCGGGCGCTGCTGCGCGCGCTCGCCGACTGGTACGAGCGCTGGCGCGACGCCGGTGGTGACGCGGTGGCCAGCGGGCTGCGCGACGCGTACCTGGGCGGGTGCGCCACGGTGGGCCGCCAGGTGCGGGTCTTGCTGCCGGACGGCCGCGAGGTGCACGGCACGGCGACCGGCGTGGACCCGGACGGGCAGCTCCTGGTGGACGCGGCCGGTGAGACGCTCCGTCTCGCCGCCGGCGACGTGCTCCACCTGAGGTGAAAGGAAGGGCCCCCTATTAACGCCTCCGGTAGAGGAAGGGCCCCCTCTTAACACCCACGGGGCAGCCGCCCGCGCGGCCGATGCCGCCGGGGTGCGCCGGCCGGTTACGGTCAGCGCGTCCGGTTCTGCGAGGAGGTTCGAAGTGGCGTTCCCCGAAGACGTGCTCACCGAGGACGAGCACGTCGTGCTGCACCTGCACCCGCACTGGAAGGCCCTGATCCGGCCGATCCTGGTGCTGGTGCTCACCGTCGCGGCGGTGGTCGCGGGCTGGGTCCTGCTGCCCGACGGCGACGGCGGCACCATCGCGCTCTACGCCATCGCCGGGCTCGGCCTGGTGCTGGCGTTGTGGTGGGGGCTCTGGCCGTTCCTGGTCTGGCGCACCACGCACTACCTCTTCACCAACGAGCGGGTGCTGCTCCAGGAGGGGGTGTTCTCGCGCAACCGGCGGGACCTGCCGCTGACCCGGATCAACGACCACGCCATGCACCAGAAGTTCGTCGAGCGGATGCTCGGCTGCGGCACGCTCACCATCGAGTCGGCCGGCGAGCGGGGCCAGTCGGTGCTCGCCGACGTACCGCACGTGGACAGGGTGCAGACGAAGCTCTACGAGCTGGTCGAGGCCCAGCACGACAAGCACAGCCTGGGTGACGGCGAGATGCGCGAGATCCTGGCCGACATGGCCGAGGGCAAGCCGCTGCGCGACCCGTCCTGACGTACGCCGCGGCCCCCGTCCGGGTGGGCGGGGGCGGCGAGGTCGGTCGGTCAGCGGCGGGCGCGCCGCGGTTGGAGCTCGGCGGCGAGTTCCGCGTCCAGGTCCGCGCCGAGGGCGCCGCCCAGGCCGGCGTCGGCCGGTGCGGTACGCCCCTGGGGCGGGGAGTAGTCGGCCACCGCCCGCCCTCCGGCGCCCAGTGGCGGTTCCTCCTCCTCCAGCTCGCTGACGGACTCGGCCAGCTCGGCCACCGGGTCCATCTCGGCGACGTTGTCCCACTCGTCGCGTGGCACCGAGTGCCAGGTCTCCTCGGCGTGCTTCGGCACCGGCTGGAAGACGAACGTGCGGTAGGACCAGAAACGGAAGAGCGTGGCCAGCAGGACACCGATCGTCTTCGCCACGTTGAGCGCCAGCAGGCCGTGGACGCCGAGGCCGTACTTGGCCAGGGCCAGCACACCAAGTTCGATGAGCAGGCCGGCGCCGTTGAACAGGAAGAACAGGGCGTATTCGCGCCGTAGCGCCGATTTCGGTCGATCGCGGTACGTCCAGTGACGATTCATCAGATACGACGTGATGGTCGCGACGATCGTCGCGATCACTGTCGCCTTCAGCTGGCCGTCGCGAAAAACCGTGAGTGCCAACGCATTGAACACCGCGTAATTGATGACGGTGTTGATGCCGCCGACGATGCCGAATTTGAGCGCCTCGTGGATGAACTTCTGCCAGCGCTCGGGCAGCAGACGGACTCCAGGCATGCGGAACACCTTAGGGCAGTGGGCAGGGCCGGCTGGGCCCGGCGGGTCGGGATGGGCGGTGGGTCACGCCCCGGACTCTCGGTCGTGGCTCGTTGCCGGAACGGGGGGAGTTCCCGCCTCGACGAAGACGAACCGTCGGTAGGACCAGAACCGGAACAGTGTGCCCAGGCCGGTGCCGACGATGAAGCTGGCGATGTTGTCGGCCAGCGGGGTCTGGAACACCCCCGGCCAGATCGCCCCCAGGCCGTAGCGGCTGATCGCCAGGCAGGCCACCGCGATGCCGAGGCCCACGCCGTTGAAGAAGAAGAACAGCGCGTACTCGCGGGCGGGGTTGGACCGTTGGCGGTGCCGCCAGGTCCAGAACCGGTTGCCGAGGAAGGCGATGGTCGCGGCGATGACGGTGGAGATCGTCTTGGCCGCCAGGGGCGGCATGCCCCGACCGCTCGCCAGATAGTTGAAGAGGGCGAAGTCCACCAGGAAGGCGAAGCCGCCGACGGTGGCGAACTTGCTCAACTCGTGGATCAGGTGGCCGAAACGGTGGAGGAGAGCCCCGATCGGACCCCGACGGGTCTGCGGGGCACCCGGTTGGTCCCCGGTCATCGTCGCGGCCACCCGCCGAGAGTACCGGTTGCACGGTAGGGGGACCGACCGCAACGGCGAGTCGGCCGGGGCAACTTGGACGCCGGCGTTCCGCTCGGTCCTCCCCGCCGGCGAGCCGCCGCCCTTTTCGGTGGTCCGTGAGCAGAGCGTAACCGGCTGTACGAATGTGTGGAGCACATCACGGAATCGCCTTTCGTGACATCCCCGTGTGCATCCGCGGATCGGACGTCGTGACCGGACGGGTGGCGGACCGGGCCGGCGAAGGTTCACCGCAGGATTTGCGTGAAACTGCGCGCGAAAGCGGGTATCAGATCGCGATGCCGCAGCGTGGCCGTACCTTGTGCAGTTCTTCACAACCAGTCCCACTGACTGGCGAGGCAGCCCGGTTTACGCTGAGCCCAATCCCAGGTTTCCACGACGGCGGCGCACTCGCCCGCCAGAGCTCGTGCATCCCATAGATCGGTCAGCGTCGACCACAAGGAGATGTGACATGGTTGCTCCGGCTACTGTTCGGGGTATCGATCAGGCCCCGACGTCCCACCCCAAACTGCTCTCCTGGGTACGTGAGGTCGCGGAACTGACCACCCCCGACCGCGTGGTCTGGGTGGACGGGTCCGACGAGGAGTGGCGTCGCCTCACCGACGAACTCGTCGACAACGGCACCCTGGTCCGGCTGAATCCCGAGAAGAAGCCGAACTCGTTCTACGCGCGGACGGACCCGACGGACGTCGCCCGGGTCGAGGAGCGCACCTTCATCTGCTCCGTCGACGAGGCGGACGCCGGCCCCACCAACAACTGGATGGCGCCGGCCGAGATGAAGCGGACGATGACGGACCTCTACCGCGGCAGCATGCGCGGTCGCACCATGTACGTCATCCCGTTCTGCATGGGGCCGGTCGAGGCCGAGAACCCCATGTTCGGCGTCGAGATCACCGACAGCCCGTACGTGGTCGCCTCGATGCGGATCATGACCCGGATGGGGTCGTCGGTCCTGGAGGCGATGGGCGACGACGCCGACTTCGTGCACGCGCTGCACTCGATCGGCGCGCCGCTGGCGCCCGGCCAGCAGGACGTGGCCTGGCCGTGCAACGAGACCAAGTACATCTCGCACTTCCCGGAGACCCGGGAGATCTGGTCCTACGGCTCCGGCTACGGCGGCAACTCGCTGCTCGGCAAGAAGTGCTACTCCCTGCGTATCGCCAGCGTGATGGGGCGGGACGAGGGCTGGCTCGCCGAGCACATGCTCATCCTCAAGATCACCTCGCCCGAGGGCAAGGTCTACCACATCGCCGGCGCGTTCCCGTCGGCCTGCGGCAAGACCAACCTCGCCATGCTGGAGCCGACCATCCCGGGTTGGAAGGTCGAGACCATCGGCGACGACATCGCCTGGATGCGCTTCGGCCCGGACGGCCGCCTCTACGCGGTCAACCCGGAGTACGGCCTGTTCGGCGTCGCGCCCGGCACCGACTGGAAGACCAACGCCAACGCCATGCGCACGCTGGACCGCGGCAACTCCATCTTCACCAACGTCGCGCTCACCGACGACGGCGACATCTGGTGGGAGGGCATGGGTGAGCCGCCGGCCCACCTGATCGACTGGAAGGGCAACGACTGGACGCCGGAGAGCGACAACCTCTCCTCGCACGCGAACAGCCGGTTCTGCACCCCGATCACCCAGTGCCCGATTCTGGCCGAGGACTACTACGACCCGAACGGCGTGCCGATCGACGCGATCCTGTTCGGCGGCCGGCGGCGGGACACCGTCCCGCTGGTGACCGAGGCACGCGACTGGGTGCACGGCGTCTACATGGGCGCGACGCTCTCCTCGGAGACCACCGCCGCCGCGTCCGGCGCGGTCGGCGTGGTGCGGCGCGACCCGATGGCCATGCTGCCGTTCATCGGCTACCACGCCGGTGACTACTTCCGGCACTGGATCGAGATGGGCAAGGGCGCCGACGGCGACGAGGCCAAGCTGCCCAAGATCTACTACGTCAACTGGTTCCGCAAGGACGCCGAGGGCAGCTTCCTCTGGCCGGGCTTCGGCGAGAACTCCCGGGTGCTCAAGTGGGTCATCGAGCGCCTGGAGGGAACGGCCGACGCGGTGGAGACCCCGATCGGCATGGTCCCGGCGCAGGACGCGCTGGACGTCGAGGGCCTCGACATGACGCCCGAGGACGTCCGGATCGCCCTGAAGGTGGACCCGGAGGAGTGGCGCAAGGAGCTGCCGCTGGTCACCGAGTGGTTCGAGAAGTTCGGGGACAAGCTCCCCGGCGTGCTCTGGGCCGAGCTGGACGCGCTGCGCGCCCGGCTGGACGCGGAGCCGCAGAAGTAACAGGTGTGCCGGTTGCCCGCACCGGGCAACATCGGATGCCATGAGGACGGCCGCCGAACCTGTCGAGGTCCGGCGGCCGTCCGCCGTCCGGGCGCTGACCACGCTGCTCGCCGAAGGAGTTCGGCCTCGCGGTCCGCACGGGCTGGGCGATGCTCCGGTCGCTGGGCTTCGTGCTGCTGATCGGGCAGGTGAACAAGGGCCGGGTGGGTGCCCGGCCGTTCGGGCTGATCCTCGCGGTGACCACGATCTTCGCGGTCGGGCGGCTGATCGTGCCCCGGGAAGGGGTGCCCGCGCTGCCCGGCCTGGTCGGGTTCGCCGCGCTCAGCGCGCTCTGTGTCGCCGTGGTGGTGCTGCTCTACCGCTCCGACGCGGTCCGCGCCCACCTGGTCCGGCACCGCAAGGGCCTGGTCGTCGAGGGCGGCACCATCTCCTGGCGGGAGGTGGTGCCGAAGCGCCCGCAGGCGAACGGCTGGCTGCTCACCGCCCGGGTCGCCGCGTTCACCTACAGCCCGCTGATGCTGGTGCCGGCGCTGGTGGCGACCGGGTCCGTGCTGGACGGGCGGATCGCCGCCGTACCCGCCCTGTTCCTCTGGTTCGGCGCCGGCATCGCGGTCAGCTACGCGGTGCTGTTCTGCACCGCGTTCCTGCTGCGCGGCCGCGGCTGGGCGCGCCGGGCGCTGGTCGTCGTCACGCTCGGCGTGCTCGCGCTCGACCTGCCGCTCTGCTGGTGGCTGCTCGGCGTCGACGGCCTGATCCGCGACGGCGCCCCCTTGCTGACCGCCGCCGCCCTCACCCTCTACTCCCTCCACCGCACCACCCCCACCCCCTGACCCACGTCCTGCCCGCCCGCCTCGTGCGGGGGAGCGCGTCGATCATGAGGTTGGCGGCGGTCGGGGAGATCGAACGTGCCGCCAACTTCATGATCGACGAAGTGGGGGTGGCGCGGTGCGGGGGCGGGGGGAGGGGTGCCGGGGGAGGATGTGGGGGTGGTGGGCGCGGTGTGGGACGTCGTGGTGGTGGGGGCGGGGCCGGCCGGGGCGGCGGCGGCGCTCGCGGCACGGCGGGCGGGCGCGGCCCGGGTCCTGCTGCTCGACCGGTACGACTTCCCACGCGACAAGGCGTGCGGGGACGGCATCGCCGCGCACGCGTTGGACGTGCTCGCCGAGCTGGGCGTGACCGACGCCGTCGACGGATACCCGCCGCTGCCCGCGCTGCGACTGGTCGGGCCCGGTGGCGGCACGGTGGCCCGGGCGCTTCCCCGGCCCGCGTACACGGTGCCCCGGAAGGTGTTCGACGCGCGCCTGGTCCGGGCGGCGGTCGAGGCCGGGGTGGAGCTGCGGCGGCACACCGTCCGCGCGGTGGAGGTGGGCGCCGACCGGGTGGTGCTCGACGGGGACCTGGCCGGTCGGGCGGTGGTCGGCGCGGACGGCGCCGGGTCGGTGCTGCGCCGGGCGCTCGGGCACCCGGTGAACCCGGACCGGCACCTCGCGCTCGCCATCCGGGGCTACGCGCCCGCGCCGCCCGGCCCGCCCGAGCAGCTCATCGTCACGTCGGCGGAGCGCTGGCCCGCGTACGCCTGGGCCTTTCCGATCGGGGACGGGCGCGCGAACGTCGGGTACGGGGAGGTGTTGCGCGGTGAGCCGTTGACCCGCGCCCACCTGGTCGACCGGATGGCCGCGCTGCTGCCCGGCACCGACCCCGCCACGGTGACCGACCTGCGCGCGCACCACCTGCCGCTCTCCACCCACCGGCCGGCGCCCGGGCGGGGCCGGGTGCTGCTGGCCGGCGACGCGCTGTCGTTGATCAACCCGTTCACCGGTGAGGGGATCTTCTACGCGCTGCGCTCCGGCGCCCTGGCCGGTGCGGCGGCGGCGGCCGGCGCGCCCGCCGACGCGGCCCGTCGGTACGCCGCCGCGCTGCGCGCCCGGCTCGGCGTCCACCTGCGGCACAGTTCGGCGGCGGCCTGGCTGGCCCGGCGCCGGTGGGTGGTCGACGCGGTGATCGGGGCCGCCGGTCGGGACGAGCGGGTCTACCGGACGGTGGTGGAGCTGGGGCTCGGCGACGGGCGCCTGGACGCCCGCACGCTCGCCGCCGTCGCGGCCGGGGTGCCGCGCCCGCGTGGGGCCGGGAACGACCGGCCGTCCCGCGATGCGCCACCGCGGCACTGATCTTTCCGCGGGGTCGCTACCCTGCAAGGTGATGACTCTGCGGAAACTTCTCTACTCCGTGTACGAGCGCCGGCTCACGGCGAAGCTCGCGGGCAGGCCCGTGCCCGCACACGTCGGCGTGATGTGCGACGGCAACCGCAGATGGGCCCGGGAGATGGGCTTCGTCGACCCGAACGACGGCCACCGGATGGGCGCCGAGCGGATCAAGGAGCTGCTCCGCTGGTGCGACGCCGCCGGCGTCGGGCACGTCACGCTCTGGCTGCTCTCCACCGACAACCTCTCCCGGCCGGCCGCCGAGCTGGACCCGTTGCTCCAGATCATCGAGGACCTCACCACCGAGCTGGCCGAGGAGGGCAACCCCTGGCGGCTGCGCATGGTCGGCGCGCTCGACGTGCTGCCCGCGCCGCACGCGGCGGCGCTGAAGGCGGCCGAGGAACGCACCCGGGACCGCGACGGCGGGGCCCAGGTCAACATCGCCGTCGGGTACGGCGGGCGGCGCGAGATCGCCGACGCGGTGCGGTCGCTGCTGCTGGAGCACGCGGCGAACGGCGGCACGATCGAGGAGCTGGCCTCGTCGATCGACGTCGACCACATCTCCGAGCACCTCTACACCAAGGGGCTGCCGGACCCGGATCTGATCATCCGGACCAGCGGGGAGCAGCGACTGTCCGGCTTCATGCTCTGGCAGAGCGCGCACTCGGAGTTCTATTTCTGCGAGCTGAACTGGCCGGACTTCCGCAAGGTCGACTTCCTCCGCGCCCTGCGCTCCTACGCCACCCGCCAGCGCCGCTACGGCGTCTGACCCGCCCTTCTCCCGTCGATCGTGCACATTCGGCCCCGACAATGCGGGTTTTGTCCGTTATGCCGGGGCGGCAAGTGCACGATCGACGAGGAGGGGCGGTCGAGTCAGGTGAGGTGGGGGAGGGCGGCCTCGAGGAAGTCGCCGAGGGCGGCGGGGGAGTCCAGGGTGAGGTCGGCGGCGTCGGCCACCTCGTGACCCGTCTCCGGGTTGGCGACGGCCACGCACACGCCGAGGAAGTCCGGGTCGGTGGCGGCGCGGGCGCGCAGCGCGGCGAACGCCTTGATGTCGGAGACGTCGTCGCCGAAGTACCAGGCGCCACCGGCGTCCCGCACGGCCTCGCCGATGACCATGCCCTTGTCCCGGTCGACCGGGGGCTTCAGCTCCAGCACCATCCGACCGGCCTGGCAGCGCAGGCCGAGCCGCTCGGCCTGGCTCCGGCCCCACTCCTGCACCAGGTCGCCGAGCTGCGGGGCGGTGCGCCAGTGCAGCGCGACGGAGAGCCGCTTGAACTCCACCAGTGCGCCGGGCGGCAGCTCGGCCCGGGCCTGCTCGGCCAGCTCGGCCATGGTCGGCACCCAGGGCAGCGCGGCCGGCTCGGTGACCGTCTCGCCGCCGGAGTGGCTGTGCTCCAGGCCGTAGAGCCCGTAGAGGTCCACGCCGTCGAGGCCGCCCAGGTGGTCGCGGAGGAACTCGACCGGTCGCGCGGAGACGATGGCGATCCGGCGTACGCGGGGGGCCAGCGCCTCCAGCGCGGTGAGCACCTTCGGCGCGGGGCGGACCGCGGTGGGATCGTCGTCGACCGGCGCCAACGTGCCGTCGAAGTCGAAAAAGAGCACCACGTCGCGCACGCGGGCGGCGGTCGCACGCCAGGCGTGCTCCGCGTCCAACGGGGTCTTCGGCTGCTGGTTGCCCAGATTCAACGGCGGCACGCGCGACAGCGTACCCCGCGCCGGGCGGCGTATTCGTGGCCGAGATGTGACGTCGGGACGACGTGGGAGGTCAGCGTTCGGCGGCTCCCCGTCCCCGGCGCCCGAACGGCACCACGGCCGCGTCCTGTCCGTGGCTGAGCAGGTAGCCCTCCACGAAACCGGTGTTCCGGTCGCCGGTGTGCGCCTCGATCTCGTTGAGTCGCGCCACCAGGAACTCGGTGAGCGCGCTGACCCGGTCGTTGAGCCGATCGTGCAGCTCGGCCACGACGGCGAGGATCACCGCGGTGCCGGCCGTGGTGAGCGCGAGAAGATTGGCGACCAGGGGAAGCTGTCCGCCGTTCAGTACGCCGACCACCACGTTGCCGGTCACGCACGATGTCACCGACACCACCGCGACCACGACTGCCAACCATTTCAGGGTCATGGACAGACCCCTCCTTCTGTCCCGCAGGGCTGGGTTCGGCTGTGTCCCGTCCCCCCGCCGACGACGAGCCCCTAGCAGTACAAACGTGGACGCTAGCCGGTCCGATCCGTCCCCGCGGCGAAACGATCGGGTCTGACCTTCCGTTCTTTCGCCATTTGAGGAACTACCCGGCCTGTTTACCTCTATTTCGGACAACGGCCGGGAGAGTCGGGCGATATGCGAGGTAACGAATGGTTTCTCGAATGTGGAACTTCTCCGCGTCGGAGACGTTCGGGTCGACCAGTCGGCGCAGCAGTGCCTCGACGTCCGGGTCCATCGGGGGTGGGGTGGGGTCGGCGCGGGGGCCGGCGGCCCGGTCCCAGCCGAGCGCGACGAACGCGGCCGCCGGGTCGAGCCCGAGGCCCTCGCAGAAGGCGACCACCCGCTCTGCCTCGGGGTCGCTGGCCCAGTCGCCGCGCACCCAGCGGTTGATGGTCTGGCGGGAGACGCCGGTGCGCCGGGAGACCTCGGTGCCGCTCCACGCCCGCATCGCGCGGGCGTCGTCCAGCGCGCGGCGGACGAAGGTGGCGAAGGCGATCTTCCGTGCGTTGGCCGTCTCGGTCACCCCGTGACGGTACGGCCAGTCGGCCGCGTCGGGCCGGCTCGGCACGCTGCTGTCACGCCGACGTGACGCTGTCGCGGGTTTTCCGGTAAACGATCCAGAGCTGCTCCTGAGGGGTGTCACCCGGGCAGAATAGATGGACACGAGTACGGCGGCAAACGGACGAAAAGCTGATACTGTCACGCTCATGAGACAACTTACGGTGTGTCACGTGCTTGAGACGACGAGTGCTCACATGCGTCACTCCGCGGGTGCCGAGGGGGTCTCGTGACCGAGCTCGCGACCCGCGCCCAGGCGTTCGGCCTGATCGCGGACGGGGTCTCCGCCGGGCTGAGCGCGCCGTGGCGCGTCTACCTCGCCCGGGGCTGTCGCTACCTCTCGCTCAGCGTCGGTGACCGCGAGGAGTGGGACGCCTGGCGTACCCACCTCGGCTGCCCCGAGCTGAGCGTGCGCGTCTACGACTCCGGCGGCGAGATCCGCCGGGCGTCCGTCGCCGAGGTCATCCTCGACGGCTGCCGGATCAGCGTCGAACTGGTCGAGGAGGTCAGCACCGCCGACCTGGAGCGGCTGCTGGTGGTCGACCCGCTGCCCGGGGCGGACGAGCGATGAGCCGGGGCGCCACGCCGTCCCGGACGGCGGAGGTGACCCGGTGAGCCCCTTTCTCGCCGTGGTCCTCGTCCTGGTGCTCGGCTCCACCTGCTACGCCGCCGGCCGGTTGCACGGTCAGCTCAGCTACCGGATCGGCTACCGGTTCGGCTACCGGCAGGGCTACTTCGACGGCGACCGGGGCGCCTGGAACCGCCGGCGCCGGGACGCGCAGGCCGCCATCGCCTCGGCGCTCGCCGGCCCGGCGCCGACCGTGGTGACGTCGGTCGGGCGCGCGGCCACCCCGTTCGCGGGCACCGCCGTCCCCACCGCGGTCACCGGGCGCACCGGCTCCGCCCCGGCCGTACGGGTCACCGCGACCGCCCAGCTCGGCGGCGTGGCGGCCCGGCCCGGCACCACGTACACCGGGTCCTCGTTCGGCGCCGCCGGCGCCGGGCCGAGGGCCGGAACCCTGGTGCGACGGCAGGGCTGAGGCGACGGAGCTCCGGCCGGGGTGCGCGCAGGGGGCATGCATCCCGGCCGGTTCCGGGCACGTTCACCTCCCCGACGGGCGTGATCCACGTCCACCCCTAGCCGCGCGGCCCCGGTGCGATTAGCGTCTAGGCATGGCACGGGGTTTTCCCGGGCCAGCCGGACAGCCCGGACCTGCGACGACTCGCGCACGGGGCCCGCATCCGACCCCGTGCCCGCCGGGCGCCGGAAGAGGCGGAACTCGGGTGGCCGGGTGCCCATCCGCGGAGCAGGCCTGTGACCACTCGCCGTACCCCCGCCGGTGCCGACCAGACCCCGGCCGCGACCGCCCCGACCCGCCGGACCACCCGCGGCCGCCGCAGCGCCGCCGCGGCGGTCCCCGCCGCCGAGGAGCCCCGACCAGCCGGCCCGGCCTTCGTCCTGGACACCTCGGTCCTCCTCTCCGACCCCGCGGCGTTCCACCGCTTCGCCGAGCACGAGGTGGTGCTGCCGCTGGTGGTCATCTCCGAGCTGGAGGGCAAGCGGCACCATCCGGAGCTGGGCTGGTTCGCCCGGCAGTCGCTGCGCATGCTGGACGAGCTGCGCGTGCGACACGGCCGGCTGGACCGGCCGGTGCCCGCCAACGACCAGGGCGGCACGCTCCGGGTGGAGCTCAACCACACCGACGACGGGGTGCTGCCGCCCGGGTTCCGTAACGAGTCGAACGACGCGCGGATCCTCTCGGTGGCGCTCAACCTCGCCGCCGAGGGGCGCGAGGTGACCCTGGTCAGCAAGGACATGCCGCTGCGGGTCAAGGCGGCCTCGGTCGGCCTGCACGCCGACGAGTACCGGCACGGCCAGGCCAGCGACCCCACCTGGACCGGGATGGCCGAGCTGGAACTCTCCGAGGAGGAGATCGGTCGGCTGTACGCGGGCGAGGCGCTCGATGTCGACGCCGCCGCCGGCCTGCCCTGCCACACCGGCCTGGTGCTGCAGTCCGGGCGAGGCTCGGCGCTCGGCCGGGTGTTGCCGGACAAGACCGTGCGGCTGGTCCGCGGCGACCGCGAGGCGTTCGGCGTGCACGGGCGCTCGGCGGAGCAGCGGGTGGCGCTCGACCTGCTGCTGGACGAGTCGATCGGGATCGTGTCGCTGGGTGGGCGGGCCGGCACCGGCAAGTCCGCGCTGGCGCTCTGCGCGGGCCTGGAGGCGGTGATGGAGCGTCGCCGGCACAAGAAGGTGATCGTGTTCCGCCCGCTGTACGCGGTCGGTGGCCAGGAACTCGGCTACCTGCCCGGCTCGGAGTCGGAGAAGATGTCGCCCTGGGCCCAGGCCGTCTTCGACACGTTGGGCGCGGTGGTGCACGAGCACGTGCTGGAGGAGGTCACCTCGCGCGGGCTGTTGGAGGTGCTGCCGTTGACCCACATCCGCGGCCGGAGCCTGCACGACGCCTTCGTCATCGTGGACGAGGCGCAGTCCCTGGAACGGGGCGTGCTGCTCACCGTGCTGTCCCGGATCGGCCAGGGTTCCCGGGTGGTGCTCACCCACGACGTGGCGCAGCGGGACAACCTCCGGGTCGGTCGGCACGACGGGGTGACCGCGGTGATCGAGGCGCTGAAGGGGCATCCCCTCTTCGCGCACGTCACGCTCAGCCGATCGGAGCGTTCTCCGATCGCCGCGATGGTCACCGATCTGCTGGAGGACATCCCGGGCTGACCCCCCTGGTACGCCCGCTTTTGCCCGCATTTTCGATGTGGCGCAGATCACATTTGCCGTCCGTGGTTTCCCACCGGCCTCACCCTGCGCAATGGTGTTCATCGAGCGCCACCGACAACTCCGGTGCCGAACACGGCCCGGAGCCCCATACGCACCGGCAGCATCGTCGAGCCTTCTCCGCCACGACGGCGGGAGCCACGGGACGCCGGCGCGTCGGCCTCGACCGTCGGGTCGGGGCGCTCACGGCACCCGCACCCGGCCGCACCCGGCCGCGCGGCGTGCCGTGTCCCTGCCCCCGACGAAGGGAAACTTCGTGAGTCGGCTGTGGAGCCGGTTCGGCGCCCGTACGGCCGCTGTCGCGCTGCTCTCCGTGGGCGTCGCCGGTGGTTACTACCTGGGCGAGGATCGCCAGACCCAGCAGCAGGGCCTGACCGCGCAGGTCGGGCTCGAGGTCGACCGGACGGAGTACGCCTACCAGCGCGACCGGCAGGCCGAGCACCGTGTGACGACCTCCCGGCAGCGGGCCGCCGAGTACCAGGCCAAGCTGCGGGCCGCCGCGGCGGCGAAGGAAGCCGCCGAGCGGGCCAAGCAGGCCGAGGCGGCCGCCGCCAACCGCAAGAAGGAGCGGGACGCGGCCAAGGCCGAGGCCGAGGCCAAGGCCAAGCCGTACGACGGCCCCATCCCGGCCTCGTGCGAGGAGTTCAGCGGCAACCGCAAGATCGGTTGCGCCATCATGCTCGACGAGGGCTTCGGCATCGACCAGTTCCCCTGTCTGGACAAGCTCTGGACCAAGGAGAGCGGCTGGAACCACAAGGCGTACAACGCGGGCTCCGGCGCGTACGGGATCCCGCAGGCCCTGCCGGGCAGCAAGATGGGCTCGGTGGCGGACGACTGGAAGACCAACCCGGCCACCCAGATCAAGTGGGGCCTCGGCTACATCGAGGGCCGGTACGACAACCCGTGCGGCGCCTGGCAGAAGTCGCAGAGTTCGGGCTGGTACTGACCGATCGACCGACGGCGGAACGGGCGGGAGTCCGCCCGTTCCGCCGCCGTCGTTCCGCCGCTCGAGTGGCGGACGGCCGCGTTTGCTGATAGCTCTTGACAGGTGACCTGGCACGACGGCCCTCGCGGCGGCGACCCCCACCGGTTCGGCACGGATGCGTTCTACGCGGCGCTCGGCCGGGCCTTCGTCGCCATGTGCGCGGTGGTGCCGGTGCTCTTCCTCGTCGAGGCGCTCGACGTGGGCCTGCGCCTCGACCTCGACGTCACCGCGGGCATCATCCCGCACCGGATCCAGGGCCTGGACGGCGTCTTCTTCTCGCCGTTCCTGCACGCCGGCTGGAACCACCTCTACAGCAACAGCATCCCGCTGATCCTGCTCGGCACGTTCGTGCTGGCCGCCGGCACCCGGCGGTTCCTCTGGTCCACCATGGTGATCATCCTGGTCAGCGGCCTGGGCGTGTGGTTCACCGGTTCACCCAACTCGGTGGTGGTCGGCGCGAGCGGCGTGATCTTCGGCTACCTCGGCATCCTGCTCACCCGCGGTGTGGTGGAGCGGAGCTGGTGGAACTTCGCCGTGGTGCTGCTGGTCGGCCTGCTCTACGGCTGGCAGCTGCTGGGCATCCTCCCCACCGACGAGCGGATTTCCTGGCAGGGGCACCTGTTCGGGCTGCTCGGCGGCGTGGTCGCCGCGATCCTGTTCCGCCGCCGCGTCGAGACCGGCACGCCGGACCGGCTCGGGTCACCCCCGGTCACGCTGCCCTGACGACGCGTCGAACCGTCCGCGGGACGTGCTTGCCCGCGCCCGTCCGCCCGCCTACCGTCGGCATCAGCACCGGTTGATCCCTGGCGGAAAGTGACGGTACGCCATGCGCGAGGTCGATGTCGCCGTGATCGGGGCCGGCCCCGCCGGGCTCTTCGCCGCCTACTACGCCGGGTTCCGCGGGCTCTCGGTGGCCGTGATCGACGCGCTGCCCGAACCGGGCGGACAGGTCACCGCCATGTACCCGGAGAAGCTGATCCTCGACGTCGCCGGCTTTCCCGCGATCAAGGGGCGGGAGCTGGTCGCGAACCTGGTCGCCCAGGCCGCGCCGTTCCACCCCGACTACCTGCTCGGCGTACGCGCGGAGAAGCTCTCGTACCTGGACGGGCGGCCGGTCCTCGGGCTGGCCGGCGGTGAGCAGCTGCGCTGCGGCGCGGTGGTGGTCACCGGTGGTCTGGGCAGCTTCACACCCCGGCCGTTGCCGGTCGCGGACACCTTCACCGGTGGCGGCATCGTCTACTTCGTGCCGCAGCCGACCGAGCTGACCGACCGGCACGTGCTCATCGTGGGCGGCGGCGACTCGGCCTTCGACTGGGCGGCCACGCTCGCTCCGCTGGCCCGCTCGGTGACGCTCGTGCACCGGCGGGACCGCTTCCGCGCGCACGCGGCCACCGTCGAGCGGGTCCGCGCGCTGCCGGTGCGGGTCGTGGTCAACGCCGAGGTGAGCCGGCTCTACGGGGAGGACCACGTCACCGGCGCCGAGCTGACCGTGCGCGGGGGCGCGGCGGAGACGCTGCCGGTGGACACGGTGGTGGCCGCGCTCGGCTTCACCGCCGACCTGGGCCCCCTCGCCGAGTGGGGGCTGAGGCTCGACCGGCGGCACATCCAGGTGGACAGCGCCATGGCCACCAACCTGCCCCGGGTCTTCGCGGCCGGGGACATCACCGAATACCCGGGCAAGGTCCGGCTGATCGCCACCGGCTTCGGCGAGGCGGCCACCGCCGTGAACAACGCGGCCGTCGCCATCGACCCGACCGCGCACCTCTTCCCCGGCCATTCCTCCGACGGCACCTGACCGGCGGCCGATCAGTCGGTGGGCAGGCCGACCAGGTCGGCCATCAGGCCGATCTGGTGGTCGAAGTACTCGTCGCGGTGCGGCAGGGCCCGGTTGATCCGGCCGAACAGCTCGAAGCTGATCAGCCCGAAGAGCTGGGTCCAGCCGGCCATGCCGCGGGCCAGCAGCGCGGGCGGCAGGTCCATCCCGAGCAGCGCGACCAGTTCGGCGACGTCGGCGCGCAACGGTTCGGGCAGGTCCTCGGCGGGCGGCGCGAGCTGGCCGGAGGCCACCCCGTCGCGCAGGATGCCGACCAGTGTCGTCGGGGGCCGCTGGGCCGGCGCGACCGTGTCGTCCGGAGCCGCGTAGCCGGGCACCGGGCTGCCGTAGAGCAGGGCGTACTCGGCGGGGTGGGCCAGCGCCCAGGTGCGGGCGGCCCGGCAGGCGGCCAGCCAGCGTCCGCGCAGGTCGGCCGGGTCGGCGGCGGCGTCGGCCGTCTCGACCGCGTCGCCCAACGCGGCGTACGCCTCCAGGATCAGCGCGGTGAGCAGGTCGTCCCGGCTGGGGAAGTAGCGGTAGATCGCCGAGGAGACCATGCCGAGGTCCCGCGCGACGGCGCGCAGGGAGAGGTTCGCGCCGTCGGTGGCCAGGTGGCGGCGGGCGACGGCCTTGATCTCATCGATCATCCCGGCACGGACCCGGGCGCGGAGCGAGGGAGCGACCATGGCTCCCACTGTGTCACGGATGAGAGCGCCAATCAAAAGCGAGAGCACTGCTCTTGACGGAGTCGCCGATCCGCGTCATGCTCTTCTTCGAGAGCGCTGCTCTCGATTCGGATAACTGCTTCAGAAGAGGTGGACCTGCCATGGCCCTGCACGTGATCGTCGGCGCCGGACCCGTCGGCACCGCCACCGCCCGGCTCCTCGTCGACCAGGGCGAGCGGGTGCGGGTGGTCACCCGGCGCGGCACCGGCCCGGAGCACCCGGCGGTCGAGCGGGTGGCCGCCGACGCCGCCGACACCGACCGGCTGACCGCGCTGACCGAGGGCGCGGCGGCGCTCCACAACTGCGCCAACCCGGCGTACCACCGCTGGCCGCTCGACTGGCCGCCGCTGGCCGCCGCGCTGCTCACCACCGCCGAGCGCACCGGCGCGGTGCTCGCCACCGTCGGCAACCTCTACGGGTACGGCCCGGTCGACGCGCCCATGACCGAGTCGACGCCACCGGCCGCCACCGGGGTCAAGGGCCGGGTCCGCAACCGGATGTGGGCCGACGCCCTGGCCGCTCACCGCGCCGGTCGGGCCCGGGTCACCGAGGTACGCGGCTCCGACTACATCGGCGTCGGCGGCACCTCGCTGGCCATGATGGTGCTGCCCCGGGTGCTCGCCGGGCGACGGGTGTTCCTCCCCGTCGACTGGGACGCCCCGCACACCTGGACGTACGTTCCCGATGTCGCCCGTACCCTGGTCGCCGCCGCGACCGACCCGCGGGCCTGGGGTCGGGCCTGGCACGTGCCCAGCGCGCCGGCGGTGTCGATGCGGGACCTGGCCGACCGCACGGCCGCCCGGGCCGGCGCGCCGGCGCCGAAGCTGACCCGGATGCCCTACCCGGTGCTCTGGCTGGCCGGCGTGGCCAACCCGTTCGCCAGGGAGCTGCGGGAGACCGCGCACCAGTTCGCCCGGCCGTTCGTGCTGGACTCCACCGCCGCCACCGCCACGCTCGGCATCGAGGCGACCCCGCTGGACCGGGTCGTCGACGAGATCGTCGACACCCTGCACGCCCCGACCGCGCGTTAGGCGCGGCGGGGCGGGGAGAGGGCGGCGACCAGGACGGCCACCAACGTCAGCGCCGCACCGAGCAGCGTGTTCAACCCGGGGTGCGAGGCGGCGGTCGGCAACACCACGTCCAGCAGCACCGCGCCCACGATCTGCCCGGCGATGGTGGCCAGGCCGAGCAGCAGCACCCCGGTGAACCGCACGAGGGCGGCGGCCAGCGCGATGAACACGATGCCGATCGGGCCGCCGACGTAGAGCCACGGCTCGCTCGGGAAACCGCCCGCCGGCCGGCCCCGCACCGCCACGTCCACCGCGAACGTGGCGAGCAGCGCCACCGTGCCGACCGCGAAGTTGACGAGCGTGGCGGTCATGGCGCTGTCCGCCGCCGCGCGGACCCGCCCGTTCACCGCCTGCTGCCAGGCGATGCCGATCCCGGCGGCCAGCGGCAGCAGGGCCAGTGCCAACGCGCCGGGGTCGCCGAGGCGGTCGCCCACCGCCAGCAGCACGGCCAGCACGGTGAGCACCGCGCCGACCAGCCGGTTCGGGGTGACCGCCTGGCGGCCGGTCGGCCCGATGCCGGCCCGGTCGACCAGCAGGCTGCTACCGGACTGCCCGGCCACCACGGCGACGGTGAACACGGCCACGCCGAGCGCGCCGATGGTCAGTCCCTGCGTCGCCACCAGGAACGCGCCGCACACCCCGCCCAGGCACTGCCAGGGGCGCAGGGCGCCGGTACGCAGCGCGCCGCGCAGGGCGGCCAACCCCCGCCGCCCCCCGGGCGTGACCGGGACCAGCACCAGCAGGATCAGCAGACCCAGGCCGAACGAGACCACCGCGGCGGCGATCCCGTCGGCCAGGCGTACGCCCAACTCGCCGTTGATCCGGGACTGCACGGCCACCAGGACGCCGGAGCCGGTCGCCAGACCGACCCCCGCGATCCGCCGACCGGTCGACAGCGTCGGCGGCGCCGCCGTCCCGGTCGCGCTCACTCCTGCTCGGCCAGCGGGCGCCCGTCGAAGTCGACGGACGAGTAGAGGGCGAGCTTCTCCAGGCGGTGGTAGGAGTCGATGACCCGGATCGTGCCGCTCTTGGAGCGCATCACGATCGACTGGGTGTACGCCCCACCGGCCCGGTAGCGCACGCCGCGCAGCAGGTCGCCGGAGGTGACCCCGGTGGCCACGAAGAAGCAGTTGTCGCCGGTCACCAGGTCGTCGGTGAACAGCACCCGGTCCAGGTCGTGCCCGGCGGCCAGCGCCTTCTCCCGCTCCTGGTCGTCCTTCGGCCAGAGCTTGGCCTGCATCATGCCGCCCATGCACTTCAACGCGCAGGCCGCGGTGATGCCCTCGGGGGTGCCGCCGATGCCCATCAGGACGTCGATGTCCGACTCACCGCGGGCGGCGGCGATCGCGCCGGCGATGTCCCCGTCGGAGATGAACCGGATGCCGGCGCCGGTGCGCCGGATCTGCTTCACCAGGTCGTCGTGGCGCGACCGGTCCAGCACGCAGACCGTCACCTCGGCGGTGTCGGTGCCCTTGACCTTGGCGATCCGGCGGATGTTCTCGACCACCCCGGCGTCGATGTCGACCACGTCGGCGTACATCGGGCCGACCGCGAGCTTCTCCATGTAGAAGACCGCGCTCGGGTCGAACATCGCGCCGCGCTCGGCCACCGCGAGCACGGCCAGCGCGTTCGGCATGCCCTTGCTCATCAGGGTGGTGCCGTCGATCGGGTCGACCGCCACGTCCACCTCGGGACCGGTCCCGTCGCCGACCTCCTCGCCGTTGAAGAGCATCGGGGCGTTGTCCTTCTCGCCCTCACCGATCACCACGACACCGCGCATCGGGATCGAGTTGATCAGCTTGCGCATGGCGTCGACGGCCGCGCCGTCACCGCCCTCCTTGTCGCCCCGGCCGACCCAGCGCCCGGCGGCCATGGCCGCGGCCTCGGTGACCCGGACCAGATCGAGGGCGAGGTTGCGGTCGAGATCCTGGGGTGTCCGCGTCCTGGTGGTTGTCATGGCGGCTTCCTCCTCGCGACGTTGCGGGGTGGACCGGCGGGAGTGCGGCCGTCGCCGCCGCCGGTTTTGTCGCTGATCCTCACACGATCTCAGGTTCGCCGCCCCGGCGGGGCGGAGGAGGCCAGGATCACGCTCCCCGGACGGCTGCGACAATGGTCGGGTGGAGCCCGCACAGCCTGCCGACCGTCCGCCGACCGACGCGACCCCGCCGGAGGGTCAGCCGCCGGTCCGACCGGGAGCCGGCGCGACCCCGCCGCAGGGGCAGCCGGCGCTGGTCGAGCCGCCCACCGACCGGGGCGAGCCGGCCCTGGTCGACCCGGCGGGGGACGACGCCGGCCGGGCCGAGACCGTCGCCGGGGACCGGCCCGCGCCGTCCGCCCGCAAGGAGAAGACCCGCTCGGAGCGGTCACCGAAGGACATGGTGCTGTCCCTGCTCGTGCTGCTGGTGCCGATCGCGCTGCTGATCGCGTTCTACCGGGGCTTCCTCGGCGGCGACTCGCCGGTCACCGTCGACCCGGCGCCGGCGCTGGAGCAGGCCCGGGCGGCGAACGTGTTCCCGGTGAGCCAGCCGACCGGGCTGGGCGACGACTGGCGTACGGTCAACGCCCGCTTCCGGACCGAGGCGGACGGCGCGACGCTACGGATCGGATACGTGACCCCCGAGGGCCGGGGCGCGCAGCTGGTGGAGAGCAACGTGCCGGCGGAGAAGCTGCTGCCGGCCGAGCTGAGCGAGGGCCGGCCGCAGGGCCCCGCGGACCTGCCCGACGGGCTGAGCTGGCAGCGGTACACCGCCCGCGGCAACGAGCAGGCCCTGGTCCTGCTGGAGCCGAACCGCACGGTCATCGTGGTCGGCGACGCGGGGGAGACGGAGCTGCGCAAGCTCGCCACCTCGCTGCGCTGACACGCACGGCCGGGTGACGCGGGATTGCGCAACGCCACTTCAGGGAACAGACGGGACATCGAGCCCGGACGACCCACCTGGAGAGGTTGACGTGAAGATACGACGCTTCAGCGCCACCGCGTTCGCCGCGGCGCTGCTCATTCCCGGCCTGGCGGCCTGCAACAGCAACGGCACCGGAACCTCCGACGCCTCCGCGACCCCGAGCGCCTCCGGCAGCGTCGCCCCCAGCGCCAGCGGGTCCAGTAGCGCGGCCAAGCAGGCCCTGCTCGACTCCACCAACGCGATCCGCGAGGGGAACTTCCGGTTCACCATGACGGGCGCCGGTTCCACCGCCGAAGGGCAGGTGCACGAGCCCAGTCAGAGCGCCGAGATGCGGATGACGATCGGTGACCCGTCCTCGGACCTGATGATGAAGCTGGACCTCATCCACGCCAAGCCGGACAGCTGGGTCAAGCTCGACCTGGGCGGCACGGCGGCCGCCAAGATCCCCGGCGTGAAGAACCTCAACCTCGGCAAGTACCAGCACCTCGACCAGAACCGGATCAAGGGCAACCGGGCACTGGGCTTCGACTTCGAGAAGGTGGACCCGGCCGGCAGTGCCGTGCTCACCCAGGGCGTCACCGACGTCCGGCAGACCGGCGAGGGCGCGTACGAGGGCACCGTCGACGTGTCGAAGGCCGCCGAGGCGGGCTCGCTCGACCCGGCCGTGATCACCGCACTCGGTGCGCAGGCCCAGTCGGTGCCGTTCACCGCCAAGGTCGACCCGCAGGGCCGGCTCAGTGAGATGGTGCTCAAGATCCCGGCCGCCGGCCAGAGCGCCGCGCAGGATCTGAAGATCACCTACACCGACTACGGCAACGCCGCCGCGGCCCAGAAGCCGCCGGCCGACCAGGTCGTCGAGGCGCCGCCGGAGTTCTACAACCTGTTCAGCTGACCGGCGCTCGCTGTCCCGGGAGGTGGGCCCGCCTCCCGGGACCGCTCGGCCCTCCCGGCGGAGGGCCGAGCGGCGCGCGCAGGCGGGCCCACGGTCACTCCTCGGTCTTCTGCCGGGCGGTGTCGATGCGGGCGCGAGCGCCGTCCAGCCACCGCTGGCAGACGCCGGCGAGCTGCTCGCCCCGCTCCCAGAGCGCCAGCGACTCCTCCAGCGAGGTGCCGCCCGCCTCCAGCCGCTCCACCACCGAGGCCAGCTCGGCGCGGGCCTGCTCGTAGCTGAGCTGCTCGTCCTTGGTCTTCTCAGTCATCCGTACCATTTCCTCAACCGTCGACGGTGGCGGTCAGCTCGCCCTCGGCGAGGCGTACCCGCAGTGGATCGCCCTTGGCCACCTCGGACGCCGCGCGGACCACGTGGCCGTCGCCGCGCTGCACGATGGCGTAACCGCGGTCGAGCGTGGCCGCGGGGGAGAGCGCGCGCAGCCGAGCGAGAGTGTGGCGCAGGTCGTCGGCGGCGCCGCTCAACCGGTGGTCCAGGCACCGGCCGGCGCGGTCCCGCAGCGCGGTCACGTCGACGGCCCGCTGGTCGACCATCACCTGCGGTCGGGCCAGCACCGGACGGGAGCGGAACAGGTCGAGCCGGTGCTGCTCGCGGTCGACCAGATTGCGCACCGCCCGCTCCAGGCGCGACCGGGCCTGCCCGATGAGGCGGACCTCCTCGGTCAGGTCGGGCACGATCCGTTTCGCCGCGTCGGTGGGGGTGGAGGCGCGCACGTCGGCCACGTAGTCCAGCAGCGGCGCGTCGGTCTCGTGGCCGATCGCGCTGACCACCGGGGTGCGGCAGGCGAAGACCGCCCGGCACAGCGCCTCGTCGGAGAAGGGCAGCAGATCCTCGATGCTCCCACCGCCCCGGGCGATGACGATCACGTCGACCGTCGGGTCGGCGTCGAGCGCCTTGAGCGCGCCGACGATGTCGGGCACGGCGCTCGGCCCCTGCACCGCCACGTTGACCGTGCGGAACTCGACCGCCGGCCAGCGGCGCCGGGCGTTGGTCAGCACGTCGCGCTCGGCCGCCGAGGCCCGCCCGGTGATCAGACCGACCCGACCGGGCAGGAACGGAGGGCGCCGCTTGCGCGACCGGTCGAACAACCCCTCCGCGGCGAGCAGCTTCTTGAGCTTCTCCAGCCGGGCCAGCAGCTCACCCAGGCCGACCTGGCGGATCTCGTCGGCGCGCAGGCTGAGCGTGCCCCGCGCGGCATAGAACTCGGGCTTGGCGTGCAGCACGACCCGGGCGCCCTCACGCAGCTCCGGAGCGCCCGCGTCGAGCACGTCCCGGTTGGTGGTGACGGTCAGGCTGAGATCGGCCGAGGGGTCACGCAGGGTGAGGAAGACGGTGGTGGCGCCGGGACGGCGGCTGATCTGCGCCACCTGACCGTCGACCCACACCCAGCCGAGCCGGGCGATCCAGGCGCCGACCTTCTGGCTGACCACCCGGACCGGCCACGGCTCCTCGGACGTGCTCCGCCCCGCCTCACCCGCGCTCACCCGCCCACCCTACGGCCCGGGACCGACATCGCCGGCGAGCCCCGACCCTGCTCCGGTCGCGCTCCGGCCGGCCGGAGGCGGCCACGTACCATGGGCGGGTGACTGACGCTGAGACGACTCCCCGGACCGGCAAGCGCGTGCTCCTGGCCAACCCCCGCGGCTACTGCGCGGGTGTGGACCGGGCGGTGCAGACCGTCGAGGAGGCGCTGAAGCTCTACGGCGCGCCGATCTACGTCCGCAAGCAGATCGTGCACAACAAGCACGTGGTGCGGACGTTGGAGGCCAAGGGCGCGATCTTCGTGGAGGAGAACGAGGAGGTGCCGGAGGGCGCCACCGTCATCTTCTCCGCCCACGGCGTGGCCCCCGAGGTGTACGAGCAGGCCAAGGAGCGCTCGCTCCGGGCGATCGACGCCACCTGCCCGCTGGTCACCAAGGTGCACCACGAGGCCCGACGGTTCGCCCAGCAGGACTACGACATCCTGCTGATCGGCCACGAGGGGCACGAGGAGGTCATCGGCACCGCCGGTGAGGCCCCCGCCCACATCCAGCTGGTCGACGGCCCGGACGGGGTCGACAAGGTCACCGTGCGCGACCCCGAGAAGGTGGTCTGGCTCTCCCAGACCACGCTGTCGGTCGACGAGACGCTGGAGACCGTGGCCCGGCTCAAGCAACGGCTGCCGCTGCTCCAGTCGCCCCCCAGCGACGACATCTGCTACGCGACCTCCAACCGTCAGCACGTGGTGAAGGAGATCGCCCCGGAGTGCGACGTGGTGATCGTGGTCGGCTCGCGCAACTCGTCGAACTCGGTCCGGCTGGTCGAGGTGGCGCTGGACGCCGGCGCCCGCGCCGGTCACCTGGTCGACTTCGCCGACGAGATCGACGACGCCTGGCTGGAGGGGGCCCGCACCGTGGGTGTGACCTCCGGCGCGAGCGTGCCCGACGAGTTGGTCCAGCAGGTGCTCGCGCGCCTGGCCGAGCGCGGCTTCGCCGACGTCGAGGAGGTCACCACCGCCGACGAGCGGCTGACCTTCTCGCTGCCGCAGGAGCTCAAGCGCGACATGAAGGCCGCCGCGGCGCGCGGCTGACCGGGAACGGATCGGCCGCCCGCCGCGTCCAACCGACCATGAAGACTCCTCGGACGGTGCTCGTCGCCCTCCTCGCCGGTGTCGCGCTGACCGCCTGCGCCGGACCCGGCGACGAGCCCGCCAGCCCCAGCCCGACGGGAGCCGCCCCGGTGACCAGCCAGCCCGATCCCGTGCCCAGCGTGACGCCCAGCCGCCCGAACCCGACCTGGAAGGGCGGCCCGTCCACGCCACCCGGCGTCGGTGGCACCACCATCACCGGCACGATCCGGGCCGGTGTGGAGCCGAACTGCCTCCTGCTCGACGACCACCTCCTGGTCGGCGGTCCGCGCGACCTGCTCAAGGCCGGTGCCAAGGTGGAGGTCACCGGCCGGCCCGAGCCGGGCATGATGACCACCTGCCAGCAGGGCACCCCGTTCGTGGTCGAGTCCGCCCGCCCGGCCTGACCCCGTCTCGCGGAAAAGGCGGAAGCCCGCCTCCCTCGTCGGGAGGCGGGCTTCCGTGTTACGACAGGTGACTCAGTTCACCGCGTTGATCTCCACCGAGCCACGGCCGACGACCGCGCCCTCGACGGTGGTGACGGCCATGTCACCGAAGAGCTCCCGACCGGCGGCCGGGGTGCTCAGCGCGGTCACCGAACCGGTCAGGGTCGCGGTGCCGCCGTTGGGCAGGAACAGCGGCGTGGACGGCGCGGAGAGCGAACCCAGCGCCGGGGACGCGAACGAGTCCCGGTAGTCGTACGCCGTGCCGCCCGCGGCGACCGCGTAGCCCTCGATGACCACCCGGTACGTGGCGGCGACCGGGTTGTTCAGCGTGACCGCCTCCTCCGAGTCGCCGTCGGCCGACCGGCCCACCTCGGTGGCGCCGCGGAAGATGTACAGGTCCAGGTCGGCGCCCAGGTCGGAGGTGTTGCCGATCCGGGCGGAGAACGAGGTGGTCCCGGCCGGGATGTCCACCGTGTACTCCTGCGTGGCGCCCTCGGTGATGGTCGGCCGCTCGGCGCGGACGCTGGACAGCGGCCCACCGACGCCGGTCACCCGGACCGGGCCGAACGTGTTGGTCAGGCTCCAGCTCACCGGGGTCGGCGTGCCGGCGGTGACCGCCGGCAGCTGGACCACGGCCGGCTCGACCTTCACGCCCTGCACCCGCGCCTGCAGCTGGAACGGGTTGTCCAGCGCCGGCGACGTGCGCCGCGACTCCACCTCGATCTCCCAGACACCCGGGATCGGGTTCTGGTAGTCCCGCTCCTGCGGCTTGCAGGCGGCGGCGTCGGAGAAGTTGGTGTAGCAGGCGGTGCTCGCGGTGCTCTCGACCGGCACGCCGTACGGGTTGATGGCGATGAACCGGGTCTGCGAGCCGGTCGCGATGCCGGACAGGTTGACCTGGAGCGCGCCCGCACCCTGCGGAACCGTGACGAAGTACGAGGTGAAGCTGTTCCGCTCGACCGAGCCCTCGGCCGAGAAGGAGTAGGCCGGAGCGCTCACCGCGTTGGAGGCGACCACGACGGTGGCGACCTCGAAGTCGACCACCGAGGTGGCCGGGTCGTCGACGGTCAGGATCGCGCCGTGCGCGCCGGTGGTCATCGGCTTGGCCTTCACCTGGACGGTGACGGTCTTGTTCAGCGGCAGCCACACCTCGGAGCGGACGGAGAAGGTGCCGTCGTTGCCGCGGAGGCCGAGCAGGTGCTTGACGCTCTTGTTCGGGCCGCTGGTCCGGGTCAGCTTGACGTCGTAGGTGCGGCTCTTCTTGACCGTCTGGCCACCCCGGTCGGCGGCGCACCGGTTGTAGATGCCGGTGCCCACGTTCGGGTTCGGCACGAACGTGCCGGAGTCCCGGTCGTAGCGGGTCAGGTTCGGCGACAGCTCGGTGCAGACCGCGGCCTCAGAGGTGTACGTGCGGGTCTGCACGCCGGCGGCCAGCAGGTTCCACGCGCCCGGCACGTTGAACATGCCGTAGCCCTGGGCGTACGTCGGGACGTCCGCGATCGGCTTGGCCGAGGTGTAGACGGCCCGGCGCAGAGCGGCCGGGGTGACGCCCGCGCCGGTCGCCTTGGCGGCCGACAGCAGCAGCGCGGCGGCGCCGGTGGCCTGCGGGGAGGCCATCGAGGTGCCGTTCAGCATCTGGTAGCCCGGGGGCAGCGGGTAGCCCGCCTCCGGCACCGGGTTGCCCGCCTGCCAGGTCGGCGCGGTGGAGATGGCCGAACCGGGAGCGGAGATGTTCGGCTTGAAGCCGCCGTCCTCGCGCGGGCCGCGGGAGGAGAAGTTGAACAGCGCGTTCTCCTTGCGGACCACCGAGCCGTAGTTGGCCAGCCAGGTGTCCTTGCTGATGTTCGCCGCGACGCTGACCACGTCGGTGGCGACCGACGGGTCGCCGACCGTGTTCAGGCCCGGGCCGGAGTTGCCGGCCGAGATGAACAGCTGCACGCCGTACGTGTTGATCAGGTCGTTGTAGAGGACGGCCCGGGCGTTGGAGCCGTCGTTCAGCGCCGGCAGGCCACCGATCGACATGTTCACCACGTCGACCTTGCGGTTGACCACGAGGTCCACCATGCCGGTGGTGAGCGCCGCCGCGGTGCAGCCGCCACCCCAGGAGCAGGCGCGGGCGGAGACCAGCTTGGCACCGGGCGCGGCGCCGTCGAAGGCGCTGTTGCCCAGCATGTCGTTGGCGGCGGTGATGCCGGCGACGTGGGTGCCGTGGGTGCTCTCGATGATGCCGATGTTGACGTAGTCGACCAGGCCGGGGCCGCCGACCGGGGTGGTGTCGACGTTGCGCCGGAACTCGACCACGAACGGGATCTGCTCCCGGACGGCGGTGGCCGGGTTGTCCGTGCCGAAGTGGCCGACCTGGAACTTCTCCTTGTACGGCCGCATCACCTCGTCGTCGGTGAAGTCGCGGTTCTGGTTGACGTCCACCCGGATGTCGCCGTTGGCCGGGTTGTAGAGGATGCCCCAGGAGTCGGTGGTGTCGCCGTCGCGGTTGACGTCACCGGCCGGGTCGCTGCCCGCGGTGATGGACTCGCGGAAGGTGTTGAACCGGTAGGTGCCGGCCGGCGCGGTCCAGGTCAGGGCCGAGGCGCCGGTGCCCGTGGTGAAGGTGGGGCCGCTCACCTCGGTGATCATCGCGCGCCAGGTGGCGTCCTCGAGCGGATCGGTCGCGGTGACCCAGTCGACGATCTTGCGCTCGCCGGTGGTGGTCTTCTGCAGCGCCGGCTGGTCGAGGTCCACACCGGAGTCCATGATGCCGATGGTGACGCCGCGGCCGTCCCACGTCGGGTGCGCGGCCTTGAAGGCCTCCGCGCCGGTCTCGTTGGTCGGCATGTACGGGTTGACCGCGCCGGTGTCCCCGCCGGGGCCGGCCAGCGTCTCACCCTGCTCGGCGGCCTTGGCGCCGTTCGGGGCGGCCTCCGGTGCCGGGTCGGGGAGCTTGATGGTCTCGTCGAGGTCGACGGCGGCGACGCCGGGCAGCGTGGCGGCCTTGAGCGCCTTCGCGGTCGGCACCTTGGCCAGCACGTAGCCGACCTGGTCGTACCGCTGGCTGACGGTGGCGCCGAGACCCTTGAGCCCGTCGACGACCTTCTTGGCCGAGCCCTTCCGGGCCGCGATGATCATCGTGACGGTCGGCGCGTTCTTCGCCTCGGCCGCGTCGAGCAGCTTGGCGTCGTGGGCGCCCAGGGCCTTCGCCGCGGTCGGCTGCGAGGGCTGGGGGGCGGGGGCCGCGCTCGCGGTCGCGGCGCCACCCCCGACGGTCATGGCGCCGGCCGCGAGGACCGAGGCGAAGAGCGCGGCGGAGGGGCGCCGGCTCCGATTGCGGGGTTGACTCACGTTCTCTTCCTCCAGAGAACAGGGCCCTTCAGAAGACAGGGCACGTGTGACGCAGATCCTTCGTGCCGTGACGAGATGTGTCACTACCCGGGATCGGTTTGTGACCACTCCGTGACACGGATCGGCCGTCGTCGTCACGTGCGCCGTGTTAAACGTCGATGTCTGCTGACCGTTCGGCCGATGTGGACGGCCGGCCCAGCAACTCGGGCGCCTGCGGCTGACGGGGGGCCAGCTCGACCTGCGCCGGCGTGGGCAGCTCGTCGTCGGAGACGCCCAGCTCGGCGAGCTTGCGGGCGCTGACCAGCACCCGGGCCTCCAGGGAGCCGACCGCGCGGTTGTAGGCCGTCACCGCGCCGCTCAGCGAACTGCCCAGCTTGCCGACGTGGTCGCCCAGGGTGGACAGCCGCCCGTAGAGCTCGCGGGCCAGCGAGTGGACGGTCGCCGCGTTGCGCGCCAGCGCCTCCTGCCGCCAGGAGTAGGCCACCGTGCGCAGCAGCGCCACCAGCGTGGCCGGCGTGGCCAGCACCACGTTGCGGGCGAACGCGTGCTCCAGCAGCGTCGGGTCGCGTTGCAACGCCACGTCGAGGAACGGGTCGGCCGGCACGAACAGCACCACGAACTCGGGGGTCTGGTCGAAGGCCGACCAGTAGGACTTGGCGGCGAGACCGTCGACGTGCGCCCGCAGGTGCCGGGCGTGCGCGTCGAGGTGGGTGTCGCGCCCGCGCTCGTCGCGCGCCTCCATCGCGGTCAGGTAGGCGTCGAACGGCGCCTTCGCGTCGACCACCACGGTGCGCCCGCCGTGCAGGCGCACCAACAGGTCGGGGCGGACCCCCTGCTGGTCGGTGGCGGCGGTGACCTGCTCGCTGAAGTCGCAGTGCTCCAGCAGGCCGGCCGCCTCGACGATCCGCCGGAGCTGGTGCTCGCCCCACCGGCCACGCACCTGCGGCGCGCGCAGCGCGGCGACCAGCTGCTTGGTCTCGGTGCGCAGCTCGCCGGAGACCGCGCTCATCGAGCGCACCTGCTCACGCAGCTCGGCGTAGGCGTCGACCCGGTCGCGCTCCAGCTCGGCGACGCGTTGCTCGTAGCGGCGGAGCGTGTCGTGCAGCGGCGCCACCGCGCGCGCCACCGCCTCCTGGGACTGCGCGGTCGCCTCGTAGCTGAGCGCCCGCATGGACTGCTCCAGCCGCCCCTCGCCGGCCTGGGCGGCGGCCAGCGTCGCCTCCAGGCGGGCGACGTCGGCCGCGGCCCGCCCGCGGGCCGCCAGCCAGCCCACCGCGCCGCCCGCGGCGAGGCAGAGCACCACCACGGCCAGCGTCGAGAAGCTCATGGCAGAAAGCTTGCCAAACGGGTACGACGTGCGCGCGCTGGGTACGTTCGAGGTCATGGAAGTTGCCCTGTGGGTGTTCCTGATCGTGATGCTCGGAGGTGCGCTGGTGTTCTGGCGGTGGGGGAGCAGGTCCCGTCGGGCCGACGAGATGGCGGACGCCCGCGCCGAGGCGCAGCGCTGGTACGAGCGGCTGGGCGGTCAGCTGATGAACCTGCACGGGGACGCCCCGGCGGTCCGGCAGGCGCTCGCCGACGCCGGTGAGCGGTACAACGCGGCCGGCTCGCAGCTGGAGCAGGCGCGCACCCCGCACCAGTTCGCGCTGGCCCGGGAGACCGCGCTGGAGGGGCTGGCGTACATCCGGGCGGCGCGGACGGCGATGGGCATCGACCCGGGCCCGGAGCTGCCGCCGCTGGCCGCCGCCCGCGGCGCCGGCATGCTCACCAAGGAGCGCGAGGTCGACGTACAGGGCCAGACGTTCCGCGCCGGCCCGCAGCCGGGGAACCGGACGCCCTACTACTACCCCGGCGGCCACATGCAGGGCCGGCCGGTGCCGGCCGGCTGGTACTCGACGCCGTGGTGGAAGACCGCGCTCGGAGCGGGCGCCGGCGTGCTCGGCGGCATGCTGATCGCGGACGCGCTCTTCTCGCCCGCGTTCGCCGACCCCGGGTACGACGCCGGCTACCAGGAAGGCTTCGGCGACGGTCAGGACTTCGGCGACCAGGGCGGCGACATGGGCGGTGGGGATATGGGCGGCGGTGGTGACTACGCCGGAGGCGACTTCGGCGGTGGCGGGGACTTCGGCGGCGGCGACTTCGGTGGCGGAGATTTCGGCGGCGGCGACTGGTAGCGCGTGCCGCGCGCCGAGCGCGTGGTTAAGAAGGGCCCCCTCTTATGCACGAGGCGTTAAGAGGGGGCCCTTCCTTACACCTCAGCCGGTGTTGCGCATGCCGGCGGCGATGCCGTTGACAGTGGTCAGCAGCGCCCGCTCCAGCGCCGTGCCGTCGTTCGGCGCCCGTCGGCCGCCCGGCGCGGTCGCCACCGCCCGGCCGGCGGCGCCGGACTCGCGGTACTGCCGCAGCAGCGCCACCTGGAGGTGGTGCAGCGGCTCCAGGTACGTGTCCCGCACGGCGAGCGTGCGCTGGAGGACCGGCGAGTTCTCCAGCAGGGCCGGCGAGGCGGTGACCGCCAGCACCTCCCGCTTGGTCAGCTCGTACTCCTGCTCGATCGTCGAGAAGATCGGGTGCAGCTTCTTCGGGACCAGCGTCTCGACGTAGCGGCGGGCGATGCTCAGGTCGGTCTTGGTCAACATCATCTCGACGTTCGACAGGAACGTGCGGAAGAAGTGCCAGTTCCGGTTCATCTCGGCGAGCACGTCGGCCAGGCCCGCCTCCCGCGCGGCGGCCAGCCCGGACCCCACGCCGAACCAGCCCGGCACGATCTGCCGGGTCTGGGTCCAGCCGAACACCCACGGAATGGCCCGCAGGCCGGACAGGCCGGCGCCGGTGTTCGGGCGCTTCGCCGGCCGGGAGCCGATGTTCAGCGCGCCGAGCAGCTCGGTCGGGGTCGACGCCCAGAAGTACGCCGGCAGGTCCGGGTCCTCGACCAGGGACCTGTAGGACCCGAAGGCGGCCCCGGACACCACGTCCATCGCCGCGTCCCAGCGCTCCAGCATCTCGGCCGGCTGCCGGGGCGCGGTGTGCAGCAGCGTGGCCTGGAGCACGGCGGCCACGGTCAGCTCCAGGTTCTCCCGGGCCAGCGCCGGCAGCGTGTACTTGTCGGAGATGACCTCGCCCTGCTCGGTCACCTTGATCGCGCCGTCCAGCGTGCCGTAGGGCTGGGCCAGGATCGCGTCGTGGGTGGGGCCGCCGCCCCGGCCGACCGTGCCGCCCCGGCCGTGGAACAAGCGCAGGTGCACGCCGTGCCGGGCGGCCACGTCCCGCAGCGCCCGCTGGGCCCGGTGGATGGACCACTGGCTGGTGGTGATCCCGGCCTCCTTGTTGGAGTCGGAGTAGCCCAGCATCACCTCCTGGACGTCACCGCGCGCCGCGACCAGCGCCCGGTAGGCCGGCAGCGACAGCAGCTCGTCGAGCAGCTCGCCGCCGGCGTTCAGCTCGGCCGGGGTCTCCAGCAGCGGCACGATGCCGATCCGGGCCCGCCCGCTGTGCACGTCGACCAGGCCGGCCTCGCGGGCCAGCACCACGGCGGCGAGCACGTCGTCCACGCCCAGGGTCATCGAGATGATGTAGGACTCGATGACCTCGGGGCCGAACCGGTCCTGCGCCTCGCGGATCGCGGAGAACACGTCGAACGTCTTGCGCGCCGCCTCGGTGAGCGGGCTGTCCTGGGTGGAGAGCGGCCGGCGGCCGGTCAGCTCGTCGGCGAGCAGCTTGGTGCGCTCCAGCCGGGTCAGCGACGGATAGTCGGAGACCTCGCCGACCGCCTCGTAGAGCTGGGCCAGCACCTCGTGGTGCTTCTCCGCGTGCTCCCGGATGTCCATGGTCGCCAGGTGCAGCCCGAACGCGGAGACGGTACGGATGGTCGAGGCGAGCCGACCCACGGCGGTGAGCTGCCCGGAGTTGCGGGCCAGCGACGCGCGCAGCAGCTCCAGGTCGGCGATCAGCTCGGTCGAGCCCTGGTAGTCGCGGCCCGGCACGTGCGGGGTGCCGGCGCGCAGCCGCTCCCGGGTGTTGGCCAGCTTGGCCTTCACGCAGCGCGCCTTGAGCCGGTAGGGCTCCTCGGCGTTGACCCGGCGGAACCGGGGCGCCACCTCGGGCAGCGCGTCCAGGTCCTTGGCCAGGCTGGCGGAGAGGTCGAGCGAGACCGCGCGCAGCCGGCGGGAGACGCTGACCTCGCTGATCAGCTCGTCCATCGCCTTCTCGGTGGCCTCGATGCCGTGCTCGTGCTGGATCCGCAGCACCTCGCGGGTGACCGTCGGGGTGACGAACGGGTTGCCGTCGCGGTCGCCGCCGATCCAGGTGCCGAAGGTCAGCGGGCGGGCGGTCGGTGAGGTCTCCACGCCGAGCGTGCGCAGCGTGTCGGCGAGGTCGTCGAGGACCTGCGGCGCGGCCTCGGCGTGCAGGTCGCGCAGGTAGTAGATGGCGTTGCGGGCCTCGTCGGTCGGGTCCGGCCGGTCGAGCCGCAGCTCGTCGGTCTGCCACATCAGGTCGAGCAGCTCGGCGAGGCGGCGGTTGGCCGGGCCCTCGTCGCTGGCGCCGTAGAGGATCGCGTTGGCGGTCTCGGTGTCCAGCTCGTCCGCCACCGCGCGCAGCTTGGACAGGATGGAGCGGCGGGCCGCCTCGGTGGGGTGGGCGGTGAAGACCGGGCGTACGGCGAGCCGGCGGGCCGCCGCGGCGATCTCCTCGGCCGGCACGCCGCGCTCGGCGATCATCTTGGCGGCCTGGTCCAGCCAGCCGCCGTGGGTGGCGCGCCGGCGACGCAGGTCGCGGGCGCGGTGCACCTGCTCGGTGATGTTGGCCAGGTGGAAGTAGGTGGAGAAGGCGCGGGCCAGCTTCGTGCCGGTGGTGACGTCGAGCCCGGCGAGGCGCTGGGCCGCGGCCGGCGCGTCGGAGCGGACCTGGGCGCGGATCTCCTCGACCAGGTCGAGCAGCGGCCGGCCCTCCTGACGGGCCAGGGTCTGCCCGAGCAGCGTGCCGAGGCGGCGGATGTCGGCCCGGAGAGCGGCGTCGGGGCCGTCGTGGTCGTGCTGGTCGGTCACGGTTGCGCTCCTTACGCGAGGACGAAGGACAGCGCTGTCCGACTCCCCTGGATGGTATCCGCGTGGGCCCCGACGGCAGGAGGGGGACGGCGTGATGATCTGCACTCTGGGACGGGCCGGCAGGTCAGCGCTCGGCCGCGGCGTGCCGTCCCGAACCGGTCCGCGCGGCGCGTCGGCGGGCCCGGAACATCGTGGCGGTGAGCAGACCGGCCAGGCCGGCGACCACCCAGACCAGCAGCCCGGTCAGTGCCCAGCCGCCGCCCCGCCAGTCGAAGTAGATCGCCGACTTGAGCAGGTCGGTGGCGAGCCCGGGGACGTTCCAGCGGTGCATCCCGCGCAGGAACGGCGGCAGGAACTCGGGCGCGTAGATGCCCCCGGAGCCGGGGTTGCCGAGCACCACCAGCAGCAGGATCACGATGCCGGTGCCGAGCAGCCCGAGCCACGCCTGCACGGCCGACGCGACCATCCCGGCGGCGAACGCGGCGAGCGCGCCCACCACCGCGATCGTGCCCACGTCGTGCGGGAAGACGTCCAGCACGGGCCCGACCAGCACCGCCCCGATGACGCCGAGCAGGACGGAGTGGACGGCGAGCGTGGCGATCCGCAACCCGGCCCGGCGCAGGCTGCCCGGGCTGGTGCCGAGCGAGATGCCCAGCGCCGTGGAGGCCAGGTAGCCGCCGAGGACCACGCCGACCGCCAGGTAGAACGGGACCAGGCCGCGCGGGTCGCCGCCGGAGACCGGCACCTCGTCGGTGACCGCCAGCGGCACGCCGGCCTGCCGGGCCGCCTCGGTGAACACCTCGGTGACGAGTTCGGTGGCGGCGGGCGCGCCGGCGCTGGCCGTGGCCAGGGTCAGGCCGCCGCCCGGGGCGGAGCCGAGCACGGCGTACACCGAGCGGTCGTTGAGGCCGTCGTCGGCACGTTCCCGGCTGTCGTACCCGACGGGTTTGACGATGTCGGTGCGGGCGCGGACGGCCGACATCACGGCCTGCGCCTGCTGGTCGGTCGTCACCACGGCGACCGGCACGTCCTTCGGGTCCGGCTTGTGCAACGCGCCGACGTAGGCGGCGATGAACGCGCTGGCCAGCGCCAGGGTGCCGAGGACCAGCGCCGCCGTGCGGGGCAGCCAGTCCCGGGTACGCAGCTCCGCCTCGTCGTCCACGGGCTCAGCCTATTGCCGGCATATGCCCGGCTCGTGGCGTTTCGCGGGGCGGAAATCGCTGGTGCCGGCCGATAGCGTTCGGATCATGACGCCGCCGCGCTATCCCACCAAGCCGAAGCCGGGCGACCGGGTCGCCGTCGTCTCACCCTCCGCCGGCCTGCCGGGCCTCTTCCCGCACGTGTACGAGCTGGGCCTGCGCCGGCTCCGCGACGAGCTGGGGCTGGAGCCGGTGGAATATCCGACCACCCGGCGGATGGGCGCCGACCCCCGGGACCGGGCCCGGGACCTGACCGCCGCGTTCGCGGACCCGACGATCACCGCGGTGCTCGCCACCATCGGCGGGGACGACCTGATCACGGTCACCCCGTTCCTCGACGACGAGGTGATCCGGGCCAACCCGAAGCCCTACTTCGGCTACTCCGACAACACCAACGTGCTCAACCACCTGCACAGGCTGGGAATCGTCGCCTACCACGGCGGCTCGGTGCTGGTGCACCTCGGCCGGCCGGGCAGCCCGCACCCGCTGACGCTCGACTCGCTGCGCGCCGCGCTGTTCACCTCCGGCTGGTACGACCTGGCCCCGGCCGCCGACTGGGGCGACGAGACGCTCGACTGGGGCGACCCGCGGACGTTGACCGAGGAGCCGCCGATGCTCCCGGGCGAGGGCTGGCGCTGGCACGGGCCGGATCGGGTCGTGACGGGCCGGACCTGGGGCGGCAACCTGGAGATCGTGCACTGGTTGGCCGCCGCCGACCGGATCCCGTCCGCCGCCGAGCTGGCCGGCTCGGTGCTGCTCGTGGAGACCTCGGAGGAGATGCCGCCGGCCGAGGAGGTCTTCCGGATGGTGCGGAACCTGGGCGAGCGCGGGCTGCTCGCCGGCTGCCCGGCGATCGTGGTCGGCCGCCCCAAGGCGTGGAACTTCGACCGCCGACTGTCGGTCCCGGAGCGGATGGCCTGGGCCGAGGAGCAGCGGGCGGCGATCCTGCGGGCGGTCGGGCCGTACGCCGACGACCCGGTGGTGGTCTTCGACGTCGACCTGGGTCACACCGACCCGCAACTGATCGTTCCGTACGGCGGGGAGATCCGGGTGGACGCGGTCGAACGCCGCATCGCGGTCCGCTACTGACGCCGGCCCCGCTCCGGCCGGGTCAGTCGTCGAGGACGGCGAAGGCGCGGACCGGGAAGGTGCCCATGCCGGCCACCCTCGGCGGGGCGGCGGTGAACCGGAATCCGGTCGGCGGCAGCGCGCCCAGGCCGGTCAGGTGCTCCACGATCGGGATGCCGGCGGCCAGCAGGGCGCTGTGCGCCGGTCGTTCGCCGGCCGCCGCCGGGGTCATGTCGTCGATGTTGATCGAGTCGATGCCGACCAGCGCCGCGCCGGCCTCGACCAGCCAGTCGGCGCCGTCGGCGGTCAGGTAGGGCGCCAGCGGGCCGGCGTACGCGTCGGTGCCGAAGTGCGCGTCCCAGCCGGTGTCCAGCAGAACCGCCCGCCCGGTGACCTCGTAGGGGGCGAGGAGCAGCCGGTCCACCGCCCGGGTGCCGGCCGGGACGCGCACCACCAGGCCGGGCAGGTCGGCCAGCCGGTCCAGCGGGATCCCGGTCAGATCGGGCCCGTCGGCCCAGCGGTGCGACGGCGTGTCGACGTAGGTGCCGGTGTTGGCGATCATGTCGATCCGCGCGACGTGGAACTCGACGCCCGGCGCGTACCGCTCCCGGGACGCCTCCCGGGTCAGCCAGTCGGTGATCCGCGGCCCCGGCCAGCCCGGCAGCGTGACCAGGCCGTCGGTGATCTCGTGGCTCAGCTCGACCAGGCGCCGCCCGCCGGGGGCCGCGGCGGCGACGCCGCGCCCGCCCTTGTGCGGCTCCTCCACCACGGTCCGGTTGCTGATCCGCACCTCGCCGACCATGAGCAGCCCGAGGTGCCGCACGAGCAGCGCCGCCAACTCGTCGTCGGTGATCCCGGGGCCCGGCACGTCCAGCCGGAACCCTTCGGTACGCAGCCCACCGCCGTTGGCGAAGCGGACCTCGGCGTCGAAGACCGCCCGGTATTCCCCCGTCATGTCTCCACCGCACCATGTCGACGCGCCCCGGTCAAGATCATGGGGGAGGTGCCGCAGGGGGGGGAGTGCGGCACCTCCGCGGCACGCCGTGAACCGGCGGCGCAGGACCGGCTTCGGGTGTCGGGCCTCCCCGAACAGGCCCGCGTACCCCTGGCCGGGTCGCCATCTCCCCATGGCGACCCGGGCCGGGCTGACGGGATCCATCCTCGCCGGACCCGACCGGGCGGTTCTTGAAGAATCTTGCTCGGATCGTCGAGCGAACGTTCAGGCGGCGTCCAGGTCGGCCTCGCCGGCGGCGAAGAGCCGGCGCAGCCGGGCCGGCGGGTGCCCCACCTGCTCCCGGACCACCCGGGTCAGGTGCGCCTGGTCCGCGAAGCCGTACGTGGCGGCGACCTCGCCCAGCGGCGGGCCGTCGCCGTCGGCCAGCACGTCCAGCAGGGAGCGGACCCGCAGCCGGTTCCGGTATGCGGTGAGACTCTGCCCGGTGACCCGCTGGAACACCCGGCTCAGGTGGTGCGGTGAGCAGCCCACCTGGGCGGCGACGTCGGTCAGTCCGAGCCGGGAGTCGGACGCGGCCAGCACCTCGCGCGCCCGGTCGGCCAGCCGGCGGTGCGCGGCGAGCGTGGCCGGTCGGCGTCGGACCGCCCGTTCGATCTCGGCTCCCGGCTCGCCCGCGCCGACCGGGCTGGCCGCCAGCAGCCGGCCCAGGAAGCGGTGCACCCGCTCGGTGAACTCGAACCGGTCCAGCCCGGCCGCCGCGCGGGCCACCAGCATCCGGTGCTCCAGGTCGAGCCGCTCGTCGACGCTGCCGTCCCAGCCGCGCCGACCCAGCCACCGGTCGGTGTCCGGCCGCTCGCCGAGCAGCTCCGGGGACAGCTCCAGGCAGGTGTAGACGTCGCCGTCACCCAGCGGGTGCGCGGCGTACATCTCGTCGCCGGGGCGGGTGAGCAGGACCGAGGTGGCGTCCACCACGCTGACCTGGCCGTTGAGCCGGCGCAGGGAGACCCCCGAGCGGCCGAGGAAGACCCGGTGCCCCAGGTCCCGCGCCGGCCCGTGCCAGCCGGGGTCCTCGACCACGCACCGCACCTGGTAGAGCAGCATGCCGGGGGCGACCCCTAGGACCCGCCAGCGGCCCGGCGTGGTTCGGGTCCGGGGATCACTACCGACCTGTTCCGGCATTGCCCCTCCCCTTCCGGCCTACGCGGTGCCACCGGAGATTGTCCCCGGCGCGGGATAGTCTCGACAGGTGCACCCCCCGTCCGGCTGGACGCGGGGTCCTCGTCGTGTCGAGCCGCTGGAAGTGATCACTGATGCTCACCGGACTCTTCTCCGCCGCCCTGGCCGACCCCGGGCTGGCCCGGGCGCGTGACCTGGCGCGCTCCGGTGCCGCCCGGGTCGACGGCCTCGACCTCACCGCCCCCGCCGCGCTGCGCCCGTTCGCGGTGGCCGCCGTCGCCGCCGACGAGCCGGCCGGCGGCGCGGGCCGGCCGGTGCTCGCGGTCACCGCCACCACCCGCGAGGCCGACGACCTGGCCTCCGCGCTGGGCAGCCTGCTGCCGCCGGAGCAGGTGGCGGTCTTCCCGTCCTGGGAGACGCTGCCGCACGAGCGGCTCTCGCCCCGCTCCGACACGGTCGGGCGGCGGCTCGCGGTGCTGCGCCGGCTGGCCCACCCCGACTCGGCCGACGCGCACGGGCGCACCGGGCCGCTGCGGGTGGTCGTGGCGCCGGTGCGGTCGCTGCTCCAGCCGCAGCTCAAGGGCCTCGGCGACCTCGAACCGGTGCAGCTCGCCGCGGGCGACGAGGCGGACCTGGAGGAGGTCGCGCGCCGGCTCACCGACATGGCGTACGCCCGGGTCGACCTGGTCACCAAGCGCGGCGAGTTCGCGGTGCGCGGCGGGATCCTGGACGTCTTCCCGCCGACCGACGAGCACCCGTCCCGGGTCGAGTTCTGGGGCGACGAGGTGGAGGAGATCCGCACCTTCGCCGTCGCCGACCAGCGCACCATCGAGGGGGTCGCGCAGCTGTGGGCGCCGCCGTGCCGGGAGCTGCTGCTCACCCCGTCGGTCCGGAAGCGGGCCGCCGCGCTCGCCGCCGAGCATCCCGAGCTGGCCGAGATCCTGGACAAGCTGGCCGAGGGCATCCCGGTCGAGGGGATGGAGTCGCTGGCCCCGGCCCTGATCGGCGCCGACGCGCTGGAGTTGCTGGTCGACTGCATGCCGGCCGGCACCCACCTGCTGCTCTGCGACCCGGAGCGGATCCGCACCCGGGCGCACGACCTGGTCCGTACCTCGGAGGAGTTCCTCCAGGCCAGCTGGGCCGCGGCCGCCGTCGGCGGCCAGGCCCCGGTCGACCTCGGCGCCGCCGCCTTCAAGACCCTGGCCGAGGTACGCACGGCGGCCCGCGCCCTGGGCCAGCCCTGGTGGACGCTCGCCCCGTTCGGTCTGGTCGAGGCCGACGCGGCGCCGGCCCGGCAGCCCTGGGAGGACGCGCCGACGGAGGTCGACGTCACCCCGGACGACGCCATCGCGGTGACCCTGGCCGCCCAGCCCGCTCCGCTCTACCACGGCGAGACCGCCCGGGTGGTCGACGACCTGAAGCGCTGGGCCGGTGAGGGCTGGTCGATCGCGCTGGTCTTCGAGGGCCACGGCCCCGCCCAGCGGGCCGTCGAGGTGCTCCGCGACGCCGGCCTCGGCGCCCGGCTCACCGAGGAGGTGCCCGCCGCGCCCGCCCCGGGCGAGGTGCTCGTCTCCTGCGGCTGCCTGACCGCCGGGTTCGTCGACGAGGCGTCGAAGTTCGTGCTGCTGACCGGCGACGACGTCACCGGCGGCCGGGGCACCTCCACCCGCGACATGCGCAAGATGCCCAGCCGGCGACGCAACACCATCGACCCGCTGGAGCTGAAGGCCGGCGACTTCGTGGTGCACGAGCAGCACGGCATCGGCCGCTACGTCGAGCTGGTGCAGCGCACGGTCAACGGCGCCAGCCGCGAATACCTGGTCATCGAGTACGCGGCGAGCAAGCGCGGCCAGCCCGGCGACCGCCTCTTCGTCCCCACCGACCAGCTCGACCAGCTCTCCCGCTACGTCGGCGGCGAGCAGCCCACGCTGCACAAGATGGGCGGCTCGGACTGGCAGAAGTCCAAGGCCCGGGCGCGCAAGGCGGTCCGCGAGATCGCCGCCCAGCTGATCCAGCTCTACGCCGCGCGCAAGGCGTCCAAGGGGCACAACTTCGGTCCGGACACCCCCTGGCAGCGGGAGCTGGAGGACGCGTTCCCCTGGCAGGAGACGCCGGACCAGATGGCCGCCATCGAGGAGGTCAAGCGGGACATGGAGCAGACCGTCCCGATGGACCGGCTGATCTGCGGCGACGTGGGCTACGGCAAGACCGAGATCGCGGTCCGGGCGGCGTTCAAGGCGGTGCAGGACGGCAAGCAGGTGGCGGTGCTGGTGCCCACCACCCTGCTGGTGCAGCAGCACTACAACACGTTCGCCGAGCGGATGAGCCAGTTTCCGGTCAACATCCGGCAGCTCTCCCGGTTCCAGACCCCGAAGGAGTCCGAGCGGACGCTGGAGATGGTCGCCGACGGCAGCGTCGACATCGTCATCGGCACCCACCGGCTGCTCCAGGCGGCCACCCGGTTCAAGCAGCTCGGGCTGGTCATCATCGACGAGGAGCAGCGCTTCGGCGTCGAGCACAAGGAGCACCTGAAGACGCTGCGCGCCTCGGTCGACGTGCTCGCCATGTCGGCCACCCCGATCCCCCGGACGCTGGAGATGGCGATCACCGGCATCCGGGAGATGTCCACCATCGCCACCCCGCCGGAGGAGCGGCACCCGGTGCTGACGTTCGTCGGGGCGTACGACGACCGGCAGGTGGCCGCCTCCATCCACCGTGAGCTGCTGCGCGACGGGCAGGTCTTCTACCTGCACAACCGGGTCGAGTCGATCGACCGGGCGGCCCGCCGGCTCCGCGAGCTGGTGCCCGAGGCCCGGGTGGCGGTGGCGCACGGCCAGATGGGCGAGGAGGCGCTGGAGAAGGTGATGGTCGGCTTCTGGGAGAAGGAGTTCGACGTCCTCGTCTGCACCACGATCGTCGAGTCCGGCATCGACATCCCCAACGCCAACACGCTGATCGTCGAGCGCGCCGACCTGCTCGGCCTGGCCCAGCTGCACCAGATCCGGGGCCGCGTCGGCCGGGGCCGGGAGCGGGCCTACGCCTACTTCCTCTACCCGGCGGACAAGCCGCTCACCGAGAACGCGCACGAGCGGCTGGCCACCATCGCGCAGCACACCGAGCTGGGCGCCGGCATGTACGTGGCGATGAAGGACCTGGAGATCCGGGGCGCCGGCAACCTGCTCGGCGGCGAGCAGTCCGGCCACATCGAGGGCGTCGGCTTCGACCTGTACGTCCGGATGGTCGGCGAGGCCGTGTCCGCCTTCAAGGGCGAGAGCACGGAGGAGGAGACGGAGGTCAAGGTCGACCTGCCGATCGACGCGCACCTGCCGCACGACTACGTGGCGGTGGAGCGCCTGCGGCTGGAGATGTACCGCAAGCTCGCCGAGGCGCGCGACTCCGAGCGGCTGCGCGAGGTGGTCGCCGAGATGACCGACCGCTACGGCGAGCCGCCCGCGCCGGTGCAGAACCTGGTGGCGGTGGCGCGGTTCCGGCTGCTGGCCCGCCGCTACGGCCTCACCGACGTGTCGATGCAGGGCAAGCACATCCGGTTCGGTCCGCTGCCGCTGCCCGACTCGAAGCAGATGCGGCTCAAGCGCTACCACCCGGACTCGGTCTACAAGCAGGCGCTAGACCAGGTCAGCGTGCCGCGACCGAGCACCCGCCGGATCGGCGGCGAGCCGCTGCGCGACCAGGCGCTGCTGGAGTGGTGCGGTCAGCTCCTCTCCGACGTCCTGGGCGAGCCCGAGGAGCTGGCCGGTTCTGCCAGCCCCGCAGTGGCGAGCGGCCGGTGACACAGCGAGCCCGAGGAGCTGGCCGGTTCTGCCAGCCCCGCAGTGGCGAGCGGCCGGTGACACAGCGAGCCCGAGGAGCTGGCCGGTTCTGCCAGCCCCGCAGTGGCGAGCGGGCGGTGACACAGCGAGCCGGCGGCGGCGCAGCCGGCCGGGGTGGGGGCGCGGTGAGGTGGGCGGCGTCACAGCCGGGTACGGGGCGTGAGAGAGTGACCGTCATGCGTGCTCGCCGTCTCCTCGCCGCCACCAGCGTCGCGGCCCTCGCCGCGCTCTCCCTCGCCGCCTGTGGCCGGTCCGCCCCGGACGTCGCCGCCTACGTCGGTGACCGGACCTACTCCGTCGACCGGGTGGACACGATCCACGACGAGGCCCAGACCGCGTACGCGGCCTCGGTGCGCGACGCCGCGGCGCAGCAGGGCGCGACCCCGTCGCCGGAGCAGCTCAAGCTGAACGTGGACCGCCAGGACGTCCTCAACCTGCTGATCGGCATCGACCTGGGCAAGCGGGTCGCCGAGGAGAAGAAGATCCCGGTGCAGGACCAGCTCACCGCCGAGCAGCTCGGCAAGGAGCTGGGCGTGCCCAACACCGAGTACGCGACGCTCGCCGCCGAGTGGTACGACCTCTACCTGGCCCTGGAGCGCGGCCTGCCGCCGGCGGAGCTGAGCGACGGGTCGCGGACCGACCTGTACGACGCGCTGGTCAAGGCCGGGGTGGCCCCGGCCGGGTGGTCGGCCGAGGAGCAGCGCAAGCAGTTCGCCGAGGCCGCCTTCACCCGGCAGGTCGGTGCGGTGAGCGTGGCGCTGCGGGACGAGGTGCGCAAGCTCGACGTGACCGTCAACCCGCGCTTCCCGACGTTGGAGATCCCGGCGCTGCTCCAGACGCAGGGCGGGTTCCGCCAGTACGACCTGCCGTACGTGGACGGCGCGGACCAGGTGACCGACGTCTCCACCCCGGAGCCGGAGTCGACCGGGCCGGAGTCGGTCGAGCCGAACGCGTCGGTGGCGCCCTGAGCATGACGGCACGCATCGTCCTCCTGGTCACCTCGCCCCGGCTGCCCGCCGGCCTGCTGACCTCGGCCGCCTGGGACGCCGTACGCTCCGCGCCGGTCTTCGCCGGCGCGGAGAGCGAGCTGACCCGGGTGGTCCGGATGGCCGGCGCCGAGGTGAGCGTGCTGACCGAGGGCGCGACGCAGGCGCTGCTGGACGCGGTGTCGGCGCACGGTGGCGCGGTGTGGCTGGCCGGCCCGGCCGGTGACGAGCCGCTCGCCCGCGAGCTGGGGTTGCGGCTGGCCCGCGAGCCGGGCCTGGCCGAGTTGGAGCTGATGTACGGCTCGTGGGACCCGCCCGGCGCCCGGCTGCTCGACGCGGTCGAGGTGATGGACCGGCTGGCCTCGCCCGGCGGCGACCCGTGGAAGCGGGCGCAGACCCACCGCAGCCTGGCCGGGTTCCTGCTCGAGGAGTGCTACGAGGCGTACGACGCGATCAGCGCCGACGACACCGACGCGCTGCGTGAGGAACTGGGCGACGTGCTGCTCCAGGTGCTGCTGCACGCCCGGCTGGCCGAGAACCTGCCGGAGGGCGAGAGCTGGACCGTCGACGACGTGGCCGGTGGCCTGGTCGACAAGATGGTGCGGCGCAACCCGCACGTGTTCTCCGGCGAGCGGGCCGGCTCGATCGAGGAGATCGAGGCGAACTGGGAGCGGATCAAGCGGGCCGAGAAGACCCGCGACTCGGTGCTGGACGGCATCGCGTTGAGCCAGCCCGCGCTGGCCCTGGCCGCGAAGATCCTGGACCGGGCCGGCCGGGTCGGGCTGGCCGTGCCGCCGCCGCTGGCCGAGTCCCAGGTGGACGCGGAGGCACGCCTCGGCGCGAGCCTGCTGTCCACGGTCGCCGCCGCCCGGCAGGCCGGAATCGACCCGGAGGCGGCGCTCCGGCGCGCCACCCTGGCCTACGCCGAAGCCGTCCGAGCCGCCGAACACCCCACCCCCACCAACCCTCCCGCCTGACCCCCACCCCCGCGATCTTGCACTTGCGGCTCTCCCGACGTCGCAAACACCCCATTCGCCGGGGCGCGAAGTGCAAGATCGCCGAGGCTGTCCGCCCAGCCCGGCCCCATCGACCAAGCCCCGCCGGGAAGCGGGACTCGCGGCCCACATCGCAGAAAGGCGGTAGGAAAGTACCCCTATAGGGGCCGTTTCCTACCAAGATCTACCGCGCTCGGCCGGGGCGGGGGGCCAGATTCGGTGACCGAGGAGCTTGTGTCGGGAGGGGCGCCGGGGGAGACGCGAAGTCCTTGATCAATGCGACGGCGGGGGCAGTGGGAGGGCGGGGCCCGGCGGCGCGGTCGGTAGGGTTTCGGTATGGAAGCGTTCGTGCCGCTGGCGGAGCGGATCGTCGAGGCGTTGCTGGAGAGCCGGCCCGGGCTGGCCACCGCCGCCGGAGACCACCGCTACGACGACCGGCTGCCCGACCTCTCCGCCGACGCGCTCGCCGCCGACCAGGCGATGCTGAAGGACGCGGCCGACGCGCTCTCCGAGATCGACCCGGACACGCTCGACGTCGAGGAGAGCGTCGACCACGCGCTGCTCAGCAGCCTGGTCGACCGCGGGCTGTTCGAGGCGACCGAGATCCGCGGCCACGAGTGGGACCCGCTGCGCCACAATCCCGGCCCGCTGCTGCACGCGTTGCTGGCCCGCCCCTACGCCCCGGTCGAGGAGCGCCTGACCCACCTGGCGGGGCGCCTCGCCGCCGTACCGGACGCCCTGGCCACCGCGCGCGCGACGCTGCGCGACATGCCGCGGATCCACGCCGAGACGGCGGTCGGGCAGTTCACCGGCACGGCGGCCCTGGTCCGCGACGAGGTGCCCGCGCTGCTCGCCCAGGCGCCGGCGCTGCGCGACCGGGTCGGCCCGGCCGCCACGGCGGCGATCGCCGCGCTGGACGAGTTCGTGGCCTGGCTGCGTCTCGGCCTGGCCGCCGACGCGGGTCCCGGGCGTGACCCCCGGCTGGGTCGGCGACGCTGGGAGGCGCGGCTCTGGCACACGCTCGACACCGAGCTGGGCGCCGCCGAGGTCCAGCGCCGCGCCTGGGCCAACCTCGACCGGGTCACCGAGGAGATCCGGGCGGCGGCCGTCGAGCTGGTCGGCGGTCCGGCCGACGACGAGACGGTACGCCGGGCGCTGGACCTGCTGGCCGCCGAGCACCCGGACGACGCCACCATCGTCGACCTCGCCTCCGTCACGCTCGACGAGGCGAGTGACTTCGTCCGCCGGCACGACCTGGTGAGCCTGGTCGACGACCCGTGCGTGATCCAGGAGATGCCGGAGTTCGCCCGGGGGGTGGCGGTGGCCTACTGCGACTCGCCCGGCCCGCTGGAGACGGCCGACGTGCCGACGTTCTACTGCATCGCGCCCACCCCGGCGGACTGGCCGGCGCAGCGGGTCGAGTCGTTCTACCGGGAGTACAACGACCACATGATCCGCAATCTGACCGTGCACGAGGCGATGCCGGGTCACTTCCTCCAGCTCGCCCACGCGCGGCGCCACGCCGGGCCGACCCGGGTGCGCGCGCTCACCGAGTCGGGTGTGTTCATCGAGGGGTGGGCGGTCTACACCGAGGAGCTGATGGCCGGGCTCGGCTTCGGTGGGCTGCCGGTGCGCCTGCAACAGCTCAAGATGCAGCTCCGGATGACCATCAACGCGCTGCTCGACCAGCTCGTGCACTGCGACGACCTGCCCGAGTCGGAGGCGATGGCGCTGATGACCGGGCGCGGCTTCCAGGAGGAGGGCGAGGCGGCCGGCAAGTGGCGGCGCGCGTTGCTCACCTCCACCCAGCTCTCCACCTACTTCGTCGGCTACAGCGAGATGGCCGACATCGCCGCCGCGCGACCCGCCGACGTGCCGGTCCGGGAGTGGCACGACGCGATGCTGGCGCACGACTGCCCGCCCCCGCGTCACCTGCGTACGCTGCTGGGGCTCTGACGGGTCAACCGCGCGCGACCACCGCGTCGATCAGCCAGCGGGACAGGGAGTACGCCGGCGGCAGCTCGGCCGGTAACGCGTCCACCGGGAACCAGCGGGCCTCGGTCAGCTCCGCCCGGTCGACCACCGGCTCCGCGGCCGGATCGGTCACGGTGGCGATGAAACCGGCGAGCAGCGTGCCCGGCCCGGACAGCGCCCACGGCTGGCTGTCCACGTACGCGGGGCGGTCCAGCGTCAGGCCGACCTCCTCGGCGACCTCGCGGTGCACCGCCGCCTCCAGCGACTCGCCCGCCTCGACGAAGCCGGCGACGAGCGCCCACAGCTCCGTCGGCCCGTGGGCGTGCCGGACCAGCAGAAGCTCGCCCGGGCGGGTGATCGCGGTCAGCACCGCGACGGAGAGCGGCAGGTAGCCGGTCAGCCCGCACGTCGGGCAGCGCCGCGCGGTCTCGCCCGGCACGTCGGCCAGCTCGGCCCGGCAGGCCCCGCACCACCGGTGCGTACGCCGCCAGGTGACCACGGCGAGCGCGCGCCCCGCCAGGTCCGCTGCGGCGGCGGGTAGTTCGGCCGCGAGGCCGCGCCAGCTCCGCCACCGGCCGGGCAGGGAGTCCGGGTCGCTGACCTCGGTCGCCCAGGCCGGCACCCCGTCCAGCGCGCCGACCGCCACCCAGCCGGTCCGGGCGGGCAGTTCGCCGATCCGCGGCAGTCGACCGTCGGCGCCGGTCAGCAGCTTCCGTCCGGCCACCGCGAGGGCCAGGTCGTCCGGTTCCGGCGGCCGCGCGTGGTCGGCGACGGGACGGAAGCCCGGTGCGTCGGCGGCGCGGGACGTGGGGCTTCCGGTGCCGCCGGGGTTCACGACGTGGTGGTGCGGCGGTCGACCACGCCGGCGCCGGCCGGCACCGCGAACGCGGCGGCCTCGACCGTCTCGGTGTAGCGGCTCAGCGTCATTTCGGCCGGCTTGCCGTCGAGCCGGCCGGTGAAGCTGCCCAGCACCCCCTCGTTGGTCACGCAGGCGGTGAAGCGTTCCCCGGCGTTCGTGACGTCGACGCAGGTGGCGTGGTGCCCGGCCAGCGTGGTGTCGCTCTGCGTGATGACCGCCTCGGGCCGCAGCGCGGCGTCGGTGAGTAGCCGGATCACCGCCGGCGGGGTGACCAGGCCCTGCTTGCGGGCCTCGTCGTAGACGATCACGGACGGCTTGCCGGCGGTGAGCAACGGCGGGGACACGGTGCAGGAGGTGCGGGTGGCGGTGCTCGCGCACCGGGTCACCGCCTCCTGGGTCACCGTGATCTTGCCGCCGGGCCAGGTGTAGGTGGAGCGGAGCGGCTCCTCGGTCTGGGCGATCGAGGCGGTCCGCCCGCCGTCGAGCTGGTATTCCGCGGCCCAGGTCTGCTCCAGCGCCCGGTCCATCCGCGCGGCGAGGTCGTTGACCAGATCGGCCCGCCCGAGGGCGACCCCCGCGTCGTCCAGGGCCTGGCATCCGGTGACCGAGAGCGACACGATGACCGAGGCGGCGAGCACACGGAGAGTCGTCGAGGCGGCAGGCATGATGCCCAGCCTTGTCGATCGACGCAACCTCTCGCAAACCCGTTGCCGGTTGACGCCCGGTAATCCGGGAATGTCCGTCTCAGCTCGCGCCGTGGGGTCCGCCCCGAGCGGCGTACGGGAGGGCGGGGACCGATACGCTGCGTTCAACACCTGCCTCAGCCGCACCGTCGCGGCCCATACCGGACCGGAACCACACAAACGAGGAGCGACTCAGTGGCAACCATCGAGGGAATCGTCGCCCGGGAGATCCTGGACTCGCGGGGCAACCCGACGGTCGAGGTCGAGGTCGGGCTCGACGACGGCACGATCGCCCGCGCCGCGGTGCCGTCCGGCGCCTCCACCGGCGCCTTCGAGGCGGTCGAGCTGCGCGACGGTGACAAGGACCGCTACCTGGGCAAGGGCGTCGAGAAGGCCGTCGCCAACATCGAGGACCGGATCGTCGACCAGCTCATCGGCTACGAGGCCAGTGAGCAGCGGCTGATCGACCAGAAGATGATCGACATCGACGGCTCGGACAACAAGGGCGAGTTGGGCGCCAACGCCATCCTCGGCGTCTCCCTGGCCGTGGCGAAGGCCGCCGCCGGCAGCGCCGAGCTGAGCCTCTTCCGCTACCTGGGCGGCCCGAACGCGCACCTGCTCCCGGTGCCGATGATGAACATCCTCAACGGTGGCGCGCACGCCGACTCGAACGTCGACATCCAGGAGTTCATGATCGCGCCGATCGGCGCGCCGACGTTCCGGGACGCGCTGCGCTCCGGCGCCGAGGTCTACCACGCGCTGAAGACGGTGCTGAAGAAGAAGGACCTGTCGACCGGGCTCGGTGACGAGGGCGGCTTCGCCCCGAACCTGCCCACCAACGCCGCCGCGCTGGACCTGATCGCCGAGGCGGTCGAGAAGGCCGGCTACCGGCTCGGCACCGACATCGTCTTCGCGCTCGACGTGGCCGCCACCGAGTTCTTCGACAACGGCAGCTACACGTTCGAGGGCAGCGCCAAGAGCGCCGAGGAGATGAGCAACTACTACACCAAGCTGGCCGGCGACTACCCGATCGTGTCCATCGAGGACCCGCTGGCCGAGGACGACTGGAGCGGCTGGGCCACCCTGACCGCCGCGCTGGGCGACCGGATCCAGATCGTCGGCGACGACCTGTTCGTGACCAACCCGCAGCGCATCGCCCGGGGCATCGCCGAGCAGGCCGCCAACGCGGTGCTGGTCAAGGTCAACCAGATCGGCTCGCTCACCGAGACGCTGGACGCCGTGGACCTGGCCCACCGGGCCGGCTTCCGGTGCATGATGAGCCACCGTTCCGGCGAGACCGAGGACACCACCATCGCCGACCTGGCGGTCGCCACCGGCTGCGGGCAGATCAAGACCGGCGCGCCGGCCCGCTCCGACCGGGTGGCCAAGTACAACCAGCTGCTCCGGATCGAGGAGGAGCTGGCCGACGCGGCGCGGTACGCCGGCGCCGGCGCGTTCCCGCGTTACCGTTCGGCCTGAGGCCGACGCTCCGGGGGAGGGGTGTGACGATGCAGCAGCGCCGCACACCGGGTGGCCAGCGCCCCGCCCGTCGGCCGGGTCAGGCCGGCCGGGCGGGCGGTGCCCGGGTCCGGTCCACGGCCCGTGACGGCGGCGTCCGCGCCGAGCAGCGGGCCGCCGGCCGGTCACCCGGCACGTCCCGCGCCACCGACGGCGTACGCTCCGCGAGCCGCCCGGCCGCGGCCCGGCGTACCGCGGCCGGTGGCGCGGTCAAGCGGCTCACCGCACCCCAACCCCGGCGCTTCACCGGGCGCGCCACCGTGCTGTTCGCCGTGCTGATCGCGCTCGCTTTGGCATACACCTATCCGGTCCGGGTCTATCTGGACCAGCAGGCCGACATCGAGCGGATGGAAGCCGCGCAGGCCGCGCAGCGGGCCGAGATCGAGCGGCTCACCGCCGAGGCGGCCAAGTGGAAGGACCCGGAGTACGTCAAGACGCAGGCCCGGGAGCGCTTCTTCATGGGCAAGCCCGGCGAGACGCTGCTGGTGGTGCTCTCCGACCCGGACGGCGCCGCCAAGGACGCCGGCAAGGGCGCGAAGGCGGGGGCGCCGAAGCCGCCCGACCCCTGGTACGACACCCTGTGGTCGAGCCTGCAGGCGGCCAACGCCGAGCGCCCCGACAAGTGAGCACCACACGAGAGGTCCTGTTGTGAGCGTCGAACCACCGCTGGAGCCGGCGGCGGACTCCGTACCCCTGCCGGAACGTCAGCCGGCCACCGAGGCCGACCTGGCCGCGGTGGCCGCGCAGCTCGGCCGCCCGCCCCGCGGCACCCGGGCGGTGGCCCACCGCTGCCCGTGCGGCCTGCCCGACGTGGTCGAGACGACGCCCCGGCTGGCCGACGGCACGCCCTTCCCGACGCTGTTCTACCTGACCTGCCCGCGGGCCACGGCGGCGTGCAGCCGGCTGGAGTCGGCCGGGCTGATGAAGGAGATGGCCGACCGGTTGGCCGAGGACCCGGAGCTGGCCGCGCGGTACCGGGCCGCGCACGAGGACTACCTGGCCCGCCGGGAGGCGATCGGTGAGGTGCCGGAGATCGCCGGCATCTCGGCCGGCGGCATGCCGGGACGGGTGAAGTGCCTGCACGTGCACCTGGGCCACGCGCTCGGCGCCGGCCCGGGGGTGAACCCGTTCGGCGACGAGACGCTGGCGCTGGTGGAGAAGTGGTGGGCCGCCGGCCCCTGCGTGGACGTGCCCACGGCGGAGTGAGGTGAGCACCGTCGACGAGGTCGTGGTCCGCCGGGCCCGCACCGGTGACGTACGCGGGATCCGCCGGCTGGTCGACACCTACACCGACGACCGGCGGCTGCTCAGCAAGGCCACCGTGACGCTCTACGAGGACGTGCAGGAGTTCCGGGTGGCGGTCACCGGAGACGGCACGGTGGTCGGGTGCGGCGCGCTGCACGTGATGTGGGAGGACCTGGCGGAGATCCGCACGGTGGCGGTCGACCCGTCCTGCCGGGGTCACCGGATCGGGCACCGGATCGTCGGCGAGCTGATCGACGCGGCGCGGGAGATCGGGGTCGCGCGGATCTTCGTGCTCACGTTCGAGACCGGCTTCTTCGGCAGCTTCGGGTTCCGCGAGATCGACGGCGCGCCGGTCCCGCAGCCGGTCTACGAGCAGTTGCTCCGCTCCTACGACGAGGGCGTGGCGGAGTTTCTCGACCTGGAGCGGGTCAAGCCCAACACCCTGGGCAACAGCCGCATGCTCCTCCGCCTCTGACCGGGGCCGGGCTGCCGTAGGGTGGCAGCCGTGAGCGCGCGCGTGGCTGCCATCGACTGTGGGACCAACTCGATCCGACTGCTGGTCGCGGACCTGCCGGATCCGTCCGCGGGGGAGTCGGCGCCGCTGGTGGACGTGAGCCGGCGGATGGAGATCGTCCGGCTGGGGCAGGGGGTCGACCGCACCGGCCGGCTCGCGCCGGAGGCGATCGAGCGGACCCGGGTGGCGCTGGCCGACTACGCGGCCGAGATCGAGAAGCTCGGCGCCGACCGGGTGCGGATGTGCGCCACCTCGGCCTCACGCGACGCCTCCAACGCCGGCGACTTCCGCGACATGGTGGAGCGCACCCTCGGCGTGCCGCCGGAGGTGGTGACCGGCGACGAGGAGGCCCGGCTGTCGTTCACCGGCGCGGTCCGTGGCCTGCCCGCCGACGCCGAACCGCCGTACCTGGTGGTCGACATCGGCGGCGGCTCGACCGAGTTCGTCGTCGGCACCCGCACCGAGGGTGTGCGCGGCGCGATCTCGGTGGACATCGGCTGCGTCCGGATGACCGAACGGCACCTGCACGGCGACCCGCCGACCCCGGCGCAGATCGCCGCCGCCGAGGCGGACGTCGCGGCGGCGGTGGACCGGGCGCTGGCCGCCGTGCCCGGCCGGGAGGCCGCCACGCTGGTCGGGCTCGCCGGCTCGGTCACCACAGTGGTGGCCCTGGCCGAAGGGCTCCGGGAGTACGACCCGGGCCGGATCCACCACGCCCGCGTCCCCTACGAGCGGGTGGCCTCGGTGACCGCCTACCTGCTCGGCGCGACCCGGGAACAGCGGCTGGCCGAGCCGGTGATGCATCCCGGCCGGGCCGACGTGATCGGCGCCGGCGCGCTGGTGCTCCGCGTGATCATGGAGCGGGCCGGGATGCCCTCCGTCGTCGCCTCCGAGCACGACATCCTCGACGGCATCGCCTGGAGCCTCGCCTAACTCCCACCCCGCCGCATCGACCGTTGCCGGCGGGGTGTCTTGTTGACGGTATTCCGTAATGCGCACTAGTGTGCGGAGCGTGGATACGACGCAGCTCCTCAAGGGTGTCCTCGACCTCGCGGTGCTCGCCGTGCTCAAGGACGAGGACGGGTACGGCTACGACATCCTGCGCCGGCTGCGCGAGGCGGGCCTGACCGAGGTCGGCGACGCCTCGGTCTACGGCACGCTGCGTCGGCTCTTCGCGGCCGGCCTGCTGACCACGTACGTGGTGCCGAGCGAGTCCGGACCGCACCGCAAGTACTACTCGTTGAACGCCTCGGGGCGGGACCAGCTCACCCGCTCCGGCAAGACCTGGCGCTCGTTCGCCACCACCATGGACGCACTGCTCGACGATCGGGGGATGGCGGCATGACCGTCACTGGGCAGGAGATCACGGACTACGTCGACCGGGTGCGGGCCGCGCTCGCCGACCTGCCGCCGGCTCGGCGGGACGAGTTGACCGAGGACCTCGCGGAGCACCTGGCCGAGGTCGCCGCCGAGGGCGAGGGCGCCCTGGTCGACCGGCTGGGCCCGCCGGAGGCGTACGCGGCGGAGCTGCGGACCGCGGCGGGCGCGGAGCCGGGCGGGCGGCCGGTCCGCCTGCGCCGGCTGTCCGCCGCGCGCGACAACGCGGTCACCCAGCTGCGCCTGCTCGACCGCCAGCTCGGCCCGGTGCTCGGTCACGAGACGGTGAGCGACTTCCTGCGACCGCTACGCCCGGCCTGGTGGTTGGTACGCGGCTGGCTGGCCGCCCTGCTCGTGGCCGCGATGACGGACGGGCAGGTCGGCCTGGTGCCGCGGCTCGGCACCAACACCTCCGCCGGGTTGCTGGTGCTCATCGGCGCGGTCGTCGCGTCGGTGTGGTGGGGCCACCGTTCCGCCGGCCTCACCGGGTGGCCGCGACGGCTGCACCACCTGGGCACCGCCGCGCTGCTGTTGTTCTCGGTCGCCGTGCTCGCCGAGGTGGACCAGCGCGCCGGCGGCGGCAGCCCCGCCGACTACGAGCAGGTGGCGGTGGATCGCCGGTACGACCGGATCGAGGACGTCTTCGTCTACGACCAGCAGGGACGCCTGATCCGCGACGCGCAGCTCTTCGACCAGAACGGCGTGCCGATCCGGCTCGGCTGGCCGAACTGCCTGGACTCGTCCGGCGCCGTGCCGGCGCCGCGCAACGCCTACCCGTACTGCCCGGAACTGGCACCGTTCGGGCCGCCGGAAGCGCCGTCACCCGCCCCGCCCGCGCCGACCGAGAGCGCCACGCCCGCGCCGACGCCGACGCGCTGAGTCTGGCCGCGCCGGTCGGTCCGGTCCCGGCACCCACGATCCACGCCTGTCGAGCTGAGTCGCTGACGACATCAGCTCGACAGGCGTCTCGACGCACGCACGCCGCCGCGGAAGGTGCTCCCGCCCGGCGGGTCGACAGGAGGTGAATGCCACTGTTCTTCCGTCTTCCCCGGGCCGGTGACCGCGTGGCACGCTACCGGCACGTAACACCCAACTGTGCGACCAGCCAACGATGACTGACCGCTAGGAGGACGGGCCCATGGGCGAGATGGTGAGCTTCACCGGCAACGGGGGGACGAGCGAGGGGTATCTCGCGATACCCTCCGGCGGTGCGGCGAGCCCGGCGGTCATCGTCATTCAGGACTGGTGGGGTCTGGTGCCCCACGTGCGGGCCGTGGTCGACCGCTTCGCCGACGCCGGTTTCGTCGCCCTCGCGCCCGACTTCCGGCACGGCGGCCCGGCCAGCAAGCCGACCGAGCCGCGGCAGATGCTGAACAGCACCCAGATGGACGAGGCGGCGAGCGACATCGCGGCCGCCGCCGAATACCTGGCGAGCCGGCCCGAGGTCGCCGGCAAGGTGGGCTGCGCCGGCTTCTGCGCGGGCGCCAGCCTGGCCCTGTGGTCCGGCACCTTCTCCGAGCGCATCGTCGCCACCGCCGGCTTCTACCCCCGCCTGCCCTGGGAGGGCATGGCCACCGACTGGGCCGGCTACGCGGGGAAGGCCTCCCTCATCCACTGCTCCGAGGCCGACGGCCTCTCCGCCGCCGACGGGGTGCAGAGCGTACGCCGGTCCATCGAGGCCGCCGGGGGGACCTGCCAGACGTTCGACTACCCGGGCACCGCGCACGCGTTCTTCAACGAGGACCGGCCGGAGCACTTCGACCAGCGGGCCGCCGCCACCGCCTGGGCCCGCACCCTGGAACTGTTCCGGGCGAAGCTTGGCTGAGTCGCGTACCCCCGGCGAGGTGGTCGCCCGCGCCGCGCGGGCGACCGACCTGACCGACCTCGACGGCGCGGTCAACGACTGCTTCGCCTGCCCCCGCCTGGTGACGTGGCGGGAGGAGGTGGCCCGGGTCAAGCGGGCCGCGTTCCGCGACCAGGACTACTGGGGACGGCCCGTGCCCGGCTTCGGCCCACCGGACGCGCGCATCGCGATCCTCGGCCTGGCGCCGGCCGCGCACGGCGGCAACCGCACCGGGCGGATCTTCACCGGGGACCGGTCGGGGGACGTGCTCTTCGCCGCGCTGCACCGGGCCGGGCTGGCCAACCAACCGACCAGTGTGTCCGCCGACGACGGCCTCGCGCTCCGTGACACCCGCATCTTCGCCGCCGTGCGGTGCGCCCCACCGGACAACAAGCCCACCCCGGCCGAGCGGGACACGTGCGCGCCGTGGCTGCACCGGGAGGTCGAACTGGTACGCCCCAGCGTGCGCGTGGTGGTCGCGCTGGGCGCGTTCGCCTGGGCCGCGTGGTGGCCGGTGCTGCGGCACGTGTACGGGCAGCGCCCGCCCACACCGCGCCCGGCGTTCGGCCATGGGGCACACTGGTCCGGCGAGTCGGTGCCGACGTTGCTCGGCTGCTATCACGTCAGCCAGCAGAACACGTTCACCGGCCGGCTCACGCCGGCGATGCTCGACGACGTGTTCACCCGGGCGAAGCACCTGGCCGGGGTGGACTGAGGAACACCTGAGGCGGTGGGATGGACTTCGGCGTACTGCGCCGGTGGTGGCCGGTCGCGGCGGTGACGGCGCTGCTCGCGGTCGCCGCGCTCGCCGCCGGGCACTCGGCCATCGGCGCCAGCCGGATCCCGCCCGCCGCCGACACGATCCCGTACGTGCCGGAGTACCCCTCGGAGACGCCCTCGTTCCCGGTCGAGCCCCGGCAGGCCGGCGAGCAGACGTCCGGCGGGATACCGGACTGGCTGGTCACCGTCGCCATGGCGCTGCTCGCCGCGGTCGTGCTGGCCGTCGTCGGATACGTGCTCTGGACGGTCGTCGGCGGCGCGCTGCGGCGGACCACCCGCGCGGTGCCCGCGCAACGGGCCCGGCGCACCGCCGCGGGCACCGCCCGCGAGGTGATGGCGGCCCTGGACGCCGGACTGGTCGAACTGGACGACCGGTCCACCGACCCGCGCACCGCGGTGATCGCCTGCTGGGTCCGCCTGGAGGAGGCGGCCGAGGAGGCCGGCGTGCCGCGGCACACCGGGGACACGCCCACCGACCTGGTCGGTCGGCTGCTGCGCGGTGACCCGGCGGCGGGCATCCCGGCCATCGCCAGCGCCGACGTGCTGGACGGTTTCGCGCACGTCTACCGGGAGGCCCGCTATGCCACCCACCCGGTCGACGAGCGCACCCGGGATCAGGCCCGGGCCGCGTTGCGCCGCCTGCGCGGCGAGCTGACCAGCGTGGTGGCCGGGGAGGTCCCGGCATGAGCACCAGCATCGACGACCTGCTCGCGTTCGGCGACGAACCCGCCGTGGAGGCCGAGCGACCCTCGGGCGGCCGGGCGCGCTGGCTGCTGCGGACCGCCGCGGTGACCGCCGCCGTCGTGGCGGTGGTCATGGTCGCGTTGAGCGCCGTCGGCCTGCGGGTGCCGATCTGGATCATCGTCGCGGGGGTGCTCGCCGTGCTCGCCGTGCGCCGGGTCACCGCCGCGCTCTCGCCCCCGCCCCCGCCCCGCGCCGGCGTCCGGACCGCCGTCGGGGAGGAACCGGGCACCTGGAACTGGTCCTCGCGGGACGCGTTGCGTACCGCGATCAACGGGTGGGAGCGTCCGTTGGACTGGTGCGGCGGCAACCGCGAGCGGTTCACCGAGCGGGTACTGCCCCGCCTGGGCGAGCTGGCCGACGAGCGGCTGCGCCAGCGGCACGGGGTGACCCGCGAGTCCGACCCGGCGCGGGCCCGCGCGCTGCTGGGCGAGCAGCTCTGGACGTTCCTCGGCACCCCCGCCCGCCGCCCACCGTCGCCGCGCGACCTCGCGGCGATCGTCGCCGAACTGGAGAAGATCTGATGAACGACGTGGACCGGAGCATGCCCCCCGCCGAGGTGGGCCGGCTCGCCCGGGCCGTCCTGGACGCCGTCGGCACCGTCGTGGTGGGCAAGCGCGAGGCGCTGGAACTGGTCCTGGCCGGCATCCTCGCCGGCGGTCACGTGCTGCTGGAGGACCTGCCCGGCCTGGGCAAGACGCTCACCGCGCGGTCCTTCGCGCAGGCGCTCGGGCTGGACTTCCGCCGGCTCCAGTTCACTCCGGACCTGCTGCCCGCCGACGTCACCGGCTCCTTCCTCTACGACCAGCGCACCGGTGACTTCTCCTTCCGCGCCGGGCCGGTCTTCACCAACCTGCTGCTCGCCGACGAGATCAACCGGACGCCGCCGAAGACCCAGTCGGCGCTGCTGGAGGCGATGCAGGAGAAGCAGGTGTCGGTGGAGGGCGTGACCTACCGGCTGGACGAGCCGTTCCACGTGCTGGCCACCGCCAACCCGATCGAGTACGAGGGCACCTACCCGCTGCCCGAGGCGCAGCTCGACCGGTTCCTGCTGCGGGTCTCGTTCGGCTACCCGAACCACGACGAGGAGTGGGAGGTGCTGCGCCGGCGGGTCGCCCGCCGCCGCGAGGAGGCCGAGATCACCCCGGTGGTGGACGCCGGCACGCTGCGCGCCATGCAGGCCGCGCTGGAGGACGTGGTCGTCGAGGACTCGGTCGGCCGGTACATCGTGGCGCTCACCTCGGCCACCCGGGACCACCCGTCGGTGCTGGTCGGCGCGTCCCCGCGCGGATCGCTGGCGCTGCTGCTGCTGTCCCGGGTGCGGGCGGTGCTGGCGAACCGGGACTACGTGGTGCCGGAGGACGTGAAGGCGGTGGCGGCGCCCGCGCTGGCGCACCGGATCACGCTGCGGCCGGAGATGTGGCTGCGCCGGGTCGATCCGTCCTTCGTGGTCGGTGAGGTGCTGGAGTCGACGCCGGCCCCGGCCAGCGGCGCGCTGCCCAGCTACGCCGCCGGGCGCTGATGGACGCCCGGGCCGAGCCGGCGAGCGGTTGGGCGCCCACCTGGGCGCTCGGCCGGGCCGTGCTGCTCACCGGCGTCCTGCTCGTCGCCGGTGTGCTGCTCGGCCGGATCGACTTGGTGGTGCTGGCCACGCCGTTCGCGCTGGGCACCGCGTACGCGCTGCGCCGCCGCCCGGCCGCGCAGCCGGAGCTGGAGCTGGGCGTCGGGGACACCCACCTGGTCGAGGGCGGGCCGATGGCCGCCACCGTGTCGGTCACCAATCCCGACCTGGTCGGCTACGACATCGCGGTGGTGCGTACCCGGATGTCCCGGTGGCTGCGGGTGGAGCAGGTCGGCTTCGGCGGCGCCGGGCTGGACGTGCGCGACTCCGGCGGCGCGGGCCGTCCGTTCGTCACCTCGGTGCCCCGGGGCAGCGCGGTCGACCTGGAACTGACCGGCACCGCGCTGCGCTGGGGTCGGCACCCGATCGGCCCGGCCGGGGTGCGGGTCGCCGCCGCCGACGGGCTGCTGGTGTCCCGCGCGGTGATCACCGACCCGATCCGGGCCCGGGTCTATCCGCGGACCGAGCCGTTCGACGCGGTCGAGGCGATGCCCCGGGCCGCCGGGCTGGTCGGCGCGCACCGGTCGCGGCGCCCGGGGGAGGGCGGCGAGTTGGCCGGCGTACGGGTCTTCGCGCCCGGTGACCGGCTGCGCCGGGTCGACTGGCGGGTGTCCCTGCGCGCCCGTCAGCTGCACGTCGCGGCCACCCTCTCCGACCGGGACGCCGAAGTGGTGGTGCTGCTGGACGTGCTGGCCGAGGCGGGCCGTTCCGGTGGGGTGGGCGGCGCGGCGTCGGTGCTCGACACCACGGTCCGGGCCGCGGCCGCGATCGCCGAGCACTACCTGCACCGGGGCGACCGGGTGGCGCTGCTGGAGTACGGCCCGACGGCCCGGCGGCTGCGCCCGGCGACCGGTCGGCGGCAGTACCTGACCGCGCTGGAGTGGCTGCTCGACGTGCACGCCGAGTCGTCCCCGCACGAGCCGTACGACCAGGTCTTCGGCCCGCAGGTGCTCTCCTCGGACGCGCTGGTGGTGGTGCTCACCCCGCTGCTCGACGAGCGGTCGGCCCAGATGCTCGCCCGGCTGGCCCGGGGCGGGCGGTTCGTGGTGGCGGTGGACACGCTGCCGACCGAGCTGCCGGTGCCTAAGGAGCGTGGGTGGGCCGAGGTGGCGTACCGGCTGTGGCGGCTGGACCGGGACACGATGATCGGCCAGCTCCGCGAGCACGGGGTGCCGGTGGTGCGGTGGGCCGGCGCCGGCAGCCTGGACGAGGTACTGCGGGACGTGGCCCGGCTGGCCACCGCACCGAGGGCAGGTTTCTCATGACCGACGCGCTGGTCGAGCGGGTGCGGGCGGTGCGGTACGCCGCCGCCCGGGTCAGCCCGCTGCCGCTGCTGGTGCGTGGCGGCATCTTCCTCGTCGTGCTGGCCGGCTTCCTGCTCGCGTACCCGGTGCAGGCCCTGACCCCGCGGTCGCTGCTGGCGCTGACCATCGCCGCGGTGCTGCCGGCGGTCGGGCCGAGGCGGGTCTGGCCGACGTTCACCGCGCTGGTGACGGTCGCCGGCTGGCTGCTGGCCACGCTCGGCTTCGACCGGCCGCCGGCGCTGTGGCGGTTGCTGGCGGTCGCCACGTTGCTCTACCTGGCGCACACGCTCTGTGCGCTCGCCGCGCTGCTGCCCTACGACGGGTTGATCGACCCGGACCTGGTGCTGCGGTGGCTGGCCCGGGCCGGCGGCGTGGTGCTGGCCAGCGCCGTGGTCGGCATCGTGCTGGCCTGGCTCGGCGGGGTCGGCGGGTCCGCGGGCTCGCAGGTGGCGACGGTGGTGGGGCTGCTGGTCGCGGTGGGGCTGAGCGCGCTGCTGGGGTGGCTGCTGCGTCGCAGGTGACGGGACACCCCGGGACGTTGCGCAGGTCACACGGGTTGTGCTCCGTCACAGATGGGGGTCTCGCGCGGGATTACCGGAGCCCCCCGGGGAAAGATAGATGACGTGAATCCGAAGCGGATCCTTGTCGTGGGTGCCGGGCACGTGGGCCTGTACGCCGCTCTGCGCCTGTCCAAGAAGCTGAGCTCCCGTGAGGCCGAGGTCGTCGTCGTCGACCCCCAGCCGCACATGACGTACCAGCCGTTCCTCCCGGAGGCTTCGGCGGGCAACATCTCCCCGCGGCACGCCGTGGTGCCGTTGCGGCGGGAGTTGCGCAAGTGCACCGTGGTGGCCGGCACGGTCACCCGGATCGACCACGACCGGATGACCGCCGTGGTGCAGCCGATCAGCGGCCCGGCCCGGGAGATCCCGTACGACCACGTGGTGGTCGCCCCCGGCTCGGTGTCCCGCACCCTGCCGATCCCCGGCCTGCACGAGAACGGCATCGGGTTCAAGACCATCGGTGAGGCCATCTTCCTGCGCAACCACGTGCTGGACCGGCTCGACGTGGCGGCCGCCACGACCGACCCGGCGGTCCGCAGCCGCGCGTTGACGTTCACCTTCGTGGGCGGTGGCTACGCCGGCATCGAGGCGCTCGCCGAGATGGAGGACATGGCCCGCGACGCGCTGCGCTACTACCCGGAGCTGAAGCCCGAGGAGATGCGCTGGGTGCTGGTCGAGGCCACCAACCGGGTGCTGCCCGAGGTCGACCGGGACATGGGCGCCTACACGGTGCAGCAGCTGCTGAAGCGCAACATGGACATCCGGCTGGACACCCGGCTGGAGTCGTGCGTCGACGGCATCGTGAAGCTCTCCGACGGCGACAGCTTCCCGTCCGACACCATCGTCTGGACGGCCGGCGTGAAGCCGTCGCCGATGCTGGACGCGACCGACTTCCCGCGCGACGAGCGGCGCCGGATCACCTGCCGGCCGACGCTGCAGGTGGTGGACGGCGACCGGGTGGTCGAGGGCGCGTGGAGCGCCGGCGACTGCGCCGCGGTGCCGGACCTGACCAAGGAGCCGGGCAACTTCTGCTCGCCGAGCGCGCAGCACGCGGTGCGGCAGGCCGCCCGGATGGCCGACAACATCGCGAACGTGATCCGCGGGCGCGAGCCGGTCGACTACAAGCACAAGCACGCCGGCAGCGTGGCCAGCCTCGGCCTGCACAAGGGCGTGGCGCAGGTCTACGGCGTGAAGATGACCGGTTGGCCGGCGTGGTTCATGCACCGGACGTACCACATGTCGCGGATCCCCTCGTTCAACCGCAAGGTCCGCGTGGTGGTCGACTGGTCGCTGGCGTTCTTCCTCAAGCGTGAGGTGGTCGCGCTGGGCCAGCTGCACGACCCGCGTGAGGAGTTCGCCGAGGCGTCCGCCCCGCCGGTCGGCGCGGCGCGCGTCTGATCGAACGGAAAGGGCCCTTCCCGTACGGGAAGGGCCCTTCGCCGTGTCCGGGGTCAGAACCGCCAGGTCCACGCGTCGGCGATCCGGGTGCCGGGGCCGAAGAGCTGCTCCAGGGTGCGGCGCAGCAGTTCCGCGTGCGGCGCGTCGTCGGTCACCGCGACGCAGGTCGCGCCCCAGGACTCGACGTCCCGGGCGGCCTGCCGGCGTTGCCGGTCACCGACCACCGGAGCCACGCCGCGCCGGGCCACCTCGGCCAGCAGGGCCGAGGTGGGCCGCTGCCAGGTGCCCATGGTGGCCGTGCCGCCCTCGCCGTACGGGCCGATGAAGAAGCCCTCCGGCATGCCGAAGGCGACGTCGGCGGCGGTGGCCCAGCGCATCGGCCACGGGTCCTTCGGGGTGGCCGTGGGCACCGGCACCAGCACCCCGCCGGGGCGGACGCACTGCCGCCAGTGGCCGCCGGTGACGAACTCGGGCAGCGCCGGCCGGTCGACGGTGGGCAAGGGGGTGGGGAAGACGCTGAGCAGGGCGGCGCCGACCGCGACCGGGACCAGTCGGCGGGCGGGGCCGGAGTCGTGTCGGGCCCGGTGCACGGCGAGCGTGAGCAGGGTGCCGACCAGCGGCAGCACCACCAGCGCGAAGCGCATCGGCAGCGCGCCGTCCACCACCGGCAGGCCGGCCAGCAGCGCGTACGGGCCGGGCACGCCGGTTCGCTCCCCGCCGACCACGACCTCCGGGCCGAGCGCGAGCGCGGCCGCCACCAGCCCCGCGGCCACCACGGCGACCACCAGCGCGCGGCGGCCCATCCAGACCGCGCAGCCGATGGTGACCAGCAGCAGCGGCCAGCCCAGGAACGTGGTGAACTCCGCCGGCCCGGTGGTCAGCCGGGCCGCCTCCGGGCTGCCGAACACCGTCAGCGCGGAGAGCCGGGTCCAGCCGGTGAGGTCGGCGGAGAAGTAGGCCGCGGGGAACATCCCGTCCGCGACGCCCTGCGGCCCGGCGAACTGCACCCAGAGCGGGTACGCCAGCACCACCAGCGCCAGCCCGCCGGCGCAGAGCAGACCGCCGGCGAAGGTGGGCAGCGCCCGCCGGAGCAGGTCCCGGTCGGCCATCCCGTACGCCACGGCCATGACCGCCAGGGTGAGCGCGGTGAGGAAGAGCACCTCCTCGCCGACGAAGACCTGGACGGTGGCCACGACGGCCAGCCCGACCGCGGAGGAGGCCGCCCGCCGCCGGTCCGGCCCGTCCGGGCGCCCGGCCGGATCGGCGGCGCGCAGCAGCCGGACCACCAGCCAGACCAGCACCGGGACCAGCCACTGCGCGGTCATGTGCAGGTGGCCGTTGCTCTGCGAGACCATGCCCGGGCCGAAGCCGCAGACGGCGGCGCCGAGCGCGGCGGCGAGCGGGCCGGCCCGCAGCGTGCGGGTGAGCAGCAGGTGCCAGGCGAACGCGGTGCCGGCCATGTTCCCGGCGACCAGCAGGGCGAACGTGACCGGCGCGCCGAACGCCGCGGTGACCGGGGCGAGCAGCACACCGAGCGCGACGACCGAGGTGTTGGCCATCAGGTTCACCCCGTCCGGCGCGTTCAACCGGTCGGTGACCAGGCTGAACTCGCCGCGCAGGGCGCGCGCGTCGAGCGCCAGGAACCACTCGTACAGGGTCTGGTCGGCCGGGTTGAGGGCGAGCATCCGGGTGCCGGGCGACGGCCACAGGCCGTGGGTGAGCCAGCCGGCGAGCGCCACGAACAGGAACCCGACGACCAGGTCCGCCCGGCGCCGCCGGACGGCGGCCCGTAGCCGGGTCGCCCGGCCCGCGCCGGCCGGCGCGGGGTGGACCGCCTGGTCACGGTCGGGCCCGGGGGCCGTGCGGGCGGCGCTGCTCACGGCGTCGACCATATCGGCCGGGCCCGCCGGGGTACGCCGGGCGGCGGCGCAGCCGCTACGGTGAGATCTGCACCCGCGCGTGTCGGCGCGCCGGTGTCACCCGCCCGGGTGGTGGAACGGCAGACACGGCCGCCTTAAAAGCGGCTGCCGCAAGGCGTGCGGGTTCGACCCCCGCCCCGGGCACGAACTCTCAGCTTTCCCACAGCTTGGCGCGACGTGCCGTGTTGTCGGCCCGTCTACCCTGGAGACGCACGTCTACGTGCGATCGACCTCTGAGGGAGGCCTGAGAAGTGAAGACCTCGAACCCGGTGCTCGCCCGGCTCGGCCAGGCGGCCGAGCGTGAGCGGGCGGCCGGGTACGCCCAGCCCGGGCCGTACGGTCAGCCCGGATACCCCCAGCAGTACCCGCCGCAGCAGCCCTACCCGGGCGGCTACGGCCAGCCGGTGGCCCCGCCCGCCGTGACCCCGATGACCCTCGACGACGTCGTCGTCAAGACGGTCCTCATGCTCGCCCTCCTCGGGGCCTCGGCCGCCGCGGCCTGGGTGCTCGTGCCGGACGCGCTGGTCGGCGTGGCCTGGATCGGCGCGGCCGTGGTCGGCCTGGTGCTCGGTCTGATCATCTCGTTCTCCCGGATGGCCAACCCGGCGCTCGTGGTGGCGTACTCGATCATCGAGGGCGTCTTCGTCGGCATGGTCAGCAAGGCCTTCGAGACGCTCTACGACGGCATCGTGCTCCAGGCCGTGGTCGCCACCTTCGGCGTCTTCTTCCTGATGGCGATGATCTACAAGGCGCGGATCATCCGGGCCACCCCGAAGTTCGCCCGGATCATGGTGGCGGTGATCGCCGGTCTGTTCGGCGTGATGCTGGTCAACCTGGTGCTGTCGCTGTTCGGCGTCAACACGCACCTGCGCGACGGCAGCCCGCTGGCCATCGGCTTCAGCCTGGTCTGCATCGTGGTGGCGTCGCTGAGCTTCGTGCTCAACTTCGCCGACATCGAGGAGGGGGTCCGGATGGGCCTCCCGCAGCGCTACGCCTGGACCGCCGCGTTCGGCATCGTGGTCGGCCTGGTCTGGCTGTACATCGAGATCCTGCGGCTGCTCAGCTACTTCCAGGGCGACGACTGACCGTCCCGCCCGTCCCGCGACGCCCGCCTGCCGCTCCCGCGGCGGCGGGCGTCGCCGTTTTCCCGTCCCCACCGGCCCACCCGGGGCAGAGTGGGATCCGGGTACGTCGGCGGGAGGAGGCCACGGTGCGCAGTGCCAACCCGGTGCTCGACCGGCTGGACGACGTCGGTCGCACCGAGCGGCAGGTGCTCGGCGTCGAGGCCGGCGACGCGATGACCGTGGCCGACGTGGTCGCCCGGACGGTGGGCCTGCTGCTGCTCACCGGGGCCACCGCGGCGGTGGCCTGGTTCGTGGTGCCGCAGGCCGCGTGGATCTCGGCGGCGCTGGCCGGCAGCGCCCTGGCCAGCCTCGCCCTGGTGCTGGTCATCTCGCTCAAGCAGATCACCAACCCGCCGCTCATCGTCGGGTACGCGGTGCTCCAGGGACTGCTGCTCGGCGTGGCGAGCCGGGCGTTCGAGCTGGTCTACCCGGGCATCGTGGCGCAGGCCGTGGTCGGCACGTTCGGCGTCTTCCTCGGCATGGCCCTGCTCTACCGGGCCCGGTTGATCCGGGCCACCCCACGGCTGGCCCGACTGGTCATCGGCACGCTCGTCGGGATCGTGGCGCTCGGCCTGGTCAACCTGCTCGCGTACCTGTTCACCGGGCGGCAGGGGGTGGCGGTCTACAGCCTCAGCGGCCGGGTGGGCTGGTTGCCGTACGTCTTCTCCGTGGTGGCGATCATCGCCGGTGCGCTCGGCTTCGTCCTCGACTTCGACCTGGTGGAACGGTCCGTCCGCAACCGGCTGCCCCGCCGCTACGCCTGGTACTGCGCGTTCGGGCTGCTGGTCGGCCTGATCTTCCTGTACTGGCAGATCCTCCGCCTGCTCAGCTACGTGCGCCGCTGACCGTAAACTGTGCGGCGATGAGCGCAGCGGAACTGGACCGGGCGGTGACCCTGCTGGTCCGACAGGTCGGGCACTGGCAGCAGCCGCGCTGGTCGGCGCCGGCCGAGGGGGGCAACGTGTCCCGGGCCGACCTGGTGCACAAGCTGGTCCAGGAGATCGCCAACCTGGCCGCCGACACCGCCGGCGAGCCGCGCCGCGACGTGCCCCGGCTGCCCAGCGACCTGGCCCTGCCCGACCAGCTCCGGGTGGTCGCCGCCGACCTGGCCCTGGCCGGCCCACCGGAGCCCGTGCTGGCCGACGCCGCCGCCGCGGTGACCCGCACCCGCGCCACACTCTGATCGCCGTTCCGGGTGACCCGGCGCGCTTGCCGGACGGTCGCGGGTCAGTGCCTTTCGAGCTGATATCAGAAACGAATCAGCGCGGGCTGTGCCCTTGGCGGGAACACGCTTTGCGCCGCGGTGGGCGCACGCTTCGTGAGGTGGGCGCACGACTCTCGCGCGGTGGACCGCGCGACGTCGGGACCGCGGTCGAACCGAGTCGTTTCCGATATCAGGTCGAAAGGCACCGAGAAGCGGTAGCGCCGCCTCCCGCGCCGGCTCTGCACCGGCCCCGGTCATCCCCGCAGCCAGCGGCGGACCTTGCGCCGTCGGGCCCGGTCCCGCGCCCGGATCACCGCCGGCCGGTCGTGCCCGGCGGCCTCGGCCTGCCGGGCGTGCAGGAGGCCGTAGGTGAAGGTGTTCTCGCCCTCGGCGTACGCCTGGAGGGCCTGCCGCCGCAGCACCTCCCGGGTCACCACCGAGTCCTGGTGCGTGCCGAGCAGGTCCTGGAGCGCCTTGAGCCGCTTGACCAGCCGGGCGGCCGGCCTGCCCACGGCGGGCTCGCGGACCTCGACCGCGTACCGGGCCGCCTTGTACTTCTTGCGCGCCTCGTGCAGCGCGAGGTCCCCGGCCGGCCCGGCGACGGCCGACGCCGCGTCCAGCCGGTCGTCGGCGCGGCGCAGGGCGCGGCGGATCCGACGGTCCACCCAGCGGCGGTCGACCTCGGCGGCCGGGGCCTCGACCAGCTGGTCCAGCCGGGCCAGCAGCTCGGGGTAACGGTCGGAGTCCAGGGCCGTCCGCAGCGCGGTGGTCGACCGGGCCAGGTCGGCGGCGAAGCGCTCGCCGACGCGCGCGGCGACCGGGCCGAGCACCAGCTCGTCCGGCAGCTCGTGCACCGCCGTGTCGAGCCGGGCGGCCATCACCTGGACGTCGCGTACCCGGCCCAGCTCACCGCCGAGCCAGCGCAGCTCGGCGCGGACCGCCTCGCTCTCCCGCCGGTCCCAGAGGCCGCGGAACGTGCGCAGCGTGGCCCGCAACCGGCGGACCGCCACCCGCATGTCGTGGACCGCGTCCTCGTCGCCCTGGTACGCCGCCGCGTGGTTGCCGACCAACGCGTCCCGCTGCTCCCGGGCGTACCCGAGGACCGGTCCGGCCGCGCCCTCGGGCGCGCGGTCGTCGAAGCGGGCGAGCCGCGCGGCGACGGCGCGGTGGGACTTGCTGACCGGCACCTCCCGGGCGCCGGCCGCGCGCAACCGTTCCGCCACCGCGTCGAGCAGCCCGTCGTCGCCGTCGACCAGCTCGACCTCGATCTCGTGCCAGGTCTGCGTGGTGCCGTCCACCAGGTCCTCGGACCGGACGTCGTCCTCGGCCACCTCGGCCAGCACCCGACCGTCCGCGTCCCGCAGCCGCCGCTCCCGACGGTGGTTCACGACCCGGGCGGCCGGGGCGACCGGCCGGCCCCGGGACGCGCCCCGGATCAGCGCGACCAGCTCGGCGGGCGGCCCGGCGTCGGACTCCCCGGCCGGGAACTGGTGTTCGACGCGGGCGCCGCCGACCGCGCCCACCTTGAGGTGCCAGCCGGCGTCGTGCCCGCCGGTACGCCGTCGCAGCGCGTGCCCGCTGCGCAGCAGCCGCAGGTCGTCGGTGTCCCAGTAGACCGCGTCCAGATCCGAGACGGTGGCGTCGGACATGGTCACGACGCCACCGCACCCGGTCAGGTCGGGCAGCCGGAAACCCTCGTCGCCGGAGTACTTGCGCTCGCGTTCCACGACGGTCGCCATGCGGCCTCCCGTACCCGGCCCGCCATCCGGCGAACCGGACTCAGCCCAGTCGTTCGAGCACCATCGCCATGCCCTGGCCGCCGCCGACGCACATGGTCTCCAGACCGATGGTCTTGTCGTGCCACTCCAGCGCGTTGAGCAGGGTGCCGGTGATCCGGGCGCCGGTCATGCCGAACGGGTGACCGACGGCGATCGCGCCGCCCATCACGTTCAGCTTCTCCTCCGGGATGCCCAGCTGCCGGTACGAGGGGATCACCTGGGCGGCGAACGCCTCGTTGATCTCGACCAGGTCGACGTCGTCGATGGTCATGCCGGCCCGGCGGAGCGCCTGCTTCGACGCCTCGACCGGGCCCAGGCCCATGATCTCCGGGGAGAGCGCGGTGACACCGGTGGAGACGATCCGGGCCAGCGGGGTGAGCCCCAGCTCGGACGCCCGCTCCGCGCTCATGATCACCACGGCGGCGGCGCCGTCGTTCAGCGGGCAGCAGTTGCCCGCCGTGATCCGGCCGTCCGGGCGGAACACCGGCTTCAGGCCGGACACGGCCTCCAGGGTCACCCCGGGACGCGGACCGTCGTCGGTGCCGACCACGGTGCCGTCCGGCGTGGTGACCGGGGTGATCTCCCGGGCCCAGAAGCCGTCCGCGATCGCCTTCTCCGCCAGATTCTGGCTACGGACGCCGAACGCGTCCATGTCCTCGCGGGTCACGTCGTACACCTGGGCCAGGTTTTCCGCGGTCTGACCCATGGTGAGGTAGATGTCCGGCAGCTGGCCGGCCTCCCGCGGGTCGGTCCACACCTCGGCGCCGGCCTGGGTGCGGGCCTGCGACCGCTCGCGCGCCTCGGCGAAGCGCGGGTTCTCCCAGCCGCCGCCGACCAGCGCCTGCGCCTCCGGCGGCAGGGTGTCGGAGTTGCCCCGGGCGTACCGGGAGACCATCTCCACACCGGCGGAGACGAACACGTCGCCCTCGCCGGCCCGGATCGCGTGCATCGCCATCCGGGTGGTCTGCAGCGACGAGGCGCAGTAGCGGGTCAGCGTGGCGCCGGGCAGGCCGTCCAGGCCCAGCAGGGTGGACACCACCCGGGCCATGTTGAAGCCCTGCTCGCCGCCGGGCAGGCCGCACCCCAGGTAGAGGTCGTCGATGGTGGTGGGATCGAGCCCCGGGACCTTGTCGAGGGCGGCCTGGACGATGGTGGCGGCGAGATCGTCCGGGCGGACCTCCCGCAGGGAACCCTTGAACGCGCGGCCGATGGGGGACCGGGCGGTGGCGACGATGACGGCGTCGCGGGGCGACTCAATCGGCATGAACCAACGTTAACCCGCGGGTAACTTGCCGTGGAAGCCGCGCGGCGGGCGGGAAATGTCACCCCGCCGGCGGGCGGCGGTGATGTCGGAACGCGACCGCCGCGGCGGCCTCGACCGCCGGGAGCAGCGCGTGCGCCCAGACCCGGTAGCCGTCGGCGGACGGGTGGAAGCCGTCGTGGCAGAGCGTGCCGGCATCGGCCCGGAACACCGGGCCGGTCTCGGTGCCCAGGTCGACCACGGTGCCGCCGGCGTCCAGCACGGCGGACGTCTGGGCGCGGGCCATCCGTCGACCGGACCAGGCGAGCACCTGGCGCAGCGGGGCGGCGACGGCGCGGACCGCGCCGAGGTCGGGACAGGTGCCCACCACGACCTCGACGTGCGCCTCCCGCAGCCGGCGCACCGCCGAGCCGAGATAGGCCGCCGCGTCGGCCGGGCGGGCCAGCGCGGTCGCGTCGTTCGCGCCGATCAGGACCACCGCCACGTCGGGGCGCTCACCGAGCAGGGCCCGGGCCACCTGGGTGGCCAGGTCGGTGGCGCGGGACCCGGAGACCCCGACGCTGGACAGGTGCACCCGGCGGCCGGTCGGCCCCTCGGCGAGCAGGTGGGCGAGCTGACCGCCGATGGTCTCCTCGAACCGGTCGACCCCCACGCCGAGCGCCGACGAGTCGCCGAGCAGCACCAGACGCAGCGGTGGCGCGTCGGCCCGGCCGACCGTGGCGCGCAGCACCAGCCCCAGCTCGGGCTGGGCGTACTCGCGGGTGCGGGCGGCGATCGCCTGGCCGGCGAGGACCGCCGCGCCGCCGACCGTGCCGGCCAGCAGCGACAGGGCCGCGGCCCGGCCCCACCGGGCCGCCGTCTGATCCGGTCCGCTCATGCCCTCACCTCCCGGTGTCCGACGTGGCGCTCGCTCATGCCGTTCCCTCCAGCGTGGCCGTGTCGGCGGCGGTGCCGGTCGAGGGCACCGCGCCGACGCCGAAGAAGGCCCGCCGCCGCAGCTGCGCCCACCGCCCCGCGGGCCCGCGGTCGCGACCCCGCAACTGGGCGCCGCTGACCTCGGTGCCGGCGTGCCGGGCCGCCTCGTGGGCCGCCTCCGGGAGCGACCGTACGCCTTCCGCGCCGGCGAGCGAAGGGCGGCGTTCGGGGACGGCCCCGAGCGCGGACAGCACGGTCGGCAGCAGAGCCGCCGCCGCGACCGCGTAGCCCTCGGCGGAGGGGTGGAACCGGTCCCACGCGAACATCCGGCCGGGCTCGGCGGCGAACCGTGGCCCCAACAGGTCACCGAGGGAGACCGTCCGGCCGCCCGCCTCGACCACCGCCACCGTCTGGGCGGCGGCGAGCTGGCGGCTCCAGCGCCGGGCCAGCCACCGCAGCGGCGGCTGGATCGGCCGGATCGTGCCCAGGTCGGGGCAGGTGCCCACGACGACCTCGCAGCCGGCGGCGCGCAACGTGCGGACCGCGTCGACCAGGTAGCGCACGGCCAGCGCCGGCGGCGTGCGGTTGGTGACGTCGTTGCCGCCGACCAGCACCACGGCCACGTCCGGCTCGACCTCCAGCGCGGACTCCACCTGCGGCTTCAGCCCGGCCGACAGGGCGCCCACCACGGCGAACCGGTGCAGCCGGACCGGGCGGTGCAGTCGCCGGGACAGCCCGGTGGCCAGCAGCGAGCCGGGCGTCTCCCGGCGGCGGTGCACGCCGTAGCCGGCGGCCGACGAGTCGCCGAGGACGACCATGGTGACCGGCGGGCCGGGGAGCTTCGCGCCGTAGACGCCGTCGCAGCGGGGCGGCGGGGCCTCGGCCATCGGGATGGTGCGGCGGGCCTGCCGGGCCTGGCCGAGCAGCACCCCGCCGGTGGCGGCCGTGGCCGCCACCGTGGCGCCCGTGCCGATCGCCGCGAGGCGGGCGATCTGCCGGGCGCGCTGCCAGCGGACCGGCGCGACGGAACCAGCGTCCCCCATGAGCCGACAGTATCGCGCCGGTACGACCCCCGCTTCCCGTGATCGGGAGGCTGGGCGGGTGCCCGTCTGGGTATTCCCTGGGGAGCGGACGCGGGCTTGCCCCCGGGTCGCACCCTGGTCGGACGGAGAGGGGCGGAGACATGGGGAAGACGTTGAAGCGGAGCGCCGCGTTCGCCGCGCTGGCCCGGGCACTGGCGGCCGGCGCGCGCGGCGGGCCGTCACTGGGCGCCCGGCTGGCGGCGCTGCCGCGGATGGTCCGGGCGACCGCCCGGGGCGAGTACGACGGCGGTGTCCGCCTGGCCCTGATGGCCGGTGCGGCGGCGTACGTGGTCTCCCCGATCGACCTGCTGCCGGAGATCCCGCTGGCGATCTTCGGGCTGGCCGACGACGCGGTGATGGTCACCTGGCTGGCCGGCAGCGTGCTCGCCGAGACCGAACGGTTCCTGGAGTGGGAGGCACGTCGCAGCTCCGTCGTCCCCGGGCACGTGGTGCCCTGACGGCACGTACGCTGGGCGGCGAACTGACGGCTGACCGGCCGCCCCACGACGGCGGCGCAACGAAGGGCACAACGAGGTGCAGTACTACGACAACGTCGTCGAGCTGATCGGCAACACCCCGCTGGTACGCCTGCGCAACGTCACCGAGGGCATCCAGGCGACCGTGCTGGCGAAGGTGGAATACGTCAACCCGGGCGGATCGGTCAAGGACCGGATCGCGCTGCGCATGGTCGAGGACGCCGAGAAGGCCGGCATCCTCGGGCCGGGCGGCACGATCGTGGAGCCGACCAGCGGCAACACGGGTGTCGGGCTGGCCCTGGTGGCCCAGCTCCGGGGCTACCGGTGCGTGTTCGTCTGCCCGGACAAGGTCAGCCAGGACAAGCAGGACGTGCTGCGGGCGTACGGCGCCGAGGTGGTGGTCTGCCCGACCGCCGTCGCGCCGGAGGACCCGCGCTCCTACTACAACGTCTCCGACCGGCTGGCCCGGGAGATCCCCGGCGCGTGGAAGCCCAACCAGTACAGCAACCCGGCCAACCCGCGCTCGCACTACGAGACCACCGGGCCGGAGCTGTGGCGGCAGACCGAGGGGAAGATCACCCACTTCGTGGCCGGTGTCGGCACCGGCGGCACGATCTCCGGCATCGGCCGCTACCTCAAGGAGGCGTCCGAGGGGCGGGTCCGGGTGATCGGCGCGGACCCGGAGGGCTCGGTCTACTCCGGCGGCACCGGTCGGCCCTACCTGGTCGAGGGCGTCGGCGAGGACTTCTGGCCGGAGACGTACGACCGCTCGATCGCGGACGAGATCGTCGAGGTGTCGGACAAGGAGTCCTTCGAGATGACCCGCCGGCTGGCCCGCGAGGAGGGGCTGCTGGTCGGCGGCTCCTGCGGCATGGCCGTGGTGGGCGCGCTGGAGGTGGCCCGCAAGGCCGGCCCGGACGACGTGGTCGTGGTGCTGCTGCCGGACGGCGGCCGGGGCTATCTGTCCAAGATCTTCAACGACGGGTGGATGGCCCGGTACGGCTTCCTGGACGACTCGGGCACCGAGCCGACCGTGGCCGACGCGCTCGCCGGCAAGCCGGGCGGCCTGCCCGAGCTGGTGCACGTCCACCCGACCGAGACGGTCCGCGACGCCATCGACTACATGCGCGAGTACGGCGTCTCCCAGCTTCCGGTGCTCAAGGCCGAGCCGCCGGTGGTGACCGGCGAGGTGGCCGGCTCGATCGCCGAGCGGGACCTGCTCGACGCGCTCTTCACCGGCCAGGCCCATCTGCACGACACGATCGAGCGGCACATGGGCGAGCCGCTGCCGATGATCGGCGGCGGGCAGCCGGTCAGCGAGGCGGTGGGGCTGCTGGAGAAGGCCGACGCGGCGCTGGTGCTGGTCGACGGCAAGCCGAAGGGCGTGCTCACCCGGCAGGACCTGCTCGCCCACCTCGGCGCCCGCTGAGCGGTAAGGAAGGGCCCCTTCTTAACGCCTGGCGTAGAGGAAGGGGCCCTTCTTAACACTCCTCACCGGCTGCCCAGCTCGGTCGGGACCGCCACCACGTCCACGTACGCCCCCTTGCGCAGCAGGGTGACCGACAGCCGGACACCGATGGCCGGACCGAGCATCAGCCGTTGCAGGCTCTGCCCGTCCTGCACCGGCCGCCCGCCCGCCGACACGATCACGTCGCCGAGGTAGATCCCGGCGACCCCGGCCGGGCTGCCGGGCACCACCTCCACCACCCGCAGCCCGCGCCGCTGGCCGGTACGCGCGGTCACCTCCGGCGGCAGCGGCACCGGCGCGCCGGCCACCCCCAGCCAGGCCCGGCGGACCCGTCCCGCGGCGGTCAGGTCGGCGACGATCTGCCGGGTGGTGGGGTTGACCGGCACCGCCAGCCCCAGCCCGTACCCGGCGACCGCGGTGTTGACCCCGACGACGCGGCCGGCGGAGTCGGCGAGCGCCCCGCCCGAATTGCCGGGGTTGAGCGCGGCGTCGGTCTGGATGACGTCCTCGATCAGCCGGACCAGCCGCCCGTCCCGCGCGGGCAGCGACCGGCCCAGCCCGGAGACCACCCCGGCGGTGACCGAGCCGGCGAGCCCCATCGGGTTGCCGACCGCGACCACCAGTTGGCCGATGCGCAGCCGGTCGGCGTCGCCCAGTTCGACCGGCGGCACGCCCGACTCGTCGGCGCGCAGCACGGCCAGGTCGGACAGCGGGTCGGCGCCGACCACCCGGAATCCGGTCTCAGTGCCGTCGCCGAAGGCGGCCACACCACCGTTCGCGCCCTGCACGACGTGCGCGCTGGTCAGCAGCAGCCCGTCCGGCCCGATCACGACGGCCGAGCCGGCGCCCGCGCCGCGCGCGGTCCGCACCGACAGGGCCGCCACCGCGGGCAGCACCCGCGCCGCCACACCGGTCACCACCCGGGAGTACGCGTCGAGCGCGGCGTCCTCCGCCCGCCCGGTGTCCTCGGTCTCCTCCATGTCGCCACCAACGCCTCACCCGCCGGCGCCCATGCCCGACTCCGCTGACAGCGAACGGGCGCGGTGTTAACAGGGGGCCCGTCCTCTACCGAATGCGTTAAGAAGGGGCCCTTCCTTACACCTCACGCGCGTAGCGCACCTGGTCCACCAGCGCGGGCCCGATGCGGTCGACGCGGCTCGCGCCGGTGGCCCGCCAGCCGCCACGTTCGTAGAACCGGCGCGCGGAGGCGTTGTCGCGCAGCACCCACAACACGGCCCGGGTCCACGAGCGGTCCCGCATCGCGTCCAGCGCGTCCACCATCAGCGCCCGCCCGGTGCCCCGGCCCCGCTCGTCCGGCTCGAGGTGGATCGCGTTGAGCAGTCCGGTCGCCGGGTCGCCCTCGTCGTCCGGCCCGAGGTAGCTGAAGCCCACCAGTCGTCCGTCCCGCTCGGCCACGGTCATCCGGTGGTCCGCGCCCTCCCAGGTCAGCCGCTCGACCCAGTAGCGCCCCATCGCCTCCGGTGTCGGTTCGGCGAGCGCATCGGGCGGCAGGATCGACGAGTACGCCGCCACCCGGGAGCGCTGGTGCAGGGCGCCGACCGCCATCAGGTCGGCCTCGGTCGCGGAACGTAGGGAGAGTGTCACCCGGGCGACGGTACCCGCCGGGGCGGCATCTGCACCGTCTGGAGATCCTCGGCGATCACCAGATCACCGGTGAAGTGCTCGCGCGCCTCGTCGTGGAAGCGGCGCGGGTCGGCGTACCGCTGGGAGAAGTGGGTGAGCACGAGTGTGCGTACCCCCGACTCGGCCGCCACCCGCGCGGCCTGGCCGGCGGTGAGGTGGCCGACCTCGGCGGCCAACGCGGCCTCCGACTCCAGGAACGTCGACTCGATCACCAGCAGGTCGGCGTGCTCGGCCAGCGCGTACGCCCCGTCGCAGAGCCCGGTGTCCATCACGAACGCGAACCGCTGCCCCGGTCGGGTGACGCTCACCTCGTCCCGGCTGACGCGGCGTCCGTCGAGGTCCAGGTGGCCGTCGCGGAGCAGCCGCCCCACCGCCGGACCGACGATGCCGTACGCGGCCAGCCGCTCCGGCAGCATCCGGCAGCCGTCCGGCTCGACCAGGCGGTAGCCGTACGTCTCGACGGGGTGCCGCAGCCGGCGGGCCTCCAGCGTGCCGATGCCCAGCGTGATCCGCTGGCCGTCGGTGTCGATCGGCTCCACGGCCAGCTCGGCCGTCTCGTAGAAGCTCGACGCGTGGCGCAGCCGGGCGAAGTAGTCCGCGCCGCCGGCCGGGAAGTGCACGGCCACCGGGTGCGGCACGCGGTCCAGCGAGAGCCGCTGGATCATGCCGGGCAGCCCCAGGCAGTGGTCGCCGTGGAAGTGGGTGACGCAGATCCGGGTCAGGTCGGTGGCGGTCACCCCGGTGTGCAGCATCTGGCGTTGGCTGCCCTCGCCCGGGTCGAAGAGGATCACCTCGTCGTCCCAGCGCAGCAGGTAGCCGTTGTGGTTGCGCTGCCGGGTCGGCGCCTGGCTGGCCGTCCCGAGCACCACCAGCTCCCGCATGGACAAGGTCTTCCCCCAGACATGAAGCGACCCCCGGGGCTTCCGCGCTCGCGCGCGGGCCGGCTGGACTGGGCCGGCACCCCGGGGGTCGGGTGGCTGTCGTGGTTTCGCCGCACCGCTGCCACACGGTCTCGACGATCATGCTGTGCCCGCCTCGCGGCGGACGGTTTCACTGTCGAGGACAGCGGCTAGCGGACAGCCACCTCACGAGTCCGATTGCTATACAAGTCTGGACCACCTCCTTTCCCGTGTACCGCCACGCTATCCACTTCCCGGCGGCCACGGCAACGGATTTCGATCACAGGGCGGACGAGAGCCCGGGACCGTCCTCGGTCGGGACGTGGGTTCGCGCCGCCTTTCGAGCTGATAGCACGAACGACTCACGGCCGGACGTGATGTCGGGACGGCCCCCGGCCCCCGGCCCCCGGCCCCCGGCCCCCGGCCCCCCCGGGCCCCCGGCCCCGGTGCCCGGCCTCGGCGCCCGGCCCCCGGCCGCATGCCGCCGCTTGCGACGGCGGGTGAGTCATTTCTGATATCAGCTCGAAAGGCCCGTGACCGGCTCTACCGTCAGCGCCCGTCAGCGCCCGTCAGCGCCCGTCAGCGCCCGTCAGCGCCCGCCAGCGCCCGTCAGCGCCCGCCAGCGCCCGCCAGCGCCCGCCAGCGCCCGTCACCGAGCGTGAGCCTCGCCCTCCGCCCGGGCCGGCCGGCCCTCGGGCGGAGGGCCGGCCGGGTGACGGTCACTCCACGCCGATCGGGCCCTCCCGGGGGCCCTCCTCGTGCGCCGGCTGCACCGCCAGCGACGGGAAGTCGGCCAGGTCGCCCTCCGGCTCGGCGTCCCACTCGGGGAATACCAGCGGGCTCTGCAGATAGAGGCAGAGCAGTTGGGCGAGATGGTGCAGGCCGTCGAGGTGGGTGCGCTCGTGCCCGTGGGTGGCGTCCACGCCGAAGCCGAGCAGCGCCACCCGGGCGTGCGCCCCGGCCTCGACCGCCGAGGCGGCGTCCGAGCGGTAGTAGTCGAACACGTCCCGGACCAGGTCGACGCCGTGCTCCTTGGCGATCGAGGCCAGGTTGCGGGTGAGGTGGTAGTCGAACGGGCCGACCCCGTCGCCCATCGCCAGCGTGGCCGCGTTCTCCCGGGACTGCTGGCCGGGCGCGACCACCGCCGCGTCCACCGAGACGATCTCCGCGACGTCCGGGTCCAGCCCGTGGCTGGCGCCGTGGCCGATCTCCTCGGTGACGGTGACCAGCAGGTGCGCGGTGACCGCCGGAGTGACGCCGGCGTCGACCATCGCCTTGAACGCGGTCAGCACCGCGGCCACCCCGGCCTTGTCGTCCAGGTGCCGGGACTTGACGTATCCGCTCGGGGTGATCGTGGGGTTGGGCAGCAGCGCGACGAAGTCGCCGGCGTCGACGCCGAGCGCGCGGAGGCCGGCCTCGTCGTGCACCGGCTCGTCGACCCGGACCTCGACCAGCTCCCAGCCGACCCCCTGGAGGTCGACCGCCTCGTTGTAGCGGTGCCCGCTGGCCTTGAGCGGCAGCACCTGGCCGGTGATCACCCGGTCCAGGTCGTCGGTGAAGATCCGCACGTGGGCGCCCTCGGCGAAGCGGGCGCTGTGCGTGCCGATCGGGTTGATCTCCAGCCGGCCGTTCTCCTTCAGCCGCTTCACCATGCCGCCGATGGTGTCGGTGTGCACCACGACCGCGCGGTCGGCGCCGGTCGACCGGGGGCCGGGCAGGCAGGCGCTCAGCGCTCCGCGCCGGGTCAGCGTGGAGCTGATCCCGAGCGCGGAGAGCCGCTCGCCCACGTACTGCTGGATGTGGTCGGTACGCCCGGACGGGCTGGGGATCTCCAGCAGTTCCACCAGCACCTGGCGCAGGTATTCGAGGTCGAGCTTGAGCGGTTGGGGTTTCCGTGCGGTCATGCCCCTGAGCCTGCCGCACCGGCCGGCGACCAGAGTCGCTGCGGTGCCCGCGTGCCCGGGAAGAGCAGGTCGACGAAGCGTTCGGCGGTCGGCTGCGGCTCGTGGTTGGCCAGCCCCGGCCGCTCGTTGGCCTCGATGAACACGTGTTCCGGCGCGTCCGGGGCGGGGACCAGCAGGTCCAGCCCGGTGACCGGGATGTCCAGCGCCCGGCTGGCGGTCACGCACGCCTCGGCGATCGCCGGGTGCAGCTCGGCGGTCACGTCGTGGATGGTGCCGCCGGTGTGCAGGTTGGCGGTCCGCCGGACCGCCAGCACCTGCCCCTCCGGCAGCACGTCGTGCATCTGGTAGCCGGCCTCGGCCACCACCTCACGGGTCATGTCGTCGATCGGGATCCGGGACTCGCCGCCGGTGGCGGCGGCCCGGCGACGGCTCTGCCGCTCGATCAGCTCGGTGACGTCGTGCACCCCGTCGCCGGTGATCTGCGCCGGGCGCCGGACCGCGGCGGCGACCACCTCGTGGTCGATCACCACCACCCGCAGGTCCTCGCCCGCGCGCAGCTCCTCGATCAGCACGTCCGGGCAGAACCGGCGGGCCAGCTCGACCGCGGCGGTCAACGCCTCCGCCGTCCGCACGCCGACGGTGATCCCGTTGCCCTGCTCGCCCCGCGCCGGCTTGACCACCACCGGGCCGACGTCGGCCAGGAACGCGAGGTCGTCGGGCTCGCCGGTGGCGGTGCGACCGCGCGGCACGGACAGCCCCGCCTCGGTCAGGATGCGCCGGGTCACCCGCTTGTCGTCGCAGCGGCTCATCGCCACCGCCGAGGTCAGCTCCGACAGCGACTCGCGGGTGTGGATGGTCCGGCCACCGGTGGTCAGCTTCAGCTCACCCCAGTGCGGGTCGGTGACCTCCACCCGGATCCCGCGCCGCATCGCCTCGTCCGCGACGATCTTCGCGTACGGGTTGAGCTCGTCGTACCCCTCCGGCATGGCGGGCAGGAACAGGCGCTCGTTGATCGGGTTCTTCCGCTTGACGCAGAGCGTGCCGGTGCGGTGGAAGCCGAGCCGCTCGTAGAGCCGGATCGCGCCCGAGTTCTCGGCCAGCACGGACAGGTCCACGTACGCCCGGCCGCGCGTGTCGAGCTGGTCGGCGAGCGCGGTGAGCAGCGCCTGGCCGGTGCCGGGCGGCGCGGTGTTGAAGTCGACGGTCAGGCACCAGAGGCTGGCCCCGTTCTCCGGGTCGTCGAAGACCGCGACGTGGTCCACGCCGGTGATGGTGCCGACCACCTCGCCGGTGGCGTCCTCGGCCACCAGGTGCAGGAACCGGTCGGTGCCGGCGTTGTCCACCAGCACCTCGACCGGGGCGGTGACCATGCCGTTGCGGGCGTAGATCCGGTTCACCGCGTCCGCGTCGTCCGCGTCGCGCAGCGGCCGGATGGTGAGCCCGGGGATCTCGCCGCCCTCGGTGGCGGCGGGGCGGCGCTCGCCCAGCGGCAGCCGGTAGGTCAGCGACGGGTCGATGAACAGCTCGTCCGGCAGCCGGGAGACCAGCACGTGCGGGTCGCGCAGGTAGATGCAGATGTCCCGGGCGCCGACCGCCTCGGAGCGCAGCACGTCGGCCACGTGCACCTGGTCGGCGAACGTCTGCCCGAAGACCAGCCGGCCCCAGCCGCAGTCGAGCACGACACCGGAGGCGTCGGCGGACCCGGTCTCCGGCTGTCGCGGCTCCGGCGTGCCCGGTGCGACCGGGTCACCGCCCGGCCCGGTCCGTTCCCGGCGGCGCCCGAGCACCCGTTCCCGGTCGGTGCGGGCCGTGCCGGTGGCGAGGGTGTCCGTCACGGTCAGTCGATTCCGTGGCTCTGGAGCCACATTTCCAGGAGTCCCAGTTGCCACAGCTTGTTTCCGTTCAACGGGGTCAGTTCGGCGTTCGGGTCGGCGAGCAGCGCGTCGACGTAGTCGCCGCGGAACAGGTCACGCCGGCGCGCCTCGGGCGCGGTGAGCGCGTCGCGCACCCGGTCGAGGAGCTTGCCCTCCAGGTGGGTGAGGCCGGGCACCGGGAAGTAGCCCTTGGGCCGGTCGATCACCTCGTGCGGCAGGACCCGGCGGCCGATCTCCTTGAGTACGCTCTTGCCGCCCTGGGCCAGCTTCAGCTCGGGCGGGCAGCTCGCGGCCAGCTCCACGAACTCGTGGTCGAGGAACGGCACCCGGGCCTCCAGGCCGTGCGCCATGGTCATGTTGTCGACCCGCTTCACCGGGTCGTCGGTCAGCATGACCTGGGTGTCGATCCGCAGGCCGGCGTCGACCGCGGTCTCCGCGCCGGCCCGGCCCAGGTGGGCGGCCACGAACTCGCGCGCCGGATCACCGTCGGCCAGCCAGTCCGGATTGAGCACCCGGGCCAGCCCGGCCGCGTCCCGGTCGAAGAACGCCTTCGCGTACGTGTCGAGCGCCTGCTCCCGGTCCACCCCGGCCAGCGGCGGGTACCAGTGGTAGCCGCCCAGGATCTCGTCCGCGCCCTGGCCCGACTGGACCACCTTGACGTGCTTCGCGACCTCCTGGCTGAGCAGCCAGAACGCCACGCAGTCGTGGCTGACCATGGGCTCGCTCATGGACGCGACGGCGGCCTCCAGCGGCGGCAGCAGGTCGCCGGTGGGCACCCGGATCTGGTGGTGGTCGGTGCCGAACGTCTTGGCCACCAGGTCGGAGTAGACGAACTCGTCGCCCTCCCGGCCGCCGACCGCGTCGAAGCCGATGGAGAACGTGGCCAGGCCGGACCGGGCCTGGCCCTCACCGGCGAGCAGCGCGACCACCAGGCTGGAGTCGAGGCCGCCGGAGAGCAGCACGCCCACCGGCACGTCGGCCACCATCCGGCGACGGACGGCGGTGGTCAGCGAGTCGAGCAGCGCGTCCTGCCAGTCCCGTTCGGACCAGCCGGCCCGCTCGGCGGCGCGCCCGAAGGTCGGGTCCCAGTAGACCCGCTCCCGGGTGGTGCCGTCCGCCTCGTACACCCGGACCGTGGCCGGGGGCAGCTTGGTGACGCCGGCGAGGATGGTCCGCGGCGGCGGCACGATGCTGTGGAAGCTCAGGTAGTGGGCGAGCGCCACCCGGTCGATGGTGGTGTCCACGCCGCCGCCGGCCAGCAGCGCCGGCAGGGTCGAGGCGAAGCGCACCACGCCGGGGCTCTCGGCCAGGTAGAGCGGCTTGATGCCGAGCCGGTCGCGGGCCAGCACCAGGCGGCCGGTGTCCCGCTCGCTGATCGCGACCGCGAACATGCCGACCAGGTGGTCGACGAAGTCGAGCCCCCACTCGGCGTACGCCTTGACCACGACCTCGCTGTCGCCGGCGGAGAAGAAGCGGTGGCCCTTGGCCTGCAACTCCGCGCGCAACTCGCGGTAGTTGTAGATGCAGCCGTTGAAGACCCCGGTGAGCCCGGCGGCGGCGTCGACGATCGGTTGGCCGCTCGCCGCGGACAGGTCGATGATCTTCAGGCGCCGGTGTCCCAGCGCGGTCGGGCCCTGCGACCAGACGCCGCTGTCGTCGGGCCCTCGGTCACTCATCGTGGCCGCCATCCGCTCCACGGCCGAGACGTCGGCACGTGAACCGTCACGGCGGAACTCTCCCGCAAGTCCGCACATGCGAGCCAATGCTGCCAGAGGTTGTTGCAGTTCGCCTGTTGAGACGATGACGAACGTGTGACAGGTTGCTACGATGCGCGGTTACCGAGTGTGGCTGTGAAGGAACGCGTCGGTTCCTGCCCGCTCGGTGTCCGATGCCCGAGATGAGCCGGGCCCGCGATGTGACGAACACCGCAGACCCGGCATCGGGCGTCAGCCGGCGGTACGGGCCACGCCGACCGGGCAGCTCAGCCCGTTCGGGCCGTGGTTGCAGTAGCCGTTCGGGTTCTTCGTCGGGGCCAGGTACTGCTGGTGGTAGTCCTCGGCGAAGTAGTAGTCGCCGAGCGGGGCGATCTCCGTGGTGATCTCGCCCTTGCCGGCCCGCGCCACGATCGGCGCGAACGCGTCCCGGGACGCCTCGGCGGCGGCGCGCTGCTCGTCCGTCGTGGTGTAGATGGCGGACCGGTACTGGGTGCCCACGTCGTTGCCCTGGCGCATGCCCTGGGTCGGGTCGTGGTTCTCCCAGAAGACCTTGAGCAGGTCCTCGTAGGCGATCTTCGACGGGTCGTAGACCACCTGGACCACCTCGGCGTGCCCGGTCATGCCGGAGCACACCTCCTCGTACGTCGGGTTGGTGGTGTAACCACCCGCGTAGCCGGCGGACGTGGTGATCACGCCGGGGAGGGTCCAGAACAGCCGCTCGGCACCCCAGAAGCAGCCCATGCCGAAGACGGCTACCTGCGCGCCCTCGGGGAACGGGCCCTTCAGCGTCGACGGCAGCACCTCGTGCCGGTCGGCGATCGGCATGGCGATCGGCCGGCCCGGCAGTGCCTGGTCAGGAGAGATCATCTCGGCCTTCATGCGGCGAAGGAACACGGTGGAACTCCTCTCGTACTCTCCCCGGGTGCAACACGGCCGGGCCCCGCTTCCTTACCCGTCCCGCCCACGCTCAGGCCCGGGTCGCGATCGGTAGGGAACGGGGTCACGCTCGGTGCGGAACGGTGGGGGGTTGGGGCTCGTCTGAGCGGTATGAGCAGATGGAACGCCTGCCGGAGCGCGGCGCTGATCCTGGCGGTGGCCGTGCTGGCCGGGTGCGCCCGGTCCGCTCCGGAAAGCCCCGTTCCGGCGCCGGCCACCCCGGCCGGGACGGCCGACACCGTGGTCACCGTCACCGTGTCGGTCGGCGGGGCGGACGATCGCATCGCGGTGACGGTGACCAACGGCAGCCAGATGCCCGTGTACGCCGACGACCTGCGGACCGACTGCTCGCCGGTCCTGCTGGAACGCCGCGCGGGCGACACCTGGACGGCGTACGACAACTGCGGCGTCGAGCGGGCGGGCAGCGTCGTCACCTGGGCGCCCGGGGAGCGACGCGAGTTCCGGCTCGACCCGGCCGGCGGCGACGGCGTCGTGCCGCCCGCACCGGCCGGCGTCTACCGGGTCACCCTCGGTTTCCGGCGGTCACCCGCCCCGGAGGGGACCGTCGCCGAGCGGGTCCACTCGGCGCCGTTCCGGATCGGTTGACCGCCGGACGTCCCCGCCGCACGGGTGCGCGGTGGGTGGCCGGCGACCCGACCACCCACCCCCTGGCGGAACTCAGAAGCAGCCCGAGTCGAGGGTGCTGCCGAACTCGACGTACCGCGCGTTGACGTGCGCGGAGGTGGTGTTCCCCCCGGACAGCGCGTAGTTGGTGCCGACCCAGGTCTGCCGGCACTTGGCGTTGGTGCGGACGGTGAAGTAGTCGCCGTACCGGCCGTCGGTGCGGTTGTGGGTGCCGGAGGCGGTCAGGATCACGGTCCCGAAGGCGATCGGGTCTCCCGGGGTGTCGTCGACTCCCACGTAACCCTGCGCCGCTGCGCCACCACCGCCCGCCGCGCCGCCTGCGGCGATGGAGATCCCCAGGTCGCCGAAGACGTTGCCGCTCACCACGGGGTAGCCGAAGCAGAGCCCGGCGTTCCAGATGTGCGGCTGCTCGACCAGCGTCAGGTCGGAGGTGCGGAAGGACGCCGCCCGGACGTGTCCCTGGGTGATCCCGCCGGTCGGTGCGGAGTGCCAGTACCAGGTGACCCGGGAGCCGTGCAGCGCCCCGCGCATCCGGAAGCCGGCCGCGGTCCAGGAGGTGGAGCGTTCGATGAAGTCGAAGTTGCCGGTTCCGCCCCGACAGTCCGGGTTGCTGAAGTTGGACGCACTGATCGTGCGCACCGTCTGCGGCACCGACGCGCTCGACTCCGCCCAGCTGAAGATGCGGAACGACGTGGTGCTCTCGATCGCCCCGAAGTACATGGTGGTCGAGTTCTGGGCACCCTCGACGGGGGTGAAGACCCGCTGCCCGACCGAGCCGACGTGGGTGAGGGTGTTGGTGGTGGCCGTGGTGCAGGCGGACATCTGCGCGAGGTTGAACCGTCTGATCTGCGAACCGATCCAGGAACCGGCCCGCTGGTTCTGGGTGGTCAGGTAGAGCGCGTTGGCGCTCACCCCGATGTGCGGGTAGTCCGGGAGCACGTCGTCGGCGGCCCCGCCCGGGTCGATGTAATAGGTGCACAACGGTGCGCTGGCCGGATTGTCGCGAACGAAGATGCGCACTCCGCCGTTGTTCAGAGCGGCGTTCGTGTAGAGCAGGATGCTGAAGATCCGGTCGGTGTTGTGGGCCCGCACGACGTCCTGGTCGCAACACGCGTTGGGCGCGTCGGCCGGTCCGGCCGGCAGGCCGACGCCGGTCCAGGTGCTGCCGTCGTTGGTGGAGTACGAGGCGTAGGTGTTGCCGGTGTAGAAGACCGAGGAGCCGTCGTTGGCCGCGGCGGTCTCGCCCAGCGTGCTGCTCACCTGCGAGGCCCGCGTGTTGGCGTTGTTGCGTCGGATCAACAGCGCCTGGGCGCTGAACTCGCCGCCCGCCTCGGTCTGGCGGACCGGCTTCGCGCGCTCGGCCGCGTCGACCTCACCGCCGGCCGGCCGGGGTTGCGCGGCGGCGATCCGTTCGCGCTGCTCGCGGTGGCGCCGGTCGAGATCCGCCATCTGCTGCGGGGTCGCCGTCGACTGCTTCAGGGCCCCTTCCGGGCGGACGGTCGTCGCCGCCGTCCGGGCGGCCCGCCCGGCGTCCTCGGTGGACGGGCCGGCGTACGCGGCGGGCGACAGTGGCGCCAGCGCCGCAACGCTGGTCAGCGCGACCGCTGCCACCGCCATTCTTCGTGACATCTGCTCTCCCTGCTCCAGATGCCGGCCGGGACCGGTCGTCCCTCACTCGGCAGAACGCACTCTGCCATTTGATCGCCATTCCGCATTTGCTCAGTCATCAGATGGACAACGAATACGATTTGTTTTCCGCGACAATTTCTCGGAACTGGGGCTCACAATTCTCGCGGCTGGTTCCGAGCGGCGAATGTGCGGTGAATGCGAATGGCGTCCGGTGGTTGTGTCACGTGGCGGGCAGCGCGGCGGCCACCCGGTCGGCGTACCCCTGGGCCTCGTCGTCGTCGGCGTAGCGGGTGCGCGGCCAGAAGAAGCCGCGCAGGCCGTCCCCCTTCGTCCGGGGCACCACGTGGGTGTGCAGGTGCGGGACGGACTGGGACACCTTGTTGTTCATCGCCACGAACGTCCCACCGGCCCCGAGACCCGTCTCCACCGCCACCGCGATGCGCCGCACGAAGCGGAAGTAGCCGGGCAGCGCGTCGGCGGGCAGGTCCGCCAGCGCGACCAGATGGGGGCGGGGCACCACCAGCACGTGCCCCTTGAACACCGGCCGGGTGTCCAGGAAGGCGACTCCGTCCGGCTCGTCGGCGACCCGGAACGCGGGCACCCCGCCTGTCACGATCCCGCAGAACACGCACCCGTCCATCCCGGCAGGGTAGTGCCCGGCCGGCCGCACGGGACGGCACCGCCCCGCTCCGCCGTTCCAGGGAAAGCGGGGCGGGTCACCGCGGCGGGGACATTCCCGACCGGGGCGGGCCCCAGGGACTAGCCTTCCTGGAATGAGTCACGGCTTCGAGACGCTCGCCATCCACGCCGGTCAGGACCCCGAGGCCCGCACCGGTGCGGTGATCCCGCCGATCTACCAGACCAGCACCTACGCCCAGGACGCCGTCGGCGCACCGCGCGAGGGCTACGAGTACAGCCGCTCCGGCAACCCCACCCGGGACGCGCTGCAGGAGTGCCTGGCCGCGCTGGAGGGCGGCCCGGTGGGGCTCGCCTTCGCCAGCGGCCTGGCCGCCGAGGACACCCTGCTGCGCACCGTGTGCAAGCCGGGCGACCACGTGGTCATCCCGGACGACGCGTACGGCGGCACCTACCGGCTCTTCGCCAAGGTGGCCGAGCGGTGGGGTCTGGCGTACACCCCGGCCAGGGTCTCCGACCCGGACGCGGTCCGCGCCGCGATCCGCCCCGGCACCACGAAGATCGTCTGGGTGGAGACGCCCACCAACCCGCTGCTCGGCATCGCCGACATCGCCGCCCTGGCCGCCGTGGCGCACGACGCCGGCGCGCTGCTGGTGGTCGACAACACGTTCGCCTCGCCGTACCTGCAGCAGCCGATCGCGTTCGGCGCGGACGTGGTGGTGCACTCCACCACCAAGTACGTCGGCGGACACTCCGACGTGGTCGGTGGCGCGCTGGTCGCCGCGGACCGCACCCTCGGCGAGGAACTGCGCTACCACCAGAACGCGATGGGCGCCGTCAACGGTCCGTTCGACGCGTGGCTCACCCTGCGCGGCATCAAGACCCTCGGGGTACGGATGGACCGGCACTGCGACAACGCCGAGCGGATCGCGGCCTACCTGGACGGGCACGCGAAGGTCGGCCAGGTGATCTACCCGGGCCTGCCGTCGCACCCGGGGCACGAGGTGGCGGCCAAGCAGATGCGCCGGTTCGGCGGCATGATCTCGTTCCGCGCGGCGGGCGGCGAGGAGCACGCCGTGGAGATCTGCAACTCCACCCGGCTGTTCGTGCTCGCCGAGTCGCTCGGCGGCGTGGAGTCCCTGATCGAGCACCCGGGCCGGATGACACACGCGAGCGCTGCCGGCTCGCCGCTTGAAGTTCCCGGCGATCTCGTGCGACTGTCTGTCGGCATCGAGACGGTCGACGACCTGCTCGCCGATCTGGAGCAGGCGCTGGGCTGACCGCTGGACGGGGAGGGTGGCAGTGCCGGACATCTTGCCGACGACCTGGGTCGGGGCGACCGCGAAGCAGATCGCCCGTGCGGTCCGCCGTGGTGACGTCTCCGCCACGCAGGTGGTGGCCGACCACCTCGACCACGCCGCCCGGGTCGACGCCGAGCTGGCCGCGTTCCGCACGGTACGCGGCGGCGAGGCGATCACCGAGGCGGAGAAGGTCGACGAGCAGGAGGAACTGGCCGACCTGCCGCTGGCCGGGGTGCCGGTCGCGGTCAAGGAGAACACGCCGGTCGCCGGGCTGCCCACCTGGAACGGGTCGGCCGCGATGCGTACCGAGGTGGCGGAGGCCGACCACGAGGTGGTCCGCCGGCTGCGGGGCGCGGGCGCGGTGATCCTCGGCGTGACCCGGATGCCGGAGCTGGGCCTGTGGGCCCTCACCGACGACGACACCGGCGTGACCCGTAACCCGTGGGACCTGTCGCGTACCCCCGGCGGCTCCTCCGGCGGCGCGGCCGCCGCGGTGGCCGCCGGGCTGGTGCCGATGGCCCACGGCAACGACGGTCTCGGCTCGATCCGCATCCCGGCGGCCTGCTGCGGCCTGGTCGGTCTCAAGCCCGGCCGGGGTGTGGTGCCCTGCCAGCTCGGCGCGGACGACTGGTTCGGCCTCACCGAGCACGGCATGCTGACCGGGACGGTCGCCGACGCGGTGGTCGGTTTCTCGGTGCTGGCCGGCCGCCGGCCGGACCGGCTGGTCCCGCCGCCGCGGCTGCGGGTGGGCGTGTCGCTGCGCTCCCCGGTGCGCGGCGTCTCGCCGGACGCGCCGAACCGGGACGCGGTCGCCGCGGCCGGCCGGCTGCTGGCCGCCGCCGGGCACGACACCGTTCCCGCCGACCCGGTCTACCCGACCCGGCTCGGCCTCCAGGGCATCGCCACCTGGTTCGCGGCCGCCGCGGCGGACGTGCGGGCCGCCGGGGTGGCGCCGCGCCAGCTCCAGCGGCGCAGCCGCCGGCACGTCGCGCTGGGGGAGTGGGCGCAGCGCCGGGGGTACGTCCGGGAGTCCGACCGGACGGCCTGGCGCGAGCGGTCGGTGCAGTTCTTCGCCGACCACTCGGTCGACCTGCTGCTCACCCCGGCGCTGGCCGGGCCGCCGCCGCAGGCCGCCGGCTGGTCCGGCCGCTCCTGGCTGGCGAACATGTCGACGAACATCCGGTACGCCCCGTACGCCGCGCCGTGGAACATCGCCGGCCTGCCGTCGATCGTGGTGCCGGTCGGCCGCCGCCCGGACGGTTTGCCGGTCGGCGTGCAGTTCGTCGGCCCGCCCGGCTCGGAGCTGCTGCTGCTCGGCGTGGCCGGGCAGTTCGAGATGCAGGCGCCGTGGACGCGGCACGCTCCCGGCTATCCCCGGGTCGGTACGGGGTCGCCGGCCACCGCATGATCGTCTAACGTGTGCGCACCCCTGTCGCGCACACCCTTCCGGACGGTCCCCGATGCACTGCCAGACCTGCGGGGACGTCGCGTCCCCGGTCGACCCCGACTGCCAGCGTTGCGGTACGCCGTTCGGTCAGCCGCCGGTGCTGCCCGGCGTGCCCACGTACCCGGTCCGTGGCCTCGGCACCGCCGCGGCGGTCGCGGTCGGCGCGGCCACCGTGCTCTACCTGCCGGGCGCGCTGTTCCCGCTGGTCGGCGCGCGGATGGCCCGCACGGCGGCCGAGCAGGGTGACCGGGACCTGCTGCTGGGCGCGGCGGTCGCCGAACTGCTGCTCGGGCTGCCCTACCTGCTGGCCCTCCTGACCGCGGCGGTGCTGGTCATCATCTGGACCTGGCGGGCGCGGAAGAACACCGACGCGTTCGCGGGCGCCCTGCCGAGCCTCGGCCCGGGCTGGGCGATCGCCGGCTGGCTGGTGCCGTTCGCCAGCTTCGTGGTCCCGGCCCGGGTGGTCGCGAACATCGCCCGGGACAGCCTGCTCCGGCGCACCACGCCGGCCCTGGTCGGCGTCTGGTGGGCCGCCTGGCTCGTCTTCTCGGTCGGCGACCGTTTGGTCAGCCGCGGCGACGACCAGCGGTACTCGCGGCTGACCGAGTGGCCGCAGAACGACGTGGAGTACGGCAGCTACGTCCGCTACTACCAGGACGCGCTCGGCGGCCGGCTGCTGCTGTCGGTGGCCTGCCTGGTCGCCGGCATCTCGTTCGTCGTGCTGGTCCGCCGGATCTCGGCCGCCCAGCAGGACCGCCTCGCCCGGGCCGTGCCCGCCTGGCCGGGCCACCCCGGCTGGCCCGCGCCCGGCACGGCCGCGTCCGCGCCGGCCGCGCCCGCGGGTCCCGCACCGGTGGCCGGTTCCGGGTCCGCTTCCGCCGCGCCCGCGCCGGCGGCCGCCGGACCGGACGCGCCGTCGGTGACGTCGCCGCCGCCTCCGGCCGGGCCGGGTGGCACGATCGGGGCATGACGGAACTGGTCGGTCTCGCCGACGTACAGGCCGCGCGGGAGCTGCTCGCCGGCGTCACCCGCACCACGCCGCTGGAGCCGTCCCGTCCGCTCAGCGCCGCGCTCGGCGGGCCGGTCTGGCTCAAGTGCGAGAACATGCAGCGCGCCGGCTCGTACAAGGTGCGGGGCGCGTACGTGCGGATCTCCCGGCTCTCCGCCGACGAGCGGGCCCGGGGCGTGGTGGCGGCCAGCGCCGGCAACCACGCCCAGGGGGTGGCGCTCGCCGCCGGTCTGGTCGGCACGCACGCCACCGTCTTCATGCCGGTGAACGCGCCGCTGCCGAAGGTCGCCGCGACCAAGGGGTACGGCGCGCAGATCGAGCTGGTCGGCAACACGGTGGACGAGTCGCTGATCGCGGCCCAGACCTTCGCCGAGCGGACCGGTGCGGTGTTCATCCACCCGTTCGACCACCCGGACGTCATCGCCGGTCAGGGCACGGTGGCGCTGGAGCTGCTCGAACAGTGCCCGGACGTGCGCACCATCGTGACCGGGGTGGGCGGTGGCGGGCTGGTGTCGGGCATGGCGGTGGCGGCCAAGGCGCTGCGTCCCGACGTACGGGTGATCGGGGTGCAGGCGGCGAGCGCCGCCGCCTTCCCGCCCTCACTGCGGGCCGGCGAGCCGGTCCGGCTGCCCTCGTTCGCGACGATCGCCGACGGGATCGCCGTCGGGCGGCCCGGTGAGCTGACGTTCACCCACGTCCGCAAGCTCGTCGACGACGTGGTCACGGTCTCCGAGGAGGACATCTCCCGCGCGCTGCTGATGCTGCTGGAGCGCGGCAAGCAGGTGGTGGAGCCGGCCGGGGCGGTCGGTGTGGCGGCGCTCCTGGCCGGCGCGGTGGAGGTGACCCCGCCGGTGGTCGCGGTCCTCTCCGGCGGCAACATCGACCCGCTGCTGATGCTGCGGGTGATCGAGCACGGCCTGGCCGCGGCCGGCCGCTTCCTGCGGATCACCGTGCGGTGCGTGGACCGGCCCGGTCAGCTCGCCTCGCTGCTCGGCGAGATCGCCGAGCACCGGGCCAACGTGGTGGACGTGGTGCACCAGCGGGCCAACCCGCACCTGCGGCTGGGCGAGGTGGAGGTGGCGCTGTCCGTGGAGACCCGTGGGGTGGAGCACTCGGACACGCTGATCAGCGCGCTGCGGGCCAGCGGCTATCAGGTCGTCTTCGCCGGCGAGGGGTGAACCGCGAACGCCCCGGCCGGATGATCCGGTCGGGGCGAACGGGTGGGTGTGGCTCGGGGCCCGAGGAGCCTGTCAGCCTCGGTCGGGTCGGGACCCGAGCCGTCCGGCGCGGGTCCGGAGGGCGGTCAGCCCGAGTAGGGCTCGAAGGACACGACGGTCACCTTGATGTCGGCGCCGCTGGGGGCCGTGTAGGTGCAGGTCTGGCCCGCCTTGCCGCCGAGGATCGCCTTGCCGAGCGCGGACTCGGGGCTGTAGACGGTGAGGTCGGTGGTGGAGGCGATCTCCCGGGAGCCGAGCAGGAACGTCTCGGTGTCGTCGGCGTCGTCGTCGAAGTAGATGGTGACGACCATGCCGGGCGAGACCACGTCGGCGGCCGGAGCCTCACCGACCTTGGCGGTGCGCAGCAGCTCCTTGAGGTAGAGGATGCGCCCCTCGGCCTTGCCCTGCTCCTCGCGAGCGGCGTGGTAGCCACCGTTCTCCCGCAGGTCGCCCTCCTCGCGCCGGGCGTTGATCTCGGCGGCGATGACCGGCCGGTTGGCGATCATCTCGTCGAGCTCGGCCTGCAGGCGGTCGTAAGCGTCCTGGGACAGCCAGGTGGCGGGCGCCTCGTTTCCGTTGGTGGACACAGGCGATCTCCTCGGTTGGTGCGGACTGGCTGACAGGTGAACTACCAAGTTACCAGTGCGGTGCCGGTCGAGGTGTGGTCGATCACCCCGGGTGCCGGCCGCGGGACCCGGGGTACGCGTGTTCCGGCAGCTCGCCGGTGCTCCGGCTCAGCCGGTCGGTCGGCAGCGCAGCACCTCGCCGATGAACGGCCGGGCGCTGGTGGGCACCTCCTGTCGGGCTCGGACGTGCCGCTGGCCGGACTCGGCGGTCACGGTGGCCTCGACGTGGCCCACCTCGGCGCCGTCGTGCGAGCGGGCCCGCAGCAGGCAGGTCGCCGAGCCGCCGGGTGGCACGGTGACCCGGAAGTCGACCACCACGCGGGAGTCGGTGATCCCGGTGTAGCTGATCATCTCGCCCTGGTACTCGGGGTCGCCGTACTGGCTGTAGAGCTTCGCGGCGGCCAGCCCGAGGACGGCCAGCAGGACGGTCACCGTCAGGGCGAGCAGGAGCGGTCGGCGGCGGCCCGGCTCCCGGCGTCGGCCGTACCGGCCGGGCGGGAAGACCGGCGTACCCGGTGTGACTGTGGCGTGCGTCTCGCTCACCGGCGGGTATCTCCTGGCGTTGTTGTCGGCGGCATCGGCAAGAATGGCTAGGTCCATCTTCCCAGCCCGGCGCTGAGTCAAGGATGGCAGGTCGGCCTCGACCGGCCAGGGTGGTCCCGGCCACTCCGGCAGCGGTCCCGACGTGCCAGCACGGGGGCTTTCGCGGGCGCGGGGGGAGATTCCGGCAGGTCAGCCGGTCGGCCCTGGGCGGGTCGTCCGGCCGGCACAGACGAGGAGCGCCGAAGGTGGCAGAACAGCTGCGTCTCATGGCGGTGCACGCCCATCCCGACGACGAGTCGAGCAAGGGCGCCGCCACCATGGCGAAATACGTCGCCGAGGGGGTGGATGTCCTGGTCGTCACCTGCACCGGTGGCGAGCGGGGCAGCGTGCTGAACCCCAAGATGGACCGCCCCGACGTGTGGGCCAACATCGGCGACATCCGTCGCGCCGAGATGGACGCCGCCCGCGCCGTCCTCGGCGTCGAGCAGGCCTGGCTCGGCTTCGTCGACTCCGGTCTGCCCGAGGGCGACCCGCTGCCGCCGCTGCCCGAGGGCTGCTTCGCGCTGCAGGAGGTGGAGGTCGCCGCCGCGCCGCTGGTGCGGCTGATGCGCCAGTTCCGCCCGCACGTGGTCACCACGTACGACGAGGAGGGCGGCTACCCGCACCCGGACCACATCATGACCCACAAGGTCACCGTGGCGGCGTTCGAGGCGGCCGGCGACCCGGAGCGCCACCCGGAGCTGGGCGAGCCGTGGCAACCGCTGAAGCTCTACTACGACGTGGGCTTCTCCCGGGCCAAGATCATGGGCCTGCACGAGGCGATGCTCGCCGCGGGCCTGGAGTCGCCCTACGGCGAGTGGATGAAGCGCTGGGAGGAGCGCCCCGACAAGGGGGAGCGCATCACCACCCGGGTCGACTGCGCCGCCTACTTCCCGGTCCGCGACGACGCGCTGCGCGCCCACGCCACCCAGATCGACCCGGACGGGTTCTGGTTCCAGGTGCCGATGGATCTCCAGCAGCGCGCCTGGCCGACGGAGGACTTCCAGCTCGCCCGCTCGCTGGTGGACAGCCCGCTCCCCGAGTCCGACCTCTTCGCCGGGGTGCGCGAGACGTGCCGTGCCCACTGACATCGGCGCGGGCTACCCTGGTCGTCAGCCGCACATCGGAGGAACACCATGCTGACCACCGCCCAGGTGCTCGCGGAGAACAACTTCGGTGACACCCGCACGGGTGGTCTTGCCGGCCCGATGGGCCTCTTCCTCATCGTCGCGCTGGCCACCGTCACCGTCCTGCTCATCCGCAACATGAACGCCCGCCTGCGCCGCCTGCCCGACCGCTTCCCGCGGCAGGGCGAGCCGGGCCGGGTCGACTCGGCAGTCGTCGATCCGACAGACGGGGCCGTCGAGCAGGATTCACCGACGAGTGCTCCCAACGGCCCCCAGCAGCGCCGAAACAGCTGAACACCGCATGAATCACGCCCCAGCCGGTGGTCGCCCCCTGTTGCGGCCACCGGCTTTGGCTTAGCCTTCCGCCGGGGGGACCGTCAGGCCCCGGACCCTGCGCGGAAGGGGGGCGCCGATGTCGAGGGCAGCAACGGGCCCCGACCGTGTCCCGGTCGCACCCGCCGACGGGGCGGGTCCGTGACCTCCGAACCGGCCGACCGGCCACCCGATCGGCTCGGCCTGCGGGGCACCCCGGTGAGCGTCGTGCTGCTGACCGTCGCGGTCGCGGTCACCGCGCTGCTGGCCGCGGTGCTCGGCCTCGCCGTACCGGCACACCTGCCGGTGGACGACCCCCTGCCCGGGCCGGCCCGGTTCGGCCTCGCCACCGTCGCGTTCGCTGTGGCCCAGCTCGCCCGGCTCCGGTTCCGGGCCCCGTCGGGCATGGTCAGCATCACCTGGGGCGAGGCCGCGCTCCTCGTCTGCCTCTGGCTGGTCCCCGCCGGCTGGCTGCCGGCCGCCGCGCTGCTCGGCGCCGGTGCCGCCTGGACCACGATGTCAGTGGTCGCGGACCGCCGACCGGTGCTGGAGCTGGTGCGCATCGCCACCTCGCTCACCGCCGCCACGGCGCTGGCCGCGGCGGTCGCGAGCGCCCTCGGCCGGCCGCTGCTCGCCGCGCCCACCCCCGAACTGGCCCTCGCGCTGAGCGCGGGCGCGGTGACCTACCTGCTCACCACCGCCTGGCTGGGCGCCGCCACGCTCGCGCTGCGGCACGGCATCCCGATCGGGCCGCCGCTGCTCGCCGCGCTCCGCGGCAAGCTGCTCATGTTCATCGGCAACGTCGCGGTGGGCCTGGTGGTGGTCGCGATGCTGGAACTCGACCCGCGCTGGTTGCTGCTTTTGCCGCCGCCGCTGTGGTTGTTGCAGCAGACCTACCGGCACCGGCTCCGGGCCGACGAGGAGCGCCGGACCTGGCGGGCCTTCGCCGAGGCCACCGCCGCTCTCAACCAGCTCGACGAACGCGGCGTGGCGACCGCCGCCGTGACCGGCGCCCTCACCCTGTTCGGGGCCGAGCTGGTCGAGGTCGACGTGGCCCGCGGCGACGGGCGCTGGCGCCGGTACCGGGCCGACCTCGGTGGGCAGGTGCGGGACCGGGAGGTGGAGCCCCCGGCGGATCGCGGCTCGGGCGAACACGAGCTGGTCCGGCGGCTCGCCGTCGGCCCCGCCGAGGTGGGGCGGCTGCGGGTGCGCTTCGCCCGGTCCGCCCCGCCCACCGCCCGGGAACAGGACGGCGTGGCCGCCTTCTCCGACGCCCTGGCCGCCGCCCTGCACGACGCCGCGACCCACCGTGAGCTGCGGCTGGTCACCGCCCGCTCGTCGTACGACGCGGTGCACGACCAGCTCACCGGCCTGCTCAACCGGGCCGCGCTGCTCACCCGCGGCGACCAGGCGCTGCGGCAGCGGGCGCACGACCACCCGGTGGCCCTGCTGCTGCTGGACGTGAACCAGTTCAAGGAGGTCAACGACACGCTCGGCCACTCGGCGGGCGACCAGCTGCTGCGGCTCACCGCCAACCGGCTGGCCGCGCTGACCCGGCCGGGGGACCTGCTCGGGCGGCTCGGCGGCGACGAGTTCGCCCTGCTGCTCACCTCGGTCCCGGTGGTCGAGGACCGGACGGCCCCGCTGGCGTACGCGGTGCGCCAGGCCCGGGAGGTCGCCGAGCGGCTCGCCGCGCCGACCGAGGTGGCCGGGGTGCGGATGTCGATCGAGGTGGCGGTCGGCGTGGTGGTGGCCGACGCCGGCGTCGCCGACCTGACCGAGCTGTTGCGGCGCGCCGACATCGCCATGTACCAGGCGAAGGAGGGTGGCGGCAGCGTCGCCGCGTACGACAGCTCCCGCGACGCGGCGAGCACCGACCACCTGGCGTTGCTCGCGGAGCTGCGGGAGGCGCTGGCCACCGACGACCAGCTGGTGCTGGCGCTGCAACCGGCGGTGGACCTGGCCACCGGCGGGCCGACCGGGGTGGAGGCGTTGATCCGGTGGCGGCACCCGCGCCGGGGCTGGCTCGGCCCGGCCGACTTCATCCGCCCGGTGGAGAACAGCGAGCAGCTCGGCAGCTTCACCCGCTACGTGTTGGACAAGGCGCTGGAGGTGGCCGCCGGCTGGGCGCGGGAGGGGCTGGACGTCCCGATCTCGGTGAACCTGTCCGCCCGCAGCCTGCTCGACCCGCGGCTGCCCGCCGAGATCGAGGAGGCGCTGCGGCGGCACCAGGTGCCGCCGCACCGGCTGGTCCTGGAGATCACCGAGACCGTCGTGATGAGCGAGCTGGAGATCATCGACGAGGTGCTGGCGACACTGCGGGCGATGGGCGTGCAGCTCGCGGTCGACGACTTCGGCACCGGTTTCTCCTCGTTGACGTTCCTCACCCGGATCCCGGTGGACGAGCTGAAGGTGGACCGGTCCTTCGTCATCCGGATGGCCGACTCGCCGGAGGCGGCGGCGATCGTCCGGACCACGGTCGGGCTCGCCCACGAGCTGGGGCTGCGGGTGGTGGCCGAGGGGGTGGAGACCGCCGAGCAGCGCACCGCGCTGGTCGAACTGGGATGCACCGCCGCGCAGGGCTACCACTTCTTCAAGCCGATGCCGGCGGACAAGATCGGGGCGGTGCTGGGGTCGCTGCGCGACACCGCGCGGGGCAACGTCTTCCCGCTGCGCGCCGACGGCGCCTCCTGAGCGGTCCGCGCCGCCGGGCGGGCCCGACGGCGCGGGGGCGCGCTCAGCCTCGGGGCAGCACGTCGTCGAGGACGGCGGGCAGCGTGGCCCAGTCGGCCGAGGCGATGCTGGCGTGGGCGCGGGCCAGCTGGGCGACCCGGGCCGCCGCCGCGTCGGCGTCGCCGCTGCCGACCGCCGGCGGGACGTTCTGCGCGTCGGTCATCACCAGCAGGTAGTGGTTCGCGGCGTACCAGGTGGTGTCGACGCCGCCGGCGACGTACGCCGAGGCGTCGCCGTCGAAGAGCACGAACCACTGGCGCAGGGCCGGGTCCGCGTACCGGGTCCGGGGGTCGCCGGCCTGGGCCCGGTGCACCGCCGGGAACGCCCGGGCGCTGCCCAGCGTGCCGGCCGCCGCCAGGCCGTTCAGGTGGCGGGCGTACTCGACGTCGGTCCAGAGCGTGTCGGTCGGGTTGCCCTCCTCGACGGTGCCGGGGATCAGCTCCACGATCACCCTGCCGGCGAGCTGCGCGCGGGTGGGCCAGGCGTCGGCGCGGGCGGCGGCGTCCAGGCTGGGGTGGCCGCCGAGCAGGTCGGCCGGGCGGAACACCCGGTCGCCGAGCCGCGCGGCGAGCACCGCGTCGAGCTGGGCCGGCCCCTGGCCGGTACGGCCGCTGAAGCCGGTCTTGAGTTCCAGCTTGAGGATGAGCGGGCCGGCGTCGGGGTGGGCGCCCAGCCAGAGCCGGATGTCGTCCAGGCAGTGCTCCAGGTTCTTGTTGCGGGTGCCGGTGTAGAGCTGGGCGGCGCTGGTGGCGGCGACGCAGTTGTTGTCGTTGCCCAGCGGGTTGCTGTGGCTGACCCGCCACTGCCGGGTCAGCACGTCCGGCCAGACGTCCAGCTCGATCAGCCCGGGCCGGGCGTCGAGCGCCTGGGCCAGGTAGGTGTAGGTGCCGCGCTCGTACGTGTTGTGGATGCCGACGCCGGTGGTGGCGAACCACCGGGTCTGCGGCGGGACCTCGGCGGACGCGGTCCCGGGGGCCAGCAGGGCTCCGGTGAGGGCGGCGAGGGTGAGCAGGGCGGGGAGTCTGCGCATGGACCGTCTCCTTCGGACGCGCCGGCGGTGGACGACGCCGGCCATGCGCCGATTCAAATAGACAAAGGTGAATAGTGGAAGGACGGCTCGTGGCTCCGACCGGTCCGGGGGCGGCCCTCCGGCGCGGCGGATAGGGTCGGGTGGTGAACCGACTCGCCGAGGCCACCTCGCCCTACCTGCTCCAGCACGCCGACAACCCGGTCGACTGGTGGCCCTGGTGCGACGAGGCGTTCGCCGAGGCGAAGCGCCGCGACGTGCCGGTGCTGATCTCGGTCGGCTACGCGGCCTGCCACTGGTGCCACGTGATGGCCCACGAGTCGTTCGAGAACGAGGCCGTGGCCCGGCTCATGAACGACGACTTCGTCTGCGTCAAGGTCGACCGGGAGGAGCGCCCCGACGTCGACGCCGTCTACATGACCGCCACCCAGGCCATGACCGGCCAGGGCGGCTGGCCGATGACGGTGTTCGCCACCCCGGACGGCACCCCGTTCTTCTGCGGCACCTACTTCCCCCGGGCCAACTTCGTCCGGCTGCTCGGCTCGGTGGCCGCAGCCTGGCGGGACCAGCGCGAGGCGGTGCTGCGGCAGGGCGCCGCCGTGGTCGAGGCGATCGGCGGCGCCCAGGCCGTCGGTGGCGTGACCGCCCCGCTCACCGCCGAGCTGCTCGACGGCGCCGCCGGCCAGCTCGCCCAGGAGTACGACGAGACGAACGGCGGTTTCGGCGGCGCGCCGAAGTTCCCGCCGCACATGAACCTGCTCTTCCTGCTGCGGCACCATCGCCGTACCGGGTCTGCGCGGAGCCTGGAGATCGTCCGGCACACCTGCGAGGCCATGGCCCGGGGCGGCCTCAACGACCAGCTGGCCGGGGGCTTCGCCCGCTACTCGGTGGACGGCCACTGGACCGTGCCGCACTTCGAGAAGATGCTCTACGACAACGCGCTGCTGCTGCGTGTCTACACCCAGCTCTGGCGGCTGACCGGCGACCGGCTGGCCCGCCGGGTCGCCCGGGACACCGCCCGCTTCCTCGCCGACGAGCTGCACCGACCCGGTGAGGGCTTCGCCTCCGCGCTGGACGCGGACACCGAGGGCGTCGAGGGACTCACCTACGTCTGGACGCCGGCGCAGCTGGTCGAGGTGCTGGGGGAGTCCGACGGTCGGTTCGCCGCCGACCTCTTCGAGGTCACCGCCGACGGCACGTTCGAGCACGGCGCCAGCGTCCTGCGCCTGGCCCGCGACGTCGACGACGCCGACCCGGCGGTCCGGGCCCGCTGGCAGGACGTGGTGGGCCGGCTGCTGGCCGCCCGCGACACCCGGCCCCAGCCGGCCCGCGACGACAAGGTGGTGGCCGCCTGGAACGGGCTGGCGATCACCGCGCTCGCCGAGTTCCAGCAGGTCGCCGCGCTCTACTCGTCCCGGGAGGACGAGGACGCGAACCTGATGGAGGGTGTGGTCATCGTCGCCGACGGGGCCATGCGCGACGCCGCCGAGCACCTGGCCGCCGTGCACCTGGTCGACGGCCGCCTGCGCCGGGTCTCCCGGGACAAGGTCGTCGGCGAGCCGGCCGGGGTGCTGGAGGACTACGGCTGCGTCGCGGAGGCGTTCTGCGCGCTGCACCAGCTCACCGGCGAGGGACGCTGGCTGACGTTGGCCGGGCAGCTGCTCGACGTGGCACTGGCCCGGTTCGCGTCCGCCGACGGCGGCTTCTACGACACCGCCGACGACGCCGAGCGCCTGGTCACCCGGCCCGCCGACCCGACCGACAACGCCACCCCGTCCGGCCGTTCGGCGGTCGTCGCGGCGCTGGTCGCGTACGCGGCGCTGACCGGGGAGACCCGCTACCGGGAGGCGGCCGAGGTGACCCTGTCCACGGTCGCGCCGATCGTCGACCGGCACGCCCGGTTCACCGGCTACGCCGCCACGGTCGGCGAGGCGCTGCTCTCCGGGCCGTACGAGATCGCGGTGGTGACCGACGACCCGGAGGGCGACCCGCTGGTGGCCGCCGCCCGCCGGCACGCCCCGCCCGGCGCGGTGGTGGTGGCCGGCGCCCCGGACCAGCCGGGTGTGCCGCTGCTGGCGGACCGTCCGCTGGTCGACGGGCGGCCCACCGCGTACGTCTGCCGGGGGTTCGTCTGCCAGCGGCCGGTGACCTCGGTCGAGGACCTGGTCGCCCAACTCGGCTGAGCCGTCACGGCCAGAGCTGCTCCCGCGCCCAGCCGGCTGCGCCCCGGCGGTAGCGCAGCCGGACGTGCCGGCGCTCCCGGTCGGCCTGCCAGAACTCGACCGTCTCCGGGGCCACCACGTAGACGGTGTGCGTGTCGGCGACCAGGTCGGGATCGGCGGCGAGGCGGGCGCGGACCTCGGCCAGTTCCCGGTCCAGCTCCGCCCGGTCGGTGAGGACGGCGCTCTGCCGGCCGGCCAGGGTGGCGATCCGGGAGCCCTCCGGCCGGGCCAGGAAGTCCTGCCGGGACACGGCCGGGTCGGCCGGCCGGGCGGTGCCGCGCACCCGGACCTGGCGCCCCTGCTCCCGCCAGTGGAAGCTGAGCGCGGTGCGCGGGTTCCGCGCGAGCTGGCGTCCCTTCGCGCTGGCCGAGCTGCTGGCGAAGTGCCAGCCCGCGGAGTCGAGATCCTTGAGGATGAGCACCCGGGCGTCGGGCGCGCCGTCGGCGTCGACCGTCGAGACGGTCATCGCGTGCGGCTCGTCGACCCCGGCGTCGACCGCGGCGGCGAGCCAGTCGGCGAAGAGGGCGGTGGGTTCGGCCGGCACGTCGGACGGGTTGAAGGACGGCATGTCGTGGGCCAGTACGGGCAGCGCGCGGAGCATCCGGCGAGTCGTCATGCGGATCATGGTGCCCCGCCCCGGAGCCGGTCGCCGTCCCGTTTCCCGGCCGTGGGACGGGGACGGGCCCAGCGGCCGGGGGTGTCGCCGGCCCGGTTAGGCTGGCGGCGCTATGGACTCCCGGACCGGACTCCCCGTCGTGGGCATGGTGGGTGGCGGCCAGTTGGCCCGGATGACCCACCAGGCCGCCATCGCCCTCGGTCAGTCGCTGCGCGTGCTGGCGCTCGCTCCCGACGACGGCGCGGCGCTGGTCGCCGCCGACGTCCAGTACGGCGACCACACCGACCTGACCGCCCTGCGCACGTTCGCCAAGGGGTGCGACGTGGTCACGTTCGACCACGAGCACGTGCCCAACGACCACATCCGCGCGCTGACCGACGAGGGCGTCAAGCTGTTCCCGCCGGCCGAGGCGCTGGTGCACGCGCAGGACAAGCGGGTGATGCGGGAGCGCCTCGGCGAGCTGGGCGCGCCCAACCCGGCCTGGCGGCCGGTGGAGTCGCCGGCGGACCTGGTGACCTTCGGCCGGGAGACCGGGTGGCCGGTGGTGCTCAAGGCCGCCCGGGGCGGCTACGACGGGCGCGGCGTCTGGATGGTGGACGACGCCGACCGGGCCGCCGAGCTGGCCGCGACACTGCTCGCCGGCGGCACCCCGCTGCTGGTCGAGGAGCGGGTGGCGCTGCGGCGGGAGTTGGCCGTGCAGGTCGCCCGGTCGCCCTTCGGCCAGGTGGCCGCGTACCCGGTGGTGGAGACGGTGCAGCGCGACGGCATCTGCGTCGAGGTGCTGGCGCCCGCGCCCGACCTGCCGGAGGAGCGGGCGGTCGCGGCGCAGCAGCTCGCCATCGACCTGGCCACCGCGCTCGGCGTGGTCGGGCTGCTCGCGGTGGAGCTGTTCGACACGCCCACCGGTCTGGTCGTCAACGAGCTGGCCATGCGCCCGCACAACTCGGGGCACTGGACCATCGAGGGTGCCCGGACCTCGCAGTTCGAGCAGCACCTGCGGGCGGTGCTCGACTATCCGATGGGGGACACCTCGCTCGCCGCGCCGGTCGTGGTGATGGCGAACGTGCTCGGCGGGGAGCCGGGCGGGATGTCGATCGACGAGCGGCTGCACCACCTGTTCGCCGCCGAGCCCGGCGCCAAGGTCCACCTCTACGGCAAGCAGGTCCGTCCGGGCCGCAAGATCGGTCACGTCACGGTGCTCGGCACCGACCTGGCCGACGTACGGGCCCGGGCCGCGCGGGCCGCCCGCTGGCTCCAGGAAGGGACCCAATGAGCACCGTCGGGCTGATCATGGGCAGCGACTCGGACTGGCCGACCATGCGGGCCGCCGCCGAGGCGCTGGACGAGTTCGGCGTGCCGCACGAGGTGGGCGTGGTCTCGGCGCACCGCACCCCGCTCAAGATGATCGAGTACGGCCGGTCCGCCGCCGGTCGCGGCGTCCGCGTGATCATCGCGGGCGCGGGTGGGGCGGCGCACCTGCCCGGCATGGTCGCCTCGGTCACCCCGCTGCCGGTGATCGGGGTGCCGGTGCCGCTCAAGCACCTGGACGGGATGGACTCGCTGCTGTCCATCGTGCAGATGCCGGCCGGCGTGCCGGTCGCCACGGTGTCGATCGGCAACGCCCGCAACGCCGGCCTGCTCGCCGTCCGGATCCTGGGCGCCTCCGACCCGGCGTTGCGGGACCGGATGGCCGCCTACCAGGCGAGCCTGGAGGACCTGGTCGCCGAGAAGGAAGCCGCGCTGCGCGCCTCGCTGGCCTGATGCGGCGCTGTCACTCTGCGTAACACTGCGGGTGTCGCCGTCGGCGACCGTTCGTCGCGGCGCACAGGCGGCGAGGTCAGCGCATGCCGCGCAGCGCTGTCTGCAGGCGCTCCTGGGCCCGCCGGCGACGCTCGTTGCTCGCGCCCAGCACCAGCAGGACGATGCCGACCGGGATCAGCACCAGCCACGGGCCGAGGCTGAACAACGCGTGCACCGCGGCGATCGCGGTGACCGTCGCGCCCACGATCACCGGCGCCTGCTGTCGGCTCGTCGAACCGAAGATCAGCACCGCCACGGCGCCGAGCAGCAGCAGCACCTGACGCAGCATGCTGGAGTCGGTCGCGATCACGATCGCCAGCGTCGGCAGGAACGCGGTCACCAGGGCCGGTCCGTACGCCACCCAGCTCGACAGGTCGGGCCGGTGACGCAGTTGCAGCACCCCGACCAGCAACGCGAGTGCCGCGAACGGCAGCGTGTACGCCTCCGGGAGCGCCACGTCGGCCACCCGCATCAGGATCCACCAGGCGCTGATCTCGCAGGCCACCACCGCCCAGAACAGCAGGTTGCGCTCCATCGGACGGCGGCCCGGACGGCTGGCCGCCACCCCGAGCACCGCGCCCCACGCGGCCAGCAGCGCGGCGATGTGCCGGGGCGAGTCGTACGCCAGCGCCAGCGCGATGAGGGCCGCCCCGTAACCGCTCCACTCGACGGTGGCCGCCTCCCGGTACGCCTCCGGCCGGCGCAACCGGGGCAGCGTGGCGGCGAAGACCTGCAACGCGGCGCCGACCGCGAGCACCCCGAAGGCGGACCAGACCGCGGCGAGCCCCACCACCAGCCCGAGCGTGAGCGCGAAGAGCTGGGCCATCAGCGAGCCGAACAACCAGCCGAGGATGCGGGCCCGCTGGGTGGTGCCGAACAGCGCGGCCACGATGCCCACGCCGACGGCGCCGCCCAGCGTGAACAGGGTCAGGTCGCGGGTGGCGAGGCTGCCGCAGAGCCCCGCGCCCCCGGCGGCGAGCCCGATCGCGAAGACCAGCACCCGGGCGACCCGAATCGACCTGGCCGGCTCCACCAACGGCGGCGGTGGGGTCAGCGCCAGCCCGAGCATGGAGATGGTGAAGACGGCCAGCGCGGCCAGCGTGGTCACCGGCCAGCCCCGGCCCAGCGCCACCGGCGTGATCAGCAGGGTGAGGGCGGCGCCGGGCAGGACCACCGGCACCGCCCGGGACCGGCGACCGCCGCTGAACCCGGTCGCGGCCAGCGCCGCCGTGGCGGTGAGCAGCAGCGCGGTGAGCACATGGGTGGGGTCCACGGCGTCCGGCGGCGGGGTGAGCAACTCCGGCGGCGGCCCCTGCCACACCCGGCCCAGCGCCGCGAACGGCGAGAACAACGCCACCACCAGCGACGGCGCCAGCGTGGCCAGGGCCAGCGCGGTGGGCAGCGCCGCCGCGGCGAGCGCCCCGGCCGCCGGGCTGACCCGCCAGCGCAGCTCCGTGCGGTCGCCCGGGTCCCGGCGCAGCGCCCCGTCGAACAGCACGGACCAGCGGCGCACCGGGCGGGCCGAGCCGACCGGCGGGACGGTGGCCGCCCGGACCAGTTCGGCGAGCACGCCGAGCAGCGCCGCGGCGGCGGCGAACACACCGGCGGGCAGGCGCACGAGCAGAGCGGCCGCCGCGGTCACGGTGGCCGCGCCGACCACGGCGACGCTGGCGTACGGAAGGTACTGCGGCACCTGCCGGCGTACCGCCGCGACCACGGCCAGGCCGATGCTGGCGGCGGCCAGGGCGGAGGTGAGGACCACCTGCGGCGGGCGGCCGAACTCGGCGGACAGGGCGGCCACCGCGCCGGGAAGGGCCAGCAGCGCCGCCCCGGCGCCCGCACCGCCCACCTGCACCAGATGCGGCGGCATACCCTCGGCGCGGATGTCCTCCACCAGCATCGGCGCGAGCGTGCGAGCCAGCGCGGCCACCGTCACCCCGATCAACGCGATGCTGCCCAGCGCCAGCGCGGTGGTCCAGGGGCGGACCAGCCCGGCGCCGGCCGCGTGCAACGCCACCACGCCGGCCACGGTGGCCCGGGACAGCGCGGCCCGCGGATCCGCCGCGGCCGCGGCGGCCATCCCGAAGACGGTGGCCACCATGGCGCCCACCAGCACCGGCGACCACCAGGGCAGGTCGAACGCGGCCGGCGCGCCCACCGTGGCGAGCACCGCGGCCGCGCCCGACACGTCGTACTTCCAGGGCGGTGGCAGGAGGATGGCGGCGGTGACCGCGAGCAGCGCCAGCGCGACCGGCGCCTGCCAGGTGGACCCGCCGGTCGGCGCCGCCGGCCAGCCGCTCAGGTCACCGGCCCAGATCGGGCCGGGGGTGGCCAGCACACCGAGCCCGCCGCGCAGCGCGCTCCAGGCGGCGATCAGGCCGATCAGCGTGCCCCCGGCGGCGATGCCGAGGATCGGACCGCGCCGCCACTCCTCCGGCAGCGCCCGGGCGGCGACCGCCACCAGCAGCACCAGCGCGGCGGCCACCACGAGCTGACCGCCCGGCGCGAGGACCGCGGCGATCCGGGCCAGCGTGGCCACCAGCGCCACCGTGATCGCGGCCAGGGCCAGGTCCGAGCCGTCCAGCGACATGTCGGCGCGGCGGCCGGCGTCGATCCGCGGGGCCAGCGCCAGCAGCGCGGCCGAGATCAGCAGCAGACCACCCACCCAGGCGTCCGCCGAGGTGGCGCCGGGCGCGCCGAACCCGGCGGCGGCGACGGCGACCGCGCCGAGCACGGTGCCGAGCGCGTGCGGCATGCTCAGCTGCCGCTGCGCCACCTGGACCAGGGCGGCGTAGCCGAGCGTCACGCAGACCGCGAGGAAGCTCGCGGCGAGGATCGGAACGGTGATCTCGCGGAGGTTCGCCGGGGTGGGCGCCGGCGGGGTCGGCACGGTGGCGGCGACGAACGCGGCCACCGCGCCGGGCAGCGCGAACGCCGCGCCGCCGGCCGCCCAGGCGCAGACCCGGTCCGTCGCGGCGGCGGCCAGGCGCACCCGCGGCGCGAGCGACACCAGCGCCCCGGCCAGGAAGAGGAGCGTCAGCGCGGCGGCGGTGAGCGCGGGGCGGGCGAGCGCGGCCCCGGCCCCGACCAGGCCGAGCCCGGCGGCGGTCACCGCGTGCGCCACGGCGGCGCGCTCGGTGCCGGCGGTGAGCCCGAGCACCCCGATCGCGACGGCGGTGAGCAGCATCGGCCAGCAGGCCGCGGCCCAGCCCAGGCCGAGCGAGGCCGGCACCGCCAGCGCGGTGAGCGCCGCGCCGACCACCGCGAACTCCCGGCGGATCTCCGGCGGCAGCGCGACCACGGCGGCGACGGTGAGCAGCAGCGCGGCGGCGGCGAGCTGCCAGCCCGTCGGTCCGACCGCGCGGGCCAGCTCGGCGTGCCACCCGCCGAGGTCGGCCGACCAGGCGGGCAGCGCCGCCCGGACCGGGGCCAGCCCGGCGCGCAGCGCGCCGCCGGCGACCACCAGGCCGCTGACCGTGAGCGCCACCGCGGACGCCAGCTGCGGACCCCGACGGGCCGCCTCCGGTACGGCCCGGACGGCGAACCCGGTGAGCGCGATGACCGCGGCGATCAGCAGCAGCGAACGCCCGGGCAGGGCCACCGACGCGACCCGGCCGAGCGCGCCGATGACCGCGAGGGTGAGGATGCCGGCGCCCACGTCGGGCAACGGCGGCCGGCGCAGCACCAGCGTCCCGGCCAGCGCGACCAGCGCGGCGAGCAGCAGCACCGCGCCGGCGCCGGCGGCGGTCGGCACGGTGGCGGCGCGGAGCAGGGCGGTGACCGCGTACGCCAGGGCGACCGCGACCGCGGCCCCGTGCAGCAGCCAGGTCAGCTCCCGCAGCCACGGCACCGGACGGGCCGGCGCGGCGGCGGCCGGCCCGGTGGGCGACTCGCCGCCGAGCACCTCACCGGCCTCCTCCGGCGCCGACTCCGGCCGGTCCTCGTCGGCGCGCTGCCGGGGTGCGGCGGGCGCCGGCGGCACGGTGGGGGGCAGGTCCTGCCGGACCGGCCGTTCGCGTACCACCACCGAGCGGGCCAGCGCCAGGTCCAGCACGGCCACCACGGTGAGCACCAACGCCCACCCCGCCGGGCCGGTGATCCGCTCGTACGCCAGCAGCGGCAGCACCGGCTGGGCGGCCAGCACGGTGGCGAACCGGGGCGCACGCAGGCCCGTGCCGTACGCGTAGCCGAAGGCGACGACGGTGGTGACCAGGAAGATCGACCCGGCGAACGCGGCGCCCGAGGTGCCGCCGCCGATCCGGTCCACGGCCCAGAGCGCGTACCCGGCCAGCGGCACCAGCAGCAACCCGACCGCCGCGATGGTCTCGGCGGTCGAGGTGAGCCCGCGCCGGGCCAGCACCGGCGGGGCGAGCAGCATCAGCACGGTCGCGACCAGCAGTACGCCGAGCCGCGCCAACGCGTCCATCGAGCTGGTGGCGACCGCGGCGAAGACCACCGCCGCGACGCCGAGCAGCAGCGCGCCCAGCCCGAGCGGAATGTTCTGCACCTCGCGGGACGACGCCTCCGGAGGATGCTCCGGGTCGTCCGCGTCGAGCCACTGGGGGCGGCCGCGGGGCGGCGGCGGGGGAAGGTCGTCCGGCCCGGGCGGCGGGGTGCCCTGCCGGGGCACCCGGGGCGGCGCGCCGGTGGCGGCCGTGGGTGGGCGGCGTCCGGGCCGCCGGCGGAGCACCCGGCGGGGACGGGTGGCCTGCTTGATCCGCTCCTCCCCGGCGTGCGCCAGGATGTCGCGCTGGAAGAGGGCGGCCTGCATCTTGGCTGCGATCTGCCGCTGCTCGCGGGCGATCTCGGCGTCTCGTGCCTTCATCTCGGCGATCGACCGCTCGATGTCGGCCAGGTGCTCGGTCCACTGGGGCTGTTCCGCGCCGCAGTGGGGGCAGACGACGGCGGGCTTGATCTCCCGCCCGCACGAGGCGCACCTGAAGCTCTCCACGTCAGTCTCCCGTTCGCCCGCGCCCCCGCACTGTGGACCTCCCAGAGGCAGCATGCCCTGAGCGGGCCGGGATTTCGACAGTTGCCGGCGCGTTCCGGACAACAAAAAAGGACCGGCCGGTCGGGGATGCGATCCCCGGCCGGCCGGCCCGACGTCGACGGGTCAGGGGCGACCCATGCCGCGGTACTCCCACCCGGCCTGCGTCCACAGTGTCGAGTCCAGGCAGTTGCGCCCGTCGACCACCCGGCGGCCGTTGGCCAGCTCGCCCAGCGCGACCGGGTCGGCGTTGCGGAACTCGGCCCACTCGGTGAGCACGCAGACCAGGTCGGCGCCGCGGACGGCGTCGGTCATGTTCTCCTCGTAGGTCAGCTCCGGCACGGCGCGGCGCGCGTTCTCGATCCCCTGCGGGTCGAAGACGTGCACGTCGGCGCCGGCCTTGCCGAGCAGCGCGGCCACCGCGAGGGCGGGGGCGTCGCGTACGTCGTCGGTGTTGGGCTTGAAGGTGGCGCCGAGCACCGCGATCCGGGTGCCGGACAGGTCCGGACCGGCCGGGCCGGAGCGGCGGCCGAGCAGCTCGGCGGCGAGCTGCACCACCCGGGTACGGCGGCGCAGGTTGATCAGGTCGACCTCGTGCAGGAAGCGCAGCGCCTCGCCGGCCCCCAGCTCCTGGGCACGGGCCTGGAAGGCCCGGATGTCCTTGGGCAGGCAGGCGCCGCCGAAGCCGAGCCCGGCCTGGAGGAACCGGTTGCCGATCCGCGGGTCGTAGCCGATGGAGCGGGCGAGCTGGGTGACGTCGCCGCCGGCCGCCTCGCAGACCTCGGCCATCGCGTTGATGAACGAGATCTTGGTGGCCAGGAACGCGTTCGCGGCGACCTTGACCAGCTCGGCGGTGGCGAAGTCGGTGACCACCAGGGGCACCTCGCGGTCCTCGGTGGCGGCCAGGTCGAAGACGCCCTTGTGGGCGGCGAAGAGCATGCCGTTGGCCCACTCGCTCTTGACGCCGACCACGATCCGGTTGGGGCGCAGCACGTCGTCGACGGCGAAGCCCTCCTGGAGGAACTCGGGGCTCCACGCCACCTCGACCCCGAGGTCGGTCGGGCTGTGCTTGCCGACCAGCTGCTCCACCCACTCGGCGGTGCCCACCGGCACGGTGGACTTGCCGACGATCAGCGCCTTGCGGGTCAGGTGCTGGGCGAGGCCGGTCACCGACGCCTCGACGTACGACAGGTCGGCGCCCATGCCGTCGGCCCGCTGCGGGGTGCCGACGCAGATGAAGTGCACGTCGCCGAAGTCGGCAGTCTCCTGGATGTCGGTGCTGAACCGCAGCCGGCCGGCGGCCAGGTTGCGCCGCAGCAGCTCGTCGAGGCCGGGTTCGTGGATCGGCACCTCGCCCGCGTTCAGCTTCGCGATCTTGTCCGCGTCGACGTCGAAGCCGAGCACCTCGTAGCCCAGCTCGGCGTAACAGATGGCGTACGTCGCGCCGAGGTAGCCGGTGCCGAGGAAGGTGACCCGGGGCCGGGCCGCGCCGGACGGCGGGGTCACCGCGGCGATGGCGGGCGTCGGCTGGGAGTTCGGGTACGGGATCGTCACGCCTGTCTTCTCCGCTCGCACTGGCGGCGCTTCCTCGCGTCGCATTCTGCTGGGGGCGCCTAGGCCGGGCACCGAGGGGACTGATGTCTGGTGTGAGGGTAGTGGGTCGGGTGGACGACGCTCGGGCGCGAGCCTACCCGCCGGTAAGGTTCGGCCGTAGCCGGTGGCTATCCTTCAGTCTGCGGCAGTCGGCAGCTTCCGGGCGGCACAGACTGCGCATGATAGCGGTGAAAGGGGAGGGCCGACATGGCCGCAGAGCAGTCGTTCGACGTCTACCGGTTGCCGGAGGAGCACGAGGCGATCCGGGAGGCGGTCCGTGAGGTCTGTGCGGCGAAGGTGGCTCCGCACGCCGCCGAGGCGGATGAGACAGGTGAGTTTCCCAAGGCGTCCTACGACGCCCTGCGCGCCGCCGACTTCCACGCCCCGCACGTCCCGGTCGAGTACGGCGGCGCCGGCGCGGACGCGCTGGCCACGGCCATCGTGATCGAGGAAGTGGCCCGGGCCTGCGCCTCGTCCTCGCTGATCCCGGCGGTCAACAAGCTGGGCACCATGCCGCTGCTGCTGGCCGGCTCCGAGGAGCTGAAGCGGAAGTACCTCACGCCGGTCGCCTCGGGCGACGCGATGTTCTCCTACTGCCTCTCCGAGCCGGAGGCCGGCAGCGACGCCGCGTCGATGACCACCAAGGCGGTCCGCGACGGCGACCACTGGGTGCTCAACGGCGTGAAGCGGTGGATCACCAACGCGGGCGTCTCCGAGTACTACACCGTCTTCGCTGTGACCGATCCCACAGCTCGGTCCCGGGGCATCTCGGCCTTCGTGGTGGAGAAGTCCGACCCGGGGGTCAGCTTCGGCGCGCCGGAGAAGAAGCTCGGCATCAAGGGCTCGCCGACCCGCGAGGTCTACTTCGACAACGTCCGGATCCCGGCCGACCGGATGATCGGCGCGGAGGGCACCGGCTTCGCCACCGCCATGCAGACGCTGGACCACACCCGGGTCACCATCGCCGCCCAGGCGATCGGCATCGCCCAGGGTGCGCTGGACTACGCCAAGGGCTACGTCCAGGAGCGCAAGCAGTTCGGCAAGGCGGTCGCCGAGTTCCAGGGCATCCAGTTCATGCTCGCCGACATGGGCATGAAGCTGGAGGCGGCCCGGCAGCTCACGTACGCGGCGGCCGGCAAGTCGGAGCGCGGCGACGCGGACCTGACCTACTTCGGCGCGGCCGCCAAGTGCTTCGCCTCGGACGCCGCCATGGAGATCACCACCGACGCGGTCCAGCTGCTCGGCGGCTACGGCTACACCCGCGACTACCCGGTCGAGCGGATGATGCGGGACGCCAAGATCACGCAGATCTACGAGGGCACCAACCAGGTGCAGCGCATCGTCATGGCCCGGCAGCTGCTCAAGGGCTGAGCGCCGGCGTCGACGTTCGGGCGGGCGGGCCGGGGTGACCCGGCCCGCCCGCACTGGTCAACGGCTCTCGCTGGTGCCCTCCGGCCGGGCGGCGCCGCGCGGCGGCGCGGACCACGGCGACTCGCCGCCGGTGCGGCGGGGCAGGGGATCGGTGGGGGTTTCCGGGTAGGCCAGCGTGAGCGGGGCCGTGTCCGGGTCCTTCGGCGCGCCGGCCGGCGGCCAGTCGGTCAGCGTGGGCCGGTGCTCGACCGGTGTGACGGCCGGGGTCAGCTCCGCCTCGGCCGCCACGGGTCGCCGCCACCGCTGGGCGCTGAACATGGCCATCAGCAGCAGCAGGCCGATGAGGAACAGCGTGCCGTTCTCCAGCGGCTGGCGCAGCGGCAGCGGGTCGCCGAGCACCTTCAGGTCGTCGGGCACCCGGTCCCGCACGGAGAAGGGCGCGACGAACAACCCGACGTACGGGGCGGCGAGCAGCAGGCCCGCCACGAGCGGGCCGAGCGGCGAGAAACGCAGCGTGCCGAGCAGGCCGAGCAGGACGCCGGCGACGCCCAGGTAGACGGCCGGCTCGATCAGGTTCGGTGTGCTGTACGTACCGATCTCCACCCAGCGGTTGACGGTCCGCCCAGATCCGTCCTGACCGAGGGTGACGAGCACCCAGGTGACGGGCGCCACCACCAACCCGGCGAGGAAGCTCCAGAGATGTCGCATCCGCGCACCGTACCGTTTCCGGCATGACAGATCATCCCGCGGTGCCGGCGGGTAAGCCGACCTCGTACTCCCGCGTCACACTCAGTCGCATCATGACCGCTGTCGATGTCAATCTGTACGGCAGCGTGCACGGTGGGGTACTGATGAAGTTCGTCGACGACGTGGCCGGCGCGGCGGCGGCCCGGCACAGCGGCGGCACCGCGGTCACCGCCTCCATCGACGAGATCGTCTTCTCCGAGCCGGTCAGGGTGGGCGACCTGGTGCACGCGCACGCACAGGTCAACTGGACCGGCAACACCTCGATGGAGGTCGGGGTGCGGGTGGTCGCCGAGCGCTGGGACTCGGCCGAGGACGAGCCGGTGCGCGTCGCCACCGCGTACCTGGTCTTCGTGGGGGTCGATGTGGGCGGCGCGCCGCGTCCGGTCCGACCGGTGCTGCCCGAGACGGCCGACGACGAACGCCGCTTCCGGGAGGCGGAGATCCGGCGCGCCCACCGCCTGGCCCGCCGCCGCGCCATCCAGGCCCACCGCGCCGGCTGAGGTGCAAGGAAGGGCCCCTTGTTAACGCCTCCGGCAGAGGAGGGGGCCCCTCTTAACACCCGGGCATACCGGCGCTGCCCGCCACCGCCTGCCGTTCTCCCGCGAGGCGTCGGGTGTTAAGCGGGGCCCCTTTCCATGCACGAGGCGTTAATAAGGGGCCCTTCCTTGCGTGCGGCCCACATGGGTGGGGGGTTCGGGGTGTGGGGTGGGCACGCCCCGGAACCGCCACCCGGTGCGGAGAATGGCGGCACGAGGTAGGGCAAGATGGCGCCACGGCCCATGCACAGTGTCGTGACGGGCCTCAGGGAGGGTGGAACGTGTCTGACGTGCTGTGGACGCCGCCGGCCGACGTACGCGAACGGTCCCGGATCGGTGACTACCTGCGCTGGCTGGCCGAGCACCGCGGGCTGGAGTTCGCCGACTACGACGCGCTGTGGCAGTGGTCGGTGACCGACCTGGACGGGTTCTGGGGCTCGGTCTGGGACTACTTCCAGGTGGTCGCGCACACCCCGCCGACCGCCACGCTCGCCGGGCGGGCCATGCCCGGCGCCCGCTGGTTCCCCGGCGCCACGCTCAACTACGCCGAGAACGTGCTGCGCATGCCGGGCCTCGACGACGACGCCCCGGCGGTGATCGCGCACGGGCAGACCCGCGCCCCGGAGACGCTCACCGCGGCCGAGCTGCGCGAGCGGGTCCGCCGGGTGGCGGCCGGTCTGCGCCGGCTCGGCGTCGGCCCGGGCGACCGGGTGGCCGCGTACGCGCCGAACATCCCGGAGACCTACGTCCTGCTGCTCGCCACTGCCAGCCTGGGGGCGATCTTCTCCTCCTGCGCGCCCGAGTTCGGCACCCGCAGCGTCACCGACCGGTGGCAGCAGATCGAGCCCACGGTGCTGGTCGCGGTGGACGGCTACCGCTACGGCGACAAGCCGGTCGACCGGCGCGCCGAGGTGGCCGCGATCCGGGCCGCGCTGCCGTCGCTGCGGCACACCGTCGCCGTCCCGTACCTCGATCCGGCCGGCGAGACCCCGGCGGGCGCCCTGGCCTGGGCGGAGCTGGCGGCGGAGACCGACGAGCCGCTGACCTTCACCCCGGTCGCCTTCGACCACCCGCTGTACGTGCTCTACTCCTCCGGCACCACCGGCCTGCCCAAGCCGATCGTGCACGGCCACGGCGGCATCCTGCTCGAACACCTGAAGATGCTGGCGCTGCACCACGACCTGGGTCCGTCCGACCGGTTCCTCTGGTTCACCACCACCGGCTGGATGATGTGGAACTTCCTGGTCTCCGGGCCGGCGGTGGGCGCGGCGATCGTGCTCTTCGACGGCAACCCGGGCCACCCCGACCTCGGCGCGCTGTGGCGGCTGGCGGCGGAGACCGGCACCACCTACTTCGGCACCTCGGCCCCGTTCCTGCTGGCCTGCCGCAAGGCCGGGCTGGTGCCGCGGGAGATCGCCGACCTGTCCGCGCTGCGCGGCCTCGGCTCGACCGGCGCGCCGCTGCCGGCCGAGGGCTTCACCTGGGTGTACGAGAACGTGGGCGACCGCCTCCAGCTCCAGTCGCTCTCCGGCGGCACCGACGTCTGCACCGGTTTCGTGGGCGGGGTGCCGCTGCTGCCGGTGCACGCGGGGGAGATCGCCTGCCGGGCGCTCGGCGCGAAGGTGGAGGCCCGCGCGGCCGACGGCTCGGCGGTGATCGGCCAGCTCGGCGAGCTGGTGATCACCGAGCCGATGCCGAGCATGCCGGTCGGGTTCTGGAACGACCCGGACGGCGCCCGCTACCGGGAGGCGTACTTCGAGGTGTATCCCGGCGTCTGGCGGCACGGCGACTGGATCACGGTGAACGAGCGCGGCGGCTGTGTGATCACCGGCCGCTCCGACGCCACGCTGAACCGGGGCGGGGTGCGCCTGGGCACGGCGGAGTTCTACTCCGTGGTGGAGGGGCTCGACGAGGTGGTCGACTCGGTGGTGGTGCACCTGGAGGACGACGAGGGCGGCGCCGGTGAGCTGCTGCTGTTCGTGGTGCTGGCCGACGGCCTCGAACTCGACGACGCGATGCGGAAGACGATCTGCCGGGAGCTGCGGACCGCGCTGTCACCCCGGCACGTGCCGGACGAGATCCACCAGGTCCGGGCCGTGCCGAGAACGTTGAGCGCGAAGAAGCTGGAGGTCCCGGTCAAGAAGATCCTGACCGGCACCCCGGTCGACTCGGCCGCGGCCAAGGGCGCCCTGGCCAACCCCGAGTCCCTGACGGCCTTCGCCACCCTGGCCCAACGCCGCGCCAGCTCCGACCACCCCACCCCAGCCTGACCCCCGGCCCCCCGTCCCGCTGATCTTGCACTTTCCGCCCCGACGAAAGGGGTGAATGCTCCGAACCCGGGGCCGCAAGTGCAAGATCGCGGGGGTGGGGTGGGGGTGGGGGGGTGGTGGGGGGGTCAGGGGAGAGTGTGGGTGGTTTTTTCCGTTGTGGCGCGGTGGGCTTGGCGCGTGGGGTCGGGGTGGGCGCAGGGGACCACGGAGGCGCCGGCGGTCAGCGGGGCCAGCAGCCAGTCGACCGGGTCGGGGTGACGGGTCACGTCGACCAGGAGGCGGTCACCGGCGCGCAGGCCCAGCTCCGCGGCGCGCGCCTGGGCGCGGGCCAGCAGCGCCGCGTCCGCCTCGCCGCCCGAGGGGTACGGCGTGAAGTGGTCGCCGTGTCCGCGTACCGCGCCGACGAAGTCGGCGCAGCCCGGCGGCACCTGCCGCATCGGCAGCGCGAACGGGTCCAGCGCCAGGGCGTACCGCTCGCCGGCCGGCCACCGGGCCGCCTCGTCGACCCGGTCGACGGCGGTGAACAGCACGTCCACCGGGGTCGGCCGGTCGACCACCGTCGTCTTCGCCGACCAGCAGCCGAGCAGCACCGCGGCGGTCTGCCAGTGCGGCGGCAGCAACACGCCGACCGGGTCACCGGGCGCGGCCCCGGCCTCGTCGACGAGCAGGTTGGCCGTCTTGGCCACCCAGTTCGCCAGCGTCGCGCCGGAGAGTTCGGTGCGCTCGCCGGTGGCGTCGTCATACCAGGTGAGCAACGGTCGGGCGGGGTCGGGCGCGATCGCGTCGGCGAAGACCCGGGCAATGTTGTCGGCCATCGGCGCGAACGATACGCGCCCCCGGCGCGTACTCGATGACAACGACAAGTCGGCGTACCGTCGGGTCGCAGTCAGCGTCGGGCACCCGGCCCGGCGTAGGCTTGCCGACAGTGTTCTTCCCCACAACCGCGCCACCTGAGGAGTCGCCCCGTGACCGCCGGTCGCCCGCCCCGCGTACTCATCGACGCCACGAGTGTCCCCGCCGACCGAGGCGGCGTCGGTAGGTACGTCGACGGCCTGCTCGGCGCGCTCGGCCGGGTCTGCGGTTCCGGCGTCGACCTGGCCGTGGTGAGCCTGCGCACCGACCTGGAGCGCTACACCCGGATGCTGCCCGGCGCCGAGGTGATCCCCGCCCCGGCCGCCGTGGCGCACCGCCCGGCCCGGCTCGCCTGGGAGCAGACCGGCCTGCCGCTGTTGGCCCAGCAGGTCAACGCGGAGGTCCTGCACTCGCCGTTCTACACCTGCCCGCTGCGGGCCGGCTGTCCGGTGACGGTCACCGTGCACGACGCGACGTTCTTCACCGAGCCGGAGCACTACGACAAGTCGCGCCGGACGTTCTTCCGCAGCGCGATCAAGACGTCGCTGCGCCGGGCCAACCGGGTGATCGTGCCGAGCAAGGCCACCCGGGACGAGCTGATCCGCCTGCTGGACGCCGACCCGACCCGGATCGACGTGGCCTACCACGGCGTCGACCAGGCCGCCTTCCACGCGCCGGGCGACGAGGAGAAGGCCCGGGTGCGGGCCCGGCTCGGGCTGGGCGAGAGCAGCTACATCGCGTTCCTCGGCGCCAAGGAGCCGCGCAAGAACGTGCCCAACCTGATCCGGGGCTGGGCCCGGGCGGTGGCCGACCGACCCAACCCGCCCGTGCTGGTGGTGGCCGGCGGCCAGGGGCACGACGACGACATCGACCGCGCGGTGGCCGAGGTGCCGTCGCACCTGCGGCTGCTGCGCCCCGGCTACCTGCGCTACGCCGACCTGCCCGGCTTCCTCGGCGGCGCGCTGGTCGCCGCCTACCCGTCCTACGGCGAGGGTTTCGGGCTGCCGATCCTGGAGGCGATGGCGTGCGCGGCCCCGGTGCTCACCACTCCGCGGCTCTCCCTGCCCGAGGTGGGCGGCGACGCGGTGGCCTACACCAGCGAGGACCCGGACCAGATCGCCACCGACCTGGGCGCCCTGCTCGACGACGAGCAGCGACGGCTCTCCCTGGCCAAGGCCGGGTTCGACCGGGCCAAGGAGTTCACCTGGGAGTCCAGCGCGGAGGTGCACATCGCCGCCTGGCGCCGGGCGCGTTCCTGAGCGTCCGCTGCGGGTCGTCGACGACCGACCCTGGCGCTCGCCCGCTTCGGGCATGATGTGCTGATGTTCTACGCCGTCATCCCGGCGGGCGGCAGCGGCACAAGGTTGTGGCCGCTGTCCCGCGCCGGCCATCCCAAGTTCCTCCACCCGCTGACCGGCACCTCCGCCTCACTGTTGCAGGCCACGGTCGACCGGTTGTCGCCGTTGACCACACCCGAGCGGACGCTGGTGGTCACCGGGGCCGCGCACGCCGCGGCGGTGGCCCGGCAACTGGCCGGTGTGCCGGAGGAGAACATCCTGGTCGAGCCCTCCCCGCGGGACTCCTGCGCGGCCATCGCGCTGGCCGCGGCGGTGATCGCCGAGCGGGCGCCGGACGCGGTGATGGGCTCGTTCGCCGCCGACCACCTGATCGGCGACCCGGCCCGCCTGGCCGAGGTGGTGCGGCAGGCGATCGGCGGGGCCGAGCAGGGGTTGCTGATGACGGTGGGCATCACCCCGACCCGGCCGGAGACCGGCTACGGCTACCTGGAGACCGGCGACCCGCTGGGCGACGGGCCGCTGCGTCCGGTGCGCGAGTTCAAGGAGAAGCCGGCCGCCGAGGTGGCCGAGGGCTACGTCCGGTCCGGCCGGCACCTCTGGAACGCCAGCATGTTCGTCTGGCGGGTGGACGTCTTCCTGGCCGAGCTGGCCCGCCAGCAGCCGGCGCTGCACGCCGGGATCACCGCCATCGCGGCGGCCTGGGGCACCCCGGAGCAGGACGACGTGCTCGGCACGGTCTGGCCGACGCTGCCGAAGATCTCGGTCGACTACGCGGTGATGGAGGGCGCGGCGACCGCCGGCCGGGTGGCGACCGTACCGGGTGACTTCGGGTGGAACGACGTCGGCGACTTCCACACCCTGGGCGAGGTGCTGCCCGGTGACGCCGACGGCAACGTGGTGCTCGGCGGCGACGCCAAGCCGGGTGTGCTGCTGCACGACACCACCGGGACCGTGGTGGTGCCGCACTCCGGCCGTTTCGTCGCCACCGTCGGGGTGCACGACCTGATCGTGGTGGACACCCCGGACGCGCTGCTGGTCTGCCCCCGCGACCGGGCGCAGGACGTGAAGAAGGTCGTCGACCAGCTCAAGGAGCGCGGCGAGGAGAGCCTGGTCTGATCCGGCGGGTCCGTCGGCCGCCGGCGTGGGTCACCCGGCGGCGCGACGGGCCAGCGCGGCCAGCGCCGGCGCCACCAGCTGGCGGGTCCCGCCGGCCAGCGGCGTGGGCAGCCGGTCCGGCGGGAACCAGCCCAGCGCGTCGGACTCGGCGCTGACCCGTTCGGTCGCACCCGCCGGCGCGAACACCGCGAACCGGACGTCGTAGTGCAGCGACCCGCCCTGGCACGCGACCGCGTGGACGTCCACGTCGATCGGCTCCGGGCCGACGGTCAGGCCGGCGATGCCGGACTCCTCGGTGGCCTCGCGCAGCGCCGCGCTGACCAGGGTCCGGTCGCCGGGCTCGCAGTGTCCACCGAGCTGCACCCACTTGTGGAACTTGCCGTGCAGGCAGAGCAGCACCCGCTCGCCGGTCGGGTCGAGGACCAGCGCGCTGGCGGTGACGTGTCCCGGCCGGTGCGTCCGCGTCATCGCGACCGGCCCGGCGGCCAGCAGCGCCAGGGTCCGGTCCCGGTTGGCGGCGGCGGCCGGGCTGGTCGCCGTCCAGCGGCGCAACGCCGCGACGGCGTCGGCGTGCAGCTCGGCGTACGCGGTGAGGTCGGTGTCGGGCACCCGGACACTCTACGAGCGCCGCCTCCGTACCCTGGCCCGGTGACCCTGCGACTCGTCGAGTTCCTGGTGGCCGGCAACGAGGCCAGCGACTTGCTGCCGGTGCGCTCGCCCGCGTTGCTGCGGGCGCACGGAGCGCGGCGCGGCTTCTGGACCGTGCTGGACGAGGGGCCGGTGGAGCACTGCCTGGCCCTGCTGCTGGAACGCGACGACGGCGAGTGGGTGGCGCACCACGTGCCCGCCGACGCGGGCCCGGAGAACGGCCGCACCGAGGACGGCGAGGCGCTCGCCCACCACGACGGCTGGGTCTACGTCTTCGGCTCGCACTTCGGCTCGAAGGGCGGGCCGCTGCGCCCCCGGCGTGCCTTCGTGGCCCGCTTCCGGGAGGACGACGCGGCGACCGGAACGCTTGCCGTGCACGTGGTGCGCAACCGCTTCCGGCTGCACCGGGCGGTCAACGACGCGCTCGCCGCCGCCCCGCTGGTCCCGCTGCCACCGGGCGAGCGGGTCCGGCAGCGGTTCATCGTGGAGACGGTGGCCCGGGGGACCGCCCGGGCCAAGAGCTGGGTGACCCGGCTGACCGAGGACGACCTCCCGCTCAACGTCGAGGCGGCGGCGTTCACGCCGGACGGGACCGTGCTGCTCGGGCTGCGCTTCCCGGTGACCGCCGACGGTGAGCCGATCTACGTCGAGCTGGCCGGGGTGGCGGAGATGTTCGACGACGCGGCGCGCTGGCCGCGGGCGCTCGGCGCGTACGCGCTCACCGGGGTGACGCCGGCCGGGGCGTTGGCCGGCTTCCGCGCGATCACGCCGACCGACGACGGCGGCTACGCGGCGGTGATCGGGTCGATCGACGCGCTGGGCAAGGGCTCGGTGCTGTTGGACGACCACCCGCATGGCGGCGACGTGACGTCCCGGCACGTGCGGTTCCGCCACGCGGCCGGTGCCGACGCCCGGGTGGCCGCCGAGCCGGTGGCGGAGCTGGCGCCGTTCCACCACGTGGAGGGCTTGGCCGAGGTGGCGGGACGCTGGTACTTCGTCACCGACGAGGACCACCGGGTGGCGCTCTGGATCGGATGAGCGAGGGCCGGACGGCACCCCTGCGGAGCAGATCCGCAGACCCTCGTGGTGCCGTCCGGCCACGCCCGTCGGCCGGCGACCGGGTCGACACTGCGCCCCGGCGTCGGCGGGCAAGGACGAGTCTGCCGAACCGGCCCGTCACGCGTCGAGGTTTTTCACGTCACGCTTAAAGATGGAGATTAGTACCGACGGGTAAAGTGCCAGGGGTGGCGTGCGCCCCCGCCGTCCGCCCAGGAGAGCGCTCCATGTTGAAGATCATTTTCTCGAGTGAGGACATTCTGCGGACCCGGGTCGCCCCGGCCGCGGACCCGCTCTGGGAGCTGGTCCTCAGTGTGCACCTGCTCCAGGGTCGCGGTCGTGACCCACTGATGACGACCTGGCGACGCACCGTGGCGCACGGGCTGCGGTCCGACACCGGCGCCGAGCGCTACCGCCTGCTTCTCGCGCTCAACCCGCCGCGTGGCTACTTTCCCGACTTCCTCACACCGTCCGCCAGCCGGGACGGCTTCGAGGCCGGGCTGGAAGCCGTCCGGGGCACGCCGGCCGACATGCTCCGCCGCGACCTGACCCTGCTCGCCGGCGAGAACCCGCTACCCCCCTCGGCGACGGCGCTCGCCCGGGGCGAGCCGGAGATGCTGCACCACCTCACCGAGGCGATGGCGCGCTATCAGTCGCTGGCGGTCACCCCGTACTGGACCCGGGTGCAGGCCGCGGTCGAGGCGGACCGGGCCCGGCGCGCCCGGGCCATGCTCGACGGCGGCGCCGAGGGGCTGCTGGCCAGCCTGCGACCCAGCATGCGCTGGGGCGGCGGGGTGCTCGAGGTGCTCGACTACCCGGACACCCGGGAGCTGCACCTGGACGGCCGGGGCCTGCTGCTCGTGCCGTCGTTCTTCTGCTCCCGCACTCCCGTGGCGCTGGTCGACCCGACCCTGCCGCCGGTGCTGGTCTACCCGGTCGACCGGCTCGGCGGCCTCATGCCCGGCGGTGGCGCCGCGCGGGACGGTGGCGCCGGCCAGAGCGAGGCGCTGGCCGCCCTGCTCGGCCGCACCCGCGCCTCGGTGCTCCAGGCCGCCGACGAGGGCTGCACCACCGGCGAGATGGCCCGCCGACTGCACATCTCCGCCGCCGCGGCCAGCCAGCACACCACCGTGCTGCGCAACGCCGGGCTGCTGGTCAGCCACCGCGACCGCAACACCGTCCTGCACACGTTGACCCCGCTGGGCCGAGCCGTCCTGGAGTCCTGACCGGGCCGTGGCCCGCGGGGGCGCCGGTCAGAGCGCCAACGTGGCGCTCGCCGTGCTGCCGGCCGGCGGGGGCAGCAGGGCGGACCCGATCCCCTCGGCGGCCAGCGCGGTGCGCAGGCGTTGCAGGTCGGCGCCGAACCGGACCAGGTCGGCCCGGTCGACCGGGGTCGGCGCCGCGCCGAGCACCAGGCCGGTGGCCGAGGCGGGCCAGCCGCGCACGGTGGCGGCGAGCCCGGCGCGTACCTCGTCGTCGGTGACGTGGGTGAAGACGGTGCCGGGGGCGACCACCTCGGCCACCGCGGCGACCGCCCGCGCCACCGCGTCCGGGTCGGCGGGGGTGGCACCGGTCGTGTCGGGAAGCGTGGCCGCCGCCCGCAGCCCGTCCGCGCGCGCCTCGGCCGTGCCGAGCGAGAACAGGTCCATCGAGGCGTCCCGCACCAGGGCCCGGGCGCCCTCGTCGTCGTCGTCGGTCGCGGTGAGGTAGCCACGGACGACGGCGACCGGGACCTGGTCGCACTTGCCCTTGATCAGCTCGCCGGCGGCCGCCAGTTCGTCGACCACGGCCATCTGGGTGAGCTGGAGCTCGTTGCCGTACGGGTCGACCTCGCCCCGGTGGTCTCGGATCGCCGGCATGCCGGCCACCCCGAGCGCCACGTCGGTGAGCCCGTTGCGCCACGGGCGGCCCATGGTGTCGCTGACGACGACGGCCACGTCGAGACCGTGCCGGTCGCGCAGCGCGGCCCGCAGCGCCCGGGCGGAGGCGTCCGGGTCCACCGGCAGGAGCACCAGTCGGGTCTTGTCCACGTTGGAGGCGTCGATGCCGGCGGAGGCCATCACGAACCCGTGGTGGGTCTGCACGATCCGGGTCGCGCCCCGGGTGGCGACCACCCGGGCGGTCTCCCCGGCCAGCACCCGGTCGCGCGCGGCGAGCCGTTCCGGGCCGTCGGCCGGCACGTCGACCAGCCGGCCCTCCGCCTTCGACACGATCTTGCTGGTGACCACCAGCACGTCGCCGTCGCGCAGCCAGGGCGCCGCGCCGGCGATCAGGGCGGCCAGGTCGTCGCCCTCGGTCACGTGGCCGATGCCCGGCACCGGCAGGATCTCCAGCCTCACATCAACTCCAGCGCGGCGCGCACCATCGCGGCGGTCGCCGCCTCGTCGGTCATCCGCAGCGGCGCCGAGCGGACCGTCACGCCCGGCACCGTGGTGCCCTCGTCCTCCGGGGCGACCAGCCACCCGTCCAACAGACCCCCGTCGGAGCGGGCGCCGTAGAGACCGCCCACCCCGGCCGCGCTGCACTCGACGCCGAGCACGGCCAGGCAGCGGTCGGCCATGCCGCGCACCGGCGCGCCTCCGATGACCGGGGAGACCCCGACCACCGGGGCCGGCCCGTCGGCCACCGCCTCCCGCAGGCCGGGCACGGCCAGCACCGGCGCGATGCTGACCACCGGGTTGCTCGGCGCGATCAACACCACGTCCGCGGCGGCGAGCGCCTCCACCACGCCGGGGGCGGGCTTCGCCGTCTCCGCGCCGACGAACACGAACCGGTGCGTGGGTACGTCCGCCCGGTAGCGCACCCACCACTCCTGGAAGTGGACCGCCCGCCGGCCCTGCTCGTCGTCGGCAGTGCCGGCACTGTTCGCGAGTGCGGGGCTCGCAAGCTCACTCCTCCCGCTCACGACCACGTGGGTCTCCAGGCGGTCGTCGGTCGCCGGCAGCAGGCGTACGCCGGGCTGCCAGCGGGTCGCCAGCGCCTCGGTGACCTGCGACAGCGGGTAGCCGGCGTTGAGCATGGTGGTGCGCACCAGGTGGGTGGCGACGTCCTTGTCGCCGAGGCCGAACCAGCTGGGCTCCGCGCCGTACGCGGCCAGCTCCGTCTTGATCGTCCAGGTCTCGCCCGCCCGGCCCCAGCCGCGCTCCCGGTCGGCGCCGCCGCCGAGCGTGTAGAGCACGCTGTCCAGGTCGGGGCAGACCTTCAACCCGTGCAGCAGCAGATCGTCGCCGACGTTGACCACGGCGGTCACCTCGGCGCCCACCTCCCGGGCGTACGCCCGCACGCCGAGCAGGAAACGGGCGCCCCCGATGCCGCCGGTCAGAACCACGATGCGCATGCCGTCCATCCTTCCGCACGTGCCGCCGTGGGTCGCCGGGTGGCGGGAGAGACTACGCTCACGTCGGCAACTGTCCGCTTTCGTCCCCTGGGGGAGTCCGTGACCAGCCCCGCCGAGCCCGCGTCCGGTGACGCCGCGCAGGCCAGCCAGCTGACCAAGCCACTGCGCGAACTGGCCGCGCTCGTCCTGCTCGGCGCGAACGCCGTGCTGCTCTTCGTCGGCCTGCTGCGCCTGCTGGTGCCGGTCGACGACTACAGCACGTTCAGCGGTCGGGCCGGAAGCACGTTCTTCGCCTTCGTCGGGCTGGAGTCGACCGTCCTGCCGGTGCTGGCGGTGCTGCTCGCCACGCACGTCCGCCCGGTGCTGCCGAAGGCGAAACTGATCACCCTGGTGGCGTTGGTCGAGTACGGCGTCGCCGCCTTCTTCGGCGCGTTGACGTTCCTGATCTGGCTGGTCGGCCGGCTCGCCGACGGCGAGGTGCTGGACGCGTTCCTCGGGCTGCTCACCCGGGTGGCCTGGCTCGCCGTCTTCGCGGTCGCCGCGTACGTGGTGTTCACGGTCTGGCGCCGGCTCTATTACGTGCCGAAGCCCAAGCCGCAGCCCGGTGTCTACGGCCAGGCCCAGCCGGGCTGGCCGCAGCAGCCCGGCCAGCCGGGCGGCTACCCGGCGCCGGGCGGCTACCCGCCGGCCGGTGTGCCGCCGCAGCCGGGTCAGCCCCCGGCCGGCTACCCGCAGGCGGGCGGCCCGCCGCAGCCCGGTTGGCCGCAGGCCGGCCCGTACGGCCCGCCGCAGTCGGCGCCGCCGTTCAACACCGCCCCGCCGCACGCCCCGCAGTCGAGCCCGCCGTTCGGTCAGCCGCCGGCCGCCCCGCAGTCGAGCCCGCCGTTCGGTGGGCCGCAGTACGGCGCCCCGCAGCCGGCCCCGCCGTTCGGCCAGCCGCCGTCGGCGGACCCGACGCAGGCGATCCCGCGTCAGCCCGCCGAGCCGGGCCAGCCCGCGTCCCCGGCCGGGGACGAGCGCACCCAGCGTTTCGACCGCGAGGACCCGAACCAGCCGCGCTGAACGCCGCGCGGGCGGCGGCGGAACACGCCGCCGCCCGCGCGGCGGGCCGGTGTCAAGAGGGGCCCCCGCCTTTACCGGAGGCGTTGAGCGGGGGCCCCTCCTTACACTCGAGTGAACCGCGAGCGGCACCGCATAGGCTGGGCCGATGGTTGATCGCAGTGAGCCCGTCCCGACCGAGGCGAGCGTCCGGCGGGCGCTCGGTCGCGCCGCCACCGGCCGGGCGTTGGACGCGGACGAGGCGGCGGCGCTGCTGACCGCGCGCGGCCCGGCGCTGGACGAACTGCTCCGCGTCGCCGGGGACATCCGCGACGCCGGCCTGCGCGAGGCCGGCCGACCGGGGGTGGTGACCTTCTCCAAGAAGGTCTTCGTCCCGCTGACCCGGCTCTGCCGGGATCGCTGCCACTACTGCACGTTCGCCACCGTGCCGCACCGACTGCCCGCCGCCTACCTGGAACGCGACGAGGTGCTGGCGATCGCCCGCGAGGGCGCCGCGCAGGGCTGCAAGGAGGCGCTGTTCACGCTCGGCGACCGCCCGGAGGAGCGCTGGCCGGCGGCCCGGCGGTGGCTGGACGAGCGGGGCTACGACTCGACCCTCGACTATCTGCGCGCCTGCGCGGTGGCGGTGCTGGAGGAGACCGGCCTGCTGCCGCACCTCAACCCGGGCGTGCTCTCCTGGTCGGAGTTGCAGCGGCTCAAGCCGGTCGCGCCCAGCATGGGCATGATGCTGGAGACCACCGCGACCCGGCTCTGGTCGGAGCCGGGCGGCCCGCACTTCGGCTCGCCCGACAAGGAGCCCGCGGTGCGGTTGCGGGTGCTCGACGACGCCGGCCGGGTCGGCGTGCCGTTCACCACCGGCATCCTGATCGGCATCGGCGAGAACCGGGCCGAGCGGGTGGACGCGTTGTTCGCCATCCGCCGCGCGATGCGGGAGTACGGCCACCTCCAGGAGGTGATCGTGCAGAACTTCCGCGCCAAGCCGGACACCGCGATGCGCGGCATGCCGGACGCCGAGCTGCACGACCTGGCGGCCACCGTGGCGGTGGCCCGGGTGCTGCTCGGCCCGCGGGCCCGGATCCAGGCCCCGCCGAACCTCATCGCCGGTGAGTACGACCTGCTGCTGCGCGCCGGCATCGACGACTGGGGCGGCGTCTCGCCGGTCACCCCCGACCACGTCAACCCGGAGCGTCCCTGGCCGCAGCTGGACGAGCTGGCCCGGCGCACGGCGGGCGCGGGTTTCACGCTGCGCGAGCGGCTGACCGTCTACCCGGAGTACGTGCGGGCCGGCGCGCCGTGGCTGGACCCGCGCCTGCTGCCGCACGTCACCGCGCTCGCCGACCCGGCCACCGGGCTCGCGGTCGAGGCGGCGCGCCCGGTGGGACGGCCCTGGCAGGAGCCGGAGGAGGTCTTCGGCGGCCGGACCGACCTGCACGTCACGATCGACGTCACCGGCCGCACCGAGGACCGGCGGGGCGACTTCGACAGCGTCTACGGCGACTGGTCCGAGGTGGCGAACAAGGTCACGCGTCCGGTCGGCGTACCCGGATCCGGCGGTGCGGACGCCGATCTGCGCGCGGGCCTGCGGCTGGCCGCTGACGACCCGGCCGCGCTGCTGGCCCCGGCGCACGAGGCGAAGGCGCTGGCGTTGTTCGGCGCGGACGGCGCGGCGCTGGACGCGTTGTGCCGGATCGCCGACGACGTGCGCCGGGACGCGGTCGGCGACGACGTGACCTACGTGGTCAACCGGAACATCAACTTCACCAACGTCTGCTACGTGGGCTGCCGGTTCTGCGCCTTCGCCCAGCGGGAGAGCGACGCCGACGCGTTCCGGCTGTCGCTGGAGCAGGTGGCCGACCGGGCGGAGGAGGCGTGGGCGGCCGGCGCCACCGAGGTGTGCCTCCAGGGCGGGATCGACCCGAAGATGCCGGTCACCGGCTACGCCGACATCGTCCGGGCGATCAAGGCGCGGGTGCCGGGCATGCACGTGCACGCGTTCTCCCCGATGGAGATCGTCACCGCGGCGGCGAAGGCCGGCGTGCCGGTGCGGGAGTGGCTCGGCATGCTGCGCGAGGCCGGGCTGGACACCATCCCGGGCACCGCCGCCGAGATCCTCGACGACGACGTGCGCTGGGTGCTCACCAAGGGCAAGCTGCCGGCCGCCGCCTGGGTCGACGTGGTGAGCACGGCCCACGAGCTGGGCATCCGGTCCAGCTCCACGATGATGTACGGCCACGTCGACCACCCGGGCCAGTGGCTGGCCCACTTCCGGGTGCTGGCCGGGGTCCAGGACCGCACCGGCGGGTTCACCGAGTTCGTGGCGCTGCCGTTCGTGCACACCAACGCGCCGATCTACCTGGCCGGCATCGCCCGCCCGGGGCCGACCTGGCGGGAGAACCGGGCGGTGCACGCGATGGCCCGGCTGCTGCTGCACGGCCGGATCGACAACATCCAGTGCTCCTGGGTGAAGCTCGGCGACGCGGGCACGGTGGAGATGCTGCGGGGCGGCTGCAACGACCTCGGCGGCACGCTGATGGAGGAGACCATCTCCCGGATGGCCGGGTCGGGCAACGGTTCGGCGCGTACCGAGGAGCAGTTGCGGGCGATCGCCTCGACCGCCGGGCGACCGTTCCGCAAGCGGACGACCGCGTACGGTCACACCGGCGCCTGACGTCGAACCTTTCCCCGCCGCCGGCCGTACCTGTCGATGCCGGCGGCGGTTGCGGCGAGGACCGCCGCCGGTGACCCCCAGCCCGGGGACCCGGCGGCGTCCGGGTGCCCGGCCCCCGCGGCGCCGCGGCGCCGGCCCGGAAAGGTTGCCGATGAGCACTGACGAGACCACCGACGCCCCCAAGCGGCGGCCCTGGCCGCGGCTGACCCGGCGGCAGACGTTGACCGCCGCCGCGAGCGCCACCCTGGGCGCGGCCGCGCTCACCGTGCCGGGCCTGTCCGCCGCGCAGAACGCCCCGACCGCGAGCCGGCGCGACGAGCCGATCGTGGTCCATCTCCGCGACGCCGCCACCGGCGCGATGGACGTCTTCGTCGGTACGACCCGGGTCCAGGTGCGCGACCGGGGTCTGGCCGACCGCCTGGTGCGCGCCGCCGGCCGCCGCTGATCCCGCCCCTCCCGGCGCGGGCTCCCGCCGCCGGTCCCGACTTCCGTTCACCCGACGAAGGTGTGGTCCGCCATGTCCTCTCACCGTGAGGCCCCGGAGATCGCCAAGGATCCGGTCGCCGACAGCTCCGATCTCTACGCGTTCGTCAGTCCCAGCCAGCCGGACACGGTCACGTTGATCGCCAACTACGTGCCGGTGCAGCTTCCCTCCGGCGGCCCCAACTTCTTCGAGTTCGGCGACGACGTCCGGTACGAGATTCACGTCGACAACGACGGCGACGGTTATCCGGACGTCACCTATCGTTTCGAATTCACCACCGAGATCACGAACCAGAACAGTTTTCTCTACAACACCGGGCCGATCGAGTCGCTGGAGAGCAAGAACTGGAACCGGCGCCAGTTCTACCGGCTGACCCGGATCGCGGACGGGCGTGAGCACGTGCTGGCGCACAAGCTGCCCTGCCCGCCGTGCAACGTGGGCCCGCTGTCCACGCCCAACTACCAGAACCTGGTGAAGCAGGCGACGTTCAAGCTGTCCACCGGGGAGAAGGTCTTCGCCGGCCAGCGGGCCGACGGGTTCTTCGTGGACCTGGGCGCGGTGTTCGACCTGGGCACGCTGCGGCCGTTCCAGCAGCTGCACGTGGCCGGGAAGAAGCTGTTCAAGACCGAGGGCGAGCCGGTCAACGCGCTGGACCGGCTGAACGTGCACAGCATCGCGGTGCAGGTGCCGCTGAGCAAGGTGCGCCGCCGGGCCAGCCGGTACGGCTACGCCGACCGCGCCTCCACCATCGGCGTCTGGACCAGCGCGTCGCGCCAGCAGGTCCGGGTCCTGGGCGAGCGGGTGGCCGCGGACACTGCCGCCGGCCCCTTCACCCAGGTGTCACGACTCGGCAACCCGTTGTTCAACGAGGTCATCGTGCCGATGTCCAAGAAGGACCTGTGGAACACGCTGCCGCCGTCGGAGGACAAGCGGTTCGCCGGCTTCGTCGAGCGCCCCGAGCTGGCCGCCCTGCTGCCGACGCTCTACCCGGGCGTCTTCCCCAACCTGGACGCGCTGAACAAGGCCAAGAAGCCGCGGGCCGACCTGGTGGCGATCCTGCTCACCGGCGTACCGGCCGGGCTGATCGACGGCTTCGCCAACACCACCGGCGACGTGCAGGCCGACATGCTGCGCCTGAACACGGCGATCCGGCCCAGCCGCAGGCCGGACCGGTTCGGCGTGCTCGGCGGCGACCTGGCCGGCTTCCCGAACGGCCGCCGGGTGGGCGACGACGTGGTGACCATCGCGCTGCGGGCGATCGCCGGGCTCACCGTCCCGCTGGTGGACAGGACGTTCAAGCCGGACGCCGCCGCGGCGGCGGTCACCCCGGGGCTGGACGCGGGCGACGTGACCGCGCCGTTCCTCGGCGACTTCCCGTTCCTCGGCACGCCGTACGACGGGTTCAACAACCCGCCGGCGAAGAAGTCCTGAGGGGAGCGGGAATGGGACACCAGCACCACGACATGGGACCGTCGTTCAGCGGCACGGTCGTGCTCGACCTCGGCGGCGACTCCGGCGCGCTGATCATCCACACCGGCCGGGAGCTGCACGGGCGGGAGATCGAGATCAGCCGCGCGGACCGGGACGGACCCCGTACCCACTCCGCCGTCCGGGAGCGGCACGTGCGTGACGGCGTCTTCCACAGTGCCGTCTACCCGGACCTGGAGGCCGGTCCCTATACCGTCTGGTGGGACGATGTCACACCCGCCGGCGCGATCTCCGTCACCGGTGGAGCGATCACCGAATTCGCCTGGCCGAGCAGTTCACCGCCCCGGTCGGACTGACCGACCGCCGCGCCGGCCCCCGCGCCCCGTCCACATGATGGACGGGGCGCGGTCGGCGTTGACCGACTCGACGGGCGGTACCGCGACGGGCGCGTTACCCTTTGGCCCACCAATTCTGATCTTGGAACGACGGCCGGCGGGGGCGTCCGGCCGGCCCACCCGAGGGTGCGCCACGGCAGAAAACTTGGGGCAACTCGCCGGGGAGGGCGTTACTCGTCCGGGGTCTGAATCGATAGGGCAGGTTGCGAGGCTACGGGCGGCCGCAGCGGTCGTCCCGGTCGTGTCGGGAGGGCGACTCCATTATCAAGTTTGGCTTGACGGCGCACGCATTACACGCGTGTAATTTGAATGGGGTTGTTCGCACGGAACGCAACAAAACAGGTCCGTACGGACAGGCACGCCTTTCGCGTGGGGGGTTGCAGCGGCGAATGACGCCGGTGCGCGACAAGGAGGCAATCGATGGACGGCCAGCTCGAGGTGGCCGACCTGCTCGGGAACGCGCCGGAGTGGCAGGAGCGGGCGCTCTGCTCGCAGACCGACCCGGAGGCGTTCTTTCCCGAGAAGGGCGGCTCGACCCGCGAGGCGAAGCGCATCTGCTCGCGGTGTGAAGTGAAGACGGAATGTCTGGAGTACGCGCTCGGCCACGACGAGCGGTTCGGGATCTGGGGCGGCCTCTCCGAACGGGAGCGGCGCAAGCTCAAGCGGCGGGTCGCCGCCTGAGGAGCGTACGGACCGGGGCGGTGGGGGCCGCCCGGTCCGCGCGGTCGGCGTCCGGCCGGTCAGGCCAGTTCGTCGGGGTCGACGCCGAGCAGGTTCGCCACCTGCTCGATGATCACGTCGTGCACGAGGTCGGCGAGGTCCTCCCGGTCCATCGCGCGGAACTCCAGCGGCCGCCGGTAGAGCACGATCCGGGGCGGCACCTCCTGGCGGCCGGGCCGGCCCGGCAGCAGCCGGGCGAGCGGCACCTCGCCGTCCTCGAGCACGTCCGAGTCGTAGACGTTCAGATCCGGCGGGACGTCCTCGACCGCGAACTCCACCCCGGCCAGCTCCTTGGCGAACCGGCGTTCGAGCGTCTCCACCGTGTCGAGCACCAGGTCGTCGAAGACCTCGGCCTTGGTCCGGGCCAGCGGCACGGTGGCCGGCACCAGACGCCCGCGCAGCCCCCGACCGTGCCGGTCGCGGTGGGTACGCCGGCCGGAGCCGGGGCGGCGGTTCTGCGGGCTGGTCATGAGGCACAGGGTAGCCCGGCCACCGGGCCGGACCGCCGTGGCGCGGTCGACCGGCGTGCCGGTGCGCCGACGGGACGAATTGTGATCACCATGACGGGCGTGTCGTAACGCGAAGCGGTGCGCCGGACCCGGTAATGGGGATACCCTGCCGCCGTGAGGTCACCACGGCGCTGCTCCCGTAACGGCTGCCCCCGGCAAGCGGTCGCCACATTGACCTATGTCTACAACGAGTCGACGGCGGTGGTGGGCCCGCTCGCGGCGTTCGCCGAACCGCACACGTACGACCTCTGTGAGCCGCACGCCCGCAACCTGACCGCCCCGCGCGGCTGGGACGTGGTCCGGCACGAGGGTGAGTTCGAGCCGCCGCCACCCACCACGGACGACCTGGTGGCGCTGGCCGAGGCGGTCCGTGAGGCCGCCCGCCCGGCCCCGCCCCGCCCTCCGTCCGACGACCAGCCGTCCCCCCAGCCCCCGCACCAGCAGGGCCGCCGGGGCCACCTCCGGGTCATCCCGCCCAACCACTGACCCGCCCCCTGGGCGCCGGCTGCCGAGAGGGCGGGGTCAGTGGCCGAGGAAGCGGGCGAAGAGGGCGGCCCGGCGGGCGGGGCGGTGGGTGCGGAGTTCGGTCTCGTCGGCGGACGACATGACTCTCAGGCCGGCGTTCATCGCGAGCCAGCGCAGCGGCTCGGGCTCCCAGCGCGGGGAGCGGTGCCCGACCCAGGGCAGCGCGGTCAGGTCGCTCTCCCGGCCGGTGATCAGGTCGGCCAGCGTACGGCCGGCCAGGTTGCTGGTGCCGACGCCGTCGCCGACGTAGCCCCCGGCCCAGGCCAGCCCGGTGCGGCGGTCCAGCCCCACCGAGGCGGCCCAGTCCCGGGCCACCCCGAGCGGACCGCCCCAGGCGTGCGTCACCGGCACGTCCGGCCCGAGCACCGGGAACAGGTCACCGAGCGCCCGGCGCAACGCCGCGAACACCCGGGGCTCCCGGTCGAAGTCGGGCCGCACCCGGGAGCCGTAGTGGTAGGGGGCGCCCCGGCCGCCGAAGGCGAGCCGCCCGTCGGCGGTGCGCTGGCCGTAGACGATGACGTGCCGGTGGTCGGAGAACGTCTCCCGCTCGGCCAGGCCGATCCGGGCCCACGTCTCCTCCGGCAGCGGCGGGGTGGCCACCATCAGCGAGTAGACCGGCGCGACCGACCGCCGGTGCCCGGGCAGCGCCGGGGTGAAGCCCTCGGTCGCGCGGACCACCACCGGCGCCCGCACCACGCCCGCCGGGGTCACCGCCGTCCCGGGCCGCAGCGCGGTCACCGGGGTGCGCTCGTGCAGGCGTACGCCGCGGCGCTCCACCGCCCGGGCCAGCCCCCGGACCAGCTTCGCCGGGTGCACGGCCGCGCAGTGCGGGGTGTACGTGCCGCCGCGTACCCCGTCGGCGGCGCAACGGGCGGCGGCCTCGGCGGCGTCGAGCAGCACCAGGTCGTCGTCGGTCAGCCCGTACGCGTGGGCCTCGGCCACCGCGGCCCGGGCCCGGTCGAGTTGCGGCCCGGTGCGGGCCAGCACCACCGTGCCGCCGGCCCGCCAGTCGCAGTCGACGCCCTCGGCGGCCACCACCCGGCCCACCTCGCGGACCGTGTCGTGCATGGCCCGCTGCATGGCGAGCGCCCGGTCCCGCCCGTGCCGGCGGGCCAGCGCCGGCAGTGAGGTGGGGAAGAGCGCCGAGCACCAGCCGCCGTTGCGGCCGGAGGCGCCGTACCCGGCGATCTCCCGCTCCAGCACCACGATCCGCAGCGTCGGGTCGGCCTCGGCCAGGTAGAAGGCCGTCCACAGCCCGGTGTACCCGGCGCCCACGATCGCCACGTCGGCGTCCGTGTCGCCGGGCAACCCGGCTCGCGGCGTCAGCGGCTCGTCCAGGCTGGACAGCCAGTACGACAGGTCCTGGTAGCCCACGGTCTACAGCCGCGACCACGCCTCGGTCAGCACCGCGCGCAGGATCTGCTCGATCTCGTCGAACTGCTGCTGCTCGGCGATCAGCGGCGGGGCGAGCTGCACCACCGGGTCGCCCCGGTCGTCGGCCCGGCAGTAGAGCCCGGCGTCGAACAGCGCGGTGGAGAGGAAACCGCGCAGCAGCCGCTCGGACTCGGCCTCGTCGAACGTCTCCCGGGTCGTCTTGTCCTTGACCAGTTCGATGCCGTAGAAGTAGCCGTCCCCCGCACGTCACCCACGATCGGCAGGTCGTGCAGCTTCTCCAGGGTGGACCGGAACGCGTCCTCGTTGGCCCGGACGTGCCCGACCAGGTCCTCCCGGGCGAACACCTCCAGGTTGGCCAGGGCCACCGCGCAGGAGACCGGGTGGCCGCCGAACGTCACGCCGTGGGCGAACATGCCGGTCTCGGTGAGGAACGGCTCCATCAGCCGGTCGCTGGCGATCATCGCGCCGAGCGGGGCGTAGCCGGAGGTGATGCCCTTGGCCGTGGTGATGATGTCCGGCTGGTAGCCGTACCGGGTGGCGCCGAAGTACTCGCCGAGCCGGCCCCAGGAGCAGATCACCTCGTCGCTGACCAGCAGCACGTCGTACGCGTCGCAGATCTCGCGCACCCGCTCGAAGTAGCCGGGCGGCGGCGGGAAGCAGCCGCCGGAGTTCTGCACCGGCTCCAGGAAGACCGCGGCGACCGTGTCCGGCCCCTCCCGCTCGATCGCCCGGCCGATCTCCTCGGCGGCCCAGCGGCCGAACGCCTCGGCGTCGTCGCCGTGCTCCGGCGCCCGGTAGAAGTTGGTGTTCGGCACCTTGATGCCGCCGGGCACCAGCGGCTCGAAGTCGCTTTTGATGCCGGGCAGGCCGGTGATCGACAGCGCGCCCATCGAGGTGCCGTGATAGGCGATGTAACGGCTGACCACCTTGTGCTTGTTCGGCCTGCCGGTGCGCTTGAAGTAGGCCCGGGCCAGCTTCCAGGCCGCCTCGACGGCCTCCGAGCCGCCGGTGGTGAAGAAGACCCGGTTCAGGTCACCCGGGGTCAGCGTGGCGATCTTCTCGGCCAGCTCGACCGCGGTCGGGTGGGCGTACGACCAGAGCGGGAAGTAGGCCAGCTCGCCGGCCTGCTTGGCGGCGGCCTCGGCCAGTTCGGTCCGGCCGTGGCCGGCGTTGACGACGAAGAGCCCGGCGAGCCCGTCCAGGTAGCGGCGGCCCTGCGCGTCCCAGACGTAGGCGCCCTCGCCGCGCACGATGGTCGGGACCTCGCCGGCGGAGTAGCTGGCCATCCGGGTGAAGTGCATCCAGAGGTGGTCGGTGGCGTTGGCCATGTCAGCCCCATCGGGTCTCGGGCCGGTCAGGGGTGACACCGGCCGCTCTGCCCACGGTTATCCCACAGTCATTGCTGATAACGCAACTGTCGACGGACGGGCGCAACGGATTCAGCGACCTGGGCGCACGTAGGCGACGGATTTCGCGGCTGCCCCGGGCGGGCCCGGTAGCGGGTCGGGCGCCTTTCGAGCTGAGTCGTTGGTGATATCAGCTCGAAAGGCGGGGGACTTCGGTCGGTGCGGACCAGACAGCTGCGGCGTCTTCCCGGGGCGCTGCCGCGCGACAGCAGGGACCACGCGGCCTGGCTTCACCGGGTCAGGCGGTGCCCCAGCTGTAGGTCTGCTTGCGCAGCTTCAGGTAGACGAACGCCTCGGTGGAGACCACCCCGGCCACCCCGCGCAGCTTCTGCAGGATCTCCAGCAGGTGCGCGTCGTTGCGGCAGACCACCTCGGCCAGCAGGTCGAACGAGCCGGCGGTGATCACCACGTAGTCGATCTCCTCGAACTCGGCCAGCCGGTCGGCGACCGTCTCCAGGTCGCCGTCGGTGCGCAGCCCGATCATGGCCTGGCGCGGGAAGCCGAGCTGGAGCGGATCGGTCACCGCGACGATCTGCATGACGCCGGCGTCGAGCAGCCGCTGCACCCGCTGGCGTACCGCCGCCTCGGAGAGGCCGACCGCCTTGCCGATGCTCGCGTACGGGCGTCGCCCGTCCTCCTGGAGCTGTTCGATGATCTGCTTCGCCACGTCGTCGAGCAGAGCGTGGCTGGCGCCGTCACGCACCGTCACGCGACGGTTGCCGTTGCCGTTCTCCAGGTGCCGGTTGGCCATCGCCGCTCCCCATGTCCGAATCTCCGTGCTGAGCGTAGTGCTCCGGCGCAGTCTGGCGTATTTCGTGGTGCATGGCTATTCCGGCAACGGAATCCCTTGTAAGGGAGGGGTTCTCATGTCAGGATCAGGCCTCCATCGCCACTGACCCCTCCGCCGGCGAGCCAACCCCCGTCCCGCCGCCGACGATGCCCCCCAAGGAGTCGTCACATGCGTAGTCCCCTCCGGACGCTCACCCGGCGTGGTCTGCTCACCGGGACCCTCGGCTCGGCCGCCCTGCTCGCCACCGCGGGCACCCTCGCGGGCTGCGGCACCAAGGGCGCCCAGCAGACCGAAGCCGGTTGCCAGAGCGACGACGTTTCCGCCACCGAGAAGAAGCTCGCCTTCTCGAACTGGCCGCAGTACATGGACACCGACGAGAAGGACGAGTCGAAGCGGCCCACCCTGGACGCGTTCGTGGCCGCCTCCGGCATCCAGGTGACCTACACCGAGGACGTCAACGACAACAACGAGTTCTTCGGCAAGGTGCAGAACCAGTTGGCCGGCTGCCAGAGCACCGGCCGGGACATCATGGTGCTCACCGACTGGATGGCCGCCCGGATGATCCGGCTCGGCTGGATCCAGAAGCTGGACAAGGCCAAGATCCCCAACGTCGAGGCGAACCTGCTGCCGTCACTGCGCGGCCGGTCGTTCGACAAGGACACCCAGCTGGCGATCCCGTGGCAGTCCGGGCTGGCCGGCCTGGCCTACAACGCCAAGGTCACCAAGGAGATCCGCACCGTCGACGAGCTGCTCACCCGCCCCGACCTCAAGGGCAAGGTGACCGCGCTGTCGGAGATGCGCGACACCATGGGCCTGCTGCTCCAGGCCGGCGGCCACGACCCGGCCAACTTCACCCCGGCCCAGTTCGACGACGCGCTGACCAAGCTGAAGAAGGCCGTGGACAGCAAACAGATCCGGCGCTTCACCGGCAACGACTACGCCCCCGACCTGGCCAAGGGCGACATCGCCGCCTGCATCGGCTGGTCCGGCGACGTGATCCAGCTCGGCTTCGAGGACGAGAAGATCAAGTTCGTGGTGCCCGAGTCCGGCGTGATGCTCTGGTCGGACAACATGCTGGTGCCCAACAAGGCCAGCCACAAGGCCAACGCCGAGGCGCTGATGAACCACTACTACGACCCGGCGGTGGCGGCGAAGCTGGCCGCCTACGTCAACTACATCTGCCCGGTGCAGGGCGCGCAGACCGAGATGGAGAAGATCGACCCGGACCTGGCCAAGAATCCGCTCATCTTCCCGGACGACGCGATGCTGGCGAAGTCGAAGGTCTTCATGGCCCTCGACGAGCAGCGTGAGAAGGAGTACGAGACCAAGTTCCAGCAGGTCATCGGGGCGTGAGGCAGATGGCGCAGGAAACCCCGGCCGGCGATCTGCGACTGGCCGACCTGACCAAGCGGTTCGGTGTCTTCACCGCCGTCGACGACCTCAGCCTGACCGTCCCGCAGGGCTCGTTCTTCGCCCTGCTCGGCGCGTCCGGCTGCGGCAAGACCACCACGCTGCGGATGATCGCCGGGCTGGAGGCGCCGACCAGCGGGCAGGTGCTGCTCGGCGACCGGGACATCACCGGGCTGCGGCCGTACCGGCGGCCGGTCAACACGGTCTTCCAGAGCTACGCGCTCTTCCCGCACCTGGACATCCACGAGAACGTCGCGTTCGGGCTGCGCCGCCGGGGCATCCGCACGGTGGGCGACCAGGTCGAGCGGATGCTCGCGCTGGTCCAGCTCCAGGGGTACGGCCGGCGCCGGCCGGCCCAGCTCTCCGGCGGCCAGCAGCAGCGCGTCGCGCTGGCCCGGGCGCTCATCAACCACCCGCAGGTGCTGCTGCTCGACGAGCCGCTCGGCGCGCTCGACCTGAAGCTGCGCCGGCAGATGCAGATCGAGCTGAAGCGGATCCAGACCGAGGTCGGCATCACGTTCGTGCACGTCACCCACGACCAGGAGGAGGCCATGACCATGGCCGACACGGTCGCGGTGATGAACGCCGGCCGGATCGAGCAGCTCGGCGCCCCGGCCGACATCTACGAGTACCCGGCCACCGCGTTCGTGGCCAACTTCCTCGGCCAGTCCAACCTGCTCGCCGGTGAGGCCGGCGGCCACGCCGGGGACGACGTGCTGGTCACCGCGCACGGCGCGCGCTTCTCCGTGCCCGCCGACCGGGCCCGGGTCGTCGACGGGCCGACCTTCCTCGGCGTACGGCCGGAGAAGCTGCACCTGGCCGGCGGCCCCGACGACGTGCCCGCCGGGCACCAGCACGTCGGCGGCGTGGTCACCGACGCCTCCTACGTCGGGGTGAGCACCCAGTACCTGGTGCGCACCGCGTGGGGCAGCGAGCTGTCCGCGTTTGCCGCCAACAGCGGGCTGGGCGGGCGGCTGGCCGTCGGCACGCCGGTGACCGCGCACTGGGACCCCCGGCACGCGTTCCTGCTGCCCCGGGCGGGCGGCGAGGACGACCAGACCGCGCCGCTGCTCGACGAGCCACCGGTCGGTGCGCTCTCATGACCGCGCTGGCCCACGTACCGACCGCCGGCGGGAAACCGGCGCCACCGCCGGTGCGGCGCGGGCGCGCCCGGCTGCTGCCGTACCTGTTGCTGCTGCCCGGCGCGGCCTGGCTGCTGGTCTTCTTCGCGCTGCCGCTGCTCCAGCTCGCCGCCGCCAGCCTCTACGACCCGGCCGGCTCGCTCTCCACCGGCTACGCGATGACCTGGGCGGTCGGCAACTATCCGGACGCGTTGCAGGCGTACTGGCCGCAGTTCCTGCGCTCGTTCCTCTACTCCGCGATCGCGCTGGTGCTGGCGCTGCTGATGGGCTACCCGCTGGCGTACGCGATCGCGCAGAAGGCCGGCCGGTGGAAGAACCTGCTGCTGGTCGCCGTGGTCGCGCCGATGTTCACCAGCTTCCTGGTGCGCACGCTGGCCTGGAAGACCATCCTGTCGGACAACGGCGCGCTGGTCGGGCTGCTGCGCGACGTGCACCTGCTCGGCCCGGACGGCCGGCTGCTCGCCACGCCGATCGCCGTGGTGCTCGGCCTGACGTACAACTTCCTGCCGTTCCTGGTGCTGCCGCTGTACGCGAGCCTGGAGCGGCTCGATCCCCGGCTGCTGGAGGCGGCCAGCGACCTGTACGCGAGCCCGCTGCGCGCGTTCGGCAGGGTCACCCTGCCGCTGTCGATGCCCGGCCTGATCGCGGGCACGCTGCTCTTCTTCATCCCGGCCACCGGCGACTACATCAACGCGGAGCTGCTCGGCACGCCGAACGAGTACATGATCGGCAACGTCATCGACTCGGCGTTCCTGGTCCGGCTGGACTACCCGCAGGGCGCGGCGCTGTCCTTCCTGCTGATGGCCGCGATCCTGGCCATCGTCTTCGTCTACCTGCGCAAGGCCGGCACGGAGGAGGTGCTCTGATGAGACTCAGGCGCTGGCTCGCCGACCGGTGGGTGATGGGCGTGGCCCTGCTCGTCCTCGGCTACCTCACCCTGCCGATCGCGGTGGTGGCCGGACTTTCCTTCAACCGGCCGTCCAGCCGGCTCTCCTACGACTTCAACGAGTTCACGCTGGACAACTGGGCCCGCCCCTGCGCCACCGCCGACATGTGCGACGCGGTGGTGCGCAGCATGGAGATCGGCCTGATCGCCACCGTCGTCTCCACCGTGCTCGGCACGCTGATGGCGTTCGCCCTGGTGCGGCACGGCTTCCGCGGGCGGTCCGGCATCAACGGGCTGATCTTCCTGCCGATGGCCACCCCGGAACTGGTGATGGGCACCTCGCTGCTCGCCCTCTTCGTCGCCGCCGGGGTGCCGCAGGGCTTCTGGACCATCGTCATCGCGCACGTGATGTTCTGCGTGTCGTTCGTGGTGGTCACCGTGAAGGCCCGGCTCGCCGGCATGGACCGGCGGTTGGAGGAGGCCGCCATGGACCTCTACGCCAGCGAGTGGCAGACGTTCCGCCGGATCACGCTCCCGCTCGTGCTACCCGGCATCGTGGCCGCCGCGCTGCTCGCCTTCTCGCTCAGCTTCGACGACTTCATCATCACCAACTTCAACGCCGGCACCACCGTCACGTTCCCGATGTACGTCTGGGGCGCCGCCCAGCGGGGCATCCCGCCGCAGGTCAACGTCATCGGCACGGCCATGTTCGGGATAGCGCTGCTGCTGGTCGGGGCCAGCTCGCTGCGCGGCCGACGGTCCCGACGGGCCGCCCTCGCGGTGATCGCCACCCCGGCGGGGAAGCCATGACGCTCCCGCATACCGGCCGGGCGCTGGCCGACGCCGCGCCCGTCCCGTACTGGCTGGACCGCCCGGAACGCCCCGACCCGCTGCCGCCGCTGACCGGCGCGCACGCCGCCGACCTGCTCGTGGTCGGCGGCGGGTACGCCGGGCTGTGGACCGCGCTGCTGGCCAAGGAGGCCGATCCGGACCGCGACGTGCTGCTCGTCGACGCCGGCACCTGCGGCTGGGCGGCGTCCGGGCGCAACGGCGGCTTCTGCGCCGCGTCGCTGACCCACGGGCTGGCCAACGGCATCGAGCGGTTCCCCGGCGAGATCGGCGAGCTGGAACGGCTCGGCCGGGAGAACCTGGACGCCATCGCCGCCACCGTGGCGAGGTACGACATCGACTGCGACCTCGAACGGACCGGCGAACTGGCGGTGGCGGTCGAGCCGTACCAGCTCGACGGGCTCGCCGCCGACGCCGAGCTGGGCCGCCGGTACGGCCACGACGTGCGGCTGCTCGACCGCGACGAGGTCCGTGCCGAGGTGGCCTCGCCGACGTACCTCGGTGGGATGTGGGACCGGGACCGGACGGCGCTGCTCGACCCGGCGAAGCTCGCCTGGGGGCTGCGCCGCGCCGCGCTCGGCCTGGGTGTCCGGATCCACGAGCACACCCGGGTCACCGGCCTGGCCACCGACGGGGCCGCGCTGCGCGCCACCACGGCCGGCGGCGCGGACGCCGCGCCCGGCACGGTACGGGCCCGGCGGGTGGTCCTGGCCACCAACGCGTTCCCGCCGCTGCTGCGCCGGCTGCGCGCCTGGACCGTGCCGGTCTACGACTACGCGCTGATGACCGAGCCGTTGAGCCCGGCCCAGCGGGACGCGATCGGCTGGCGCCACCGGCAGGGGTTGGCGGACACCGGCAACCAGTTCCACTACTACCGGCTCACCGCCGACGGCCGGATCCTGTTCGGCGGCTACGACGCGGTCTACCACTACGGCAACCGGGTGGCCCCCGCGCTGGAGCGGCGCGAGGCCACCTTCACCACGCTCGCGTCGCACTTCTTCGCGACCTTCCCCCAACTCGACGGGCTGCGCTTCAGCCACCGCTGGGGCGGCGTGATCGACACCTGCACCCGGTTCTGCGCGTTCTTCGGCACCGCCCACGAGGGGCGGCTGGCGTACGCCGCCGGTTACACCGGGCTGGGCGTCGGCGCCACCCGCTTCGGCGCGCGCGTCACCCTCGACCTGCTCGCCGGCGCGGACACCCCGCTGACCCGGCTCGACCTGGTGCGCCGCAAACCGCTGCCGTTCCCGCCGGAGCCGATCCGGGCCGCCGGCATCAACCTCACCCGCTGGTCGCTCGCCCGCGCCGACGCGCGGGACGGGCGGCGCAACCTCTGGCTCCGTACTCTCGACCGCTTTGGACTGGGGTTCGACTCCTGATGCGTATCCTTCTCGTCGGCGCCGGTGGCGTCGGCTCCGCCGCCGTATCCATCGCCGCCCGCCGTTCCTTCTTCGAGACCATGGTGGTCGCCGACCACGACCCGGCGCGCGCCGCCCGGGCGGTCGCCGGCCACGGCGACCGGTTCGTCGCCGCCACCGTCGACGCGTCGTCCGCCGACGCGGTCGCCGCGCTCTGCCGGGAACACCGGATCACCCACGTGTTCAACGCGGTCGACCCGCGCTTCGTCATGCCGATCTTCGACGGCGCGTTCGCGGCCGGGGCCGACTACCTCGACATGGCGATGTCGCTGTCCCGGCCGCACCCCGAGCGCCCCTACGCGGAAACCGGGGTCAAGCTCGGCGACGAGCAGTTCGCCGTCGCGGACCGGTGGGCCGCCGCCGGCCGGCTGGCGCTGTGCGGCGTCGGCGTCGAACCGGGCCTGTCCGACGTCTTCGCCCGCTACGCCGCCGACGAGCTGTTCACCGAGATCGACGAGATCGGGGTACGCGACGGCGCGAACCTCACCGTCGCCGGCTACGAGTTCGCTCCCTCGTTCTCCATCTGGACCACCATCGAGGAGTGCCTCAACCCGCCGGTGATCTGGGAGGCCGGGCGCGGCTGGTTCACCACCGAGCCGTTCAGCGAACCGGAGGTCTTCGACTTCCCGGCCGGCATCGGCCCGGTCGAGTGCGTCAACGTGGAACACGAGGAGGTGCTGCTCATCCCGCGCTGGGTGCCGGCTAAGCGGGTCACCTTCAAGTACGGTCTCGGCGCCGAGTTCATCGAGGTGCTGCGGACGCTGCACAAGCTCGGGCTGGACGCGACCGAACCGGTGCGCGTGCGCGGGGTCGACGTGTCACCGCGCGACCTGGTGGCCGCCGCGCTGCCCGACCCGGCCACGCTCGGCGACCGGATGAGCGGGAAGACGTGCGCCGGCACGTACGTCACCGGCACCGGGCCGGACGGCCGGCCCCGGCGGGTCTACCTCTACCACGTGGTCGACAACGAGTGGTCGATGGCCGAGTACGGGCACCAGGCGGTGGTCTGGCAGACCGCGGTGAACCCGGTCGTCGCGCTGGAGCTGCTGGCCACCGGCGCCTGGTCCGGCGCGGGCGTGCTCGGGCCCGAGGCGTTGCCACCACGGCCCTTCCTCGACCTGCTCACCGACTACGGTTCACCGTGGGGGATGGAGGAGCGATGACCCGCTACGGCCCGATGTACGGCCCCGACGTGACGTTCCTCGGCGTGCCGCCGTGCACCGTCGAGGAGCCGGTCACCTACGCCGACGCCGACGTGGTCGTCATCGGCGCGCCGTTCGACGGCGGCACCTCGCACCGGCCGGGCACCCGCTTCGGCCCGTCCGCGATCCGGCAGGCCTGCTACCTGCCGCACGACGGCTCCCGGCCGTCGCTGGCGCTGCGCGTGGACGCGCTGCAGGACCTGTGCGTCTACGACGCCGGTGACGTGGAGATGTTCGGCGGCGACATCGAACGTTCGCTGGCCGCGCTGGAGACCGCCGTGCACGCGGTCGCCGCCGCCGGGGCGATCCCGGTGGTGCTCGGCGGCGACCACTCGATCGCGTTGCCGGACGCCACCGGGGTGGCCCGGCACCACGGGCTGGGCCGGGTGTCGCTGGTGCACTTCGACGCGCACGCCGACACCGGCGACGTCGAGTTCGGGTCCCTGCACGGCCACGGCCAGCCGATGCGCCGGCTCATCGAGTCCGGCGCGGTACGCGGCGACCGCTTCCTCCAGATCGGCCTGCGCGGCTACTGGCCGGGTCCGGAGACGCTGGCGTGGATGGCCGAGCAGCGGATGCGCTCGTACGAGATGACCGAGGTCGTGGCCCGGGGCCTGGACACCTGCCTCACCGAGGCGTTCGGCATCGCGACCGACGAGTGCGAGGGCGTCTTCCTCTCCGTCGACGTGGACGTGGTCGACCCCGGCATGGCCCCCGGCACCGGCACGCCCGAGCCGGGCGGGTTCACCTCCCGGCAGTTGCTCGACGCGGTCCGCCGGGTCTGCTACGAGCTGCCCGTGGTCGGCCTGGACGTGGTCGAGGTCGCCCCGCCGTACGACCACGCCGACATCACCGCCTACCTGGGCAACCGCGTGGTCCTGGAGGCGCTCTCCGCGATCGCCCGCCGCCGCCGCGACGCCGTCGGCGGAACCTCCTGGAACCCCACCCAACCCCTCCTCGACGCCCGCTGAACCTGGCCCGCCCGCTTCGCGCGTCGATCTTGCACTTCCTGCCCCGACAATTCAGTCCTTCCGGGCGCGAGGCGGGCACCAACTGCAAGATCGCGTGGGGCAGGGACCTGCCTAGCACGGCGGGGGCGGGGGTTGGGGGTTGTGCACATGGAGGGGTTGTCCACAGAGGGGGGTTGTGGGGGGAAGGGTGGAGAGGGCGGTGGCGGGATCGTGTGGGCATGGCGACGCAGTTGTGGCGTACGCGGGAGCTGATGCGGACGCTCACCGTGAAGCGAGTACGGACACAGGTTCAGCGGGAGGAGTTGATCCGGGTCCGGCGCGGGGTCTACGCGCCGGCGCCCTGCGACGACGAGGATGAGCTGCGAGCGCTGCTGCTCCGTCTTCCCGAGGGCGCGATGCTGGCCATGCACACCGCAGCGCGTCGTCATGGGTTCGGTGTGCTCCGGGAGTCCGCGGTGCACGTGCAGTTGCCGCCGGACGTCGCCAAGCCTCGGCTACCCGGTCTCGTCGTCCATCACTCCGTTCTGCCGGTCCGGCCGGTGACCGCCGGAGGGCTGCCGTGCGTGCCCGCCGTCCAGTGCGCGGTCGACCTGGCCCGCGCCGTTCGTCGGATGGATGCCCTCCCGGTGCTCGATGCCGCACTCCGCGCCGGCGCCGTGACGGTCGACGACCTCATGGCGGAGCTGCCCCTGCATCGGGCCCTTCGTGGGGTGCGGCAGGCGCGTGATCTCGTGCCGCGAGCCGATGGTCGGTCCGAGTGCCGGCAGGAGAGCCAGTTGAGGCTGTTGGTGATCGACGGCGGGCTGCCCGCTCCGGAGCCCCAGATGTGGATTCACGACCAGTACGGCATCCCGCGTTACCGAACAGATCTGGGTTACCGCGAGCGACGGGTGGGGATCGAGTACGACGGTCTGTCCCACCTCGACCGGGACCGCATGCGGTACGACCGGGACCGGATCAACTGGCTGGACGCGAACGGGTGGCGAATGCGCTACTTCACCGACCGCGACCTCTACCGACGCCCGTCCCACATCCTCGCAACCCTCCGCGCCGCCCTCACCCTCTCACCCTGAGAGGGCTCGACTCCGGCGATCTTGCACTTACCTACCCGACAGACAGCACCATTCCGACATCTCGCGGGCACAAACTGCAAGATCGCGGGAAGGGTCAGGGGCGGGCGCAGCGGGGGCGCAGGCGTACGCGTTCGGCGGTTTCGGTGAGGGAGTTGGGCTCGACGACCAGGCGTGCGATTGTCGTCGCGGGGCCGGGGCGGAATCTGCCCTGGTCGGCGGGGATGGTGGCGGTCCAGGTGCCGGCGGTGCGGTCGTCGGTGCACGCGCCGATCACGCCGAATCCGAAGCCGGTGACCGACGTGCGCCGCGCCCGCTGGCTGAGGTGCACCTCGATGTAGGCCAGACCGCGCTCGGCGCCGCAGGCGAACCGACCCCGGACGGTGGCGGTGTGGGCGTGTGGCTCGGTGGTGCCGAACCAGTCGACCGAGATGGTGGGAGTGGAGGTAGGCGCGGCGACCGCGGCGCCCGGCGCGAGCCCGAGCGTGGCGACGGTGGCGGCCGTGGTGAGGCCGGCGGCGAGCAGGGCGTGTCGGGCCGGGGGCATGGGCGGGCTCCTGTCGGGCGGTGGCGGGATGCTGCTCCGATGTGGACGGCGTCAGCATCCCACCGCCGCGATGCCCGCGAGCTGCAAGATCTCGGACAGATCAGCCGGCCAGGTGGGAGCGGATGAGGAAGCGGACCCCCTCCGGCGCCTCCAGCGAGAATCCGCTGCCCCGGCCGGGCACCACGTCGACAGTGAGCCGGGTGTGCTGCCACAGGTCCCACTGGGCCCGCGACATCCAGAACTCCACCGGCTCGGGCACGCCGTCGACGGCGAGCGCGGCGAGCAGCACGTCCGAGCCGCCGGTGCGGAACTCGCCGGCCGGGTAGCACATCGGGGCGCTGCCGTCGCAGCAGCCGCCGGACTGGTGGAACATCAGCGGACCGTGCTGCCCCCGCAGCGACCGGATCAGGTCGGCCGCCGCGGGGGTCAGGGTCACCGGGTCACCCATCAGAAGAAGCCCAGCTTCTGGGGCGAGTAGCTGACCAGCAGGTTCTTGGTCTGCTGGTAGTGCTCCAGCATCATCTTGTGGTTCTCCCGGCCGATGCCGGACTGCTTGTAGCCGCCGAACGCGGCGTGCGCCGGGTAGGCGTGGTAGCAGTTGGTCCATACCCGGCCGGCCTGGATCGCCCGTCCGGCCCGGTACGCGGTGGTCATGTCCCGGGTCCAGACGCCGGCCCCGAGCCCGTAGAGCGTGTCGTTGGCGATCTTCACGGCGTCGTCCAGGTCGGCGAAGGAGGTCACCGACACCACCGGGCCGAAGATCTCCTCCTGGAAGATCCGCATCGAGTTGTCGCCCTCGAAGATGGTCGGCTGCACGTAGTAGCCGCCGGACAGTTCGCCACCCAGGTCGGCCCGCTCGCCGCCGGTGAGCACCTTCGCGCCCTCCTGCCGCCCGATGTCCAGGTAGGACAGGATCTTCTCCAACTGGTCGTTGGACGCCTGCGCGCCGATCATCGTGTCGGTGTCCAGCGGGTGCCCCTGCCGGACCTGACGGGTCCGGTCCACGGCGGCGGCGAGGAAGTCGGCGTAGTGGCCCTGCTGGATCAGCGCCCGGGACGGGCAGGTGCACACCTCGCCCTGGTTGAGGGCGAACATGGTGAAGCCTTCGAGCGCCTTGTCCCGGAAGTCGTCGGAGGCGGCGCTGACGTCGTCGAAGAAGATGTTCGGGCTCTTGCCGCCCAGCTCCAGCGTGACCGGTTTGATGTTCTCGCTGGCGTACTGCATGATCAGCCGCCCGGTGGTGGTCTCGCCGGTGAACGCCACCTTGGCCACCCGGGGTGAGGACGCCAGCGGCTTGCCGGCCTCGACGCCGAAGCCGTTGACCACGTTGAGCACGCCCGGCGGCAGCAGGTCGCCGACCAGCGACAGCAGGTGGTGGATCGAGGCGGGCGTCTGCTCGGCCGGTTTGAGCACCACCGCGTTGCCGGCGGCCAGCGCCGGGGCGAGCTTCCAGACCGCCATGAGGATCGGGAAGTTCCACGGGATGATCTGCCCGACCACGCCCAGCGGCTCGTGGAAGTGGTAGGCCACGGTGTCGTCGTCGATCTCGCCGAGCGAGCCCTCCTGGGCCCGGATCGCACCGGCGAAGTAGCGGAAGTGGTCGATCGCCAGCGGGATGTCGGCGGCCAGCGTCTCGCGTACCGGCTTGCCGTTCTCCCACGTCTCGGCGATGGCGAGGGACTCCAGGTTGTCCTGCATCCGGTCGGCGATCTTGTTGAGGATCAACGACCGTTCGGCCACCGACGTGCGGCCCCACGCGTCCGCCGCGCCGTGCGCCGCGTCGAGCGCCTTCTCCACGTCCTCGGCGGTGCCCCGGGCCACCTCGCAGAAGGTCTGCCCGGTCACCGGGGTCGGGTTCTCGAAGTACTTCCCACCGTGCGGCTTCACGTACTCGCCGCCGATCCAGTGGTCGTAGCGGGACTGCCAGTGGGTGGGGGCGTCGTAGCGCGTCATGGGTACCTCCGCCGTCCGTCAGGGGTGGATGGCGGGAGGCTAGTTTCCGCGACGTTGCAGGAACGTTGCGCGCGGCAGCGCGTACTCCTCGGCGAGCTGGCGGGCCCGGGCGACCGCGAGCGGCCGGCGGGGCGCGCCCGGCGGCAGCGCCCGGGCCAGGGCCTGCCAGGCGGCCAGGTCGTCGGCGCCGGCGGCGGTCGCGGTCCAGGCCGCGAGCAGGCCCGGGTCCCCGCCCGCCAGCACCGCCGCGCGCAGCTGGCCGTCGACCAGCCGGCGCAGTCGCGCCACCCCCGGCGCGTCGGAGGCGGGCAGCAGGGGCCCGGGGTACGCGCGCAGCGCCGCCGCCGGATCGCCGCCCTCCAGCAGTTCGGTGACGGTACGGAAGTCGGCGCGCACGGGTGCCCGCAGCCGGTAGGGGCGGGAGTCGAGCAGCTCGTCGCCGAGCGCGCGGCGCAGCCGGGACAGCTCGGCGCGCAGGGTGACCGGGTGCAGCCGGTCGTCGCCGTAGAGGTCGAGGCCGAGCTGCTCCCCGGTGCGCCCCTCGGGGTGCTGGACGAGCAGCACCAGCAGCTCGCTGTGCCGCCGGCCGAGCCGGACGCGCCGGCCGCCGACGCGCAGCTCCGCCTCGTCCCGACCGAGCGCGGCCACGTGCGGCACGTCCGGCGCGGCGGGGGCGGCGGCGGCCAGGAACGCCTCGGCGGCCCGGGCGGTGGCCCGGACCAGCGCGAGGCTCTGCGGGTTGGCCAGGTGGTCGCCGCCGGTGATGTCGACGGCGCCGAGCAGCAGGCCGGTGGCCGGATCGTGGATCGGGGCGGCGGCGCAGGTCCAGCGCTGCACCGGCCGGACGAAGTGCTCGGTGGCGAAGATCTGCACGCTGTGGTCGACGGCGAGCGCGGTGCCCGGCGCGTTGGTGCCGACGTGTGCCTCGTCCCAGCGGGCGCCCGGCACGAAGTTCATCCGCTCGGCGTGTCGGAGCACGCCCGGGTGCCCCTCCACCCAGAGCAGCCGGCCGCCGGCGTCGCAGACCGCCATCAGGTGGGCGCCGTCCTGCGCGATGCCGCCGAGCAGGTCGCGGAAGAGCGGCAGCACCCGGGCCAGCGGGTGCGCCGCCCGGTAGCTCTCCAACGCGTCGTCGGTGAGGTCGACCGGCGCGGTGGCCTCCGGGTCGAGCCGCGCGGAGCGCTCCCAGGACCGACGCACCACGTCGCGGACCCGGCCGGTCGCGGTGCCGGCGGTGAGGAACGCCTCGTGGGCGGCACCGACCTGCGCGATCCGCTCCGCCGGATCCGCGCCGAACTCCAGGGCGAGCCACGGGTCAGTCACCACCGACCTCCTCCCACCCATCGTGACCCACGTCACCCCCGACCGCCAAGGGTGGAGCGGATCGAGCGCCGGACGTGATCCGGGTCACTCCTCGGCCCGCCGGGGGCCCTGCCGTCCGGACGAACGCCCCAGACGGCACGCGGACGTCCCGGACCCGGTTGTCGGCGTTCCGCCGCTGAGGAAGATGGCTGCGGCGGCCGCTTACGGAACCCTTATCTCCGACCTGCGACCGTGTGCGGGACGACCAGGGAAGACACGGGGAGCGGACAACGGTGCGGGTGCTGGTGGCGGACGACGAGCGGCTGTTGGCGGACACGGTCGCCGAGGGGCTGCGGCGGTTCTCCATGGCGGTCGACGTCTGTTACGACGGCGACGGCGCGCTGGAGCGGATCGGCGTCAACCGCTACGACGTGGCGGTGCTGGACCGGGACATGCCCGGCGCCACCGGCGACGAGGTGTGCCGGAGCCTGGCCGGGTCGGATGCCGGCACCCGGGTGCTGCTGCTCACCGCCGCCGCCGGCATCCGGGACCGGGTGGCCGGCCTCGGGCTGGGCGCGGACGACTACCTCACCAAGCCGTTCGCGTTCGCCGAGCTGGTGGCGCGGGTGCAGGCCCTGGGCCGGCGGTCCACCCCGGCGGTGCCGCCGGTGCTGGAACGGCACGGCGTGGTGCTCGACGTGGCCGCGCACACGGCCACCCGGGACGGCCGCCCGCTCGGCCTGAGCCCCAAGGAGTTCGCCGTCCTGCACGTGCTGCTGCGTGCCGGCGGGCGGGTGGTCAGCACCGAGGACCTGCTCGAACAGGCCTGGGACGAGTTCGCCGACCCGTTCACCAACGCGGTCCGGGTCACCGTCATGACGCTGCGCAAGAAGCTCGGCCAGCCGTCCGTCCTGCACACCGTGCCGAAGGCCGGCTACCGGATCGGTGAGCCGGCGTGAGCCCTCGCCGCCGCATCCTGCTGGTCGGGGTGCTCGCCCTGCTCGCCGGGTTCCTGCTGCCCAACCTGGTCAAGTGGCTGCTCGAACTGGTGTGGTGGCGGGCCCAGCAGTTCTGCGGGCTTGCCACGATCGGCGCGGTGTGCGAACCGGGACGGCCGTTCGTCCCGCTGCTCCCGACGCTCACCGAACTGCTGGTGCTGGTCACCGCCGGTGTCGGGGTGTGGGTCGGGGCCCGCTGGTGCCTGCGCCCGGTGCGCGACCTGGCCGACCCGATCGCGAACCTGGGACCGCAGAACCTCGGCTACCGGATCCGGCGGGGCGGGCGGGACGAGCTGGCCCGGCTCACCCGTGCCATCGACGACATGATGGACCGGGTCACCGCCGGCTACGAGGGGCAGCGACGGTTCGCCGCCAACGCCTCGCACGAGCTGCGGACGCCGCTGGCGGTGCAGCGCACGCTGATCGAGGTCGGCATGGCCCGGTCGCTCAGCGGTGAGCAGCTGGACCTGCTGACCGCGCAACTGCTGGCCACCAACGAGCGCAACGAGCGGCTGATCGAAGGGCTGCTCGCGCTCAGCGAGAGCGACCAGGGCCTGCGGTCCTCCACCCCGCAGCGCCTCGACGAGGTCGTCGCCGCCGTGCTGGCCGCGTACGCCGACCGGGCGGCCGAAGCGGGCGTGACAGTGGAGAGCCGACTGTCGCCCCGGATCGTGACCGGCGAGCGGGTACTGCTGGAACGCCTGGTCACGAACCTGGTGGAGAACGGCATCAAGTACAACCGCGAGGGCGGACGGCTCGTCGTCGCCGTCGGCGGCGACCCGGCGCTGACCGTCACCAACAGCGGGCAGGCCGTCCCCGGCGAGGCGGTCGCCGGGCTGTTCGAGCCGTTCCGGCGCCTCGCCCGGGACCGCACCAACCAGGGCGGCGGCGCCGGGCTCGGCCTGGCCATCGCCCGCTCCATCACCCAGGCGCACGGCGGCATCATCGCCGCGCGTCCGGGCGAGGACGGCGGCCTGCGGGTCGACGTCCACCTGCCCACCGTGCGCTGACACCCCTCCGCACACCACGGGACCCGCCGTTGCGGCGTCCCGCGATGCCACCTGCCCGAACGGGCCCCGGCGACGCCGCCGCACCCGATCCGACAAGGAGGAACCATGTCCCGAACACACGGGCCGGCGCTGCCGGCCCGGGCCGACGTCGAGGAGGCCGCCCGCCGGCTGGCCGGCCGGGTGGTGCGTACCCCGGTGCTGCACAGCCCGGCGATCGACCGCCTGGCCGGCGCCCGCATCCTGCTCAAGGCGGAGAACCTCCAGGACGGCGGCTCGTACAAGATGCGCGGCGCGATGCTGGCGGTGGGCCGGCTCGCCGACGCCGGGCACACCGGAGTGGTCGCGCAGAGCACCGGCAACCACGCGGTCGCGGTGGCGCTGGCCGCGCGCCGGCACGGGCTGGCCGCCACCGTGGTGCTGCCGGTGGACGCCGCGCCGGTCAAGGTGGACCGGGCGCGGGCGGCCGGCGCCCGGGTGGTCCGCGCCGGTACCACCGTCGAGGAGCGCCTGGCCGTGGCGCGGCGGATCGCCGAGGTGGAGGGCCACCCGCTGGTCGACGCGTACGACCACCCGGACGTGGTGGCCGGGCAGGGCAGCGCGAGCCTGGAACTGATCGAGGAGGCGGCGCGGCACGGCACACCGCTGGACGCGCTCGTGGTGCCGGTGGGCGGGGGCGGCGGCATCGCCGGGGCCTGCCTGGCGGCGGCCGGAACCCCGATCGAGGTGTACGGCGTGGAGCCGGTCGGGTGCGACTCGCTGGCCCGCAGCCTGGCCGCCGGACGGCCCACACCGGTGGCCCCGGCGCCGAGCCTGGCCGAGGGACTCCGTCCCGGCTGCGTCGGTGACCTGCCGTTCGCGGTGGCCCGCACCGGCGTGCGCGGGGTGGTCCGGGTCGACGACGACGCGATCGCGGAGGCGTTCCGGCTGCTCCTGCTGGACCTGAAGGTGCTCGTCGAGCCGTCCGGCGCCGCCGCGCTGGCCGGCGCGCTGCGGCTGGGCGAGCCGGCCGGCGGCGGCGGCGTGGGCACGGCGGCCGGTCCCGGCGACGTCGGTGGGTCGCCGTGGCCTTCTGGTGGCGGGCGACGAAGGACGGTCGGCGTGGTGCTGACCGGCGGAAACGTGGAAGCGGACCTGGTGGCCCGGCTGGCGGGCGACCGGACGACGGCGGGAGTGGCGGCATGACGACGACGGTGCGGATCGGTGTGCTGTTCGGCGGGCCGTCGGCCGAGCACGAGGTCTCCTGCGCCTCGGCGCTCGGCGTGGCCCGGGCCCTGGCCGAACGGGGCCACCACGTGGTCGCGCTCGGGATCACCCGCGCCGGCGGGCTGCGGATGGTGCCGGAGCCGGCGCTGACCCGGCACCTCACGACCGTCGCCGCCGGCCGGGCGATCGACGACCGCCTGCCGGTGACCGGGCCGGCGGTGGAGCTGCGGCGCGGGTCGGCCGCCGGCACGGTCGCGGTCACCGCCGCCGACGTGCCCGCCACCACACACGCCGAGCTGGACGTGGTCTTCCCGGTGCTGCACGGCCCGTACGGCGAGGACGGCGTGGTGCAGGGCCTGCTCGAGTCGCTCGGCGTGCCGTACGTCGGATGCGGCATCCTCGCCTCCGCCGTCGGCATGGACAAGGTGGCGATGAAGCGGGCGCTGCGGGCCGAGGGCGTGCCGACCACCCCGCACGTCTGGTTCGACGAGCCCACCTGGCGGGCGGCGGAGGACTCGGAGAAGCTGGTGGTCGGGCTGCGCCGGCCGCTGTTCGTCAAGCCGGCCCGGATGGGCTCCTCGATCGGGATCTCCCGGGTCGCCGAAGGCGACGACCTGGCGGCAGCCGTCGAGGAGGCGTTCCGGCACGACCACGTGGTGCTGGTCGAGCAGGGGGTGACCGGCCGGGAGCTGGAGTGCGGCGTGCTCGGCGGCTGGCGGCCGGAGGCGTCGGCGGTCGGCGAGGTGCGGGTCGCGGGCGGCTGGTTCGACTACCGGCAGAAGTACTTCGGCGACGCCGACCCGATGATCGTCCCGGCGTCGCTGCCCGACGAGGTCACCGAGCGGATCCGGGAGCTGTCCGTGCGGGCGTTCGCCGCGATCGGCGGCTGGGGTCTGGCCCGGGTCGACTTCCTCTACGACGAGGCCACCGGCGACCTGTTCGTCAACGAGCTGAACACGCTGCCCGGCTTCACCGCGCACTCGATGTACCCGAAGGTGTGGGCCGCGTCCGGCGTGGCGTACCCGGAGGTGGTGGACCGGCTGGTCGCGCTCGCCTTCACCCGCCACGCGGCCCGGCCGTCCGGCGCGCACCCGGGGGGTACGCCGTGATCCTGCTCTCCGACCCCCGGGTCGCCGCGGTGTCCAGCCGGGACGACGGCGAACCCCTGGTCGACCTTCGGGAGGTGCCGGAGCTGCGGGTGGACGGGCGGGCCGCCGACCCCGCCGGGGCGTACGCGCGGGTGCGGCGCGGGGTCGCGGACCGGCTGCTGGCCGCGCAGCGGGCGCTGCCGCCCGGCCTGCGCCTGCTCGTGGTCGAGGGCTACCGGCCGTACCGGGCGCAGCTCGACATCTTCACCGGCTACCGGGACGAGTTGCGTCGGCGGCACCCGGACTGGTCGGCCGAGCGGCTGCACCGGGAGACCACCAAGTTCGTCTCGCCGGTCGAGGTGGCCCCGCACAGCACCGGCGGCGCGGTGGACCTGACGCTCTGCGATTCCGACGGGGTCGAGGTGGCGATGGGCACGGCCCTGGACGCGACGCCGGAGGAGAGCGCGGACGCCTGCTTCACCGCGGCCCGGCACATCCCGGTCACCGCGTGGCGCAACCGGCGGATCCTGGTGTCCGCGTTGAGTGGCGCGGGGCTGGTGAACTATCCGACCGAGTGGTGGCACTGGTCCTACGGCGACCGGTACTGGGCGCTCCTCACCGGAGAGTCGCACACCCGTTACGGTCCGCTGTGATTCCCGGTCGTCGCTGAACGGTTGGCCGCTCCCGTCCGTACCAGCTGTCGAACGACACCGACGACGGGAGAGAACGTGAGGGTGCAGCGCAAGCACGTGTTGGCGGCGACCGTGGCGGTGGCCGCGAGCGTGGTCGTCTCGGTGGGCACCGGAATGGGTTTCGCGGAGACCGCGCCGGCCGCACGGTCGGTCTGCGCCGGGTCGGTGACCTTCTCGGCCGAGGGCGGGGCGCCGGCGGCGACCAGCGACCGGTTCCCGGTGGGCACCCGGCTGCGGGTCACCAACCTGGACAACAACAAGGTGGCGACGGTGACCGTGACCGGGCCGTCGGGCAGTTGCGTGCTGCTCAACGCCGCCGCCATGGACCTGGTCCGGGAACCGGGCAAGAACGTCGTCCGGCGCAACGTGGTGGAGCGTCTCGACGGCGTGGCCGCGTCGGCGCCGGGCGGCGGCGCGCAGCCGGGCGAAACCCGTCCGGGCAGCGCCCAGCCGATCGGCGGCAGCGTCTGCACCGGGTCGATCACGTTCTCCGCCGAGGGCGGGGCGCCGGCCGCCACCAGCGGTCAGTTCCCGGTCGGCACCCGGCTGCGGGTGACCAACCTGGACAACGGCAAGGTGGTGACCGTGGCGGTGACCGGGCCGTCGGGCAGTTGCGTGCTGCTCAACGCCGCCGCCATGGACGCGATCCGCGAGCCGGGCAAGAACCTGGTCCGCCGCAACACGGTCCAACTGCTGCGCTGACGACGACGTGGCGCACCACGTTCGGACCCGGGGGTCCCGTGGTGCGCCACGATCAGCGCCGACCGGTCAGCCGAACGCGGCGTCGAGGATGTCGAGACCCCGGGCCAACTCGTCGTCGGAGATGACCAGCGGCGGCAGGAAGCGCAGCACGTTGCCGTAGGTGCCGCAGGTCAACGTGAGCAGCCCGGCCGCGTGGCAGGCCGCCGAGATCGCCGCCGTGGCGGCCGGGTCCGGCGTCAGCGTGCCCGGCACGACGATCTCCACGGCCAGCATCGCGCCCCGGCCGCGTACCTCGGCGACGCGCGGATCCCGGTCGGCGATCGCGCGCAGCCGCGCGCCCATCACCGCGCCGATCCGCCGGGCAGCGGCGGCCAGGTCCAGCTCCCGCATGGTCTCCATCGCCGCCAGCGCGGCGGCGCAGGCGATCGGGTTGCCGCCGTAGGTGCCGCCCAGGCCGCCGACGTGCACCGCGTCCATCAGCTCGGCCCGCCCGGTCACCGCCGCCAGCGGCAACCCACCGGCGATGCCCTTGGCCAGCGTGACCAGGTCCGGCTCGACGCCCTCGTGCGCGCAGGCGAACCAGTCGCCGGTGCGGCAGAAGCCGGTCTGGATCTCGTCGGCGACGAACACCACCCCGGCCGCCGTCGCCCACTCGCGCAGCGCCGGCAGGAAACCCTCGGCGGGTACGACGAAACCGCCCTCGCCCTGGATCGGCTCGATCAGCAGCGCGGCCACGTTCTCCGCGCCCACCTGTTTCTCGATCATCTCGATCGACCGGGCCGCGGCGGTGGCCCCGTCCAGCCCGCCGTCGCGCAGCGGATACGACATCGGCACCCGGTAGACCTCACCGGCGAACGGCCCGAACCGGTGCTTGTACGGCATGTTCTTCGCGGTCAGCGCCATGGTCAGGTTGGTCCGGCCGTGGTAGGCGTGGTCGAACACCACCACCGCGGGCCGGCCGGTGGCGTGCCGGGCGATCTTCACCGCGTTCTCCACCGCCTCGGCGCCGGAGTTGAACAACGCCGAGCGCTTCTCGAAGCCGCCCGGGGTCAGCGCGTTGAGCTGCTCGCACACCGCCACGTACGACTCGTAGGGCGCGACCATGAAGCAGGTGTGGGTGAACCGCTCCACCTGGGCCCGAACCGCCTCGACCACCCTCGGGGCGGAGTTGCCCACGGTGGTGACCGCGATGCCGGCGGCGAAGTCGATCCACTCCCGGCCGTCCACGTCCGTGATCGTGCCGCCGCCCGCCCGGTCCACGTAGGCGGCGATCGTGCTGCCCACGCCACGCGCCACGGCCCCGACCCGGCGCTTGTGCAACTCCTCGCTGGTGGCCATCGGGATCAGCCCTCGATGTGGTGCATGACGTGCTTGACCCGGGTGTAGTCCTCCAGGCTGTAGACCGACAGGTCCTTCCCGTGGCCGGAGTGCTTGAAGCCGCCGTGCGGCATCTCCGAGACGAACGGGATGTGCGTGTTCACCCAGACGCAGCCGAAGTCCAGCCGCCGCGTCATCCGCATGGCCCGGCCGTGGTCGCGCGTCCACACCGAGGCGGACAGGCCGTAGTCCACGCCGTTGGCCCAGCGCACCGCCTCGTCCTCGTCGGAGAACCGTTGCACGGTGATCACCGGACCGAACACCTCGTCCTGGATGATCTCGTCGGCCTGGCGGACGCCGGAGACCACGGTCGGGGCGTAGAAGAAGCCGCGATCGCCGACCCGGGACCCGCCGGTGGTGACGTTCGCGTGGTCCGGCAGCCGGTCCACGAAGCCGCTCACCCGGGCGAGCTGGTTGGCGTTGTTCAGCGGACCGTAGAGCACGTCGGCGTCGTCCGGCGCGCCGGTGCGGGTGTTGCGGGCCTGCTCGGTCAGCGCCGCCACGAAGTCCTCGTGGATGCCCGGCCCGGTGAGCACGCGGGTCGCCGCCGTGCAGTCCTGACCGGCGTTGAAGTAGCCGCCCACCGCGATCGCCTCGGCCGCCGCCGCCACGTCCGCGTCGTCGAAGATCACCACCGGGGCCTTGCCTCCCAGCTCCAGGTGGGTCCGCTTGAGGTCCGGCGCCGCCGCGGCGGCGACCTCCATGCCCGCGCGGGTCGAGCCGGTGATCGACACGAGCTGCGGGGTCGGGTGGGAGACCAGGGTACGGCCGGTGTCGCGGTCTCCGCAGACCACGTTGAACACACCCGGGGGCAGGTGCTCGGCGGCGATCTCGGCCAGCAGCAGCGTCGACACCGGCGTGGTGTCCGACGGCTTCAGCACCACCGCGTTACCGGCCGCCAGCGCCGGGGCGATCTTCCAGACCGCCATCATCAGCGGGTAGTTCCAGGGTGTCACCTGGGCGCAGACGCCGATCGGCTCGCGCCGCACGTACGAGGTGTGCCCGGCCAGGTACTCGCCGGCCGAACGCCCCTCCAGCAGGCGGGCCGCCCCCGCGAAGAAGCGCAGCTCGTCCACGGCCGGCGGCAGCTCCTCGTCGGCGGTGAGCTGCCGGGGCTTGCCGGTGTTGCGGACCTCGGCGTCGACCAGCTCGGCGGCCCGGGACTCCACCGCGTCGGCGAACTTGAGCAGCGCCCGCTGCCGCTCGGCCGGCGTGGCGTCCCGCCAGGTCTCGAACGCGGCGGAGGCGGCCTTCATCGCCGCGTCCACGTCCGCCGCCCCGGACACCGGCGCCTGGGCGAAGACCTCGCCGGTGCACGGGTCGATCAGGTCGGCGTAGCCGCCGTCCACCGGGTCGACGTACTCGCCGTTGACGAAGTTGCGCAGCTGCTGCTGGTCGCTCATCAGAAGTCTCCGAGAGGGGTGGCCGGGAGGAGGGTCAGCGGAGGTTATCGCAATCTGACTGCCATCTTGGCTACTGAATCCGAGGCAGACAAGGGTTTGAGCAACTGTTTCCGCGCGGGCGTCCGTGGTCTACGCTGCCGAGCGTGGAGCCGAGAGCCTTCTATGTCGCCGGCCGCCCCGCCCACGGCGAGCAGGAGTTGACCGTCACCCACCCGTACGACGGGCAGCCGGTGGGGCGTACCACTCTCGCCACGGCCGACCAGGTCGAGGCCGCCGTCGCGGGCGCCGCCCGGGTTGCCGCGCAGGCCGCGGCTCTGCCCGCGCACGCCCGCGCCGCCGCCCTGGACCACGTGTCCCGCCGGCTCGCCGAACGGGCCGACGAGGTCGCCGCGCTGATCACCGCCGAGAACGGCAAGCCGGTCAAGTGGGCGAAGGCGGAGGTGGGGCGCGCGATCTCCACGTTCCGCTGGGCCGCCGAGGAGGCCCGACGCTTCTCCGGCGAGCTGCAACGCCTCGACACCGACCCCGCCGCCACCGGGCGGATCGCCCTGATCCGGCGCGCGCCGCGCGGACCGGTGCTCGGCATCACCCCGTTCAACTTCCCGCTCAACCTGGTCGCCCACAAGGTCGCCCCGGCGCTCGCCGTCGGCGCCCCGATCGTCGTCAAACCGGCCCCGGCCACCCCGCTCACCGCGTTGCTGCTCGGCGAGATCCTGGCCGAGACCGACCTGCCCGAGGGCATGTTCTCGGTGCTGCCGCTGCCCAACGAGCGCGCCGCCGACCTGGTCGCCGACCCCCGGCTGCCGGTGGTCTCGTTCACCGGCTCCGGGCCGGTCGGCGCCGCGATCCGCCGCGCCGCCCCGGACAAGCACGTCACCCTGGAACTGGGCGGCAACGCCGCCGCGGTCATCTGCGAGGACTGGTCGGCGGACGAGGATCTGACCTTCGCCGCCCACCGGATCGCCACGTTCTCCAACTACCAGGCCGGGCAGTCGTGCATCGCGGTGCAGCGCGTCTACGTGCACGAATGGCTCTACGACGGTTTCCTGCCCCGGCTCGTCGCCGCCGTCGAGGAGTTGCGCACCGGCGACCCCCGCGCCGAGGCGACCGACGTCGGCCCGCTGGTGTCCGTCGAGGCGGCGCAGCGCGTGGAGGCGTGGGTGGACGAGGCGGTCGCCGCCGGGGCCACCATCGAGGTGGGCGGCCGGCGCGACGGCGCCACCTATCCGCCGACGGTGCTCAGCGGCGTGCCCGCCGACGCGAAGGTCTGCGCCGAGGAGGTGTTCGGGCCGGTGCTGGTGGTCACTCCGGTCGCTGACGACGGGGCCGCGTTCGCCGCGGTCAACGACTCCGCGTACGGGCTCCAGGCCGGCGTGTTCACCCACCGGATGGACGTGGCGTTCACCGCCGCCCGGACGCTGGAGGTCGGCGGCGTGATCATCGGAGACGTGCCGTCCTACCGGGCCGACCAGATGCCGTACGGGGGCGTGAAGGGCTCCGGGGTCGGGCGGGAGGGGCTGCGCAGCGCCATGGAGGACTACACCGAGCAGCGCGTCACGGTGCTCACCGGGGTCGAGTTGTAGGACCGGTCACCAGGTGCCGTCGTCGCGGACGCGGGGGGCGGCGCGGCCGAGCAGCAGGGTGGTGAGAGCGGCGTCGACGTCCGCGCCGAGGAACCACTCGCCGGCCTGGTCCAGGGCGAAGACCCGGCCGTGCTCGTCGACGGCGAGGATGCTCTCCTGGCGTTCGCTGCCGAGGGGGAAGAGACGGGCGCCGAGGACCGCGCCGAAGTCGGCGAGGGTGTCGGCGGTGTGGGCGACCTTCCGCGGACGCACCTCGAACCGGGAGATCCACGCCGCCTCGCCCGGTCCCTGACGGGCACTGACCAGACCCGGGAAGGCGGTCAGTGTCGCCAGGGCGGCCGGAAACGACAAGTGACTGTGCCTGCTCCCGTTGACCTCACCGACCTTCCGGACGGAGGTGGCCGCGGACACCTCGTCCCCGAAGTGGGGCCGCCAGCCGGCGACCACGAGCGCGTCGGCGACCTCGGCGGGGAACCGGTCGGGGTCGGGAGGTGTCTGGGGTTCCGGGTGCCACTCCTCCGCGTATGCCAGCTCGGGCCAGGGCAGCACGCCGACGTGCACGAGGAAGCGAATGCACGACTCGCATCGCAGGTCCGCCGGCCCGCCGGCCGGGTCGCCTGCCTCGCGGATGCGGAAGAACTCGATTCGGCTCGTCCCCAGCAATCGGCGTGCGTCCTCAAGGGTCAGCGGCGGAAGCCCGTCGGCGGCGCGGCGGTGGTCATGGTCGTGCAGCGCGTCGGAGACGACGATCATCTCGGCGTGCCGATCCCCGCCGCGCACCAGGTGGCCCGGGGGCAGTTCGTCCAGGTAGGCCCGCACGAGCGGATGGTGCCGCAGTTCGACGTCGCCCTTCGCGCCCTGCGCGACGTGCAGCCGGCCGTCCAGCGTGAGGTGCGCCGCCGCTCCCGGTGTGGGCAGCCGGACCAGTTCGCGGAGCAGTTGCGCGGCCGGGTCGACGGTGCGGGGAGCGCGGGGCTCGGCCGGCCGGCGTTGCCGGTACATCTGCTCGACCGCGACCGCCGGGATCCGGGGCCAGGTGGACACCTCGCCGGTCTCCTTGTCGATGACCGTGGTCGGCAGGTCGCCGGGCAGGGCCCGGGCGTCGGTGGACACGGTGGAGAGCACGACGTAACCCAGGTCGAACTCCTCGACCACCGGAGTGCAGGGGAAGCCCAGGCGGTCGGAGTCACGCCGGGCCCACACGGAGGCGATCTGCTCGGCCTGCTGTCGCTCGATCACCACCTGAAATTACCGGACCCCACGGATTTCGTGGCACCCGGTATGGTCGGCCCTACCCACGGTGACGGAAGGGATTCGGCGGTGGCTGAGAGTGCGGACCGGGATGCGAACCGTGCGCTGCGCACGCGCTTCGACGAGGTGTACGGCCAATACCAGCGACTCCGGTCCGGTCTGGAGGAACTTCAGTCCAAACTGGCCGAGCTGCGGGTGACCGAACGCTCCGACGACGGTCAGGTCACCGCGGTGGTGGGGGCGCGAGGCGAGCTGATCAGCGTCGAGGTGAGCCCCGCGGTGTTCCACGACCGGGATGCCCGAGCCCTGAGCCGCAAGATCACTGAAACGGTACTGCGGGCGTCCGCGTCCGCGACCAGCGCCACCCGCGAGCTGGTCGCCGGCTACCTGCCGCCCGGTTCGCCGTCGGTCGAGTTCCTCCACACCCACGACTTCGGTGCGCTGCTCGGCCGGGCCGACACCGTGCTGTCGCGTGGGGACTGAACGGTGGCCGGGGGAGAGATCTGGCTGGACCCGGACCGGGCCCGTCGCGGTGGTGCCGACCTGAGCCTCGCCGGCAAGGCCGTGGCCGGGGCCCGCCGGGAGACCGGCGACCCGATCGCCGCGGCGAGTGCCCAACGGCCGTGGGGGCGGGACGACATCGGCGCCGCTTTCGACAAGCACTACCAGCGCTACGCCGAGACGCTGCTGCGCGCGTGGGAGCTTCTCGGCCGGTCACTCGAAGGGATCGGGTCGGACGTGGTGCGCTCGGTCGCCGCCACCGTGGAGACAGACCTGAGCAATGCCCGTGACCTCGGCAAGATCCCGCACCAGAGGCACGACCCGCACCGGCCCTGGCGCTGACCACCGGAGGATCCGCGCGTGAGCATGCTGCCCAGCCCGATCCCGCACCCGCTCGACTACTGCCCCTGGGACCTGCCCGGCTGGATCTACGAGGCGCTCGACTGGGTGGTCGGCGTCGAATGGCCGGAGGGCGACGAGCGTGCCGTCTGGGACCTGGCCGACCAGTGGTACGGCGTGGCTGGCGTCCTGGCCGGGCCGCGTGACGACGCCACCACCGCCGCCGGCGAGGTGAAGAGCGGGTACGGCGGCGTCGGCCTGGTGGCGCAGGCGTTCGACACGGCCTGGCACCGGGTGGCCGGGGGCGAGGACGCCCCGCTGCACGTCCTGGTGTCGGCCACCGACGAGCTGGGTCGGCTGGTCGACTCCTGCGGCTGCGACATCGAGGGCGCGAAGCTGGAAGCCTGGATCGAGCTGGGTATCCTGGTCGTGGAGCTGCTGTCCCTTGCGGTCGTCACCGTCCTCACCGCGGGTGCCGCGTCACCGGCGGCCGGTGCCGCGATCACGGCCACCCGGATGGCCGTGCAGCAGATCTTCAGGCGACTGGTGGCCGATCTGGCCCGCAAGGCGGTCCGGGAGGGCCTGAAGGAGGCGGGTGAACGGGCCGCCAAGGAGGTCGCGAAGAGCGGCGCCAAGGGCCTCGCGCGGCGGGCGGCGCTCGGCGGTCTCGTGGAGGCAGGGCAGGAGGCGAGCACCAGCCTCGCGACCCAGGCCTACCAGAACTCCACCGGCCGCCGCGACGGCCTGGACCTCGCCGACGTGGGCACGTCGGGGCTCGGCGGCTTCGCCGGCGGCGCCGCCGCGCCCCTGGCCGGTCTGGGGCGGCACGCCAGCGGTCGGTTCGCCGAGATCGGGGAGCGCTTCGGGCGGGAGATGGCCGGGGAGAGCCTCGCGGAGACCGCCGCCGGCCTCGCCACCGGCCACGGGCCGTCCTTGGAGGACCTGGCACGCGCCGCCGCCTCCGGGGCGACCGGCTCGGCCACCGGGCAGGCCGACACCGCGCTGCACCACCGGCTCGACGCGAAGCTGGGCGGATTCACGGCGCCACCCGTGGGCTTCGACGTGCCACCGCCACCCGACCCGGTGGGGCTGGTGCCGAGCCAGCGGACACCCGAAACGTCCCCGTCGGACTGGGGTGGCGATCAGGCGGTCAGCCACCAACGGACGAACCCGGAGGCGGTGACGCCGCCCACGGCCGACGCGGCGCTGTCCCGTGCGCTGACTGTCGCGGACGCCGAGACGGTCGTGACGGCAGAACCGGCGGTCCCGGCACCGGACATGACCGCCCGGCCGCCGTCTCATCCGGCCGACCACCCGTCACCGAGCGTCCCGACCAGCGACTCGGCGCACCCGGCCGTCGCGACGAGTCCGACGCTCTCCTCGGTCGCGGTGGAGGTGCCCGCCGCCGGCACGTCGTTCACTGCTCCGACCGAGCTGCGAACCGGCCCGCCTCCGGCGGCGGTCGACGTGAGTGGTCCGTCCCCCGCTGCGCCGGTGCACGCGGCGGCGGCGCCGACGCTGTCCCCGCCGCTGGCGGCGGACGCCGCGCACCCGGCCGCGCCGTCGGCGCTGGACCGTCCGGCGCCGGGAGTCGGCGGCGGACCCGCCGGTTCGTTGCCGGCCCCACCGGTTCACCCGCAGGTCGGCCCGCACCCGGCCACGCCCGGTGTCGGGCCGGATCCCCGGCCGGCGCCCAATCCACGCTTCCCGTTGCTGGAGACGCTGGCCCCCGCCCACTCTGCGAACCCGCCGCCTGGCGTCTTCGACCCGCTCGACTCGCCTCCGCCCAGGGTGGAGAACCCTCGCGAACGAGCCGCACGGTTGGCGGCCGACCGGGAGGCCCTCGATCGGCGCCGCTACGGCGGTTACCTGCGGTCCCAGCGCGAGTGGTTCGAGGACCGCCGGCGCCAGACCAGGGCGGACTGGCTCCACGAGCGTGCCGACTATCACGAGGAACGAGCCAGTGACTGGGCCGCCCAAGCCACGGCACTACGCCGGGACGGTCGCACGTTGGCAGCCGAACGGTGGCACCGGGAAGCTCACGAAGCCGCACTGGAAGCGTCGGAGCTGCGCGACGAGGCGCAGAACGTCCTTGCCGGAAGAGTCGTGCCGGAGCGGGTGATGGTCGAGGACGACCTCGACTTCTACCGGATCAACGACGACGTGGCGGACCTGGCCCTCGGCGCGGTGGAGACGCCCGACCACTCCGCGCTCACCGGCAACCGCCATCCTCCTTCGGTCGACCAGTCCCGCCCCTACGGCATTCGTGGTGGTCTCCGGCCCCCGCTCGCCCTGCACCAGACGGACCTCGAACGGCAGATGCCGCGCAACCCGGACGGCAGCGTGCTCCGCACCGCCGACCCCCGGCGTGGCGGATGGTTCCGGTTGGCGAACGACGGCGGGCCGAGCGCGGACGCCACGCGGGGCATCAACTGCCTCGACTGCACACTCTCGTTCTACGACACCTGGGTGCACGGCCGGCCGCGGGTCGCCGCTCCGCGTACGTTCGACGGCTACCTGGCGGGAGACGTCCGCCGCCCGGTGGGCGGCGAGGTGGACGGCCCGTTGCGGGTCGAGGAGACGACCGGCGGACGCTTCCAGAACCTGACCGCGCCCGGTCGGCCGGGCGTCACCGGTGCGGCCCGGCGGACGCTGGTCGAGGGCGGCTACCGGGACCTGCACGCGCAGTTGGCGGCGGGGGGCCACGGCAGCTACGCGTTCCTCATCACCAGCTTCGAGGGTGGCGGCTCACACGCCTGGGTGGCGCTGAACCAGAACGGCACAGTCCTCTACCTGGACCCGCAGACGGGCGCGGTGGCCGACCAACCGCTCTACCGGCACGGCGGTACGCCGTTCGCCGGCAACGTGGTCGGCGTCGACGCGCTGGTGCTCGGCCCGGACGGCCGTCCGATGCCGCTCGCCGGCCGGCCGCCCGGCACCTTCAACGTCCTGCCCGAGCCCTCGCCCCGGCCGGCGCCGCCACGCCCGCCGGACCCACCGCCGTCCGACGGCGGGGACCCACCCGACTTCAACCGGGTGCACCTGCTCGGCGAGTCCACCACCTTCCACCGTTCGACCGACACCTCGCCGCCTGGCAGCGCGCCACCGATCGAGCCGGATCCGGCTGACATCCGTCGGGCGCACCGGGAGGCACACGCGGCCCGCTTCGCCGCCGGGATCTACGTCCGGGACGCGCTGGCGACGAGCGGCAGCCTGGACGACGCGTTCGCGGTCGGGGTGACGCCGTTGGAGTTGGCCCAGCACGCCGACGGGCCGACGCTACGACGGCTGGTGCCGGGGTTGGAGGAGAGCGCGGCCGCCGACCTGAAGCGGCTGTTCGCGGACCCGCGCGTGCAGCGGATGCTCGACCAGAGTTGGGAGGCGCCGCCGCGGCGGGAGGAGTTGCTGGCCGAGACGCTGGTACGGCAGCTCGCGGAGCAGCCCGACCTGGTCCGGATGATCCTGGCGACACCGGAACTCGCGAACTCCCTGACCGCCCGCCCGGTGACCCTGCATCACCTGGCAAGCCACCAGCAGGCCATCGACGTGTTGAGAGACGTGGTGAACGAGATCCGCGAACGGGGAGCCGATGTTGTCGCCGCGGCGGAGCCCCCGGCCCTGATGCCGACTCCACTGACAGACGCTCAGTTGGCGCTGAGCAGCTCCTTTACTGTCGACGGCCTGGAGGCGGAGCAGCCCGGTTTCGATTCTGCGCGACTCGGGGACGCGGCCTACCGGGAGCAGTATCTCGACCAGTTGTACGAGGAAGCCGCTGTAGCACAGTCGGAGATCAATTCCCTGGGGCAGGATTTGGCAGCGTCATGCGGCGGTAGCGCTGCGTATCACCCGCGCCCCAAGCCCAAGGACCGTGAGCGGGCCGAGGACAAGATCGAGGGCTACGGTGGCGACGCCTCACAACTGAAGGATCTCGCGGGCGGCTACGTCTCGTTCGACACCCTGGACGAGCTCTACGGCGGACTGGCGCGCCTGAGGAATGACGGGCGATTGGATCTGGTGAAGTTCGAAGACCGCTTCCAGAGCCCACAGAACGGTGGATACCGAGATGTACAGGTGTTCCTCCGAGCCTCCAACGGGCACATCGCAGAGTTCCGGCTGCAACTGGCGCCACTCGACAAGGTGGCGACGTGGGAGCATTCCCTCTTCGAAGTGCGGCGTGACCTCAACGCGGTTGCTCGTCAGGAGGGACGTAGCGTGACGGTGACGGAGTCCGCCATCCGTCGAGGGGTGCTTCGGCGTCAGCGCGAGATGTTCTGGGCGGCTCTTCAGACGGCGCTGCACAAGGGGAGTGAATGATGGCTACGGTCGACGGCGTCGAACTTCCTGCCTATTTCGAGCACTACGACACGCCCGTGAAGCTGTTGGCCACAGCGGATGGTGGCTACGCCGCCTGGAAGCTGGACCGCTCGACCGGCGGTTGGCGGTCGGCGGAGGATCTGGTCGACGACGTGCTCGGTGGCGTGGGCGGGGAGATCTACGTGCGTTCGGCTGGTGCTTTCGTCCAGCACGTCGAGCGGCTGCGGGGACGCTACCTGAGGGGCGAGGGAGAGATCTTCGCGCTCTACGAAACGGTCCGGGCGCTCGAGGCGCCCGCCGTCGCGGAGAGGCGGCCGTTCACCGCGGAGGAGACGGCGCTCATCAGGGGCATCAGGCGGCGGACCTTCGTGATGTTCGAGGAGCAACTCCAGCGGGCCGGTGACCCGGGCGCCGACCCGACAATCGCCTCGACCAACCCCTGAGACGTGACGGATCACCCCCGCTCCGACGGTTCCCCTGAAGGGGAGCGGAGCCTGCTCATGACCCACCTGGAGCACCAGCGCCTCACCCTGGAACTCGCCTGCGCCGGGCTCGCCCCGGAACAGCTCGCCCGCCGGTCGGTGCCGCCGTCGACGATGTCGCTGCTCGGTCTGGTCCGACACCTCGCCGAGCTGGAGCGGCACTGGTTCCGCCGCACGTTGGCCGGCAAGGACGTGGCGCGGATCTGGCCCACCGGCGATCCGGACGAGCCCTTCACCGGCGCTATCGCCGAGCCGGCCGTGGTCGAAAAGGCCTGGGCGGCGTGGCGGGCCGAGGTCGCGTTCGCCGAGCGGTACGTGGCCGCCGCGCCGAACCTGGAGGTGAGGGGTCACCGGGGGGACCGGATCGTGACGTTGCGGGAGGTGTTGGTGCACGCGATCGGGGAGTACGCCCGGCACAACGGGCACGCCGACCTGCTCCGTGAGCGGATCGACGGGCGTCGGGTCCGGTGACGACTCGGACGTCGCGGTGGACCGAGCCCGGGGCGCGGCGGTCGTGACGGTGCCCTACCGGCCACCGGCCGACGAGGCGGAGGCGCGCCGCGTACAGGAGGAGTTGCGGTTCCGGGTGGACCTGGTCGGGCCCGGCCCGTCCGCGCCCGCGACGGTCGCCGGCCTGGACGTCGCGTACGCGACCAGCGGCGACCGGCTGGCGGCGGCCGTCACGGTCCTGGACGCGACCAGCCTCGCCGTGGTGGACGAGGCGGTGGCCGTGGGGCGGCCGGCGTTCCCGTACGTGCCGGGGTTGTTCGCCTTCCGCGAGATGCCGGCGTTGCTGGCGGCGCTGGACCGGCTCACCGTCCGCCCCGAGCTGCTGGTCTGCGACGGACACGGGGTGGCGCACCCGCGCCGGTTCGGGTTGGCCTGCCATCTGGGTCTGGTGACCGGGTTGCCGGCGATCGGGGTCGGGAAGACCTCGCTGGTCGGCACCTGGACCGGGCCAGGGCCGCGGCGGGGGGAGTGGTCGCCGCTGCGCGACCGCGACGAGGAGGTCGGACGGGTGCTGCGGACTCAGGACGGGACCAGGCCGGTCTTCGTCAGCGTCGGGCACCGGATGGGGTTGGAGAACGCGGTGGAACGGGTACTGGCCCTGACGCCCCGGTACCGGCTTCCGGAGACGACCCGGACGGCGGACCAGCTCTGCCGCCGAGCGCTCGCGGCGGGTGGCGACCGGGGCTGACCGTGGCGGCGTGTCGCGGCACACATGTGGAGCGCTCGATGGGCGGGTGCCCGGGTGGCCGGGTAGTAACCTCACCGGCGGATCCCGTCCGGGACGGAAACGGTGAGGTGGAGATGTCGGTGAGGCGGCACGCGGCGCGCTGGGCCACGGTCGGCGCGTTGCTGGGTGGCCTGGTGGCCGCCCCGGCTTCCCCGGCCCTGGCGGAGGGTGACCGGGTGGGGCTGCGCTCGGCGGCCAGCTTCACCGCCGGTGGGTCACCGGGCGTGGTGGCGATCGAGGTGCGGAAGCGGACCGAGGGCTGCGTCCTGCTGCGTACCGCGCTCGGGTTGCGGGTCGAGGGCCTGCGCGCGGACCAGGTCCGGGTGGAGGTGGCGGTCGGTCGCCGGTGGACGCCGGTGCCGGTCTCCGGCGGCGGGGGCGCGGTCGCCACCGCCCAGGTGGCGGCGGTCGACCGGCCGCTGTGCAAGGGCAAGGGCGCCACGGTGCGTTACCGGGTGGCCTTCGCGGACGGCGCCGTCGGTGGGCGGCTGGAGCTGGCCGGGGAGGCGAGCGCGGCGAACGGCCAGGTGCTCGGCCGGGCCGGCCGGTCGGCCCGGCTGGTGGGTGCGCAGCCCACGCCGAGCGCGAGCCCTTCCCGCAAGCCCTCGCCGACCCCCACGCCCAGCGCGGCAGTGACCACTCCGGCCGAGACGGCGAGCACGTCGCCGGTCGTTGCCGCCGTCGACCCCGCCGCCGCGGCCGACGACTCGTCCTTCGGAGGTTCCATGATCATGTGGTTCGGCATCGGGCTGGTGCTCGTCGGCGCCGCGCTGATCGTCCTGCTGGTGCGGCGCAGCCGCGCGGACCGTTCGGACGCCGTGCCGGCGGCCGACCATCCGCCGGTTCCACTGCCGCGCAGCAGCACCACCTACCGCTCCGGGACGCCGGGGCCCGCCCCGACGGTGTACGGCGGAGCCACGCCGCCCCGGCCGACCGGCAACGTGTACGGGGCGCCGACGGCTGCCGCTCCCACCTCTCCGGCGGCCGGGGACGTGGCCCCCGCCCCCGCCCCGCCGGCCCCCGGGGGCGCGGACGCCACCAGCGTGTTGCCCCGCATGCCGGACTGAGCCGGAACCCGACGGGTCCCCGGGGTTACCGTGACGAAGAGTGATGGCGGCGTGACCCGGTCGCGGGGCCGGTCGCCGGGTGCCGAACGGGGCCCGGTGCCGGGGCCGGTTCGCCGATAAGATCGCGTGCGCCGGACGGCACCGCCGACCGGTGAGACCACATACGTGGAAGGAGCCGCGCCGTGGCCCTGGACCCGCAGTTGCTCGAGATCCTCGCCTGCCCGGACACGCACCACGCCCCGCTCGACTACGACGCGCAGGCGCAGACGCTCACCTGCACCGAGTGCGGCCGCGTCTTCGAGGTGCGCGACGACGTCCCGGTGCTGCTCCTGGACGAGGCGCGCGGCGGTCCCGCCGACGACGCGCGTGGCGGGTCGTCGCGGTGATGGAGGGTACGGCCGGGGTCAGCGGGCACCGGCACGCGGACGAGGCCCTGCTGGACGACCCGGCGCTGCTGTCCGAGCGCGATCCGGGCGGGATGCTGCGGTTCACCGCCTCGGCGGGTGCCCAGGTGCGGGAGTCGGCGGCGCTGGCGGCCGAGGCGAACCTGTCCGTGCTCGCCGACGACGGCCGCCCCCGCGCGGTGGTCATCGCCGGCATCGGCACCGCCGGGCGCACCGGGGACGTGCTGGCGACCGTGGCCGGTCCGCGCTGCCCGGTGCCGGTCATTCCGCACCGCAGCGCCGGCGTGCCCGGCTGGGTGGGCGCGGCGGACGTGGTCATCGCGGTGAGCGCGTCCGGCCGCAGCCCCGAGGCGTTGGGCGCGGCCGAGGCGGCGCACCGGCGCGGGGCCCGGCTGGTCGCCGTCGGCGCGCCGGACTCGCAACTCCAGTCGGTGGCCGAGCGGGCCCGGGCGCCGTTCATCCCGGTGCCCCGGCGCGCCCCGGCCCGGGCCAGCCTCTGGGCGCTCACCGTGCCGGTCCTGCTCGCCGCCCGTACGCTCGGGCTCGTGAAGGTCAACGAGGCGGACCTGGCCGAGACGGCGGCCCGGTTGGACGCCGACGCCGACCGGTGCCGGCCGACCGCCGAGTCCTTCGTCAACCCGGCGAAGTCGCTGGCGCTGGGCCTGTCCGGGTCGATCCCGATCGTCTGGGGCTCGTCCCCGCTGGCCACCGTGGCCGCCCGCCGGTTCGGTGACACGCTGTCCGCCAACGCCCGCTATCCGGTGGTCACCGGCGCGCTGGGCGAGGCCGGCCGAGGTCGGGTGGGCCTGCTCGACGGTGTCTTCGGTGGGCTGGCCGAGGGCGAGCGGGACATCTTCGCCGACCCGGGCGACGACGACCCCGACGGCACCCGGCTGCGGTTGGTGCTGCTGCGCGACGGCGGGCTCAACGCCGACGACGACACAGACGAGCCGCTGGCGGTGGAGGAGCGCCGCGCGGACGCGGTGCAGACGCTCGCCGAGCGGCGCGGGGTGCGCTGCGACGTGGTCACCGCCGAGGGCGGCTCCGCCCTGGAGCGGCTCGCCTCGCTGGTCGCGGTCCCCGACTTCGCCTCGATCTACCTCGCCCTGGCACACGGGCTGGACCCGATGGCCGTACCGGCCGTCACGGAAATGAAGGAGCTGGCAAACCAGTGAGCACGTGCGGCATCGAGCGAGGCGGGGAATGAGCGCAAACGGGGGCACGAAGGCGATCGTCGCCGCCCTGGCGGCGAACCTCGGCATCGCCGTCACCAAGTTCATCGCGTTCCTGCTGACCGGCTCGTCGTCGATGCTGGCCGAGTCGATCCACTCGGTGGCCGACTCCGGCAACCAGGGACTGCTGCTGATCGGCGGTCGGCGGGCCAAGCGGGAGGCGACGCCGCAGCATCCGTTCGGCTACGGCCGGGAGCGCTACATCTATGCGTTCATCGTGGCGATCGTGCTGTTCAGCCTCGGTGGCCTGTTCGCGCTCTACGAGGCCTACCACAAGGCCTCCGACCCGCACGCGATCACGGAGTGGCAGTGGGTGCCGGTGGTGGTGCTGCTGGCCGCGATCGTCATGGAGGGCTTCTCCTTCCGCACCGCGATCAAGGAGTCCAACCTGGTGCGGGGCAAGCAGACCTGGGTCCGGTTCATCCGCCGGGCCAAGGCCCCGGAGCTGCCGGTGGTGCTGCTGGAGGACTTCGGCGCCCTGGTCGGTCTGGTCTTCGCGCTGTTCGGCGTCGGCATGACGTTGATCACCGGCGACGGCATGTGGGACGCCGCCGGCACCGCGATGATCGGTGTGCTGCTGGTGATCATCGCGATCACGCTGGCGATCGAGACCAAGAGCCTGCTGCTCGGTGAGGGCGCGGAGCGCGGCGAGCTGGCCAAGATCGAGCAGGCCGTCACCAGTGGCCCCGAGGTCGAGCGGATCATCCACATGAAGACGCTCTACCTCGGCCCGGAGGAGCTGATGGTGGCCGCCAAGATCGCCGTGCCGGCCTGCGAGAGCGCCGAGGAGCTGGCCCGGGGCATCAACGCGGTCGAGGCGCGGATCCGTCGCGAGGTGCCGATCGCCCGGGTGATCTACCTGGAGCCGGACATCTACAGCGCGGCCGCGGAGCGGGCGGGCACCGGGCAGGCGGCCGACACGGCCGTGCCGGAGGCCGCGACCACCGACGCGCCGGCGGCCGACGAGGTGGCCGGGCGTTCCGGGAGCTGACCGATGGAGTTGTTGCAGGGGCGGATCCGGGACTACGCCTGGGGCTCGCGGACCGCGATCGCCGCGTTGCAGGGGCGACCGGTGCCGAGCGACGGGCCGGAGGCCGAGCTGTGGCTGGGCGCCCACCCGGGCGCCCCGGCCACGGTGGACCGGGACGGCCGTCCGGTCAGCCTGACCGAGCTGCTGGTCGCCGAGCCGGGGCACTGGCTCGGCGAGCGGCTGGTCGGCCGGTTCGGCACCCGGCTGCCGTTCCTGCTGAAGGTGCTGGCCGCGGACGCGCCGCTGAGCCTGCAGGCCCATCCGGACGCCGAGCAGGCGCGGGCCGGGCACGCGGCGGACGTGGGGCGGGTCAACTACGTCGACCCCTACCACAAGCCGGAGCTGCTGGTCGCGCTCTCGGAGTTCGACGCGCTCTGCGGCTTCCGTGACCCGGCCGAGTCGGCGGCGGCGATCGCCGCGTTCGGCGTACCCGCGCTGGAGCCGGTGGTGGCCGCGCTGCGCACCGGGCCGGCGGGCCTGCGGGAGGCCGTACGCGCGCTGCTGAGCTGGCCGGACGCGGAGCGCGCCGGGCTGGTGGCGGCCGTGTCGGCGGCGGCCGCCGGCTCGACCTCGCCGGACGCGGCGCTGGTGCGGGCGCTGGCCGTCGGCTATCCGGCCGACCCGGGCGTGGTGGTGGCGTTGCTGCTGCACCACGTCCGGCTGGCGCCGGGCCAGGCGATCTGGATGCCGGCCGGCAACCTGCACGCCTACCTGCGCGGCACCGGTGTGGAGATCATGGCGGCCAGCGACAACGTGCTGCGCGGAGGGCTGACCCCGAAGCGGGTCGACGTGGACGAGTTGGTGCGGGTGCTGCGGTTCGAGGTGCTGGCCGACCCGGTGGTGCGGCCGGAGCCGGTGGCGCCCGGCGTGCTGACCTGGCCGGTGCCGGTGGAGGATTTCGCTCTGCACCGGGTGGAGGTGGCCGTCGGGTCGCCGGGGGTGCGACTGACGCTGCCCGGCCCCCGGGTGGTGCTCTGCCGGTCCGGCAAGCTGACCGTGGACGACGGGGTCGGTGTGGTGACGCTCGGCGCGGGCCAGGCGGCGGTCGGTACGGCCGCGGGCGGCCAGTTGGCGCTCGGCGGGGACGGCGAGGCGTTCGTGGCCACCTGCGGCCTGCGCTGACTGGAGCAAGTCCGACTTTCCCGAAACGCTTGACGGGGCGGTTGCTCAGTGTGACTCTATGGGTACGCAGCGTTGTCGCGACGAAGGTCCGGGGACGCGCGGGGAACCAAACCGGGGGGATGCACGGGGCGGCCGGGCCGTGGGCGGAAAGTCCGCTCACGACCGACCGCCCCGTGCGCTGTCCGCCGCCCGCCCGCCGTCCCCGTGCGCCAACCGGCACCGGGTGAGCGGGCCCACGCGCGTAAGGTGGAAGGCTGCGCAGCACTTCCTTCGACAGGAGCTTCCATGACCAGCACCCTTCCGGCGGCCACCAGCGGCTCGTCGTCCGGCGCCCGGCCGAGCACCCTCGCCGAGGGCGACTACAAGGTGGCGGATCTGTCGCTCGCCGCGTTCGGGCGTAAGGAGATCCGGCTCGCGGAGCACGAGATGCCCGGCCTGATGGCGATCCGGCGCGAGTTCGCCGAGGCCCAGCCGCTCGCCGGCGCCCGCATCACCGGCTCGCTGCACATGACCGTCCAGACCGCCGTCCTGATCGAGACCCTGGTCGCGCTCGGCGCGCAGGTCCGGTGGGCGTCCTGCAACATCTTCTCCACCCAGGACCACGCCGCAGCGGCGATCGTGGTCGGCCCCGAGGGCACCCCCGAGGCGCCGGCCGGCGTCCCGGTCTACGCCTGGAAGGGCGAGTCCCTGCCGGAATACTGGTGGTGCACCGAGCAGGTGCTCGCCTGGCCGGACGGGCAGGGCCCCAACATGATCCTCGACGACGGTGGCGACGCCACCCTGCTCGTCCACAAGGGCGCCGAGTTCGAGAAGGCCGGCGTCGTGCCGCCGGTCGAGTCCGCCGACTCCGAGGAGTACGCGGTCATCCTCGAGCTGCTGCACCGCTCGCTCGGCGAGGACAACCAGCGCTGGACCCGGATCGCGGCCGGCATCAAGGGCGTCACCGAGGAGACCACCACCGGCGTGCACCGGCTCTACGAGATGCACCGCGCCGGCACGCTGCTCTTCCCGGCGATCAACGTCAACGACTCGGTGACCAAGAGCAAGTTCGACAACAAGTACGGCTGCCGCCACTCGCTCATCGACGGCATCAACCGCGCCACCGACGTGCTGATCGGCGGCAAGATGGCCGTGGTCATGGGCTACGGCGACGTGGGCAAGGGCTGTGCCGAGTCGCTGCGCGGCCAGGGCGCCCGCGTCGTGGTGACCGAGGTCGACCCGATCTGCGCGCTCCAGGCGGCGATGGACGGCTACCAGGTCGCCACGCTGGACGACGTGGTCGAGCAGGCGGACATCTTCATCACCGCGACCGGTTGCTTCGACGTCATCACCAACGAGCACATGGCCCGGATGAAGCACCAGGCCATCGTCGGCAACATCGGCCACTTCGACAACGAGATCGACATGGCCGGCCTGGCGAAGCGCAGCGACGTCACCCGGGAGAACATCAAGCCGCAGGTCGACGTGTGGCGCTTCGACGACGGCCACGCGATCATCGTGCTCTCCGAGGGCCGCCTGCTGAACCTGGGCAACGCCACCGGCCACCCGAGCTTCGTGATGTCGAACTCGTTCGCCAACCAGACGATCGCCCAGATCGAGCTGTTCACCAAGACCGACGAATACCCGATCGGTGTCTACGTGCTCCCCAAGCACCTGGACGAGAAGGTCGCCCGGCTGCACCTGGACGCGCTCGGCGCCAAGCTGACCACGCTCACCAAGGAGCAGGCCTCCTACCTGGGCGTCTCGCCGGAGGGCCCGTTCAAGTCGGACCACTACCGCTACTGAGTCCCACTTTCCGGAGGGGACCGGGGTCGGCCGCCGCGCGGCCGCCCCGGTCCCTTTCGCGTACGCGGGTGGTCCGGCGGGTGTCGGGCATCGGTCGACCAGGGTGACGTTGCCCTGAACAACTTGACGCCACCCCTGGATCAGGAGCAAGGTATGGCTGCCCTAAGTTAACTGAGGCATGCCTGACCGACTACGGAGTAACCGATGTTCGCCACGTACCTGATCGGCCTGCGGGAGGGCCTGGAAGCGACCCTGGTGGTCAGCATCCTGGTCGCCTTCCTGGTGAAGTCGCAGCGGCGTGACCGTCTGCCCCAGGTCTGGGCCGGTGTCGGCGCGGCCGTGGCGCTCTCCGTCGTCTTCGGCTCGCTGATCCAGTACACCTCCACCTCGCTGCTGCGCACCTCCGAGTCGCGGGAGTTCTTCGAGGCGGTCACCTCCGTCGCGGCCGTGGTCTTCGTGACCTGGATGATCTTCTGGATGCGCAAGGCCGCCCGCTCGATCGCCGGTGAGCTGCGCGGCAAGCTGACCGAGGCGCTGGCCGTCGGATCGCTGGCGGTGGCCGGCATGGCGTTCCTCGCGGTGGTTCGGGAAGGGCTGGAGACCGCGCTGATCTTCTACGCCGCCGCCGAGAGCGTGGCCGGCGGCACCGGCGCGGGCTCGCTGCTCGCCCTGATCGGCGGCATCGTCACCGCCGTGGTGATCGGCTTCGGGCTCTACCGCAGCGCCCTGAAGATCAACCTGAGCCGGTTCTTCACCTGGACCGGCGCGCTGCTGATCCTGGTCGCCGCCGGCATCCTCAAGTACGGCGTGCACGACTTCCAGGAGGCCGGCGTGCTGCCCGGCCTGAACAACCAGGCCTTCGACATCTCCGCCACGCTGGACCCGAACGCCTGGTACGGCGCGCTGCTCGCCGGCATGTTCAACATCACCGCCGCGCCGACCGTGCTGGAACTGGTCGCCTGGGTGGCGTACGCCGTGCCGGTCCTCGTGCTCTTCCTGCGCAAGCCCACCCAGCCGCCGAAGCCGGCCGCCCAGCCCGTGCGGCCCACCCAGCCGGCTCAGCCCGTCGAGCCGGCCCAGCCGGCCGAGCCCGCCGCGACCCCGGCCGAGCCCGCTCCGGCCGACGCCGCCGTTCCGTCCCCGCGCGCCTGACCGGCCCGTTTCCGAGGAGACCCCGCACCGATGCGTACCACTCGATTCGTCACGCCCGCCGCTGCCGGGCTGCTCGCCGTCGCCGGACTGGCCGGCTGCGGCGGCGGTGACGACACCGACGCCACGGCCGGTGGGCCGATCGCGGTCAAGGCCACCGACACCGCCTGCGAGGTCGGCAGCACGGAGATCGACGCCGGCCAGGTGACGTTCAAGGTGACCAACACCGGCTCCAAGGTCAACGAGTTCTACGTCTACGCCGCGGGTGACCGGGTGATGGGCGAGGTGGAGAACATCGCGCCGGGGCTCAGCCGCGAGCTGCGGGTCGAACTGCCCGCCGGCACGTACGAGACCGCCTGCAAGCCGGGCATGAGCGGCCGGGGCATCCGGGGCGCGCTGAAGGTCAGCGGCACCGCCGCGAGCGTCGCCCCCGACGCCGCGCTGACCCAGGCCACCGCCAGCTACCAGCGCTACGTGCAGAGCCAGACCGCCGCGCTGCTGACGAAGACCGAGGAGTTCGTGGCCGCGGTCAAGGCCAACGACGTGGCGAAGGCGAAGGCGCTCTACCCGGTGGCCCGCACCTACTGGGAGCGGATCGAACCGGTGGCGGAGAGCTTCGGCGACCTCGACCCGAAGATCGACGGCCGCGAGGAGGTCGTCGAGGAGGGTATGGAGTTCACCGGCTTCCACCGGATCGAGAAGGACCTCTGGACCAGCGGTGACGTGAGCAAGGACGGCCCGATCGCCGACCAGCTCCTGGTCGACGTCAAGGCGATCGTGGCCAAGGCCAACGCCGAGAAGCTCACCCCGCTCCAGCTCGCCAACGGCGCCAAGGCCCTCCTCGACGAGGTCGCCAGCGGCAAGATCACCGGCGAGGAGGAGCGCTACTCGCACACCGACCTCTGGGACTTCAACGCCAACTTGGAGGGCTCGAAGGCGGCCGTCGCCGCGCTCCGCCCCGCCCTGGAGCAGCGCGCGCCCGACCTGGTCAAGCAGCTCGACAGCGAGTTCGCCAACGTCGAGGCGGCGCTCGGCAAGCACCGCGCCGGCGACGGGTGGAAGCTGCACACCCAGCTCAGCAAGGCGGAGCTGAAGGAGCTGTCGGACAGCATCAACGCGCTGGCCGAGCCGGTCAGCAAGGTCGCGGCGGCCGTCGCCCGATGACCACGCCGACCGGTGGCGACGCGACGCGCGAGCCGAACAGCCAGCAGGCCGCTCGGGGGGTCTCCCGTCGACGGGCGATGACCCTGGCCGGTGTCGGGGTGGCCGGCGTCGCCGGTGCGGCCGCCGGCGCCGGCGCGCTGCTCGCCGGTGGCGACCGGGCGTCGGCCACCGAGACGGCCGCCGGGGCGGTCCCGTTCCAGGGCGAGCACCAGGCCGGGATCACCACCCCGGCGCAGGACCGGCTGCACTTCGTCGCGTTCGACGTGGTCACCAAGGACCGGGACCGGTTGGTCGCGATGCTCCAGGAGTGGACCGCCGCCGCGGCCCGGATGACCGCCGGCAAGGACGCCGGGCTGATCGGCGCCGTCGGCGGCATGCCGGAGGCCCCGCCCGACGACACCGGCGAGGCGCTCGGGTTGCCCCCGTCCCAGCTGACCGTCACCGTCGGTTTCGGCGCGTCACTGTTCCGGGACGCCCAGGGCCGGGACCGGTTCGGCATCGCCGACCGGCGGCCCGCCGCGCTGGCCGAGCTGCCGCACTTCGCCGGCGACGCGCTCAAGCCGGAGCTGTCCGGCGGCGACATCTGCGTCCAGGCCTGTGCCAACGATCCGCAGGTGGCGGTGCACGCCATCCGCAACCTGGCCCGAATCGGCATGGGGGTGGTCAGCGTCCGCTGGTCGCAGCTCGGCTTCGGGCGTACCTCGTCGACCTCACGCGACCAGGCGACGCCGCGCAACCTGTTCGGGTTCAAGGACGGCACCGCCAACCTCAAGGCCGAGGACGCCGGCCTGCTGCGCGAGCAGCTCTGGGTGCAGCCCGGCGACGGCCCGGACTGGATGGCCGGCGGGTCCTACCTGGTCACCCGCAAGATCCGGATGCTGATCGAGACCTGGGACCGCAGCCCGCTGGCCGAGCAGGAGATGATCACCGGCCGGACCAAGGGCAGCGGCGCGCCGCTGGGCAGGCGCGACGAGTTCGACGAGCCGGACTTCGCCGCGAAGGGCGACGACGGTCAACCGGTCATCGCGGAGAACGCCCACGTGCGGCTCGCCCACCCGGACCAGAACGACGGCGCCCGGCTGCTGCGGCGCGGCTACAACTTCGTGGACGGCTCGGACGGGCTGGGCCGGCTCGACGCCGGGCTGTTCTTCATCGCCTACCAGCGGGACCCGCGCAAGCAGTTCGTGCCGATCCAGACCCGGCTGGCCCGCAACGACGCGATGAACGAATACCTGCGGCACGTCTCCAGCGGCCTGTTCGCCTGCCCGCCGGGCGTGCGCGACGCGGCCGACTGGTGGGGGCGCGCGCTGTTCTCCTGAGCCGGCTCAGCGGCGTACCGGACCGGGCCCGGCGGGTTCCGGGGCGGCGCGCCGCAGTGCGGCCGGGGGTGGCGTGACCGGTGCCGGGGCCAGCTCCGGCCAGAGCGTCGCGGTCACCGCGCGGGCGCGACCCAGCCGGTACGCGGACCGGCGCGCCCGCTCGGCCAGCACGGCGGTCAGGTACGCCCACTCCGGCGCGGCCCACGGCGGCGGCGGCGACGTCACCGCGGCGACCTCCGCCCACAGTTCCCGGCCCAGCCGGACCCGGTCCGGCGCGGCGAGCTGGTGCAGCCGGTCCAGGTACTGCCGGACGGCCAGCGCCAGCGCGTCGTCCACCCGGGTCAGGTCGAGCGTGCCCGCCCAGCCGACCAGCGGCGGCGCGGCCGGCGGCAACGGCCGCCACACCCCGGTGGCCCGGGTGTGCACCACCAGCGTGCCGGCCACCAGGTCACCCAGTCGCCGGCCACGCGGGTCGGTGAGCATCACCGTCACGCTCGCCGCCCAGCTCAGCAACGGCAGCACCAGGCCGGGCCACTCCACCGCGACCCCCACCAGGGCCCGGGTCAGCGACTGTCCCACCCCGACCGGGCCGCCGTCGGCGCGGACCACCCGCAGGCCCACCGCCAGCTTGCCCACCGTCCGGCCGCCGACGAACCGCTCCATCACCACCGGGTAGCCGACCAGCACCAGCACCACGAGCACGACCTGGAGCCCGCCGGCCAGGGCGGCGTCCACCACGTCCCGGGGGAGGGTGAGCACCAGCAGCGACAGCGCCGCACCGAGCACCAGCGCGAGGCCGACCTGGACGACCAGGTCGATCAGCAGGGCGAGCACCCGCGAGCCCAGCCAGGCCACCCGGACGTCCAGCTCCACCGCCTCGCCGCTGACCAGACCGGCGTCGGCCCACCGGGGCGGTGGAGGAGGTTGCGCGCGCACCCCGACAGTGAACACCATGGACGCCTCACGGGGGAGGGCAAGTGGATCTCGACGCGTACGTGGCGGAGCACGGCGCCGAGTGGCGGCGGCTGGAGCAGTTGACCGGCCGACGTCGCCTGGACGCCGCCGAGGTCGACGAGCTGGTCGGGCTCTACCAGCGCACCGCCACCCACCTCTCCGCGGTGCGCAGCCGGGCCCCCGAGCCGGCGCTGGTCGGGCGCCTGTCCCACCTGGTCCTCGCGGCCCGCGCCCGGATCACCGGCCGCCCCCGGCCCTCCTGGGCGGCGCTGCGCCGGTTCCTGCTGGCCGACCTGCCGGCCGCGCTCTACCGGGCCTGGCCCTGGTGGTGCGGCGTCGCCACCGGGTTCAGCGCGCTGACCGTCTTCCTCATCTGGTTCGTCGCCGGCCACCCGGACACCGCCGCCGCGTTCGTCGGCGCCGAGTCGGCCCGGCAGCTCGTCGACTCCGGCTTCGCCGGCTACTACACCGAGTTCGCCGCGCCGACGTTCGCGTTCCACCTGTGGACGCACAACGCCTGGCTGGCCGCCCAGTGCCTGGCCGCCGGCGTGCTGGTGGTGCCGGTGTTCTGGCTGCTGTGGCAGAACGCGCTGAACATCGGCGTGGTGGGCGGCGTGATGGTCGCCTACGGCCGGGCGGACGTCTTCTTCGGGATGATCACGCCGCACGGGTTGCTGGAGCTGACCGGCATCTACGTCGCCGCCGGGGTCGGGCTGCGGACCGCCTGGGCCTGGATCGCCCCGCCCGCGCACCTCGGGCGCGGCCGGGCGGTCGCCGAGGCGGGCCGGGCCGCCATCGTGGTCGCCGCCGGGCTGGTCGGGCTCTTCGCCGTCTCCGCGCTGCTGGAGGCGTTCGTCACTCCGGCGCCGCTGCCGATGCCGGTCCGGGTGGCGGTCGGCGCCGCGGTGTGGGCGGCGTTCCTGGCGTACGCGCTGGTGCTGGGGCGGCGGGCGGTCAGAGCTGGCCGAGGGACTTGAGCCGCAGGTAGGTGTCGGCGACGGTGGGGGCGAGCCGGTCGGCGGCCACGTCCACCACGGTCACCCCGTGCCGGGACAGGGCGGCGCGCACCCGGTCCCGTTCGGCGAGCGCGCGCCAGGCCGCAGCGGCCGTGTACGGATCGTCCGGGCCGGTCGGGGTGGCCGTGGTGAGCCCGGTCAGCACCGGGTCGTGGGTGGCCGCCAGCACCACCCGGTGCCGGGCGGCCAGCCGGGGCAGCACCGGGAGCAGTCCCTCCCGCAGCGCCCCCGCGTCCAGCGCGGTGAAGAGCACCAGCAGGCTGCGCTGCCGTTCCCGGCGCAGCACCTCCGCGGCGATCAGCTCGAAGTCGGTCTCGACCAGCGCCGGCTGGAGCGGCGCCATCGCCTCGACCAGCCGGGGAAGCAGCGCCGGTCGGCCGCTGCCGGTCACCCGGGCGCGCACCGCGGTGTCCACGGCGAGCAGGTCCACCCGGTCGCCGGCCCGGGCGGCCAGCGCGGTCAGCAGCAGCGCCGCGTCGATCGCGGTGTCCAGCCGGGGCTCGTCGCCGAGCCGGACCGCCGACGTGCGACCGGTGTCCAGCACGCAGACCAGCCGCCGGTCGCGCTCCGGTCGCCAGGTGCGGACGAGCACGTCGGCGCGGCGGGCGCTGGCCCGCCAGTCGATCGACCGCACGTCGTCGCCGACGGCGTACTCGCGCAGGGTGTCGAACTCGGTGCCGTGCCCGCGCCCCCGGGTCACCTGGACGCCGTCGATGATCCGGAGCCGGGCCAGCTTCTCCGGCAGGTGCTTGCGGGAGTCGAACCGGGGCAGCACCCGCAGCGTCCACGGTGGCGTGGCGGGACGTTCGGCACGCTGCCGGAAGCCCAGGCGCATCGGCCCGAGTGAGCGTACGGTCAGCGCCACCGCCGGCCGGTCGCCGCGCCGCGTCGGGGTGAGGCGGACCGGCAACGTGGCCGTGGCGCCCGGCGCGACGGTGAGCACCCGGCCCGGGGACAGCTCGGGCCGCGCCCCGGCGGAGGGCACCCACGCGTCGCGTACCTGGGCGTGCAACGTCGCGTCGGTGGGGTTGGTCAGGTGCAGGGTGACCGTGGCGGAGCCGCCGAGCCGGACGGTCCGGTCGCCGGCGCGGGTCACGGTGAGCGCGTGCGGCGGGGCCGCGAGGAGCCGGTCGACGGCGACCAGCAGCAGCACCGCCGCGGTCAGCACGGCGACGCCGAGGAACGGGGCCGGCCAGACCGGCAGCGTCGCCGCGCCCGCGGCGAGCAGCAGACCCGCCCGCCAGGTCATCGCGGGGGCGGCACGGTGGCCAGCACCGAGTCCAGCACGGCGTCCACGGTGACGCCCTCCAGCTCCACCTCCGGGCGCGGGCGCAGCCGGTGCCGCAGGGTGGGCCGGGCCACCGCCTTCACGTCGTCCGGCGTGACGTGGTCCCGTCCGGCCAGCCAGGACCACGCCTTCGCGGTGGCGAGCAGCGCGGTGGCGCCCCGGGGCGAGGCGCCCAGCTCCAGGGCCGGGGCGACCCGGGTGGCGCGGCAGAGGTCCACGATGTAGCCGAGCACCGGCTCGGCCACGTGCACCGCGTGCGCCTCCGCCCGGGCGGCGGCCAGGTCGGCCGCGCCGGCCACCGGGCGTACGCCGGCCGCACGCAGGTCGCGCGGGTCGAAGCCGGCGTGGTGCGCGCGCAGCACGCCCAGTTCCTCGTCGCGTTCGGGCAGCGGCACGGTCAGCTTGAGCAGGAAACGGTCGAGCTGCGCCTCGGGCAGCGGGTAGGTGCCCTCGTACTCGACCGGGTTCTGGGTCGCCGCCACGATGAACGGCTCGGGCAGCGGGCGGCGCCCGCCCTCGACCGAGACCTGCCGCTCCTCCATCACCTCCAGCAGCGCCGACTGCGTCTTGGGCGGGGTGCGGTTGATCTCGTCGGCGAGGAGCAGGTTGGTGAAGACCGGCCCCTCCCGGAACGTGAACGCGGCGGTACGCGGGTCGAAGATCAGCGAGCCGGTGACGTCGCCGGGCATCAGGTCGGGGGTGAACTGCACCCGCTTGGAGTCCAGGTCGAGCGCGGTGGCCAGGGTGCGCACCAGCAGCGTCTTGGCCACGCCCGGCACGCCCTCCAGCAGCACGTGCCCCCGGCACAGCAGCGCGATCACCAGGCCGGTGACCACGGCGTCCTGGCCGACGACGGCCTTGGCCACCTCGGCGCGCAGCCGGTGCAGGGCGGCCCGCGCCTCGGACGGGGCGGTGGGCGACGCGGCGGCGATGACGGGTCCGGTCACCGGGGTTCTCCTTCGCTCGGATGCGGGGCCAGGGTACGGGTGAGCGTGTCCAGGTCGCGGCTCAGCGCCAGCAGCTCCCGGTCGTCGCCCGGCTCGGGGCCGTACAGCAGGTCGGTCATGTGCTCGGGGTCGCCGCCGACGGCGGTGGCGATCCGGGCCGCCACCTCGTCGTCCGGCGTGTCGGGCGGCAGGTTGAGCCGGGGCAGGATCCGGTCCAGGGCGGCCCGGCGCAGCGTCCCGGCGACGGTGTCGCGCGCGCCCGCCCGGCGGTAGAGCCGGGCCCGGCCGCGCACGGTCTCGGCGGACCGGACGGTCACCGGCAGCGGCTCCGCCACCGGCGGGCCGAGCCGGCGGGCCCGCCAGAGCACCACCAGCAATCCGGCCACGGCGAGCTGCACCAGGATCGCCCAGAACCACTGCGGGAAGGCACCCCAGAGCGGGTTGTCGCGATGCGGCGGGTCGGCCCGGTCGGGGCGCTCGGTCCGCTCGGGGCCGCCACCGGTCGGCGGCGCGCCGGTCTCGCGCTCCCCGGGTACGCGGGACCGGGTCGGCGCGGGCGCCGGGCCGGGCAGGTCCAGCCAGACCAGCGGGCGGCCGCCGCCGAGCAGACCGGTGGCGAGGTCCTCGTTGCCCCACTCGGCGATCCGATCGTTGCGGAACGGGTCACTGGCCCCCACCAGCACCACCTCGGTGCCGCTGGGGATCCGCAGGAGCGCGCCGCCGTAGCAGCGGTCGGCGGAGTCCGGGCCCGCGTACCGCTGGTGGTCGACGGCGGCGGTGCCGGCGCGGATCGCCTCGGGCAGCCGGCAGGTGTCGTCGCCGCCGTCCGGCGGCACCGCGCGGGTGGCCCAGCGGCGGGTGGTCGGCTCGGCCGGGGCGTGCAGCTCGACCAGGACCCGGCGGGACGGATCGACCAGCACCAGCCGGCTGCCGGGGGGCAGCGCGGTCAGGCCGGCGAGCGTGTCCGGGTGGACCAGGTCCGGGGCGGGCACGAACAGCGTGCCGGGCGCCGCGCGGGCGGTGCGCAGCGCGCCCTCGACGTCGGTCTCCCGGCGCACCGGCACCCCCTGCGCGCGCAGCGCCTCGGCGAGCCGGCTGCCGCCGTCGTCGCCGGTGGCGACGGGGGAGAGGAAGCCGCGCTCGTCCGGGTCGGGCTGGTCCACCGCGTGCAGCACCAGGGTGGCGACGATCAGCAGGACGGCCAGCCCGAGCGGGACGAGGAGGCGGTGCCGCCGGCGTGGCGGGGCGGTGGGGCGTTCCGGGGCCCGGGTGTCGGTCACCGCTCCTCCTCGCCGGTCAGCTCGCGGCGCAGGTCCGCGGCGAGGTCGCGCATCCGGTGGTCGTGGGTGGCGGTGGCCGGGCGCTGGGCGTACCAGAGGTCGGAGAAGATCGTGCCGGCGGCGTGCAGGGTGGGCCGGACCGTCGGCCGGACCCGGGCCGCGGCCTCGGTCAGCTCGGTGACGGTCAGCCCGGCCCGTGGCTCCACCAGCCGTCGGGTGACCAGGAGCCGGACCATCTCCCGCAGCCGTTCCCGGACCGCCTCGGCGTACCGGCCCTCGGCGGCCAGCCGGTCGGCCAGCCCGGCTTCGGCGGCCGGCGCGGCCGGCGCGGCCCGGGGGGTGGGCACGCGCGCCGCCGGCAGGTCCGGCCGGCGGCGGGCGCGGCGGCGCGGGCGGACCCGGCGGAGTCGGGGCAGCCGGAGCCGCCACCGCAGCCGGGGCAGCCGGAACCGGGGCACTGCCGGCCGGGGCAGCCGGCGGGGCACCCACGTCGGGAAGTAGTACCAGGCCAGCGCCGTCACCAGCGCGGCGGCCAGCAGGATCAGCACGACCAGCGGCAGGGCGACGACGTCACCGAGCGCGGCGACCGCCTCGGTCCACCACCGGCTCACCGCGGGGCCGCCAGCAGCACGGGCTCGGGTACGCCGGCCGGCGCCCGGGAGAGCCGGATGTCCAGCCCCTCGGTGCGCATCCGGGTCTCCAGGTGCAGCACCGCGTCCAGGCAGGCCAGCGCCGGGTAGGCGAGCGCGTTCACCGCGACCTGGGCGGCCACGGCCAGCGGCAGCGCCCACGCCGACACGTCGAACAGGCCCAGCAGACCGAGCCCGTACGGGACGCCCAGCCCGATGCCGACGCGGACCAGCCACCAGCCGAGGTAGCCGAGCAACCGGATGCCGGCGGCGCGACCGCCGAGGCGCCCGGCCAGCCGGACCGCCCGCCCCGCCGCCCGGTGCGCCGGCACCCCGTCCAGCACCAGCGCCGGCACGACCAGACCGAGCAGCCCGTACGCCACGAACCAGGCCGGTCCGGCCAGCCCGGCGGTGCCGACGGCGAGCCCGACCGCGGCCGCCGCCAGCAGGGTCGCGCCCGGACGGGCCGCGCGGAGCACCTCGGCCGGGCCGGGGCGACGGCCCAGCAGCGAGGCCGCCCCGCCGCGCGCGGCCGGGTTGCCCAGCAGCGCGACGATCGCCGCCTCGGTGCCGGCGCCGACCGCGAGCAGCAGCCAGTACCAGCCGAAGCGTTGCTGGTCGGTGGGCCACCAGCCGGGCGGGTGGACGTCGGCCAGCGTCCGCAGCGGGTACAGCAGGGCCTGCTCGGCCAGGGCCAGCGCCACGGCGAGCGGGAGCAGCACCCGGGCCTGGTCGCGCAGCAGCAGCACGGCGGCGTCGAGCAGCTCGCCGACGGTCAGCGGGCGGCGCGGGAGCACCGCGATCGGGCCGGCGTCGGGCACGCGTACTCCTGGGCGGGCAGGGTAGAGGTGGCGGGCGACGCGGCGCCCGGGGGATCATGGTTGCACGACGGGTCGGCATCCGGTTGACCCGTCCGCCGCGGCACGCCACGCGGGGCGGCCACGCCGTCGGCTGTGGTGCGCGGGCCCGCTCGGCGCTACCGTGCCGGTGAAGACGCCGAACCCTCCGAACGAACGGGGATGGAACGATAAACCCCATGAGAGCCCGGGTACTCGTGGTCGACGACGACCCCGCCCTCGCCGAGATGCTCGGCATCGTGCTGCGCAGCGAGGGCTTCGTGCCGTCCTTCGTCGCGGACGGAGAACGCGCGCTGGCCGCGTTCCGCGACAGCCGGCCCGACATCGTCCTGCTCGACCTGATGCTGCCCGGCATGAGCGGCATCGACGTGGCCCGCGCGATCCGGTCCGAGTCCGGCGTGCCCATCGTGATGCTGACCGCCAAGAGCGACACCGTCGACGTGGTGCTGGGGCTGGAGTCCGGCGCCGACGACTACGTGGTCAAGCCGTTCAAGCCCAAGGAGCTGGTGGCCCGGATGCGGGCCCGGCTGCGCCGCGGCGAGGACGTCGCGCCGGAGCTGCTCACCATCGGGCCGCCGGGCAACCAGATCACCATCGACGTGCCGGCGCACACGGTCAGCCGGGACGGCGAGGAGGTGAAGCTGACGCCGCTGGAGTTCGACCTGCTGGTCGCGCTCGCCCGCAAGCCGCGCCAGGTCTTCACCCGCGAGGTGCTGCTGGAGCAGGTGTGGGGCTACCGGCACGCGGCCGACACCCGCCTGGTCAACGTGCACGTGCAGCGGCTCCGGGCCAAGATCGAGCCGGATCCGGAGCGACCCGAAATCATCCTGACCGTCCGGGGCGTGGGCTACAAGGCGGGCACCGGATAGCCTGGTCAGCACTGTGGTGACCACCCCGCTGCCCGACCCGCCGACCGCGCCCCGCCGGCCATCCGCCGCGTGGGCGCTGTGGCGCGTCCTGGCCGGCCGGTCGGCGCGGTTCGCCGCCGGTGTGCACCAGGCCTGGCGGCGCTCGCTCCAGGTCCGCGTGGTCACCATCACACTCGTGGCGTCGAGTCTGCTGGTGGGCGGTTTCGCCTACCTGATCGCCGACAAGATCACCAACATCCTGCTGGAGAACGCCGAGACCGACGTGCGGGCCCGGCTGAGCAACGGCAGCGAATACGCGGCGAAGCAGTTCAACCTCTACAGCCAGCCGCAGGAGGCGCAGCTCCAGGACACCATCGACGGCACCGTCAACTATCTGGCCGGCGGTGACCCGGCGCAGACCAGCGGGGTGGTGGTGGCGATCACCGCCGACAACTTCGCCGAGTTCATCGAGCCGCGCACCTCACCGGACGTGCCGGTGCGCCCGGTGATCGGCGACGAGCTGCGGGCCGCCGTCTCGTCGGGCAAGGTCGCCCACCAGATCCGCACCGGCACGCTCGGCGGCGAGCGGACCAAATACCTGGTCTACGGCTCCCCGGTGCCGACCCGGTTCGGGCAGGTCGAGCTCTACTACCTCGTACCGCTGGCCCGGCAGGACAGCACGGCGGCCGACGCCCGGGCGACGGTGGTCGCCACCGGCGTCGCGCTGGTGCTCCTGCTCGGCCTGCTGGCGGCCCTGGTCACCCGCCTGGTGGTGACCCCGGTCCGGGTGGCCGCGCGCACCGCCCAGCGCCTCTCCGCCGGCCTGCTCGACCAGCGCATGGTGGTTTCCGGCGAGGACGACCTGGCCCTGCTCGCCGCCTCGTTCAACCAGATGGCGACCAACCTGCAACGGCAGATCCTCCGGCTGGAGGAGATGTCGCGGCTGCAACGCCGGTTCACCTCGGACGTCTCGCACGAGCTGCGCACCCCGTTGACCACGGTCCGGATGGCGGCCGACCTGATCTTCGCGGAGCGGGACGAGTTCGACCCGGCGGTGGCCCGCAGCGCCGAGCTGCTCCAGGCCGAGCTGGACCGGTTCGAGGAGCTGCTCACCGACCTGCTGGAGATCAGCCGGTTCGACGCCGGCTTCGCGGTGCTGGACAGCGAACCGACCGACCTGGTGCCGGTGGTGCACCGGGTAACCGAGCGGCTGGCCGGGCTGGCCGAGCGGGTGGGGGTGACCATCGAGCTGGAGCTGCCGGACACGCCGGTGATCGCCGAGGTCGACCCGCGCCGGGTCGAGCGGGTGCTGCGCAACCTGGTCGGCAACGCGGTCGAGCACGGCGAGGCCAAGCCGGTGCGGATCACCCTGGGCATGGACCAGAGCGCGGTGGCGATCACGGTCCGGGACCACGGTGTCGGCCTCAAGCCGGGCGAGGAGAAGCTGGTCTTCAACCGGTTCTGGCGCGCCGACCCGTCCCGGGCCCGGCAGACCGGGGGCACCGGCCTGGGCCTGTCGATCAGCCTGGAGGATGCCCGGCTGCACGGCGGTTGGCTGGAGGCGTGGGGCGCGCCGGGGCAGGGCGCGCAGTTCCGCCTCACCCTGCCGGCCCGGGCCGGGGACCGGCTCACCACCTCACCGCTGCGGCTGGTGCCGGCCGACGCCACCCTGCCGTTCGGCGGCCCGCGCGACGGTGGCCTGCTCGCCATCGGCCCGGGCAGTGGCGCCGGGGCGTTGGCCATCGGCCCCGCCGACGACCGGGCGGAGGTAACCCGATGACGGCGCGTCGCCTGCTTGCGGTGCTGCTGGCCGGCGTGCTGCTTCCCGCCGCCCTGGTCGGGTGCGGCATCCCGGCCGAGACGGACGTCCAGGTCGACGGCTCGGTGCCCGCCGCCGAGGCCGGCTCGCTCAACGGCAGCCCGGCCTCGCCGCCCGCGCCGGGCGACAGTGACGAGCCGGTGCCGTTCATCGAGAACTACCTGCGCGCCGCGGCCGCCGGGGAGCGCGACCAGGCATACACCCGGGCCCGGTCGTTCCTCGCCGAGGAGGCCCGCGACCTGCTGCCCGGCAAGCCGCAGACCAGCGAGGTCGAGCTGACGGTGGTCCGGCTCCGGGCCAAGCCGGAGAGCACCCCGGCCAACCCCCAGGGCATCTTCACCGTGACGATCAAGGTGCAGCAGGTCGGCGTGCTCCGCGCCGACGGCACGCTGGGGCCGCCGGGGGCCACCGAGACCGACTACACGTTCCAGCTGCGCCGGGCCGGACCGGCCGGGACCGGGCTGCTGATCACCGAGCTGCCGAACGTGCTGCTGACCACCGACACGGCGCTGCGCGAGTACTACCGATCGCGCACCGTCTACTTCTGGAACTCGGACCTGACCCGCCTGGTGCCCGACCTGCGCTACCTGCCCTCGTCGGTGCCGGCCGAGCGACGGGTCACCGAGGTGGTGAAGTGGCTGGCCGGCGGTCCGTCCGACTGGTTGTCCCCGGGGGTGACCGGGCTGCCCGACGGCACCCGGCCGATCAACAACGCCACCGGGCAGGACTCCCAGTGGGAGGTCAACCTGACCATGCCGGGGGCCAACGAGCAGCGGCTGGCCCGGCTGGGCACCCAGTTGGCGTGGTCGTTGCCCGAGCTGACCGGGCAGCTCGACCTGAAGATCCAGAACCAGAAACGGTTCAGCGTCGACCTGCAACGGGAACGCGCCACCCATCCCGCCTACCCGCGTGGCGCGGCCCCGACGCGGTTCAGCGTCTACGACGCCGCCATCCACCCCCTCGCCATCGGCGACGAGCGGCGGGAGGCCGTCCCGTTGCCGGCCGCGCAGAACCGTAACGTGGTCTCCGCGTCCCTGGCCCGGGCCGACGACCAGGTGCTCGCCGCGCTGGTGGTGACCGCGTCGGGACGGCAACGGCTCAAGGTGGGCACCGGTCCGGCGCCCGTCGCGGTGTTCACCGCCGGTCCCACCACCTTCCGCTCGATGAGCCGACCCACCTGGCTGCGCTCCCTGGACAAGGACCGCGCGACGGGCCTGGTGGCGGCCGACGGCAAGCTGTACCGGTTCGACGGGACGGCCCGGACGAGCCTGGTCCCGCTGAACGTCTCCGGGAACGTGGTGGCGGTGGCGGGGTCCCTCGACGGCCACCGGATCGCGCTGGTCAGCGGCGGCGTCGTCTACGTCGCGCCGGTCAACGTCGAGGGTGGCGTGGTGACCCTGGGGCAGCCCCGGGCGCTGCCCACGCAGCTCACCGGCGTGACCGCGGTCGACTGGATCACCGAGAACGAGCTGGTCGTCGCCGGCAACGACCCGGACCGGCGATCGGCGATCCACCAGCTCACCGTGGACGGCGCCTGGGAACCGCCGCTGGCCTCCGAGATCGGCGCGCCGGTGACCCAGTTGGCGGCGTATCCCGGTGGTGGGGACAGCGGCCTGCCGGCGCTCTCCTTCATGTTCGAGACGAACGGCGGCGCCTGGCGCAACAACCCGATCGACTTCGTCACGCCGGAACAGGTGCTGGACGTGCCGGCGGGCGGTCGGTCGGCCAACCCGACCGCGCCCTTCTTCCTCTTCTGAGGTCACGGTGCCGGACCTGGGCGGGCTCTGGGCGGACCTGACCGACCTGGTGCTGCCCGCCGGGTGCGCCGGCTGCGCGGCGCGCTCCCCGGGGCTGCGACGGGGCTTCTGCCCGCGCTGCGTGGACGAGCTGGAGTCGTTGCGTCCCGCGCCGACCCGCCCCGATCCGGCCCCACCGGACCTGCCGCCCTGTGTCGCCCTCGGGCCGTACGGCGGCGCGTTGCGCGAGGGGCTGCTGGCGTACAAGGAACGGGGTCGGCACGGGCTGGCCCGGCCGCTGGGGGCGTTGCTGGCCGAGGTGGTCGCCGAGGCCGTGGGGCCGCCCGGCCCGGTGACGCTGGTGGCGGTGCCGGACACCGCCCGCGCGGCCCGGGCCCGCTACGGCGACCACCTGGAGCGGCTGGCCCGCCCGGCGGCGGCCCGGCTGCGCGCGGCCGGCTGGCCGGTCCGCGTGCTGCGGCCGTTGCGGGCGCTGCCGCGCCCGGACTCGGTGGAGCTGGACAGCGCCGGTCGGGCGGCCGCGGCGGACGCCGCGTTCCGGCTGCGGCGTACGGTCCCCGCGGTCGGCGCCGTGGTGCTGCTCGACGACATCGTCACCACCGGGGCCACGCTCGCGGCGGTGAGCCGGATATTGCACCGCGCGGGAATGACGCCAAAGGCCGCGGCGGTGCTCGCCGCAACGCAAAAGCGGCGGCTTCGGTGACGCTTCGTGTATCCGTTTCACCCCATGGTGTATGAGCTGTTAAATTTCGCGACCGCCTTCGGCAACCGGGGGTGACGGGTGGCCGAACAGGAGTTAGCGTTTCGGTGTCGGGGGTAGTGAGGATGCCAACCTTCCCCCGGCACTGGAAGGAGGCGTAGCCGTACACCACCGGTGGACGCCGAGCGGGGCCCTCCCCGGGTGCGTCGACCGGAAGATCCGGACCGAACGACCGTCCGAACAAGGGAGGTCACGTGGACATCGTGGTCAAGGGCCGTAACGTCGAAGTGCCGGACCATTACCGGGTGCACGTAGCCGAGAAGCTCGCGAAAATCGAACGCTACGACCACAAACTCATTCGCGTGGACGTCGAGTTGTTCCACGAGCGCAATCCGCGCCAGGCCGACCACTGCCAGCGGGTGGAGATCACCTGCGTCACGCGGGGTCCGGTGATCCGGGCCGAGGCCTGCACGAACGACTTCTACAGCGCGCTCGACGCCGCCATCGCCAAGCTGGACACCCGGTTCCGCCGGGCGGCCGACCGCCGCCGGGTGCACCGCGGGCGGCACGCGCCGCTCTCCGTGGCCGCCGCGACCGCCGGTCTTCCGGTGGCCGACCTGGACGGGCCCGGCCTGGCGGTGCTGAACGGCCACGGTGCGGCCACCGCCGTCGCCGACCGTCCGGACGAGAGCGACTTCGAGGAACGCGACGACCAGCCGTGGCACATCGCCCGGGAGAAGGTCCACCCCGCCGAACCGATGACCGTCGACGACGCGCTGTTCCAGATGGAACTCGTCGGGCACGACTTCTACCTGTTCCAGGACAAGGAGTCCGGCCGCCCGAGTGTGGTCTACCGCCGGCGCGCGTACGACTACGGCATCATCTCGCTCGACACCTGACCCCTTGACCGGACGAGTGGGGCCCCGCGCTCGCGGGGCTCCACTCACTCTCCGTCCGTGGCCAGCCGGCCGAAGATCACCGAATCGGTACGGGTGCCGTTCACGCCGGGCAGCCGCCCGCGCAGCAGCCCCTCCCGCCGGAAGCCGGCCCGTTCCAGCACCCGCTGGGAGGCGACGTTCTCCGGCCGCGTGCCGGCCCAGAGGCGGGCCACCCCGACGTCGAACGCCCACCCGGAGACCAGCCGGACCGTCCGGGCGGCCAGCCCGCGCCCCCGCGCCTCGGGCAGCAGGCTGTAGCCCAGCATGGCCTGGCCGGTCGCCGGCTCGTCGTGGACGAGGGCGCAGCCACCGACGAACGCGCCGGTCACCGCGTCGAGGATCGCCAGGTCGGCGGCGTCGCCGGCCAGCCAGTTGCTCGCCGCGAGCCGGCAGCGTCGGGCGACCGCCTCCCGCTCCGGGGGCACCGGCGGCACCCGGTTCGCCACCACCTCCGGCAGCGTGTGCAGGCGGTGCAGCGCGTCCGTGTCCGCCGGTTCCACGCGGCGCACCGTCACGACGCCGTCGGTGAGCCGGCCGTCGGGCAGGTCCGGCAGCGGGCGGGCGGTCGGCCCGGGCGGGTCGTCGGCCAGCCGCACCCAGGCGACCAGGTCGTGACGTGCGCCGGCGAGGCCCGCACCCGCAGCCCGGCGCACCCCCTCGTGCCGGTAGCCGCAGGCCAGCGCGATGCGCTGGCTCGGCACGTTCTCCGCGCGGGTGAGCAGCTCCAACCGGCCCGCCCCGGCCGCGAACGCCTGCTCACTCAGCAGCCGGGTGGCGGCGGTCGCCACGCCCCGGCCGCGTGCCGACGGGCCCACCCAGTAGCCGATCTCGTACGTCGCCCGCTCCGCGCTCAGCCGGGTCAGGCCGATGCTGCCGAGCAGCCGGTCGGTGGCCGGGTCGGCGATCGTGTAGGCGGCTCCGCCGGCTGCCCGGGCCGCCGGTGCGCCCTCGGTGATCCACCACCGGGCGGCGTCGGCGTCGTACGGGTCGGGCAGGAAGGGCATGAACCGGCGGGACTCCGGGTCGGTCAGGCCGGCCACCGTGCCGGGTACGTCGGCCGGAGCGCACGGCCGCAGCCGTACCCCGTACCCCTCGATCGTCTCCGGGGTCATGCCAGGTCTCCCGCCAGCAGCCCGCCGACCCACACGTCGTGCCGCTCGCCGCGGTGCTGGACGCCGCCGCGCAGCGTGCCCTCGACGGTGAAGCCGGCCTTCTCGGCCGCCCGGCGGGACGCGGTGTTCCCCACGTTGGCCCGCCACTCGACCCGGGCCAGGCCGAGCGTGGTGAAACCCCAGGCGCAGACCGCGGTGAGCGCGGCCGGCAGGTAGCCCCGACCCCGCGCGTGCGGGGCGGTCATGAAGCCGACGTCGGCCACCAGCGGGTCGCCAGGGAGGATCCGCAGGTCGAGCGAGGCGACGTAGCGGTCCTCCGGGTCGGCCACCGCGAACGTCGCGGCGGTGCCGCGCGCCCACGCCGGGCGCACCAGGTCGCGCAGGAAGCCCTCGGCGTGTTCGGGCCGGTAGGGGTGCGGCACCGTGGTCCAGCGCACGGTCTGCTCGTCCTGGCAGGTGCGGGTGACCTCGGCCAGGTCCCGCTCCTCCAGCGCGCGCAGCCGCAGCTCGGTGTCGCCGGCGGTGGTGAACAGGACGGGCTGCGGGCGGCCGAAGACCGCCGCCCGGCGGGCCTGGAGCGTGTCCGGACCGTACGGGACGGGATCGCCCGGCGCGGCCAGATCGGCCGGCAGGAGGGAGCCGATCCACCCCTCCGGGCGGCCGCCCTCCGCCGGCTGAGCCAGCCGCAGTTCGCCCTCGACCCGGAAGCCGGCCCGCAGCGCGACCAGCCGGGACGCGTGGTTGCCGATCTCGGCCTGCCAGGTGATCCGGCGCAGCTTGAGCGCGTCGAAGGCCCAGCGGGCCACCGCCCGGACGGCGCGGACCGCGACGCCCCGTCCCCGGGCCCACGGCGCGGTCCAGTAGCCCACCTCGCCCGAGTCGAGCGCGTGGTCGACGGAGACCAGACCGCACGAGGCGAGCAGCTCGCCGGTGGCGGCGTCGCAGACCGCGAACGGCGCTCCGGTGCCCTGCGCCCAGGCGGTGGCGCTGATCGTGGTCACGAACGCGACGGCGTGTTCGGGCAGGTACGGGCGAGGTACGGTGGTCCAGCGCCGGATGTCCGGATCCTGGCAGGCCCGGTGCACCGCGTCGGCGTCCGTGGCCCGCCAGGGGCGTAGCAACAGCCCGTCCTCGATGATCTCCACAGGCTCCATCCGAGCCATCGTGCCGGATCGTTCGCCGACGGCGTAACCCGATTGGCGGCCCTCGGCGTGCGGTCGCGGCGTTATGTCGGGTTCGCAGACCCGGACCACCGCCACCAGTGACCATCGCCGCGCCGGAACGCCTACGATGGTTCGAGACCGTCTAGGGGAGCGTTGATCCGTGTCGATTCTGGAAAAGGTCCTTCGCGCCGGCGAGGGCCGCATGGTGCGTCGGCTGAAGGCCATCGCGGCCGCCGTCAACTCGATCGAGGACGACTACGTCAACCTCAGCGACGACGAGCTGCGCGGCATGACCGACCAGTTCAAGGAGCGGCTCGCCGACGGCGAGACCCTCGACGACCTCCTGCCGGAGGCGTTCGCGGTGTGCCGGGAGGCCGCCTCGCGGGTGCTCGGCCAGCGGCCCTACGACGTCCAGGTGATGGGCGGCGCGGCACTGCACTTCGGCAACATCGCCGAGATGAAGACCGGTGAGGGCAAGACGCTCACCTCGGTCATGCCGGTCTACCTGAACGCGCTCGCCGGCAAGGGCGTGCACGTGATCACGGTGAACGACTACCTGGCCGAGCGCGACGCCGCCTGGATGGGCCGGGTGCACGAGTTCCTCGGGCTCACCGTCGGCGTGGTGCTGCCGAACCGGCCCGCCACCGAGCACCGCGCGGCCTACGAGTGCGACATCACCTACGGCACCAACAACGAGTTCGGCTTCGACTACCTGCGCGACAACATGGCCTGGTCGAAGGAGGAGCTGGTCCAGCGCGGCCACTTCTTCGCCGTGGTGGACGAGGTCGACTCGATCCTCATCGACGAGGCCCGCACCCCGCTGATCATCTCCGGCCCGGCCGAGCACTCCGCCCGGTGGTACCAGGAGTTCGCGTCCGTGGTGGCCCGCCTCCAGCCCGGCACCGACGGCGAGGGCGACTACGAGGTCGACTACGCCAAGCGCACCATCGCGATCACCGAGCGCGGCGTGGCCAGGGTCGAGGACCGGCTCGGCATCGACAACCTCTACGAGTCGGTCAACACGCCGCTGGTCGGCTACCTGAACAACGCGATCAAGGCCAAGGAGCTCTACAAGCGCGACAAGGACTACATCGTCAGCGACGGCGAGGTCCTGATCGTCGACGAGTTCACCGGCCGGATCCTGCACGGCCGCCGCTACAACGAGGGCATGCACCAGGCGATCGAGGCCAAGGAGGGGGTGGAGATCAAGCAGGAGAACCAGACCCTGGCCACGATCACCCTCCAGAACTACTTCCGCCTCTACGAGAAGCTCTCCGGCATGACCGGCACCGCCCAGACCGAGGCGGGCGAGTTCAACAAGGTCTACAAGGTCGGCGTCGTGACCATCCCGACGCACCGGCCGATGGTCCGGCTCGACCGGCCCGACGTCATCTACAAGACCGAGAAGGCCAAGTTCAACGCCGTCGTCGAGGACATCGCGGAGCGGCACGAGCAGGGCCAGCCGGTGCTGGTCGGCACCGTCTCGGTGGAGAACTCCGAGATCCTGTCGCACATGCTGCGCCGCCGCGGCATCCCGCACTCGGTGTTGAACGCGAAGTTCCACGCCAAGGAGGCGGAGATCGTCGCCCAGGCCGGGCGCAAGGGCGCGGTCACGGTCGCGACCAACATGGCCGGCCGGGGCACCGACATCCTGCTCGGCGGCAACGCCGAGTTCCTCGCCGCCAACGAACTCCGCCAGCGCGGTCTCGACCCGGTCGAGCAGCCGGAGGAGTACGCCAAGGCGATGGAGGAGATCCTGCCGACCTGGAAGCAGGCCTGCGACGTCGAGGCGGAGGAGGTGGCCGCCGCCGGCGGGCTCTACGTGCTCGGCACCGAGCGGCACGAGTCCCGCCGGATCGACAACCAGCTGCGCGGTCGTGCCGGCCGGCAGGGCGACCCGGGCGAGTCCCGGTTCTACCTGTCCCTCCAGGACGAGCTGATGAAGCGGTTCCGGGCCGGCGCCGTCGAGGCGGTCATGGACCGCTTCAACATCCCGGAGGACGTGCCCATCGAGTCGAAGATGGTCACCCGCCAGATCAAGAGCGCGCAGGCCCAGATCGAGGGCCAGAACGCCGAGATCCGGAAGAACGTCCTCAAGTACGACGAGGTGCTCAACAAGCAGCGCCAGGTGATCTACGCCGAGCGCCTGCGGGTGCTCAACGGCGAGGACCTGTCCGACCAGGTCCGCAACATGATCGACGACGTGATCGGCGCGTACGTGGTCGGCGCGACCAGCGACGGCTACGCCGAGGACTGGGACCTCGACCAGCTCTGGTCCAGCCTGAAGCAGCTCTACCCGGTGGGCGTCACGGTCGAGGAGCTGGAGGAGGAGGTCGGCTCCCGGGCCGGTCTCGACCAGGACTTCCTGCTCGCCCGCCTCAAGGAGGACGCGCACTCCGCGTACGACCGGCGGGAGGAGAGCCTCGGCGAGGAGGCGGTGCGCCAGCTCGAGCGGATGGTCCTGCTCCAGGTGATCGACCGCAAGTGGCGCGAGCACCTCTACGAGATGGACTACCTCCAGGAGGGCATCAGCCTGCGGGCGTACGCCCAGCGCGACCCGGTCATCGAGTACCAGCGCGAGGGCTTCGACATGTTCGCCACCATGATGGACGGCATCAAGGAGGAAACGGTCGGCTTCCTCTACAACCTGGACGTGCAGGTCGAGGAGGCGGAGCCGGAGGCCGAGGAGGTCCAGCTGCTGGAGAAGCCGGTGGAGATCCGGGCCAAGGGCCTCAACCGCGCGCCGCAGCAGCAGGGCCTGCAATACTCGGCGCCCGCCGTGGACGGCGAGGCCGGTCGGGGTGCGCCGGTGATCGAGCGCGCCGAGCAGCAGGCCCCGGCGCTGGGCATCGGCGAGCGGACGTCCGAGCGCCCGGCCGCCTCGGCGCCGCGCCGGACCCCGGCCGCGGCCGGCGGGGCGAGCGGTCAGGCGATGGCCTCCAGCACCGCCCGGCGGGCGACCCCGGGCCAGGTGGACGGTGGTGAGGGCCCGTCCCGTAACGCGCCCTGCCCGTGCGGTTCCGGCCGCAAGTACAAGCGCTGCCACGGTTCGCCCAACGGCGGCAACTGACCCAGGTAGCCCGACGGGCCCCGGCCACCGGCCGGGGCCCGTCGGCGTCTCACCCCGTCCGGATCGACGACGTGGTGAGACTCAGAGGACGTCCAGCACGAGGCAGAGCCAGTTGCCGCGCCGGTGTTCCAGGCGCACGGCGACCGCCCAGCTGGTGCCGCCGGTGCCGGTGAACACGGCGGTGGCCTCCACCGCGCCGGCGCGTGGTTCACAGATCCGCAGGCGGAGCAGGTGCAGGGCGGGCCGGGCGCTGCGGCGGCGGACCGGGGTCACCCGGCGGGCCGCCCGGGTCAGCTCGGCCGACACCTGGGCGGCGGCCTCGGGCAGGCAGAGTGGTCGGAGTTGCCCGGGCGGCCGGAAGCCGTTGACGATCTCCAGGAACGTGCGGACGAACCGGTGGGCCGCCCGGGCGGCCTCGGGCGTGGCGGTGGCGGGAGCGGACGGTGGCCCGACGGGCGGGCGTCCGACGCCGTGCCCGCTCGGGGTGGTGTCGCGGTGCGTGCCGCCCTCTCCGGAGGTCGGGGAACGGTGCGTGCCGCCCTCGCCCGGGGCGGTGCGCAGCGCGCCGGTGGTCAACCAGCGGGGCCAGCCGGGAGCGTGGTCGGGGGCGCGCCCGGCGGGACGCCCGAGGTCGCCGGGGCGTCGGTCGATCAGGTCGAGGGCGAGCTGACCGGTGTGCCCCCAGGCCGGATCCTCGTCGGTGCAGGGCGGGTCGAGTGGCGGGGCGGGCCGGAGGCGGACCGGTGGACGTGGTGACCGGGGACGGCGGGTGTCGACCATGTCAGCCCTCGAATCGTTGCGTTTGCCTTCGTTTGCCTGCGACAGAGCCTCATCTTCCGGCACCGGAGTCGGGCGCGTCAATGGCCGACGGTCAGCTCGGGGTCACTCCGCGTCGCGCTCACCCAGCGGGTTCCCGCGCACCCACTCGGCGGTCTCGGCGTACTTGCGCTCGATGTACTCCTCCAGCCGAGCCCGCTCCACCCGCCACTGACCCCGTCCGCCGATCTTGATGGCGGGCAGCTCTCCGCTGCGGACCATGTGGTAGACCTGCGAGTCCGAGACGTTCAGCTCGGTGGCGACGTCGGACAGCAGCAGGAACCTCGACTCCACGGTCACTCCCGGGGTTGTTTTCGTTTGCCTCAGTTTGCCACCACCGGCGGACGTTCCCGAGTCCCGCTTCGGCGGACACACCGGCGGAACGCTTCTCCCGGGCGGGTGCCGGGTGTATGACGGTCACGGCGTACGGCATGATCGGCGCCCGGGGCCGGCGCGCGCCGGCCGGCGGCATGAGTGCGGGGGAGAGACCGGTGACCGACGAGCTTGTCCGGGTGTACCTGCCGGCGACCGTGCCGATGCTCGGCCGGTTGCGGGACGAGGGCCTGTCCGCCGAGGCGGCGCACGCGGTCACCCCGGAGCTGCGTGAGTGGTACGCCGAGGGCGACGAGGAGGAGCTGGAGTACGTCGCCTTCACCCGGGCCGCCCAGGACGCGCTGCTCCTGCTGCGCGCCGACGCCGGCGCACCCCGCCGGCGCGTGGTGGTCTCGGTGGACCTGCCCGCCCGGGCCGTCGGCCGGGCCGGCGGCGAGCTGGGCTCCAGCGTGGTGGGGCTGGCCGGCCCGGTGCCGGTCAGGTCGGTGGCCGCGATCCACGTGGACGGCGCGGAGGCGGTCGAGGACGTGACCGCGGCCGTGGCGGTGGTGACCGAGGCGCAGGCCGGCGACCCCGACGCCCAGTTCACGGTCGACGGCGTCGAGGACCACGAGCTGGAGTGGTACGACGTGACCGAGCTGGACCTGCTGCTGCGCGAGGTCGGCTGAGGCCGGCCGGCTCAGGAGGCCGGCTCGTCCTCCTCCTCGACCGGGCGCGGGCCGAGCGTGCGTCCGAAGACGATGAGCGTGGTCAGCGCGCCCACGAAGAGCACCCAGATGCCGTTGTCGACCCGCGACGTGCCGAGCGCCGTCTGCGCCACCTGGTCGGCCTCGCTGAGCGCGGCGGCCAGGTCGAGCAGCCCTCGCCCGCCGATCCGGATGATCACCTCGGTGAGCAGCAGGAGCAGCCCGGCGCCGGCGCCGGCCACCAGGTACGCCGGCCAGCGCAGCGGTGCCGCCGCGCCGTGCCGACGCTCCGCGCGGCGGCGGGACCAGGCCAGGTAGAGGTAGGCGGCCAGCCCGGCGATCAGCCCGGCGAGCAGCGACTCGGTGCGGGACACCCACTTGGCGGCGTCCAGCACCGACTGCTGGGTCTCGCCGGCGCCGAACAGGTCGGAGAGCGGATCCCGGGCCCGGCTGAACAGCACCACGAAGACCTGCGCGGCGAGCGTGGCGGCGGCGATCGCGGCCACCACCCGGGCGAGCCGCGCCCCGGCCGCCGCGCCGCCGATGATCGCGGCGGCGGCCGTGGTGCCGGCGATCGTGTTGGTGGTGGCGTTGTCCGCGTACGTGAGGTTGATCGCCACCGCGGCGACGAGCCCGACCAGCAGGCCGGTGCCGACGGTGGCCAGGAAGCGCAGGGTGGCGCGGCCCAGCCGGTTGGTGGCGGCCAGCGCGACCGTGGCGCCGGTGACCAGCGCCGCGGTGATCACGCCGGGGAGCGCGTACGCGGAGAGGCTGATCGCGGTGACCCCGGCGGCGGTCGAGGTGATCGCCTCCCGGGTGGACCAGAGCATGGCCGCCAGCCAGGCGATCGAGAGCAGGGCCAGCGGCAGCGCGCCCGGCGCGTACTCGGGTCGCCCGACCGCGGGGGCCACGTCGACGACCTCGGGCTGGTCCGGCTCCGCGGCCGTGGAGCTGCCGGGCTGGTTGCTCATCGTCTCCCTTTCGACGGACGCCGGATCGGCCGCGCCGGGCCGGGCGGGTCACCGGTCATCCAGCGTACGCGGCGCGACGCGCCCTCCCGGACGGGCGGGCCGCGCGCCCGGGCGCATGTCACCCCGGCCGACATGGCGAGCGCCGACGGTGCCGACCGGGGCGCGGGGGCGGGCCGAGGCTGCCGATGAATCGTCGACCGCGCGCGACCTGTGCCGACGTTTCGTCGGTTCCGGGCGGGAATGGACCGACGGTCCGAAGAGGGGGAGTCCGTCCGGTGTTCGGTGCCGCACCCGGGGAGCCCGGGTCGGCGACGGCGCCGCATGAAACAATCGGCCCAGGTCCCGCCGCCGCGACCGGTCCACCACGCGGTGTCCGGCGCCGGCCGCCCGGCCGCGCTCGCGGGGCCGGTTTCGCCACCGCCGTCGAGATCGCACAGGAGCCTGTGATGGACGCCGTGTTCTCCGTACCCGAGCCGCGCAACGAGCCGGTCCACACCTACGAGCCCGGCAGCGCCGACCGGGAGCGGCTCCAGCGGCGGCTGGCCGAGCTGGCCGCCGACCGGATCGAGCTGCCGATGACCATCGCCGGTGAGCAGCGGATGGCCGGCGGTGAGTCGATCGACGTGGTGCAGCCGCACAAGCACGCGCACGTGCTCGGCGTCACCGGTCACGCCACCCACGACGACGCACGGGCCGCGGTCCGGGCCGCCAAGGACGCCGCGCCGATGTGGCGGGCGCTGCCGTTCGAGGAGCGGGCCGCGATCTTCCTGCGCGCCGCCGACCTGCTCGCCGGCCCCTGGCGGGACACGCTCAACGCGGCCACCATGCTCGGCCAGTCCAAGACCGCGGTCCAGGCCGAGATCGACGCCGCCTGCGAGCTGATCGACTTCCTCCGGTTCAACGTCCACTTCGCCCGCCGGCTCCTGGCCGAGCAGCCGATGTCCTCGTCCGGCGTGTGGAACCGGTTCGACCACCGGCCCCTGGAGGGCTTCGTCTACGCGGTCACCCCGTTCAACTTCACCGCGATCGCCGGCAACCTGCCGTCCGCGCCGGCCATGCTCGGCAACACCGTGGTCTGGAAGCCGGGCCCGACCCAGCAGTTCGCCGCGCACTTCACGATGCGCCTGTTCGAGGCCGCCGGCCTGCCGCCCGGCGTGATCAACATGGTCACCGGCCGGGGCGAGGAGGTCTCCGACGTGGTGCTCGCCGACCCGGACCTGGCCGGCATCCACTTCACCGGCTCCACCAAGGTCTTCCAGCACCTGTGGAAGACCGTCGGCGACAACATCGCCCGCTACCGGGGGTACCCGCGCCTGGTCGGCGAGACCGGCGGCAAGGACTTCGTGGTCGCGCACACCAGCGCCGACGTGGAGGCGCTGCACACCGCGCTGATCCGGGGCGCCTACGAGTACCAGGGCCAGAAGTGCTCGGCCGCCTCGCGGGCGTACGTTCCCCGGTCGCTGTGGGAGGGCGGGCTGCGGGACCGGCTCGCCGCCACCGCGGAGTCGCTGACCTACGGCGACGTGACCGACTTCAGCAACTTCGGCGGCGCGGTCATCGACGACAAGGCGTTCGGCCGGCACACCGCCGCGCTGGAGCTGATCAAGGGCGACGACAGCTGCAAGATCCTGGCCGGGGGCACCGCCGACGACTCGGTCGGCTGGTTCGTCCGGCCGACGCTGTTCGAGTGCTCCGACGCCGCGCACGAGACCTTCACCACGGAATACTTCGGCCCGATCCTCGGCGTGCACGTCTTCGACGACGCCCGCTTCGACGACGTGGTCGCCCAGGCCGAGTCGATCGCGCCGTACGCGCTGACCGGGTCGATCTTCGCGAACGACCGCCGGGTGGTCGACCAGGTGGCGGAGAAGATGCGGTACGCGGCGGGCAACTTCTACATCAACGACAAGCCGACCGGCGCGGTGGTCGGGCAGCAGCCGTTCGGCGGCGCCCGGGCCAGCGGCACCAACGACAAGGCGGGTTCCTGGCACAACCTGGTCCGCTGGACGTCGCCGCGGACGATCAAGGAGACCTTCGTCCCGCCGACCGACCACACCTACCCGCACATGGGCTGAGGCGTCCGGAGAGGCCCGTCGGAGACGTGGGCGGGCCTCTTCCTTACCCGACGGTGCACATCGGACCCGCCATCGGGTGGCGAAAACGGCAAATCCTGGACGCCAGAGCCGACAAAGTGGCAGCTTAGAGGGCATGGCGGAATCCGGAGTCAACCCGACGGCGGCGGCCCTGCTGGGCCTGCTGCACGACGGCCCGATGACTGGCGGCCAGTTGATGGCCGCCGCCGAGCGCCGGCTGGCGCCGTACTGGTCGATGACCCGCAGTCAGGTCTACCGGGAGCTTCCCGTGCTGGCCGAGAAGGGTCTGGTGCGGCTCGGCAAGCCCGGGCCGCGGATGAGCCAGCCGTACGCGCTGACGGCGGCCGGGAAACGGACATTCTCCCGCTGGCTGGCGGAGAATCCCGGCAAGGACACCATCCGTAACCCGATAGCGCTACGGATGGCGTTCGGCAACCTGCACTCGGCGAGCCAGCTCAAGAACCTGTACGCCTCGGCGAACGAGTACCACACCGAGGCGCTGGCGGCGGTGCGGGAGCAGGTCAAGAACGCCAAGAAGGAGGGCGACAACTACGACGCCAGCGCGCTGGAGTTCGCGGTCGCCTACCACAGGGCGGCGCTCTCCTGGCTGAAGACCGCGCCGGTCGGCTGACCACCTGCGACAGGTTGACGGGCCCACGCAGTAGTGTTGTCTGTCGTGACCGCTGCCGATTACGCCGAACAGCTCAAGGAACTCGACGCCACGCTGCGCAACATCGAGGCCGTGCTCGACCTCGACAAGCTGCGCGAGCAGAAGGCCCGCCTGGAGCAGGAGGCCTCCGCGCCCGACCTGTGGGACGACCAGGCCAAGGCGCAGCAGGTGACGTCGCAGCTGTCGTACGTCAACGGTGAGATCACCAAGCTGGGCGACCTGCGCTCCCGGCTCGACGACGCCGGGGTGCTGCTGGAGCTGGCCCAGGCCGAGTCCGACCCGGGCGCGCTGACCGAGGTCGAGTCGGAGATCACCGGGCTGAGCAAGGCCATCGAGGAGATGGAGGTCCGCACCCTGCTCTCCGGCGAGTACGACTCCCGGGAGGCGCTGGTCGCCATCCGGGCCGGCGCCGGTGGCGTGGACGCGGCGGACTTCGCCGAGATGCTGCTGCGGATGTACCTGCGCTGGGCGGAGCGCCACGGCTACCCGACGGAGGTCTACGAGACCTCCTACGCCGAGGAGGCGGGCCTGAAGTCCGCCACGTTCACCGTGAAGGTGCCCTACGCCTACGGCACGCTCAGCGTGGAGTCCGGCACCCACCGACTGGTGCGGATCAGCCCGTTCGACAACCAGGGCCGCCGGCAGACCAGCTTTGCCGGCGTCGAGGTGCTGCCGGTGGTGGAGCAGACCGATCACATCGACATCCCCGAGAACGAGACGCGGATCGACGTCTATCGGTCCTCCGGGCCGGGTGGTCAGTCGGTCAACACCACCGACTCGGCGGTCCGGATCACCCACATCCCGACCGGCATCGTGGTCACCTGCCAGAACGAGAAGTCGCAGCTCCAGAACAAGGCGTCCGCGCTGCGGGTGCTCCAGGCCCGGCTGCTGGAGCGCAAGCGGCAGGAGGAGCAGGCCAAGATGGCGGGCCTGAAGACCGACGCCGCCGGCTCGTGGGGCGACCAGATGCGGTCGTACGTCCTGCACCCGTATCAGATGGTGAAGGATCTGCGTACCGAACAGGAGACGGGCAATCCGTCCTCGGTCTTCGACGGCGAGCTGGACAGCTTCATCGAGGCGGGAATCCGCTGGCGGAAGCAGCAGCAGCTCACCGCTGACGGTGCGTGATCACGGTCGGACGCAGCGCGTCATCGATCTCGGTCTGACCGGGTAAATCGATGACGCGCACCGCATCCACGGGGCGGGGGGCTTGGCTCTGCGGTTACACCGCGTAGACTCTCGACCCGTGATTCAGCTTGAGCAAGTGACGAAGACGTACCCGAAGGCGTCCCGGCCTTCGCTCGACAACGTGTCCGTCTCGATCGAGAAGGGCGAGTTCGTCTTCTTCATCGGTCCATCCGGCTCCGGCAAGTCCACCATCATCAAGTTGCTGCTGCACGAGGTCACGCCCAACAAGGGCCGCGTCGTCGTCAACGGCAAGGACGTCACGTCGATGCGTTCCTGGAAGCGACCCCACTTCCGGCGTTCCATCGGCTGTGTCTTCCAGGACTTCCGGCTGCTGCCGAACCGCACCGCGTACGAGAACGTGGCGTTCGCGCTGGAGGTGATCGGCAAGACGAAGGCGGTGGCCCGTCGGGTCGTGCCGGAGGTGCTGGAGCTGGTCGGTCTCGGCGGCAAGGAGCACCGCTACCCGCACGAGCTGTCCGGCGGCGAGCAGCAGCGTGTCGCGGTGGCCCGGGCGTTCGTGAACCGGCCGCTGATCCTGCTGGCCGACGAGCCCACCGGAAACCTGGACCCGGACACCTCGATCGAGATCATGCGCCTCCTGGACCGGATCAACCGCACCGGCACGACCGTCGTGATGGTCACGCACGACTCCAACATCGTGAACCAGATGCGGCGCCGGGTGATCGAGATCGAGAGCGGCCGCATCGTGCGCGACCAGGCCCGCGGCGTCTACGGCTGAGCCGCTGACGATCCGTAGACCCTGACGACGAACACCTCAGCCGGAGAGCCGGAGGAATATCCCGATGCGGATGAAGTACGTCCTGTCCGAGGTACTGGTCGGACTGTGGCGCAACGTCACCATGACGATCGCCATGATCATCACCATGGCGGTGTCGCTGTTCATGCTGGGCGGCAGCGGCCTTCTGTACCAGAAGGTCGGCGACATGAAGGATCTCTACTACGAGAACGTCCAGGTCTCGATCTTCCTGAAGACCGACGTTCAGGAGCAGCAGCGGACCGATCTGGAGACCAAGCTCAAGGCGGACCCGCTGGTCAAGGACGTCACGTACGTCAACAAGGACGAGGCGTACAAGCGCTTCCAGCAGATGTACGCCGACGCGCCCGACCTGGTCAACGCGGTCAAGGCCGACCAGCTGCCGGAGTCGTTCCGGATCACGCTGAACGACCCGCAGCAGTACAAGCAGATCTACGACCAGTACAAGACCGCCGAGGGCATCGACACGATCGTCGACCAGAGCAAGCTGCTGGACAAGGTCTTCGGCGTGCTCACCGGCATCCAGAACGGCGCGCTCGCCCTCGCCATCGTGATGGCCGCCGCCGCCCTGCTGCTGGTCGCGAACACCATCCAGGTGGCCGCGTACAGCAAGCGGCGTGAGGTCGCGGTCATGAAGCTGGTCGGCGCGTCCAACTGGTTCATCCAGGCGCCGTTCGTGCTGGAGGCGGTGGTGGCCGGCCTGATCGGCTCCATCCTCGGCCTGCTCGCGCTGATCGGCGTGAAGACGCTGGCGGCCGGCAGTTCGATGGCCGCGCTGGAGGGGCTGATCACCCCGATCTCCTGGTCCGAGATCTTCCTGACCTTCCCGCTGATGGCCGCCGTCGGTGGCCTGGTCAGCGCGATCACCGCCTGGGTCACGCTCCGCTTCTACCTGCGGGTCTAGGTACCGGTACGGCTCTCCAGGGCCCTCCCGCGCCGGAATAAACGGCGCGGGAGGGCCCTTGTGGTTCCGGTAGCATGATCTCCGCTCGCCGGCCGGTGGCCGGGAGTCGATCAGGAAGGGGGTGGCGCCGATGCCACGGGAAAAGGGTCGCAAGGTGGTCGCCTCCAACAAGAAGGCGCGGCACGACTACGCCATCCTCGACACCTACGAGGCGGGCATGGCGTTGACCGGCACCGAGGTCAAGTCGCTGCGCGCCGGGCGGGCGTCGCTGGTCGACGCGTTCGCCCAGGAGAGCGGCGGCGAGCTCTACCTGCACGGCATGCACATCCCGGAGTACACCCAGGGCACCTGGACCAACCACGAGCCCCGGCGCACCCGCAAGCTGCTGCTCAACCGGCTGGAAATCGACCGGCTGATCGGCAAGACGCGGGAGGGCGGGCTGACCGTCGTGCCGTTGCAGGTCTACTTCTCGGACGGCTGGGCCAAGGTCGAGATCGCCCTGGCCAAGGGCAAGAAGTCGTACGACAAGCGGCAGGACCTCGCCAAGCGGGACGCCGACCGGGAGATCCGGCGCGTCGCGGGTCGGCGCGGCAAGGGCATGAACGACTGATTTGTCGGCTTTGTCCCGGCCGGCGCGCCCGGGCCGGGGCTCGGGATGAAACCCGTTGCGGCAGGCGTTAGGCTTGTCAGTGCCACCAGCACGGTGGCCTGTCGAGGGGGTGACTGGTTTCGACTTCGTACGCAGCGACAGGGGAAGCGAGCCGAGGAAGCCGACGTCGTCTCGAGAATCGGTCGTCGGAAACCAATAAGCGCCAAGAACAATCGCGCTGACTTCGCTCTCGCCGCCTGAGGCGAGTAGCAAGTCTGTCGGCCTGGGAGCGCCTTCGACCCAGTTAGCCGGCATCAGCTAGAAGGCTGGCCAATCGGACCCGGTCGCGGGGTCCGTGCGGCGAGATCAATCAGCGACTGGGCCCGTCACACCAACTTGCTCGCGTGAGCGGTGGGGCCGAGTAGAGGCACAGCGAGCTGCGCTCGGAGAAGCCCTGACAAACCGGCGAAGGACCCGGGTTCGATTCCCGGCACCTCCACCACCTTGACCTGTGCGCCCCGGTCCTCCCGGACCGGGGCGCACAGTCGTCTCCGCCCCCCGGGCTGGTGCCGGTGGGGTCCCTGGGTCGGATGAGGCGAATGAGGCGTCGCCGGCGGCTGGACAGGACGGCCGGCCGGGTTCACCATCGCGGTATGCGATAGCACCGCAGGCCGGGAGGTGCCCCATGGTCACCAGTCCGATCCAGCAGCCGACCACCGTGCTCGGCCGGGCGTTGGCGGCGAGCGGGGAGCCCCGCTGGCGGGAGCGGTTGATCGTCCATCTCGGTCCGGTCCGGCAGGGCTTCACCGAGCACGTCCGGATCACCGAGGGCCCGGCCGGTCGCTACGCCGACCTGCTGCGCACCGCGCCCCGGCTGCACCGGGGCGTACGTCTGCTGGTGGACGAGCACGCCGCGATCGTCGCGGCGCTGGCCGCGCTCCAGCACGCCGTCGGGTCGTCCGCCGTCTCCGCCGAGGAGGTGCGGGAGCAGGCCGGCAACCTGCTCCGCGCGCTCGACCGGCACCGGCGGCGCGGCGCGGACCTGCTCTGGGAGGCCTACCAGGCGGACCTGGGCGGTGGGGACTGACCGGGAACCGGCCGGGAGGCGGCGTCGTCCAATCCGCATGCGCCGATCGTTCGCCCTGCTCGGGCTGCCGATGCTGGTCCTCGCCGGGTGCGCCACGCCCGGCTCCGGTCCGGGCGGCACCACGACCGCCGACCCGGGCGTGACGACGTCCGCCGTGCGGAACCAGCACCCCGCGTTCGACCAGCGGGCGCGGGAGGCGGCGGCGCGCTGGCGCCCCGACCCGAGGTGGCGCACCGGGTACGTCCCGCTCCAGGACGCCACCGTCCTCGTCGGCGACCCGGGCTTCACCGCGGAGACGGAGCTGGCGTTCGCCTCCGGCTGGTACCGGGACCAGATTCCCATGCCGACCGCCGTCCCGCCGGACGCCTCGATCCGCTTCCCCGACGGCGAGCTGCGGGTGCCGCTGGTCAGCGCGGCCGACGCGTACGCCCAGCTGGACCAGGGCGATCCGCCGCCGTGCGACGGCCGACCGCGCGAGCCGCAGCCGGGCAAGCCCGGCTGGCCGGAGCCCGGTGGCCCGACCGCCGAGCCGGGCCCGGACGACCCGGTGTCGACCACCGCGCCGACCCCGTGCGTGCCGCTCACCGTGACCGCGGTCCGCCTGGGCAGCGCGCCGGCGTGGACCAGCCGGGGCGCGGCCGACGTGCCCGCCTGGCTGTTCACGGTGGAGGAGCTGGCCGTACCCGTCGCCCGGCTCGCGGTCGCGCCCCACGCGGTCGGCACCGTCGGCGGCGGCGCGGCGGACACCCTGCCGTTGCCGGCCGGCCTCGTCGCGGCCCAGGAGCTGCGGGCGGTGGACGGGAACCGCCTCGACTACGTGGTCGGCGTCGGCGCCTGCGACGGCGCGCCCACCCCGCTGGTGCGGGAGGGCCCGGACGCGGTGGTGGTCGGCGGCTCCGTGGTCCCCGCCACCGGGGTCTGCACCATGCAGCTCGTGCAGAAGCCGGTGAGCGTCACGCTCGCCGCGCCGCTGGGCGGCCGGGCCGTGCTGGACGTCGGCACCGGCGCCCCACTGGTCGCGCGGCCCGGCTGAGGTCACAGGATCCGGGGCACCTCGGTGCTGATCGGCACCGGCAGCACCGTGGGGCGGTCGGCGGCGAGCGCGGCGGACAGCGCCGGGCCGAGCGCGTCCAGCGACGTCACCACCTCGGCGGCGCAGCCGTAGCCGCGCGCCACCGCCGTCACGTCCAGCCCGGGCAGGTCCAGCGCCGGCACGCCCGGGGTGTGCTTCAGCTCGGCGAACGCCTTGAGGATCGCGTACTGCTGGTTCACCGGGACCACCACGGCCAGCGGCAGGCGCAGCCGCGCGGCGGTCCAGAGCGCCTGCACCGAGTAGTGCACCGAGCCGTCGCCGACCACCGCCACCACCGGGCGGCCGCGCCCGGTGTCCCGCTCCGCGAGCGCGAGGCCCACCGCGGCCGGCAGCCCGAACCCGAGGCCGCCGCTGGCCATGGTGAAGTACGAGCGGGGCCGGTCGACCCGCAGCCGCCGGCGCAACGCGGCCAGGTTGGACGGTGACTCCTGCACCAGCACCCCGTCCGCCGGCCAGGCCGCGGCCAGGGCCGCGAACAGCGCGTCGGCGGTGGGCGGCTCGCCCGGCTCCGGCGGGGCGGGCTGTTCCCGGGGCGGCGGCGCGGGCCGGCCGACCGGCGGCAGCACCTCGATCAGCGCCGTCATGGTCAGGCCGGGATCGCCGAGCAGGCTGTCCCCGACCGGGGCCCGGGCCGCCTCGTCGGGGTCGTCGGTGACGTGCAGCAGCCGGGCGTCGCCGGGCAGGTAGTCGCCGGGCACGTGCGGGTAGTAGCGGAACACCGGAGCGCCGACCACCAGCACCGTGTCGTGGCCGCGCAGCGCCTCCGACAGCGGCCCGATCGCGTACGGGAGCACGCCCCGGAAGTGCGGGTGGCGCTCGGGGAAGACGGCCCGCTCCGGTGCCGGGGCGGCCCACACCGGGGCGGCCAGCCGCTCGGCCAGCGCGACGGCGGCCGGCCAGGCGTCGGCCCGGTCCACGGCCGCGCCGAGCACCAGCACCGGGGCGCGGGCGTCGGCCAGCGCGTCGGCGAAGCCGCGCAGCCGGTCCGGGTCCGGCGCGATGCGGGTGGCGACGGTCCGCACCTGCGGCGGCGGGTCGGCGGTCCGGTCCCAGTCATCCATCGGCAGGGAGAGGAAGACCGGTCCGGCGGGCGGCTGCACCGCCGAGGCGTACGCCCGCATGAAGGCCGCGGGGACGTCCTGGGCGCGGGCCGGCTCGTGGGCCCACTTGACGTACGGCTGGGCCAGCTCGACCGCCCGGGGGCTGGCCAGCCGGGGTTCGATCAGCAGCATCTCCCGGGTCTGCTGGCCCGCGCTGACGATCAGCGGCGTCCGGTTGTGCCAGGCGGTCACCAGGTTGCCCATGCCGTTGCCGGTGCCCGGCGCGGTGTGCAGGTTGACGTGGGCGGGCCGGCCGGTGCCCTGGGCATAGCCGTCGGCCATGGCGACCGCCGACGCCTCCTGGAGCGCGTGCACGTAGTGAAAGTCGGCGGGGAAGTCCTGGAGGAACGGCTCCTCGGTCGAGCCGGGGTTGCCGAAGACGGTGGTCAGGCCGAGCGCGCGCAGCAGGTCGTAGGTCGCCTCGCGCACCGTCGCCATCGCCGGCTGCCTCCGTCCCGGGCCGGGCCGCCTCCCGACCCACCGAATCTAGCGGGCGGAAGCCGACTTTTCGGGCGCTTCGCCGGGGCTCAGGGCAGCGGGAACGGCAGCGTGATCCCGTCCAGCGCGTCGCCGCACGGGCATTCCCGCTCGGTCGGCAGCGCGGCGACGGCGTCCAGCAGCAGCCCGCGCAGCCGGTCGGTGTTCTCCGCGAAGACCCGGAACACCTCCTCCTGGGTGACCGACTCGCCCGCCTCGACGCCCGCGTCCAGGTCGGTGACCAGCGCGATCGACGTGTAGCAGAGGGCCAGCTCGCGGGCGAGCACCGCCTCCGGGTGGCCGGTCATGTTCACCACCGTGCCGCCGATCGAGGCGAACCAGCGCGACTCCGCCCGGGTCGAGAAGCGCGGGCCCTCGACCACCACCACCGTCCCGCCGTCCACCGCCGGCACGCCCCGACCGGCCGCCGCGTCCAGCAGCGTCCGCCGCCCGGCCGGGCAGTACGGGTCGGCGAACGACACGTGCACCGCGCCCCGGTCGTAGTAGGTCTGCGCCCGTCCGCTGGTGCGGTCGACGAGCTGGTCCGGCACCACGAACGTGCCCGGCCCCAACTCCGGCCGGAGGCCGCCGACCGCGCACGGCGCCAACACCTGGCGTACGCCAAGGGAACGCAACGCCCAGAGGTTGGCCCGGTAGGGGATCCGGTGCGGCGGGTGCCGGTGGTCGCGCCCGTGCCGGGGGAGGAACGCCACCCGGCGACCGCCCACCTCGGCCACCGTGATCGGGTCCGACGGCGCGCCGTACGGGGTGTCCACCACGTGCTCCACCCCGTCCAGCAGGGCGTAGAGACCCGACCCGCCGATCACCGCCAGTTCGGCCTCCGCCGTCATCCGGCCCTCCCTCGATCCGTCGCGATCACCCGCCGGTCAGACCTTAGCCAGCGGGCGGGGCGCAGGCTATGGTGCGTGACATGGCGTTGACAGCGTGGACGGTCGACGGCGTCGGTCCCGCGCGGGCGCACGGCTGACGGGTGTCGGACATGCAGGGTGAGGGGCAGGCGATCGGTGGCCGAGCCATGGAGTCGATGACCGGACGGCTGCTGGTCGCGACACCCGTGCTCAAGGATCCGAACTTCGACCGCACCGTCGTGCTGCTGGTCGCCCACGAGCCCGGCGGCGCCCTCGGCGTGGTGCTCAACCGGGCCACCGAAGTTCCGGTGGCCGACGTGCTGGGCGACTGGAGCGACCTGGCGCGGGAGCCGGCGGTGCTCTTCGAGGGCGGCCCGGTCCAGCCCGACTCGGCCATCTGCCTGGCCCGGATGCGCCACCCGGTCAAGCCGGTCAAGGGCTTCCACCGGGTCTCCGGCGCGGTCGGCACCATCGACCTCTCGGTCGACCCGGCGAAGCTGCGGGACGCCGTCGGCGGGATCCGGGTGTTCGCCGGCTATTCCGGCTGGGGCGCCGGGCAGTTGGAGCGCGAGATCGAGGAGGGGTCGTGGTTCGTGCTCGACGCGCTCCCCGGCGACGCCTTCGTCGACCGCCCGGACGATCTCTGGCCGATGGTGCTGCGACGGCAGGGCGGCATGATGGCCGCGGTGGCCCACTTCCCGCCCGACGTGGCGCTGAACTGACCGGGCCGGGGTGACCCCCCGCGAGATGACCATGCCGAACGGCGTGTGTATAGTTCTTCCCGTGCCCGGGCGACCGGGGACGACCGCAAGGGGCCGTGGCGCAGCTGGTAGCGCACCACACTGGCAGTGTGGGGGTCAGGGGTTCGAGTCCCCTCGGCTCCACCCGAGCGGAAAACGCCCTGGTGAGTATTTCTCACCAGGGCGTTTCGCGTCAGTCGGCGGCACGGCCGGTGAGCACCAGGGCCCAGCTGAACGCCGCGAACCCGCCCGTGCTCGCCAACGCGCGGATCACGTTCCCGGTGACCCAGGTGGCCTCGAAGCGCGCCCGTACGGCACCGGGGTCGCCGAGCCGGTCCGCCGGTCCGGCCGCCGCCAGCGCGTCGTTCAACGGGACGTTGACGGCGACCGTGATGCCGACCGCCACCAGGTAGAGGACGAGCCCGGCGATGATCCACGGCAGTGTCGGGCGGGCCGTGCCCCGCCAGGCCAGCACCACCGCCAGCGCGGCGAGCAGCGGCGTGCCGAGGAACGCCAGCAGGAACCAGCCGTTGACGATGGTCACGTTGATCCGCTGCATCGCGTCCACGAACGTGCGGTCGTCCGCGCCCCGCAGCGCCGGCATCACGGCGTAGGCGAACGCGGCGAAGAGCCCGGCCATCAGCCCGGCCCCGATGGTGGCCCCGACCAGCGTCAGGTGCGCTACGAGTCTCATGTGCCCAGTCAATCGCCGTCCGGTGAGACGGCACATGGCCAGGACGCGCGAATCTGTGTGTAATCGTCTTCGTGGACGCCGTTGCCGGACTGCTCGACGGCCCCCGGGCCCGGGGCGCCTTCCTGCTCCGTTCGATCCTCACGCCGCCCTGGTCGATGCTGGTCCGGGACGAGGCGCCGCTCACCGTGGTCGCGGTGGTCCGTGGTGACGCCTGGATCGCGCCGGAGCAGGCCGAGACCGCGCGGCTCGGCGCCGGGGACGTGGCGATCGTGCGCGGCCCCGGTCCCTATCTCGTCGCCGACGACCCGGCCACGCCGCCCCAGGTGGTGATCCTCCCGGGGCAGCGCTGCACCACGCCGGACGGGCGCGAGCTGTTCGGGACGACCGGGCTCGGCGTCCGCACCTGGGGCAACGGCCCGGACGGCCCGACGATGCTGCTCACCGGCACGTACGCGGTGCAGGGAGCGGTCGGCCGGCGGCTGTCGGACGCGCTGCCCCCGCTGGCGGTCGTCCCGCGTGACTCCTGGGACACACCGCTGGTCCCGCTGCTGGCCGCCGAGATCGTGAAGGACGAGCCGGGCCAGGCGGCGGTGCTGGACCGCCTGCTCGACCTGCTGCTCATCGCCGCGCTGCGGGAGTGGTTCGCCCGGCCGGGCGCGGCGGCACCCGCCTGGTACCGGGCACACGCCGATCCGGTGGTCGGCCGGGCCCTGCGGGCGCTGCACCACGACCCCGCCCGACCGTGGACCGTGGCGGCGCTGGCCACCGAGGCCGGGATCTCCCGGGCGGTCCTGGCCCGGCGGTTCACCGCGCTGGTCGGCGAGCCGCCCATGTCGTACCTCACCGGGTGGCGGCTGGCGCTCGCGGCCGACCTGCTCCGCGAGCCGGGCGCCACCGTCGGGGCGGTGGCCCGCCGGGTCGGCTACGGCAGTTCCTTCGCGCTGAGCGCCGCGTTCAAGCGCCGGTACGGCGTGAGCCCTCGCCGGCACGTGGACGCGCCTACCATGGCCGGATGACGGTCGACCTGTTCGCCGGCGTCCCGGTCCGCGACCGCGCGGTGGCCACCGCCTGGTACGACCGGCTGCTCGGCGGTCCGCCGGCGTTCCTGCCGAACGACACCGAGGCGGTCTGGGAACTCGCCGAGCACCGCTACCTCTACGTCGACGTGCGGCCGGAGCACGCCGGGCACGCCATGCACACCGTCTTCGTCGACGACCTCGACGCCCGCCTGGCCGGGATCGCGGCCCGCGGACTGGCGCCGGCCGACGAGGAGACCTACGACAACGGCGTCCGCAAGGTCGTCTTCCGGGACCCGGACGGCAACGAGATCGGTTTCGGCGGGGGGCCGGCCTGACCGACCTGCCGGGCGGGTGTGAGCTGCCCGACAGGGCCCCGGTTCATCCGGCGGTCGGTGGGTCGCCCCGCCGTGCCCGCGGCGGTACCGTCTCCCCGGGCCCGTCGGTCGGCCCTCGTACGGATGAGGGAGGGCGGGGTGCGGGATCGGGTCGGGCGCACGGTCGACGACGGCAGCGGCCTGCTCCCGTCCGACGTCCTGCGCCGTACCGGCGCCGAGGTGGCGGTCCTCGTCCTGCTCGACCCCGCCGGCACGCAGCTGGACCTGATCTACTCCGTCGGCATGGTGCCCGAGCTGGCCGAGACCTGGGCCCGTTTCCCGCTCGCCGCGCCGGTCGGCATCTCCCGCGCCGCCCGCACCGGTGAGGTGGTGGAGGCGGGGTCGTTCCGGGAGCGGCTGATCCGCTTCCCGGCGACCGCGAGCCTGCCCACCGCCGACGTCGAGGGCCTGGTGGCCGCACCGCTGTGGCACCCGGACGGCGACGGGACGGTCGTCGGCGCGCTCAGTCTCGGCTTCCGGGGCCACGTGCCGCCAGGCACGGTGGAGGCGGCGACCGGCCTCGCCGCGTACGCCGCCGGGCGGGTGCGCGCGGCCGGGCTGCGGCACGGTGCCCACGTGCCGGTCGCCGAGGAGCCCGGACCACCCGGCCCGTCGCCGGTGGCCACCCTGGGGCACGGCCCGGCGGTGTCCGCCATCGACCAGGCGCTGCTGGAGACGATCCTGCTCCACCTGCCGGTCGGGGTCAGCGTGCTGGACCGGGACCTGCGCTTCGTCATGGCCAACCAGCGGGCCGCCGAGATCAATGGCCGGCCGGCCGCCGAGCACCCCGGCCGGCACCTGCGCGAGGTGCTGCCGGAGCTGCCCGAGTCGTTCGCCGAGCAGCTCCGGCAGGTGATCGACACCGGGCGTCCGCTGGTCAATCTGGACGTCGTCGGTCCCACCCCGGGACGACCCGGCCAACGGCGGTGGCGGGGCAGCTACTACCCGGTGCACGGGTCCACACCGGTGGGCCCGGTCGGCATCGCGGCCGTCTTCGACGAGGTGCCCGACGAGGCGACGGTCGGCGTCGAGCAGCTCACCGCGGACCGGGCCACCATGCTCACCGCCCTCGACACGCTGGTGGAGAACGCGCCGGTCGGGGTGGCCCTGCTCGACACCGACCTGCGCTACCTCAAGATCAACCCTGTCCTCGCGGCGTGGAACGGTCGCCCGGTCGGCGACCACCTCGGCCGCCGGGTGCCCGACCTGTTCCCCGAGCTGGGTCCGGTCGTCGAGCCGCTGATGCGGGAGGTCGCCGAGACCGGCGCGGTGCGCGACGTCGAGGTGGTACGTGCCGGCCGGACGTACCTGAGCAGTTTCTTCGCGGTGCCGGGCGGCGGCGGGCGGGCCGGCGCGGTGGCCGTCCTCATCACCGACGTCACCTCGCGGCGGCGCGAGGAACGGCGGGCCCGCCGGGTGCAGGAGTTCACCGCCGCGCTCTCCCAGGCGGTCTCCGTGGCCGAGGTGGTCGCGGCGGTCCGGGACGGCGCCGGTCCGGCGGCCGAGGCGACCGTAGCGGCCGTCGCGCTCCTCGACGAGGCGGGCCGGCAGATCCGTTTCCCGCCCACCGGCCAGGAGCCCCCGTCGCGGTGGAAGGCGGTCGGGCGGGACGCCGTTCACCCGATCGCGGCCACCTTCCGGGCCGACGAACCCAGCTTCCACCCGGAGCTCGAACCCCTCCTCGACCGGTTCCCCGACGCCGCCGACGCGATCCGGAACAGTCCCCACCGGTCGTGGGCGATGGTGCCGCTGCGCGGACGGGGGACCGCCGCCGGGGTGCTCGTCTTCGGGTACGCCGAACCGCAGGAGTTCGAGCCGGCGCGACGCGACTTCCTGGTCACCCTGGCCGGTCTGGCCGGGCAGGCGCTCGCCCGGGCGCAGCTCTACGAGCGGGAGCACGCCACCGCCGTACGCCTGCAACGCAGCCTCCTGCCGTCGCGGCTGCCGGCGGTGCCCGGAGCCGAGCTGGCGGCGGTCTACCTGGCCGGCGACGCGGTGGGGGTCGGCGGCGACTTCTACGACGTGTTCCCGGTCGACGGTGCCGCCGGCCGGGAGTGGGTCCTCGTGGTCGGCGACGTCGCCGGCCGGGGCGTGGACGCCGCCAGCGTGACCGGCCTGGCCCGGCACACGCTGCGGATCACCGCGGCGCTGGCGGAGCCCGCCACCGCCCTGCGCCAGCTGCACGTCCGGCTCCGGGACGACCCCGACGTGGACCGGTTCCTCAGCGTGGTGTGCGGGCGGCTACGGCTGCGCGACGGCGGTGCCGACCTGGACGTGGCCTCGGGCGGCCACCCGCCCGCGCTGGTCCGCCGGGCCGACGGGCGGGTCGAGGTGATCACCGTGCCGGGCGTGCTGCTGGGCGCCTTCCCCGAGGTGCGGCTCGGGCGTCGGTCGGTCGCCCTCGAGGCCGGCGACACCGTGCTGTTCTACACCGACGGGGTGATCGAGGCGCGCGGGCCGGGCGGGCTCTTCGGCGAGGAACGCCTGGTGGAGCTGCTGCGCGACGCGCCGGACAGCACGCCGCGGCAGCTGGTGGAGCTGGTGCGCGACGGGGTGGCCGCCTACCAGAGCGGCCCGGTCGCCGACGACATCGCGATCCTGGCGCTGCGCGTCGGCGGCTGAGGAGGGGCCACGTGGGCCCCGCCCCGCCCCCACCGCTCAGCGCGCCCGGTACGCCTTCGGCAGCCGCATGCCCCGCTCGGCCATGAGCTGCCGGACCCGGTTCGGGTAGTCGGTGATGACGCCGTCCACGCCGAGGTCCATCAGCGCCGCCACGGTCGGCATGTCGTCGCAGGTCCACGGCACGACCCGCAACCCGCGTGCGTGCGCGTCCGCGATCATCTTCCGGTCCGGGTAGAACCGGAAGGCCGGGTCGGCGATCGTGCCGTTCTGCGGGAACCCGTAGTTCGGCGAGAGCGTGGTGACGCCCGGGATCGCGTCGGCGGCCCGGACGAAGTCGCCGCCGAAGTCGTCCACGTCCAGCCCGCCCAGCCAGGGCGATGCGCCCGGCTTGCCGACCTGGAGGAAGTCGTAGTTGGTCAGCGCCACCAGCGGCCAGCGCGGCGCGAGCCGGTGCATCACCCGCAGCGCTCCCCAGTCGAACGACTGGATGGTGACCTGCCGCTCGATGCCCGAGCGCCGGATCTCCTCGAAGACCCGCCGGACGAACAGCTCACGCGGCGCGGTCTGCTCGGGCGCCCCCGCCTCCACCTTGGTCTCGATGTTGAGCGTGATCCCACGGGCCCGGTAGCGCTTCACCAGGTCGAGCACGTCGCGCAGCTCGGCCATCCGGGCGCCGGCGACCTGCTCCTGCTCCGGGAAGCCGGGCAGCTGCTGGTAGCCGCAGTCCATGGTCCTGATCTGCGCCAGGGTCAGGTCCTTGACGTACTTCCCGACGTACGGGTACGCCGGGTCGCCCGGACGCACCGGCGCGGTGTCCCGGCACTTCTGCGCGCTGACCTGGCGGTCGTGCGTGACGACGACCTTCTCGTCCCGGGTGACCTGGGTGTCCAGCTCCAGCGTGGTGACGCCGAGGCGCATCGCCTTGGCGAAGCCGGCCAGCGTCTCCTCGGTGGTCATGCCGATGCCACCGCGGTGGGCCTGCAGGTCGAAGTGGGTCCGCTGCGGCGGGACGCCGGGGCGGTCGGCCGGAGCCGCGTGGGCGGCCGCCGGAACGGCCAGCGCCGCGCCGGTGACCAGTGCCGTCAGCACCTGACGGACGGACATGGAGGAACCTCCGCTACCTCGGTTGACGTTCGCGCAGCCGAAGGTAGGCGCGGCGACGGTGGCGGCCGTGGCGGCGAGGTGAGGGGCGGGTGAACGGTCGCGGGCGAGCCGGTCCGTGCCGGTGGCCGGGCCGCGGCGTTCGCGGCCCGGCCACCGGGGACGTCAGCGGGGTCGGCGGGTCTTCGGCAGGTCGAACTGGTCCGCCCGGCGGCAGTCCTTCGGCCCGCCGACCGCCGTCGGCCCGACCCGGTCCAACGCCTGACGGGCCCGCTGGCGGCCGAGGTTCCAGGCGTACCAGGGGTCGCGCTGGTCGAGCTCGTCGGCGATCCAGCTCAGCGTGCAGCGGCGCACCGGGTCGGGCAGCCGGGTGAGCGCGGGTGTGGCGTCGGCGGACAGCGCCCGCAGGTACCAGGCGTCGATCTTGCCGGTCTGCTCGTACCGGAGCGTGTTGCGCCGGGCGGCGTAGTCCTCCGGGTTCAGCACCGCCAGGCCGAGCAGCATCGCCACGGCCAGCGCCACGGTGGCACCGGGGATCCACCGGCCCTGCCAGCGCACGCCCGCCGCCAGGATCATCAGGAAGACCGCGCCGAGCAGCAGCTCGAACGCCATCACGAAGATCCGCTCACCGGTGAAGCTGTAGACCTTCTGGTAGGTCCACATCCGGGACAGCGCGGACACCACGATCACCACGCTGAGCGCGCTGAGCAGCCCGAGCAGCACGCGCAGCAGGACGCGTTCGACCGGCCGCTCCCGCCCGGCCCAGCGACCCACCCCGGCGAGCACCGCCACCGTCAGCAGCGTGACGAAGAGCAGCTGCCAGAAGCCGCTGCGGGCGTACTCGGCGTAGCTGAGCCCGGCGACGTTCTGCACGTGTCGCTGGCCGCCGAAGAGCACGGTGAACTGCACCACCACGAAGCCGGCGAAGAGCAGCGTCAGCGCCCCGATCGCCGGGGCCCACTCCAGCAGGCCGAGCCGGCGCTCACCCGCCCGGTCCACGGTGGACAGGTCGGGCGGTGCGGCCAGCGTGTAGACGGCGGCGACCGCGATCAGCCCACCCACCGCGGCGAGGAAGAGCCAGCCGACGACCGTACCGAGGTCGACCTCGGGCACGAGCGTGCCCAGCGCCTCGGAGAACGCCGCGTCGGCCGATGCGAGCAGGCTGCCGAAGACCACCAGCACGACCAGGGTGGCGACCACCGACACGGTGACCTTGCGGACCGTCGTCGCCTCCGGCGAGGCGCTGACGTGCCGGCGCACCCAGGGCAGGCCACGCAGCGCCGCGAACGGCGTGGCGACGAGGCCGAACAGGATCGAGCGGACCAACCGGCCGCCGGCGATCGCGAGCGTGGCGCAGCCCAGCGCGCCGAGCACGCAGAACGTCACCAGCCACCAGGCGTTGCGGACGGCCGGCACGGCGATCAGGGCCAGGGCCGCCACCGCCCACCCGAGGCGGATCAGCCGGTCGGCGCGGGGCAGTTCGGCGGTCTTCGCGCGGACCGCGAGCAGCACCGCGACGGTGAGCGTCAGCCAGCCCAGGAACCAACCGATGCCGACCCGGCCGAGCGGCACGAAGACCGCGCTGCCCAGCGCGCCGGCGAGCACCGCGAGCGGCACGGCCCGGCCGGTGGCCGGTTTCGGGCCGGGCCACCGGGCGCCGAGGAACGACGTGCGGGCAACCCGGGGCCGGGGAGCCCAGCTCTGCGGCGGCGGGTAGGTGCCCCAGGGCCGCATGTCCTGGTACGGCGGCGCGGCGGGCGGGTGCGGGCCGGCCGGCGCCACCGTGGTGCCGGCGCCGACGGGCGCGGGCTGCGGCCCGGCCTGTCCCGCCGGCCCGGCGGCGGTCACCGCGGACGGGGAGGGTCGCACGGCCGTGACCGCCGGGGGCGATGCCGTGGTGTTCGAGCCCGTGGCGGCCCCGGACGTCGCCGTCGCCGGTCGACGCGCCGGGTCGGCGTCCGCCGCGACCAGGACCGGGCCATCGTCACCCGGGCCATCGTCACCCGGGCCATCGTCGCCCGGGCCATCGTCGCCCGGGCCGCCGTCGGCCGGACCGGCCGCAGCCGGGCTGTCGGCCGCGCTCGGCGCACCGGACGTCGGGCCGGCCCCGGCCGGGCTGCTCCCGCTCGGCTCGCCGGCGGTGCGCCCGCTCTCGGCCGTGCCGGTTGCGACCGGGACGGCTGACTGCCCGCCCGCCCGGGACGGCGGCGCGGTGAGCGTCGGCGCGGTCGCGCCCTCGACGGTCGGTGGACCGGCCTGGGCGGGCACGCCGGTGGCCGGCTGACCGGCCGCCGGGACCAGCGGCACGAACAACGCGTAGCCCTGGGTGCCGGCCGGCACGGTGACCGGGATCGCCCAGGCGGGCTGCCCCTCCGCGCCGGGCCACGGCACCGGCGGTGGCGCGCCCTCCATCGTGGGCAGGACCAGCAGGTACGGCTGGGGGGCGGACGGGACCACGCCCGCCGGTGACCCGTCCGCCGGGGCGGCGCGGGGCGGCTCGGGGGGCTGTGCCGGCTCGGGCAAGGCTCGCTCCTTGATCACAGGGTGTCGTCACTGTAGGGCCCAACCCGGCCGCGCTGCCGCCCCGATTGTCCGTTCGGCCAGCCGAGCCTGACCGGTCGGGGCGTCGACGCGGATCGAACCTTTGCCGCCTCCCGCCCGTACCAGTGCGCGGGAGGTCGATCACATGGACACACGTCGCGCGCTCGCCGCGCTCGCCGCCGTCGCCGCGACGCTGCTGTCCACCGCCGTGCCGGCGAGCGCCCACGGGGCGCCGACCAGCCCGATGAGCCGGGCGGCGGCCTGCGGTCCGGAGGGCGGCCGGGCACAGACACCGGCCTGCCGCGCCGCGATCGCCGCCGGCGCGGCGGTACGCGAGTGGGACAACATCCGGGTGGCCCGGATCGACGGGCGGGACCGGGAACGCATCCCGGACGGGGAGCTGTGCAGTGGCGGGCTCTCCGCGTACCGGGGACTGGACCTGCCGCGCAGCGACTGGCCCGCCACCACGCTCACGGCCGGGGCCCGGCACACGTTCCGCTATCGCACCACCATCCCGCACGAGGGCACGTTCCGGTTCTACGTGACCACCCGGTCGTACGCCCCGGACCGGCGTCTGACCTGGGCCGACGTCGAGGAGAAGCCGTTCCTGGAGGTCACCGACCCGCCGATCCGGGCCGGCGCGTACGAGATGCCGGGACGGTTGCCGACCGGGCGCACGGGCCGGCACCTGATCTACGTGATCTGGCAGAACTCGAGCACCCAGGACACCTACTACTCCTGCTCCGACGTGATCTTCCGGGCCGCCGCGAGTGGCTCCGGGAGCAGGAGCAAGCCGTCGGCGAGCGCGGCGGCCCCGCGTACCCTCGCCGTGCCGGCGACCGGCGACGAGCCGGCGGCGGGGGTGCCGGTGGCGGCGGTGACCGACACCGGCCCGCTCTCCCGGCCGCTGGTCATCGGCGCGGCGGCGGTGGTCACCGCGCTGCTGGCGACAGTGGTCGGCCTGCGGCTGCGACGGGCCGGCGGCCCGCCGCCCGGGCGGCCGTGCGGGGTGCGCAACCACCGCGCCGGGCGGCGCCGGATCTGGTGAGCCTCAGTCGAGCAGCTGCTCGATCTCGGCCAGGTCCTCGCCGGCCAGGTCGAGGTTGTCCAGCGCGGCGACGTTGCCCTCCAGCTGGGCGACGCTGCTCGCGCCGACGATGAGGCTCGTCATCCGCGGGTCCCGCAGCGCCCACGTCAGGGCGAGCTGGGCCAGGGTCTGGCCCCGCCGCTCGGCCACCGCGGCGAGCCCGCGGACGGTCGCCATCCGCGCCTCGTCCAGGTCGCTCTCGTTGAGGAACACGCTGGTCCGCACGCGCGAGTCGGCCGGGATGCCGCCCAGGTAGCGGTCGGTGAGCAGGCCCTGGGCCAGCGGGCTGTAGGCGATGCAGCCGGCGCCCACCTGCTCCAGCGTGTCGAGCAGGCCGTCGGACTCGGTCCAGCGGTTGAGCATCGAGTACGACGGCTGGTTGATCAGCAGCGGGGTGCCCAGGTCACGGAGGATCTCGGCGGCCCGGGCGGTCTGTTCCGAGTCGTAGTTGGAGATGCCGACGTAGAGCGCCTTGCCGGACCGGACGACGGCGTCCAGCGCGCCCATCGTCTCCTCCAGCGGGGTGTCCGGGTCGAACCGGTGCGAGTAGAAGATGTCGACGTGGTCCAGGCCCATCCGGCGCAGCGACTGGTCCAGCGACGAGATCAGATACTTGCGCGAGCCCCACTCGCCGTACGGGCCGGGCCACATCAGATAGCCGGCCTTGGTGGAGACGACCAGTTCGTCGCGGTAGGGCCTCAGGTCGGTGGCGAGCAGCCGACCGAAGTTCTCCTCCGCCGACCCCGGCGGCGGGCCGTAGTTGTTGGCCAGGTCGAAGTGGGTGATGCCGAGGTCGAACGCGCGGCGGACGATGTCGCGCTGCCGCTCGAAGGGCCGGTCCGGCCCGAAGTTGTGCCACAGGCCGAGGGAGATGACGGGCAGCCGGAGCCCACTGCGGCCGCTGCGCCGGTAGCGCATCGATTCGTAACGGTCGTCGCTGGCGAGGTAGGTCACCTGATCATTCTGCCGCCACCGGCGAACAGGCGTGCGGTCACGGTGGCGCGGGTAGCGTCGGATCCATGCGTTTCGTGCGGCTCGACACCCCCAAGCCCATCTCCAGGATCGGCCTCGGCACGTGGCAGTTCGGCTCCCGCGAGTGGGGCTACGGCCCCGACTACGAGCGCCGGGCGGCCGAGATCGTGCGGCGGGCGCTCGACCTCGGGGTCACCCTCTTCGACACCGCCGAGCTCTACGGCTTCGGCCGCAGCGAGCGGATCCTCGGCGCCGCGCTCGGCGACGACCGGGCGAAGGTCGTGGTGGCCAGCAAGGTCTTCCCGCTGCTCCCGGTCGCCCCGGTGGTGCAGCAGCGGGCGGTCGCCTCCGCCGCCCGGCTCGGCGTCGACGGCATCGACCTCTACCAGGTGCACCAGCCCAACCCGGTGGTCGCCGACACCACCACCATGAGCGGCATGCGCACGCTCCAGGACGTCGGCCTGGTCGGCGAGGTGGGCGTCAGCAACTACGACCTGCGCCGGTGGCGGTTCGCCGAGGCCGCGCTGGGCCGCCGGGTGCTGAGCAACCAGGTCCGCTACAGCATGATCGACCGCGGCCCCGAGGAGGACCTGATCCCGTACGCGGAGCAGGCCGGCCGGATTGTCATCGCGTACAGCCCGTTGGCCCAGGGCTTCCTCTCCGGCCGCTACGACGCCACCAACCCGCCGGCCGGGGCGGTGCGCCGGGCCAACCCGTACTTCCTGCCGGAGAACCTGGAACGCGGCACCGAGCTGATCGCCACGCTGCGCGAGGTGGCCGACGCGCACGACGCCACGCCGAGCCAGATCGCGCTGGCGTACGTGCTGCGGCACCCGAACGTGGTCGCCATCCCGGGCGCGTCCGGAGTGGAGCAGATGGAACGCAACGCGGCCGCCGCCGAGATCGACCTGACCGACGACGAGTACGCCGCGCTGGCCACCGCCGCGCGCGCGTTCCGCCCGGTCACCGGCCTGGCCGCCGTACCGAAGATGATCCGCGCTCGACTGGGGAAGTGACCGCATGGACGACATCACCGCACTGATCCTGGACGACCACGCCGCCTTCCGGCGCGGCTTCGCCCGGCTCGACGACGCCCGCGACCCGGCCGAGATGCTGGCGATCTGGGAGGCGCTCGCCCTGCACCTGGACATCCACGCCGAGGCGGAGGAGGCGATCCTCTACCCGCACCTGGTCAAGCACGGCGACGACGGCGAGGACGAGACCGCCGACGCCATCGGCGACCACAACAAGATCCGTGACGCGGTCGCCGAGTCGAAGCGGCACGAGGTCGGCTCGGACGCCTGGTGGGCGGCGGTGGGCACGGCCCGCAAGGAGAACAGCGAGCACCTGGCCGAGGAGGAGGACGAGGCGCTGCCCGACTTCCGCCGGCACGCGAGCGTGGAACTGCGGGCCGAGCTGGGGGCACGGTGGCTCACCTTCTACGGCGAGCACAAGAACGGTCGGAACCTGCGCTTCCACGACAAGGACCCGGAGGCCTACGTCCGCGACCACCGCTGAGGACAACTCCCCGGCGTGGGGGAGTCGCGGGCCGGCCGGCGGCGGGACAATGACCCGGTGACGGTCCGGGGTGTCCTCGCGCCGCTGGTGCGCGGCAGCACCTGGCGGCGCGCCGTGTTCCTGCTGCTCGGCGGCGTGCTCGCGCTGCCGTACGCGCTGCTGGCGGTGGCGTTCGCCCAGATGCTGACCAGCAGCGGGGTGCCGCGTCCACCCGGCGTCGGGCTGCTGCTGGTCGGCGTCGGGCTCGCGGTGGTGCCGGTGTTCCTGGCCGGCAGCCGGGCACTGGAGATCGCCGCCGCCCGCGCGCTGCTCGCGGTCGACCTGCCGGAACCCGCCCCCGGCCACCGGATCGACCGGGAGACCCGGCTGCGCGCCGCGCTCTGGATCGCGCTGCACCTGGCCACCGGCGCGGTGGTGCTGTTCGCCGCGATCAGCGCGTTCCCGATGGCGCTGGTCTTCGTCGCCGGCCTGGCCGGGCTCGACGTCGGCGCGGTGTCGGACGAGCCGCTCGGCCCGTTCGACCCGGCCCGCCCGGTGACCGCCGGCCTGGCCGGCGCCGCCGTGCTGGTCGCGCTCGGCTACGCGGTGGCCGGGTTGGGCGCGCTCGCCGCCTCGATGGCCCCGGTGCTGCTCGGCCCCGCCCAGGCCGAGCGGATCGCCGCGCTGGAGGCCCGCGCGGTCCGCCTGGCCGAACGCAACCGGCTGGCCCGGGAGCTGCACGACTCGGTCGGGCACGCGCTGACCGTGGCGACACTCCAGGCCGGCGCCGCCCGGGAACTGCTCGACAGCGACCCCGAGTTCAGCCGGCGGGCGCTGCGGGCCATCGAGGAGACCAGCCGCCGGGCCATGGATGACCTCGACCACGTGCTCGGGCTGCTCCGCGAGACCGACGCCGGGCCGACGCCCGCGCCGAACGCCCCGCAACCCACGCTGGTCGGGCTGGACCGGCTGGTCGCCGCCGCCCGGGCCGCCGGGCTGGTCGTCGAGTCCAGGGTCGACGGGGCGCTGGACGCGCTGCCCGCCGTGGTGTCCCGCGAGGGCTACCGGATCATCCAGGAAGGGCTGACCAACGCCGCCCGGCACGGCCGGGGACCGGTCACGCTGCGGGTCGCCGTACCCCCGCAGGGGTTGGAGATCGAGCTGGTCAACGCCGTGCGTGGCACCACCGGGCCGACCGGCGGCGGGCGCGGGCTGGACGGCATGCGGGAGCGGGTGCTGCTGCTCGGCGGGCACCTCGACGCCGGCCCGCGCGGCGACCGCTGGCGGGTCCGGGCCACCCTGCCCGCGCCCAGGGAGGAGCCCGGGTGACCATCGACGTGCTGATCGTCGACGACGACGAGCTGATCCGGGTCGGCCTGCGGGCCATCGTGGACGCGCAGGCGGACCTGCGCGTCGTCGGCGAGGCGGCGGACGGGGCCGAGGTGCCGCCGCTGGTGGCGAAGCTGCGCCCGGCCGTGGTGCTGATGGACGTGCGGATGCCGGCCATCGACGGCATCCAGGCCACCCGCCGGCTGCTCGCCGCCTCCGCCGACCCGCCCCGGGTGCTGGTGGTCACCACGTTCGCCAACGACGAGTACGTCTACGAGGCGCTGCGCGCCGGGGCGAGCGGCTTCCTGCTCAAACGGGCCCGGCCGGCCGAGGTGGTGGAGGCGATCCGGGTGGTGGCGGCCGGCGAGTCGCTGCTCTTCCCGGCCGCGATCCGGCAGCTCGTCGGCGCGTACGGGCGGCGCGGCGGGGACCGGCTGCACGCCGCGCGGCTGACCGACCGGGAAGCCGAGGTGCTGCGGCTGATGGCGGCCGGGCTGTCCAATCCGGAGATCGCCGCCCGCCTGGTGGTCGGCGTCGAGACGGTGAAGACACACGTCGGGAACGTGCTGGCCAAGCTCGGGGTGCGGGACCGGACGCAGGCGGTCGTCGCCGCCTACGAGTCCGGGTTCGTCGTCCCGGCCGGCTGACCCGGTCCCTCCCACGGGGGAGCGGGTCCACCCCGGCGCGGGAGGGTTCCGGTGGCCGTCCGGCCGAGGCTGAGACGCATGAACCTGCCACTTCGTGATCGACTCGACCCGGTCGCTCCGCTCGCCGCCGCCTGGCTCGGCGGCTGGGGCGTGCTCGCCCTGGTGTCCACGCTGACCGGCGCCGGCTACCCGTTCGGCGCGAACGACCCGCACGGCGGCGACGCCGCCGGCCTGCTCCGACTGGTGCCGGTCTCCGTCGGCCCGCCGCTGTTCGCGGCGGTGCTGCTGACCGCCGCGGTCGCCGCCCTGGCCATGACCGGCACGAGCATCCGCCCGTCCCGTCCGCTGCGCGCCCTGATCACCGGGTACGCGGCGACCGTCGCGCTCGCGTTGGCGGTGGTGGTGCCCGGGATGCGGGTGCTGGCCCTGCTCGGCTACGCGCCGATGCTGATCATCGGCGCGCCGTTCGGCTGGCCGCCGGTGGACTACGCCGAGCTCTTCACCTGGCCGCTGTTCGCCCGCTTCGCCGCCCTGGCCGGCGGGATGCTGCTGGCCGGCGCGCTGGTGCGCTGGCGGCGGCGGGTCGCCGACGGGCCGGCGCCGGCGTGGACCACGCCCGCCTCGGCCGCCCGCTGGGGACGGTGGGCGGCGTGGACCGCCGCCGTGGTCCCGGTGCTCTACGCGCTCACCCGCTTCGCCTGGCTGTTCGACGTCCCGCTCGGCATGACCCGGGAGACCCTCGCCGAGATGCGCGCCGACGGCGCGGTCTGGGCGGGTGCCGGGCTGGGCGCGTTCGCCGTGGTCGGCGCGGTGCTCACGCTGGGACTGGTGGCCCGCTGGGGCGAGCGGTTCCCGCGCTGGCTGCCCGGTCTGGCCGGCCGCCCGGTGCCGGTGCTCCTCGCCGTCGTCCCGGCCGGGCTGGTCGCCCTCGCCGTGCTGGCGGCCAGCCTCGATCTGCTCGCCGCGCCGGAGTTCGCCGACCTGATCCGCGACGGCAACTCCGCCGCCCTGCCGATGGCGCTCTGGCCGGTCTGGGCGGTCGCCCTGGCCGCCGCCGCGTACGCGTACCAGCTGCGGCGGCGGGCCTGAACGCCCCCGGTGGTCGGTCCCGGTCACGGGGCGGGACCGACCACCGGGCGGTGCGGGAATTCTGAGCTAGCGTGGGTCGGGTGACCGCTCCCAACCAGGTTTCCCCGGTCCCGCCCGCCGAGCTGCCCGGCACGCTCGGCGCGTTGCGCGCGACCGGCCACCAGTACCGCACGGTCAAGCAGGAGATCCGCGACAACCTCCTCACCCGGATGCGCGCCGGCGAGGACCGCTTCCCCGGCATCGTGGGCTACCAGGACACGGTGCTGCCCGAGGTCGAGCGCGCGCTGCTCGCCGGCCACGACATGGTGCTGCTCGGCGAACGCGGGCAGGGCAAGACCCGACTGATCCGCGCGCTCGGCGCGCTGCTCGACGAGTGGACCCCGGTGATCCCCGGCTCGGTGCTCAACGAGCACCCGATGCACCCGCTCACCCCGGCGTCCCGCGCGCTCGTCGACTCCGCCGGCGACGACCTGCCGATCGGCTGGCTGCACCGCTCGATGCGCTACGGCGAGAAGCTCGCGACGCCGGACACCAGCGTCGGCGACCTGATCGGCGACGTCGACCCGGTCCGGCTCGCCCAGGGGCGCACCCTCGGCGACCCGGAGACCATCCACTTCGGGTTGGTGCCGCGCACCAACCGGGGTGTCTTCGCCGTCAACGAGCTGCCCGACCTGGCCGAGCGGATCCAGGTGGCGCTGCTCAACGTGCTGGAGGAACGGGACATCCAGGTCCGCGGCTACCAGCTGCGGCTGCCGTTGGACCTGCTGCTGGTGGCCAGCGCCAACCCGGAGGACTACACCAACCGGGGCCGGATCATCACCCCGCTCAAGGACCGCTTCGGCGCCGAGATCCGCACCCACTACCCGCTCGACCTGGAGCTGGAGCTGGCGCTGATCCGGCAGGAGGCCGACCTGGTCGCCGCCGTGCCGGAGCACGTGCTGGAGGTGCTGGCCCGGTTCGCCCGCGCGGTGCGGGAGTCGCCCTCGGTGGACCCGCGCTCCGGCGTCTCCGCCCGGTTCGCCATCGCCGCCGCGGAGACCGTCGCCGCCTCCGCGCTGCGCCGCTCCGGCCTGCTCGCCGGCGCCCCCGCCGACCGGGCCGAGGCGCCCGTCGCGCGGGTCGGCGACGCGGTGTCGGTGACGTCCACGCTGCGCGGGAAGGTCGAGTTCGAGAGCGGCGAGGAGGGACGCGAGACCGAGGTGCTCGGGCACCTGCTGCGTACCGCCACCGCCGAGACGTTCCGGGCCCGGCTGGCCGGGCTGGACCTGTCCGGCTTCACCGCGCTGGTGGCCGAGGGCGAGGTGGTCGAGACCGGGGAGCTGGTCTCCTCGGCCGAGCTGCTGCGCCAGGTCGGCACCGTGCCCGGGCTGGCCAAGGTGCTGGACCGGCTCGGCCTCGGCGACGCGCCCAGCCCGGAGGAGGCGGCCGCCGGCATCGAGTTCGTCCTCGAAGGGCTGCACTTGACCCGCCGGCTGGGCAAGGACGTCACCGAGTCCGGGCGCACCGTCTACGGCGGCCGGGGCTGACCGTGGCCGGCAACCGGTTCCGGTACGGCCAGTGGCGTGGCGGGCCCGACCCGCTCGCCCCGCCGTACGACGTGCGCGCCGCGGTGGACGCGGTCGGCGCGGAGGTCCTGGCCGGCGGCAGCCTGCGGGAGTCGCTGCGCGAGCTGCTGCGGCGCGGCCCGCAGGGGCGCGGCGGCCTAGACGACCTGGCCGCCCGGGCCCGCCGGCTGCGCCGGGAGGCGTTGCGCCGGGGCGACCTGGACGGCGCGGTGACCCGGGCCCGGGCCCTGCTCGACCAGGCGATCGCCGCGGAACGCGACGAGCTGCGCGGTCGTGACGGCGACGACGCGCGGTTCGCCGAGGCGGTCCTGGACAACCTGCCCGGCTCCACCGCCCGCGCGGTGGCCGAGCTGGAGGGGTACGAGTGGGCCAGCGCCGAGGCGCGGCAGACCTACCAGCGGATCCTCGACGGGCTGCGCGGCGAGGTGCTGGAACAGCGCTTCGCCGGCCTGCGCGACGCGGCGCGGGCCGCCGCCGACCCGGCCGCCCAGCGGCAGCTCGCCGAGATGATGCGCGACCTCAACGACCTGCTCGCCCGGCACGCCCGCTCGGAGGACACCACCGACGCGTTCGCCGAGTTCATGCGCCGGCACGGGGAGTTCTTCCCGGAGAGCCCGCGCGACGTCGACGAGCTGGTCGACGTGCTGGCCCGCCGGGCGGCGGCGGGGGAGCGGCTGATGCGGTCGCTGTCGGACCGGCAGCGCGAGGAGTTGGCCGGGCTGATGCGCCAGTCCCTCGGCGACCGGCTCGCCGGTGAGCTGTCCCAGCTCGACGAGCACCTGCGGTCGTTGCGCCCCGACCTGAACTGGCGGCGCGGCGAGCGGGTCCGGGGCGACCAGCCCCTCGGGTACGGCGAGGCCGCCGGCGCGCTCGACGAGATCGCCGAACTCGACGAGCTGCTGGACTCCCTCGACCAGGACCAGCCGGGCGCCACCCTGGACGACGTCGACGTCGAGGCGGTCGCCCGGACGCTCGGCCGGGAGGCCGCCGACGACGTACGCCGGCTGCGCGAGCTGGAGCGGGAACTGCGCCGCCAGGGCTGGGTCACCCGGGACGCGGAGGGGCTGACGCTCAGCCCGAAGGCGTTGCGCCGGCTGGCCGGCACCGCGCTGCGCCGCGTCTTCGCCGACCTGACGGCCGGCCCGCGCGGCCAGCACGACCTGCGCTCGGCCGGTGCCGCCGGCGAGGTGAGCGGCGGCTCCCGCCCCTGGGAGTACGGCGACGAGCAGCCGCTGGACGTGGTGCGCACGCTCACCCGCGCGGTCCGCCGATCCGGCACCGGGGTGCCGGTGCAGCTCGCGGTCGAGGACTTCGAGGTGATGGAGACCGAGCGCCGGGCGTCCGCCGCGGTGGTGCTCTGCGTCGACCTGTCGTACTCGATGATCTCCCAGGGGCGCTGGGGGCCGATGAAGCAGACGGCGCTGGCCCTGTCCCACCTGATGGCGACCCGGTTCCCGCAGGACGCGTTGCAGATCGTGGGCTTCGGGCGGGAGGCGATGCCGCTGACCCAGCAGGAGTTGGCCGCGGTGGAGCCGGACATGCAGCAGGGCACCAACCTGCAGCACGCGCTGCGGCTGGCCGGCCGGCACCTGCGCCGCCACCCGGGCGCCGAGCCGGTGGTGCTCGTGGTCACCGACGGCGAACCCACCGCCCACCTGGACCCGGAGGACGGCGAGGCGTACTTCCACTGGCCGCCGCTGCCGGAGACCATCACGGCGACGATCCGCGAGGTGGACAAGCTGACCCGGTACGGCGTCGCGCTCAACCTGTTCATGCTCGGGGACGACCCCGGGCTGCGCCGGTTCGTGGACGCGGTGGCGCGGCGGTCGAGGGGCCGGATGTTCACGCCCGACCTCGACGATCTCGGCGAGTACGTGGTCTCCGACTATCTGCGCGCCCGCCACGGCCGCCGCTGACCCGCTCCCGCCGCGACCCCGCGCCCCCGCGCCCTCGGCGTCGAGGCGGCCGCTCCCCGTCCCTCGGTTGAGGGTGGTCGCCGCCCCGCACGGCGCCTGTCGCGGCAGTCCATGCGCCCCTCCCGCCCTTGTCTTTGCGCCCCGCTCGACGGGTTGATCAAGGAGTTTGCGGCTTGCCTCCGGGGCCGCATGTCGACTCCTTCATCGATGGCCCGGGCGACCCAGCGGCACATCACTTCTGCGCGATATACCGCTGGGTCATGAATATGACTCAGCGGTATATCGGTCTTGCGACTGCTCGGCCTGCCGACTGGCTACTGACAGTGGTCGGGCTTCCTGGCGCGTCGTCTTCCGCATGTTGCGCGGCTCGGGTGGGGCAATGTGTCGGCCTGCGGGTGGGTGGAACGAGACGGTTGACTGTGGGGCTCAGGGTGCGCCCGTGGTTTCCACCCGCGAGGCCTGGGATGCGAGTGGGGTGTCCGGTTCGGTGGTGGTGGGCGGCACCCTGGGCGCGGAATCGCCGTGGGCGGGGCGGCGTTGTAGACGGGTGAACGACCGAGCAGGCGAACACCCCCCGAGCCGCCCCCGCCCCCGGCGGAATGACGGCAGGCCGCCGGTCGTTACACATCATCCCGGCGCCGCGTGCAGGCCCCCCGCCCCGCGAGCCAGCCGGACACCCCGGCCCCCGTGAGCCGGCCCCCAGCCCTCACGAGCCAGCCGGATCCCCCTTCAAGACTTCTCGCGCGCCTGACGGTGCCCACACCCCCCCGGGTGTGTTGACCCCCGAATGGAGCCCTCCTCATGAACACGATCCTGCGCAAGAGCATCCTCGGTATCGCTGGTCTGGCCTTCACCGGTGGCGTGTTCGCCGGTCCGATCGCCGCCCACACCGACACCCCCGCCCACGCCGCTGGTAAGCCCGTCGCGGTCGCCACCGTGCAGGGCGAGCAGTCCCGCATCACCCTGAACGACGAGCAGACCGCCAACGCCAAGGCGATCATCGCCGCCACGAAGAAGGCCGGCCTGCCCGAGCGGGCCGCGGTCATCTCGATCGCCACCGCCCTGCAGGAGTCGAAGCTGGAGAACCTCGGGCACCTCGGCGACAAGAATGACCATGACTCGCTGGGTCTGTTCCAGCAGCGCCCCTCCTCGGGTTGGGGCACGCCGGAGCAGATCACCGACCCCGAGTACTCGACCCTGGCGTTCCTCAAGGGTCTGAAGCAGGTCGACGGCTGGGAGAAGATGCCTCTGACCGAGGCCGCGCAGACCGTGCAGGTCTCCGCGTACCCGGATGCGTACGCGCAGTGGGAGAAGCAGGCCACCGACATCGTGGCCGAGCACTGGACCAAGTAAGACCAACGCGAAAGGCCGGCACCCCCGAACCCGGGGTGCCGGCCTTTCGCGCGTCTCCGGAACCCGTCCGGGTGAACCGGGCCGGGTAGCCGGGGCGTGGCAGGCGGGGGCGGGGGTTGGATGCGGGGCATGGACGAGGTGGACGCCGCGGAGTTGCGGCGGGCGTACGACCAGGTGCTCGCGGAGGTGGACGCGGGCGGGTTCGGGCCGCCGCCGGAGGGCCAGTTGAGCGCCGAGCAGATCGTCGCGCACCTCGCCGCCAACGACGAGCTGATGAGCGAGGCGACCGAGGCGGTCCTGGCCGGCTCACCGTTCGCGTACTACGACCTGGACACCATCCACCGGCCGCAACTCGACGCGCTGGTGTCCGAGTGCGGCGGGCTGGACGGGCTCGCCACTTTGCTGCGGGCCACCAGTCAGAAGCTCTGCGCGCTGGCCGAGCGGCTCGGTCCGGCCGCCGAGACACCCGTGGAGACCGTGCTGCGCGAGGGCTTCGACCTCGACGTCGACGATTCGCTTCCCTGGGGCCGCGCCCTCGACCTGCACATCCGGGTCCACCTTCCCCTGCACCTGACCCAGCTCCGCGCCCTCCGCCGCCAACCCCATCCCGCCTGACCACCGACGCCGATCAAGGAGTCGTGGTGGTTGACAAAGCCGACATGCCTGGCCTCTCAGGCGCCACAACTCCAAGATCGGCGAAAGGCGCGGGCTCGGGCTGGTCGGGGGCGCGGAAGGTGCGGCGGTAGGCGGTGGGTGGTACGCCCAGCCGGGCGTGGAAGTGCTGGCGCAGGGCGGCGGTGGTGCCGAAACCCGCGTCGCGGGCGATCCGGTCGACGCTCAGGTCGGTGCTCTCCAGCAACACCCGCGCGTGTTCGGTGCGCTGCTGGAGCAGCCACTGCGCCGGGCTCAGCCCGGTCTCCGAGCGGAAGTGCCGGGTGAACGTGCGGACGCTCATCCGGGCGTGCGCGGCCATCTCGCGCAGCGCGACCGGCTCGTGCAGCCGCTGCCGGGCCCACTCCCGGGTGGCGGCCGTGCCGGTCGCGGTGGCCTTCGGCACCGGCCGCTCGATGTACTGCGCCTGGCCGCCCTCCCGCCACGGCGGCACCACGCAGCGCCGGGCCGCCCGGTTGGCCACCGCGCTGCCGTGGTCGGTGCGGATCACGTGCAGGCAGAGGTCGACGCCGGCGGCCACCCCGGCGGAGGTGAGCACCGGCCCGTCGTCGACGAAGAGCACGTCGGGGTCGAGCCGTACGGCCGGGTGCAGGGCGCGGAAGCGGGAGGCGTACGCCCAGTGGGTGGTGGCCGGGCGGCCGTCGAGCAGCCCGGCGGCGGCGAGCACGAACGCGCCGGTGCAGATGGACATCACCCGGGCGCCCCGGGCGTGGGCGGCGCGCAGCGCGTCGGCCACCTCGGCGGCCACCGTGCCGTCGTGCAGCGGCGGACCGGCGTGGATGCCGGGAACGATCACGGTGTCGGCGGTCTCGAGGAGTTCCAGGCCGTGGTCGGGGAGCACCTGGAAGCCGGCGGTGCTGCGGACCGGCCGGCCGCCGGGCGTGCAGGTGGCGACCGCGTAGAGCGGGTTCCGGTGCTCGTCGCGGGCGGCGCCGAAGACCTGGGCCGGGGTGCCGAGGTCGAGGGCGACCACGCCGTCGAGGGCGAGGACGGCGATGCGGTGCGGTACGGACATGGCCCGATTATTGCGCACGATGGCTTTCCGGCCACTCGTCGCCGAGCGTCGAGGCGGCCGAGACTCGGTGCGTGATCCGATCCCGCCTGCACCCGGCCTGGCTCGTCGCCGCGGTCGCCTTCGTCGCCCTGGTGGGCGCGGCCGGCTTCCGCGCCACCCCCGGGGTGCTGCTGCACCCGCTGCACGCCGAGTTCGGTTGGCCGCTGGCCACCATCTCGGCCGCCGTCTCGGTCAACCTGCTGCTCTACGGCGTCACCGCCCCGTTCGCCGCCGCGTTGATGGACCGCTTCGGCGTCCGCCGGGTGGTGGCCGGCGCGTTGGTGCTGGTGGCGGCCGGCAGCGGCCTGACCGTGGTGATGACCGAGAGCTGGCAGCTCATCCTCTGCTGGGGCGTACTCGTCGGGCTGGGCACCGGCTCGATGGCGCTGGCCTTCGTGGCGACGGTCACCGGCCGCTGGTTCGTCCGCCGCCGGGGCCTGGTCACCGGTGTGCTCACCGCCGGCGGGGCAGCCGGGCAGCTGGTGTTCCTCCCGCTGGTCGCGGTGCTGGTGCGCGACCACGGCTGGCGGACGGCGGCACTCGTCGTCGCCGGGGCCGCGCTCGCCGTCGTACCCCTGGTGGTCTGGCTGCTGCGCGAGCACCCGGCGGACCTGGGCCGGCCCGCCTACGGCGCCACCGAGGTCGTGCCGCCGGCCCGGCCGGAGGGGGGCGCGGCGGCCCGGGCGGTCGGCGCGCTCGTCGCCGCCGCCCGGACCCGGCCGTTCTGGCTGCTCGCCGGCGGCTTCGCGATCTGCGGCGCGACCACGAACGGGCTGGTCGGTACGCACTTCGTGCCCGCCGCGCACGACCACGGCATGCCGGAGACCACCGCCGCCGGCCTGCTCGCCCTGGTCGGGCTCTTCGACATCGTCGGTACGGTCGCCTCGGGCTGGCTCACCGACCGGGTCGACAGCCGGCTGCTGCTGGGCGCCTACTACGCGCTGCGCGGCGCGTCGCTGCTGGTGCTGCCGAGCCTCTTCGCCGGCCGGGCCGAGCCGAGCATGCTGGTGTTCATCGTCTTCTACGGGCTGGACTGGGTGGCCACCGTGCCGCCGACGGTCGCGCTGTGCCGGGAGTGGTTCGGCGCGTCCGGGGCGGTGGTCTTCGGCTGGGTGTTCGCCGCCCACCAGGTCGGCGCCGCGCTCGCCGCGACCGGCGCCGGCCTGGTCCGGGACCGGCTCGGCGACTACGCGCTCGCCTGGTACGTGGCCGGCGCGTTGTCGATCGGCGCGGCCGGGCTGTCCCTGCTGCTGCGCCGGCGCGCCGCCGAGGAGCCCACGTTCGTCCTGCCCGTGGTGGCCGGCCGGCGGGCCTGGAGCTACCGGGGCTGACCGGTCAGCCGACCGCCCACTGCTGCTCGGGGGCGCCGCCGCACGGCGCCTGCTCCAGCTCCCGGCCGGGCTCGGTGCCCGCGTCGTCGACCTGGGCGCACTTGCCGCTGTGCACGGCGACCAGCAGCACCGGCCCGGCGCCGGTCGGGTTGGCCTTCCACTGCTGGTTGGCCTGCCCGTTGCAGGACCACTGCTGGATGTCGGCGCCGTCGTCGGTGCTCGCCTCGTTGACGTCGAGGCACTTGCCGCTGGCCGCGTTGACCAGCAGGTAGGTGTCGGCGGCGACCGGGGTCACCACCCACTGCTGCTCCGGGCCGCCGGTGCAGTCGGCCAGCGCGGCCTGCGCGCCCTCCGGATCGTCGCCGGTCACGCCCAGGCAGCGCCCGGACGGCACGCCCCGGATCACCTTCGGGGTGGCCACCGGCGCGGCCGGGGTGGTCGGCGCGGCGCTCGGCGACGCGGACGTCGGGGTGGGCGCGGCCGCCGTCGTGGGCGCGGCCGACGTCGGCTCGGCCGCCGCCGGGGTCGGCACGGCCGCCGCGGGCACCACCGGTCGGCCGTCGCCGCCGCCGAGCACGCCGGTGGCGAAGAAGACCCCCAGGAGTACGCCGACCGTGGCGACGCCCAGCGCGATCCGCATCAACGGGTCCTGCGGCAGCCGGACGCCGCGGGCGCGGCGGGCGCCGTAGACGGTGCCGGACGGGTCGGTGTGCGGGTCGGCCATGGGGGCATCCTGACCCACCGGGGGCCGCCGGGGCCAGTCGCCCCGGCGGCACGGTGACTCAGTCGACGACCCGGACGTCCTTCCAGAACGCCACCCGGTCGCGCACCATCTCGGCGTCCGGCTTCGGGTCCGGGTAGTACCAGACCGCGTCGGCGCTGGTGGCGCCGCCGTGTTCCAGCGTGTAGTAGGAGGCGGTGCCCTTCCACGGGCAGACCGTGTGGGTGTCCGACTCGCGGATCAGGTCGTCGCGCAGGGCCGCGCGGGGGAAGTAGTGGTTGCCCTCGACCAGCACGGTGTCGTCGCTCTCCGCGACGACGAGGTCGTTCCAGACGGCTTTCGGCATGTCCTCCACGCTATGCCGGTGGCCGCCCGCCGGCCACCGCTCAGCGGGTCGGTTCCGGATCGGTGACGTCGGCGACGGTCGCGTCGAGCGCGGTCAGCGCGGCGTCGGCGTCCAGCGCCACGGCCGTCCCGTGCTCGCCCGCGCCGAGCGTGATCTCCCGGCCGCGCAGCCGCTCGTCGGCGACGACCGGCCAGGCGGTGCGCGACCCGAACGGCGTGATGGTGCCGCGCGCGTAGCCGGTCGCTTCCTTCGCCGCGTCGGCGTCGGGCAGCGACAGCCGGCTCACCCCGAGCAGGGCGCGCAGCTTCGGCCAGGAGACGACCCGGCCGCCGGGGGTCAGCACGAACAGGTGGTCGCCCTCGCCCCGGCGCACCACGATCGTCTTGACCACGTCGGGCACCTCGACGCCGCGCGCCGCGGCCGCCTCGGCGAGGCTCGCCACCGGCCCGTGCCGGATCACCCGGTACGGCAGGCCGGCGGCGTCGAGGGCGGTGAGCGCGGGATTCGCCATGGCGGTCACGGTAACCCGCGAGTCGTCGGCGAGTCGGCGGAAGGCCACCGTGGACATCCCACGAATTGTCGTACCCGAGCGTAAGGTGATCTCATGCACGCTGTCCGTGATCATGAACGGGCGGTGGACACGCTGCGGCGTTCCTACGCCGCGGTGCCCGCCGGAGAACCCGTACGGCTGGCCAAGCAGACCTCGAACCTGTTCCGCCCCCGATCCGCGCCGCGTACGCCGGGCCTGGACGTGAGTGGACTGACCGGCGTGCTCGGCGTCGACCCGGCGGCCCGCACCGCCGACGTGCAGGGCATGTGCACCTACGAGGATCTGGTCGACGCGACGCTGCCGCACGGTCTGATGCCGCTGGTCGTGCCGCAGTTGCGCACGATCACGCTGGGCGGCGCGGTGACCGGCCTGGGCATCGAGTCCACCTCCTTCCGCAACGGCCTGCCGCATGAGTCGGTGACCGAGATGGACCTGCTCACCGGCGCCGGGGAGATCGTCACCGCCCGGCCCCAGGGCGAGCACGCCGACCTGTTCCGCGCCTTCCCCAACTCGCTGGGCAGCCTCGGCTACGCCACCCGGCTGCGCATCGAGCTGCAACCGGTCCGCCGGCACGTGGCCCTGCGCAACATCCGGTTCACCCGGCTGGAGGAACTGGTCGACGCGGTGGCCGAGGTGGTCGCCAAGGGCGCCTGGGCCGGCGACCCGGTCGACGCCATGGACGGGGTGATGTTCAGCCCCGGCGAGTCCTACCTCGTGCTCGGCACGTTCACCGACGAGGCCGAGGGGCCGCCGTCGGACTACACCGGCCAGGAGATCTACTACCGCTCGCTGCGCCGCCGCACCCGCGACGTGCTCGGCGCGTACGACTATCTCTGGCGGTGGGACACCGACTGGTTCTGGTGCTCGGCGGCGTTCGGGGTGCAGCACCCGGTGGTGCGGCGGCTCTGGCCGCAGCGCTACCGGCGCAGCGACGTCTACCACCGCATCGTCCGGCTGGAGCACCGGCACCAGGTGGCGGCCCGGATCGACAGGTGGCGGGGTCGGCCGGCGCGCGAGCGGGTGGTGCAGGACGTGGAGATCCCGCTGGACCGTACGGCCGAATTCCTGCGCTGGTTCGCGGCCGACGTCGGCATGACACCGGTCTGGCTCTGCCCGTTGCGGCTGCGTGAGCCGGCCGGCCGGGGATCGGCCCGGGCGTGGCCGCTGTATCCGCTCCAACCGGGCGAAACCTATGTGAACATCGGCTTCTGGGGGAGCGTGCCGATCGCGGCGGGAGCCGCCGACGGCGACGTCAACCGCCAGATCGAGCGCATGGTGTCGGAGGTGGGCGGCCACAAGTCGCTCTACTCCGACGCGTACTACGACCGGGCGGCGTTCGACCGGCTCTACGGCGGGGACACCTGGCGCGCCGTGAAGGACCGCTACGACCCGGACCACCGACTCACCGGACTGTACGAGAAGGCGGTATCCCGAGCATGAGTCTGACCGACCGAACACCGGGGGCGGCGAGCGCCCCGGCCGGTCCGCCGGCGGGCGGCCGGCGCACCGGACCGACCGTGGCGGACGTGATCCGCGCGGTCACCACCCGCGACCTGCCGGTGCGCGTCACCGGATACGACGGCAGCGCGGTGGGCCCGGCCGACGCCGGGATCACCCTGGCGATCCGCACCGAGCGGGGCCTGTCCTACCTGCTCACCGCGCCCGGCGACCTGGGCATGGCGCGGGCCTACGTCAGCGGTGACCTGGGGTTGGAGGGGGTGCACCCCGGCGACCCGTACGAGGCGTTGCGCGTGCTCAAGGACGAGATGCCGCTGCGGATGCCCCCGGTGAGCGAGGCGCTGGCCCTGGTCAAGGGGCTGGGCTGGGAGCGGTTGATGCCGCCGCCGCCCCCGCCGCAGGAGGCGGCGCCGCGCTGGAAGCGGGTGGTGAACGGGCTGCGCCACTCGCGGGCGCGGGACAGCAACGCGATCTCCCACCACTACGACGTGTCGAACGCCTTCTACGAGAAGGTGCTCGGGGAGTCCATGACGTACACCTGCGCGGTCTTCCGCAGCCCGGGCGACACCCTGGAAGAGGCGCAGCGGGCCAAGTACGACCTGGTCGCCGGCAAGCTCGCGCTCAAACCGGGGATGCGGCTGCTGGACGTCGGCTGCGGCTGGGGCGGCATGGTCCGGCACGCGGCCCGGGAGTACGGCGTGAAGGCGCTCGGTGTGACCCTGTCCCGGGCGCAGGCGCAGTGGGCGCAGGCCGCGATCGAGCGGGAGGGGCTGGGTGACCTGGCCGAGGTGCGGCACCTCGACTACCGGGACGCGCCGCGCGAGCAGTTCGACGCGATCTCCTCGATCGGGCTCACCGAGCACATCGGGGTGCGCAACTACCCGGCCTACTTCGGCGCGCTGCGGTCCCGGCTCAAGCCCGGCGGCCGGCTGCTCAACCACTGCATCACCCGCGCCGACAACCGCGCCCCGCACCGCTCCGGCGCGTTCATCGACCGGTACGTCTTCCCGGACGGTGAGCTGGCCGGTCCGGGCCGGCTGATCAGCGAGATCCACGACGCCGGGTTCGAGGTGCACCACGAGGAGAACCTGCGCCAGCACTACGCGCTGACGTTGGCCGGCTGGTGCCGCAACCTGGTCGAGCACTGGGACTTCTGCGTCGACGAGGTGGGTCCGGGCACCGCCCGGGTCTGGGGCCTGTACATGGCCGGCTCCCGGATGGCGTTCGAGCGCAACGGCATCCAGCTGCACCAGGTGCTCGCCACGCACAACGGCCCGCAGGGGGTCAACGGCTATCCGCTGCGCCCCGACTGGACACCCTGACACCCGTACCGACGAGAGGCCGCACGGATCGTGCGGCCTCTCGTCGTCTCTATTGACAAGCAAGTTTTTTACGTACAAACTTGTTTTTGCCATGAGAGATGTCCTGTATCTGGAACAGCGCGAGCAGGCCGAAGCCCTGCTCAAGCCGCAGCGCATCGAGGTGCTGCGGCAACTGGCCGAGCCCCGCACCTGCACCGAGGTCGCCGCCCGGCTGGAGCAGACGCCGCAGCGCGTCTACTACCACGTCAAGCAACTGGTCGCGGCCGGGCTGGCCGAGCAGGTCGCCGAGCGGCGGGTGCGCGGCATCAACGAGGGCATCTACCGCGCCGTCGCCCGGTCCTACTGGCTCTCCCCGCGGCTGGTCGGCCGCATCGGCGGCACCCGCCGGGCGCAGGACGAGCTGAGCCTCGGCTACCTGCTCGACCTCATGGAGGAGGTCCAGGCCGACATCGCCGGGCTGGACCGCGCCGCCCCCGAACTTCCGTCGATCGGCGTCTCCGGCGAGATCCGGGTGCCCGCCGAGCGGCGGCAGGAGTTCCTGCACGACCTGCAGTCGACGCTGCGGGACCTGTTCACCCGCTACGGCGGCGCCGAGGGAGACGCCTTCAAGCTCGCCGTGGCCTGCTACCCGAAGGGCAACCAGCATGAGTGACCCGATGACCGTCCGCGCCCGTCTCGCCGCGCCGGTGGCGACCGTCCGCCGGGCGCTGACCGATCCCGCCGAGCTGCGCGTCTGGCTGGCCGAACACGCCGAGGTGGACCTGCCCGGGCGGTACGAGTTCTGGGGCCGCTACACGCCCGAGGGCGATGTGCCGCACCAGCGGCTGCTGCACGCCGACGAGAAGACGCTGCGCTTCGCGTGGACGCTCGACGGGGTGGAGACCACCACCGAGTTCGAGCTGGAGCCCGACGGCGACGCCACCGTTCTGACGCTGCGGCAGAGTCACTTCTCCTTCGAGGAGGCGATGAACGGCAGCAGCATCCGGGGCGTGCTCCAGACGTTCTGGGCGCTGGCGATCGCCAACCTCAACGCCCACCTGGAGGGGAGGCCGCTGCTGCCGCGGACCGACTTCACCTCGGCCGACCTGCGCGGCGAGATGCTGATCGACGCGCCGATGGACAAGGTGTGGACCTCGCTGACCGACTCCGAGCAGGCGAGCGCCTGGTTCGGCTACCCGATCGGCATCGAGCCGTGGGCGGGTGGTCGCTACGCGATGGGCGGCTTCGACGCCGGCTACGCGGCCAAGGTGCTCGACGTGACGCCGGGGCAGGCGATCTCCGTCGACTGGGGACCGACCGGCGTCAGCTCGTGGGAGCTGGCCGAGTCCGGCGGCCGGACGAAGCTGACCTTCGTGCAGTCCGGCTTCGACCAGGGCAACCCCCCGTACGCGGCGTGGACCGGCACCGTCGCCGGCCTGGCCGAGCTGCGGCGCTTCCACGAGATGCCGAACTGGCAGCCCATCTGGCTCTGAGGTGTAAGGAGGGGCCCCCTGTTAACGCCTCCGGTAGAGGAGGGGGCCCCGCTTAACACGTGCCCCGGGTGGGTAATGGCGGGCGATGTTCTTCATCTTCGGGCTGCGGACCAAGGTCGACCGGTCCGGCGTCGTCACCCAGGTCTGCCGCCACTGCGGGAACCAGGCCGCCCAGGTGATCACCCGGCGGGCCACCAAGTTCAGCCTCTTCTTCATCCCCCTGATCCCGGTACGCACCCGGTACGCGCAGCAGTGCACGTTCTGCGGCGCCGAGTACGAGATCTCCCGCGCCGACGCCGAGCGCCTCCCGGTCGGCTGACCGTGACCCGCTTCCTCTGCTGGCTGATCGGGCGGCAGCCGGTGCCTCCGCCCGCCGTACCGGTGCACACCGCCGCCCGCCCACCGTGCACGCCCGGTCGCCGGCGCCGTCGTCGCAGTCGACCGACGGCGGGGGCGCTGTCTCCGCGGTCACCGTGGAACCGCTCCGCCGGCCGCTGACGCCTGGGCTGTTAACAGGGGTCCCCGCCTCTACCGGAGGCGTTAAGAGGGGGCCCTTCCTTACACTTCATCGGGTGGAAGATCGGCTGAGCGAGATCCGGGGTGGGGGGCCGCCCCGGCGGCACAACGCCCGCACCGTCGCGGCGTTGACCGGCAACCCCGGCTGCACCCGCCGCGCCGTGCTGGACGGCGCCGGTGCGGACAAGCCGGCGTTGGCCGAGCGGCTCGGCTTCCCGGCCCGCTTCGGACAGTCCCGCTTCGCGATCACCCGGGGCAACGCGTTCGAGTCGCAGGTCAAGGCCGACGGCGGGGCGGAGCTGCTGCGCCTGGTGGCGGAGCGGCTCGGCGTACCGGTGCCGGCCGGTGCGACCTGGACGGACCTCGGCGCCGACGACGACCGCCCGGAGCGGTCCCGGGCGGCGTTGACCGCCGGGGGCGACGGTCCCGCGCTCTTCGACCACCCGCTGCTCGGCCTGGACGTGGCCGGCCGGCGGGTGCACCTGGAACCGGACCTGGTCGCCGCGCGCCTGGCCGGCCGGTTCCACGTCGTGGAGATCAAGTCGTTCCCGGTGATCGACGGGCAGGCCGACCCGGCCAAGGTCGCCGCCGCGGCGATCCAGTCCGCCGTCTACGTGCTGGCGCTGCGCGACCTGCTCGCCGCCGGGGGCCGCGACCCGGAGCTGGTGTCGCACGAGGTGGTGCTGGTCTGCCCGCGGGACTTCACCAACCAGCCGGTGGCCAGCCTGCTCGACGTACGCCGGCAACTGCTGGTGCTGCGCCGCCAACTGGCCCGGATGGCCCGGGTCGACGACCTGCTCGCCGCCGTGCCGGCCGGTTTCACCGCCGACCCGACGGCCGACCCGGCCACGCTCGCGGCCGCGTTGCACCGGGTGCCGGCCCGCTACGCGCCGGACTGCCTGGCCGCCTGCGAGCTGGCCTCCTTCTGCCGGCATGAGGCGCGCGGCCACACCGGGGCGCTGGGCCGGCCGGTCCGCGAGGCGCTCGGCGGCGTCGTCGAGGTGGCCGACGTGCTGGCGCTCGCCGAGGGCGTCCGCACCCCCGAGCCGGAGCAGGCGGAGGCCGCCGCGCTGCTGCGCGCCGCCGCGCGCCTGCGGGCCGAGGTCCTGACCGGCAACCCCGCGTGAGTACGCTGCGCGCGCTCGCCCGGGCGCAGGCGGTCGCCACCGGACGGGCCCAGCCGGTGGCGACGGTCCGGCACCTGCACCTGTCCGACCGGCCGCTGGTGCTGGTGCCGCTCGCGCTGGCCGGTGAGGCGAACGCCCCGCTGGCCGCGCTGGTCGGCGCCGCGCCGGACGAGGCCCGGCTGCTGGTGGTGCCGCAGCCGCGCAACCGCGACCAGCGTTTCGCCTTCGCCGCCGAGCTGGCCGGCGTCGTCCTGCCCTACCTGGACTCGTTCCGCACGGTGACCGAGGCGGTGGCGGTGGACCGGGGGCGGGACGTCCGGCACCGCTACGTCGACGCGCCGCAACTGCTGGTGCCCAACCCGGCCGGGGTCACGTTCCTGCGCCTGTTCGGTCGCTCCACCCGGTTCCGCCGGGTCGACGGGGACCACCCGGTGCATCCGTCGGTGCCGCTGCTCGGCCGCTGGGCGACGTTCTTCGCCGAGCGCGCGGAACAGCCCGGGTCGGCCGCGCTGCTGGCGCTGACCGACGCGTTGACGCTGCACTGGGCGACCGGGCAGAGCGCGGTGGAGGATCTGCACCTGCCGGCCGTGCTCGGCTGGCTCGATCCGCCGGCCGGACTGACCGGCGCCGAGGCGGCGGTGGCGGCCGAGGACCCGGCACGGTGCCCGCCGGCGGGGCCGGCCACCGACCCGGACTTCGACAACCACCGGCTGGCCCCGGCGATCGAGGCGTACGCGCGGGCCGAGGACGACCCGGCCGCCCGCGCCGCCGCGTACGACGAACTGGCCGGGCTGCTGCGCGACCAGCTCGCGCCCACCTGGGAGCTGATGTGGCGCGGCGTCGGGCTGCTGCGGGCGCTGCCGCCCGGTGCCCGGGTGGCCGGTCGCTGGGCCGGTGACCGGGACGCGTTCACCGCGTACGCCGAGCACGTCGACGCCGGTGGCGGCCCGCAGCCGCGCCGCGACGGCGCGGTGGCCGCGGCGCTGCGGTTGCAGCGGCTGGAGCGGGCGGCGACCGCGTGGGCGGTGCAGCGGGCGTACGACGACCCGCTGGTTATGGCCGAGCACCGGCTGGCCGGGGAGGCGTTCGTCGGCGAGGTGACGCTGGCCGACCCGAAGCGGGTGGACGACTCCGGCCGGCGGCCGGTGCTGCGTCCCCGGATCCAGGTGGTGACCACCGAGCCGGTGCCGATGCCGGTGGGCGCGACGTTGTGGTCGCCGGCCCGCCCGGGACAGAAGGCCAGGATCGTCTTCCTGACCCCGGGTGCGGACGGCAAGACGGAGGTGGTGCTGGAACTCTCCGGTGGGATGGGCCGCGGGTTGTCCGCCCCGACGGGCAGCGTGCCCGAGGTGGGGGAGCGGATCTGCCTGACCAGCCTGTCGGACGGTTTCCTGCCGGGCGGCGCGTTCCCGGCGCCGGAGGAGACGCCGTGGACGCACGGCGGCCCGCCGGAGCATCACGAGGAGTAACTGTATCAATCCATTTACATGCTTGAAACTTAATCGGTTCAGTAGTGCACTGGTGGCTGCCACACCACCGCCCGCCACGAACCGAATGAGGTGACCCATGCGAAGCAGCAGGTTCCGCCTCGCGTCGACCGCCGCCGCCACCGTCCTGGCCGCCGTCACCGCGCTCACCGTCGTCACCCCGGCCGACGCGCACACCGTCTCCCCGGTCAACGCCAACGCCTCCACCGCCACCCGCGACGTGCTCAACTGGCTCGCCCACCTGCCCAACCGGAGCAGCAACCGGATCGCCTCCGGCTTCTTCGGCGGCTACAGCAACAGCGGCTTCTCGCTCAACCAGACCGAGGAGCTGCGCGCCGCCACCGGGCAGTACCCGGCGATCCTCAGCTGCGACTACGGCTCCGGCTGGGCGACCAACAGCGACATCACCGCACTCGTCGACCACTCCTGCAACGGCGCGCTGAAGTCCTGGTGGATGAGCGGGGGTCTGGTCACCATCAGCGTGCACCTGCCCAGCCCGGCCAACGCCAACGGCGGCGGCCTGAACACCCCCATGGGCAACTTCGCCGACCTGCTCAACCCGTCCACCGCGGCCGGCGCCCGCTGGCGACAGCTCCAGGACAAGATGGCCGCCGGCCTGCAGGACCTGGAGAACGCCGGGGTTCCGGTGCTGTTCCGGCCGTTCCACGAGGTCAACGGCGACTGGTTCTGGTGGGGCAACCGCGACCCGAACACGTTCAAGCAGGTCTGGCAGCAGATGTACACCTACCTCACCGGCACCAAGGGGCTGGACAACCTGCTCTGGGTCTACTCCGCCGACTTCAGCCGGGGCAACCGCACCGCCTACTACCCGGGCGCCTCCTACACCGACGTCGTCGGCATGGACGCGTACGACGACAACCCGCAGGTCTCCGGCATCCAGTCCGCGTACGCCGAGCTGGTCGGGCTGGGCAAGCCGTTCGCGTTCGCCGAGATCGGTCCGGACAGCCAGGGCTCGTTCGACTACGGGCGCTGGGTCACCGCGTTCCAGCAGAGCTACCCGAAGACGTCCTACTTCCTGGCCTGGAACGACGGCTGGGGCCCGGCCCGCAACTCCGGCGCGAGCACGCTGTTCAACAACTCCTGGATCGCGAACCGCGGCGAGGTCGACCTGGGCGCCGTGACCGAGCCGGGCGGCGGTGGCACCACCACCCCGCCCCCGTCCGGCGGGACCCTGCTCAACGGGTTCGAGTCGGGCACCGAGGGGTGGACCGGCGCCAACGTCACCGGGGGGCCGTGGCAGGTCACCGAGTGGGCGTCGCAGGGCACCCGCGCGCTCAAGTCCGACGTGAACCTGGGAGCCGGGGCCGCGTACCTGAAGAAGACCGCCACCACCAGCCTGAGCGGGCGGACCACGCTGCGCGCCACCGCGCGGGTCGCGCCGTGGGGGAGCTTCGGCACCGGCAGCCAGGCCAAGCTGTACGTCAAGACCGGCGCCGGTTGGCAGTGGTTCGACGGCGGCAGCGTGGCCGTGACCTCGGCCGGGGTGAACCTGTCGCTGTCGCTTGCCGGCGTGGCCAACCTGGGTGACGTCCGGGAGATCGGCGTGCAGTTCGTGCCGGGCAGCGGCGCGGGCGGCACCTCCGCCGTCTACGTGGACAACGTCACCGTCCAGTGACGACCGCGGGTCCGGCCCGGCGTCCCGCCGGGCCGGACCCGCCCGGCTCACCGGTCCGGTGACCGACAACGAACGACTCTGGCGGCGGCCCCCGGCGCTGGTTAGGCTTGCGCCGTTCGTCGTCCGCCGTCCGGTCCTCGTCACCGAGGGTGCACGTCTGGAAGAGAGCCGGAGCGCATCGTTGTCCCCCAGCACGACGTGAGCCTCGCCGTCGCGGCGCCGGCCCGTCACCCGCTCGCCGGCCGTGTCGGACTCGTCGCGGCCGTCGTCGTCGTACTCGGGGAGATGATCTGGCTGGTCGCCGGCCTGCCCGGCGCGGCCCTGGTCAGCGACCTCGGCGCGATGGCGGTGTCGAGCTGGGCGGCGGTGCTCTGCGTCGGCGCGGCCCGCCGGCACCCGCACGCGCTGCGCCGGTTCTGGAGCCTGCTCGCGGCCACCATGGTGCTCGCCGCGCTCGGCCGTACGGTGTGGACGGTCGAGCGGCTCGGCGGGATCGACCTGCCGCACACGCCGCTGGTCGGGGGTCTCTTCACCGCCGGCATCGTCACCGGCACCGCCGCGCTGCTCTGCTCCCGGGCCGGCCCGCGCAGCCTGATCGGGCAGGCCCGCACGCTGCTCGACGGGGTGATCGTCGGGCTCGCGCTGATCCCGATCGGCTGGCTGCTGGTGTTCCGCGACGTGGCCGACGCCGACCTGGCCGACCCGCTGCGCACGTTCGGGCTGCTCTACCCGATGTTCGACCTGATGCAGCTGACCATCCTGGTGGCGGTCGCCGGGCCGGGCCGCCCGATGTGGCGCTCCCTCACCGTCATCGGCGCGGGCCTGGCCATCCGGGCCGGGGCGGACACCGTCTACGTCTCGCTCGTCGCGCACGGCAGCTACGCGCCCGGGCACCCGGTCGACGTCTGCTGGCCGTTGAGCTACCTGCTGGTCGGCCTGGCCACCCGCTACCCGCCCCCGGCCTGCGGGGACGGGGAGGAGGACGTCGAGTCGCCGTTGCCGCCCTGGTGGCGGGTCGCGCTGCCGTACCTGCCGGTGGGTGGGGCCATCGTCGCCGTGATGCTGTCCCGGCGGCCCACCGGGCAGACCCCGCACCTGGTCTTCGTCGGCATGATGGCGCTGCTCGGCGTGCTCGCGCTGCGGCAGGGGCTGGCCGCCAACGAGAACCTGCGGTTGGTCGGCCGACTGCGTCGCCTCGCCTACTCCGACCAGCTCACCGGCCTGCCCAACCGGCTGACGTTCATCCGGCGGCTGCGCCGCGCGCTGCGCGCCGGCGGGCCGGTCGCCGTGGTGCTGCTGGACCTGGACGGCTTCAAGCAGGTCAACGACCGGTTCGGGCACGCCGCCGGGGACCGGTTGCTGACCACCACCGCCGAGCGCATGCGGGACGCGGTCGGGCCGGACGGGATGATCGCCCGGCTCGGCGGGGACGAGTTCGCGGTCCTGGTCGCCGGGGACCGCCCGGTGTCGCCGGAGCGGCTCGCCGTGCGGCTGCTCGCCGCGCTCGAACCGCTGCCCGGCGAGGAGGACCTCGGTGTCCACCCGTCGGCCAGCATCGGCATCGCCGAGTATGGGCCGCAGCACACCTCGCACACCGATCTGCTCCGCGACGCCGACATCGCCATGTACGCGGCGAAGGCCTCCGGCAAGTCCGCGTACCGGACGTGCACGGCGGAGCTGCGCGAGTCGGCGGTCGGCCGGGCCGAGCTGATCGCCGACCTGCGGCGGGCCGTCGACGAAGGTCAGTTGCTGATGGAGTTCCAGCCCATCGTGGACCTGGCCACCGGCACCGTCCGCAGCGCGGAGGCGTTGGTCCGTTGGCGGCACCCCCGGCTGGGGGTGCTCACCCCGGCGAGGTTCCTGCCGCTGGCCGAGGAGACCGGCCTGATCCTGGGCATCGACCGGTGGGTGATCCACGAGGCGTGCCGCGCGGCGGCCACCTGGCGCGAGCACGCGCCCGAGGTGACGGTGGCCGTCAACATCGCTGCCGCCCACCTGTGCCGACCCGACCTGATCGCCACGGTCACCGGCGCGATGGGCGCGGCCGGACTGCCGCCCCGCGCGCTCACGCTCGAACTCACCGAGTCGGCGCTGATCGAGGGCAGCGAGGCCGTACTCGACCGGCTGGCCCAGTTGCGTGACCTCGGCGTCCGCATCGCCATCGACGACTTCGGCACCGGCTACTCCTCGCTGAGCTACCTGCACCGCATCCCGGCCACCGAGCTGAAGATCGACCGGTCCTTCGTGTCCCGGTTGGACGCCGGCGACGCCCGCGCGTACGCCACGGTCGAGATGGTCAACCGGCTGGCCGGCGCGTTCGACCTGGCCGTGGTGGCCGAGGGGGTGGAGACCGGCGCCCAGCACGCGGCGGTCACCGCGATCGGCTGCCGGCAGGGCCAGGGCTGGCGGTACGGCCGCCCGACCGCGCTGTCCGACCTGCTCCCCACGCTGGTCCCGGTGGACGCCGCCCGCTGACCGGCCCACCGCCTCCGGGCCGAAGGTCCCGGGCGGGACAGGGGGTTCGGCCCTGCTCCCGGCGTACCGGTCGCCGCCACGATGGTTCCCGTCAACCAGCCGGCACACACCCCCATCCGGGAGCCAGAGATGAAGCGACGGACGCTCGACCTGTTGTTCAGCATCGGTGGGCTGGGCCTCGCGGTCCTGCTGCTCGTCGTCGGCGTCGTCCTGACGACGAACGCCAACTTCGCCAACAACTACGTGCACGACCAGCTCGCCGCGCAGCACATCAGCTTCACCCCGCAGGACAAGCTGTCCGACGAGGAGAAGAAGTCGGACTGCCTGCGCGAGTACGCCGGCCAGCAGCTCACCACCGGCAAGCAGGCCGAGTGCTACGCCAACGAGTACATCGGCCTGCACCTGACGTCGATCGCCGGCGGCAAGACGTACGCCGACCTCGGCGCGCCGCAGAGCGCGCTGCGCGAGCAGGTGGCGCAGGCCGAGCAGGCCAAGGCCGCCAACCTGGCCGACCTGCAGAAGCAGCTCGCCGAGGTGAGCGCCCAGCGGGACACCGTGTTCAAGGGCGAGACGCTGCGGGGCCTGCTGCTCACCTCGTACGGCTTCAGCGAGTTCGGCCGCAAGGCCGAGCAGGGCGCCCTGGCCATGTACCTCGGCGCGGCCCTGCTCCTGCTGCTCTCCGCCGCCGGCCTGCTGCACGCCCTGCGCACCCCGGCCAGCGCGACGTTCGCCGCCCCGGAGCACGAGAAGATCACCACCTGAGCCGCACCCGCACACCGCCCCCGGCCGTTTCTGGTCGGGGGCGGACCATTGGGCTTGACCCTCACGCTGCGGGAGGCGGCAGCCTTGGTCGCGGAAGGGAGGGAACCATGGCGTACACGGTGGGTCAGGTGGCGCGGGCGGCCCGGGTGACGGTCCGGACGCTGCACCACTACGACGAGATCGGGTTGCTGCGGCCGAGCGGGCGCACACCGGCGGGCTACCGCCGCTACGACGACCGCGACCTGGACCGCCTGCAGCTCATCCGCTACTACCGCGAGCTGGGGTTCCCGCTGGACGAGATCGCCGAGATCCTGGACGACCCGACGGCCGACCCGGCGGCGCACCTGCGCCGGCAGCACGAACTGCTGTCCGGGCGGATCGGCAAGCTCCGGGAGATGGTCGCGGCGATCGAACGCGCGATGGAGGCGAGGAAGGTGGGGATCCAGTTGACCCCGGAGGAGCGGTTCGAGGTGTTCGGGGACTTCGACCCGGACGAGCACGCCGAGGAGGTCGAGCAGCGCTGGGGCGAGACCGACGCGTACCGGCAGTCGCAGGAGCGGGCCAGCCGCTACACGAAGGAGGACTGGCTGCGCAACAAGGCGGTGAACGAGGACTGGGGCCGGCGGTTCGCCGCGCTCATGGACTCGGGCGCGCCGGCCGACGGCCCGGAGGCGATGGCGCTGGCCGAGGAGCACCGCCAGCTCATCACCGATTGGTGGTACGACTGCCCGCTGGAGCTGCACACCGGGCTGGCCGACATGTACGTGGCCGACCCCCGGTTCACGGCGTACTACGAGACGATCCGGCCCGGGATGGCCGCCTACCTGAACGAGGCGATCCACGCCAACGCGATCAGCCGGGCCTGAGCCGCCGGCGGTGGCACGATGACCGCATGCTCATCGTCGCCGGCACCCTCTACGTCGATCCGGCCCGGCGGGACGCCTACCTGGCGTCCTGCGCGGAGGCCGTCCGCGCGGCCCGGGCCGCGCCCGGCTGCGTCGACTTCGCGGTCAGCGCCGACCTGGTCGAGCCGGGCCGGATCAACGTGTACGAGCGGTGGGAGTCCGACGAACAGCTGCTCGCGTTCCGTGGCTCGGGGCCGGACGCGGAGCAGGTGACGGCGATCCTCGGCGCCGAGGTGCACAAGTTCCGCATCTCCGGCGTCGAGGCCCCCTGACCGGCTGTCGCACCACCCTCCCGGTTCCCGCCGTCCGGGTTCTCGCCGTCCGGGTTCTCGCCGTCCGGGTTCTCGCCGTCCGGGTTCTCATCGTCCGGGTTCTCATCGTCCGGGTTCCCGCCGTCCGGGTCCCCGCCGCCCGGAGTCGCGACGGTCCGCCGCCGCGCCCCTACGGCCGGGGTCCGGGGCGGTGTACGCCCCCTGTCTCCCTCTCGAGCTGAGTCGTTGGTGATATCACCGGCTACAGCCGTAGCCGGCGGTCGATGGTCACCGGCGACCGGCGCGTGAGTCGTTCCCGATATCAGCTCTAAAGGGAGTCGCCGGAGGGATCGCCAGCCCCAGCCCCAGCCGCACGCACCCCCGGGTCGGCCCCCCGCGACCCGTAGCCGCGTCCGGCAGAACCGCGACCCGCGACCCACGACGCGCGAGCCGCGACGCACGACCCGCGACGCACGACGCGCGAGCCGCGACGCACGACGCGCGAGCCGCGACGCACGACGCACGACGCACGACGCACGACGCACGACGCGCGACGCGCCACGCGCGACCCGCGACGCGCCACGCGCGACCCGCGATGCGCGAGCCGTAGCCGTGCCTCCCGCGACCAGCAGCCGCGTCCGGCTGGCCCCGCACCCCGCAGCGGCGACCGGCGACCGGCGCGTGAGTCGTTTCTGATATCAGCTTCAGAGGGAGTCGCGGGGAGGTGTCCGCCCGTCGCTGGTGGGCCGCTAGACGAAGACGTCGAGCAGGAGGACGCCGAGGAAACCGACCACCGAGATGATCGTCTCCATCACCGACCAGCTCTTGATGGTCTGCCCGACGGTCAACCCGAAGTACTCCTTGACCAGCCAGAAGCCGGCGTCGTTGACGTGCGAGAAGAACAGCGAGCCGCAGCCGATAGCCAACGCCAGCAGCGCCACCTCGGGCCCCTGGAGCGTGGCGGCCAGCGGCGCCACGATGCCGGCGGCGGTGATGGTGGCGACGGTGGCCGAGCCGGTGGCGACCCGGATGCCGACCGCGACCAGCCAGCCGAGCAGCAGCGGCGACAGGTTGGCGCCCTCGGCGGCGTCGGCGACCAGGTTGCCCACGCCGGCGTCGACCAGCACCTGCTTGAAGCCGCCGCCGGCGGCCACGATCAGCAGGATGCCGGCGATCGCCGGCAGCGAGCCGCCCAGGAAGCCGGAGACCTGGGTACGACTGAACCCGGTCCGGTAGCCCAGGAAGATCATGGCGAAGATGACGCCGGCCAGCAGCGCGACGATCGGGGTGCCGATGATGTCCAGCGCCTTGCGGCCGGCGGTGCCCTCGTCGAGGGCCAGTTCGCCGATCGCCCGCAGCAGCATCAGCACCACGGGCAGCAGCACGGTGACCACGGCGGCCCAGAGCGCGGGCGCCCGGCGCGAACGCGGCCCGGCCGGCTCGTCGATCGACGCGCCGGGACGGCCGGTGCCCGGGTTGACCAGGTCGTCCGCGGTGACCAGGTCACCGTCGGCGTCCAGCCGGCCGTCGCCGGGGCGGGTGGGGCTGCGGTCGACGGCGACCGCGCCGTCGCGCCGGGTGGGCAGCAGCGCCTCCGGGGCGGTGGCCGGCACGTACCGGGCGATGATGTTGCCGAAGACCGGGCCGGCGATGATCACCGTGGGGATCGCCACCAGCAGGCCCAGGGCGAGCGTCTGACCGAGGTTGGCGCCGAGCGCGTCGATCGCCACCAGCGGGCCGGGGTGCGGCGGCACCAGACCGTGCAGGACCGACAGGCCGGCCAGCGCCGGGATGCCGAGCTTCATCAGCGGCACGTCCACCCGGCGGGAGACCAGCAGCACGATCGGCACCAGCAGCACCACGCCGACCTCGAAGAAGAGCGGCAGGCCGATGAGCGCCGCCACGCCGGCCATCGCCCAGGGCAGCGCGCCGCCGGAGACCCGGCCGACCACCCGTTCGACGATGCTGTCCGCCCCGCCCGACTCGGCCAGCATGCCGCCGATCATCGCGCCGAGCGCGATCAGCAGGCCGACACCGCCGACGGTGGAGCCGACCCCGCCGCTGAACGAGGTGACGATCTTGTCGGCGGGCACGGCGGCGACCACGCCGAGCACCGCGGCGCCGAGGATCAGCGCCAGGAACGGGTGCACCTTGCCCCAGGCGATGAGCAGCACCACGGCGGCGATGCCCAGCAGGGCGGCGACGACGAGTTGGGTGTCACCGGCGTTCGTGAGTGGTTCCGCCGGCGCGGCGAGCAGTGAGACCACGGCGATCACGACCTTCGGTTGGTCATTGGGGAGGAGCGGTGGGTGATGGTTCCGGCGGCAGGCTCGGCGCCAGCCGCCGCAGCGACGCGAAGGTGGGCACGAGTGCGTCGTACAGCTCGGAGAAGAGCGGGAGCAGCGCCGCGTAGGTGGCGGCGGAGGCGGGATCCGGCCGGACCGTCTCCTCGATCCGGACCAGGTCGGCGGCCACCTCGATCGACTCGATCAGGCCGAGGGCCTGCATGCCGAGCAGGGCGGCGCCGAAGCCGGAGCCCTCGTGCCCGGCGGGGAAGCGCACCGGCATGCCGAGCGCGTCGGCGAGGATCTGCCGCCACAGCGGGCTGCGGGCGAACCCGCCGCTGGCGCGGATCTCGCGTACCTCGTTGCCGGCCGCGCGGACCGACGACAGGACCAGGGCGAGCTGCTGGCAGACCCCCTCCAGCGCGGCCCGGACCAGATGCGGCCGGCCGTGGCCGTGGGTCAGGCCCACGTACGCCCCGCGGGGCAGCGCGCTCCAGTGCGGCGCCCGCTCGCTGAGCAGGTACGGCAACATGATCAGACCGCCGGAGCCGACCGGGGCCCGGGCGGCCAGGTCGAGCAGTTCCTCCTCGGCGTGCTCGCCCAGCTCGGGGGCGAGCGCGTCGTTGGCCCACTGGAGCACGATGCCGCCGTTGTTGATCGCCCCGCCGACCACCCAGCGGTTCTCGGTGAGCGCGTAACAGAAGACGCCGCCGAGCGGGTCCACGCCGGGGCGTTCCACCATCACCCGCATCGCCCCGCTGGTGCCGATGGAGCAGGCCACCACACCCGGCTGCACCGCGCCGAGCCCGAGGTTCGCCAGCGGCCCGTCGCCGGCGCCGACGACCAGCGGGGTGTCCGCCGGCAGGCCGGTGGCCCGGGCCGCCTCGGCGGTCAGGCCGGGCAGCACGTGCGTGGTGGGTACGAGTTGGGGGAGCTGCTCCTCGGTGATGCCGGCGACCCGCAACGCCTCGCTGTCCCAGGCCAGCCGGTGGATGTCCATCAGCCCGGTGGCCGAGGCGACCGAGTGGTCGGTGACCAGCGCCTCGGCGAGTCGGCGCAGGACGAGGTCCTTGATGCCGACCCAGTGCGCGACCCGCTCGTGGAGCTTCGGCTCCTGCTCGGCGAACCACACCAGCTTGGGCAGCGGCGCCATCGGGTGCACCGGGGTGCCGGTGCGCCGGTGCAGCGCCAGCCCGGACGGCGCGGCCCGCAGTCGCTCGGCCTGCGCGCTGGCCCGGCTGTCGGCCCAGGTGATCGACGGGGTGAGCGGGTTGCCGTCGGCGTCCAGCCCGATCAGGCTGTGCATGGCGGTGCTGAACGACAGGCCGGCGACCGGCCGGCGCAGCTCGTCGACGACCGCGCGGATCGCCCCGAGCACCGCCTCGTAGATGAGGTCCGGGTCCTGCTCGGCCCAGCCCGGATGTGGCTCCTCCAGTGGGTAGCCGATCGAGTGGCTGGCCAGCTGGCGCCCGTCGGTGTCGAACGCGACCGCCTTGGTGCTGGTGGTGCCGATGTCCACGCCCACCACGACGGCCGGGTCGCCCACCGGTGCACCTCCTCGCCGCCGGGGGCCGCTCGCCGCCCCGCCCTGCGGCTGACGTTACCGACGCGGCCATCACCGCGCATGGCGAAGCGCGGCCGCCGGGAACCGGGTGGCGCGGAACGTGAATCGACGCAGGAGTTTCCGCCGATAGTGGCGGTCAATCAGCCGATCGGTCGAATTGGCGACTTTCGCGTGTCTTCGTACCCCTGCGCCGCCGTTGACATGAATGACACCCCGATTGGTGGGCTCGCGCGGCGGAGGAGTCGGCGTGGCGATGACTGATTCGACGGGTTCCACATGGCGTTACCGGTGGGCGCACCGGCAGAACGAGCGGCGGCAGCGCGTCTTCCGCGCCGCCGACGAGGCATGGCGCCGCCGTGACGACGAGCTGCGGCGGCTGCGTACCCTCGCGGTGTCCTTCCACGGGTCGGTGCGGGCCGGCGCGGGCCTGCCGATGGAGCTGGACCCGGGCGAGGTGGTCTTCTGGACGCTGCCGGCCGCGCAACTGGTCGAGGTGCGGCACACCGCCGTGCTGCCCGCCCCCGAGCTGACCGTCGACCCCGACCCGCCGCCGCTGCGCCCGCGCCGCCCCGAGGGGGTACGGGTGTCCGACGCCGGGCTGGCCGTGCTCACCAACCGGCGGCTGGTGCTGCTCGGCGGGCGGGGCCGGCGCGACTGGGCGTACGGGAGGATGACCGGGCTGTCCCACGACCCGGGCGCGCCGGTCACCCTGATCCAGGTGCTGGACCGGCGCCGTACCTCGGGGTTGCTGCTGCCCACCGGCGCGGTGGCCGACTTCCGGTTCAAGCTGACGCTGGCCTTCGCCGACGCGATCGAGCAGCGCGCGGCCGTCGTGGCCGAACTGGATGAACTGCTGGAGGAACACGCCGCGCTGCGCCCGCTGCGTCCGGCCGTGCTCACCCCGGCCCAGGCCCGGATGTCCGCGCTGGTGCCCGGCGGCCGGCGGACCGTCGCGGTCGGCGCGGCGCTGGCGCTGATCGTGCCGGCGATGCTCTTCGAGTCCAACCCACCCACCCGGGCCGGCTCGGAACGGGCCGCCGCCGCCACCCCGGCGGCCACCGGCACGCCCGCGCCGCCGGCCGTCGCCCCGGCCGTCCAGGTACGGCCCAGCACCAGCCCGACGCCGCGGCGTACCCGCCCGACGCCGTCCCGCACCGCCGTCCCGCAGCCCGCCGCCGAGCGGCGCTGCGGCGCCCCGGCGAACCCCTTCGGGTACGACTTCTGCGGCGGCGCACGGATCCGCAAGCCGGCCGCCGGGGTCTGCGACTGGTTCGCGTGCGTACCCGGGTTCTGGTCCGACCGGGGCTGGCTGGTGCAGTGCCGCGACGGCGCGATCAGCCGGACCGGCGGCCAGCGCGACGTGTGCGCCGGCCACCAGGGGCTGCGGCGCACCGTGTGGAGCTGACCGGTCACCCCACCGGTCGAGGCGTGACCCGCAGCGGTGCCAGGCCGACGAGGACCAGCGCGGCCCCGACCGGCAACAGGTCCAGGTTCACCGCGATCGCCAGGAACCCGACGAGCACCAGCACCGGTGCCCACACCGGCAGCAGCCGCGTCGCCGCCGCCCGGTAGAGCAGCACCAGCAGACCCACCTCGAACAGCAGGGGCCCACCGAGCAGGACCGGGTCGGGGGTGTCCACCGCCGCGGCGAAGCGCGGGAACAGGTCGCCGAGGATCACCCAGACGAAGGCGGCCGCGCCGACCAGGCCGGCCAGTGCGGCCGCGTCGTCAAGTGTCCGCAGCCGGGTCGAGCGGCTCCGCAACAGGCCGTGCAGCCCGACGATCAGCGCCGCGAAGCAGAGGACGCCGAGGAGGAACAACGAGTGCCCGGTGTTCCAGGCCCAGGCGCCCTTGTCGCTGTGCCCGTCCAGGCGGTCGAGCAGGCGCAGCAGGCCGTAGCCGAGCAGTAGCGACGCCGCGGCCACGGCGGTCGGTCGCAACCAGGGGTACGCCGGACGTGTCCGGGAATCGAGGGAGGTCATCGCCTCAGCCTGCCGACCACCCGTCCCCGCCACATCCGGGAGCGGTCCCGCATCACCCCCGGATCAATCCGCTCGCCTCCCGTAGGGGTGCCCGGTTAGCGTCCGGGCGTGTCCCGCACCGTCACAGTGGTCCTGGTCGACGCCGTCGGGCGGCTGGTCGGCGCGCTGCCTCCGTTCGAGGTGCCCGAGCCGTGGTGGCAGCAGGTCGCCTCGGTGGTCGAGGAGGCCCGCCGTCGCCACGGCGTCGAGCTCGCCGTGCTGCGGCTGCTCGACGCCGACCGTCCCGCGCCGCCCGGCGGCCACGTCCGCTACCTGGCGCAGGTCGCCGACGCTCCTCGCGTACCCCTGGAGCCGGCCGTCGTGGACCTCGCGCCGCACCCGCTGCGCATGCCGTGGGCGGAGGTCGGCGGCCCGGCGGACAGCGTCGCCTGGGCAACCGAGGAGCTGCGGCGACTCGGCCGCCCGGTGACCGCCATGGCCCAGCAGCGCACCTGGAACCTCTCCGCCATCTGGCGCCTGGACACCCCCACCGGCCCGGCCTGGCTCAAACAGCTCCCCCCGTTCGCCCGCCACGAACTTGCGGTCCTCCACTGGCTCCTCACCACCCCGGCGGCCGGCGGACGGGTGGAGGTGCTCACCGTGGGTGGGGAGGGGCGGGTGTTGCTGGGGCACGTGCCGGGGGACGACCGGTACGGGGCCGGGGAGGGTGAGCGGACGGCGATCGCGGCCGGGCACCACGCGGTGCAGGTGCGGGCCGTGGGCGAGGTGGACCGGCTGGTCGCCGCCGGCGTACCCGATCTGCGGGGGTCGGGGCTGGGCCGGTGGATCCGGGAACGACTGGCCGGGCACGACGTCACCGCCGCCACCCGCCTGCTCGACGGGCTCGACGACCGGCTCGCCCGGGTGCGCGACTGCGGGCTGCCCGACACGCTCGTGCACGGCGACCTGCACCCGGGCAACGTGCGCGGCGGCGAGTCCCGGCGGGTCGTCATCGACTGGGCGGACGCGTTCGTCGGCCACCCCGCCTTCGACATCCTGCGCCTCACCGAGGACCTCGCCCCGGCCGCCGCCGACCGCCTCGTCGACGCGTGGGCCGACCGGTGGCGGGCCGACGCGCCCGGCAGCGACCCGCGCCGGGCCGTCGACCTGCTCCGGCCGGTCGCGCCGCTGCGACTGGCCGCCGTGTACGCGATGTTCCTCGCCGGCATCGAACCGAGCGAACACCCCTACCACGTGCACGACGTGCCGGCCGCGTTGGCGCGAGCCGCCGCAGCGGCGCGACCCTAGGCCCGGCGTACCGGGATCCACAGCTCCGCGTCGGCGGTGCCGCCGCCCTCGGCGATCCGCACCCGGGAGATCTCCGGCCCGGGCCGGATCTCGTACGGGTTCGACGGGAACCATTGGGTGAACACGTCCCGCCACAGATACTGCAACGCCTGCGGGAACGCGCCGGAGCTGCGGAAGACCGCCCAGTCGCCGGCCTCGACCGGCAGGCTGTCCAGGTCGTCCGGCACCTCGGCGCCGGTCACCACGCCGTGCCAGTAGTCCAGCTCGGCGCCCTCCTCCCGGGACCCGGCCAGGTCGTCGCTGACGTTGACGATCCCGTGCGGCTCCTGGTCGGAGAGGGCCTCGATCCGGCGTACGGTCGTCGGGTCGATGCCCTTGACGAACGCCACGATGTGGGGGTTCATCCCCTCGTGGACCAGCGGCACCCGGGCCTTCACCCCGACGAGCCGGAAGGCGTCCTTGGTCACGATTCGGTAGTCCATGCTGGTGCTCCCTTCGACGACGAGTCGGAAGGACATCCGCGGCTGGGAACGCAGCACCGCCCCGGTGCGCCGTGCCTCGGCCGGGCCGACGCCGTGCACCGAGCGGAACGCGCGGGCGAACGCCTCGTTCGAGCCGTAGCCCCAGCGCACCGCCACGTCGAGCAGCGACTCCCGGCCGGCGAGCACGTCGGCGCCGGCGAGGGTGAGCCGGCGGCGGCGCACGTACTCCGACAGCGGCACCCCGGCCAACGCCGAGAACAGCCGCCGGAAGTGGTGCTCCGACACGCAGGCGATCCGGGCCAGCTCCGGCACGTCCAGCGGCCGGTCGAGCCGCTGTTCGAGGTGGTCCATGGCCTGGTTGAGGCGGTCCAGCACGCGGGTGCTCCTTCCTGGTTACGCCTTCGACGCTAGGGTGCCGGCCGCCCGCCGACCCGATCCCGCCGGACCCGTTCCGGTCGGCCGCTCACCGGCTGGCGGCGGTGTCGCATCATGACCTCGTGATCATGCGGAAGCGACGCCACAAGAAAAAGAAGAAGGACCGGGACTGGTGCGACTGCGACTGCGACCTGCTCGACTGTGACGGCCCCGGCTGCTGCGACCTGGGCCTGTTCTCGACGCTGCTGACCCTCGGCTCGGTGACCGCCGGCGTGGTCCGGGCGCCCGCCGTGGACCGGGCCGGTCGGGCCGCCATCCTCGGCTACCGGCGGTGGCTCTCGCACCGCTGGCCGGGGACGTGCCGCTACACGCCGACGTGCAGCGCGTACGGGCTGGCGGCGGTGGAGCGCCACGGGCTGGCGGTGGGCGGTCGGATGGCCGCCGACCGGGTGCGCCGCTGCCGCCCTGACGTCCCGCACGGCACCCCTGACCCGCTGCGCTGACCGGGTCAGGGGACCCGGGTGGGGCCGCCGAAGACGACCGGGACGCCGGGGGAGTGCAGGACGCTCACCGGCGGCCCGTCCGGCGCGGGCAGGCCGGCGGCGGTGACCAGCTCGTCGTCCAGGTGCAGCAGCTCGGCGCGGTGCAGCGGCCACCGGGGGTGCCAGTTCGGCAGGTGCCGGGTGGCGCCGTACGCCCGGGTGTGCAGGCCCCAGCGCGCGGTGAGGAAGTGCTCCAGCGGCGTCGGGTCGGGGATCGGAGCGCCGACGCGGACGGTCATCGCGCTGGTCGCGCCGGCCGGGCCCGGCCAGCGGCGGCGGCAGCGGTAGGTGAGCGTGTCGCCGGACCGCTCCAGCCGCATCGCCGACCACTTGTAGGGCAGGCGCAGGCTGATCTGGGCCACCAGCACCGGCATCAGCCGGGACGCGTCCAGCGAACGGAACACGACCGCCCGCCGACCCGCGCCGTCGACCGAGTAGAGCCGCACGTTCGTCTCCCAGAACGTGCCGAAGTAGGGCACGCCCGGCCCCCGACCGAGCCCCAGCCCGACCATCCGGAAACCGATCAGCCCGACGTAGGTGAGCCCGTCGAGCGTGTCGGGTCGGGTGCCGGCCGGCAGCAGCGGCGCGACCCGCTCCGGCGGGACCGCCCAGTGCAGGAACGTGAGATCGTGCCAGCGCTGGGCCAGCCAGGCCCGGCGGATGGCGCGGACGGGCGAGTGCTCGACCGGTTCGACCTCCACCGTCTCACTCCGGCCGGTGGCAGACCGCCTCGACGTTGTTGCCGTCCGGGTCGCGGACGAACGCGCCGTAGTAGGCCGCGTGGTATTCCGGCCACACCTTCGGCGCGTGCAGCACCTCGGCCCCGGCCGCCACCGCCGCGTCGTGGAACGCCCGCACGGCCGCCCGGTCGGGCGCGGTGAACGCGATGTGCACCGGCACCGGAGCGGCGTCGGCCGGCGCGGGCTCGACCCAGAAGTCGGGCGCGTCCACGCCGTAGCCGATCGGGCCCGGCTCCATGATCCGCCGCCCGCCCAGCGGGGCGAGCACCGCGTCGTAGAAGGCGCCGGCCGCCCCCAGGTCGCGCACCGCTACGGAGAAGTGGTCGAGCACGTCGCCTCCCTGCGATCGTCGATGACCCCGCCAGGCTACGAGCCGCCTGTGACAGTGCACGCCGCAACGCCACGGCGGCGGTACCGTCGGACGATGCGGCTCACAGTGCTCGGCGGGTGTGGGGTCTGGCCCGAGGCGGGCCAGGCGTGCAGCGGCTTCCTCGTGGAGGAGGCCGGGTTCCGGCTGCTGCTCGACCTCGGCTACGCCACGCTGCCCCGCCTGCTGGCGCACGTCACCGCCGATCAGGTGGACGCCGTGTTCATCAGCCACGGGCACCCCGACCACTGCGCCGACCTGAACCCGTTCCTCCGGGCCCGCGCGCTGCGGGACGACCCGCCGCCACCGGTGCCGGTGTACGCGCTGCCCGGCGCGCTGGACGCGGTGCTGGCCCTCGACCGGCCGGGAATGCTCGACGCCGCGTACGTGCCGCACGAGTTCACCGCCGGGGACGCCCTCGACATCGGACCGTTCCGGGCCGAGACCCGCCTGCTGCCGCACTGGGTGCCCAACGCCGGCATCCGGCTCACCGCGGGCGGCCGGGTGCTCGCGTACACGGGGGACACCGGCCCGAGCCCCGACGTGGTGGCCCTGGCCCGGGACGCGGACCTCCTCGTCGCCGAGGCCACCTACCTGCGCGAGGTGCCGGAGGACTCGCGGGACCATCAGTCGAGCGCGCGCCAGGCCGGCCGGCAGGCCGAGGCCGCCGGCACCCGGCGCCTGCTGCTGACGCATCTGCGGCCCGGGACCGACCACGCCGCCGCCCGTGCCGCGGCCGCCGAGGAGTACGCCGGTGAGATCGCCGTCGCCACCGCCGACCTGGTCGTGGACGTCGCCTGACCGGGGCGTCTACCGCTCCCTGCCGTCTCCTCCGGCGGTCGCCGGGGCCTTCGCTCCGGCCCGCCGGCGCACGGTCTCCCCGACGATCAGCAGGCCGGGGAGGGCGCCGACCAACCAGATCAGGCCGGCCGGCCAGTGGATCAGCGAGCCCACCGCGCCCCGGATCTCCGGCACGTCACCCACCACGTAGGACGCCTCCGGATCCGGGCTGCGGCAGTCCAGCGTCCACACCCCGGCCGCCGGCACCCGCACCGTGGCCACCCATGCGTACGACGCGGCGTCGCCCCCGTAGTCGCCGGGCGGAACGGACACCGGCTCGGCGGCCCCACCGACGCCGTCGACCCGGCACTCCGGGTCCGTCGACGCGAACCCCACCGAGAAGATCGCGTACGCCCCGGCGGCCGGCACCGTGAACCGTCCCGCCGACGTCGCGTACGGCCCGACCCCGCCGTACTCCGTGGGGGGTTGACCGACAGTGCTGCCCTCGGCGCCGAGCCGTACCGTGGTCTGCGCCAGCACGGCCCCGAGCAGCACCGCGAACCCGCCGACCAGATAGCCGCGCCGGGACGCCGGCCGGCCGGTGCGGGGTAGGCGCCCGCCGGTGGCGTACCCGAGCAGCGCCCCAACCACCGCGAGCGCCAGCCCGCCGAGCAGAGCCCGCCCCCAGCGGGCCTCGCCGGTCAGCGGCACCACCCAGCGGAAGAACGCCAGCGACCCGGCCAGAAGCGCCGCCGTGACCAGTGTGGACACGCCGACGGTCAGCGCGAGGCCGGGGACGCCGCGCCGGCGGGGCCGCCCGGCGGCCAGCAGGGCGGCCAGGGCCGGTGACGCCAGCGCCGGCCACCACAGCGCGGAGGACAGGGGCTGGTCCTCCTCCCACCGGTGCGTCCACTGGAACCACACCAGCGGGGCCGGCACGGTGGCCAGGAACCACGCCGCCAGGACTCCGGGAACGCGGGGGCGCTCGTTCATCCACCGATCCTCGACCAGCGGGAACATCGACGCCAGGCCGCGAGACGTCCGAAAAGGATTGCTCACGGAGGGTAGGATCCTGCGCGAGACAGTCGACACACGGGGGAAACGATGTTCGAGCGACTGGGCAGATTCGTCGTCGGCAAGGCCTGGTGGGTGATCGGCGGCTGGATCCTCGCCGCGATCGCGATCGTCGTCACCAGCCCGTCGCTGAGCGACATCACCTCCGCCGACCAGGAGAGCTTCCTGCCGCGCTCCTACGAGTCGGTGCAGGCCACCGAGCTGGCCACCAAGTCGTTCCCGCAGGCGGCGACCGCCACCGCCACCATCGTGGTCAAGCGGAGCGACGGCAAGCCGCTCACCCCGGCCGACGAGGCGCGCGTCGGGCAACTCGCCCAGGCGCTCAAGGCCCGGAACATCCCGCAGACCTCCGGCTACCTCACCGGCCCGCAGGCCGTCGCGCCGGACAAGTCGGTGCAGATCATCTCCGTCGGCCTCGACGCCGACACCCCGGACGACCCGAAGCTGCTCGACGCCGTCCGCGACCTGCGCGCCGACCTCGGGCCGGACCTCGCCGGCAGCGGCCTGACCGCCGGCGTGGCCGGGGACGTGGCCAGCTTCGTCGACAACGAGGACACGTTCAACTCCGCGTTCGCGGTCGTCGGCGTCGCCACCATCATCCTCATCATCGGGCTGATCCTGATCATCTTCCGCAGCCCGATCGCCGCGCTGCTGCCGGTCGTGGTGATCAGCGTGGTCATGTCCGTCACCACCGGGCTGGTCGCCGCCGCCGGCAAGGCCTTCGACCTCAACGTCAGCCAGGACCTCCAGACCATCCTGCTGATCGTGCTGTTCGGCATCGGCACCGACTACATCCTGTTCCTGCTGTTCCGCTACCGGGAGCGGCTGCGCGCCGGCGACGACAAGCGCACCGCGATGATCGTCTCGGTGCAGCGGGTCGGCGAGGTCATCACCTCCGCCGCCGGCGCGGTCATCGTCGCGTTCCTGGTGCTGCTGCTCGCCTCGCTGGGCTTCTTCGGCTCGCTCGGCCCGGCGCTCGCCATCGCCGTCGCCGTCATGCTGGTCACCTCGCTGACCCTGATCCCGGCGCTGGTGTCGCTGCTCGGCCGGTTCGTGTTCTGGCCGTCGAAGGCGTGGCAGCGTACGCCGAAGGCAAGCCTGTCCCGACGGCTCGGCGCCGCCGTCGGCCGCCGGCCCGCCATGGTGGCCGCGGCCTCCGGCGCGCTGCTGGTCGCGCTCGCCGCCGGGGTGCTCGGCTACAAGGCCGACTACGACTTCAGCGCCGGCTTCCCGCAGGACACCGAGTCCGCGCGGGCCGCCAAGGACCTCCAGCGCGGCTTCGCCGCCGGGGCGCTCGCGCCCACCGAGGTCTACCTGACCACCGGCACCGGCACCCCGCTGACCGACCAGCAGGTCAACGACTTCGCGGCCGCCGCGGCGAACGCGCCCGGCGTCGCCCGGGTCCAGCCGCCGGAGCGCAGCGCCACCGACCCGGGCGTGGCCCGGATCAACCTGCTGCTCGACGAGAACCCGGTCTCCAACGAGGCGATCAGCCTGGTCCGCGACGACCTGCGCGACGACCTGCACGCCAAGGCCCCGGAGGGTACGAAGGCGCTGGTCGGCGGGCCGACCGCGATCTTCGCCGACATCAACTCGGCCAACAACCGCGACCTCTCGGTGATCCTGCCGGTGGCCGCCGGTCTGATCGCGCTGATCCTCGCGCTGCTGCTGCGCAGTCTCGTCGCACCCATCTACCTGGTGATCGCGGTGCTGCTCAACTTCGCCGCCACGCTGGGCGCGACCGTCTACGTGTTCCAGGGGCTCCAGGGCAACCCGGGCGTCACGTTCCAGCTGCCGATCATCCTCTACCTGTTCGTGGTGGCGATCGGCACCGACTACAACATCCTGATGATCGCCCGACTACGCGAGGAGGCGCGGGAGGGCCACGAACCCCACCAGGCCGCCGCCATCGGCGTGGAACACGCCGGCCCGACCGTCGCCGCGGCCGGGCTGATCCTGGCCGGCACGTTCGGGGTGCTGATGCTCGCGCCGATCTCGTTCCTCCAGCAGATGGGGTTCGCGGTGGCGATCGGGATCGTGCTGTCCGCGTTCGTGATGTCGATGTTCTTCGTGCCGGCGTTGACCGGGCTGATCGGGCACACGGCGTGGTGGCCGGGGCACGGGGACGAGCGGCGCAACGGCGGGGGCCGGCACGCGGAGCCGGAGCCGGTGGGCGAGGCGCAGGTCTGACCGGGCCTCACTGCTCGCCGGGGCGGACCAGCCCGCTCTCGTACGCGATCACCACGAGCTGGGACCGGTCGCGGGCGTTCAGCTTCTGGAGCAGCCGGCTCACGTAGGTGCGGGCGGTGTCCGGGCTGAGGAACAACACCTGCCCGATCTCGGTGTTCGACCGCCCCGCGCCGACCTGGGCGAGCACGTCCCGCTCCCGGGCGGTGAGCCCGGCCAGTCGCGCCGGGTCGGTCACCGGGCTGTGGGCCGCCGCGGTCAGCACCCGCCTGGTGACGGCCGGCGAGAGCAGCGCGTCGCCGCCCGCCACCACCCGGACGGCCTCCCGCAGCGCGTCGGGCGGGGTGTCCTTGAGCAGGAAGCCGGCCGCCCCGGCCCGGATCGCCTCGAACAGGTACTCGTCGTCGTCGAACGTGGTCAACATGACCACCCGCGCGCCGGTGAGCCGCGGATCGGCGAGGATCCGCCGGGTGGCCTCCAACCCGTCCCCGCCGGGCATCCGCACGTCCATGAGCACCACGTCGGGCCGCTGCTCCCGGACGACCGACAGCCCGGCACCACCGTCACCGGCCTCACCCACCACCTCGATGTCGGCGGCGCGGTCGAGCAGCGCCCGCAGGCCGGTGCGGACCAGGTGCTGGTCGTCGACGAGCACGACGCGGATCGCGGTCACGAGGTCACCCGCGCCAGCGGCAGGTGGACCGACACCCGGAAACCGCCCGTCGCGGCGGTGCCGGTGTCGACCCTGCCGCCCAGCAGGGCGACCCGCTCCGCCATACCGCGCAGCCCCTGACCCTTCCGGCCCGTCGCCCCGGCGGACGGGCCGCCGCGACCGTCGTCCACCACCTCCAGCGCGAGCCGACCGGGTGTGGCACGGACCGTGACGGTCACCCGGGTGGCCCCGGCGTGGCGCAGCACGTTCGTCAGCGCCTCCTGCACGACCCGGTAGACCGTGCTGCCGACCACGGAGGGCAGCGCCTCGACCGGGCCGTCGACCCGCAGGTCGACCGCCAACCCGCCCCGACGCACGCCGTCGACGAGCGCCGGTAGCTGGGCGAACCCGGGCGCGGGCTCGTGTGGCCCGGGCTCGCGGCGCAGCGTGCCGAGCGTCGCCCGCAGCTCCGCCATCGCGCTGCCGCTCACCGAGTGGATGGCCGCCAGCGCGCCCTCCGCCTGCGCGGGATCCCGGTCGGTGAGGGCCTCCCGCGCCACCGCCGACTGCAACGTGATCACCGACATCGTGTGCCCCAACGTGTCGTGCACCTCCCGCGCGATGCGCAGCCGCTCCGCCTCCACCTGCCGGGCCGCCTCGCGGTGGCGCTCCTCGTCGGCGGCCATGGCCTGGCGGACCAACGCCGCCCGCAGCGACCGCCGGGTGCGTACCGCGTCTCCGAGGGCGATGACGGCGAGGGCCAACGCCGCCTCCGAGCCCAGCTCGGCACCGACGACGACCGCGACGTCGTCGCCCTCGACCAGCCGGACCGCCACCGACACGGCCAGCAGCCCGCCGGCGACCAGAGCGGCCGGCGTGACCCGACCCCGCTCCGCGACCCGGTAGAGCACCGCGGCGGCCGGCGCGACCACCCCGACCGGCGGCAGGTCCAGCGCGTAGTAGGCGAGGATGCCCACCGCGGTGGCCAGCAGCGCGGGCAGCGGCCACCGCCGGGCGCCCAGCACCAGGACCCCGAGCCCGACCGCCACGGCGCAGGCGAGCACGACGCGGGCCGGCGCGGTCCCCTCGGCCACCACGGCCACCACGACCAGGGCGACGGTGGCCGCCGCGAGCAGCGCGTCGGCGCGGGTGGGCGAGGTGTCGGGCACGCCTTCGAGCCTAGGTCCGCCCGGGCCCTCGGCGCTGTCGTCCGCAGGCGTCAGGGGCAACCCCGAGGTGTACGTCGACAGGCGACCCCCGGTCGCGCGGCGGCGCGGACGACGGTCAGCCGTCGCCGACCTAGCGTCGATGACATCCCCACCTACGAGGAGAAACACTCATGTCCCGTACCAAACTGACGTGGATCGCCCTGATCGTGATGGTCTGGGCGGCGATGATGTCGTTCGGCGGGGTCGCCGCCGAGACCGTCATGCTCTACCCGAACATCTTCAACGACCCGCCCGCGTCCCTGGAGCGGGCCCGGGAGTTCCTGGTCGACGGCGGCCCGCACGACTACTTCCCGCCGCTGGGCGCGTCGGTCGTGCTGAGCAGCGTCGCCGCGACGCTGCTCACCTGGCGCGACCGCCGGCTGCGCTGGTACGTCGCCGGCGCGACCGTCGTCTTCGTCGCCTGCGAGTTCCTGTTCTCCGCCGTCTTCTTCTGGCCGCGCAACGAGATCATGTTCGTGGACCCGGTGGGGACGCACTCGCCCGAGTACCTGCGGCAGGTGGCGGCCGAGTTCGTCGCGGGGCACTGGGTGCGCTTCGCCGGTGGAGCGGTGACCGCCGTGCTGGCGTTCGTCGCGCTCCTGAAGTTCGTCCGGTCGACCGCACCGTCGGCGGTCGGGCGATGAGCGCCCGTCGTGCCCTCGGGTTCTCCTGGCCGGCGCTGGTGGGACTTGCCGGGCTGGCCGCGCCCCGGGTGGCGCTGCACGACCTGGACGTCGTACCGGAGGGAACCGTGGTGGCCGCGCTGCTGGCGGTGGGGCCACCGCTGGTCTGGGTGGCAGTCGTGCTGTGGCGGCGACCACCGCGCCCGTTCCTGACGCTGGTGGTCGTGGGCGCGCTGTACGGGGTGTTCCTCGCGGTCGGTCACCAGGTGTTCTGGGACCCGTCGCTCGGCATGGACGCGCCAGGGCTGGCCACCATCTCACCGGGGGCGCGAGAAAGCTTGTTGCGGGCTTCGGCGGCCGTCTCCAGCCTGGTGACCGGGACGATGGTCGGGGTCATCGCGGGCGGGGTGGCGGTGCTGCTGTGCCGTTGGATGGGTCCGTCGGATCGCCGCCGGATCGCTGACTGAGTGGGACGTTGCCCTTGCGGTGCCTTTCGAGCTGAGTCGTTGGTGATATCAGGCGGCGATCGCCCGGGCGGCGGCGTACATGTCGGCGGGAAGAGGATGCCGCAGCTCCCAGAGGACGCGCATCGGCCGGTCGCCGCTGTGCTCCTGGTAGGTCATCGGTCCGGCATACAGGTAGGGCGGTGCGCCCAGGTCGCGGTCGGCAACCCGGGTCTTCCGCACGAACAGGTGCACCGTCGATCCTTGGGCGACGTGGTCGACATAGCGCCGCCCGGTCGCCGACGCCGACGTCGTCGTGCTCTGCGACTCCCACTGGAACAGCCGGTCGGTGATGGCCCGGTCCGCGTACATGGTCGTGGGAGAGTAGTGCTCCGCGGACTTGACCAGAGTGACGAAGAAGAGGTCCGCTCTCTCGTCCGGCAGCCACTTCACGCCCTCCCGCAGCGAGCCCGGGTTCGCCATGCCGAAGGCCGCGCACGCCTCATTGCGGCTGTAGCGGGCGTGCACCCGCAGCGGAACCCGCTCCGAAGTGGGTCGCTCGGTGACCCGGTGGATCCGATCGCGTAGCACCTCCGCGACCTGTCGTAGCTCCGCGCAGCGTGCCGGCTCAGCCCAGAGCCGCTTGAGCCGGGCGTCGCGTTCGGCCAGCGGCACCGACGGGCCCCACAGGCTGAAGTGCAGCATGTCGAGCAGCCGTCCGGCGGCGGACTGCCGACCGGATGCCACCTGGCTGATGAGGTCCAGCCGATCGACGTCGTCGATGTGCAGCATCCGACCGACAGCCCGTCCGAGGTCACGGTCGTCCGGACGACCCGGGGCCGCGTCGAGCCCGACGACCCGAGTGGGCACCGCGGATTTACACGAGACAATCAGCCTGGTCCGCGACGACCTGCACGCCAAGGGCCCGGAGGGGACGAAGGCGCTGGTCGGCGGGCCGACCGCGATCTTCGCCGACATCAACTCGGCCAACAACCGCGACCTCTCGGTGATCCTGCCGGTGGCCGCCGGTCTGATCGCGCTCATCCTCGCGCTGCTGCTGCGCAGTCTCGTCGCACCCATCTACCTGGTGATCGCGGTGCTGCTCAACTTCGCCGCCACGCTGGGCGCGACCGTCTACGTGTTCCAGGGGCTCCAGGGCAACCCGGGTGTCACGTTCCAGTTGCCGATCATCCTCTACCTGTTCGTGGTGGCGATCGGCACCGACTACAACATCCTGATGATCGCCCGACTACGCGAGGAGGCGCGGGAGGGCCACGAACCCCACCAGGCCGCCGCCATCGGCGTGGAACACGCCGGCCCGACCGTCGCCGCGGCCGGGCTGATCCTGGCCGGCACGTTCGGGGTGCTGATGCTCGCGCCGATCTCGTTCCTCCAGCAGATGGGGTTCGCGGTGGCGATCGGGATCGTGCTGTCCGCGTTCGTGATGTCGATGTTCTTCGTGCCGGCGTTGACCGGGTTGATCGGGCACACGGCGTGGTGGCCGGGGCACGGGGACGAGCGGCGGATCACCGGACCCCATGCCCCGCCCGAGCCGGTGAGCATGGCGGGGGGAGCTGACTCGCCAACTCGGCGACTGAGAGCTGGCGAACGGGTCCTTCAAGGAAAGCTTGTCGGCCGGCCGCGTCGAGGCCGCCTCGACGCCACCCTAGCGCCCCAGCAGGCCCGCACCGTCGTCTGGGCCAACGGCATCCGTCAGGACGTGCCGTTGATATCGGCGGACGAGGCGTTGGCGCAGCTGCGCGCCGCGGGGATGGGCGACTGTTCCGGCTGCGCGCCGCTCAAGCTCACCGGGGGCTCGCCTGACCACGATGACGGTCAAAACCACCCGCAGCCCGGCCACCGCCCCGGCATTGGGGGGCGCAGAGCATCACGGTGAGCAGCGACACCACCGTCAACTGGTCTTCGATCGACATCGCCGGCAACGTGGAGAGCAACTACAAGCCGGACGGACTGGGCAGTAACTACAACAAGCAGAGGGTGGACGTTCATGGTCTCGCCCCAGAGCACTGGTGGCAGCCGGCAACGTCGGCGACCACCAGCCTGTGCGAGGCCGGCCCGTCGAGCGAAACCTGCATGCGCGCCAGGAACCGCTCGCCAACCGTTGAGGTGACGGACGGGCACCCGCCCCGCTGAGGTGGATCACGAGCGCATCGTCCCACCGAGGCCGTCAGGCTGCTGCGGGTATTACGGGTGGGCGCAGGGCGGTTGCCATGGTTGGGCTAGATGGCCGCTGGCGGCAACTGCGGCCCCGCGCGGAAGACTTGTCAACTTGCAATATCAACTGCGGAGGTTATTGACAGCCCAAGAAGGTCACCTCATGCAGGCTGATCGGCTGACCAACTGGGGGTCCCGTCGGGAGGACTCCTGCCGGTAGGGTCCAGGAACGCCTTGTGGGAAGGTGGGGCCCTTGGTTGCTGGGATGATCCGCGTGTTCACTCGGTCGGTTGGCTCCGTCGCCACGTTGGCGCGGTCCTGAACGCGGATACCACCGGTTCGAGTGCGTGCAGGTGGCACCACAGCCTGGGGAGTGCTTGTTCATCGTGATGGAGCAGCTTTGGGCGCCTGACCCCGCCCTTGTGCAAGAAGTCAAAACCCTGTTCGACAGCACTATCGAGTCCTACCGGGTCAAGCCAGACTTGCTCACGGAGCACGCCAATCACGAGGAGTCTATCCGAGTCGGCGGATACGCCAATCGGACTCTTCTCGAACTCATCCAGAACGCCGCCGATGCCATGGCGGGGAACGCCGACTCGGACGAGAATGCGGGCCGGGTTGAGATCGTCCTGGATACGGTGCGTCGTGCGCTCTATTGTGCCAATGGTGGACGACCGTTCTCCAAGAGAGGGCTTACCGCCATCACGCATGCCCATCTGAGTGGTAAGCGTGGGGATGAGATCGGGCGATTCGGTCTAGGGTTCAAGTCCGTCTTAGCGGTTTCAACTGCGCCGCAGGTCTTCAGCCGTTCCGTATCGTTCGAGTTCAACTCGTCCGAGGCGCACGCCTCCCTCACTGGAGTCGGCTCCGGGGCGAAGCGTTACCCGGTGCTCCGCACGGCCACCACGGTCGACGCGGTGGCAGCGTTCGGCCAGGATCCCGTCCTCTCCGGTCTGGCCGAGTGGGCCGCGACCATCGTCAAACTTCCGAACGTGTCCAGCATTGGTCGCCTTCGTGGGGAGATCACAGGGTTCTCATCGCACTTCCTTCTTTTTGTCGGGGCCGTGAGGGAGGTGAGACTCCGGATCATCGGTGCCGATCATTTCGAGGCCACTCACACCTCCCGAAAGCTCGGTGATGGCCTTTTCAGGATTGAGCGTTCCGGTGGCGAGTACGAGGAATGGCTCGTGGAGGACCGGATGCATGCGCCGTCCGCGGAAGCTCGACGCCAGGTCGGCGAGGCGGTCTCGCGATCCGAGGTCAAAGTGACCGTCGCGGTCCCAAAGAGGCGCGGCAAAAGGTATCAGATTGGCGAGTTCTGGTCCTATTTCCCGCTGGATGACAAGACATCCGCCTCCGCCCTTTTCAACGCGCCGTGGAGCGTGAACGACGACCGAACGACGTTGCTCCGGAACGATTACAACCGCGAGATGCTCGTAACGCTTGCGGATATGTTCGTGCAGGTGATCTCACTCGTGGGCACGGCGGAGGATCCCGCTGCTCATCTCGACTATCTGCCCGCACGGGGTCAGGAGGAACTCTCTTTCGGTGACGAGATCCTCTGCAGGCAGGTCCCGCACAAGTCGATCGGACGGGAGCTCGTTCCTGACGCCTCGGGACGCTTAACCCGGGCCGAGACTTTGAAGCCCTTGGACTTTACGATCGGCGTCCCCGAGAGTGTCCACGAGGCATGGATCATCTCTCCGAACACTGGATCCGACGTTCCGCACTGGAAGTGCTACAGCTTGCAGCAGCGGATCACACGTCTGCGCCAATTGTTCGCGGCCGCGCACGGCAGTCGGCTGGACGCCACCGAGAACGACATGAAGCGGACGTTGGCGGCCATGCCGAAGCGTGGGATCCTGTCCTGGCTGCGGGAGTGGGCGGAGGGTGCCGATCCGGTGTCGGCTGCCAACGCCTTCAGGTTCGTGTGCAAGCAGCGCAACATCGAAGGCGTCGAGAATGCCAAAGTGATCCCGACCACCGGAGGTCTGCGAGCACTGAGCGACAGCACGGAGGTCTTCCTGCGCAGAGAGGAGGGCGTCGAATTCGAGCGGTCCGTTTTCGTCCTTCCTGGCTTCCTCTCCCAGCCCGGCGTCGAGGGACTGCTGCGGCAGGCGGGGTTCCGAGACCTCGACCCTCTGGCCATTCTCAACGCTCGTATCGCGCAGCTCCCTGCAACGGCCGGCGATCGGGAATACACGGAACTCTGGAATTCCGTGACCGCACTGCCCGTCAACGTCGCGGCGAAGACCCTCGAAGGCCACTCGGACACGGTCAAGGTACCGACGCGTGACGGAGGCTGGGCGTGGGCGAGACAGGTGATTGACGTCGATGCCGACGTGTCCTGCGTGCCGGGCGTCAAGGCGTTGGACCGCAAGCGCTGTCTGCCACAGGCGGCCCATGCTCTCGGCGTCGTCTGCGATCCGGTGAGGAGCTATTCCGTCGAGGATGAATCGCGCCTCGACGACTACGTCGGATGGTTGTTGGAGCAGCTCAACGCGTTACAGGGTCCGGGTGAGCGTCCGGTCGAACGTGTCGAACTGCTTCACGGTGCCGGGCCGGGACCGTTCTCCATGCTGTTCATCCTGCGAGACGCCGGCGCCTCGGCCCAACTACGTGCACACTGGACCACCGCGCTGCTGCAGGCTGGGGATCTCACCTGGACGTGCGAGGACATCGACTCGGGCATCACCTACACCGTGCATTCGCCGGTGCGATGGGCGGCCGACGAGGCCGGACTCGTCAACACGACTCGTGGGTTCCTGCCGCCCTGTGAGGTCGCCGCGCCGTCACTGGTCCGTTACGAGAGACTGCTTCCGCTGTTCCGGGGACCCTCACAGGTCGCCGACACGCTGGAGCTGCCGGACGAACTCGCCACGCTGCCCGGTCCTGTGCTGAAGAAGGCGCTCGCCGAGCCGCTGTTCCCGCCGGGCATCTCCGACGACGTGCTCGTCGAGTTCACCCTCGCCGTGTCACGGATCGCCTATCCCGGTGCGCACGCCCCGGCGATCCCCGCCAAGATCGGGCGTCGAACCGAGTCGAGGCCTCCAGCGGCGGTGTACCTCGCGACCTCCGACGAGCAGGAGGCGTTCCTCTCCTCGCGTCAGCGCCCTTACCTTCGCGCGCATCCCGAGCAGACCGCGGAGCTGGTGGAGGTGGTCGGCTGTCGTCGGTTCGAGGACAGCTTCGCCTTCTCGATCATGGTCGAGGGCGAGCAGGACAGGGTGCCGATCGTCGACGTCTTTACCGGACTGCGCACAACGACCGTGGCGAGGAAGGTTGAGAACGCGACTCTGACCCGAGCAGTTCAGATCATTAAGCGGGTGACCACGGAAGACGGCGTCGAGGACCAAGCTCTGGACTGGCATCTCGACGGGTTGAGTCTCACCGCTCGCAGTGATGCCGATCAGCCGCGGCTGCTCTCGTTCGTCAACGACGCTTTCGACCTACGCTTGATCAGCGCTGAGCGTGAGCAGGTACTCAAGACCGGCCTCAATCATAAACTCGAAGAGCAGCGTCAGCGTGCCAAGGCCGCCCGGGACGACGCCGAACGGCTCGACATCTACTTCGGCCCGGACGACCTGCGGGAGGCGCTGCCGACCGGCTTGTGGCAGGCACTCGAAGCTCAGGAACTAATTCACGAACAAACCTCGGTCGCCGAGCTGTTCTTGACCGTCTTCGGCTCGGACTCCATCAGGCAGCTTGCGACGAACTTCCGACAGGAGGGCTTCACCGACGTTCCTACCGAGTGGGCAGGTCGTTCTACCACGATCGCCTGGTTGCGCAAGATGGGGTTCGGTCCCGAGTACGCGGGACGCCGGAATCAACGCCAACCGCAGGAGTTCGTCGTCCCCGGTGCGGTGAGGCTCAATGAACTGCACCCATTTCAAAAGGACATCAGCGCCCAGCTCCGCGACGTCGTCACGCTCCGCGATGCAAACGGTCGTCACCGTAAGGCGATGGTGGAACTTCCGACCGGGGCGGGAAAGACGCGCGTCGCGACGGAGACTGTGCTGCGGCTGTTCATGGAGGATCGCCTCCAGGGCCCCGTTCTGTGGATAGCGCAGTCGCAGGAGCTCTGCGAGCAGGCGGTGCAGACGACCAGCCTGGTGTGGCGGGGCCTGGGGGACGAGCGTCCACTGACCATTGGACGCCTCTGGGAGGGCAACGACGTTCATGAGCCGGACACGGAGTTCAGCTTCATCGTCGCCACCGACGCCGAACTCGACGTCGGCGTTATCCGTGACCCCGACTACGACTGGCTGAGGCAGGCCTCCGCCGTGATCATTGACGAGGGGCACCGGGCCGGTGGATCCGAGCGGTACACCCGGATTTTGAACTGGCTGGGCGTGGCCGGCCGTGGCTGGGAACGCCCGTTGGTCGGACTCTCCGCGACACCGTTCAAGGGCGCCTCCGAGTCCGCCACCAAGGCGCTCGTGAGTCGTTTCGGTGGCCGCAAACTCGAGGCGTTCGAGCAGGACAACGCCTACCGCAGGCTCGCCGAACTCGGTGTGCTGGCGCGGGTTCGACACCGGGTACTGCCGGGCATCCACGTCGATCTGCAGCCGGACGAGCGCAAGGACGCCACGAGCCTGCGCAGGCTCAAGCAGTCCGTCATGGATCGTATCGGCCGAGACCAGGCCCGCATGTCGGTACTCGTCGACCATATTCTGGGCCTGGACCCGGACTGGCCGGTACTGGTGTTCACTCCGAACGTCCTCTCAGCGCAGGTGCTAGCGGCGACCCTTCGGTATCGCGACGTCACCGCTGCGGCCGTCAGCGGGCAGACGGGCAGGCAGGAGCGCCGCGACATCATCGAGAGGTTCAAGAACGGTCAGATCAGAGTCCTCGCCAACTGCGACCTTCTGATTCAGGGCTTCGACGCCCCCGGGGTCCGAGCGCTGTACATCGCGCGTCCGACGTTCAGTCCGAACGCCTACATCCAGATGGCCGGGCGAGGTCTGCGGGGACCGAAAAACGGCGGGAAGGAAGAGTGCCTCATCGTGGACATGGCAGACAACTTCGGTGATCTCACCGAGATGCTCGGATACCGCGAGTACGAGGATCTCTGGCAGGAGCATCAGCCGTGATCCTCGTCCCCGACCTGACCGACATTCTCAAGAACGCCGAGAGCGACGCCGAACGTCGGGTGGCGCGGCTTCTACGAGAGGTGACCGGTGATCTGGACGCGGTCGCCTTCTACTCGGTGAAGCTGCGTTCGCACGCCTACAAGCAGCAGGCCGAGGCGGACTTCGTCGTGCTGTGGAAGAAATGCCTGATCGTCGTCGAGGTCAAGGGCGGTGGGGTCAGGAGGCACGAGGGCATCTGGTACAGCATCGACCGCCGCAACGACTGGCACAAGCTGTCGAGCTCGCCGATGGAGCAGGCGCAGTCGGCGATGTACGCCCTGCGCGACATTCTGCGGGAGGAGGGTGTCGGTTGGTTCGCGCACGAGGCCGTTGTCATCACCCCGGACATCGAGACCCCCCCACATTCTGTGGGGTGGCAGCCGAGTCATTGGTTGGCCAAGGACGACATGACGGTCGAGGGGTTGACTCAGGCTCTCGACACGATCACGGATGCCGCCCGCAGACCACCCGCTGGCCAACGGATCGCCCGCGCCGCTGATCTGCGGACGCGTTTGTTCGGCGAGTTCACGCGGATGCCGGTGATCGACGCGCAGCGCGGTGCGGTCATCGAGGAGCAGAACCGTGCCACCATCGGTCAGGCACGGGTGCTGGCCGCGTTGGCGCGCAACCCTCGGGTCATGGTGTTCGGTGGTGCCGGCACGGGTAAATCCCTGGTGCTGGTCGAGGCCGCGAAGCAGGAGTCCGGTGAGGGCCGATCCGTTTTGATCACCTTCCACTCGCCGGAGCTGCTGCAATTCTTCGCGCCGCACGTCGCCGGCCGTGACATCGCGGTCCTGCCATTCACGCAGCTGACGTCCGACCAGGTGTACGACGTCGTCTTCGTCGACGAGGCACAGGATCTGATGGATGCCGAAATGATGGACCGGCTCGACGCGGTCGTAGTCGGCGGACGCGACCGCGGCCGTTGGCGGATGTTCCTCGACTCGAACAACCAGTCGCACGTCGACGGCGGCTTCGACGACGACGTGTTCGAGCTCGTCGCGTCCGAGGCCCTCTCGGTCGACCTCGAACTCAACGTCCGGAACACGCAGGCGATCGTGCACATGGTTCAGGAGTACCTCGGCGCGGATATCGGCGATCCCGGTATCGTCCACGGCGAGAAGGTCCGGTGGCACACCTCTGACGGTGCGGCCGATGTCGCCGCCGCCGAGATTGTGGCGGAACAGCTGGTGGCCGACGGTGTCCGACGCAAGGACATCTGGATCATCGAGGCCGATTCCACGGCCGCGCCGACCGTGACGCCGCAGGGCTTCACTCTGACGAGCCCGCGGTACGCCAAGGGCCTCGAGGCGGAGAGCGTCGTGCTGTGCGACCTGCCCGAGTCCTTCGACGATGCGGGCACCGCCGCCTTCTACGTGGCGGTGACCCGGGCGCGTGTCTCGCTGAACATATTGGTGACCAAGGACGACAGGCGGCGCCTCCAAGAATTGGTCCGACAGCGGTTGGTGAAGAAGTGACTCTGACCAAGGCACAAGAGGCGGCACTGACGCACCTACGCAACGCGTACGTCGGTCCGGACTCCGGTGAGGAGGAGATCCTCACCAATCTGCCCGACCGGCAGTACGCCGTCGGGATGCTGTTCCCGATCGCCTCGGCGGTGCCGGCCGCGGACCAGCCGCAGCCGGGCGCGCCGGTCGAATCGGACGTGCCCGCCGGAGACGTGGAGGAGGACGGCGCCGGTGTGCCGCTCGCCGAGGATTGGCGGCCCTCCTCCGTCGCGATCTCCTTCGTCACCGACCGGCCCGCAGTGACCTGTGATCTGTCCGGTGGCACCTATCAGCCTGTCACCGGTGACGGGCCCCCGCGTTGGCAGCGCAGGCCGTTCCGGCTCGACGCGATCAAACTCGGCCCTCACAGACCACTGCACGAGCTTCAGGCGGGCGAGGTCCCGATCGAGGTCGGATCGCGGTGGCGCCGGTACGGCGACGCCCATCTGGTGACGGTGCACGCCCGGATACGCAAGCAGTCCACCGGGAATGACCGGCTCGACATCGAGTCGATGCTGTTCCAGGTGGCGCTCAGGGTCGAACCCGCAGTCGACGGTCGGATCCTGGAGTATCGGGGGTCGACCGCGGTCGACCTGGACAGTGAGGCGGCGGAGCTACGGCTGCGGTTCAGGGACAAGAAGGTTTACGCCGTCGGACACGGCATGGCCGCCGACTGGGACCTGTCCGGGAACGCCTGTACGGCGGTCCGCCTCGAGCCCGTGCCCGCGTTCGTGGTGCCCGCGGTCGCGACGACCGGGTTCGCAGCGGGGACCGCAGAGGCCGAGGCTCTGGGCCTCGACCATCTCGCACGCATCGACACACACCCCGCTGAGGTCCTACCGTCGCTCGACGCCTTCGTCGCCGCGTTCGAGGTATGGGTCCAGCAGCAGGAGGACTCCACGACCGCGTTCGGCGCGGACGCCCACGTCGCACGAGCGATCACCGACCGCGCCCGCGCGGCTCTTCACCGGATGCGAGCCGGTGTCGACCTGCTCCGCGACGATCGGCAGCAGACGCTGAGAACGGCCTTCTCGCTCGGCATGGCGGCCATGCGACTACAAATGCGTCAGACGGCGGTGCGTGACGGCAGGGATCCGAGCGAGCCGCAGTGGCGCCCGTTCCAACTCGGCTTCCTGCTGGTGGCCCTGGCATCGACCGTGGACGGAACCCACGACGACCGGGAACTGGTCGACTTGATCTGGTTCCCCACCGGCGGAGGCAAGACGGAGGCATACCTGGGCCTGGCCGCAATTGAGATCTTCCGTCGACGGCTCGCGCACGGTGTCGCAGGCGGCGGCACCGCGGTGATCACCCGCTACACTTTGCGGCTGCTCACCGCCCAGCAGTTTCAACGGGCGGCGTCGCTGATCTGCGCGATGGAACTGCTACGCCGTGACCGCGGTCGAGCCAAGGGCATGACCCGCTTCTCCATCGGCCTGTGGGTGGGTAACGAGGTGACACCGGGCAAGAGGAGCGAGGCGAAGGCTGCACTCGACCGATTGCACAAGGCCGCACGGCCGGAGGAGGCGAACAGCTTCCAGGTCGAGAGCTGCCCGTGGTGCGGCGCCGCGCTGGTGCCAAGGAAACAGTCCGCAGACAAGACCCTGTACGGGATGCGGCTCGTCGGCAAGGACGTCGTCATCCACTGCACCGATGGAAGCTGTCCGTTCCACGACGAGCTCCCCGTCGCCGTCGTCGACGAGGTCCTCTACGACGAACCGCCCACCATCCTGCTCGCCACCGTCGACAAGTTCGCACGCCTGCAGTTCCGGCCCAACGCCGGAACATTGCTCGGCCTGGACACACCGTTCCGTCAACCGTCGATGATCATCCAGGACGAGCTGCACCTGCTGTCCGGACCGCTCGGTACCACAGTTGCCGTCTTCGACGCCGTCATCCAGATGCTACTGAGCAGATCCGGCACGCCACCAAAGATCATCGCATCGACCGCGACCATCCGCGCATCACAGGAACAGGTCCAGGGACTGTACGGGCGTGACGTCGCCCTCTACCCCCCGGCCGGCCTCGACGGGGATCAGACCTTCTTCTCCGAACCGGTCGAGAGCGGTGAAGGGCGCCTCTACGTCGGCCTCATGCCGCAGTCGCTGTCTCAGGTGTCCGCCGTCATCTCCACGGCCGCTCCGCTGATCGAGATACCGGAGGTCCTCGCCCAGAAGCAGGACACGGGCGCGACGCGCGACTCCTATTGGACCGCCGTGATGTATCACAACAGCCTGCGCGAGCTCGGCCGGACGGGAACCCTGGTCGTCGACGACGTCAACGGACGACTCGAACCACGCGCCGACCGTCTGAAGCTGCCGTTCCGCCCGGTGCGCGCCGACCGCGTCCTCGAACTGACCAGTCGCCGGGGGCCGGAGGAGCTTCCCAACGATCTGCGGGAACTCGCGCAGAGCATCGACAAGACCGATCAGGCTGTCGACATCGTGCTGTCGTCCAACATGTTGTCGGTAGGCATCGACATTCCTCGCCTCGCGCTGATGCTGATGGTCGGCCAGCCCAAGACCACCGCCGAATACATCCAGGCCACGAGCCGCGTCGGTCGCGGCCGCAACAACGGCATAGTCACCACGTTGTTCCGGTCGAACCGGGCACGCGACCGATCGCATTTTGAGACGTTCCGCGGCTACCACGAAGCCCTCTACCGCAACGTCGAACCGACGAGCGTGACACCCTGGTCGCTGGCCTCCCGCACCCGGTCCATAGGTGGCGCCCTGGTGGCGCTCCTACGGCACTCCATCACGGCTCTGGCAGCCAACGACGGGGCGTCTCGCCTCGACCTCGACGACGAGGACATGCGCCACACGGTCGAACACCTGGTCGACGCCTTCGTCTCTCTTGTCAGCCGATCGGATCGCATCGAGGCCGACGAGACCGAAGAGGAGCTGTGGCGGCTGCTGCGTGATTGGGACCGCCGCGCCAGATCCGCTCGAGAAGAAGGCACGAGTTTGCGATACGAACGTGGCAAGGCGGACGAGCGGGCCCTTCTCAAACGGTTCGAGCAGAGCGGCGAGGGCTGGCTGGTCGCCGACTCGATGCGCTCGGTCGAACCGAACGTCGCCGTCCATGTACGCGAGCCGATGGAGGAGGTCCGGCATGGAACCCATCGTGCATGACCTACGGCTGTCCGAGACGATCAGCCCTTTCGGCGTTGGAGCAATCGTCGACGTGCGCGGGGAGTCCCTGATCGCACCCGACACCTCCTGGTGGGATCGCAAACGCGCTCCCGAGGTCAGCTGCGAGCGACTCTCGGCGAAACTGCGTGGGGGTGTCCTGCGGCAACCACCGGCACACGCCGGACGAGCGGCCAAGGAGACCGCGAGTCTGCTGTACTTCCGGTTCCCGGAGTGGCGGTTCTGCGAGCGTTGCACGAAGCTGTCCATGCTTACCGGCAAGAACAAGGGCCGCTGGACCAACAAGTGTGACTGCGGCGGCACCCTCGTACCGATGCGGTACGTCGCGATCTGCGAGCAGGGCAGCCACCTGCAGGACATCCACTGGTTCAAGTGGGCGCACCGTGGGCACGACGCCGGCATGACCGAGGCGGTACGGCACTGCCGCGCGTACAAGGAACTCCGGTTCGTTCGCTCTTCGCGTCACGGCGAAGGCCTGACATCGCTTCGCGTCGTCTGCAACGGCTGCAAACGAGACCGCGCCCTGTCCGACCTGACAGGGAAGGACTCGTTACACCGCGACGGCTTCCGATGCGACGGCAAACAACCATGGGAGGACGAGAACACCGGAGACCCGTGCGAGCACCACCTAAAGGCCGTCCAGCGCGGCGCCACCGGCAACTACATCGCGGAGCGGCTCTCGGCGCTCGATATACCCGAGGAGGTACCGCAGTTCATTGGCAAGAAGGACGAGATCCGCAGCCACGTCTACTTCGAGAGGGTGGTCGCGGACAATGGTGGCCCACAGGCGGACATGGTGGCCGGCTGGATCGCCGACGAGCTCGGCGTCTCGAAGGACGACGTGCTGCGACTGGCCGCAGGTGACGACGAGCCCGACGACGCCCCGCTCCTGGAGCTAAAGGACGGCGAATGGGCCGCGTTCCTGAACAAGCTCGACAACGGAAGAGACCACAGCGGCGGCGACTTCATTGTTGACGGCTGGAGGATCCCATCCGACGGCGCATGGCCCCCGGCTCTCACCGACCGGCTGGTCGCCGTCGGCCAGGTTCGGCGCGTACGCGAGGTACGCGCGCTCAAAGGCTTCAGACGCCACACGGCCCAAGCCGACTTCATCAGCGCGGACCTCGGCCCAGACCGTGGGAGAAAGCCGGTCTATCCCGCCGTCGAGATGTTCGGTGAAGGAATCTTCCTCCGCTTCGACGAGGCCCGCATCGCCGAATGGGAGAGCCGGCCCGAAATCCAGGCCCGAGCGAAGCTCCTGATCGATCGGCGAGAAAGCAGCCCCTGGGCGGACCGACTCGACGTCCCGGAGCCGCGATACATAGCGCTGCACACCATCGCACACCTGCTGATCCGACGACTCGCCTTCGCCAGCGGCTACTCCTCCGCCTCCCTCCAGGAACGCATCTACGCCAACACCGATCGCCCCGATCGCACCGCTGGCATCCTCATCTACACGGCCGCCGGAGACGCACAGGGAACACTCGGCGGCCTTGTCCGCCTCGGCGAACCCGATCGGATCCTTCCGCTGTTACTGGCGGCTCTCGGGGACGCGGACGTCTGCTCGAACGACCCCGTATGCATTGAAAGCGACCGGCAAGGCGTATCCCAGCTGAACCTGTCCGCCTGCCACGGGTGCGCGCTCGTCAGCGAGACATCGTGCGAGACCGCCAACCGGCTGCTGGACCGTCAGCTCGTCCTCGGCGGCGGGAACCTCCGCGGACTGCTCGACGACGTGCTGGGTCAGGTACGAGGAGTGGTGGACCGGTAAGCCAACAAGGCTGGCCTGCCCCGGGTTGACCGGAGTCGGATTAGTGGATCTCATGCCACCATGGACGCCCGCTCGAACTCGATTGGGATGAGCATGCCGATGCTGCTACGCCATGCAACGCCTGCTTGACAGGACGGCGTGGGACGCCGACGCGGTCCGCGGTGACCTACGCGACTACGTCGCGGAGCATCTCGGCGACCCTGACGCCGTTTTGATCATCGATGAGACGGGCTCGAGGGAACAAAGTCCGCCTGCGTCCAACGTCAGTACTCCGGGACCGCCGGCCGGACCGAGAACTGCCAGCTCGGGGTGTTCTTGGCCTTCGCGTCCGCGTATGGGCGCACCTTGGTCGACCGGGAGCTGCATCTGCCGCAGGGCTGGTACGCCGATGACGCCCGGCGGACCGAAGCCGCGGTACCTGTGAAGGTGCGGTTCGCGACCAAGCCGGCACTGGGGTTGCAGGTGCTGCGCCGCGCGCTGGACGCGGGGCTGCCGGCCCGGTGGGTGACCGCCGACGAGGCCTACGGCAAGGACCGCAAGTTTCGGCTGTGGCTGCAAGGCCGCCGCATGGCCTACGTCCTGGCCGTGGCCTGCAGCCAGAAAATCCCGACCGACGGCGGCAGCGCCCGCGCCGATGAACTGGGCGCCGCTGCCCCAGCCCCAGCTTGGAAACGGCGCAGCTGCGACGCCGGCGCTAAGGGGCCTGTCGGCGCACGGGTGAACGGGGCCAGGTAGGTACGGATGAACGGGGCCAGCCTCCTACCCGCGGCCCAGGCCCCGGCTGGCGCATGTCGTTGCCGTGAAGGCAGCCGGATAGCCCCTACTACCGCGCCGCTTCCGCTCCTCGCCGCTGCGCGGCTGCCGTGCGGGTCGTCTTGGTCTCGACCCACTACCGCCGCACTCGTCGAGGGCCGCGTCGACTCCGGCGGATTGGGTGAGCGCGAGCTTGGTCTCCCTCGCCGGGCCGATTGTCGGCCCCTGGACCAACTGATCGATGTCGAAGTCGTCCTGATCATGAGGGGCGTTCGCGGGTACGGCGGACTGGCTCCGTTCGGTCGTACGCGGCTGGTCCCGTTCACCTGTACGCCGACAGGGCCCCGTCTGTTCGACTGGGCCGTGGCCATCCTGCCCGACACCGGCCTCGCCGACCACGGATTCACCCGCTGGCTGCTCATCCGCCGGTCGATCACCGACCTCACCGAGCGCGCCTACTACCTGTGCTACGGACCGGCCGACACCGGCGACGAGGAACTCATCCGCGTGTCCGGCACGCGGTGGGCTATCGAGGAGTGCTTCCAGACCGCCAAGGGACAAGTCGGCCTGAGACGACTACCAGGTGCGCCGCTACGACGCGTACCGCAGCGTAACGCTCGTCGCGGTACTAACGGCCGACCCCGCGCCGCTTGAGGCTAGCGACTATCCAGGCGGAGGACATGGCGCCGTTTGCCGTCTGGCGAGAGGAGACCGTCGCGACGGGTTCGGGCGGCGGCTACCGTCGGCGCCGTGGCGTACAACGTTGTGACGCGAGAGGCTGTCCTCGCCGCGGTCGCCGAGTTCGACAGGGTTGGACGAGGGAGTTCCTGAGGGCAGCTGCCTTCGGCCGGGCGAAGCACGACTTCCTTGACATCGAAGGCCGGCTCTACGACTCCAAAGCCATCGTCGGCCGTGCCCATGGTGTGAGCGGTGACGGGTCGTGGCGGTCGAAGGACTTGTTAGGCGCAGAGCGGATGGTTGCTGCGCTGCTGCGGGCCCTAGGGTTCACGGTGCGGCTCCTGGATGCGGACTGGACGTGGGACGAGATTGTGTTGGCCTGTGCCTTGGTGGAGGCAAGCAGGTGGCGGACTGTGGCGCAGGAGGACAGTCGGGCCATTGAACTGTCCCGGCTGCTGCAGAGCACAGCCATCCATCCGCTGGAGATGCGCCCGCCGGGCTTCCGCAACCCGGCCGGCGTGGAGCGGAAGACCGGCGACTTGGTATCGCGGCTTCCACGCACGGGACGCAAGCACACGAACGGCAACCACCTCGACAAGAAAGTCGTACAGGCATTCCTCGGCCAGCCCGACGAGCTAGCCGCGATCGAACAAGCCGTTGTCGCATCCACTGATTGAGTTCAGCCCGGCGGTCGCATCGATGTGTGGTGCACCAGCCCGGTCAGGTCACTGGTGCGGTGGCAGCCGGCGACAGATCGCCATCTCCAGGGCGTCGAGGACGAGGCTGATCTTCATGCTGGTGGTTGCCCAGCAGCCGAGGATACGGCGGGAGCAGGCGGCGATGACGAACGCGACGTGGGCCATCCCGGACCAGGTGGGCACGTAGGTGAAGTCGGCGACCCACAACCGCCGGGTCGGTGGTTAACTTGCGTTGCACTAGGTCCGCCAGCCACGTGTCGTGTTCGTCGCTGATCGCGGTGCTTCGGTTCTTGCCCGGCCCCAACCCACGGAGCCTCAGTTGCCGCATCAGGCGTTCGACGGTGCACGGGGCCACCGTAATGCCTTTACGGTTGAGCGTCAGCCGCACCTTGCGGGCCCCGTAGGCGCCGTAGTTGGCCGCCTGCGCTCGCCGAATCTCTCCGGTGAGCCGGACATCGCGGTACATCCGGATCGAGAGCGGGCGTCGGCAGGTGGCACCGTAGGTGCTGGCCGCGATGAGCACCCGACATCCGCGAAGCCACTTCATAGGGGGAAATCGATGCAAGGGCGCCCTGACTGCCTGCGCTGTTGTCTAAGATCGCGAGTCGTCTGGCAAGCCGCGTTGGCTAGGAACGTTACGGCCGGCTAGGGTACAGCCATGCCGAAGATCTTCCGCGTCGTGGACCTCTTCGCCGGATGTGGAGGGCTTACGGAGGGCCTTCGGAAGACCGGGCGATTCAAGCCTGTTGGCGCAGTCGAGATCGATCTGGCTGCAGCTGCCACCTACGCCGAGAATTTCGGCTCCGAGCATATCCATCATGGTGACATCGCCGAGTGGCTGGATGGAGGGCAAGTTCCAGAGGCGGACGTGGTCGTGGGCGGCCCTCCCTGCCAGGGCTTCTCTAACTTGGGCAAGCGACTCGACGACGACCCCCGCAATGAGCTTTGGCGCGAGTACTGGCGCGCACTCGGCATGATCAAGCCGTTGGCCTTCGTGATCGAGAACGTCGACAGGTTCCTTGACAGTCACCAGTACCAGCAGATGAAGGCCGTCGTAGGGACCGGGGCGCTTCGCGACTACGAACTCAGAGAAGGCGTCGTTGTGGCTGCTGCCTTTGGTTCGTCGCAAGTTAGGCGCCGGGCTATTGTCATCGGCACGCACCGGGGGCTGGAGCCCATCGAGATCCCGAGTCCAGAGTTGAGTCGAGAGCATTGGAAGACTGTCAGACAGGCGCTAGATGGCGTGCGGCACTACGTACCCGGAGATCAACAGAGCCTGCCGGCCCGTTCCGTAACTCATTTCAACAGGTCGATGCGTGGGCCCTTCCTCAGTCATGAGCTGCATATCACGCGTCGCTACGAGGACATTTCTCTGGAGCGGTTCAAGCACATCCCTGCTGGTGGCAACCGATTCAACCTTCCTGATCACCTCAAGTCGCCCTGCTGGCTGAAGCACACGACCGGCGCAATGGACGTCATGGGGCGCCTCAGGTGGGACCAGCCGTCGGTGACCATTCGGACGGAGTTCTTCAAGCCGGAAAAGGGCCGCTACCTGCATCCTTCTGAGGACAGGGCGCTGACCCACTACGAGGCCGCTAGACTGCAAGGGTTCGATGACCAGTTCAGGTGGTGCGGCAGCAAGCTGCAGATTGCTCGTCAGATAGGCAACGCCGTTCCTGTCGAGCTCGCGGCGGCCATTGGACGGCACGTTGCGGGTGCCCTGGACGAACGGATCTCAGGGGCGCCGCAGGAATCAGTGTTGAACGATTGAAGCAGCCTCGCTGATGCCTCAGGCTGAAAAGGCTGCGCGACGCTCGCCAATCAGTCCGGCGATGCGAGCGACCGCGTCGGCGGGAGGCTCATGCTCCCAGATTCTTAGGACGGACCAACCCAACGCCTCGAGGTGGGCATTAGTCTCCGAGTCGCGCACACGGTTCATCTCGAGTTTCGCCGACCACCAGTCACCGTTAGCGGCCGGACTGGTCTTGTGCTCGGGACACGAATGCCAGAAGCACCCGTCGATGAAGATGGCCACTCGTGCTCGAGTGAACGCTATGTCGACGGTTCGCCGGCGTAGACCCGGAATCGGCCAGGCTACTCGGTAGCGATACCCCTGGGCATGCAGTAGCTGCCGAATCGAGATCTCGGGTGCGGTGTCGCGGCGTCGCTGGCGGCTCATGCGTCTGGACACGTCCGGCGAGCTCGGGACGGGCGGGTGCGCCACCATGAGTCCAACCTACCTGGGGCGGGTCGAGCAACAGCCGGCGCGGTCTCAGGACCCGGACTCCTCTAGGTCGGCCACGCTGACACCCGTTTCGGCGATCAGGCGTCTCGACTCGCGGCGCTGCTCCCTGACGAGCTCCAAAAGGTCTTCCTCAGGCATCCAGTCCAGGTCGAGGAAGGCCGTCAATCGGAGAAGGCGCCGCAACGAGTCGCGATGCACCGCTCTGGCGGGTACGCCGGCATTCGTCCGGCTGTCCTCGACATGTGCCCGGACGATGGCGCGAACCAACGCAGGCGTCGCCGCCACCGAGCGCCGGCGCGCCATGACATGGTCCAGATCCGCCTCTCCGAGCCCTGCGAGCAGCTCGTAAGGCTCCGGCAGCGACGGGTCGTAGAGGACGTGGGCCCGGGTCCACAGCCTCGCTAGGGTGTGCCTGGTGAGGTCTGTTCCCTTGAATCGATCCGCTAGATAAGCGCCATCTCGCATCGGGAATCGCCACGCGCAGACATGGGGCACCAATACGAGCGCGAGAAACGCCCATACTTGGCGCTGCGACGCCTCGCCCGGAACCATGCCGGACCGCTCGTGCAGGTGACGAGCGGTCATTCGATCGAATTCGTTCCTGCCTGCCGTCGTGGGCGAGTGCGGGAAGCCGTTGACCGTGGCGAACTTTTCCAGTTCGGTTGCGAGGAGCCGCAACTCGTCCCGACTGACGCGCGTGCCGCCGGTGGCGGCGTAGACAGCCCGTTCCGATGCGACGTTCGCGAGACGGGTAATTTCCTCAGGCTTTCGACCGTGCAGACTCGCGAACAACCGTTCGGCCTCACCCGGCAGCAGCCGCGGGTACAGAATGCTCACGGCGTTCCGCCTCCCGGGAACAACAGGCTGCTCTGCACGTTGGCGCGCAGCCGTGACGGGTCGCGCCGGCGTTCCTCCCGAAGACGGTCGGTGGCATCCGTTAGCGTCTCGTTCGGCATTTTCAGGAAAGCCCTGATCAGGCCGTATACCAAAGCTGCGGTCGTCACCTCCCCGTCGCGGTACGTCACCTCGTCTTCCGAAGGGAATTCGTCGTCCTCCAACGCCCGACCGACCAGGTCGTACACCACGTCCACCGTGAGGGCGTCCCAGAGGACCGCGGCGCGCGGGTCCCTCGGTTTTCGTACGGCCTCGCTGACCTGATCGTTGTCGTCGTTGAGCAGGACGAGCAGGTTGCCCATCGCCGCGCTGCCCCACTCGGCCGAGTCGACGCTCACGTACCAGGCGGCTTGTTCCGGCAGACCCTGGTTCTTGAAGCTGACCGGCGCCACCGGCAGAAGACCTGCATTGCCTTCCAGCCGGATCGAGGTGTGATCACGCCAAAGCACGCTGCCTGGTCTGTGCGCGACGAACGGGTCCGAACCCCCGCCTCCTGCGGCCAGCGCGATTGTCGTCTCCAGCGTGAGGGCGCCAGCGAGATCCGTGCCGGGGATCTCGACCTCGAGGATCGTCTCGATCTGCCCGGACATGCCGTCGCATCGGAGCGGTACCTGTGCTGCGGAGCGCCGCAGCAGCGAAGTCGAGGGCCAGTACCGCACGTTCATGGCGAGTGACACGGTCCCGTTGAACCCACAGTCGGTCAGGAGCGCCGGTACGTCGACGGTCACGCGCCGAGCGAAGTGCAGCAGCGTGCCGTAGTCCCAGCTCGGTGAATGATCAGCCGCGGGAACCCCCTCGTCCGTGTGGACCCACGGATCTCCCGACACATGGTCGTTGGCTGTCCGATACGGGTACGCCCGCCCGCTCATTGCGGGATCGTCTCCACTGCAACGTCCACGGCCGCATCCACCACCGGTAACACCAACAGCTCACACTCGCTCGTGCCCTCGTCTACCTCGACGAGATCACCGAGCGTCACATTGCCGTCCAGACGCCAGCCCAACACTTCAGGAACGGCACCCCCGGCCGGTCTGGTGGTTTCCAGTGATCCCTCTCCAGTGAACACCGAAGCGGAGCCTCTAAGCGTAGTCGGGCCGGACACGCGGACCTTTTGGACCAGGACGGCTCGGCCCGCGTGCGAGGCGAAGAAGGGGGAGCCGACAAGCATTGGCCTGGACTGGCGCCGAGGCGCGGACGTTGTGCGGCGTCCATGCCTCGGCGCTACGGCGCCGGAACCACTGCCGGTCGGAGCCGCAAAGCGGGATTCTGCCCAGCCGTAGATGGCACCATCGCCAGCCGGGTTCGAGTCGGCCGCGCCGGTGCCGCCCACACTGGAGAGGAGAAAACCCAGCCGCTGTGCGATGCTGCCGACCGGTACCGCAATGGCCTGCGAGCCTTGCGTCTTCGGCCCCGCGATGGCCGAACACTGCTCCAGCATTCGCTTACGCGCCACCCGAATGAAGGTCGCGTCGCGCCCGGTCAACTGGACATCGACCCAACCATCGTGCGTTGGTGGCTCCGACTTCGAGAAGGTCGAGTCCAGTTCATCGTTCGCCTTGAAGACCGCGGTATATCCGACATCGGGATGAGCTTTGGTCTGACCCGGTAGGTACTGCACGACCAGATCCGGCAACCGCATGAGGCACACGTGATGAGGCGAACCGACTAGGCCCAGCTCGGCCGCAGCCGGTGACGTCACCTTCGCGCCGAACGTGTCCTGATGGCCGAATCGACCCAGCTCCTGTTTCGGCCTCATACAGAACAGCGCCGTGGCGCGTTCGCCCATTGCCGTCCGATATGCCGCGGCGAAGTTGGCCAGGACGGCGTCGTCGTGTTCGGAAGGGACGGGGACACGCACGCCGTGTGCCGAGACCGAGACGTGCATACGAACCGCGCGGTCGGCAAGGGTCACGGGCCACAGGTTCCACGCTGCAGCATCCGCCAGGTAACGCCCGGCAGCTTCAGTGGACATTTCGTCGGCGTCGTCGTCGGGCAGTGAAGGATCCGAGAGATCCGGATCGATTACCACCACGGTGGTGCCGGTTTCGTTCTTTTCGAACCCAGGCAGTCCCAGACGGCGCGCCGTGACGTCGGCATCCTGACCCGACAGGGGATCGCAATGGTCCGGGCCGGGCAGGCCCCACCAGTGCCGCCCGGTGTACGGCACCCCGTTCACGGTGGTCGAGCTCAGCAGCGCTGAGCCGATCAGCCGGGAACGCAACTGATCTCCCTCACGGAACCGCGTGTAGATAAGCACCGTCCCGACCCGGGACGCGAGGAAGAAGGCGCCCTTGCCGTATCCATATGTACCGCCGCCACCGTCGACGTCCTGTCGCTCCCCGCTGTTTAGCACGAATGACAACCATCCGCGCTGGTTGGGCTCCGCGTAGACGTCCGATCGTGTCGGTCCGCCCAATCCAGAGGTGCCTCGGTCTGAGACCGCAAGATATCGGATCGTGGAGCTGCGGAACAGCGCGGGGAGCGTACGGGCAGCTGCGGGATCGGTCGGCGCGGATGGCGCAAGGAGCTCCACCCACGCTTGCCGATGTGCTGGCGACACCGTGATCAGATCCAGCTTGAACGATACGGCGGCAGACGTCTTTGCGTCCCAGCTGTTCTGGGCCGACTCACGGACCAGCACGGTCAACACCGACAGGGTCGGCCGCCCCAGCTGGTTCCGGAGACCTTCCGCGGTTATGCCGCCGTCGGCCCGGAACGGTTGGGCGTACCATCCGGGCCTCGTCACCGTGCCCCCAGAAATTGTCTCACCGCTTGATGCAGGTCCCCGGCCAATGATGCGACCGTGTCAAGATCAATATAGTACTCGACGCCGCTGACGCCTGCCGGAACCACTCCGGATGAGAAGCTGGCCGGCGTGATGCTCGGGAAGGCCTCGTCGACCTCGAACAGGCGTTGATCAATGAGTGAGAAGCTCGCCGCCCGGATCTCGGACGACGACAGAGCTGGAAGTCCCAGCCGATCGAGGCGGGAAAGGATCGTGCGGGGTTCACCTGCTGCGAGGCAACGTTCTACGATCGACGGGACGTCATCCGAGACACCTGGCGCCGACGCCTTCAACCGAAACCAGGCGATCCTTAACGATCCCGCTGGCGGTCGGACGAGCTGCTCCAGCCCGTGAACGTGGATCAGCCGGCCCTGGACGGACGTCGTCGTCTTTACCTCGATGGCGTTGGGGTGGGTGCGGAAGTCCTGAGCGGCTCCGGTCGGGCCGGTCCAGGTGTCAGCCGCCCCTGGGTCGACGGCCAGGAGGTGTTCCAACACGAGGAGCTCGCCATAAAGGCCGGCGAGCCGCTGCGGGGTCCACTGCGGCCGGCCGCCGAGGAGTTCACGCCATGCCTCCAGCGCTTCCGGCACCGCTTGTTCCGGCGCGAACTCCGTCCCGGCGAGGACCGTGCAGATGTCTGCCACCAGGCCCATGAAGACGCCAGTGAGAGCCGTTCGCCTGCACTCCAGGTCGAGGAACCGGACCATCTCGTCGTCGGCTAGCAAAGTCCGTGTCGTGAGGTGTACTCCCGAACTTCGCCTGTCCTCGACGTCCTTGGTGTCTTTTGCCACCGGCACTAGCAAGTGCGGAAGCCCGTACGAGTCCGACGCCAATCGCAACGGTCCGGCGGGTGTAGGAAGCGCAAGCTCAATACTCTGCAATGTCCTGTCGTCGCTGGCCGACTGGTTTTCGGCGAGCTCCCTCCAGAGACCTTCCAGCGTCCGTCGGAGCGCTGCCTCCTGGCTGTTGCGTGCACCTGTCACGGCGCAGCCGCCGGAACGTCGGTGTCCAGGTCCTGGTCGAGGACGGAAACGTCCTCCGGCTCCTCGTCGGTCGCTGCGGGGAAAACCCGTGACAGGTCGGCAGCCAGGTAGTCGTACTCGACCTCGACGTCCTGCCCGCCGATGGGTTTGGGAAACACCAGTGCCCCTCCCCAGACGACGGCGGGGCCGACAATGTTCAGGTCCGCGCGGTCCTGTTTCGTCGCCTTGGACTCCGCATCGATCGGGTAGAGTAGCACCAATCCTTTCTCGGGCTGTTGCTTGGAGCGCTCGTTCTGCAGGATGGTCCGATTGACGGCAGGCACTTTGTCGAGCTTGAGATCGAGACCCTCGTCGCGAGAGCCGGTCAGAGTCTTGATGTCGGCAACGTCGTCGTACCGATTGGCGGTCAACCGCGTACGCACCACGGTTCCGACGACGTCACCTCCAGGGAGTTCCACCTTCTTGGGGCTCGAGCCTGCTTTCGATGCATTCGGTGCAGGGTCGACGCCGAGGACACCAACGTTCCAAGCCGTCAGACCACCCGTATCCATCCGCTTCTCGATGTATGCGGAAATCAAGCCGGCCGCTGCGTCGGTGGACTTCTCATGGAAGCGGTATGTCCGAACGAACCGAAGAATGTGATCACCAGGTACGTCGCGCCACAGCCGTCTGCCGGGCACCGGCGATCCGTCCTGCCAGCCGTCCGTGCCACTGGCTTGCAGAAGCCGCATGACCGCCTTGGCGTTGTTGGCGTGCCACTTCTCGGCCTCCTCGCCCTTGCCCGCGGGGAAATACCGGCTCTCCACCAGTGCGCCGCCGTAAGCGGCGGCGGCACGGACGGCTGCCTTCTGTTTGCTCGGAGCCGTCACGCGCATCTTTGGATGGCAACGGATGCGAACCGCCATCTCGAGTGGTGTCTTGTGCTCGACCAGAAGGCGATCGATCTCGCTCCGCATCTCTGCCTCAACCGTGGCCAGGTGGGTGAACCACCTGCGCATCTCCGCGGGCATGTAGATGCGCGGCAAGTCCTTATAACCCGGGCGGTAGCCGAACCACCGACCCATCTGCAGCAGCGTGTCGTAGACGTCGGAGGACCTGACGAACACGCTGACGACGAGGCCCTCCAGGGTCAGGCCGCGCGAGAGTGTGTTGCCGCCCACTGCGATGACCGTCGTCGCACCCGATTCGTAGTCGAGCCGGTTGGTGCTTCGGTAGTGGTCCATGATGATCTTGGTGTCGGTGATGACCTGCGGGAGGAAACCGGCCACGTCTTCGTAGGTCACGCTGTGCTCGCCGAGTTCGTCGGCAGGCACACGGCCAGTCTCGGCCTCCCACAGTCTGCGCAATTCTACGAGTAACCCGTGATCCTCGGCTGCGAGCTGCTTGCCCGTCTCGAGCTTGAGCTGTTCCAGCGGTAGCTTGTACGAGTCGTGCACCCTAGTGTCGGAGTGGGCATGGACCAGCATCGACGAATGTTCCGCCTTGCCGGAGCGCACCCGGCGTGCAGCTGTCGACAACCAAAACCAAAGGATCGCCTTCCGGAATGACGGCGTCACCTTCGGCTCGAAGGTCGCGATGTCCGACTTCTTTGCGGGTCGCATCGCAGCGACCTCGTCGTCGGGGATTTCTCGGATCATGTCGAGCCCGCCGGGCACGTTCGCAGGGTCCTCGCCGTCGAGCGGCGAGCGTCCGAACAACGTTTCCGGGCCCTGGTAGTCCTCACTTCTGGGCAGACTCAGGATGAAGTCGCGTGGGTAGAAGTCCTCCTTGCCGACCGGGTCGGCCAGCAAGTTCGCGAACGGGGTGGCCGTGTAGCCCACGTAGCACACACGGGGCAGTTGCCGAAGGACGCCCGCGATCAGTGGATTGATGCTCTTGGTTGCAATTGTCGCCTGGTCGGCTTCGTCGTCGATCAGCAGCGCGGGGCAGTTCTGCAGATGTGCCCGAGCCCCGACGAGCCACTTCCGCAGCTTGCGCAGCACAACGGCGTTCTTTTTCACTACGAGCAGGAGGTGTTGATCTTTCGCGGCAAGAAGGGCCGCAGGGTTCGGCGGCGGAGTGAAGTCGTGCTCGGGGGTCGTGATCTGATGCCAGAGCGTGGGATTCAGTCTGACCACATCGCGGATGAGCCTGGTCTGTGTCTGGCGTCGGAGGGCGTTGTGGACGCCGGACAGTACGATGAAAATTCGGTAACCGCGATCTGCGGCTTTGCAAATGACACCCGTGAAGTTGCTGGTCTTGCCGGACTGGACGTGGCCGACCACGAGCCCACGTGAGTCGAAGGCAGGTTTCGCCGGGTGATCCAACATGGCGACAACCTTGTCCGAGGCTTCGTTGATGGTGTCAACGGCGTCCTCGTCCAGGTTTCGCTGCAGGTGTGCTTTGAACGCGGGCCAGTTGCGGTCACCCTTGCGGGGGCCTGCGTACCACGGCGTGGCGTTCTCCCGGCCCAGCCCCAAGGGCTCCTTGAGCTCGAGGATTTTGGTCGTCTCCACCTCGTGTCGCTTGATGAGCTCGGCGATGAGGTTCTCGGGGACCGAGAGGCTACGAAGCTGCTGCGTGACTTGGTGCGGCGGCGCATGGTCCAGGAAGTTGCGATAGGTCTCCCACGCGCTGCTGATGCGGGGATCGTTCTCGGACATCAGGCACCTCGACCCGAGGGGGCACCGTAGGTCACCGGCTGGTCGTTGGATGCATCGGCGTGATCGCTCGAGACGGGAACAGCGACAATCATGGGGTTCCGTAGCTTCGCCGCTTGGGGTCCTGGAGGTGGGTGTTCACGGACTCTTACTAGCACCTGAGTCACCACCGCGAAACCACCGCTGTCTGATCGTCCTACCTGGCGACGGCCTTGTCCGGATGCCCTCTTGCGTCGGCGTGCCGGTTCAACCGGCGGCGCTGCCGGGCCGTTCACAGGGTAGCGGCGTGAGGTTTGCTCTCGCGAACGTGGCTCGAGCGGCAGCCGTTCAAGGTAGCTGACCGGAGCAGCCTCGAGCTCGGAGGCGCTCTCGCGCAGCCCTTCGGGCTATCCGCCAGCTCGATCGGCGACGAAGACGCCGCGCCCGGGTGCGCCGACGACGATGCCGCGGTCGCGAAGCAGCGCGATGGCGCGAGCCGCGGTGGAAAACGACACGGAGTAGAGGTCGACGAGCTGGGAGTACGACGGCAACTTGGCTCCGGGCTCGTACTCACCCACCTTGATCCTTGCCGCGATGTCGGCGGCGATGTCGGTATAGCTGAGCGGGATCGGCGACACGCGTGATCCTTCCGGGCTGGCACCTAACGCCGATCCTCTCACCTCTTCCTCGTGGTTGACCTATAGCGCCTAGTGGCATGGATTGTCATCTAGTCGCTCGGGTTGGCACCGGAACGGCTCGTCCGGGCACCAGTGCCCGATCAGTGCCGGGGTGGCAGAGCAACGCCGGCCCGGCACCCCGCACCAAGCCTGCTGTGAGAGCCCGCCCGTCAGCACCTGCGCGGGGTGGCCGGACAGTCGCCGCTCGACATGAGCGGTGGCGCAGAAGCAGGCCCGGGGCGGGTGCTGGGCTCCGGCGTTGCCGCGTCCCCCGATCGCGGCTGCCCACCGACCCCGCCCGCCCCGGCGCCACTGCACGACACACACCGACCCCGGAGGCGCCCACCGATGTCCGCCGACTTTCCCGTCCCCACCCCGGTCACCGACGAGGACGTGCTCGTCGCCGCGCTCGCCGTGCGCGTACACGTGCCGGAGCGCTGGCCGCAGGCGACGTGCGGCTGCCCGACGGTGGGCGCTGCCCGCTACCGGACGGTCACGCCGGGTCGTGTGGGGCAACGGAGCTGCGCGGACACCGGTAGCGTCGCCCGGGTGCTGGACACCGAAGACCTGCTGGCCGGGTTCACGCCGGCCCTGCCGTACACGATGGAGGTCGTCGCCGGCGCGCCGGCCGCGCCCGGCGTGCACCTGGTGCTCGACGGCGGTGTGGTCGTCTACGTCGGCTACACCGGCAACCTGCGCGCCCGGCTGCGCCAGCACCTCACCGGCAACCGCGACTCGTCGGTGCTGCACGACCAGGTCGGCCAGCTCCTCGACACGCCGGGCCAGGCCGCGACCCGCGACGACATCGCCGGGTGGCTGGGGCGGCGCGAGGTCCGCTGGCAGGAGACCGACAACCCCGAGGGTACGAAGGAAGCGCTGGTCCTGGCGCTACGCCCCCGCTTCAACCGCCAGGTTCCCCGGTCCCGTTAGGCGTCGGGTCGCGCCGCGCGCAGCGCGTCGACCACCGCTGCCCAGCGGCTCGGCGTCATCTCGTCCGGTGACCGCAGCACGTCCCCGTCGTGCACCACCACTCCCGCCTCGCGCAGCTGCCGCAGGTTCGGCCGGTAGGCGGGATGCGCCGCCAGCGCGGCGTTGACCCGGGGAAACACGTGGATCGGCGGTCCCGCGCCGAGCATCTCGTTGAGGATGCCCAGGGCCAGCGTGTCGCTCGCCCCGGCCGCCCACTTGTTCAGCGTGTTGAAGGTGGCCGGCACGACGGCGACGGCGTCGGCCGGCGGGTGTGGCTCGGGGTCGCCGGGGCGGCGCCACTCGGCGCGTACCGGATGGCCGGTCTGCGCGGCGAGTTCGTCGCGGTCGAGCCAGGTCGAGGCGATCGGGGTGGCGATCAGGCAGACCCGCCAGCCGTCGGCGGCGAGCAGTTCGGCGAGTTCGCCGATCCGCTGGGCCGGGGGAGCGGCGCAGATGATGAGGTAGAGCACCGGTGCTTCACTCATGCCGGCAGTCTTACCCCGGGCGTGTTAAGAAGGGGCCCCGCCTCTACCGGATGCGTTAAGAAGGGGCCCTTCCTTGCACGTGGTCGAGAGTGTGCTGCGCGACGTGCGCGAGGGCGCGCACCGCGGCGTCGTGGTCGACTCGCCGCCCGGTGCCGGCAAGTCGACCCTCGTCGTCCGCGCGGCGGTCGAACTCGCCGTCACCGGTGACCCGCTGATGATCGTGGCGCAGACAAACGAGCAGGTCGACGACCTCATCGACAGGCTCGGCCGCAAGGCGCCCGAGCTGCGCGTCGGCCGGCTCTCCGCGGCCGACTACCGGCCCACCGAGCGGGTCACCGCCCATCCGGCGGTCCGGGTCGCGGCGAAGGTCGCCGACCTGGGTGGGCCGGCGGTGACCATCGCCACGGCGGCCAAGTGGGCCACGGTCACCGAGGGCACCTGGCCGTGGGCGATCGTGGACGAGGCGTACCAGATGCGGGCGGACGCGCTGCTGCGCGTGGCCGGGCGGTTCGAGCGGGCCCTGTTCGTCGGCGACCCGGGGCAGCTCGACCCGTTCTCCACCGTCGAGACCGCCCGGTGGACCGGCCTGACCTGGGATCCGATGCAGTCGGCGGTGGCCACGCTGCTGCGGCACAACCCGGAGCTGCCGGTGCACCGGTTGCCGGTGTCGTGGCGGCTGCCCGCCTCGGCCGCGCCGGTGGTGTCCGCCGCGTTCTACCCGTTCACCGGGTTCCGCGCGGGCACCGGGCCGGCCGACCGGGCGTTGACGTTCACCGAGCCGGGGCCGGGCGACGCCTACGACGCCTCGGTCGAGCTGGCCGCCGCCACCGGCTGGGCGTTGCACGAGCTGCCGGCGCGGCACACCGTGCGTACCGACGGCGAGGCCGCGGCGGCCTGCGCGGAGCTGGCGCTGCGGGTGCTGGCGCGTGGCGCGGTCGCGGTCAGCGAGGCCGCGCCCGGCGGCTTGCCGGTGGGCGCGGACCGGATCGCCGTCGGCGCCGCGCACCGCGACCAGGTCGCGGCCATCCGGTCCCGGTTGGGCGCGGCCGGCGCGGGCATCACGGTGGACACCGCCAACCGGCTCCAGGGCCGGGAGTACGACGTGACGATCGTGCTGCACCCGCTCTCCGGCCGGCGCGACGCGACCGCGTTCCACCTGGAGTCGGGGCGGCTGTGCGTGCTGGCGTCGCGGCACCGGCACGCCTGCGTGGTGGTCGCCCGGGCCGGCATCGGTGAGCTGCTGGACGCGTACCCGTCGACCGAGCGGGTGCACCTGGACGTGCCGGTGAAGTTCCCGGACGGCTGGGAGGCCAACCAGACCGTGCTCACCCACCTGGACGCGCACCGGGCCTGACCGGTCGAGGTGGCCGGTCCGAGCGGATCTTCCGGCGGCCGCGGGTGGTGGGCAGGATGGCCGGGTGCATCCTCACGACCCGTACCAGCCGGATCCGTACCAGCCGCACTATCCGCCGCAGTACCCGCCGGGGTACGCGCCGGAGCCGGACGGGATCAACTGGACGACCGTCCTCTGGGTCGCGGTGCCGGCGATCCTGGTGATCCTGTGCTGCGCCGGGTGCGTCGTGTCGGGGATGGCGGGCGCGTTCATGGACGGCTTCCAGGAGGGGTACTCGTCGGCGTCGCTGGCGGCGGTGCGTTAGACAGGGATCATGACCTTGAGCGTGCTGCCCTGGCTGGGCGGGGGTGTCATGGCGGTGGCCGCCGGCTTCGTCGCCGCGCTGCTGCCCCGGCGCCGCGCCCGCGCCGAGGACCGGCGGGTGGCCTGGTCGTCGGCGCGGGCGGCGATCCACGACGCCGGCGTCAGCCGGGACGCCGCCCGGACGCCGGTGCCCGAGGCGGAACGGCTGCTGGCCCGGGCCGAGCTGCTGGCGGCCGCGCGCGGCGGCGCGGACGCGGCCCACGAGGCCGCCGACCACGCCCGCCGCGCCGACGAGCTGTGGCGGGACGGCCGGTGACCGTACGGCGGGAGGTGCTGCGCTGGTCGCTGCTGGTGGTCGCGGTGGCCGTGCTGGCGGTGTTCCTGGTGGCGCAGCGGCAGAGCGTGACGGTCAGCTACGGGCGCTCGCCGTCGTCGGCCACGCTGCCCGCCGAGGGTTCCGCCGGTGAGCTGAGCGACGCCACGGTCCCGTCGGTCGAGGAGATGACCGCGTTGGTCGAGGTCGACCCGGTGGTCCGGCTGCCCGGGGCGGTCGCGCGCTGGGACGAGGCTCGGGTCCGGGCCGCCATCGGCGGTGACGGCACCCGGATCCTGGTCGCGCCGCCCGGCCTGGACGAGGCGGAACGCAAGCGGGTGAAGGACGTGGAGAACGCCACCGTCCGGATCGTCGGCACCGAGGTCAGCGGCGGCCCCTACCTGGCCACCCCGGACGACCTGCCGGGCTGGCGGGCGCAGTTCGCCACCGGCGACGTGACCGGGCAGGTGCTCGCGCTGCTCGCCGGGCTGCGCGAACAACCCGCCCCGGCGGACCGCGACGACCTGCGGTGGCGGGAACCGACCGCCGCCGAGCTGGCCCCGGTCACCGCCGCGCTGCGCGCCACCGGCCGGTACGTCGGGCCCGGCGCCACGCTGCCCCGGCTGCCGGAGGACGACGCGCGGGACGCGTTCCCGGGCGGGGCCTGGTTCGTGGTGCTGCCGGCCCAGCCGTACGGGACGCCGGTGCCGGCGTACGGGCCGGCGCTGCACCGGCTCGCCCCGCAGCGGCCGGTGGTGGTGATGTACGGCGGTTGGATCGAGTACCACGGTCCCGGCGCGGCGGACTTCGCCGAGGTGGCCGGCGTCAGTTTCTACGCGCAGTACGGCGGCCGGCTCAGCCGCTACGACTATCCGCAGCTCAACGTGCTCGGCGCATACCTGGCGCGGGTGACCGACGTGCGCTACGCGGGACTGTTCGACAGGCCGCTGCCGTACCGGCCGTTCGACCCGCTGCGGGTGGCGCTGCCGGCGCTGCCCTGGCTCTTCGCCGGCTGCGTGGCCGGGTTCGTGGTGCTGTCGATCCGGACCGTGCGCGGCGCCGGCCGGAGCCGGCCGGGCGACGTCGGGCCGGGTGGCACACCGGCCCGGCTGGCCGGGCTCTCCGCGCTGGCCGTGGAGCTGTCAGTGCTCACCGACGCCCGCAGCGACCCGGCGCTGGTGCGGGGCGTCGGCCGGCTGCGCGCGGCCCGGTACGCGCTCGACGACGGCCTGCCCGACCGGCACGTACGCGGGCTGCTGGCCGACGCGGCGGCCGAGCTGAACCAGGTGGCCCGGGACGTGCGGATGCCCGGCTACCGGCCGGACGTCTACCTGCGGGGGAGGCTCTCGTGACCGCCGTCGCGCGCCGGATGCTCGGCCGGCTGGTCGGCACCGCGTTCGGCCGGGCGGTGCTGGCCTGCCTGGCGCTGGCCGGGTGGGCGCTGTGGTCCGGCGGCCTGTTCGACGGCCCGGTGGCCCGGCACGTGCGGGCGTCGTCGGTCTACGCGGCGCCCGGCGTCGACCTGGACCGGACCGCGGCCGAGCGGGTCGTCGGCAACCGCCGGCTGGTGGTGCTGCTGATGTCGCCGGGAGCGGACCTGCGCGAGGCGTGCGCCGACACCGAACGGGCCACCGGGGGCACGCTGGTGCTGGCGATGAGCCGCGACGGCGACGACTGGGACACCTACGGCTGCTCCCGGGTCGGTGGCGACAGCCCGCGCGACATCGGCCGGTCGATGGTCACCGAAACCGTGATCAGCCAGGGCGCGGACGCGTTCGTGGACCGGCCGATCGAGGCGCTGAAGGTGATCGTGCTCAACTACGACCGGCTGGTCCGCACCGGCCTGCTGCCCGACGGCGCGCGGACGATCAGCCCGTCGCTGCCCCGCTACCTGCTGGCCGGCGGCGCGGTCGTCGGCGTGGTGGCCGGCGCGGCGGCGCTCTGGCTGGGCGGTCGGCGGGCCGGCCGGCTGGCCGACGCCCGCCGGGCCGGGCGGGACGCGCGCGCCGACGAGCGGGCCGCACTGGGTGCCGCCACGGCGGTGCTGGCCCAGCAGATCATCGACCTGGACCGGACCGGCGGGCCGGGCTACCTGCGGTTGGCCGGGGACTACGTGGGGCTGCTCGACGAGGTGTCCGACCCGGACTCCGGGGACTCGGTGGGCCGGCTGCGCGACCGGGTCGAGGAGCTGAGCCGGCGGGCGTCGGACCTGGCGGCCGACGCGGCGGCCGGCGGGACGGCCGGGAGGAACCGGGCACGGACGCGGGGACGGGGCCGGCGGTGACCCGCCGGCCCCGTCACCGGTGCGTCGTCAGCGACCGGCGCCGACCACGGTGGCGGCCGGCCAGCTGCCGCTGAAGACCTGGGCGGGCGTCGCGCTGCGGGCCGCGAAGCCGAACAGCGAGTCGACCCGGGCGGCCTCGGTGGAGCTGGGGTACGGGTTGGTGCAGCTGGTGCCGGCGCTGCCGCCGGACATCAGGATGGCGCAGTTGCCGTTGTAGTTGTCCGGCAGGCCGAGGATGTGGCCGATCTCGTGCGTCATGATGCGCAGCGGCGAGTACTGCTGGGCCTGGTAGTAGTCGATGACCACGCGGCCGTTGCCGAGGCTGGTGCGCTGGGCGTACGACCCGCCGCCGTAGGTGTAGTAGATCATCAGGTTCGACCCGCACTGGGCCATGTTGATGTTGTTGGTGCGGTTGTTCCAGATGGACGCCGCCTGCACCGCGTAGCTGGCGAACGGGCCGGCCTGGCTGGTGTTGTAGCAGACGTTGCGGACGGCGGCGGAGGCCGGTGCCGGGTTGACGGCGACCGCGCCCAGCGCCGCGAGCGTCGCGGCCGCGAGGGTGGCGAGGATCCGGGACAGCTTCGGCGTACGCATGGTTCACACTCCTTGGGGTGGGGGGTGAGCGGAACGCCGTCAGCCTATATATAGGCATTCATCGATATCAAGGTCTGGGCTGAACTGATCGGGGTCGATCGTCCGTACCCCTGGTCGTGCGGACGATCGAGCTGGTGACCTGTGCCCGCGAGCCCCGCGACCGGCTCGGCCCGGTCGCCGTACGCGAGGCGGTGCACCGCTGGCTGCGGCTGGTCGCGGCCGACGCGGAGCTGGCCCCGTACCTGCTCGGGGTGGACCGCAGGCGGCTCGCCGCGGTGCTCGCGGACCGGCTGGGCGCGGCGCTCGGGGTGGTGCGGCGGGGTCCCCGCCCCACGCTTGGGTGGAGGCGGGGGCCCTGCTCGACAACCGGTCGCTGACCGAGGAGCAGCGGTGGCGGGTCCTCGACTATCTGGCCGCCGCGCTCTGGGTGCTCGACCTGCCGGTCAGCGCGATCGTCGACGCGCAGCGGGCGGTCGCGGGTCTGCTGCGGGCCTGAACGCGCTCAGGTCGCGGCGTGCGGGTCCGCCGCGTTGAGCGTGGCCACCACCTGCGCGTAGTCGCCGCGCGCCTCGGCGTGCCGGAGGAACTTCACCCGCTCGACCTGGATCTCGGTGGCGTCCGGCTGCGCCTCCAGCAACGCCACCACCTCGGTCACGAACTCGTCCAGCGGCATGGCGAACTCGCTGGTCTCCTGCCCCGGCAGCAGCCCGGTCCGCACGGCCGGCGGGACCAGCTCCAGCACCCGTACGCCGGTGTCGGCCAACTGCAACCGGATCGACTCGCTGAGCATGTGGATCGCCGCCTTGGAGGCGTTGTAGCTGGGCGTCACCCGCAACGGCACGAACGCCAGGCCGGAGGAGACGGTGACGATGGTCGCGTCGCCGCGCCGCGTCAGGTGCTCGACGAACGCGCCGATCAGCCGGATCGGGCCGAGCACGTTGGTGGTCACCACCTCCTCGGCCGAGGCGAGGAACGTGTCCGGCGAGCGCCAGTCCTCGATCCGCATGACGCCGGCCATCGCGACCAGGACGTTGAGGTCGGGGTGCCGAGCCAGCACCTGTTCGGCCGCCATCGCGATGCTCGCCGGGTCGGTGGTGTCGATCGCGACGGTGTCCAGGCCCGGGTGCGTCGCCGCGATCTCCTCGAGCAGTTCGGTACGCCGGCCGCCGACGATCACCGTGTTGCCCCGGTCCTTCAGGGCGAGCGCCAGCGCCAGGCCGATCCCGCTGGTGGCGCCGGGGATGAAGATCGTGTTTCCGGAGATGTCCATGCCGCCAGCATGGTGCGGCCGGACCCGGGCGGGGAAGAGATCGCCGATCGGGGGATCGGGGATCCCTGGTTCGCGTCCGACAGCGGCCGGATACTCGGATCATGGACCGCGCAGCCCTCGCCGACTTCCTCCGCCGACGCCGCGAGACCCTGCGCCCCGGCGACGTCGGGCTGCCCGAGGGCGCCCGGCGCCGCGCCCCCGGCCTGCGGCGGGAGGAGGTCGCCGCGCTCGCCGCGATGTCCACCGACTACTACACCCGGCTGGAGCAGCGGCGCGGGCCGCAGCCGAGCCCGCAGATGCTGGCCGCGCTGGCCCGGGCGCTGCGGCTGACCGGGGACGAGCGCGACTACCTGTTCCGGGTGGCCGGACACAGCCCGCCGGAGCGGACGGCCACCCCGACCCACGTCGCGCCGGCGCTGCTGCGGGTGCTGGACCGGCTGGCCGACACCCCCGCCCTGGTCCTGTCCGACCTGGGCGAGACGCTCGTGCAGAACCGGCTGGCCGCGGCGCTGCTCGGCGACCGGACCGGCCACACCGGCCTGGCCCGCAGCGGGATCTACCGGTGGTTCACCGATCCGGCCGAGCGGGAGCGCTACCCGGAGGACGACCGGGAGCGGCAGAGTCGCGCCCAGGTCGCGAACCTGCGCGCCGCGTACGGGTCGATGGGCGCCCGGTCGCGCGCCGGCGAGCTGGTCCGGGCGTTGCGGGCGGTGAGCCCGGAGTTCGCCGAGCTGTGGGAGCGGCACGAGGTGGCCCAGCGCTTCGCCGATCACAAGACGCTCGTCCACCCCGAACTCGGCCCGATCGAACTGGACTGCCAGGTGCTCTTCACCGAGGACCAGTCGCAGGCGCTGCTGGTGTTCACCGCGCCGCCGCGCAGCGAGGCCGCCGAGAAGCTGCGGCTGCTCGGCGTGCTCGGGCACGAGAGGTTCCCGTCCTCCGCCCCGTGAACCCGGCACAGGAACGGTCGTTCACGCCGCCGGGAATCCCCGGCTTTCCTGTCAACCTCCCGTCACGCAGCGTGTTTTCCTGATCCCTTCCGGTCGATAGCGTCGGGGCACTGCCGTCGACGAAGGGCCGACGATGAACGACAACGGACACCCGCTCGACCGTCGGCGACTCCTCGCCGGCGCGGCGGCGGCCTCGGCGGTCACCCTGACCGGCCTGGCCGTCGCCTCCACCACCGGCGCCGCGGCGGCGGCGCCGGCCCGTCCCGGATCGCCGCTGATCACCCGGGACCGGATCGCCACCGCCGCGCTGCGCGCACCCGACGGGTCCGCGCCCGCGGTCGCCGTCCAGGCCGACTTCCACGCCCGGCTCACCGCCTGGCTCGCGTTCTGGTCGGCGAACTCGCCCCGCGCCTGGAGCGCGCCCGTGCACGTGGTCGCCCGGATCGAACCGGCCGGCGACGCGCTGGTCCTGCACGCGATCCGCCACCGGCGCGACGACGAGCTGCACGCCGGCTTCGCCGCCGCCCGGCGCGACGCCGCCCACCTGGCCACGCTGGCCAGCCTGCACCACCACTTCCCGAGCGTGCGGGTCCGGCCGGACGGCACGGTCCGCGTCGGCGACGGGGCGGCCGGGTTCACCGGCGCGTCCGAGCAGGTCGCCTTCGCGGTCGCCGCCTGCCGGGAGCTGTGGGGCGACGCGGCGGCCACCGCCGCCCGCTGGCCGAAGCACGCCGGGCGGGTGCTCGCCCGCGTCGGGCAGCCCGCCGATCCCGCCTCGCACGTCGGCTGGGCGGCCTTCACCCGGACCAGCCTGCGTCGCGGGCTGGGCACCGAATCGTACGAGTGACCGGAGGTAGCACATGGCCCGCAACGAGTTCCGCTTCGTGGTCGACGGCGTCGACCTGACACCCGACCAGCAGACCCTGATCGCCGGCGAGATCCAGAAGGCCGGCCTGGCCGCGCTGGGCACCGCCAACGCCAAGCTGACCAACCCGCTGACCCTCGGCCACGGCAACATCAAGCTGCGCCCCGAGTGGTACGGGCTCTGGGTGCTCGACGGCCCGTTCGCGCAGGACCTCGGCCAGAAGATCAACGACATCGGATTCTGGATCCAGCGGTGACCGACGCCGCCCGACCGGCCGGTCCGCCGGAGCGGATGTGCCCGAGCACCCCGGCGTCCAACGCCACGGTGTTCCTCGGCATGATCACTCCGGCGGGCCGGGTGGCCTACGTGACTCCGGCCGTGCCGGCCGAGGTGGCGCTCGCCGGGGCCGGCGACTCGGACGAGCCGATCGAGAGCCGGGTCCGGCTCGCCGGCCCCTGCGTCACCTCGTCCTGCGGCTTCTGGACCGGCTCGCACTGCGGGCTGGGCGCCCGGATGGCCGCCTCGTACGCCGAGACCGCCCCGCCCGCCGAGGAGACGCTGCCGAAGTGCGCGATCCGGCGTACCTGCCGCTGGTTCGCCGAGCAGGGACCGGCGGCGTGCCCGGCCTGCTCCCACGTGGTCACCGACGCCCGCTGAGCCGCCTCACCACTCCTCGGGCGCGTCCTCGCCCTCAAGCAGCCGGGCCAGACCGACCCCGCCGGTGCCGAGCCGCTTGACCTGGTCGTTGAAGAGCAGATGGACGTTGCCGGCCACGTCGATCGCCAGGCTGCCGTGTCCGTCGTACTCCTCGCCGACCGGATAGAGCTGGCCGGCCGTGGCCGCGTCGAAGCTGTCGAACCACGCCTTCTGGCCAAGGCAGAGGGTCGGGTCGAGGCGTACGCCGACCCGCGCGTAGTCGCGCCCGGGGCCGCTTACCCGCACGGTCAGGCCACCGAATTCGGTCAGGAACGCCCGGGCGGCATCGTGCGCCGAGAACCCCTCCGGGGCGAGCGCGGACACCCACGCGGTGACGTCGACCCGCCGCCGCGGCGACCAGCCCGCCGCCTTGAGTTCCCGGGCCGCCCGGGCCGGCAGGTCCCACTCGTCGCCGTGCCTCACAGCGCCTCCCTGAGGTCGAACTCGTTCCGCAACGACTTGCAACTGTTGCAGCAGGGGTTGTGCGCGCCGTGCCCGGGGTTGCCGGGGGCGCGGATACGCGCCGCGCCGATGGCGCCGCCGCGTGGGTCGACACCGCGGTCGAGCAGCTTCGACAACGACTGCGGCAGCGCGCAGTTGCCGTGCCACGGCGCGCGGAGGTTCTGGGGGACGCTGTCGAGGGCCCGGGCCACTTCGCGGTGGTGAGGATAGATCTTGTCCGGACCGTCACTCACCGACACCGCGGTGTGCCGGCCGTCGGCCGTCGTGACCGCCTCCGCGGTGCCGTTCGTCCGCCCGGCGCGCTGCTGCGCATCGGCCTCCTGTCGGGCCCGGTAGGAGGCCTGCCGGGCCGGGGAGGCGTGGCGCGTGGGCGGGGCGTCGGGACTGCCGCGCCGACGGCGCTTGACCTTCTTGACGTCGCGGACCCACTCCCGGGCGAACTTCGCGGCGAGCTTGCCGGTGCGATTTCTAACCATCGATCAACCGCCAGACCGCCTCCTGCATGAGGTTGCCGACGATGGTGCGGGCCAGCGCCTGAAAGACCGGGATCTCGAGCAGCGACGCGCCGAAGGTCGGGCCGGCGGTAGCGACGGCCTGCGCGATCTCGATCGCCAGGACGGCAAGCTGCACGATGACCGCGATCTTCAGGGCCAGCACGATGGCCGCGCAGACGATCAGCCCGGCACCCCCGACCACCGCGCCGGTGGCGTTGCTGGCCAGGCTCGCGGCCGGGCTCTCCGCCCCGTCCCACCAGGTCTGGAAGGCCTCGATGTCGCCGCCCTCGTTGCCGGTCAGCGCGTTGGTGGCGGCGCTTACCGCCGAGTCGACGAACGCGTTCACCTCGTCGCTGAACTCGACCCACGCCCGACCCAGCTCGAACAGCTTCTGCTCGTCCGAGGCCGGCCAGTCGTAGCCGAGAATGTCGAGCAGGCTGCGCAGCTCGCCGGGAATCTGGAGACCCATGCCATCAACCCCTGAGCCGACGGGCAAGGGCGTGGAACAACTCGCTGGTGTCGGCCTCGTTCTCCTCGTGCGAGCGCGCCATGGCGGTGAGGTCGTCGCCCGCGAGACCGACCTCGTCGGCGGCCTCGGCCAGTGCCTCGAAGACGAAGCCGGAGGCCTCCTCGTAGGCCATGGCGAGCAGCGAGCCCGTCTCGTCGTCGCCGAAGATTCCGCCGATGCCGGCCAGCCGGACCTGAAAGGCGGCCAGGCGCCGGGAGAAGTCGTCGGCGGCCGACCGCATGGAGGCGCCCGCGGCGGCCAGCCCGTCCGGATCGATCTGCATGACCGGCCTACCCGCCCCGGCGGCTCAGCCGCTCCTGCGCGTAGGCGAGTCCGTCGAGGAAAGACGTGAACTGCCGGGCGGCGTCCTGCTGGATGGTTGTCAACTGCTCGCTCAGCCCCGCGAGGTCGACCGGCCCGGCGGTCGTGGTGACGGTCCGCTGGAGGTCGGCCATCGCGTCGTTGACCGCGGCCATGATGTGCGCGATCAGCGTCGTGAGATCGAGCCGGAGCAGGCGTGGATCGACCTCCATCGCGGTCACCCGGCCCGGCGGCGCGGTGCGCACCCGGACCAGGCCATCGGCCGCCTCGCCGGCCCCCTCCGGCAGCGGCGCGCCAGATCCTCCGTCGACGGACTGGTGAGCGGCCAGCGCACGCAGGGTTTCGGTGAGCATTTCGTCCATTCCAGACGGCTCGACTGGCACCTGACCCACGCTCCCCGTACGACGACCTCTCGCGATCGTAGGGCAACAGGGGAACCACATCTGCCCCCTCGCGTCCGGTCGCCGATGGCCCGGACCGCGACCGGCCCGCCCCGCGTCGGCGATCGGGGCCGATCGCGGAGCCTCGCCCCGCCGTACGGGAATCGAAGCGGCCATGTCGCCCGCGTCGGATGTCGGACCGGTCGACTAGCGTCGGGAGGTCATGGAGTCGCGGTTCGGCGAGGAGATCATCGGGCGGGAGCACCCGGCCGGGCTGCTGCGTGCCGAAGTGGCCCGCGTGATCGACAGTCATGGGGGCCTCGTCCTGGTGACCGGCGAGCCGGGCATCGGCAAGACGGCGCTGGTCTCGGCCGCCGCCGACGAGGCCCGTCGGCGCGGCGCGCTGGTGCTGGGCGCCGCCTGCTGGGACTCCGACACCGCCCCCGACCACTGGCCCTGGGTCCAGGTGCTGCGCCGGCTGGCCCGGGCCGGCGACGACGACTCCGGTGCCCGCGAGGCAGCCGACGTCGGCCTGGTGGCCCTGCTCGGCGATCGCGCCGCCGTGCCGGCTGACCGTGCCGGAGGGAGCGACCACGGCGCCGGTCTGGGCGGGCCGGCCGACGACGGCGGTCGGGCCGAGTTCGACAAGCACGACGCGGTGACCACCGCCCTGGTCGCGGTGGCCCAGCACCGGCCGGTCGTGGTGGTCCTCGACGACCTCCACTGGGCCGACCCGGCCTCGCTGCGGCTGCTCCAGTTCGCCACCCAGCACACCTGGTTCGAGCGGCTGCTGCTGATCGGCACCTACCGCGACGCCGAGGTCGAAGCCGGCGACCACCCGCTGCGGCCACTGCTGCTGCCGCTGACCGCGAAGGCCACCACGATCACGCTCACCGGCCTCGGGCGGGACGAGGTGGCCGCCCTGATCACCCGCACCGCCGGTCGCGAGCCCGACGCCGACCTCGTCGACGAGGTGCACCGGCGCACCGGCGGCAACCCGTTCTTCGTCGAGCAGACCGCCCGGCTCTGGCACACCGACGGGCTGGCCGACACCATCGCCCCCGGCGTCCGGGAGGCGGTGCGTCGCCGCCTCGACCAACTGCCCGCGCCGGTGGTCGAGGCGCTCACCGTGGCGGCCGTGCTCGGTCGCGAGTTCCACCGTCAGGTCCTCGCCGCCTGCGTGCCCGCCCCGGCCGCCCAGGTCGACCGGCTGCTCGACCGGGCCGCCGCCGCCCGCCTGGTGCTGGCCCGGGGCGGCGGTCGGTTCGCGTTCGTGCACGACCTGGTCCGCGAGACGCTCTACGACGGCCTCGCCGAGGACGAGCGGCAGGCCCGGCACGCCGCCGTGGTCCGGGCCGTCGACCGGTCCGCCGCGGTGACCGACCGGCTCATCCCGGCCGACCTGGCCCGGCACGCCTGGCTCGCCGGGGCCGAGCTGGACCCGGCACGCGCCGGTGACCTGCTGCTGGCCGCCGCCCGCGACGCGAGCGGCCGGCTGGCCGTGGAGGAGTCGGTGCGGCACTTCCGGCGTGCGCTCGACCGCACCGACGAGCCCGCGCGCCGGGTGCGGGTGCTGCTCGAACTGGCCGGGCTGCTGCACCACGCCGGCGCGCCGGAGGAGGTCGAACGGCTGCTGGTCGACGCCGCCACGCTGGCCCGGGGGCTGGACGAGCCGGCCGTGCTGGCCCGGGTGGCGCTGACCGCCCACGGGCAGCACTCGGCCACCCGCCGCCGGCTCGACGCCGCCGCGCTGGTCCGCGAGGCGTACGGGCGGTTGATCGGCGAACCGGAGCCGGACCGGTCCACCGGAGCCCTGGTCACCGACCTCATCACCGCCACCGAGACGCTCGCCCGGCACGGCCGCGACGACGAGGCGCTCACGTTCAGCCTGTGGGCCCGGCACGACACCACCTGGGGGCTCGGCACCGCCGAGGAACGGGCCGTGGTCACCGCCGAGATCCGGGAGGTGGCGCGCCGCACCGGCGACCGGGACACCGAGTTGTGGGCCACCTCGCTGCGCTGGGTCGCGTTGCTGGAGCTGGGCGACCCGGGCTACCGGCACGAGCTGACCGCGTTCGTGGCCGGCTGCCGCGAGGGCGACGTGGCCCGCCAGCGGATGGCGGCGACCGTCGACAGCGGCATCATCGCCGCCCTGCGGGGCGACTTCGCCGGCGCGGAGTCGTGCTACGCCGAGATGGAGGGCTACGGCGAGTGGGAACACTCCGACCACGCCTTCATGGCACACCACCTGCGCTGGACCCTGCTGCTCCTGCGCGGGCGTCTCGCCGAGGCCGAGGCCCTGCTCGACCAGGCCGGCGCGGGTCACCCGCAGGTCGAGTTGCTGCGCGGGATCACCGCCGCCGAACGCGGCGACACCGCCACGGCGCTCCGGCTCACCGCCGAGATCGAGGCCGCCGGCACCACGTACCCCCGGCCCGTGTCGCCGGTGTGGCTGCGCCTGCGCGCGCAGGCGGCGGCGGTCGACGGCGAGCCGGGTCGCTGCGCCGAGGTGCGGGCGGCCCTGGCCCCGCACCGGGGCCGGTGGATGGTCGCGCTGTTCGGCTGCGACGTGGCCGGCCCGGTCGACCTGTGGCTGGCCGGTGTGGACGCGGCGCAGGGCAGGTGGGACGACGCGGTGACCGGCTACGCGGCGGCCCGCGACGCCGCCGACCGGCTGGGCGCGCGTCCCTGGTCGGTGCTGGCCCGGGCCGGGCTGGTCGCCGCGCTGACCGGGCGCGGCGGGCCGGGCGACGCGGCCGGGGCGACCCGGCTGCGCGCCGCGGTGGTGGCCGAGGCGCGGGCGCTGGGCATGCCCCAGGTGGTCGACCGGCTGGGGTCGGCGGACGCCTTCGGCGACATCTCCGCCCGGACGACGGGGTTGTCCCCGGGTGGCGCTGCCCTCCCCGCGACGGAGCTGTCCGGGGGCGGGCGGGTCGAGGGGCAGGGCCGCGACACGCCGACGTCGGGGGTCGGTGGCACCGGCACAACTCCCTCCAGTGTGGACGGAGTCGACCCGGGGTGGCCGGAGTTCCGCCCGGACGGGCCGGTGTGGCGGCTCGCGTGGGCGGGTGTCGTGGTGCACCTGCCCGACGCCAAGGGCCTGCACGACCTGCGGCTGCTGCTGGGCCGGCCGGGCGTGGACGTGCCCGCGATCGACCTGCTCGACCCGGCGGCCGGGCCGGAGCTGGTCGCGGCCGGTCGGCTCGGCGCCGATCCGGTGCTCGACGACGAGGCGAAGGCCCGCTACCGGCAGCACCTGCGGCGGCTCGACGACGAGATCGACCGGGCCGCCCGGCGCGACGACGAGCGGCGGCTGGCCGCCCTGGACGCCGAGCGCGCCGCCCTGCTCGACCAACTGCGGGCCGCCGCCGGGCTGGCCGGGCGCAGTCGCCGCCTCGGCGACCAGGCGGAGCGGGCGCGCAAGGCGGTCACCGGCCGGATCCGTGACTCGCTGCGCCGGATCGACCAGCGCCACCCGGCACTGGCATCCCACCTGCGTGACTCGATCACCACCGGCACCTCGTGCCGCTACCTACCGCCCGACCCGATCTCCTGGCGTCTCTGACGCCTCCTGGCCCGGCCCCGCCCCCGCCCTGGCTCGTCGATCTTGGAGTTTTGGCTCCCGAAGTACCCACTTATGTCGGATATGGCAGGTGCCACAACTCCAAGATCGATGAACTGCATCACGCTGCCGGCCGGTGGTGGTGGCGGGGTGGGGGATCCACGCGCGACGAGCCCGGCATGCGCCATCTCTCGGCCCGGCGAGCCCGTCTGCACGGGGCGAGCCGGCGGAGTCAGCCGGCATTCGGTCGTGTCCGTCGCGCGGGGTGAGCCCGTACCCCCGTGTGAGCCGCGGGGTGCGACGAGCCGCGTTCGCCGCCTCGGCCGGGCGGTTCGGCCGAGGCGGCGACGGAGCGGACGTCAGCGGCGGTTGTAGCGGTACATGGTCAGGGAGCCGAAGACCGCGACGAAACCGGCGCTCCACAGCAGCAGCCACATCGTGTTGGTGGCGTCCATCGAGCCGCCCATCGCGGCGCGCACCGAGGCGACCAGGTGGGTGATCGGGTTGACCTTGACGAACGCCTGCAACCAGCCCGGCATGGTGGACGGGTCGACGAACACGTTGCTCAGGAACGTCAGCGGGAACAGCACCATCATGCTGACGCCCATCACCGACTTCTCGCTGCGCAGCACCAGGCCGAAGAACGTCCACACCCAGGAGAACGCGAACGAGAAGACCACCAGCAGGCCGATCCCGGCCAGCACGCCGGGCACCCCGCCGTCCGGACGGAAGCCGAGCACCAGGCCCACGGCGAGGATGACCAGGGCGGCCAGCACGTAGCGCAGCACGTCACCGAAGATCATCCCGACCAGCGCCGCCGGCCGCCACACCGGCAGGGTGCGGATCCGGTCGAAGACACCCTTCTCGATGTCGTTGTTCAGGCCCACCCCGGTGTACATGGTGATCATCACGACGCTGGTCACCATGATGCCGGGCAGGAAGAACTGGAGGTACGCACGCGGGCTGTCGGCGAGCGCGCCGCCGAACAGGTACGTGAACATCAGCACCATGATGATCGGGAACGCGGTGACGTCGAACAGCTGCTCGGGCACGTGTTTGATCTTCAGCATGGCCCGCCAGCCGAAGGTCAGCGACGCGGAGAGCGGTCCCGGCCGGGCCGGTCGCTCACCGGGGGCGAGCACGGTCGCCAGCGCCTCGGCGGAGGGCACGTAGACGGACGGCGCGCGCCCGGCGGTGGTCGTCGCGGTGTCGCTCATCGGGCCGCCTCCAGCTCGTCGTCCCGCTCGTCCGTCGAGACGGCCGGGTGGTCGGTCAGGGCCAGGAACACCTCGTCCAGGCTGGGCTGGCCGAGGGAGAAGTCGTCGACGACGATGCCGGCCCGGGCCAGCTCGCCGAGGGCGCGGGCGGCCTGCTCTCCGGCCTCCAGGTCGGTGCCGTCCTCGCCGACCCGCGCGGTCAGCGCCACCGGGTCCGCCGCGAGCTGCACCGGCACGCCCAGCGTGGTCCGCAGCACCTGCTCGGCCCGGGACCGTTGCCCGGCGTCGCGCAGTCGCACATGGACGGTGCCCGAGCCGACCGACGACTTCAGCTCGCCCGGGGTGCCCTCCGCGATCACCCGGCCGTGGTCGACCACCGCGATCCGGCCGGCGAGCTGGTCCGCCTCGTCCAGGTACTGCGTGGTCAGCAGCACGGTGGTGCCGTGCGCCACCACCGCCCGCACGATCTCCCACACCTGGTTGCGGCTGCGCGGGTCGAGCCCGGTGGTCGGCTCGTCCAGGAACAGCAGGTCCGGCGTGTTGAGGATGCTCGCCGCGATGTCGATGCGCCGCCGCATCCCGCCGGAGTACTTCTTCACCTGCCGGGCCGCCGCCTCGGTCAGCCCGAACGCGGCCAACAACGCCTCGGCCCGGTCCCGCGCGGCCGGCCGGCCCAGCCCGAGCAGCCGGCCCAGCAGGACCAGGTTCTCCGCCCCGGTCAGGTCCTCGTCCAGCGAGGCGTACTGGCCGGTCAGGCTCACCCGGGCGCGGACCGCGTCGGCCTGGGTCACCACGTCGTGGCCGAAGACCCGGGCCGTGCCGCCGCCGGGGCGCAGCAGCGTCGCCAGCACCCGTACCGCGGTGGTCTTGCCCGCGCCGTTCGGCCCGAGCATCCCGTACACGGTGCCGGCGGGGACCCGCAGGTCCAGTCCGTCGAGCGCCCGGGTCGAGCCGAACGACCGGACCAGGCCGTCGGCCTCGACGGCCAGGCCGGTGTTCCGGTTACTCATGATCACTACCTCTCTCCGTGGGTGTTCTCAGCAGGCGTACGGGCGGGCCGCGCGACCGTCGCGCAACGCCAGGCCCCACCAGCAGAGCTCGTCGAGGAGCAGCCGGACGTCCTGCCGGAGCCGTTCCTCGGCGTGCCCGGTGGGCTCGCCGTCGAGCAGGTCGACGCCGACGGTGTCCCGCACGGTCGTCGCGTGCAGCGCGGTGAAGACCGTCCGGAGCTGGTCGACCGCGTGCAGGCCGACCGACCGGCAGCCGTACGAGACGAAGCCGACCGGCTTGGCCTGCCACTCGTCGTAGGCGACGTCGATCGCCTGTTTCAACGAGGCCGGGAAGCTGTGGTTGTACTCCGGGGTGACCACGACGAACGCCTCCGCCCGCGCCACCCGCCCGGCGAACTCCCGCATCGCCGGCGTCGGCTCGGCGGGCAGGGCGGTCGGGAGGTCGTACCCGGCGAGGTCGATCTCCTCGACCACCAGCCCGTCCCGGCGGCGGGCCTGCGCGGCGAACCAGCGCCCGATCCGGTCGCCGACCCGTCCCTCACGTGTGCTGCCGATGAGCACGGCGAGCCGCAACGGCGTCATGCTGCCCTCCCTCGCTGCCGGCCTCACCCTGACGGCGCCAGACCGGGCGCGACGGTCCGCCAGATCGAATCTGGCGGGACACCTGTCGGGGGTGTCTGGTGCAATCGGGCGCATGGCAGAGGTACGCATCGTCCGGTGGGGCGTCGACGACCTGGCACTGCTGCGAGCGCTGAACGTCCCGGAGGTGCGGGCGCACACCGGCGGCCCGGAGACCGACGAGCAGGTGCGCGCCCGGCACGAGCGCTACCTGCGTGGCCCGGGCCCGCGCAGCGGGAACATGTTCACCGTGGTCACGCCGGACGGGACGAGGGTGGGCAGCGTCGGCTTCTGGCCGCGTGAGTGGCGCGGCGAGCAGGTGTACGAGATGGGCTGGGCGGTGCTCCCGGCCCATCAGGGGCGGGGCCTGGCGACGGCGGCGGTGCGCGCGGTGGTCGCGGCGGCCCGGGCGGCGGGTGACCGGCGCTTCGCGCACGCGTACCCGTCGGTGGACAATCCCCCGTCGAACGCGGTCTGCCGCAAGGCCGGGTTCACGCTGCTCGGGGAGACGGAGTTCGAATACCCGCCGGGTCGCCTGATGCGCTCGAACGACTGGCGGATCGACCTGACGGCCGGGTGACCGCGACGGGCCACCCGGCCGGACGGTCGATCAGCGGGCCGCGTCCAACCGGGCCCGCTGCTCGGCGGTCAGCTCCAGGTCGACCGCGCCCAGGGCCTCGTCCAGTTGCGCCACCGAGGAGAAGCCGACCAGCGGGATCGCCGGCAGGTCGCCGCCCATCAGCCAGGCCAGCACCACCTGGTTGACCGTGGCCCCGGTCTCGTCGGCCACCGCGCGCAGCGCCGCCAGCCGGGCCGGGGTCGACGGCAGGGCATACTCCTCGCCCAGCCGCTCCGGCTTCGCGTACGCCCCCTTGAGCAGCGGCGAGTACGCGACGAGCGTGAGCCCGGGCTCGGCCCGCAGGTAACTGGCCAGGTCCGGGCCGACCCAGCCGACGTCGCCGTCCGGGTCCAGCGCGTTCGGCAGGTCCACCCGCGACGGCAGGTAGCTGCGGTGGTACTGGAGCACCTCGTACCCGGGCAGGCCGGCCGCGGCGGCGATCGCGCGGGCCCGCTCGACCCGCCAGGCGCGGTGGTTGCTCGCGCCCAGCAGCCCGACGGTGCCCTCGGCGACCAGCTCGGCGAAGCCCTCCACGGTCTCCCGCAGCGGGACGTCGTGGTCCTCGATGTGGGCGTAGAGCAGGTCGATCCGGTCGAGCCCGAGCCGCTCGCGACTGCGTTCGGCGGACTCGCGGATCACCTTCGCCGACAGGCCCTCCGCGTTGTCGAGGTAGCTGGTGCCGGGCGCGAGCGGACGGGCGCCGAGCTTGGTGGCGAACACCACCTCGTCGCCCACCCCGCGGCTGCGCCGCCAGCGGCCGAGCAGTTCCTCGCTCTCTCCGCCCTGGCCGCCGTTCTGCCAGAAGGCGTAGTTGTCCGAGGTGTCGACGAACGTGCCGCCGGCCTCAACGTAGCGGTCCAGGACGGCGTACGAGGTGGCCTCGTCGGTGGCGGTGCCGAAGAGCATCGCGCCGAGGCTGAGCACGCTGACCTCGCGGCGGGTGGCCGGGTCGGTGCCGATGGTGCGGTAGCGCATGGTGTTCCTCCCCGTCGGAGCGTTTCCGGCCACCCTGCCCCTTCGAGTGCGCGCGAAGTCAAACGCGACGGAGGGGCCCCGGTTCCCCGGGGCCCCTCCGTGACGTGTCCGACGGCTCAGCTCGGCACGTAGTCGAACGTGTCCGGGTTCGGGCCCTGCCGGCCGGCCTCGCCCCGGCCCAGGCCGGTGAGCCGGTCCATCGCGGCGTCGTCGAGCGAGAAGTCGAAGATCGCGAAGTTCTCCTCGATCCGCTTCGGGGTGGTCGACTTCGGGAAGACGATGTCGCCGCGCTGCACGTGCCAGCGCAGCACCACCTGGGCCGGGGTCCGCCCGACCTCCTCGGCGATGTCGACCACGGTCGGGTCGTCGAGCACCTTGCCCTGGGCGATCGGTGACCACGCCTCGGTGAGGATGTTGTGGGCGGTGTCGTACGCGCGCACCTCCTCGTTGCCGAAGTAGGGGTGCGCCTCGATCTGGTTGACCGCCGGCACCACGTCGGCCTCGGCGGCCAGTCGCTCCAGGTGAGCGACCTGGAAGTTGGACACGCCGATCGACTTGACCTTGCCCTCCCGCTGGAGGTCCTCCAGCACCTTCCAGGTGGAGACGAAGTCGCCGTCGTAGAGGGTGGGCAGCGGCCAGTGGATCAGGAACAGGTCGAGGTGGTCGAGCTTCATCTCGCGCAGCGACTGCTCGAACGCCTTGCGGGCGTCGTCCGGTCGGTGGAAGCCGTTGTTCAGCTTGCTGGTGACGAACACCTCGTCCCGGTCCAGCCCGGAGGCGCGCACCGCCTGACCGACCTCGGCCTCGTTGCCGTACATCTGGGCGGTGTCGATGTGCCGGTAGCCGATCTCCAGCGCGGTGCCGACCGCCTGCGCGGTGTCCTTCGGGTCGATCTGGAACACCCCGAAGCCGAGCTGCGGGATGGTGTTGCCGTCGTTGAGCGAGATGTCCGGAACGCGGTTGGCGGCCATGTCGATTCTCATCTCCGATCGTTCAGGGGTGCCCGGGAGCGCTTCCACGCGGTGGCTCCCGGAGCGTGCCACCCGGTGTCTCTACCCGCTCGCCCCGCGTCCTCACGGCCTCGGGACGGTGATCTGGGACAAGCCTCAGCCGGCGGTGAGGTCGCGCAGGGCCAGCACCGACTTCCAGTTGCGGACCGTCGCCGCCACGCCCAGCACCTTCTCCAGGTAGGTGTTGGTGAACTTCGTCCGCCCGTAGCGGCCGGTCGGGAAGTGCAGGTGCACCTCCCGACCGGTCAGCGCGTACTCCATGTCCTCGCCGGCGGGCACGGCCAGCTCGCGGGCCCGCGCCGGCGCGGGCGCGGCGGACAGGAACGCCACCAGCACCCGGGTCGGGTCGTCCTGCCGCCCGGCGTACGGGCTGGCGTCGACCACGGCGGCCAGCTCGCCCGCGTCCCGCACCAGGACCGGCACCCGCAGGCCCAGCTCGTCGGCGAGGCGCTTCGCGATGCCCTCGGCGAGGACCTCACCGTCGGTGGGTGGGCTGGTGAACACCACGTTGCCGCTCTGCAGGTAGGTCTTGACGTCGGTGTGCCCGAGGTCGGTGACGAGGCGTCGCAGGTCGGCCATCGCCAGTTGGGCGTTGCCGACGTTGACGCCCCGCAGCAGGGCGGCGTAGCGGGCCATCGATCCTCCTCGCGGCGGCGGTCCGGCCCAGCCTAGGTCAGGCGGAGGCCAGACGGGCGTAGACGTCGCCGGAGCGGCCGGTCGGGCGGTACGTCTCCAGCAGCCGCACCAGGCCGTCCGCGTCCAGCCAGCGCTCAGCGGCGAAGCGCATGGTCTCCACCGGGGAGAAGTTGTAGCGGTAGCCGCCCGCCCGCGCGCCCAGCCGCTCCACGAGGTCGAGCGCGGCGAGCGCGGCGTCGTGCGCCGGCGGGAGGTACTCGAAGGAGAGCCCGCGCACCGGCCGGCTGAGCCCGGACAGCACGTCGACCTCGAAGCCCTCGACATCGACCTTGCAGAACGCCGGCTCGCCGTGCCGTGCGACCAGGTCGTCGAGCGTCACCACCGGCACCTCGACCGACCGGTCCCACCGGACCTTGGCGAAGCTCGGGTCCGCCGTGACCGAGTCGATCCAGGACGACGACATGGTGGACACGGTCGGCGTGGCGGAGGACAGCTCCAGCCGCGCCTGCCCGGCCCGGGCGCCGACCGCGGTGGGCTCGATCACGACCCCGTCGTCCCGCCCGAAGGCCAGGCGCAGCACGCGCAGGCAGTCCGGCTGCGGCTCGACCGCGACCACCCGCGCGCCGAGCCGCCGCCAGGTGCGTACCCGCCCGCCGACGTGGGCGCCGATGTCGAAGCCGAGGTCGCCGGGGGAGAGGAACTGCCCGTACAGCTCCCGGGCGCGCCGGTGCTTCGCCGGCTGGCCGTGGTAGATGGCCAGGGAACGGGTGATCCCCCAGGCCCGCGCGAGCATCGTCACGACATTCCTAACTGTGGGTGCGGGACTGCGGTCCGAACGTCCGCAGGAAGCGGTCGCGGAACGACTCCATCGGCCAGACGGGGGCGTCCGGGGCCGGGTTCAGGCCGTCCTGCCAGCCCCATCCGGAGATCCGGTCGAGCACGGCCGGGTCCTTGGCCACGATCGTGATCGGCACGTCCTTGTCGGCCCCCTCGCCGGTGATCGACCGGGCCGGCTGGTGGTCACCGAGGAAGACCAGCACCAGGTTCTCGTCGCCGTACCGCTGGACGTAGGAGATCAACGTGCGCAGCGAGTAGACGATCGACTTCCGGTAGGCCCGGCGGGTGCCCTCGTCGGCGCGGGGGGCGCGGTTGGTGCCGGTGAAGACCGACCCGTCACCGAGGTCGTCCCAGTCGACGAGTTTCGGCACCGGCGACCACGGGATGTGGCTGGACAGCAGCGGGATCTCGGCCATCACCGGTGCGTGCCCGGGTGCCCGCTCCGCGCGCTGGAACGCCTCCAGCGTGAACTGGTCCGGCGGCGAGGAGAAGCTGAACGTCGGCCCCCGGTAGCCGAGATCCTCGGCGCCGTAGACCCGGTCGGGGGCGAAGAAGTCGGCCTCCGGCCAGGCCCGGGTGAGCGCCGGCATGACCAGCGACGTCCGCCACCCGGCGCGCCTGAACGCGCCGTTCAGGGTCAGGCGGTCGCTGCGCACCAGGTTGGTGTAGCGCAGCTGGTTGTCCGCCCGGATGCCGCTCATCAGCGTGGCGTGCGCCAGCCAGCTGCCCCCGCCGGTGGTGGACGAGGTGAGGAACGCGCTGCGGCTGCCGTAGCCGGCCGCGCGCAGTTGCCGCGTCCCGTCGTCGAGGACGGCGTCCACCTCCGGCGCCAGCTCCGGGTCCTCCACCGCGACCCGGCCGTAGCTCTCCACGAACGTGACCAGGACGTCCTTGCCGCGCAACCCGGTGAGCAACTGGTCGCCCGGGGCGTCCTGGAACGGGTCGCCGGCGAGCTGGGTGCGCAGCCGCTCCTGGTCGTGCAGCCCCGAACGCACCTGCCCGGCGCGGTCGTACACGCCGGTCGCGACCGTGTCGGCGGCGACCGGTAGACCCGGGACGACCTGCGCGCCGAGCACGGCGCAGACCACCCAGGCGGCCGCGAGCGCGGTGGCGGCGCGGGTGCTCGCGACCCGGTGCCGGGCCGCGACGCCGGCCAGCCGCCGCACCGACAGCGTGACCAGCACCGGTACGGCGACGACCGCGGCCACGGCCGCGACGACCGCGCCCACCTGGGCGGCCCGGCCGTAGGACTCGGCGAGGAACTCCGCCCCGGCGGCGAGGAAGGCCCAGTCGGCGATCAGGTCGAACGGGCGGTCGAGGACCGTCGAGAAACCGAGGTCGACGATGGTCAGCACCAGGACCAGGCCGAGGAGCGCGCCGAGCAGCGTGGCCAACACCCGGCGCGGCCGGGCCGGCAGCACCAGCAGCAGGGCGACCGCGACCAGCCCCTCCACCGGGATCCGGAGGAACGCGGCCGGGGCGAGCAGGTCCACCTCGTTCGGCAGGGTCAGGGCGACCAGCACGAGCACGGCGGCCAGCGCGGTCACCACCAGGGCCGGCACGCGCCGTCGCCGAGGCGCGGCGCCGTCCGTGACGGCCTCGCCCGGGCCGTCGTCCGCCGGCTCGGCGTCCCCGGACGCGAGAGCGTCGTCGGTCGGCCGGCCGGACGCGGGGGCGTCGTCGGTCGGCGGGGCTGCCTCGGCTTCGGCGTCGCTCGTGGCGCGCGCCGTCTCGTCCCGCTGCGGGCGGGACGGTTCGTCGTGGGTCACGGCCGACGCGCCCCGACCTCGGCCGGACGGCGGGTGACCAGCACGCGGGTGCCCGGCTCCCACTCGGCGCGGGGGGCCACCGGCGCGGGGGAGACCGGAGCGGCCGGAAGCGACGCCCGCCGCGCCCGGTGCCGCCACAGCCACCACACGTCCCGGCCGAAGGACTCGACCAGCAGCGCGAGCGCGCCGACCACCGCCGCGACGGCCAGCGGCACGGGCAGCACGTCCGCCGCCACCACCGCCAGCACGATGCCCTGCACGGCCGCGACGGTCTTGCGCCAGTAGCGCGGCGGCAGCGTGCCGTTCAGCCACGGCAGCACCCAGCCGGCCGCGACGAAGGCGTACCGCATCGCGCCGATCACCAGCACCCAGGGGCCGACCTGGTCGGCGACGTGGACACAGAGGACCAGGACGAGGAAGGAGTCGGCCTCCATGTCGAAGCGGGCGCCGAGCGCGCTGACCGTGCCGGTGCGCCGGGCCACCTGGCCGTCGACCCAGTCCAGGGCGAGCGCGACGGCGGTCAGCCCGACCAGCGCCGGGACCGACACCGGTCGGCTGAACGAGTCCACCACCAGCGCGGTCACGCCGCCGGCCAGGGTGGCCCGGCTCAACGTGACCCAGTCGGCCGGCCCGAGCCGGCGTCCGCCCGAGCGCCGCAGCCCGTGGCTCAGCGCCGCGACCATCACCACCCCGCAGAGGAGGCCGGCCAGCCAGCCGTACCGGCCCAGGCCGACCGTGCCGTGGAGGCCGGCGAGCACGCCGACCTGGAGAATCGCCCCCGCGAATGGATCAGTTCGGAACGCAGACACCATGCCTCCGAGGTAGACGTCATGACCACACGTGTGTACGCAGAACATGCCCGTTCGGTTCGTTCTGATACCGGAAACTCACGATCACGAGTGGCTTTCATGTGAAACGTCCGTCCGGCCGGGCCGCCCGTGGTTGATTCGGTGCCGTGCCCGGACCCTACGGCGCGGCCGACCCGCACCGCCACGCCACGCTGCTGGCCGCCGCCGACCGGCTCGAACTCGCCGGGCGGGCGGCCGAGGCGCGAGACCTGCTCGCCGCCGAACTCGCCGCCGACCGGGCCGGCGCGGCCGACCGCGCCCTGCTGCGCGGACGGCTCGGTGCCGGGTACGGCCACGACCACCCGGCCGCCGCGCTGACGTACCTGGGTCTGGCCCGCTCCGGTGTGCCGCCGGAGCGCCGGGCGTGGTCGCGCGCCACCGAGGCGTGGGTCGCCGCGCGGGTCGGCCACCCCGACGCCGACGCCCTGCTGCGCTCGGCGGGCCGGGCGCGCGCCGCGTACCCGGCGCCGGCCGCCGCCGTGCGGCTCATGCTCGCCCGGGCCGCCCGCGCGCTGGCCACCGGCGCGGTGCCCACCGCCGGCGACATGCTCGCCGCCGTCGACCCCCACCACCCGGCGGTACGCGGGGAGGCCGTCGCGGTCCGTCTCGACCGGATCGAGGTCCAGCTCGCGCTCGGCCGGTACGAGGACGCGGCGGCGGCGCTCGACGCCGCGTACCCCGATCTGCCGGCGGTGGCCTGGCCGGCGCTGACCGCGTGGTCCGGCCGGCGGCTGCTCGCGGTCGGCGCGCTGCCGGAGGCGGACGCCCGGGCCCGGCTCGCCCTGGACCGGCCGGCCGTCCCGCTCGGCGTGGAGGCCCGCGCCGCCCTGACGGCGGTACGCGTCGAGGTGGCGTACCGGACCGGGCGGCCGGAGCGGGCTCGGGCGCTGCTCGCCGACGCCCGGCCGGCCCGGTCCTGGCCGGACCGGATCCCGTATGCGTCGCTCGGCCTCGCCGCCGCCGGCGACCCGGAGCCGGCGCGGCACCGGGACCTGCTCCGCGCCGTCGTGGCCGACCTGACCCGCACGGCGCGTCCGCTGCTGGCGGTCGCCCACTGCGGCCCGCGTCTGGTGCAGGCGCTGCTGCTGCTCGGTGACGCCCGCCGGGCGAGGGCGGTGGCCGACCGCCTCGCCGAGGTGGCCGGGCGGACCCCCGTACCCCTCTGGTCCGGGCTGGCCGGGCACGCGGACGGCCTGGTCCGCCGCGACCCGGAGGCGCTGCGGGCGGCGGTGCGCGCGCTGCGCCGGGCCGGCGCCCGGCCGGCGCTGGCCGACGCCCTGCTCGACCTGGCCCGGTCGCCCCGGGTCCGGCTGCCCGAGGCGCGCGCGGCGGCGCGGGAGGCGGCGGCGGTGTACGGGCGGTGCGGCGCGACCGGTGACCAGGAGACCGCCGAGCGGTGGGACGGGCATCTCGACGTCACCCGCCGCCGTCCGGCGCCCCGGCCGCCCGGGCACGGCCTGGCCGCGCTGACCGCCCGGGAGGCCGGTGTCGCCGACCTGCTCGCCGCCGGGGCGACCAAGCAGCAGGTGGCCGGCCGGCTGCACCTGTCGATCCACACGGTCGACACCCACGTCCGGGCCGTCTACGCCAAGCTGGGCGTGCGCAGCCGGCTGCAACTGGCCCGCCTGTGGGACGCACGGCCGGTCAGCGCACCACCGGACGCTTCTCCCTCGGCAGCGCCTCGATCATTTCGCGGGGCAGGTTGAGCGTCGCGGCGCTGATCTCCGCCGGCAGGTTCGCCATCCACTGGGTCAGCGAGATGTCCTCGAACCGGGGCTTGCGGAACATCTCCAGGAACACCAGCGGCTCGTCACCGACGTTCTCGATGTAGTGGCCGTAGGCGAACGGCACGTAGCCGACGTCGCCGGCCCGGAAGTCGAACGTGCGGGCCACGCCCGTGCTGGCGAACACGCCCATCCGGCCGTGCCCGGAGATCCAGTACTGCCACTCGTCGTCGGTCGGGTGCCAGTGCAGCTCGCGCAGGCCGCCCGGCTCGATCTCCACCAGCGCCGCGCAGATCGCGGTGGAGGCGGCGAAGTTCGCCGAGTCGGCGATCCGGACCGTGCCGCCGGGGAAACGCTGCGGGGCCTGGGCGAGCAGCCGGTGCTTGAACGTGCGGGGCACGTCGCCGGTCGGGCTGACCACCCGGTCCTCGGTCAGTGGCGGCGGCACCTCGCCGGGGAAGATGTACTTCTCGCGCTCCGGCAGGCTCTCCATCTGCTCCATGGTCCAGCCGAAGTTCTTGGCCAGCACGCTCCGGGGCGTGTGCGCGAAGAAGTCGCTGAGCAGGAACGTGCCGTTCTCCGAGAACGCGCCGTCGTCGAAGACCAGCAGGAACTCCACCCCCTCGTCGAGGGCCTGGATGTGGTGCGGCACGCCGTGCGGAAAGAACCAGAGGTCGCCCTGCCGCACGTCGTCGAGGAAGTTGCGGCCCTCCTGGTCGACCGCGCCGATCCGGCAGCTGCCGGAGATGACGTACGCCCACTCGGCCTGCTTGTGCCAGTGCAACTCCCGGTACGCCCCGGGCTCCAGCGCCATGTCCACGCCGGCCAGTTCGGTGGCGATCGGCAGCTCCCGCTGGGTCACCTCGCGGGTCCAGCCGCCGCGCTCGATCCGGGTGTGCGCGTCGGAGAAGGAGAACTTCAGGTTGGGCAGCGTGCCGGAGTCGGTGGGCGGCGGCGTCAGCACGTCCGGGTTCTCCCGGTCCCGGGTCACGTCGCGCGGTCCGGTGTCGCGGCCCCCGGCGCCGGCGCGTACCGGCTGGGGCGGGTCGGCGGAGGTCATGCTCGGCTCCTTCGGTAGGTCGGTGCGGTGCGGACGGGGCGGGGCGCCCGGAGCAGCGCGCGGGTGGCGGCCGGGCCGTCGCGCAGCGCCACCGCGACCGGTACGCCGAGGCAGGTCAGGCCGACGGCGGCGGCGGCCCAGGGGAGCCCCGCGACGGCGAGCGCGGCGGCGGCCAGCAGCAACGCGGCGAGCCGGCGGCGCAGCCCGGCCGGTGGGGAGACGTCGGTCATGCGCCGATCGTCCGGCGGAGGACCGGGGGTCCACATCACGCGTTCACGGGATCCCGGATTCCTCCACTTGCACGTAGCTACGTACTTACGTACCTTGGTGGGCGTGGCGAGTGTGGAGGAACGGCTGGCGGCCCTGGAAGCGCAGGTGGCGCGGCTGGTCGGCGCGGCACCGCCGGCCGAGGCCGACGACACCGCGCCGGAGGACGTGTTCTGGGCGCTCGCCGGCCTGAAGCGGCGGGTGCCCGCCGACGGCCCCGGGGCGGTGCTCTACACCGGCACCGTCCACACCGCCGACCGGCACTACGACTGGCAGTACGGCGCCACCGTCGACGACCTGCTCGACGGCGACTGGCCGGCGCTGGCCGGCACGCTCACCGCGCTGGCCCACCCGGTTCGGCTGCGACTGCTGCGGGAGATCCTCGGCGGCCGGCACGGCACCGCCGAACTGGCCGACCTCGACGGCCTCGGCACCACCGGGCAGCTCCACCACCACCTGCGGCAACTCGCCGCCGCCGGCTGGCTGCGCAGCGGCGCCCGCGGGCGCTACGACATCCCGCCCGAGCGGGTGGTGCCGCTGCTGGCCATCCTCACCGCCGCGCGCCGCTGACCGACCCCACCCCACCCCGACGGGAGGCAGCACCATGCGTACCCCGACCGTCCTCACGGTCGCCGCCGGCCTCGTGGCCGCGGCCGCCGCGACCGGCCTGGCGCCCCGGGCCCCCGACCTCGGCCGGCAGCAGACCGGCGACGCCGAGCTGGCCGCGACCGTCCGCGTCGCCGTCGACGACCCCGACGGCCTGCGCGGCCTCGCGGTGGCCTCGATCGAGGACGGCCGGATCCGGGTCGCCGGCCTCGGCGACCGGGCGCCGGGCGGGCCGGCCGTCGAGCCGGGCACCCCGTTCGAGATCGGTTCCGTCGGCAAGCCGCTCACCGGCATGCTCCTGGCCCGCCAGGTGGCGTCCGGCGTGGTCCGCCCCGACGACCGGCTCGACACCGTCCTGCCGGGCGTCACCGGCCCGGCCGGCGAGGTCACGCTCGCCGAACTCGCCAGCCACCGCTCCGGGCTGCCCCGGCTGCCAACCGGCCCGTCCACCTGGGCCGGAGCCTGGTGGACGTCGCTCACCGCCGGCAACGCCTACGCCGGCGACGACGTGGACCGCGTCGTGGCCGACGCCGCCGGGGTCGAACCGGGCGAAGGACGCGGCTCGGTCTCCTACTCCAACTTCGGCATGTCCCTGCTCGGCCAGGGGCTCGCCGCGCGGGCCGGTGTCGGCTACCCGGAACTGGTCGGGCGGGACGTGCTGCGGCCGCTGGGCATGACCGCCACCGTGGTCGCCACCGGGCCCGACCAGCTACCCGCCGCTCGGGCGGAGGGCGCCGCCGCCGGCGGCCGGCCCGCCGACGCGTGGGTGGGCGCCGGCTACGCCCCGGCCGGCATCGGCGTCTGGTCCACCGCCGAGGACCTGGCCCGGCTCACCGCCGCGATGCTCGCCGGCACCGCGCCCGGCGTCGACGCCGCCACGCCCCGCTTCGACGCCGGGGGTGACCGTCGGATCGGCTACGGCTGGTTCACCAGCCGGTACGGCGACCGGGAGATCGTCTGGCACAACGGCGGCACCGGCGGCTTCCGGGCGTACGTCGGCTACGACCGCGCCGCCGACCGGGGCGTCGTGGTGCTCGGCAACACCGCCCGCGACCTGGACGCGCTCGGCCTGCGGCTGCTCGGGGTCACCGGCGACGCGGCGAGCGAGTCGACCGGCCTGCCGGGCTGGATCGGCGGCGGGCTCGCGCTGGCGTTCACGTTCCTCGGCGGCCTGTCGCTGTGGAGCGTCGCCCGCCGCGGACCGGACCGGACCACCGTGCTCTCCGCCGCCGTCTGGGCGGTGCTCTACCTCGGCCTCGCGCACCGGCTCGGCGACTGGTCGGTGGTCCCGGGCTGGCTCTGGCCGCTCGGCGCGGCGCTGAGCGGGGCGGCCCTGGTGCCCGCCTTCCGGCGGTGGCGGGACCTGCCCGTCGTCGCCGGGGCGCCCCGCTGGCGGCGCGCGACCGGCGCGGCGCTGTCCCTGGCCTTCGCCGGGCTGGCGGTGGCGGTGATCGCCGCCTGACCCGCCGGCGTCCCCGGACAGGCGGGCGGCGCGTCGGCAGAGGCTGTCGGGGTCAGGCGGGGCGGCGGGGTGGGAGGCCCAGGGCGGCGCGGACCTTGCCGGCCGTCCGGTCACCGGTGTGCGCCTCGGCGGCCTTGATCTCGCGGCGCAGCACGGCACTGCTCCCGGCCTCGGCCGCCAGCTTCCAGTGCCGCAACGCGATCTCGTGCTCGGCGAGCAGCGCGGTCATCGGCGCCTGCACGGCCGCCGGCCAACTCGTGCCCCGGAGCTGCTCCGCACAGGCGGCATTGGCGGCGGCGACCGCACCGGCCCGCTCCCGCACCGTCCGCCACTGCCGACCGGCCTTCATCGCTTCCGCCAACTCGTCCCGCGCGATGTCGTACGGCGCGACCAGCGACAGGTAACGCCCCTTCGCCTCCTTGACGGTCAACGGCGCCGGGGAGGTCGGCGGGGCGCTCGACGGCGGCGGCAGGGCGACCTGTTCGGTCCCACCGCCGCAACCGGTGAGCAGCAGGGCCAGGACCAGGGCCGGAGGTGCGAGCCGAGGACGCACGGGGCCTCCCATCGGGCGATCGGGGGCCCCGAGTGTAGGCCGCCCCGCCCCGCCCCGCCGCCCGAGGTCGAGGTGGGCCAAGGGCGCCGGCGTGGTCCGGGGTCAGTGGTTTCGGGGGTGGGGGACCAGGCGCCAGTATTGGCGTTTTCCCTCGTCGCGCACCACGACGCCGAGCCGGGCCAGCTCCCCGTGCAGCTCCCGGGCCTCGTCGCCGTGGCCGCCGTCGACGGCCCGCTGCCGGGCCCGCAGCAGGGCGTCCGCGCCGGGCGGCAGCCCGGGCAACCCGGCCACCCACCGCCGGTAGGCGTCCCGGTGCGGGTCCTGCCCGGTCCACGGCCAGCCCTGCCGGGTGAACGCCGCGCGCAGCCGCTCGGCGCTCAGGTCGGACCGCTCCCGGGCCAGTTCGCCCCCGGCGTCGTCCAGCAGGACCAACGCCCTGCCGTCGACGAACACGCCGGTGACAGCGGCCCGGGCGACGTCCCGGCCGTGCCCGTCGCGGTGCAGCCGCACCGACCGGTGGCCGACCGTCACGGTCAGCCGCTCCCGGGCCCCCAGGAACGCCAGCACCAGGCCGGCCAGCGCCGCCACCCCCGCGCCGACCGGGTACGCCCGCTGGTCCGGCCATCGGTCGAGCAGCTCGAACACGCCCTGGAAGGGGAACCAGGCCAGCCCGGCGATCCAGCCGGACACGGCGGTCAGCCCGGCGCCCAGTCCCGCCCCGAGCAGCGGGAACCCGACCCACATCAGCACCAGCTCGCCGGGCCCGCCGTCGACCACGACGACGTCGCCGGGTTCCCGGGCCGCCACGGTCAGGACACCTCCCGCCGCAGCGTGCGCACCAGCCCGGCGGCCAGCGGGAGGACCATCCAGACGGCCAGCGAGACACCGAGCCGGCCCCACTGCCCGGCGGTCACGTCCGGGCCGAGCAGCGGCTCCATGGTGAGCGAGGTGTCCAGCCAGCCGGCCGGCTCCCGCAGCGCCTTGATCATCGCCGACAGCACGCTCCACACGGTGGGCAGCAGCAGGTAGGTGACGATGGCCAGCGGCGTGTTCAGCAGCAGCAGGCCGAATCCGGCGCCCATCAGCACGTTGGCCACCTGGAACACCGCCGCGTACGGCAGCAGCTGCCAGTCGAACGTCCACGCCCCGGCCCCGCCGGTGGCCCGGGCGGCGAGCGTGCCGACGGCGGCGACCGCCAGGCTGACCAGCACCGAGCCGAGCGCGGCCAGCACCACCGCGACGAGCTTGGCGGCGATCACCCGCTGGCGGCGGGGCACCAGCGCGAACGTGGTCAGCGCGGTGCGCTGCGACCACTCGCCGGTGATGGAGAGGATGCCCAGCACCGGCAGCAGCAGCCCCACCGGCAGCAGCGACGGGGTGAAGAAGGCGGTGAAGGTCTGATCCTCCGGCTCGACGACGAAGAGCTGCACCACCACGATCACGGCGGCGATCAGCCCGATCGTGACGAGCAGCCAGCGCCCGGCCCGGGTGTCGGCGAGCTTGCGCAGCTCCACCCCGGTCAGCCGGGCCAGTGAGGGACCGGAGACGACCGGCTCGCGCCGGGCCGGGGCCGTGGTGGGGACGGTGGCGGTGGTCATCGGACGGCCTCCTTGGTCGACGCGCCGGCGGTGAGGGTGAGGAAGAGCTGTTCCAGGCCGCCGGTGCCGGCCGGGCGCAGTTCGGTGAGGACCAGCCCGGCGTCGGCGGCCGCCTGGCCGACCTCCCCCGGCTCGGCCCGGACGACGAAGCCGCCGTCGGTGCCGGCGGTGGCCGGCAGCGCGGCCCGGTCCAGGGTGAGCCGCAGGGCGTGCTGGTCCCGGGCGCGGACCAGGGTGCCGGCCCCGGCCAGCAGCTCGTCCTTGCCGCCCTGGGCGACCACCGCGCCGCCGCCGATGACCACCAGCCGGTCGGCCACCGCCTCCACCTCCCGCAGCAGGTGGGAGGAGAGCAGCACCGTGCCGCCCCGGTCGGCGAAGTCGCGCAGCAGGCCGCGCATCCAGAAGATCCCCTCCGGGTCCAGGCCGTTGGCCGGCTCGTCCAGGATCAGCACCCGGGGGTCGCCCAGCAGCGCCAGCGCCAGGCCGAGCCGCTGCCGCATGCCCAGGGAGTACGCGCCGACCCGCCGTCGCGCGGCGGTCTCGTTCAACCCGACCAGGTCCAGCTTCGCGGCGACCTGCCCCCGGTCCACGCCCATGGTGCGGGCGGCCAGGGTGAGCGTCTCCCGGCCGGTGCGCCCGGCGTGCTGGGCCGAGGCGTCGAGCAGGACGCCGATCTCCCGCCCGGGGTTGGGCAGCTCACGGTAGGGCCGGCCGGCGACCGTGGCGCCGCCCGAGCTGGGCGGCGTCATCCCGCAGATCATGCGCATCGTGGTGGACTTGCCGGCGCCGTTCGGGCCGAGGAATCCGGTCACCGTGCCCGGTTCGCAGCGGAACGTCACGTCCTCGACGGCGGTGTGCGGGCCGTACCGCTTGGTCAGGTGGTCGACTTCGATCATGCCGAGAAGCCTGCCGGGGCCACCCGGTGATCCGCTGCGGCCTCCGGTAGCTGCCGGCGCCGACCGAGGTTCACCGCAGACGTCGACTTTGGTAGCTGGCAGCCGGTCCGGGCGGCTACCTACCATGGGGCGGGTGAGCAGCGCCGTCGTACCCGATCACCCCTGGCTCCTGCCGGGCTCCCTGGTGCCCGCCCGGGCCCCCCGGCGGACCCCGCGGGACTGGTTCGTCGACAGCCTGCTGTTCCTGGTCGCCCTGCTCTGGGTGCTGGTCGCGCACGAGGACGCGGTCAGCCGGGACCCCGAGTTCGCGCTCAACGTCGGTCCGGACTGGCTGATCGGGGTCGACCTGCTCGCCGGTCTGCTGGCGACCGTCGCGCTCTGGCTGCGCCGGCGCTGGCCGGTCGGGCTGGCCGTGGCCACCGCGCCGCTGACGTTCTTCTCGGTCACCGCCGGCGCCGCGCTGCTGATCGTGCTGTTCACCGTGCTGGTGCACCGCCCGCTGCCGTTGGGGCTGACCCTGGTCGGCTGGAACGTGGTCACCTCGCTGCCCTACATCGCGCTCCGCCCCGACCCGGCCATGCCGCTCTGGGCGGCGATGGCGTGGACCGTGCTGTTCCTCGGCATCGTGCTGGCGTGGGCGCTGTTCGTCCGGGCCCGCCGCCAGCTGGTGCTCTCGCTGCGCGACCGGGCCGAGCGGGCCGAGGCCGAGCAGCAGCTCCGGCTCGAGCAGGCCCGGCACCTGGAACGTGGCCGGATCGCCCGGGAGATGCACGACGTGCTGGCCCACCGGATCTCCCTGCTCAGCCTGCACGCGGGCGCGCTGGAGTTCCGTCCGGACGCGCCGCCGGAGGAGGTCGCCCGGGCGGCCGGGGTGATCCGGGCCAGCGCGCACGCCGCGTTGCAGGACCTGCGCGAGGTGATCGGTGTGCTGCGGGCCGAGGTGAGCACCGAGGCCACCCCGGAGCGGCCGCAGCCGACGCTCGGCGACGTGCCGGCGCTGGTGGCGGAGAGCCGGGACGCCGGGGTACGGGTCAGCGTGGTCGACGAGGTGACCGAGCCGGCCGAGGTGCCGGCGGCGATCGGGCGCAGCGCGTACCGGATCGTGCAGGAGGGGCTCACCAACGCGCGCAAGCACGCGCCCGGTGCGGTGGTGACCGTCCGGCTGGCCGGCGGCCCCGGCGACGGGCTGGCGGTGGAGATCCGCAACCCCTGGCCGGTGGGCGGGCCGGTCACCGCCATCCCCGGCACCGGCACCGGGCTGGTCGGCGTCGCCGAGCGGGTCACGCTGGCCGGCGGACGCCTCGACCACGGCCGGGACGCCGACGGCGACTTCCGGCTGACCGCCTGGCTGCCCTGGGCGGTGGCCTCGTGAGCGCGAGGAGCGAGCCGGGTCTGCGAGCCCCGCAGTCGCGATCAGGGGGAGCCTCGTGAGCGCGAGGAGTGAGCCGGGTCTGCGAGCCCCGCAGTCGCGATCAGGGGGAGCCTCGTGAGCGCGAGGAGTGAGCCGGGTCTGCGAGCCCCGCAGTCGCGATCAGGGGGAGCCTCATGACCGGGTCCGTGCGGGTGCTGATCGTGGACGACGACCCGCTGGTCCGGGGCGCCCTGTCGATGATCCTCGGCGGCGTGCCCGACCTGACGGTGGTCGGCGAGGCCACCGACGGGGCGGAGGTGCCGGCGGCCGTCGCCGCCCACGCGCCGGACGTGGTGCTGATGGACATCCGGATGCCCCGGGTGGACGGGCTGGCCGCCACGGAGGCGTTGCGCGCGACCGCGGAACCGCCCGAGGTGCTGGTGCTGACCACGTTCGACGCGGACGAGCAGGTGCTGCGCGCGTTGCGCGCCGGGGCGAGCGGCTTCCTGCTCAAGGACACCCCGCCGGCGGAGATCGTGGCCGCGGTACGCCGGGTGGCGGCCGGGGAGGCGACGTTGTCCCCGGCGGTGACCCGCAAGTTGATCGCGCACGTGACCGCCGCCGCGCCGGCCCCGAGCCCGGATCCGAAGCGGGACCGGGCGGTACGGCTGCTGGGCGGGTTGTCGGAGCGGGAGCGGGAGGTCGCGCTGCTGCTCGGCCGGGGGCGTACGAACGCGGAGATCTCCGCCGAGCTGTTCATGAGCGTGGCGACGGTGAAGGCGTACGTGTCCCGGCTGCTGACCAAGCTCGACCTGAACAACCGGGTGCAGGTGGCCCTGCTGGTCCAGGACGCCGACCTGGTCTGACAGCGGTCACCGCATACCGTCTCGCGGGATTGAACTGTCGCCGTTTCCGGGCCGTACCAGTGGTCGAGGATGTGGTGCGGCCGGTCCGCCGCACCGCTGCCGAGCTGCGGGAGGCCTGCCGTGCGAGTTGGTGAGCAGTCGACGGATCCCATCGACCAGATCCTGGGCGAGGTGCCGATGCCGGCGCCGTTGACCCCGGAGGACGTCCGCCTCGCGGTCCGGGCGGTGGTGGTGCACGCCGCCGAGGAGTGGCCCGCGGGGCCGAAGTGCCGCAACGACGGGGCGGCGTTCCCCTGCCGGTTGCACCGTTGGGGGCGCCGGGTGCTGGAGACGCACGGCCTCAACGAGCGTCAGATCGACGCGCTGATCCGGCACGGCAATCCGTTCGTGCACGTACCGTTCCCGTTCGTGCTGGGCGGCCCGTCGGCCCGTCCGGCCGCCGGCCAGCCCGCCCGGCCGGGCGCCCCGGGCCAGCCGGCCCGGTCCGCCGCCCCGGCCGCGCGGGGTCCGGTGCCACGGGTCGCCGCGCCGCCGGTGCGGCCCGGTCCGCGACCCGTCGCCGGGCGGCCCGCCCCGGTCGCCCGGCCGCGTTGGCCCCGGGCGAGCTGACGCCCGTCCCTCGGGTCGCGACGTGGCGTCGGCCGCGCCGCACCGGGGTCACGCCGGCGGCGGCCCGACGCGGGGAGCCCCCACCCCCGCGCCGGGCCGCCGTCGCCGTCCGGGTCAGTTGACCGCGCAGTCCGGTGCCGACCAGTCGGTGGTGTTCGCCGTCTTGTCCTTGGTGTTCTCCCGGCGCGAGTCCACGTGGGTGTGGTCGTCGTGGTCCGGGTAGCCGGGGCCGTAGATGCCGCTGAAGCCCTGGTCCCGGGCCGAGCGGGCGATCTCGCAGAGGGTCCGGTCCCGCGAGGTCAGGTCGGCCGCGTTGCCGTAGAGGTGCTGGCTGTCCGCGGCGCCGCCGACCTGCTTGTTGCAGGCGATGCTGCGGAATCCGCTGGAGACGTAGAGCGGCTTGTCGCCGAGGCTGCGCCGCAGCGCCTCCAGCTTCCACATGGTGCGGACCGCGTTCTCCCGGGTGGCGGACGACGAGAGCGGGCCCCCGCTCCACCCGCCCTTGCCGCAGCCGTTGTCCAGCTCGCTGTAGCTGAAGTGCTTCGGCGTGCAGTCGTCGTCCTGGAGGCCGTAGATCTTGGCGAAGGTCTGTGGTCCGGCCACGCCGTCGGCGCGCAGGCCGTACGCGGACTGGAAGCGCTTGACCGCGGCGGCTGTCTCCGGGCCGTACTTCCCGTCGATCCGGACGACGCCGGCGTATCCGGCCCAGCCGGCCACCCGGATCTGGAGCTGCCGGACGTCCTCGCCGGAGCGTCCCTGGGACAGGGTGCGGGGCCAGGTGTAGCAGCCGTCGGCGTGGGCCGCCGGTGCGGCGACGACCGTCGCGACGGCGGCCCCGGGCAGGGCCAGCGCGAACGCGACGGCCGCCCGCTTCAGGGTGTTGACGCGCACAGGAGTCCTCCCGATGAGAGCGGAACTGGGGTCGGGACGGGCACATCGACCGCTACGTCCCGTCCTTCTCACCGTGACAGCCGGCGGGAGTCTTCGTGGTGATTAGCGGAAATTGTTCTCGCGTTTACTCATTGCTGGGCATTGCCTGTGAATAGTGACGTTTTGCGAATCGGACGGCCGGGCACCATCCGCGCGCGGGGTGACACCGAGGGTGATGTCGCCTGTCGGACGGGGGCGGTAACGTCTGCTGCCGGGCCCGGGGGCGACCAGGGCGGCGACCCTCGTGGGCGGGGAGGTGGGCGTTGGCGCGTGGCGGCGTGTTCTGCGTCGAGGGGCAGTGGCACCGTGACCTCAACGAGCGGGGCTCGGTCCTGCCCACCCTCGACCTGCTCGAACGGCTGGGCCGGATCCGCTACATCCACAAGGACGCCGCCACCCGCGACGAGTTGTTCTACTTCCTGGACCGGTGGCTGCTCAAGCAGTACGCGGACCACCGGGTCGGCTTCTTCGCCATGCACGGCGAGCCGAGCCGGCTCTGTCTCACCGACTGGGACTCGGTGGAGCTGGCCGACGTGGCCGAGCGGATGGCCGGCCGCTGCGAGGGGCGTCGCCTCTACTTCGGCAGCTGCTCGGTGCTGCGTGCCTCGGACGCCGCGCTGCGCGGGTTCCTCGACGTCACCGGCGCGGCGCTGGTCTGCGGTTTCACCCGCGAGGTCGACTGGGTCGAGTCGGCCGCCTTCGAGACCGTGCTGCTCGACGTGCTGGCCAACGGGCAGCGGCACAACGCCGCCGAGCTGCGGATGGGCTCGGCGCACTGGGCACCGCTCGCCGCGTACCTCGGCTTCCGGGTGATCTACGCCAACGGCCGCGCCTGGCGGCCGCCCGCGCGCCCGCGTGTGCCGGAACAGGTCTCCCCGCGGCGGGCCGCCGGCCGCCCGCGCTGAGATGCGGCCGCCGGCCTGGTAGAACCGAGGGATGCCACGCAGCATCGCGCGCAACACCCGGGTCGACCGGGACGCCCTGACCGAGTTCCTCCGCCCCCGGCACCGCGTCGTGCTGATGACGACCCGCTCCGACGGCCGCCCCCAGTCCTCCCCGGTCTCCTGCGGGGTCGACGCAGAGGGCCGGCTGGTCGTCTCCACCTATCCGGAGCGGGCCAAGGTGGCCAACATCCGCCGCGACCCGCGCGTCTCGGCGTGCGTGCTCTCCGACGACTGGGACGGCCCGTGGGTGCAGGTGGACGGCACGGCCGAGGTGCTCGACCTGCCCGAGGCGCTGGAGCCGCTGGTGGACTACTTCCGCAGCATCTCCGGGGAGCACCCGGACTGGGACGAGTACCGGGCGGCCATGGCGAAGCAGGGCAAGTCGCTGATCCGGGTCACGATCTCCTCCTGGGGTCCGATCGCCACCGGCGGCTTCCCGGCCCGGCTGGCCGACTGATCAGTACGCGGCGGTGAACCGCGCGTTGCCGAACCTCGGGTTCTCGATCTCGTCGACGATCGCCACCGCCAGGTCCTCGTAGGTGAGCACCGAGCGTCCCTGCGCGTCGGTCACCGGGTGGTCGGTGCCGGTGCGGTAGAGCCCGGTCCGCTCGCCCGGGTGGAACTCCAACGGCGGCGGGGACACGTACGTCCAGGTCACCCCGTCGGCGCTGGAGCGGTAGAACTCCAGCGCGTCGGCCTGGCCCTCGGCCGAGTCGCGGTAGTCGGCCGGGAAGTCCGGCTCGTCCAGGTAGCGGGTGCCCTTCGGGGTGAGCAGCGTCGCGCCGCCGCCGACGTGGATCACCCGGGGCGGGTCCGGCAGCTCGCGCAGCGTGTCGACGAGCGTCCGGGCGGCGTCGCGCCACAGCGCGCGTTCCCCGCCGCCGATGGCCACCACGACCACGTCCGCCTCCTCGGCCAGCTCGCGTACGCTCCGCGCCGAGGTGGCGTCGCCGGTGACCGTGCGGACGCCCGGCGGCAGGTAGCCGACGGCCTCGGGGCGGCGTACCGCCGCGGTGACCCGGTGCCCCCGCTCGACCGCCTCGGCGGCGATCCGGGAGCCCGCCGTCCCGCCGGCGCCGAACACGACGATGTCGCTCATGCCTCACAGGCTAGGCAGCGGGCCGCCGGGCGGGTGCCGTTCCGCCGAACCGGTCAGTCGACGAGCGCCGAGTAGACGAGCTGGCGCAACTGGCCGCGCAGCGGATAGGTGCTCGACGGCATGAGCTGGGTGAACAGCAGCGCGGTGACCTCCTCCACCGGGTCCACCCAGAACGCGGTGCTGGCCAGGCCGCCCCAGTAGAACTCGCCCACGCTGCTGGGCACCCGCGACGGCACCGGGTCCAGCACCACGGCGAAGCCCAGCCCGAAGCCGATCCCGTCGAGGACGGTTTCGCTGAACCCCTCCGGGGAGAACGAGGCCAGGTCCCGGCCGCCGGGCAGGTGGTTGCGGGTCATGAAGCGCAGCGTGCGGGGGCCGAGCAGGCGGACCCCGTCCAGCTCGCCGCCGCGCAGCAGGAACTGGGTGAAGCGGTGGTAGTCGGCGGCGGTGGAGACCAGACCGCCGCCGCCGGAGTGCCAGCTCGGCTCGGCCAGCGCGGCTCGGCCGACGCCGTCGGCGCGTACCGCCTGGCCGGTCGCCGGGTGCGGGGCGTAGAGGGCGGCCAGCCGCTTGGCGTCCGCCGCGTCGACCCACCAGCGGGTGTCGGTCATCCCGAGCGGGCGCAGGATCCGCTCGGCGAGGAACGCGTCCAGCGACTGCCCGGAGACCACCTCGACCAGGCGGCCCAGCACGTCGGTGGAGACGCCGTAGTTCCAGCTCGTGCCGGGCTGGAAGAGCAGCGGCAGTCGGGCCAGGCCGGCCGAGGCCGCGGCGAGGTCCGCGCCGGCCGGCACGCCCAGGTCGAAGCCCGCCGCCCGGTAGAGGCCGTCGACCACCGAGACCTGGGCGAAGCCGTACGTCAGGCCGGCGGTGTGGGTGAGCAGGTGCCAGATCCGGATCGGCTCGGTCGCCGGCACGGTGTAGGGCTTGAGCACGGAGCCCTTGTCGTAGACCCGGACGTCGGCGAACTCCGGCAGCCAGCGGCTGACCGGGTCGTTGAGCTCGAACCGGCCCTCCTCCCAGAGCATCATCGCGGCGACCGAGGTGATCGGCTTGGTCATCGAGTAGATGCGCCAGAGCGTGTCCGCCTCGACCGGCGTGCCGGCCTCGCGGTCCCGCAGCCCGTAGGTGGCCGAGTGGGCGATCTCGCCCCGCCGGGTGACGACGATCTGCCAGCCGGCGAGCCGGCCGTCGTCCACGTAGCGGGCGAAGTGCTGGTCGATCCGCGCCAGCCGGGCGGGGTCGAAGCCGACGCGGTCGGGCTCGGTGCTCACTGCGACACTCACGACGCGAACCTACCGGCCGGTACGGCGGGCGGGAAGTGTCGGCCGCCCACACTAGTGTCGGCGGCATGCCCGAACCGGTCGAGGACGTCACCTACCGCCAGCAGGACTGGTACGCGGAAGACCTGGTCGACCGCCACTTCGTGCGCTGCGAGTTCTTCGACGTCGACCTGACCGAGGCGGTCAGCCGGGGCGCGGTCTTCACCGAGTGCGTCTTCGGCTCCGTGGCGTTCAACGCCTCCCGGCACACCGACTCGGCGTTCACCCGGTGCTCCTTCACCCGGTGCAACCTGTTCGAGGCCGAGTTCACCGGCTGCAAGCTGGTCGGCAGCACCTTCGACCGCTGCGACCTGCGCCCGCTGCGGGTCGACCGGGGTGACTGGTCCTTCGTCGCACTCCCCGGCGCCGACCTTCGCGGCGCGCGGTTCACCGACGTACGGATGCGCGAGGCCGACCTGAGCGGGGCCGACCTGACCGGCGCGGTGCTCACCGGCGTCGACCTCTCCGGCGCCCAGTTGCACGCGGTCAAGCTGACCCGCGCCGACCTGCGGGGCAGTGACCTGTCCGCGCTCGACCCGACAGCGGTGGAGCGGGCCGGCGCGCGGATCGACGCCGAGCAGGCGGTGCTGCTGGCCCAGGCGCTCGGCTTCCAGGTCGGCTGAGTTCGCGGGAAAAGACGCCGCGCCCTGTCAGGTTTCCCGGACAGACTGGGCCGATGACGTGGTGGTCCGACCTGGTGGCGTCCGAGCCCGACTTCGCGGCGCGGGTGCGGGCGCGTTTCGCGGTCCGCAAGCACGGCACGATGGCGACGCTGCGGCGGGACGGCTCACCCCGGATCAGCGGCACCGAGGTCGACTTCGGCGACGACGGGCAGCTCCGGCTGGGCAGCATGGCCGGCGCCGTGAAGGCTCTCGACCTGCGACGTGATCCTCGGGTGGCGGTGCACAGCCCGACCGAGGACACGCCGCCGGACGATCCGTCCGCCTGGGGCGGGGACGCGAAGATCGCCGGCCGGGCGCACGAGGAGCCGCCGGCCGAGGACGGCTCGCACCGGTTCCGGGTCGAGGTGACCGAGGTGGTGCTGACCCGGGTCGGGGACCCACCGGACCACCTGCTGATCGAGAGTTGGCACCCGGACCGTGGGCTCCGCCGCCGCGAGCGGCGCTGACCCGGCCTGGATCACCCGCCACCTCGGGGAAGTGGCGGCAACCGGTCCGTTCGGAAGGGGCCACCCCGCCGGAACGGCGGCGGGCGCGCGGCGACTGTCGGGAAATTGGCCTGGGTCGACGGCTTCTCGACGATCGAGGGGTGTGTCATCCTGCCCTGCGGCGAGCCACGGTGACGGCCGCCGGCGCGGTGGCCGAGGGAGGGTCCGTGGCCGAGGACGAACTCACGCAGTCCGGAATCCGGGTCGGCGGCTGGCTGCCCGCCGTGCCGGACGGGCCGGCCGGCACGCCGCCGGCGCCCGCCGGGCCCCGCCGCCTGCCTGGCGATCCGGACCTCCCCGCGGGCCCGCCGGCCGGTCCGGAACCCCCGACGGCGGAGCACGGGGGTGACGCGCCCGTGGTCGACGCGGTGCCGGCGCACCCCGCCGTCGGCGGGTCCCCGCTGGTCGGACCCGTACCGACTGGGCCGGTACCGACCGGGCCGGTACCGACCGGGCCCGGACCAGTCGGCCCGGCGCCCGCCCGATCGTCGGACGACGGCGGCGGCATCGCGACCCGGGGCGAGCCGGCGTCGTCCCACCTCGACGGGGCGTGGGACGGGAGAACGCCGGGTCGGCACTCGGCGCCGGAGAGTCTCCGCGCCCGGCTCGCCGACCTGGCCGGCCCGCTCACCGCCCGGGTGCGGGCGTGGTCCGCCCGGCTGCCCGAGGCCGCGCGCCCCGGGCCGGCGTCGGCGCCTGACCAGCCGGCCACCCGGGTGGCCGCGGCCCGCGCCCGGCGGCGACGCCGACGGGTCGTCCTCGCCACCGCCGCGCTGACCGTGACGGTGGTGGCGCTGGCGTACGCGGCGCGGTCGCCGGAGCCACCGGCCGGACGGCGCCCGGGCCCGCCCGCGGCGGCGCCGACCGCGTCGACGCCGGCTCCGACGGCGGCGCCCCCCACTGTGGTGCCGGACACCGGCGGTCCGGCCCTGCCCGGCGGGCCGCTGCTCGACCTGGACCAGGAACCGGTGCCCCCGTCGGTGTCGCTCAGCCTGCTCGGCACCCGGGACTGGCGGCAGTGGGGCGGCACCGGCGCGGACAGCGTGCAGCGCAAGCAGCGCGGCACCGGCGAGATCGAGGACCCGGGCGGTGACCGGCTGGAGCACAACGCCGGGGTCGCGGCCCTCGGTTGGACCGATGGCACACCCACCGCGCGGCAGGAGGGCACCCGGGCGGGTGTCTTCCAGCGCGGCGCCGGGAAGACCTTCACGCTCGCCGTGGCCGGCAGCGGGGATCTGCGGACGGTGCGGCTGTTCGTCGGCGCGTTCTCGGCCGGGGCGCGGCTCGACGTGTCGCTTCCCGGCGGCCGCGACCCGGCCGTGCGGGAGGTGGCGCTGGCCCGGGGCGACCGCTTCTACCAGTACGTGATCCACTTCCGGGCGCCGCGTGGCCAGCGCCTGCTGATCACCTGGCGGGCGCTCACCGTGACCGGCGGGGAGAACGACGGGGTGTCGCTGGAAGCGGTGACGGTAAGCTGAGCGACCGCGTTGCCGGACCGGTACCGCTTGGTAACGAACTGGAAACGCCCGTCGGCCCACATATGGCGCAAAGGGCTGTCCGGTGACACCGTGAAGCCCGTCGCGCTCCGGTGGCCCCTCGACGGCGCCGGGTGACCGAAGCGGAGGGTGTGTGGGCGAGGAGGATCGTTCGCGAACCGGCCCCGGCTCGCACCGTGAGGGCCGCCCGAACACCCGGTCCGCGCTGCGCCGGCTGCGGCGCCGGCGACGGCTGGCGCTGGAGGGCCTGGCCGCGTTCCTCTGCCTGGCCGCGCTGGTGGCCTACCTGGGCACCGAGCACCACGACACACCCCGCGAGGAGAGCGCGGCGCTGCCGGTGGCGCCGACCGGCCGGGTCGGGCTGCCGAGCGAGGGGGACGGCGCGGTCGCCACCCCCGGCCTGCGGCCCCGACAGCGGCCGCCGTCGCCGAGCCCGTCGCCGTCCACGGTGGCCCCGTCCCCGGTGGCCCCCACGCTCGCGGTCAGCCGCGCCGAGGTGCCGGCCACCGTCGACCTCAGCGCCGTCGGCGCCGTCGACTGGGTCCACTGGGGACTGCTCGGCGCCGACCGCACGGTGCGCAAGCGGGGCGGCTCCGGCGCGATCCGGGACGAGGGCGGCCGGGGGCGGCGGGAGAGCTACAGCAACAACCCGGAGGAGTACGCCTGGCGCGACGGCGTGCCGGTCGGCTCGGCCAGCGGCACCATGTCGGGCGTCTACACCTGCGACCGGGGCAGCGGCTTCACCCTGGCCGTAACCGCCGACGGGCAGCCGCGCACCCTGCACCTCTACGCCGGGCTGTGGATGGCCCGGGGCCGGCTCGACGTCCGGGTCGCCGGCGGCCCGGTCAGCACGGTCCGGATGGAGGATCCGCACACCGCGCTCACCGCCGACTTCACCATCCGCTTCCGGGCTCCGCGCGGCGCGAAACTGCTGCTGAGCTGGACCGTGGAGGAGTCGCTCGGCCAGTGCGGGAACGTCAGCCTCCAGGCCGCCGCGCTGCGCTGATCGACGATCGCCGGGTGCCCGGCCCGGGCCGGCGGTACCGTGGGCCGGACCAGCCCGAACGATCTCCGGAGCGACCGATGACCACCAGCGAGCAGGTGCGCGACAGTCCCGAGGGGTGGGTCGCCGACCACATCCGGCGCTATGTGGAGACCGGCGGTGCGGAGGGGCACGAGTGGCGGCCCGGGGTGTTCACCCTGCTGCTGACCACCCGGGGCCGGCGCTCCGGTGACCTGCGGCGCACCGCCCTGATCTACGGCCAGGACGGCGACGCGTACCTGGTGGTCGCCTCGCGCGGCGGATCGCCGCGGCATCCGGCCTGGTATCTGAACCTCCTCGCCGACCCCGAGGTCACGGTGCAGGTCGGCCCGGACACCTTCCGGGCGCGGGCGCGCACCGCCACGCCGCCGGAGAAGCCGCGCCTGTGGCGTGCCATGACCTCCGTCTGGCCGGCGTACGACGAGTACCAGACGAAGACCGACCGGGAGATCCCGGTGGTGGTGCTGGAGCGGATCTGACCGCGCTTACCCGCCGGGTAATCGACCGGGCGCGGACGCCCGCGCAGAATCGGTGGCACCTGCCGCGTCGCGAGACCGGCGCCGTCACCGGGGAGGAACCATGCCTGCGTTCGCGCTCGCCAGCCTGCGTCCCGCGCAGCTCAACGAGGAGATCCTGGAATACATCGAGAAGGTGCAGTCCACCTTCGCGCCGTTCGGCGGGCGGTTCCGGGTGCACGGCGCCGAGCCCGAGGTCCTGGAGGGGACGTGGCCGGGCACCGTGGTGATCGTCGAGTTCCCGGACGTCGAGCGGGCCCGCGCCTGGTACGCGTCCCCGGCGTACCAGGAGATCCTGCCGCTGCGGACCCGGAACATCGAGGGGGAGACGATCATCATCGACGGGGTCGGCCCGGACTACGACGCGGCCCGCACCGCCGCCCGCATGCGGGCCGCCCGCGGCTGACCCGCCGGGACAGTTTGTCCGTCGCGTCGGGAGCGGGGCGTCGTACGTTTTCGACGTCCCGCCCGACCATCCTCAGTGGAGGAACGACCGATGAGCCGCCCCGCGCCCGTGGCCCCCGCCCGCCCGTCCCCCGACGGCGGCGTGCTGCGGGAAATCCCGCTGCCGCCGTACGTGACGGTCGAGGACGTCCAGTTCGCGGTGCGGGCGGTGGTGGTGCACGCGCCCCGGTCCTGGTCGGGCGGGACGATCTGCCGCAACGACGCCAGCCCGCACCCGTGCCGCCTGCACAGCTGGGGCCGTCGGGTGCTCGCCCTGCGCGGCCTGCCGCCGGCCGAGATCGACGCGCTGGTCGAGCGAGGCGACCCCACCGCCGACCCGCGCCCCTACCGGCCGGGGGCCTGAGCGCCCGGGCCGCCGGTCAGCAGAGGGCCGGCTTGACCCAGGAACACTCCCGCCCCTCCGGCACCCGGGGTGAGTCCGGCGCGGTCGGCACCGTCATCCGGGCCGTGGTCGCCCCCTTCTCGGTGTAGGTGGCCAGCGCGATCGCGATCTGGTCCTCCAGACCCTTGACCGACGAGGTCAGGTAGTTGTTGAGCACGATCGAGAAGGCCAGCAGCCGGCCGTCGGCGTCGGTGACGTAGCCGGAGAGGCCGGACGCGCCGGTCAGGCTGCCGGTCTTGGCGTGCACGTTGTCCGCGGCGGCGGTACCGACCATCCGGCTGCGCAGTGTGCCGCCGACGAACCGGTCCGGGTTGCCGGCGACCGGCAGGGCGGCGTACCAGGTGTCGAACCAGGGCTCGGCGCGGACCGCCGACAGCAGCGTGACGAACTGGGCCGGCGGGACGAGGTTGCGCCGGGACAGCCCGGAGCCGTCGCGCTGCCGCAGCGTCCCGGTGTCCACCCCGGCGTCCCCGGCGTACTCGCCGATGGCGGACAGGCCGGCGGTCCAGGTGCCCGAGCCGGAGAGGACCCGGCCCAGCTCCTTGGTGAGGACCTCGGCGTGGCCGTTGTTGGAGAGCTTGAGGAACGGCACCATGAGGTCGGCCAGCGGCATCGAGTCGTGCCGGGCCAGCGGCCGGGCGGTGTCCGGGGTGGCCGCGCCGAGCACGGTCCGGCCGAGCACCCGTACGCCGTGCCGGCGCAGCGCGGACCGGAAGACGTCGGCGGCGTAGCCGGTCGGCTCCCAGACCGTCACCCAGTCGCTCTCGGTGGCCTGACCGACCCCGATCTGCCCGGTCACCACCACGGTGTTGCCGCCGTGCTCGCGCTCGATGGAGATGGTCGTCTCGCCCCCGGCGACGGTCTGGGCCCGGTTGTCGACGCGCAGCCAGCCGTTGTCCGGGGTCATCGAGATCTTCGGCCGGGAGCCGGCCCGCGGCCCGGGCTCGGCGTGGACGATCACCGTGCCGGCGTCGTAGTCGGTGTCCGGGGCGACGGTCAGCGCGGACACCTGCGCCGCGTAGTAGTAGGGCTCGTCGTCCCAGGTCCAGTCCGGGCCGAGCCGGCTGCGGTCGTAGCGGGTGTCGTCGGCGACCAGGTCGCCGGTCACCACCCGGACGCCCGCCGCGGCGACCTGCTCGGCGAGCTGGTCGTAGTCCGCCGCCAGCATCGTCGGGTCGCCCCCGCCACGCAGGTAGAGGTCGCCGGAGAGCAGCCCGGCGCGACGCGGTCCGTCGGTGCTCACGTCGGTGGTGAAGCGGTGCCCGGGGCCGAGCAGCTCCATCGCGGCGGTCGAGGTGAGCAGCTTCGTGTTCGAGGCGGGGACGAGCCGCCGCTGCCCGTTGCGGTCGTAGAGGGTGCGGCCGGTGGCGGCGTCGACCACGACCACGCCGGCCTGGGCGCCGTCGAGTCGACTGTCGGCGAGGATCGCGTCGATGGTCGCGTGCAGCCGGGTCTGCGCGGGGGTGGGCGCTTCGGCCGTGGCGGTGGTGGGGCCGGCGGCGGCCGCGGTGGCGACCAGCACCGACACCGCGAGCGCCCGGGTGAAGAGACGGCGATGCATGTGTCGATGCTGCCATGGAGTTTTCCTGCGGGAAAGACTCCGCGGCGAAAGGTTATTGCCAACCGCCGGCGCTGCCTCAGGGGCGCGGGGTGGCCACCCGCTCCGCCGGTCCCGGACCGTCCGCCCCCCGGCGCAGGATCAGCGGCGCGACCAGGGCGGCGAGCGCGCCGCCCAGCAGCGGGAAGACGATGAACACCCAGAGTTGGCGCAGCGCGGTGCCGCCCTGGAACAGGGCCGGACCGAAGGACCGGGCCGGGTTGACCGAGGTGCCGTCGAGGGTGAGGCCGACCAGGTGCGCGGCGGCCAGCGCGAGACCGATCGGGACCCCGGCGAACGCGGCGTGCTCGCCGCGGCCGGTCACCACCAGCACCACCAGGACGAAGAGGAACGTCAGCACCGTCTCCAGCACGGCGGCGCCGCCCAGGTTGATGTGCGCGCCGTACCCGTTGGTGCCGAGCGCGCCGGTCTGGTCGACCACGTCACCCCAGCGGGTGAGTGCCCAGATCACGAACGCGGCGACGGTGGCGCCGGCGAACTGGGCGATCCAGTACGCCACCGCGCCCAACGGGGAGATCTTCCCGGAGAGCAGCACGCCCAACGTGACCGCCGGATTGATGTGGCTGCCGGAGAGCGGCCCCATCGTGTACACCAGCGCCAGCATGGTGAAACCGAAGGCCAGGGCGACCACCACCACGCCGCCCTGGACCCGGGCGAAGACGGCACTGCCCACGCCGAAGAAGATCAGCAGCAGCGAGCCGAGGAACTCGGCGACGTACCTGCGCGGGTCGTCCATGCCCCGAGCTTATGGATCCACCGACCCGCCGGAGGGGAAAACCCCTGTTCACGCCGACCGCGGCCGATCCGCCGACTCCATTTGACGGATCCCCGTCCAGGGGGCACCGTGGGTGGGGAGGGGCCGTGTACCGCCCCGCTTCCGTGCGGCGAACGGTGGTTCGCCCACTTCCGGGTCGCGAGCCGACCGCGTGGGCCGTGTCGCCCGCGAATCCCGAAACCCAGCCATGAGGAGTTCCGCCATGCTGACCATGACCGACAACGCCGTCCTGGTGATCCGAGACCTCGCCGCCCAGCAGGACGTCGCCGACGCGGGCGGGCTGCGGATCGCCGCCGACACCGAAGCCGGCGCGCTCTCCATCGAGCTGGTGCCCGAGCCCGTGCAGGGCGACCAGGTGGTGGACACCCAGGGGGCCCGGATCTTCCTCGACTCCGATGCCGCCGAACTGCTCAACGACACCTCGGTCGACGCGGTCGTCGACGAGGAGGGCGTCGTCCAGTTCGGTTTCACCGAGCAGGAGTGACTCAACCGGCGCGGCGGGCCTCCCCGCCGCGCTGCCGGCCGGCGCGTCCCCGCTCCGGGGCGTCCCGGCCGGCCCACGGCGACCCCTCGCGCCGCTCCCGGTCCGGACCGGCGAGCGCGGCCAGCACGTGCGCCAGGTGGTGCGACGTGCTCCAGGCGATCCAGTTGGCCGCCGAGCCCGCGCCCGCGCCGCGCCGGGCCCGGCGCAGGATCTCGTGGTCGCCCCAGGAGAAGCCGGCCCCGGCCGCCGGCCAGTGCGGGGCGGCCACCAGCGTCCGGCACAGGTCGGCGAAGCGTTCGTCGCCCCGCCCGCCCCGCCGGGACCAGCGGTAGACCCACCACGCGTCCTCCGCCGTCCACCGCACCGTCGGGAACCGGTCGCCGGGGGCGTCCGCCCCGCGCGCCGCGCAGCCCACGCCGTAGTCGCCGTAGCCCAGGCGGAGGTCGGCCAGGCGCTGCCAGAGCAGCCAGTCGTAGCGCTCCAGCCGCACCGGCTCGTCGGTGGGGAGCCGGGACAGCGCCGGTGGCATCCCGCCCGCCGCCACGGTCACCGAGCGCCAGGCGTGCCGCCGCGCCCACTCGGCCGCGCGGCGCACCCGCGGCTCGGCCAGCCGGAAGTCGGCGGGGCAGCACACGTCCCCCGCGTCCAGCAGCAGGTCGCACTGCTCCGGCATCAGCCCGGTCGACCGCCACACCCGCTCCACCGCGGCGGTGGTGGCGTCCGGACCGGCCCGGTCCGGGCCGGTCCGCAGCCGGATCACGGCCCGCCGCGCCCAGGCCCGGGCCGCGACGCCGTGGGCGGCGAGCCGTCGGTCACTCTCCGCGAGGCCGATCACCGGCACCAGCGGTACGCCCCAGCGCACCGGATCGTGTTCCGGGGCGTCCGGCAGCGCCGACACGTCGACGGCCGGCAGCAGACCGGCGGGAAGTCGACCGAGAGCATCCGGTGTGGACGGATCGTCGGGCGGGACGTCGACGACCGGGGCGAGCAGCGCCGCAGCGGCGTCGTCGAGGTGGGCCAGGGCTTCCAGTTCACCCCGCCGGCCGGCCAGCACCGGGCGGTAGACCGGGTCCGGCCGTCGAGCTCCGGGTGCGGGCACCATAATTCAATGTAGCGGGGCGATTGCTCTCCGTCACCAGAATCTGGCCCCGCTGCCGGTCGGCGGCCTCCCGCCGCAGGAACGTCGTCGGGGCCGGACGCGGACCCCGCCGCGTTCCGGCCCCGACAACCGGTCGCCGGTCAGTCGTCGTCGCCGTGGTCGTCGTGCCGGTCGTGCGTCCCGCGGCTGTCGTCCCGGCCGCCGTCGTCGTCCCGGCCGCCGTCGTCGTCCCGGCCGCCGTCGTCGTCCCGGCCGCCGTCGTCGTCCCGGCCGCCGTTGTCGTCCCGGCCCCGGTCGTCGGCGCCGGCCCGCTCCCGCTCGACCTCCAGCACGGTGCCGGTGCCCCGGTCGACCTTCACCTCGTGCCGCCAGCCGTCCCGGTCCACCTTGACGCTCCACGCCGGACGGCCGTGCTCGGTCTCCGCCTCGACCTCGGTGACCCGGCCGCCCCCGGTCCGGGCCAGCGCCACCTCGGCCGCGCGCTGCCGGCTCACCGTGCCGCCGGTCGCCGCACGGGTCGCGTCGTCGTCCACCCCGCGTCGGGCCGGGTCGTCCTCGCCGCCCCCGGCGGTGTCGTCGGCGCCCCGTCGGGCCGGGGCGTCCTCGCCGACGGCGCCCGGGCCGGCGGTGGCGTCGTCGTCCACCCCCTGCCGCTCCGGGTTGTCCTCGCCGGACGCGCCCGGCCCGGTCGTGTCGTCGGCCCCCTGCCGGGCCGGGTTGTCCTCGACCGTCACGGCCGCCGGCGCGGTCGGCCCGTCCGACCGATCGGCGGCGGTCACGCCGAGCGCCGCGCCGGCCACCGCCAGCACCGCCACGCCACCGGCCGCCGCCAACACCAGGGAAGTTCGTCGCATGTCGCCACCTCTCCTCGATTCCTGGCGTCGAGACTGCGCCCCGCACGGTCGCCGTCGCGCTAGCCGAGGGACAAGGCCGGGTTAAGGCGGGAAGACCGGGCCGGCCGGGGGAAAAGCGGTTGCCCGGTGACCGGTCAGGGGGATGAATGGGCGGGTGCACGAGACCCTGGAGTTCCCCGCGCTGCTGCGGCTGATCGACGAACGGTCGGCGGCCTTCCGCGCCGCGGTGGCCGCCGCGCCCGACCTCGACCTGCCGGTTCCGACCTGTCCGGAGTGGACGCTGTTCGACCTGGCGCGGCACCTGGGGGAGGGGCGTCGCTCCTGGGCCGCGACCGTCGCCGCGGGACCGGACGCCCCGGGCCGGATCATCCCGGAGGGACCGGCCGCGCCCCGGGAGCGCGAGGCCCTCCTGGCCTGGCTGGCGGACTCGACGCGGCACCTCGTGGACGCGTTGCGGGACGCCGGCCCGGACCGGGGCTGCTGGACGTGGTGGGCCACGTCGCAGTCACCGCAGACCTGTGGCGCCGTCGCCCGGCACCAGCTCCAGGAGATCGCCGTGCACACCTACGACGCCCAACTCACCGTGGGCGCGCCCCGGCCGCTGCCGGACGACGTGGCGCTCGACGGCGTCGAGGAGTTCCTGTCCACCTGCTGCACGACGACGGCCGGCTGGCCGCACGGGCCCGCCGCGGTCGACTACCACGCCACCGAGGGCCGCTCCTGGCGCCAGCGGCTCTCCGCGGACGGCGTACGCGCCGACCGCCTGCCCGGCCCCACCGACGCGGGCGCGGCCGACGTCTCCGCCCGGGGTACGGCCGGCGAACTGGTCCTGGCCTTCTACGGCCGGATTCCGATGGACTCGCTCGACCTCGAGGGCGACCGCGGCCTCTTCGACCTGCTCGACGAGTGGGAGCCGGAATAGGCGGTGTCAGCGCGGTGCCACGACGCCGAGCGTGAGCGCCAGCCGGGCGCCCCCGTCGGGTCCGGCCGACAGCTCCAGGCGGCCGCCGCCGGCCCGGGCGGCCCGCTCGGCGATGTCCAGCCCGAGACCGGTCGACCCGGCCCCGCTGGCGCCCCTGCGCAGCGAGCCCGGGGGCAGGCCCGGGCCGGCGTCGGTCACGGTGAGCGTCACCTCGTCCGCCCGCGCCGCGAGCCGTACCTCGAACGGGGTGCCGTCCGGGGTGTGGGCGAAGACGTTGCCCAGCAACGCGTCCACCGCGGCGGCCAGTTCGTCCCCGCCGATCCGGACCGGCACCGGGCCGGGCGCGAGGTCGACCGTCAGCGCCCGACCGGTGTCCTCCGCGAGCACCGACCAGAACGTCACCCGCTCGCCGACCACGACCGCCGCGTCACAGCTGCCGCCGGCGGACGCCGTGCTGCGCCATCGGGCCTGCCGGATCACCACGGTCACGGCCCGTTCCAGGCCGTCCACGGCGGCGGTCAGCCGGGCCGCGTCGTCCGGATCCCGCAGCGTCTCGGCCTCCAGCCGCAGGGCGGTCAGCGGGGTACGCAGCCGGTGCGACAGGTCGGCCACCTGCTCGCGTTCCTCGCGCAGCAGGACCTGGATCCGTCCGGCGAGGTGGTTCAGCGCGCCCGCGACCTCCCGCAGCTCGGGCGGGCCGGCCGGCTCCACGCGGGCGTCGAGTTCGGCGTTGGCGAGCCGGTGGGACACGGCCGACAGCGCGGAGATCGGCCGCACCAGGGTGCCGGCCAGCCGGTCCGCGACGACGAGGCCGACCAGCACCAGGAGCGCGCCGAGCAGCGCCAGCACCAGCCAGGCGCGGGTGACCCCGGCGGTCAGCTCGCCCCGGGGCACCAGTGTGCGGATCACCCCGGTCCCCTCCGGGCGGCCCTGGACCGCGACGACCACCTCCCGCCCGGCGGCGGACTCGACGGTCAGGCTCTCGCCCCGGGCGGCCAGCTCGACCGTCGGGGTGCGGGGGGCCGGCGTGCCGAGCACGGTGCCGTCGGCCAGGAAGACGCTCACGTCGCGGCCGGTGTCGGCGCCCAACTGGTCCACGGTGGACCGGATCGTGGCCGGATCGGCAGTGCCGACCAGGGGAACCAGGCGCTGGACGTCCGCGGCCGCGCGGGTGGTCGCCCGGTCCGCGGCGACGGTGCGCACCAGGACGGCCAGCGGCACCAGGAACGCGATCATGACGAGCACGCCGACCGCCGCGACCAGCAGCGTCAGCCGGCCCCTCACCGGTCGGATCCCGGCACGTCGAGCCGCACCCCGACCCCGCGTACGGTGTGCAGGTAGCGCGGCCGCTGGGCGCTCTCGCCCAGCTTGCGGCGCAGCCAGGACAGGTGCACGTCGACCGTCTTGTCCGCCCCGCCGTACGGGATCCGCCAGACCTCGGTCAGCAGCTCCCGCTTGGTGACCACCTGTCCCGGCCGGCCGGCGAGGTGGTGCAGCAGGTCGAACTCGCGCGGCGTCAGCTCGACCGGCGCGCCGTCCAGCGTGACCCGACGGCCCCGCGGGTCGATCCGCAGCCCGCCGACCACCAGTGCTGCCTCCGCCGCGTCCCCGACGGCCGAACGCCGCAGCACCGCGCGTATCCGTGCGTCGAGCTGCGCGGCGGTGAACGGCTTCACCAGGTAGTCGTCCGCGCCCGCGTCGAGCAGGCGGACGATGCCGGCCTCGTCGTCGCGGGCGGTCGCCACCACGACCGGCACCGCGCTGACCGCGCGCAGCATGCGCAGCATCTCGGCACCGTCCAGATCGGGCAGTCCCAGGTCGAGCACGATCAGGTCGGGCCGGTCGTCCAGGGCGTCGCGCAGCCCGTCCAGGGCGGTCGACGCGGCCGCGACCGCGTGCCCGAACTCGCGCAGGGCGCGCAGCAGCGGGGTGCGGATGGTCAGGTCGTCCTCGACGAGCAGCAGGCGCGCCACGAAGGCAGGTTAGCCCCCGGACGGGCCGGGGACCGCGCCCCTTAACCGGACCTTAGCGTCGCCCCACGACCCGCCCAACCCGGTCGCGGGGGACACTCGGGGCATGGATCGCCGCTCGTGGCTCGCCGTCGCCGGCTGGTTGGCCACCACCGCCGCCGCCACGCTCGTCGGGCTGGCCGCCGTCGACCTGGTGGGCGCGGGCATCACCGGCACGGCCGGCGGGGTACGCACCGAGCAGGACGTCGCCCGCGCGCTCGCCGAGCCCGGGGCGGCTCCCCCGAGGTCGGAGGGCGCGCCCCCGGTGCCGACGACGGCCGGGCCGTCCACCCCGGCCGGGTCCCGGCGTGGCTTCGTGACCGCCGGCGGCAGTGTGGAGGCCGAGTGCGGGCCGGCCGGGGTGCGCGTGGTGACGTGGTCGCCGGCGCCGGGATACCGGACGAAGGACGACGACAGAGGTCCGGACGACCACGTCGAGATCCGCTTCGTCGGCGTCTCCGACGAGCACGAACTTCGACTGCGCTGCCGCGACGGGGTCCCGGTCCGGGATCTCGACGACTGACGTTTTCCCAGCTCAGAGGCGTTGACTGTCAGTGATCGGACAGCCCTGTCGCTGGTTGACGGGCGACGGATCGACATAGCTTCGGAGGAAGAGGGCGATCGCCGCTGATCGTCCGCAAGCACCACGAACGCCTCCCGCCGGCGTACCGGTGGGAGAGAGGAACACCATGCCCAGCCCCAGATCGAGGAGGGGAACGACCGGCCAGCCCACCCCGAGCGTGCAGGAGGTCGCGCGCGTCGACACCGAGATCAACTCGTGCTCGCCGGCCGGGCTGCCGGCCACCGCCCGGGTGCTGTTCGCGGTGGTCGACGCGAACGGCACCCTGGTCCGCGGTCTCGGCGCCACCTCGGCCACCCGACTCGCCGCCGGGATGTACCAGGTCGCGTTCGACCAGGACGTGGCCGGGGCCGCGTACGTCGGAACCGTCGGCCCGGCCACCGGCGGCGGGCTCGCCCCGCAGGGCGTCATCACCGTGGCGCCCCGTACCGGCATCGCCAACGCGGTCTTCGTCGAGACGCACGCCCCCAGCGGGCACGCGGACCGTCCGTTCCACCTGGCCGTGCTCGCCTGACGGGCGACGGCGGGCCGCCCGGTGTGGCAGCATCGCGCGGTGCGTCCGTACCGCCTGCTCGCCGCGACCGCCGTCCTGCTGGCGCTCGCGCATCTGGCCGGGAACTGGTCGGCCGAGCCGCTGCTGCCCGCCGCCCGACCCCTCGCCTGGTGCGCGGTGGCCGCCGTCGCCCTGACCGCTCCGGCGCTGTCGCGGTGGACCCGCTGCGGACTCGCGGTCGCCGGGTTCGCGCTGGCCGCGCTGAGCCTGCCGGTGGGGGAGCGACCGAGCTTCGGATGGACGGCGCTGCGCCCCGAGCCCGTCGCGCCCCGCACCTGGCTGCTCTGGGCGCTGGTCGGCGTGGCGCTCGCGGTGACCGTCGCCGCGCTGCCGCCGACCGGACCCGACCGGCGCCGCACGCTGGTGACAGTGGCGCTGCTCGGGTCGACCGTCGCGCTCGTCGTGGTCCGGGACGCCGTGACGCCGCCGTACCTGACGGCCCCGGGGCTGGACGTCGTGCTGCCGCCGTACCTGGTGCTGGTGGGGTTGGCGGTGGTCGCGCTGCACCGGTCGGCGGCGGTCGTCGTGGCGGCGGGCCTGGGTCTGGCCGCGGTGGCCGCGCTCGGCGTGACGGCGGCGCTGCCGGCGCTGCCGGCCCCGGCGGCCGGCGGGTTGACCTTCTACAGCCCGCTGGAATACCAGGCCCGGGTCGGCGGTGGCATCTGGGCCGACCTGTTCGGATACGCGGCGGCGGCGCTGGTGCTGCTCGGGTGCGTGCGGGCCCACAGACGAGCGCACGGCGCCGCACGACCGGGGTCGTAACGTCGCCGCGCTCTGGCCGTCTCCCACCGCCGCAGCCGTACGGCGGTACGTCAGCGGGGACCTGGCTCGACCGGCCCAGCCCGCACCGGTCTTGTCGGCAGCAGATGCCCGTCCGGAGAGGATCCAAACCTGACCGGGGTGGGGAATTCCACCATCTGCGAGTCCCGGCGTGGCCGGCGCGCGAACGGGGTATGAGCGGGCCATGGAGCATTTCACGATCGCGACCGTCGCCGAGAAGAGTCCCGACTTCCGCCGCGTGCTCTGGACCGGGGAGCACACCCAGCTGGTCATCATGACCATCCCGCCGGGCGGTGAGATCGGCGAGGAGGTCCACGACGGCATCGACCAGATCCTCACGTTCGTCAGCGGCACCGGCGAGGCGCGGGTGGCGGGCGAGAAGAAGGAGGTCGTCTCCGGCGACCTGGTGGTCGTGCCCGCCGGCACGAAGCACAACTTCGTCAACACCGGGCCGAACCCGCTGGTGCTCTACACCGTCTACGGCCCGCCGGAGCACGCCGACGGCGCGGTGCACAAGACCAAGGAAGAGGCGGACGCGGCCGAGGAGGCCGGCGAGGACGAGCCGCCGACGTCCTGACGCCCCGTGGGGCAGGTGTTAAGCGGGGGCCCCGCCTCTACCGGAGACGTTAGGAGGGGGCCCTCCTTACACCAGGCCCGGGTACTTGATGCCGGCGCCGGTGTTCAGCACCACCACCCGCTCGTCCGGCCGGATCCAGCCGCCGGCCCGCAGGTGCCGGGCGGCGGTCAGGCAGGCCGCGCCCTCCGGGCACAGCAGCAGCCCCTCGCGGGCGGCGAAGTCGCGCAGGTCGGTGAGGATCTCCGCGTCGTCCACCGCGATCGCGGTGCCGGCGCTGTCCCGCAGCGCGGTCAGGATCAGCTCGTCGCCGAGCGGGGCCGGCACGGTGATGCCGAACGCCACGGTGTGCGCGTCCGCCCACGGGATGGCCCGCGCCTCGCCGGCCGCGAACGCGCGCACGATCGGCGCGCAGCCGGTGGACTGCACGGCCACCAGACGGGGCAGCCGGTCCTCCACCCACCCCAGCTCACGCATCTCGTGCAGCGCCTTGTGGATGCCGATCAACCCGACGCCGCCCCCGGTCGGGTAGACGATGACATCGGGCACCTGCCAGCCGAGCTGCTCGACGATCTCGTACCCCATCGTCTTCTTGCCTTCCAGGCGGTACGGCTCGCGCAGCGTGCCGGCGTCGAAGATCCGCCCGTCCGACCCGGCGACCAGCTCGGCGATCTCCCGACCGGCGTCGTTGATCAGGCCGTCGACCAGCCGCAGGTCCGCGCCGGCGGCGAGGCACTCCTGGCGGCAGATGGTCGGCGCGGCCAGCGGCATGGCGATCGTCGCGCCCATCCCGGCCCGGGCCGCGTACGTCGCCCAGGCCGCCCCGGCGTTGCCGTTGGTCGGCATGGCGATCCGCTCGACGCCCAGTTCCCGGGCCCGGCTCACGCCGACGGCGGCGCCCCGGGCCTTGAACGACCCGGTCGGGGTCAGCCCCTCGTCCTTGACGATCAGGTCCGCGATGCCGATCTCGTGGCCGTACGCCGGCGCGCGCCACATCGGCGTCCAGCCCTCGCCCAGCGTGGTGACGAACCTCGGGTCGGCCACCGGCAGCAGCTCCCGGTAGCGCCACAGGTCGGCCGGGCGCAGCCCGAACTGCTCCGGGGTCACCGTGGCGGCCACCGTGGCCAGGTCGTAGCGGGCCAGCAGCGGCGAGCCGCACCCGCACAGGTTCTGCGGCTTGTCGGCCGGATGCTCCAGGCCGCAGCGCGGGCACTCCAGGTGCGTCAGGTGCACGGTGGTCCTCAGCTCGCGTCGATGCTCAGCCAGTGCCGGCTGCGCCGGCCCGGCTCGTACGGGGAGTCGAGGCGTTTCGCCACCACTCCCGGGAGCCCCTGCTCACGGGCGGCCCGTAGGGCGTCCGCGCCGACTCCCGGGAACCAGGGCGGAGTCTGCCAGTGCGGCCCGGCGAGCGCCAGACCGTCGAGCAGGTCACGGCGTTGCGCGTACGGCACGTCGAGGCTGCTCACGCCCTCCAGCCAGAGCAGGTCGAGGGCGAGGAACTGGCCGTCGCGCCGGGTGGGCGGGTGGAGCCGGCCGGCCGGGTCGATCCGCGCCAGCACGCCGTCCAGCACCACCTCGGTCGGGGCCAGCTCCTCGGCCATCGCCCGCGCCCACGGGTACGCCCCGGTCACGTCCGCGTCCTCGCCGTCGAGCAGCCGCAGCCGGCCGCCCGAGACGTACGCCATGGCCCGCACGCCCGGCCAGCGCAGCTCGTACCCCCAGGCGTCGGCGTCGCGCGGCAGCCGCTTCCCCTCGGCGGCGCGCATCGGGCGGACCAGTTCGGGCATCGGCGTCCAGCCCGCCGGCGCCGGGTCGGTGCGGCGGACCATCCAGTCCCGGCCCCGGCCGCCGGTGGCGAACAGGACGTACCGCCCCTTGGTGCGCTCGCCGTCGAGCACGACGATCACCTCGTCGTCGCGCCACTTCTCCGCGCGGTAGGTGCCGGTGTCGTGCACGGTCATCCGCCCGCCGCCGTACTCCCCGGCCGGGATCTCGCCGGAGAACGTCAGGTACTCCATCGGGTGGTCCTCGGTGTGCACGGCGAGGTGGTTGCGGCCCGGGTCGCGGGGCAGGCCGCGCGGCACCGCCCAGGAGGCCAGCACGCCGTCGTGCTCCAGCCGCAGGTCCCAGTGCAGGCTCCGGGCGTGGTGCTGCTGGATGACGAAGCGGGGCGCCGCCCGGGCCGGCCGTCGGCGGCGCGGGGTCCGCTCGGGGACCGGCTCCGGGGTGCGCGCCGCGTCCCGCCTGCGCCGGTACTCCTCCAGCCGGTCCGCCACCCCCGCATTGTCCGTCAGACCGGCCCGTCGTGCCGGCATGGCGGCGACGATCAGGGGTAGAACCGACGACATGGACCTCGACCAGCCCACCCTCCCGCTCCCCGGCGACGTCCGGATCCCGCTGCTCGGCTTCGGCACCTGGCAGGCCACCGGCGAGGACGGCTACCAGGCCGTGCTCGCCGCGCTGGACGCCGGCTACCGGCACATCGACACCGCGACGATGTACGGCAACGAGAAGGAGGTGGGACGCGCGGTCAAGGAGAGCGGACTGCGCCGGGAGGACCTGTTCATCACCACCAAGCTGCCGCCGAACCGGGTGGGCCGGGAGCGGGAGACGATCGAGGCCAGCCTGGCCGCCCTGGACACCGGGTACGTCGACCTGTGGCTGGTGCACTGGCCGCCGTCCGCGCCCGGTGACAGCATCCCGGTCTGGCGGGAGATGCTGGCCGCCCGGGACGAGAACCTGGCCCGGGCCGTCGGCGTGAGCAACTACTCGGTCGCGCAGCTGGACGAGCTGATCCAGGCCACCGAGGAGACGCCCGCGGTCAACCAGATCCGCTGGAGCCCGTCACTGTACGACCGGCAGACGCACGCCGCCCACCGGGACCGGGGGGTGGCGTTGGAGGGCTACAGCCCGTTCAAGACCAGTGACCTGTCCGACCCGGTGCTGGTCCGGATCGCGCAGGCGCACGACGTGTCGCCGGCCCAGGTGGTGCTGCGCTGGCACATCGACCACGAGATCGTGGTCATCCCGAAGTCGGTCACGCCGGAGCGGATCCGGGCCAACGCCGACGTGTTCGGGTTCTCGCTGACCGCCGAGGAGATGCGCGACATCGACGCCCTCGGCGGCTGACCGCGTACGCGGAAAGGGGCGCGGTCGCGACGGCGACCGCGCCCCTTCACGCTGCGGTGGTCAGCCCCGGGCGCAGGTGGCGCCGTTGAGGGAGAAGCTGCTCGGCGCGGAGAAGCTGCCGTTCAGCGTGGCCTGGTAGCCGAAGTTGGTCGAGGCGCCCGGGGAGAGGGTGCCGTTGTAGCTGACGTTGCGCGCGGTCACCGCCGAGCCGCTCTGGCTCACGGTGGCGTTCCACGCGCTGGTCACGTTCTGCCCGGAGGGCAGGTTGTAGTTCAGCGTCCAGCCGTTGATCGTGCCGGAGCCGGTGTTCTTGATGGTCACCTCGGCGGTGAAGCCGTTGTTCCACACGTTCGTCGCCCGGTACGTCACGGTGCAGGCCGCGCCGGACGGCGGGTTCGTCGTCGGCGTGCCGGTCGGCGGCGTGGTCGTGGGCGGCGGGTTGCTGCCGGTGTTGACGCTCTGCGAGAACGAGTTGACGGCCAGCCCGACGCCGCCCTGCCACGGCTCGAAGCCGGCCTGGATGCTGGTCAGGTACCAGTCGTTGGTGATCGCGCCGCGGTTGCGGGTGTCGTTGATGAACGCCATCGCGTCGAAGCTGAAGCTGGGGACCGCCGACGGCGCCACGTACGAGATGACGTTGTTGGAGCCGTTGCTGCCCCGCCAGACCTCCCAGGTCCGGCCGGCGATGCTGGCGTTGCCGACCGGCGAGCCGATGGGCTGGATCGGGCCCTGCCGGTTGAGCCAGATCATGATCTCCATCTGGTTGACCCCGTCCCGCTTGGGCGACGGGTCGAGCCAGATGTCGTAGGCGGCGTCGTAGATCGCGCCGCTGACGTAGTTGTAGCTGATGCTGGCCGGCGCGCTGCTGATGTTCTTCACCTGGACCGGCAGGTTCGTGCCGGGCGAACAGTTGGTGTAGTGGCAGCCCACGAAGACGGACGGGTAGGAGACCGGCGCCCCGTTGGTCGGCGCGGAGCCGTCCGCCCGGGTGATCGAGAAGCCGGTCGAGGTGACGTTGATGCACTGCTGCGCGCTGGTGCCCCAGCGGTTGTTCTGCACCACGTACTTGCCGCCGATCGTGGTCGAGCCGTACTGCTCGCAGATCTGGGTGTCGGCGGAGGCGTTGCCGCCGAGCGCGACGGCGACGACGGCGCTGGCGGCCAGCAGACCGGCCGCGGCGATGGCCCTGAGTGGACGCTTCATGATGCTCCTTGGCTCGGCGCGAGGGGCGCCGGATCTGTGGGGTGGTACGAGCGGGAGCGCTCCCACGTTCACGTCACACATTTACATGTCTGAAACCGCTGCGCAACTGGACCGGTTAAGCTGAGATGGCCGCCGATCCTCCGGTTGGCGTGGGATTCCTGCTGGTGGGACGGCGGAGGCCGTCGACCGGGTGCCCGCGCCAGGGCCGACGGGCACTTTCGCCGCCTGGTTGCGGCGAGTAATGTCTTGCCTCCAACGCGTTCCGATCCCCTCCGGAGGCGTACCCCACGATGGGTGGTTCCCCCCTGCGCATCCTCGTCGTCGGCGCGGGCATCGCCGGCCTCGCCATGGCCCGGGCGCTGCGCCTGGCGGGGTTCCGGCCCGACGTCACCGAGCGGCTGCCGCCCACCGAGCACACCGACACCGGTCTCTATCTGCCCGGCAACGCGGCCCGGGCGATGCGCCGCCTCGACCTGGACGGTCCGCTGCGCCCGCTCGGCCAGGTGGTCCACCGGCAGCGCTTCCTCGACGCCGCCGGGGCGCCGCTGTGCGAGGTCGACCTCGACGCGCTCTGGGCCGGGGTGGGGGAGTGCCGGGCGCTGCCCCGGGCCGAACTGCACCGGGTGCTGCTCACCGGCGCCGGCGGCGCGGTCCGGCACGGCGCCGAGGTGAGCACCGTCGAGCCGCTGCCCGGCCGTGTCGCGGTCGGCTTCACCGACGGCACCTGCGGGGAGTACGACCTGGTCGTGGGCGCCGACGGGCCCCGCTCCGCGGTGCGCACGCTGGCCGCGCTCGGCGGTCCGCCCCGCCCGGCCGGCCAGGTGGTCTACCGCGCCGTCGTGCGCGGCGGCCCCCGGGTGGGCGACTGGACCGCCCTGCTCGGGCAACGCGCCGGCTTCCTGGTCGTGCCGCTCGGCGCCGGTCGGCTCTACTGCTATGCCGACGAGGCCGGCACCGACCTGCCGGCCGACCCGCTCGCCCGGCTGCACGAGCTGTTCGGCGACTACGGCGGTCCGGTGCCCGAGGTGCTGGCCGCGCTGGAGACCGTGCACGTCGAACGCACCGAGGAGGTCGAGCTGGGGCGCTGGTTCCACGGCCGGGTGCTGCTCGTCGGTGACGCCGCTCACGCGACCGCGCCGACGCTCTCCCAGGGGGCCGCCATGGCGCTGGAGGACGCCGTCGTGCTCGCCGAGTCGCTGCACGCCGCCGGCAGCGTCGACGCCGCCCTGATCGCGTACGAGAGTCGCCGCCGGCCGCGTACCCGCTGGGTGCGGGACCGGACCCGGGACCGCAACCGCACCCGCGACGTGCCGCCGGCGCTGCGCGACCCGCTGCTGCGCGGGCGCGGCGGGCGGATCTTCGGGGAGCACTACCGGCTCCTCACCGGCCCGCTGTGAGGGCCGAAGATCGTAGCCGCCCACCCCACGCGGCGGGGCCACCTACCGGGGACTATCCTCCTTGCGGATGACGGCTGCGCCGATGACCAGCGCGCCGAGCGGGACAACCCAGAACCGGAGGCCACTCGTGACCACCGTCGCACCCAAGCCGGTCGTGACCCGGCCCTGGCCGGTCCGCGAGCCGGTCAAGGGGTCGGCCATCGCGCGGCTGCTGCGCACCACGGACGCGAAGCAGATCGGGATCATGTACATGGTCACCGCGTTCGCGTTCTTCATGATCGGTGGCCTGATGGCCCTGATCATGCGCGCCGAGCTGGCGCGACCGGGGCTGCAGTTCCTGTCGCCCGAGCAGTACAACCAGCTCTTCACCATGCACGGCACGATCATGCTGCTGTTCTTCGCGACGCCGATCGTGTTCGCCTTCGCGAACTACGTGGTGCCGCTGCAGATCGGCGCGCCCGACGTGTCGTTCCCCCGGCTGAACGCGTTCGCCTACTGGCTGTACCTGTTCGGCGGCACGCTGGCCACCGCGGGCTTCATCGCCCCGGGCGGCGCGGCCGACTTCGGCTGGACGGCCTACACGCCGCTGAGCACGGTCGAGCACTCGCCGGGCGTCGGCGCCAACATGTGGGTGGTCGGCCTGGCCATCTCCGGTCTGGGCACGATCCTCGGCGCGGTCAACCTGATCACCACGATCCTGACCCTGCGCGCGCCCGGCATGACCATGTTCCGGATGCCGATCTTCACCTGGAACATGCTGGTCACCAGCCTGCTGGCCATCCTGGTCTTCCCGCTGCTGGCCGCCGCGCTCTTCGCGCTCGCCGCGGACCGCCTGCTCGGCGCCCACGTGTACGACCCGGCGACCGGCGGGCCGATGCTCTGGCAGCACCTGTTCTGGTTCTTCGGTCACCCCGAGGTCTACATCATCGCGCTGCCGTTCTTCGGCATCATCACCGAGATCATCCCGGTGTTCTCCCGGAAGCCGATCTTCGGTTACAAGGGCCTGGTGGCGGCGACCATCGCCATCGCCGCCCTGTCGATGAGCGTCTGGGCGCACCACATGTTCGCCACCGGCCAGGTGCTGCTGCCGTTCTTCAGCTTCCTCAGCTACCTGATCGCCGTGCCCACCGGTATGAAGTTCTTCAACTGGATCGGCACCATGTGGCGGGGTCAGATCACGTTCGAGACGCCGATGCTGTTCGCGGTCGGCTTCCTGGTGACCTTCCTCTTCGGTGGTCTGACCGGTGTGCTGCTGGCCAGCCCGCCGCTCGACTTCCACCTGCACGACTCGTACTTCGTGGTGGCGCACTTCCACTACGTGCTCTTCGGCACCATCGTGTTCGCCGTCTTCGGCGGCATCTACTTCTGGTTCCCGAAGATGTTCGGCCGGATGCTCGACGAGCGGCTCGGCAAGATCCACTTCTGGCTGACCATGATCGGCTTCCACACCACGTTCCTGGTGCAGCACTGGCTGGGCAACGAGGGCATGCCCCGGCGCTACGCCGACTACCTGCCCAGCGACGGCTTCACCACGCTGAACATGATCTCCACGATCGGCGCGTTCATCACCGGTATCTCGACCCTGCCGTTCATCTGGAACTGCTGGAAGTCGTACAAGACCGGTCCGGTGGTCGAGGTCGACGACCCGTGGGGTCACGGCAACTCGCTCGAGTGGGCCACCAGCTCCCCGCCGCCGCTGCGCAACTTCGACCGGATGCCCCGGATCCGCTCCGAGCGGCCGGCCTTCGACGCGAAGTTCCCCGAGCTGGCCGCCGGGCAGAGCCTGGCCGGCCCGCCCGAGGGCGGTGCCAAGCCGCTGACCAGCGAGGTCAACGGTGGCGCCAGCTACCAGGAGGACACCGCGGGCAACCTCGACCAGCGCTGACCCAGTTCAAGGCCGGGCGCCGCACTCCCTCACGGGGTGCGGCGCCCGCTCTGTTTCCTCCCGCCCTCCCCGCCCGCCCTCCCCGCCCGCCTGTCCCCGCCCGGCCCGTTCCCGCCCGCCCCCACCAGCCCCGTTGATCATGAAGTTGACGGTGTTTCGTGTCCGATTTGTCGCCGCCAACTTCATGATCAACGGGTTGGGGGCGGGGTGCGGCACCAGTTCGGGGAAGTGGTGGTGTCCGGAGCGCCTGGAACCAGCCACTTCCCCGTACTGGTTTCGCCCCGCCTCGGGGCGCCCCGGTGATCAAGAGGCTTGTGTCGGTTTGGCCTGCATGAGGGGACACCAACTCCTTGGTCAACTTCCGGGAACGTGGGGTTCCGGGCGGGGGCCGCCATGCGACGCCAGTACGGGGGAGTGGTGGTGTCCGGGGTGCGTGGAACCAGCCACTTCCCCGAACCGGCGTCGGCCCCGCCTCGGGGAGACGCGAGCTCCTCGATCACGCGGGGCGGGGTGGGCGGAAGGCGTGCGTGAGGGCCGGGGGCTAGCGGGAGGCCAGGGCCAGGTCGGGGTCCGTCGGGGTGGGGAGCTGGGCGCGGCGGTGGCGCAGCTCTATCGGGAGCACGGCCAGCGCCACCAGCGAGCCGATCGCACCAGTGACCACGAAGCCCCACGCGGGCGCGGAGGCGTCGATCACCGCGCCGCCCAGCGGCGCGCCGAGCGCGATGCCGACGGTGACGGCGGAGCCGTGCAGGCCCATCGCCATGCCGCGGACGCCGGGCGGGGCGAGCCGGCTCACCGCGTCCGAGGTGGCCGCGATGGTGGGCGCGCAGAGCGCCCCGGTGGGGATCAGCGCGAGACTGAGCAGCCACCAGTGCGACCCGCCCAGGCCGACCGGAATGGTGGTGAGGCTGAGCGCCGCCACCAGCGCCAGCGGGGAGAAGGAGCGGCGGACGGCGCCGTAGGCGAAGCCGCCCACCAGCGAGGCGACCGCCCAGGCGGCCAGCACGGCGCCGGTCCAGCCGACCTCGCCGCCGGCGCGGAGCACGGCCACCACGGCGACGTCGGTGCCGCCCAGCACCAGAGTGGCGGCCAGGCTGGCCGCCAGCACGGCGAGCAGGCGCGGGGTGAGCCACTCCCGGCGGGACACCGCGCGCTGCGGGCCGGCCGACTCGTCGGCGGCCCGGGTCGGCGGGTCGAGCAGCCAGAAGCAGATGCCGGCGGCGACGATCCCGGCGCCCACCGCCCAGAGGGTGAGCCGGGGCGTGACGGTGGTGGCCAGGGCCACGGCGAGAGCCGGGCCGACCATGAACGACAGCTCCACCGACATCGAGTCCAGCGCGTACGCCGGCCGGCGTCGCTCCGCCGGCACCAGCGCCGCGATCGACTGGCGGACCACCGAGAAGACCGGCAGCGCGAGCAGGCCGGCCAGGAACGCGGCGGGCAGCAGCACCGGGTACGACAGGGTCGGCGCGGCGGCCCAGAACAGGCCCTCGGCGACCGTGGTGAGCAGCAGCACCGGCCGCAGCCCGCGCCGGTCGACCAGCCGGCCGAGCAGCGGCGAGCCGAGCGCGGCGCCGATGGTCGACGCGGCGCCGACCAGACCGGCGGCGCCGTAGCCCCGCCCCAGGTCGAGCACCACGTAGAAGGTGAGCGTCACGCCGGTCGCGGTCAGCGGCATGCGGGCCAGCACGGACACCAGCAGCAACGACCGCAGGCCGGGCAGGGCGAGGGCCTCCCGGTAAGGCTTCAGGTTCACGACGGTCCGTACCTCCCGCGCCATCCTGGGCCGGGGGTACGACAGTCGCAAGCGATTACCTGGTCAAGCGGCCCTGATCACAGGCTCGCCCGTCGTGGCGACCCCGGCGCCGTCGAGCGCGCGCAGCGCCACGTCCAGCGTCTCGGGGGCCACGGCGGCGGTCAGGTCCAGCAGCACCGTGGTGCGGAAGCCCTCCCGGGCGGCGTCCAGCGCGGTCGCGCGTACGCAGTGGTCGGTGGCGATGCCGACCACGTCGACCCGGTCGACGTCGCGGCGGCGCAGCCAGTCGGCCAGGCACTCGCCGTCGCGCGCGTGCCCCTCGAAACCGGAGTACGCGGCCGCGTGCTCGCCCTTGTGGAAGATCTCCTCCACCCGGTCGGTGACCAGCTCCGGGTGGAACTCGGAGCCGGACGTGCCGACCACGCAGTGCCGGGGCCAGGAGTCGACGAAGTCCGGCGGGTCGCCGAAGTGCGCGCCCGGGTCGATGTGGTAGTCCTTCGTCGCGACCACGTGGTCCCAGCGGTCCGGCTCGGCGGCGAGCAGCCGGGAGATCCCGGCGGCCACCCCGGCCCCACCGCCGACCGCGAGGGACCCGCCCTCGCAGAAGTCGTTCTGCACGTCCACGATGATCAGGGCGTTCGCCATCTGGCCGGTCCTCCTCAGCTCGCGGGTACGACCGTCACCGGAACGGCCGGGTCCCCGCCGGAGAGCTTGAGCCCCTCCCACGGGATGGAGATCAGACACTGTCGCAGGTGCTCGCGCGACTCGTCCAGCGTCGGGAGCGTGACCGGTTCGCCGGAGACCACGAAGGAGTGCTGGAGCAGCCGGTCGTTGGGCTGCCGGTCGGGCACGCCCTGCGGCACGACGACCTCCTCGGTGGCGGTGCCGGTCGGCTTGTGCCGGCGTACCGCGACCTTCCGACCGCCGATGGTGGCCTTGTGCTCGGAGCGCTTGACCACCGGTCGCCCCTCCACCTCGACCAGCTTGTAGACGAGGCCGGCGGTGGGCGCGCCGGAGCCGGTCACCACTGCCGTGCCGGCGCCGTACATGTCCACCGGCTCGGCGGCCAGCGAGGCGATCGCGTACTCGTCCAGGTCGCCCGAGACGATGATCTTCGTCTCGGTGGCGCCGAGCGAGTCGAGCAGCTCCCGGGACTGCTGGGCGATCACCGCGAGGTCGCCCGAGTCGATCCGGACCGCGCGCAGCTCCGGGCCGGCGACCGCGATGGCGTTGCGGATGCCCTGGGCGATGTCGTACGTGTCGACGAGCAGCGTGGTGTCCTTGCCCAGCGTGGCGACCTGGGAGGCGAACGCGGTCCGCTCGTCGTCGTGCAGCAGCGTGAACGCGTGCGCGGCGGTGCCCGCGGTGGGGATGCCGTAGCGCTGCCCGGCGGCCAGGTTGGAGGTGAACCGGAACCCGGCCAGGTACGCCGCCCGCGCGGCGGCCACCGCGGCCTCCTCGTGCGCCCGGCGGGAGCCCATCTCGATCAACGCCCGGCCCCGGGCGGCGGTGACCATCCGCGCCGCCGCGGCGGCGACCGCGCAGTCGTGGTTGAGCACCGACAGCACCAGCGTCTCCAGCACCACGCACTCGGCGAACGTGCCGGACACGGTGAGGATCGGGGAGCCGGGGAAGAACAGCTCGCCCTCGGCGTAGCCGTCGACGTCGCCGGTGAAGCGGTAGTCGGCCAGCCACCGGGCGGCGCGGTCGTCGACCACGCCGGTGCGACGGAGGAAGTCGATCTCCGCCGGGTCGAAGCGGAAGTCGCGGATCATCTCGATCAGGCGACCCGTGCCGGCGACCACCCCGTACCGGCGGCCGGCCGGCAGTCGCCGGCTGAACACCTCGAAGACGCAGCGTCGGTCGGCGGTGCCGTCCTGCAGGGCCGCGCTGACCATGGTCAGCTCGTAGTGGTCGGTCAGCAGCGCGGGGCGAAGGGTGCTCACCGCCCCAGCCTAGAGTTCAGGCCGGATCCGCGCCGTCGTGCCCCGGCATCGACCGCAGCGCGGCCCGCAGCTCGCCGCGGCCGGTGACGCCGAGCTTGCTGTAGACCCGCTGGAGGTGGTTCTCCACGGTGCGGGTGGACAGGAACAGCCGTTCGGCGATCGCGCGGCTGGTCACGCCCTCGGCGGCGAGGCGGGCGACCTCCCACTCCCGGTCGCTGAGCGTGGGACGGAGCATGCGCAGCGCCGGGGTGGAGATCTCGTCGCAGCGGCGCAGCAGGTCGGCGAGGCGCTCCCGGACCGGCCCGGTCGCTCCGGCGCGCCCGTCCCGCATCCGGTGCAGCGCCATCGCGGTCGCCTCGGCGGCGTAGACGACCAGATCGCGGGCGGCGAAGCCGTCGGCCACCGCGAGCAGGTCGTCGGGGGAGCCGTCGAGCGCGGCCCGGCCGTAGCGGGCGACCAGCGGCGGCAGCACGCCGTCCACCTGTTCGGAGAGCTCCGCGAGGCGCTGCGCCACGGTGCGCTGGCCGCCGTCGGTGCAGGTCGGTCCGACCGGCGCGGCGGCCTGGTCGAACCGGACCAGGTCGAGCAGGACGAGCAGCTCGTGCCCGGCCAGCCCGTCCTCGCGCAGCCGGTCGGCCAGCGCGCAGAGGTGCTTGGTGGCCGCCGGCAGGTCGCCGACCGCCGCCTGCGCCGCGCCCCGGGCCTGCTCCAGCCACGGGTAGAGGACGGCCATCCCGGGCGCGTGCGTCCGGTCCGCCTCGGCCATCGCCTCGGCCGCGTGCGCCGCGTCCCCGCGCAACGCCGCCGCCTGGGCGCGTTCGGCGTGCGCCAGGCCGGCGTACACCCGGCTGGTGGCGAGCACCGCGCAGGCGCCCAGGCTGGTCTTGAGCGCGTCGTCGCCGCGTCCGCGCAGGCGGGCCGCGTACGCCTGGAGGATGGCCAGGTAGCCGGTGCCGAGCCGGAAGTCGCCGGCACCGGCCAGGTCGGCGAACTCGTCCGCGACGATCGCGTCGATGCCGGCCAGGTCGCCGGAGAGCGCCAGCCGGGTGCCCCGGGCCAGCTCCATGGCGAGTTGGAGGTAGGGCATGTCGGACCGCCAGCACGCGGCCTCGGCCTGCACCCGGGCGATCGCGGTGGCGCTGCGGCGGTACTGCCCCTGGGCCGCCTGAAGGTGGGCGAGCGTGCAGCGGGCCAGCTCGCGGGCCGCCATCGGGGCGGCCGGACGGTCGAGCACCTCCTGGGCCAGCCGCACCGCGACGTCGACGTCGAGCCGGTGCAGCCGCATGATGGCCTCGAAGGCGCGGACCCGGGCCCGGTCGGCCGGGTCGGACAGCTCCTCGCCGCGGGCGGCGATCTCCTCCACCGTGGACTCCCGGTTGAGGCCCCAGTAGCTGACCATGCCCCGGACGGTCAGCCAACGGCTCCGTCGGCGATCGTCGTGGATCTCGCCGGCGACCTGGTCGAGCACCCCGATCGCCTCGTCCGGCCGGTCGCCGAACATGAGGATGGTGGCGAGCAGCTCGGCGGCGTCGGTGCCGCCGCCGGCCTCCAGCGCGGCGCGGGCCAGCCGGGTGGCCAGCGGCACGTCGTACCGGCCGAAGGCCTGCACGGCCGCGTCGAGGAGCAGCGCCACGTCCTGGGCCGTGCCCGAGTCGAGCCGCCACACCGCGACCCGCAGCAGGTCGTCCCGTCGGCGCTTGCCGACCCGCTCCAGCAGCCCGGCCAGGGTGGCCTGGAGCCGCCGGGTGCGGCTGACCGGGCACTGCCGGCGCATCACCTCGCCGTAGAGCGGGTGGGCCAGGCGGACGTTGAGCCGCCGGTCGTCGCGGACCATGGTGATGAGCCCGCGTTCCTCGGCCGTCTCCACGTCGGTCGGATCGACCGCCTGCTCGAGCAGGTGCAGGCCGAGCGGCTCGCCGAACGCGACCAGCTCGACCACGGCCCGGACGCCGGGGGTGAGCTGACCGATCCGGGTGTCGATCAGGTCGGTGAGGCTGGGGGCCAGCTCCAGCCGGCCGGTCCACTTCCAGATCCCGTACGTGCTCTTCAGCTCGTCATCGGCGGCCAGCACCAGCTCGCGCAGCAGCAGCGGGTTGCCGGCGGAGAGCCGGAACAGGCGCTCGGAGGAGCCGGCGTCGACCGGGCCGCCCAGGATCGCGGCGAGCAGCCCGGTGGTCTCGCTCGGGCCGAGCGGCCCCAGCTCGACCAGGTCGACCAGGTCGTCGGTCCACAGGGCGCGGATCGGCAGCGGGATCTGCTCCCCGTTGCGCAGCGTCCCGATCACGGTGGCGTTCTCGGACCGGGCGACCAGGTGCACCAGCGCCGCCGAGGGCGGGTCGAGCAGGTGCGCGTCGTCGATGGCCAGCACGATGGGCCGGCCGGCGGCCTGTTCCTGGAGCACGTCCACGGCCCAGCGCAGGATCCCGGCGGGGGAGAGGCCCTGCGGTTGCGCGGCCGGGAGCACCTGGACCAGCCCGCCGAACGGCAGCGCGGCGGTGGTCGCGCTGGCCGCGACGGACCAGATGGCGTGACGTTCGGGCGAGAGCGCGGCCACCCCCTCCCGCAGCAACCGGCTCTTGCCGACGCCGGCGTCGCCGCTGAAGAGCAGTCCGCGCCCCTCCGGGCCACCGACCGCCGACAACAGACGGTTGAGTTCATCCGTTCGGCCGACGAACTCCCACCTACTCATCGGTGCAGCATATCGATGGTGTTCCGTCCGCGCGCAGACCGTCACGCAGTGAAGTTGAGTAATCTGTTCATTACCCGTGAGTACCGGATGTGTTCGGTGTCGGATCCCTGACACACGTACTCTTCCGGCATCCCCTGCGACCAGGGGATTCGACCGCGACCGGCCCCCCGGTCGCCTGACCGGGAGGCCGCCTGATGAAGCCGGGTCCACTCCCCTCGGTCGACGTGCCCGAAACAGGAGGCCCGGCCGAGCCGCCCCGGTGCGCCCCGCTGCCGACCCGGGTCGGGGTGACCGAGCCGGGGCCGGACGAGCCGATGGCGGTGGTCGTCGCCGGTCCGGCGGGCGCCGGACGACGCGAGCTGATCGCCGGCCTGCTCGGGCTGGACGCCGGGACGCTCACCGTGCCCGCCGGCAGCCACCTGCTGGTCAACCACGCCAAGGTCGCCACCCGGGCCGCGTACGTCCCGGGCTACCGCCAGCCGCACTCCTACGGCGCCGACCCGCTCGCCGCCGGCCCGGCGCTCGCCCGGCCGCCGCGCCGGGTCGAGCTGAGCCTGCCCGACCCGCTGCTGCGGCACTTCTCGGTGCTCGACACGCCGGACACCGGCGCCCTCGGCGTGGCCGGTGGCCGGGTGCTGCTGGACGCCGTGGGCCGGGCCGGCGCGCTGCTCTTCACGATCTCCGCCGACCAGGCGTTCAGTGCGGCCGAGCTGCACCTGCTGGCCGAGGTGGCGCGGGCCCGGGTCGCGGTCTTCTTCGCGGTCACCCCCGGCGTGACCGGCTGGGCGGCGCCGGCGGACGGCGCGGCGGTGGAGGACACGGGGGCGTCCGTCCCGTCGGCCGGCCGGACCGGCCCGCCCGGCCCCGCCGGTCGGCTCGACCCGGTGGCGGTCTCGATCGCGGCCCACCGCGCCGCGCTGCTGGCCGCGGTGCCCGCTCTCGCCCCGGCCCGGTGGTTCCCGGCCCGCCGGGCGGAGCTGCCGAACCTGCGCCGGGCCCTGGTCGGCTGGGCCGCCGACGAGGGGCTGCGCCGGGCCAGCGCCCGGCCGCCGGAGCCGCCCGGCGCGCACGGCCGGGTGCCGGTGGTGGCCGGGGTCGAGCCCGCCGAGCTGACCGACCGGATCGACCGCCAGGCCCGCTCCTGCGCCCAGCGGATCCGCCAGCACCTCGCCCTGGAGCTGGCCAACATCCACCTGCGGGTGGTGCAGGAGATCGTCTTCGGGGTCGGCTGCGCCGGTCTGCCGCAGCTGCTCGACCGCGAGCTGGAGGCGCTGTCGCTGCTCGCCACGGCCCAGTGCGACGAGGCGGTGCGGGGCATCGTCGACGACGCCGCCGCCCGGGTCTTCGGCGCGCCACTCGCCGAGGGCGTGCGCCGGCGGATCGACCACGCCGTGCGCTGGGGCCTGGCCGACCACCCGGACAGCCGGGAGCTGGACCGGGTGCTCCTGGTCACCAGCACGGCCGGGGTGGCCGGGCTGACCGGCACCGGCGCGCTCGACGCGCTGGCCGGCCTGCCCGGGGCGGAGCGCGACGAGGTGCTGCCGCCGATCGGCGTGGCGCTCAACGGCGGCTGTTGGCAGCACTGGCGGTCACCGGGCAACGACGACCCGGGCGCCGCCCGCTCCTGGGCCCAGCGGGCCCTGCGCGAGGTCGAGCTGGAACTGTCCCGCGAGGTGTCCCGCCGCTTCGAGGTGATCCGTCTCTCGCTGAGCGCGGTGCTCACCGATGCTGTCGACCACGGCATCCTGCTTGCCTGAGAACAGGGGCGCCGCGGGGGCGGCCGGGCCGACGTTCGCGGCCCGGGCGGGTGATCCCGACCGCCGCGCCGTTCCAGTTCATCGGTTCCCCGGATCCGGTGGCACGATGGGGGGCATGGCGGCTCCACAGGTTGCGCCGGTCGAGACGCCGGACACCGAAGAGGTGCCGGTCTCCGACCGGCCGTGGGTGACCATCGTCTGGGACGATCCGGTCAACCTGATGACGTACGTGACCTGGGTTTTCCAGAAGCTCTTCGGGTACAGCAGGGAGAAGGCGGAGCAGCTCATGCTGGACGTGCACCACAAGGGCAAGGCGGTGGTCTCCAGCGGGGCCCGGGAGCGGATGGAGCACGACGCGTCGCAGTTGCACGCGTACGGGTTGTGGGCGACGGTGGACCGCTCATGAGCATGTTCCGCCGCCGGGGCGACCGCTACGTGGCGACGTTCGCCGTCGACGAGGTGCGCGTGCTGCGCAAGGTCGCCTCCGAGGTGGTCGGGCTGCTGACCGACGGCTTCGACCACGGTGACCCGGTGGTCGGCCGGCTGTTCCCCGAGGTCTATCCGGAGGACGCGGCCGGCACGGCCGAGTTCCGCCGCTACACCGAGGGCGACCTCAAGACCGCCAAGATCGACCAGGCCGGCGCGATCCTGGCCGCGTTGCCCGACGGCGACGCCGGGGGCGAGGTGCGGCTGGACGCGGAGGCGGCCGAGGCGTGGCTGCGCGCGCTCAACGACGCCCGGCTGGCGATGGGCGTCCGGCTGGAGATCAAGGACGGCACCGACCTGGGCGAGGAGCTCGACGACGCGGTCGCGGCGGACCCGGCCTCGTCCCGGGTGTTCCAACTGTCGGTCTACGCCTATCTCGGATATCTGCAGGAGTCCCTGCTCAACGCGCTCATCGACTGAGCCGTGACGGTCGCCACCTCGCCGCCCGGGACGGCCAGGCGCTAGGCTGGGCAGCGTGCTGAGCATCGACCGGTCGATCATCGACGCGATCGTCGCCCACGCGCGTCGGGACCACCCGGACGAGGCGTGCGGCGTGGTCGCCGGTCCCGCCGGCAGCGACACCCCGACCCGGCACATCCCGATGGACAACGCCGCCCGCTCGATGACCTTCTACGAGTTCGACTCGATGGAGCAGTTGCGGGTCTGGCGCGAGATGGACGACCGCGACGAGGAGCCGGTCGTCATCTACCACTCGCACACCGCCACGGAGGCCTACCCGTCCCGCACGGACGTCTCCTTCGCCGGTGAGCCGGGAGCGCACTACCTGCTCGTCTCGACCCGTGAGTCCGACACCGAGGAGATCCGCTCCTTCCGGATCGTCGACGGCGTGGTCACCGAGGAGCCGGTCGAGATCGTGGATGCCGCCGTGGACCCGCACGCCGTCCAGTCCTACATGTTCGGGCAGAGCCCGGCGACGGTCGACTACGAGTGTTCCGGCCGCTGACCCCAGCGCCGGCACATCTTCCCTGTCCGTCACCTGGCACGACCCGAACGAGGAGCACGAGACACCATGGCCATCGAGGTTCGCATCCCCACCATCCTGCGCAGCTACACCGGCGGCGCGAAGGTCGTCGAGGGCAGCGGTGACACGCTCGCCGACCTGCTCACCGACCTGGACTCCCGGCACGCCGGCCTGCGGGCCCGGCTGGTCACCGACGCCGGGGCGCTGCACCGGTTCGTCAACGTCTACGTCAACGACGAGGACGTCCGCTTCCTGGGCGCGCTCGACGCCAAGCTCAACGACGGCGACAGCGTGACCATCCTGCCGGCCGTGGCCGGCGGCGCGTTCGGCTTCGCCGCGGCGGCGGCCATCGCCTCGCACGCGGTCGCGGCGCGCGCCACCGCCGCCCGCTAGGGGGTCGGCATGGCGCGGTACGACAGTCTGCTCGACGCCTCCGGCGGCACGCCGCTGGTCGGGCTGCCGCGGCTCTCGCCGACGGTGCCCGACGGCGCGCCGCCGGTGCGGCTCTGGGCCAAGCTGGAGGACCGGAACCCGACCGGCAGCATCAAGGACCGCGCGGCCCTGTTCATGGTCCGCGCGGCCGAGGAGGCCGGCCGGCTCCGCCCCGGCGACACCATCCTGGAGCCGACCAGCGGCAACACCGGCATCTCGCTGGCCATGGTGGCGAAGCTGCGGGGCTACCGGCTGGTGTGCGTGATGCCGGAGAACGTCTCGACCGAGCGGGTGCAACTGCTCCGGATGTACGGCGCGGAGATCATCTTCTCGCCGGCCGCCGGCGGCTCGAACCAGGCCGTCGCCACCGCCAAGCAGATCGCGTCCGACCACCCGGACTGGGTGATGCTCTACCAGTACGGCAACGAGGCGAACGCCCGGGCGCACTACGAGACGACCGGGCCGGAGCTGCTGCACGACCTGCCGGGCATCACCCACTTCGTGGCCGGGCTGGGCACCACCGGCACGCTCATGGGCACCGGCCGCTACCTGCGGGAGAAGGTCGACGGGATCCAGGTCGTGGCGGCCGAGCCGCGCTACGGCGAGCTGGTCTACGGCCTGCGCAACATCGACGAGGGCTACGTGCCCGAGCTGTACGACGCCGGGGTGCTGTCCCGGCGGTTCTCGGTCGGCACCCGGGACGCGGTGCTGCGGACCCGTCAGCTGGTCGAGGTCGAGGGGATCTTCGCCGGGTTCTCGACCGGCGCGATCCTGCACGCCGCGCTCGCCGTGGCGCACGAGGCGGTCCGCGACGGCCGCCGTGCCGACGTGGCCTTCGTGGTCTGCGACGGCGGCTGGAAATACCTGTCGACCGGGGCGTACGGCGGCACCCTCGCGGACGCCGAGGACGCCCTGGAGGGTCAGCTCTGGGCCTGACGGCCCGACGATCGGTCCGGTCGGCGACTGTCGCCGGCCGGACCGTCGTCATCTCCCGGGACCAGACGTGTACGGGTGTCACGTTGATGACAACTTCCGGCAGATGATTCTTGCCCGACCGGGCCGACGCGTAGGCTGCGCAGCGTGGCGAGCGCGTCGGTAGAGATCAACGGCGGGGCGACTTCCGACGCGTCGACTACCCACCGTGAGATCGAGGCAACCGGATGCGACTGACCGTCCTCGGCTGCGCGGGCAGCTTCCCCGGGCCCGAGTCCCCCTGCTCCGCCTACCTCCTGGAGGCCGACGGTTTCCGGCTCCTGATCGACTTCGGGGTGGGTTCGCTCTCCACGCTCCAGCGCTACGTCGGGCTGCACGCCCCGGACGCCGTCCTCCTCACCCACCTGCACTGCGACCACATGTTCGACGCGGTGTCCTACGTGGTGGTGCGCCGGTACGCGCCGGACGGCCCGTACCCGCCTCTGCCGATGTACGCCCCCTCCGGCGCGCCGGACCGGCTGGCCAGCGCGTACGGGCAGGAGGAGGGCTCGGTGGAGGACGTCTACCAGTTCTACGGCCTGCAGCCGGGCACGTTCCCGATCGGCCCGTTCACCGTCACCGTCGACCGGATGAACCACCCGGTCGAGACGTACGGGGTGCGGCTGGAGCACGGTGGCCGGGTGTTCTGCTACTCCGCCGACACCGCGCCCTGCGAGGCGCTGCTGCGGCTGGCCCAGGACGCCGACGTGTTCCTCTGCGAGGCCAGCTACATGGACGGCGTGGACAACCCGCCGGACCTGCACCTGACCGGCCGGGAGGCCGGCGAGGCGGCCACCAAGGCGGGGGTGGGCCGGCTGCTGCTCACCCACCTCGTCCCCGCGTGGGGCAGCGAGTCGCACACGGTGGAGTCGGCGGCCGGGGCGTTCGCCGGGCCGCTCGAGGTGGTCCGGGCGGGCGCCAGCTACGACATCTGACCGGCCGGCGGCACCCGCGGGCGGGGCGGTCACCGCACCGCATAGGGTGCAGGCATGGCGCGACCTGACGGGCGGCGGCCCGACCAACTCCGACCGGTGACGCTGACCCGGGGCTGGAGCACCCACCCGGAGGGCTCGGTGCTCGTCGAGTTCGGCGCGACCCGGGTGCTCTGCACGGCCAGCGTCACCGAGGGCGTGCCGCGCTGGCGCAAGGGCTCCGGGCTGGGTTGGGTGACCGCCGAGTACGCGATGCTGCCCCGCGCCACCAACACCCGCTCCGACCGGGAGAGCGTCCGGGGGAAGGTCGGCGGGCGCACCCACGAGATCTCCCGGTTGATCGGCCGCAGCCTGCGTGCCTGCGTCGACCTGAAGGCGTTGGGCGAGAACTCCGTGGTGCTCGACTGCGACGTGCTCCAGGCCGACGGCGGCACCCGCACCGCCGCGATCACCGGCGCGTACGTCGCCCTGTACGACGCGGTGACCTGGCTGGCCGAGCGCAAGGCGCTCACCGGCAAGGTGGAGAAGGTGATGCACCGCTCGGTGTCCGCGGTGAGCGTCGGTGTGATCGGCGGCGAGCCGATGCTCGACCTCTGCTATGCCGAGGACGTGACCGCCGAGGTCGACATGAACGTGGTCTGCACCGGCGCCGGCGACTTCGTCGAGGTGCAGGGCACGGGCGAGGCCGGCGTCTTCGCCCGCGACCAGCTCGACGCGCTGCTCGACCTGGGCGTGGCGGGCTGCCTGGAACTGGCCGACGCGCAGCGGAAGGCGCTGAACCTGTGACCGACAACAAGGTGCTCCTGGCCACCCGTAACCGCAAGAAGCTCGTCGAGTTGCAGCGGATCCTGGACGGCGCGCTCGGCGCCCACCGGATCGCCCTGCTCGGCCTCGACGACGTGGAGGAATATCCGGAGCTGCCGGAGACCGGCCTGACGTTCGGCGAGAACGCGCTGATCAAGGCCCGGGAGGGCTGCCGGCGCACCGGCCTGCCGACCATCGCCGACGACTCCGGCATCGCGGTGGACGCGCTCAACGGCATGCCCGGGGTGTTCAGCGCCCGCTGGTCCGGCGGGCACGGCGACGACCGCGCCAACCTCCAGCTCCTGCTGGACCAGGTGGCCGACGTGCCGGACGAGCACCGGGGCGCGGCCTTCGTCTGCACGGTGGCGCTGGTGCTGCCGGGCGGCAAGGAGCACCTGGTCGACGGCCGGCAGCCGGGCCGGCTGCTGCGCGCGCCGCGCGGCGAGGGCGGGTTCGGCTACGACCCGATCTTCCTGGGTGACGGGCAGGAGCGGACCAACGCCGAGCTGACGCCCGAGGAGAAGGACGCGGTCAGCCACCGCGGCAAGGCGCTGCGCGAGCTGGCCAAGCTGGTCGCCAAGGTGCTCCCCGCAACCGGCTGAGGGCGGCGACGGCGGCGGAATCGACGGCCGTCGGGCCGCGTCCGGTTGCGGACGGGTGACCCCGGCCATACCGTCGGTGCAGGCCCGTCCCGAGCGTCGGGCCCTTCTCGACGGGGGAAGCGCCATGCTCGTTCGTCCACTGTGTCGTGTCCTGCCGGTGGTCCTGGTGGTGGGGGCGTCGGTCGCCGTCGGCGCCGCGCCGGCCGCCGCGACCACGTCGCCCGCGCTCGGCGTCGGCGACATTCGGCTGATGGAGCCGATCGGCGGTGCGCCCGACGCCCGCGCCGCGGTGCCGGTGGTGCTGGACCGGCCGGCGACCGCGCCGGTCACCTTCGCCTGGGCGGTCCGGGCCGGCACGGCGGACGGCGCCGACCTGGTGCTCGGGTCCGGCACCGGCACGATCGCGGCCGGCCAGCAGGCCACGTCCGTCCCGGTGCAGGTGCGCGGGGACGGCGTGACGGAGACGCTCGACCAGGTCGCCACCGTCGAGGTCAGCGCCGTCGCGGGCGCCGGCGTCGAGCGTGCGGTGGGGCGGGTCGTGATCCGGGACGCCGTCTTCGACGGCGTGCCCGCCGGGTTCGTGATCGGCGACGTCACGGTTCCCGAACCGGACTCCGGATCCGTCCGGGTCGCGGTGCCGGTCACGCTTCCGGTGCCGGCGAAGAAGTCCACCTCCCTCACCTGGGAGCTGCGCTCGCAGTACACCGCGCGGACCGGCGAGGACGTGGCCGCTGCCGGCGGCACGCTCACCCTCCCGGGCAGCACCACCTCCGGTTCCATCCCGCTGACCGTCCAGGGTGACGTGTCGCCGGAGCCGCTGGAGACCCTGCTGCTCAAACCGCTGTCGGCGGGCAACGCGCAGATCGGCGACCCGTGGGGTCAGGTCCGGATCCTCCGGGACGACGCCGACGACATACCGCTGCCGTGGACGGCACCGGAGCCGGTGCTGTCCGGGCCGGCCACCGCCGTCTACCTGGAGAGCAGCATCGGCGACTGGGCCGGCCAGGGGATCAGCACGTACGACACCCTGGCCACCGCCGGGGTCAAGGTCGTGGAGAGCGACGGGGAGCTACGGGTGGATCTCGACGGCGACCGGGACGCCTCCCTGCGCCTGACCACCAGTGGTGACCGGGTCAGCCCGATCGTCGCCGGCGCCTGGACGGTGCACGGCTACCAGTACGGCGTGCCGGGCTTCGACGCCGGGCGTGCGGGGACCAGTTGCAGCAGCCCGGACGCGACTGCCACCTTCGTGCTGGAGGACGTGGCCCGGGGCGGGGACGGCACGCTGGACCGGTTCGTCCTGCGCTTCGAGCAGTTCTGCCCCGACTCGCTGGACCCGACGCGGGGCTTCGTCCGCTACCAGCGGGACGATGCCACCGTGCCGGCTCCCGCGAAGGATCCCTCGACCTATCCGTGGCAGCCGCCCGCCGGTGCGGTGCCGGCCGCCGGCAACTGGCTCTATCTGGCCTCCGCCCCGGGCGAGTTCGTCGGGCAGGGCCAGACGCGGCTGCTGGCGGTGGACACCGCCGCCCGGGCGGACTGGTCGGCGGCCGGGGTGCGGTTGAGCTTCGGCGACGGTTACAGCGAGACCTGGAACTTCCTCGCGGGTCAGCCCGGATGGGCTCCCGTCTGGCAGCCGGGTTGGTACCCCGTCGGCTACGGCGCCGCCGGCAACCCCGTCAAGGCCGCCCTGTCGGTGAGCGGAAACGGTCGCGCCTGCAACAAGGTCACCGGCGACCTGGTGGTGGACACCGCCACCCACGACGCCGACGGTGCCCTCACCGCACTGACTCTGCGCTTCACGCAGCTCTGTGACGACGACCCGGATCCGCTGCGCGGGATGCTGCGGTGGAGCCGGGCCTGACCGGTCAGCCGAGCGGGCCGACCTCGCGTTCGATCGCGGCCCGCAGCGCCGGCCCGCGCACCACCTCGCGCGCCGCCTCCATCAGCGGGGCGAGGAACACGTCCGGCCCCGGCTCGCCGATCGCCCCGCCGAGCGCGGCCAGCGCCGCCCGGCCCGCCGGCGACGGCTCCAGCGGCGCCCGCAGCTGAAGTCCGCGTACGGCGGCCAGCAGCTCCACCGCGAGCAGGCTGGTCAGGTTGTCCAGCACGGTGCGCAGCTTCTTGGTGGCCGCCCAGCCCATCGAGACGTGGTCCTCCTGCATGCCGCTGGTGGGCAGCGAGTCGACCGAGGCGGGGGCGGCCAGCCGGCGGTTCTCCGCCACGATGCCGGCGGCGGTGTACTGGGCGATCATCAGCCCGGAGTTCACCCCTGCGTCGGGGGAGAGGAACGCCGGCAGGTCCCGGTTGCGGGCCACGTCGAGCAGCCGGTCCACCCGCCGTTCGGCGATCGCGCCCACCTCGGCGGCGGCGATGGCCAGGTAGTCGGCGGCGAAGCCGAGCGGCGCGCCGTGGAAGTTGCCCGTCGACTCGACCCGCCCGTCGGGCAGCACGACCGGGTTGTCCACCACGGACAGCAGCTCCCGGCCGGCGACCACCTCGACGAAGTCGAGCGTGTCCCGGGCCGCGCCGGCCACCTGCGGGGCACAGCGCATCGAGTACGCGTCCTGCACCGCGTGGGCCAGGTCGTCGCGGTGCGAGTCCATCACCGCCGAACCCTGCAGCAGCCGGTGGATGTTCGCCGCCGACGCGGCCTGCCCGGGGTGCGGGCGGATGGCGTGCAGCTCGGGCAGGAACGGCCGCTCCGAGCCGAGCATCGCCTCGATGGCCAGCGCGGCGGTGACGTCGGCCATGGCGAACAGGTGCCGGGCGTCGCGGACGGCCAGCAGCAGCATGCCGAGCATACCGTCGGTGCCGTTGATCAGCGCCAGTCCCTCCTTGGCGGCCAGCGACACCGGCGCCAGCCCGACCCGGCGCAGCGCGTCCGCGGCGGGGATCCGGTCGCCGGCCGGACCGAGCACCCAGCCCTCGCCGAGCAGCACCAGCGCGCAGTGCGCCAGCGGCGCGAGGTCACCCGACGCGCCGAGCGAGCCGTGCTCCGGCACCCAGGGCGTGACCTCGTGGTTGAGCAGGTCCACCAGCGCCTCGGCGACCAGCGGGCGGACGCCGGAGCGGCCCAGCGCGAGCGAGCGCACCCGCAGCAGCATCATGGCCCGCACCACCTCGCGGGGCATCGGCGCGCCCACGCCGGCCGCGTGCGAGCGGATCAGCGCGTGCTGCAACTCGGCCCGCCGCTCCGGGGCGACGAACGTGTTGGCCAGCGCCCCGAACCCGGTGGAGACGCCGTACACCGGGCGGCCGGCGGCCTCGATGCCGTCCACGATGGACCGGCTGGTCGCCATGGCCTCGGTGGCGGCCGGGTCGAGCACGACCTTGGCGGTGCCGCGGGCGACCGCGAGCACGTCGGCGGGGGTGATCCCGGTGGACAGGATGGTCACGGTGGTCATCGCGGCACTCCGTTGTGCAGAACCTGGCGGATCAGTGGCACACCCGGCCGGTAGGCCAGGTGCAGGTGGGTGGGGGCGTCGAGGATCATCAGGTCGGCCCGGGCCCCGGGGGTCAGCCGGCCCACGTCGGTGCGGCGCAGCGCCGCCGCCCCACCGGCGGTCGCGGCCCACACCGCCTCCGCCGGGGTCATCCGCATCTCGCGTACGGCGAGCGCGACGCAGAACGGCATCGACGAGGTGTACGACGAGCCGGGGTTGCAGTCGGTGGCCAGCGCCACGGTGACGCCGGCGTCGAGCAGCCGGCGCGCGTCCGGGTAGGGCGAGCGGGTGGAGAACTCCGCCCCGGGCAGCAGCGTGGCGACCGTGTTGGTCGGCGGCCCGGAGAGCCACTCGACGGTGGTCGAACCGGCGAGCGCGTCGATGTCGGCGTCGGTCAGGTGGGTGCAGTGGTCCACGCTGGCCGCGCCCAGTTCCACCCCGAGTTGGACGCCCGGCCCCGGGCCGAGCTGGTTGGCGTGCAGCCGCACGCCCAGACCGGCCGCCTGCCCGCAGGCGAGGATCGCCCGGGCGTGGTCGGCGTCGAACGCGCCCCGTTCGCAGAACACGTCGATCCAGCGGGCGTACGGCGCGGCGGCGGCCAGCATCGGGCCGCAGACCAGGCCCACGTAGTCGTCCGGGCGGTCGGCGTACTCGGCGGGGACCACGTGCGCGCCGAGGAACGTGGTGTCCTCGGTGAACTCGGCGGCGATCCGCAGCGAGCGGGCCTCCTCGGCGACGCTCAGGCCGTACCCGCTCTTGATCTCGACGGTGGTGGTGCCCTGCCGCAGCATCTCCGCGCGCAGCCGGCGCACGGTGGCGCGCAGGTCGTCGTCGGAGGCGGCGCGGGTGGCGCCGACGGTGGTCCGGATGCCGCCGCCGGTGTAGGGCTCGCCGGCCATCCGGGCGGCGAACTCGGCGGCCCGGTCACCGGCGAAGACCAGGTGGGCGTGGCTGTCCACGAAGCCGGGCAGCACGGCCGCGCCGTCGGCGTCGATCCGCCGGTCGGCGGCGGGCGCGTAGCGGGCCGGCCCGACCCAGGCCACCTCGCCGTCCTCGATCAGCAGGGCGGCGTCGCGGCGGACGCCCAGCGGGTCGCCGCCCCGCCCGTCGTTGGTGACCAGTTCGCCGATGTGGTCCACCAGCAGGCTGCCGATCACGACAACACCGCCGCGATCGAGTCGCGCAACTCGGTGGGGACGTCGACGGTCAGGTGCCGGCCGTCGGCCACCACGGTCCGGCCGTCCACCACGACGTGCGTCACGTCGGCGGCGGTGGCGGCGAAGAACACGCCGACCGGCGGCACGCCGGCCGTGCGGGCGCTGTCCAGCCGTACCGTCACCAGGTCGGCCCGGTCGCCGACGGCGAGCCGGCCGGCGTCGCCCCAGCCGAGCGCGGCGTGCCCGCCCACGGTGGCGGCGGTGACCAGGTCGGCGGCGCTGAAGTGCCCCCGTTTCCGGGTGCGCAGCCGCTCGTCCAGCTCCACCGCGCGGGCCTCCTCGAACAGGTCCACCACGGCGTGGCTGTCGCTGCCCAGGCTGAGCGGGCTGCCCGCCTCGGCCATCCGGCGGGCCGGGCCGATCCCGTCGGCCAGGTCCCGCTCGGTGGTGGGGCAGAGGCAGACGCCGGTGCGACTGTCGCCGAGCAGCGCCACGTCGGCGGCGGTCGGGTGGGTGGCGTGCACGGCGGTGGTGTGCCGGCCGAGCACGCCGTGTTCGGCGAGCAGCCGGGTCGGGGTGCAGCCGTGCACGGCCCGGCAGGCGTCGTTCTCGGCCGGCTGCTCGGACAGGTGCACGTGCAGCGGCAGCCCGTGCCGGTCGGCCCAGCCGGCCACGGTGGCGAGCTGCTCGGCGGGCACCGCGCGGACCGAGTGGATCGCCGCGCCGAGCCGGACGTGCTCGTCGGCCGGGCGGAACGCGTCGACCCGCTCCGCCCAGCGCAACGCGTCGCCGTCGCCGAACCGGCGCTGCGGGCCGACCAGCTCCGCGCCGTCCACCCCGGCGGTCAGGTACGCGGCGTCGAGCACGGTGAGCCGGATGCCGGCGTGCGCGGCGGCCTCGACCAGCGCGGCGGACATCGCGTTCGGGTCGTCGTACGGGGTGCCGCCGGGGCCGTGGTGCAGGTAGTGGAACTCGCCCACGCAGGTGATCCCGGCGAGCGCCATCTCCGCGTACGCGGCCCGGGCCAACGCGAGGTAGGAGTCGGGGTCGAGCCGGGCGGCGACCGAGTACATGAGGTCCCGCCAGGACCAGAAGTCGCCGCGCCCGTCGTGGGTGCGCCCGCGCAGCGCCCGGTGGAACGCGTGCGAGTGGGCGTCGGCCAGCCCGGGCAGGGTCAGCCCGGGCAGCCGGGTGGCGTCGCCGAGCACCTCCACCCCGGCGGCCGGCGACCCGCCGCCGGTCAGCGGGGTGACGGCGGTGAGCCGCCCGTCCGTCGCCTCGATCAGCACGTCCGGGGTGGGCTCGGCGTGGTCGGGCAGCCAGGCGTACTCGGCCAGCCAGCGGGTCAACGGCATGCCAGCTCCTCCAGCACCCGGGCCAGGGCGGCGACCCCGGCGGCGCAGTCGGCGTCGGTGGCGGACTCGGCGGGGGAGTGCGACACCCCGGTCGGGTTGCGCACGAACAACATCGCGGTGGGCAGGTGCGCCGCCAGCACCCCCGCGTCGTGGCCGGCGCCGGTGGGCAGCACCGGCGCGTCGAGCAGCGTGACCAGCCGCCCGGCCAGCCCACCGTCGAACGCCACGAGCGGGGTCGCCGACTCCTGTGTGCAGGTCAGCGCGGTGCCGTCCCGGCCGGCCCGCTCGGCGGCCTTGGTCCGTACCGCCTCGACCAGACCGTACAGCGTGTCCGCCTCGGCCGCCCGGGCGTCCAGCCAGCCGGTGACCCGCGACGGGACGGCGTTGGTGGCGTTCGGCTCGACCGACACCCGGCCGACGGTGGCGTGCGCGCCGCGCAGCCGGGCCTCCTTGTTCGCGGCGAGCACGGTGAACGCGTAGGTGAGCATCGGGTCGCGGCGGTCGGCCATCCGGGTCGTACCCGCGTGGTTGCCCTCGCCGGTGAAGTCGAACCGCCACCGGCCGTGCGGCCAGATCGCGGAGGCCACCGCGACCGGCGTGTCCGCGTCGACCAGGGCGCGGCCCTGCTCGACGTGCAGCTCGACGAAGGCCGCGAAGCGGCCGAGCAGCGCCGGGTCGGCGCCCGCCGGCCGGTCGCCCAGCGCGTCGGCGAAGCTCACCCCGGCGTGGTCGCGCAGCCCGGCCGCGCGGTCGACGTCGATCTCGCCGGTGAGCAGCCTCGACCCCAGGCAGGGTACGCCGAACCGCGCGCCCTCCTCCTCGACGAACGCGGCCACCACCACCGGCCGGACCGGGGTGACGCCGGCGGCCCGCAGCTCGTCCACGGCGAGCAACGCGCTGACGATGCCGAGCGGCCCGTCGTACGCCCCGCCGTGCGGCACCGAGTCGAAGTGGCTGCCGGTGAGCACCGCGTCGCCGGCCGTCGGGTCGCCCCACCAGGCGAACATGTTGCCGTTGCCGTCCTCGGACACGGGCATGCCGCGCCGGTCGGCCTGGTCCCGGAACCAGGCGCGCAGGGTGAGTTCCGGCTCGGTCAGCGCGTAGCGCAGGTAGCCGCCGCTGCCGGCGTCCCGCCCGATCGGCGCGATCTCGTCCCACAGCTCCCGGAACCGGTGAGGAAGGGACCCTTTCCATGCAGGATGCGTTAACAAGGGGCCCCTCCTTACGCCTCGGCCATGGGGACGCGCACGCCGGTGCGCGCGGCGACCTCGCGGGCGTCGTCGTAGCCGGCGTCGACGTGCCGGATCACGCCCATCGCCGGGTCGTTGGTGAGCACCCGCTCGATCTTCTGCCCGGCCAGCTCGGTGCCGTCGGCCACGCAGACCTGGCCGGCGTGGATGGAGCGGCCGATCCCCACGCCGCCGCCGTGGTGGATGGACACCCAGGACGCGCCGCTGGCGGTGTTGACCAGCGCGTTGAGCAGCGGCCAGTCGGCGATCGCGTCGGAGCCGTCGGCCATCGCCTCGGTCTCCCGGTAGGGGCTGGCCACGCTGCCGCAGTCCAGGTGGTCCCGGCCGATCACCACCGGCGCGCTCAGCTCACCGGACGCGACCATCTCGTTGAACCGCACCCCGGCCCGGTCCCGTTCGCCGTAGCCGAGCCAGCAGATCCGCGCCGGCAGGCCCTGGAACGCGACCCGCTCGCCGGCCATCCGGATCCACCGGGCCAGGGAGTCGTTCTCCGGGAACAGGTCGAGGATGGCCCGGTCGGTGGCGGCGATGTCCTTCGGGTCGCCGGAGAGCGCGGCCCAGCGGAACGGGCCCTTGCCCTCGCAGAACAGCGGCCGGATGTACGCCGGCACGAAGCCGGGGAAGTCGAACGCCCGCTCGTACCCGCCGAGCTTCGCCTCGCCCCGGATCGAGTTGCCGTAGTCGAAGACCTCCGCGCCGGCGTCGAGGAAGCCGACCATCGCCTCGACGTGCCGGGCCATGGAGGCCCGCGCCCGGTCGGTGAACTCGGCCGGCTTGGCCGCCGCGTAGTCCCGCGCGTCGGCCAGATCCACCCCCTCCGGCACGTACGACAGCGGGTCGTGCGCGCTGGTCTGGTCGGTCACGACGTCGATCGCGACGCCCCGGCGCAGCAGTTCGGGGAAGACGGTGGCGGCGTTGCCGACCACACCGACGCTCAGCGCCCGCCGGTCCCGCTTCGCGGCGAGGGCCCGCTCGACCGCGTCGTCCAGCGAGTCGGCGATCTCGTCCAGGTAGCGGTCGTGCGCCCGCCGCTCCAACCGGGTCCGGTCCACGTCCACGACCAGGCAGGCGCCGCCGTTCATGGTGACCGCGAGCGGCTGCGCCCCGCCCATCCCGCCGCAGCCGGCGGTGAGCGTCAGCGTGCCGGCGAGCGACCCGCCGAACCGCTTGGCGGCGACCGCGGCGAACGTCTCGTAGGTGCCCTGGAGGATGCCCTGGGTGCCGATGTAGATCCAGGAGCCGGCGGTCATCTGCCCGTACATGGTCAGGCCGAGCGATTCGAGGCGGCGGAACTCCGGCCAGGTGGCCCAGTCGCCGACCAGGTTGGAGTTGGCCAGCAGCACCCGGGGCGCCCACTCGTGCGTGCGCATCACCCCGACCGGGCGTCCCGACTGCACCAGCATGGTCTCGTCCTCGCGCAGCTCGGTGAGCGTCCGCACCAGCGCGTGGTACGACGGCCAGTCCCGGGCCGCCTTCCCGGTGCCGCCGTAGACGACCAGGTCCTCCGGGCGCTCGGCCACCTCCGGGTCGAGGTTGTTCATCAGCATCCGCAGGGCGGCCTCCTGCGGCCACCCCTTCGCGGTGCGCGTGGTGCCCCGGGCGGCGCGGACGGGCTGGTGCATCTCGTACTCCTCTCAGCCGAGGAACAACTGGCGGCGGGCGGCGGACGACTCGAACGCCTCGAGTCGGGTCTGGGTCTCGGCCGGTGCGGCGTCGCAGATCGCCTGGAGCACCACCATGGCCAGGGTCATCGGTGCGGTGTGCAGGTCGAAGACCAGATCGGCGCCGACGGCGGCCGGCAGCACCACGTCGGCGTGGTCGGCCGCGGGGCTCACCGGGGAGTCGGTGATCGCCATCACGGTCAGCCCGGCGTCGGCGGCCTCGCGGAGCGCGTCCAGCGTCTCCCGGGGGTAGCGGGGCAGCACGAAGGCGAGCAGCGCGGTGGCGCCGGCCGCGACCGCCTGGTCGAGGCGGTCGGCGAGCAGGCTGCCGCCGTCGTCGAGGACCCGCACGTCCGGGTGCACCTTGGCGGCGAAGTACGCGAAGTACGCGGCCAGCGGCGCGCCGGCGCGCAGCCCGAGCACCGGCAGCGGGCGGCTGGCGGCGAGCATCCGGCCCACCCCGGCGATCCGGTCGGCGTCGGCCAGTTGGGCGGCGAGTCGGTCGAGGTTCTCCATCTCGGCGTGCACGGCCCGTTGCAGGGCGTTCCCGGCGGCCGGGTCCGTCGCGCCGGCGGCGGTCAGCTCCCGCAGCCGGCGGCGCAGCGCCGGATAGCCGTCGTGCCCGAGCGCCATGGCGAACCGGGTGACCGAGGGCTGGCTGACCCCGGCCAGCTCGGCCACCTCCGCCGCGGACAGGTACGCCGCCGCGCCCGCGTGCCGCACCAGGCAGTGCGCGATGCGGCGCTGGGTCGGGGTGAGGCGGACGCCGTGGAAGAGGTCGAGCAGGCGGTCGGGGCTGGACGCGCCGCTTTCATTCACGGGCTGACTCTATGCATGAAAACTTTCACCGCGCAAGGCCGCGCCGCCCACCATCCGACCGCAGGGCGGACCCGCGAGCGTGCTCTCTGTACTATCCGCACGGCGGGTGAGCAGAGGAGTGGGGCATGCAGCCGGAAGGTCCGTACAGGTTCACCGAGGTGCTGGGCGAGTGCCAGGTCGGCAGGGCCTGGGCTGCGCTCGACGGGCAGGACCGGCCGGTGACCGTGGCGACGCTCGACGGGGCGGCGGCCGGCGACCAGCGGTGGCGTGAGGCCTTCACCAACGCCGCCAACGTGCTGGCGCAGACGCCGGGCGGTCACCGCTACGTCAACGCCGACTTCACCGCGGGCCAGCCCTGGGTGGCCTATCCGTCCGAGGAGGACGGCGCCGCCGAGCGGCTGTTCGGCTCCCTCGGTATGGACTACCAGCGCACCGCCACGGCCGAGATCCTCCCGCCGCCGCCCCCGGTCTCGGCGCCGCCGCAGCCGGTCTCGTCCCCGCCCCAGCTGCCGTGGAGCCCGCAGCCGTGGGCGATGGCGCCCCAGCAGCCGGTCTCCGGTGCGCCGTCGTCCGGCGCGCCGGTGTCACCCGGCATGCCGGTCCCGGTCATCCCCGCCCAGGCCACCGCTCCCGACCCGCTCGCCTCGACCGGCGGCCCCCGGATCGCCCCGGTGGCGCGTCCGCCGCGCAGCCGGACCGGTCTCTGGATCGGCGGCGTGGTGATGGCCGCGGTGCTGGCCGGCGGCGCCGGGCTGCTCGCCGGCGGGGCGCTGGCCGACGGCGACGAGCCGTCCACCCCCTCGGCGAGTGCCTCCCCGGCGCTCTACGAGGCCACCCAGCTCTCGCTGAACAAGGCGAAGTTCGACGCCGAGCTGATGCCGCTCGCCGAGCCCTGGCTCGGCGAGGTGGGTGGGTGCGCGATCAACACCGAGAAGAGCGGCCCGGCGCTCGCCGACGGCGAGAAGCAGCACGTCTTCTGCCGCTACCTGGGCGTGTCACTGCACTTCGCGGCGTATGAGTCGGCCGAGAAGAAGGAGGCCGCCCGGGCCTTCCGCCAGCAGATGGGCATCATCGGCCGTGCGCTCGCCCCGGGCATGCGGGAGGCCGCGCAGGCCACCGGCGGGGTCAGCGGCGCCACCGGCAACTACGTCGAGTACGCCGGCAACGGCCAGGACGGCCGCCCGGTCTGCGGCATCTGGTGGGGCCGGGACGACAAGGTCGCCGCGATCTACATGGAGACCCCGTGCGGGGCGGGCCTCGGCGGCAACTGGGACGCGCTCCGCGACCTCTGGCAGCGGCACAGCTAACGGACGGCCGCGCCGTTCGGCGGCGGCACCAGGCACACGTCGGTCCCCTTGGTGGCGCCGGCGACCAGGTCGAAGCGGACCACCCGGGCACCGCCGAACGGCCGCTCGGCGACGGCGACGCCACCGCCGCCGAGCCGGACGATGACGTCCCGGTTCGCCACGTCGGCCCAGTCGGTCGCCTGGAAGAGCCAGACCCGCGAGCGTCCCGCCAGCAGTGTCGACACCGTCCTCCCCGGACAGCCGCCGGGGCCGGCCGCCACCACGTACGCGTCCGCCGGGGGCCCGTACCAGGACTGGGCGTTCCACGAGACGGTGGTGGCCAGCACCAGGTCGCCCGGACGCCGTTGGGCGTCCAGATAGTCGAGCGCGGTGCGGTAGTCGGCCGCGTTGGCGCCGCCGCCCTGGGCGAAGGCCCGCGCCGGATGCACCGTCGCCACCAACACGGTGGCCAGCTGCGGCACCGCCAGGGCCAGCAGCAGCACCACCCCGACCACCCAGCGGACGCGAGCTGGCATCCCGGCCCGGACCTCCGGCGGCGCGGCGGCCAGCGCGGCGAGCACCAGGCAGGCCGGCACCGCGTAGAGCGCCAGGCGGCCGTTGAACGGGTAGACCGACACCGCCGCCCCGGCGAGCCCGGCCGCGAGCGGAGTGAGCAGGACCAGCACCGCGACGGCGGAGAGCCGGCGCAGGCCCGCGGCCGCGCCGAGCACCAGCAGCGGTACGACGACGAACGCGGACCAGGCCACGAACGGCACCGTCGCCAGGCTGCGGTAGGTCGCGACGATCCAGTCCACGGTGGCCGGCAGGTCGGTCAAGGGGTGGGCCGGATAGATCGACTTACCCTGCCAGTAGGCGGCGAGCTGCTGGTCCGCCAGCCCGGGCGCCAGGAACAGGACGTAGACCACCAGCGCCACCGCGGCCCAGGCCGGCGCCGGGGCGAGGAACCGACCCAGGTCCCGCCACCGCTGGGCCGGCAGTCGGCCCGGCCGGGTCAGCGTCCGCGCGACCAGCAGCACGCCGAGCGTGCCGGCGACCGGGATGGACAGCGTGCTGAAGACGGCCGCGACCGCCGCGACGGACCAGAACAGGGCCGCACCGGCCCAGCTCGGCACACCCTGGGACAGCAGCAGCGCCAGCCCGACCACCAGCGTCACGAAGAAGGCCTCGGCGCTGTACTGCTTCAGCTCGTTCGAGTAGCCGATCAGGAACGGGGCGACCGCGACGAGCAGCAGCGCCGTCAGTCCGGCCAGCGGCGGCAGGAGTCGTCGCCCGATCCCGGCCACCAGCGGCAGCAGCGCCAGCCCGAACAGCAGCGGGACGAGCCGCAGGGACCGTTCGGAGTCGCCGAGGTGCTCGAGGGAGAACCGTTCCAGCCACAGCCAACCGGGCGGCGCCGACTGGCTGAACGCCAGCGGCTGCAACAGGTCCAGGTAGCCACGCTCGCGCACGTTGTGCGCCACGTACAGCTCGTCGCTCCAGAAACTGCGCGCGAAGCCCCACTGCCGGATCCGCAGCCCGGCGCCGAAGGCCACGAGCAGGCCGGCGACCGGCCAGTAGGGCGACCGGCTGACCCGGTCCCACCCGGAGGCGGCGAACGCCGCCGGTCGGGGCGCCGTCGCCGGCGCCGGTGACCCGGGCGCCACCGCGGGGGGGAACGCCGGCAGCGGGCGTGTCACGGACACGGCGAGACCGTATCAAAGCAGCGTTCGCGTCAGCGGCCCCGCGCGCCCGGCCCCGCGCCCTCCGGCGGATCGGCCACGGTGGACGGCACCAGCGACCCGATCATCCGTGCCGCCCGCTGGTGCCGGCGGGCCGGACGCGGTAGGCCCACCAGGAACTCGGGGAACATGCCGAAGAAGGTCCGGGCGCTGCGCAGCTCCAGCGTGTGTGCCCGCGACCAGCGCAACGAGTTCGTCGCCCGGGCCCAGTGGTGGGTCCACCGCACGTCGCCGAGCAGCGCGACCGGCAGCCCGTGCCGCCAGGCGCGCAGACCCAGCTCGTGGTCCTCGTAGTAGAGGAAGAACCGCTCGTTCCACCCGCCCAGCGCGGTCACGTCCGTGGTCCGGCCCGCCACCGCGGCCCCCATCAGCCAGGCGACGTGGACCACCTCGCCGGGACCGGCCGCCATCCGGTAGGACGCGTGCAGGCGGGACAGCGGCCACACCCTGCGGTTGCCCAGCTTCGCGGTGGCGTACGGGAATCCGCGACCGTTCGCCTGCGGCGTGCCGTCGGCGCCGAGCAGTTGCGGCCCGACCAGTCCGCCGTGCGTGTCCAGGTGCCGGGCCAGCGCGTCCAGGCCAGCCGGGCGCACCTCCAGGTCCGGGTTGGCGAACAACACGTAGCGGCCCGCCGCCTGGCGCAGCGCCACGTTGTTGGCACGGGAGAAGCCGACGTTCTCCGGCAACCGGATCACCCGCGCGCCCAGCTCCTCGGCGACGGCCGCCGAGTCGTCGGCGGAGGCGTTGTCGACCACCAGCCACTCGTACGGCTTCCCGCCGGACCAGCAGCGACGCAGCGTCTCCGCCGAGTTGTAGGTGACCGTCACCACGGTCCACACCGGTCCCGCCATCACGCCCTCCGAGCGGTCAGGTAGCCGAGCAGCGACCCGAAACCGAACCGGCGGCCGGTCCACCGCCGCCGCGCCCCCGGCCCTTCGACCAGTCCGCGCCCGACGCCCCGCAGGAACGGCCGCAGCAGGCCCTGTCGGACCCGGCGGGCGGCCAACGCGACGTGCGCCAGCGCGAGCACCGGCACCGCGACCAGCAGCAACGGCCAGGTGAACGTGCGCGCCGCCACCAGCAGCCGGTTGCGTGCCAGCAGGAAGGCCCGGAACCCCTGCAACCGGTCGTCGCCGTCCACGCTGTGCCCGCCGGCGTGCCGCAGCACCAGGTCCAGCCCGCGCGTGCGCAGACCGGCGGCGTAGAGCCGGAACGCCAGGTCGGCGTCCTCACCCCAGGCGAACAGGTGCTCGCAGAATCCGCCGAACCGGCGGTACAGCGCGGTCGGGAAGACCGCCGCCCCGCCGGACGGGCCCAGCGGCGCCCGGGCCACCGTCGCCGGGCGGTCGATGAAGAGCGACACCGGGTTCAGGTCGATGCCGACGTACTCGCCGCCGTGCATGGCGAGGCCGACCGCGAGCGGGGTGTCCGGGTGCTCGGCCGCGGCGGCACAGATCCGGGCCAGCGCGTCGTCGGATAGCCACACGTCCGGGTTCAGCAGCAGGACGTGGCTCGTGCCGACCGCCTCCACCGCCCGGTTGCACCCGGCGGCGAAGCCCGGGTTGCCGTCGTCGGGCAGGTGGGCGTAGCGGTCGGCGGGCAGCTGGGCGGCGACGACGTCGGCGCACCCGTCGGTCGGCCAGTTGTCCGCGAAGACGAATCGCACCGGCAGGTCGCCGGCACTGCGTACCCAGGTCGGCAGCGTCTCGGCCAGCATGCCGGCGGACCGGTACAGGACCGTGACCACCGTCAGCCCGTCGAACGACGTCCCGCTCACGCCGCGGTCCTCCCCAGCCGGTGCAGGATCCACAGACCGGGCACCAGGCTCAGCCAGGTCGGATAGATCAACGGATACAGCTCGTAGACGCCGAACAGGGCGAAGTAGACGACGAAGGCCCTGGCCAACTGCCCGGCCGGAGCCGCCGAGAACTCGAACCACCGTTCCGTCGCGCCGACCGCCAGGCCGAGCGCGAGCAGGAAGAACACCGCGCCGAGCGGCCCGTAGTCGAGCAGCGGGATGGCCACGAAAGTCGCGGTGTTCATCAGGTACGGCTGGCTGAGCTGTGAGGTCAACCCGTACAGGTCCGCCTTGCCGACGATCGGTTCGACCCGGGAGCCGAGGAACGTCAGCGAGTATGTGCCGTACCGGGGGTCCAGGTGCTCCCGCTGCGACCAGACCCGGCCGAACGTCTCGGTGGAGGAACTGAGGGACAGGTCGAGCGAGCCGGCGCTGCTGGTCAACGCGTTGCTGCCGTAACGGGCCCGGAACTCGGTCTCGAACGCGCCGGTGCCGGCCATGGTGCGCTGCCCACCGAGGAACACCGCCGCGCCGAGCGCCACGGCGCCGATCAGGAGCACCACCGGCGTCCGCGCGGCCAGGAACCTCGCGGCCCGCCCCCGGGTACGCCGCACCGACAGCGCGGCGATCAGCGCCGGCGCGATGCCCACCAGCACCGAGTTCTTGCTCGCGCCGAGCGCGGCGCCGACGGTGAAGACCGCCGTGAGCGCGTAGTAGACCGGCAGCGCCCGCCGCTGCCCGGACAGCGCCCGCAGCAGCGAGATGCCCATCCCGAGCGTCCACGCCTCGGAGAGCAGACCGATGACCAGGTTGGACTGTTCGCGGAGTACCTGCCGGGCAGCGTCCGGGTTGTCGGCGAGCAGCGGCGGCACGGTGCCCCGGAAACGGACCGCCGCGGTCGCCGCCGCGACACCGAGCAGCACGAGCAGGTAGGTCAGCAGGCGCCGCTCGGACGGCCAGGTCAGCTCCGGCCGGGCCCGCGCGCCGACGTCGTCCTGCCGATCGACCAACCGCCGCCCGGCCGCCCAGGCCAGCAGGAAGACGGTCACGTAGCCGGCCAGCACCGGCAGCACCCCGCGACCGGCCCAGGAGTCGTACGGGCCGGGCAGCACGCGCACGGCGGTCAGCGCGGCGGTCCAGACGGCGGCGCACGCGGCCAACGCCCACATCCGGCTACGCGCGGCCAGCAGCGCGCCGACGGCCAGCGCGATCGTGACCGCGATCCCGGCGTCCCAGGTCGACACGAGCAGGACCACCCCGAGCGCGAACGGGATCCCGACCGACCAGAGCCGTCGCTCAGCGGGTGTCATGGGCCACCGCTCGGTAGAGGTCGATCCAGGTGTCCACACAGCCGGCGAAGGAGTGCCGGGCGGTGTACTCCCGGGCCAGTGCGTGGCGTCGCTCGTCCCACGCGCCCGGCTGGGTGGCCGTGCGTACCGCGGAGGCCAACGCCGGCGCGGTCAGCTCGGCCCGGTAGGCGAGCACGCCGTCGCCGGCCGCGGTGACCTCGGCCAGACCGCCGACCCCGGAGTGCACCACGGGCACGCCGAGCGACATCGCCTCCAGCGCGCTGCGCCCGAACGCCTCCACCCGGGACGGCACCAGCAGGCAGTGCACCCTCCGGAGGAAGTCGGCCGCGTCCACCCGGCCGATCAGGTGCAGGTTGGGCCGTGCGGCCAGCCGCGTGGTGCCGGCGCCGGCGACGAGGAACTCGACGTCGGGCAGTGCGGTCGCCACGTCGGGGAGCAGGTCGGCCCCCTTCTCCCGTTCCAGCCGGCCGAGGAAGCCGACGCGGACCGGACCGTCCGGCGCGGGGTCCGGTCCGTCGGCCGCGTCCGGCCAGATCGCGGGGAGCGGGTTCGGGATCACGTGCACATCCCGGACCTTCCCGCGTACCCGAAGTTCCCGCGCCTCGAAGGCGGAGACCGCCACGGTCGCGTGCGGCCGGAGCCGACGCAGCATCAGGTCGGTGCTGATGTTGGCCTGCACCGCGGCCCTGGCCCGCAGCGACCCGGCCGCGTCGCGGTACTGCCAGAGGCTGTTGTGCAACGTCACCACCAGCGGGGTGCGCCGGCCGCGCAGACCCAGCCCGGCGCGGGCGTGCATCGCGGCGGAGAGGAGGTGCGCGCTCACCACGTCCGGCCGCAGCTCGTCGACGAGCGCCCGGATCCGTCGCGCGTAGTCGAGGTCGACCCGCCTGGCGGCGCCGAGCGGCAGCCACCGCACGCCCGCCGCCCGCAACGCCTCCGCCACCTCGTCGTCCGGGGTGGCGGCCACCACCTCGACACCCCGGGCGGCCAGCGCCGGCAGCATCTCGACCAGGAAGCGCTCCGCGCCGCCGAGCTGCCGCCGGCCGGAACCCCCCGTGGTGCAGACGAACAGCACCCTCATCGGGCACCCATGCCCTCGAGGGCGCCCCGCGCGACCGCCCGCCGGGCCGCGCCGCCGCCGACGGCGGCGCGCGCGAGCACCCCGACGGTGTACGCGGAACAGGCGACCGTGCCACGCCAGCCGGCCAGTTCGCGGCTGGCCCGGATGAACTCCCGGGTCTGCCGTCGGGCGATCTCCTCCGCGGCCCACCGGCGCTTCGCGCTCGCGTCGTCCTCGTGCGTGACCACGGCCTCCGGCAGGTACGCCAGGCGCAGCCCCAGCCGACGCACGGCCCAGCACAGTCGCAGGTCCTCGGAGTAGAAGAACGACGACTCGTCCACCCCGCCGATCCGGTCCAGCGTCTCCCGCCGGATCGCCACGAACGGCCCGGAGAGCCAGTCCCCCCGCTCCGGCGGGGCCACGATCCGCAGCTTCGGGAAGACGAGGCTGAGCCCGGTGGCGTGGGCCATCCCGGTGCCCACGGTCAGGAACCGGCCGGCGGCGGTCTGGTCCCGACCGGTGGCGTCCAGCACCTTCGGGAACGCCGCGCCGACCGTCGGGTCGTCGAGCGAGGCGGTCAACCGCTCGATCGCGCCCGGCCGTACCAGGATGTCGTTGTTGGACAGGACCACCCGGGAGCGGGTGCTGTGCCGGACGCCGAGGTTCATGCCCCGGGCGTAGCCGAGGTTCGTCTCCGACCGGACGTACCGGGCGCCGGTCTCGGCGCACATGGCCCGCAGCGCTTCGCTGATCGCGGTGGCGCTGCCGTTGTCGACGACGACGGCTTCCACGCCGGCCGGCAACGAACGGACACAGCCGTCGGTGCGCTCGAAGTCTTCCCAGGTCAGAACAACGATTGAGACGTCCACCGCTTAGGCCATCCGATTGACGAGTGCCGGCGTGGACCGGTGCAGGCGCTGTCGTGTCCGGAGCGCGTACACGAAGTAGGCGACCGACGAGGCGACCGCCGCGCCGACGGCGCCGGCCCACGGGATGAGGAGAACGTACAGCACGACCGACACGGACATGGTGACGAGGGCGACGGCCGTGGTCGCCCCCTCGCCGCTGCGCTTGAGCAGCGCCGCGCTCCACGTCTTGCCGGCCGACAGCGCCAGTGTCCCGGGCAGCAGGAGCAGCCCGAAGACCCATGCGTTCCGGTAGTCCGGGGACAGCACCCCGAGGACCGCCAGGCCGACGACGGCGAGCGCGGCGATCGGGAACGCACCCTTGACGACCTCGCGACCGTGGTCACCGACGGCGGCCGGGTCGCGTTCGGCCAGGATCCGCTGCGCCCGCACCACGGCGCCCGACTGCGCGAACTCCAGCGCCGCCACGGCCAGCGCGAACACGCCGAGCGGACCCGCGCCGGCGAACCGGGCCACCAGCACCTGACCCAACCGGTACGTCAGCATCTGCGCGCACACTCCGACATGCAGGCGGCCCACCGCGAGCAGGTCCGCCCGGTACTCCTGTCGCCCGGCCGTTGCCGCCGCCACCGGCCCGGACCGCCGCGCCCAGGCCAGTACCGCCACGCCCAGCACGGCCGCGGTGCCGACCTGCACCCCCAGCCACAGCTCGCTCCACAGTCCACCGTCGAGCCGCCGGCCCAGCCAGAGCAGCCCGTAGCCCGCCACCAGCACCGCGCCGCCGAGGGCACGCATGGCGTAGACGAACCAGAACCGGCGCAGCCGCAGACCCAGCGAGGCGGCGGTGTTGAAGACGGTGAGGGCGCAGCCGGCCGCGATGGCCACCGGGTGGCTGCCCAGACCGGCCGCCGTGGTCAGCGCCGCCGCCGCGAGCGCCGTGAGACCGAGTGACACGGCGAGAATGCCGGCGATCCACCCCCGGCCCCGGGACATGATCCAGCCGGCCGGGCGGGAGAGCAGGAAGGTGTCGACGGAGAGACCGCCGAGCGCGGCACCCACCGTGGCGCTCACCATGTTCGCGGCGAGTTCCCCCCGCTCCGCCGCCGGCAGGGTCACCGACACCAGCGCGGCGAGCCCGGTCAGGCCGAGGGCGACGAGGTAGAGACGCTCGGGGGAGACGAGACGCCGCGCCAGGTCCACCACGGTCCTCCCCCAGGATGCGCGGATGTGCGGGCACGACGAGTCCACGTCGCCGGCCTGTTCTACCCGACCGGAGCGGCCCTCCGCAATCGCCGGCGACCGGGGTACGGCTCGGGCCGGCCGGTTCCGGGCCGACCGGTAGGCTCACGCCTCGTGGACCTGGCCCGCTACCGCGACGTGATCGGCCGGCGGTGGACGATCGTGGTGGCGCTCGCGTTGCTGGGCGGCGTCGTCACCGGAGTTCCGGCCGCGCGCCGGGACCCCGTCTACCGCGCCGAGACGCAGCTGCTCGTCACGTTCGCGGCCGAGGGAGCCGCCCCGCCGCAGCCCCGCCCGTCCGCGCCGGAGGCCGGCCGGCTCATGCAACGGCGGGTGAAGACGTACGCCACCATGATGAACACGCCCCGGCTCACCCGCCCGGTGATCGACTCACTCCGCCTGCCGTACACCACCGACGACCTCGCCACGCGCGTCGTGGCGTCGTCCACGGTGGACGCGCTGGCGATCGACGTGGCCGTCACCGACCGGTCGGGTACGACGGCCGCGGCGATCGCCGACGCGCTCGCCACCGAGCTGCAACGGATCGCCCGGCGTGACCTGCCCCCCGCCGGGCTGGGGCTGAAGGCCCAGGTCGCCGTGGTCCGGCCCGCCGTCGCGCCGCAGCGCCCGGAACCGGTGTGGTGGCCGCTGCACACGCTCGGCGGCGCGTTCGGCGGGCTCGCGATCGGCCTCGGGGTCGCGCTGGTGCTCGGCTACCGCCGCGCCGGCACGCCGGTCGGCGCGGATCTGCGTACCGTCTGGGCGGCGGTGCGGCGGCGTCCGGTCGCTTCCGGGCCGGACGTGCACGGGCCGGACGTGGACGGACCGGACGTGGACGGACCGGACGTGAACGGGCCGGACGTGAACGGGCCGGACGTGAACGGGCCGGAGTCGGACGGGCCGGAGCCGGACGGCGATGCCGACGACTTCCCGCCCGGCGTCGACCCGTCGGCGTCCGACGGCGACCGGCCCGACCCGGTTCGGCCGACGCCCGGCGGAGCGTCCGTGGCCACCTCGCCGCCGCCCGGCGAGGAGCCGGATCAGGACGACGGGCGGGTGGCCAGCCCGGCGGTGAAGGCGCGGCAGGTGCCGTAGTCGGGCAGCAGGCCCGCGTCGCGTGCCTCGGCCAGGCTGGGCGCGGCCGCGTCCCGGTCGGAGAGCAGCGGTGTCCCCGCCGGCCAGTCGATCGCCAGTTCCGGGTCGAGGGGGTGCACGGCACGCTCGATGGTCGGGTTGTAGGTGGTGGAGCAGAGATAGCTCAGCGTGGCGTCGTCGGTCAGCGCGCAGAAGCCGTGCCCCAGGCCCTCGCCGAGATAGACCGCCCGCCGGTCGACGTCGTCCAGGCGCACCGCCTCCCACCGGCCGAAGGTCGGCGAGCCCACCCGGACGTCCACGATCACGTCGACGACGGCCCCGCGTACGCAGGTCACGTACTTCGCCTGGCCGGGCGGTACGTCGGCGAAGTGGATGCCGCGCACCACCCCCGCGCGGAGACCGAGAGGTTGCCCTGCGCCAGCCGCAGCGGGTGCCCGACCGCGTCGGCGAGGTGGTCGAACCGGTACCACTCCAGGAACAATCCGCGGGAGTCGCCGTGTTGCCGGGGCGTGATCTCCCAGGCGCCCTCGATGCCCAACGGCCGGACCTTCACGAGCCGCTCCCCACGGTCGACCCCTCGGCCAGCAGCCCGAGCAGGTATTCGCCGTATCCACTGCGGGTCAGCGGGTGGGCCAGCGTCCGCAGCCGGTCGTCGTCGATCAGGCCGGACCGCCAGACCACCTCCTCGACGCAGCCGATCTTCATGCCCTGCCGTTCCTCGATCACCCGGACGAACTCGGCGGCCTGCATCATCGAGGTGAACGTGCCGGTGTCCAGCCAGGCCGTGCCCCGGTCCAGCACGGTTACCGACAGCTCGCCCCACTCGCGGTAGGTCTCGTTCACCGCCGTGATCTCCAACTCGCCCCGGGTGCTGGGGGTGAGCTTGCGGGCGATGTCGACCACCCGGTTGTCGTAGAAGTAGAGGCCGGGCACCGCGTACCGGGACCGGGGCCGGGCCGGCTTCTCCTCGATCGACAGCACCCGGCCGGCCGCGTCGAACTCCACCACGCCGTAGTCGCCCGGGTTGGCGACCGGATAGGCGAAGACGCGGGCGCCGGCCGGGTCGCCGTGCTGCGCGAGCTGCCGGCCGAGCCCGACGCCGTGGAAGATGTTGTCGCCCAGGATCAGGGCGACCGCCTCGTCGCCGATGAAGTCCGCGCCGAGCAGGAACGCCTGCGCGATGCCCTCCGGGCGGGCCTGCTCGGCGTACTCCAGCCGCAGTCCCCACTGGGCGCCGTCGCCGAGCAGCCGCTCGAACTGGGCCCGGTCGTCCGGCGTCGTGATGATCAGAATGTCCCGCACGCCGGCCATCACCAGCGTGGAGAGCGGGTAGTAGACCATCGGCTTGTCGAACACCGGCATCAGTTGCTTGGACACGGCCCGGGTGATCGGCCAGAGCCGGGAGCCGGTGCCGCCGGCGAGCAGGATTCCACGCACCCGCGGAGGGTACCGGTCACGGCGCGTCGCGCGGGTGCCCGTCGTCGGCCCCGGCCTGCGCCGCGGCTTCGCGTAGACTCCCGGTCCCGTGAGGATCCTCGTCACCGGCGGCGCCGGCTTCATCGGGTCGGAGTACGTGCGGATGCTGCTGGGCGTGCCCGGCGGCGACGCGGCCGGGGTGGCGGACCTGGCGCCCGCCGGGGTGACCGTGCTGGACAAGCTCACCTACTCCGGCAACCCGGCCAACCTCGCGCCGGTGCGCGACGACCCCCGGCTGCGCTTCGTGCAGGGCGACATCTGCGACCCGGTGACGGTCGACGCGGTGGTGCCCGGGCACGACGTGCTCGTCCACTTCGCCGCCGAGTCGCACGTGGACCGGTCCATCACCGGGGCCGCGCCGTTCGTCACCACCAACGTGCTGGGCACCCAGACCCTGCTCGACGCCGCGCTGCGCCACGGGACCCGGCGCTTCGTGCACGTCTCCACCGACGAGGTCTACGGCTCGATCGACTCCGGCTCCTGGACCGAGGACTGGCCGCTGGCGCCGAACTCCCCGTACTCGGCCTCGAAGGCCGGCTCGGACCTGCTGGCGCTGGCCTACCACCGCACCCACGGCCTGGACGTGGTGGTCACCCGCTGCTCCAACAACTACGGGCCCTACCAGTACCCGGAGAAGGTCGTCCCGCTCTTCGTCACCAACCTGCTCGACGGCGGCACCGTGCCGCTCTACGGCGACGGCGGCAACGTCCGGGACTGGCTGCACGTGCACGACCACTGCCGGGGCATCGCGCTGGTGCAGGAGAAGGGGCGGGCCGGCGAGGTCTACCACATCGGCGGCGGCACCGAGCTGACCAACCGGGACCTCACCGCCCGGCTGCTCGCCGCGTGCGGCGCCGACTGGGACCGGGTCGTGCCGGTGACCGACCGCAAGGGCCACGACCGCCGCTACTCGCTGGACATCACCAGGATCAACACAGAGCTGGGGTACGCCCCGAGCATCGACCTCGACCGGGGCCTGGCGGAGACGGTGCGGTGGTACCGGGACAACCGGGCCTGGTGGGAGCCGCTGAAGACGGCGACCCGCGGGTGAGCCGGCTGCTCGTCACCGGCGCGGGCGGGATGCTCGGACGGGACCTGCTGGCCGTGCTGCGCACCCGCCCGGACCTCACCGTCACCGCCGCCACCCGCGCCGACCTCGACGTCACCGACGAGCGGGCGGTGCGGGCGGCGGTCGCCGGCCACGACGTGGTGCTCAACGCCGCGGCGTGGACCGATGTGGACGGCGCCGAGACCCGGGAGCCGGCGGCCACGGCGGTCAACGGCGCGGCGGTCGCCCACCTGGCCCGGGCCTGCGCCCTGGCCGGGGCCCGGATGGTGCACGTCTCCACCGACTACGTGTTCCCCGGCGACGCCACCGAGCCCTACCCGGAGGACGCGCCGACCGGCCCGGTGAACGCGTACGGGCGCGGCAAGCTCGCCGGTGAGCGGGCGGTGGCCCGGCTGCTGCCGGAGACCGGGTACGTGGTGCGCACCGCCTGGCTCTACAGCACCTCGGGCCGCAACTTCGTCACCACCGTGCTGCGGCTGGCCGCCGAGCGCGACCACCTCGACGTGGTCGACGACCAACGGGGGCAGCCGACCTGGTCGTACCGGCTCGCCGAGCGGCTCGTCGCGCTGGCCGACGCGGCGCTGGCCGGCGACGCGGCGCCGGGGACCTACCACGGCACCGCCGCCGGCGAGACCACCTGGTACGGGCTGGCCCGCGCGGTGTTCGCCCTGCGCGGCCTGGACCCGGACCGGATCCGCCCGACCATCAGCGACCGTTTCCCGCGCCCGGCGCCCCGTCCCCGCTACAGCGTGCTGGCCCACGGCCGGTGGGCCGCCGCGAAGCTGCCGCCACCGGGGCAGTGGCACGCCGACCTGACCGAGGCGCTGGCTCACTGACCGCCGTCGGGCCTCAGCGACCGCCGCCCCGGAAGACCTCCGCCACGGTACGCAGAACGATCTTGATGTCGAGCCAGAGCGACCAGTTCTCCACGTAGTAGTTGTCGAACCGGGCGCGGTCCGAGATCGGCGTGTCCCCGCGCAGGCCGCTGACCTGTGCCAGGCCGGTGAGCCCCACCGGGACGCGGTGGCGCATCGCGTAGGTGGGGTACTCCACGGAGAACTTCTCCACGAAGTAGGGCCGCTCGGGCCGTGGCCCCACCACGCTCATCTCGCCGCGCAGGATGTTCCACAGCTGGGGCAGCTCGTCCAGCGAGGTGCGCCGCAGGAACCGGCCGATCGGTCCGACCCGCCGGTCGTGCGCGATCGACCAGGTGGTCTGCGACTCGTGCTCGTCGGCGGGACGCATGGTGCGGAACTTGACGACCTGGAACGGCTCGCCGTAGCGGCCGATCCGCTCCTGCCGGAAGAAGATCCCGCGCCCGCCGTCGAGGAACGTGGCGAGCGCGCAGAGCAGCAGCAGCGGGCTCAGCAGGATCAGCGCGACCACCGCGAAGAGCACGTCGGAGGCGCGCTTGACCCACCACCGTGGACCGCTCAGCGTGGTGTCGCCGATCTTGACGATCGGGATGGCCCCGATGTGGTCCGGGTGGCCGCCCTGGGACCGGGAGCCCCACAGCCGCGGCACCGCCCACAGGTCGCAGCGGGAACTCGCCGGTCGGAGCAGCGCCTCCATCAGGTCGGACTCGGAGCAGTCCGGGTCGGCGATGACCAGGACCTCGCACTCCACCATCGTGACCAGCTTCTCGACGTCGTCGATGGTCCCGATGAGCGGCAGCGCGCCCAGGCGCGGCCGCGACGGCGCGTCCACCGCGCCCACGAACCGCAGCCCGTACTGCGGGTAGCGGCGCAGCAGCCGGGCGAGTTCCGCGCCGATCGGGCCGCCGCCGACGACGATCGCGTTGTGCTCCACCCAGCGCCGCCGCCGGGCGAGCAGCACGATCCGCGAGTTGACCGCCCGGCCGATCACCACCAGCCCGGCGGAGAGCGCGAGGCCGCGCATGAAACCGCCGAGGTAGACCACCGAGTCGTGGCGCAGCGCGGCGATGATGGCCACCACCGCGCCGGCGGCGAGCAGGCGCCCGCCGAGACTGGGCAGCTCGTCCAGGATGCTGATGTGCCGGCGGGGTCGGTAGAGCCCGCCGGTGGCGAGCAGCCCTACGGTGAGCGCCGCGTTGGACAGCGTCCCGCGCCAGTAGTCCTGGGTCAGCAGCAGCGGTGCGAGCAGCGCGGCGACGTCGATGGGCGCGGTCACCATCCAGGCCCGCAACCGCCGGGTACGCGTCGAGGCCCGGGTGCCGGCGTACGGCAGCACCGTGGTCGTGTCCATACTGCCGGTCATCGATGTGACGCCCGGCGGCTGCGCGGCCGGATGCTCGTACGCCGGTAGGCGTGGCATGGTGGATCCTCCCCCGTGACGCCCCGGTCCTCTGCCGACAGACCCGGGGCGATCGCAGGATATGAGCGGCCCCGCCCGCCCGCCAGAGCCGCCACGGCAGTTCGACGTCCTACTTTCCGCTGACCGCCAGGATGTCCGGGACCGAGTCCCGGCGGACCGCGTCGAACAACGTCTTCGACCGGACCGGGTCCGGGAACACCACGCTCTCGCTGCCGACCCGGCCCGTCCCCTTCACCGGGCAGGTGAAGAACGTCAGGTTGCCGCTGCGCAGGCCACGCATTTCCATCGCCAGGTCCACCAGGGACAGTGACTTGTCGACCGCCACGGAGTTCGACGTGGCCCGGACGAACGAGTTGAGCTTGGCCGGGTTGGTCAGCACGCCGCCGGAGGCCGCCTTGTCCAGGATCGCCTTGATCACCTGCTGCTGGTGGCGGATGCGCGCGAAGTCGCCGTCCGGGAAGGCGTGCCGCTCCCGCGCGTAGTCCAGCGCGGCGGCGCCGTCCATGGTCTGCCGGCCCTGCTTGAAGGTCCGGGTGCCGATCAGCGAGTACTTCGTGGTGAAGCCCTTCTCCACGTCGATCTCGACGCCGCCGAGCGCGTCGATGATCTCCTTGAAGGCGGCGAAGTCCACCATGGCCACGTTGTCGACCCGGACCCCGCTGAACTTCTCCACGGTCTGCACCATCAGCGGCACGCCGCCCCAGGCGTACGCGGCGTTGATCTTCGCGTCGCGACCGCCCCGGCCCTCCCTGGACTTCGGCACCGCCGTCCAGGTGTCCCGGGGAATCGAGATGAGCTGTGCGCTGGACCGGTCCTTCGGCAGGTGGGCCAGGATGATGGTGTCGCTGCGCGACCCGCCGGTGCTCTCCGGATCGCGGGAGTCGCTGCCCAGGATCATGATGTTCATCGCGCCCTTGGCCGCGACCGGCGGCCGGGACGCCTCGGGCACGCCTTCGAACGCGTCCACCCGTTCGATCGACTTGTCGACCGACCGGTAGTAGAGCCCGCCGGCCAGGGCGCCACCCCCACCCAGCAGCACGACGACGAGCAGCAGGATCAGCGCGATCCGCAGGCCCCGGCGACGCCGGGGCGTCTTCTCCTCCGGGCCGTCCGGCTCCACGTCGGACGTCGCGGGGTGGGTGTCGGAACCGGCGAGGGGCTGGCGATCGGACATGCCCGGGATGCTACTGATTCGCGTTCCGCCGCGGTGACCCTCATCCGGACGGCCGATGCCCACCGGCCCGGCCGGCCCGGCGCTCCCCACCGGACCGACGTCGCCCCGGGCGGGCCTTGTCGCCGGACCGTGGAGGATAGATGATGGCCGAAACGAGACGTCGACCGAGGAGTCGAGATGCAGGTGATCCACCAGCCACGGGTGGCGTGGGACACCGCCCGGGTGATCGGCGGCGCGTTCCACGACGACCGGCTGTTCGACTGGCTCCGGCACGAGTTCGACGCCCTGTTCGGCGCCGCCGCCGGGGAGGCGCTCGCGGAGAGTCGCGAGCGGGTCCGCCACGCCGGTGACGCCCGAGTGTCGGTCGAGACCGGCCTGTGGCGGGTCCGGCTGGAGGACGCGTTGCGGCAGCGCCCGGAGTTCGCTGGCGACCTCGCCGGGATCACCTCGGTCGCCCGCGCCCACCGGCCTTAGCTTTCGCTTAGCCCGCTTGTCCGCCGACCGGCCGGTCCGGCAGCATCGACCGGCGTGACCGACGGCAGCGCGCCCCACCCACCGATCCCCGCCGGCGCCGAGCGCCCGCCCGCCGTGCCCGGCCGCCGCCGTGCCCCGGCCCGGGCCCGCCGCCGGCTCGCCGCGGCCGGCCTGGCCGCGCTCGCCGCCGTGGTCGCGGTGACCCTCGCGGTACGCGGCGGCGCCGCCCCCGCCTGCGCCGCCCCGCCGGTCGGTGCCGCCCCGCACACCGGGAAGGCCACCTTCTACGACTCGAAGGGCGCCGGCGGCAACTGCTCCCGGCCCGCCGCGCCCACCAACCGGCTCTACGTCGCGCTTGGCCCGAGCGAGTACGCGGCCGGCGCGTCCTGCGGCGGCTTCCTCGACGTCACCGGCCCGCGCGGCACCGTCCGGGTGCTCGTCATGGACCAGTGCCCGGAGTGCGCGCCCGGTCACCTCGACCTCTCCGCCGAGGCGTTCGCCCGGATCGCCGACCCCGTGCAGGGTGTCGTCCGGGTCACCTACCGGGCGGTGGTTGACCCGGCGCTGCCCGGCCCGCTCACCTTCCGGATCAAGGAAGGCGCCTCCCAGTGGTGGTTCGCCGTCCTCGTCGGCGACCACGGCAACCCGCTGCGCTCGGTCGAGGTCCGGCAGAACGGGTCGTGGCGGGCGGCGGACCGGGAGGACTACAACTACTGGCTGATCCCCTCCGGCGCCGGCCCCGGCCCGTACACGATCCGGGTCACCGACGTGTACGGCCACCGCGCGACCGCCACCGGCATCCGGATGGCGCCGGGTCAGGTGCAGCGCAGCACGGTCCGGATGTACGGCGCGGGTGCCGTCACGACCACCCGGCCGGCGAAGCCGTCCCGCTCCCCGTCCGTCCGCCCCACCAGCGCGTCCCCGTCTCCGCCCCCGTCATCCCCGTCCGCGCCCACCCCATCCACGCCCACGCCCGTCGTGGAGGCCGCCGCCCCTGGCGCGTGCGCCTGACCTTCGTCGATCACGGAGTTGTGGCGCCTCGGATGTCGGATCAGTGGACTTTGTCAGGTGCCACGACTGCATGATCGACGGATCCGGGGCGCGCGGGGAGGTCGAGCCACATGAGGATCTCGTCACGGGAGTCGGTGGGGGACAGGCGGAGCGCGGCGGGCAGGCGACCGATCTCCCGGTAGCCGAGGCGCCGGTAGAAGCGGTCCAGGCCGAGACCGTCGCGGACGGTCACGTGCAACGCCTCCACGCCCAGGGCGCGGGCGACCCGCTCGGCCTCGCGCATCAACGCCGCGCCGTGGCCGCGTCCCTGGGTGTCGGGGTGCACCATGACCCGCTTGAGCACCCGCCAGTGCGTCTTCAGGTGGAACCGGTTGTCCACCACCACCAGGACGGCGACGAGCCGCTCGCCCTCGTAGCCGACCAGCAGCCGGTCCGGCCCGTCGGCGACCTCGGCGAGCGTCGACTCGGCGACCGGCCGCACCTCGGCCTCGGTGACCGGGGCGACGAAGCCGACCGCGCCGCCGGCGTTGGTCACGTCCACCCACAGGTCGACGAGCTGTTCGCACAGGTCAGGCGTGAGGTCGGGGTCGAGTACGAAGCGCAGGTCCACGTCGCCATCCTGCGGGACGGCACCCGTGGATCGGGGTAGTTCGTGATCCTCGCGACAGGCCTTCGTGGCGCCGACGGTCACCGGCTGAGGTGGGACCGCACGGAGTGCAGCCATCTGAGCTCGCGGGAGACGTGTTCGAGCGCCTCGGCGGCTTCCGCCGCGTCCACGGGAGCGTGCTTGATCCGCTCGGCGGTGAGCAGCCGGCTCTGTTGCAGCGCGGCCACCATGACGGACCGGTCGACAGGGCCGTACGCGCCGACGAACAGCCACAGGCGTGCGGCGATGTCCGGTACGGGGTCGAACCCGGCGGCGCGGAGCTGTTCCGGCGGCGCGAGCGGCACGAACTCCCACGCCGCCGCGGCCAGGTCGACCAGGGGATCGACCGGGCCGGCGGCGTCCCAGTCGATGAATCCGACCGGCACGCCGCTCCGGTAGACGGTGTTCCACGGCCCGAGATCGCCGTGCGAGACGAGCTCACCCTGCCGCGGGGGATGCGGGACGAAGCGATACTCCGTGCTGGTCGGTCGGAAGCCACGCGCGGCGTCGTGGAGTTGACGCACCAGAGCCGCGGTGGCGACCAGGGCGGCCTCGGACCGGGCGTAGGCCGGCAGCCGCTGCACCGTCCCCGGCCGCCAGTCCGGGTCGACCGGCACGTCGCCGTCGATGAAGGTGAGGACCTCGCGGTGTCCTTCGAGTCCGAGGAACCGCGGCGCCCCGTCGAATCCCGCAGCCTCCAGGTGCCGTAGGTATTCGTGCACGGCTCCGGACCAGGGGCCGGTGGGCCGTAGGACCTGTCCTCCGCGTCGGCCGATGCCCTGCGTCATCCGGCCCGCCTGAAGCGGGACCTCACTCCCGGGAAAGGGCCGCTCAGGACTCACCCGGGAAGGATAGGCGTCGACCATGGTCAGAGGCGGCGGATGACCAGCCCTGGCTTGACGTCCGCGGCGGCCGAAAGATGCGCGATGTCCTCCGGATCGCTGGTGAAGACGATCGCGCCGTACGCCAGAGCAATGGTGACGACGCTGGCGTTGACCACGTCACGGGTGCCGGCCTTCCCGCACAGGACGCCCGCCGACTTCGACAGTTCAAGGCCGACCGGGACGACCTCACAGCTGTGCAGGAACCGGCCGAGCTGCACCTGACGGCGTGCGTCGCGCCACGCCTGGCCGACCACGACGGAGGGGATGATCAGGCGTCGCCCCTCTTCGAGAGCCAGGTGGTGGATCGCCCAGATCCGCCGATCGTTGCTGTCGATGGCGAGCAGAACCCCGGCGTCGTAGACATAGGGGATGTTCACGCGGCTGCCTGACCAGGCGCGCTGAGCGCCTGAGCGTCGGCGGCGGCCATCTCCGCGCGCGCCGCAGCAATCTCCTCCACGGTGAACGCACCGTGTTCGGCTTGCCAGTCGGCGACCAGTCGCCGCCCGACCCGCCGCCGCAGCTCACTCTCCGCCGCGCTGGCGACCAGCCGTGACAGTGGGATGCCATCTTCCCGGGCCGCCGTGCCAAGCGCCTCCACCAACTCCTCGGGGAGGGTAACCGTGACCTTCTTCACCGCCATACATGCACCATACCCTGATATGGCGCCTCATGCGGCTCCTCCAGGCTGCCGCCACCGGTCTGCCGTCAATGTCCCGCCCGGGTCCATCAGGCCTCGACGTCAACGACGACCTTGCCCGCCCCGGCGCCCCGGGCGACCAGTTCGTGCGCCTCTGCGACGGTGTCGAGGGTGAAGCGGCGCGGGTCGAGTCGTGGACGCAGCGCGCCGGCGTCGGCAAGTGCGGCGCCCTCGCGCAGGATCTCCCCATGATGTTCCCGGCCCTGTCCGGTCAGCATGGGCAGCAGGGTGAACACTCCGGAGTAGGTCGCCCCGCGGAACGACAGCGGTGCGAGGGAGTGCGACCCCCACCCCAGCGCGCTGACGACGTGTCCCTCATAGGTGCGCACCGCCGCGAACGAGGCGTCCAGCGTCGGGCCGCCCACGGTGTCGACGACGATGTCGAACCCCTGACCCGCGGTGTGGGTCCCGACGTACTCCTCGACGCCGCTGACGCGGTAGTCGATGGGCACCGCGCCCAGGCTCCGGATGACCTCGATGCTCGACGAACTGCCCGTCGCGTACACCTCGGCGCCGCGGGCGCGGGCGAGTTGGATCGCGACGTACCCGACGCCGCCGGCGCCGCCGTGCACCAGCACCTTCTGCCCGGCGCTGACCCCGGCCCGGTCGACCAGCCCCTCCCAGGCGGTGATCAGGGCCAGCGGCAGCGCGGCGGCCTCGCGCATGGAGAGCACCCCCGGCTTGCGCGCCAGCAGCCGGCAGTCCACGGCGGCGTACTCCGCCAGCGAGCCCTGCAGATCGGCCACGCCACCGGTGAGTCCGTACACCTCGTCGCCGGGCTGGAAGCTCGTGACGTCCGGACCCACGGCGACGACCACCCCGGCGAGGTCGAGGCCGAGCACCGCCGGCGGACGGACTCGGGCGTGCGGAGCCTGGCCAGCCTGGATCTTGGTGTCCAGCGGATTGACGCCGCTGGCGACGATGCGCACGAGCACCTGGCCGGCGCCGGCGGTGGGCAGGTCGATCTCGTCGACCCGCAGGGGCGAAGCGAACTCCCGCAGTACCACGGCCCGCATGATCAATCAAACCTTCCTGTCGTGGGAACGCCGGGCGCGGAAGGCCCCGCTCCAGCCCGCTTCGTGGCAGCTGATCGGGAGGCCCGGCCTGGAGCCCTAAGCAGGTCGACATGCCCGATTCAAGCCGGCTCGGAGAATTTCTCCGGGCCTACCGCGGTCGGGTGGACCCGAAAGAGGTCGGACTGTCCGGGTGTGGCGGCCGGCGGGTGCTGGGGCTGCGCGGACGGGATTCCCGCTACGTTGCGGGTCGTCGCAGCGCGTCCATGACGAGGTCGAGCAGGTGGCTGCTGCGGGTCTCGAAGTTCTCGTCCGGACTGATGCGCCAGAGGAAGCCAACCAGCAGCAGGAGATCGTCGGCGGTCACGTCGGCGCGGACGTCGCCGGCCTGCTGGCAGGCGCGCAGCAACGTGCCCATGGCGTCGACGACCGGGTCGTACCCCTCGGTGGCGAGCTGCTCCCTGGTGGAGCTGTTCAAGGCGCCGGCCAGGCCGTGCTTGATCCTGCCGTAGCTGCCCAGTTCGTCGAGCCATCGCCGTAGCGCGGCGAGCGGAGGGTTGCCGGCGGCCAGCCGGGGCGCGGCGTCGACGAGGTCCTGGACGTCGCGTCGGTGTACCGCCAGGACGAGCGCTTCCCGGTTGGGAAAGTTGCGGTACAGGGTGCCCTGACCGATGCCGGCGAGCTTGGCTATCGACTGCATCGAGGCGTCGGGGTCCTGCTCCAGGGCGGTGCGCGCGGTGTCGAGGATTCGGGTCCTGTTGCGCTCGGCATCGGTCCGCCGACTCGGTGCTTTCGACCGGTCACCGGTGCTGCGATCCATGTCACTCCTGTTCACTGGCGAAGTGGACATGTGTCCGCTAACGTCGAGGGCATGCGGACACCTGTCCGCTTAGGGCTCCATCCTAGCCACCGGCATCCGCCCCCAGGAGTGGAGAACGACACCATGACAGACACAGGCAAGACAGGTATCCGGAACAAGGTCGTCGCCGTCACCGGCGCCAGCAGCGGAGTCGGCCGCACCGCCGCGCTGGCCCTGGCCGCTCGCGGGGCGACGGTCGTCCTCGGCGCCCGGCGGAGCGACCGCGTCGAGCGGCTCGCCGGTGAGATCCGTGAACGCGGCGGCCGCGCCCTCGCCCTGGCGACCGACGTGCGGCGGCGCGACGACCTGGTCCGAATGGTCGACGCGGCGGTCACCGAATTCGGCCAGCTCGACGTTCTGGTCAACAACGCCGGCATCGGCCCGATCTCTCCGCTGGACGCCCTGCGCGTCGATGAGTGGGACGACATGATCGACGTCAACCTGCGCGGTGTACTGCACGGCATCGCCGCTGCGCTGCCGGTCTTCCGCCGCCAGGGGTCTGGACACCTGGTGACGGTGGCGTCCACCGCCGCGTACCGCACCGTTCCCGGGCAGGCGGTGTACTCCGCGACGAAGACTGCCGTGCGAACGGTCTGCGAAGGGCTGCGGCAGGAGGTCGGCGACACGGTACGCGTCACCGTCGTCTCCCCGGGCTTCGTCCACACCGACTTCGTCCACGCGGTCGCCGACCCCGACACCCGCGCCGCGCTGTTGGCCAGCCGCGACGCCATGGCGCTGGATCCCGCGGCGATCGCGGACGCCATCGCGTACGCGGTCGCCCAGCCGGATCAGGTCGACGTCAACGAGATCGTGGTACGGCCCACCGCGCAGCGGTGACGGCAGAGGCGGTGGGGCGTCGCGGATCGACGTCCCACCGCCGTCCGGCTTCCCGGCCACGTCTAAGGGGTGGGGCCGGCGGGACTCGAACCCGCACTGGTGCGGACCTAAACCGCATGCCTCCTGCCAATTGGGCTACGGCCCCATCACCGTGCACACCGGTGTCACGGCCCAAGGATCGTAAACCACGGCCGGAGCCGCGGCCGTCGGCGCACGGCCGTCCTCGCCGAGGGCTGTCAGTCGAGCCCGAGGTCCCGGCGCAGCTTGGCGACGTGGCCGGTGGCCTTGACGTTGTAGAACGCGTGCGCGACCCGGCCCTCCTCGTCCACCACGAACGTGGAGCGGATCACGCCGGTGACTGTGCGGCCGTACATCTGCTTCTCGCCGTACGCGCCGTACGCGGTCAGCACCGCCTTGTCCTCGTCGGCGACCAGGGGGAACGTGATGGCGTCGCGGTCGCGGAACTTGGCCAGCTTGGCCGGCTTGTCCGGCGAGATGCCCACCACCTCGTAGCCGGCGGACTGCAGCGAGGCGAGCGAGTCGCGGAAGTCGCACGCCTGCTTCGTGCAGCCGGGCGTCATGGCGGCCGGGTACGCGTACAGGATGACCTTGCGGCCGCGCAGGTCGGTCAGGGAGAGGGTCCCGCCGTCGTCGGTGGGGAGGGTGAACTCGGGGGCGGGGTCGCCGGGCTTCAGGCGGTCGGTCATGGCGGTGACGATACCGCCGCGCCCGGGTCGGTGACCGACGGCGACACCCGGTCGACCGTGATGATCACCATGCCTTGTTGCAAGGGATTGGCAACAACCCCCTGCCGGAAATAGGCTCATCTCGTGGAAACCCTGGCGATGCACATCTCCAACGGGATCATCGACGGTCCCGTCGCCGCGATCTTCGCGGCCTTCGCGCTCGCCGCGCTCACGTTCTGCGTGCTGCGCGGCCGGGCCGACCTCGACGACCGGCTGGCGCCGATGGCCGGTCTGGTGGCGGCGTTCATCTTCGCCGTGCAGATGCTCAACTTCCCGATCTTCACCGCCGGGGTGAGCGGCCACCTGCTCGGCGGCGCGCTCGCCGCGCTGCTGGTCGGCCCCTGGGTCGGTGCCCTCTGCGTGGCCGTGGTGCTGGTCGTGCAGGCCCTGGTCTTCGGCGACGGCGGGGTGGCCATGCTCGGCCTCAACATCACCAACATGGCGATCCTCGGCACCGCCGCCGCCTACCTGCTGATCGCGCTGCTGCTGCGGGTCCTGCCGCGTACGCCCGCCGGGCTGGCGGTCACCGCGTTCGTCTCCGCGCTGGTCAGCGTCGTGGTCGCGTCCCAGGGCTTCGTGCTGCAGTACTGGCTGGGTGGCACCACCGACCTCGGTGGCAACCTCGGCGGGCTGGCCGGCACGATGGCCGTCGCCCACCTGCTGATCGGCATCGGCGAGGGCCTGATCACCGCGACCACCGTGGTCACCGTCGCCAAGGTCCGCCCCGACCTGGTCTATGCGCTGCGCGCCCTCAAGCCGGCCGTGCCGGCTCCCGCCGTCCCGGTCGCCGGAGGTGCCCGATGAGCAAGCGTCCCTGGCCGTTCCTCCTCGGTGGCCTGCTGGTGGCGCTGCTGCTGGCCGGCGTGGTCAGCAACTACGCCTCGTCGCACCCGGACGGGCTCGACTCGTCGCTGCTCAAGGGCTGCACGGTGAACGCCGACGACGAGATCACCGGCGGCAGTTGCCCGGCCCAGCAGGCCAAGGACCACGAGCTGGCGGACAGCCCGCTGGCCGACTACGGCGTACGTGGGATCGGCAACGACTTCCTCTCCACCGGCCTGTCCGGCGTGCTCGGTGTGCTGCTCACCTTCGCGGTCGGCGGCGGCCTGTTCTGGCTGGCCCGCCGTCGCGGTCCGGCCCGCGCCACCGCGACCGGCCCGACCACCGACGCCGCGGACCCGGTGGGCGCCACCGCGACCGGTACGCCCCGGTCCACCGACGGCCGCTGAGCCGGGGAGGTCGACGAATGGGCGCCGGGCACGCGCACGTGCTCTACCGCGAGTCCGGCTCGCCGGTGCACCGCCTCCCGCCGGAGGTGAAGATCGCCGCCATGGTGCTGTTCACCGTGGCGGTGGTCGCCACCCCGCGGGAGGCGTACTGGGCGTTCGGCGGATACGCGCTGCTGGTCGCCGCGGTGGCGGCGCTGGCCCGGGTCGGCCCGCGCTGGCTGCTCGGGCGGGCGCTGATCGAGCTGCCGTTCGTGCTGTTCGCGTTCGCGCTGCCGTTCCTCGGCACGGGGGAGCGGGTCGAGGTGGCCGGGCTCGGCCTCTCCGTCGACGGGCTGCACGGCGCGTTCAACATCCTGGCCAAGGGCACGCTCGGCGTCCTCGCGTCACTCCTGCTGGCGGCGACCACGACGACACGTGACCTGATCCTGGGCCTGGACCGGCTGCGCTGCCCGCAGATCCTCACCCAGATCGCCACGTTCATGCTGCGCTACCTGGAGGTGCTGGTCGGGGAGGCCCGGCGGATGCGGGTGGCCCGGGTGTCCCGGGGCGACGACCCGCGCTTCCTGTGGCAGTTGCGCGGCTTCGCGGCCGGGGTCGGCGCGCTGTTCCTGCGCGCCTTCGAGCGGGGCGAGCGGGTCTACCTGGCGATGGTCTCCCGCGGCTACACCGGCCGGATGCCGGCGGTCTGGCAGGGGGCCGGGGCGGCCACCGCCGGGCAGTGGGCGGTGGGCGCGACGGTGCCGGTGATCGCGGCCTCCATCGCCGCCGCCGCGCTCGTCCTGCAATGATCGGGTACGTGCAGCAGCCGCCCTCCCTGGACGTCAGTGGCGTCCGGTACGCGTATCCGGACGGTCACGTCGCCCTGCACGGGGTGGACCTGACCGTGCCGCGCGGCGACCGGGTGGCGCTGCTCGGGCCGAACGGCGCCGGCAAGACCACGCTGGTGCTGCACCTCAACGGCATCCTCACCCCGACCGAGGGGACGGTGGCGGTCGGCGGCCTGACGGTGACCCGCGACCGGGACACCCTCGCCGAGGTCCGCCGCCGGGTCGGCATCGTCTTCCAGGACCCGGACGACCAGCTCTTCCTGCCCACGGTGGCGGAGGATGTCGCGTTCGGCCCGGCCAACCTGGGTCTGCGCGGGGCCGAGCTGGCGGAACGGGTCGACGAGGCGCTCGCGGCGGTGGGCATGGCCGAGCACCGGGACCGGGCGCCGCACCACCTGTCGTTCGGGCAGCGGCGCCGGGTGGCGGTGGCCACCGTGCTGGCCATGCGCCCGGAGATCCTGGTGCTGGACGAGCCGTCGTCGAACCTCGACCCGGCGGCCCGCCGGGAGCTGGCGGAGATCCTGCGCGGCCTGCCGGTGACGCTGCTGATGGTCACCCACGACCTGCCGTACGCGGCCGAGCTGTGTCCCCGCGCGGTGATCCTGGACGGCGGCCGCATCGTCGCCGACGCCCCCACCGCAGACGTCCTCTCCGACGCAACGCTGCTGTCCGCACACCGCCTCGAACTCCCCCACGGCTTCGCCCCCACCTCCCCCCGCTCGCCCTGACCCCACCGACCTCGGCGATCTTGCACTTCGGGCCTCGGCACAACGGACAAAAGCCGAACTCGTGGGGCCGCAACTGCAAGATCGCCGCCGCGGGGGCGCCAGGGGGCGCGAGGGCGGGTCAGGGGGCGCGGGTCAGGTGGGGGTGGGGGGCGGTGCGGGCGGCGGTGCGGAGGCGGAGCAGACCGGCGGCGACCGCACCGGCGCCCGTGGCCAGGGCCACGGCGACCAGGACGCGCACCAGTCCTGCGGGGCCGGCGGCCGGGGGGACCGAGCGGGACAGCACGGCCAGGTTCGACACCCCGGCGAACAGGGTGAGGCACGCGCCGGCCAGCGCCAGCGTGAAGTCGGCGGCCGGTCGGCGGGCCAGCGCGTAGCCGCCGGCGGCGAGCGCGCCGAGGCCGGTGAGCAGCGTCCACACCTGGCCGGTGACCAGCTCGGCGAGCAGGCCGCCGAACCCGGGGCCGCCGGTGTCGAGCGCGCGGCCGACGGTGAGCGTCACGGCCGCCACCCCGCCGAGGGCGAGCAGGCCGCCCACCGCGCGCAGCGCACGTACGCCGGCGGTCGTGCTGCCGGGCACCAGCCCGGCCGCGCCGATCACCAGGAAACCGAGGGTGGCGGCCACCCACCAGGGGTACGGGTCGGGCGGCGGCACCCAGTCCAGCGTCCCGCGTACCTCGATCGGTTCGGTCCCGGCGCGCAGCGGCACCACCCAGTCGCGGACCCGCTGCTCCCGGTCGGGGGCGGCGGCGACGGCGGCCGGTGGGACGTCCCCGCGCCACAGCGTGCGCTGGTCGTGCCAGCGGGCGGTGGGTCCGTCGTCGATCCGCCGCCAGTCCGGCGGGGCGGCCGGGTCCGCCTCGGCCGGCAGTCGGGTCTCCGCGGCCAGCGTCCGGTTCAGCCAGGTGGCCGGCGAGCGCCTGTTCTCGAACACGCCGCCGGGGCCGATCCGCAGGTAGGGCTCGCCGGAGTAGCCGAGCACGGTCACGTCGGCGCCGGTGCGGTTGGTCAGCTCCAGCCGCGCGCCGGCCTCGACCATCCGGGCGGTCAGCCCGGGCCGGTCCGGGCTGACGCCGGTGACCGCGCCCCGGTAGTCGGTGCCGTCGGGGGCGTCCGCGCCGTGCGCGGCGGCCGGTGCGGCGAGCGCGAGCAGGGCGGTGGCCGCGACGGCGACCACCAGCCCGGCCCGGCGCAGCGGTGCGGGGATCACTTCCCGGCCGCCTCCACGGCCGCCTTGATCCCGTCCGGGCTCTTGTCCTGCACCTCGCTGCCGTTGACCTTGATGGTCGGGGTGCCGGTCACGCCGGACTTGCTCGCCTCGTCGGTCACGTGCTCGGTCCACGACGTGTAGGTGCCGTCGTTCACGCAGGAGGCGAAGTCGTCCCGGTTCAGACCGACGCCCGCGCCGATGTCGATCAGCTCGTCGTTGCTGAGCCCGGCGCTGCCCTCCGGCGGCTGCTTGGCGAAGAGCTGGTCGGTGAACTCGCGGAACTTGCCGCCCTTCGCGGCGCAGCCGGAGGCGGCCGAGGAGCGGGTGGAGTATTCGGTGGTGGAGAAGCGGTTGAGGAAGGCGACCGGGTGGAAGACCACCGTCGCCTTGCCCTCGCTGACGAGCTGGTTGATGGTTGCGCCGTTGACCTGCTGGAACTGCTTGCAGACCGGGCAGAGGTAGTCCTCGTACAGGTCGATGGTGACCGGGCCGCTGCCCTCGACGATGCCGGTGCCGGCGTCGTTGGCGCCGGGCGGCGCGGTGAATTCGTCGGACTTCTGCGAGGAGTAGACGGCCCAGCCGATGCCGCCGGCGATGACCAGCACCAGTACCGCGGCGATGGTGGTGAAGAGGGTGCGCTTGCGCCGCTTCTCCCGGGCGATCTGCTCGCGCACCACCCGTGACGCGTCCTTGCGTCCCTTGCGACTACTCATCCTCGTCCTCCACGATGTCGCCCGCGAGCCAGCCGTCCACCGAGAACGGGGTGCGGGGCCAGATCAGCAGGAATCCGGCCAGTAGCAGGAATCCCAGGTCCCGGAGGATCTCCGGGAGGTAGCTCGGTGTCTCGCCGGCGCCGAGCTGGCCACCGCTGCCGAAGCACCCGCAGTCGATGGCCAGACCGCGCGCCCAGGCCGAGGCGATGCCGACGATGAAGACCACCAGCAGCGCGGCGGAGACACCGGCGCTGACCCGGGTGGCCAACCCGACGAGCAGCAGCAGACCCAGGGCCAGCTCCACGAACGGCAGCGCCGCGCCGATCACCGTGGCCAGGTCGTACGGCATCACCTGGTAGGCGTTCACGGCCCGACCGGAGGCGGCCAGGTCACCGACCTTGGTGCCACCGGCGATCAGCCAGACGGCGGCCAGCCCGAGGCGGGCCGCCACGCCGAGCCAGGGCCGCAGGGCCCGCCAGCGGTCGGCCCGGGTGGGGGAGGGGGTCACAGTCATTCGTCGTCCGGGAGGCATGAAAGGTTCCCGCTATCCGGCCAGCGTGTCGCCGACGGCGCCGACCAGCTCGTCGCGGGCCCGCGCGACCCGGGAGCGGATGGTGCCCACCGGCACCCCCTCCACGTCGGCGGCCTCGGCGTAGGACAGGCCGAGCAGCTGGGTGAGCACGAACGCGGAGCGCCGCTCGGCGGGCAGCCGGCGGACCAGGTCGGCGGCGCCCAGCTGGCCGGCCGGGTCCGGACCGGGCCGGTCGGTGGCCGCCTGGGCGGCGAGCCGTTCGTCGAGCCGGCGGCGGCGCACCACGGTCCGCAGGTGGTCGGCGCAGGCCCGGCGGGCGATGCCGAGCAGCCAGGTGCGTGCGGTGGACCGACCCTCGAAGCCGGGCAGCGCCCGGAACGCCCGCAGGTAGGTCTCCTGGGTCAGGTCGTCCGCGCTGTCCGGGTCGACCAGGGCGGCGGCGAAGCGCCAGACCTCGGCCTGGGTGGCCCGGACGAAGGCGGCCTGGGCGGCCGGGTCGCCGTGCCGCGCGGCCAGCGCCCACCCGGTGGCCGTGTCCCGCGCAGCCTCGGACCCCGGCTCGGGGTGGTCGGCGGCGGTGTCGCGCGGGGCGGGGATCACGACAGACGAGGTTACGCGGCGTACCTGTGGGTGACAGGGTCCTTCGGCCCATTCCGTGGTCCCGCACACGCCGGGAACTTTTTCCGTCCGTCCACCGACTACCCCCTCATGACCTCCGACCAGGTTCCGGTGGCGCGCGTCACCGCACCGATCGGGCGCCGCGGCGCGCCCGGCGGAGGTCGGCTCGCCGGGCCCGCCACGGTTCGGGAACCATGGCGGTCATGACTGCTGCCGTACGCCGCCCGCCCGGGGTCGTCGCCGCCCGCTCCGGGACCGTCGCCGGGCTGCTGCTCCTCCTGGTCACCCTGCTGCTCGCCCCGGCCACGCCGGCCAGCGCCCACGCGGTGCTGGTGAGCAGCAGCCCTGCCGCGTCCGCCGTGGTGCCCGAGGCGCCCGCCCAGGTGGTGATCACCTTCAGCGAGGGCGTCCGGAAGGTGCCCGGCAAGGTCCGGGTGATCGCGCCGGACGGCTCCCGGGCCGACCGGGGTGAGCCGACGTTCCAGGGCGCCGAGGTCACCATCCCGGTGGACCCGTCCGGCGCGCGCGGCACCTACCTGGTGAGCTACCGGGTGATCTCGGCGGACAGCCACCCGGTCTCCGGCGCGTTCACCTACTCGGTCGGCGCGCCGTCGGAGCCGCCGACCGACACCGGCTCGGACAACCGGGCGAACCCGGTGACGGAGAACGCGGTCAAGGTGGCGAAGTACGTCGGCTACGTGGGCCTGCTGCTGCTGGTCGGCCCGGCCCTGGTGCTGGCCGCGCTCTGGCCGCGCCGGCTGTCCCGCCGGGGCCCGGCGCGGCTGGCCTGGACCGGGCTCGGCGTGCTGGCCGCGGCCACCGTGGCCGAGTTGTGGCTCCAGGTGCCCTACACCAACGGCGGCGGGCTGTTCGACGTCACCGGGGCCGGCCTGGGCGACGTGCTGGGCAGCGCCTACGGCACCACCCACCTGGTCCGGCTGGGCCTGCTGGCGGCGGCGGCGTTCCTGCTCCGCCCGCTGTTCGCCGGTCCGGTCGGCCGCACCGACGGGATCATCCTGGCCGTCCTCGGCGGTGCGGCGTTGTTCACCTGGCCGCTCGCCGGTCACGCCGCCGCCTCCCCGGCGCCGGCCGTCTCGGTGGTGGTGGACGCCGTGCACCTGGGCGGGATGGCGGTCTGGCTGGGCGGTCTGGTGATGCTGGCGGTCTTCCTGCTGCGCCGCGCCGACGAGCGCGAGCTGGACGCCATCCTGCCGATCTGGTCCCGCTGGGCCGCGTTGGCGGTGGCCGCGCTGCTGCTGGCCGGCACCGTGCAGGGTCTGATCGAGGTGGCCAGCCCAACGGCACTGGTCGACACCACCTACGGGCGGCTGCTGCTCGCCAAGATCGTGCTGTTCGCGTTGGTGATCGGCGTGGCCGCGTACTCCCGGGCGCTGGTGCGCCGGCGGGTCGCCGCCGGCCGGCCGGGTTCGATGCGGCGGGCCGTGGTGGCCGAGCTGGCGATCACCGCGGTGGTGCTGGGCCTGTCCGCGACGCTGGTGCAGACCACCCCGGCGCGGACCGCGGCCGCCGACGTGGCGGGCGCGCCGGCCGGCTACTTCTCCACCACGCTGAGCAGCCCGATCTACTCGCTCCAGGTGGAGCTGGACCCGGCCGAGAGCGGCAACAACTCGCTGCACCTCTACGCCTACACGACCGACAACCGGCCGCAGCCGGTGCAGGAGTGGAAGGTCACCGCGGCGTTGCCGTCGGCCGGGATCGAGCCGATCACGGTGCCGCTGCTGCCGCTGAGCGACAACCACGCCACCGGCGAGGTCAACCTGCCGGCCCGGGGCGACTGGCAGCTCCGCTTCACCGTCCGCACGTCCGACATCGACCAGGCCACGGTGACCGCCACCGTGCCGATCAAGTAACGGAAGGTTCCCTCTGATGATCCGTCTCCGGCGTCCCGCGACCGCCGCCGCGCTGACTCTCGCCGCTGTCACCACCGCCGTCCTCGGCCTGGCCGGGCCGGCCTCGGCGCACGTCACAGTCAACCCGAAGGAGGGTACGCAGGGCGGCTACGGTCGGTTCGCGTTCCGGGTGCCGAACGAGAGCGACACGGCGTCGACGGTCAAGGTCGAGGTGAACCTGCCGGCGAACGCGCCGGTGGGTTCCGTCTCGACCATGCCGGTGCCGGGCTGGACGGTGGCGGTGGAGAAGCGCAAGGTCGACCCGCCGATCGAGGTGCACGGCAGCCAGCTCACCGAGGCGGTCTCCAAGCTCACCTTCACCGCGGCGCAGGGCGGCGGCGTCAAGCCGGGCGAGTTCCAGGAGTTCCCGGTGTCGATGGGGCCGCTGCCGCAGGTGGACACCATGGTGTTCAAGGTGCTGCAGACCTACTCCGACGGCAACGTCTCCCGCTGGATCGAGGAGCCGACGCCGGGCGCGGAGGAGCCGGAGAACCCGGCCCCGGTGCTCACGCTGGCCGCCGCGGCGTCCGCGTCCCCCGGCGCGAGCGCGCCGGCGGCCGCCGCCGCGGACGACGACGATGACGACGACGACTCGGGCGCGGGTACCGCGCTCGGGGTCGCCGGCCTCGTCGCCGGCCTGGCCGGCCTGGTCCTCGGCGGGCTGGCGTTCGCGCGTACCCGGCGGGAGCCCACCGAGACGTCCTGAGCACGGCGACAGTCACCGGCCCGGCGGATCGTGTCCGCCGGGCCGGTTGCCGTCCCGGGGTGGGTGCGGCGGATATCCGCAGATCGCGCCACCGGCGTCGGTAAGGTCGGCCGGGTAGTTGGCTACCGAGAGGGACGACGCGAATGCGTTTCGTACGCACGATCGCCGGCATGCTGGCACTGGCAGTGGGGGTCGCGGTGCTGGTGGCGGGCGCCGGGCTCGGGATCGCCGCGCGGCACGCGGACCCGGACGGCGGCTTCTCCGCCCGCTTCGAGCCGGTCCGCACGCCCGCCCGCGCGGTGGTGGTCACCGATGTGGACGCGATGCTCCGTGCCGACCTCCCGATCGTCCGGACCGGGCAGGCCCGGCTGCGCCTCACCGCGCGGGACGCCGGCGGTCCGGCGTTCCTCGGCCTCGCCCCGACCGACCAGGTGCGACGGTGGCTGGCCGACGTCCCGCACAGCACCGTGCGACGCGTCGCGGTGACCCGGGGCCCGCTCCCGGTCGGTCTCGACCCGGCCACCGTTGGCGTCGCCGACGCCGTCCCGCTCGGCCAGCCCTTCTGGGTACGCCAGGGCGTCGGCTCGCTGGAGTGGAGCCCGGCCGACTTCGCCGACCGGTCGCTGAGCCTGGTGGTGATGCGCTCGGACGGCGCGGCCGGGCTCGACCTGGAGATGTGGGGCGAGGCGCGGGCCGGCTGGTTCCCCGGGGTGGTGTGGGCGCTGCTGGCCGGCGGGACGCTGCTGGTGGTCCTTGCCGCGGTGCTGTTGCTGCGCCCGAGCCGGCCGCGCGAGGTCGTCTTCGTGGTCGAGCCGGACCAGGTTCCGGTGCTGGCCGGGCGGCTCGGGGTCAGCTCGTTGAGCGGGCTGGGCCGGCAGCCGGCCCCGCCGCCACTGCCCCGGCGGCAACTGGTCGCCGTCGGCGCGCCGCCGGCCGAGGAGTGAGCCCTGGACGGCGGATGGCCCTCCGCGCTGCCGACGCGGAGGGCCACCGTCACCGGGGGAATTCGGTGCTACCTGGGAGAAACCTGAGGTAGTTGGGACAAGATTAGCGCCGAACCGGCCCAGACGCGAGGTCTGTCCGGTCAGTCCGAATTTTCGGATGCGTCGTCGCGGCCCCGGCGGATCGGCAGCACCGCGAGCAGCAGCAGGCTGAGCAGCACGTAGAGATTGCGGACGACGAAGTCGACCGGATCGTCCGTGTGCACGATCGCGGTGCCCCAGTCCTGGAACGTCACCAACCCGTACACGATCGGCAGGCCGACGCCGGCGGCCAGCGCGAGCAGGCCGCCGCGACGGCGCGCCCCGGCGGGCGTCGCCGGATCGGCGTCCAGCGCCGCGTCGACGAGCACCACCACGGCGGGGACGAACCAGTACAGATGGTGGATCCAGGTGATCGGGCTGACCAGCCCGCCCACCAGGCCGGTCAGCGTGAGACCCACCAGCGCGTCCCCCGCCCGGGCCGCGCGCGCGGCCCGCCACAGGCCGAATCCGGCCACCACCAGCACGAGCAGCAGCCACGGCAGCCGGTCCGGCTCGGCCGACGCGCTCAGGCGGCTGAGCAGTCCGAACAGGGACTGGTTGCCGGTGTAGTCGGTGCGGCCCACCCGGTCGGTGGTCCACAGCTCGTGGGTCCAGAACCGCCACGAGTCGCCCGGCACGACCGCGGCGGCCAGCAGCGTGGCCGCCGCTGCGGTCGCCGTCGCCACCGCCGCCGCCCGCCACCGCCGGGTGGCCAGCAGGTAGAGCACGAATATGCCGGGGAAGAGCTTGAGCGCCGCCGCCAGTCCCACGCCCACGCCGGCCCAGCGCCGCCCCTGCGGTACGGCGAACAGCAGGTCGGCCAGGACCAGCACCACGAGCAGCATGTTGATCTGCCCGAGCGTGAGCGTCTCCCGGGTGCTCTCCACCGCCAGCACCAGCAGCACGGCGACGGTCAGGCCGAACCCGCGCGGCAGGTCGTGCCGCCGCAGTACCGGCAGCACCAGCCAGCCTGTGGTCACCACCACGGCAACCGCGGTCAGCACCGCGAAGGTGGCGATCGCCACCCCGAGCCGCAGGTACGAGAACGGCGCCAGGAGCAACGCGGCGAGCGGCGGATAGGTGAAGTAGAGCTCGCCCTGCACCCGGTCCGGCTGGACGTAGTCGTAGAGCGGGTGCCCGGCCGCCCACCAGTCCATCGCCGACATGTAGATCTTCTGGTCGAAGTAGTCGTGGCGCAGGTTGCGCAGGTAGAGCGCCGGCAGGATCGCGACCAGCGCCAGCACGGCGACCACCCGCCGGGCCGTGCGTCCGCCCGCGTCGTCCTGGGAGACGGCGGGCGGGGCGACGGATTCGGCTGGCACGGGGAAACCCTAGCGGTCCACCTGGCCCCCGGTGCCGAGGCGCGGGCGGGTCGGCGGCGCGTAGTCTGTCCCGGTGGCTGATCTTCTCGTCTGGATCGACTGTGAGATGACCGGGCTGGACCTGCGTCGGGACGCCCTCATCGAGGTCGCCGCGCTCGTCACCGACCCGGACCTGAACGTGCTCGGCGAAGGCGTCGACGTGGTGATCCACGCCGACGACGCGGCGCTGGAGGGCATGCCGGAGATCGTGCGGACCATGCACGCCAAGTCCGGCCTGACCGAGGAGGTACGCCGCTCCACGGTCACCCTGGCCGAGGCCGAGGACATGGTGCTCGACTACGTGACCAGCTATGTGAAGGATCCGCGTACCGCGCCGCTGTGCGGCAACTCGATCGCCACCGACCGTGGCTTCCTGGCCCGGGACATGACCCGGCTCGACGCCCACCTGCACTACCGGATGATCGACGTCTCGTCGATCAAGGAGCTGTGCCGGCGCTGGTACCCCCGGGTGTACTTCGGCCAGCCGCAGAAGGGCCTGGCCCACCGGGCGCTGGCCGACATCCGGGAGAGCATCCGCGAGCTGGAGTACTACCGGCGGACCGTGTTCGTGCCGCTGCCGGGGCCGGACGTGGAGACCGCGAAGGCGATCGCCGCGCAGCTCTGACGCCCGGGCCGAACCCGGTGGACGGGGTCGGCCGGGGTGTGGCTATTATTAGTCCGCGCACCGCCCGGGTCGACCGGAGCGGCGAGCATGGTGGCTGTAGCTCAGTTGGCAGAGCACCGGGTTGTGGTCCCGGTTGTCGTGGGTTCAATTCCCATCAGTCACCCCAGTGCCGAAGCCCCCTCCTCCGGGAGGGGGCTTCGTCGTGTGCGGGGACCGGCGGGGCCACACCCCCGGAAACGGCGAGCGGCCCGCCCCGGGTCGGGGACGGGCCGCTCGGCGGCGTCGGTCAGGCGGTCGGCTGCGGGCTCGGCGTCTCGGCGGACGGGCTGGTGTCGTCGCCCGGCTCCGCCGGCGGCTCGTACGGCAGGGCGCTGCCCTTGACGTACTCGTCCCAGCTCATGTTCCAGTCGGTCCAGCCGTTGCCGTTCTGGAGCTTGCGCTCGGTGCCCTTGACCGTGATCGGGTCACCGATGCGGGTGTTGGCGAACAGCCAGTTGCCGTCCTTCATCGAGACGTTGACGCAGCCGTGCGACACGTTCGTGCGGCCCTGCACGCCCTCGGACCAGGGCGCGGCGTGGATGAACTCGCCGCCCCAGGTGAGCCGCTGGGCGTAGTCGATCTCGGTGCGGTAGCCCTCCTCCGGGCCCAGCTCCTCCATCGTGTCGAAGACGGTGTGGCGGAGCTTCTCGATCACCACCATCGTGCCGCTGGACGACGGGGTGCTCTTCTTGCCCAGGCTGACCAGGATCGTCTTGACCGCCTTGCCGTCCTTGGTGACGGTCATCCGCTTGGTGCGGTTGTCCACGGTCATCACGAACGCCGGGCCGATCTTGACGTCGACGGTGAGGTCGGAGCGGCCGTACCAGCCGTCGCCGAGCGGCAGCCCGCCCGCCTGCACCTTGTAGGAGACCGTGCTGTTGGCCTTCCAGAACGTCTTGGGCCGGTAGCGCACCTCGGTGGGGCTCACCCAGTGCCAGACGCCCTCCTGGGCCGGCTTGGCGGTGACCGTCATCCGGCGCTGCATGTCGTCCCGGTAGTCCTCCGGGATCGCCCGGCCGAACTTCACGATCAGCGGCATGCCCACGCCGACGACCTGGTTGTCACCGAGGAAGCTGCTGACCCGGATCTGCTTGGACGGCTTGGCCATGGTGGTGAACGTGCTGGTGGCGGTGGCCGCCTTGCCGTCGTCGCCGGTCGCGGTCACGGTCGCGGTGTAGGTCTGCCCGTAGTCCAGGGCGCCGGCGGGCAGCCAGCTCTTCCCGTCCGCCGCCATCTCGCCCTCGACGGCCTTGCCGGTCGAGTCCTTCACCTCGACGCTGGTCTCCTGCGCCTCGGTGGTGGTGAAGGTGACGGCGGTGGAGGCGGGGACGTCCTTGGCGTCGGCGGCCGGCTCGCTGATGGTGGCCGCCGCCTTCGGGGCCTTCTCGCCGCCGTCGCCGCCGCCCTGCCAGCTCGACGACCCGTCGTCGCCGCCACCGGTGCAGGCGGAGGTCAGGGCCATGGCGGCGGCGAGCACCACGGCCGCGAGCGCGCGGCGCCCGCCGCGCCGGGCGGTTCCGCCCCGGATCAGTTCGTCCTGGCCAGCTCGCATGTTTCCCTCACAAGTGTGATGCCCGGTCCCCATCGTCTCTGGTCAGACGCACCGGAACGGTGACCCGTTGCCGGGAGTGAAGCGGAACACCCTGGCGACGGTGTAACGATTCTGTTGTCACCCGGCGCTGACCTCGGGGAGCCGTCTCCGGCTGGCCGCGCGCGACGGTGCGTCCGACCACGTTACGCCGGTCAGAACGGCTCCGGCTGCCCGCCCTTCGGCACCGGCAGGGCGCTGCCCTCGACGAAGCGCGACCAGCTCATGCTCCACGCCGTCCACCCGTTGCCCGGGGCCAGCTGCCGCTCGGTGCCCTTCACCGTGATCGGATCACCGATCAGCGTCTTGCCGAACAGCCACCGACCGTCCGCCATCGACACGTTGACACAGCCGTGTGACACGTTCCGGCGTCCCTGCACCCCCTCCGACCACGGGGCCGCGTGGATGTACTCGCCGCCCCAGGTGAGCCGCTGGGCAAAGTCGATCTTCGTCACGTACTGGTTGTTCGGGTCCGGCTCGTCCCGGGTGTCGAAGACGGTCGACTCCTTCTTCTCCATCACCACCATGGTGCCGCTGGAGGACGGGGTGCTCTTCTTGCCCAGGCTCACCGGCAGCGTGCGGATCACCGCGCCGTTCTCGGAGACGGTCATCCGCTTGGTCGCGTTGTCGACCGACATCTCGAACGCCCGGCCGATCTTGGCGGTGGCGCTCCGGTCGATGTTGCCGTACTTCCCGTTGCTCAGCGGGATCCCGGCCAGCGCCAGCCGGACGGTGAGCGTGGTGCCGGTCTTCCAGTACTCCGGGGCGCGGTAGTAGGCCTGGGTGCCGTTGCCGACCCAGTGCCAGGCGCCCGGCTGCGGCGGGTCGGTCTGCACGAACATCCGCTTCTGCACCGCGGCCCGGTCCTTCTTCGGGATGCCGGGGGAGAACTCGGCGACCACGGGCATGGCCACACCGTAGGTCTTGTCGCTGAACAGGTAGAGGCCGGAGCCGATCATGGACTTGGGCTTGGCCATCGTGGTGAACGTGCTGGTGCCCTGGTGGGGCGCGCCGTCCTTGCCGGTCCCGGTGACCGTGGCGGTGTACTTGGTGGCGTACTTCAGCGCGGTGGACGGCACCCAGCTGGAGCCGTCGCGTCGCATCCGCCCGGCGACGGTGGCGCCGTCGGCGGTGGTGAGCACGACCTTCGACACCGTGCCCCCGCCCGGGATCCGGGCGCTGATCTCGCTGCTGACCGGCCGTCCGGTCGCCCCGTCGGCGGGGCTCACGGTCAGCGGCGGCGCCGCGTCGGCGGCGTCGCTCGGCGCGGCGCTCGGATCCGGCGCGCTCGACGAGACCCCGCCGACCTGCTGCTGGCCGGGCACGAACGCCGGCTTCTCCTCGTCGCCGCCGCACCCGGTCAGTGCCAGCGACGCCGTGAGGACCAGGGCGCCCACCATCGCCCCGGCCCGCGCGAACCTGCCCATGCCCACCCCTGTCGTAGCGTGCCTGGCGGACATCGTGCCCCATCGACGCCATCGGACCCGCCCCGGTACCGTGCCGGTCGGGTGTTTTGGGCATTTTTGCCGGTTAAGCTCGACCGAAGGGTGGAGCCCGGTATCGGATTGGGACCCGCCTCAGCGGGCATGCTAAGGTTCTTCCCGTTGTCAGCGAGCGCCGCTAGCTCAACTGGCAGAGCAGCGGACTCTTAATCCGCGGGTTCGGGGTTCGAGTCCCTGGCGGCGCACCAACGAGCAGGTCCCGATCTGATCATCAGGTCGGGACTTCTTCGTCTCCCGCGACGAGCAGGAACGACCGGTCCCCGACAGAGCACGGGAATCCGCCCGCTCCGCCCCTACAGTCCCCACCATGAGGTGGACGGCGCGACTCGCGACAGCGCTCCCCGTACTGGTGACCGCCCTGGTGGCCGGGGCCGTGGGCGCCGCCGCGGCGCCCGCCGACGGCGGCCTCGGCCTGGCCCTGCGGCCGGGCGCTGCGGACTACCGCGCCGGCGACCAGGTCCGCCTGGACCTCACCGTCACCAACGCCACCGGTGCGGCCTGCGCGCTGCCCACCCGCGCCGTCGGCACGGTCCAGGTGACCGGGGTACGCCGGGACGGGCGCGACGTCACCCCGGCGCTGGCCCGCAGCTTCCACGACGACGGCATCGGGGCCGCCGCGACCGCCGGCCTGACCACGGTGGAGCCGGGCGCGACCGGCACCGTCACCCTCACCGGCGTCCGTCTGTCCGGCGGCGACGTCGCGCTCCGCTCGGTGGCGGCCACCTCGGACGGCGGCGGCCTGGACACGCTCTGGCCGGTCGGCGCCCCCGGCCGGTACGAGGTCACGGCCGGCTACGTGACAGTCCCGATCACGGGCGCGACGAACCTCTGCCCGGGCGCGACAGCGCTGCGGACCGCGACCTTCACCGTCGGCGACGGGCCCGGCCCCGGCCGGCGCTGGCTCTGGCCGGCCCTCGGCGCGCTGCTGCTGGCGCTGCTCGTCGCCGCGCTGGTCGTCCTGTTCCTGCGCCGCCGCCGTCGGCCGACCGCCGCCGCGGCGGTCCTGCTGCTCGTGGCGGTCGGCGCGCTGGTCGGCGGCGGGTCCCGCCCGGCGCGGGCCGACTACTCGGTCGACCCGACCGCCGGCGTGCCGATCCCCGGCGTCGACTTCCAGGCCCTCGTCGACGGCTGCCTGGCCGGGTTCGCGCAGCCCGGCGGCGACCCGTCCGGCCTGCTGCCCCGGCTCACGGACAAGAAGAGCCCCCGGGTGCGGATCATCCCCACGCCGGGCGGCTCCGGCGCGTTCGAGACGCCGGAGAGCAGCGACGGCAAGGGGTCGTCCACGGTCACCTGGAACCCGACCTCCACCGACCCGTACGGCGACGGCGTGGCCCGGGACCCCTGCGCCGCGCTCTACCACGAGCTGAACCACGCCGACGACATCTCCCGGGGCGCGGTCCCGCAGGGCGACTGCGGGAGCACCAAGATCCGCACCGCCGAGGTGAAGGCCACGCTCGCGGAGAACCGCTACCGGGCGGCGAAGGGCCTGCCGCCGCGCCAGGAGTACGACGGGAAGCCACTGCCGAAGAGCCTCGACGAGTGCAAGAAGCCGGCGAAGAAGACACCCCCGCCGAAGGGGCCGGTCAAGCTCTGCGAGGACGGGGCGGACTGCGGCGGCAGCAACGGCGACCCGCACCTGGTCACCTTCGACCGGGTCGCCTACGACTTCCAGGCCGTCGGCGAGTTCACCCTCGTCGCCTCGACCGCCGGCGACCCGCTGGAGGTGCAGGTCCGGCAGGCGCCGATGGCCGGTACGCGGACCGCCTCGGTCAACTCCGCGGTCGCGTTCCGGCTCGGCGACCACCGGGTCGCGCTCACCCTCACCGACGGCGGCACCCGCGTGCACGTCGACGGCGCGCCGTCGGCCACGCCGCCGGAGCGCACCGACCTGCCCGGCGGCGGCAGCCTCACCCGCCGCCCGTCCGACACCGGCCCCACCGACGGGTACGACCTGGCGTGGCCGGACGGATCCGCCGCCGCGGTGGACCAGATCGGCCGCTACGGCTACCGGGTGCTGGTCCGGCTCGCCGACGGCCGGGCCGGGAAGGTGCGCGGCCTGCTCGGTGACTTCGACGGCGACCCCGCCGACGACATCGCACCCGCCTCCGGTGCCCCGCTGACCCAGCCGGTGCCGTTCGGGAAGCTCTACCCCGCGTACGCGGACAGCTGGCGGATCACCGCCGACCGCTCGCTGTTCCCCTACGCCGACGGCGAGAACACCGCCACCTTCACCGACCGGGCCTTCCCCGAGCGGGAGGTGACCGTCGGCGACCTCGACCCGGCCCGCCGCGCGTCCGCCGAGCAGGTCTGCCGCTGGGCCGGCATCACCTCACCGGCGCAGCTCGCCGAGTGCGTCTTCGACGTCGCCGTCAGCGGGCGACCCGAGTTCGCCGTGGCCGGCGCCACCACCGAGCGGGTCGTCCCGCCGGCCGGCACGCCCATCACCGCCGTGCCCGTCGCCACCGCCAGTCTGACCCCCGGCGGCGAGCCGCTGACGTTCCCCGGCCGCGCCGGCGACGCCGTCTTCGTCGACGTCACCGCGCCCGGCATGGCCGACCGCTGCTCGCCGTACCTGCTCGTCGCCCCGGACGGGCGGGAGACCGCGAGCGGCTGCGTCATCAGAGGCGTCGGGTACGTCGACCGCGTCGACCTCACCACCACCGGCACGTACGCGCTGCGCGTCACCGCCGCCCCCGGCGACACCGGCCGCGCCGCCGTCCGGGTCTACGTGGCGAAGGACAGCGGCGGCACGCTGCAACCCAACGGCCCGGCGGTGACCGCCTCGATCGGGCAGCCCGGCGCCCGGGCCCGCTACCGGTTCACCGGCGCCGAGGGGGAGCGGGTCTACGTCGAGGTGCCCGAGAGCACGCTGACCGACCAGTGCTCGCCGCTGGAGCTGCGCGACGCCGGCGGGCAATTGCTGCGCAGCGGCTGCGTGATCAACGGCGTCGGCGAGGTCGACGGCACCGTCCTGCCCGCCGACGGCACGTACACCGTGGTCGTCGACCCGGTGGAACGCGGCACCGGCACCGCCACCCTGCGCCTGGTCACCGGCCGCGACCGGAACGCGACGGTCGCGCTCGGCGGGCCGCCGGTGGTCGCCGTCGTGGACCGGCCCGGCGCGGTCACCGGCTACCGGTTCACCGCCCCGGCCGGCGCCTCGGTGACGGTGACCGCGACCGCTGCGACCCTGCCCGACCAGTGCGGCGTGCTGGTGCTGCGCGCCCCGGACGGCGGCACGCTCGCCACCGGCTGCGTGATCAACGGGGCCGGCGACATCGCGTCGACAGTGCTGCCGTCCTCCGGCACGTACACGCTGCTGGTCGACCCGTCCGGGGCCGCGACGGGGCAGGTCACGCTGGCGGTGCGGTGAGGCCACCCCTGCCGTTCGGGGGCGGCGCGGGGGCGTGCTAACGTCTCGTCCCGTTGTCGGTGAGCGCCGCTAGCTCAACTGGCAGAGCAGCGGACTCTTAATCCGCGGGTTCGGGGTTCGAGTCCCTGGCGGCGCACCAACGAGCAAGGCCCTGACCTGGTGGTTCACACCGGGTCGGGGCCTTCTACGTGTCCGCTGGTGGGGGGTGGTGTCAGCCGGACAAGGGCGGTACCGCACCGGTCCGGCGGGCGAGCAGCGGAGAACGCCTGCGGGCATGGGTGAACTGCCATTCCAGGTTCGGCGCTTCGCTCGTCAGGGAGGGGACGCGGTAGTGAGCGGCCAGCGCGTCCTTGACGCCGAGGAACAACCACGCCCAGTAGGTCGGCTGCACGAGGTGCCACTCGACCTCCGACAGCGCCCGCACCTCGTCGTACCCTCGCAGCACGTCGTCCTGGTAGCCGCGCCACGAGAGCGCGAAGTCGGCCACCTGGAACGTGTGATGGGTGGCCTCGAAGTCGAGCAGGCCGGTCAGCCGCCCGTCGTCGAACAGCAGGTTCCACGGCGTGAAGTCGCCATGGATGACGCTGCGCGGCGCGTCCAGGTCAGGATGGTCGGTGAACCACGACACCGCGGCTTCGTGGCAGCGCCGCAGCACGCCACCCTGGACCGGGTTCGCTGCCTCGTGGCACCGCAGCAGGCGCTCCAACTCGGGGTCGGCGACGACGTCGGCGGGTGCGTGGAAGCCGCCCCGCTGATCGCCGATGCCGGTGGCCGCCGCGCTCGCGTGGAACTCCGCCAGCAACCGTCCCCGGGCGCGCCGTTCGGCTGGCTGGTCCTGCGCGGCCGGCGACGCGGAACGGCCGGGCAGCCGGCGGAACAGCACCCACGCGCCGCGCGGGCGGGTCAGCGGCTCCTCGATTGGTTCCGGCGTGGGCCAGCCCAGGCTGCGCACCGCGGCAGCGACCCGCAACGCGTAGCGCCAGTCGGGAAAGGTCGCGTCGTCGAAGAACTTCACGATCAGCTCGGCACCGCCTCTCGTGGCCGCCCAGGTGCCGCTCACCCGGTCCGCCAGCACCGGCCCGGGCGTCAGCCGCCAACCCGCGCACACCTCGGGGTCGATCACCGCAGCTGTCCGCGGACGCGCCGCACCGATCACCGTGCCCCCTCCGCCTTCGACATCCGTCCGCCTCCGACCGGTGCGTCGTCATCAGAGTGACGAATCAGTCCATCGGCATCGTACGGATCTACGGCATCACGCTGCTGCCGTAGATCGCGCGGCTCGCGCCGTGCTCGGTACGACCGTGCGCGAGGCCCGCGAGACGGCGTGGTGAGTGCCGGTACGCGAGTTGGCACCGACAGGCGTGCCCACCCCGCGCCCACACAGGTTGAGGACACATGCGTACCACCACGATCGGCGACGTGAAGGTCCTGCTGCCGGACCTCGAACCGGACGACCTCGACACCACCACGGACCTGACCGACGGCCTCACCGAGGCCCTCGTCGAGGGTGCCGCGTGGCGCGGCGTCGACCTTGCGGGCGCCTCCGTTCGGAGCAGCCTGATCAGCGGCGTGGACCTGAGCGGGTGCACCTGGGAAGCGGGCGGCCTCTACGGCTGCGAGGTGACCGGCGCGGACTTCTCGGGCGCCCACCTGACCGGCCTCACCATCGAACGGTGTGCGATCACCGGCTCCCGATTCACCGGCGCCAGGCTCACCGACGTACGCCTCAAGGACGTCCTGTTCGACGGCTGCCGGTTCGACTACGCCACCCTCCAGCGCGTCGCCGCCGCCGGTTCGGTCGCCTTCACCGACTGCACTCTCGCCAACGGCGCGTGGTCTTCCTGCCGACTGCCACGCATCGCGCTGCGGTCATGTGACCTCGCCGGTCTGGAACTGGACTCCTGTCACCTCGACGGGACCGACCTGCGGGGCAGTCGTCTCCAGGGCCTCAAGACGCCGCTGGACAACCTGCGCGGCGTCACCCTCGGCGAGGACCAGCTTCCTGACCTCACCCGGCTGACCATCGCCGCCCTCGGCCTCACCGTGCGCAAAGATTGAAGCTGAGGAGGCGTCGTGGTCGCTCAACCCACCGGAAGCCCGGACACGATCCTCGTCTGCGTCCGGGGCAACTCCGGCTCGGGCAAGAGCAGCATCGCCCGGGAGCTGCGCCGCCGGCACGGCCGGGGCTGCGCCCTGGTGGAGCAGGACTACCTGCGCCGCATCGTGCTGAGAGAACGGGACAAGCCCGGCGGCGTGGCCCCGGCGTTGATCGCGCAGACCGTACGGTTCGCGTTGAACCACGGCTACCACGTCGTGCTGGAGGGCATCCTGCACACCGGCCGGCACCGGAGCATGCTCACGGCGCTGCGGGACGGCCACCGGGGGCGGTCGCTGTTCTGCTACCTCGACGTGTCCCTGCCCGAGACCCTGCGCCGGCACCTCACGCGCCCACAGGCCGGTGAGTTCACCGCCGAGCAGATGCGCGGCTGGTACGCCGCCCACGACGTCCTGGGCTGGTCGGACGAACTCGTCCTGCCCGAGAGCACCGGGCTGGACGAGGCCGTCGAGGCGATCGCGGCGGCTGCCGGGCTGCCCCAGACCGGACGCGACGACGACCCGCTTCCGCGCCCTGCCGTCCCCGTGGCGCAGCAGCGTGCCGATCACGGACGCCCGGCGGGGACGGCCGGGCCTCGCGCGGAAGCCGCAGCGGACGTCCGCCGGCGACCCTGATCGTCACCAGGACGTCGGACGGGCGAGGTCGCGGGCCGGTTGGTATCCGCCGAGAACGGCCAGGCCGTCCGCCTCGGTGTAGCCGCGTCCCCAGCCCTTGAGGAACGCCTCGACGAAGCACGGCTCGACCCGCATCTCCAGCACGTCGCTGCCCTGCCGGCGCGCCCGGTAGGGCCCGGCGACGAGGTCGCCGGCCCGAGACCCGTTGCCCGGCGCGGGTTGGGCCCGGACCGTCAGCCAGCGGCCGGATCCGTCGCCGACCACGAGTGAACCTTCGTGGAAGGGATCACGCGCGGAACGGCCGAGCGTGACCGAGCACTCCAGCAGCCGCGCCCCGGCCGGCAGCGACCGCAGCCGGAACGGCACGACGCAGCGGTGGGCGCCGTCGAACCGGACCCGACTCGCCGCGCCCGTCGCCGCGTCGCGGCCGGCCGCGTAGATGTCGAGCTGGGCCCAGAGGCCGTCGGCCGGTTGCCACCGGACGAACCACAGCTGGCGGTCGCCGGACGGGTCGTACCAGGCGACTCCCGGTCGGCCCTCGACGCGCACGTCCGTCCGTTGCTGGGGTCGTCCCGCCGACGACAGCGTCTGCTGCAGCCCGTCCAGCGTCGCGGCGCTGCGGGCCAGCGCGAACCGGGCGTGACCGGTCGGGCCCCGGAACTCGGCGCTCTCGACGCCGCGTCCCGTGCTCCACGTGGCGTACTCCGCATCCTCGACCAGGGTGGGGGCCGCGAAGTGCACCACACCGGGGTCGGCGCCGACCACCTCGGGACGCGCGACGGCGCCGGGCCGGCCCGGCGCGTCCGGCAGCGCCAGCGCCGCGGACGTCAGGGGCGCGGTGTCCGGCGCCCTGCCGGTGGGCACCACCATGACCACTGCGGCGAGCGCGGCGCAGGCCGCCGCCGCGCCGCCGACGATCAGACCCTGGCGGCGCAGTCGCAGGTGACGACCGCGGCGGCGGGCGTGCTCCACGATCGGCGTCGGATCGACGTCGCCGCCCGCCCGGTGCCGGAGCATCGCGGCAAGGCGCTGATCGAGGTCGGTGGACATCACATTCCTCCCGTCCGTGCGGGCGCCGGTGCGTCCTGGCGCTTCCGCAGCGCCTGGAGAGCCCGCCTGGCATGCGTGCGCACCGTGCCGGTCGAACACTGCAGGATCTCGGCGATCGCCGCGTCGTCGAGATCCTCGTAGTAGCGCAGCACGATCACGGTGCGCTGTTTGACCGGCAGGTCACGGACGAGCCGCCACAACGCGTCGCGTTCCACGACGCCGGCGGCCTCGTCCGCCCCGCCGACCCGATCGATCGCCGTGTCGGTGGAGATCTCCCGCCTGCTCCGTCGGCGCCACCACGAGCGGTTCGCGTTGACCAGCATCCGGTGGACGTACGCGTCGGGCTGATCCGTCCGGGAGATGCGCCCCCAGTGGGCGTACGCCTTCGCGAGGACGTCCTGGACCAGGTCCTCCGCACGGTGCTCGTCACCGGTCAGCAACCGGGCGAGCCGCACCAGCGCCGCGGTGCGCGCGAACGCGTACTCCTCGAACGTCACCCCCTATTAACGCCGGCGGTCGGCCGTCCCGTAGACAGCATGTCCGGGATTTTCGTGCCCGGGGTCAGTCGCGATACTCGACGAGGCAGAACTCGTGGCCCTCCGGGTCGGTCATCACGACGACGACCCCCTCGTCGTGGTCGTGCCGCTCGCCGGTGAACCCACCGCCGAGCCTCGTCACTGTCGCCATCGCCTCGTCGAGGTCGTCGACCGTGACGTCGAGGTGGATCCGGACCTTCCCGACGCTAGGCCCGGGCACCGGCTGGAACACCAGCCTCGGTTGGGGGTCGCCGCGCTCACCGAGGTAGACCCAGCCTTCCTGCGACGCGCCGGCCTCGCGGCCGAGCAGGACGCTCCAGAACCGGGCGACCCGCTCGGGGTCGACGCAGTCGACGGTGACACCGGACCAGACATTCGCCACCCACTGACCCTGCCAGACATCACCACCACCCACCACCACCGTCGATCATGAGGTTGACGGCGATGTGGATCTCAGATCGTGCCGCCAACTTCATGATCGACCGTCGTGCCGCGCGGGCAGCGCCCGTGTCGTTGACCGTCGATTGGTGTGAACGTTAACATCGCTGAAACGTATCGAAGTGTGACGATCAATGTCGAGGGAGTCGGGGAGGCGAGCCAGGTGGACGACAGAGTGGGTCGACGAGGCGGGGCGTGGCGGACGGCGGCGTCGGCGGCGGTGGTCGCGGTGGTGGCGGCGGCAGCCGTGCTCACCGGGCACGCCGAGCCGGCGCGCGCGGCGACCGCCATCACCGTCAACGGCGCGTCCGGCGGGCGCACGTTCGACGGCGTCGGCGCGGTCAGCGGCGGCGGCGGCAACAGCCGACTGCTGATCGACTATCCGGAGCCGCAGCGCAGCGATCTCCTCGACTACCTGTTCGAACCGGGCTACGGGGCCGCCATGCAACTGCTCAAGGTGGAGATCGGCGGCGACACCAACTCCACCTCCGGCGCCGAGCCCAGCCACGAGCACACCCGCGGCAGCATCAACTGCAACCGGGGCTACGAGTGGTGGCTGATGGAGCAGGCCAGGACGCGCAACCCGAGCATCGCGCTGGCCGGGCTGGCCTGGGGCGCGCCGGGCTGGATCGGCAACGGCAACTTCTGGTCCACCGACTCGATCGACTACCTGGTGGCCTGGCTGGACTGCGCGGCCACGCACGGGCTGACCATCTCCTACCTCGGCGGGTGGAACGAGAAGGGCTACAACGCCACCTGGTACAAGAACCTGCGCGCCGCGCTCAACGCCCGTGGCTACGGCGCCGTGAAGATCGTCGCCTCGGACGACTTCGGGTGGGCCGCCGCCGACGAGTCGCTCCGCGACCCGGCGTTCGCCAACGCCGTGCAGGTCTTCGGCAGCCACTACGTCTGCGGCTACCGCAGCGCCCAGAGCAGTTGCCCCAGCTCCGCCAACGCGATCTCGACCGGCAAGCAGCTGTGGGCGAGCGAGAACGGCTCCGACGACTACAACGCCGGCGCGGCGGCGCTCGCCCGGGGCGTCAACCGGGGATACCTCGACGGCAGGATGACCGGCTACATCAACTGGCCGGCCATCGCCGCCATCACCCCGAACATCCCGTGGGCGACCACCGGCGTGGCGGTGGCCCAGCAGCCGTGGTCCGGCGCGTACTCCATCGGCCGCAGCGCGTGGGTGATGGCGCAGACCACGCAGTTCACCGCCCCGGGCTGGCGCTATCTCGACGGATCCAGCGGCTACCTCGGCGGCAACCGCAACAACGGCAGCTACGTCTCGCTGAGGTCGCCGAGCACCAGCGACTGGAGCACCGTCGTCGAGACCATGGACGCCGGCGCGGCGCAGACGCTCGACCTCACGGTCACCGGCGGGCTGTCCACCGGGGTGGTGCGGGTGTGGTCGACGAACGTCCGGTCCAGCAACCCCGCCGACCACTTCGTCCGCGGCGGCGACATCACCCCGGTCGGCGGGCGCTTCTCGCTCACCGTCCAGCCCGGCCACGTCTACAGCATCACCACCACCAGCGGGCAGGGTAAGGGCACGGCGACCAGCCCGGCGGCGGGCACCCTGCGGCTGCCGTACGCCGACACCTTCGACAGCTACGCCACCGGCCGGCAGGCCCGCTACCTGATGGACCAGCAGGGCTCGTTCGAGATCGCCGGGTGCGCCGCCGGCCGCGCCGGGCGGTGCGTACGCCAGATGTCGGACCAGGCGCCGATCTACTGGACCTCCGGCCAGGCCGAGCCGTACGCCCTGCTCGGCGACCTGAGCTGGCGCAACTACACCGTGTCCTCGGACGTCCTGCTGGAGAAGCCCGGCTACGTCCAGCTCGTCGCGCGCGCCAACACCTACAACCACCAGGGCCCGCAGAACCTCAACGGCTACTACTTCCGGGTCACCGACGGCGGCGCCTGGTCCATCCGGAGCAACAACACCAGCGGCAACTGGCGCACGCTGGCCAGCGGCGCAACGTCGGCCCTGGGCACCGGCCGCTGGCACACCCTGGCGCTGAAGCTGGACGGCAGCACCCTCACCGCGTCCGTCGACGGCGCCGCGGTCGGCTCGGTGTCGGACTCGACCTGGGTCGCCGGTCAGATCGGGTACGGCACCGGCCAGGGTGTCACCGCCCAGTTCGACAACCTGTCGATCACCCCCGGTGACGGTTCCGGCAGCCCGACGGGGGAGATCCGCAGCGCGAGCGCCAACCGGTGCCTGGACGTCAACGGCGCCAGCCAGGCCGACGGCGCGGTGGTGCAGATCTGGGACTGCAACGGCGGGGCGAACCAGCGGTGGACGCTCGGCGCGAACAACCAGCTCACCGTCTACGGCAACAAGTGCCTGGACGTGCCGGGCACCGCGTCGGGCAGCCGCGCGCGGATCATGAGTTGCACCGGCGGCGGCAACCAGCAGTGGCGGGTCAACGCCGACGGCACGATCGTCGGCGTCGCCTCGGGCCTCTGCCTGGACGTCAACGGCCAGGGCACCGCCAACGGCACCGCGGTCCAGATCTGGACCTGCAACGGCGGCAGCAACCAGCAGTGGGTCCGCGGCTGACCCTCGCGAGGTGTCGATCATGAGGTTGGCGGCCCGGATGGGCGACGTCAACCTCATGATCGTCCCGTCAACCTGAGGTTGACGCGGGGGTGCGCGTCAACCTATGGTTGACGCATGGATGAGACCGAACCGCTCGCGATGAGCCACCCGGTGCGCCTCGACGAGCTGATCGAGGGCATCAAGAAGACCCGTTCCAACGCACTCGACCAGCTCGCCGACGCGGTCCTGGTCGCCGACCACCTGGGCGACGTCGCCGACCACCTGATCGGGCACTTCGTCGACCAGGCGCGCCGTTCCGGCGCCTCGTGGACGGAGATCGGCCGCAGCATGGGGGTGAGCAAGCAGGCCGCCCAGAAGCGTTCCGCCGCCAAGGTGGAGACCGCCGCCGCGCTCGACCCGAGCGCCGGGTTCGGCCGGTTCACGCCGCGCGCCCGCAACGTGGTGATGGCCTCGCAGGAGGAGGCGCGGGCCGCCGGCAACGCCGAGATCACCCCGGGGCACGTCGCGCTCGGGCTGCTCGCCGAGCCGGACGGGCTGGCGGCCGCGTTGATCGTGGCGAAGGGCGTACCCCTGGAGATGTTCCGGGAGGCCGTCGCCGCGACGCTGCCGGCGAAGGCCGACCAGGTCCCGGACCTGATCCCCTACGACGCACGCGCCAAGAAGGTGCTGGAGCTGACGTTCCGGGAGGCGCTGCGGATGGGGCACAACTACATCGGCACGGAGCACATCCTGCTCGCCCTGCTCGAGGAGGAGGGCGACGGGGGCGTGCTCGGCGGGCTCGGCCTGCGCAAGGACGCGATGGAGTCCGCGGTGGAGGGCGCGCTGGCGGAGCTGACGCGCAAGCGGGCCTGACCCGGCGTCGGGCACGTGTCACGGGGGCACGTGCCCGACGCGCGATCAGTCAGTCGGCGGTGGGGAAGCCGTAGCGGGCGGCGTGCTCCGGGTCGGCGGGGTCGACCTGGCGGATGCCGGCGTCGGCGAGTCGCTTGTTCACCTCGTCGAGGCGGTCCCGGACCAGCCGGGCCTCCTCCTCGGTGACCCGGCCACGGTGCGGCCGGCCGGCGTGCTCGATGGTGCCGTAGTCGATCTTCTCGGCGGTCCGCCGGGCCTTCGGCGGCTTCACCCGCTCGGCGGTACGCAGGAGCTGCGCCATCGGCACGTCGGTGGCCATCGCGTCGAACTCGCTGGCGGTCAGCACCACCCGGCGCGGCTCACCGCCGCCGTGCCGGTCGTGGATCTCCACCACGGCCACGTCCAGCGCCGCGTCGTCGATGCTCTCCACGTCGACCGGGGTGGCGTCCAGTTGCACGGGCCCGGCGACCAGGTCCGGGTGCTCCAGCACGACGACCTTGACCACCTCGTCGTCGGGGGACAGCACCTGGCCGGTGAAGTCGGAGACGTGGATCGTCTTCTTGCCCATGCGCGGAGCTTCTCCTGTCGTAGCCGGAAATCGGACCACAAGACGCTACCGCACAGGTGTGCGAAGCCCCGGACCTCCGCCGTCCGGTGTGTCGCGGCCCGCTCAGCGGGTCGTGAGGCCGCGCCAGGCGGAGCTGTCGGCGGGCTGGGTGTTCAGCTCGGCCCAGGAGAGTCCCCGGTCGCGGGCCTCGCGGTAACCCGGCTGCGCCGGGAACCGCCCGGCGGAGTCGGCGACCCGCCAGCTCTGCTCCGCGTCCTGCTGGAATCGGTCATTCGGATGATTCGGCATGACCACTACCGTCCCAGAGAAACTTGTCCATGTATGGAAATGAATATGACGCAGGATCGATGCGTGCGGTTCCGTCGGGGCGTCAGATTCCTGCAGCCGGCAGGCGGACCACGAATCGGCATCCGTCGCTGACGTTCTGCACCTCTACCCGCCCGCCGTGCGCCTCAACCAACCCGCGCACGATCGCCAGACCGAGGCCGCCGGATCCGCCCGGCTCGACCGCCGGGGTACGGGCCGGCTCGCCGCGGAACGCCACGTCGAAGACCCGGGACAGGTCGCCCTCCGGGATGCCGCCGCAGGTGTCGGCGACGGCCAGCCAGGCCGTGTCGACCTCGCACCCGGCGTCCACCCGTACCGTGCCGTCCTCCGGGGTGTAGCGGATCGCGTTGAGCAGCAGGTTGCCCACCACCCGGGCCAGCTCCCGCTCGCTGGCGGTGACCGTCGGCCAGCCCGCCTCGGGGGCGACGAGCCGGATCCGCCGCGCCGCCGCGAGCGGGGCCGCCCCGGCCAGCGCGTCCGAGACCACGTCGCCGAGCGGCACCGCGGACATCGACAGCCGCAGCGCGCCCGCGTTGATCCGGGACAGCTCGAACAGGTCGTCGACCAGTCGGGTCATCCGGTCGGTCTCGACCCGGATCCGGCGGTGGTACTCGGCCACCGTGGCCGGGTCGCCGACCACCCCGTCCTCCAGCGCCTCGGCCATCGCGCGCAGGCCGGCCAGCGGCGTACGCAGGTCGTGCGAGACCCAGGCGACCAGGTCGCGCCGGCCCTTTTCGATCCGTCGCTCCCGTTCCCGCGCCTGGTCGGCCCAGACCGCGGCGGCGGCCAGCCGGCGGCCGAACAGCCAGCCCACCGCCAGGCTCACCACGCCGCCGGCGGCCACGGTGGCCAGCACCACCTGGAGGTCGTGCGGGGAGAGGAACATGGCCTGGGCGACCCCGGCCACCCCGGCGGCCACCGCGCCGACCGTCATGGCCAGCAGCACCGAGATGTGCACCGTGATCGACCGGCCGCGCAGCAGCCGCAACGTCACCGCGCCGACCAGCCCGACGGCGAGCGCGGCGGCCAGCGCCACGCCGAAGATCAGCGCGAGGTCACGCATCGGCCGGCTCGTACCGGTAGCCGACGCCCCAGACCGTGACGATGCGGCGGGGTCGCGCCGGGTCGTCCTCGATCTTCTCCCGCAGCCGCCGCACGTGCACGGTCACCGTCGACTGGTCGCCGAAGCTCCAGCCCCACACCCGGTCCAGCAGCTCGGCCCGGCGGAACGCGCGGGCCGGATGCCGCATCAGGTGGGCCAGCAGGTCGAACTCGCGCAACGTGAGGGTCAGCTCGCGGCCGTGCAGGCGGGCCACCCGGGGGCCGGTCTCCACCTCCAGGCCGCCGTCGGCGAGCAGCTCCGGCGGCGCGGCGGCCGGCTCCCCGCCGGCCCGGCGCAGCACCGAGCGGACCCGCAGCACCAGCTCCCGCGGGGAGAACGGCTTGCCCAGGTAGTCGTCCGCGCCCAGTTGCAGGCCGAGGATCCGGTCGGCCTCGTCGCCGCGCGCGGTGAGCATGACGATGGGTACGCCGTCCGGCCGCTCCCGCAGCCGCCGGCACACCTCCAGCCCGTCCAGCACGGGCAGCATCAGGTCCAGCACCACCAGGTGCGGCGGGCGGCGGGCCACGGTGTCCAGGGCCGCCGACCCGTCGCCGACGTGCTCGACCTCGTAGCCGGCGTGCTCCAGGTAGCGGCAGACCACGTCCGCGACCGTCCGGTCGTCGTCCACCACCAGCACCCGCTGCGCCACCGCGCACCTCCCGCGTACGGAGAGGCCAGCGTAGCCACGGGCGGGAGCGTGAGCCATTGCCAGGTTCTTACGGTGTGCACGGTTCGGAGCGGGTCCGGCGGGCGTACCGTGATCATGTGCTCGACCGACGGCTCTTCCTGCATCTGGCGACCTGGTTGGGGCAGTGGCCGGCGGCACCGGGATGGCACGTGGTCCGCTCCTACCGTCGCGCCCGCCCGGCCTGGGACGGTCGGCTGCGCCCGGCGATCGGGGTCGCGGTGGACGGCAGCGCGGTCCTCTCCGTGGCGCCGGAGCGGGTGGAGGCGGTCCGGGCGCTGATCCGCGGGCGTCCGCGCGACGAGTGGCTGCCCGCGTTGCCGGCGACGGTGGGCACGCCGGAGTTCACCACGCAGGCCGGGGCCTTCCGGTGGTGCACCGACCCGGCGCCGCTGCCGGACGTGGGGGAGTGGCTGCCGCCGACGGTGCCCGGCGCGCCGCCCTGGCTGCGCCTGTTCGACCGGGAGGTGCTGGTGGTCCGGGACGACGACGGCGCGTACCTGGCCGGGGTGGGGATCAAGCGGCACGACGCGTACGGGCACGAGTTGGCGGTCGGCACGACGAAGGCGGCCCGGGGGCGCGGGCTGGCCCGACGGCTGGTCGCCCAGGCGGCCCGGCGGGTGTTGGACGAGGGCGCGATCCCCACCTACCTGCACGACGCGGACAACCACGCCTCCGCCCGGGTGGCCGAGGCGGCCGGGTTCCCGGACCGGGGGTGGACCTCGTTCGGCGTCTTCCCGCACTGAGCCCGACCGCGCGCGACGTGGGCGCGGACCGTGGATCCCGGGCCGGATCCACGGTCCGCTGCCTCTCCCCCCAGGTCCCGACCCTGGTAACGCTATGTGTGCGAATGGGTGGCGGGCAAGGGACGTGGCGGCGGTTGACCCTGTCCGGTTACGGACTTGACCTGCGAACTCCCGTCGGGCGGGACCGCCGGGCTCAGTGACGCAGCGTGTGGATCACGCTGAGCGCCTGCCGGGTGACCGGTCGCAGCACCCGCAGGCGGGACAGCCCGACGAGCCGGTCGACCAGCGGCACCACGCCGTCGATGAGCTGGCGGGTCTTGACCTGCCCGGGCGAGCGGTCGTGCACCCAGTAGAGCACCACGCCCATGTAGCCGAGCCAGAGCAGTTCCGGCAGCGACTCCCGCAGTTCGTCGTCGAGCTTGGCGGTGGAGCCCGCGAGCACCTCGCGGAAGAGCGACACCGACGCCTCGCGGGGGGCGGACGACTCGGTGGAGAAGGGGCTGAGCGGCGAGGTGGGCTCCGCGGCGGTCTTGAAGAACGTGCCGGCGAACGAGTGGTACGGGCTCAGCACGTCCACGCCGGCGTGGAGCACCCCGGCCAGTCGCGGGGCGAAGTCCCGTTCCCGGGCGAGCACCGGGGCGGCGGCCTCCCGGTGCTCCTGCTGGGTTTCCGCGTAGAACTCCTGGATCAGGTGTTCCTTCGAGCCGAAGTAGTAGTAGGCGTTGCCCACCGCCACGCCGGCCTCCTGGGCCACCGCCCGCATGGTGGTGCGTGCGTACCCCCGCTCGCGGAACAGCCGCAGGGCGGTGTCCAGGATCAGCCGGCGGGTCTGCTCACCCCGGGCGGTCGACCCGGTGCTCGGGCCGCCCGCAGCGGTCGTCGGCGCACTCTGCTCGGTCATCGTCGTCACCGTATCCCGGTTCCCGGATCCGCTCGCGGACCGCGGCGGCGGCCGCCACCACCCGCCGGGCCAGCGGCAGCAGGTGCGGGCGGGCCAGTCGTTCGGCCGTGCGGCGGTGCTCGGCCAGCGCCCACAGGCAGGCGAACCAGGCGCCGTCGCCGGTGTAGACCGCGCCGGTGTCGGCCACCACGGTCAGGTCCCGCAGCGTGGCGTCGTGGTCCAGCCCGGGGAGGCGCCGCCGGGCCTCCGCCGACCCGGCCGGCACGAACTCCAGCGGTACGAGCTGGGCGCGCGAGGCCAGCCACCGTCGGGCGGCCCGGCACAGTGGGCAGTCCGCGTCGTAGAGGACGGTGAACCCGCGGATCCCACCGGCCCCGTGCCCGGTGGGATCCGACGGGTGCCCGCCCGGGGCGGACGTCACCGGGCCGGCGGGATCGGCCCCGCCGGCGGAACGGGGTGCGGGCCGCCCTGGGGCGGGAGCACGGCGACCGGAGGCAGCGGCGGGTGGGTCGCCTGCTGCCGCAGCCGGCCGCGCCGGTAGCGGCCGAGCGCGAACACGTTGAAGAAGTGCAGCGCGCCCAGGACCAGCAGCACCAGCCCCACCTTGAGCGAGAGCTGCTCCAGCGCCTGGCTGGCGTCGCCGACCGGGCCGGACTCCTTCATGGCCACCGTGACGTAGCCCAGGTTGAGCAGGTAGAAGCCGACCACCAGCAGGCTGTTGACCGCGTCGGCCAGCCGGCTGTCGGCGAACACGTCCTGCAGGAACACCAGCCCGTTGCGGGAGAGCGCCCGCGCCACCCAGATGGTCAGGCCGATGCTCACCGCGAGGTAGGTCAGGTACATCCAGACCTTCACGTCCATCCCCCGTCGCCTCTCTTGAACGCGTTCAAATTGATGTCGCGCCGAGCGTACGACGTTTCTTGAACGTGTTCAAGTCCGGAGCGCGCGCCGGCCCGCCGTCGCGGACGGCGGGCCGGGTCGGGCGGTACGGATCAGTCGGTCAGGCCGAGCACCTTCGCGGCGGCACGGCCGTTGGCGTGGCTGGCGCCGTAGGTGGCGACGAAGGCGCGCGCCCCGGCCGGCCGCCAGGCGGCGGGCCAACCCATCTCCACCACCGTCACCGGGTGCGTGGCGGCCAGCGCCTCGACCAGCTCCCGTGCTCCGGGCAGCCGGTGCAGGTGGCGCCCGACCAGCACGACCGGCCGGTCCCCGGCGAGCGCGCGCAGCTCGGCCGGGTCGGTCTCCCCGGCCACCGCGCGGGCCTGCGCCACGTCGGCGGGCAGGTGCGGCCCGAGACCCCACGGCACCCGTCCCTCGGCGATCGTGGAGGTCGCGTGCACCTGCACCACCAGCGGCGCGCCCGCGGCGGTCAGGTCGCCCTCGACGTGCACCGCCCGCAGCGCGGCGGCGTAGCCCAGGTCGGCGGCGACCGGCGCGTGCCCGTCGGCCGGGCCGGTCCAGGCGGCGAGCGCGGCGGTGCGGCCGGCGGCCTCCTCGACCCGGGCCCGGTCCAGCCGGCCGTCGCCGATCCCCGCGACGATCTCCGCGGCGACCAGCTCGACCAGGGCGGCGTCGACCTTCGCGCCGATGCAGAGCAGGTCGGCGCCGGCGGCCAGCGCCCGGACCGCGGCCGGACCCACCCCGCCGGCGGCCAGCGCGGCGCCCTTCATCTCCAGCGCGTCGGTGATCACCGCGCCGGTGAAGCCGTACTCGTCGCGCAGCAGGTCGACCAGCACGGCCCGGCTGAATGTGGCCGGACCGTCGCCGGTCAGCGCCGGGACCCGGATGTGCGCGGTCATCACGGCCCGGACGCCGGCGTCGACCACGGCGGCGAACGGCGGCAGGTCGCGCTCGCGCAGCACGGCCGGCGGCACGTCGACGGTGGGCAGCTCGTGGTGGGAGTCGGCGACCGTGGCGCCGTGCCCGGGGAAGTGCTTGGCGCAGGCGGCGACGCCCGCCGACTGGAGGCCGGCCACGGCGGCGGCCGAGTGGACCGCCACCCGCTTCGGGTCCGCGCCGAACGACCGGGTGCCGATCACCGGGTTCTCGTCGGCGGTGTTCACGTCCACCGTCGGAGCCAGGTCGAGGGTGAGGCCGAGCGCGGCCAGCTCGCCGCCGATCGCCGCGTAGACCTGGCGGGTGAGGTCGGGGTCGTCCACCGCGCCGAGCGCCGCGTTGCCCGGGTAGGGGCTGCCGGTGGCGTGGGCCAGCCGGGTGACGTCCCCACCCTCCTCGTCGATCGCGAGGATCACGTCGGGGCGGCCGGCGCGCAGCGCCGCGGTGGACGCCGCCACCTGGGCCGGGTCGTGGATGTTGGTGCCGAACAGGGTGTGCCCGGCGAGCCCGTCGGCGAGCAGGTCGACCGCCCAGTCCGGCGGGACCGGGCCGGCGTAGGCGGCCAGCAACGTGCCCAGCGCGAGCCGACGGAGTCCTGGATCGAGCCCCACGAGTATCCCCTTTCCCTGCCGGGTCGTCCGACCTCTCCGGACCGGGGTGGCCGATACGCTAACGGGCACCCTTCGGCAGGCGTTTTATGGTTAGAAACTTTACGGAAAAATTGAGGACGTTGGCATGAGTGCGACCCGGCTGCCCGGCACCCCCCGACTGTTGCGGGCGCTCAACGACCGAGCGGCGCTCGAACTGCTGCTCGAACGCGGGCCGCTGACCCGGGCCCGGATCGGCGAGCTGACCGGGCTGTCCAAGGTCACCGCCTCCCAGCTCGTCGAGCGGCTGGAGGAGCGCGGGCTGGTCGCCCGGGTCGGTGAGCAGGCCGGCGGGCGGGGCCCGAACGCCCAGCTCTACGCGGTGCGACCGGGCAGCGCGTACGTGGTCGGCGTGGACGTCGGCGCCGAGCGGGTGGTGGCGGCCTGCGCCGACATCACCGGCGCGGTGGTCGGCCGGGTCGAGCAGTCCACCAGGGACACCGACGACCCGGTCGGCGTGGTGCACAACGCCGTGGTCCGGGCGGCCAGCAGCGCCGGGGCGGAGCTGTCCGCCGTCCGGCGCGTGGTGCTCGGCACCCCCGGCCTGGTCGACCCGCAGACCGGTGACATCACGTTCGCGTTCAACCTGCCGCGCTGGCACAGCGGCCTGCTCGCCGCGCTCCGCGAGGACCTGGACACGCCGGTCGTCTTCGAGAACGACGTGAACCTGGCCGCGGTCGCCGAGGCGCAGTCGGGCGCGGCCCAGGGCACCGCCGACTTCGTGCTGGTCTGGGTGGACGCGGGTGTCGGCCTGGCGATCATGCTGGGCGGCCGCCTGCACCACGGCAGCAGCGGCGCGGCCGGCGAGATCGGCTACCTGCCGGTGCCCGGCGCGCCGATCCCACGGGACGTGTCGAAGCGTGCCAAGCCGGCGTTCCAGCAGCTCGCCGGTGCCGACGCGGTCCGCGCGGTGGCCGCCGAGCACGGCTTCGCCACGGCGGACGCGGTGGAGCAGGGCGTCGCGGCGGCCCGGGCCGCCGAGGCGGTACGCGCCGCCGTCGCCGCCGGCGCCGACGGTGGCCCGGTGCTGGACGAGCTGGCCCGCCGGCTCGCGCTCGGGGTGGCGAGCACCTGCGTGGTGCTCGACCCGCCGCTGGTGGTGCTCGCCGGCGCGGTCGGGCAGGCGGGCGGGTCGGCGCTGGCCGAGCGGGTGCAGCACGAGGTCGCCGCGATCACGCTGGTCCGGCCCCGGGTGGTGACCACCGGGCTGACCGAGGAGCCGATCCTGCGCGGCGCGCTGCGTACCGCGCTGGACGCGGTCCGGGACGAGGTGTTCGGCTCGACGGTCGGCTGACCGCGTGCACCCTGGCGCCATGTGAAGGAATCCTTCATCATGGCGCCAGGGTTCGCAAGGAGTTGCCGGGGTGGGGCCGTGCTCAGATCAGGTCGCGCCGGCGGAACACGGTGAACGCGGCGGCCACCAGCGCGGCGGTGAGCCCGAGCAGGACCACCATGCCCGACACCCAGGTCAGCGTGTACGAGCCGTCGCAGAAGCCGGAGATCCCGGTGCTGCACGCGTTGCCGTCCCAGAACCGCACCTCGCCGTTGAGCCAGGCGGCCAGGTAGCTGGAGAGCATGAACCGGTCCGGGCGGCCGACCTCCAGGATCTGGAACACCAGCCGCGCGCCCAGCTCCCACACCACCACGTACGCGGCGACCGTGCCGAGCGCCGCCGAGGTGTGCCGGCCCAGCGTCGCGACGGCGAACCCGAGTGCCGCGGTGGCCAGCACCAGCACCAGCCCGCGCGCCCAGATCGCGCCGAGCGTCACCCAGAAGTCGCCGCCCGTCCGGCCGGTCAGCCCGGACGCCTGCCCGATCAACCAGAACGACCCCAGGTATGCCACCGACGCCAGCACCGAGAGCGCGAGCAGCCCGCCCAGCAGCGTGCCGAGCTTCGCGGCCAGCACGGTCGGCCGTCGTGGCCGCCACAGCAGCAGGTTGACCACGCCGCCCGAGTTCAGGTCCGCCCCGATGTACGAGGCGCCGACCAGGAACCCGAACAGCGCGAGGAACGCGATCAGGAAGAACAGCAGCGGCTCGGCCTCCTTGGCGAACACGAAGACGCCGCTGAGGTAGTCGGAGGCGGTCGGTAACGTGTCGGACTGGGCCGGGTCGATCTGGGCGCAGTCGCGCGGCAGGTAGTCGTTCTCGTCGGCGGTGAGCGTGCCCGCCTTGATCCGCAGGCAGCGGTCGTGCGCCAGCTCCAGCCGCCGTACCTCCTCCGCGGCCTGCGCCTGGGCCCGGCCCAGCTCCGCCCCGGTCGGGCGGTGCGAGCCGCCCAGCGTGGTCACCACCGTCACCGCGAAGGCGGCCGCCAGCAGCACCACCATGAGTTGCACGAAGCGCCGGGCGGCGAGCCGCTCCAGCTCGGCACGGACCAGGTTCACGCGTCCACCTCCCGGCTCTCCCGGACGTCCAGGTCGATCACTCCGTCGTTCGGCGGCGCGCCGTCCACCTGCCGCGGCACCGCGACGTGCTCGTGCCCACCGGTGAGCTCCAGGAAGACGCTCTCCAGGTCGGGGCGGAGCGGGATCAGCTCGCGCACCCACAGGCCCTGCTCGCCCAGCGTGCGGCTGATCACCTCGGGGTCGACCACGCCGGTCACCACGAGGTGGTCCGGTCCGGCGGTGACCGTCAGCCCGGCCCGGCCCAGCAACTGCTCGGCCTGCTCCACGTCGGCCACCCGGACCTGCCACTGGTGCTGGTCGAAGCCGGCCAGCACCTCGTCCACCCGCCCGTACGCGACCCGTCGCCCCCGGCTGACGATCGTCACGTGGTCGCAGATCAGCTGGATCTCGGCCAGGATGTGGCTGGACAGCAGCACGGTCACCCCGGCCGCGGCGAGCGACCGGGTGAGATCGCGCATCTCCCGGATGCCGGCCGGGTCCAGCCCGTTCGCCGGCTCGTCCAGGATCAGCAGCTCCGGGCGCTTCAACAGGGCGGAGGCGACGGCCAGCCGCTGCTTCATGCCCAGCGAGTAGCCCTTGACCCGCTCGTCGCCCCGGTCCCGCAGGCCGACCTGCTCCAACACCTCGTCCACCCGGCTGGTGGGCACCCCACCGGCCACGGCCAGCAGCCGCAGCGTCCGGTGCGCGGTGAAGTTGCCGAAGAACTGCGGGCTCTCCACGATCGCGCCGACCCGGCCGGCCACCTCGGCGAGTCGTTCGGGGGACCGGACGCCCAGCACCTGCATCGAGCCGGAGTCCGGCCGGACCAGCCCGAGCAGCGCCCGCAACGTGGTCGTCTTCCCGGAGCCGTTCGGCCCCAGGAAGCCATGCACCTGGCCCGCCTCGACCAGCATGTCGAAGTCGTCGACGGCGACCCGCCGCCCCTGGCGCACGGTGTGGAACGTCTTGCGCAGACCGGCGATCTCGATGACCGCGCTCATCCGCGTGCCTCCCGGCAGGGGTGGGGCATGGGTCGTCCTTCCGGATGCGGTGACCAACGACACGGCGCCCCACCCTATGGCGGCGGCCCCGCCCGTGGGGGGCGCCGGGCCGGGTGCGTGATTGGATGGGGCGGTGACTGGTGACCTGATCCCCGGCGCCCCGGGCGCCCCCGCCCCCTCGACCGTGGACGCGGATCTGGTGGTCAGCCTCGACGGGGTGGGCGTGACGCGCTCTGGCACCGCGCTGGTGCACGACGTCGACTGGCGGGTCGAGCTGGACGAACGATGGGTGCTGCTCGGCCCGAACGGCGCCGGCAAGACCACCCTGCTCAACCTGGCCGCCGGCCGGCTGCACCCGAGCAGCGGCGTCGCGCACGTGCTCGGCGAGCGCATCGGCCGCACCGACGTCAACGAGCTGCGGACCCGGATCGGCCTCTCCACCGCCACCCTCGCCGAGCGGATCCCCGCCGAGGAGCGGGTCGTCGACGTGGTCGTGACCGCCGCCTGGTCGGTGGTCGGCCGCTGGCGGGAGAGCTACGACCGCACCGACGAGGCGCGCGCCGCCGCGCTGCTGAGCCAGCTCGGCGTCGGCCACCTCGCCGACCGCGCCTACGGCACGCTCTCCGAGGGCGAGCGCAAGCGCGTGCAGATCGCCCGCGCGCTGATGACCGACCCGGAGTTGCTGCTGCTGGACGAGCCCGCCGCCGGGCTCGACCTGGGCGGGCGGGAGGACCTGGTCGCCCGGCTCGCCGAGCTGGCGTACGACCCGGACGCGCCGGCCATGGTCCTGGTCACCCACCACGTCGAGGAGATCCCGCCGGGCTTCACGCACGCCTTGCTGCTGCGCGAGGGCACGGTGGTGGCGCAGGGTCTGCTCGCCGACGTGCTCACCGCCGACAACCTGTCGAAGACCTTCGGCCTGCCGCTGGTCGTCTCGCGGTCCGGCGACCGCTGGACCGCGCGCGCCGCCTGAGCGGACGGGACCCCGTCGTGCAGCAGACCCGGATCGCCGTCGTCGGCAGCGCCAACATGGACCTGGTCGGCACCGCCGCCGCGCTGCCCCGGCCGGGCGAGACCGTGCTCGGCAGCGAGTTCGTCATGCTGCCCGGCGGCAAGGGCGCCAACCAGGCGGTGGCCGCCGTGCGCGCCGGCGCGTCCTGCGTCTTCCTGGGCGCGATCGGGTCGGACGCGTTCGGGGTCACCCTTCGGGCCCGGATGACCGCGGCCGGCGTGGACACCGGTCACCTGCGGGTGATGTACGGCCCGTCCGGCGTCGCCCTGGTCATGGTCGGCGGCGCGGGGGAGAACGCCATCCTGGTCACCCCCGGCGCGAACGAGGCGTTCACCGCGCCGACCGAGGACGAGCTGACCGCCGTACGCGAGGCGGACGTGCTGGTCGCGCAGCTCGAGGTGCCGGTCGAGACGGTGACCGAGGCGGCGCTCGCGGCCCGTGCCGCCGGCACCCGGGTGGTGCTCAACGCGGCGCCGGCCCGGCCGCTGCCGGCCGACCTGCTGGCCGCGACCGACCTGCTGGTGGTCAACGAGCCCGAGGCGCAGGCGCTGACCGGTCGGGGCCGGGACGCGCCGGCCGCGCTGCTCGACCTGGTGCCCCGGGCGGTGCTCACGCTCGGCGGCGACGGCGCGTGGTACGTCGACCGGGACCGCCCGGCGGTGCACGTGCCGGCGGTGCCGGTGGAGGTGGTCGACTCCACCGCCGCCGGGGACGCGTTCACGGCCGCGCTCGCCGTCGCCTGGGGCGAGGGGCGGGACCTGGTCGAGGCCGTGCGGTGGGCGGCCGCGGCCGGGGCGGCCTGTGTCCGCAAGCTCGGCGCCTCGGTGGCGCTGCCGCACCGCGCGGAGATCGACGCGCTGTTCGCCGGGCGTTAACAAGGGCCCCTTCCACTACCGGAGGCGTTAAGAGGGGGCCCTTCCTTACACCCCCTCGGCGCGCTCGCCGCGCCGGCGCAGCATGCCGAGCCCGGGGATGCCGGCCACCGCGAGCTTGAGGTCACGGGTGACGTCGAGCAGGTCGTGCAGGTCCGGGCCGACCCGGTCCAGCGTGGCCAGGATCGGCAGCACGTCCGAGGTGAGGTGCTCCTTGAGCTTCGGCAGCTCGTCGACCAGCCGGATCGCGGCGGTCACCTCCTCCGGGCTGAGCTGCTCCACGAAGCGGGCCGCCATCGGCGCCGCGCGGCGCAGCGTCGACTCGTACGCCGCGAGCAGCTCGGTCGCGGTGCCGGCGGCCTGCTCGGCGGTGGCCACCGTGCCGGCCGCCCGGCCCGCCACCGTGTCCGCCTCGGCCACCACGACGGCCGCCGCCCGGGCCACCCGGTCGGCCTCGCCCACCACGGTCGCTGCCGCGCCCGAGACCCGCTCGGCCTCGCCGACCACCACGGCGGCCGCGGCGGCCACCTCGGTCGCGGTGTCGATCGCCCCGGTCGCGGCGGCGCTGATGACGCCCACCTCGCGCACCGCGGCCTCGGCGTCGGTGAGCACCCGGTCGGTCCGGTCGAGCGTCCCCTCGATCCGGTCGACCACGCCGTTGATCCGGCGCACCAGCGCCTCCACCTCGTCGAGCACGGCGAAGGCGCGGGCGGGTACGGCGGCGAACGCGGCGGCCGAACCGAGCGCCTGGTCGAGGGCGGAGCGGGTGAGGCCGACGACGGCGCCGGGCCGGGGAAGTGGGATCGCCATGCCGACCAGTGTGCGTCGCCCCGGCCAGTCACGCCGGGTGAGGACGGAGCGGCGCACGTCACGCCGGCCCCTCCCGGCCGGGGCCCGGGACGCGTAGGGTGCCGGCATGCCCGACCCCGGCCCGGCTCCGCGGCGTCTCCTCGCGTTCGGCGCGGTCGCGCTGCTCGCCGTCGTCCTCGGCGCTCTGCTGCTGGTCCACGCGGACGCCGGCCTGGACACCCGGCGGGCGACCGTCGCCGGGGTGCCGCTCACCGAGGTCCGGGCGACCGGCGGGGACGACGGTCCCCGGCCCGGGGTGGTGATCGCGCACGGGTTCGCCGGCTCGGCCCGGCTGATGCGGCCGCTGGCCGACTCGGTGGCCCGGCACGGCGGGGTCGCCGTGCTGCTCGATTTCGCCGGGCACGGCGCCAACCCGTCCCGGCTGCCCGGCGCGGGCCGGGACGACCAGCGGGCGCGGGCGCTCCTGCGGCACGACCTGGACGTCGCCGTCGGGTGGCTGCGGAGCCGGCCCGGCGTGGACCCGGACCGGGTCGTCCTGGTCGGACACTCGATGGGCGCCGGCGCGGTCACCCGTTACGCGGTCGACCACCCGGAACTCACCCGCACCGTGGCGATCTCGCTGCCCGACGCCGGGGACGTGCCGGCGGGCTGGTCGGGCAACCTGACGCTGGTGGTCGGCGGGCTGGAGTTCCCCGACTTCCGCCGCGCCGCCGACCAGGCGGCACGCGGCGGCCCGCCGGGATCGCGGCAGCGGGTGGTGGCGCCCGGCACCGAACACATCTCGGTGCTCTTCGCGCCGCGCACCCACGCCGCGGTGGTGGCCGCGATCCCCGGCCGTCCGGGTGGCCCGCCACCCGCGCCGCTGACCCGCCTGGCCGGCGCCGGCCTGCTCCTGCTCGGCCTGGGGCTGGGCTTCGTGCCGCTGGCCGCGGTGCTGCTGCGACGCCCGCCGGCCCCGGTGACCGCCGGCCCGCCCGCTCCGATCGCCCCCGGGGTCGCGCGCCCGCCCGCCCCGGTCGCGCCCGGGGCCGCGCGCCCGGGCGCCGCGTGGCCGGGCCGGTGGCTCGTCGTGGCGGTGGGGGCGGCCGGGCTCGGTGCGGTGCTCGCCGCCCCGCTGCCGACCGCCCGGCTGCCGCTCGCGGTGGGTGGGCATGTCGCCGTGTTCCTGCTGCTCACCGGCGGGCTGCTGGTGGCGGCCCAGCGCTGGTTGCGCCCGGCGACCCGGGCCGTCGGCCGGGCGGGGCGAGCCGTCGGGGTGGCCGCGGCGCTCGTCGGGTACGCGGTGCTCGCCGTCGCGCTGCCGCTGCACCTCGGGTTCACCTCGGCCACGCCGGTCGGCGCCCGCTGGTGGCTGCTGCCGGTGGTGCTGCTCTGCTGCCTGGCCTTCCTGCTCGGCGCCGAGCTGGTCGCCGACGGCCGGGGCGGCCGGTACGCGGTGGTCGGCGGGCTCGGCGTGGTGGTCCTGGCCGCGGCGGCGGTGACCGGCCTGGCCCCCGGGTTCGTGCTGCTGGTGGTGCCGCTCTTCGCGGCGCTGGTGGCCTGGCAGGCGGCCTGGGCGGGGGTGCTGCGCCGGCGGGGCGCGCCGTGGTGGCTGCCGGCGCTGGTCGGCGCGGTGCTGCTGGCCTGGCCGATCGCCACCACGCTGCCGCTGGCCTGAGCCGGGGCGGGACCGCCCGCCCCGGCCCGGTCGCTCAGCGCACGCCCTCGAAGACCACCTGCGGATCGGTTTGGGCCGGGGTGCCCCAGACCGCGTCGTTGTAGGCCGCGTCGCCGGCCAGGTGGCGCAGGAACCACTCGGTGAGCAGCCGTCGGGTCAGCTGGAGCTGGACCGTCCGGCTGATCGAGCCGCTGTCGCAGAAGAGCGAGCCGCTGTCCATGAAGCCGCAGTGCGAGCCGCCCCTGACGGTCCGGAGCTGCTTGGTCGGTGGCTTGGCGGCGTAGATCGGGCGCTGGTGGTCGGCCGGTGGCGCGATGCCGTCGCGGTCGCCGGCGATCAGCTGCACCGGGACGGTGACGCCGGCCGCGGCCGACACGGCGGAGGGGTTGGTCTCGGCGGCGGCCAGGTTCGCCACCGTCACGACGCGCGGGTTGCGGGCGGCGGCCAGGATGCTCGCCCCGCCGCCCATGGAGTGCCCGGACAGGCCCAGCCGGTCGACGGCGACGTGCCCGGCGAACCGGGAGCCGGCCGTGGTGTCCTGGGCCACGGTCCAGGTCAGGGCCGCGTTCAGGTCGTCGGCGAAGGCGCTGTGGCTGGGCGACAGGCCGCCCTGCGAGGTCGGGGCGACGACGATGAACCCCCAGGTCGACAGGTGGGACAGCGTCGAGGAGTACTTCGACACCGACTGGAGGAAGCCGTGGCCGAACGCGATCGCCGGGAACCGGCCGGCGGCGACCGGCTGACCCTTGCCGGCGGCGGTGGCCGGGTAGGTGATCCGGGCCGAGAAGGAGCGGCCGGACGCGCTGACGGTGGCGTCGACGTAGCCGGCCGCGTACGGGCCGGGCGCGGACGGGTCGGCCGACGCCGCGCCGGCGGCGTGGACGCCGCTCGCCGGCACGGTCAGGCTGAGCGCCGCCGCGACCGCGACGGTGAGTCTCCGCAACATGGCACCCTCCTGCTGAGCGATGGACATGAATGTCCACTCAGGAGAGCAGGGTCGGCGGCCGGGGGTAACACCCCGGTTGGTCAATAACCGCTGTGTTATGACCGGGCGACCCGCAGCGCCCACCAGATCAGCGGCGCCTGCATCGGCACCCGGCCGTAGGCGATCGCCCGCTGCGCCGGCCGGCGTCGCCGCCAGTCCCAGGCCATCTGCGCGTTCGCCGGCAGCACCGCGGCGAACAGGGCCGCCGCGGCCAGCCCGCCGCGCCGCCGGGTGGCCGGATGCGCCACCGCCGCCGCCACGGCCAGCTCGGCCACCCCGGAGGCGTACGTCCAGAAGCGGGCCGGCCCGGGCAGGGCGCGCGGCACGATCGGGTCGTAGAAGCCGGGGCGGGCGAAGTGCGTGACGCCCGCGGCGGCGAGCAGCCCGGCGAGCGCGACGGCCTCGCCGCGACGGTGGGTCATCGTCGGTCTCCCTGCTGTTCGACGGCGCGCTGCACGGCCCGGTAGATCTGCCCGAACCGTAGCGCGTCCGGCGTACGCACCAGCATCGACTCCCGGCCGTGGTGCTGCACCCACAGTTCGTGCACCCGGTTGCCCCGCTCGTAGGAACGGTCCAGCCAGCCGAGCGGCACCTCCAGGAACGGGGTGAGCGCCAGGCCGCCGACCACGAACGCGGCCAGGATGATCAGGGCCAGCTGCCACTCGCCCCGGTCCTGCGCCGCCCATGCCAGCGAGAGCACGCAGACCAGCGCCACCAACGGGGGCAGCGAGAGCAGCAGGACCAGCACCCCGCGCCCGAGCACCCGGCCCCGGACCGCCAGCGTGGTCGCGCCGCGGGCGTGCCAGACGTACGTGACGTCGGCGAGCGCGACCACCTGTCCACCAGCGTGGATGGCCTCCGAGGTGACCTGTACCGCGTCGTCCCGGTAATAGAGGGTCATAAATCAGCGTAACCGTCCGGTCCGCACTCGTGATCGACTCGATCTCGCCGAAGTGGCGGTATCGGAGCGGGTCCGTTCACGCCACCTCGGCGAAGTGGAGTGGATCAAGAGGGATGGGGCGAGCGGGGAGGATGTCGAAGCGTTAGCGTGCCGGGCATGACGGATCGGGACGAGCGGGCGCGCAACGTCGAGGTGGTGCGGCGTTACCTGCGCACGTTCGTCACCAAGGACCTCGCCGAGCTGGCCGAGGTGGTGCACGAGGACGTGCAGATCTACGGGTCGGGCACCCGCGTGCGCGGCCGGCGGTATGCCGAGGCCGCCGTCTCCTCGCCCGGCCTGACCGTGCTCGACCAGGAGATCCTGGAGATCTTCGCGGCGGAGGACCGGGTGGTGGTGTCGTTGGCGCAGACCTACCGACGGGACGCGACCGGGGCGACCACGGTGCAGAGCGCCTGCAAGATATACCGGCTGGCCGGCGGGCGGATCGTGCAGTTCTGGGGCGAGCAGGACACCTACGGTCTGCTGCGCGGTCTCGGGCTGCTGCCGGACGAGCCGATCACGTTCTGACCGGGAGCGGTCCGGCCGGGAGCGGTCCGGCCAGGGCCGGCGGGCACGTGCTCCATGGCCCGCTGCACCGCGCGGTAGATCTGCCCGAAGCGCAGCGCGTCGCCGGTGCGCAGCAGTCGCACCGGGCGGCCGTGCCAGCGGGCCCACATCTCCAGTTGGCGGCTGCCCCGCACGTACGAGCGGTCCAGGTGCTCGAAGAGCACGTCCGCGAGCGGGCCGACGGCGAGGCCGACGAGCACCGAGGCGCCGACGATCGCGATGGTGACCACGGCGGAGCGGTGCAGCCAGACGGCCAGCCCGATGCCGAGCAGGGCGGCCACCAGCGGGCCGGCGAGCGCCGCCCCGATCGCGCCCCGCCCGGCGAGCACCCGCCACGAGCGGTCGCCGCGCCGGTGCCACACCATGGTCAGCTCGGCCAGCGGGTAGCTGCGCCCGTCCACCCGTACCGTCGTGGACGTGACCTGGACCGACCGGTCGTCGTAGTAGGTGATCATGGCCTCACTCCCGGTGGCCGGCGACCCGGAGCCGTCGACACCACACTGTCTACCCCAACGATCCGGGTCGTAAGGTTGGCACGCTACTTCGACGCGGAAGTGAGGGCAGCGTGGGCGAGTTCGTCAGGCTGGAAGTGAAGGACGGCATCGGCACCATCCGGCTGGAGCGGCCGCCGATGAACGCGCTCAACACCCAGGTGCAGGAGGAGTTGCGCGCCGCGGCGTCGGCCGCCACCGCCGACGCCGAGGTCCGCGCCGTCATCGTGTACGGCGGGGAGAAGGTCTTCGCCGCCGGCGCGGACATCAAGGAGATGGCGGACATGTCCTACGTGGACATGGCCGAGCGGGCTGCCGACCTCTCCAGCGCGCTGGGCGCGATCGCCCGGATCCCCAAGCCGGTCGTCGCCGCGATCACCGGGTACGCGCTCGGCGGCGGCTGCGAGCTGGCGCTGGCCTGCGACTGGCGGATCGTCGCCGCCGACGCCAAGCTCGGCCAGCCGGAGATCAAGCTCGGCATCATCCCGGGTGCCGGTGGCACCCAGCGGCTGGCCCGGCTGGTCGGTCCGGCCCGCGCCAAGGATCTGATCATGACCGGGCGGATGGTCGACGCCGAGGAGGCGCTGCGCATCGGCCTGGCCGACAAGGTCGTTCCGGCCGCCGAGGTCTACGAGGCTGCCGTCGCCTACGTCAAGCCGTTCCTGACCGGGCCGGTGCAGGCGCTGCGCGCGGCGAAGGTGGCGGTCGACGGCGGTCTGGACATGGACCTCACCTCCGGCCTGGCCTGGGAGAGCCAGCTCTTCGCGGCGCTGTTCGCCACCGACGACCGGCGCGAGGGCATGGCGGCGTTCGTGGAGAAGCGCAAGCCGGGCTTCACCGGCCGCTGACGCGAGAGCTGTTCACATCCACGCTACCGGCCAGTAGCGTGTGACTCCGGTCGGGCGACGAAGGGGAGTGGCATGACGGAACACCTCGAGGGGCACGGCGGCGAGCTGGCGCTCGCGGCGTTGCGCGCGCACGGCGTACGGGAGATGTTCACGCTCTCCGGCGGGCACGTCTTCCCGCTCTACGACGCCGCGCACAAGGCGGGTTTCCCCCTCTACGACGTCCGGCACGAGCAGTCCGCCGTGTTCGCCGCCGAGGCGGTGGCCAAGCTCCAGCGCCGCCCCGGCCTGGCCGTGCTCACCGCCGGCCCCGGCGTCACCAACGGCGTCTCCGGGCTGACCAGCGCGTTCTTCAACGCCTCACCGGTGCTGGTGATGGGCGGGCGGGCGCCGCAGTTCCGCTGGGGCTCCGGCAGCCTCCAGGAGATGGACCACCTGCCGCTGGTCGCCCCGGTGACCAAGCACGCCGAGACGGTGTTCAGCGCCGACGACATCCCGCGGGCCGTCTCCGCGGCGCTGACCACCGCGCTCACCCCGCACCGTGGCCCGGTCTTCCTGGACTTCCCGCTGGAGGCGGTCTTCTCGGTCGGCGACGCCGAGCTGCCGGCGGTCACCGCGCCGGCGCCGATCGAGCCCGACCCGGACGAGGTGGCCAGGGCGGCCGGCCTGATCGCCGGCGCGTCCCGGCCGGTGATCATCGCCGGCTCGGACGTGTACGCCGGGGACGCCGTCGAGGCGCTGCGCGCCGCCGCCGAGTCCCTCCAGGTGCCGGTGTTCACCAACGGCATGGGTCGGGGCGCGCTGCCGCCGACGCACCCGCTCGCCTTCGCCAAGGCCCGCCGGGTCGCGCTCAAGGGCGCCGACGTGGTCGTCGTGGTCGGCACGCCGCTGGACTTCCGGCTCTCCTTCGGCGACTTCGGCGACGCCACGGTGGTGCACGTGGTGGACGCGCCCAGCCAGCGCGCCGCGCACGTGCAGCCGGCCGCCGCGCCCGCCGGTGACCTGCGGCTGATCCTCGGCGCCTTCGCCGACCACACCGGCGACCGGGCCGACCACGCCGACTGGATCGCCGAGCTGCGCACCGCCGAGGACGCGGCGAAGGCCCGCGACGGCGAGGAGATGGCCGCCGAGACCGACCCGATCCGGCCGGCCCGGATCTACGGCGAGCTGCGCAAGGTGCTCGCCCCGGACGCCATCACCATCGGCGACGGCGGCGACTTCGTCTCGTACGCGGGCAAGTACCTGGAGCCCGCCCAGCCCGGCACGTGGCTCGACCCCGGCCCGTACGGCTGCCTCGGCACCGGCATGGGCTACGCGATGGGCGCCCGGGTCAGCCACCCGGACCGGCAGATCTGCGTGCTGATGGGCGACGGCGCGGCCGGCTTCTCGCTGATGGACGTGGAGTCGCTGGCCCGGCAGCGGCTGCCGGTGGTGATCGTGGTCGGCAACAACGGCATCTGGGGCCTGGAGAAGCACCCGATGCGGGCCATGTACGGCTACGACGTCGCCGCCGACCTCCAGCCCGGCCTGCGCTACGACAAGGTGGTCGAGGCGCTGGGCGGCGCGGGCGAGACGGTGGAGAAGGCCGCCGACCTCGGGCCGGCGCTGGGCCGCGCGTTCGACGCCGGCGTGCCGTACCTGGTCAACGTGCTGACCGACCCGACGGACGCGTACCCCCGCTCGTCGAACCTGGCCTGAGCGCGACGGCCGCTCGCCGGGTGACCGGCGGGCGGCCCGGGCCGGATCAGACCTCCGGGCGGTCCCGGTCGTCCGGCCGGTCGCGCAGCTCCTGCTCGCGGCGGCGCAGGTCCTCCTCCCAGCGGCGGAGGCGTTCCTGGTCCTCGTCGCGGGAGCGCTTGTCGAGCGAGGCGAGGAAGTCAGGGTCGTCGTCCGGCGCGAGCGGGCGGCGGGCCGGGGCGGCCGGACTCCCGGCACCGAGGACGCCGGCCGACCCGGCCGGGCGCTCGCGGCCGGCGACGAACCAGGCGATCGAGCCGATCAGCGGGAAGAAGAGGATCACCAGCACCCACACCATCCGGGGCAGCGCCTTGACCTGCCCGTCCTCGGCGGAGAGGCAGCTGATCAGCGCGCAGACGGCGAGCACGATCTGGGCCAGGAAGAGCAGCACGTAGAGGCGGGCCATGCCCCATGATGGCGCACCCGGGTGGGTCAGTGCACCCCACCGAGCACGTGTGCGACGCCGAGCAGCGCCAGCCCGGCCGCGCCGAGCGCGGTCAGCGGCACCGACCAGCGGGCGAGCCGGCGCGGCCCGGCGCCGGTGGCCCGACGCCAGTCCGCCAGCAGCACGGTCAGCCAGACCACGACCGCCGCGCCGCCCAGCGCCGCGTCGACGACCCGGCCGGTGAACGCCGGCCGGAGCTGGAGCAGCAGCACGGCGGTCAGCGTGAGCAGCGTCCGCCGCCAGGCCAGCCGGGTGCGTTCCGGCTGAAGCCCGGGATCCCGGGTCACCCCGCACCCCGCAGCAGCACCGCGACCACCAGGGCCAGCGCGCCGAGCGCGACGACCAGGGAGAGCACGGCCGGGAAGCGGGAGGCCGGCAGCTCCTCGCCCAGTCGCATGGCCCGTTCGGTGCGGGCCCAGTGGTCCACCGCCCGGATCGACACGGTCGCGCCGAGCAGCAGCAACGCGACGGCGAGGATCTCCCGCAGGTGGACCAGCGGCAGCGGCGGGAGGAACTGGGCGGCGGCCAGCCCGCCGGCGACCAGCGCCAGCCCGGTCCGCAGCCAGGCCAGGAACGTCCGCTCGTTGGCCAGCGAGAAACGGTAGTCCGGCGGGCTGCCCACCGAGCGCAGCTCGCGCGGGTCGAACCAGCGCCTGATCGACTCCCACACGCCGTCGATTATCCGCTTTGCCCCACGCCTAGCCTGAGGGGATGACCGATCTTGACGCGCGCGGTCTGCGCGACGCCTACGACAGCCAGATCCGCCCGGAGCTGCCCGACCCGCTGCCCGCCGGGGTGAGCGTGGACCGGGACGGGCCGCTGTTCCGGGTCCTCGGCCTGGACCAGCGCGGCTTCATCACCTACCGGACGCTGGACGGCCTGGCCGGCGCCGAGCTGGACGCGCTGATCGCGCGCCAGGTCGAGTTCTTCCGCGCCCGGGGCGAGGCGGTCGAGTGGAAGCTCGCCGGCCACGACGAGCCGGCCGACCTCGCCGACCGGCTGTGCGCCGCCGGCTTCGTCCCGGAGGACCTGGAGACCGTCGTGGTCGGACCGGTGGCGCCGCTCGCCGCCGCCGTCCCCGTGCTCCCCGAGGGGGTACGCCTGCGCGAGGTCACCGGGCGGGCCGACCTGGAGCGGATCGCCGCCATGGAGGAGGAGGTCTGGCACGACGACCGGAGCCACCTCGTCCACGCGCTGGCCCGGGAGATCGAGGCCGACCCGCAGTCGATCACGATCGTGGTGGCCGAGGCGGGCGAGACGGTGGTCAGCGCCGGCTGGATCCGCTACCAGGCGGGCACCGGGTTCGCCAGCCTCTGGGGCGGCTCGACGTTGCCGCAGTGGCGGAAGAAGGGCATCTACCGGGCGCTCGTCGCGTACCGGGCGCGGCTGGCGCAGCAGCGCGGCAAGACGCTGGTGCAGGTGGACTGCTCGCCGGACAGCCGACCCATCCTGGAGCGGCTCGGGCTCGTTGCGGTCACCACCACCACGCCCTACGTCTACACTCCGTGATCATGGACCGGTTGACGGCGGACGAGCAGCTCACCCTGAAGACCGGCGCGTTCGGCGCCGTCTTCCTGGTCTCCAACGCCGTGCCCGGGGTGCTGGCCATGGTGCGGGAGAGCATCGCCGCCTCCGGCGCGCTGGCCGACGTCGGCGGCGTGGTCAAGGAGGCGTTGACCACCGGGCCACTGCCGCAGCTGCCCCGGGACTCCGCGTTGGAGGTCGAGTCCGTCGTGCTGCCCGCGCTGGGTCGGTCGGTGGAGATCCTGCGGGCCAAGTCGCCGGGGGACGTCGAGGCGTACCGGTCGGTGGTGCTGGCCGCGGCGGACCGGGTGGCCGAGGCGCACCGGGGGGTCGAGCCGGCCGAGGCCGCGGCCATCGACAAGATCAGGCGGGCGCTGGCCGAGCCGGTCTGAGGGGCCGGTCCGCGCGCGGTGAGCTGCGTCACTCCGGGCCCCCGGGGTGGCGATGCTACTTGCGGGTAACATTGGCCCGTGGGCAAGTGCACAGCACCCTGCGGTTGACCGACCGTTAAGTCACGCGGGAGGCTGCGCCCGTGACCGGGCGAGTGATCGCTACACCAAACAGGAGGGTCGTCGAAGCGCGATGAACATCGTCGTACTCGTCAAGCAGGTGCCCGATTCGGGCGCGGACCGCAACCTGCGTTCAGACGACAACACCGTCGACCGCGGTTCGGCGAACAACGTCATCAACGAGATGGACGAGTACGCCATCGAGGAGGCGTTGAAGATCAAGGAGGCGCACGGCGGCGAGGTCACCATCCTGACCATGGGTCCGGACCGGGCGACCGAGTCGATCCGCAAGGCGCTCTCCATGGGGCCGGACAAGGCCGTCCACGTCGTCGACGACGCGCTGCACGGCTCCTGCGCCGTGGCCACCTCGAAGGTGCTCGCGGCCGCCCTCGGGCAGCTCAACGCCGACCTGGTCATCTGCGGCGCCGAGTCGACCGACGGTCGGGTCCAGGTCATGCCGCACATGATCGCCGAGCGGCTGGGCGTCGCCGCCCTCACCGGCGCGCGCAAGCTCACCGTCGACGGCTCGACCCTGACCGCCGAGCGGCAGACCGAGGAGGGCTACGAGGTGGTCACCGCCTCGACCCCGGCCGTCGTGTCCGTCTGGGACACCATCAACGAGCCGCGCTACCCGTCCTTCAAGGGCATCATGGCCGCCAAGAAGAAGCCGGTGCAGACGCTCTCCCTGGGCGACCTGGGCGTGGCCCCGGCCGAGGTGGGCTTCGACGGCGCCACCAGCGCCGTGGTAGAGCACTCGAAGCGCCCGCCGCGCTCCGGCGGCGAGAAGATCACCGACGAGGGCGAGGGCGGCGTCAAGCTGGTCGAGTTCCTCGCCACCGAGAAGTTCGTGTGAGAGGTCTGGACATGTCTGAGGTTCTCGTCGTCGTCGAAGCCACCAAGGAATTCGGCGTCAAGAAGGTCACCCTGGAGATGCTCACCCTCGCCCGCGAGCTGGGCACGCCGAGCGCGGTCGTGCTCGGCGGCGCCGGCGCCGCCGAGGCGCTGAGCGCCAAGCTGGGCGAGTACGGCGCGGAGAAGATCTACGCGGCCGAGGGCGAGGAGATCGACGGCTTCCTGGTGGCGCCGAAGGCCACCGTGGTCGCCGAGCTGGTCAAGCGCGTGCAGCCGGCCGCCGTGCTGCTCGCCTCGTCGCAGGAGGGCAAGGAGATCGCCGCCCGCCTCGCGGTCAAGCTGGACAACGGCATCCTGACCGACGTGGTCGCCCTGGACGCCGACGGCACCGCGACCCAGGTCGCGTTCGCCGGCTCCACCATCGTCAAGTCCAAGGTCACCAAGGGCCTGCCGCTGGTCACCGTCCGGCCCAACTCGCTCAACCCGACCCCGGCCGCGGCCACCCCGGCCGTCGAGCAGCTCACCGTGTCGGTCACCGACGCGGACAAGCTGGCCAAGGTCGTCGAGCGGGTCGCCGAGCAGAAGGGCTCCCGCCCGGAGCTGACCGAGGCGTCGGTGGTCGTCTCCGGCGGTCGCGGCGTCGGCAACGCCGACAACTTCAAGCTGGTCGAGGAGCTGGCCGACCTGCTCGGCGGCGCGGTCGGCGCGTCCCGCGCGGCGGTCGACTCCGGCTTCTACCCGCACCAGTTCCAGGTCGGCCAGACCGGCAAGACCGTCTCCCCGCAGCTCTACGTCGCGCTCGGCATCTCCGGCGCGATCCAGCACCGGGCCGGCATGCAGACCTCGAAGACCATCGTCGCGGTGAACAAGGACGCCGAGGCGCCGATCTTCGAGCTGGCCGACTACGGCGTGGTCGGTGACCTGTTCAAGATCGTGCCGCAGGCTGCCGAGGAGATCCGCAAGCGTAAGTGACCGCTGGTCACGAACGAAGGCCGCCGCCCGGTGCACCGGGCGGCGGCCTTCTTCTTTCGGGAGCTGATCGGCGGGCCGGGGAGCTGAGCCGGCCCGCCGATCAGCCCGTCAGGGTGCCCCTCAACAGGCTGTCGCCGGAGTGGCGGGTGTTGTTGTCGTACTGCTCGGCGCTGATGTCGACCACCGAGTAGGTGCGCAGGTCGACGTTCGGAGGGATGGGCAGCAGCGCGTCCCCCGATCCGTTGCTCAGCGTACCCACCGAGAACATCTCCATCGTCCGGGGATCGATCAGCCAGACCTCGTAGTACCCCGGAACGTTCGGGAGATTCGCCACGTGCAGGTGCAACTGGTTGTCCCCGAGCACCCGGGCGTCGCCGGAGGCGTCCTTCGGGGTCGCCCCGAACGCGGCCAGCGGCGCGCTGGCCAGCACCGTCGGCTGCGGCGTGGGTTCGTCGCCGCCGGTGCCGAGCACCGCGACCGTGCCCGCCACACCGATCACCGCGGCGGCGGTGGCGGTGACCGCGGTGGTCGCCCAGCCCGGCCAGCGCCGCCCCCGACGCCGACGTGCCGTGGTGACCGGACGATCCTGCACCGCGACCTGCTCGCCGGCGCGCGGCGGACGCCGGTCGGCCAACGTGGGCAGCTCCTCGGCGGCCCGGATCTCCGCGACGATGCCCTGCCAGACGTGCTCCGGCGGGTCGGGCAGGTCGGTCAGGCCCTGGGTGCCGGCGCCCAGCCCGGCGACGTGCTGGAGCGTCTCCAGCTCCCCCCGGCAGTGCCCGCAGGTGTCGAGATGGGTGGCTTCACCGTCGGCCGCCTCGCTCTCACCGAGCGCCAGAAAGACCAGCCGGTCGTGGTCCAGGTGCTGCACCGTCCACCTCCCATCTGCGCTTCAGGCTCTGCATGCCGCGCCGGATATGGCTCTTGACCGTGCCGAGCGGCACTCCGGTCACGGTCGCGATCTGCTGGTGTGTCAGGTCGTCGTAGAAAGCCAGCTCCAGCATCCGACGCTGCTCGTCGGGGAGCCGGGCCAGCTCGTCGGCGACCACCAGCCGGTCGACCACCGTGTCGGGGTCGGGGCCGGTGGAGACCGGCTCGGGCAGTTGCCTGACGGTCTCGACCACCCGGGTCTCCCGGGCCGAGGCCCGGATCCGGTCGATCACCTTGCGCCGCCCGATGCCGAGCAGCCAGCCGATGAGTGATCCCTTCGCCGGGTCGAACGTCTCCCGGCCGAGCCAGGCGGCCACGAAGGTCGCCTGCGTCACGTCCTCGGCGTCGCTCCGGTTGACCAGCGTCGTGGTGGCCAGGTGCAGCACCGCTCGGCCGTACCGGTCGTACGCCTCTCGCAGGGCGGCCTCGTCGCCGTCGCGGAACCGCGTCGCGAGGTCGTCCTCGCCGGGCGGTTCGGGGCCCTGCCTGGCCGCCGTCACCGGGCGGCTCGCCTTCCGTGGGGCATGCCCGACTGTAACTCCCACAGTCACCGCCCCACGCTCCCGGTCTGTCCGTCACGACGCTCGTCACCTTCTCTTCGTCGCCGAGGGGGTCGACGGATGCGTCCGGGAGGAAGAAAAGAAATCGGATCCGGGGCGCATCCGGGGGTGCGGGAGCCGGCGTAACCCGTTCTGCAAGCCAGGCCTGACGAATCAGTACCAACTACCAGGAGGCAGACAATGCAGCTCGCCATGTTCCGTCGGGTCGCCGCGGGCGGCGCGGTGGCCGCCCTCACCTTCGCCGGTGTCGGCGCCGCCACCATGAGCCCGGCCTACGCCGCCTCGTCGAAGGTCTCCGTGGTGCACGGCATCCCGGACACCCCGGTCGACGTGTACGTCAACGGCAAGAAGACGCTGGACAACTTCAAGCCCGGCGACGTGGCCGGCCCGCTGACCCTGCCCGAGGGGGAGTACGACATCGCCCTGACCAAGCCCGGTGAGGCGATCGACAAGGCGATCCTCAAGGTCGACGACGCCGAGGTGCCGGGCGGGGCGAACATCAGCCTCGCCGCCCACCTGAGCGCCGACGGCAAGCCGCAGATCACCCCGTTCGTCAACGACGTGTCCAAGGTGGGCGCCGGCAAGGCCCGGCTGATCGTCCGGCACACCGCCGCCGCGCCGGCCGTCGACGTGCGGGCCGGTGGCAAGCCGGTCTTCGAGGGCCTGACCAACCCGAAGGAGGCCAAGGCCGACGTGGCCGCCGGCTCCGTGAAGGCGGACGTGGTGCTCGCCGGCACCGACACCGTCGCCATCGGCCCGGCCGACCTGAACCTCAAGGAGGGCACGGCCACCATCGTCTACGCGATCGGCTCCGCCGACGCCAAGAACCTGGACCTGGTCGCGCAGACCATCAGCGGTCTGCACTCGGCGCCGGGCGGCGTGCCCAGCGGCACCGGCGGTCAGGCCGGCACCGGCGTGGACACCTGGTGGTACGTGCTGGCCGGCGCCGGCGTGCTGCTGCTGGTCGGCGGCGGGGCGCGGGTGGCCACCGCCCGGGCCGGTCGCCGGTGACGGTGCGCAACCGCGGGGCGCTGGCGGCGATGGCCGCCGGCGCCGCCGCGCTCTCCGTCGCGGCCCTGGTGGCCTGCGGTTCGCAACCCGCCGAGGACGTCGGGGCCGACGAGGCGGCGGCCCTGGCCAGCTCCACGCCCGCCCCGTCGGCCACGCCCACGGCGGCCGGGGACGCGTCGGTGCCGGTGAACGCCGGTACCCTCCCGGCGGACGGCACGACAGTGCCCCCGGTCCGGCTGAGCATCCCGCCGATCAAGGTCACCGCCACGGTGAACCCGGTCGGCATCAACGACCGCACGAACGAGTTCGAGGTGCCGCCGAGCGTGGACCAGGTCGGCTGGTACCGCTACGGCCCGGGCCTGGAGTCCGGCGCCGGTTCGGTGGTCATCGCCGGGCACGTGGACAGCGCCGAACAGGGCAAGGGAGCGTTCTTCCGGCTGCGTGAGCTGGACCGGGGAGACACGCTCACCGCCACCGGCTCGGACGGCGAGGAGCGCCGCTACCGGGTGGTGGCCCGGGAGGAGTACACGAAGACGAAGATTCCGCTGGACCGGTACTTCGCCCGGGACGGCAGTCCGCGTCTCACGCTGATCACCTGCGGCGGTCCGTTCGACCCGAAGACCCGGCACTACCGGGACAACATCGTCGTCACCGCGGTCCCCTCATGAGGAGTCGGACCACCTGTCCCACCGCGGTGCGGGACGGGTGGTCCGGCCCCCGGTGGCGCGCCCACCGGCCGTTAGGCTGAACGGTGATGGCATACCTGGATCACGCGGCGACGACCCCGATGCTCGACGAGGCACTCGAGGCGTACGTCGCCACCGCCCGCGAGGTGGGCAACGCGTCGTCGCTGCACGCGGCGGGCCGCCGTGCCCGACGGCGGGTGGAGGAGTCCCGGGAGCGGGTGGCCGCCGCGCTCGGCGCCCGCCCCTCCGAGGTGATCTTCACCGGCGGTGGCACGGAGAGCGACAACCTCGCCGTGAAGGGCATCTTCTGGGCCCGGCGGGCCGACCGGGCCGAGCGGGTCCGGGTGGTCTCCAGCGCGGTCGAGCACCACGCCGTGCTCGACGCGGTCGACTGGCTGGTCGCGCACGAGGGCGCGCAGGTCGGCTGGCTGCCGGTGGACGCCGCCGGGCGGCTCGACCCGGAGCGGCTGGGGGCCGAGCTGGCCGAGCACGGCGACCGCGTGGCGGTGGTCACGGCGATGTGGGCGAACAACGAGGTGGGCACCGTCCAGCCGGTGGCCGAGCTGGCCGCGGTCGCCGCCGCGCGCGGGGTGCCGTTCCACACCGACGCGATCCAGGCGGTCGGGCAGGTTCCGGTCGACTTCGCCGCGAGCGGCGTGTCCGCGCTCACCGTGACCGGGCACAAGCTGGGCGGCCCGGCCGGCGTCGGCGCGCTGCTGCTGGCCCGCGACGTCGCCGCCACCCCGCTGCTGCACGGCGGCGGCCAGGAGCGCGACGTGCGCTCCGGCACCCTGGACACGGCCGGCATCGTCGCGTTCGCGGTCGCCGTCGAGGCCGCGGTCAAGAACCAGCAGGAGTACGCGGCCCGGATCGCCGCGCTCCGCGACGAGCTGGTCGAGCGGGTCCGCCGGGCGGTCCCCGAGGTGGTCTTCAACGGCGACCCGGCCGACCGGCTCCCCGGCAACGCGCACTTCTCCTTCCCCGGCTGCGAGGGCGACGCGTTGCTGCTGCTCCTCGACGCCCAGGGCATCGCCTGCTCGACCGGGTCGGCCTGCTCGGCCGGCGTGGCCCAGCCCTCGCACGTGCTGCTGGCCATGGGCGCCGACGACGACCGGGCCCGGTCCTCGCTGCGGTTCACGCTGGGGCACACCAGCACCGGCGCCGACGTGGACGCGCTGATCGCCGCGCTGCCGGCCGCCGTGGAGCGGGCCCGCCGCGCGGCCGCCCTCCGTACGCCCCGCTGACCCGGATACCCTCGGTGAGGACGAGGGGAGTGGGCCGGTGAGGGTTCTGGCGGCGATGTCGGGCGGAGTGGACTCCGCCGTGGCGGCGGCGCGGGCGGTGGAGGCCGGGCACGACGTGACCGGGGTGCACCTGGCGCTGGCCCGCAACCCGCAGACCTACCGCACCGGCGCGCGGGGGTGCTGCACGCTGGAGGACTCCCGGGACGCCCGGCGGGCCGCCGACGTGCTGGGCATCCCGTTCTACGTGTGGGACATGGCGGACCGGTTCCACGACGACGTGGTCGACGACTTCGTCGCCGAGTACGCGGCCGGCCGTACCCCGAACCCGTGCCTGCGTTGCAACGAGAAGATCAAGTTCGCCGCGGTGCTGGACCGGGCCGTGGCCCTGGGCTTCGACGCCGTGGTCACCGGCCACCACGCCCGGCTGGGCCCGGACGGACTGCTGCGGCGCAGCGTCGACGCGGCCAAGGACCAGTCGTACGTCCTCGCGGTGCTGACCCGCGCGCAGCTCGACCGGTCGGTCTTCCCGCTGGGCGACTCGACCAAGGCCGAGGTCCGCGCGGAGGCGGCCCGGCGCGGCCTCGCCGTCGCCGACAAGCCGGACTCGCACGACATCTGCTTCATCGCCGACGGCGACACCCGCGGCTTCCTGGCCGAGCGGCTGGGCGAGGCCCCCGGCCAGGTCGTGGACGCGCTCACCGGCGCGGTGGTGGGCAGCCACAGCGGCGCCTACCAGTACACCGTCGGACAGCGGCGCGGGCTGCACCTGGACCGGCCGGCGCCGGACGGCCGGCCGCGCTACGTGCTCTCCATCACCCCGACGACCAACACGGTGACCGTCGGCCCGGCCGAGGCGCTGGAGGTCTCCTCGGTGCGTGCCCTGCGGCCGGTCTGGACCGGCGGGCCGCGCCCGGACGGGCCGATCGAGTGCGAGGTGCAGTTGCGGGCGCACGGCGACGTGGTCCCGGCCGCCGTCTCGGTGGACGCCGACGGCCTGCGCGCGTCGCTGCGTCGCCCGGTCCGCGGGGTCGCCGCCGGTCAGGCCATCGTGGCCTACCGGCCGGACCCGGCCGGCGACGTGGTCCTCGGCTCCGCCACCATCACCGCCTGACCGCGGTCCCCGGGCGGCGGGTCCCCGGCGGCGGGCCCCTGGCCGCGGGTCCCTGGCCGCGTGGGTCCTGGCCGCCGGACCCTGGCCGCGTGGACCCGGCCGCGACGGGCCGGGCCAGCCGGGGGCGGGAGCGCGCCCCCGGAGCTGGCCGTCGAGGTTGACGCCCGCCGCCGTGCCGATCTGCTCCGCCCAGGTCGCCCGGGTCGCCCGGGTCGCCCGGGTCGCCCGGGTCGCTCCGGCAGGCCGTCGGCGTGCCCGACGGTCGCCTTTCGAGCTGATAGCGCAGACGACTCAACCGCCGCGCGGGCCCGCTGAGTCGTTCCTGATATCAGCTCGAAAGCGTGCTCCGAGCGACCATCCGCCGCCGGTCCCGCGCGGACGGGGGCGGGCAGTGCCCGATGTGTGGGGACGGTGCGTCCACGTGCCGCGTGACCGGTGCAGGCTGCCAGATCGCGCCGTCGTGGCGGGCGAGGGGGCGTCGGCCCCGGGCCCGCGTCCCCCCGCGCCCGGCCGGAGGCAGCGGATAGGCTGCGGCGGTGACTGAGCAGGCGTGGCCCTGGCCCACCGGCGCGGCGACCGGGATCGGTTCGCTGCCCGGCACCGACATCGCCGAGGCGCAGCGGATCGTGCTCGGTGAGCTGCCGGCACTGCCGCACCTGCCGGAGCTGCCCGCCCGGGGCCCCGGCGCGGACCTGCTCGGGCGCACCGCCGGCCTGCTGGTCGAGCTTCCGGTCGAGCTCTACGCGGCCCGCTGGCGGATCGCCCCGCGCCCCGGCCGCGACCTGCGCCGGGCCCGGGACCTGATGGAACGCGACCTCGACCAGCTCGCCGAGCAGGCCGAGGAGTACGCCGGTCCGGTCAAGGTCCAGGCCGCCGGCCCGTTCACCCTGGCCGCCGCGCTGGAGCTGCCGATCGGCGGTCGGCTGCTGCGCGACCCCGGCGCGGTACGCGACCTCGCCGGCTCACTGGGCGAGGGGCTGCGGGGGCACGTCGCGGCGGTGGCCCGGCGGCTGCCCCGCGCCTCGGTGCTGCTCCAGCTCGACGAGCCGTCCCTGCCGGCGGTGCTGGCCGGCCGCGTGCCCACCGAGAGCGGGCTCGGCACCCACCGTCCGGTGGAGGGCGAGGTGGCCCGGGCGCTGCTGGGTGGCGTGATCGAGGCGGCCGGGGCGCCCACGCTGGTGCACTGCTGTGCGCCGGACGTGCCACTGGAGCTGATCCGCTCCGCCGGGGCGGTCGGCGTCGCCCTCGACCTGTCGCTGCTCACCGACCTGGACCCGCTCGGCGAGGCGATCGACGCCGGGCTCGGGCTGCTCGCCGGCGCCGCGCCGACGCTGCCGCCGGCCGGTGGGCGGGCGCCCACGTCCGCCGAGGTGGCCGCCCGGGTCCGCCGGGTCTGGGACCAGCTCGGCTTCCCCCGTCGCCGGCTCGCCGAGCAGGTGGTGGTCACCCCCGCGTGCGGCCTGGCCGGCGCGACCCCGGCGTACGCCCGCGCGGTGCTGGCCGCCTGCCGGGACGCCGGGCGGCGGCTCGCCGAGGAGTGACGTTTCCCGTCGTACCCCGGGGGCAGGATGACCGGCATGATCGGACGACTGCGTTCCACGGTGATCGACTGCCCTGACCCGCGTGCGTTGGCCGGCTTCTACGCCGAGCTGCTCGGCCTGCCGGTGATCGAGGAGAGTTCCGAGGGCGACGACTGGGTGGTGCTCGGCGGCCCGCCCGGGCACCAGCCCCGCCTCGCCTTCCAGAAGGCGCTCGACCTGCGCGCCCCGGCGTGGCCCGACCCGGAGCGTCCGCAGCAGTTCCACCTGGACGTGACCGTTGACGACATCGAGGCGGCCGAGAAGGCGGCGCTGGCGCTCGGGGCGCGGCGGCTGCGCGGCGAGGGTGACGGCTGGCGGGTCTACGCCGATCCGGCCGGCCACCCGTTCTGCCTCTGCTGGGACTGACCGGCCCGGGTTTGCGCGGTCGGGGCATGATCGCCACCGTGACCGCCTCCACCCCCCGCCGCGCCGCCGGGTCGCTCTTCGGCCTGGCCTACGGCGACGCCCTGGGCAAGCCGACCGAGTTCCTCACCGTCACCGAGATCGTCCGGCGCTACGGCCCGGCCGGTCCGCGCGAGCTGGAGGGTGACCCGGCGCTGGTCACTGACGACACCCAGATGGCGCTGGCGGTCGCCTGGGCGGTGCATGACGCGCCGGCCCTCACCGCCGAGGCGGTGGAGCCGTTGCTGCGGCAGCGCTTCCTCGACTGGGCGGCCAGCCCGGAGAACAACCGCGCCCCCGGCATGACGTGCCTGCGAGCCTGTGCCGAGCTGGACCGGGGCACCCGCTGGCAGGAGGCCACCGTGGCCGGCTCGAAGGGCTGCGGGGCGAACATGCGGGTCACCCCGGTCGGGCTGCTCGACGTCGATCTCGACACCCTCGCCGGGCTGGCGCAGTTCCAGGCCGGCCTCACCCACGGCCACCCGACCGCCCTGGCGGCGAGCGAGCTGACCGCGTACGCGGTCCGGCTGCTGCGCGACGGCGCGGCGCTGCCCGAGCTGCCCGGCCTGCTCACCGACCGGGCCCACGAGCAGCGCACGGTCTACCGGGACGACTGGCTCGGCGACCTGTGGCAGCGTCCGGGTGAGCGCAGCGCGGCCGAGTTCGCGGCCCGGGGCTGGGACGACTGCCTGCGGGTGCTGGGTCGGCTGGAGGCGGCGCTGGCCCGCCCCGACGACGGCGGCGACCCGTGCCGGCTCACCGGCGAGGGGTGGATCGCCGAGGAGGCGCTCGCCACCGCGCTGCTCTGCGCGCTGCGGCACCCCGACGACCCGGTCGGCGCGCTGGCCCGGGGCGCCACCACCGCCGGCGACTCGGACTCCATCGCCGCGCTGGCCGGCGCGTTCGTCGGGGCCGCGCACGGGATGGCGGCCTGGCCGGCCGGGTGGGCCGACCGGATCGAGTACGCCGACCAGCTCGGCGCGCTCGCCGGCGCGCTCGACTGAGCGGCCGTCGTCCCCCGGCTCAGGCGGCCAGGTGGGGGAGCCGGCGGACGCCGCGCCAGAGGTCGGGGTCGCAGGTGCCGGCGCGGTCGGCGAACGCGTCCAGCGGCACCGGGATCGGCTCGCTGACGTCGAGGAAGCTGTCGTGGTCCGCGCCCGGGTCCCAGCTGCGGGTCGGGATCGGCAGGTGGTCGTCCCGGTCCGACTTGTCCTGGCTGGTGATCTTCAGGACGTCGGCGTCCCGGCCGTCGACCCGCAGCACCAGGCAGGGGCGCACCTTCGAACCGGTCCCGTCCGCGTAGGGCACGTCGGCCCACCAGATCTCGCCGGGCCGGGGCCGGTCTCCGGCCGGCGCGCCGCCGTCGCGCGGCCTCGGCGGCGCGCCGGTCCGGCCGCCCCGGGGACCACGCTCGGGCCGCCCGGTGCCCGGGCGACGTCGGTCGGCCGACCGGGTACGCGGGCCGGTCCCGGTGGACCGGCGGCGCCACTCGCTCCACAGCCAGCCGGCGGCCACGCAGACCACGATCACCAGTGCCCAGATCAGCCCGTCGCGCATCCGTACCCCGCCTTCCGTCCGTTCCGGCCCAGCGCCGCCGCCGCGATCGTCGCACGGCCGGGGCCGGCCCGCCCGATGGCGCGACGCGCGCCGGGTCCGCGCCGGGTCGCCTGGTCAGCGCGGGTGGCCGGACGGTTGTCACCCCCGACCGCTACGGTGCGGGGGTAGCACGAGCACGGGAGGTCGACAGCGTGTCCGAAGACGGCGGCGTGTCCGAAGAAGCGGTTCCCTCGGCGGTCGACGCCGCCCAGGAGGCGGCGGCGGGCGCCGAGCCGACCCCGGAGGCCCGGGAGCGGCACGCCCTGCTGAGCCAGGAGCTCACCGAGCACCAGTACCGCTACTACGTGCTGGACGCGCCGACCGTCACCGACGCGGAGTTCGACAGGCAGCTGCGTGAGCTGGAGGCGCTGGAGGCCGAATACCCGGCGCTGCGCACCCCCGACTCGCCCACCCAGCGGGTCGGTGGCACCTTCTCCACCGACTTCACCCCGGTCACCCACGCCGAACGGATGCTCTCGCTCGACAACGCCTTCGCCGACGAGGAGCTGGCCGCCTGGGCCGAGCGGGTCGAGCGCGACGCCGGTGGCCCGGTGCCCTACCTGTGCGAGCTGAAGGTCGACGGGCTGGCCATCAACCTGACCTACGAGAAGGGCCGGCTGGTGCGCGCCGCCACCCGGGGCGACGGGCGCACCGGCGAGGACGTCACCGCCAACGTGCGCAGCATCAAGGGTGTGCCGGCCCGGCTGACCCCGTCCGACGACTTCCCCGACGTGCCGGAACTGATCGAGGTGCGCGGCGAGATCTACTTCCCGGTGGCCGCGTTCGCCGACCTCAACGCGAGCCTGGTCGAGCAGGGCAAGGCCCCGTTCGCCAACCCGCGCAACGCCGCCGCCGGCAGCCTCCGGCAGAAGGACCCGCGGGTCACCGCCTCCCGCCCGCTGCGCCTGGTGGTGCACGGCATCGGCGCGCGCAAGGGCTTCCAGCCCGCGGCCCAGTCCGAGTCCTACGCCGCGCTGCGGGCGTGGGGGCTGCCCACCAGCGACCGCTGGCGGGTGGTGCCCGACCTGGCCGGCGTGGCGGAATACATCGCCTGGTACGCCGAGCACCGGCACGACGTCGAGCACGAGATCGACGGCGTGGTGGTCAAGGTCGACCCGGTCTCCATCCAGGGGCGCCTCGGCTCGACCAGCCGCGCGCCGCGCTGGGCGATCGCCTTCAAATACCCGCCGGAGGAGGTCAACACCACGCTGCTCGACATCGACGTCAACGTCGGGCGCACCGGGCGGGTCACCCCGTTCGCCGTCCTGGAGCCGGTCCGGGTGGCCGGCTCCACAGTCGCGCTGGCCACGCTGCACAACGCCCGCGAGGTCGAGCGCAAGGGCGTGCTCATCGGCGACACGGTGGTGCTGCGCAAGGCCGGCGACGTGATCCCCGAGGTGCTCGGCCCGGTGGTCGAGCTGCGGCCGCCCGACGCCCGCCCGTTCGTCATGCCGACCACCTGCCCGGCCTGCGGCACGCCACTCGCGCCGGCCAAGGAGAGCGACGTCGACATCCGCTGCCCCAACTCCCGCAGCTGCCCGGCGCAACTGCGGGAACGGGTCTTCCACCTGGCCGGCCGCGGGGCGTTCGACATCGAGGTGCTCGGCTACAAGGGCGCGGCCGCGCTGCTCGACGCCGGGATCATCGCCGACGAGGGCGACCTGTTCGGTCTCGACGCCGAGCAGTTGAGCCGCTCGCCGTTCTTCGTCAACAAGGACGGCAGCCTCGGCAGCAACGCCACCAAGCTGCTCGACAACCTCGCGGTGGCGCGGGAGCGCGACCTGTGGCGGGTGCTGGTGGCGCTCTCCATCCGGCACGTCGGCCCGACCGCGGCCCAGGCGTTGGCCCGGCACTTCCGCTCGATCCCGGCGATCGAGGAGGCGTCCGAGGAAGAGCTGTCCTCGGTGGACGGCGTCGGCCCGACCATCGCGGCCAGCCTGAAGGAGTGGTTCGCCGTCGACTGGCACCGCGACGTGGTCCGCAAGTGGGCCGAGGCGGGCGTCCGGATGGCCGAGGAGGCCGGCGACGAGGGCCCGCGACCGCTCGACGGGGTGACCGTGGTGGTCACCGGCACGCTGGCCGGATTCAGCCGCGACCAGGCCGCCGAGGCGATCCAGAGCCGGGGCGGCAAGGTGACCGGATCGGTCTCCAAGAAGACCGGTTTCGTGGTGGTCGGCGACAACCCCGGGTCCAAGGCCGACAAGGCGGCCACCCTGAAGCTGCCGATCCTCGACGAGGACGGGTTCCGGGTGCTGCTGGAGTCCGGCCCCGAGGCGGCCCGCGCGGTGGCCCGGGTGGAGGACTGACCCCGGCCCTGGCGACGGCTGCGCCGTATACCAACTTAATTACGACTACGACCGATTCGTGACTGTCGTGTCGGGGAAATCGACCCGGAGGGCGTTTCATTGGCGTACGGCGCGTGACCGCGCGTGCCGATGCCGCTTCCGGGAGGTGCGATGGAGAACGGCGACCCGCGCAACTCCGTCCCGCCCGGGCGGACCGGGCCGTTCTTCGGCTTCGTCGCCGGCGTCGGCGTGCTCGCCCTGCTCGTCTCGGTCGGGCCGCTCGTCGCGCTCCCCGACCGGCTGACCGAGCTGCCGGCCGCATTCTGGACCATGGCGGCGCTCGCCGTCGCCTGCGACGCCCGACCGTTCGTCCCGCCCGGCCGGCGGCAGACCTCGGCGGTCTTCCCATCGACCTGCTTCACCTTCGCCATCCTGCTCGGCTGGGGGCTCGGCCCGGCCGTCGCGGTGCAGGCCGTCGCGGTGGCCGTCTCCGGCTGGCGCCTCGGCTACGCCCCCTGGCGCACCGCCTTCAACGCCGCCCAGTACGCCTGCGCGCTCGCCGCCGCGTACGCCGTCACCCGGCTCGGCCCGGGTGAGCTGTTCGGCGGCGGTCGGCTGCACTGGACCGACGTGGCAGCGGTGGGTGGCGCCACGGTGGCCTGGTTCGTGGTCAACTACGGCCTGGTCACCACCGCCATCCGGCTGCGCTTCGGCGACCGGTGGTGGCCCAGCGTCCGGCACGGGCTGGCCTATGAGCTGCTCTCCACCGGCTCGCTGCTGCTGCTCGCGCCGGTGCTGGTGGCCGCCGCCCGGGCCAGCGCGGCGCTGATCCCGCTGGTGCTGGTTCCGCTGTTCGCGGTCTACCGGATGGCCCGGCTCTCCGCCGAGCGGGAACAGCTCGCCGACGTGGACCCGCTCACCGGGCTGCCCAACCGCAAGGCGCTGCTCACCGAGGTGGCCGAGCAGGTGCACCTGCACGCCGAACGGGCCGCCCGTGGCGAGCCGGCCGCCCACCTGGCCCTGCTGCTGCTCGACCTCGACCGGTTCAAGCACGTCAACGACGCGCTCGGGCACGCGGTCGGCGACCGACTGCTGGTCGAGGTGAGCGCCCGCCTGATCGACGTGGTCGGCGAACGGGACCTGGTGGCACGCCTCGGCGGGGACGAGTTCGCCATCGTCGTACCCCGGCTGGCCGGCCTCGACGAGGCCCGCGAGCGGGCCGACCGGGTGGTCGCCGCGCTCGCCGAGCCGGTGCCGCTGGACGGGCTGCCGTTGGACGTGGGCGGCTCCATCGGCGTCGCGCTCTTCCCCGACCACGGCGAGGACTTCGCCACCCTGATGCGGCACGCCGACGTCGCGATGTACGACGCCAAGCACCGCAACGACACCGTCGCGGTCTACGCGCCGGAGTCCGACCACAACTCGGCGGAACGGTTGAGTCTCCTGGCCGACCTGCGCCGGGTGCTGGAGTCGCCGCCGGCCGGGGAGCCGGTCGGCGTACGCGGGGGTGACGGCGCGGTGCTGGCGCCGGACCTGCCCGCCGCCCGACCGGCGCACGACGGCCGGCCGGCCCCCGACGCGCGGCCGGGCCGCGACGACGGCCGGGGCGGGGTCCGGCCCGGCGGTGGATCGGCCCGGTGGCGGCTGCGGCGCCGCCGGGAACGCGTGGAGACGCGGCCCGGCGACGAGCTGATCGAGCAGATCCTCACCGGCGCCGACCCGACCCGCCGCCGCGGTGCCCGGGCCGGCACGCCCGCCGGCTCGGCGGCCCGGGCCGGCGGTGACGCCACCTCGGCCGGGACCACGGCCGAGGTCCCACCGCCCGCCCACGCGGCGACGGCCACGGAGACGGCGCCCGCCGCCCGGGCCGCCCACGCCACCGAGGCCGTCGTGACGTCCGGGGGCACACCGACCGGGCCCGCCACCACCGACCGGCCCGCGGTGCGCGAGGCGGACGACCCGGGTGAGATCACCATGTACTACCAGCCGCAGATCGCCATCGCGACCGGCGAGGTGGTCGGCGTCGAGGCGCTGCTGCGGTGGCGGCACCCGCGCCGCGGGATGGTCGACCCGGGTGAGCTGATCCAGGTCGCCGAGCAGAGCGCGGTCATGCGGCTGCTCACCCGGCGGGTGGTGGACGACGTGGTGGAGCAGCTCGCCAAGTGGTCCGCGGCCGGGCTCACGCTGCGCGCCGCGCTCAACGTCAGCGTCCGGGACCTGCACACCGGCGAGATCGCCGACCAGATCGCCGACCGGCTGGCCCGCTACGGCGTGCCGCCGGCGCGGCTCCAGGTGGAGATCACCGAGGGGGCGTTGATGGCCGACCCCCGGCGGGTGCTGGCCAGCATCACCCAGTTGCACCGGATCGGGGTCGGCATCGCCCTGGACGACTTCGGCACCGGCTACTCCTCGTTGCAGCACCTGCGCCGGCTGCCGCTGTCCGAGGTGAAGGTGGACCGGTCGTTCGTGCTGGGGATGGCCGACGACCCGGACGACGCGGCGATCGTCCGCTCGATGATCGAGCTGGCCGGCGCGCTCGGGCTGCGGGTGGTGGCCGAGGGCGTGGAGGACGAGCGCACCTGGCGGCTGCTGCACGCCGCCGGTTGCGACGTGGCGCAGGGCTGGTTCCACGCCCGGCCGATGCCGGCGGAGGAGTTGGCCGCCTGGCTGTCGCGTTACCGCCCGGTGCGTCCGGCGGTCGCCGAGGCGGGCGGCCGGGGCGGCCCGGAGGGGGAGTCGAAGGCGTCGTCGTGAGCGCGGGACAATAGACTCGCTCCGGTCACCGCGCGTCATCGCTCAGTCGTCGCGCGCGGCCGGCACACCTAGACGTCTCAGGACAGCCACGAAGGGGGCACCCGATGGCCGCCATCTCCCGCGAGGAGGTCGCGCACCTCGCGCGACTGTCGCGGCTCGCCGTCACCGAGGAGGAGCTGGACACCTTCGCCGGTCAGCTGGACGTGATCCTCCAGTCGGTCGCGCAGGTCGGCGAGGTCGCCGCGGCGGACATCCCGCCGACGTCCCACTCGGTGCCGCTGACCAACGTGCTCCGCGAGGACGTGGTGACGCCGAGTCTGACCCCGCAGGAGGTGCTGTCGGGCGCGCCCGACGCCGAGGAGCAGCGGTTCCGCGTCCCGCGGATCCTGGACGAGGATGTGGCATCGTGACCGACCTGACCAAGCTCAGCGCCGTCGACCTCGCCGGTCTGGTGGCCAGCGGCGAGACCTCCGCGGTCGAGGTCACCCGGGCCCACCTGGACCGGATCGGCGCGGTCGACGACCGGGTGCACGCCTTCCTGCACGTCGACACCGAGGGGGCGCTGGCCGCCGCGCGGGCCGTGGACGAGCGTCGGGCCGCCGGCGAGGAGCTGGGCCCGCTGGCCGGCGTGCCGGTCGCGGTGAAGGACGTGCTCACCACCAAGGGCGTGCCCACCACCGTCGGGTCGAAGATCCTGGAGGGCTGGCGCCCGCCCTACGACTCGACGATCGTCGAGCGGCTGCGCGCCGCCGGCACGGTGATGCTCGGCAAGACCAACATGGACGAGTTCGCCATGGGCTCCTCCACCGAATACTCCGCGTACGGCCCGACCCGCAACCCGTGGGACCTGGAGCGGATCCCCGGCGGCTCCGGCGGCGGCAGCGCCGCGGCGCTGGCCGCGTACGAGGCGCCGCTGTCGATCGGCTCGGACACCGGCGGTTCGATCCGCCAGCCCGGCGCGGTCACCGGCACCGTCGGTGCCAAGCCCACCTACGGCGGCACCTCCCGGTACGGCCTGGTCGCGTTCTCCTCGTCGCTGGACACGCCCGGCCCGTGCGCCCGCAACGTGCTCGACGCCGCGCTGCTGCACCAGGTGATCGGCGGCCACGACCCGCGCGACTCCACCTCGATCCCGGCCCCGGTGCCGGACGTGGTGGGCGCGGCCCGGTTGGGCGCGAGCGGTGACCTGACCGGCGTGCGGCTCGGTGTGGTCACCGAGTTCACCGGCGAGGGCGCCGAGCCGGGCGTGATGGCCGCGTTCCGCGAGTCGGTGGAGGCCCTGGCCAAGCTGGGCGCGGAGATCGTGGAGATCTCCTGCCCGCACTTCGGGTACGCGCTGCCGGCCTACTACCTGATCGCGCCGAGCGAGTGCTCCTCCAACCTGGCCCGGTTCGACGGCGTCCGGTTCGGCCTGCGGGTCGGCGACGACGGCAACCGGTCCCTGGAGGAGGTCATGTCGCTGACCCGGGAGGCCGGCTTCGGCCCGGAGGTCAAGCGCCGCATCATGATCGGCACGTACGCCCTCTCCTCGGGTTACTACGACGCCTACTACGGCCAGGCGCAGAAGGTCCGCACCCTGATCACCCGCGACTTCACCGCCGCGTTCGAGCAGGTGGACGCGCTGATCTCGCCGACCACGCCGTTCGTGGCGTTCCCGATCGGGGCCCGCACGTCCGACCCCTACCAGATGTACCTGGCCGACCTGTTCACCATTCCGACGAACCTGTACGGCGGCCCGGCGATCTCGGTCCCGTGCGGTCTGTCCGACGGGCTCCCGGTCGGCCTGCAGATCATGGCCCCGACCATGGCCGACGACCGGATGTACCGGGTCGCCGCCGCGCTGGAGTCGACGGTCGGCACGTTCACCCCACCGGCACTGTGAGGCAGGAGCAGATGACGACGACACTGCCCGCGTACGACGAGGTCGTGGCGCGCTGGGAACCGGTGATCGGCCTGGAGACCCACGTCGAGCTGGGCACGAACACCAAGATGTGGTGCGGCTGCCCGACCGACTTCGGCGGCGAGCCGAACACCCGGGTCTGCCCGGTCTGCCTGGGCCTGCCCGGTTCGCTGCCGGTGGCCAACAAGGCCGCCATCGAGGCGACGATCCGGATCGGTCTGGCGCTCAACTGCTCGATCGCCGAGTGGTGCCGGTTCGCCCGGAAGAACTACTTCTACCCGGACATGCCGAAGAACTTCCAGATCAGCCAGTACGACGAGCCGCTCTGCTTCGACGGCTACCTGGACGTCGAGGTCAACGGCGAGCTGGTGCGCATCGGCATCGAGCGGGTGCACCTGGAGGAGGACACCGGCAAGACGCTGCACGTCGGCGGCGCCACCGGCCGGATCCACGGCGCCACCGAGTCGCTCGTCGACTACAACCGGGCCGGCATCCCGCTGGTCGAGATCGTCACCAAGCCGATCCCGGGCACCGGCGCGCTCGCGCCGGAGGTCGCCCGCGCGTACGTCGCCGAGCTGCGCGACGTGATCCGCTCCCTGGGCGTCTCCGACGTCCGGATGGAGGAGGGCTCGCTGCGCTGCGACGTCAACACCTCGCTGAACCTGCCGGGCGAGGAGTGGGGCACGCGCACCGAGACCAAGAACGTCAACTCGCTGCGCTCGGTCGAGCGGGCGGTCCGCTCGGAGATGCTGCGCCAGGCGTCCGTGCTGGACGCGGGGGGCCGGATCACCCAGGAGACCCGGCATTTCCACGAGGACACCGGCGACACCACCCCGGGCCGGTCCAAGGAGACCGCCACCGACTACCGGTACTTCCCGGAGCCGGACCTGGTGCCGCTCGCGCCGGACACCGCCTGGGTGGCCGAGCTGAAGGCCGCCCTGCCGGAGCTGCCGCGGCTGCGCCGCAAGCGGATCCAGCAGGACTGGGGCCTGTCGGACCTGGACATGCAGTCGGTGGTCAACGCGGGCGCGGTCGAGCTGATCGAGGCGACCGTGGCCGCCGGCGCCACCCCGGCCGCCGCCCGCAAGTGGTGGCTGGGTGAGCTGTCCCGCCGCGCCAACGAGACCGGCGTGGAGCTGGCCGACGTCGGGGCCACCCCGGCGCAGGTCGCCGAGCTCCAGGGCCTGGTCGACGCGGGCAAGCTCAACGACAAGCTGGCCCGTACGGTGCTGGAGGGCGTGGTGGCCGGCGAGGGTTCGCCGACCGAGATCATGACCAACCGCAACCTGGAGGTCGTCTCGGACACCGGCGCGCTCACCGCCGCCGTGGACGAGGCGATCGCGGCCAACCCCGACGTCGCCGACAAGATCCGCAGCGGCAAGGTCGCAGCGGCCGGCGCGCTGGTCGGCGCGGTCATGAAGACCACCCGCGGCCAGGCGGACGCGAAGACCGTCCGCGAGCTGATCCTGGAGCGCCTCGGCGCCGCCTGACGTGCAAGGAAGGGCCCCTTCTTAACGCCTGGTGCATAAGAAGGGGCCCTTCCTAACGCCTCACCCCCACACCGCAGTGGGCGTCAACGGCGACGCCCGGATGGAGTCACCGTGAACCAGCACGACCTCGACGTCCTCGACGAGATCCAGCGCCGGGTACTCTGGCTCGCCACCCGCATCGTCGATGCCGCCAACCACGACCGGGACACCGGCGACGGGGTGAAGGTCGGCGGCCACCAGGCGTCCAGCGCCTCGCTGGTCACCGCGATGACCACGCTCTGGTTCGAGCACCTGGACGCCGAGGACCGGGTCGCGGTGAAGCCGCACGCCTCGCCGGTGTTCCACGCCATCCAGTACCTGCTCGGCAACCTCGACCGGTCCTACCTGCCGAAGCTGCGGGCGCGCGGCGGCCTCCAGTCGTACCCGTCGCGCACCAAGGACCCGGATGAGGTGGACTTCTCCACCGGCTCGGTCGGCCTGGGCGCCGCCGCGCCGCTGTTCGCCGCCGTCACCCGCCGCTACGTCGACGCGCACTTCGGCGCGCGGCCGCACTCCCGGTTCGTCGCCATCATCGGCGACGCCGAGCTGGACGAGGGCAACATCTGGGAGGCGGTCGCCGACCCGGCCACCACCGGCCTGGGCAACGTGATGTGGCTCGTCGACTTCAACCGCCAGTCGCTGGACCGGGTCGTCCCCGGCATCCGGATCAACCAGTGGCGGGGCCAGTTCGAGGCCGCCGGCTGGCACGTCGTGGAGGTCAAGTACGGCCGCAAGCTGGCCGAGGCGTACGCCCGGCCGGGCGGGGTGGCGCTGCGTGACTGGATCGACCGGATGCCGAACGAGCAGTACCAGTCGCTGTTCGGGCTGGCCGGGCCGGCCCTGCGCAAGCAGTTCCTGGACGGCGCGCCGGCCGAGGTGGCCGCGTTCGTCGCCGAGATCGGCGACGACGAGCTGGGCCCGCTCGTCACCGACCTGGGCGGGCACGACGCGCAGGCGATGCTCGACGCGTACGCCCAGTGCGACGCGGTCACCGACCGGCCCAGCGTGGTGTTCGCGTACACGGTCAAGGGCTGGGGCCTGCCGATCGCCGGCAACCCGCGCAACCACTCGGCGCTGCTGAGCACCGAGCAGGTGGACGCGTTGCGCGCCGCGCAGGGCCTGACCCCGGAGACCGAGTGGGACCGCCTCGACCCAGCGTCCCCGGCCGGCATCCGGGCCGGCGAGCGCCGGGAGGCGCTGTCCCGCCCGCCGCGCGAGCGGGCGCTGGGCGTCACCGTCCCGGAGACCACCCGGGTACGCGCGAACAAGCCCGTCTCCACCCAGGAGGTCTTCGGCCGGGTGCTGGTCGACCTGGCCCGCGATCCGCAGGTGGCGCCCTACCTGGTGACCACCGCGCCGGACGTGGCCACCTCGACCAACCTGGCCGGGTTCATCAACAAGACCGGCGTCTTCGCCCCCACCGAGCAGCGTTCCTGGACCGAGGACCGGATGCTGCGCTGGACGGAGAGCCCCGCCGGGCAGCACATCGAGCTGGGCATCTCGGAGATGAACCTGTTCCTGCTGCTGGGCCAGCTCGGCCTGTCGTGGGACCTGTCCGGCCAGCCGCTGCTGCCGGTGGGCACGGTCTACGACCCGTTCGTGCTGCGCGGGCTCGACGCGTTCCTCTACGGCACCTACTCGGGTTCCCGGTTCGTGGTGGCCGGCACCCCGTCCGGCATCACGCTGGCGCCCGAGGGCGGCGCCCACCAGTCCACCATCACCGCCTCGGTCGGGCTGGAGCTGCCCGGCGTGACGTTCCTGGAGCCCGCGTACGCCGGCAGCCTCGACTGGCTGCTCTGCGACGCGCTCGGGCAGATCGCCGGTGGATCCGCGCCGGCCGCGACCGCCGCGCCGGCCGAGGACGGGGCGTACTACTTCCGGCTCAGCACCCGGCCGGTCGACCAGGCCCCGTTCGAGGCGGCCCGGGCCCGGCTCGGCGAGGCGGTGCTGCGCCGGCAGGTGGTGGCCGGCGCGTACCGGCTCGTCGACGCGCACCAGGCGTACCCGGATCTGGCGGACGCCCCGGTGGTGCAGCTCGCGGCCTCCGGCGCGGTGCTGCCGGAGGTCCTGGCCGCCGCCGCGGAGCTGGCGGAGGAGGGCGTCGCGGCGCACGTGGTCGACGTGACCAGCCTGGACCGGCTCTACCGGGCGTGGCAGCGGACGCTGCGTCAGGGCGTGCGGACCGCCACCGTGCCGAGCGTGCCCGGCGCGTTGCGGTCGGCGTTCGTCGACCGGGTGCCGGTGGTCACCGTGCATGACGCCGCCTCGCACGCGATGGCCTGGCTCGGCTCGGCGGTGGGCGCTCCGGCGGTGCCGCTCGGGGTGGACGAGTTCGGCCAGTCCGGCAGCGTCCGTGACCTGTACGAGCTGCACGACCTGCTGCCGGGCAGCATCGTCAACGCCGCGCTGGCCGCGCTCGCGCTGCGCTGACCCGACCGCCGCGGCGGCGCCGGCGGGCGAGTGGCGGGAGGACCGGTCAGCCGGTGGTGGTCGGGCTCGGGGAGGTGGCGCTCGACGAGGGCGACGGTGACTCCGACGGGCCGCGGGTGGGGGTCGGGGTGACCGGCACCTGGTCGCCCTTGGCCGGGTCCCGGATGACGTGTCGCTCCAGGTTGACCTGGGACTGGCCGGTGCCGCCGACGGTGATCTCGTCGTAGGCCTGGAGCAGCTTCTGCTGGTCGAAGTAGAGCACCGTCATGGTCAGCGGGGTGGGCTTCTCGCCCTCCAGCCCGCGCAGCCCGGCCCCGCCGGTCGAGCCCTCCACCATCAGCGTGGTCGGCTGCTTGCCCGGCGCCTGCGGCAGCTTCGAGACCTGCCGGGAGTGGGTGTGCCCGGAGAGCACCAGCGGGCAGGTGCCGGAGAGCGGCCCGGCCGAGGCCGGGTCGTGCACCAGCGCGACGTCCACCTTCCGCGGCGACTTCCCGACCGTGGCGGCGAGCTGCTCGCCGGCGCCGATCACCTGGTCGGCGACGGCCGAGGTGAGGCCGCTGCCGGCCGGTGAGGTCTCCTTGTCCGGGGTGAACCGGGGGTCGCCGATCCCGGCGATGGTCAGCCCGCCGACCGTCGTGACGGAGTTGTTCAGCACGATCGCGTTCGGCTGCTGGGCCACCGCCGCGGCCGTGCGGGGCGAGTCGTGGTTGCCGCGGATGAACACGTACGGCTTCTTGAGCAGGCCGATCGAGCCGACGAAGGAGGCCTCCGGCTCGCTGCCCCAGTCGGTGATGTCGCCGGTGTCGATCACGACGTCGATGCCGAACTGCTCGACCACGGTGCGGATCAGCTGCCAGCCGGTCGGGTTCAGGTGCATGTCCGACACGTGCAGCACCCGGGTGGTGCCCGGGGACGGCTGCACCACCGGCAGCGCGGAGACCGTGGTGTAGAGCTTGCTGACGTTGCCGACCAGCCGCTGCAACTGCTCCGCGTACTTGGTGTAGTCGTTGGCGATCCGCCGCGCGTCACCGACGATCGCGGGCGCGTTGACCAGCAGGCCCTCGTACCGGGGCTCCTCGATCGCCTGCGGCCGCAGGGTGGCGGCGCCGAGGCCGAGGCTGCCGGCGGTGACCACCAGCGCCAGGCCGCCGGCCCAGGCGGTACGCCGGACGTCCCGGAACACGAGCGCGGCCAGGAGCAGGGTGGCCAGCACCGTCGAGGCGAGCGTCTTCAGTCCGAGTCGCATCACGCCGGCGCGGACGTCCTCCACCGCCGACTGGCTGGCCCGGCTGATGCTGGCCGGGTCGTCGATCAGCGCCTCGGTGCGGCCCTGGTCCAGCGCGCCCACCTCGACGGTCAGGTAGGCCGGCCCGTCGTGACTGTCCAGCAGCAGCGCGCCCAGCGGCGGGATGTCGACGGTGGTGCCGCCGGTCAGCGACGGGCTGAGCTTCAGCTCGGCGCGGAACGGGCCGATGTCGGTGCCGACGTGGCCGCCCGCGTACGTGCCCACCACGATGCCGCCGAGGGTGACCGCGAGCAGCGCGAGCACCACGCCCACCCGGCGCAGCCGGTGGCCGGGTCGCCACGCCGTCCAGCGGCGGGCAGGCCCGGTCTCCGGGGGCGTCGTGTCCCCGGCGCGGTGCTGTTCGTTCTCGTGGTCGTCCATGCTGAGATTCTGACCTGCCCCTGTGGCGATCTTGGTAAACCCGGCCGAAGCCGGTCAGCTCCGCCCGGCCCCGCCGTCGGCGAAGACCAGGCGCAGGATCCGGTCGTCCTCCGCGGCGGGCCTGCCCCGGCCGTCCCGGTTGGAGGTGCTCACCCAGATCGAGCCGTCCGGCGCCACGGCGGCGGCCCGCAGCCGGCCGTACTTGCCGGTGAGCAGCTCACGCGGCTGGCCCAGCACGGTGCCGTTGCCGGCCAGCTCGACCAGCCACAGCCGTTGGCCGCGCAGGCAGGCGGTGACCAGCAGCCGCTCGACCGCGGCCAGCCCGGAGCAGGACGCGTCGGCGGTGCGCCACTGCACGATCGGATTCACGTAGCGCTTGTCGTCGCCCCGCCCCTCGACCTGCGGCCAGCCGTAGTTGCCGCCCTGGTTGATCTGGTTGATCTCGTCCCAGGTGTTCTGGCCGAACTCCACCGCGTACATCCGCTTGTTCGGCGTCCAGGCGAAGCCCTGCACGTTGCGGTGCCCGGTCGACCAGACCGGGGATCCGGCGGTCGGGTTGCCGGGGGCCGGCTTGCCGTCCGGGGTGATCCGCAGGATCTTGCCGCCGAGGCTCTTCGGGTCCTGCGCGTTCTCGGTGCGCCCGGCGTCGCCGGTGCTCGCGTAGAGGTAGCCGTCCGGGCCGAAGCCCAACCCGCCGCCGTCGTGGTTGCCGGCCTTGGGGATGCCGGTGAGGATCGGGGTCGGCGGCTGGCCGAGCCGCAGCTTCGCGATCCGGTTGTCGTCCTGCGCGGTGTAGTAGACGAAGACGGTGCGGTCCCGCGCGTAGCCCGGGGAGACGGCGATGCCGAGCAGGCCGCCCTCACCACCGGACGCCACGCCCGGCACGGTCTGCACCGGCCGCACGGTGAGCCCGTCCGGCCCGGACTCCGGCCCGACCTGGAGGATCCGCCCGCTGTCCCGTTCGGTGACCAGGGCCGCGCCGTCGGGCAGGAACGCGATGGCCCACGGCACCTCCAGCCCCTTGGCCAGCACCGTGGCCACCACCTGCTGGCCGGCCCCACCGGGACTGGCCGTGGCCGAGGGCGTCGGCAGGTTGGGTGGCTCGCCGGCCGGGTCCGGCTCGGGCTCGCCGAGGGCACAGCCGGCGGTGCCCAGCAGCAACGCCGCGCACGAGGCCGCCAGCGCCGTCCGGAGGCGGCGGATGCGGGGGTACGTCAGACGCGGGCTCACCCGGCCCAGCCTAGCCGGGCGGGCCGGGGAACCCGGCGTGTCGAGCGCGGACGCGACGGTGGCCGGTCAGCCGGCCCGCAGCGCGAGCAGGGCGACGTCGTCCTCGCGGCGGTGCGCGGCGGCGAGCAGCCGGTCGCAGAGGAGGCTGAGCGGCACCCCGGACCCGGCCGCGGCGAGGTGGGCCAGCAGTTCCGCCTGCCCCTCGTCGATCGGCTGGTCGCGGCGCTCGATCAGCCCGTCGGTGTGCAGCAGCAGCGTGTCGCCCGGCGCGAGGACGAGAGCCCGCCCGGTGCGCCGGGGCGGGCGGGCCAGACCGAGCAGCGGACCCCGTCCCTCGGCCACCGACACCGTGCCGTCGGCGCGGATCAGCAGTGGTGGCGGGTGGCCGGCGTTGCACCAGCAGACCCGCAGCCCGTCGCCGTGCGGGCGGACCCGGGCCAGCACCGCGGTGGCGACCGTGGGCACCCGCAGCCCGCCGATGGCCCGGTCGAGGTTGGCCACCAGCTCCTCCACCGGGTCGTCCCGCCCGTACGCGTTGCCCCGGACCAGGTTGCGCAGCTGGCCCATGGAGGCCGCCGCCTCGATGTCGTGCCCGGCGACGTCGCCGATCGCGGCCACCAGCTCGCCGTCGGGCTGGACGAACGCGTCGTACCAGTCGCCGCCGACCTCGACCCGGTCGGCGGCCGGCAGGTAGCGGGCGGCCAGCTCGATCCCCGGCACCGCCGGCAGCGCGGGCAGCATGCTGTGCTGGAGCACCTCGGCGACGTGCCGCTGCTCGCCGTAGAGCCGGCTGTTGCCGACGGCCTGGCCGGCCCGTACGCCGATGTCCTGGGCGGTGCGCAGGTCGCTCGCGTCGAAGCCGCGCCGGCCGGGACGGTTGACGAGCGTGACCGCGCCGATCACCCGGTCACCGGCCGCGGTGATCGGCACGGTCAGGTGGGAGCTGATGCCGAGCCGCTCGGCCAGCGTCACCAGCTCCGGACGGGTGGTGCCGCGCGCCACGTCGTCGAGGCCGGCGACGCCGCGCATCACCGGCCGGCCGCTGCGCAGCACCGACCGGATCAGCGACTCCGGGCCGAGCCCGGTGGTCAGCAGCGCGGTGAAGCGGGCGAGGTCGGCGTCGCGCTCCGGGTCGCGGTGCACCCCGGAGACGGTGCGCGGGCGGCCGGCCGGGTCGACCAGGGTGATCAGGCACCAGTCGCCGAGCAGCGGCACCATGGCGTGCGCGAGCCGGTCGACGGCGGTGGACACGTCGAGGGTGCCGCCGAGCATCTCGCTCATCCCGGCCAGCATGGCGAGCCGGTCGTGTGCCTCCTCGGCGCGGCGGCGGGCCTCGTCGGCGCTGCGGACGGCGATCCGCAGCCGCAGCTCCGAGGAGCAGGCGGCGGCCAGGTCGCCGAGCGTCCGCAACTGCTCCTTGGTCCAGGCCCGGGGCTTGCTGTCGATCGCGCAGAGCGAGCCGAGCACCCGCCCGTCCAGGTCGGTCAGCGGCATGCCCGCGTACGCCACCACGCCCAGGTCCTCGATGGCGAGGTTCAGCCGCACCCGGGGGTAGAGGCGGGCGTCGGGCAGCACCATCGGCACCTCGATGTCGACGACGTGCTGGCAGAACGAGTGGCTGAGCGGGGTCTCCCGGCGGGCCGCCCAGGGCTCGGGCAGCCCGGTCGCGCCGGGGAAGAACTGGCGCTCCGCGTCGACCAGGGAGACCAGCGCGACCGGTACGTCGAGCAGGTCACCGACCAGTCGGGCGAAGCGGTCGAACGCCTCGTCCGGCACGGCGTCGAGGCGGGTCTCGTCGAGGGAACGCAGCCGGTCGGGGTCGGCCAGCGCCGGAATCGGCGCGGCCGTCCGTCCGGGGCCGTCCTCGCTCATCGTCACCCGCTCCCCTTACCCCGGGCACCGGCCGGCGTCCCGCCCTCGATTAAACCCTGTCGCACGTGTGTCCGACCCCCGGCGGGGTGTTCGTCACGGCCCCCGCCGCGCCGACCGGCGCGGACGGATATGGTCGGCGGTCGTGAAGGCATGGATTCCGCACCCCGACGGCCGCCGCCTGCTCGGCGAGATCCCGCCCGGCGTCACCGTGGAGGTGCTGGAGGACCCGTCCCGGCTTCCGTCCGCCCCGGCCGGCGTGCGGTTCTGGGTGCCGCCCTTCCTGTCCGGCCCGGACGCCGGCGCGCTCCTGACCGAGCTGCCCGACGTCGAGGTGGTGCAACTCCTCTCCGCCGGCGCGGACGCCTGGGTGGGCCGGGTGCCGGCGGGTGTGACGCTCTGCGACGCCCGCGGCGTGCACGACTCGGCCACCGCCGAGTGGGTGGTCACCGCGATCCTGGCCGCCCTGCGCGGGTTCGCTCCGCTGGCCCGCGCCCAGGCGCGGCGGGAGTGGGCGTACGACGAGGTGGCCCCGACCGACGAGCTGGCCGGCAAGCGGGTGCTGATCGTCGGCGCCGGCTCGATCGGCGCGGCCGTGCGCGCCCGGCTCGCCCCGTTCGAGGTGAGCTTCACGCTGGTCGCCCGTACGCCCCGCCCGGCCGACGGCGTGCACGGGGTGGCCGAGCTGCCCACCCTGCTGCCCGAGGCGGACGTGGTGGTGCTGCTGGTCCCGCTGACCGACCGGACCCGGGGCCTGGTCGACGAGCGCTTCCTCGCCGCGATGCCGGACGGCGCGCTGCTGGTGAACGCCGCGCGTGGTCCGGTCGCCCGCACCTCGGCGCTGGTCGCCGAGCTGTCGTCGGGGCGCCTGCGGGCCGCGCTGGACGTCACCGACCCGGAGCCGTTGCCCACCGACCATCCCCTGTGGGAGCTGCCCAACGTGCTGCTCACCCCGCACGTGGCCGGCTCGGTGCGCGGCCTGCTGCCGCGGGCCTACCGGCTGGTGGGGGAGCAGTTGCGGCGCTTCGCGGGTGGGGAGGAACTGGCGAACCGGGTGGTCGACGGCTACTGACCCGGTGCGTCGTCGTCGGGCATCTCCTGCCCGGTCGCGGTGATCAGCCGGGGCAGGTCGGTGGCGCGGACCGCGGGCAGCACCAGCACCTGCCCGTCGTCGAGCCGGGCGACCGCCCGCCCCCGGGGGTCACCGGCCAGCTCCGCCACCCGGGCCCAGGGCACCCGCCGCTGCCCGAGGAGCGCGCGCAGCCGCAGCTCCCGGGCGTCCGCGTCGGTGCCGGAGCGCCACGCCCAGACGCCGACCGCGAGCGGCACGAGCAGCACCCAGAGCAGCCACCAGCGGGCACTGGCCAGCGGCAGCGCGCCGATGAAGGCGACGATCGCGGCGGCCAGGATGGCCTGGTTGTGGCGGAAACGGACGGTGTCGGCGCGGCTCACCCCCCGATGATCCCATCCGGCCGGCCCACCCTCCCGATCGGGCGTCACGGCCGCCCGATCGAGCCCTCGCCGTTACGGGATCCTGGTACGGGAACGCCCTCCGAGGGCGCTTCCGTACCAAGATCTCTGCGGATTCCCCGTCGCCGCTGTGACGGACGTCACTGTCGCGTCACCGGTCGCGTCCGGGATCGTTCTTAGGCATGGCCGCAGCGGTCCCCGCCGATGCGGCCCCGCCCGCGCTCCTACCCCGCACGTCGCACCGCAACCGCAACGCCCCGTGCCCCCTCACGAAGGCGACCGCCGTGCCCGTCACCCCTCCCGCCGGTCCCCGCCGGCTCCCGCCCCTGCCCGACCTCGCCGCGTCGCTCGGCGGCGCGCTCTTCCTCTTGGCGGGCGCCGCCGGGCTCGTGCCCGGTCCCGCCGCCGTGGCGCTCGCCGTCGCCGGGGGCTCCGCCCTCGCCTGCGTGCGGCTCGCCTGGCTGGCCGGCGTCCCGCCGGCCCCGTCCCCGGGCGCCGCCCCGTCCCCGGGCGCCGCCCCGGCTCCGCGCCCGCCCGCGCCGGCGGCACGGGACCACGCGGTCCCGAGTCCGGCTCCGGGGACGAGGCGCCCCGCGCCGGGGCCGGGCCGGGCCGGGACCGTCGATCGAGGACGGTCCGAGCCGACCGGGCGGCAGGCACGCCGGGTGGCGCTGTCCCGCCGGGTGGCCGTGATCCTCGACGCCGCCGTCCTGGTCGCCGGGCTCACCGTGGCGGTGTTGCCGCTCAGCGATCCGGCGCACCGGCTGCCGGTGGCGCTGGTCGGTCTCGGTCTCACCGCGCCGCTGCACGCCGCCGCGTTGCTGCGGCTGCCCGGCCGGTCCCGGCTGCCGGGGCGGGAGCGGCTGCGCCGTGGCGTCGACATGCTCGCCCTCGCCGTCAGCCTGGTCTTCGCCGGCTGGATGGTGCTGCCGGTCGGTCCGGTGCCGGTGGCCGCACGGGTCGCCAGCGTCGGCGGAGCGGTGGCGCTGGCCGTGCTCGCGGTGGCGGCGATGGCCGAGCGGCGCCGCCGGCCCGGCGCCGCGCGCTGCCACGCCGGTGCCGGTCTCACACTGGCCGGGCTGTCGCTGCTGGTGGTGCTGTTGGCGTACGACGCCCCGGACCGGGCGATGTCGGCCGTCGGGCCGCCGCTGCTCGCCGGCGCGCTGCTGACCGCGGCCGGCGCCCGGCGTACGTCGGCGGGGGAGCGACCGCACCCCGGCGTGGCGCCGGCCGCGTGGCCCCGGCTCACCGCGCCGGCCGGCGTGGCGGCCCTGGCCGCCGGCGTGCACCTCGGCACGGCGGGGGAGTTCACGCCCGCCGCCATGGCGCTCGGGCTGGCGGTCATCCCACCGATCATGGTGGGCGAGCTGCTCGCCGCCGCCGACCACCGCCGTCGGGTCGAGCGGCTCGCGGCCAGCGAGGCGTCGCTGCGCCGGCTCGTCGGCGGGGAGCCCGACGCCGCCGATGCCGCGCCGTTGACCCGGGCCGACCTGGTCCGGGTGCTGCCCCGGCGCAGTGGCGGCGCGCTGCTCGTGGTGGACCTGCACGGTGAGCACGCGACGGCGCCGGACGCGATGGTGCTGGCCGAGGCGCGTCGGCGGCTCCGGACCGGCTGCGGCCCGCACGACCTGGTCGCCCGCGTCGGCGACACCGAGTACGCCGTCCTTACCGATCTCGGCCCGGTGCTCGCGTACGCGCTGGGCACCCGGCTGCTGGCGGCGCTCGTGGAGCCGTATCCCCGGGCCGGGGGTGTGGTCCGACTGGCGGTGAGCGTGGGATTGGCCGAGACCACCGGCGGCGAGCCGGAGGACGTGTTCCGTCAGGCCGGCCTGGCCCGGCGGCGGGCGGTGCAGATGGGTCGGGACCGGGTCGAGTGGTACGACGCCTACCTGGAGGAGCAGCTGGTCCGCCGGCTCGACCTGGAGCGGGAGCTGCCCGGCGCGGTGGCCCGGGGCGAGCTGGACCTGGTCTACCAGCCGGTGGTGGCGCTCGCCGACCGGTTGCCGGTGGGCACCGAGGCGCTGCTGCGCTGGCGCAGCCCGGCGCTGGGCACCGTGCTGCCGGCGGAGCTGCTGCCGGTGGCGGCCGACCTCGACCTGCTCGGCGAGGTCGGACGGTGGGTGGTGGACCGGGCCTGCCGGCAGCTGGCCGCCTGGTCGGAGGGGGGCCGGGAACTGTGGATGGCGGTGAACGTGACCCCGCGTGAGCTGGCCGCGCCGGACTTCGTGGCCCGCGTCGCGACCGCGCTGGCCGCGTACGACGTGCCGCCGGAACGGCTGGTGGTGGAGGTGGCGGAGCCGGCGGTGGGCGCGGAGCTGTCCACCGTGGTGGCCCGGCTGGCCGGTCTCCGGTCGCTCGGGGTGCGCACCGCGCTGGACGACTTCCGCGCCGAGCACGCCTCGCTGGCCCAGCTGCGCCGGCTGCCGATCGACCTGCTCAAGGTCGGCCCGCACCTGGTCGCGCCCGGCGCGGACGGGCAGCGCCCGCTGATCGACGTGGTGGCCAACCTCGGCGACCGGCTCGGCGTGGAGGTGGTGGTGGAGGGGCTGGAGTCGGACGGTCAGGTGGCCGGCGCGCGCCGGGCCGGCTGCCGCTACGGGCAGGGCTTCGCGCTGGCCCGGCCGGCGACCGCGGAGCGGGTCGAGGCGTGGTTCGAGGAGTTTCCCTCGGCGTCCCGGTGAGCACCAGTGGGTCGACAGCTGAACCGGTTCAGCGGGCGCGCGGCGGCGCGGTGCTGCCGCGCGGGGTGAGGTGGGCGGTCTCGTCCTGGAGTCCGCTCACCGGCTCCCCGGCGATCACCGCGAGGAGCTGCCGGGCGGCGTGCGACCCGTACGCCGGGATGTCCCGGCCCAGCGCGGTGAGCGGCGGGTGCACCAGCTGGCAGAGCGGGGAGTCGTCCCACGCGACGATGGACAGGTCGCCGGGGACGGCGAGCCCCATCTCCTGCGCCACCGAGAGCCCGGCGATCGCCATCACGTCGTTGTCGTAGATCACCGCCGTCGGGCGGTTGGCGGAGCTGAGCAGGCGTCGGGTGGCCCGCGCTCCCTCCTCGCCGGTGTAGTCGGACCAGACCGTGCTCGCCTCGTCCAGCCCGAGCCGCCGGCACACGTCGGTGAACGCGTCGGTGCGGATCTCGGTGTGCAGCAGCGACGGGAGGCCGCCGACCCGGGCGATCCGTCGGTGGCCGAGCGCGACCAGGTACTCCACGGTCTCGACCAGGGCCGCCGCGTCGTCCGACCAGACGCTGGCCAGGCTGCCGGTGTGCCCCGGGCCGCCGATCACCACCGCGGGCAGTTGCAGTTCCTCCAGCGCCGGCACCCGACGGTCGTCGGTGCGCAGGTCGCAGACGAAGACGCCGTCCACCCGACGCTCGGCCCACCAGCGGCGGTAGACCGCGATCTCCGCCTCCTGGTCGGTCACCACCTGGAGGGTCAGCGCGTACGAGCGGGCGGACAGTTCGGCCTCGACGCCGCTGATCAGCTCCATGAAGAACGGCTCGATGCCGAGTATCCGGGCGGGCCGGCACAGCGCCAGCCCGACCGCCTTGGCGGTGGCGCCGGAGAGCGCCCGGGCGGCGCTGCTCGGGCTGAACCCGATCTCGGCCGCGATCGCCAGGATGCGCTGGCGGGTCGCCTCGGAGACGCCGGGCTGCCCGTTGAGCGCGTACGACACCGCGCCCTTGGAGACCCCGGCACGTCGGGCGACGTCGGCGATGGTGGGCCGCTTCACCGCAGCGTTCCTCCACTGTGTCCGGCCCTCGCGGGCGCTGTCGACCGCCGGGGTGGCCGGCGGGAAGTGACGCTACTGCACCGGGCCCGCCGGCCGGTCGGCGCGGCGGACCTCGACGACTGAACCGCACAGTTCGTCACTTGTGCGGTTCAGCGTACGGCCACCCCCACCCCTGTCCGCCACCCCTGCGCTCACGAAACTGCTCCGGAAAGCGCTCCACCACGCATGGTCGCGCTCCCATCCGGCCCCGAAGGTTACGGGACGGCCTCGCTGTTAACCGGCCGTTGACAGTGCCGGAGGTGAACCGTACGGTGGCCTCACTTATCCGGTTCAGTCAACGTCTCTCGATCTCGGGAGCGTTCCCATTCGGCGCGGAGGATGACATGAAACGGTCCTGGACGCACTGGGCGCGCACGGCCGCCGTCGGTGCCGTCAGCCTGGTCATGGTCGCCGCCTGCAGCGGCAGGAGCACCACCGGCGGCGCGGACGCGGCCGACGGTCAGGTCACGTTGAAGATCAATTTCTGGGGCGACTTCGGCCTGCAGGACCTCAAGACCAAGTACGAGGCCGAGCACCCGAACGTGAAGATCCAGCTCAACTCGGGCGAGTACAACGCCCAGCACGAGGACCTGCAGAAGAAGCTCGTCGCCGGCAACGGCGCGCCCGACATCGCGGCGATCGACGAGGGCTTCATGGTCCAGTTCCGCAGCCAGTCCGACAAGTTCGTCAACCTGCTGGACAAGGGCGCCGGCTCCTACGAGAGCAAGTACCTGCCCTGGAAGTGGAAGCAGTCGCTGTCCGCCGACGGCAAGACGCAGATCGGCCTCGGCACCGACGTCGGCGGCCTGGCCATGTGCTACCGCACCGACCTGTTCAAGGCCGCCGGCCTGCCCACCGAACGCGACCAGGTCTCCGCGCTCTGGCCCACCTGGGACAAGTTCCTGGAGGTCGGCCAGCAGTACACCGGCAAGACCAGGAAGAAGTTCATCGACGCCGGCACCAACCTGTTCAACCCGATCCTCGGCCAGCAGCAGGTCGGCTTCTACAACGACCAGGAGCAGCTCCAGATGGAGCAGGGCCCGAAGGTCGCGTTCGACTACACGGTCAAGGCCGTCGACTCCGGGCTCTCGGCCAACCTGGTCAGCTTCCAGGCCGACTGGGACAAGGGCTTCACCAGCGGCGCGTTCGCGGTGCTCGCCTGCCCGGCGTGGATGCTCGGCCACATCAAGGACACCGCGCCCGGCACCCAGGGCAAGTGGGACATCGCGGCGGTGCCCGGCGGCGGCGGCAACTGGGGCGGCTCGTTCCTGACCATCCCCAAGCAGGGCAAGCACGTCGACGAGGCGTACAAGCTGCTGGAGTGGTTGGTCGCGCCGGAGCAGCAGATCGAGATCTTCAAGAAGGTCGGCAACCTGCCGTCGCAGCCGGCGCTCTACGCCGACCCGGCGATCGCCGACTTCAAGAACCCGTTCTTCAACAACGCCCCGGTCGGCCAGATCTTCCCGAAGATGGCGCAGGGCCTCACCCCGCAGTACCTGGGCAAGAAGAACGGCCCGACCCGGGTCGCGGTGGAGAACGTCATCCGCCGGGTGGAGAACAAGTCGCTGAAGCCGGACGCCGCCTGGAACGAGGCGGTCAAGGAGGCCGACAAGGCCGCCAAGTCCTGACGCACCACCGGTGCCGGAGCGGAACCCGACCGCTCCGGCACCGCCGTACCCGTCCACCCTCCTCGGCTCTGGAGTGATCCGATGTCCAGCACCCGTGCCGCGCCCGCGCCGCCGAGCCGCCGACCCGCGCCGGAGCGCGGCCGTCCCGGGGCCGACGACCGGCGGCTGACCTGGCGCAACCGGCTGTACCTCTTCGACATGCGCTACATGCCGTACCTGATGATCGCGCCGTTCTTCCTGCTCTTCATCGTGTTCGGGCTGTTCCCGCTGCTGTTCAACGCGGTGGTCTCGCTGCGCAACTACCGGCTCGACGACCCGACGCTGCCCTACTGGGCGGGCGTCGAGAACTTCAGCCGGCTCGTCGCCGACGAGGACTTCTGGAACGCCCTCTACAACACCTTCGGCATCTTCCTGCTCTCCACCGTGCCGCAGCTGCTGCTCGCCCTGCTGGTCGCCTCGCTGCTCAACCGGCAGCTGCGGGCGCAGACCTGGTGGCGGGTCGGCGTGCTGCTGCCGTACGTGACACCGATCGTCGCCTCGACGATGGTGTTCAGCGTCTTCTTCTCCCGCGACTTCGGCATGGCCAACTGGGTCCTCGGTCTGTTGGGCATCGGCGGCGCCGACGACCCGATCGACTGGCGGGCCGACAAGCTGCACGCCTGGATCGCCATCGCCACCATGGTCAACTGGAAGTGGATCGGCTACAACGCGCTGCTCTACCTGGCCGCCATGCAGTCCATCCCGCGCGACGTCTACGAGGCCGCCGCGATCGACGGCGCCGGCCAGTGGAAGCAGCTCTGGCGGATCACCGTGCCGATGATCCAGCCGGTGGTCCTGTTCACCGTGATCCTGTCCACCATCGGCGGCCTCCAGCTCTTCACCGAGCCGATGCTCTTCGACCCGAACGCCCAGGCCGCCACCGGCGGGCCGAACGGCGAGTGGCAGACCATCGCCCAGCTCATCTACAAGGTCGGCTGGAAGGACCTCAACCTCGGCTACGCCGCGGCCATGTCCTGGGCCCTGTTCCTGATCATCCTGGTCGTCGCCGGGGTCAACTACCTGCTGACGAACCGACTCTCCGGAGGGCGCAAATGAGTGCCGTCGCCTCCCCGCCGGTCCGCCGCAAGCGGCGCGCCATGGCCCGGGCGCCGCAGGACACCCCGGCCGGGCTCTGGACCTACCTGCTCCTCGCGGTCAGCATGCTGTTCGCCGCGTTCCCGCTCTACTGGATGTTCGTCATCGCCACCAGCAACGACGAGGCGCTGGCCAAGCTCCCCCCGGCGATCGTCCCCGGTGACCGGTTCCTGACCAACGTCGACGAGGTCTTCTCCCTCCAGGACGTCTACTTCGCCGCCTCGCTGGTCAACAGCGTCATCGTCTCGACCGTGGTGACCGCCTCGGTGCTGTTCTTCTGCTCGCTCGCCGGGTTCGCCTTCGCCAAGCTGCGGTTCAAGGGCAGCAACGCGCTGATGCTCTTCGTGGTGCTGACGCTGACCGTGCCGAACCAGCTCGGCATCGTCGCGCTCTACATCGTGATGGGCAAGCTCGGCTGGAACGGGACCCTGCTCGCGGTCATCGCGCCCGGCCTGGTCACCGCGTTCGGCGTGTTCTACATGCGGCAGTTCATCGTCAACACCGTCCCGGACGAGCTGGTCGAGTCGGCCCGGGTCGACGGCGCCACGACCATGCGGGTGTACGGCACCATCGTGCTGCCCGCGATCCGTCCGGCCCTGGCGGTTCTCGGCCTGCTCACGTTCGTCGCCACCTGGAACGACTTCCAGTGGCCGCTGATCACGCTCAGCGGCACCGACTTCCCCACCTCGATGGTCGCGGTCTCCGACCTGGCCAGCGGCAACTACGTGATCTACCGGCGGGTGCTGGCCGGCGCGTTCATCGCGACCATCCCCCTGCTGCTCATGCTGTTCATCGGTGGACGCCAGATCGTCCGCGGAATCATGGAAGGCGCGGTGAAGTCGTGAGCCGTTCCACGCTGCTGCACGAGGGTTGGACGTTGCGGGCCCTGCCCGGCCCGCAGGTGCCGTCGGAGATCGCCGGGGTCGAGGTGCCGGCGACCGTGCCCGGCTGCGTGCACACCGACCTGCTCGCGGCCGGGCTCATCCCCGACCCGTACCTCGACGACAACGAGAACCGGCTCACCTGGATCGGGCGCACCGACTGGGTCTACCGGACCACGTTCCACCACGAGCCCGGCGGCGACGACCGGGTCGACCTGGCCTGCGCCGGCCTGGACACGGTCGCGACGGTCACGCTCAACGGCGTCGAGGTCGGGCACACCGAGAACCAGCACCGCTCCTACCGCTTCGACGTCCGGTCGCTGCTGCGTGCCGGCGACAACACCCTCGCCGTACGCTTCGACTCGCCGTACCGCTACGCCGAGGCTCACCGGGACCGGCTCGGCGACCGGCCGAACGCGTACCCGGAGCCGTTCCAGTTCATCCGCAAGACGGCCTGCAACTTCGGCTGGGACTGGGGACCGACGGTGGTCACCGCCGGCATCTGGCGGCGGATCGCCCTGCACGCCTGGTCCGCCGCCCGGCTGGCGACCGTCCGGCCGCTGGTCACGGTCGACGGCGGCGTCGGCCGGGTGGAGCTGCACGTCGAGGTGGAGCGGACCCGCGACGAGCCGCTGACCGTCCACGCCACGGTCGCCGGCGTCGCCGCCGAGGTCACGGTGCCGGCGGGGGAGCGGGCCGCCCTGCTCACCCTCACCGTCGACGACCCCGCGCTGTGGTGGCCCGCCGGGTACGGCGAGCAGCCGCTGCACGACCTCGACGTGACCCTGCGCGCGGCCGACGGCCGGGACCTGGACACCGTGTCGCGCCGGATCGGCTTCCGCTCGGTGCGCCTGGACACCACACCCGACGCGCACGGCACCCCGTTCACGCTGCACGTCAACGACGTCCCGATCTTCGTCAAGGGGGTCAACTGGATCCCCGACGACGCATTCCCCAACCGGGTCACCCGGGCCCGGCTGGCGCAGCGGTTCGACCAGGCCCTCGGGGCCAACGTCAACCTGCTGCGGATCTGGGGCGGCGGCCGCTACGAGTCGGACGACTTCTACGAACTGGCCGACGAGGCGGGGCTGCTGGTGCAGCAGGACTTCCTGTTCGCCTGCGCGGCGTACCCGGAGGAGGAGCCGTTCCGCACCGAGGTCGAGGCGGAGGCGCGGGAACAGGTGACCCGGCTCGCCGGCCACCCGTCGCTGGTGCTCTGGACCGGCAACAACGAGAACATCTGGGGCTGGCACGACTGGGACTGGCAGGAGCCGCTCGCCGGGCGCACCTGGGGACGCGGCTACTACCTGGAGCTGTTGCCCACGATCGTCGGCGAGCTGGACCCGACCGTCCCGTACTGGCCGGGCAGCCCCTGGTCCGGCAGCGACGACATCCACCCCAACGACCCGGCGCACGGCACGATGCACATCTGGGACGTCTGGAACGACGACGACTACACCAAGTACCGCGAGTACGTGCCGCGCTTCGTGGCCGAGTTCGGCTACCAGGCCCCGCCCGCGTTCGCGACGCTGCGCCGGTCCATCTCGGACGAGCCGCTGGCGCACGACTCACCGGGCATGGCCCACCACCAGAAGGCGATCGACGGCGACCTGAAGCTCCAGCGCGGGCTGGACGCCCACCTGCCGGTGCCGGCCGACTTCGACGACTGGCACTACTACACCCAGCTCAACCAGGCCCGCGCCATCCAACTCGGCGTCGAGCACTTCCGGTCGCACCGGCCGGTCTGCACCGGCACGATCGTGTGGCAGCTCAACGACTGCTGGCCGGTCACGTCCTGGGCCGCCGTCGACGGCGACGGCCGCCGCAAACCCCTGTGGTACGCGCTGCGCCGCGCCTACGCCGACCGGCTGCTCACCGTGCAGCCGCGCGACGGTGGGCTGGCGCTGGTGGCGGTGAACGAGACCGGGCGGGCGTGGACCGCGCCGGCCACTGTCACCCGGCTCACGCTGGCCGGGGAGCCGAGGGCGAAGACCTCGGTCGACCTCGACGTCCCGGCGTACTCCTCGGTGGTGCTGCCGCTGCCGGCGGAGCTGGCGCGGCCGGACGAGGCGCGCCGCGAGCTGCTGGTCGCGGAGGCCGGTGACACCGCGGAGCGGGCGCTGTGGTTCTTCGCCGAGGACCGCGACGTCGAGTGGCCGGCGGCTGACTGGGACGCGACGGTCGAGCCGGCGGACGGCGGCCGGCGGGTCCGGGTGACCGCCCGGACGGTGCTGCGCGACCTGACGCTGTTCCCCGACCGGCTGGACCCGTCCGCGCAGGTCGACCAGGCGCTGGTGACGCTGCTGCCGGGGGAGTCGGCGGTCTTCACGGTGCGGGCGGACGCGCCGCTGGACGCCGACGCGCTCACCCGCCGCCCGGTGCTGCGCTGCGTCAACGACCTGCTCTGAGGCGGTCACCCCCATCTCCGTCGACTTGAAGATTTCTGCAAGTGCTAAAGTCTTCAAAGTCGTCGGAGGGATCAGTCGTGTCGGTGCCGCTCTACCAGGCCAAGGCGGAGCTGTTCCGCACGCTCGGGCACCCGGTGCGCATCCGGGTGCTCGAGCTGCTCCAGGACGGGCCGAAGCCGGTCCGCGACCTGCTGGCCGCCGTCGACGTGGAGGCGTCCAACCTCTCCCAGCAGCTCGCCGTGCTGCGCCGCGCCGGCATGGTCACCTCGTACCGGGACGGCCCGCTGGTGATGTACGCGCTCAGCACCCCCGACGTGGCCGACCTGCTCACCGCCGGGCGGCGCATCCTCGGCACGGTCCTCACCGACCGGGACGCCCTGCTGGACGAACTCCGGGCCTCGGGGACGGACCGGTGAGCACGGCGTCTGCCGTTCGCGCCGGTGACGTCGTCCGGCAGGCGGGCCGGCTGTTCGGCGGGCTGCTGCCCGGCCGGGCCGACTGGGCGGCCGTGCGCCGCTCGCCCCGGCGTGACCTGCTCGCCGGGCTCACTGTCGCCGTGGTGGCGCTGCCGCTGGCGCTGGCCTTCGGCGTCACCTCCGGGCTCGGCGCGCAGGCCGGTCTGGTCACCGCCGTCGTCGCCGGAGCGGTCGCGGCGGTCTTCGGCGGCTCGAACCTCCAGGTCTCCGGCCCCACCGGGGCGATGACCGTCGTGCTGGTGCCGGTGGTGCAGCAGTTCGGCGCCGGTGGCGTGCTGATGGTCGGCGCGCTGGCCGGGCTGATCCTGATCGCGCTCGCGCTGGCCCGCCTCGGCCGGTACGTGCGCTACCTGCCGGCCCCGGTGATCGAGGGCTTCACCGCCGGCATCGCCGTGGTGATCGCGCTGCAACAGGTGCCGGCCGCACTCGGCGTCACCGGCGCACACGGGGAGAAGGTGTGGGCGGTGGCCGCCGACGCGGTCGCCCGGTTCGCCGCGCATCCCCGCCCCGCCGCGATCGCCGTGGCGCTCGGCGTGGCGGCGCTGATGCTGCTCGGCGGCCGGTGGCGGCCCGCCGTGCCGTTCTCCCTGGTCGGGGTGGCCGCCGCGACGCTCCTCGCCGAGCTCGCCCCGATCGACCTGACCCGGATCGGCGAGCTGCCGCAGGGGCTGCCCGCGCCGTCACTGGACTTCGTGGACCTCGGGGCGCTGGGCGTCCTGCTGCCGAGTGCCCTGGCGGTGGCCGCGCTCGCCGCCCTGGAGAGCCTGCTCTCCGCCACGGTGGCGGACGGCATGACCGTCGGCGAGCGGCACGACCCGGACCGGGAACTGTTCGGCCAGGGCCTGGCCAACCTCGCCTCCCCGGTCTTCGGCGGCATCCCGGCGACCGCCGCCATCGCCCGTACGGCGGTGAACGTGCGCGCCGGTGCGTCCTCGAAGCTCGCCGCGCTCACCCACGCGGTCGCCCTCGCCGCGATCGTGCTCGCCGCCGCTCCGCTGGTCGGCCGCATCCCGCTGGCCGCGCTGGCCGGGGTGCTGCTCGCCACCACGGTCCGGATGGTGGAGGCGGCCTCCCTGCTGGCGCTGATGCGGGCCACCCGGGCCGACGCGGTGGTGCTGGTGCTGACGTTCGCCGTCACGGTGATCTGGGACCTGGTGACCGCCGTGGTCGTCGGGCTCGCCGTGGCGGTGGTCCTGGCGCTGCGCGCGGTGGCCCGCAGCGCCAGGCTGGAACAGGTGCCGCTGGACACCGGCGAGCACAGCGCCGAGGAGCACGCGCTGCTCGCCGAGCACATCGTCGCGTACCGGCTGGACGGGCCGCTGTTCTTCGCCGCCGCGCACACGTTCCTGCTGGAGCTGGCCGAGGTGTCCGACGTGCGGGTGGTGATCCTGCGGATGTCCCGCGTCTCCACCGTCGACGCGACCGGCGCCCAGGTGCTCGGCGACGCCGTCGCCCGGCTGCGCGCCCGGGGGATCACGGTGCTGCTCTCCGGCATCACCCCGGGCCACGACCAGGTGCTCAGCACCCTCGGCGTCGCCGACGAGCTGCGCCGCGAGGGCCTGGTGTTCGCGGACACCCCGGCCGCCATCCGGTACGCCCGGGGCGTCGCCCTCGCCGCGAGACCGGCCTGGGCTTCCGTCCCTTCGAGCGCCCGCCCGCGCCCGCCGAGGACGATCAGGTAGCTGAGGATCCAGAACTCTCCCACCGTGGCGGGCACCACCAGCAGGTCTCCCGCGACACCGACGCCGGGGGCGAGGTAGGCGACGAACGTCATGAGCACGTAGCCGACGCCGCCGGCGACGAGGATCCAGCCCAGCGGCCGGGGCAGCCAGCCGCCCGACCGGAGCACGCACCAGCCCATCGGCACCAGCCAGAGACCGAAGAAGAGCCCGCGAGGTGTTCCGGCCCGACGCGGGCGGGGAGGCCGACGCGGGCGCGACGGACGCCGAGCTGGTGGCGCTGGCCGAACGGTTGCCGCACCTGGCCGCGATGGTGGCCGCCGAGACGCACGACGCGGCGGATCCCACCCTCGGGTGGTGCGACAGTCAGACCGAGTTCGAGTTCACCCTCGACCTGCCCTTCGACGGCCCGGAACGACACCGGCCGCGCGCCTGAGTCCGTCGGTGGAGCGCCATTCGCAGTCAGGTATCGGACTGATAAGCCGATCAGAGCCGAATTGATGACACGGGCTATCCGTCCGGCATTCGGTTTCGACCGGGACGGATCACTCGACATCCGACTGGTCAACTCTTTCCGTTCGTACGCGCCAACTGTCGCGCCGCTTTCCGGCCGGGCCCGCGAGTAACTTCTCGTACCACCGCATTCACGAGGAGTCACTTTATGTCTGAGGAAACCTGGCTCGCGGCCCGCCTGATCCCCACATCCGGGATCAACGGCGCGGAGGAGCAGGAACGCCGGGCGACCTCCGCCCTGCTGGCGGTGATGAGCGCAGTCCGGGAGTTCGGACGTGTCCTGACTCAGTCCGTCGGCGCGCCGGCCGGAGTGGTGCAGACCTTCATCGAGGTGCCCTTCAAACTCGGAAACCAGCAGCTCTTCCCGGACGGTCTCATTCGCGTCAGCAGGGGACAACGCCAGTGGACCGCACTCGTGGAGGTGAAGACCGGCAGTAACCCGCTGCGGTCCGAGCAGTTGGAGGCCTATCTGGACATCGCACGGGAGCAGGGATTCGACGCCCTCATCACGATCTCCAACGAGATCGCCCCCGTCCCGGGGCAGCACCCGACGACCGTCGACCGGCGGAAACTCCGCAGGGTCGCCCTGTACCACCTGCCCTGGACGGAGATCCTCACCCAGGCGGTCATTCAGAAGGAATACCGCGGCGTCGCCGACCCGGATCAGGCATGGGTTCTGGGCGAGTTGATCCGATACCTGGAACACCCGCGCTCGGGCGCTCTTGAGTTCAGCGACATGGGGCCGGCGTGGGTGCAGGTTCGGGATGGGGTGTCTGCCGGGACACTGCGGGCGGGCGACGGTGCGGCAGCGCAGGTCGCCGGACGCTTCGACGCCCTGATCCGTTACGCGTGCCTTCGACTCGGTCGACGGCTCGGCACCGACGTGACTCCCGCGCTGAGCCGCCGCGACCTCGCCGATCCGGCCGCGCGCACCCAGTCGCTCGCCAACCAACTCGCCAATGCCGGCACCCTGACCGGCGGCATCCGGATTCCGGGTGCGGTCGGCCACCTTCACGTCACCGCCGATCTGCGGGCAGGGCAGATCGTCTGCCACGTCGATGTCGACGCCCCACGGTCTGGCCGGCCGACAACCCGGGTGAACTGGCTGGTCCGTCAACTGAAGGACGCGCCGGACACGGTCCGGATCGAGGCATTCGCGATGCACGCCCGAGGCGGCGGCGCCACCGATCTCCTCCGCCAGATCCGCGCCGAGCCGACGACGCTCATCAGCGACCCCTCGCGCGAACTACGGGCATTCCGCATCGCCCAGAGCATGGCCGCGGGAACCAAGCGTGGCAGCGGTCGGGGCGCCTTCATCGACTCCGTGCTGCACGCCATCGACGACTTCTACGAGCAGATCATCCAGAACCTGAAGCCGTGGATGCCCGCGCCGCCCCGGTTGCGTATGTCGGAGGACCTGATTCCCGTACAGCCGGTCGCCTCCAGCCTCGTCTCCACCGCCATCTCCTCCCAGGACAGCCCCGAGTTCGACACCCAGGAGACGCCCGGCGGCTCCGGTTCCCCGGACCGCTCCGGCGAGTGACCCACCGTTCCGCCCATGTGAGGTCGGTCGGCTGGGCCCCTACCCGCCGGGCCTGGTCGACGACCTGAAAGATGGTCTGACCCTGACGGACAGGTGCGTCGCTCGACGGGCTGCGGCCGGGCGGGTTCGGGCTGCGCCGGGCGGGTACCAGCACGGCATGACTGATCCGGTTGAGCTGTCCGAACTGCACGCCGGAGGCGCCGACCCCGACGACGCCACCCCGCACGAGCCGCACGCGGACCTGGACGGAACCGACGAGAACTCACCGGCGGAGTTCGGCCTGCCGATAGACGCCACCGCCCCGGCCGAGGAGGACTCCACCCGGTCCTGACGCAGCCGTCGCGTGGGCTGGCGGTCGCTAATTGGGCAGGGCGGCCAGGCCGGCCAGCAGTTCCCACCGCTCGGCCTCGGTGAGCACCGCGTACGCCGGTTCGTCGCGGCGGTCGGTGTCCGCCTCGATCGCCGCGCGTTCCGGCCCGTCCGGCAGCGCGCGGATCTCGGCGGCGGTCAGCCCGGCGGCCCGCCACGCGGCCCGGTGCGCGTCCGCGCGGTGGTGGCGCAGCGAGCCCAGCCGGGTCACCAGCAGCAGCGCGGGGGACGCGCCTTCCGGCTCGTACGGCGGGGACATGGCGTGGAACGCCGGCCCGCCGGTGGCCTGCGCGTGCGCCAGCACCCGGCCGACCAGTTCGGCGAGCCGGGGCACGACGACCAGGCCGGGCAGCACCCCGGGCAGCATGCCCCACTTCTCCTCGGCGGCCTCGCCGGTGGCCCGCTGCGCGAACAGCACCAGTTCCCGCCCCAGGTCGGTGAGGTGCCAGGCGCCCTCGTCGTCCCGGACGAAGATGCCCTGCTCCAGCTCCCGGCTCATGTCACCGTCGCCGTAGGCGAGGCCGTCGGCGAGCGCCTCGGCGGGCATTGGCCGGGCCAGCACGCCGGAGAAGAAGCTGTTCTCGGCGCCGAGGTCGCAGCCGCGCTCGGCGTAGAACGCCTCCATCCGGGGGCGGGCCGCCCAGCGGGCGCCCACGTAGACCCGGTCGATCGCCGGCCGGACCAGTCGCGCGTAACTCACCGTCGTCTCCACGCCGCCGGACCCTACCGGCGGCGTGGCGTTAACAGGGGGCCCCTCCTCTACCGGAGGCGTTAAGAGGGGGCCCTTCCTTACTCGGGGACGCGGCGGTAGGCGCCGTCGCTGGCGGAGGTGGCCATCGACGCGTACGCGCGCAGCGCCGCCGACACCGGGCGCTGCCGGTCGGTCGGGGTGTACGGGCGGTCCCGCTTCTCCTCCGCCACCCGCCGCGCGGTCAGCTCGTCGGCGGGCACGTTCAGCTCGATGGACCGGCCCGGGATGTCGATGACGATCTCGTCGCCGTCGCGGACCAGCGCGATCAGGCCGCCGGAGGCCGCCTCCGGCGAGACGTGCCCGATGGACAGCCCGGACGTGCCGCCGGAGAAGCGGCCGTCGGTGAGCAGCGCGCAGGCGCGGCCGAGCCCCCGGCCCTTGAGGAACGAGGTCGGGTAGAGCATCTCCTGCATGCCGGGGCCGCCCTTCGGGCCCTCGTAGCGGATCACCACCACGTCCCCGGCGACGACCTCCTTGGCGAGGATGGCGGTCACCGCGTCGTCCTGCGACTCGTAGACCTTCGCCGGCCCGCGGAACGTCAGGCACTCCTCGGGCACCCCGGCGGTCTTCACCACGCAGCCGTCCGGCGCCAGGTTGCCGTGCAGGATGGCCAGCCCGCCGTCCGCGCTGTAGGCGTGCTCGCGGTCGCGGATGCAGCCGCCGGCCGCGTCGGTGTCCAGCGACGACCAGCGGTTGGTGGTGGAGAACGGCTCGGTGGTGCGCACCCCGCCGGGCGCGGCGTGGAACAGCTCGACCGCCTCTCGCGTGGCCGATCCGCCGCGCACGTCCCAGTCGGCGAGCCACCGGTCGAGGTCGGGGGAGTGCACCGCGCGCACGTCGCGGTGCAGCAGGCCGGCGCGGTCCAGCTCGCCGAGGATGGCGGGGATGCCGCCGGCCCGGTGCACGTCCTCCATGTGGTAGTCCGGGGAGTTCGGCGCGACCTTGGCCAGGCACGGCACCCGCCGGGAGATGGCGTCGATGTCGGCCACCTGGAAGTCCAGCTCCGCCTCGCGGGCGGCGGCGAGCAGGTGCAGGATCGTGTTGGTGGAGCCGCCCATGGCCACGTCGAGCGCGACCGCGTTCTCGAACGCGGCCCGGCCGGCGATCGCGCGGGGCAGCACCGAGGCGTCGTCGTTCTCGTACCACCGCTTGGCGATCTCCACGGCGGTGCGGCCGGCCTCGACGAAGAGCGACCGGCGCGCGGCGTGGGTGGCCAGCGTCGACCCGTTGCCGGGCAGGGCCAGGCCGATCGCCTCGGTGAGGCAGTTCATCGAGTTGGCGGTGAACATGCCGGAGCAGGAGCCGCACGTCGGGCACGCGGAACGCTCGATCTCGCCGAGCTGGTCGTCGGTGACCGCCTCGTTGGAGGAGGCGATCATCGCGTCGATCAGGTCGATCTTGGAGTGGACGACGCCCTCGATCGCCACCGTCTTGCCGGCCTCCATCGGGCCGCCGGAGACGAAGACGGTCGGGATGTTCAGCCGCAGCGCGGCCAGCAGCATGCCGGGGGTGATCTTGTCGCAGTTGGAGATGCAGACCAGGGCGTCCGCGCAGTGCGCGTTGACCATGTATTCGACCGCGTCGGCGATCAGCTCCCGGCTGGGCAGCGAGTAGAGCATGCCGCCGTGGCCCATGGCGATGCCGTCGTCCACCGCGATGGTGTTGAACTCCCGGCCGACGCCGCCGGCCTCGGCCACCGCGTCGGCGACCAGGCCGCCGAGGTCCTTGAGGTGGACGTGACCGGGTACGAACTGGGTGAAACTGTTCGCGATGGCGACGATCGGCTTGCCGAAGTCGTCGTCGGTCATCCCGGTGGCCCGCCAGAGGGCCCGGGCGCCGGCCATCGTCCGACCGTGGGTGGATGTCCTCGACCGCAGCTCAGGCATGACTACCAGTCTGACACCGCCCGCGCGGCGACCCCCCGCCGTGCACCCTGTGTCCCAACAGTTGCACACCCGGTGCCCCACGGAGGGCGCGGATCCGGCAGAGTTGACGCGTGCAGTCGTCCCCGGGGATGGTCACCGTCGCGGTGCTGAGCGGCTCCGTCGCGACCGCCGCCGCCGCGCTGCTCGCCGTGTCCGCCCGCCGGCGCACCGGCCCCCGGCGGCAGGCCCACCTGCTGCTGGCCGTCGCCGCCGGCGCCGCACTGCTGAGCCTGCTCCTCGGCCTCGGTGGTCTGCTGGTCGCCGGGGACCACTGGGCGCACCGGCAGGGCCAGCGCACCGGGTGGGCGACGCTGGTCGCGGTGGGCACCACGGTCGCCGCGCTCGGCCTCGGCGCGGCCCTGCTCCGGCTGCCCGGCGCGGCCGCGACGCGGGCCGCCACCGCCCGGCTGCTGCTCGACGGCCTGATCATGGCCGCCGCGCTCTGGTTCGTCGGCTGGGTGGCGGTCAGCGAGCCGACCCGGCTGCTCGGTGGCACCATCCCGGCCGCCTGCCTGCCCATCCTGCTGGCCACCGTCAGCGCGGCGCTCACCGCCGGGCTGACGCTGATCCTGGTGCTGCGCGTCGCCCCGCCGCGGGGCTGGCTGACCCTGCTCGGGGCCGGGGCGATCGCGGTGACGGTCGGCGGGCTCGGCGTCTCCGCCGGGCTCTGCCAGGGCGGGCCGGGCATGCTGGTGGCCGGTGCCACGACGACCGCCGCCGGCCTGCTGGCGACCGCCGTCGCCGGGCGCCGGGCCGACCTGACGCAGCTCGACGTCGATCTCATCCGCCGCGACGGCGAGTACGCCTTCGCGCCGATGTTCGCCATCGCCGCCTCCGCGATGTACCACCTGTTGCAGGGCGGCCGGTTCGACGGTTACGGGATCATGGCCGGCAGTGTCGAGGGGTTCGCGCTGGTGGCCCGGCAGTACCTGGCCCTCAACGACGTCCGCGGCTACGCCGTCCGGCTGGCCGAGCGGGAGGCGCACTTCCGCGAGCTGGCGCACACCGACCCGCTCACCGGCCTGGCCAACCGGCGCGGGCTGCTGCGCGCCCTGCACCGCTGCGCCGAGGCGGGCACGCCCTGCGTGCTGCTCGGGCTCGACCTGGACGGCTTCAAGAACGTCAACGACATGCGCGGGCACGACGTCGGCGACGCGGTGCTGGCCGAGGTGGGCCGGCGGCTGCGCGGCAACCTGCGCCCGGGTGATCTGGCCGCCCGGCTCGGCGGGGACGAGTTCGCCGTGCTGATGCACGGGTCGGCCGAGCCCGGGCCGGTGGCGGACCGCCTGCTCGGGGTGCTCGGCCGGCCGTACGAGGAGGCGGACGGGCCGGTCTTCCTGTCGGTCAGCATCGGTGTGGCCGGCAGTCGCGGCGACCACGACGTCGAGCTGCTGCTGCGCAACGCCGACCTGGCGCTGCGCTACGCCAAGCAGCGCGGCAAGAACCGGATCGAGCGCTACGACGCCACGTACGACCAGCTGCTGAGCCGGCGCACCCGGCTGGAGCACGAGTTGCGTGGCGCGATCGAGCGCGACGAGCTGCGGCTGGTCTTCCAGCCGGTGGCCTCGCTGCCCTCGGTACGCCCGGTCGGCGCCGAGGCGCTGCTGCGCTGGCACCACCCGGAGCTGGGCAACGTGCGGCCGGACGAGTTCATCCCGCTCGCCGAGGAGTGCGGGATGATCGCCAAGCTCGGCGCCTGGGTGCTGCACCAGGCCTGCTACCAGCTCTCCCGGTGGCTGGCCGACGGGCACGACGTCTGGGTGTCGGTGAACGTCTCGCCGCGCGAGCTGCACGCCCCGGAATATGTCGTCCAGGTCGCCGACGCGCTGCGCGCGCACCACGTGCCGCCGCAGCGGCTGGTGCTGGAGGTGACCGAGCACGCGGTCGCCACCGACCTGGACGAGTTGATCCGGCGGCTGACCGCGCTGCGGCTGACCGGCGTACGGATCGCGTTGGACGACTTCGGCGCGGGCTACTCCTCGCTCGGGCAACTCCGCCGGCTGCCGATCGACATCCTCAAGATCGACCACAGTCTGGTCGCCGAGCACGAGCCGGTCCGGCCGATCGGCCGGGACGGGCCGGCGTTCGCCCCGATGGTCGACATCGTCATGCGCCTCGGCCACCAGCTCGGGTTGGAGGTGATCGCCGAGGGCGTCACCAACCCGACGGAGCTGGCCGCCGTGGTGGCCGCCGGCTGCCGGTTCGGCCAGGGCGCGCTCTTCGGCTGGGGCGTGCCCGCCGAGCACCTGGAGGCGATGCTGGAGGCGGCCACCGCGCCCGGCAACCGGCCCACCTCGGTCCCGCCCGCGCCGCCGCCCCCGCCGGTGCGGACCCCGTCGCCGTTGCTGCCCCGGCTGCGCAACAACCCGCCCGCCCCGCGTCCCCCGATGGAGGGATCACCGCAGGTGGCGAGCGGCGTGGAAGGGGTGCCGGCGGGCGACACGCCCACGTCCGTGAACCAGAATGTGGGATCAGTTGACTCATCGCGTGAGATGCGTCAGGCTTGACCGCATGTCGTCGAACCGGTCGCTGCGAGTACTTACCTGAGCGCACTCTCCCCCCGAGAGTGCGCTGGCCCCGTGCATCCTGCACGTGGGCTTTTTTGTTGCCGTCGGACCATCGCCGGGACGTCCGCGTCCCATCCTGACAACCGCGTCACCCACTCACAGCCGAAGGCCTGAACCGCCATGACGAGACCCACGCCAGAGACCCTCGCCCACTCCGCCCGACGAGCCCGCCCGGGCGCCGGCGCGGCCGGCGACCCCGACCACGCTCCCGCCCCGCGCGGTGCCGCCCCCGCCGGCAGCCGGGCCGTCCCGGCCGGCGCGGACACCCCCGCCGCGCCCGTACGGCAGCCCGCCACCGCGCAGGTCTCCGGCGCCGGCTCGCTGGTGCGGTCGCTGGAGGCGCTCGGCGTCGACGTGGTCTTCGGCATCCCCGGCGGCGCGATCCTGCCCGCGTACGACCCGCTCTACGACTCGACGGTCCGGCACATCCTGGTCCGCCACGAGCAGGGCGCCGGGCACGCGGCCACCGGCTACGCGCAGGCCACCGGCCGGGTCGGCGTCTGCATCGCCACCTCCGGTCCGGGCGCGACCAACCTGGTCACCCCGATCGCCGACGCCTACATGGACTCGGTGCCGATGGTGGCGATCACCGGTCAGGTGGCCCGGCCGTCGATCGGCACGGACGCCTTCCAGGAGGCCGACATCCAGGGCATCACGCTGCCGATCACCAAGCACAACTTCCTGGTGCAGACCCCGGACGAGATCCCCCGGGTGCTGGCCGAGGCGTTCCACCTGGCCTCGACCGGCCGGCCCGGCCCGGTGCTGGTCGACATCCCGAAGGACGTGCTCCAGGCGCCGGCCACCTTCGCCTGGCCGCCCACCCTGGACCTGCCCGGCTACCGGCCCACGCTGCACCCGCACGGCAAGCAGATCCGCGAGGCGGCCCGGCTGATGACCTCGGCCCGCCGCCCGGTGCTCTACGTCGGCGGCGGCGTGCTCAAGGCCGGCGCCACCGAGGGGCTGCGCCGGCTGGCCGAGCTGACCGGGATCCCGGTGGTCACCACGCTGATGGCGCTCGGCGCGTTCCCCGACTCGCACCGCCAGCACCTGGGCATGCCCGGCATGCACGGCACCGTCGCCGCGGTCTACGGCCTGCAGAAGGCGGACCTGATCGTGGCGCTGGGCGCGCGCTTCGACGACCGGGTGACCGGCAAGCTGGACTCGTTCGCGCCGGACGCCGCGGTGGTGCACGCCGACATCGACCCGGCCGAGATCGGCAAGAACCGGCACGCCGACGTCCCGATCGTGGGCGACGCGCGGCACGTCATCGACGAGCTGATCGCGGCCGTCACCGCCGAGCACGCCGCCCACCCGGCCGCCGACCTGGCGGACTGGTGGACCCAGCTCGACGACCTGCGCGAGCGCTACCCGCTCGGGTTCGAGGAGCCGGCCGACGGCACGCTCTCCCCGCAGTACGTGATCAAGCGGCTGGGGGAGATCGTCGGCCCGGACGCGGTCTACGTGGCCGGCGTCGGCCAGCACCAGATGTGGGCCAGCCAGTTCATCTCGTACGAGAAGCCGAACACCTGGCTCAACTCCGGCGGCCTGGGCACCATGGGCTACGCCGTCCCGGCGGCGATGGGGGCGAAGGTCGGCCGACCCGACACCACGGTGTGGGCGGTGGACGGTGACGGCTGCTTCCAGATGACCAACCAGGAGTTGGCGACCTGCGCGCTGGAGGGCATCCCGATCAAGATCGCCGTGATCAACAACGGCAACCTCGGCATGGTGCGGCAGTGGCAGACCCTGTTCTACGGGGAGCGCTACTCCAACACCGAGCTGGGCACCCACAAGCACCGCATCCCGGACTTCGTCAAGCTCGCCGAGGCGCTCGGCTGCGTCGGGCTGCGCTGCGAGAACGCCGCCGACGTGGACAAGACCATCGAGGCGGCCATGGCGATCACCGACGCGCCGGTGGTCGTCGACTTCGTGGTCGGCAAGGACGCGATGGTCTGGCCGATGGTGGCCGCCGGCACCAGCAACGACGAGATCATGTTCGCTCGGGGTGTTCGCCCCGCGTTCGACGAGGACGAACTCTGATGACGATGCACACCCTGTCCGTGCTGGTGGAGAACAAGCCGGGTGTCCTGGCGCGGGTCTCCGGGCTGTTCTCCCGGCGCGGCTTCAACATCGACAGCCTCGCCGTGGGCGAGACCGAGAACCCGGACGTCTCCCGCATCACCATCGTGGTCAACGCCGAGTCCTCGCCGCTGGAGCAGGTGACCAAGCAGCTCAACAAGCTGGTCAACGTACTCAAGATCGTCGAGCTGGACCCGCAGGTCTCGGTGGCCCGGGAGCTGCTGCTGGTCAAGGTCCGCGCGGACCGCTCCGCCCGGGCCCAGGTGCTGGAGACGGTCGGCCTGTTCCGCGCCCGGGTGGTCGACGTCGCGCCGGACACGCTGACCATCGAGGCCACCGGCACGCCGGACAAGCTCGACGCGCTGCTGCGAGACCTGGAGCCGTTCGGCATCAAGGAGATGGTCCAGTCCGGCACCGTCGCGATCGGGCGCGGCTCCCGCTCCATCACCGCCGGCCCGGCGCTGCGCGCCGCCTGATCCGTACCCACCAGTTTTTCGACGGGCCGACGGGCACCGCCGTACGAAAGGGAAGTCAATGAGCGTTGAGGTGTTCTACGACGACGACGCCGACCTGGGCCTGATCCAGGGCCGCAAGGTCGCCGTGATCGGGTACGGCAGCCAGGGGCACGCGCACGCGCTGTCGCTGCGCGACTCCGGCGTCGACGTGGTGATCGGCCTGCCCGCCGGGTCGAAGAGCCGGCCCAAGGCCGAGGAGCAGGGCCTGCGGGTGCTCAGCCCGGCCGAGGCGGCGGCCGAGGCCGACGTGATCATGATCCTGGCGCCGGACACCGCCCAGCGTGGTCTCTACGCCGACGCCATCGCGCCGAACCTGGCGCCGGGCAAGGCGCTGTTCTTCGGCCACGGCTTCAACATCCGGTACGGCCTGATCACGCCGCCGGCCGACGTGGACGTGGCGATGGTCGCCCCGAAGGGCCCCGGCCACCTGGTCCGCCGCCAGTACGTCGACGGCAAGGGCGTGCCCTGCCTGGTCGCCGTCGAGCAGGACGCCAGCGGCAACGCCTTCGCCCTGGCGCTGGCGTACGCCAAGGCGATCGGCGGCACCCGGGCCGGCGCGATCCGGACCACGTTCACCGAGGAGACCGAGACCGACCTGTTCGGCGAGCAGGCGGTGCTCTGCGGCGGCGCGGCGGCGCTGGTGCAGACCGGTTTCGAGGTGCTCACCGAGGCCGGCTACGCGCCCGAGGTGGCCTACTTCGAGTGCCTGCACGAGCTGAAGCTCATCGTCGACCTGATGTACGAGGGCGGCATCGCCCGGATGCGCTACAGCATCTCCGACACCGCCGAGTACGGCGACCTGTCCCGCGGCCCGCGCGTCGTCGACTCCCGGGTCAAGGAGGAGATGCGCAAGATCCTCGGCGAGATCCAGTCCGGCGAGTTCGCCCGCGAGTGGGTGGCCGAGGACGAGGCCGGCCGGCCGAACTTCGCCAAGTGGCGGGCCGAGGGTGCGGCGCACCCGATCGAGGAGACCGGCCAGAAGCTGCGGGCCATGATGAGCTGGGTCGACCGGCCCATCACCGAGACCGCCTGAGCCAACTGTCCACGCGGCCCGCGACCCGACGCTCTCCCCGGCGTCGGGCCGCGGGCCGCGGCCGTTCACGTGCTGGGACGCGGTGAGCAACGCCTCGTCCCGTCCCGCCCCGGTGAACGGGGGATGTCGGGCGTGCGACGGGCCTGTGTGAGGGCGCTCACCCCGCGGTCCGGGACGCGAAAGGCGGGCCGCCCCCTACCATCCTTGGTGTGGTGCCCCGGCGCACCCGACGGCCATGGCACGGCTCGGCGCAGGGCGCAGCGCGGCGTCCCGACGCCCCCAGGCCGAACCGATACCGAGCGTCTACGAGGACCGATGAATCCTGTCGTACTGATCGCCGAAGAACTCGCACCCGCCGCCATCGAGGTGCTCGCGCACGACTTCGACGTGCGTCACGTGGACGGCACCGACCGACCGGCACTGCTCTCCGCCCTCTCCGAGGCCGACGCGGTGATCGTACGCAGCGCCACCCAGATCGACGCCGAGGCGATCGCCGCCGCGCCGCGCCTGAAGGTGGTCGCCCGGGCCGGCGTCGGCCTGGACAACGTCGAGGTGCCCGCCGCCACCGCGCGGGGTGTCATGGTGGTCAACGCTCCCACCTCCAACATCGTCTCCGCCGCCGAGCAGGCCGTCGCGCTGCTGCTCGCGGTCGCCCGCAACACCGCCAGCGCCAGCGCCGCGCTCAAGGCCGGCGAGTGGAAGCGGTCCAAGTACACCGGCGTGGAGATCCAGGGCAAGACCGTGGGCGTGGTCGGCCTCGGCCGCATCGGCGTCCTCTTCGCCCAGCGCATCGCCGCCTTCGGCACCCGGATGATCGCGTACGACCCGTACATCCAGCCGGCCCGCGCCGCGCAGCTCGGCGTCCGCCTGGTCGGGCTGGAGGAACTGCTGCGGGAGAGCGACTTCATCTCGATCCACCTGCCGAAGACGCCGGAGACGGTCGGCCTGATCGGCGAGAAGGAGCTGGCGATCGTCAAGCCGGGCGTCCGGATCGTCAACGCGGCCCGCGGCGGTCTGGTCGACGAGCAGGCCCTGGCCGACGCGATCGCGGAGGGCCGGGTCGCCGGCGCCGGCGTCGACGTGTACGCGAAGGAGCCGTGCACCTCCTCGCCGCTGTTCGCCTTCGACAACGTGGTCGCCACCCCGCACCTGGGCGCCTCCACCAACGAGGCGCAGGACAAGGCCGGCCTGGCGGTGGCGAAGAGCGTCAAGCTGGCGCTCCAGGGCGAGTTCGTGCCGGACGCGGTCAACGTGCAGGCCGGCGGCGTGGTCGCCGAGGACGTCCGCCCGCTGCTGCCGCTGGCCGAGAAGCTGGGCCGGGCGTTCACCGCCCTGGCCGGGGGCGTGGCCGCCAGCGTCACCGTCGAGGTGCGCGGCGAGATCGCCACCCACGACGTGTCGGTGCTCAAGCTCGCCGCCACCAAGGGGCTGTTCAGCTCCGTGGTGGAGGAGCAGGTCACCTACGTCAACGCGCCGCACCTGGCCGCCGAGCGGGGTGTCGAGGTCACGCTCGCCACGCCGGCCGAGACGATCGACCACCCGAACCTGGTGACCGTACGCGGCGCGCTGCCGGACGGGCGGACCGTGCGGGTCTCCGGCACGGTGACCCACACCGGCGCCCGCGACGTGCTCAAGCTGACCGAGGTGGACGGCTTCGACGTCGAGATCGGCGCGGAGGGCATCCTGGTCTTCCTGCGCTACGTCGACCGGCCCGGCGTGGTCGGCACGGTCGGCACGCTGCTCGGCGAGGCCGGCGTCAACATCGCCGCCATGCAGGTGGCGCGGCGGGAGGCCGGCGGTGAGACGCTGATGACGCTCACCGTCGACCAGGCGCTCGGCGCCGACCTGCTCACCTCCGCGGCCGACTCGATCGGTGCGGTCGCGGCCAGCGCCGCCGACCTGCGCGACGAGTAGTCCGGACGCAGACGGAACGGGGCCCGGCCACTGCGGCCGGGCCCTTCGTCGTTCCGGCGGGTCAGGAACGGACGCGGGCCGGCGGCGGGTAGACCGAGCCGTCCTGCGCGTCGAACAGCATCAGGTCGTGCTCGCCGGCCAGCCGCTCGATGTCCAGCAGGACCTGGTCCGGGCAGGTGGGGTACAGGTTCATCTCGACGTGGTCGGCGGCCGCGTGCAGCGGCGCGACCTCCCACGGCGTGCCCGGCCGGGCGGGACGGTCGGGATAGCTCGCCGTGATCGCCCGGTAGAAGCCGACCACCCGCGGGTCCGGGTGCTGCTCGCCGTGCCGGCCCTCGCGGCACCGCTGCACCGCCGCCCGCACCTGCTCCGGTGTCGCCCCGTTCGGCAGGGCCCACACGCTCAGATCGAAACTCACGGCGGACAGCGTGCCATCCCGGGCGGCCCACGTCACTTCTGCCCCGCCCCGCCGGTCCACCTGCTGATTGCCGACACGGTGACGGACGGTCCGCTGTGGAGACTCTTGCGTCGAGTTGCGTCGATTCGCTAGCGTACCGGTGCGGTTTCCGGCTGAGTCGATTTCCGGCCCGTCTTCGGGTGGCGTGGTCGGGCGTCCGGCCTGTCGGCCCGCACCCCTCGAATGCGCGAGCCACGCGCACTCGTCGCTGACCGGCCCCCACGGTCGTTGCCGAGACCGTGGGGGCCGATCGCGGCCCGCACCCCGGATGCGAGAACGGGGCGCGGTGGCGCCTCAGCGCCGGTGGTGCGCGAAGAGCGGGCGGTAGTCCGATCCGGTGCGGAACCAGGCCAGGCCGGCCGGGCCGGCGGCGTACAGCGCGGTGGCGTAGGCGTCGGCGACCGCCAGGTCCGGGCCCACCACGGTGGCCGCCGCGAGGCGGTCGGTCGGCTCCCCGGTGTGCGGGTCGACGACGTGCCCGCGCCGGCCGGTGACCCCGGACGTGCCGACCGCGCCGGCGGTCATCTCCAACACCAGCGGCGCCCGGCGGGTGTCCGTGGGGTGGTGCACCGCGACCCGCCATGGTCCGCCGTGCGCGGCGTGCCCGCGTACCGTCAGGTCGGCGCCGCTGAGCACGGCGTAGTCGTGGATGCCGGCGGCGCGTAACCGCGCCGCGGCCCGCTCCACCGCCCAGCCGCCGAGCAGGCCGCCGGGATCGAAGCCGCCCGGCACCGCCCAGGCGTCGAACCAGCCGTCGGTCGCCGCCCGCATCGCGGCGCAGCGGTCCACCAGATCGGCCAACGGCGGGTACGAGTCGGGGCTGATCTCGTCCCGGCGCAGCCGCGAGACCAGGCTGTCCGGCTGGTTCGGGCCGTAGGTGAGGTCGACGGCGCGCAGCTCCGCGACGGCGTCCCGGAGCGCCTCGCCGACGATCCGGTGGCCCAGCCAGTCGGGCGCGTTGAGCAGCAGGGTGTACTCGGCGGTGGAGGTGTGCACGGTGTGCCGGACGCTGATCCGGTCGTACGCGCCGCCGCCGGCCCGCTCCACCCGGTGGCTGCGCGCCCCCAGGCGCAGGTCCGGGCGGGGGTGGTGGAACGCGGACTGGTCGACCCAGCGGGTCCGGGGTTGCTCGTCCGCCCAGTGGGCCCGCCGCTGGTCGATCCGCATGACACCCGCCCCCTCGCTGGCCGCCGCCGCGGTGCGGCGATGCCGGTCCCGGACCCCCGTCGACCCGGTCGAACTGACCATAAGCAGTGGAGATGACCGCACCATGAATGCCGGCTGGGAGCCTGCTGTGCATCGGCTCGTCCCGGATGATGGAAGACTCGTACCGGGGGCCGGGACGCCGACGTACGGTTGCGCAGAACGTCGAAGTGAGGAGCGTCAGGTGACACGCATCGCGGTGGTGGCCGGCGACGGCATCGGTCCCGAGGTGGTCGGGCAGGCCCGCAAGGTCCTCGACGCGGTGCTGCCCGGGATCGAGGCGACCGAGTACGACCTGGGCGCCGCCCGCTGGCACCGCACCGGCGAGGTGCTCCCCGACGCGGTCCTCGACGAGCTCGCCGGGCACGACGCCATCCTGCTCGGCGCGGTCGGCGACCCGACCGTGCCGCCGGGCGTGCTGGAGCGGGGGCTGCTGCTCAAGCTCCGCTTCGCCTTCGACCAGTACGTCAACCTCCGCCCGTCCCGGCTCTGGCCCGGCGTGACCGGCCCGCTGGCCGCGGTGAAGCCCGGCGAGGTCGACCTCGTGGTGGTCCGCGAGGGCACCGAGGGGCTCTACGCGGGCGCCGGCGGCACGCTGCACCGGGACACCCCCGCCGAGGTGGCCACCGAGGAGAGCCTGAACACCCGGCACGGCGTCGAGCGGGTGATCCGGGACGCGTTCACCCGGGCCGGCCGTCGCGAGCGCCGCAAGGTCACCCTGGTGCACAAGACCAACGTGCTCACCCACGCCGGCTCGCTCTGGTCGCGGGCCTTCGCCCAGGTGGCCGCCGAGCACCCCGACGTGACCACGGAGTACCAGCACGTCGACGCCGCCGCCATGTTCCTGGTGACGAACCCGTCCCGCTACGACGTGGTGGTGACCGACAACCTGTTCGGCGACATCCTCACCGACATCGCCGCCGCCGTGACCGGCGGCATCGGGCTGGCCGCCAGCGGCTGCATCAACCCGGAGGGGCACTACCCGTCGATGTTCGAGCCGGTGCACGGCTCCGCGCCGGACATCGCCGGCAAGGGTGTCGCCGACCCGGTGGCCGCCGTGCTCTCCGCCGCGCTGCTGCTCGACCAGCTCGGCCACGCCGACGCCGCCGCGCGGGTCACCGCCGCCGTCGCCACCGAGCTGGCCGGGCGCACGCCCGGCGCGCCACTGCGCACCGAGGAGGTCGGCGACCGGCTCGCCGGGTACGCCGTAGCCTGACCGGGCCGTTCCCGTGGCGGCCCGGTTCCGGGCCGCCAGACCCGTTTCCGGGCCAGCTCCGGCCGATTGGCATCGTCGATGTGCCGGGGCGGAACTATCCGCTGAACGACCGTTCGGGGTAAGTTTCTGGCACCAGTGACGGCGGCGTGCGATCCCGTACGCCGTGGGACCCGCAGGGAGGTCAGCGCGATGAGCGGTGGTGACAAGCTCGATTTCGAGATCCGTCCGAATCCCGCGCCGGTATCCGCCGCCGACCGGGCCGCCCTGCTGGCGAACCCGGGCTTCGGCCGGGTGTTCACCGACCACATGGTGATCGTGCGCTACGCCGAGGGCAAGGGCTGGTACGACGCCCGCATCGAGGCGCGGGCGCCGATCCCCATGGACCCGGCCGCCGCGGTGCTGCACTACGCGCAGGAGATCTTCGAGGGCCTCAAGGCCTACCGGACCGGCGACGGCGCGGTGACGATGTTCCGTCCGGAGGCCAACGCGGCCCGGTTCGCCGCCTCCGCCCGCCGCCTCGCCATGCCGGAACTGCCGCCGGAGACGTTCGTCGAGTCGCTGCGCCGGCTGGTCGAGATCGACCAGGAGTGGATCCCGGAGCACGAGGACGCCAGCCTCTACCTGCGCCCGTTCATGTTCGCCAGCGAGGTCTTCCTCGGGGTGCGCCCGGCCAACGAATACCTCTACTGCGTCATCGCCTCGCCGGCCGGCGCCTACTTCGCCGGCGGGGTGAAGCCGGTGACGGTGTGGGTCTCCCCGGACTACACCCGGGCGGCGCCCGGTGGCACCGGCGCGGCCAAGTGCGGCGGCAACTACGCCGCCTCGCTGGCGGCCCAGGCCGAGGCGATCGAGGCCGGCTGCGACCAGGTGGTCTTCCTGGACGCGGTGGAGCGGCGGTTCGTCGACGAGCTGGGCGGCATGAACGTCTTCTTCGTCTACGACGACGGCACGCTGGTCACGCCGCCGCTGGGCGGCACGATCCTGCCGGGCATCACCCGCGACGCGGTCCTGACCCTGGCCGCCGAGGCCGGGCACGAGGTGCGGGAGCAGCCGGTCAGCTTCGCCGACTGGCAGGCGGACGCCGCCAGCGGCCGGCTGCGCGAGGTCTTCGCCTGCGGCACCGCCGCGGTGATCACCCCGATCGGTGGCGTGCGCTTCCCGGACGGCGAGTTCCTCATCGGCGGCGGTGAGCCGGGCCGGACCACCATGGCGCTGCGGCAGAAGCTCGTCGACATCCAGCGCGGCCGCGCCGAGGACCGCCACGGCTGGGTCACCCGGGTCCTCTGACCCACCCCACCACCACGGCCGGCCCCGTCCCCCGACGGGTGCCGGCCGTTCCCCTTCCTATCGGGCGGGGAGGGTCACTCCAGGAGGTGGGTGCGGAGGGCGGCCAGTTGGGCCTCGGTGACGCCGGCGTGGGTCAGGTAGCCCTCGATCGAGCCGTAGCCGGCGCGCAGCTCGGCCAGGAACAGCTCCATCGCCTCGGCCGGGGAGGCCAGGAACGGCGGCGGGACCTCCTCCGCGTCCGGCAGGGTGGCCCGCACCCAGGCGCTGAACCGCTCGGACGCGGCGGTGCTCAACGCGTAGTCCGCGACGACGTCGTCGTCCGGCACGCCCAGCACGGCGAGCGTCAGCGCGCAGACGATGCCGGTGCGGTCCTTGCCGGCGACGCAGTGCACCACCACCGGCGCGTTGGCGCTGTCGGCGATCAGGCCGATCGCCTCGGCCAGCCCGGCGGTGCCGGTGCGGGCCAGGTCGGCGTAGCGGTCGGCCAGGTAGCGGGCCAGGCTGACGCCGGAGGACTCGAACTGCCGCGCGGCCCAGTCCTCGTGCTCGGGGTGGATGTGCCGGTAGGCGAGCCCGTCGTAGGCCGGCACCCGGCCGTCGCGTTCCACCTCGGTCGGGCGGCGCAGGTCGATCACCGTGCGGATGCCGAGCGCGGTGAACGCGGCCCGGTCGGTCTCGTCGATGCGGTGCAACGAGTCGGAGCGGTAGAGCCGGCGGCGCCGGACGGTGCGACCGTCGCGGGCGCGGTAGCCGCCGACGTCGCGGAAGTTGAACAACGCGGGGAAGGGTGTCTCCGGGGCATCCACCCCTGACACGGTAACGGCCGGCGGGGCGTCTGGGAGCCCCCGCCGGCCGTGCGCCGGGTGTCAGATCCGGGCCGGGCCGTCCGGCGGCAGCGCGGAGTGGTTCTCGCCGTAGTAGCCGCCGAGCCTGTCCCGGTAGGCGGGGTCGGCGTGGTTGGCCTCGTCGTACTCCGGGGCGGCCTTGATCTGGTCCTTGTCCCGGTCGACGTGGACCTTCCGCTCGTCGTGGTCGACGTGGTTCACGGTGCCGGCCGGCAGCATGACCTTCTTGCCGAAGATCCACGGGCCGGTGTCGACCACCAGGTAGCTGTCGTCCACCTCGTGGCTGGCCTTGTCGATCTTGCCGATGCTGCCGTCGGTGGCCTCCACCTTGTAGCCGGTGAGGTCCGCGCTGGCCACCCCGGCCTCGTCGCGGTAGCGCCACGGGTCGAACGCGCCGGCGGGCGCGCCGCCGGCGTGGGCGCCCTGGCCGCCGTCGAGGACCGGGTCGGTGGCGCCGTGCGTGGTGTGCGGGTCGAGCCTGTCCATAGGGGTAACTCCTGTCCCGACTGTCCCAGTCGTCAAGGGAGTGAAAGTCACGGTGTCCCGCGAATTCCTACCCGTTGGCCGGCTTGCCAACCCTCCGGAACCGCCGAGGGCCGGCGCCGCGGCTCGCGGCACCGGCCCGCTCGCGGCGGTCGTACGGCCGGTCAGGCCAGCGCGGCCTCCGCGTCGAGGGTCACCGCGGCGGCGTGCACGACGGCGGCGATCCGCAGCCCCTCGTGCACCTGGTCGCGGCTGAAGCCGGCCGCGCGCAGCGTCTTCTCGTGCGACTCCAGGCAGACGCCGCAGCCGGTGATCGCGGAGACGGCCAGGCACCACAGCTCGAAGTCGGTCTTCTCCACGCCCGGGCGGGCGATGATCTGCATCCGCAGCCGGGCCGGCAACGACGCGTACTGGTCGTCGCCGATCAGGTGCTTGGCCCGGTAGTAGACGTTGTTCATGGCCATCACCGCCGCCGCGCCCTTGGCCGCCTCGACCGCCTCCGGCGTGAGGTGACCGGCCGCCTCGGCGGCGATCTCCCGCAGCACCACCGGGTTGCGGGACGCCACCGCGCAGGCCAGGGCCGTGCCCCAGGCCTGTTCCGGCTTGAGCGTCGAGGTGGTGATGGTGGAGCTCAGGTTGAGCCGGATGTCCTTGGCGTAGTCGGGCAGGGCCGCCTTGACCGCGTCCAGACCCATCGTCAGGCCCCGGCGCCGGCGAGGAGCGCGTTGGCGTCCAGCGTCGCGCCGCCGGAGTTCCAGTTGCACGGGCACAGCTCGTCGGTCTGCAGCGCGTCGAGCACGCGCAGCACCTCGGAGACGTTGCGGCCGACCGAACCGGCGGTCACCATGGCGAACTGGATCTCGTTGTTCGGGTCCACGATGAAGGTGGCCCGCTGCGCGACGCCGTCGGCGCCGAGCACGCCGCAGGCCTCGGTCAGCTCGCGCTTGATGTCGCTCAGCATCGGGAAGGGCAGCTCGCGCAGGTCCGGGTGGTCCTTGCGCCACGCGTAGTGGACGAACTCGTTGTCCACGGAGACGCCGAGCACCTGGGCGTCCCGGTCGGCGAACTCGCCGTTGAGGCGGCCGAACTCGGCGATCTCGGTCGGGCAGATGAAGGTGAAGTCCTTCGGCCAGAAGAAGACGACGCGCCACTGGCCCTCGTGGGACTTGTGGTGGATCGTCTCGAACGCCTTGTCGGCGTCGAGCGAGACGCAGGCGGTGAGTTCGTACTCGGGGAAGTGGTCACCGACAGTGAGCACGGGTCCTCCTTGACAGCGGCCGGGTACGGGTGGCCCGGCCAGTAACTGGATCAGTTCCAGATACTTCCGTAGCGCCGTTTCCGCTCGTGGGCGGTGGTCACCCGTGTGAAGACGATCACCAGCGACGCGGCCGTCCCGGGATGTGGATTTCGCCTCCCAAAAACCGGTGGAGGTGGCAGAGTGCTCGTCGTGACCAGCTCTGTCCTGATCATTGGCAGCTAGCGCGCCGGCCTTCCCCTCCGCCGAGCGCGCAGACCTCCCGCATCCGCGGGGGGTCTTTTTGTTGCTCCCCCAGGCACGAGAAGAGGACTCCGATGACCTTCCAGGTGTACGACACGACGCTGCGCGACGGCGCCCAGCGTGAAGGGCTCAGCTACTCGGTGGTCGACAAGCTGGCGGTGGCCCGCCTGCTCGACGACCTCGGAGTCGGCTTCATCGAGGGCGGCTGGCCGGGGGCGGTACCCAAGGACACCGAGTTCTTCCGCCGGGCCCGCACCGAGCTGGACCTGCGGCACGCGGTCCTGGTCGCCTTCGGGGCCACCCGCAAGGCCGGCCTGGCGGTCGAGGACGACCCGCAGGTACGCGGGCTGCTCGACGCCCGGACCCCGGCCGTGGCGCTGGTCGCCAAGGCGGACCTGCGGCACGTCGAGCGGGCGCTGCGCACCACCGCCGAGGAGAACCTGGCGATGGTCCGCGACACCGTGGCGTACCTGGTGGCGCAGGGGCGGCGCGTCTTCGTCGACGGGGAGCACACCTTCGACGGCTTCCGCCACGACCCCGGCTACACCGCCGCGGTGGTGGAGGCCGCGCTGGCCGCCGGCGCCGAGCGGTTCGTGCTGTGCGACACCAACGGCGGCATGCTGCCCTCCCAGGTCACCGCCGCGATCGAGGAGCTGGTCGCGCGCACCGGCGTCGCGCCCGAGCGGCTCGGCATGCACGCCCAGAACGACACCGCGTGCGCGGTGGCGAACACCATCGCGGCGGTCGAGGCCGGCGTCCGGCACGTGCAGGGCACCGCCAACGGTTACGGCGAGCGCCCCGGCAACGCGGACCTGTTCGCGATCGTCGCCAACCTCCAGCTCAAGCTCGGCATGCCCGTCCTACCGGAGGGCTGCCTGGAACAGATGGTGCGGGTCTCGCACGCCATCGCCGAGATCGCCAACATCGCCCCCGACACCCACCAGGCCTACGTCGGGGCCGCCGCCTTCGCCCACAAGGCGGGGCTGCACGCGAGCGCGATCAAGGTCGACCCGTTGCTCTACAACCACGTCGACCCGGCCGTGGTGGGCAACGACATGCGGATCCTGGTGACCGAGATGGCCGGCCGGGCCAGCATCGAGCTCAAGAGTCGCGAGCTCGGCCTGGACCTGGCCGGCCATCCGGACGCGCTGTCGTCGGTCACCGCCCGGGTCAAGGAACTGGAGGCGGGCGGCTGGTCGTTCGAGGCCGCCGACGCGTCGTTCGAGCTGCTGGTCCGCTCGGAGCTGCCGGACGCCGCGCCGGCCCGGCCGTTCGCGCTGGAGTCGTACCGGGTGCTGGTCGAGCACCGCGAGGACGGGGCGGTGGTCTCGGAGGCGACCGTCAAGATCCGGGTACGCGGTGAGCGCGTGATCGCCACCGCCGAGGGCAACGGCCCGGTCAACGCGCTGGACGAGGCGCTGCGGGTGGGGCTGGCCCGGCACTACCCGGAGCTGCGCGAGTTCGAGCTGGCCGACTACAAGGTCCGCATCCTGGAGGGCAGCCACGGCACCGGCGCGGTGACCCGGGTGCTGGTGGAGACCGCCGGTGCCGGCCGCGACTGGACCACGGTCGGCGTGCACCCCAACGTGGTCGAGGCCAGCTGGCACGCCCTGGTCGACGCGCTCACCTACGGCCTGGACCGGGCCCGGGCGCAGGACGGGGCACCCGCCTGAGACGGAGGGCTCACGCCGCCGGCAGGCGCAGCTCGGCCAGCAGCGCCCGGTGGTCGCTGCCGGGCACCGGCCAGGTGCCGGCGGCGCGGACCGCGATCCGCCGGTCGACCAGCACGTGGTCGATGGTGACCGGTGGGATCGGATCCCCGTCGTACGGGCCCCACGTGCCACCGAGGCCGGTGCCGGTCGCGTCGGCCGCGTCGGTGTAGCCGGTCGCGATCAGGTCGCGCAGCGCCGCGTGGTCCAGGGTGGCGTTGAAGTCCCCGGCCAGCACGGTGAGCCCGCCGGTCGGCGTGGCCGGCGGCTGCGCCCGCTGGTCGGTCCACCAGTCCGGCACCACGTCGACCGCGTACGGCGCGGCCGGATGCGCCGACTCCACCCGCAGCGGCGGCGCGCCCGGCACCGCCACCGTCCCGTACGCCTGGGTGAAGAAGAAGCCCCGGTTGCGCCGGTGGCCGGTGTCGCTCAGCGGCTCGCGGGCGTACAGGCCGGATCCGGTGGCGCCCACCTCAGGGCTCAGCGACCGGTGCGGCAGCAGCGTGGCCAGGCCGAGCCGGTCCAGGTCGGCGGCGAGCCGCGGGGTCAGTTCCTGCACGGTGAGCACGTCCACCCGCCGGGCGCGGACCAGCTCCACCAGGCCCGCCGGGTCGGCGGAGCCCAGGCGCAGGTTGGCGGTGAGCAGCCGCAGCGTCGGGCCGGCGGCCGGGGGCCGGTCGTCGGGCAGCACGCGCGGGGCCACCGCGCCGAGCAGCGCCAGCGCGGCGAGCGCCGCCACCGCCGCGGGCGCCCGGCGCCGCAGCGCGAGCGCCGGCACCACCACGACCCAGGCCAGGGCCGCGACGTACGGCGTGAAGGCGGTGGTCAGCACCAGCGGACCCCGCTCCAGCCCGGCCAGGCGCAGCACCGCCCAGGCGGCCACCGGCGCGGCGGCCGACCAGCACGCCGCCGTCACCCATCGCCCGCCCCGGGCGTCACCGCGTGTCGGCGCTTCCGTCGTGATCACGACGGTCAGGCTACCGGCCGCCGTGCCGCATCCCGTGAAGCAATTTCGTGAATGGTCGAGCGCTACTCACTCACAATTTAGGCGGGTCGCGGACACGCAATGAGAACTATTGACCCGTCGCATTTTCCGGTGCTAGGTTCCAACCTGGTTGAGACGTCGCGACTCTCTGTAGTAAGGCCAGTTCAGCAGCGGTGCGCTCCCGACGCGGACACCCGATGGTCCGCAATTGTTCGCGCCCGATCGCCCGTGCTCGAAAGCATCCGTCCCGCGCGGCAATTCGCGGGTCGGCCGTATCACCACGGTCCACAAAAGGGAGATCTGTCATGGCCACATTCTTCAAGCGAAAGGCGACGGTGGTGGCACTCGCCGCCCTGTCCCTCACCGTGGCGGGCGGAGGCGTCGCGATCGCCGCCCAGCCGCAGGCGAAGGCCCCGCAGCCCGCCGTCCGGCACGCCACGCAGCAGCCGCCGGTGACCGCCGCCGAGCAGCGGGCCGCCAAGGCGGCCCTGCGGGCCACCCTGGCCCCGCCGGCGCCGGGCACGGTGGCCTGGGCGGTCGTCGCCCAGAACGGGACGCTGCTCCAGCACTCCGGCAACGTCGTCTCCTCGTCCAAGTTCGCGCCCGGGCCGGGTGTCTTCGCCGGCCAGTACCTGGTGCTGCTGGACTACAACGTGTCCGCGAAGTCCTACCACGTGTCCCTCGGCACGAACGACTCGGCGAACGTGCCCCCGGCCGGTGAGGTCGCGGCCGCGCCGCGGACGCTGACGCCCACCGGGGTCTTCGTGCAGACCCGCAGCTCCTCCGGCGGCTACTCGGACCGGCCGTTCCACATCGTGATCGCCAACTGACCCACCCGCCCGCGCGTCGACCCCCGCTCCGGCGGGGGTCGATGTCGTGTTCCGTGTCGATCCGGGCGTCCCACCGCCGGTTCGCGCCGTTGCCGCCCGATCGGGGAGGTCCTCCCGGTCCGGCCCGCCGACGGCCGGACAGGGGCCGATAATCCGACGTTTGTCGCGCGTCCGGCCCGGGAAGCAAGCACCGTGACGGACATCTCGGACACCCTGGCCAGCGTGCCCAGCCCGGTCGATGCCGATGCGAGCGGCGTCGAGCTGGAACAGACCCTCTTCGAGGTCAAACGCGTGATCGTCGGGCAGGATCGGCTCGTCGACCGCCTGCTCACCGCCCTGATCGCCGACGGTCACTGCCTGCTGGAGGGCGTGCCGGGGGTGGCCAAGACGCTGGCCGCGCAGACGCTGGCCACGGTGGTCGGCGGGACCTTCGCCCGGATCCAGTTCACGCCCGACCTGGTCCCGTCGGACATCGTCGGCACCCGGATCTACCGCGCCTCCACCGAGACGTTCGACGTGGAGCTGGGACCGATCATGTCGAACCTGGTCCTCGCCGACGAGATCAACCGGGCCCCGGCCAAGGTCCAGTCGGCCCTGCTGGAGGCGATGGCCGACCGGCAGGTCTCGATCGCCGGGCGGAGCTGGCCGGTGCCCGACCCGTTCCTGGTGCTGGCCACCCAGAACCCGATCGAGTCGGAGGGGGTCTACCAACTCCCCGAGGCGCAGCGCGACCGGTTCCTCATGAAGGTCGTGGTCGACTACCCCAGCGACGCCGACGAACTGGCCATCCTCTACCGGATGAGCACCGAGCGGCCCACCCCGCGCCCGGTCCTCGACCCGGCCCGGCTGCGCGAACTCCAGCGCCGCGCGACCGACGTCTTCGTCCACCACGCGCTGGCCGAGTACGTGGTCCGGCTCATCCTCGCCACCCGCGACCCCGGGCGGTTCGGGCTGCCCGACGTCGCGCCGCTGCTGGCGTACGGCGCGAGTCCCCGGGCCACGCTCGGTCTGGTCGCGGCGGCCCGGGCACAGGCCCTGATCCACGGCCGGGACTACGTGCTGCCCGAGGACATCCGGGACCTGGCGGTGGACGTCCTGGCACACCGGCTGGTGCTCTCCTTCGACGCGGTCGCCGACGGCATCTCCGGCGAGGACGTGGTGCGCCGGCTGGTCGAGGCGGTGCCCCCGCCCCGGCTGGTGACCGGGCCCGCGGAGGCGGCGCCGGACCTGGCGGCGGCATGACCCGCCGGGCCGTCCCCGCCCCGCCCACGCCCGCCCGGCCCGATCTCGGCGCCGCCGCTCCCGGCCTCGCCGACCTCGCTCCCGACCAGCGGGTACGCCGACTGGAGCTGACCGTGACCCGGCGGCTGGACGGTCTGCTGCACGGCCGGTACCGGGGGCTGCTGCCCGGGCCCGGCAGTGAGGCGGCCGGCAGTCGCGAGTACCGCCCCGGCGAGGACGAGGTCCGGCGGATGGACTGGGCGGTCACCGCGCGCACCACCGTCCCGCACGTGCGTGAGGTCGACGCCGACCGGGAGCTGACCACCTGGATGGTCGTCGACGCCAGCGCCAGCATGGAGTACGGAACCGCCGCGCTGGACAAGCGGGAACTCGCGGTGGCGGCGGTGGCCTGCGTCGGCTTCCTCACCGCCGGGGTCGGCAACCGGCTCGGCGCCCAGGTGCTCGCCCCGGACGGGCTGCGCCGGTTCCCGGCCCGCAGCGGGCGTACCCATCTGCTCGGGCTGCTCCGCGCGCTGCTCGGCGCCCCGCGTACCGACGACGGGCCGGACCCGCGCGCGGCCGGTCCGGCCGGCGCCCGGGCGGACGCCGCGCCGGGCCTCGCCGACGGGCTGGACGGCCTGCACCGGGTCGCCACCGGCCGGGGCCTCGTGGTGGTCGTCTCCGACTTCCTCGACGAACTGCCCGAGGACCCGGACGGCCCGCCGCCGCCCTGGGCCGCCGCGCTGCGCCGGCTGGCGGTCCGGCACCAGGTGCTCGCCGTGGAGGTGACCGACCCGCGCGAGCTGGAGCTGCCCGACGTCGGGTTGATCACCCTGGTCGACCCGGAGAGCGGTCGCCACCGCGAGGTGTGGACCGGCGACCCGGCCCTGCGCGAGCGGTTCGCGCGGGCCGCCGCCGAGCAGCGCGACCAGGTCCGCCGCACGCTGCGCCGGGCCGGCGCGACCCACCTGGAGCTGCGCACCGACCGGGACTGGTGCGCGGACGTCGTCCGGCACGTACACGAGCAGCGCCGGCTGGCGACGGCGCCGGCCGGCGCCCGGGGAGGTGCCGCATGACCTGGCAGTCGCCCGCCCGCCTGTGGCTGCTGCTCGCCGTCGCCGCGTTGGTCGCCGGCTATCTCGTGCTGCAACGCCGGCAGAGCCGCTACGCGGTCCGGTTCACCAACCTGCGCCTGCTGGACCGGGTGGCCCCGCGCCGGCCGGCCTGGCGACGACACGTCCCGGCCGGACTCTTCCTCGCCATGCTGGCGCTGCTGGTGGTCGGCTTCGCCCGGCCGGAGGCGGAGGTGCGGGTGCCCCGGGAGCGGGCCACCGTGATGGTCGCGGTGGACGTCTCCACCTCGATGCTCGCCTCCGACGTGGACCCGGACCGGCTGACCGCGGCCAAGGAGGCCGGCCGGAAGTTCGTCGACGGGCTGCCCGACGAGTTCAACGTCGGCCTGGTCGCGTTCGCCGGCAGCGCGGCGGTGCTGGTGCCCCCGAGCACCGACCGGGAGGCGCTGCACGAGGGGATCGAACGGCTGGCCGAGGGGATCACCGGCGTGCAGGGGACCGCGATCGGCGAGGCGATCAGCACCTCGCTGGGCGCGGTGAAGAGCCTGGACGCCACCGCCGCGAAGGACCCCCCGCCGGCCCGGATCATCATCCTCTCCGACGGCGCCAACACCTCCGGGATGGACCCGATGGAGGCCGCCGACCAGGCGGTCGCCGCCAAGGTGCCGGTGCACACGATCTCCTTCGGCACGCCCGGCGGCTCGGTCGACCGGGGCGGCCGGGCGATCCAGGTGCCGGTGGACGGGCAGACGCTCAAGGCGGTGGCCGACCAGACCGGCGGCGGTTTCCACGAGGCGTCCACCACCGCCGAGCTGAAGGACGTCTACGAGGACATCGGCACGTCGGTCGGCTACCGCACGGAACGGCAGGACGTCTCGGCCCGCTTCATCGGGCTCGGGCTGGTCCTGGCCATGGGCGCCGCCGCCGGGTCGCTGCGGTGGTTCTCCCGGCTGCCCTGACCCGCACACCACGACCGGACGACGGCACGACACGTGAGGAGCCAGGCATGGCAGTGCAGACCGGACTCGGCGAGCCGCGCGGTCCGTGGTTCGTCTCGCCGGAGCTGGACCCGGACGGGCGCGGGCACCGGGACGGGGCGGGCCCCGACCAGGGGGCGGGGCGGCGGAGTTGGCAGAGCCGGCTGCTGGGCGCGGCGGCGGTGGTGGCGCTCTCCACCGTCTCCGGCGCGGCGGCCGGCACCTGGGCCGCCGACCGGGGCGCGCCCGGCCCGTCCGCGGCCTCGGCCGCGCCGGTGCCGGCGGAGCTGGTCACCGCCGCCGGCCGGACCGTGCCCGGCGTGGTGTCCGTGATGGTCGCCGGGAAGTCCGGCGCGGGGGCCTCCGGGTCCGGCTTCGCCATCGACAACGAGCAGCACATCGTCACCAACGACCACATCCTCGCCCGGGGTGGCTCCGGGCCGGTGACGGTGGAGACCTCGGACGGGCGTCGGTTCCCCGCCGAGGTGGTGGGCCGGGAGCCGGGCAGCGACCTCGCGGTGCTCAAGGTGCCGGCGTCCGCCGGGCTGCCGCCGCTGCCGTTGGCCAAGGCGAACTCGACCCGGGTGGGGGAGCCGGTGCTCGCGGTCGGCTCGCCGCTCGGGCTGGCCGGCACCGTCACCGCCGGTATCGTCAGCGCGCTCAACCGGCAGGTGCGGATCGGCAACGGCCGGCACACGGCGGTGCAGACCGACGCCTCCATCAACCCGGGCAACTCCGGTGGGCCGCTGGTGAACGCGCGCGGCGAGGTGGTCGGGGTCAACACCGCCATCGCCACCATCGACGGGAACGGCTCGATCGGCATCGGCTTCGCCATCCCGATCGACCAGGTCCAGCAGACCGCCGACACCATCATCGGTCGTGGCGGCTGAGCTGCGCAGACGCCGCGGAACTGTCGGATATCCGGCGTGGGAGCATCGGACAATGGAAATATTACGCTGAGTATGGATACTGGCGGAGGTGGAGCAAGCTGTCATCGCGGCCCTCCTCGTGGTGGGCCTGGTCATCGGCGCCGGTGTCGGCGCGTCGTACGCCCGTGCCCAGCGCGGCTGGAAGGACTACCAGACGATCCGGACCAGCGTGCCCGGCGCCCGGCGCAACGCCTGGACCGCGATCCGTGGCGTGGTCGTCAAGATCGCCGTGATCGCCCTGCTGACGGTCGGCGCGGCGGCGTACGCGGCGTCCGGCTCCGACGAGGAGCGGGCCAGTCCCACCCCGACCGGAACCCCCACCCCGAGCCACCGTCCGGGGCGCTAGCCTCGGGGGCGTGGACGACGGACTGCGGGTGACCGACCGGCTCGTGGTGCCCGCCGCCGAGCTGCGGGAGCGGTTCTCCCGATCGTCCGGGCCGGGCGGGCAGGGGGTCAACACCACCGACTCGCGGGTCGAGTTGAGCTTCGACCTGGCCGGCTCGCCGAGCGTGCCCGAGTCACTGCGGGAACGGGCCCTGACCCGGCTCGCCGGCCGGCTGGTCGACGGCGTGCTGACCGTCGCGGCCAGCGAGCACCGCGCGCAACTGGCCAACCGGGAAGCGGCCCGGGAGCGGATGGCCGCCCTGCTGCGCGAGGCGGTCGCCCCGCCGCCGAAGCCGCGCCGCCCGACCCGACCGTCGCGGGGCGCCAAGGAGCGCCGGTTGGCTGAGAAGAAGCGGCAGTCGCAGCGCAAGCGCGACCGTCGGGTCGACGGTGACTGACCCGAAACCCGGTTGATCAGCCGGCCGGGCGGCCCGGAGAATTTCCCCCGTGCCGACCGGTTTCTCCGTCAAGCCCACGCTCACCGGCGAGCGTGTGCTGCTGCGCCCGTTCCACGACGACGACCTGCCCGCGCTGGCGGAGATCCTGACCGACCCGGAGGTGGCCCGGCTGACCGGGAGCCCGCCCGGGGAGGGCTTCCCCGAAACCCGGCTGCGGGCCTGGTACGGCACCCGCAACAGCCAGACCGACCGGCTCGACCTGGCCGTGGTCGACCGCGCCACTGGGCGCTGCGTCGGCGAGGTGGTGCTGAACGAGTGGGACCGCGCCAACGCGAGCTGCAACTTCCGCACCCTGATCGGGCCGGCCGGACGGGACCGGGGCCTCGGCACCGAGGCGGTCCGGCTGATCGTCGGCTACGGCTTCGAGCAGCTCGGCCTGCACCGCGTCGGGCTGGAGGTGTTCGCGTTCAACCCGCGCGCCCGGCGGGCCTACGAGAAGGTCGGCTTCGTGGCCGAGGGGACGCTGCGGCAGGTGCTGCGCGACGGCGACGGCTGGGTGGACGCCACCGTCATGTCGATCCTCGCGCCGGAGTGGGCCCGACACCGGGGGCATCCGGAGGGTTGAGCCGGAGGCGTCGACCCGCGTCCGTGCTCGCCGTCGCCGGCCTGCGCGCTCGGCTGACCCGCCGCGGCCCGGCTCAGGCCGGGCCGGCGGGCGCCGACCGGTCCAGCGCGGCCAGCAGGCGGGACCGCAGCCCGGCGGCCCGCTCGGCGAAGCCGCGCTGGGCGGCGGCGTATTCGGCCCGGCCCTCCGGGGTCTCCACCCGCACCGGCGGGTGGCCCAGGTCCGCCAGGTCGTACGGGCTGGCTCGCATGTCCAGCACGCGGATCTCCCGGGCCAGCGCGAACGCGTCCGCGACCAGCTCCGACGGCACCAGCGGGGAGAGCTTGTAGGCCCACTTGTAGAGATCCATGTTGGCGTGCAGGCAGCCCGGCTGCTCCAGCGCGTGCTGACTCTCCCGGGTCGGTTGGAGCACGTTGAGCGGCCGGGCCGGACCCGTGAAGAACCGGAACGCGTCGAAGTGGCTGCACCGCACGCCACGCTCCTCGACCACCGCCGCGGTCGCCTCCGGGCTCAGGCGCAACGGCCAGGCGTTGTGCCGCACCTGCTCCTGGGTCTGCCGGTAGACCATCGCCCACTCGTGCATGCCGAAGCAGCCCAGGTGCGCCGGGCGACCGGCGGTCGCCGTCAGCAGCGTACGGATCCAGTCGATCGACTCGGCGCGCCGCGCGCGTACCCGCTCGGTGTCGAGGGTGAGCCCGGCGGCGCCGGCGGTGTAGTCCGGGCCGAACCCGGCCGGGTCGGCGTCGCGCAGCGCCACGCCCGCACCCGGGTGCCAGCGGCGCAACTGCGCCGGGCGGTGCGAGTAGTAGGTGAACAGGAAGTCCTCCACCGGATGCTTCACCCCGGTGCGGCGGCGCGCCAGGTGCGGCGCCAGCCAGGCGTCGACCCGCTCCTCGTGGGCGCGCCGGCGGGCCTGCCAGTCGGCCGCGTCGAGCACGGCGGCGGGGGCGAGGGCGGCGGTCACGGACCCCAGGGTACGACCGCCGCCCGCACCCCGGTCAGTCCACGTCCACCCGCACGCCGGCGGAGAACACCCCGCTGCGCAGCTCCAACTGCTTCGGCGGCTCGCCGCCGTGCACGGTGAACACCAGCGGCAGCAGCACCCGCCGCCCGGCGGCCACCGGTTGGGCGAACACGTCCCGGCCGAGGTTCGCCACCCGCGTGGCGTTCTCGTCCGCGGCCACCCAGTTGCCGCCGGGCAGGTACGCGCGCTGCAACTGACCGTGCCACGTCTGCTGCTCGGACGTGAGGTTGCGCACGCCCACGGTGGCCAGGCACGGCCGCCCGCCGCCGGGCGCCGCCGGGAGCACCCCCGTGCCGCAGCTCATCCGGTAGACGGTGAACTCGAACGCGGTCTCCCGCAACGGCACCCCCAGCGCGCCGGTGACGCTGCTGCCCACCCAGGCGCCGCTGGTCGGCTGCTTGGTGGTGTCCATCGCGGCGACCCGCTGCGTGGCCGTCCACGCCGCCGCCCCGACCACGCCGGCCAGCACCGCGGCGGCCACGCCGACCACCAGCCAGACCGGCGGCCGGCGACGTCGGACGGCGGGCGTGGGCAGCGCCGGGCGCGGGTAGACGGTGCCCCGGTCCTCCGGGCCGCCCGCCCCGCTCACGGCGACCGGTTCGGCCGGTCGGGGCCCGGTCGTGCCCGACGCCCCGACCGTGCCCTCGCTCGTCGCGGCGGGCCGGCGGCGTCGCCGGGCCGCCACCCACCAGAGCAGGCCGCCGGTGAGCACCAGCAGCGCCGCGAACGCGGCGAGCAGCACCGGCGGACGACGCCAGGCCGGGGCCGCCGTCACCTGCGCCGCCGGCGCCGTGGCCGCGCCCACCCAGGTCGCCGTGGCGCAGTCGTACGGGCGGGTGCCGTCGGTGCCGTAGACGCAGGTGGGGGCCGTCACCGAACGGCCCGGACCGGTGACCGTGAGCGCGGTGTGCAGCGTGGTGGTGCTCCGCGCCGGCAGCCGCAGCCGCCAGGTGACCTCGCCGGCGGTCGCCCCGACCGGTCCGGTGGCCCGGCCCCCGCCGGTCACGGTGGTGGCGCGGGAGCCGGTCGGCAGCTCCTGCCGCACCAGCGTCTCGACCGGTGTCGTAGCGGCGTTGCGCACCTCGATCCGGTAACCCGGCGTCGGCGTGCCGGCCGCGCCCACCGCCACGCTCACCGGTGGCATCGACGCCGGGACCGGAGCCGGGCCGGTGGTCGGCACCGCGGGCGGCACCGCCGGGACGCCGGTCGGGATCGGGGTGGCCGCCGCGGCCGGGCGGGCCGGCGCCGCGACCGCGGCCGGCGGTGGGGCCGGTCGGGCGGGAGCGGCGGTCGCCCGGGGCGCCGCCGGGGGCAGCGCGGGCACGGCGGCGATGACGCCGAGGCAGTTCACCAGCACTGCCAGGGTCCTGTGGTGTCGTCTCGATGCAGGCATACCAACGAACCTCCGGACCCGAAGCTATGGTCCGGGGCCCGCCGGGCGGGTACGAAGCCGGCAATCCCGCCCCGGCCGGTGTGATCCGGCGTACCCTGGCCGGCCGCGCCGGGCCGGACCGGCCGCCACCCGCCGGTGTCGGGGATAGATTGGCCAGGTGCGTATCGCTCGTTTCGCTCATGCCAAGGGAATGTCGTTCGGAGTCGTCGAGGGCGAACCGGAGGCCGGGCCGCAGGGCCTGACCATCGCCGAGATCGAGGGCCACCCGTTCGGGCAGATCCAGTTCTCCGGCGCCCGCTGGGCGCTCTCCGACGTCCGGCTCCTGTCGCCGATCCTGCCCAGCAAGGTGGTCTGTGTCGGCCGTAACTACGCCGAGCACGCCGCCGAGCACGGCAGCGAGGTGCCCAAGGAGCCGCTGCTCTTCCTCAAGCCGTCCACCTCGGTGATCGGTCCGCGCGACGCCATCCGCCTGCCGATCTTCTCCAAGCAGGTGGAGCACGAGGCGGAGCTGGCCGTGGTGATCGGGGCGCCGGGCGCCCGCCGGGCCGACCGGGCCGCCGCCGAGCGGGCCATCTTCGGCTACACCTGCGCCAACGACGTCACCGCGCGGGACCTCCAGCGGTCCGACGGCCAGTGGACCCGGGCCAAGGGCTTCGACTCGTTCTGCCCCATCGGTCCGTGGATCACCACCGGGCTGGACGTGGCCGACCTGGAGATCCGGTGCGAGGTGGGCCGCAACCCGGAGGAGATGGAGGTCCGCCAGCTCGGCCGGACCAAGGACATGGTCTTCGACGTGCCGGGCCTGGTGTCCTACATCTCGCACGTGATGACGCTGCTTCCCGGCGACGTCGTGCTGACCGGCACGCCGGCGGGGGTTAGCCCGCTCACCGAGGGGGATACGGTCACCGTGCGGATCGAGGGGATCGGGGAACTCAGCAACCCCGTGGTCCCCGTCGCCTGATCCGTCCGACGCCCCGTTTCCGCAGGTCAAGGGCGGTTCGGGGGGTTGGATTTGGCCTGTCGGCACCGGGAGGGTAAAGTTCATTCCCGGCGCCGCAAGGGGCCAATGGGGTATGGGGTAATTGGCAGCCCGACTGATTCTGGTTCAGTTAGTCTAGGTTCGAGTCCTGGTACCCCAGCGCAGCCGCGGGTTCGCAAGAACCCCGGTCGCTGGATTCCGGCAGTTCACCACTGCCGGAGTGCAAGAAGGTTCTGGCCCCGTCGTCTAGCGGCCCAGGACGCCGCCCTCTCAAGGCGGTAGCGCCGGTTCGAATCCGGTCGGGGCTACAGCACCGTCAGCCCGTCCCACTTCCCGGGGGCGGGCTGTTCTGCTGTTCGGTGCGCAGCGCAGGGGGTGACCCCCCGCGGCGGTGCCGAACGCGGTGCGGCTAGACTACTGCCACACCGCCCGGCAGGGTGGTGAAGCAGGAAAAGTGCCTGGCCCCGTCGTCTAGCGGCCCAGGACGCCGCCCTCTCAAGGCGGTAGCGCCGGTTCGAATCCGGTCGGGGCTACGTCATCGAACGGCCCGTCTCGCTCCCGCGAGACGGGCCGTTCGCCATTCTGTCTACCCTCCGGCCCGGTCCCTCCTCGTTGATCAAGGAGTTTGCGTCACCCGGGCTGCCCCGATCCGAAGCAAACTCCTTGATCGACGGGCGGGACGGCTGCCGCCGCCGGGAACAGCGAAGATCTTGGTAGGAAACGGCCCCTCCAGGGGCCTTTTCGTACCAAGATCTTGCAGCCGGGCAGCCGGGCAGCCGGGCAGCCGGGCAGCCGGGCAGCCGGGCAGCCGGGCAGCCGGGCAGCCGGGCAGCCGGGCAGCCGGGCAGCCGGGCAGCCGGGCAGCCGGGCAGCCGGGCAGCCGGGCAGCCGGGCAGCCGGGCAGCCGGGCAGCCGGGCAGCCGGGCAGCCGGGCAGCCGGGCAGCCGGGCAGCCGGGCAGCCGGGCAGCCGGGCAGCCGGGCAGCCGGGCAGCCGGGGGGCCGGGCAGGCGGGGGTCAGAGGCCGGAGAGGCGTTGGCCGGCGCGGACGACGGCCATGGCGTGGCGTTCGCCGGGGCGGCGGCCGAGGCGTTCGATCGGGCCGGAGATGCTGATCGCGGCGATCACCCGCCCGGTGCGGTCGCGGATCGGGGCGGAGACGCTCGCCACACCGGCCTCCCGCTCCGCGACGCTCTGCGCCCAGCCGCGCCGGCGCACCTCGGCCAGCGTGCGGCCGGTGAACTTGGAGCGGGGGAGCAGCGGCATGACCGCCTCCGGTGGCTCCCAGGCGAGCAGGATCTGGGCCGCCGAGCCGGCGGTCATCGGCAGCACCGAGCCGACCGGGACGGTGTCCCGCAGGCCGCTGGCGCGTTCGGCGGCGGCCACGCAGATGCGCTCGTCGGCGCGGCGCAGGTAGAGCTGGGCGCTCTCGCCGGTGGCGTCGCGCAGCGCCGCGAGCAGCGGTTCGGCGGCGGTGAGCAGCACGTCCGGGGCCGCGTTGGCCAGCTCGCCCAGGCGTGGACCCGGGCGCCATCGGCCCTGGGTGTCCCGGACCAGCATCCGGTGGATCTCCAGCGCCTGTGCCAGCCGGTGCGCGGTGGCCCGGGGCAGCTTGGTGCGTTCAACGAGTTCGGCAAGGCTGGCGCCGTCGACACAGGCGGCCAGGATGACCACCGCCTTGTCGAGAACGCCGACACCGCTCATACTGTGTCCCACAAGCCGAAATTTACCTCCCAGAATTTAGGATGTCCAGATGGTGGGAGTCACTCAACCGAGGACCCTGGCCGAGAAGGTCTGGGACGCGCACGTGGTCCGCTCCGCCGCCGGCGAACCGGACCTGCTCTTCATCGACCTGCACCTGCTGCACGAGGTGACCAGCCCGCAGGCGTTCGACGGGCTGCGCCTGGCCGGGCGCGGGGTGCGCCGGACCGATCTGACGATCGCGACCGAGGACCACAACACCCCGACCGGGTACGACGACCCGGCGTTCCGCTCCCGGCGCGGCGACCTGCTCACGATCGCGGACCCCACCTCCCGCACCCAGATCGAGACGCTGCGCCGCAACTGTGCCGAGTTCGGGGTGCGGCTGCACCCGCTGGGCGACGAGAACCAGGGCATCGTGCACGTCATCGGCCCGCAGCTCGGTCTCACCCAGCCCGGCATGACCATCGTCTGCGGCGACTCGCACACCGCCACCCACGGCGCGTTCGGCGCGCTCGCGTTCGGCATCGGCACCAGCGAGGTCGAGCACGTGCTCGCCACCCAGACGTTGCCGCAGGCCCGCCCGCGCACCATGGCGGTCAACGTGGTCGGCGAACTGGCGCCCGGCGTCACCGCCAAGGACCTGGTGCTCGCGCTGATCGCGCAGGTGGGCACCGGCGGCGGTCGCGGCCACATCGTCGAGTACCGGGGCGAGGCCATCCGCGACCTCTCGATGGAGGGGCGGATGACGATCGCCAACATGTCCATCGAGTGGGGCGCCAAGGCCGGCATGATCGCGCCGGACGAGACCACGTTCGCGTACCTGAAGGGGCGGCCGAACGCGCCCCAGGGGGCCGACTGGGACGCGGCGCTGGAATATTGGCGGACGTTGCCCACCGACGAGGGCGCGACGTTCGACACCGAGGTCACGCTGGACGCGAGCCGGATCACGCCGTTCGTCACCTGGGGCACCAACCCCGGTCAGGGCGTTCCGCTGGGCGCGACCGTGCCGGACCCGGAGGCGTTCGACACCGAGCCGGAGCGGGTCGCCGCCCGGCGGGCGTTGGAATACATGGACCTCACCCCCGGCACCCCGCTGCGCGACCTCGCCGTCGACGTGGTCTTCGTCGGCTCCTGCACCAACGGCCGGTTGGAGGACCTGCGGGCCGCCGCCGACGTGCTGCGCGGGCGGCGGGTCGCCGACGGCGTACGCATGCTCGTGGTCCCCGGCTCCGCCGCGGTCCGGGAGGCGGCCGAGATCGAGGGGCTGGACCAGGTCTTCACCGACGCGGGCGCCGAGTGGCGGTTCGCCGGCTGCTCCATGTGTCTCGGGATGAACCCCGACACGCTCAGGCCCGGGGAGCGCTCCGCCTCGACCTCCAACCGCAACTTCGAGGGCCGCCAGGGCCGGGGCGGGCGTACCCACCTGGTGTCCCCGCCGGTCGCCGCCGCCACCGCCGTGGTCGGCCGGTTGGCCGCCCCCGCCGACCTGTAGAAGGGCAGCCGAGAGATGGACAAGTTCACCACCCACACCGGTACCGTGGTGCCGCTGCGGCGGTCCAACGTGGACACCGACCAGATCATCCCCGCCGTGTACCTCAAGCGGGTGACCCGGACCGGTTTCGCCGACGGTCTGTTCAATGCGTGGCGGGAGGACCCGTCATTCGTTCTCAACGATCCCTCTTATTCGGGTGCGTCGATTCTTGTGGCCGGTCCGGAGTTCGGCACCGGGTCGTCCCGGGAGCATGCCGTCTGGGCGCTGCGGGACTGGGGCTTCCGGGCCGTCGTGTCGCCCCGCTTCGGTGACATCTTCCGCGGCAACGCGCTGAAGGAAGGGCTCCTTCCGGTCGAGCTGGAATTGAGTGCCGTGGAGCAACTCTGGGCGCTCGCGGAATCCGATCCGACCACTCCGGTCACCGTTGATCTCGACGCCCGCGAGGTCCGCGCCGGGGATGCCACCTGGGCCTTCCCGCTGGACGACCACAGTCGGTGGCGGCTGATGGAGGGCTTGGACGACATTGGACTCACCCTCCGGCACGAGGCCGACATCGCCACGTACGAGGCATCCCGGCCGGTGTTCCTGCCCTCGATCGCCTGACCCGTACCCCCTTTTCGCCCCCGCCGGCCCGACCGGTGGGGGCGAATCCGTTGCGACACAAGGGCTTTTTTCCACCGAATGTTTGTGTCCAGGCAGCACAGGGCATACCGTGCGCGCAGAATGGCTCGCGTCGAGTCAGTTGCACAATCGGGAGGAAGTCGTGAACAAGGCCGAGCTCATCGAGGCGCTCGCCGTTCGCCTGGGGGACCGGAAGACGGCGACGGCCGCGCTCGACGCGGTTCTCGCTGAGGTCCAGGCGGCGGTCACCAAGGGCGAGAAGGTGGCGATCACCGGTTTCGGAGCGTTCGAGAAGCGCGTCCGGGGAGCCCGAACAGCGCGCAACCCGCGGACCGGCGAGGCGGTGAAGGTCAAGAAGACCTCCGTCCCGACCTTCCGGGCGGGCGCGGGCTTCAAGGAGATGGTGGCCAGCGGCAAGGTGCCGAAGGACACCGCCGCCGCGAAGAAGACCACCGGGGCCGCCAAGACCACCGCGGCGGCGAAGAAGACCACGGCGGCCAAGACCACCGGGGCCGCGAAGAAGACCACGGCGGCGAAGGCCACCAAGACCACCGCCGCGAGCAAGAAGGCCGCACCGGCCAAGAAGGCCACCGCGACCAAGACCGCGGCGGCGAAGAAGACGACCGCGGCGAAGTCCGCCACGGCCAAGAAGACCACCGCGGCCAAGAAGACGACCGCGGCCAAGTCGGCCACGGCCAAGAAGACCACGGCGGCGAAGAAGGCGCCCGCGAAGAAGGCGCCGGCCAAGAAGGCCGCCACCCGGCGCTGACCGGACCGTCCCACCGAGGGCGCCCATCGTTCGCGGTGGGCGCCCTCGTCCGTGGGTACGCGTTGACCGCCCGCCGCGCCGCCGCGCAGAATCGCCGTGCCGAAACCCCCGTCGGTCACGAGAAGAGGCGCCCGTGCGGCACCGTCACCTCTGCACCCTCGCGCTCGCCCTGGGCGTCACGGTCCTGTTGGACGTGCTTCGGGTCTGGCTCCCGTCGGTCATCACGCTCTTCGGTCGCGCCGCCGAGACGCCCGCCGAGCTGCTCGGCGCGTTCGCGCTCGGCTGGTTCGTGCTCGCGCTGGCCGCGCCCGGCCTGGTACGCCGGCTCGGCGTCCGCCCGGTCGGCCTCGCGGCGGCCGGCGTGCTGGCCGCCGTACGCCTGCTCCTGACCGCCGGTCCTGGTGGCACGGCCCAGCTCTGGCTGGCGTGCGCCGGGCTGCTCGCCGGCCTGGTCTGGCTCGCCGCGACCGCCGCGCTCGTCGACCGGCCGGTCGCCGGGCTGGCGCTCGGCCTGGCCGGCAACGCGGTCGGGCACGCCCTGCTCGGCACCGAGGACCTGGTCTGGCGCGGCGGTGTGCTCGGGTGGAGCCTGAGCGTCCCGCTGGTGCTGGCGTTCCTCGCCGCGGCCGGGCTCGCCGCGGCACGACGGCCGGGGATGCCGTCCGCCGCGCCGACGCCCGGGCCGGTGTCGCCGGACCGGTTCGGGGCGGCATCGGAACCGGTGCGGGAGACGCCACCGGTGGCGGCCGGGCGGCGGGCCTGGTTGCTCTGCGGTCCGGCGCTGCTGCTGGCCAACCAGATCGCGCTCGCCCCGGCGGTCTGGAGCGCCGCCGCCGGCACCGGTTCCCCCGACTTCCCCGGCCTCGCCCGTCCCGCCGTCCCGGTGCTGGGCGGGTACGCGGTCCTGCTGTTCCTGGCGGCCGTGCTGCTCCGGATGCCGACGCGACTCGCCCGGGTGCTCTGGCCGGTCGCGCTGGTCGCCGGCGCGGTGCTGTTCGCGGCCGGGCGGTTGGTCCCGGCGTACCTGCTCACCGCCGCCGGGCTCGGCGGTTGCCTGGCGCTGACCGACTCGGCGACCGACGACGCGGTGCCCGGCGCCGACCCGGACGGACGGGCGGCGGCGCGGCGCGGTCGGGCCGCCGTCGTCGGAATGCTGGTCTTCGCGGTGGCCACGGTGGCCTACTACGCCGCCTACGACCTCGGGTACCCCAACGGGTGGGTGCCGGTCGTCGCGGCCGTCCTGGTCGCTCTGGTGGCGTTCACCGGGCCACCGTGGTCCGCCCCGACCCTGCCCGATCCGGCGCGGACCTGGCTCCTCCTCGGCCTGACGGCGTCGGCCGGTCTCGGCACCCACCTGCACGCCCCGCCGTCGGAACCCCGGCCGGGCGGCCCGCCGGGGACGGTGCGGGTCACCGCCTACAACATCCGGATGGGCTTCGGCATCGACGGCCGGCTGGACCTCGACGCGGTCGCCCGACAGCTGCGCGGGGCGGACGTGGTGCTGCTCAGCGAGGTGGACCGGGGCTGGTGGCTCAACGGCGGGCACGACACGGTGGCGCTGCTGGCCGGTCGGCTGGGGATGCCGTACGTCTTCGCGCCCGCCGCCGACCCGGTGTGGGGCGACGCCGTGCTCACCCGTTTCCCGGTGCGCTCCGGCCGGACCCGGCCGTTGACCGCGCACGGCGCGCCGACCGGGGCGCAGGCGCTCGGCGTGACGCTCGACCTCGGCGGGCGCGAGCTGGCCGTGGTCGCCACCCACCTGCAACCGCCGCCCGGCCGGGATCCGGTGGAACAGGCCCGCGAGGTGGCCGCGTTCGCCAGCGAATACGCGGCCGGCCGGCCGCTGGTGCTCGGCGGCGACCTCAACACCGAGCCGGACGATCCGGCGTTCGCCGAGTTCACCCGGGCCGGTCTGGTGGACGCGCTGGCCGCCGCCCGGCCGCTGCGGACCAGCCCCGCCGACGACCCGCGCGCCCAGATCGACCACGTCCTCGTCTCGCCGGGGCTGACCGCCGCCGAGGTGCGCGCCCCCCGAACCGAGGCCAGCGACCACCTCCCGGTGACGCTCACCGTCACGCTGCCCTGAGCCGGGAGCCGACTCACAATCGGTCGGGGGCCACCAGGCGGTCGCCGGCGAACGGAAGGAGCCAGCCGCCGCCCTTGGCGGTGGTGAAGTCGTCGGCGCGACCGGTGAGCCGTTCCAGCGCGCCCGGGATCACCTTGCCCTGGCTGCACACCGCGACCGGCTCGCCGGCCCCGGCCAGCGCGGTCAGCCGCGCCGCGGCGGCCAACGCGCACTCCTCGGCCTGCTGCCCCGGCACCGGCTCGTCGAGGTCGCCGCAGATCTCGATCGGCAGGTCCAGCCGGGCCGCCGCCGGGTCCAGCGTCTGCACGCAGCGGCGGGCCGAGGCGGAGAGCAGGCGCACCGGGCGGACCAGGGACACCAGCGGGACCAGCGCCTGCGCCTGGGCCCACCCCTCGGCGTCCAGCGGGCGGCCGGTGTCCGGGCCGGTCCACGTGCCCCGCTTGCCGGCGTGCGCGTGCCGGACCAGCAGCAGCGTCGCGGTGACCGGCGGCAACGCCGCGAACGCGGCGATCACCTCGGCGTCGTGCGGATAGCTGACCCGGCGGGCGGCGTCGTCCACCGCGTACCAGGCCACCTCGTCGACCTCGGTGCCGGGCTGGAAGCCGCCGGCGCCGACGGCCCGCATCGACCACCAGTCGACCGCCTTGGCCCGGCCCTCGCTGCGGTAGCGGACCGTGGGCAGGCGGACCTGCGGCACGGCCCGCACGTCGGTCTCCTCGGCCACCTCCCGCACGGCGGCGACCAGCGGGTGCTCGCCGGCGTCCAGCTTGCCCTTGGGCAGTGACCAGTCGCCGTAGCGGGGGCGGTGCACCAGGCAGATCTCGACGCCGGTGGGACCCGGACGCCAGACGACGCCACCCGCCGCCCGGATCCGCACCGGTTCGTCGTCGCTCATCCGCTCACCGTATGCCCGCCCGTCGCCCGGCACGGCCCGCTCAGTCCGCCCGACCGCCGACCCGGCGCAACAGCAGGTCCTGCAGGTGGGTCAGCGGCGCGTCGTCGGTGCCGGTACGCCGGTGCCAGGTGCCGTCCGCGGCCAGCTCGAACGCGTCCACGTCGCTGTCGAACGCGGTGGCCAGGACGTGGTCCAGCTCGGCCCGGGCCACCGGGTCGCTCACCTGCACCAGCGCCTCCACCCGGCGGTCCAGGTTGCGGTGCATCAGGTCGGCCGAGCCCATCCAGAACTCCGCGTCGCCGTTGTTGCCGAACCGGAAGACGCGCGAGTGCTCCAGGAACCGGCCGAGGATCGAGCGGACCCGGATGTTCTCCGACAGCCCGGGCACGCCCGGGCGCAGCGTGCACATGCCCCGGATCAGCAGGTCGACGTGGACGCCGGCCCGCGACGCCCGGTAGAGCGCGTCGGTGATCTCCTCGTCGACGAGGGAGTTCACCTTGAACTGCACCAGCCCCGGCATGCCGAGCCGGACGTGCTCGATCTCCCGGTCGATCCGCTCGATCAGGCCGCTGCGGATGCCCTGCGGGGCGACCAGCAGCCGGCGGAACGCGGTCTGCCGGCTGTAGCCGGTGAGCACGTTGAACAGGTCGGTCAGGTCGGCGCCGATCTCGGGGTCGGCGGTGAGCATGCCGAAGTCCTCGTAGAGCCGGGCGGTCTTCGGGTGGTAGTTGCCGGTGCCGATGTGGCAGTAGCGCCGGATCTGGTTGCCCTCCTGGCGCACCACCAGCGCGGTCTTGCAGTGCGTCTTGAGCCCCACCAGGCCGTAGACCACGTGGCAGCCGGCCCGCTCCAGGGTGCGCGCCCAGCCGATGTTGGCCACCTCGTCGAAGCGCGCCTTCAGCTCCACCAGCACCACCACCTGCTTGCCGGCGGCGGCCGCGTCGACCAGCGCGTCGACGATCGGGGAGTCGCCGCTGGTGCGGTAGAGCGTCTGCTTGATGGCCAGCACGTTCGGGTCGGCCGCGGCCTGCTCCACGAAGCGCTGCACGCTGGTCGCGAACGAGTGGTAGGGGTGGTGCACCAGCACGTCGCCGTCGCGCAGCGTGGCGAACACGCTGCGCGGCACCTCGCCCTCGGCCAGGCGCGGGTGGGTGGCCGGCACGAACGGCGGGTCCTTGAGGTCGGGTCGGTCGGCCTCGCCGTAGACCTGCCACAGGGCGGACAGGTCGAGCAGACCGCGGACCCGCAGCACGTCGTGCCCGTCCATGTCCAGCTCGCGGACGAGCAGCTCCAGCATGTGGTCGGAGATGGAGGCGGCCACCTCCAGCCGCACCGGCGGGCCGAACCGGCGCCGGGCCAGCTCCCGTTCGAGGGCCTGGAGCAGGTCCTCGTCGCGGTCCTCGTCGACCTCCACCTCGGCGTTGCGGGTGACCCGGAACAGGTGGCACTCGACCACCTGCATGCCGGAGAAGAGCTGGCCGAGGTGGACGGAGATGAGGTCCTCCACCGGCAGGAAACGCACCCCGGGCCGGTCCTTCGCCACCCGGACGAACCGGGGGACGTTGTTCGGCACCTTGACCCGGGCGAACAGCTCCGAACCGCCGTCCGGGTCGCGGACCGAGACGGCCAGGTTCAGCGACCGGCCGGAGATGTAGGGGAACGGGTGCGCCGGGTCGACCGCGAGCGGCGTGAGCACCGGGAAGATGTGCTCGCGGAACCAGGTGCGCAGCCGCTCCCGCTCGGCGTCGTCCAGGTCGCTCCACCGCAGGACCCGGATGTCCTCCTCGGCGAGCCGGGGCAGCACGTCGTCGACGAAGCAGGCGGCGTGCCGGGCGACCAGGTCGGCGGTCTTCTCGGTGATCAGTTCGAGCTGGGTGCGCAGCGGCAGCCGGTCACCGCCGCGCACCGGCAGGCCGGCGGAGAGCCGGCGCTTGAGCCCGGCCACCCGGACCATGAAGAACTCGTCCAGGTTGCTGGCGAAGATCGCCAGGAACTTCGCGCGCTCCAGCAGCGGCGTGCGCGGGTCCTCGGCGAGCGCCAGCACCCGGGCGTTGAAGTCGAGCCAGGACAGCTCGCGGTTGAGGAAGCGGTCCTCGGGCAGCGGCTGCGCGGTCGGCGGGCCGGCGTCGGGGTCGGTCCCGTCGGCCGGGCCGGGCCCCTCCACCGGGTCGAGCGGCTCGTCCAGCCCGGTCGCGCCGGCCGCGTCCGGGTCGGCGCCGAGACGCTCCTCGGGCGGCCGGGTCTGCCGGAACCGCCCGTCGGGGCCGCGCGTGGGGCGGCCGTTGCGGGGCGTGCCGGGGTCGAGGAGGGGCGGCGGGTCGGAGTGCTCGCGAGGGGTGCTCACCACCTCATGATTCCCTGACGAGGGTGAACAGAAAATGAACTCCGGCCAGGTTGTTCACGCCATGGTCGGCAAGGTCACCCGGACCACCTCGCCGGCCGCGTCGCGTTCCACGCGCACCCGCTGGCCGAGCCGCAGCAGCCGCAGCCCGGACGCGTCGAACGCGCGGGCCGGGAAGGCCAGCTCGGTGCCGTCGTCGAGCAGCAGCACCCCGCTGCGGGTCGACGCGTCGTAGGTGGCCACCGTGCCCTGCATGTCAGCACCGTACCGGACCGGACCGGCGGCCCGGGCCAGCAGCGCCCCGGTGCGGGGGCCAACGCCCAGGCCGGCGGCGGCGGCCAGGTCGGGCGGGGTGTCCACGTCCCGGCGCAGGCTGGGCCAGTCGCCGACCAGCGGCAGCGCGCCGCCGGCGGCGTGCGCGCCGGCGGAGCCGGGGCCGAAGCGGGGGGCCAGCGGCACCCCGGCCGGCACGGCGAGCAGCACCGTGCCCCCGCCGGGGGCGTCGGCCACGAACCCGCGTACCCCCTCGGTCGCGCGCAGGGCCGCGGCCAGCTCGGCCGGGCGCAGCGCCGGCAGGTCGGCGGTGAGGGCGGCCACCGCCTCCCCGGGCCCGGCGAGGGCCGCGCCGTGCCGGAAGGCCGCGTTCAGCCCGCCGCCCGGGTCGGCAACGACCCGGGCGCCCGCGGCGGTCGCCGCCGCGCCCACCCGGGGATCGTCGGTGACCACCAGCACCCGGGCGACCGCCGGGCACGCCCGCACCGCGCGCAGCGTGTCGGCCGCCAGGGCCAGCGCCAGCTCCTCGTGGGGTACGCCGGGCAGCGCGCCCCGCAACCGGCTCTTCGCGGCGCCGAGGCGCTTCACCGGCATCACCACGGTCCAGCTCGGCTCAGGCACGCCGACCATCCTGCCAGCGCCGGTGGCGGTACCCGCACTGGCCGGACCGGGGGCGAGCAGGCATGATTCTCTCCCGGGGCGCGTGGGGCGGAACGAGGAGGCACTGTGGCACCGCGGAGGCTGGGATTCTGGCAACGGTTCGCCGTGGTGCTGGTGAAGCCGGTGTTGACGGTGTGGACCAGGCGCACCTGGCGGGGGATGGAGCACCTGCGCCGCGACGGCGGGATCATCATCGTGCCCAACCACATCTCGCACGCCGACCCGCTGGTCTCCGCGCACTTCATCTACGACGCCGGGCGCTGGCCGCAGTTCCTGGGCAAGGCCAGCGTCTTCCGGGTCCCGGTGATCGGCTGGATCCTGCACCGGTGCAGGCAGATCCCGGTCGAGCGGGGCAGCGTCGAGGCGGTCAAGTCGCTGGACAAGCTGATCGCCGCGCTGGACGAGGGGGGCGCCGTGGTGATCTACCCGGAGGGCACCACGACCCGGGAGCCGCAGCTGTGGCCGATGAAGGGCAAGACCGGCGCGGCCCGGCTGGCGTTGGCCACCGGCGCCCCGGTGATCCCGGTGGCCATGGTCGGCCCGGAGCGGATGTTCGACCCCCGGACGGCGCGGATCGGGCTGCGCCCGCGTACCCCGGTGACGGTGGTGGCCGGGCCGCCGGTCGACCTGAGCCGGTGGGCCGGCGCCACGCCGACCCGGGCGATCCTGGAGGAGATGACGGACACCATCATGCTGCGGATCCGTGACCTGGTCGCCGAGATCCGCGGTGGCACCCCGCCACCGCTCTGGCAGCGGCCGGCCCGCAGCGGCACCCCGGAGGTCTCCGAATGAGCGGGCACGTCGCGGTCCTCGGCGCCGGGTCCTGGGGAACCGCGTTCGCCAAGATCCTCGCCGACGCCGGGCGGGACGTCACCGTCCTGGCCCGCCGCGCCGCCGTGGCCGAGGCGATCCGGACCGGACGGCACAACCCGGACTACCTGCCGGACGTGCGCCTGCCCGAGCGGGTCACCGCCACCGGCGACGCCGCCGAGGCGATCGAGGGCGCCGAGGTGGTGGTGCTCTCGGTGCCGTCGCAGACGCTGCGCGGAAACCTGGCCGACTGGACGCCCCACCTGGCCCCCGACGCCACGCTGGTGTCCCTGATGAAGGGCATCGAGCTGGGCACCACCAAGCGGATGAGCCAGGTGATCACCGAGACGGCCGGGGTGCCGGCCGACCGGGTGGTGGTCGTCTCCGGGCCCAACCTGGCCCCGGAGATCGCCGCCGAGCAGCCGGCCGCCACCGTGGTCGCCGGCACCGACAGCCGCCGCACCGCGCTGGTGCAGGCCTCGATCCGGACGCCCTACTTCCGCCCGTACACCAACGACGACGTGATCGGGTGCGAGCTGGGCGGGGCGGTGAAGAACGTGATCGCGCTGGCGTACGGGATCGCCACCGCGATGGGCTTCGGCGACAACACCAGGGCCATGCTGATGACCCGTGGCCTGGCCGAGACCGCCCGGCTGGGCGTGGCGCTCGGCGCCGACCCGATCACCTTCGCCGGCCTGGCCGGCATGGGGGACCTGGTCGCCTCCTGCTCGTCCCCGCTGGCCCGCAACCGCACCTTCGGCGAGCACCTGGGCCGGGGCGAGACGCTGGAGCAGGCGCAGGCGGCCACCCGGCAGACCGCCGAGGGCGTGAAGAGCTGCCTGGCCATCCGCGACCTGGCCCGGGCGCACGGGGTGGAGATGCCGATCACCGAGCAGATCGAGCGGATCTGTCACGAGGGGATGGACCCCCGCCTCGCCGTGGACGCGCTGATGAGCCGGACCGCCAAGCCGGAGTCGTACGAGTGAGCGGGGTGGGCATGACGTCGCCGCACTGGGGAGACGGCACGCGCAGCGTGCACGCCGGGCTGCCGGACGCCGTACCCGGGCAGCCGTTCCTGCCCGGTCCGGTGTTCGCCGCGCCGTACCACCTCGACCCGTCGCGCGGCCCGTCGGCCGCTCGGGACGGGTACGGGCGGCCGGACAACCCCACCCGGCGGCTGCTGGAGACGGCGATCGGCGAGTTGGAGGGCGGCGACTGCCTGGTCTTCGCCAGCGGGCAGGCGGCCATCACCGGGCTGCTGCTGACCGTGCTGCGCCCCGGGGACACCGTGGCGCTGCCGGCCGACGGCTACTTCTCGGTGCGGGCGTTCGCCACCGACACCCTGGAGCAGCTCGGGGTGCGGGTGGTGCTCGTGCCGACCGCCGGGCCGTACCCGTCGTTCGACGGTGTCCGGCTGGTCCTGCTGGAAACCCCGGCGAACCCCGGCCTCGACGTCGCCGACGTGCGGGCGGTGGCCGCCGCCGCGCGTGCCGCCGGGGCGCTGGTGGCGGTGGACAACACCACCGCCACGCCGCTCGGGCAGCGTCCGCTGGACCTCGGCGCGGACGTGGTGGTCGCCTCCGGCACCAAGGCGCTGACCGGCCACTCCGACCTGCTGCTGGGCTACCTGGCGACGCGCGACGCCGGGCTGCGGGACGCGGCGACCACCTGGCGCAACGCCACCGGCGGGGTGCCGGGCGCCTTCGACTGCTGGTTGGCCCACCGCTCGCTGGCCACCGTCGACCTGCGACTGGCGCGGCAGAGCGCCAACGCCGAGGCGCTCGTCGCCCTGCTCGCCGGCCGGGCGGACGTCACCGGCCTGCGCTGGCCCGGGTGGCCGGAGGATCCGGCGTACCCGGTCGCGTCGGCGCAGATGCGGCGCATCCCGGGGGTGCTCTCGTTCGACCTCGGCGACGCCGACCGGGTGGCCCGGTTCCTCGACGCGTCCCGCCTGGTGGCCGCCGCCACCTCGTTCGGCGGGGTGCACACCACGGCCGACCGGCGGGCCCAGTGGGGCGACGACACGGCGCCGGGCTTCGTCCGGTTCTCCTGCGGCATCGAGGACAGCGCCGACCTGGTCGCCGACGTGGCCTCGGCCCTGGACGCCGCGGGCTGACGGCGCACCGGCCGCTGGGCTATCGTGACGGCAGCCACGGCCCGTGCGGCCCCGACCCGAGGAGGTGAGTCCGATCCACCAGCAGAGGACCGGCGCTCCCTCCGAGTCCGTGTCGCCCCGGGGCTGAGGCGACGCCGGGGGCGCCGACGAGCGTTCCCCGAAAGGCTTGCCATGGCACCCACCGTGTTCACTCCCGACCGTCCCGCCCTCGTCCGCCGGCTGCGTGCCGCCGGTTGCGTCTTCGCCGAGGACGAGGCGGACCTGTTGATCGCCGCCGCCGACTCGGCCGACGCGCTGACCCGCCTGGTCGACCGCCGTGTCGCCGGTCTGCCGTTGGAGCACCTGCTCGGCTGGGCCGAGTTCTGCGGCCGGCGGGTCGCCGTGCACCCGGGCGTCTTCGTGCCCCGGGCGCGTACCGCGCTGCTGGTCGACGTCGCGGCGTCGGTGGCCGGGCCGACCCCGGCCGTGCTCGACCTGTGTTGCGGCTCCGGCGCCGCCGCGCTGGTGCTGCACGACCGGTTGTCGCCCCGCTGGCTGGCCGCCGCCGACATCGACCCGGTCGCGGTGGCCTGCGCCCGGCGCAACCTCGACCCGCTGGGGGTGCCGGTCTACCAGGGCGACCTGTTCGATGCGGTGCCCGCCGGCTGGCGCGGCCGGCTGGACCTGGTGGTGGCGAACGCTCCGTACGTGCCGAGCGGTGCGGTGGCCATGCTGCCGGCCGAGGCCCGGTTGCACGAGGCGCCGGTGGCGCTGGACGGTGGCGCGGACGGGCTCGCGGTGCTGCGCCGGGTGGCCGCCGGGGCGGCCGAGTGGCTGGCGCCGGGCGGACACGTCGCGGTCGAGGTGAGCGCCGCGCAGGCGCCGGTGCTCTGCGCGGTGTTCGCCGCCGCCGGCCTCGACCCGACAGTGGTGCGGGACGAGGAGTGGGAGGCGACCGCGGTGACCGCCCGCCGTCCCGGCTGACACGCGTGGCGGGTGGGCCCGCCGAGAACTAACCTCAGGTCAGGCTCGGCGGGAGGCGGTGGCGGGTGGGCAGCGCAGGGGTGCCGGTGGTGGTGGGGCTGGACAACGGCGGCACGAGCAACAACGCCACCGTGCTGACCGTCGACGGCCGGTTCCTGGTGGACGGGCTGCTGGAGATCCCCAGTGAGGTCGGCGCCGGCCCGGAGGCGGCGGTCGAGGCGCTCGCCCGGGCGTTCGACGGCGTGCTGGCGCACACCGGGGCGCCCCGGGAGTCGGTGCGCGCGGTCGGGCTGGACACGCCCGGCCCGGCCAGCGCCACCGGGGTGATCTCCTCGCGCGGCTCGACCAACTTCTCCCAGCCGGCCTGGCGGGGCTTCGACGTGCGCGGCGCGCTGGAACGACGGCTCGGCCTGCCGGTGGTCTACGCCAACGACGGCAACGCCGCCGCGCTCTACGCCCACCACGTGCACTTCGGCGCGGACGCGGCGGCCCGGTCGTCGGTGTCCGCCATCGTCGGCACCGGTCTCGGCGGGGGTGTGGTGGAGAGCGGCCGGGTGGTGGGCGGCGCGGCCGGCATGGCGGGGGAGTTCGGGCACGTGCACATCCCGCTGGACGGGCTGGTCGAGCCGGACCAGCCCGCGCCGGTCTGCGCCTGCGGCTTCACCGGCGACGCCGAGAGTCTCGCCTCGCTCACCGCCATCCGGCGCAACCTGCTGCCCTACTGGCTGGTCCGCTATCCGGGGCACCCGCTGGCCGCCGAGGAGCCGGCCCGGGCGGCGAAGCTGGTCCGCGGCTACGGCGAGCGGGGCGACCCGTTGGCCCGTCAGGTGTTCGGCCAGCAGGCGGCGGCGTTGGGACGGCTGTTCACCATCGCGGCCAACTTCACCGACCCGCACGCGTACTTCGTCGGTGGCGGCGTGGTGGAGGCCGCGCCGGAGTTCCGGGACTGGTTCCTCGCCACCGTCGCCGGGCACACGGTGCTCCGCGACGAGCAGCGCGCGGTGGCCACCTTCGCGCTGGTGCCGGACCGGGACATGGCCGGCGCCCGCGGGGTGGCCATCGCGGCGCTGGAGGCGGTCCGCGGCGCCACCGCGCCACTCGCGCGGGGCGGGGCCCCCGCCTGACGTCTTCGGCAGAGCGGGGGCCCCTGCTCGACGCTTCCGGCGCGTGCGGTCAGGCGCGCGGCGGCGCGGCGGTGAAGGCGGCCCAGGCGGCCGGCGGGAAGACCAGCACCGGGCCGGCCGGGTCCTTGGAGTCGCGGACCGCGACCGCCTCCGGCAGCGGGGCCATCTCCACGCACGCGCCCTCGTCGCCGCTGTGGCTGCTCTTGCGCCAGCCGGCCGGCGTCGGGTGGGGGCGGTTCGTGCCGTTCATGCGGTCACCTCTCGTTCAGCAGATTGAGGAGCTGGTCCCGACTGGCCGCCGGGCTCAGCGCCACGGTCCGCAGGTGCTCCATGATCTTGGTGCAGGTACGCAGGTCGCCCGGCCGGTCGAGGACCATCTGCCCGGCGACCGTCTCCACCGAGGCGATGATCGGGTCCTCGGGGTCGGCGAACTCCAGGATGTGCAGCGATCCCCGGGTGCCCCGGTGGTAGCCGGCGGCGAGGGGGATGACCTGCACGGTGATGTTCGGCAGCTCGGCCATCTTGAGCAGGTGCTGGAGCTGGCCGGCCATCACCGAACGGTCACCGACGGGGCGCAGCAGCGCGCCCTCGTCGATGATGGCGTCGAGGATCGGCGGGTCCTGCCCGGAGATCCGCTGCTGGCGGTCCAGCCGTAGCTGGACGCGCTGCTCCACCTGCTCGTCGCTGAGCGTGTGCGGTCCGCCGCGCATGACGCCACGGATGTAGTCGGCGGTCTGGAGCAGCCCGGGCACCACCGACGGTTCGAAGTTCGCGATGCCGGTGGCCTCGGCCTCCAGCGCGATGAAGTCGATGGTGCGCCGGTCCAGCAGGTAGGAGTAGGACACCCACCAGCCCGGCTTGCGCGCGTCCTTGGCCAGTTGGACCGCCGCCGCGATCTCGTCGGGGCCCACGCCGTAGCTGGTCAGCAACGCGCGCACGGTGGCCGGGTTGATCAGCGTCTGCGCGTTCTCGTAGCGGGACAGGGTGCTCCGGGTGCTGTTGATCTCGTCGGCCGCGGTCTCCAGGGTCAGGCCGGCGGCCTCCCGGTGGGTTCGCAGGGCGATGCCGAGCCGTCGGGCCCGGGCGGTCTTCGGCGCCATGCATCGATGGTCGCACATCGAGTGGGAAAACGGGCGTGAGAGAAAGTCGATGAGAGTTGCATTCACGCGTGTCCACCTGTCAATCTGTGACGGCGTCCTCACCGCCGGTTGTCGTGGCGACGGTGGTGGTGAGCGACCGGAGGGGATGGGGCGCGCGGCGATCGGGTTTTTCTCCCCCACGACCCGATCGCCGCGTGCCCGTACCGGTCCACCAGACGGGGAGGGATCTCGCGATGACGGTGACGGCCTGCCACTCCGGGAACGGGGGTGGCCGGGAATGACCCGGTTCCTCGTGGTCCTCACCGACGTGCGCCCGGGCGACGGCGCCGAGCGCGACGAGCGGACCAGCCCCGAGCGGCGCCGGCAGGTCGTCGGCGCGAGCAGCCGGGAGGCGGCCGACCGGATCGCCGGTGCCTTCATGGCGCTGGGCATGGTGCGGGCCGGCCGGCAACGGGTCAAGGTCATCGCGGTCGGTCGCCGACCCCGGCACCCGGCCTTCTGAGCCATACCGGGCCCGACCTCGCGGACGCGGCGGCGAGGGCGGGGAGCCGGGCGGCCGGCGGCAGGTCCCGCCGCCGGCCGCCCGGGCTCGACCCCGGCACGCCGCGCCGTTACTCCCCGTATATGTCACCTTGACCGGTTGCCATGCTCCGCCGCGTCTCCCCGGGTATCGGCCACCCCCGCCGACGACGCACAGTAAGGTCAACCGGGTGAGCGCCACCGGCGAGCACGGCCAGCCGCAGTCGCGAACGATGAGGTGACCATGACCACCCCAGGCAAGACCCGTGTGGCGATCGTCTTCGGCGGCCGCAGCCCCGAGCACGGCATCTCCTGCGTCAGCGCCGGCAGCGTGCTCGGCGCGCTCGACCCCGACGAGTTCGAGGTCGTCCCGGTCGGCATCACCCGACAGGGCCAGTGGGTGCTCGCCAGCGGCGACCCGAGCGGACTCGCCATCGCCGACCGCAAGCTGCCGGAGATCACCGCCGGCTCCGGCGCCGAGCTGGTGCTGCGCGCCGACCCGGCCGTCGGCGGCCTGATGGTGCTCGACCCGGCCCAGGGCCCGGTGGCGCTGGCCGACGTGGACGTGGTCTTCCCGGTCCTGCACGGCGCGTACGGGGAGGACGGCACCATCCAGGGGATGCTGGAGATGGCCGACATCCCCTACGTCGGAGCCAACGTGTTCGCCTCCGCGGCGGCCATGGACAAGGAGTTCACCAAGAAGCTCTGCGCGGCCGAGGGCATCCCGGTCGGCCCGTACGCGGTGCTGCGCGCCGGCATGTCGCTGAGCGAGGAGGACAAGGAGCGCCTCGGGCTGCCCGTCTTCGTCAAGCCGTCGCGGGCCGGCTCCTCGTTCGGCATCACCAAGGTCGACGACTGGGCCCAGCTGGACGCCGCCCTCGCCACCGCGCGCGAGATCGACAGCAAGGTGCTCGTCGAGGGCGCCGTGGTCGGGCGCGAGATCGAGTGCGGCGTGCTGGAGGGCGAGGCCGGCGGCGCGCCGGAGGCCTCGGTGCTCGCCGAGGTGCGGATGATCGGCGACCGCGACTGGTACGACTTCGAGGCCAAGTACATCTTCGCCGACGAGGTCTGCGAGTACGACGTCCCGGCGAACCTGCCCGAGACGGTGACCCGGCAGGTGCGCGACTACGCCACCCGCGCGTTCACCGCGCTGGACTGCTCCGGCCTGGCCCGGGTCGACTTCTTCGTCACCCCGCAGATGGACGTCTACCTCAACGAGATCAACACGATGCCGGGCTTCACCCCGACCTCGATGTTCCCGCGCATGTGGGCGGCCAGCGGGCTGGAGTATCCGAAGCTGGTCAACCGCCTGATCCGGACCGCCCTGCACCGCGGCGCCGGCCGCTGACCGGCCGGCGCGGACGTCACGCGGAGCAGCCCGAGGGCGCCGTCTTCGCCGAGGGCACCGCGCTGACGATCGCGTCGGAGATCGGCGTCACCCACTGCAACGGCTGCTCGTAGGTCCGCGGCACGCGGACCCGCACCGGGGTCTCCCGGTCGACCGTGGTCAACACCGTGGCGTCGGCCTCCTGCACCGGGTGCCAGCAGACCTTGTTCACCGTCCACACCTCGTCGGTGGGCTGCACCAGCGGGGCGCTCCCACCGCAGGACACGGTCAGGGCCGGGTCGCCGTACGCGGCGTTCTGCTCCGGGCCCGCGGTGACCGGGCGCTGCCGCAGGTCACGCACGCTGTCCGGGAGCTGCGACACCAGCGCGCGGCAGAGCACCGCCGGGCGCTCGGCCAGGGCCGGGGCCGGCAGCTCGACCGGCGCGCTCGACTGCGCCCGGGGGCTGGCCGACGCGCTCGGCGTGGCCTCGGGGGAGTCCGGGGCGAGCTTGGCGAACGTGAACCCGGCCACGGCCAGCGTCACCGGCACCGCGATCAGTGTCGCCCAGAGCGCGGCGCGCCGGGTGGAGCCGTCCGCGCGCGGGGAGCTGTCCTTCTCTTCCACTTACAGCCGCACCACCGAACACGTGAGGGTGCGGGTGATGCCGGGCACCATCTGCACCTTGCTGACGATGAGTTTGCCGAGCTCGTCGACGGTGTTCGCCTCGGTGAGCACGACCACGTCGTACGGCCCGGTGACGGCGTCGACCCGTACCACGCCGGCAAGGTCCGCGATCAGACCGGCCACGTCACGCGCCCGGCCGACCTCGGTCTGGATGAGGATGTACGCCTGTACCACGACTCGACCTCCGTCCGTCGCCGCCTGGGGCGGCCCGAAGGGTGAAACTACCGTACTGAGCGGCCGTGATCCCTATCGGTCGCCGGGCGGACGCGGTGAGCGAGCACACGTGGGCGCGGGGAGGGGTCGGGACGTGCGGGACGACGGAGCGGGACGAGGGGACGGCATGACGGTCGCGGGTGTCGGGGAGTTCGGGCTGATCGACCGGGTGACCGCCCGGCTGTCGTACGGGGAGAGCTGCCTGCTCGGCCCCGGCGACGACGCCGCGGTGGTGGCGGCGCCGGACCGGCGGGTGGTCGCCTCCACCGACGTGCTGGTCGAGGGACGGCACTTCCGGCGGGACTGGTCCGGGGCGCGGGACGTGGGACACCGGGCGGCGGCGGCGAACCTGGCCGACATCGCCGCCATGGGCGCCACGCCGACCGCCCTGCTGGTGGCCCTGTGCATGCCGACCGAGCTGGACCCGGCCTGGGCCGAGGAACTGGCCGACGGGCTGGGCGCGGAGGCGGCGCTGGTCGGCGCGAGCGTGGTCGGTGGGGACATGTCGGCCAGCCCGACGCTGACCGTCGCGGTGACCGCGCTCGGCGACCTGGCCGGGCGGGCCCCGGTGGTCCGGTCGGGCGCCCGCCCGGGCGACGTGGTGGCGCTCGCCGGGCGCACCGGCTGGGCGGCGGCCGGCTACACGGTCCTGTCCCGGGGCTTCCGGACGCCCCGCCTGCTGGTCGAGGCGTTCCGTCGCCCCGAGGTGCCGTACGCGGCGGGGCCGGCGGCCGCCCAGGCCGGCGCGACCGCCATGATCGACGTGTCGGACGGGCTGCTCGCCGACCTCGGACACGTGGCGGCGGCCAGCGGGGTGGCGATCGACCTGACCCGGGACGCGTTCGAGGTGCCCCGACAGATGCGCGACGCGGCGCAGGCGCTCGGCGTGGACCCGTACTCGTGGATCCTGGCCGGCGGGGACGACCACGCGTTGGCGGCCACGTTCCCGGACGGGGTCGCGCTGCCCGCCGGCTGGCGTCCGGTGGGGCGGGTGGGCGACGGCGCCGGGGTCACCGTCGACGGCGCCGACCACGAGGGCCCGCGCGGGTGGGACCACTTCCGCTGACCTCGCCGGACCGACGGAGTGATCTGCGTCCGACCCCGGCCGCCGGGGCGGGGCGGGGGTCGGGCCCGGTCGTAACCTGGGCACCGTGAGCGAGATCGAGATCCGGGAACGGCGCTTCGACGCGCCCGAGTCACAGGCGTTGATCCGGGCGGCGCTGGCCGACCTCGGGCAGCGGTACGGCGGCAGTGGCGACGAGACGCCCGTCGACGCGGCCGAGTTCGCCCCGCCGGCCGGCGCCTTCCTGGTCGCCTACCTGGACGGGCGGCCGGTGGGCTGCGGCGGCTGGCGCAGTCACGGCGAGGACGGCGACACGGCGGAGCTGAAGCGGATGTACACCGCGCCGGCCGCCCGCGGGCGGGGCGTGGCCCGCTCGGTGCTCGCCGCCGTCGAGCGGTCCGCCCGCGACCACGGCCGCAAGCGGATCGTGCTGGAGTGCGGCGACAGGCAGCCCGAGGCGATCGCCATGTACACCTCGGCCGGCTACGAGCCGATCCCGAACTTCGGCTTCTACAAGGACGAGCCCGGCTGCCTGTCGTTCGGCCGTACCCTCTGAGCGCCGGTCACCGCCGCCGGCCCGCGCGGGCCGGCGGGCACGACAGAAGCCGGCGGACCCGATGGGTCCGCCGGCGACCGACGATGTTCCGGTGGCGCTGCCGCGTCAGGCGCGGGTGACCTTGCCGGCCTTGATGCACGAGGTGCAGACCTGCAACTTCTTGGTGGTGCCGCCACCGGCCGGGGTCCGCACCGACTGGATGTTCGGGTTCCAGCGGCGGTTGGTCCGCCGGTGCGAGTGGGACACGTTGTGGCCGAAGCCCGGTCCCTTGCCACAGACGTCGCACACGCTAGCCACGGGATACTCCTGGGATTGAAACGTTCATGAGGTCGCCGCCAGGCGCTGCCCGGGCAACCTGGTCAGGTTACCCGATGACGGCCGGGCATGCCCAACCGGCCCTTCGCGGGCCGGGCCAGCGTACCGGCCGCGCCGGGCCGGGGACACGCCGGGCGGACCCGGACGACCCCGGCGCGTGTCGGTGTGCGCCAGTAGGCTTCCCGACGTGCTGGACACCCTCGACGCCGCCGCGGTGCGCCGCTGGTGCGCGAGCGGCCTCGCCACGCTCCAGCGGCACCAGGGCGAGATCGACGGCCTCAACGTCTACCCGGTGCCCGACGGCGACACCGGCACCAACCTGGTGCTGACGCTCACCTCGGCCCAGCAGGCCCTGGCCATGGACCTCGGCACCCTGCCCGACGACGGGCACACCCCGCACGGGCACGCGCTGCGGTTGATGGCCCGGGGTGCCCTGCTCGGCGCGCGGGGCAACTCCGGGGTGATCGTGTCGCAGATCCTGCGCGGCCTCGCCGACGCGCTCGCCGCCGCGCCGGCGGTCCGGGGCCGGCAGCTCGCCGCCGGGCTGGCCGACGCCACCGCCGCCGCCTACGCCGCGGTCGCCCGGCCGGTCGAGGGCACCCTGCTCAGCGTGGTCTCGGCGGCGGCCCGGGCGGCCGAGCGGGCGGACAGCGACGACCTGCGCACGGTGGCCCGGGCCGCCGCCGAGGCCGCCGCCCGCGCGCTGGCCCGCACCCCGGAGCAACTGCCGGAGCTGGCCCGCGCCGGCGTGGTCGACGCCGGCGGGCGCGGGCTGTGCCTGCTGCTCGACGCGCTGGTCGAGGTGATCACCGGGGAGAGCCCCGGCCAGCCGGCGCCCGCGCCGCCCGTCCGCCGCCCGACCGCCACCGCCGCGCGGGAGACCGGCTCCGACGCGTACGCCTACGAGGTGCAGTACCTGCTCGACGCCACCGACGAGGCGGTGACCCGGCTGCGCGCCGAGCTGGCCGCGCTCGGCGACTCGCTGGCGGTCGTCGGCGACGGCTCGGGCACCTGGAACGTGCACGTGCACGTCAACGACGTCGGAGCGGCGGTCGAGGCGGGCGTCGTCGCCGGCCGGCCGCACCGGATCACCGTGACCCGGTTCGCCGACCAGACCGCCCCGGCGCCCGCGCCGGCGGTGGCCCTGCCCGACGGCCGGGCCGCCGTGGTGGTGGCCACCGGCGCCGGCATCGCCGAGCTGTTCGCCGCCGAGGGCGCCGTCGTCGTGCCGGCCAACCCGTCCACCGGCGAGCTGCTCGACGCGATCCGGGCCACCGGCGCGGCCCGGGTGGTGGTGCTGCCGAACGACCCCAACACCCAGTCGGTGGCGAGCGCGGCGGCCAAGGAGGCGCACGGCCTCGGCGTCAAGGTCAGCGTGGTGCCCACCCGCTCCCCGGTGCAGGCGCTCGCGGCGCTCGCCGTCCGCGACCCGAAGCGGCGCTTCGAGGACGACGTGATCGCGATGGCCGAGGCGGCCGGCGCGTGCCGCTACGCCGAGGTCTGCCACGCCGGCCGGGAGGCGCTCACCGTCGCCGGCCCGTGCCGCCCGGGTGACGTGCTGGCCCTGGTCGAGGGCGAGGTGCACCTGATCGGGCAGGATCTCACCGACACCTGCACCGCCGTGGTCGACCGGATGCTCGGTGGCGGCGGGGAGCTGGTCACCCTGCTCTGCGGGGCGGACGCCCCGGCCGGGCTGGCCGACCGGGTGCGCGCGCACGTCGAGCGGTCGTGGCCGTTCGTCGAGGTGCAGGCGTACGAGGGCGGGCAGCCGCACTATCCGCTCCTGGTGGGGGTCGAATGACGAGCGAACCGACCACGGTGGACACGCCGCTGAAGAAGCTGGTCGGCGAGCGCACCGCGAAGGCGCTGGTCGGCCACCTCGACCTGCACACCGCCGGCGACCTGATCTACCACTTCCCGCGCCGCTACGACGAGCGTGGCGAGCACACCGACATCCGCTCGCTGGACGTGGGGGAGCAGGTCACCGTGCTCGCCCAGGTGCAGCGCACCGCCGTGCGGCCGATGCGGCAGCGCCGGGGCAACCTGCTGGAGGTCACCGTCGGCGACGGCTCCGGCGGCGTGCTCACCTGCACCTTCTTCGGCAACCAGGCGTGGCGGGAGCGGGAGCTGCGCCCGGGGCGGTGGGGGCTGTTCGCCGGCAAGGTGACCGAGTTCCGGGGCAAGCGGCAGCTCAACGGCCCGGAATACGTCCTGCTCGGCGAGGGCGGTGAGGGCGAGGCGGCGGCCAACGAGGAGGTCGAGGAGTTCGCCGGGGCGCTGATCCCGGTCTACCCGGCCGCGGCGGCGGTGCCGACCTGGGTGATCGCCCGCTGCGTCCGGGTGGTGCTGGACACGTTCACCCCGCCGGAGGACCCGCTGCCGGCCACCGTGCGGGCCACCCGCAACCTGGCCGACATCGGCACCGCCCTGCGGGAGATCCACCGTCCGTCCAGCAAGGAGGCGCTCTACCGGGCCCGCCGGCGGCTGAAGTGGGACGAGGCCTTCGCCGTGCAGCTCACCCTGGTGCAGCGCAAGCACCGGGCGGCGGCGTCGCCGGCCCGGGCCCGGCCGGCGAAGGCCGGTGGCCTGCTCGACGCGTTCGACGCCCGGCTGCCCTACGAGCTGACCCCCGGCCAGCAGGTCGTCGGGCGGGAGATCGCCGCCGACCTGGCCACCGCGCACCCGATGCACCGGCTGCTTCAGGGCGAGGTGGGCTCCGGCAAGACCGTGGTGGCGCTGCGCGCCATGCTCCAGGTGGTCGACGCCGGCGGGCAGGCCGCGTTGCTCGCGCCGACCGAGGTGCTCGCCGCGCAGCACCACCGGGGCATCCTCGACCTGCTCGGCCCGCTCGGCCGGGCCGGTGAGCTGGACGCCGCCGACGACGCCACCCGGGTGGAGCTGGTCACCGGCTCGCTGGGCGCGGCGGCGCGGCGACGGGCGCTGGCCGAGGTGGCGCAGGGGCGGGCCGGCATCGTGCTGGGCACCCACGCGTTGCTCTACGAAGGGGTCGACTTCGCCGACCTGGGCCTGGTGGTCGTCGACGAGCAGCACCGCTTCGGGGTGGAGCAGCGGGACGCGCTGCGGGCCAAGGCCGAGCAGCCGCCGCACGTGCTGGTGATGACGGCCACCCCGATCCCGCGCACGGTCGCCATGACGGTCTACGGCGACCTGGAGACCTCCACGCTGTCCCAGTTGCCGCAGGGCCGGTCGCCGATCGCCTCGCACGTGGTCCCGGCCGCCGAGAAGCCGGCCTTCCTCGACCGGGCCTGGCGTCGGCTGCGCGAGGAGGTCACCAAGGGCCACCAGGCGTACGTGGTGTGCCCGCGGATCGGTGAGGGCCCGGTGTCGGACGAGGAGGCGCCGCGGGAGGACGACAACGGCCGCCGGCCGCCGCTGGCGGTGACCGAGGTGGCCCCGCTGCTCGCCGAGGGGCCGTTGCACGGGCTGCGGATCGGGGTGCTGCACGGCCGGTTGCCGGCCGACGAGAAGGACGCGGTGATGCGCGCGTTCGCCGACGGCGACCTGGACGTGCTGGTCGCGACCACGGTGGTGGAGGTGGGCGTCAACGTGCCCAACGCGACCGTGATGATCGTGCTGGACGCCGACCGGTTCGGTGTCTCCCAGCTGCACCAGCTGCGCGGCCGGGTGGGTCGGGGTTCGGCGGCCGGGCTGTGCCTGCTGGTCAGCGAGGCGGCCGAGGGGTCGTCGGCGCGGGAGCGACTGGACGCGGTCGCCTCCACCACCGACGGGTTCAAGCTGGCCGAGCTCGACCTGGAGCAGCGCCGGGAGGGCGACGTGCTCGGCGCCACCCAGTCCGGCCGGCGCTCCCACCTGCGGCTGCTCTCGCTGCTGCGGGACACCGACCTGATCCGGGACGCGCGGGCCGAGGCGATCGAGCTGGTCGGGGACGACCCGGAGCTGGCCCGGCACCCGGCGCTGGCCGCCTCGGTCGCCGCCCTGGTCGACGAGGAACGGGCCGAATACCTGGAGAAGGGCTGACGCCCGCGCGGGTCGCGGGGCTGCGGCACGCGGGTCGCGTGCCTAGGCTCGCGCAGATGTCGACACCATCACTCGAACGCGGTGTGCTGCTGCTGACCCGGGGTGACGAACTCCTGGTGGACCGGGTCGTCGGGGCTGCCGACGAGACGTCCGGCCGACCGTGCACCCCGGCGACGCGGTTCCAGATCGCCTCGATCAGCAAGCAGATGGCGGCCGCGGCGGTGCTGCTGCTCGCCGAGCGCGGCGTGCTGCGCCTGACCGACCCCGCCAGCCGGTGGCTGCCCGACCCGCCGCCACAGTGGTCCGGCATCACGCTGCACCACCTGCTCACCCACACCTCGGGCCTGGGCCACTGGGAGGAGTATCCAGCGGTCGACATCTGCGGGCCGGCCGAGCCGGACGATCTGCTCGGCCGGTTCGCCGCGGTGCCGCCGCTGTTCCCGCCCGGGGCCGGGTGGCACTACAGCAGCCCGGGCTACGTGCTGCTGGCCCGCGCGGTCGAGCGGGCCGCCGACCGGCCGTACGCCGGGTTCCTCGCCGAGGAGGTCTTCGCGCCGTTGGGCATGACCGGCAGTTTCGCCGGCGCGGGCGACGGGCGGCCGGACCTGGCGGTCGGACACGAGGGCAGCCGGACCGTGCCGTCCTGGGACCTGGCGACGGTGAGCATGGGCGCGGGTGACGTCTGGTGCACCGCGGCGGACCTGCTGACCTGGCTGGACGTGCCGCGCCGCAGCCGGTTGCTCACCCCGGCCTCGGTGGCGGCCATGACCGCGCCGCACGCGCCCACCGGCCGGCCCGGCGAGGCGTACGGGTACGGGTGGTTCGTCGGCCCGCTGGCCGGCCGGCGGGCGGTCCACCACTCCGGGGACAACGGGGGCTACAAGGCGTTCGCGGCCTGGCTGCCCGACTCCGACCAGCGGCTCGTGCTGTTGGCCAACCAGGCCGAGGTCGACCCGGTCGCCGTCACGTCGCTGCTCGGGAGCGACCGCGCCGTCTGATCCGCACCAGCTCGGCGAGGTGGTGCGTTCCGGGTGGGACGATCCCGTCCCGGCGGCGTGCCGGAGTGGACCACGAGCGGCGAGGGCGCGCCGACCGGCTGGTCGACGCGCCCTCGGGCGATCAGCGGGATCAGGCGGTGAAGCTGATCCGGCGACGGCGGGCCACCACGTAGAGCACCGCGCCCGCGGCCAGCAGCAGCACCGCGCCGCCGGCGATGGCGCCCGCTGCCGGACCGGTCACCGGCAGGCCGCCGCCCTGGCCGGAGCAGTCCTCGGGCTGGGTGTACGGGATGGTCTCGGAGTCCTCGACCACGTCGTACTTCACGGTGACCTTGAGGCCCTCGTAGGCGTCGAAGGTGACCGAGGCGGTCTTGCCCGGCTCGGAGACGAGCTTCTTGGTGACGCCCTTCTCGGTGGTCATCGTGGCGGTGAAGGGGACGCCCTTCGCCGGGTTCTCCACCGTGAAGGTCATCGAGTCGCAGTCCTGGTCCAGCTTGAAGATCGGCTCGGCCGGCTCCGCCGGGGCGGACGGCGTCGCGGACGGGCTCGGCGGCGTGGAGGCGGACGGCGTCGGGGTGGGCGTGGCCGGCTGGCTCGGCTCCGGCGTCGCGCTCGGCGTCGGCGTGGGGGAGCTCGGCGACGGCGACGGGCTCGACTCCACCTCGCAGTTCCGGCTGGGCTGGGCCACGACGGTGCGCTCACCGTCGTGCGACTGCCGGCCCCGCTCCCAGTGCGCCCCGACGGTGAGCTTCAGCTCGGGGACGGCTCCGGTGAAGGTGTGGGTCTGCGAGCCGGTCAGCGGGCCCTGACCCGCCGGCTTCAGCTCCGCGCCGACGGAGAGGCCACCGGTGATGTCACCGGGCACGGTGGACTCGAGCTTGGTGATCCGGCCGGAGATGTCGGTCTCGCTGCTGATGACCGACCAGGTGACGGTGACCTTGCCGTCCTTGGTGGCGCAGTAGCTGCCGGAGGGCTCGGGGTGGTGGGCCGCGGCCGGGCCGGCCACGGTGGCCACGCCGGCGAGGCCGATCAGCGCGCCGGCGGTGAGGACGGCGGCGCGCCGGAGGTGGAGACGGTTCACGTCTTCTCCTGGTGAGGGGAGGATGGGAGAGGGATGCGGCGGACGGACCGGAGCCACGCGTCCGCACGACAATCGGGCAGACCCTAGCGAGATCGACACGACGGGCGTTACCGCGATCGACGGGTCGTAAAGGGTCCGTTATGAACTTGAGATCATTGATGTACGTCGGGTCATGGGGCGGTGCACCGGGTGCTCCACCGCGCCGTTCCGGGCGTCGCGTAGCGTCGGGGCATGCGCAGGGAGCGACGGTGACCCGGATCGTGGCGGGCACGCTCGGCGGGCGGCGGATCGCCGCGCCGCCGGGTGCCGGCACCCGGCCGACCTCGGACCGGGTGCGGGAGGCGCTGTTCAGCGCGGTGCAGGCCGATCTCGACCTGGACGGGGCGCGCTTCGCGGACCTCTACGCCGGCTCCGGCGCGGTCGGTCTGGAGGCGCTGTCCCGGGGGGCGGCGCACGTGTTGCTGGTGGAGTCCGACGCCCGGGCCGCCCGGGTCGTCCGGGAGAACATCGCCGCCCTGCGGGCCGCCCCGGCCGCCCGGCTGGTCACCGGCAGGGTGGCCACCGTGCTCGCCGCCGGGCCGGACGACGGGCCGTACGACGTGGTCTTCGCCGATCCCCCGTACGCGGTGCCGGGCGCGGAGATCACCGCGATGCTGGCCGCGCTGGTCGACGGCGGCTGGCTGGCCCCGGACGCGCTGGTGATCGTCGAGCGGTCCAGCCGTTCCGGCCGGGTCGAGTGGGTGGAGGGCGTCACGCCGGAGCGCAGTCGGCGCTACGGCGAGACCACCCTTTGGTACGGTCGCCGATCATGAGACGTGCGGTCTGCCCGGGCTCGTTCGACCCGGTCACCAACGGTCACCTCGACATCATCGGCCGGGCCAGCCGGCTCTTCGACGAGGTGATCGTCGGCGTGCTGGTCAACCAGTCGAAGCAGGGGTTGTTCACGGTCGAGGAGCGGATCACGATGCTCCGCGAGGTGACCTCCTCGTACGACAACGTGCGGGTGGAGTCGTTCCGCGGCCTGCTCGTCGACTTCTGCCGGGACCAGCAGGCGAGCGTGCTGATCAAGGGCCTGCGCGCGGTCAGCGACTTCGACTACGAGCTGCAGATGGCCCAGATGAACATCGGCCTGGCCGGGGTGGAGACGCTCTTCATGCCGACCAATCCGCTCTACTCGTTCCTCTCCTCCAGCCTGGTCAAGGACGTGGCGAAGTGGGGTGGCGACATCTCCGCCCACGTCCCCGACCTCGTCCGCGACCAACTCCAGACCCGCCTCCGCCCCTAACCCCCCCCACCCCCCAGCCCGCCGATCTTGCGGTTGCGGCCCGGTTCTCGTCCTTTCCGCGAGGAATGCCGGGGCGGAAAGTGCAAGATCGACGGGCGTCGAGGGGTGGGGCGACGCGCCGGGTGGGGGCGGGTGGGGCGGCGGTGGTCGGCGCGCGACATGATGTGTGCAGCGCCGAAACCGGGCGCAGGCCGCATCATGGAGGGCGGCCGACGAAGACAGGAGTGAGGTACCGGTGGACCCGCTCGATCGCATCGACGAACTGATCGCCATGGTGGAGCAGGCCCGCTCCGTCCCGATGTCGCGCAACAACTGCATGGTCGACCGGGGCGAGATGATCGCCGCGCTGGACGAGTTGCGCGTCGAGCTTCCCGCGGACCTGCGTCGGGCCGCCGCGCTCCTGGAGGAGCGGGACAAGATCATGGAGGCCGGCAAGCGGGAGGCCGACCGGATCATCAGCGAGGGTGAGGCGGAACACGCCCGGCTGGTCTCGGTGAACGAGATCACCGTCTCGGCGGAGCACGAGGGCGCCCGGATCATCGCCGAGGCGCGGGCCGAGGCGCAGCGCCTCCGCGAGGAGGTGGACGACTACGTCGACACCGCGCTGGCCAACTTCGAGCAGTTCCTCACCCGGGCGCTGGCCTCGATAGAGCGTGGCCGGGACAAGATGCACGCGCTGCGCGAGATCGGCACCTTCGCGGGGGACGAGGCGGAGCGCCCGCTACCCTTCTAGGACCACGCGCGGGCCGGTCGCCGACAGCCGGCCGCCGTCGGGTGCGCCCCCGGTTCGACGGTCCGCCCGTCTCCCAGGTAACCTTTTTTGTCGGCCTCTCACCGGCCGGAGTCTGACTATGCCCAAACACTCGCCACGCTCACTCGACCCCAGGTCGCCGCTGGTCCTCGACACGAGGGACCTGCCGCGTCGGCCTGGCGCGTTGCGTACGCACAAGCGGGTCGTGCCGGCACCGGCGGACCTCGGCGTGGAGTTGATCGGCGTGCCGGAGGGTGCGGACCTCGACCTCGACCTGAGGTTGGAGTCGGTGTCCGAGGGCGTGCTCGTCTCCGGGACCATCTCCGGTCCCGTCAAGGGCGAGTGCGGCCGCTGCCTGCGCGAGATCGACGACTCGGTGGTCGTGAACGTCCAGGAGCTGTACGCGTACGAGAACAGCGCCACGGACACCACGACCGACGAGGACGAGGTGGGCCGGATGCAGGACGATCTGATCGACCTGGAGCCGGCGCTGCGGGACGCGGTGGTGCTCATGCTGCCGACGAACCCGCTCTGCCGGGAGGACTGCCCAGGCCTGTGCCCCGAGTGTGGGGTGCACTGGGACGATCTGCCGGCCGACCACAGTCACCAGCAGATCGACCCGCGTTGGGCGGGCCTGTCGCAACTGACCCGTACAGAGGAGTAAGAACCGTGGCCGTCCCCAAGCGCAAGATGTCGCGCAGCAACACCCGCGCCCGCCGGGCGAACTGGAAGGCCTCGGTGGTCGCGACCGTGGCCTGCCCGCAGTGCAAGTCGCCGAAGCTGCCGCACGCCGCCTGCTCCGTCTGCGGCACCTACAACGGCCGTCAGGTCCTCGAGGTCTGACCCGGACGCCGAGTGACGCCCCCGACCACCGGTCGGGCGGCGCGCGCACCAAGGCTCTCGCCCGGTGCCCCGGCTCCCTCCCACGCCGGCCGCTCATCGGCCGGCGTGCCGTCGGAGCCGGGCACCGCGCGGATCGCCGTCGACCTCCTCGGCGGGGACGATGCTCCCGCCGTCGTGGTTGACGGCGCTCTGCGGGCGTTGCGCGCCGACCCTGACCTGCACCTGCTGCTCGTCGGTCCGACCGAGGTCGCCGACGGGCTGACCGGTGCCCTCGACCCGGCGCAGCGCGCCCGGGTCACGGTCCGCCCGGTGCGGGCCGCCGTCGGCATGGCCGACCATCCCACCGCCGCCCGCGGCGACAGCACCGTGCGCACCGCGGTGCAGGCCGTCCACGACGGGCTCGCCGACGCGGTCGTCTCCGCCGGCTCCACCGGCGCCACCGTCACCGCCGCCGCGCTCGGCCTCGGTCGCTGGACCGGGGTACGCCGACCCGCGCTGGTCGCCACGATCCCCGCCGTCGAGGGACCGGTGGTCCTGCTGGACGTCGGCGGCACGCTCGAACCCGGCCCCGCCACGCTGGCCCGGCACGCCGTCCTCGGCGCCGCCTACGCGGCCGTGGCCCACGCCGTCCACGCCCCCCGGGTGGGGCTGCTCTCCGTCGGCCACGAGGCGGGCAAGGGCGACCGGCTGCGCCGCTCCGCCGACCCCGCGCTCGCCGCCGTGCCGCTGCCCTGCGGTGCCCGCTACGTCGGTCTGGTCGAGGGCTACGACATCTCCCTCGGCGCCCGCGCCGACGTGGTGGTCACCGACGGCTTCACCGGCAATGTCCTGCTCAAGGCCATCGAGGGCGCGTACGCCATGGCCGGTGGACCCCCGGCCAACGGCGGGGCGCCCCGCGCGGCCGCGCTGCTCGGGGTGGCCGGCACCGTGGTGGTGTGCCACGGCGCGGCCGGGCCGGACGACGTGGCCTCGGGCATCGCCCTGGCCGCCCACCTCTGGCGTCGCGACGCCGCCGGGACGGTCCGCGCCCTGCTCGCCGAGATCCCGCACGAACCCGCACCTGACCGCAACGACACCGAGGTAGCACCATGACCAACGACAAGCGGCGGCGTGCTCCCGTCGGCCACCTCGAGACGGCCTTCGGGGTGTCGCTCGACCCGGAGCTGCTGGAACGCGCGTTGACCCACCGCTCGTACGCGTACGAGAACGGCGGGCTGCCCACCAACGAGCGGCTGGAGTTCCTGGGCGACTCGGTCCTCGGCGTGGTGATCACCACGGCGCTCTTCCACAACCACCCGGACCTGCCCGAGGGGCAGTTGGCCAAGCTGCGGGCCAGTGTGGTCAACATGCGCGCCCTGGCCGACGTGGCGCGCGGCCTGGGCCCGGACGGGCTGGGCGCCTACCTGCTGCTCGGCAAGGGCGAGGAGGCCACCGGCGGGCGGGACAAGGCGAGCATCCTCGCCGACACCCTGGAGGCGCTGCTCGGCGCCATCTACCTCCAGTACGGCCTGGACACCGCGGCCATCGTGATCCACCGGCTCTTCGACCCGCTGATGGCCGAGTCGGCCGGGCGGGGCGCGGCGCTGGACTGGAAGACCAGCCTCCAGGAGCTGACCGCCGCGCTGGGGCTGGGCGTGCCGGAGTACCGGATCGAGGGCACCGGGCCGGACCACCTCAAGACGTTCACCGCCTGGGTCGTGGTGGCCGGCAACCGCTACGGCGGCGCGGAGGGGCGCAGCAAGAAGGAGGCCGAGCAGCGGGCCGCCGAGTCGGCCTGGCGGACGCTGACCGAGCAGGCCGAGGCGCGGGCCGCGGCCGAGGTGGAGGTCGCCGAGGCGGAGGTCGCCGACCCGGCGGACGCCGAGGCGGGCGCCGGCCGTGCCTGAGCTGCCCGAGGTGGAGACGGTCCGGCAGGGGCTGGCCCAGTGGGTCGTCGGCCGCCGGATCGCCGCCGTCGAGGTGCGCCACCCCCGCGCGGTACGCCGGCACGCGCCCGGCGGCGCGCACTTCGCCGACGTGCTGGCCGGCCGCACGATCACCGACGTCCGCCGCCGGGGCAAATACCTCTGGTTGCCGCTGGACAGCGGCGACGCGGTGATCGGCCACCTCGGCATGTCCGGGCAGCTGCTGCTGCAACCGCCCGGCGCGGCCGACGAGCTGCACCTGCGGGTGCGGTTCCGGTTCGCCGACGACGGGCCGGAGCTGCGCTTCGTCGACCAGCGCACGTTCGGCGGGCTGTCGGTGTCCGACGGCGGGGCGGAGCTGCCGGCCGAGATCGCGCACATCGCCCGTGACCCGATGGACCCGGAGTTCTCCGACGAGGCGTTCGTGGCGGCGCTGCGCCGCAAGCGCACGGAGGTCAAACGGGCGCTGCTGGACCAGACGCTGATCTCCGGGGTGGGCAACATCTACGCCGACGAGGCGCTCTGGCGGGCGAAGCTGCACGGCGCCCGCCCGGCGGACGCGCTGACCCGTCCGGCGGCGCTGCGGCTGCTCGGCCACGTGCGGGACGTGCTCGGCGAGGCGATCAAGCAGGGTGGCACCAGCTTCGACGAGCTGTACGTCAACGTCAACGGCGAGAGCGGCTACTTCGACCGGTCGCTGAACGCGTACGGCCGGGAGGGGGAGCCCTGCCCGCGCTGCGGCGCGCCGATCCGGCGTGAGGGATTCATGAACCGCTCCTCCTACAGTTGCCCGCGGTGCCAGCCGCGGCCCCGGGGCAGCCTCCGGGGATGACCCCGAGTCGGCTCGGGGTTGCGCCGGTGTGCATCGCCGGCGGGCGCCCGGGGGCGCGCCGGACCGTACCCTGAAATGCCCTTTCCGCCCGATCGGCGCGGCCGGTTCCGGCCGTCCGGCCCCACCTTCGGCGATCGGGGAGGAGCCGGGGCCGTTCCCCGATGTCCGGACCGCGCCCGCTGCCTAGCGTCACCAGAGGTCGGCACGGGGCCGACGTCTGGAGGGGGACCCGGATATGGGCAGGCGACCGGTGACCGTGCGGTTGGCGCGGTGGAGTGCGGAGCATCCGTGGCGGGCCATCGCGCTGTGGGTGGTCTTCGTGGCGGTGTGCTTCGTCGGCGGCACCGCCGCCGGGTTGAACGAGGCCACCGACGCCGACCAGGCGATCGGTGAGTTCGGGCAGGCCGAGCTGATCGTGGACAGCGGCGGGTTCCACCAGCCGGCCACCGAGAACGTGCTGATCACGGCCCGCTCGGGCGCGCTCGACCCGGCCGCCGCGAAGGCCGCCGCGCAGGACGCGACGGACCGGCTGCGGCAGGTCGACGGCGTCGCCTCGGTCGGTACGCCGCTGCCGTCGCGCGACGGCGGCGCGTTGCTGGTGCCGATCACCATGGCCGGCGACCCGGAGACCGCGGGGGACCGGGTCCAGCCGCTGCGGGACACCACCGCGCGGGTGCAGGAGGCGCACCCGCAGCTACGGGTGGAGCAGGTCGGCGGCCCGTCCATCGACAAGGCGCTCGACGACACCCTCGGCAAGGACTTCAAGCGGGCGGAGCTGCTCAGCCTGCCGGTTACCCTGGCGATCCTGATCATCGCGTTCGGCGCGCTGATCGCCGCCGGCGTGCCGGTGCTGCTCGCGCTCTCCTCGGTGGCCGCCGCGATGGGGCTCTCCACGCTCGCCTCGCACCTGGTGCCCGCCACCGACACCACGGCCAGCGTCATCCTGCTCATCGGCATGGCGGTCGGCGTGGACTACTCGCTGTTCTACGTGCGGCGGGAACGGGAGGAACGGGCCAAGGGGCGGTCCGGCCTGGACGCGGTGGAGATCGCCGCGGAGACCTCCGGGCACGCCGTGGTGGTCTCCGGCACCGCCGTGATCATCTCCATGGGCGGCCTGCTGCTGGCCCAGGACGCGATCTTCTCGTCGCTGGCCGTCGGCTCGATCCTGGTGGTGGCGGTCGCGGTGATCGGCTCGCTGACCGTGCTGCCGGCGCTGCTGGCCAAGCTCGGCCGCTGGGTGGACCGGCCCCGGGTGCCGCTGCTGTGGCGGCTCACCGCCCCGCGTACCGGGCGGCACGGGCAGCCCGCCGCGCCCCGGTTCTGGCCGGCCGTGCTGCGGCCCGCGCTGCGCGCGCCGGTGGCCACGCTGCTGATCTCGGTCGCCCTGCTGCTCGCCCTGGCCGCGCCGGCGCTCGGCATGAAGCTGAAGTTCCCCGGCGCGGAGGACGTGCCCCGCACCACCGCCGCGATGCAGGCGTACGACCGGCTCACCGCCGCGTACCCGAGCAACGGCACCAACCACACGGTGGCCGTGCGCGCGCCCGCCGACCAGGCCGACCGGGTGCGCGCCGCGCTGACCGGCCTCGCCGGCCGGACCGCCACCGACCCGCTCTTCGCGCCGGCCGAGGGGGACGGCCCGGAGATCAGGGTGTCGGCGGACCGGCGGGTGTCGGTGCTGGAGGTGGCCACCCCGTACGCCAGCCGGTCCGCCGAGGCGTCCCGGTCGCTGCACGAGCTGCGCGACGACCTGGTCCCGGCCGCGCTGGGCGGCATCCCCGGCGTGGAGTACGCGGTCGGCGGCGGGGTGGCCGCCAGCGAGGACTACGCCGACCACATCTGGGCGAAGCTGCCGGTGGTCGCGGCGTTCGTGCTGGCGCTGACGTTCCTGGTGATGGCGTGGACGTTCCGGTCGGTGGTGGTGGCGCTCACCTCGATCCTGCTGAACCTGCTCTCCGCCGGCGCCGCGTACGGGCTGCTGGTGCTGGTCTTCCAGGGCGAGTGGGCGGAGGGGCTGCTCGGCTTCACCTCGATGGACGCGATCGTCACCTGGCTGCCGCTGTTCCTGTTCGTGGTGCTGTTCGGGTTGTCGATGGACTACCACGTCTTCGTGGTCAGCCGGATCCGTGAGGCGGTCGACCGCGGGATGCCCAACCGGGAGGCGGTCGCACACGGGATCACCTCCTCGGCCGGGGTGGTGACCAGTGCGGCGGTCGTGATGGTCGGGGTCTTCTCGATCTTCGCGACGCTCAGCATGATCGACTTCAAGCAGCTCGGCATCGGGCTGGCGGCGGCGATCCTGCTGGACGCCACGATCATCCGGGCGGTGGTGCTGCCGTCGCTGATGACGCTGCTGGGCGACGCGAACTGGTGGGCGCCGCGCTTCCTGCGCCGCAGGCCGACCGTCCCGCCGGCCGAGCCGCCGCCCGCGCCGGCCCCGGAACTGGTCGGCGCCCGCTGAGCCGACCAACCCAGCGCCCCGGCCGGTCTCGGCCGGGGCGCTGTCCCTGGGCCTGCCCCTGCCCCCGTCGTGGCTCCGCCCCCGTCGTGCCTCCAGCCCTTGTCCTGCCTCCCCGTCCTCCGCCCCCAGCCCTTGGCTTCGCGGCCCTTGGCTTCGCGGCCCTTGGCTCCCCGGCCCTTGGCTCCCCGAACCCAGCCCTCGGCCCAGGCCCTCAGCCCCCTGCCCAGGCCCTCAGCCCAGCCCTCTGCCCCCAGCCCTCTGCCCCCAGCCCCCAGCCAAGCCCTCAGTCTTCGGCCCTGGCCCTCAGTCTTCGGCCCTGGCCCTCAGTCTTCGGCCCTGGCCTCTGGCCCTTAGCTCCTGGCCCTCGGCTGGCGGCTCGCGGTCCTGGCCTTGATCCGGCCGTGGTCCTGATCGGCTCCGGTCGTTTGCCGACTCGATCTCCGCTTCTCCGGTGCCAGCCACGAAGGCACATCGGCTTTGGGTGATATACCTCAGAGTCATAATTATGACTCTGAGGTATATCGCTCTCTTCTTCCCTCTTGTCGGGAGGTCACGGCGAGTGCCGGTGGCCTCATGACTTCGGCGGCGGTCGGCCGGGACGACTGCCGGGAAGCTGTGGAGAGTGTCGACCGCCTCGTGATCGTGCCAGGCGCCCGTGAGCCGGGACGACTGCCGGGAAGTTGCGGAGAGTGTCGGCGGCGAACCGTGCCGGGGGTCCGTCGGTCGGGACGACTGCCGGGGAGTCGCGCAGAGCCGTCTCGCGACCGTGCCGGCCGTCCGTGGGCCGCCATGGACGAACAGCTCACGCCGGCGGCCCGTCGTCGCGCCCCGGCTTCCTCCTCCTCCCGGAGCGCGTCATGAGCACCGACGTGTCGACCGGCACCGTACGGACCAACGTCCCGGCCCGCCTCGACCGGCTGCCGTGGTCCCGCTGGCACTGGATGATCGTGATCGGTCTGGGCACGGTGTGGATCCTCGACGGCCTCGAGGTGACCATCGTCGGCAACCTCTCCGGCAAGCTGGCCGAGCCCGGCAGCGGCCTGAGCATCACGCAGAGTCAGGTCACCGGCCTCGCCGCCGCCCTCTACGTGGCCGGCGCCTGCACCGGTGCGCTGTTCTTCGGGTGGCTCACCGACCGGTTCGGCCGCAAGAAGCTGTTCCTGCTGACCCTCGGGCTCTACCTGGTCGCCACCGCGCTGACCGCGCTCTCGTTCGACACCTGGTGGTTCTTCCTGTTCCGGTTCCTCACCGGCATGGGCATCGGCGGTGAGTACGCCGCCATCAACTCGGCGATCGACGAGCTGATCCCGGCCCGTCACCGCGGCCGGATCGACATCATCATCAACGGCACGTTCTGGCTCGGCGCCGCGCTCGGCGCGCTGCTGACCGTACCGCTGCTCAACGGCCTGCCGACCAACCTCGGCTGGCGGGTGGCGTTCGGCCTGGGCGCGGTGCTCGGCGTGGTGATCCTGCTGGTCCGCCGGCACGTGCCGGAGAGTCCGCGCTGGTTGTTCATCCACGGCCGGGCGGACGAGGCGAACCACCTCGTCGACTCGGTCGAGGCCGAGGTGAAGCGGGAGACCGGCAAGGACCTCGCCGAGGCCGACAAATACATCGAGATCCGGCAGCGCAGGAGCACGAACTTCCTGGAGATCGCCAAGACGCTGTTCCGTCGCTATCCGAAGCGGGCCACGCTGGGCTTCTCGCTCTTCATCGGCCAGGCGTTCCTCTACAACGCGATCACGTTCGGCTTCGCCCAGATCCTGCAGACCTTCTTCGACGTCCCGCCCGGCAACAGCGGCTACTACTTCGCGGTGATCGCGGTCGGCAACCTGCTCGGGCCGCTGCTGCTGGGCCGACTCTTCGACACCGTCGGTCGGGTGCCGATGATCGCCGGCTCGTACATCGGCTCGGGCGTGCTGCTGCTCGGCACCGCCTGGCTGTTCCACTCCGGTGTGCTCACCGCGGTGACCATGACCGCCTGCTGGTGCGTGGTGCTCTTCTTCGCCTCGGCCGGCGCCAGCGCCGCCTACCTGACGGTCAGCGAGATCTTCCCGATGGAGACCCGGGCCATGGCGATCGCGTTCTTCTACGCGATCGGCACCGCCGCCGGCGGCATCACCGGCCCGCTGCTCTTCGCCAAGCTGGTCGGCAGCGGCCAGGTCGGCGACACCGTGCTGGCCTTCGTCATCGGCGCCACCATCATGATCATCGGTGGTCTGGTGGAGCTGGGCCTCGGCGTCAAGGCCGAGGGCAGGTCCCTGGAGGACCTGGCCACCCCGCTCAGCGCCGAACACCCCGATCTGCCGTCGCAGCGCGGCGCGGGCACGCCCACCCCGGCCACCGGCGCGACCGCCGGCTGACCCCGTCACGGCAGACGCCGCCCCCGCCCACCTTGGCGGGGGCGGCGTCGTGTCACGGCAGCGGGCAGGGCTCGCGCCAGGCGTCGAGCGTGCGGTCCTTGCGGATCGAGGCGAAGCCGTAGCCGACCGTGGTCACGCAGAAGTCGACCGGGTCGCCGGTGTACTCGACGTGGAACACCGGCTTGTGCGCGTCGGCGAACGGCAGCAGCTTCGCGCACTCGCGGCGGCGTACGCACTCCTGGTTGACCGCGAAGTCGAAGTCGGGGGCCAGCGCGGCCACCTGCGCCAGATCGTCGACCAGGCCGGGGGAGAGGTCGAGCTGCCGGGCCAGCCCGGCCAGGCGGCGGTTGAACAGCAACTGGTCGTCGAAGCCGAGCGGGAAGCCGCTGCGGTGCCGGTAGCCGTCCGCGTCCGCAAGCGCCACCGCGCCGAAGCCCTTGCCCCGGCAGAGGCGGAACCGGTCGGCCAGCACGGGCGCGAGCGAGTCCCACCGCCGGACGTCCAGGAACCGGCTCCCGGCCCGCCCCGGCACCGCCGCGCCGCGCACGGCGGCGGGGAAGCGGGTGGCGTCCGGGTCGCCGGTCGCGTACGTGCCGACGCGGACCTGGCAGACGAGCCGGCGACCCTTGGCCCGCAGCGCGGCGGTCTCGGTCGAGGTGGTGGCGACCGGGTCGAGGAGGAAGACGTCGGCGTCCACGGTCACGTCCACCGGCGCGGTGAGCTGCCACTGCCACCGCCACCGGTCGGCCAGCGCGGCCGGCCAGGGGGTGGGCGCGCCGGGCGGGACGGTGACCGCCTCGCGGCACGCCGGGACCGGGGCGAGGAGCAGCGCGGTCAGCGCCAGCGCCACGCCCCGGCGCGGTCCACGTCGGCGGACGCGGGCCGGCCGGGAGCGCGGCACGGCACACACCGGCCGGATCCGCATCGACAGCTCCCCGGACGCGGGCGGCCCGACGCCGCCCCCGACCGGTCAACGAGCGCCGACCCGGTCACGACGCGACCGCTCAACGCGGGGTGCCGAAGTCCTGCGTCCAGTACGGTCCGTTGCTGCGCGCCACGCCCACCCCGATCTCGGTGAACGAGCAGTTCAGGATGTTCGCCCGGTGGCCCGGGGAGTTCATCCAGGCGTCCATCACCGCGGCCGGGCTCTGCTGGTTCCAGGCCACGTTCTCGCCGTACGCCCGCCAGGCGTAGCCGGCCCGGTCGAGCCGGTCGCCCACGTCGCTGCCGTCGCTGCCGTCGTGCGACATCTTCTTGTGGTCGGCCTGGTCCTGGCTGTGCCGCTGGGCGGCGAGCGTCAGCTTGGAGTCGACGCTCAGCGCCTTGCAGCCGGCCTTGGCCCGCTCCTGGTTGACCAGGGTGACGACCTGCTGGAGCTCGGCACTGAGGTTGCCCGAGGAAGTGGTGCGGGCGGTGGTGCCGCTCGGCGTGCTGCTGCGCTCCAGCTGCCGCGACGGGGCGGTGGACCGGTTCGGCTTCGGCGTGACCTTCTTCGTCGGACTCGGCTTGACCGTGGTCGGCGAGGCCGAGGGGCTGGCCGAGGGCACGAGCGCGTCAGCCGAGGGCGCGCCCTCGGTCTCCTCGGTCAGCGAGGGGGCCGCGGCCACCGGCGCGTCCGCGGACGTCCGCTCGGCCGGCCCGTCGCCGCCGGGCAGCAGGACCGCGCCCACGCCCAGGCTCACCACGAGGGTCGCCGCGGCGGCGGCCCCACCGATCACGAACGGACGGCTCAGCCGCCGCCTCGGGCGGTGCCGGCCGTCGTCGTCGGCGGGGGTGTCGGTGACCGGCTGCCAGGCAGCGGTGGGCTGCTCCCAGGCGCCGGCCGGCTGCTCCTCGCCGTTCCACCGGTCGCGGGGTGCGGCGTACGGGCCGGTCGGCTCGAACGGCGTGCCCGGGTGGGCCTCCGTGCCGTAACCGGGCTGCGCGGTGGGGCCGTACCCGGGCTGGGCGGTGGGGCCGTACCCGGGCTGGGCCGCGGGGCCGTATCCGGCATGGGCGGCGGTGCCGTAGCCGGGCTGGGTGGCGGGGCCGTACCCGGGCTGGGCCTGGTCGGCGTGTCCCGGCTGCACGGCGGGGCCGTAGCCGGGTCGCACGGTGGTGGGGTCGGCGTCGCCGGGGAAGCCGGTCGGGCCGTGGCCGGGCCGGGCGGTGTCGCCGTAGCGGCCGGCGTCGAGGGTGGGCGGCAGGTGGCCGGCGGGCGGCTGCCCCGGCTCGTCCCCGAAGAGGTACGACGACCGCGGCTCGGGCCGGTCGGAGAGCCACGCCGGACCCTCGTCGGTCGGCGGCTCGGGGCGCCGGGAGGCGTCCTCCGGTTCGATCGGGTCGGTCCAGCGATACACGCCTGTCCCCTCCACGGGTCGGGTTGCGGGCCGGGGTGACGCTACGGGGGCGGTGCGAGCTGCGGCAACGTGGCTAAGAAAGAGTTAAGGCGAACCCGACGCCAAGGGTGAGCCGTTCACACATTCCCGGGCGTACAGTAAAGGCGTCCGGACAGAGCGTGTCCGCGCCTTCTGGCAGCCCCCCGGCGAGTGGACCGGCCGACGTGGAGATGATCTACGGCCTGCGTCAACTTGACGAAGGAGGGGGGTTCGGCTCAATATATAGGTGTCGCCAGTCGCGCCCAGCCATGCCCCGATACACCGGGAATGGCAGCCGCGAACATCATGGGCGCGCGTTGGCCGGCCTTTCCGGCAGCGCATATCAAGGAGTCAGCATGGCGAAGGCCCTCTACGGCCACGTAGGTGCAGCGCCCGACCGGCGTCTGCTCGACGAGGTCACCCGACTGCGGTCCAGGGTTCAGGCACTGGAGTTCGAGATCACGCGTCTGCGCGCCGAGAACGATCGGCTTGCGGCGGCCGCGGCGGAGGCGGACGACCTCCTCCGTCTGGCCGAGCCCGCACTGACCTGATCTCCAGTTGTCGAAAAACTGAATCGCACCACACCGAAAAGCGCGCCGACACACCTGTGCCGGCGCGCAGCCATGTGCGTACCCCTTTTGCCGTTCCCCGCAATTATCGATCTTGCGGATCCGGCCCGGAATTGCGTCCGGGCATATGATCTTGCCGTTTCCGCCGCATCGTGCCCGCGGGCCGGAAAGCGGACACCCCGGCCGTCGGGTGGGTCGCGTGCCGGCCGCGTCCCGGCGGCGGGTTAGTCTGCGGGTTCACCAGGTCCGCGCAGCCGGCGACGGTACGGCGGCCACCGGACGAGGATCGAGAAGGTGCATCTCAAGAGCCTGACGGTGAAGGGCTTCAAGTCCTTCGCCTCCGCCACGACGCTGAAGCTGGAGCCCGGGATCACCTGTGTGGTGGGCCCGAACGGCTCCGGCAAGTCCAACGTCGTCGACGCGATCGCCTGGGTGCTCGGCGAGCAGGGCGCGAAGGCGCTGCGCGGCGGCAAGATGGAGGACGTCATCTTCGCCGGCACCGCCGGGCGGGCGCCGCTCGGCCGGGCCGAGGTCACCCTCACCATCGACAACACCGACGGCGCGCTGCCGATCGAGTACACCGAGGTCTCCATCACCCGCCGGATGTTCCGTTCCGGCGAGAGCGAGTACGAGATCAACGGCGACTCCTGCCGCCTGCTCGACATCCAGGAGCTGCTCTCCGACTCCGGCATCGGCCGGGAGATGCACATCATCGTCGGGCAGGGCCGGCTCGACGGCATGCTGCACGCCAAGCCGGAGGACCGGCGGTCCTTCATCGAGGAGGCGGCGGGCGTCCTCAAGCACCGCAAGCGCAAGGAGAAGGCGCTGCGGAAGCTCGACGCGATGCAGACCAATCTCAACCGCCTCACCGACCTCACCGCCGAGCTGCGCCGCCAGCTCAAGCCGCTGGGTCGGCAGGCCGAGGTGGCCCGGCGCGCCGCCGCCATCCAGGCCAACCTGCGCGACGCCCGGCTCCGGCTGCTCGCCGACGACCTGCACACGCTGCGGACCACCCTGGACCGGGAGATCGCCGACGAGACCGCGCTGCGGGAGCGGCGGGAGCAGATCGAGGCCGAGCACGGCGAGGTGCAGGGCCGGCTCGGTGAGCTGGAGGCGGCCCTGGCCGAGGACGCCCCGCTGCTCGCGGCGGCCCAGGACACCTGGTACCGCCTCTCCGCCCTGCAGGAGCGGTTCCGCTCCATCGAGCAGCTCGCCCGGGAGCGGCTGCGCCACCTCAGCGCCAGCGGTGACGACGAGCGCCCCGGCCGCGACCCCGAGCAGTTGGAGGCGGAGTCGCGGCGGGTCCGCGAGCAGGAGGAGGAGCTGCGCGCCGCGCTCACCGACGACCAGGTCCGCCTGGCCGAGGCGGTCGAGCACCGGCAGGAGCTGGAACGGCAGCTCGCCGCCGCCGAGCGGGAGCTGGTCACCGCCGCCAAGGCCATCGCCGACCGGCGCGAGGGGCTGGCCCGGCTGACCGGTCAGGTCAACTCCGCCCGGGCGCGGACCACCAGTGCCGGCGAGGAGATCGAGCGGCTCGCCGCCGCGCACACCGACGCGCTGGGCCGCGCCGAGAAGGCGCAGGCCGACCTGGACGCGGTCGCCGAGCAGTCCACCGAGGCCGACCGGGACAACGCCGACCTGGACGCCCGGCACGCCGAGGCGGTGGCGGTGCACGAGCAGGCCCAGGCCGCCGTGCGCAGCCTCGCCGACGGCGAGCGCGCGGCGGAGAAGGACGCGGCCACCTGGAAGGCCCGCGAGGAGGCCCTCTCGCTCGGCCTGCGCCGCAAGGACGGCGCCGGCGCGCTGCTGGCCCGCGCCGACCAGGTGCCCGGCCTGCTCGGCAGCCTCGCCGGGCTGCTCACCGTCGCCCCCGGTGACGAGGCGGCCCTCGCCGCCGCGCTGGGCGGGCTGGCCGACGCGGTGGCGGTCAGCGGCGTGGACGAGGCCGTCGAGGCGATGCGGCTGCTCAAGATCTCCGACGCCGGCCGGGCCGGACTGCTGGTCGGCAGCCCCGCCGGTCCGGGCATGGACGGCTCCGCCGACGCGCTGCGCCCGAAGCTGCCCGAGGGCGCCCGGTGGGCGCCCGACCTGGTGGAGTGCGCCGCCGGGATCCGGCCCGCCGTGCACCGGGCGCTGCGCGACGTGGCGCTGGTCGACGACCTCGCCGCCGCGGCCGAGCTGGTCGCGGTGAACCCGGAGCTGCGCGCGGTCACCCCGGACGGCGACGTCGTCGGGGCGTACGCGGCGGCCGGAGGGTCGGCCAAGGCGCCCAGCTTCATCGAGGTGCAGGCCGCGGTCGAGGAGGCCCGGACCAACCGGGCCACCGCCGAACGCGCCGCCGCCGAGCTGCGCGAGCAGCTGGCCGAGGCGCGGGCCGAGGTGGCCGCCGCCAAGGAGGCCGTGCAGCACGCCGCCGCCGCCAAGCGGGAGGCGGAGAGCCACCGCAACGCCGCCGCGCGCCGCCTCGCCGAGCTGGGCGCGGCCGCCCGCTCGGCGAAGGCCGAGACCGACCGGCTCGGCGAGTCCCGGGCGCGCGCCGAGGCGGCCCGGGAGCGGGACCTGACGGCGCTGGCCGAGTTGGCGGAGCGGCTGCGGCTGGCCGAGGCCACGCCGATCGACGCCGAACCGTCCACCGAGGAGCGCGACCAGCTCGCCGCCATGGTGCCGCCGGCCCGGCAGAACGAGATGGAGGTACGGCTCGCCGTCCGTACCGCCGAGGAACGGGTGGCGTCGATCGCCGGCCGGGCCGACTCGCTGGCCCGGCAGGCCACCGCCGAGCGGGCCGCGCGGGAGCGCGCGGCGGCCCGGCGCGCGGCCCGCACCCGGGGTGCGGAGATCGCCCGGGCCGTGGTCGGCGGCGCCCGGGAGGCGCTCACCCGCCTCGCCGTCTCCATCGCGCGGGCCGAGGAGCACCGCGACGCCGTCGCCCGCGAGCGCGCCGCGCGCGAGGCCGAGCTGTCCGAGGTACGCGGCGCGGCCAAGCGCCTCGCCGCCGAACTGGAGCGGCTCACCAGCCAGGTGCACCGGGACGAGGTGGCCCGCGCCGAGCAGCGGATGCGGATCGAGCAGCTGGAGGCGAAGGCCGCCGAGGACTTCGGCCTGGACGTGTCCACCCTGGTCGCCGAGTACGGCCCGGACCAGCTCGTCCCGCCCACCGACGCGGACGTCGCGCTGGCCGAGAAGGACGGCCGGCCGGTGCCGGAACCGGTCCGCTACGAGCGGCCGGTGCAGGAGAAGCGGGCCGCCAAGGCCGAGCGGGAGCTGACCCTGCTGGGCAAGGTGAACCCGCTCGCGCTGGAGGAGTTCGCCGCGCTGGAGGAGCGTTTCAAGTTCCTCTCCGAGCAGCTGGAGGACCTGAAGGCCACCCGGCGGGACCTGCTCACCGTGGTCAAGGACGTGGACGACCGGATCCTGGAGGTCTTCGCCAGCGCGTTCGCCGACACCGCGCGGGAGTTCGAGCAGGTCTTCACCGTGCTCTTCCCCGGCGGCGAGGGCCGGCTGGTGCTCACCGACCCGGAGGACCTGCTCACCACCGGTGTCGAGGTGGAGGCCCGGCCGCCGGGCAAGAAGATCAAGCGGCTCTCGCTGCTCTCCGGCGGCGAGCGGTCGCTGACCGCGGTGGCCATGCTGGTGGCGATCTTCCGCGCCCGGCCCAGCCCGTTCTACATCATGGACGAGGTCGAGGCGGCGCTCGACGACGTGAACCTGGGCCGCCTGATCACGTTGCTGGCACAGTTGCGGGAGAAGAGCCAGCTGATCGTGATCACCCACCAGAAGCGGACCATGGAGATCGCCGACGCGCTCTACGGCGTGACCATGCGCAGCGGCGTGACCCAGGTGATCAGCCAGCGGCTCAACCGGGCCGACGACGAGGAACAGGTGACAGACGAGTGAGTCGGGAACGCGCCACGGCGCTCCTGGTGGACTTCGACGGCGTGCTGCGCCGCTGGGACCCGGCGGTCGCCGCCGGCGTCGAGCGGGAGTACGGGCTGCCCGAGGGCGTCCTCGGTGAGATCGCGATGTCGTGGGGGCTGCTCCAGCCGGTGCTCACCGGCCAGGTCAGCCACGCCCGGTGGATGGCGAGCGTCGCCGACGCGCTGATCCCGACGATCGGTGACCCCGAGCGGGCCCGGGCGGCCGTGGAGCAGTGGCAGAGCTACCGCGGCGAGGTCGACCCGGAGGTGCTGGCGTTCGTCCGCGAGGTGCGGGCGGCCGGCATCCGGGTCGGGCTGGGCACCAACGCCACCGACCTGCTCGACGCCGACCTGGCCGCGCTGGACCTGACCGACGAGCTGGACGTGGTGGTCAACTCGTCGGTCGTCGGCGTGCACAAGCCGGCGAAGGAATACTTCCAGGCCGCCTGCGCGGCGTTGGACACCCCGCCGGCCCGGGTGCTCTTCGTCGACGACCAGGACCGCGCGGTGGCGGGCGCCCGGGTGGCCGGCCTGTCCGCGCACCGGTGGAGCGGGCCGGCCGACCTGCGTTACCTGCGCGCGGCGCTGGCGTACTGAGCCGGACGGGCCCCGTGTCCCGCCCGGCTCGTGCGCCGCTCACCGCAGGCCCGGCACCTCGGTGACCGTGAACGGCGGGGTGGGCACGGTCGCGAAGAGCTGGCTGTCCACCCAGAGCAGTCGCCCGGCGTCGCGTGCCACCGAGGTCGGCGACCGCTGGATGCCGACCGGACGGGACCGGTCGACCACCCGGGCGGTCCGCAACCCGGCGTCGAGCCGGGCCAGGTTCACCAGGAAACGGGTGCCGCCGACGCCGTCCGGTTCGTTGACCACCCCGTAGAGCCGGTTCCCCTCCAGCAGCAGACCGTCCGCGCCCATCCGGCCGCCGCTCACCTCGACCTCGGTCACCGACCGGTCGGCCAGGTCGACCCGGAACAGGCGCTCGCCACCCTGCTCCGCGACCAGGGCGACCCGGCCCGACGGGTCGACCACGACGCCGTTGAGGAAGACCGGCGCGGCCGGGAAGTCGTCCGGGCCCACCCAGGGGACCAGGGCGCCGACGCGCCCGCCGTCGAGTGCGGCGCGCCACAGGGTGCCGGTGGCGGAGTCCGTGACGTAGACGGCGTCGCCGGTGACCGCCAGGTCGTTGAGGGCCGCGCCGGGTGCGGCGGCGCGGCGGGCCAGCAGGGCGCCGTCCGGCGCGTACACGAAGAGGGTGCCGGTGGTCCAGCCGGCGACGAGGACGCGCCCCCGGTGGTCCACCCGGACCCCGGCGGCGCTGGTCCGGCCGTCGGCGCCGGGGGCGAGGAACGGGCGCAGCCCGGCCCGTCGGGTGTCGCCCCGGTAGACCGCGCCGGTGGCCGAACTCGTGACGTACATCGTGCCGGCGGGGGTGACCGCGAGCCCTTCGGGCAGCACGCCCGGCGCGCGGGAGACGACGTAGGTGTCGGGACGCACGCTGGTGGGGGCGGGCCGGGGTGCGCCGACGGTCACCGCCGTCAGGACCGCGGTGGCCGCCGCGAGGAGTGTCTTCATGCGACGCAGCGTCCGGCGGCGCCGACCCGCCCGGTAGCCCCTTTCGGCACGGGCCGAAAGGTGGCTACCGTGCGCCGGTGACCACAGTGCGGCTCAACGCCACCGACCTGAGCCGCACGGTCCTGCGGTCCGATCCGGCGGTGCTGGTCGAGCTGGCGATGGCCGCCCAGCGGCTGGTCCTGGCGGACGTGCCGGAGCATCTCGCCGGCTGGCGGTCCCGGACCCGGGCGGCTTTGCGCCCCGAGATGCGGCCCTACCTGGACCTGTGCCGGACGCCCCATCTGGTGCCGGACCTGGTGACCCCGCCGGTGTTCGACGGCGACCTCGACGCCCTGCTGGATCGGGTCGCCGGCGTCCCGGACGAGGTGCTCGCCGCCGAACTGGGCCCGCTGGTGGCGTCCGGCGCGCTGCCCGCCCGGGTGGCGCCGCTGGCCGCCGGGGAGCCCGCCGCCCGGGCCCGGCTGCGGGCCGCGATGCGCGCCTTCCACGGCGTGGCGCTCGCGCCCTACTGGGCGGAGATCGAGGCGGCGGTACGCGCCGACCGGGCGGTACGCGGCCACACGCTGGCGGCCGGCGGCCTCGACCGGGTGCTGCGCGACCTCAGCCCGTACCTGGCCTGGGCCGAGACGGGCGAGCGGTACGCGTTGTCCTACCGGTGCGCGGTCGCCGACGACGTCGAGGTGGCCGCGGGCGGCCGGGGCCTGACCCTGCTGCCCTGCCACCTCGCCCCGCAGCCCTACCTGCTGGCGGACCCGGGCGGCCCGCTGGTGCTGGTGTATCCGATCCGGCCGGGGCGGCGTGAGCTGGGGCCCGGGGCGCCGCTGGCGGACCTGCTCGGGCGCACCCGGGCGGCCGTGTTGGCGGCGACCGCCGACGCACCGGGCACCTCCCAGCTCGCCCGTCGCGTCGGCGTCTCCGCCGCCACGGCCAGCGAGCACGCGGCGACCCTGCGGGCCGCCGGGCTGATCACCACGCGGCGGGACGGCTCTGCGGTGCGGCACTGCCTCACCCCGTTGGGCGAGCAGGTGCTGCGGGCGGGCGCCCCGGCCGGGGTCAGGCCCCGGTGACGCCGTCGATGCGCTCGCGGATCAGGTCGGCGTGGCCGTTGTGCCGGGCGTACTCCTCGATCATGTGCACATAGACCCAGCGGAGGTTCATCTCGTCGCTGCCGCCGTCGCGCCGGGCGCGCCGGAACGTGTGCTCCAGCGGCAGGTCGGCCACCGCCCGGTCGGCCGCGTCGATCTCGGCCTCCAGCGTGGCGAGCGCCTCGGCCGGGTCGGCGTCAGCGATGTCGTTGAGGTCGGCGTCCGGGTCCTTGTCGTAGTCGTACATGTCGGGCAGCTCCAGGCCGGCGGCGCGGACGCGGAACCACCAGCGCTCCACGTCGGCCATGTGCCGGACCAGGCCGAGCAGGGTCAGCCCGGAGGGCTCGACGCTGCGGGTGCGCAACTGCTCGGCGGTGAGCCCCGCGCACTTGTGCCGCAGGGTGTCACGGTGCAGGTCCAGCCAGCCTTGCAGCATGGCGCGCTCGTCGGCGACGTAGGGCTCGTGGCGGCGGTCGACATCAGGTGCGGTCCAGGTTGTCATCCCGGCGAGGGTAAGAGGGGGCCCCGGTACAACGCGAGGCGTTAAAAAGGGGCCCTTCCTTACCCCTCAGGGCACCACGACGACCGGCCACCGTCCGGCGCGCACCAGCCGGGTGGCGACCGAGCCGACCAACCGGTGGCCGGCCTGCTCGGAGGAGCCGACCACGACCAGGTCCGCGCGGTGCTCGTCGGCCGCCCGGCACAGCTCGGTGTACGCGTCGCCGCGCCGGCTCAGGAACGTCACCGGCAGGTCCAGCTCCTCGGCCCCGCGCCGGCACTCGGCCCGCAGCTCGTCGGCCAGTTCGTCGTGGGTCTGCTGGACCGCGCCGGCCACCACGCCGGACATGATCCCGCTGTACGGCGCGGGCGAGCTGACGAACACCACCACCAGTCCGGCGCCCTGCCGGCGGGCCAGCCCGGCGGCGTAGGAGGCGGCCCGCAGTGAGGTGCGGCTACCGTCCACGCCGACGAGCACCACCCGGGGCCCGTCGGTGCCCCGCTCGAAGGGCAGCGGACGGGTCTGCGGCCCGTACCGCTCACGCTCCGGTGCGTCCATCGTCAGTCCCGTCCTCCGGTGCGGACCACCGCGGCGGCGCCGCCGGCGGCGACCGTCGACTCCCGGTCGACAGCGGTCGCGACCGGGTCGTTGCTGCGGCGCAGCGGCACCTCCCGGATCAGCACCACGGCGATCAGGGCGAGCAGCCCGAACGGGGCGGCGGCCAGGAAGATGTCGCCCGCGCCGTGCCCGTACGCGGACTCGACCACGGCGCGGATCGGGGCGGGCAGGGTGTGCACGTCCGGCAGCGCGCCGCCGCTGCCCGAGCCGGAGGCCGGCACGCCCAGCCGGCTCAGGCCGTCGGCGAGGTAGTCCTTGACCCGGTGGCCGAGCACCGCGCCGAGCGCACTCACGCCGACCGCGCCGCCGAGGCTGCGGAAGAAGGCCACCACCGAGCTGGCCGCGCCGAGTTCGTGCGCGCCGACCGTGTTCTGCACGGCCAGCACCAGGTTCTGCATGGTCATGCCGAGCCCCAGCCCGATCAGTGCCATGAAGATCGCGAGCCGCCAGTACGGCGTGTCCACGCGCATGCTGCCCATCAGCGCGAAGCCGGCGGTGAGCAGCACCGAGCCGGTCACCAGCCAGCGCTTCCAGCGGCCGGTGCTGGTGATGATCCGGCCGACCACGGTCGAGGCGACCAGCAGACCACCGATCATCGGCAGTGTCATCAGGCCGGACATGGTCGGGCTCTCGCCGCGGGCGATCTGGAAGTACTGGCCGAGGAAGACCGAGGCTCCGAACATGCCGACGCCGACCGCGACGCTGGCGACCACGGCGAGGGTGATGGTGCGGTTGCGGAACAGCCGGGGCGGGATCATCGGCTCGGCGGCGCGCTGTTCGACCCGGACGGCGAGCACCCCGAGCAGCAGCGCGCCGGCCACCAGGACCGCGCTCTGCCAGGAGATCCAGTCGTACCGGTCGCCGGCCAGGGTGATCCAGACGAGCAGCAGCGAGACGGCGGCGGTGATCAGGGTGGCGCCCCACCAGTCGATGGTGACCTTGCGCTTGACCACTGGTAGGTGCAGCGTCTTCTGGAGCACGACCAGCGCGAGTACGGCGAAGGGCACGCCGACGTAGAAGCACCAGCGCCAGCCGAGCCAGTCGGTGTCGACGATCACGCCGCCGATCAGCGGGCCGCCGATGGTGCCGACGGCCATGACCGCGCCGAGGTAGCCGCTGTACCGGCCGCGCTCCCGCGGGGCGATCATCGTCGCCATGATCACCTGGGCCAGCGCGGTGAGGCCGCCGGCGCCGACGCCCTGCACCACGCGGCAGGCGATCAGCTCGCCGGTGGTCTGGGCCTGTCCGGCGAGCACCGAGCCGAGCACGAACACCGTCAGGGCGAGCTGGACCAGGACCTTCTTGCTGGTCAGGTCCGCGAGCTTGCCCCAGATCGGGGTGGTGGCGGTGGTGGCCAGCAGGGTGGAGGTGACCACCCAGGTGTACGCGGACTGGCTGCCGTGCAGGTCGGTGATGATCCGCGGCAGCGCGTTCGAGACGACCGTGGAGGAGAGGATCGCGACGAACATGCCCAGCAGCAGGCCGGAGAGGGCCTCCAGGATCTGCCGGTGGGACATGTCGACGGCGGTCGCCGGGCGGGGCGCTGTCGCCTGCGTCATCGTGGAGTGCCTCCGGGGAAGGAGAGGGAACGGGGGGGTTGCCTCGGGCAACCGTATGGCTTGGTTGCCTCAAGCAACAACCGCGAGTGGCGCGGCTCCTATTCCCCGGACGGGCGGGTCAGAACGTCTCGTTGAACCGGTGCATCAACCGGGCGAAGTCCGCCACATCCTCTTTCGGCCAGTTCTCCAGCGAACGCCGGATCTGCCCGAGTCGGGCCGCCCGGGCCGCGTCGAACCGCCGGGTGCCCTCCTCGGTGAGGCTGAGCTGGGCGGCCCGCCGGTCGGTCGGGTCCGGGTCCCGGCGGACCAGGCCCAACGCCTCCAGGCCGCCGATCTGCCGGCTCAACGTGCCCTTGCCGATGCCCAGCTTCACCGCCAGGTCGGTGAGCCGGATCGAGCCCGAGCGGCGCAACCAGAGCAGCAGGCCGTAGGCGTTCGGCTCCAGGTTCGGGTGGACCTCGCGGGCGATCTCCCAGGACAGCGCCCGGCCCCGACGCAGCAACGCGGTCAACTCGTGTTCCACGGCGCGCAGCGTCTCGTCCACGCTCAGAGGGTACTCACTCGCCGTCGCTGAGCTGTTGGCGTGCCACCGGTCGCAACTCGCCCTCGCTGGTGGTGCCCTCGATCACCACGGCGGCCGACCGGCCCGAGTGGGTGAGCGTGGCCACCGCGTTGCCGAAGTAGGGCCCGGCCAGCTTCCGCCACCGCACCAGCGGCCGGCGTACCCCGGCCGAGCGGGCCAGCGCCCGGGCCGCCCCGGACGGCCCCGGGTTCCAGCCGAGCGTCATCAGCGGACGCATCGCGGCCGGCACCTGGTTGTGGATCGGTGAGCAGGTGAGCTGGTGCACCGGCGTCTTCACCGACCGGTCGGCGAACCGGGCCCGGGCCACGTACGAGTGGTGCACGTCGCCGGAGAGCACGCTGATCGAGGCCGGTCGGGCGTACGCCGGCCCGGCGCCCACCCGCGCCCCGGTGCGCGGCGCGGTGCCGCTGCCCAGCCGGGCGAACAGCTCGCCGAGCGCCTCGAAGGAGCGCCGGAACGCGCCCCAGTGCTCCAGGTCCCAGGCCCGCCGCATCTGCTCCGCCAGCCGGGCCACCCAGGGACGGCCGGAGTCGGCCAGACGCTCGTTCCACGTCTCCACGTGGTGGATGCCCGGCGGCAGCAGCCAGGGCAGGGAGCTGCCCACCACCAGATGGTCGTAGACGCCGTGCGCCTGGTCGAGGAACCACGACCACTCGCCCGGCGGCAGCATCGCCCGGTTGCCCGGCTGGAGCACCCGGCTGGAGCGGTTGTCCAGCATGACCAGCCGGGTCCGGCCCAGGTCCAGCGCGTAGCTCCACTGGTACTGCACGGCCCGCCAGCGCTCGGTGTCGTGCGCCAGGTCGGCCTCCTTGTCGACCCGCTCGCCGAACTCGTGCAGCACGCTCGTGGCGTCCTCGGCGGCGACCACCTTCGCGTACACCGGGTCGGCGGCGATCTCGTCCGGGCTGAGGTTGCCCAGGTGCTGGTAGACCCAGTAGGAGGCGAGGCCGCTGCGGATCCGCTCGGCCCACCACGGCTCCTCGCGCATGTCCGCGCGCCAGGACTGCGAGGTGTTCCAGTCGTCGATCACCTCGTGGTCGTCGAAGATCATCACGCTCGGCACGGTGGAGAGCAGCCAGCGGATCTCCGGGTCGCGCCACGACTCCAGGTAGAGCTTGGTGTACTCGTCGAAGCTGACCACCTGGGTAGCCGGGGCGTCCTTCGGCCGCCGCCGGCGCCGCTTGAGCAGCTTGCGCACCGTCGGCGACGTCTCGTCGGCGTAGACCTGGTCGCCGAGCAGCACCAGCAGGTCGGGCAGCGCGGCCTCGTCGGGCGCGGCCATCACCCGCCGGGCGTACGCGTCCAGCGCGTCCGGCGGCAGCTTGCGCGCGGTGGAGTGCTGGGTGGTCTCCCGGCAGGAGCCGAAGAGCAGACTGACCGGCTGGTCGGCGTCGTCGGCCGCGCGGGTGCGGATCACGCTGGGCGGGAACGCGTCGCCGGGCAGCGGCCAGGCCACCTCGTCGTCGACGAGCACCTCATACTCCGTGACGCTGTCCGGGGTGAGCCCGGTCACCACGACGATCGCGTAGTGGTGGTCGTACGCGGAGAAGGTGGGGGCGCTGCCGGTGGCGCCGTCGCCCGTGCGGACGGTGACCACCGCGGGCGCGCTCGTCTCCACCCAGATCGTCGCCCGCGTGTCCACGACCCGTCGCAGCAGTGGGCCGATGAGCAGGCGGGAACCGGGCACGACGTTACCTCCGACAAGATCGTTTCGCTCTTCCTACCCGGCCGGCGGTTGCGGTACGCCTTCCAGCCGCGAGCGTACCCGCAGGTTGTTCGCGTGCCGAGGCGGTGAGTGGGACGCCGTCGCCGGCATCTGACAGGATTTCGGGCATGAAGGAATACCTCCTCGTCGCTCTCGCCCTGCTCGGCGTGCTGATCATCGGCGGCCTGAGCCTCGTGGTGCCCCGGTTGCGCCGGCGCCCGCAGCCGCCGCTGCCCGAGACGGAGGTCGACACCCGCGCCGAGGAGGATCTGGCCGGCCCGCCGGTCGAGGCCCCGGAGTCGGAACTCACCACCGGCGTGGTGGTCGAGGCCCCGCCGGTGGAGGCGCCCCCGGTCGAGGTGCCCGAACCCACCGCCGGCCGGCTGGTCCGGCTGCGCTCCCGGCTGTCCCGCTCGCAGAACGCCTTCGGCAAGGGCCTGCTCGGCCTGCTCAGCCGGGACCGGCTCGACGAGGACACCTGGGAGGAGATCGAGGACAGCCTGATCACCGCCGACGTCGGCGTCGACTCCACCCGCGAGATCGTCGACCGGCTGCGGGAGCGGACCCGGGTGCTCGGCACCCGCACCACCGACGAACTGCGGACGCTGCTCGCCGCCGAGCTGGTCAACGCGCTCGACCCGAGCCTGGACCGGTCGCTGCGCACCGCGCCGAAGGAGGGCGTCCCGGCGGTCGTGCTGGTGGTCGGCGTGAACGGCGCCGGCAAGACCACCACCTGCGGCAAGATCGCCCGGGTGCTGGTGGCGGACGGCCGCACCGTGCTGCTCGGCGCCGCCGACACGTTCCGGGCCGCCGCCGCCGACCAGCTGGAGACCTGGGGCGGCCGGGTCGGCGCCGAGACGGTCCGCGGCCCGGAGGCCGCCGACCCGGCGAGCGTCGCGTTCGACGCGGTCAGGCGCGGCATCGACACCGGCGTGGACACGGTGCTCATCGACACCGCCGGCCGGCTGCAGAACAAGGTCGGCCTGATGGACGAGCTGGGCAAGGTCAAGCGGGTGGTGGAGAAGCACGGCCCGATCGACGAGACGCTGTTGATCCTCGACGCCACCACCGGCCAGAACGGCCTGGAGCAGGCGCGGGTCTTCACCGAGGCGGTGAACGTCACGGGCGTGGTGCTGACCAAGCTCGACGGCACCGCCAAGGGCGGCATCGTGATCGCCGTGCAGCGCAAGCTCGGCATCCCGGTCAAGCTCGTCGGCCTCGGCGAGGGCAAGGACGACCTGGCCCCGTTCGACCCGGCGCAGTTCGTCGACGCGCTGCTCGGGACCGAGCCGCTCGCCCGGGACGCGTAGCCTCTCCCGTGACGACTGACGATCGCGCCTACGCGGGGTGGCGCGACCCCAGCCACCCGTCGCCACGCCTCGGGAGACCGTACGTGACTTCGCAGGAGATCCCGCTGCACGGCGGGAACGTGAGCACCGTGGTCCGCGTGGGCGACACGGTCCGGCGCAACGCGGGCCCGTGGACCCCCTCGGTGCACGCGTTGCTGCGCCACCTGGAATACGTCGGCTTCACCGGCGCGCCCCGCGCGCTCGGCATGGACGAGCGCAACCGGGAGGTCCTGTCGTACCTGGAGGGGGAGTGCGGGGAATACCCGCTCGCCCCGCACTGGGTCACCGACGAGGCCCTGGTCACCGTGGCCACCATGCTGCGGATGTTCCACGACGCCCAGTACGGCTTCACCCCGCCGCCCGGCGCGGTCTGGCGCTCGTTCGGGCCGCCCCCGCCGGACACCGAGGTCATCTGCCACCACGACGCCGCGCCGCACAACGTGATCTGGCGCCCCGACGGCACGCTCGGGCTGATCGACTTCGACCTGGCCTCGCCCGGCGCCCGCATCTACGACGTGGCGTACGCGGCGTGGACCTGGGTGCCGATCTTCTCCGACCGCGACTCGATCACGCTCGGCTGGAAGCGCCCCGACCGGCCGCGCCGGCTGCGTCTCTTCGCCGACGCGTACGGGCTGATCCCCCGCGACCGGCACCGGCTCATCCGCACCATCCGCAAGCGCATCGTCGACCACGTCGAGGGCATCCGGCGGATGGCCGCCGCCGGTGAACCGGCGTTCGTCCGGATCGTGCACAAGGGCCACCTGCGCCGGCCGATGCGGGACCTGCGCCTGCTCGACTACGAGCGGCACCACCTGGAGTACGCGCTGCGCTGAGCAAGATCGGCGTTCGTCACACGCCGGAAACAACCCGTCACGTGTCGGAAATCGAGCGGTGTCGGTGAAGGAAACAGCGGCCGACAAAGCTTCCGCGCAACCGGCGTACGGGCGACGCTGCCCCGGAAGCCGCGAAGGAGGGAACTTCACCTTTAGGAGGCCAGCGTGCCTGAAGCACCGACGATCGACGGCGGCAACACCGTTTGGCTGCTGGTTTCGACCGCTCTCGTGCTGCTCATGACCCCCGGGCTGGCGCTGTTCTATGGCGGTCTGAACCGGTCCAAGGGCGTGCTCAACATGATGATGATGAGCTTCTCTGCCATCGGGCTCATCTCTGTTCTGTGGTGGTTCTACGGTTTCAGCGTCGCGTTCGGCAGCGACGTCAACGGGCTCTGGGGTGACCCCGGCGCCTACCTCGGCACCAAGACGTTCCTGGCCGAGACCGACCTCTGGGGCGCCACGGCGGAGAACCCCAGCGGCATCGGCGTTCCGCTCTACGTGTTCATGGCGTTCCAGATGGTCTTCGCGGTGATCACCGTTGCGCTGATCAGCGGCGCGATCTCCGACCGGGCCAAGTTCGCCGGCTGGCTGCTCTTCGCGTTCGGCTGGGCCACCCTGGTCTACTTCCCGGTCGCGCACTGGGTGTGGGGCGGCGGCATCATCGGCGCCAAGCTGCACGCGCTGGACTTCGCCGGCGGCACCGCGGTGCACATCAACGCCGGTGCGGCGGCGCTCGGCGTGGCCCTGGTGCTCGGCAAGCGGATCGGCTGGCCCCGCGAGGGCATGAAGCCGCACAACATCCCGCTGGTCGCGCTCGGCGCCGGTCTGCTCTGGTTCGGCTGGTTCGGCTTCAACGCCGGCTCCGAGCTGACCGTCGACTCGGTGGCCGGCCTGGCGTTCCTCAACACCCAGCTCGCCACCGCCGCGGCGGTGCTCGGCTGGCTGCTGGTCGAGCGGATCAAGGACGGCCGCCCGACCATGGTCGGCGCCTCGTCCGGCGCGGTCGCCGGCCTGGTCGCCATCACCCCGGCCTGCGGCTTCATCGCCCCCTGGGCGGCGGTCCTGCTGGGTCTCGTCGCCGGCGCGGTCTGCGCGCTCGCGATCAGCCTGAAGTACAAGCTCGGCTACGACGACTCCCTCGACGTGGTCGGCGTGCACTTCGTCGGCGGCTGGATCGGGTCGCTCTGGCTCGGCCTCTTCGCCACCAACTCCGTCAACGGCGCGATCAGCGACGTGGTCGGCGCCTCCGACGGCCTGTTCTACGGCGGCGGCCTGACCCAGCTCGGCCGGCAGGCGCTGGCCGGTCTGATCGTCACCGTCTGGTCGGCCGGGGTCGCCTGGCTGCTCGCCTTCGCCATCGAGAAGACGATCGGCTTCCGGGTGTCCGCCGAGGCCGAGGTCGACGGCATCGACGTCGCCGAGCACGCGGAGAGCGCGTACGACCTGTCGCCCACCACGGGCAGCAGCGGCGGCGCGTTCGCCATGGCCGGGATCGGCGGCGCCAAGCCGACCCCGGAGCCCGCCGACGAGGCGGACGAGTCCGCCGCGCCGGTCAGCGAGAAGGTCGCCGGTTAACGTTCCTGGGATGGAGGGGTTGGACATGAAGCTGGTGACCGCGGTCATCAAGCCGTACCAGCTGGACGCGGTGAAGGAAGCCCTGCACGCCCTCGGCGTGGCCGGGCTGACCGTCAGCGAGGTCCAGGGCTACGGCCGGCAGAAGGGGCACACCGAGGTCTACCGGGGTGCCGAGTACACGGTCGAGTTCCTGCCCAAGATCCGGGTCGAGGTGCTCACCGACGAGATGGACGTCGACAAGATCGTGGACGCGATCGTCGGCGCCGCCCGGACCGGCAAGATCGGCGACGGCAAGGTCTGGGTGACCGGCGTCGAGGAGGTCGTCCGGGTGCGTACCGGCGAGCGCGGGCTCGACGCCCTCTGACGACGGGACCCACCGACGTGACCTCGTTGACCACGGAGACCGGCCCCACCGGGGGCGGCCCGCCCGTGGTCAACGAGGTCGCCGGCGTACCCGGGGGCATCGGCGCGGTGGCCCGGTCGGCCCGCGCCGACGCGCTCGACACCTGGCTGCGCCGGATCTTCTCGGAGCGGCCCGGAGTCGCGCTGGTCGCGGTGGGCGGGCTGGGCCGCCGCCAGTGCGCCCCCTACGGCGACCTCGACCTGGTGCTGCTGCACGCCGGGGTGCCGGGCATCGACGAGCTGGCCGCCTCGCTCTGGTATCCGGTCTGGGACGCCGGGCTGCGGCTGGACCACTCGGTGCGTACGGTCGCCGAGGCGCTGTCGGTGGCCCAGGACGACGTCAAGGTCGCCCTCGGCCTGCTCGACGCCCGACACGTGGCCGGCGACCCGGCGCTGACCGACCAGCTCGCCCGCACCGCCACCGACCACTGGCGGCGCACCGCGATCCGACACCTGCCCGGCCTGCGGGAGATCACCACGGCCCGCTGGGAGGCCCACGGCGAGCTGGCGTTCCTGCTGGAGGGCGACCTCAAGGAGGCCGCCGGCGGGCTGCGCGACGTCGGCATCCTGCGGGCCATCGCCACCGCCGGCGTCACCGACGCGCTCCGCCCTGCCGTGCACGCCGCGCACCGGCGACTGCTGGACACCCGCGACGCCCTGCACCACCAGGTCGGCCGCCGGGTCGACCGCCTGGTCGCCCAGGAACGGGACGGCGTGGCGAAGCTCCTCGGCGTCGACGAGGGCGACGCGCTGCTGCGGCTGGTCGCCGGCGACGCGCGGACCGTCAGCCACGCGCTCGACGACGCCTGGCGGGCCGCCGACCGGCTCCGGTCCGGCCGGCACCGGGCCGCGCCCGGCCGACCGCTGCGCCGCCCGGTCGCCCGCGACGTGGTGGAGCAGGACGGCGAGCTGGTGCTGGCCCGCACCGCGATCGGCGCCCGTCCCGACCCGAGCCTGTCGCTGCGGGTCGCCGCCGCGGCGGCCACCACCCGGCTGCCCATCGCCCGGGCCACCTGCGAGTGGCTGGCGGCGTACTGCCCGCCGCTGCCCGCGCCCTGGCCGCCGGCCGCCCGGGCCGCGCTGATCACCCTGCTCGGCGCCGGTCCCGGCCTGGTGCCCACCTGGGAGACCTGCGACCGGTACGGGCTGGTCGACGGTTGGCTGCCCGAGTGGACCCGGCTGCGCAGCCTGCCCCAGCACAACCCGGTGCACCGGTTCACCCTGGACCGGCACCTGGTGCAGGCCGCGTACGAGGCGAGCCGGCACACCCGCGACGTGGAGCGCCCCGATCTGCTGCTGCTCGGCGCGTTCCTGCACGACATCGGCAAGGGACTGCCCGGAGACCACTCGACCGTCGGGGCGCCGCTCGCGGAGGCGGTGGCCACCCGGATCGGGCTGCCCGCGCCCGAGGCGGCGCTGATCGGCACCCTGGTCCGGCTGCACCTGCTGCTGCCCGACGTGGCCACCCGACGGGACCTGTCCGACCCGAAGACAGTCGCCGGTGTCGCCGAGCGGGTCGGCGACACCACCACCCTGGAGCTGTTGCACGCGCTGGTGCGGGCGGACGCCGCCGCCACCGGCCCGGCCGCCTGGTCCGGCTGGAAGGGCCGGCTGATCGCGGAGCTGGTCGCCCGGGTGCGGACCACCCTGGACACCGGGGTGGTGCCGGCCCCGCCGGCCCCCGACCCGGCGCTGCTGGCGGGGCCGCTGCCGGTCGTACACCTGGGGGAGGACCGGGTGTCGGTGGCCGCGGCCGACCGGCGGGGGCTGCTCGCCACGGTGGCCGGATGCCTGGCCCTGCACCGGCTGGAGGTGATCTCGGCGGACGCCGCCACGGTCGACGACCGCGCGCTGGTCGAGTGCCGGGTGCAGCCGCGCTACGGGCTGGCCCCCGACCCGATCGCGCTCAGCACCGACCTGCGCCGCGCGGTCACCGGCGACGTCTCGGTCACCCAACGGCTACGCGGCCGGGCCCTGGCGGCGCGGAGCCGGGGGGCGGCGCCCCGGGTCGTCTGGCACCGGGAGGCGGCCACCGACGCGGTGCTGCTGGAGCTGCGCGCCGCCGACGCGGCCGGGCTGCTCTACCGGGTCGCCTGCGCGCTGGACGAGGCCGGGGCCCAGGTGCGCGCCGCCCGGATCTCCACCCTGGGCGGCGACGTGGTGGACGTGTTCTATCTGGTCGGCGGCTGGCCACCGGACGAGGAACGGGCCCGCGTCGAGGCCGCGGTGCTCGCCGCCGTCTGACCGGCTACGTCCGCTGACGTACGCGGGGATCGGCCCGGTGGCCGACGCGGCGCGCCCGGGCGAGGGACACTCTGGTCAGCATGCACCTGGCACCGGACCGTGACGCGTGGCGCAGGCTCGTCGCCGACGGGCTGGTCGCGGCGGTCCTGTTGGCGATCGGGCTGGTCGGGACCGCGGCGGCCGGCGCGGTCCAGGGCGTCGATCCCGGCCCGGCCGCGTACCCGCTGGTCGTGGTGGCGGCGGTCGCGGTGGCGGGCCGCCGCCGTCGGCCGCTCACGACGTTGGCCGTGGTCACCGCCGCGACCACGGTGTACCTGGTGCTCGGGTACCCGTACGGCCCGGTCCTGCTGTCGTTGTTCGTCGCGGTCTACACGGTGGCCGCGCACCGCGCGACCCGGACCGCGGCGGTGGCCGGCGGGGCCGCGTTGCTGGCGCTGCTCGCCCACGCGCTGGTCGGCGCCCACCGGGCCGGCCCGCTCGGGGTGATGCCCGCCGCCGCCTGGGTGGTGGTGCCGTTCGCGGTCGGGGTCACCGTGCGGTTGAGCCGGGAGGCCACCGCGCGCGCCCGGGGCGACGAGGCCCGCCGGCTGGCCGACGCGGAGCGGCTGCGGGTGGCCCGCGAGGTGCACGACGTGGTGGGCCACGGGCTCGCCGCGATCCACCTCCAGGCCGAGATCGCGCTGCACCTGCTGGGCCGGAGGCCGGAACAGGCCGAGGCGGCGCTCACCGCGATCAGTCGGACCAGCAAGGAGGCGCTGGACGAGCTGCGGGTCACGCTCACCGTGGTCCGGCGCGAGGAGAGCGCCGACCCGCGCGCGCCGGCGCCGGGGCTGGGTCAGCTCCCGCAGCTGCGCGATCGGCTGGCCGGCGCCGGGGTGCCGGTCACCGTCGAGGTGAGCGGGACGCCGCGCCCGCTGCCGGTGGCGGTGGACCTGGCCGCGTACCGGGTGGTGCAGGAGGCGCTGACGAACGTCCTGCGGCACGCGGGCCCGGCCACCGCCGCAGTCCGCGTCGGGTACGCCTCGGACGAGGTCACCGTGGAGGTCACCGACACCGGCCGGGGCGGAACGACTCCGCCCGAGCGGTCGGGCGGCTTCGGCCTGGCCGGGATGCGCGAGCGGGTCACCGCGCTGGGCGGTACCTTCAGCGCCGGGCCGGCCCCGCCCGGTGGCTTCCGGGTGCACGCCAGGCTGCCGCTCCGGGAGGTCGCATGATCCGCGTACTGCTCGCCGACGACCAGGACCTGGTCCGGATCGGCCTGCGGGCCCTGGTGGAGAGCGAGGACGACCTGTCCGTGGTCGGCGAGGCCGCCGACGGGCTCGCCGCCGTGGAGGCGGCCCGTCGGGAACGCCCCGACGTGGTGCTGATGGACGTGCGGATGCCCGGCGTCGACGGCATCGAGGCCACCCGCCGGATCGTCGGCGACCCGGCCCTGGCCGGCACCCGGGTGATCGTGCTGACCACGTTCGAGCTGGACGAGTACGTCTTCGACGCACTCCGGCACGGCGCCAGCGGCTTCCTCACCAAGGACACCCGCCCGGTCGACCTGCTGCGGGCGATCCGCCTGGTCGCCGAGGGGGAGGCGCTGCTGTCCCGTCGGTGACCCGCCGGGTGGTCCGGGAGTTCGCCACCCGCCCGGCCCGGGTGCCGCGCCCGCACCCCCGGCTCGGGTCGCTCACCGACCGGGAACGGGAGGTGGTGGCCCTGGTCGGCGAGGGGTTGAGCAACGCCGAGATCGCCGACCGGTTGGTGGTCAGCCCGGCGACGGCGCGGACCCACGTCAGCCGGGCCATGGTCAAGCTCGGCGCCCGTGACCGGGCCCAGTTGGTGGTCTTCGCGTACCAGTCGGGCCTGGTCGTCTCCTGACCCGGCCCTGCGGTCCTGCGGTCCTGCGGTCCTGCGGTCCTGCGGCCCTGCGGCCCTGCGGTCCTGCGGCCGAAGGCCGCTGGCGGTAGGCGGATCTCGTCGTCACCCTGCTGGGCGCGGGGCGGGTGTGGGGTTCCCGGTGCCTTTGGAGCTGATAGCAGGAACGACTCAGTAGCGGGGCGACGGCGAGTGGGCGTGAGTCGTTCCCGCTATCAGCTCGACAGGGTGTTGGGGTTGTCGTGCCCCGGGCGGGTGCTCCTCGGGCGCTGTGGTCGACGGCTGTCGGTGGGGTCCGGACGGGTCGGCGGTTGGCAGGTCCCGTCGTGCCCGCCCGCTTCGGCGGTGGGCGGATCTCGTCGTCGTCACTTTGTTGAGTGCGGTGCGGGTGTGGGGTCTCGGTGCCTTTGGAGCTGATAGCAGGAACGACTCAGTGGCGGGGTGACGGGGCGAGTGGACGTGAGTTGTTGGTGTTATCAGCTCGACAGGGTGTGCGGGGGCTTATCGTCCGTCGGCGCGGGGCGCCGGGGCGCGGGGCGCGGGCGCGGGGCGCGGG